>CANNHN010000043.1 GCA_947504725.1 Bacteroidota bacterium | reverse complement strand
AGATTACGACAATGCGCTACTTTTTTGCGTGGAACATATTGATAAAATTGCGATGTGCGCAGGAACGCATAACGAAAGTAGTTCCCACCTACTGGTAAATGCATTAGCAGCCAAACAAATTAAAAATGATCATCCACACATTTATTTTTCGCAGTTACTAGGTATGAGCGATCACATTAGCTTCAACCTGTCGAACATGAATTACAATGTTGCAAAATATGTTCCTTACGGACCTGTAAAAGAAGTCCTTCCTTATCTCATTCGACGCGCGCAAGAAAACACCTCCGTCAAGGGGCAGACTGGAAGAGAACTTAATTTAATTATGAAAGAAAAAAAACGAAGGAAAAATTAATTGAGGGAAAATATTTTTTGATTTACTAATAACGTTCAAGATTTATTCACGTTTCAATGGATTAAATCCATTGTTAGATGAATTTAAATCATTTTAGGAAATAGCAATGTGTCGTCTTTGAATTCATTCGCAATTATCTATTTGCTGAGTTCGAATCGATATACTTTTAACTTACTTTTCAGTCAAAACAATATTCGCAGAAAATCTATTAATCTTTTATGCATCGTACATAATATCCAAAGTATTTTGGGGAATCTTCTCGTATAGTAACTTCAGATTCCTTCGAGGACAAACCAAATGCCAAGGCGCATTTTTCAGCTTTGCTTGATTGCGTCGAAGTCCACCATATACACCAACCGCCTATACCCGCAAAATCTTTTTCTTGGAAAATACGTGCTCCTCCAGGTGTGGCAGTGAATTGGCTTTCATTGCTACCGTTTCCACCTTCGGTACCGTAACTCAGAAACCAACCACGATCGTTTTTCATTTTTTTCGCCGCATTTTTTTTGCCGAGATAATTAATTAATGTTGTTATTTCTAAATCACTTGAGATATGATACCCATTTGGTGCTAAACCTCTAAGATCATTAACTGCATACCAATTATATAGTTTACCGTATTTAGAATTATTGGATGGATTGTTATCATAATAACACCAAGCAGGTTTACCTTTTTTTCCTGCACTTATCCATTCTTCTTTTGTTTTTGCATGAGGCACAGGATCTCCATTACGGAAATTATCTACGTTCAAATTCGAAAGCGCCCATTTTTGAGACCCTATGACTATATAGGTGATTTGCACTAATTTACTATTAGTTTTTTCAATTGAAGTGGGAGCTTGGATGTTTAATTTAGATATGGGTTCTTGCTCAGCTATTAAGCTGGCCGTATTTTCACTGAGAAAAGTTTGAGTTTTTACATCTTGACTAAATCCATTCAACGGATTTACTATTTTACTATCAATTTTTTTAGCTTTTTCAAAGTTTATAAATGCATTTGTACTATCCTTCGATAATAAATATATTTGAGCTAAATTATTGCAGTCGGTTGCAGTCGGAGAGTCTTTAATAATTTTATTATTATACAAATCTATACAGTCATTAATTTTCCCTTCCGCAAATAAAGATTGAGCTTTAAATATATTACACACCTTTACAAAATCCGCATTGCCTTCATTGCAACTGTCTATGTCATTTAAATAATTTATGGTTGTTTTATAATTTTTAGAATAAAAACTGCATACAGAAAGCATAAACCTTGCAACACAATCTGTTTGCTTTTCAATTGAAAAATTTATATTATCAGGGTTCTTTAGTTTTATGACATCATTAACGTTTTTATTTAAAAAGTCCTTTTTAAAAAACTCTGAAATAACTATAGTGCAATTAAATAATTTTGAGTTTTCAGATCGTCTGCCAAATACAACTATACCCTTTTCATGACAGTTTTGGTTAATTAATTGACTTGAAAGATGCGGGTCAATTACAAATTGGTGATTGAGAAAGGTGTCTGTGAAACAAACTGATACTAATTTCTTATCTGAAAGCTTGTTGGTGATTTTTTCAGTTAATGAGTAGGAAAATTCATCATCTTTTTGCTCTGAAAATCTTGTTATACAAATTAAAGGATCTGAAGACATTTTTTCGCACTTACAATCGGAGGGTGAGATAACAATAATATAATATATTGAAAGCGCTAAAGGAACTAACATCGAATAAGTAAGAATCTTTAATAAAACAATTGCTTTTTTCTGTTTTTTCGCTTGACTTTCATTAATAACAGCATTTTCATTTTTTCGTTTTAAACGGCTATGCAAATAATTAAATAATAAAAACAAACAGATTGGAATAGAAAACAGTATATAATTAGCAGGTGTTAATTTGGCAATGTAAGACCATATGAAAGAAATGATTCCGAATAAACCTATGCATATTTCAATAATTTTGAGTTTGCCGCCAATTTTGCTTAAAAGCATTTTTATAATGTTAAATAGATTTTAAAATAATGATTAGATTTTTCTCGCTTGTTATTTTATACTCTGTTAAAAAATTATTCTTAGCCTTTTCTTTTTATTACTTCAACCCTCCCAATCCTGGTAAGGATTTTCGCTGCATTATCACCTAAATTATAGCCCCTTATTAGTTGCTGTTATTTTGAATTTTAAAATTTAATAACTAAATTACAATAAAACCAATAAGTTCAATGCGTTTTATTAAAAAATAAAATTTAAAAAACCTTTTTTAATAGGAGTTAAACAAAAAATCAATCAAAAGTAAATATCAAAGTCAAACTATTCCTCCAGCTCATAAGTACGAACATAATATTTTTTGGGGTGAACGCGCATCGTACGTTGACCTTGGTAACAAATTCCCAATGTCATGTTAAGGTAATAGCCATTTCGCATGTAACCAGGCGAAAGATGAATCTGTACAAATGACTTTTTATTAAACAAATAATACGCCGTGACATTTCCTTCCATACCCACAGAACCAGGATTAAATGCAGCTTTCATGCTATTGGAAGCCAACCAGCCACCGGCACCAAGAAGCAGAGAAAAATTAGCTCGTTGAATTATATTGTAAGAAAAGTGAGAACGGACTTCTGTAACCGTCAGATTTTTTTTATCAATCCAAGTACTTGATGAAATAATTGAAGAGGGACTAGTAGTAGAAATTGCTGAAACGTCTTGCCAAATAGTT
>CANNHN010000042.1 GCA_947504725.1 Bacteroidota bacterium | reverse complement strand
TAGAATTGAATTTAAACTTGCAGATTTTAAATCGTATGCTGCAGTGATTGAAAAATTTGTCGGAGAGAATTTTGCTGTTATTAGTTTTGAGGGAGTGGCAATGAATTTTAAATTAAAAGCGCATTTGAATTTATTAAAAAAGGAACAATGATGAACTTTACAAGAATTGTTCAAGAGATTTAATTTTGAAAAATTAATAATTTATTTGGAAAATAGTAAAATGCAAAAAGTAACTTCTACAGAACCAAATTCAGAATGGGATACAATTCTCCGTTCTAAAGAGAAATGGTTTAGGATTGACTTGAAAGGCATCTGGGCTTACCGTGACTTGATACTTTTATTTGTAAGACGTGATTTTGTAGCTTCCTATAAACAAACTGTACTTGGCCCTTTATGGATGCTGTTGCAACCCTTGTTGACGACACTTACGTTTACGATTATTTTCGGTCAAATTGCAAAAATTCCGACTTCAGGTGTTCCACATATTTTATTTTACATGAGCGGTCTTATTCCGTGGACTTACTTCAGTGATTGTCTTACCAAAACATCCAATACTTTTTTGGTCAATGCTCCGATTTTTGGTAAAGTATATTTTCCACGAATGGTTTCACCCTTGTCCGTCATACTTTCCAACTTAATTAAGTTCGGAATTCAGTCGTTAATGTTGACCTTGATCTACGTAATTATCATTGCCAATGGTTCTGATTTACGTCCCGATTACCATATTCTATTTTTACCACTATTAATTTTCCTATTGGCGGGACTTGGATTTTCAGTTGGGATTATCATCTCATCTATGACCATCAAGTACCGCGATTTATCCTATCTAGTTTCATTCGGAACTCAACTGCTCATGTATGGATCGTCTGTTATTTTCTCGATTGATATCATGGGTCCAACAGCTCGTAGATTGATTGCTGTGAATCCAGTGATTTGGGTGATAGAATCTTTCCGTTATGCATTACTTGGAGTTGGTGTTTGGTCATGGTATGGTCTAGCTTATTCTTTCTGCTTTATGGTGATTGCTTTATTAATAGCATTGGTAATGTTTCAGCGTGTTGAAAAAACATTTATGGATACTGTTTAATTTGTAGAAATGGGGAAAACTGTAATTTCTGTAGATCAAGTCAGCAAGCAATACCGCCTTGGTAAAATAGGAACGGGAACATTGGGTAATGATCTTAAGCGTTGGTGGTTTAATGTTCGTGGAAAAGAAGATCCATTTCTAAAAATTGGAGACATTAATGATCGCACAAAAAAAGGTGATTCTGATTTTGTTTGGGCATTGCATGATATTTCATTTGAAGTACAGCAAGGTGAGGTGTTGGGCATAATCGGAAGTAATGGTGCAGGCAAATCAACATTGCTAAAAATTCTTTCACGTGTTACGGCTCCATCTATAGGTGAAGTAAAAATGAAAGGAAGAATTGCGTCACTTTTAGAAGTCGGTACAGGTTTTCATCCTGATCTTTCAGGAAGAGAAAATATTTACCTCAACGGAGCAATTCTTGGAATGCGCAAAAAAGAAATTACAGCAAAGTTTGATGAAATAGTACAATTCAGTGGTGTAGAGCGTTACATTGATACACCAGTCAAAAGGTATTCCAGTGGTATGTATGTTCGCCTTGCTTTTGCTGTTGCTGCGCATTTGGAATCAGAAATATTAATTTTGGATGAAGTGTTAGCAGTAGGTGATGTTGAGTTTCAAAAAAAATGCCTTGGAAAAATGAAAGATGTAGCAGGCCAGGGAAGAACGGTGATTTTTGTAAGTCATAATATGACAGCGGTAAATTCTTTGTGTTCAAAATGTGTCTATATGAAAAATGGAAGTATTGTTTCCATGGGCAATACAATCAAAATTGTAAATCAATATTTATCAAATGAAAATACAAATAAGACATTTGTTAAATGGGAAAAAGAGAATGCTCCAGGTGACGATGTGGCTTTATTACATTCAGCGAGACTTATTGATGAAAATTTAAATACAATTGAATACGCTCCGATTGATAAAAAAATAGGTGTTGAATATATTTATGAAGTTTTAAAACAAGGTTATTGTCCAATACCCAATGTACATGTTAACACTTCAAAGGGCGAACAGGCTTTTGTGAGTGGAGAAAAGCAAGATGTAAGATTTTCTATGCCCGGAATTTATAAAACGATTATGTGGGTACCAGGTAATATACTGAACGAAGGTGCTTACAGCTTAAGAATTGCCTTGACAAGTATGAATCCATTAAAGATTCACTTTGCTGTACCGGACACATTATTTTTCGAAGTTATAGAAGATATAAAAAACAGACAAACTGATTTTAATCAGAAAATACCGGGTGTTGTGCGTCCAAAATTAGATTGGGAAACAATTTTAATAACTAGCCAAATATGAAAGTTGTAATTTTTGCAGGTGGTTTAGGAACACGAATAGCAGAGGAAACAGATGTTCGACCTAAACCCATGGTTGAAATTGGTGGAAAGCCAATTCTTTGGCACATCATGAAAATTTATAGCCATTACGGGTTCAACGACTTTATTATCTGCCTTGGATATAAGAGTTATGTAATTAAGGAATATTTCATGCATTATTACTTGCATAATTCTGATTTGACCATTGAATTAGGAAACAACCATCTTGACATTCATTTTTCAAATGCAGAATCATTTAAAGTAACTTTAATTGATACCGGTCTTGAAACGAAAACAGCAGGACGATTGAAAAGAATTCAAAAATACATTGGCAATGAAGATTTTTTGCTAACGTATGGTGATGGTGTTGCAGATATTGATTTGAATCTTTTGATTGCTCATCACAAACAACACGGAAAAATTGCAACAGTTACAGCCATTCAGCCCGAAG
The DNA here is from genome assembly GCA_947504725.1 of Bacteroidota bacterium. Taxonomy (GTDB): domain Bacteria; phylum Bacteroidota; class Bacteroidia; order 2-12-FULL-35-15; family 2-12-FULL-35-15; genus 2-12-FULL-35-15. The sequence continues at coordinate 236 of CANNHN010000042.1, read as the reverse complement.
CTAGGTTTGGTGGAATGGAACTCTCTGAATCAGGTTTGGTAAGTTCCTTTAGAGAAAAACCTAAAGGTGATGGAAAGTGGATCAATGCAGGTTTTTTTGTACTCAAACCCCAAGTGTTCGATTACTTATCAGCTGATGCCGATAATGTAATGTGGGAAGATGCACCATTAGAAAATTTAACCAATGCAAAAGAACTTGTTGCTTATAAACACAACGGATTCTGGAAATGTATGGAT
>CANNHN010000041.1 GCA_947504725.1 Bacteroidota bacterium | reverse complement strand
TCTACATATAGTGTTGGGGATGGTCAACGACAAAGACCCATCACTTATTTTAAAACATTTTCCCAAAAAAGCGACATATTATTTTTGCAAAGCAAATTTGCCTCGCTCCCTGGATGAAGCTGCATTGAAACAATTAGGCAGTACCTTTGATTTGAAAGGGGAATGTTACAATTCGGTGCGAAAAGCGCTGAAAACTGCACAAACAAAAGCTAAGAGAGGTGATTTGGTTTTCGTTGGTGGAAGTACTTTTGTTGTAGCAGAGGTTATTTAAAAATAGCTGGGCGCCTTTTTACAAATGCAGATAACAAATCAATTATTAATCTATCTTAGCTTAAAATCCTGTCCTAATAATGGGGAGCATTATAATTTCCGACTTGCGCAAAGACGATTAAGTGAACGAATTGCAGGACTCAAGCAACTCACTCCGTCTTTATTCTCACGGGCTGAAAACCGTATGGCGCAATATTGTCAAATAGGGGATAGAAGGGATTTATTGGAATTAAATAAAACGATCCGTAAAAGATATCGTTATTTATTAATGCATTTAAGAATTATTATTAACTCGCATAAACCAAAATAAACAAGATGAAGAAAAAAATTGTTTCATAAAAAACTAAAACCATGAAAAACAAATTCAAAACTATTCATCGGAAATTCTGCCTGCTTTCGGTGATGTTTCTTTTCCTTTTGACAAAGAGAACCGCACAGAACAGGACTTATAGATAGAAAAAATATTGTATTTTTGAAAAACAGATTACAAAAAACGTTTAACGAGTTCTGCGATTTTTATTCAAACCTCTAAAAATGAATTTTTGAACCCACTTTAACATAAAACCAATCAAAAATCAAAGCTATTTCTTCAAACAGATCAATCTCGCAACATTTCTTCTGATTTGCTGTACATCGTTTTTATCAGTTAATGTCAAATCGCAATCATCAGTCTCTTGTATCTTGCAACTTACTCCCGATCCCATTACAATATGCGTTGGCGAACAGGCAAACTTGTTTTAACGAATAATCTTGCTCCGCAACAGGAAGTTTATTCGATTGAAACAGACGAGTTGGAAGCAGGAGTATATATGCTTCGTGTGATAGTTAACGGTGAGGCTACTGAAAGCAAAAGATTGGTTATTGTGAAATAACCTATCTTTACGTAAATGCTTATAAATAAACAGGTTCCGTCCCCCATAAATCAGGATGGAACCTGTTTTCAAACAATGAAAGTCAGATTAGCGATATTTTTTCTGTTTTTTTTGCCTGTGGTTTCCATCGGTCAGATAAATCTTGTTCCTAATCCGGGATTTGAAGATACCATTCGTTGTCCGTCTGACAGTACCATCATTAAGACAAAAGTTTGGTATAATCCTACTTGTGGTTCTCCAGATTACTTTTATCCAACAATTCAAGGCAATCCGGGTTGTATTAATCAATACCCTGCATATTGGGGGGGTGGGGGGTATTCCAATAACTGGGGTTACCAAATGCCTCATAATGGATTGGCATATGCTGGTATGGTCGTTCCAGATGCCTCCGAACTAATGGCAGTGCGACTTAACGATAGTTTAAGAAATGGAAAAACATACACTATTAGCTTCTATACCTCATTAGGTAATGCGTCTCGGTCTGGAATGGATTTGATACAGGTTGCTTTTATGAATGATAGTATAACAGATTATAATCTTAGTACTTGTTGGAACTATTTAAGCAATCTTCAAAGTGATGCCGGAAATCTATCTGGAAATATTATTATTGACACTTTGAATTGGGTTTTAGTACAGGATACTTTTATTGCAGGAGGGGGGGGATGCTATATGGTTTTAGGCAATATAGATACAGCTCAAACACAATACTATTTAATAGATTCACTTAACCCATCACGTTTTGCTTATTATTATTTTGATGATTTCGACATTCATTGCATTGATTGTAGCACTTCTATTCCACCTGTTCCGGATTATCCTCAAATCACTCTCACTCCAAATCCTTCCAATGGAGAATTTATTTTGAATGGAAATTTTCCTCCTGAAACGAAAATGAAAATTTATAATATGCTTGGGCAATTAGTCTGGTCGGAAGATATTGAAAGTGGAAATAGAACAGTTCCGATATTTTTGCAATTGGCAGCAGGAGTTTATGTTTATCGTATTGAATCCCCGAAGGGGCAGGCAGGAAATTATGTTTTGAAGAATGGGAAGTTGGTGATTGAAAAATAACCTAACTTTGAAGAAATGGTATCCGTAGATAGTGTATCGCTGGCAACGGTTATTCTTAATAGTTTGAATGACACAAACCTTTCTGAATCAAATCTGAAAACGGTGTATGCTATTTATAATACTACCTGGATGCAGGGCCAATACTTTTTTTTACCTGCCGATAGTGCCACGCTTTACAATATTGCAATACATCATGCTTCCGATGCCGGCGATGCGGTTTATTCAGCACGTGTCATGTTAAATTTGCAGGTGGATGAATTTGGAAATGCAAATAGTAATCGGATGATGCAATTTGAAGAACAAACTAATATTCAAGACAGCACCTCATTGAATGTTTTTCCTAATCCTTGATAGCAACATCTGAAAACCATACATTATTTTTGGTAATATAGTCTTTTAAGACTTCTGTTTCTTGCTTTTTGTAGAGCTTTGACTCTTTAACCAATTTACTTGTTCTTTGGCTTCTTTTAAGGTAACAGGCTGTTGCTTGGATAACTGCTCCATTCCTAACTTGGCTCTTTCCTGAAATGATACGTTGTAATTCATGTTTCATTTTATAATAATCAAAGATACAATATTTTCAAAAATATAGCAAAATGGAAAACGGTAGGTATAAAAACAGAAAAGTGTAGAAAATCTCATTTTTCTACACTTTTTCCATCAGTGGGACGTACGGGGTTCGAACCTGTGACCTCTACCTTGTCGAGGTAGCGCTCTAAACCAGCTGAGCTAACATCCCAATAATTAAAAAAAAATTCGCTTTTAAAAAGCGAATTTATTGTTGTGGGAGCTACAGGGTTCGAACCTGTGACCCCCTGCTTGTAAGGCAGGTGCTCTGAACCAGCTGAGCTAAGCTCCCAATACCCGTTTTGCGGGCTGCAAATATAGCTTGTTCCTCAAACACAGC
>CANNHN010000040.1 GCA_947504725.1 Bacteroidota bacterium | reverse complement strand
TCCCCCACTCCAATTAGTTAAACCGCTAATCATTCGATTTGATATGCCCTTGTTTTTAAACAGCACTCCATATAATTCTCCAGAATATATTCAGATGCGCTGGGTTGTAGGTATTAATAGAGCGTTCTAAACTTCGATACGCCTCCAGCGTCGGCTACTCAGTCTGACAAGGTTGGCTCTGCATTACATCAGGGAATTTGGAATAAACTGAAATGATAAAACTGTCAGACTGAGTAGGTTTCGAATAAAATGGTTCGGTGGTTTATGAAAAGCATAATTTCGAAACCGTATCGAAGTCCTATCACCAAACAACAGCGTGTTATATTTTTTCAGCAATACCGATTATCGTATCCGTTTGGTGACTTCTATTCAGATAATCTTCATAAGCTACCTCAAGTTTTTCATCTCTGAACTGTGTTAATATTTTTTGTCCACCCGGCTTTCCATCCCGCAACCATCCAAGGTGATTGGCCAATGAATGCCGTTGAAATCCGAGAATTTGAATATTTTTAAATCCAGCTGCTTGTAAATAAGTTTCCAAACTTTTATGAGTGTGTAAAATCAAATGTTCACTCCATAATGTAAATTTTTTAAATGATTCAAGATTATAGCTTGTCAAAAGTGCATCTCCTGCATGCGGAACTTCAATAAATACTTTTCCACCAGTATCAAGTGAGGCATTCAACATTTTTAATGAATCCAAAGGATTGGTGATGTGTTCAAATACATGAAATAGAGAAATGAAATCAAATTTTGTTTTTTGCTCAGCTAATTCTTTTATTGATGCAAGAGTATTGTATCCAATGTGTGTTAGATTACTTCGAATGTCATTTTGAGGTTCAACGGCAACAATTTCTTTTGCAAATGGTTTTACTAAATCTAAAATACCTCCAAGGCCAGAACCTACATCAGCAAATTTTTTGCCTAGTACATAATCCTTTATTTGGCTAGCTCTGCGAACATCATCGATCGCTGTTTCTTTTAATCCAGCTGCACGATCTTCACTACTCCAATAGGAAGTGCCAGACTTTGCTTCATAATAAGTAGCACCAACATGGTCTGATCGATCAAGGAAAATTACACCCGATTTTTCACAACGTAAAACACCAACATCATTTCGATCGCGTACCTGAGGATAAAAAGGATTGATCGAACTCGCATCAATGATTCCGAGTTGAAGTAATTCGTTGTAAATTATATTTGACTTTAAATCAGTTTTCATCAATTGCAAATTACTCATTACTACTAATAACACTAAAACAACCAATACAATTTGGTAGCCGGTAAAGATACTCACATCAATTTAATAGAGCAATCGATACCCAACAAGAAGATGTTTTAAAATTATTTATTCCTTGTAAATATCTTTTTTACTAAATGATGATATTCAGGGACAATTTTAAAGTACAGTGAAAGCGAGATAAATAGAAGTGTAATTAATGAACCTCTGCAAGCAATTGCAAGCCATGGGTTTTCGGGGACAGCCATAAAAATTCCCACAACCAATGCCGTTCCAATAATCACAATTGTCTTTACGGTATGCATAGCATACGGTTGCATTCCAAATTTTTTCCAGATGTATATAAATTTCATAAAATTATAAAGCGTACTGGCAATGCCAGTTGCAATTGCAGCGCCTTCAATTTCGTAAATAGGAATTAAAAACATATTTAGAAATACAGAAACTACTAATAGAATGGAAAGAAAAAATACACCCCAAATGTATTTTGAGGAATTGATAATAATTGGAGAATTAACGCCTGTCGCCATATTTACAATTGAACCAATACTCAAAATAATAGTTACACCTGCAGCAGCTGCAAATTCAGGTTTCATTATACTTAAAAAATCATGAATATTCGTAATGATGCAAACAGCAAGAAAGCCACCAAAAAGAAACAGTACTCGAACAGAACGGTAATAAATTTCTTTGATTTCTTCTAAATTATTAACAGCAAAGGCCTGCGCTATTTTGGCAGAAGCAATTCGCTCAATAGAATATAAAGGCGTTTCAATAAATTGAGCCATAAACATACCAATCATAAAAATACCACTGAAATTTTCTCCCAAATAACTTCCAATCATCATGTTATCCAGCGACTTCAAACTCAAAGAAGTTAAGGCAGTTAATGTCAATAAAAATGTGTACCGAAAGATCCCTGAAATGCCAATAGATTTAACAAAACTCCAATCAACTTTTAATCCTGGGCGATCCACGATACATATATAAGCGATGAGCAGAAGTAATTGAGTGCCATAAGCAATTGCAATACTTAATACAAAAAAGTCTAAGGGAATCCAACCCACACCATAGGCAATAGTTCCTATCACTAAAACTATTCTCACCAAAATATCATTCAAAAATGATGGAAATGTTGTTTTTTGCAAACTATTACAATAAGCATTTAACGAGATTGCAAAAGTCATGATTGCAGCCAAAGGAAATGCAAAATCGAAATATTCAGTAAAGAGCGGGGAATGTTCTGAATAAGATTGAATGAGCCAGGCACGCATAAAATATAACAATAGCCCCCCCATAAGAATTCCCAACATTGGAAATAATAAAACAAAACCTAAAAAACCATGATGTCTTTTTTGCTCATTTTTAAATAATGGAAAATACTTTACACACATGTTAGATGAGCCAAGAAGTAAAAAGGTCGTCAACAAAGCACTAAACGATATTAATAAACCAGCTAATCCAATTTCACTCGTAGTTAACCAATGGGGCTGAATAAGAATACGGCTTAGAAAGCCGAGGGCCACACCAACATATATAATGATGGTATTAATTAAGCCTTGCTTTTGAATGGTTCCCAATTTGATAGGTTTAGGTACTTTTACAACGGGTATAAAAATAGATGAAATCAAGACACGTACGAATCTTCCTTAGCACATCGCAAATCTGCACTATTTATGCTACGCTGCTCGCTAAAGCAACGCGGCAGGAAGGAGATGCAGCTATTTTATTCATAGATGGCAGTAAACGGAAGCAAGGCCTTATAGATTTGATTACCAAAACCTCTAAAATATATCCTTGGACACTTTTACATGATTTTTCAATTCCCATGGGTGAAGACCATGATTATAACCCAACAATTGGTAAAAATATTACCAGAAAATTTAAAAATTGGCCTTTTATCAAATCAATTTATGATTTCATGCTTAAAAAACACATGGATCGAATTGACATTCACTACCGAAAAGAGC
>CANNHN010000039.1 GCA_947504725.1 Bacteroidota bacterium | reverse complement strand
GAGTTATTGAAAGGTTGAAATATGTAATTTAGTACGATTGTTATTGTATGTTTTTGATTTCTTTTTTTGAAAAGCAAAATCGAAATTAAAGTTCTTTCCTATCGTATTTTCTTTATCTTTGTTAACCAATAAACTTGCTGAAAAAACAGGTTCTAAAATTATTCCTGCTGATGCGCTGTCTTGTACTATGGCATGCAGGTATCAAAACTAATTTGTTTTCACCATTCGTTTGGTGTCCGCAATTTGCCCATCCACAACTAAGGCGTAAGAATAAATTCCATTGCTCAAATCATTTGCGAAAACATTTATTTGTCCGTTTCCGCGGTCATTTAAATCAACTGATTTTATTAATTTTCCGGTTGCATCATAAAACAACAGTTGCGCTTTTTTAACTGATTCCGGAAGATTGTAAGTAATTGTAGTTTGTTCCGCAAAAGGATTTGGGACGTTTTGATTGAGTACTACACTTTCTGAATTTGTGAGTGTTACGTCTGTTTGATTTAGGTTTGGGTTTTGTGTTCTTGCGTTTGAATTACAACATCCATTTACAGTTGCGGTCAGATTTGCAAGCGCCGTTGCAAGCGAGTCATTACGAAAATGTTCTGCCTTTAATGCAGCTACGAGATATGGAATAACTTCTGTATAAGAAACAGATTTAATGCCATTATGGTCTTCGTGTACGATACTAGGAAGTACAGTATCTACTTCTTGTGCAATAAATCCATAATGAGTTCCGTACATGGTTGAGTCGGCAATTATTGAAGTATTCCATTCATAACTAACCGGGCGTAGATTATAGATGATTGAACTTGCATTTGTAATTGTTTGAACATTTGTTTTCAAGGTTTGATCGGAAGGATAAAGTGTCCCAAATGCGTAAATATTACCATTTACTTCAAGCTTGGCACCAGCAGTATTCAAGGATGGATAACCGATAACCACATTTCCTCCATTTACAGGAACATAAATAGCTGTGCTAGCTGTTCCTGGTAACTGAGGGGAAGAAAAATATCCGGCTATGCGATATGGATCGTTAATAAATGGCATTATGGATTTTATGCCAATAGAAGAACCAACTATCTGACTGGTGCTTGGATCGTTATTGGTAACGAGAATTCCCTTTGTACCAGTCGCGCCAGAATTTTGCAACACATCAAGTTTTGCAGTTGGCGTACAACTGGTTCCAATACCAACATTATTTCCTAACGTACCTTGCCCGCTAAAAACAAAGTTTTTATTGTTCAATTCCCACCAGGAGTCAAATGGTAGCAGGTCGGCTGCTACACTTGTTCCGCAAGTGAAGAATGTTGATCCGCCACCACCAGGAACATAAATTACATTCCCGGCAAGATCAAGCGCAAGCACTCCCATATTTCCGACATTTGGAACAGGTGCGCTAAGTGCATTAATGTCTGTGAATTGCAAACCGCTTGGTGTATTATCCGATAGTTCGGCATCGATCGTGAAACGATTTTTGAGACCGGGAACAACCGCGATGTTTTTACCGGCATAACTTCTTCCCATTCCATTTATTGCAAAAGAAAGTTCCTCAATTGTATCGTTTCCGGTAGCAGTGAAAACTATACAACCATCAGGATCGGGAGATTGTCCATCTGTTTTTTCAAATACCCAGGAGTCCCTGTTCACTCCCTTAAAATCCCAGTCAAATTTCATTCTGAAACCGTCATTCGCTATATTTGAAGGATCTGCTTGTGGAGTAGTGTAACCATAAATAATTGTTTTCTGATAAACTCCTGATCCCAGGGGAGCACAACTATTGATGGGACCCCGCACATTTAACAATGCAATTGGAACCTGTGAAAAAGCATTCGCCGGTTGGATAACATATTCCGGCGCCGCGCCTGGTGTACCAATCATTGTATTCCCGGTTGGAACAATTTCAAATCTTGATACTATAGGATTTGCAGGTAAATTTCTGTTCGAAAATTTAAACGTTTGTACTTCGTATTGATTAATAAATGCTGCTCCAGCAATATCATTTCCAATTTGTAAACCATTATTTGCCGTAAATCCAAAACCGCCATTTGTAAAACGAATTGCTGTTGTTCCTGTGTTTTGATTCAGATGCAAACGATCAACAGGAGCAAAACCATCCGGTAAATTATTTCCCATTGCAATACGACCAGTTAAAGGACCAAAACCTCCATCTGTTATAATCATTCGGTTGCCGAGGCCGGGTATTGCGGCGGCGTAGTCGGTGCGGAAGTTGATATTTTGAGCGCCACGATGTGTAACGTTTAAAGGAAAAAATTGTACAGCGTCCCAGCCAACATAATCGACGGGAAATCCAGTATTGCCAAGAGTTGAAACTTGTGCATTAATATTTTGTTCTAATAATAATACCACAGAAACTGACATCATTAAATTCAGGATTTTTTTCATTTTAATTTAGTTTTAGTGAATGAGATTTATAGTTGTTATTGAAGAGTGTGTTTGACAATATACTTTAATGAAATAAAGACCCGAGGGCACATTTATAAGTGAAAGAGAATAATATGAACTACCATTATTATTAAAGGAATATATTATTTCACCGAGAGTATTTAAAAGTTGAACCTTTGTTATATTTTCCAAAGAAATTATATTAACAACATCTGTTGCGGGATTTGGGTATATTTTAATTTTAATTTGACTATGAATATTTTCGGCGAAACCCGTCCATGTTTGAGCATAAATAGAATCTGTGCTAACGCAAACATCATCGAGATAATAATATGCAACCTGAGGTACTACCTGGTAAGGAAAGTTGATTGTATCTACTAATGAATCATCGAAAAAATTTCCAATAATGAGATATTGATAGGAGGAATCGGCGATGAAGGAACCTTGTATTTTGTACCAACTCAACGTGTCTTTTATAATAGAATCTGAGTAAACGGTGCATGAATTTGGCAATGGATTGTCACCGTTAGGATCAGAATACTGAAATGTGGTTAACAACATCCCTGTTTTGTTCGTTGCAATGTTTGTTAACAGATTACTCCAGGCAGGAGAAACAAAAAAAGAAACATAATATTTTGTTCCGATTAGAAGTGGGGAAACCAATTGAACTCCGATATGTTCCCTTGCAGTAGAATTAGTTACTTGGTATGTACAAAATCCTGCATAAGCATTTCCTGAATTTGGCTGTTGGTAACCAGCTTGATTATAGTATCCACAAACTGAGGAACAATTATTAAAATAGTCAGGTGTAATACGAAAAGATTTCCAGTCTTGGCATTTTGTATCCAAATCTGGGTAGCCCTGAGGGCAACCAAGCGTATCCTCAAAACTCGGATTGGGCACAAGATTTATTTGTGCAAAAGAAAATTTTGCAAGCAGTAAAAAAGAAAATATGAAAATTATTTTTTGCATGAGCAGAAATAAATTAAAAGG
>CANNHN010000038.1 GCA_947504725.1 Bacteroidota bacterium | reverse complement strand
TGAAATTTCACACAATCAGCACCAATCTCAACAGCTTTATCAACCAGTTGCAGTGCTAATTCAAGACTTCCATTGTGATTCACACCCGCCTCAGCAATTATAAAAACTCTTACCATAGGATCAAAGGTAGGAAATTGACAGTAAAAAATTCCCCCGACCAAAGCGAGAGAATTAAAGGATTTTTAAGCTAATTTATTTCAATGTATCAATTATCCTATTTTCAGGGTTTTTTATTAAGTTTTACGTTCTCTTCAAAGCATAAAAAGTATAATTTTAAAAAAAACAATGACAAAAAAAAATCAGCAAAAGCAAAAGTCTCAGTAGTAAAGGAGCCATTGGCTGCTTATGGGGAAAGACGTATTGTTTTTTTTAACTCTTTTGAGGAAGAAAATTTATATTTAGCGAAAGAAAGGGCTGAAATCCCCTATGATAAAAGATTAAGCAATATCGAAGAACTTCGTAAACGAGTATTTAATAAATATTTATTACAGGATGACAGTTGGGCTCCTTTAGAAAAAGTATTTAAAATAATGCACCCATACACCAATGACATTAGCAAATAATTTTGAGGAAATACTTATCGCTTTTAACAAGCATAAAGTCGAATATATTATTGCAGGAGGTTATGCTGTAATTTTCCATGGATATGGAAGAACTATGGGAGATATCAATTTATGGATAAAGCCAGAAAATAAAATCAATAAAGATAAAATAATACAAAGTTTAAGAAATTTGAACGTAAATGAAGATACCCTTATTCAACTAAACAGTCTTGGTTTTACCACACCAATTATGTTTATTGATGGCGAAGAACCATTTAAAATTGATTTTATGACTTCGATTTCCGGGGTTGATTTTAATGAAGCCTGGGGACAAAAAATAAATGCAATGTTGGATGGTATTTTGATTCCATTTATTAATTTGAATCATCTTATTATTTCAAAAATAACAACAGGGCTTCAGCAGTAGGTACGGTGTTTTACGATGTTGAGCTATTTCCGCAAGAACTCAAAAGAATTACTGTTGTTGCAGCGAAAAGTAAAATAACGTTTCTCATGTTTTAAGTATTAAGATGTTTTTAATTGATTATTTATTTGTAGAAATAATGCTCCATCCAATGCCCCCATTCAGAAAACCAAATCAATTCTTTTTTAGAAGGATTAAGCACGAAGATGTGAGGCTGATTGCTTATTGAAAAGTTGAATATGTAATTCCCATCTTCAACAAGCTCGATGTGTTCAATGTCAATGGGGGTAATCTCTTTCGTCTTTAAATCATTAATGGTGATAGTTCCTTCATTGTACATGGGCGCGTTCAAATGAATCTCGATTTTAATTTTGATTGAAGCGACTTTTTTTGCCTCGCACTTATATTCCTCTGTGTAGTTATAATACAAGTCTTGGACTTCGTTACAGGTCTGTGTTTGATAAACAACATAATCGGTAGTGCCTACTTGAATGGGATGGCCAGCGCCGTAGGAAGGAGTAGTAGGCTCTACGTATTCAGATTCTTGGTATTCATCTGAAACCTCTTCCGTTTCTTCATTTATTTGTGAAGACGAACCATCTTGAATACACCTCACCGACATGCTAATGTTTCTATTAGTAGGGAATTGGTCGCTGGCATAATTACCTGCATTTTTGCCCAATTCTCGTGCAAAGCAGAAGACTTCGAATGCAGCGGTAGAAGACCAAAAAAAAGCGCCAAACCCTAACGCTCTGAAATTACCAACGTGGTCTTTCATTCCCGATGGAACACCCGAGAAACCATAAATATTCGTCGCGTTCTCGTCAGTACCCCAGGCCCCAACTTTCATAAGTTTAGATTTGTATTCACTCCCCACATAGTTCGTGAGCTCAATGAAGTCGGTGTTTGAAGGAAGTTTCCAGCCAGAAGGACATACACTGCACGCCGTTGCATAGTCATACAAATAACCATGTGTTTTAATGTTCGTAACGTCATTGTTGTAAGCTGTAAAAACGCCGCTTTGTGGTCTGAATGCCAAGTTTTCAGTCATCCAAACCTGATTGCCAATTTTTACAATTTTATAGGATTTCCCATCGCGCTCGTCAATCATCTTTCCGTATTGCTGAGCGAATAATTGTAAGGAAATAAATATAAGTCCGACTAGGATGAGAGCTTTTTTGTTCATGTTGAAAGATATAATATTATGGTTATTAGGGTTCGCTAGTTTTACCTGTTGTGATCACATGCTGATCCCAAGAATTTTTTCATAATAGGCGGTTGCTCTGGATTTATTCAGGTGCATTAACTCCGCCGCATAGTTTATAGATTGGCTTGTACCTCCACCTGTATATTCCTCTTTGTATAAAACCCGCATTAGTGCAATTTCTGAGGATTTATATGAAATCCAACTTTCGCGATTAGATTTTACATCTTGCCTGTCTGTTGGCAAACCTCTCCTATTTGTGTTCCTATTTGCAGACTTGAAGCTATAAAAAGTGTTTATCGATTAGTCAAAGATACATTTTGAAAACAAATCACAACTAGGCAAAGAAACAGGCTTTAACTTACGTCGCTGTTATGGGCTGGTTTTATTCTTTTATTACTTTAAATGATTGTTTCATATTCTCTCCCACGCTGAACAAATAAATTCCAGCCGATAGGCCGCCCAGTTCAATAATAGTATTTTCTGAGTTAATTTTTCCAGATAAAACTGATTTCCCAGTGTTATCATAAACAGTATAAACAGAACCTAACAGTTTTGCGTCTGCTTTTAGATTGATTTGGTTCTCAGATGGGTTAGGATAGACTAAGAAATTATTTTCTTTTACTATTTCATTTATTGCAACACTAATGCACAACGGTATTGTGTATAATCCTGGATTTACTGGTAGCGTTATACAAACCGTAGGGCAAGAACAAGGAATTGATGGAGAAACACAAATTATCATAGTGTCCGTTGGTGAATTCGATTGAACAGTGGCTGACCATACATCCATAGAAGGGTAGGTGGTACTATCTACTGAGTTCCATATAACACTGCCTACTCCTGTAGTATCATGCCATGTACCAGTTACAGTATAAGGGCAATTAGATGGATTGGTAATATAAATCGAAAAACTAGTACTTTGAGAAAAAGTAACGGTAGTCAATAAAACTAAAATTGAGCTTAAGAAAAAATGTTTCATATGCGCGTAATTAAATTTTATCCCTACTCTTATGGCTTTTCAGGAAACGCCCCGTTTATTAAAGTTGTTTCTGGTCTCAGCTTTTCTATTTCAAATATATTAAAACTTTCCTCTAACGTTTGAGTGAAGCTATAAAAAGTGTTTATCGATTAGTCAAAGATACATTTTGAAACATTACAGAAATTTATTTCAATGTATTTTTAAAAATCGTCAATTGCCATGACTCCCAAGTTGGCAATGTGCTAAAATCTGTGATTTTCTTTCTGTACACCGATTGGTTATAGAAGTGATTCAAAACAGCTCCACATGGATTAGCTAAACGGCTATTAGCACTGAACATGGCATTGCTGAGGTTTGTCAATAGCAGATCATTAAAGAAATTCAATCTTTTGAGTGCCTGCGCAGCATTCACTCGCGTCCTAAATTCATAAGAAACAGAAGTGTAAGCAACCAATTTTTCCATTGCATCACGATCTAAAGCCGCTTTTGCTTTTACCT
>CANNHN010000037.1 GCA_947504725.1 Bacteroidota bacterium | reverse complement strand
TAGTGAAGTCCAGCCTAACTGCTAACAGCGCACTGGTGCAATTGTGCACATTTTAGTTAGTACAATAATTTTTCTTTATATTTATCATTGGAATAAAAAACAAATAATTTTTTTTAACCGCACAACTGCGCCAGTGCGCAAAACGTTATGTGTCATTTAAAAACTAAAAACCAAACAATTATGAAGAATCTTAAAAAGGCATTATTGATTTCAATATCAATATTTTTAACAATTAACACTTTTGCTCAAAGTAGAGAAAACAGATTGAATTTAACATTCGAATCAAAATCAGAAAAACTAACCAGTGCAATAGGTTGGAAAATAAATAAAGAAACAGGAAAATGGTTTGATAATAATAATGTCATTGAGGATAGAGCTTGTCCAAAATATTGGGTAAGTTACGTTCCACAAAACTTTAAGTGGATTCAATTTTCTACAATTAAACAAAATGGAATTGAACTTTATGTCTTATTATATGAACGCCTTGGTGGTGAGTATAAATATCCAAACATAAGAGAAGATTGGGAGCCTAACACTCAAACTCATTTTATGGTAATTGATTCCACAGAATACAAAAAATTACAAAACGCTATAAATGATAAAGGAGCAAAAGACATAAAAATCACTTCTAAAATTTCCGGCTCAATGTCTGACAGATATAAAATTTTAGGAGGTGAACATTTATATAATGAGGAAAATTTAGTAGCCAAGATAACAATTGCATTAGAAAAAAAAGGTTATTCAGAAACTTGCTTTATAATAAATTCTCAAAAAGTAGATGGTGTTGATGTTGTTCGATTTAGATTACCTGAATCTTGTTATTCTTCCGAAAAAGATTTTAAAGATGGCTACTTTGAAGCAAAATTAGAAGAATTTAATAAACTATTACTAAAATAAACGACACATAACAGCACCTAAAAAAAATGGCGGGGGATGTGCCAATATAAACAGTTGTGCATTTAATAAACTTTTGTGCGTATAGACAGTTTAGTGTTTCATAACCGCCACTTCTTTTAGCTGCAGACCGTTATGCACAATTGTAAAACGACAACTATGATAAAAAACATTTTAACAATCTTGACTTTATTAATTGGTTTAACATCATATGGACAAGAACAGCCTAAGTTATCTCCTGACTCATTGTATCACAAAGACAATGGTGAGAAAATTTATTTAAAAACGGAAGTTGACAGCATCGCAAAATACCAACCCAATGACGATGAACTTTTTAATTTTATTTTAAAAAATATATCTTATCCATCAGACGCAAGAGAGAATGACATACAAGGCAAAGTTTATGTTAGTTTTATTGTCGAAAAAAATGGAGTAATATCAGATCTAATAGTAATTAAAAGTTTATCTGAATCGTGTGACAACGAAGCAAAAAGACTAATATCTATTTTGCCTAATAAATGGACTCCTGCCATAAAAAACGGCCAAGCAGTAAGATTTCAATATATATTCCCATTTAGTTTTAAGTTGAAAGGTAGTAAATCGAAACGAAAGAAATAACAACTGTGCATAACAGCACCTAAAATAAATGCGGAGATAGTGCAAGTTGCAAATGCAGATTTTATCGGGGCGCGAAGCGCGGAATATTTTGCATTTGCCATTTAGTTCAGTACATTTAATAAAGTTTATCAGTTAAGACAGTTTTGTGCAAGTAAATCCGCACTTCTTTTAGCTGCCAAACGTTATGCCCAATGCTAAGACGACAATGAGAAAGGATCTTCTGACAATATTAATCTTAACAACTTGGACGACATTTGCGTCCGGACAAAATCTTGTGCCTAACGGAGACTTTGAACAATATTATAATTGTCCGACTTATGTGAGTCAAATTGATTCTGCAAAATTCTGGTTCAAAGCAAGTGGTGGAACCTCAGATTATTTTAATCAATGTGGTTCTTCTTATGCAAATATTCCGAATACTTTTCTTGGTTTTCAACAAGCACGTAGTGGAGCAGCATTTAGTGGATTTTATGTTTGGAATGAGTTGCCTAATTATCAAGTTCGTGAATATATAGAAGTTGCTTTAGATTCGTCTCTCACAACTAGCGGATGTTATCATTTTGAAATGTATATTAATTTGGGGAATACAAGCAGATATACTACTAATAATATAGATGTATATTTTTCCGACACTTTATACTTCGAAGGAACAGGAACAAATTTAGCATTAACACCCCAATTCACTAACACTATTGGTAATTCGCCCGACACATTAAATTGGACTTTAGTAAGTGGAGATTATACAGCTGTGGGAGGAGAAAATTATATAATAATTGGTAATTTTAAAAACGGACCATCTACCGACACATCAATTTATAATTATTCTAGTAGCACTGATTTTGCATACGTTTTCGTTGATGATGTATCCTTAAATCGGTGTTTAACAACTGGGCTATCTAGTAATAATAAGGAAACCAAAACCAGTTTGTTTCCAAATCCTTTTACCAATTTGACGACATTGCAATTCGACAATTCTAAAAAAGAAAATTGCACTTTGACACTTTACGACCTGCATGGAAAACTTGTGCGAACAATAAATAATATCACAGCAGACAAAGTTGAAATAGAAAGACAAAGTCTCGCAAGCGGACTTTATTTTTTCCAACTGCGCACCGACAGACAAATTATTTCGACTGGGAAGTTGACAATAGAATAATAAGCACTGGGCATAACACAGGTCTGGTGCCATTTGGGCATTTCGTTTCGCAAGACAAATTATCATTAACTTTGAAATCAGGCTTCGCAATTAAAAATATAGTAAGGAACCCAAACGAGCGCCAGGCCTGGGAACGTTATGCCCAATTTTAGAACGACACAACAAAACGAAAAACAATGGGAATTTTAGACATATTTAAAAAGAATAATAAACCTAACAACTCGACAACTGACAATGGAGTTTTAGGACCAACATTTCTTGACGGATTGACTGAACATATTCAAAACCCAAAAGACCTTCATTCGCATGAATGGCGTAGACAACTAAAAACGACTTCTGGGAATAAGAAATTCAAAATCAAGTTTTATGGACAACTACACGAAGAGTATAAAAATCTAATCGTTGGGACAGAATTTGCTCCTTCATTGGTTTTTGCTGCTGACCCTTCAACTGGACAAGAAATTTTATTGTTTGACGGTTGTAAACATGGCTACAATGCTTTGTTTTGCGACACATTTACTGACGTACAAATTACAAACAGACCAGCGACAAATTTCTACACAGACCAAGACGGAAAGGACATATTTGAAATTGTTATTTCGACTTATAACGGAATTGACTATGATGACGAATTTGCAGACCAAGTTGACGAAAATGGTTTAATAGAAATTATTGACGGAACACAAATTGAATATGAAAAAGTAAAACGTAACGGTTACGACACATTACAAATTTGGGCGACAAATGACAACGGAAAAACTGTAGACTTTGTATCAGAAGAACTTGCTTGACGATAGAAAAACTGGGCATAACAAGGGTTTTGCGTCAGGCGGGCTGAAGTGCAAAATTCAACAGTAGTTTTTCAATTAAACATTAGTAATAATATCAACTTTTGTGCTTCGATTTCCCGCCCGAACGCAAAGCCCCGAAACGTTAGCTGTCATTTTAGAACAGCATACAAACCACCAACAGAGACAAAATAAATTAGATAATTAACAAACAACAAAAGGGCAAACAATGAATAAAAAATTAAAATTTACTATCACGACAGCTTGGATACTTTTCAGCAGAAGTTAT
>CANNHN010000036.1 GCA_947504725.1 Bacteroidota bacterium | reverse complement strand
CCATCTCCTATTCAGCAACACTTCCAAATGAAGATGAACAGAAAACTATTCTTCACAATTACCTTCGTTTTAAAGGACCATCAATTGATAAAGTGGAAGAAGTTGAAAATGTGCAATTATTGGACCTTATATTAAAAAAAGTTGTTTCAGAATTAACGGAAGGAAAAAAAGTTTTTGCACGAAGGTTTGCAGATGAACACAATTACGATATTGAATATGTGCATGAAATTTTCTCATTACTTCATCCCTGGGTAAAATCATACAGAGAAAATTTTGAAAAAGATACTGTAGATGAGTTGTATGGTTTTCCAAGTATCATGACTGAAGTAACCCCAATCTATTTGGCATTAGGTCGGCGAGATTTAAAATTAGAGTATCAACATAAAGTATTATCACTTAAGTAGAATCAAAATGATGTCATCTAAAAATCCTATAAAGGCTTTGCACCAAGAATTTTTAACTTCAAATGAAGTTGAAAAACGGACTGCAATTTTCAAATTATGGCTCGAGGCGATTGTTAAGTTCAACTTGAGTGTACATGTCGGGTGGTTACTGAAAAATAGGAGTAACAACGTTCCGGATAATATTAAGGTTCAACTTATTAATTTATTTCAGAAACCACCTTCCATAGGAGTCTGTTTATCATTGTCCCGCCTCATAAATAGAGTTTTTCCAAATAGAGAATCCACACAAAGTAGACTGCAAGAATTTCGTGCTCTGTTTGAATTGTACGATTCCATATTTTCTGAATTATTGGAAATTAGAAATGCTGAAGCTCATTCAACAAGGATGATTACAAGTTTTGATTTAGATAAAATCCAAGATTATATGAATCGGATTTCAAACAATCCATTCTATACGACGGAAATAATACCTATTTCAATTGATCAATACATTGAAGCAAAAGATAATGCAATGTTTGATAAATTAAGTCCTTCTACTTTTGACAATCGGAAATTACCAGTTTTAGCGGGGTCGGGAAATTATATTCAGGGCAAACGATTAGGTGAAGACGATATTGTTTTATTTCCAATTGCTATTTTTGACTCTAATGATAAGTTGTTTCTATGGAATAAGCGTTCAGGATCTGGTGGGAAATATTCTTCTTATTCGTTTGACTCTGAATCTTTGGCAATTAATAATATTACAGACATCTCAGGCTTTCCGTATGATGATTGGAAACGAGCAGCGAATCCAATTTACTTGAAGTATTTGGAATTACGAGCGCGGGCTTTGGATGAACTGCCTGCTGATAATAGCATTGCAATAAGGGAGATTTTTGATGAACTTAATCTGGCAAGGCGATTAGAGGTAGAAGCTCAGATTAATGAGTATGAGCGAATAACAGAATTGCAATTTTTAGGTACTCTATATAGTCGTTTGAAACTTGTTAATGTAAAATCAGAGAAGTTGTATTTTTGGGAGTTGATTATCAACAGAATAGATAAGATTAAAGTTGATGGTCAAGATGAAACTCGTAGGCTTTGGGAAATTCAATTATTAGTTTTACTTGATCTCATACGTGATGAAATCGATAATAAGTCATTTAGTAAGGCTAGCGACCATTCAATTTATTTTTTAAAAAAATATATCTCTTTTTCCAAATCATTCAATTCTGTTCGAAATTACTCATATTATATTTTGGAGTTTGAGAGAATAGGTAAATTCTATTTGAGCTCAGGTAGAAGTAAATTCCAAAGAACATTGGAAATTGCGACATTTTACCTTATTTTTTCTAGTGGGATAGGTGCGGTTTATTCTTTCATGCTTGGAGAAAATTCCTTTGGTTTTATATTCTCGTTTTTAGCTTTGATTTTCCTGTTTATTACTTCAATGCTAACGCGCAGTACCTTTCAAATGTTTTTAAAGGAAATTAAATTAGATGAAATATTTTTCAATTCGGCACATCAATTCAAATTAAACGTGGTGTTTCGATTTGCGTTTAAATATTTGAGTATTGGCACCAAAGTCAAATCGAATTTTGGAATAATTAATTTGATGCTTATGAAAAGCGGTTCGTTAAAAGGTGAGTTGATAAGAAATGGATTTTTACTTTATGCTCCTAAATTAATAGATTTTGAATTTTCAGGAGGAATGCAAAACGGAATTCAAAAATTAAAAAAGATAGAAAAAAAAATATTATCAGCTTCGCTGTATTCAGATTTAGATGTCGTTTTAGCATTTCGATTAAAAATAGTTCAGTGGCTTATTGAACGTGATTTTTTTAAAGCTGCAGAGGAAATGTCGAAAATTTTAGATGAATTATGGATATTAAAGCGGGTGTTAATTAATTATGACCCTGAATCAATTGCAGGCAAAAATATAGCGAGGGTTCTACTCTTGAAATTCAAGGATGATCAGCAATCTGAAAAGATTTTTGTTTCGGGAACAATGGGCGAATTATTGAGGGCGAAAACATTAATGTATTTGTGGAGATTCGAGAAAGCCGAACCGAATGAGAAAAGAAAGTATATAGATGCAAGTAAAGAGGCTTTGCTAAATTTGGCTTCAGGCACCTATAGGATTCGAACCTATGACCTTTTTACTCCCGATGTTTACTTCATGAGTTTCATGAGTGGTAATTTGTTCTCTGGGATATCTTCAACAACAGAGATGAAGTTGAGATATTTACGTGGGTTTTGGCTAATAAATTTAAATGAGTACGATTTGGCAATTAAGGAGTATGAAATTGTTTACCAAAAAAGTGAAGAATTGATACGATATTTTTCACTTTGGAATATTCTACAAGCTCAACTTGCAAAAAAAAATGCTATTGAAGTGCATCGAATCTTCACTCTTTTAAAAAGATTAATTAGTGATTTAGATCCAGAGTTGAAAAAGGGATTACCAGGTTTAATTCATAACATACATGAAATGTCAGCAACGATTACCGAATCAGGAGGAGATATTTCGCAGTTACCAAAAAAAAAGTTTTTTATAGACATTGAGGTTTTGAAAAAGATTTCTGAGGTTAAAGAAATAAAAACTACTAATTAATGGCTCCCACTAGAATGAATCCATTTGAACAATATCATAGTCGTTACATAAAACTTAAAAACGATTATAGTCTAAAATTGGCTGATTCTAATTTATTAGAATTTATTGAAAAAGAACCTGCTCAGCTCAATAACCTAATTATGGCAGGCATGGGAATGAGTACCCTTTTTCTTCGCATGGGAGCGGTAATTCAAATGAGTAAGAAACTGCATGATGGAGATTCCTCTAATGATGCTTTATTTCTTAAACAAGTGATGGATAATTTGCGTGAAACGTTGCCAAGTGATACAAGTTGGAAGAATCTTTGGTATGCTTCCATGCTAGCCGATAGCGAATGGGAAAAAGCTATACCAAAAGATTCAAATAACAATACGGCATTAGATCGTTTTGTGACATTTAGAAATAAATACGTTCATCAATCCATTCGCTTAGTTCCAGAACATTTAAATGAACTAAAAAAAGGGTTAAACACGATCGATGACATCGCTAAGCTTTTTAATTTATTTGCAAGCAGCGAAATTGTTTGGATAGATGAAAAATATTTTTGGAGAAGGGAAAGTGAACTTTTAGAATTACACCCTTTTGTGCAAAAGGGAGAGCAAGAAGGTTTGCCTTATTTATTTCAAGGAATGTATGAAAATAAATTAAAGGCGAAATTTATAAATACAATTTATGGTGATGAAACAAAACCTGAAATAAATAGCTTCTTAGATGAAAAATTTCAACCTATACAAAATGCATTAATAGGTGGGGCGGGACAAATTTTTGATCATACCGAACGTAAGCAATATTATTTAGATTGTTTTGTAGGAAGAGACCGGGAGGTCAAGTCGGTATTAGATTGGATAAATAGTGATTCAAAAAACAATGTTATGCCGATATATTCAGAGGCAGGTATGGGGAAAGGAGCTTTAACGGCAGGTATAATAGATGGTTTAATGAAAGAGAATATACCAGTAATGTTTCATTACTGCGGTTCAGGTATGGCAAATAGTTTGCATGCAGTATTGTATCATTTTATTTTGCAAGGTAAAAAGATGCCCGGCATGAACGGTGCAGGTGTTTGGAAGGTTGAAGATGAAACCATAAAAGGAAAACTAGAACGACTGCCATCTCGTTATCACGATTCCATAAAGTTATTTCAAGACTTATTGGATAACTGTTTTAAACCACCAAAGCAATTTAAGGGCAAGCCATTGGTCATCATCATTGATGGTCTCGACGAAGCAGCAGTTGTAAACAGCCAATTAAAAGTATCTGATTGGTTTTATACCTATAACGATAAAGATGAAGTAGAAGGTAATTGGAATTCACCAGCATATATTAAATGGATTTTTACATATAGGTCAATGCCAAACGATAT
>CANNHN010000035.1 GCA_947504725.1 Bacteroidota bacterium | reverse complement strand
TCACAAAAAAATCGTAGCCGAAAGATTTTTTTGTATAATCGACCTTAACAATTGAGGCGATAGGGATATTAAATGTATTGGTAAATCCTGCAGAGCGGAGTGTTGCCAGTGCGAGTGTTATGGTAAATAGACTAAGCGTAAATGTGATGACATAAAATTTAGTCATTAAGGTCATTACAATAAAAAAGCTAAGCACTAACAATCCGAGCATTTGAAATGTAAGTGTGAGAAAATCTAGTTTATAAATTGGCAATGGGAATTTTTCAGGCAATTCACGTTTTCCAATGTAGAGTTTGTCCTCCAACACATGGCAGTAGCTCGCATCAGCTAATACAAAATGCGAGTGTTTAGGTTCGTTCATGATGCGAAGGTAATTGGTAATTGGTGATTGGTGATTGGGTTGTTGGTTTTTCTTTTGCGTGAGGAAAGTAATTTTTTCGTGCCTGAGGGATAATAGCACTTACCCCGCAGCAGGGCGGGAATTGTGTGGAGCGCGAGGAGTAAAAGCGGATAGCCCGACGTTCACTTAAAATTGTTTTTCACTGCCTTTTCCCCTTTGCCAATCATTCTAAGGTTGTTTAATTTCGAATACAAGGATGATCGGAATATGGATTATAATTGATCATGGATAAACTTATTGAAATTTTAATTATATATTGTAGACAAATATTTTAGTACTGATGGCAATTGAAATTAAGCACCCTCACATTGTAAAAATGATTTCTCTTTATGAAGGCGAAACTCAGCCTTTCAGAAAGGTTCATCGATTAGTGGATTTGTTGGAATCATTGATCAAAACGCATACTGCAATTATTCTTTCTAATTATTTCGCTGCAAATAACATAAGCGACAAAATCAAGGTTATTCTTGCTGAAGGGTTGCGTGTTCCATCATTAGGTATTTGGCATTTATTCAATAGGGAATTAATAGCTGAAATAGGACTTTCTGAATTTTCATTTTCCACTAAAAATATTTGTCAGCAATATTCTGAATTTGCAGTAGCAAAATTTAGTAAGGACTTCACGAATATAGATAAGATCATAAATTTCAGAAATAGTCTTGCTCACGGAGCAACACCCTCCGATGAAAATTGTAGTGTAATAATTGCTGAGATTGAACCGCTTCTTAGGAAATTCTTGGGTTTACCTGTTTTTGTCAATACGACAATTATTGCTGTGGATGTTTCTGGCAAACCAATTGAAATAGAAGGAAATCCTGTTTCAATTGACTTGAGTAAATCATCCAGTGATGTGTTTATTCCTTTTCAACCTTATTTAGTTGCGGTTGGGATGTTGCCAATCGGCCTGGGGCCTATTGTTACACTAAAACAGCTTCCTAATCATAATCGGAGTTTTTTCGGACTTGTTTTTTTTAATGATTTGAAGAAATTTGACAAGAAGAAAATTAGCTTATTACATTATCCTGAAGCATTGCGTTTTTTGGATCAGGATATTTATAATGACTTCATCGAAAAAATTCCGATTAGTCAATGGAAGTCCAACAATAAAAATGATGTTTTTAAGCAACGTATTGATGAATTGACAGAGGTTTTCAAGGGAAGGATTGAAGAGCGTAAATTGATTCATGAATTTACAACTCAAAGCGAAAAAGGATTTTTGTTTATTTATGGTAATCCAGGTATTGGAAAATCTGCATTGTTAGCTCAAGTGGCAAAAGAGCTGAAGTCCAATAGGAGTGAAACTTCTCCTGTTGTATTTGAATATTTTATTAGGAGAAATACTGTTTTCTCTTCCCCTGAAAAGTTGCTTGATTATTTCAATGAAAATATTGAATTGAATTATTCAACAAAGTTTCCAAGTGGCACTGGTTTTGCTGAGAAAAAGACTTTCTTTATTGAGCGATTGAGAAAACTATCTAGCTCCTCAATGAAAAGGCGTTTGATTATTCTTATTGACGGTCTAGACGAAGCAATTGATGAGGAAAAAAATATTTTAAAGTGCTTGACAGCTGAGATCTTCAACAATGTTCTGTTTATTCTAGGTAGTCGTAAGCTGTCTGTTGTTGAGCAGTTTTATGGGTCAATCGCAGCTGAAAATAAAAAACAAATTGAGATAGGTGGATTATCAGCTGGCGATATCCGGGCAATGCTTTATGACATTACTGATAAATATGCAATAGAAGATCAGTTTGTTAGAAAAATACTGGAGCGTTCTGAAGGAAATCCGCTTTATGTACGATTGCTTTGTAATTCCATGGAGGAGGGAGAAATATCGCTGAACGAATCATCTAAATTACCATCTACTTTAAATGATTTCTATTCCGATTTTATGCGGAGGATAAGTGCTAGGTCAGACGGTAACATGCTACTAAAGGCACTTTATGTATTTGCAGGTGCAAAGGATTTTCTTACATACAAGCAACTTGAATTAATTTTAGATGTTGGAGAGGCAGACGCACAAAAAATAATATATGAATTGCGGGAGTTTCTTTTTGAAAATCCTATTACTGAATTCGAAGATTACCAACTTTTTCATGAGAGTTTTAGGGGGTATTTGAAACTGGAAAAGAAAACGTCCGTACGAGAAGCCGAACTTCGCTTGATTCATCATTGCCGAAAATGGAACGATATCCTGATTATTGACTCTATACCTTCCCAATATATATTCAAGTATTACTCCACACATCTTTTAGAATTAGAATTAAAGGAAGAATTGTTTGCCTTGGTTTTTGATGAGCGATTTCTCATGGAACAACTTCGTATTACACGAAACAAAGGATTCTCATTTGCGATGATCGAGCAGGCAATCATTTTGAATTCCGAAGAGGACCTTGAATTATCATTGCGTTTATTTATTCAGGGAATTAAACTACACAAATTATCTTCTCTTGATAAAAAGACACTGAATTCAGCCTTAAGTGCGAATGAGGAAGATTTTAATTTATTATTGGACAGTAGAGGAAGCGATGGCATTATGGAGTTGGCGATTATCATTTTGGGAGTATGCGTTAATGACCTTTTGATTGCTAAGAATTCCAATTTCGAGAGGTTAAGAATAGCAGACCAGTTTTTAAATGAAAATGAAAGCCTTATACTTGAAATTCAAAGTGCAGTGTTGAAAATTTCCCCACTTGCCTTGTGTTCGAAGATTTACGAAAGTGTTGAGGGTAATAATTCCTTAATACTTATTAGTAAAATCTTTGAAGTGAAAAGTGAAGCAGATATTGTTGTGGAGAAAGAGTACAATGAAAATGAGCAGATTAAATTAAACTTAAAATTAATAATTGATATATATAGTGGAGATAAAGAGAAGTATTTTAAAAATAAGTTTAATCTATTTCAGGACATAAAGGGGAGTAAATTGAGATTTGAGAAAATTCAGTTTTCGTTTTTTGCCAGAGCTTACTTGTTATTGTTAGTTGGAATCTCTTACCTTATTCAACCTTTTATTTATGGCTTGATTTATTCTATTCAATATTTTTTTGACAAGCATTTTCGTGCTAGAACTGTTGACGAGCAAAGAGGCAGATTGATTAGATTACAACCATTTGTTATTATTGGAAGAATAACTTCGATGGTATTTTATGACGTGAAGGAACAGGTGTCAAAGTTCAATTGTATGGTTTGTGCTCAAAATTTAGATTCAAAGGCGTTTGAGTCAGCACTTAAATCCGTTAAGTCACAAATCAATAAGGCAGATTGTTTGATTCTGTTTGCGGCTGTTGTTTTTGAAATAGATAAAAAATTGGCTTTTGAATGTATCAACAAAGCACTTCAATTTTTGGATGGGCATTTCACTTCCATATCAAAAAGTGAGTTATCATTCGTTAAAATGTACTTAACCCGGTATGATGGTGTTTTGAGTAAGGAATTAAAACTTGGAGAATTTGGAGAGATTTTAATTAACCACCACGTGGAATTATTTAAATACTATTATTCTTCTATAATTGCTGAACTCCAAAGTGCTGAAATGGAAAATTCAAAACCACTTATTTTCAATCACTTTTTTAATGGCTTTATCAAGACAGGTTATTGGAATAGAATGATTGATTTGTTGGGTGATTATTGTTTGAATAATAAATTTAAGAATGCTTTCTATTGCTATTTAGTTTACAATGAAGATTGGATTTTTATTATGAATAATGATAATGATTTTCAAAACCAAAAACAAAGTGCATGGTCAGAAATCAGAGATTTTGAATGGAAAAAATGTACTTATGGTGAAGTTAACAATTATGTTACCGAGAGCTATGAGCTTAAGGAGAAGTACGAATTTCGTGTTGTTATGGATTTTATGATCGAAAATAGGGAAGTGCTTAAATATCGAGAAGGTGACCATGTATTCCTCTTTAGAGAGGATGAAATTGAAATAGAATCGCACACCGATGAGGAAAAAATGGCAAAAGCCGTTGCCTCAAATAAAATTCCTGACGAGGACTTGATTTGTGGTGAAAATCATGATTTTGTTGTTGATGAAG
>CANNHN010000034.1 GCA_947504725.1 Bacteroidota bacterium | reverse complement strand
TTTGGCAGAAAATCAGGAAAAGGATATTATGATTATTCCGAAGGAGCCATTCTTCCAAAACCAAATACAAATAACGAACTTGGACTGACTATTTTTCACCGCGTAATTGTGATGTTAATGAATGAAGCGGCGGATGCATTATACCTTGGCCTTGCTACCAGAGACGATATTGATACAGCTATGACAAAAGGCGTTAATTACCCGAAAGGACTTTTAAAATGGGCTGATGAATTAGGAATCACTACTGTTTGTGAAATATTACAACAATTACATGTTGAATATGGCGAGGAACGCTATCGTACATGTGTATTACTAAAGCGAATGAATAAAGAAGGTAAAACTTTTTATTAATATGAGCCTTCGATACGTTCCGCTTACTAACATTTTATTTTAATCACCAATTTTTACAGCGGAACTACTCAGTCTGACAAGGTTATCATTGTCAGAATATACACCGCGGCGGATGAAATGAAGGTTGGCTTTGACGAGACGTATCGAAGGCTCGGAAAAACAAAGCCTGCAGTTTCAACATTTCTGTTTTGACTAAACGAATTGATGCAGGAATGGGGCCTGTTTTTATTTTACTTGTGAATATTTTTCTTATGCTGTCTTTAATTTTCTGTATAACCGTCTTATTTCTTTGAACCACATAATTGTCAAGAGAGGAAAAACTATAAACGATAATTTATTAAAAGAGTTTGCTGCCCCAAAGTCAAGATGAATGAGATGTTGTATTGCTCTTGTCATTCCACAACCGTAGCATTTTGTGTCAAATAGTAACAGAGATAAACAAACTGATTGTCCGTGGTCAAAAAAGTCAGCAGGTAAAATTAATAACACCAGTGGCATTATTAATAAACCACCGAAATAAAATAGAAACAATATTTTGATGAATTTGAATTTCAAAATTTGTCTTTAAATTCTCCATTCTTAGGTTTAAGTCCTCCAGTTAGAAGCAAGATTATGTCTATGATTAACCCAATGCCGCACAACGCACCCGTAAATAAATACAACAATCCCATACCATAATGTCCTAAATAAAATCGATGTATTCCAAGGAACCCTAAAAAGAACCAAAGAATAAGGGTTACAATTAGACTTTTATCACCACTCGTATTAATTAAATTGTCTGTGGAAATTGAAGAATTATTTGCGGTAGTAATAATGTCCTTGGAGCCATTGGGATATTTAATGCTAAATACTTCTGATTTTCTAATAGAAATAGTCGGACCATTTTGATTATCACATTTTTTATATTTTATTTCTGATTGGCCAATTTCCAGCACCTTCACCTTTAATTCTTCACCATTTTTAAGCGTCAATATATCACAATCTTCAATGGAACTAATACGAATGGGATTTAATTTTTTATTCTTATAAATTTCTTTTTGAAATAAAGAAATTGGCTTTTGAGTTACTAATATTATTGAATTGTCAGTAGAAGCAGTCACCGTTTCATCTGTTGTGTAACTGTTGACAGTTGGTTGCGCAGTTATTTTTTGATAACTCTGATTGTGTCCAATCTTTTGGATATAGAAACCGGAAGAATAGTGTCGCTTTTCCATTGTACAGGATCCGAATGCAAACAATATAATACCGATCAGGAATAATATTTTTATTTTTTTCATAAATATAGTTTTAAGTGCAAGTTTTATGATCGAATAGTAATTTTATGATTTGTCTTTTGAGTAGAGAAACTATTTTTGATAAGATTAATTTGAGCCTTCATTATTTAATTATTTTGGAAAGCTCCGCTTTGATTTTGTTGTATTCCTCTTGAGTAATAACTCCTAAATCTAATTTTTCCTTAGCCTTTTTTAGTTCAACCAAAGCCTGATCGCTTGTCATTCGGAGGGATTTGATTTCACCAGCCTCTAATGCAACTTCTAGTTTGCTTGAATAATTGCCAGACCATGCACCATAAACGCCTTTGCTTCTTACAGATAAATAAAACCCGCTTTTTTTTGAACCAAGAACATCGAATCTTTTTATAATAGTTTTACTTCCGCTTGCTGCAGCACCAAGTTGATCAATAGGTGTTACAATCCCATCGCCTTGAGTAATAAATGCAAATGTTTTGTTGGAGGAGGGTACTCCTATTGTTAAGGTATCGCCAATTTTATACAATTGTCCATCTTTACCTAGATAAAAAGTAAAATCACCAGTCGAGGGTTTAGGTCGTATTCCAGCTTGCAAATCTGAATATTTCAAAGTATCCTGAGCATTCACGCTCAAACCCAAAAAGGCGAGAAATAGAATAGAGAGTAATTTTATTTTCATTTTGTTTAGTTTTTATTTAGTTATTTTTTAAATTTCAATTTTCACTTAAGGGCTGGCTTGCATCGTTCTATGCGTCCATTTTGTTTAAAGTTTGTGCTTTTATTTTTTCTTTTGTCGGCAGGGCGCATTTTCTTTATATCGAACTAATGACGAATTTTTAAGAATTTCTTTTGTTTCTGTTACAAATAACTCTTGCTTTTTTTTGTCCAATTCTGTTAATTTTAAACAATAATCAATTTCTCCTTCTCTGCCCCAATTAGTAATTTCATAACTTAACTTTATTTTATTTATTTGCTGGTATTCTGTAATGTACGAGTCAAATTGTTGTTTGGCTTTTTTGTCAGTCCCTGCACCAATACTAATGAAGGAAACACTAAAACGATAATTTGTATCTGTCGCTATTGTATTTTGAGTTGTTGAGGTTGTTGCGTTTTGGTCTGTCACCTTTTTAGTGCTATTACAAGCAAATAAAGTAATGATAGCAAATAAAGAAATTAAGTTTTTCATTTTTTTTGGTTTAAAGAAAATGAAGAGAAGCAATTTCTACGAAATTGCTTCTCTGATTAAATTATTTTGAGACAAATACTTTTTTAGTTATAGTATTATTCCCGCTATTGAACTTTATAAAATAACTGCCGTTTGGCAAATCGTTTAAGCTCATTAGGAATGGATAATTGTTAACATTGTCAAATTGTTGAATTTTAGCACCTACTAAATTATATAAAGTAATACTTACATTTTCATTCTTTGTTAATTGAGCATTTATTATAAAGTTACCGTTACTCGGATTAGGATAAATATTAAACGTGTTTTCTAATAAAACTTCATTTATAGTTGAAGGACTGCTACATCCTAATGAAGTCAACAATCCAGCCCTATCACCATTCAAAGCGGATTGCATTCTTGTCCCTTGGTCAAACGTAAACATAACCATACAATAATCATCTACATAGTCCATATAGTTCATATACATTTCTCCATTTACACCAGATCCACAAGTGCTATTAGCATTATGTGGGAATGTTGGGCAACCATAATTAGCGTCTTCTGCAATTTCTGTATCAGCCACAAAATCATCTCCACAAATAGTATCTCCCCAAATGTGACTTAGATTTAACCAGTGTCCAACTTCGTGTGTACCTGTTCTGCCTAAGTCATTTGGGGCTGTAGCTGTTCCAATATCACCAAATGCGGTATAGTTTATTACAACTCCGTCTTCATCAGGATCAGATACTAAGTCAGATGGAAATGCAGCGTAACCCAATGTTCCACCACTAGCACTTAAGTCACAAACCCATATATTTAAATACTTTGTTGGGTCCCAATTGTCCTCTCCTCCAGTTGCTGTATACTTTTCGTTACCATCACCTATGAATGAAAGAGAATCTGTATATGTACGAGTAATACCGGAAGTGGCATTCCCATTAGGATCTCTTGTTGCTAAACAAAACTCAATTTCGGTGTCTGCTGTGTATTGCCAAAAGGGATGAGAATTGTCTAATGAATCTGAATTAAAAAGTCCAAAGTCATCATTCAAAATGTCAATTTGAGATTGAATTTGTGCAGTTGAAATGTTTTGCGTTGGGTTATTGTATAATACGTGTACTACAACTGGAATGCTCACCAGTACTTGTGTTTTTTTTGCGCTACGATTTGCAGAAATCCATTTTTGCGTTTCAATTTCTGACTGCTGCATTCTAAGTAGAATTGCAGGGTCTTTTTCAATTCTTTCATTAAGAATTGTCATTGTCGCACATTTGTTGCTTTGTGCTTTAGAACTCAAGCTAATAAAAATGAGTCCCAATACGATTGTTGTAGATAATATTTTTTTCATTTTTTTATTTTAAATTTTGTTTTATTGCGTAAAGGAAATTGTAACAAAAGGTATATAAAAGTATCAAAAAGATAGCAAACAAGCAAATTAACTTTATTGAAACACCAAATAATCATTGATTTCATTGTGTTTTAATTAACATCTCCTTAAAATACCTAATCTTTCAAAATGATAGCATAAGTATCAAAAAGGCAATAGTCCATTGTTGAACTTCGCTTTATGAATTTGGGAAAGAAAATTAAAATGGCGAGACAGTTCCGCGGACTCACGCAGGATCAGTTGGCTGAAAAAATAGGTAAGACCAGACCACTCATTTCACAAATTG
>CANNHN010000033.1 GCA_947504725.1 Bacteroidota bacterium | reverse complement strand
TTGAGATGCGATGGTGTTGAAGGGGTGGTTTTTGGTTTCATGCAGAAATAGCGGGAATGAACGCCAGCAGGATTCCTCTTTCGCGGAGTGATGCATCGTGTGCGGTCATTAACCGTGGTTTTTCTGAACGTGAGAGAAGAAAAAATTTCCTTTATGAAATCAAAAGGTTTCTGCAATACTTTTGGCCGCCAAAAGTATGAAGATTAATAGGGGATGAATGAGAAGGTAAGGAGGTAAAATAAGTATTCTCTTTTTCTTTTGTCTTGATACAAAAGAAACAAAAAATCAAGGCTGTAGGAAAATTTGTAGAAAATCTACGAAGTATCGCTCTGATTCTATAAACTCGTCACTTACATCTTGTTTAGCGATTTATAATTTAGTAAGACTCAAACACTATAGAATCTTGCTTTATCCCGCGCTTGCTCAGCTTCTTGATTTTCTTGCAAATTTTCCTAAGGCCGGGAATTGCAGTCGTCTTTGGTGATAGTGTGAGATGCGATGGTGTTGAAGGGGTGGTTTTTGGTTTCATGCAGAAATAGCGGGAATGAACGCCAGCAGGATTCCTCTTTCGCGGAGTGATGCATCGTGTGCGATCATTAACCGTGGTTTTTCTGAACGGGAGAGAAGAAAAAATTTCCTTTATGAAATCAAAAGGTTTTTGCAATACTTTTGGCCGCCAAAAGTATGAAGATTAATAGGGGGTGAATGAGAAGGTAAGGAGGTAAAATAAGTATTATCTTTTTCTTTTGTCTTGATACAAAAGAAACAAAAAATCAAGCTGGGCCGATTGCTTCGCTCCTCTCACCATTTATTTAAATCAACTTTATTATTGTTTTTGGAAATAAAAAGCATATTTTTTTGCAAAAAATTAAACTAAAAAAACAAACAAAAAAATGAAAAAAACACTACTATCATTAGTTTTATTAGGCTTCTCTTACTTGCCATCCTCATTCGCACAAGTAAATGATCCTTGCTCAGGTGCAATTGTGATTGCATGTGGTTCTACAACAACTGGCACAACAGCAAGTGCAACAATCGATGCAGCTCCCCTTTGTGGAACACCATTGTCTATAACTGCTCCAGGTGTTTGGTATACATTCGTTGGAACAGGTGATGCAATTACTGCAAGTCTTTGTGGTTCTGCATTTGACACTAAAATTATCGTGTATTCTGGTTCTTGCGCAAGTTTGGTTTGTGTAGGCGGAAATGATGATGCGTGTGGTTTATCATCGGAAACTTATTTCCCTTCTATTTTAGGAACTAATTATTATATTTTAGTAACAGGTTATGGGACAGCAACGGGTAGTTTTACTTTAAATTTAACATGTGCTGCTCCATGTGTTCCAGTTCCAGCAAATGATCTTTGTTCAGGTGCAATCACATTAACAGTTGCAGCTGACGTATCATCTTGTGTTCCAACTATCGGCACAAATCTTTGTGCAACGTTAGCATCCACAAATCCTTTCTGTTATCCTTTTTCAAACATTCAGGATGTATGGTATCAATTCAATACAGGAACAAATACATCTATATTCTTTGATTTCGATACAATCTCTGGAACAAATACTTTTGGAATGGCGTTGAGTTTATCATGTGCTGACACTGCAGCTATCTGCTTTGGTATAACACATGGCGGTGGTATGATATCTGGCTTAACAGCTGGCACTACCTATTTCTTGCAAGTATTTAATAATGGTGGATCGAATGCTGGTTCATTCTCTTTATGTTTATCAACACCTCCACCACCTCCTGCTAATGATGATTGTAGTGCTATAACGCCTACAACTTTGGTAAATGGTGCAGCTCCTGTTACTTTTACAGGGACTACTTTCGGACCAACAGCGGATGCAGCTGAAACTGCTATATTGGGTGCAGCTGCGGCTTGGGAAGCAGTAACTTTAACAGTTTGTAGCGATTTACAAATTGACTATTGTGGTACACTTCCTGGCAACATGGCAAATGCGTTTATTGTTTATGCGGATTGCCCTTTAACAGCATTTACTGCCGGAACTTATGAAGCAACAACTTGTGTTGATGGAAACTTCACAATTAAATTTTTAGGATTAGCAGCAGGTACTTATTACTTA
The DNA here is from genome assembly GCA_947504725.1 of Bacteroidota bacterium. Lineage (GTDB taxonomy): Bacteria > Bacteroidota > Bacteroidia > 2-12-FULL-35-15 > 2-12-FULL-35-15 > 2-12-FULL-35-15. Next base: position 2,421 of record CANNHN010000033.1, on the reverse strand, counting down.
CCAGTATATTGTGGTGGAGGAAATATTCTAGGTGCTTATACAATGCATGCATATTCTGTTGATTGTGGAACTCTTGGTATTTTAGAAGCGTCAACAACGAACAGCACATTATTATATCCAAATCCTGCTTCAGATATTTTAAACATTACTGGTGTTTATACAAAAGAAACAGTAGTAACAATTACTGATGCATTAGGGAAAGTGGTATTAACTCAAAACTTTAATTCTACAATTGATATTTCATCTTTACTAAATGGAGTATACATGGTTCAAATTCAAGGTGAAAATTATATTCACAACGAGCGCTTAGTAAAAGCAAAATAAGCTAGAATTCAGTATTAAAAAAAAGCCCTCATCCTAAATTGGATGGGGGCTTTTTTAATGATAGCATGTTTATTAATCAATAATGATTTTCTTAACAGCAGTTCCTTGTTCAGAAGTAAGCTTCACAAAATAAATACCTTTTGGATAGCCCGCTAAATCAATCACTGTTTTCAGTTCTTGAAGTTGCTGTTGCTTAATACTTCTTCCTAAACAATCAAATACTTCCATTGTAACAGAAGAAGTGTTTTTTTCTAACATAGAAACTTCAAAAATACCATTCGATGGATTTGGAACAATTGCAAATGAATTATTTAATACTTCATCATTTATTCCTGTAGTAGTTTGACACGTTAATGCAATTAATTGTCCGGCAGTTGCCCAACTTAAACCAGAGCAGCCAGATAAAGCAGCCGTTCGGTTTCCAGTTGCACCAGCAGTTGAAATTGATTCATCAGAAATTGAAAGATTTTCGTTGCCCCAAGGATGGTTACCAGTTGTGCTTGCATCTAGTCTTTCTGTTAAAGATACTTGCGGAACAATGTTAGTTGCGCTTGAGTTAACACTACAAACAAAAACAGAAACCAGTCGAGTACAAGCAGCTGTTGTTGTTACACTATTTGCAACAATGTTTGCACAAGCCTCTTGCGCACCAAAACTGCTACTTACATTAATTGGTGACGTAGGATTCACACCCGTATAGGCAACAATACCTCCAACCAAATATTGAGTCGCGGTTCCTGTAAAAACATAAAAACTAGGTTCTGATGCAGTAGCTACTTTATAGTATGTAGCCAATAAAATTTGAGTACTAGATGAACCGCAACCTGGTCCAGTATTACTAGTTGAATTGATTAATGTCCAGCCAGCCGGAGGAACGATTGTATTTGCACCGCACCATCCCGAATGGATTGCCGCAATCATCACATCGTTGGTAACAACGCCAGTGGGTTTAAGAAGTGTAACAGCTGTTGAACCTCCTATTCCTTGTTCTGAAGCAATATAAGTACAGCTACTAGCACATTGTGCAGATGCCTGTGTAGCTGTAAATACAGCAAATAAAGCGATTAAGTAGATTTTTTTCATGGTTTTTGTTTTAGTAGTTTATATAATAAAGATAGTTTAATTTGGAATAAAAACAAATGGATTCTCAATAGCCATTGTGTTTAATACTTCAGGCTTAACTGTATGACTTCAATGATATGCTTTTCTGACAACTGTCACGATGATTTTTTGCTATGCCGTATTCAAGCGCAATAAATTTGTTGTAGTTCTTACAAACTAAAAAAAGAAAGATGAAAAATAAAATTCAACAATTAAGTGTACTTGGTTTTATGTGCGTGGGACAAATCCTTTTCGCACAAAATACCACCACCACAACAGGAGGCAATGCTACCGGTGCAGGAGGCTCAGTTAGTTATACTGTCGGTCAAGTTGCTTATACAACCAAAACAGCAACAAATGGTTCTGTTGCAGAAGGGGTTCAACAACCGTATGAGATATCGGTTGTGAATGGTATTAATGAATCACTAGCCGCTGATTTTAATTTATTGGTTTACCCAAATCCAACAAGTGATTTTATTGTATTGACTGTTGATAATGTAAAATATCCCAACCTAAACTTTCAACTGTTTGATATTAACGGAAAGTTGATTGATAGCAAGCAAATAAAAAATAGCGAAATACAAATACCGATGACTGAATTAGCAGCAGCAGCTTATTTTTTGAAAATTTTAAATAATACCAACAAAGAGATTACAACTTTTAAAATAGTAAAAAATTAAAAAAAAAACTAAACTACTAATACCAAAAATCATGATCAAAAAACTATTTTCCGTCATCGTTGTACTATTGATAACAATAGGTGCTTGGGCACAGGCCCCACAAAAAATGAGTTATCAAGCAGTAATTCGTAACAGCAGTAATGCACTCATTACATCTACTACAGTAGGTGTAAATCTTCAGCATAAAGTGGACTAGTTTTAATCAAATATAAGAGAGTGTTTCCAATAAATCAATAAATTTATATAACCATGGAAACAAAGAAAAAACAAACCACCGAAAATTTCATCAAAGAGATTCGCAGAAAAACTAGAAGAG
>CANNHN010000032.1 GCA_947504725.1 Bacteroidota bacterium | reverse complement strand
TCTTCTAGTTTTTCTGCGAATCTCTTTGATGAAATTTTCGGTGGTTTGTTTTTTCTTTGTTTCCATGGTTATATAAATTTATTGATTTATTGGAAACACTCTCTTATATTTGATTAAAACTAGTCCACTTTATGCTGAAGATTTACAATAAGATGAAACTAAGTGAGTATTTAAAATTCAGCAAATGGTTCAGATGGTAATAAGTCTTTCATGAATCCAACAAGATTGAAATAGGTTTGCTATAGTTTAGTAGCTCAGCAAAAACCTACAGCACAAATATATTATCTGATTCGTTTTTTTCTAAAAAAAACAGTATATTTGAAATACTAATCTCTCAAACGAACGCACCATGAAAAAACTCTTTCTACTTTCAGCAGTCCTTACAATCGCATCTGCATCTATTGCAGGCGATGGCGACAAAAAAAACACACTTGAAATTCATGCAAAAGGTTCTGCAAACTCAACTTTTCTTTTCAACAATAACATTTCCGATGCGGGTGGCGATCAAGATTATGCTGCTGGTTGGAGTTTCAATTATGGTGGAGGACTTTCTATGTATTTTGGCAATATCGGTTTTGGTGTTGAAGGATTATTGGGAAATCACCGTGCATCTTATGCTGGTTCATTTGTTACAGGAACAACATCAACAAACTACAGCTCAAATGTTAATTTAAAAATCATGCAGATTCCTGTTTTCTTTAAACTAAAAAGTGATATAGGAGGCTATTTAGAAGTTGGTCCGCAATACAACATTATTTCAGAGGCAAATTACCATTACACATCTGATGGCGTTCAATATGATACTACTATGACAAGTAATTTTGCTAAATCATATTTTTCTGCAGTAATAGGTTTTGGTTTTAAAATTCCCGTTGCAAAATCAAATTTTTCAATATTAGGTGGAGCACGAATACAATATGCTTTTTCAGATATTAAGGGTGTAGATGCTCTTGGTGTTGCATTTGACAATTTCTTTAAATACAAAGAACCAGGTAATACTACCGGTGCTACTGCTGGCCTAATGCTAGGCGTTGTTTATACACTAGGAAATAAGGAGAAGAAAGACAAATAAGTTCAAAGTTTAAAGTTTTAGAAACTTTATAAAACAAAAAAACCGTCATAGTTAAAACTGTGACGGTTTTTTATTATTCATGTATCGAGAATGCTCTCCCTAAATATCAAACACAAATCTAACCTTGAACTTTCCAACTTTAATTTTGAACTAATCTACACGATTTGCGTGATGATGAGGACTACCTTTTCTAGATTCATCAGCTAATGCTTTCGCCATTGCTTTTCCGATATCAGCCGGAGAATCCACTACAATAATTCCACACTCTCTTAATATTTTCTTTTTAGCTGCAGCAGTATCATCCGCTCCGCCAACAATTGCACCTGCGTGCCCCATTGTTCTACCTACTGGTGCAGTTTCTCCTGCAATAAAACCTACTACTGGTTTACGATTACCGTCTGCTTTAATCCAACGAGCAGCGTCTGCTTCTAAATTTCCACCAATTTCTCCTATCATAATAATACCATGCGTATCCACATCATTCATCAATAATTCAACTGCTTCTTTTGTAGTTGTACCAATGATTGGGTCGCCACCAATACCAATGGCAGTAGTAACTCCCATGCCAGCTTTTACAGTTTGGTCTGATGCTTCATAAGTTAATGTTCCTGATTTAGAAACAATTCCTACGTTTCCTTTTTTGAATACAAATCCGGGCATAATTCCCACTTTCGCTTCTTCTGCAGAAATAACTCCTGGACAATTTGGACCAATTAATCGGCACGTTTTATCTTTTAAATATTCCTTTACGGCAATCATATCTCTAACTGGAATACCTTCAGTAATACAAATAATAACCTTAATTCCAGCTTCTGCAGATTCCATTATTGCATCGGCAGCAAATGCTGGAGGTACAAAAATAATAGAAACATCCGCTGCAGCTTTATCAACTGCATCCTTAACAGTATTAAAAACTGGACGATCCAAATGCATTGTTCCACCTTTACCTGGCGTTACACCACCAACTACATTTGTACCATACTCAATCATTTGACCTGCATGAAATGTTCCTTCTGTCCCAGTGAAACCTTGTACAATAATTCTCGATTGTTTGTTAACTAATACACTCATTTTAATTATTCGATTTAGATATTAGATTCTATATTTTTTTGAGAATGCTAAAGTATATAATTAGTTTAAAGTTTGAAAGTATTAAGATAGAAAGTTATTGTGTTGTTGATAGATTCTTAATTTACTACTATTACTAACCCAGAAAAGAGTCATTTCACATCCAAACGCATTAAAATTCGTATATTTAAGTCCTAAACAATGAATTCTTAGACTTAATACGTTGAACTCGCTCTCCGATACGATTGTAGCCCTAGCAACTCCTCAAGGGATTGGTGCCATTGGCGTTATTCGATTATCAGGTGAAAAAGCTATTTCCATCTGCGAAAGCGTATTTGCTACAAAAAGTCTTAAGAAAATCGACTTGCAAAACAAAAATTCTCATACCATTCATTTTGGAGTTATTCACGAGGAAGATGTCATTTTGGATGAAGTTTTAGTCAGTCTATTTAAGGCTCCGCAGTCATTTACATCTGAAAACACTGTTGAAATATCTTGTCACGGTTCACAATTTATTCAACAAAATCTTATACAACTTTTCATTAAAAAAGGAGCCCGACTCGCCAATCATGGTGAATTTACGATGCGAGCTTTTTTAAATGGAAAAATGGATTTATCACAAGCCGAAGCGGTTGCCGATTTAATTGCTTCAAAATCGTCTGCATCACATCAAGTTGCTATGCAGCAAATGCGAGGTGGATTTTCAAATCAAATAAAAACACTTCGACAAAACTTAATTGACTTTGCGTCTTTAATAGAATTGGAATTAGATTTTAGCGAAGAAGATGTGGAATTTGCAGACCGAAGTGATTTAAAAACCTTGGTGAATACTATACAACGCATTGTACAACGATTGATCGATTCTTTTGAAGTAGGTAATGTAATTAAGAATGGAATTCCAGTAGTAATTGTAGGAAAACCCAATGCCGGTAAATCGACCCTATTGAATGCATTATTAGATGAAGAACGTGCCATTGTATCGGACATACCGGGAACAACACGTGATGTAATTGAAGACGAAATGAACATCGATGGAGTTCAATTTCGATTTATTGACACTGCAGGTTTACGCGAAACGAATGATATAATTGAAAGCATTGGCGTAGAAAAGGCATACGAACAAATTAAACTTTCTTCCATTGCCATTTATTTATTTGATGCGCATGAAATTACCTCGAGCGAATTGAAATTGATTATTGATGACATTACTCCTCACATTCAAAATTCACAACTCGTTTTGGTAGCGAATAAAATCGACAAAAAAGATTTAGAATATACAAAAAAAGAATTTTCTGAATTTCCGGGCATGTTATTTATTTCAGCAAAAGAAAAAATTGGCATTGATGAATTCAAACAATATATGGTGACATTGTTTGATAATCGCACTATTAACGTTACAGAAACCATTGTTACCAATGCCCGTCATGTTGAAGCGTTGCGCCATACCAATGTGGCATTAATTAAAGTATTAGACGGTCTCAATCACAATGTAAGTGGTGATTTTTTAGCAATGGATATTCGTCAGGCATTGCATCATTTAGGAACCATTACAGGAGAAATTTCTAGTGATGATTTATTGACAAATATTTTTTCACGCTTCTGTATCGGAAAGTAGCTACCATATTAGCCTATCTGAATAAATAACACTTAATCACACTAAACTCTTTACTGTCAATACTTTCAGCGTGTTTGTTAATTTCTTTTTACTCCCATCTATTTGCATTAACCAAGTAAACTATTGTATCTTTGTTGTATCTTGATGTAATGGGGTACAATTTTTTGGTTATTTCAATTCAAAACATTTACAGTTTGTTACATTATGTTACAAAATTATACAACATAATACTAAATGAGCAGCAACATAACAATACCTAAAATCTGTTTACAATGTAATAAAGGTTTTATTGCAAAAACTACAGTTACAAAATTTTGCTCACATAAATGTGCAAGCAAAGCATACAAGTTAAATAAGAAAAATGAGAAGGTTGAAAAAGCACAAGTACAAGAATATCAAAAGTCAGTAGGGATTGATATGCAGTTAATTCAATCCAAGGATTATTTAAGTATTAAAGAAACGTGTTTGCTACTTGGTATCAGTAGAATGAGTTTGTATAGGTACATTAAAAACAAAACAATTAAACCTTCAAAACTTGGAGGTAAAGTGATAATAAAAAAGCAAGTATTAAATAATTTAATAAAATAGAAAATGGGAGTGCATTTAAGAAAAAAGAAAATAGCCAATGGCAAACAAAGTTTGTATTTGGTGTATGTCTTCAAAGTAATTTGAACTTTTCATTAAGGAGTGTTTATTGTTAATTCAAAGCTAAGTTATTTTTTTTGTTTTTCAATTTTAATTTTTCGTATTCCATTTTTCTGCTCCTAATACAATTTTGTTTTATTCGTTCTCTTTCC
>CANNHN010000031.1 GCA_947504725.1 Bacteroidota bacterium | reverse complement strand
CTTAATAACCTTTCGTTACCATCCAGGTTCAAAATTTCTTTTAAGAAATTGGTATTTATTGGTTCCGGTTTGGGTGCATCACCACTTATGCTTTCTGCTAAATCAGTAAGTTTATTTAAGAAAGTATTTGAATGTAAAAATTCTTCGCCCGGCTTACAATTAATATCAGCATTTTGGTATAGTTTGCGCAGTTTTATTTTTTCGGGTGCACTTAATGTGTGTATTTCTTTTTTGAATGTTGCTCCATTAATTTTTGCTTGATTTAGGTTTGGTTCAGATGAAGAAATATGTTCTGTTAATTTTAACATCAACAACATTGTATCTATAGCATCTTGGCTCCATCCATAAGGCGCTTTCATAAATTGATTACGAACTTCCTTTCCAGTTTTAGATTGACTTCCGATAAAACGTAAAATCTCTAAACCAACCGGATGGTCTTTGGCATCTTTATCCCAATTAATTTTCTTTAATGCGTCAGGATCACCACCAACAGCTTTTGCTAATGCTTTATCCCAATCTTTGTAATCTCCCTTCGCCTTAAATTCAGGAAACTGTCTATCAGCAATAGCCTCCAATGCCTCTTTAGCATTTTCACCAATGCTTCCGCTATCAACTTTATTCCCACCAGCCAGGTATACAACGCCTTCTTTGCAAATAGTTTCAGATAACTCTTTAACAGAATGCATTGCTAAGCCTTTTCTAGTTTCCATGCTCTTTTTAGCCTGTTCACCTTCTGGGCTTGAAGGAATTCCTTTCGCTTGCAGTGTTAAATCCGCAGCCAAGTATTTAATAATTTCGCCTCTTAAATCTTGATCACGATGTTTTTTTACAAAAACATATGACAAACAAGAATCAGCGCCTTCAGCACGAATTTCGTTCATCACATTTCCTTCATTCTCAAACCAGCCATCTCTAATCCATAAGTTCAATTTGCTCTCCGTATTTGGTCTTTCTTGTTTATCCCAAATATCAAATTCGCGTTTTTGTTTAGAAACTCCTTGTAGTATATTAATAGTTTTTGTTTTCTCATTAAAGAACCCAATAATTTTTTCTTTTCTTAATCGTTGAATTTGATCGTCACCAGAGTTTTGCAATTTAATAACCTGACTCATGAATTCTTGTTCCCATTCAGCACCAACTTTGGTCTGCAACTTAAATTCATCATTAACCGGCATTAGAATTTTTTCTTCAACCAGTTTCTTTACGAGTTCCTTTATTTTATTTCTGAATTTGTCGGATGCTTCATTTAGATTGTCTAACAGTAAATCTGCAATAGTGTTTTCATCAGATTTAATTCTACCACCTGCCATATCCTTTGGCAAATGATCTATTAAAAAAACGATACTTAAAATTCGGCCTTCTAATTTTGTGTCTCCTTCTTTTGATTTGCGATCAGTAATTAAATTATTGGTTTCATTTAGTAATAAAGCATTCATCAATAACTGCTGTTGCTTTTGATCAAATACAAAATCAGCAGGAACTACTGTTCCAAACTCTGCATTAGCAACACGCTTAATACTCTCATCAATAATTCTTAACTGACTTCTTAATTGGCCAGACGTACCAGCAGTATCAATTACTTGAAGGATTTTTTTCCAGAACTTGCGAGTAGAAGGTAGGATAGGGTAATCAGCTGCAAGATTTTTTTTATCTTCTGTTTTATAGCCAAATTCAGTACCAGCCATATTACGAGAAATTTCACCTAATGAATCCTCCAGTTTTTTATTTAAGTCAGATAGAACCGATGCCTTCTTCTCAAGCACTGTCTTTCTTGTTACTGTTTCAACATCTGTATCAGATAATGAAACCTTAACAGTGAAGCGATCTTGCAATGGTTGCAATTGTGGCGTTTCTGCCAATGAGTTTTGGCCAGTACCAATCAATAAAAACTTTCCATTGAAATTGCTACAAATATCTTGAGCTAAATTTTGAATATCAATTGTTTTATTTCCATCTTGTCCAATAAATTGTTGCACTTCATCTAACACAATAACGGTGCATGGAATTTTGTCACCATAGGTTAATGGAAGGGCCTCATCCTTTATCGTTGAAATCAATTGCTCACGACTCACACTTTCTATTCGTTTGAAGTTCGCTGCGAAGTACTTTTTAACATCAGCTTCATTTTGTGCAAACTCTGGCTTCAATTGCAATATGGCTTTCGCTAATATAGAAGACACAAATAAATTCTCATATTCTTTTTTAAGAGTTGTTCCTTTTGATTCAATCAAAACTTTCAAATCATTATATATTCCTTCTTTTTTTGTCCAATAAATAAATTTGAAATGATGATATTGAGGAGGAAGGCCCAATGAACTTAACAACAATTGTAAAAATGAATAACGAATATCGCTTGACGGAAAATCTTTCAGAGTACCTGAAATAGCAAGGCGTCCATGCAATTTTTGCTTTCTATCTAATTCCACAATTAGTTCATTTACATCAGATGGTAAAGGTTTAATTTTTCGTGATGAATCACCATTAGGAAAAGTAAAATCTTCCCAGAAATAACCTAACATTTTTACTAAATGTGACTTGCCACTTCCAAAGAAACCACTTACCCAAACAGCAGGCTGCTTCGGCTGATCAAAATGTTTTAGATAAGTATCTAAAATTCTGTAAATACCACTTTGGTATTCACCTTCACAAACGAATGTTTTTAATTCGTGACGAATGATTTTTAATCCCTGATCATCTTTGGCTGTATTAATTTCAACAACCCCATCATTCATTAGGTTATTTTCATCCGGGTTTAATGTAAATAGTTCTTTGTTTTTCATAGTATCTTTTTAAGCGGTTATAGGTCTTGCTAAATAACTCCAGCCATCTCTGGCATCTAATAATCTGTAATGGTTTTTGTCATATTCGCCCGGAAATAAAATTAATAACCGGCCTTTAAAGTCATTTGATAAGGAATTCAATACATCCGACAATCTACCAAAACCAAATAAGGATGAAACATCCTTTATTGCAATTAAAGTCTGATCATCAGCATTGCGTTTTTTTAGTTCATCATTTATAAAGTCAATAGCATACTGTTTGAATTCAGCTTCCAATTGATCAACTAATGATTCAGGATCTGCAAAGTATTCATCCCTATAATCATGATTTGACATCCAAGTAGGAAAGCAGGACTTAAGTGAAATTAATTCCCATCGTTTATTTCCTTTATTTGTGGCTAATTCAAATTCACCAAGTCGTATCTCAACCCTGCGCAATTCAGCAGGATCAAACACCAAAAACATAAATCTTTCTGAAGTAGAAAGCGTTCCAGACCAAGGTTCGGCAATCACCATCTCATAAGAAGAAAGAAGAGCGTCTATTTTATTAGCCATTTATATTTAAGTTTTTGAATAATTGATTAAACGTAATAGTTGTTACACTACCTGAATATTGGTAACTTAGTAAATCCCTTTTAGATGCTTCAAAAGCTAAGTCGCGCAATTTAGATTCGGGAATACTCAATGCTCTAGTATATTTTGAATTAAACAAAAATTCACCTCGTAAATTATCAAGGTATCCTAAAAACAAAGCAAAGGCAACTACCGAATAATCAATTTCAGGTTGCACTCTAATGTTTTTCACTTTCCCTAAAATAAAGCCAGCTTGTTTCCAACTGGAAGCTATGTTCTTTGCTACTGATCGAGAAGTAATTTCAGAAAAACGTTTTGGATGAAATAGATCAAGATTTTCCACAAAGGAATCAACAGAAACTTTAATGCCAATAGAGTTTTTATTAACCACATCTATACTTTCTGAAAGCAAATTATCTGTATGAATAGAAAATAATAATGCTAAAATTGGTTTTGATTCATTAGGGATTATTTGCCAAAAGTGCTTGAGGCCAGTGAAATAATTGTCCGATTTATTGAAGCTATAAAGTTGTTTTAAGTAACGATTGGTTTTTTCAATATTTGACTTGGTTAATTTACCTGTAACATTCTCGCCCATAGATTCTACAAACGAATTTGTTTCAAAACCATGGTCCATCACTCTGCTTAATTCAGCAAACATTAAAGTCCTACTTGTATGAACTGTATTAAGTTTTTCTTTTATTTCAACTGGTTCCATTATCATTTTATATTCTTCTGAGAGATAATTAAATCTTTAACATCAACGTCAAGTAGTTTTGCAATTTCATAAAACACTTCCAGGCTCGGTTGCTTTTTGTTTTGAGCATATCCATTTATAATCGGATAGCTCTTACCAAGCTTCTCAGATAACCAGGTTTGTTTAATACCTTTTTCCTCTAACACTTCTTTAATACGATTCATTTTAATTGTCTTGTTGGAGTTAAAAAAAGAGGTGTTTTTTTTAAAAACCACCTCGAATTTTGCTTTGTAAATATAAAATAATTAGTGAATTAAATATAAAGTATTACGTTATATTGTTATTAACACTCTTCAAACATTCAAAAAAACGGAAACCCTTATAAATCCAATAAATGAGTGTTAAAATGTTAAGAAGTCAAAAATCTAAGTGATTTGTTCTACGATTGTAGTACAAAATGAACAGTAAAAAAGGACCATTTTAATCTATGAATATGGTATTTTAACCCTCAAATTGTTCTATAAACATAGTATTTTGAAAGACTATTTGTTGCACAAATGTAATACTTTGATTCGTTTGAATTTAGTAGTAATAATTTGTAACGAGTGATAGTAATTTGTACAATCGTACAAATAAATAAACTCAAAACATATGGAAACAAAAAACAATCCCGAAAAATTTCTATTTCAGTTAACTACAGACGAGTTCATTT
>CANNHN010000030.1 GCA_947504725.1 Bacteroidota bacterium | reverse complement strand
TCCAAATCTGGGTAGCCCTGAGGGCAACCAAGCGTATCCTCAAAACTCGGATTGGGCACAAGATTTATTTGTGCAAAAGAAAATTTTGCAAGCAGTAAAAAAGAAAATATGAAAATTATTTTTTGCATGAGCAGAAATAAATTAAAAGGAAATTTACGCCAATAATTCAGGAAAAGCAAAAATTAAATTAATTGTTGATTGATATTTGCGTTGTTTTAGCATCAGTCACATTTGTTGCCAAACCACAATAAAATGAGTGGTCGGCGTTAAAAGCGGGATGCCCCATAAAAAGAAAATTTCCAAGTCCATCATTATCCCAAGCTAAAGCGGCATGGTTCGATAAATGAATTCCGGCTTTCCAACCGCTTGCTGTAACATTGTTAGCACCATCAGCACGAACATCTAAAGGAAAGATTGGGGTGACGGTGCGGATGCCTACGTAACCGTTTGTTCCAAGAATTGTCATGCGCTGAATAGCACCCGTGAGGAAGTTGATGGGTTGGCCTGCGAAATCATTTCTGATTTCTAAACTGCCGGGGATGCCTCCTGTTCCATCCCAACCAAGAAAAGAAGGAGGGAGGAGAGGCCGTACATTTGTAAGAACTGTTGTTTGTGCATGAGTCATTCCAGTTGTGCAAACTAAAATAACCAGTATGGGGAAATATTTTCTTTTCATTTTATTTAGTTTTAGAGTTTAATTATTTTTCTTATGAGAGAATAATTGCTGTTTAAATTTATTATTTTCAAAAAATAAGTTCCGGAAGAGGTTGAAGAAAGATTAATAGTAATCGAGTTTTCGTTTTGTATTCTATTCGAATAGATTATTTTTCCAAAAACATCATACAGGATAATTTCCGCACTTAGATTATTCTGAAATGAGAGAGTAACAATATCAAAAACAGGATTTGGAAATAAATTAACTTCATTACTTAAGTCAATTTCGTTAACAGAAACTATACAGGGCAGAGCATCAATACCACCGTTACACAACAATGAATCGGTTGAAAGACATATGTCATCAACTAAATAGTAACTGGCCAAATTCTGACATGAAGGACAATTGTATTGAATTGTATCTGTATTCACATCATCAAAAAAATTTCCGACAATGATATAATTATATGCTGAATCAGCAATTATGCTTCCAGAAATTCTGACCCAGTTAATTGAATCACTAATAATAGCTGACGAATAAAGATGTGCAAAGTTGTTAATAGGAACAGGATTGTTCCCATTATACGAAACTGTTGATAATCTAATTCCTATATTATTAGAAGGACAACCAAATATAGTCCCTCCTGAAGAAAACTCGCCCATAACAGTATAAAATGAAATAAAATATTTTTGTCCAATAACCAATTGCTGACTCAGCTCAGTACCAATATGCTCTCTAAAATTTTGATTAGTAACTTTTGTCCAAGTTCCTAATCCAGCGTATGAGTAACAATTCCTATGTGCTTGTTGATAACACCAAAAACTTTTAGGTACACCCATCGCATTTGGAGAAGAACAAGAGTTATAATAGTCAGGGGTTGATGCAGAGTTACTATACTTGCTCCAACCAGTAGCAAATTGAATTTGGTCACCAAAACTCGGACAGGTATCATTTTGTTCAAAAGAAAAATTCGGCACAAGATTTATTTGTGCAAAAGAAAAATTCGCAATTAGTAAAAAAGAGAATATGAAAATTGTTTTTTGCATTGAGAAGAAACTTAAAGCAGAAGCAAATTACAACGTTATTTCAAGTAAAGCAAGAAAATAAATTAATTGTTGATTGATATTTGCGTTGTTTTAGCATCAGTCACATTTGTTGCCAATCTGCAATAAAAAGAGTGGTCAGCGTTAAAAGCGGGATGCCCCATAAAAAGAAAATTTCCAAGTCCGTCGTTATCCCAAGCTAAAGCGGCATGGTTCGATAAATGAATTCCGGCTTTCCAACCGCTTGCTGTAACATTGTTAGCACCATCAGCACGAACATCTAAAGGAAAGATTGGGCTGGCTGTGCGGATGCCTACGTAACCAGTAGTATTCATAATCGTCATCCGTTGAGTACCGTTCGTTTGAAAGTTAATCGGAAAATCACCTTTGTGCGCAACGGTTAAAGGGAATAAACGCGTTGCATCCCAACCAGCATAGGCAGCTGGCGCACCGAAATTAAAAGGAGTGGTAACTTGGGCATTAGCAATAAAATTTGAGAGCATCATTATCCAAATGATTACTGTGAGTTGCATTGATTTTTTCATGTTATTTTTATTTTGTGTTAATGAATAATACTAAATTGTTTGAAGTAATAATTATCGTTTGTTTTTATTTTTATGAAATAAATTCCTGACGGTATATTTGAAAGAGAAAATTGGATGTCATTTTCTCCATGTGCTTTCATTTTTCTTGTAATTTGTCCAAGACTATTTAGAATCTGAATTTCATTAATATTGTCAATCCCCTTTATATTTAGAATATCGGATGTCGGATTAGGAAAAATAATTATCTGGGTATTATGAATGATAGGTTCATTTAATCCTGTCCATGTTTCATTATATAGAGAATCGATGGTAAGGCAAACATCATCCAAATAATAATAACTCAAATAGTTTCCAAATGCCAGGTTTGGAAAATGAAGGGTATCAATGGAGGTATCATTAAAAAAACTTCCTATAACAATATATTGGTATGCAGAGTCAGCAATGAACGTCCCTGATATTCTATACCACAATAAAGTATCCCTAACTATAGTGTCTGTTTTTATAGTACAATTGTTAGGTAATACATTTGTTCCATTTGGATCAGTATACGGATAGGTTGTTGCTAATAAACCAATTTTATTACATGCAATATTCGCTTGTACATTAAAAGCGGGCGAAATATAAAAGGAAGCAAAATATTTTATTCCAATAACTAGCGGTAAAACAAGTTGAATTCCTATATGTTCTCTTGAATCTGGGATTGAAGTTTGATAAGCAGCAAATCCTGCATAAGCTTGTCCAAAATGTGGTTGTTGGTAACCATATTGATTATAATATCCGCAGACTGAAGAACAATTATTAATATAGTCAGGTGTAATACGAAAAGATTTCCAGAATTGACATTTTGTATCCAAATCTGGGTAGCCCTGAGGGCAACCAAGTGTATCCTCAAAACTCGGATTAGGCACAAGATTTAACTGAGCAAAAGAAAAATTTGCAATTAGTAAAAAAGAAAATATGAAAATAAATTTTTGCATGGAAATGAAATAAATTTAAAGGAAATTTACGCCAATAATTCAGGAAAAGCAAAAATTAAATTTATTGTTGATTGATATTTGCGTTGTTTAAGCATCAGTCACATTTGTTGCCAATCCACAATAAAAAGAGTGGTCGGCGTTAAAAGCGGGATGCCCCATAAAAAGAAAATTTCCAAGTCCATCATTATCCCAAGCTAAAGCGGCATGGTTCGATAAATGAATTCCGGCTTTCCAACCGCAATAATAACCAGCAACGCGGACGTGTCCTGTCCCACCAGAAATATCTGCTTGTGAAAATCCATACTTGCTGATTAGAGCTATTGAAAGAACAGTTATTAGTAGTTTGAATTGATTTCTCATAGTTTATTGTTTTAAAAGTTTGTAATTAAAATTGCAGTTTTCCGAAATGATGCTAATAAATAATAATCCTTCGTTGATATTCTCCAGATCCATTTCGTAATGTTTTTCACTGATGCCTTTTTCATAATAAAGCTCCTGACCTAAGGAATTATAAATTTTTAAATCATAGCTTTTGTTTTTATTATCAATAACAAAATAGTCCTTTGCTGGGTTAGGATAAATTGAAAAATCAGCAATTGAGTTATACTCAGTTAAATACGTGTAATCATAATTCAAAGTATACAACGAATCGATACTGACACAAACATCATCTAAAAAGTAATAAGCAAAATCAAAAAATCCAGTTGTAATTTTTAAAGTATCGGTATTATTATCGTCAAAAAAATTGCCAATGATTATATGATTATAAGCAGAGTCAGGAATAAAAAAACCAAAAATTCTTGTCCAGTTCAATGAATCGGTGATAATTGAATTGGAATATACAGGTGGATTGTTTGTAATTGGAGCAGGACTTAGATTGTAGGGAACGGTGGAAAACATAGCGCCCATTTTATCTGAAGCACAATTCCCTGCTGCAGAAGGACTAATACTTAAACTGACTTTAAAAGTAACATAATATTTTGTTCCAACGTTAAGAGATGATGAAAGTGGACGCCCAATAAATTCTCTGTAATTAGCAATTGAGCTTACATATGTTGCAAATGCCGCGTAAGCATTTCCGCTTGCTGCTTGTTGATATCCACCCCAATTATACGGAACACCCATAGCACTCGAACAACAAGCATTCATATAATCAGGAGAAGCACCATAACTACTCCATCCACTCGAATTATACATTTCATCAGGGGCAATAGGACAGTTCACAGTATCCTCAAAACTCGGATTAGGCACAAGATTCACTTGTGCAAAAGAAAAATTCGCAATTAGTAAAAAAGAAAATACGAAAATTATTTTTTGCATGGAAAAGAAATAAATTCAAAGGAAATTTACGCCAATATTTCAGGAAAAGCAAAAATTAAATTTATTGTTGATTGATATTTGCGTTGTTTTAGCATCAGTCACATTTGTTGCCAAACCACAATAAAAAGAGTGGTCGGCGTTAAAAGCGGGATGCCCCATAAAAAGAAAATTTCCAAGTCCATCGTTATCCCAAGCTAAAGCGGCAAAAAACTCAGTCAGACAAAAGCAAAATCGAAATTATGGGTTTTTCCTATCGTATTCTCT
>CANNHN010000029.1 GCA_947504725.1 Bacteroidota bacterium | reverse complement strand
GTTTGCTACATCAAGGTTTTTGACACACCAAATTTGTTTGCCTATTTTAATTTCATCAATTGCTGTTTTAGTTGAATCCTGTTTTGATACAGAATTTACTTTTGCGCTTGACTTTGCAATCTTTTTAGGCGCTGCTTTAGCGGTTGCTTTTACTGTTTTCTTAGGAGCTGCCTTAGCAGGTGTTTTTTTACCAGAACTCATCATCTTCAAAAATTCTTTTTCGTGCAAAATAGTAACCGTACCTAATGCTTTTGCTTTTGCTAATTTGCTTCCGGCATCTTCTCCAACAACTAAGTAATTTAGTTTGGCACTTACGCCGCTTAATACTTTACCGCCTTCGGCTTCTACATGTGCTTCTGCATCTTCGCGTGTAAATTCGGTTAGTTTGCCGGTAAACAAAAATGTGTTGCCAGCGATAGTTGCTTTTTTTGCCATTTTATTACTTTTTAGTTGTTAAAGTTTAATTAATAAATATAATCAATTTTTGGTTTTATACTTTTCTTTCAATTTTAAAACTAAAACCATTACCATAGTAGCCATCTTCATTAAAATTAAAATCGACAATACCTTCCATTTGCTCTATTTCTAGAATCCTTTTTTTGGGAATGTTCTTGTACTTATCAAAATTTACATCCACTTTATTTGCGGTATTTACAAATTCAATAAAATCCAACCATAGTTTTTTTTCGAATCGAGTGCAGAAAAAATCAAGTGAAGTAAGTTTCAATTGCAATAAGGGCAGCAATGAATCAAGACCTGAGCATTCTCCAATAGTCAATTTGCGTAATTTCTTTAAGTTTTCTAAACCTTTTAAACTATTTGCATCTGCAATATTTAATTCAACGACTGACGGTAGATTTTTTAAAAATTCTACATTCCTGATACCCGGTCCTAAAAACAGCTTTACCAAAGCCGGTAAATTTTTTATTGCGCCTAAATCCATAGTATCAGTAATATAGCCTGGAAAATCACTGCCAAATGAAGGTAAGTATAATTTTCTATACTCGCCCCTCACCGCTAATGACTTCAGCTTTTTATTACCATTGATTGCGGAAATATTTTTAAAGCCCGGAGCATCAATTTCCAAATCTGAAAAACTTAGGTCTTTCAGATAGCTTAAATCAACCACCTTATCTTTTGATATTTTCATTTTCAAAAATTATATTACGGTCAAACTAATCTTCATCATTATTATCGTCATCACTATTTTCACTTTCTTCATCTTCATCGTAGTCATTTTCTTCATCAACATCGCTTTGGGGCAACCAACCTTCCTGGTTGAATCTTTCTGTATCCGTAGCTAAATCATCCGATTTACCTGCATTACCAAGTCTTTGAATTTCAATTAACAAGCGCAATCTGTTCAGATTTGAGTGCTCATCCAAGAATTCCGACGAGTTAGCATCTAAAAAATCTTGAGATGAAAGCGTAGCAAGCACTTTTCTCACATCCATATTATTGACATCATCATCTTCTGTAATGTCGACTTCTGAGCTACTTGTATCAGAAACCTTTTCCTTAAAGTTCTTCTTATACTGTCGTTTTGTTATATTCCAAAAGGTGTTCGTTGCCCAATGGAACTCTCTACTTATTTCAGAATTAATTCTATTGGCACTGGCAGGAATATTTTCAGCAATAAAAGGATATTTTTCAATTAAACTTTGAATAAAATCAGAATCATTCAAAAGTTCAACAGGAAATTTCTTTATATTTTCTGTATCATTGACAGCTATCTCTGCAATCGTCTTATCCTTTTTATATTCTTCAGAGAAATGTGGATAAGCACTTTGTTCCCTTTTGACTAGTCGCTTTGCATCATCTAAGTTTTTGACGGATTTCGCAAACAACTTTACATTATTATAATCAATAACTCCATATCCCGCGTAGCGAATTAAGATCAATAAATCATCATCGCTCATGCCTTTAAATTCACTGTTTTCCAAATGCTCGAAAAAGCTTTTAATTTCTTTATTCTTGCGAACATTGGCCGGTAAATGCTCCAGATTTGACACATCCTTAGCAATTAAAATTTTCGCAATGTCCAAGTCACTCTCGAATTCTTTAGGAATATCTGAAACAAAGTCATCAGAAAGCATCATAACTTTTGCAAGTAATTCTTTCTCCATTGGAGACTTTTTGAATGTTTCTCTCAATAGTTCTACCTCATCTGAATCTAATCCATTTTCAGTAATTAAATAATTTTGATATACCTTTTCTATTATTTGTTTGAGAAAAGTAAGATCTGTAATTAACTTTTTGGGAAGCACGGACAAATTAAAACGGTTCAAAGCAAGCAAAAACTCCTTATTATTTTTTAAATCATTTGAAGCAAATTCAATTGCAGATGAATCATTATCAATTGCTGTTTTTACAAATGATGCATTTGACTGAATATTTTTCTCAAAGTACTTTAATGCATTTCCTGATTCTGACAAAACCCTTTCTGCAAATACTTCATCTGATTTAAATCTTGGTGAAACAAATTGTAATTCAAATGAGTAATGTTCGTTTTGAATCAGGGCATTCACAACATCATCATCATCTCTTAATTTCTCTGAAGCATACTTAAAATTGCTATTTCTTGTTTTAACGCAAGCCAAAACAAACTCCTTATCACCCTTCATTCTGTTGTCTACAATCTCTAACAATGAATGAATACTTTGGTTTGATTTTAGGAACTTCAACATTAAATCCTTGTCTGCTAAAATTTTCTTATCAGCTAACTTTAACATGTCAAACGACAAATCTTCACAGCCTTCCGCTAATGCGTTATAAAACTCAACATTACCCTTTAATGAATCTGGAAAAAATCTTTCCCAATCTCCTCCTTGACACATCTTTCCAATCTCAAGAAATGTTTGAAATTCCTCTTTATCAGAAATTGCCTCCTCAAACCACGAATCTTCAAGATCTAATCCATAATCCGCGCCACCGGCTAAAGCGTAACAAATCTTAACCACCCTTTCCACGTTGAAGTTAATTTTCGGATAATCATTAAAAAAATTAATCGGAAAATCTCCAAGTTCAATACCCGATTTTAATTTATTCATTGACCATATACCTTTTATAAAAAAGAAATCCAAGCCGGCTCCTTCAACTTTAGACCAATCAATATTTGGTAAGCTTAAGCTATTTTTTTCTTGATTACGCTTAATTTCGCCAAGATATTGTGCACTTTTTTCAGATAAAGTTTTACACCCTATAGTAAGTTGACCCTTGTATCCAGCCAATATTTGTGCTACCTCATCAGAAATAGATTCAACACCCAATAGCGTAAGCTCTGAACCCACTTTAACTAATTCTTTTGCTATATCGGTACTCAAATTCTTTAAGCCATTTAAAGTAACTCCATTTGAATATTTACCAATGATTTTAGCTTGTTCTGCCGTTAAATTTAAGGTTTCAAAAGTCGGACAAAAAACACTCAAAGCGCTGAGCACATTATCAGGCAATTCCGCTGAGGTAATTTTTAATATCAAAACATCTTTGAATTTTTTAAGTTGCTCAGCTGCGTTATCACTAATTTTTTTTACTCCTTGAAAGCTAATTAGTTTTTGAAAGGAAAAAAAACCTGAGACATCATCCAAATCCTCAACCCCATCTAAATAAATATTAAATTGACATTTTGCAAGCTCTTTTGCAACTTCAGGCGAAATAACCTTAATGCCATTCAAATTTAAGGGACCATTATGCTTAGAAAGTTCCTTAGCTACATCAACATCTAATTCTTCCAATCCGTTAAGGGATAAAGCATTTTCGCCTTTATGTTTGGCAAGCGCCTTTGCTGCATCTAGATCAAGATATTTTAAGCCATTCAAATTTACATCTGAATCTTCTGCAGCAAGAATAGCCGCAGCCTTTGCTTCGATAGAGTCATATTCATCCAAATCCACGAAGTCAGATATAGATTTTTTTGCAGACTTAACGTCTAATAATTTCTTTCCAATAAAAACCTTCGTCTTTTTAGTTTTATCGGATGAGGGTTTGTTATTCACTTTTTCTTTTTGAGGAGTTACTTTTACTATTTTCTTCGGAGCTGCTTTAGCAGGTGCTTTTTTACCAGAGCTCATCATCTTCAAAAATTCTTTTTCATGCAAAATAGTTACAGTGCCTAATGCTTTTGCTTTTGCTAATTTACTTCCAGCATCTTCGCCAACTACTAAGTAATTTAGTTTAGCACTTACGCCGCTTAATACTTTACCGCCTTCTGCTTCTACATGTGCTTCTGCATCTTCGCGTGTAAATTCAGTTAATTTGCCAGTAAACAAAAATGTGTTACCAGCGATGGTTGTTGTTTTTGCCATTTTATTACTTTTTAGTTGTTAAAGTTTAAATTAGTATCCAATTATCAGAACACCCTTCAAAGGCAAACTAAATCGGTTTGATGAATAAATCGTTTCCAAAAATCGGCATACTGTTTCAAAGTCCTTTTGATTGTTTGTGGTAGGGTTGCTGTTACGCACAGCAATGATTAGATAATTTGCGCCATCTATAAGACTGGCCTCTAAAATATCTTTCATGAAGAGATAGTTTATCACCGCTGCTGCTGCTTCCACTTCAAGCACGATTCCCATTTTCGGCTCAAAGGCGTCAATCAAAAACTGTTTTTCGACACTACCGTTTGCCCCATACAATACAGGAACCGATAGTTTTTTATTTTCAATTTGAAACCCTTGTTTTTTCAAGTCGGCAGCAAGTAATTTCAGTACACTATCTGCATCAATTTTTTTTAGTTTTGAAATGGTGACTTGCTTCTTTTCAAAACAAGTGACAACATCTGAGATTTCTTTTGGTGGCTTTTCCGACTTTGGGAAGTACTGCCAATTTATGGTTTTAGGCATTTAATTATTTGTATTTAATCTGTTTAGTATAATTACTTTTTCTTCATCATCTTCAAAAATTCTTTTTCGTGCAAAATAGTTACCGTGCCTAACGCCTCTGCTTTTGCTAATTTACTACCAGCATCTTCGCCAACTACTAAGTAATTTAGTTTGGCACTTACGCCGCTTAATACTTTACCGCCTTCGGCTTCTACATGTGCTTCTGCATCTTCGCGTGTAAATTCAGTTAATTTGCCGGTAAACAAAAATGTGTTTCCAGCGATGGTTGCTTTTTTTGCCATTTTTTTATTTTTTAGTTTTCGTCTTTTTTTTATTTGTTTCAGTAATTACTTTTTAGACTTAGAAGCTTTTATAATATCTACAACCTGATCACTTGAATTAGTAACTATTGGTAAAACAACCTTTCGATTTCCGTTATAAAATAGAACACATACAAGATAAGAAATGGGGAATTTCCATTTCAATGTAAAAGCC
>CANNHN010000028.1 GCA_947504725.1 Bacteroidota bacterium | reverse complement strand
TGGGCTATTTGTTATACAAATGTACAACATGATAGAAGAGCCATTACCCGCGATATTATTGAGATGCGATGTTTTTGGCCCGCATTTTTTCGGAAAATTCCGGACCTGTTCGAACGTTTCCGGACCTGTTCAGGAAGGTTCGGATTGGAACTGATTGGCATCAAGTCAATCGGACGATGTGAATTTGAGGGGGAGAACTTATGAACTATATTATAGACGCAGATAACGGCTCACATTGTATGAAGTCCTTATCACTCGGGGTGCGATAAGT
Organism: Bacteroidota bacterium; assembly: GCA_947504725.1. Lineage (GTDB taxonomy): Bacteria > Bacteroidota > Bacteroidia > 2-12-FULL-35-15 > 2-12-FULL-35-15 > 2-12-FULL-35-15. The sequence continues at coordinate 5,252 of CANNHN010000028.1, read as the reverse complement.
GTATACTCGAGTATACTACTATGTATTGTCACAAAGGATTGAGTCCATAATAATCTTTACCTCGTCATCGTCCAAATACTCGAGGTCAATATGAAACATTCTACGGCTCTATCCTCTAACACCTCTTTAATACGATGCATTTATTTTGTGTTTTTAGCATAACGAACATAAGGCAAGGGATGGAACTGGTAAGAGATCTTTTGGCTTTTCCTTTGAATCTAATATAATTAGGCTTTTAAGCCATTTGCTTTCATGCCATTAAAAACAAGGAAATCAATAGGGTGAAATACCACCTTTGCATCATCCGCGTTTAGTTTAATTGGTGCAAATACTGGATCTGCATTTTTGATGAGCTTACAGGCTTGTTAACGAACTATTTCACGAGCATTTTGCATGGCTTCCATTTTCACATCCAACTTCTCTTCAAAGCGGTCGAGGGCTATGCTTTGTTTCTCCAATTTCTCTTTTCGGTCGGTTTTAGGGGCATCTTTTCGGTAATCTTTACAGTCGCTAAAGTCAAAAGATATTTAAATAGCTATTTGTTCTACAAATGTAGAAGATAATGAAGCCATAAAATGGGCTATTTGTTATACAAATGTACAACATGATAGAAGAGCTATTACACACGATATTATTGAGATACGATGTTTTTGGCTCGCATTTTCCCGGAAAATTCCGGACATGTTCGAACGTTTCCGGACCTGTTCGAGAAAGTTCGGATTGGTTCGGGAAGGTCCGGACCTATGAGATTTGTATTTCTTTTGGTCTTTTTGATGTGATCTTCTTACTTTTGGGCAAGGCTCTGACAATGATGATAAGATTGATGTCAATAGCAGTGGAAGTTATGATTCAATTGAAAGAAAAAACATATTTGTTAATCTTTTATTAAAAAAAATCAAATGAACACAAAGTTTAAAACTAATAATCCATTTCAAAAATCTTTAATTCGTTTTTATAACTTTAGTAAAGGTTTGGTTATATTTTTTTTTATAATCCTAATCTCAAGTTGCATTAATGATTCTCAAAAAATTGATGATAATCCTAACTTTAAATACTTTGAGAATTATTTGTCCTCGAAGTCTCAATATGATATGTTAAAAACCGGATTTCCAACTTTAGAAGAATGTAAACTTGTTTTTAAAGACAAGTATGCATCAACATACTATAATTGGTTGAACGCGATAAAAGATGAATATTTTAATACTGGAAAAAACAAGAATTTTTTAACATACTTTGGTATGATAAAATACGTTTTTACAAAAGATGAAGAAAATACAATAAATAGTGGTGCGAAAATTTTTAAATCTGTCAAGTATGATTCAATATCAACTTCAGAATTTAGGGAGGAATGGAAAACTTTTTACCAACCATCTGTCAAAATTTATAGCGTATTTTTTCTTAATGAGATTAATGATGAAACTGGTTTCGAATACAATGGATTTATTTCAATCAATAACCAATGGAAGTTCTTCCCGAAACCTAAACGAAGTATATTCAACAATTAAAATAATGAAACGCCCATTACAATACTTTACCTATATATATATCAAATTTCTAAAACCTTTCAATCCAACGATTCACATTTTAACCAAAAATAATTTTCTCCCTTTCCAAACTCACAATCCTCTTCCCAGCATTTTCCCCAGAAATAACAAACTGCTTTGCCATTTCCACACCAAGGGCATCACCAAATTTCCTTTTTATCCGCGCCATTTTTTCACTAAGGGAATTTGACAATGGATTTACTAAATCATCGATTCGCAATTGAATTGTCTCGACATCATCAGCATTACTTATTCCGGAATAAATATCCAATATTTCCCCTCGATAATCCTGCACCGAGGTTAACTCCACCCCTTCGGAATGATTCAGAAAAAAAAGGTAAACAGTTTTCTCCAGTGGCGTAAGTCTAATTTCAAGATCTCCCAATTCTGGGAAAGTTATTTTCTTATTACGACCGGTTATGTGCATTTCTGGCGGACATTGAGTAATGACAAATCGTTCCTTGTATTTCATCTGCGAACTAATACTATCCATAACAGCAAAAACTTGGCTTATAATGCCTGTATCAATATTACGTTCCGATAATAGTTTAAGACAATCTTGGCAAATGTCCCCTGTTCTCAATTTAAGTGCGATTTGCATTTTATTCTTACAAAAATCAAGCATGCAACCACGAGGTGTTTCATGCCAATGCGATTGGAGATCATCGTAATCCGTAAACAGGATTCTCTTAAGCACTCCAGTAACAATTTGATAGGTAACCGGGAATCGCTGGTCGCTACCAAGAAAATAATCCCAATTGTCTGTTTGTACAAAAATATCATTAGACCCATCTGGATTTCCAGCAGCAAACCAATTATTCTCATTACTATATTCAGTTAGCAGAATAACATATTCATCATTTCCAACATCATTTTGAATTCGAAATTCTTTGCATTTTCGAAAAATATCATGCCATGATAATACCTTCACTGATTGTAAGTCGGCAATCCGACAATAACTGATAAACTCATTTTGCGTTTCAAATTTCTTACGCTGAAATTTTTCCTTTGAAATAAAAACATCATCCATTGAAATGATTGAATCGGTCGACGAAAATTGCATTGGCCCAGGAAATCTTCGCAGCAAGTCCATTACATCATTAAATTTTTCCAAGTCGTATTCTGACGATCGGACAACATTTATCTTTAGTCGCATATTCCAATGTAAATTTTATTCGAATAAAATTAGTTAAAAGTGCGGTGACAAACAATAGAAAAATTGGATGACAGTCCGCACTTTCAATAGGGTCTAATCTTCGAATAGGTCTCTTTTAATATCCATCCTTCTCTTCTTCACCATATAATCGGATAAATGGTCCTGTATGGTTCCAAAGATATTTTTCATGTCAGACTTAGACATATTCATTCTACTTTTTAGACCAGCTTGAAATACATCGGCCGTTGCTGTAATATCAAAGTCAGCACCAACAAACGCAAAACTCCAAAGGTCTGTTGCTTTTAACCTTTTCATCTCCTCATTTATCATGTGGGAATTAAATCGGCAAGATGCATTTTCATGACCATCTGTGAGGATAACCATCACTACGCTCGCTTCTCCATTTTTCAGTTCATTTCCTGCTGCGAATTCGATCTTTCGAATACTATCTCCTATTGCATCAAAAAGTGCAGTACACCCATTCGGGCGAAGATTTTCCATTGAAGGCATTTGAATTTGATCCGAACGCATAATTCCCGAAGGAAAAGACACCTCATTATTAAAAAAGCAGGTGGACACGAGAAATTCCTGTTCGGGAAATTTTTTTGCCATCTGACGAATACTTACTAATTGATCAGTAAGTCCCGTAACAGTGTCATTCCAGCAAGATTCCATGCTGCCGCTATAGTCGAGCACGAGGTGGTAATAAGTTTTTCTGTTTTTCATGTTTTTAAGTTTTGTACAAATCTGCATCTACTTGAACACAAAAATCGATTCTCTACAAGCTTGTAAGGATTCGTGAGTTGGCATCGAGCGGTCCAACTTTGCTTAAAATTCGGAAATAATCAAAAAATACACAATTACATGGTTACCTATTGCCTCCTCAGTTATTAATCAATACAAACCAGCAAAACTAACCTTATGAAATCCTTACTCATCACTACGCTCATCATCCTTTTCTCAGCCCTAACTGGATATGCAAAATTACCAAAATTGGTAATTGTTAAAGTAGCTCACATATGCAGCGATTCATCCAAACATAAATTTCATGAATTTGAAGAAGCCTGCAATGAGGCCGTAAACGCTTTGAATAATAATGACTATACAGAAGCAAGCCGAAAAATAAACCTTGCCATAGCCAAGGCAAAACAAGTTCATGCTAACCTTGACACATTGTATTATTTGAGAGCACAAATACTTGCCGAAAATGGCTATTACAATGATGCAATCAATGTAATAAGTAAAATGCAAGTTTGCGTTGGAAATTTCAGCACCTATAACAGTGGAATATATGCGCTTAAATGTGGACTATTTGAGAAAGCTATTTCTTCTTTTACAGATCAATTAAACAACTCATCAGTACTTGCACACGAATGTCATTGGGGAATAGGTTATGCATTTTTGAATGCGAAGGAATATAACGAAGCTGAAGTTGAATTTAATAAGGCCCTCAAAATTCATGAAAATGAGAATGTACGACTCGGACTTGTTGAAATTTTCATGAGAAGGAATCAACGTGCAGCGGCAATTCGTGAATTAAAAATTGTAGTATTAAAGAATCCTGGTAACAAGATTGCACGATTCTACCTTGCAAATTTATTATTGAATGAAGGACAGCTAAATGAAATTGCTAATTTCTATTCGTATTTCATTTTAGATAATACCTATGAAGCAACAATTACCAAGGCAAACCTTTTATATAAGGCTGGCAATTTTATTTCAGCAATTGATTACTATAAGAAAGCAATAAAAATCAAAAAAGTTGGTAATGAAGCAAAAATTGGACTTGCTAATGTCTACCTAGCTCAAAACAAAAAAATAAAAGCCAAAAAGCTTTATAATGAAATCCTAGCCAACGATGCTACAAACCAATTTGCACTTGAAGGTTTGGGTATTATAAATTATTTAGATGGTGATGAAATTTCTGCATTAAGTAATTTAATGAAGGCCCATAATTACCAAAATGGTTATCAATTGTCGTACACTGGATTATTATATGCCGGAAGTATATTGTTACAATACAATCTGCTTAAAGATGCAGAAGATTTTTTTACCAGAGCAATTAAATGCAGCAAAAACAATTCATGGGCACATGCAGGACTTGGTCTCTGTATGGTCAATCAAAAGAATTTCCTATACAACGATAAGCTAATTAAAAAAGCTAAGTCCGAATTTAGACTTGCCTTAAGATCAAACCCAAACGACACCACACTGTTAGCTTATATTGGAATTGCAGAATATGCAAGCAATGATTTCAAATCAGCAATAAAACACATTAGTCGGGCAATTGATAAGGGTTCTAAAAATGAAACAGCATACAATACGTTAGCATTGGCTTATAGCAAAAGAGAACAATTTGAAAAAGCACGCGAAATAATAACTAAGGTCCGTGAATTGGCCCCTACCAATCCTGAATACTGGATTAACTCAGGAGTTATAGAATGTGAATATGCAAGTTATCTACACAAAAAAGATAAAACTACAAACATTGATGCCGTAATTAAACTGATGAACAAATATTATGATGCAGCATTGGCACATAATGCAGACTC
>CANNHN010000027.1 GCA_947504725.1 Bacteroidota bacterium | reverse complement strand
TCCAAGCTGTCGTGATAGTAAATTTTAATTTTTTATTCATTGTTTGCCCTTTTGTTGTTTGTTAATTATCTAATTTATTTTGTCTCTGTTGGTGGTTTGTATGCTGTTCTAAAATGACAGCTAACGTTTTGCAGCTACCCGAAGGGCGGGACTTTTACCACAAAACTTGATTTGAAAAACTAATGTTTGATTAACCACAAAACTGTCTTTGGAACACAGAAACCCGCCTTTTGGGTAGGTGCTGTTAGTGGCTGGTTTCATTCAAACTTTACAGTCCTCCATAACATCTGATTTTCTAAAAATTCATTTAAATTATCAGCAATTTTTTCTGAACGGAATTCGAATACAGTAACAAATCTGTCATATTCATAATACATGGTACGATGAATCGAATTGTCTATTCTATTAATTGTAAAAGCCATTGTTCCCTTATCACCAAGCTCTTTATCATGTTTTGCAAATGGAATCAAGTTTTCGTCAATTTGTTTTTTTGTATAATCCTGAATAAAGTTATAAGTCACAATAATTTGCTCTAAACTCAAATAATTAAACCACCATTTAATTGTACCACTTGGGTGATTTTTAAATTCAAAAAATATTGGCATTGAATTATTCTTCTGTCCATTTGAATCAAGAAGAATCTCGAGTAAATCTTTTGGAATATTTTTCTTAAAACCTGAATTATTGAATTCTACTTCAGAAAGCCCAGCTTCTAATATAACTTCGTTGTTTTCCGCTTCAATTATCGTCTTAAATTCATTCCACATTTGGTTATTTTTTTTTTCGTTTGTTGCACTTGCCACTAACGTTTTGCAGCTTGCCGAAGGCGGGGCTTTCGGAGCACCAATCTGTCAAGCTACCACTAATGTTTATTCAGAGCCGAAAAGTTTCTGCCACCACGAACGCCCCGCTTTTGGCAAGGTGCTGTTATGCCCAGTGCTTTATTATTCAATTGTCAGCTTACCAGTCGCCATAACTTGTCTGTCTGTCCTAAGCTGAAAAAAATAAAGTCCGCTTGCGAGATTTTGTCTTTCTATTTCTACTTTGTCTGCCGTAATATTATTTATCGTTCTCACTATTTGTCCGCGAAGGTCGTATAGTGTCAAAGTGAAATTTTGTTTTGTAGGGTTGTTAAATTCTATAGTTGCAGTTTGATTTGTTGGATTAGGATAAATCAAAGCGGTAGAATTTGTCGGTGATTCAGAAACATTGAGAGGAATTGAACATAAAGAAAATTTAACCAAATAAGCGTCTATGGCTCCCCCAATGGTGTTTTGAAAACCATTAAAGGAAATTCCTGACATGCTTGAAGTGCCTCCTGATAAATAAAGATTTCCTTTGTTGTCAATAGCAATGTGTCCATCTTCATCATGACTTTGACCAAAATATGTTGCACAAAAACGGTTACCACTTGAATCAAACTTTACAATAAATTCATTTTCTATCCCAATCAAATTATTTTGAAATCCACCAGCAGCGATTCCCGTTGAACTATATGTATCACCAGCTAAAAAAATATTCCCAATAGAATCGCATGCGAGATTAAAAGCATAATCATGGGTTAGGCCTCCATAATAAGTCGCCCAAATAAGGTTTCCAGTTGAATCAAATTTTACTAGAAAAGCATCTTGATATCCTCCACCATAAGTATTTTGGAATCCTCCAGCCGCGATTCCCGAAGTGCTACTTGTATAACCAGCTATATAGATATCACCAAAAGGATCTATTTTAACACAATTAGAAATATCAAAATTAGATCCTCCGTAGTAGGTTGACCAAAGTCGATTGCCCGATGAATCAAATTTTACAAGAAATGCATCATTGCCTCCGTTGTAGGTATTATCATAACCACTAGAAGCAATACCACTCGAATTATTTGTCCACCCTGATAGATAAAGATTATCAAGCGCATCGACACATAAACCTTTCCCTTCAGTATATCCTCCTCCACCATAATAAGTAGACCAAATTCTATTTCCTGCAGGATCAAATTTCACAAGAAATGCATTTTCACCTCCTAAATATGAGTTTTGAAAGCCGGCAAATCCTAAACCTGAACTGTATGTATTTCCTGTTAAATATACATTATTAGAATTATCTATTACTATGCTGTTGTTTGTACATCCAGGTTGATTATTTTCGTTTCCAGCTCCTCCAAAATAAGTGCTCCAAAGCCTATTGCCAGCTGAATCAAATTTTACGAGAAATGCATCATACATGCCTCCGCCAAATGAATTTTGAAATCCTGATAATGCGATACCAGAATTGCTGTTCGTATAACCAGCAAGAAAAACATTTCCTGCACTGTCTGTACCTAGACTTGTTGCTAGGTCATCTCCTTCTCCTCCGAAATAAGTCGACCATATTCGATTGCCCAGTGAGTCATATTTTACAAGAAATGCATCCAAGCTACCAGCAATAGTGTCTTGATACCCATTGTAAGCTATATTCGAGGAACTATTTGTGTGTCCAGCAATATAAATATATCCCCAAGGATCAGTCGCCACACTCCATGCATATTCTTGACTTGATCCACCAAAATAAGTTGCCCAAATACGATTATCTTGCGCGTATTCTGGTTTCGAAAAAAAGAGGAAAATAAAGAGTAAAAAAAACAGTTTTGATTTTCTCATTGTTTCATTTATTAAATAGTTTGTGTGTCTTTAGCATTGGGCATAACGTTTCGCAGCTAAAAGAAGTGCGGATTTACTTGCACAAAAATTTCTTAACCGATAAACTTTATTAAATGTACTGAACTAAATGGCAAATGCAAAATATTCCGCCCCATCGGGGCCCCGATAAAATCTGCATTTGCAACTTGCACTATCTCCGCATTTATTTTAGGTGCTGTTATAGGCTGCCAAACTTTCTAGAAAATTCCGCCAGTAACAACAATCCATTTAGTCCACTGGTCATTTTCTTTTTTGTAAAAACTTGTTTCCGTCTGTCCACAGTCGCCACCGCACATTGCACCAAAAGAAATTAGGCATACTGTATTGTTACGAATGTAAATTGGTTTTGCGAATGTAAATACGAATGGATAGTTTTTTAGTTGTTGCAATTTCTTAATTGTCAATGTGTCTTTGTCTATTGCAGCTTGATTGATCGTTCCGACACGTTCAGTATTTAGTTTTTTCAAAAAGCTCCACATACTGTCTGAGCAAATACGTTTACCGTTATTAAAAAGATTGTCATTCCATATGATCCGTTGTCCAAGCTGTGATAGTAAATATTCCTGTTCTGATTTTGTCAGGGTGATTGAATTTTTTGAGTTCTTGTCTGTCAACTTATCTTTTTGAAATATTTCTTTCAGTCGAGTTGGAACAGAACCAGTGGCATTAACTGTGTCAATATATACGATTTGTTCTTGCGATGTAATTTGTCTAAAAGCTTTGGATAAGATAGCTGTGTCATCTTTGCTTAATTGTCCATAGGTCGAAGTAAAAAACATTATGTAAATAAAGGTCGAACTAAGTGTCTTTTTAAACATTGGTTGTTGTCTGTATTGGTTGCCTATAAAGGTTTGCAGCTACAAGAAGTTGGCGATTTCGAAGCACAAAACTGTCTACCACCAATGAACTTGAGCCGAAGCACAAAGCTTCATTTAACAACTGAACCGCCAATTTCTTGTAGGTGCTGTTAGTGGTTAGTGCTTTTTTTAATTTTTAATTTTTCTAAATTTTCTTGTAGCGGTTTTAGTAATTTATGGTTTTGTTCTATTGCCAAGGCAACAGCTTTTTCTTGAACAGAAATCGCAAGTTCGAGCTTATTATTTTTATCAAGTATGAAAGCATAGTTGTCATATGAATTGCAATCATTTGGAAATATCTCTGTGTTGAGATTTAATACTAGTTCAGCATCGTTTAATCGACTTGCTTCTATGAATTGAGAACCTATTGCACCTAATAAGGAAATTTGCTCCTCCTCAATATTACTAAAAAACGACACTGCTTGCTTGTAATAAATTAGGGCTTCACCTTCTTGATTATTTTTCAAAAACAAATCTCCTAATAATAATAAGGTTGTCCAATCATTTGGAAATAATTCATTGCACAGTTGGCTCACTGATAGGGCATCTTTTAGTTTGTCTTTTGACACCAATAATGAAGCTAATTCATTCAACTCATCTATTGAAATGAAATAATTTTGACTTTCCATTTCTTTCAGCCTCATAAATTCCTTTGATGCTTCTTCAAAACCTATGGAAGTAAGTTCACAAGCAAATTTTTGAACCAATGATTTCTTAAGTGGATTTTTATAAGGTAAGTGATTTATAATTTTTAAACACGCCACCGCTTTTAAATCTGTATTCCAATTATCATTATTATCAAGAAATGTTACCGTTTGATTTTTATCAATATTTCTTAGAAAAACTGCTCTTGTTCCTCCGCTTCTGCCTTTATGCCATATTATTTTCCCATAAGTTGTATCCATTGAAATCTCCCAGCCTAAACCATAATAAGATTCAATGGGAGCTAAATCATGAATTGCAAAACTACCATCGTTTAATTTGAAACGTGTATATGCTAGAGCTTGACTTTCTTTACTTAGAATGATATTACAAGCGAGGGCTTTATTAAATTTTTCTAAGTCATAGACAGTAGTGTAAATATGTGATGCCCCATAATAATACTGCTTAGAATTACAGGTTATGGCATAGATATTTCTCAGATTACAAGCAGAAAGATCTTCGTAATTATGTGGCAATGCGAGATCGCTTTCTTTTAGTTTTTTTGGAAGCCAATTGCTGACGTTTGCTGATCTTGGAATAAATGTTCTTTTCATACCTGCTGGCCGAAATACATTTTTTTGCATATATACATCAAACTTCAAATTACTCACAGTTTCTACAATAACTGCCAATATATCGTAACCGAGATTTGAGTAAGCCCATTTTTCTCCTGGTTTGAATTCCAAATTAGGTTCGTATTTTATTAAAAGACTTATGATACTATCATTTGTCATTATTTTCTGATTGTCTTCTTCGTTGAGAAAGTCAATGTTTGCTGATAACCCTGAAGTATGAGATAAAAGATGATTTATACAAATATCTGAGTATGGAAAATTTGGAATATATTTTACTACTTTATCGTTGATATTAAGAAGCTTTTTTTCTTGTAACTGCAAAATTGCTGTTGCTGTAAATGGCTTGGATATAGAAGCAATATTAAAAAGAGAATTAGGTTTTAACAAATCGTTTTTTGAATTATCTCTGTAACCAATTGTACTTTTATAAAATACAGAATTGTTTTCGGTTATTAATATGTCACCATTAAAACAACTATTTTTTATGCATAAGTTCAATAGTGAATCTATAGATTTTATTTCTTTAGATTGAGCAATTAAGGTTGTCGAACTTAAAATGAAAAAAAGTACTATAATGTGTTTGGTCATAATTGTCTGTTAATTTATTATTGTCTTCTATGGAAATCGCTATTTAGCATTACCACTAACGTTTTGCGGGTTGGCGCTGTGCGGGATTTTCGGAGAGCTAATTTGTCTGTAAGACAAATGGTTCTTTGAAAATTTGCACACAAATGTAGCTTCAATGCCCGCATAGAGCCAACCCGCTGTTAGGGGTTGGCTTATTGCTTGATTAAAATTCTCGATTCGTATTTCTTGTCGCAAAATACTTTTACATAATAAATTCCTTGTTTTAATTTACTAATGTTAATCTGTTCACTTTTATTTATATTTTCCCCGTCAACGAGTTGACCAAAAGAATTAAATATTTCTACTTTAAATTTTTCGCACTCAATATTTTGTATATTAAAAAATTCTCGGCTAGGGTTAGGATAAATTAAAAAATTGTTTTCGAATTTACTTAAGTCTGAAATGCCAGTGTAAACTGGGCAGATTGTCGAATTAGCAACAAATATTTCCGTAGGATTTGCTGTCGATAAAGTGTAGGTGCCAAATAGGGCTGTGTTAGAGAAAAAACCTGTTAGCCAAATATTTGATGAGTCAACTACAATACTTGATGGAGTAATATTTTTAACGTTGTTGATACACATACAATTTCCTAAACTGTCCAACTTGATCATGTATCCGTTTCCTCCTGTATTTATTGAAGAACAGTCAGAAAAATTTACAGTGTCAGTATAAAACCCTGTTACATAGGAATAGTCTTCAGAGTCAACAAATATTGCGGACCCCCAGTTGTTTGTCGGTCCCAAACCTTTTTTGGCCCAAACAACATTAGAAGAAGAGTCGAGTTTTGCTATGTATGAATTTCTTACAGCAGTTGTTGGGGCATTGAAAACAAAAGCGTCTAGCGTGCAAGAGTATGCAAAATTACCAGTGAAATAAACATTGTCGTTGTTGTCGGTCGCAATTGAACTTATTCCCGACATATTATTCATCGCACCACAACTTAATTGCTTAGTCCATATTTTGTTTCCTGTTGTGTCAAACTTGCTAATAAAATCATATTCGTCCATCTGTCCGATTGAGTTAAGCGTATCTCCGAAAACAATAGGGTCTCCGGAATAAACTCCACCTAAGTAAATAGTACCAAGTGTGGAAATTGAAATGCAAGTTCCTTTTTCATTTCCGATGCCTAATGTGTTTTTCACCCAAATACATTGTCCTGATGAATCAAATTTTCCTAAGAAAGCATCATAACCACCAAGTCCATTCACTTGGCAAGTGTCAAACATAAATGTGCCGACCGAAACTCCAGCTAAATAAATATTATTATTTATATCGGATGTAATTTGACTACCATAGTCGTAAGAACTTCCACCATATGATTTTACCCATTGCCAAGTTCCGCCATTATCAATTTTTGCAATAAACATATCGGAATTTCCATTCGAATTAATTGTGAAAGTGCCAAAATTCGCAGTTCCGTAGAATGACCCACAAATTATTAAATCTCCATTTTGATCAATAGTAATTGAGTTCCCTCCTGAGACATTAAATGCCCCAGCTTTTGAAGCCCAAAGACAAGTTCCCAGAGAATCGAATTTTGCGACAAAAATATTTTTTAAAGTTGGAGATAAGGTGACTGAACCAAAAGCTAATGGAGAATCAAATTGCCCAACAACATATGAATTTTTATTTGCATCAAGAACAATGTCAGATGGTAAATTGTAGCCTGTTGTTGAGGAGCCAGTCGATTGTTTTGCCCAATTCCATGTTTGTCCGATAGAATGGATTGGAGAAATAAAGATATAAAAGAGGAAAAGTATTCTGTATGTTTTTTTCATGTCGTTATTGTCTTTAAGCTTACCCCTAACGTTTGGCAGCTAAAAGAAGTGCGGATTCACTTGCACAAAAATGTCTTAACTGATAAACTTTATTAAATGTACTGAACTTAATGGCAAATGCAAAATATTCCGCCCCATCGGGGCCCCGATAAAATCCGCATTTGCAACTTGCACTATCTCCGCATTTATTTTAGGTGCTGTTAGCAGTTGTTACTTATCCTTGTAATATGGTTTCAAAATGGCTCTCAATTCCCCATCATATTCAATATACCAGAAATTTTCACGAATAGTCTCATCTGTTGTATGATCAGTTAACCTTAGTGTCATTGAGAAATTATATTTTCCAACGAAAGCTTCGTCCAGATCGCATTTGATTAGGTCGTAATACTTTTCAGTCTTGGTATAGTACAATTGATTTCTATTAATTATGAATATTGGATTTTTATAAATCAGCTTATGAAACATGTGGATCGGCAAATAAAGAAATATAAGAAGACCTACTATCCACAAAATTGTCAAGTTAGAGTCTGTAAATAAGAAATAGATGTAAAGTAATAATACAAGAGTCTGAACGATGAAAGTCAACCAACACATTTGAGGACTATAAAAGAATTTTCTTCCTTGAATATGGTCAAAGTTCTTTTTGTTGAGTCTTAAAGTCTTGTTTATATTGTTTGGCATGGAGTAATTACTGCTAACGGTTTCAGGCTACACGAAGTGCGGAATAAATAACCACAAAACTGTCTTGACCGAAAACCTTTATTAAATGTACTGAACTTAATCGCAAATACAAAAACAATTTGCGCAAAGCGCACCTTTAAAATTGTATTTGCAACATGCACAAACTCCGCATTGCGTGTA
>CANNHN010000026.1 GCA_947504725.1 Bacteroidota bacterium | reverse complement strand
TCAGAAAAAGTATCTGATAAAGATGCAGAAAAATTAGCTACTGATATTTCCATGAAGATTCAAACCGAAATGACGTATCCTGGTCAGGTGAAAGTTACTGTGATTCGTGAAACGAGGTCTGTTTCTTATGCGAAATAAAAAATTTGGAAATTAAAATTTTGAATTGTTAGAGTTTAAATTTGAATCTTTCAACTTTTATACATTCAAGTGATTAAAAAACACTTCAGTTCTGATTTTATAAAAAGCGTTATCACCTTGGTGAATCTTATGTTGAAAAAGAATTTTTACTAGAATTATCTGCTGCTATTTCCATCTAGATAGATGAAAAAATAAAAATTTAATGCGTGTATCCTTGAAAAATCGGTTAAACCCTGATTACATTCTTACTTTTTGTGCTGAGTTTCTTGTGCTTTTTGCTGGAGTTTTGGTTTACAAACTTGCTGCTAATGATTTGGGTGAAGATGGGTTTTCTCGTTATGCAGTTTGTCGACGAACCATTTCATTCATTCAACCACTTTTGATTATCGGGCTCGGAGTTGCTATTCCACGTTATATAGCCATGGCGATGGTAGAAAGTACATTCAAGAAATCCGGAAACTACTTTATTGGAGGTCTTGTGTTAATGACGATTGTTGCCTCACCGATTTTGATTGCCTTGCTTTTATTTTCAAAACAATTTTCATTCCTGATTTTTGGTAATCAATCTTTCTCGTACCTCATACCATATCTCACATTGATGCTGTCTGGAATGTTGTTCCACTCGCTTTGTTATGGGTATTTCAGAGGCAAAGTCATGATGGTAAAAGCAAACATTCTACAAATCATCAACTTGGGAATTATTCCTTTGCTTGCATTTTATTTATTTCCGACACTTACAGGAGTATTGTTGTTTACTAGTACAACCTGGATTGGAACCGGACTAGTGATTACATTCCTGTTTATTGTTCCGGGTTTGCAATGGACAAAATACGAAGTGAAGGAATGTCTGAAAGAATTATGGATTTATGGTATTCAACGTGTTCCCGGAGATGTGGCGCTTGCCGGGTTTCTCGCCTTGCCGGCTTATTTCGCAGCACACATGATTCATGATGATTTGAAAACTGCAGGAAATGTGGCATTTGGAATGTCTATGATCAATCTTGCAGGGGCAGCTTTCGGACCGATCTGTTTGATGCTTTTACCCAAAGCAAGTGAAGTGATTGTTAAAAAAGAATTTGTGCTGCTGAAGCAATTGACCAACCGAATTACATTTTGGACAATAGGTCTGACACTTTTTGGACTTATTATTGCTGAACTTTTTGCTGAATCGATTATTAAAATTTACCTCGGTCAGAGTTTTACCGAATTGGTTTTTATTGTTAGAGTAATTCTGTTGGCTAGTATTGGTTACACCATTTACATTTCACTCCGGAGTATCCTCGATGCGTATTATGTCAAAGCAATGAACACCAAAAATATTTTTATTTCATTCCTTGTTTTTATTGTCTGTGCAGTTATTGTAAAGTATGCCGACTTGTCGTTTGAGTATATACTTTACGGTTTTATTGCAGCAATGCTTTTGCTTGGAGCGCTCACGTATGTTGAGACTTATCGTATTTTCAAACAACAAGGAGTGAACTGATGTCCTTTGGATATTTAGTATCTTTAATGTGGAAATTTTAATATGATACACTATATTCTCTTACTAGTTTATACTCTTGTAATTGTTTTTATTTCTTGGAAAATCTGGAAGAAAACAAAAGAGATTGCTTTTATAGTAGGTACTTCACTTATGTACTACTGGACTTTACTTGGTTCCTGGTTTTTTATTTACGATGATCTTTCAGGTCAAAAAGGAAAAAAATTCGGATTACACTACTACGATTTTTTTACACTCGTGTTCCCGGTTCATGTAGACACTAGCTACATGATTTCCGTTGCAATTTATGCCATCTTCATCATTGTGGTTTTACTGATGATTCTGTGGCTTGCAAAACCGGCTCCTTTAATTCAAAGTAAACAGGAGAAGCCTGTTTATGTTAATCACCTTGTTTTAATCGGACTTTGTGTTGGAGCTGTGCTTGTTAGTTTTTTTATTGTTTGGAAAGAAATTCTAACAGCGGCTAAGTTTCATGAATCGGTTTATATTGTTACTCGAATGCAGCCTGGTCAATTTTTTACTTTTCACCAGTTGCTTAATCAGGTTGCGGTTGTCGCTTTGTATATTGGATTAATAGCATACGTCTGCGGCGAGAAAAGTAAGTACATTATCGGAAGTCATAAACGATGGGTCTTGGGTGCATATACATTGGCGATTATTTTTGTTGAAGGCTATTTGTTGTTCCTTGGAAATAAACGGGAAATTCTTTTTGGTGGAATACTAGGAATTATTTTTTATCTCAATAACGTACGCTTTAAAATAAATTTTAAGGCGCTCGCTCTTTTTATGTTCATCATCATGATCCCACTTTTTTTTAATGACGGACTTCGTTCCTATTCACCGGGATTTCTGACAAAGTATTTTGACACCAGCGGTCTTGAGTTTCATCGACTCAAGGAATTTGAATATTCTACATTCTCCATAAAAAATACCACGTTCACATTTTTATTCAGTAATGAAATGTTTTACGGTCATTTTTCGATGTATGGAATCATAGATAAGCATGTGCCTTATAGTTATGGAACAAGTTTATTGAGTCTGGTGGAATCTATTGTTCCTAAATTTTTATTTGCTAACAGGGAGCCACCTATTTACGAATATTATACGACTCATATGAATGCTGTTTCCGGTCAAGGTTATACTATTCACCATGCTTCTGGCTGGTATCTCAATTTCGGAATAATTGGCATTTTACTTGGTGCTTTTATTTTCGGTTGGATCTGGGTGAAACTTTACAATAAGAATCAGCAGTTGTTTGTTACTGATAACACTTTTCTGAAAATTTTTTTTATTCTCGGATTGGCAGCATTTACCGCTGAAATTCCAACGATGATGAGAAGCGGACCTGAATCTTATAAAGCTTTATTTTTCGAAGCCTTGATTTTGCCAACCATTATCATTTACATGGCTTCTATAATTGGAACAAAAAAATTTAGAGACCTTTTATGAAAATCCTAATTACAGGAGGTAGTGGTTTTGTAGGGCAGCATCTGTTGAGTGCTTTGGCATCTGACAATGTTGACATTCGAATCATTTCAAGAAAGTCGGGATTGGAATTCCGTAATAAAAATATTCAGCCAGAAGTTTTCCTTGCTGACATTACAGACATTTTAGCGCTTGAAAAAGCTTTTATAGGAATTGATATTGTCATAAACCTAGCAGCTGAATTAAGAAACGATGCTGATTTTGATAAAACCAATATTCAAGGTGTTAAATATCTCGTTGCTTTGACAAAAAAATACAATGTCAAAAAGTTTATTCAACTTAGTAGCGTAGGAGTGGTTGGCATGCAATATTCGTCAAAACATTTTGTTGTAGATGAAACAACGGTTTGTGATCCTAAAAATGGATATGAAAAATCGAAATTAGAATCCGAGAGGATATTGTTTCATGCATTTTCGGAAGAGAAAGGAAGACTAGTAATGTTGCGTCCTACAAATATTTTTGGTGACCATCATCCGAGAAACACACTCCTTAATTTTTTACAGACGATTAAAAACCAAAATAGACTCATTTGCACCAGTAATGCAACAGTCAATTACGTTTATGTAAATGACCTTGTCTCAACTATAAGACATTTTATTTTTAACAAAGCTGATTCAACAGTTTATAATGTTGGAGAAGCGAGTTCATTCGAAAAATTCTTTCATGAATCTTCTCGTCTAATAGGAACACCACCACGATTAACCATTCTTCCACATTTTTGCTTTGCAATACCGGAAGCTTTCGGTTATTTAGGATTACATAATTTGAAAGCGAAACTGAGAACACTTTCGAATCGTGTTGTCTATTCGGATAAGAAGTTGCAAAAAGAAGTCCCTGGAATTTATTCTTATGGAAATGAAAAAGGACTGCAATGCACAATTGATTATTATCAGTCAAATGGAAAACTTTAAAATATGCGAATTTGCTATTTAGCTGATGCCGGAAGTATTCACACCAAAAGATGGTGCGATTATTTTGGGTCGTTGGGACATGAGATACATCTTGTGAGTTTTCGGGAAGGCAATGTTTCGGGAGTAAAATTTCATTTGTTGGATGGAGGAAAAATAAATGTGAGTGGGGGGAACTGGAGCGTGTTGTTGCAGTTCAGAAAATTAAAAAAAATACTCAGGGAAATAAAACCCGATATTCTTCACGCACACTATGCAACAAGCTACGGTACTGTCGGAGCAATGAGTGGATTTCATCCTTACATTATTACTACTCTCGGGACGGATGTGCTGATCAGTCCGAAGCAATCATTTGTGTACAGGATGATTCTTAAATATGCTTTCAAACGAGCGGATTGGATAACTGCCATGGCTGATCATATGAAAGATGCGATTATTGAATTGAATGTTCCGGAAAACAAAGTCAATACTGTAATGTTTGGCATTGATCCGAAAGTTTTTTCAAGACAAAATCGTGTTTTAGATGCTGAAAAATTTGTCATCACGAGCACTCGAAACTTTGAACCGATCTATAACCTAGATTTATTGTTGGATGCACTGAAAATTCTGAATGGTAAAATCCCAAATCTTGAGATCAACCTGATTGGTGATGGCTCTTTAAGGGATGAATTAGAATCGAAAGTTGTGCTTTATGAATTGAAAGATTCAGTAAGATTTTTAGGGAAAGTATCGCAATCTATTTTGGCAGAGAATTTGTGTAAAACCAATCTTTTTATTACGACTTCCCTTTCAGACGGGAATAATGTTTCGCTTAATGAGGCAATGGTTTGTGGTGCTGTATCCATAGCGACTGATATTCCTGCAAACCGATTCTGGATGAAGAATGGTGTAAATGGATTTCTTGTACCTTTTGATGATCCACATGAACTCGTCAATAAAATTTTGTATGTTTATAAACATTATGAAGATTTGCAAAAATCTTCCATTGATTATAATGACAAGATGATTAATTTATATGCATTATTCGAGAATAATATGAAGATTGTAAAAGAAAAGTATAATTCATTGCTGCAAAAATAATGAAAAAGAAGATTGTAATCATAGGTTCAGGCGGACATGGTAAAGTAGTTGCGGATGCAGTTTTGCAGTCCGATCAGTTTGAACTTATTGGTTTTGCAGATGATCATGCTGAAATCGGGAAAAATGTAATCGGGAAATATACCGTTGTTGCAAAAACCGATGATCACCACACATTAAAATTACTAGCCGATTGTTTTATTGTTGCGATTGGAAATAATGGATTACGAAAAAAAATATTTGAGACACTTTCTTCAAATCTTGATCCTGCCACTGTAGTGCATCCTTTTTCTAGTATATCTCCTTTTGCGGAATTGGGAAAAGGAGTATCTGTTTTAGCTGGTGCTGTTGTAAGTGCAAATGTGCGAATTGGTGACAATTGCATCATCAATGTACATTCCTTGGTTGATCACGATTCACTTATAGGAAATCATACGCATATTTCTCAGGGAGCCATTGTGCAAAGTTATTCCACTGTACCGGAAAATTTCACGTATGTTTTAAAATTGTGAAATGAACTACTAAATTTTATATTCGATTGAAGGACCAAGTTAAGCACAACAGAAAAATGCACGAATGGAGGAACAAACTGTTTGTATTTTCGGTAATGTTCTTTTTATTCATGCTACCATTTGGAGGACATATTGCTGCTCCGATCACAACTATTTTTATTCTGTTGTGGCTGATTGATTTCGATTGGAAAGATAAGTACGAGCGATTTAAAACTAACTGGCTTTTAATGTTGCCGTCTTTGTTCTACATTATTTATTTGATTGGAATGTTCTATACTGATGATAAATATTCAGGGTATTCGCAATTGGAAACAAAACTCTCTTTAATTCTTGGTCCAGTTATTTTTGGAACGAAAGCTTTCCCTGAGGAGCTTTCCCAAAAGAAAGTCATTCTTGCTTTTATAACGGGTTGTTTTTTAGCGATGCTGGTTTGTGTTTCTCATTCAGTTTATTGTTTTTATGATGAACGATGGAGAGTCGCACAAGGATTGCTTGTGGACACTTATACCAATTACGAATTCTATTATGCCAGCCTGTTGTCATGGTTCATGCATCCGAGTTATTTCGCCATGTTTCTGTGCGTTTGTATTGTTTATGGTTTTTTACAGGCGTTTTACAATTCAGATGGCTATTCTAAATTTCAGATCAGGATTTTGCTTCTATTAAATGTAATTTTCTCTTTGTTTATTTTTTTCCTTGCCTCCCGTCTTGGTTTAGGTGTAATGCTTTTAACTTGGTTCTGTGTAATTGTGTATTTCATTATCTGGAAAAAAATGTACCTGGTTGGTATTTTTATTTTTGCCTCAACATTGCTCATTTTTATCGCGCTTTATAAAACTCTTCCGGTAATTACTTCCCGTTTTGATTCGGTTATCGAAACACTTGGGAATAAAAATATTGACAAGACTACTACAGAAAGTA
Source organism: Bacteroidota bacterium (assembly GCA_947504725.1). GTDB lineage: Bacteria > Bacteroidota > Bacteroidia > 2-12-FULL-35-15 > 2-12-FULL-35-15 > 2-12-FULL-35-15. The sequence continues at coordinate 1,610 of CANNHN010000026.1, read as the reverse complement.
GTGCGGCACGGAAATTAATTTGGGCTGCTGCAACCGATATTATAAGAGAAAACTGGCTGATAGGTGTCGGGACAGGTGACGTTGAAAAGACGCTCTTGAACAAGTATGAAATAATAGGTATGACAGGCGCGAAAGAACATAATTTGAACGCACACAACCAGTTTTTTCAGACGTTTATCGCCATTGGAATTGCAGGTTTTCTGACCTTGTTGTCAATGATTTTTTTGCCGATGTATTTTGCTGCGAAAGAAAAACGTTTTTTGTTCCTCATTTTCTTGATTATTTTTGCATTGAATATAATGGTTGAATCGATGTTTGAAGCAGAAGACGGAGTTTTGGTTTTTGTTTTCTTTTACATTGTTTTGCAACGCATACCTGTTAATCACAAATTAAAAGCATAATGGACGTATCAATTACGATTCCATGTAGGAACGAAAAAAAGTACATTGGGCTTTGTCTTGATTCGGTACTTGCTTCCGATTTTCCGGGGAAGACTTTTGAAATTCTTGTTTGTGACGGAAAAAGTGACGATGGTACTGCTGAAATTGTACAGTCGTATGCGAAGAAATTTCCGGGCAAAGTTTTTTACATTGAAAATACAAAAAGTACAACTCCGTTTGCATTGAACTCCGGCATACGGAATTCGAAAGGAAATGTGAAAATCATTCTTGGCGCTCATGCTGAAATAGACAAAGATTACTTGCGGTTGTGCAGTGAATTGCATGAAGCTGATTCTCAATTAGGTTGTGTTGGTGGTTTTCTTGAAAATGTTTACGAGGACGATACTTCAGAAGCAATCGCAACAGCGATGTCCTCTTCTTTTGGAGTAGGAAATGCTCATTTCAGAACAGGAAATAAAGAAGGGTATGTTGATACAGTCGCTTTTGGCGCTTACAAAAGTGAAGTATTTGAGAAAATCGGTTTTTTTGATGAGGAACTTGTGCGTAACCAAGATGACGAATTTAATTTCCGTGTTCTGCAATCGGGCTACAAAATATTTCTTTCAAAATCGATTCGTTCTAAATATTATGTGCGTGCAAGTTTTCAGAAACTTTTTCGGCAATATTACCAATACGGTTATTGGAAAGTTTTTGTAAACCGTAAGCATAAAGCTGTTACGACGGTTCGGCAGTTAGTTCCACCTTTGTTTGTAGCATTTCTTTTTCTAGGAGCAATTAGTTCTGTTTTAATTCCGTTTGCATTATGGTTTTATTTTGCAGGATTTACACTTTATATTTTAGCTTCTCTACTTTCTGCTGCTTCTAAAGCAAAAAGTATTTCAAGTTTTTTCAAAATTCTGTTTTCGTATTATATTCTGCATTTCAGCTATGGTGTTGGTTACCTTCATGGAATCTGGATGTTTTTAGTACTTAATAAAAAACCTGGTGTCCGACAGGAACTGCTCAGCAGGTGAACTTTAATACTTAATTTTGTTGAAATTCCATCAGGAGTTAACTTAATAACTATGATCCCTTTCTCACCTCCCCGTATCGACCAGAAAATTATTGACGAAGTTGTAGCGACTTTAAAATCAGGCTGGATTACTACCGGACCGAAAACAAAACTTTTCGAGAAAAAGCTTTCTGAATACAATGGTAATAAGGCAACGC
>CANNHN010000025.1 GCA_947504725.1 Bacteroidota bacterium | reverse complement strand
TAAATTATATGCGCGCCCTTATTCGCCCCCCACTTTTGTTTCGAAAAATAGTTCGTGGGGCGCTGTGGAGGATGAATAAAAAAGAAAAAAAAATTTACCTCACATTTGATGATGGTCCAGTGCCCAGTGCAACAACGGATGTACTTTCTATTTTAAAAAAGTTTAATGTCAAAGCAACTTTTTTTTGTGTTGGTGAAAATGTGAAAAAACATCCTGAAATTTTTCAACAACTTATTGACGAAGGCCATGCATTAGGCAATCATACTTTTCACCATGTTGATGGTTGGAATACTACTACGCGAAGTTATTTGCGTGAAGTACAACAATGTGCCGAAGTTTTTTCATCCAAATTATTTCGCCCTCCTTATGGTAGAATGCGCCCAGCACAACGAAAAGCAATTCAACGAAAATATAAAATTGTTTTGTGGGATGTTCTTACTTATGATTTTGATAAAAATTGGAGCGGCGAAGATTGCCTGCAAACGGCTTTAAAATATTCTCGCGAAGGTTCAATTGTTGTTTTTCATGACAGCGAAAAAGCGAAAGAAAGGATGTTGTTTGCGCTTCCAAAATTTATTGAGGTGATGTTGGGGAAGGGGTTTGAATTTGGGGTGTTGTGATTTTTAGTTTGTTCCAGTCCCGATAATTATAGGGAAGAACGTCTTTTTATTTCCTGTTTGTTCGAGCGTAGTCGAGAACGCCCTTTTTAGATAAGTGTTGATTTTCAATAAAAATTTTACTTATTGGTGAGAAAGTAGTTGCAATTATATTTTGGAATTTCATTTTTTTTTTTTTCTACATTTCGCTGTTTCATGAACAGTTAGTCAGACCCACGGCTTGCGGAACGGGTTGCAAATAATACCCGCAGCTAAGAGCTCCCCCTCTGAAAGCTCCTGATAACTTGACTGATTTTACTTTTTGTAAGTTTGGTTTATTCATTGTATTGGCCCTGCATTAAACCCTGCTAAATTTTATGGACGATTATCTGATTGTTGCTGAAACGGGCATCATCATCCGCATTCTTTGCGGTGGAATTTTGTATTTACAAGCTGATGGTAACTACACGCATATTATTCAGAAAGGGAAACCGAAACAGACTTGTTCAAAAGCGCTGGGAAAATTTCAAGTGGAATTGGACTGTAAACTTTTTTGCAGATGCCACGATAGTTACATTGTAAATTTATTGGAAATACTGAAGTATGAAAAAGCAAGAGGCGGATATGTTTTACTGAGCGATGGAACAAGAGTTCCAGTTTCTCAAAAGAAAAAGAAACACTTTTTGGCGGCTTTTTGTTTAAAGTAACGCATCTATTGATTTTTCAACGCAGCTAATCAATTAAACAACGCAGCTACCTATTTGCTATTGCTATTCTTATTTTATTGGAATTACTTGCGGTATAATATTCAGAATTATGCTCAGCGAGTTAGCCAAATACACTGCAAATACAGGAATGGGAATTGTTACTACTGCCAACACTGGTTTGGATGGAACAGGTGCTTTGGTAACAATTTTGACTGCCGCTGCTAATGGAACTTTTATTAAAACTGTGACTGTTAAAACTCAATCAGTCGGCATCAATCAGGGAATGCTGAGGTTGTTTATTTATGATGGTGTCAATACCAGATTGTTGATGGAAATTGACACTCCTATTGCCGGCCGTTCAGGAACATGGGCAAGTTTTTCAAGAATAATAAATCTTAATTATTTTTTGAAAGCCGGCGATGTACTTCAGGCATCCACACAGGAAACTAAAACGTTCAATGTTATTGCCGAAGGTTATGACGTTAGTTATCCGTAAAAAAATTCAAATAGCCTCGCTATTCAAAGATTCAAAAATTGCAGATTCGAAAACCGAAACTAATTCAAACAAGAAACCCTAAACAAGAAACTTTCAAACCTTTCAACTTAAAAAAATGGCAGCAGAAACACAATATACAGCGAATACAGGCGTGGTAGCAATTGCAACAGCAAATGCGAATCTTGATGGAACAGGAACACTTGGTACTGTTCTTATAGCAGCTGCTGTGGCAGGAATGCTTGGTTGTATTATAAAAAGCGTAACGATAAAAGCGCAGGGTAATACTACACAGGGAATGGTGAGGTTGTTTGTTGTGGGTGGCGGTGTTACCGAATTAATTGCCGAAATAGAAATTCCGGCGGTTACTAAATCCACTGTCGATCCGACATTCGAGATTTACATGGAAACAAATTATGCAATAAAAGTAGGTTATGTTCTGAAAGCAGCAACGCAAAATGCGGAAACGTTTAATGTGATTGCCGAAGGATTGGATTGGAATTATTACACAACTTCTGTAAGACCGGAAAGCACAAAGTACATTGCGAATACAGGATTGGGACAAGTATCAACTGCAAATACATTTCGTGATGGATCGGGAACTTTTGGGAATGTTCTTACAGCTGCTTCTAACGGAACAAATATTCAATCTGTTACCATTAAAGCAACAGGTTCTCCGGCGGCGGGCATTGTGAGATTATTTATTTTTGATGGGACTACTAATTTCCTGATGAGCGAAATTCCTGTTGTGGCAACTACGCAGAGTGGAACTGCTCATAGTTTTTCAAGACGAGTGCTCTTTGGGGGAAATGATTTTGCGTTGAAATCAGGATATCTGCTTAGGGCTTCTACAGAAATTGGGAATACGTTCAATGTGATTGCTGAAGGGTTGGATTGGACTTATCCGGCGTAAAATTATTTTCCAAATTCAAAGAACAAATTTAAAGCGGAAGCCGATAGAGCTTTTCTGAGTAGGCAAAATATAAAATCAAAAACATGATTGATGATAATAGTAAAAAACTGTCGTTGCATATTGGTGAAAAAAATCTTATAACCGTAAATTCAGGATTTGTTGATGTGAATTCTGCGCAACCTACTAAACTTACATTGAACAAACAGACTATTTCCTCACTTAACATGAGAAATGATGGTGGAGGTGATCAGACTCAGGTAGGTTTGAGTTGGTTCCGTAGAGATCGATGCACCAGAGCTCAAACATGTGAGTCATGTGATTGTTCCACCAGACCAGATTCAAGCATAGTTTTCCATACTAATCTTTTCTTATGTGACGATTGTACGCACTAAAGGAAACTTTACACAATCGATTACCTAAAGGGTTTTTAGAAATCCCTTTAATATTATCGTTATAAGTTTGCTAATTTTAAATGCTATTTAAAGGACATTTGAGAATTTTAGAACTTTCTACGAAATTTTCCATTATGAAATTTGTTACTGCACGCAAATCAATACTTTCTTCAACGTTCTTTTTGATAATTCCACTTATATCATTCTCTTCAGTGCAGAAATTAGACTCTGTAAGTGGTAAACAAATCAAGAAACTTTCCACTTTTTGTAAGATTTGGGGATTTTTGAAATATTATCATCCCTATCCGTCGAGTAAGGATGTTGATTGGGATAAAACTCTTGTAGATAATTATCAAAAAGTAAAAGAATCCAAATCAAAAGCAGAATTCAATAATTTGATAAATGACATTATCATATTATCTACAGGTAAACTGAAAGAATATGATAAGGTATTTTATCAAGAGGATTCTGCTGGTCTGAACATTGATTTCAATTGGATTTTAGATACCTCGCTTATTAATGGCACAACATCGAGTTATTTATTATCAATTAAAAATAATCATCGTCCATTCAGAAATAAATTTGTAAAGGGTGCAAGTTATGTTGGCAACCCAATATTTAACGAGAATGCTTATCCGGATATGTTTTTTCCAAAGGAATCTTTTAGATTTCTTGCCTTAGCTCGATATTGGAATGTTATTGAGTATTTTTATCCAAACAAATACTTAATGGATATAAAATGGGATACATCATTGGTGAGTGCCATTCCAATATTTATGTGTTCTACAAATCTGAATGATTATTATAGGGCAATTCAGTGGATATCAGCTCGAATTAACGATAGCCACGCTTCTATAGTTTACAATCCTGAATTAAAAATGAATACCAGAGTTCCACCAATTTGGGTCTTTTACCTGGACGACACATTGATTGTAACAAGCTTTATAAACGATAGTATTGAAAATACCGTATCAGTAAAAATAGGTGATAAAATTTTTTCTATTAATGGTTCTACAGTAAAAGAAAAGTGGGCAGATGAACAAATTCATCATTCAGCATCCAATGTGGAATGGTCGGAAAAGGTTAATACTGGAATGTCAGGGCTGCTTAGATCAGAGAATGATTCAACTACCCTAATGGTTTTACGTGATAGACAAGTTTTACAAATCAAGGTGAAAAATTATTCGTGGAACGAAATTTTGATGTTGATTATAAAGGCATCGCATTCCAAAACCAAACCCTCGGCTGTTTACACAGATACAATTTCCGGAAAGAAATATGGATATTTAAATTTGGGAGAAATAGAGAGTAGCTCAGTTGACTCTTTTTTCTGCTCGATGAATGGTGTTGACTACTTGATCATTGATGTACGGGAAAGTTCAAGCGATGTTATGACATGGGGAAAAGTTGCAAATAAAATTGTTAGGGGCAAGAAATACGTCGCAAAAATCTCTTATCCGGATTATGCCCACCCAGGATATTTAAAATTTAGACAAAGTTCACTAGCTGTTGGAACAAATAAACAAGATTATTATCAAGGCAATGTGATAATACTAATTGATCATGGAGTAATGAGCCATGGAGAATATGCAACAATGGCATTAAGTATGGCTCCCAAAGCTATCCTAATCGGAACTCGTACCGCAGGCGCTGATGGCAATGTTTCTGAAGTCGTTTTACCTGGTAATTATCATTGTGAGTTTACAGGCCTAGGATGGTATTACCTAAATGGTAAACAGACTCAAAGAATCGGAATTATTCCTAATATCAATGTAGATTATTCGCTTGATTCAGAATTGAAACAAGGAGATCCGATTATGCAAAGAGCATTAGAGTTTATAAGGAATGGACAATAAACAAATTTAGAATGTCAAGAAAAATTAAATTATTCTATACATGGTTTGGAAGAGGATTGTGCAAGATGATAAAATGCGAAAACGCATAACTGAAAGAATTGAAGGCATTGCAGATTCTCTTTCAAAAAATAAAGCATATGACTCTGGCCTTTTAGGTGGGGAAGCGGGTCTATCCCTATACTGGAAATACTTGAGTATCCATAGTAAGGATGCGAGCCACGAAGATAATTTCAAAAATTCAGTAGGTCTTTTAACTAATGCCATTTCTAATGAGCCAATGGATTATACATTTTGTGCAGGCGTTTCAGGTATCTTATGGACGTTTGCTCATCTTGTTAATAATAATATGTTGAATGATAGTTTTAAAAAAAACATAGGTGAAGAAATAGACGAATTTTTATTTGAAAGTTCGATTAAAGATTTGCAATTGGGTCGAAATGATTATATGCATGAAGGTGTGGGTCCAATATTATACTTTCTTGAACGAGCCGAAAATGAGTTTTGTCGAAAGAGCATTTCAAAAATAATTCAAGAAATTCACAAAACGGCTCACCGTTTTCCCGAAGGTTTTGCCTGGGTGGAAGCTGGTTTTCTTCAAGTCTATGATTCAAAAAAATACAATTTGGGTTTAGCTCATGGAATACCTAGTATAATTGTACTTTTAACCAAGGTTCTGCAAACAAGAATAGATGCCGAAGAAGTAAAAAAACTTCTTGATGGGACAATAAATTGGTTGCTTGACAAAAAAAATGTTGAAGGTAAAAATGGACTTTTTCCTACAACAATTCCAACGGAAATTCCTTACACAAGTAGGGTTGGTTGGTGTTATGGTGATTTAGGAATATCCATTGCTTTAATTCAGGCAGCAATAGCAACAAATAATGATGATCTTAAAAAAGAATCCATTAAAATTGGCTTGAATGCGGCTAAAAGAACTCACGGTTACACTGGTGTACGTGATGTTTGTTTATGTCATGGCGCGGCTGGAAATGCTCATATTTTTAATCGTCTGTATAATTACACTGGTGAACAAGAATTCAAAGAAGCGTCTTTATTTTGGTTAAATGAAACGTTGGATTTCTATGAACGCAACGGGCATTTCAAAAACCTTGTTCATTTCAAAAAAAATGGGAAAAAGGGCGTTTTTAAACATAAAAACGGCTTATTAGAAGGGATTGCTGGTGTCGGTTTAATTTTTTTGGCTTCAATCAATGATATTGAACCAAAATGGGATAGAAGCATCCTTTTAAGCTAATGACATATTAAAAATGCTAGACCTAAAATTTCATAACTCTTTTGTTTTTCGCATTCCGGCATTTCCATTCTCTGGAAATGTAACATCAGAAAAGCAGTTAAGAGAAATCGCAAAAAATGAAATCTTTCAAGAGGCAATATTTATTGCCTCACCTGTTTTATATAATCAGATGAACGTTTGGCTGGAAGGAAAATTAAAGGACAAAAAAGAAATTAGTAAAATAATCTTCTCGCTTCACAAGTATTACAGCCGAATATATTCAAGATGTACTCCATATGGATTGTTTGCCGGTTGTTCGACAGGTCAATGGGGTGCTAATAATAATATTACCATTTCATCTGCAATACGAAGAGCAACCAGGCTTGATATGAATTTTGCATGTACTCTGATTCATCATTTATCGAAACATCCCGCAATTCAGCCTCATCTCCAATTTTCCCCAAATACAAGTATTTACCCAATCGGTGATCGACTCCGTTACGTAGAATACAAGTATGTTAATAGTAAAAGAGATCATTCAATTACAAGTGTAGATGCAAACGAATATTTGCTAGCAATTCTAACGGTCGCCAAAAAGGGAGCAATTTTGACAGAGCTTGAAGATGCATTGATAACAAAAGGAATAGAAAAGAAAGAGGCGAAAGGATTCATTGAAGAAGTTATTGAAAGTCAGTTATTGGTTACAGAACTGGAGCCCGCGGTAAGCGGAGAAAATCTGTTACAAAACTTAATTTCGTTTTTAACTCAACTAAACGAAAAATGCCCCCAGCCTGAAATAACCAAAATTGTTTCCATTATTAATCAAGCAGAAGATATACTGAGAAAAATGGATTGCAGGCCTGTCAATGAAATAAAACTTTATCGTGAAGTATTTGAAATTTTACAGCAACTTGAAATTCCATTGGAAGAGAAGAATCTATTTCAGGTTGATTCTTTTTACAACACAATTGAGGGAGAACCTTCGTTGTCAATAATAAATACTTCAATTCAGGATAAAATTACTGCCGCAATAGAATTCCTTACAAACTTAAGCAGCATAAGTGGCAACAAAAACCTCGAAGACTTCAAATTAAGATTTTATGAGAAATACGAAAATCGCGAATTGCCACTTGCCGAAATACTTGATACGGAAACTGGAATTGGATACCCCACTAAGGATATTCATAGCTTGAATTTTTTAGTAGATGATTTGCATATTCCTGCCCTTTCCGAATCAAGTACCTTAAATTGGAATAACAACGATAGTAATATTTTAAGAAAACTTATACTTGCGGTCAAAAACGGGGATTATGTTGTACGCTTTACCGATGTGAAAAAGAATTCAAGTCCTGAGGATCTAAACACATTTGCCCCTTCATTTTCGGTAATGTTTAAAGTTATTGATTCAAGTTTATGTAAAATAGAAGTCATTAATGTTGGAGGTGGTTCAAGTGGAGCAAATCTTTTGGGCAGATTTGCTTACGATGATGAAGATATTCAACGAATAATTATGGATACTACATCATTTGAACAGGAAGCTATTCATGATAAAATCTTAGCTGAAATTATTCATTTACCAGAAAGCAGGCTCGGTAATATATTATTGCGTCCGGTACTTAGAGATTATGAAATCCCCTATCTGGCAAAATCAGGAGTGCCAATCGAAAATCAAATCCTTCTCGAAGATTTGGTTGTATCCATTAAAAAGAATAGGATCATTTTAAGGTCAAAGCGACTCAACAAGGAAGTAATTCCACGCTTGAGCACAGCTCATAATTATAGTTTTAATTCATTGCCGGTTTATAAATTCCTCTGTGATCTTCAGATGCAGGACATTAAAAGACCGTCATTATCCTTCACTTGGGGAGCGCTAGCATCAGTGTTCCCTTTCTTACCAAGAGTGGAATATAAAGATGTGGTACTTTTTCCTGCAACATGGAACTTTTCCTCTACAGATTTTAATGACCTGATACTGAAAATTAATTCAGATAATTTCTATCCCGAGGTGAAAATTTGGAAAGAAAAATGGAAAATGCCTCGTTACGTTGTACTTAAGGAAGGAGACAACTCCCTTTTGATTGATTTTGAAAGTGAATTAAGTTTGAAAACATTTTTCAATGAAATAAAGAAGGATTCCTCCATTAAATTGTCTGAATTCCTTTTCGATCCGAAAAATTCACTAGTGAAAGATGAAAAAGGAAACTCTTATACAAACGAAATAATAGCTGTTATTTTAAATCATGGCTATAAAAATACGATTGCAACGGAATTTCATAAAACCAGTCCAAACGCTATTCATGTAAAACGCTCTTTTGTTCTAGGAAGCGAATGGGTGTATTATAAATTATATTGCGGAGTAAAAACAGCAGATGACATTCTGAAAGACACCATCAAACCCTTAATAGAAAATTTCACAAAAAACGAGTTAATCGAAAAATGGTTTTTTATCCGTTATTCTGATCCCGATATCCACATTCGTTTACGTTTTTATAATAGCGATCCCGCAAAACTCAACGAAGTAATGAAGTTGATGAATAGTTCATTCCAACAAATGCATGAACAAGGTGTTGTTGCCAAAATAATGACCGACACATACAATCGTGAACTGGAAAGATACGGTCACAATACGATGGAAATTTCGGAACATCTTTTTGAAATTGACAGTTGGGCAACATTGAATTTACTTCAAATCACGCAAGGCGAAACTGCCGATGAATTGAAATGGCAATTTGCAATCCGAAGTCTGGATAGTTTAATGAATGGATTCGGATTTGACATTTCAAGAAAATTAAATCTGATGGAGTTTCTCAAAACAAATTTTATTGCCGAACACAGCACGCACAAAGATTTAAAAGTTCAATTGGATACGAAATTCAGAAAAATGCGCCCTCAATTGAATGAGCTGTTTGCCAATGACAACTTTACTTCAGCAGGAATACTGAATTGGAACAAGTTGGCAATACAACCATTTATTGATCAGCTATTGAAACTGGAGAGTGAAGGTGAATTAATAGTAACCCTGAATGATCTGATTTCTTCCTACATGCACATGTCCATCAACCGCATATTCAAATCACAGCAAAGAAAACATGAAATGGTGCTTTATGATCAATTGTACCGTTATTACAAATCAAAAACTGCTCAGGAAAAATCAACTTTTTTTTAGAATAAAAAAGTGATTGGGGTATCAAGTTAATTACCCTATTCCCCCAAAGAGAAATATTGAAATTTCAAACAAATATAATCAACTCTTAAATCTACTATACAAACTTTAAATCATCAGTATAGTGTACACAGAATTTATTGTCATATAGTGATATTATTTTGTAACTTTCAATCCATAATAAAAAAAACATGAAACTAAAATTACTCTTTATTCCATTTTTTATTTTTCTATTTATCGAAAAAACAAATTATAAGACTTGTAAGGATGCAAGTGTTGAGGTGACTGCCATAGCGCAAAATTCTCCGGCATTGATTACGATCAATTGGGTTGCAAACAGTACAGCGACGCAACACCGAGTTTATCGGAAATTAAAAACATGGACTACATGGGGAGCAGTTGTTGCAACTT
>CANNHN010000024.1 GCA_947504725.1 Bacteroidota bacterium | reverse complement strand
TAGTGAAGTCCAGCCTAACTGCTAACAGCGCACTGGTGCAATTGTGCACATTTTAGTTAGTACAATAATTTTTCTTTATATTTATCATTGGAATAAAAAACAAATAATTTTTTTTAACCGCACAACTGCGCCAGTGCGCAAAACGTTATAAGCCATTTATGAGAACGAAGAAATATAGAATAATCCGAAACATAAGCATATTAATTTTATGCTTAGGACTTTTGACTATAATCTATAATTCTGTTAACGGTTATTTTTCTTTTAGTTCAAGACAATTTGTCGACTCTTATAATAAATCCACCCAGCAACAATTAGACGAATTTAATGACCGACAAATTTATTACGAGGAGCTTAACAAACAAATAGCGTTAGAGAATTACGACAATGCACTTCGCGTTTGTTTGTCTCGAATAAAAGAGCAACCAACCGAAACCATTTTTATATACAATGACATTGGAGAATTATATAATTCAAAGGGAGATTTAGATTCTGCGATATTTTATTTTTCAAAGGCAATTCAAGCCAAAGTATCTTATGTAGGAGCTTATGCAAATCGAGGCTGGACTTATTATCGGAAAGACCTTTATGTTAAAGCAGAACAGGATTTGAATATTGCCGCTAAGTTGAATTACGACTACTATTTTGCTTTAGGAATTGTTCAGGAAAAAATCGATAAAAATCGAGCAGTAGAATCTTATAAAAATTTTATTCTCAATCATAAAGACAACTTAGAATGTAAACAACGACTGGACAGTTTGACGAAAGCTATAAAAAACGGCTTATAACAGCACCTACCAGCTATGCGGAGATTCTGCAAGTTGCAAATGCTTTTTTAAAGGTGCGCTACGCGCAGCATTTTTTGCATTTGCGATTAAGTTCAGTACATTTAATAAAGTTTTTCGGTTAAGACAGTTCTGTGCAAGCAAATCCGCACAGCTGTTAGCTGCAAAACGTTACCAGTAAGTGGCGGACAAGACCTCGATATAAAAGAATTTAACATGACTTCAGACTTTGAACTTGTAGACAAAATTTTAGACGGCTTTTATTACGAAGACTCGGGAGTTAGTCGAGCTAATCAGCAAGGCTTTGACCAAACCGACATCTTTGTTGACCGTTACTTTAATGAGGACTTCGCTGAAATAATTTACAATTCAATAACAAAAGACACGGACTTATCAAAAGTAGCAACTCTTTTTGATGTTCTTGTTTGGTCTACTCCAGACAATGGAACGAGACTTGAAGAATTAGTGCACAACTGGATTACGTCTGACAACAAAACAAAAGTTCAAATTATTCTCTTAAGGCAAGACTGGTTCCCAAGACAAGACAGAGAAGAAAATATAAAGGTACTTGAAAAGGTAAAATTGAAATTTCCAGACTTAGCAGAACTTTGTAATTATCATCTTGAAGAATTTGATTATCAGAAAAAAACTGGACTTCGAAGAATAGAATTACTCTTTAAAATAGCTGACAAACTAAAAAAATCCTGACAAACCTGTGTGCCGCCACCATACTGGTAACAGCACCTAAGCAAGATGCGGAATAACTGCAAGTTGCAAATGCTTTTTTAATGGTGCGCTCCGCGCAACATTTTTTGCATTTGCGATTAAGTTCAGTACATTTAATAAAGTTTTTCGGTTAAGACAGTTTAGTGGTTATTAATTCCGCACCTCGCTTAGCTGCAAAACGTTATGCGGCAGCTTAAAAGATGAAAAGAAAAGACAATAAATTAAACAAAAGATTATGAAAAAAATATTATTATTAGTACTGACAACTCTTACCTTGACCACATACGGACAAGACAAGTATAATTACGTTCACTTTAACAAACTGACTGAGGTTATAGGAACAGAATATGTAATCGCCTCAATTGAGAATAGGGGTAAAGATATTGGAGCTAAAAGTAAATACCTTTTATTCATAAACACAAAGAATGGCGAGACAAAACAAGTGGATTTCCCAGGTGACTCATGGATAGAAAAGCTTGAACAAATTAAAATAGACAGTCTTGGAATTAATTTAATTGTTGTTTCAGCCAGAACAATTGACCTTGATGCAAAAAACGGAATTGACTGGAACGACCCGACACAAATAATAGTTTTATCGCTAGACGGTAAAACAAAAACTCAACTAACAGACAACAATTTTTTTGCTAGAACTTGGACAGTTAACAAAGTAACAGGAACTATTGTAGTAACAGGACATTACGATACTAACAACAATAACAAATACGACAAGACAGATAAAAACGAAATACGCGTTTACGAACTGAATACACTAAAACTGTTAAACAAAATATGAAAGAAAGCCGACCGCATAACAGCACCTACACGCAAGCAGGGGTTTTGTGCTTCGTAGGACAGGAAAGTGCTAAATTTGAATTTCAGTTCTTAGTAGGAAGTTCAGTGGTTAATATCCCTGCCTGCGTGTAGCTGCAAAACGTTATACACAAGGCGGCTTGACGCATTAGTATATTGCTATATTAGTTATAGAAATACAAATTTGGTATCAATTTCCGACACATTTGGCCACCCAAAAGAAAATTTTGTTTTTTGCCTACGCTCTTAAAAAAGAAAAAAAAGGCTAGCTCTCATTTAGCACATTTTGTTTGCTCGCACTAGCTGACGCAATAACAAAAGCAAACAAAAAAGCTAAATCTGCTCTCACACAAATTAAGAGTTTGATTATAAATATTTTTTGATTACATTAGCTATATTGTAAATCATTAAATAAAAAAAGCCAGACAATTAATGAAACTTAAGTATTCCATAATATTTTTATTTTTTTTTAGCTTCTTAAAGGAAAGTTTTGCCCAAACATGGCCTATGCCTGGAGCACATTGGGAGTATTGCAGAGGGGGAACAGGTGCCGATTTTCGAATCTTTGAATATACTAAAGATACCATTATTAACAGTACAAATTATCAAGTTATTGAACAACTAAATGTTCCGCCATTACCTTATTTGGGCTCAGTATATACTCGGTATAGCAATGATACCGTTTATCGTTATGCACAATCTCAAGAATTTCCTTTCCTTGTTTTCAATGCAAGTCTAGGTGATGTCTATACTACTTTCAGAACGAATCTAGATAATTTTGCTGACTCGACTTGCCGTTCGATTTTGCCAGTTAAGGTTACACAGCTTGACACATTGAATTATGGGACACTCTTGTTAAGGCGATGGGAATTAGAAGACACTTTATTTAACGACATTTATACAGGAAGTCCATACCCTTCATCCATTTGGGATATAGTTGAAAGGATTGGTTTTATGAATGATTTTCCTTTTACTCCTACAATGACTTTTTATGGAAACTCTTGCTTTCTTCCAACAGATATGGGAACTGGCTACTTTCTAAGTTCATATTCTGATAGTCTATATAGTTATATTACACCTTATAATTGCTATTGGCAAGTAGGAATATCTGATATAGTGAAAGAAGTAGAGTTTAATGTTTTTCCGAACCCAGCAAATAATAAAATAAATATTGTTTTTCCGAATACAACAAATTCAACCTACGTAACAATATACAATATCTGGGGACAAAAAGTTTATAGTTCTGGCACTTTTTATGAGGCGTTTAGCTTTCCAGTGGAAGAGTTTCCTGATGGTTATTATTTCTTAAAATTCGTCAATAATGATTTTGTGCTAACTAAAACAGTAATTATTAATCACTAATAAATTTAAACATGAAAAAATTTTCAATTCTATTAGCAATTTTTGTTTCTCTTTTGTTCAGCAATAATTGTTTTCCACAATTAATTGATGGAAATTGGGACTGTGGAACAAGTACAATGACTTATTCAGGAGATCCTTCAAGAGGTGCAAGTTGCGCCAATATAGGTGTAGCTTGGATGACAAAATACAGAACCCCAGGATATTGGGCGCCAAACACTTCTACACCTATAAAAACAATTCTAGTGAACATTGTTGCTTGTAGGGATAATGCTGGTGCAAATGGTTGGCAAGATACTCCTCTTTTCAGAGCCGATATTGACCAATTGTTTGTTAATATTAATGACAAGTATTCAAATGTTCAAGCAAAAGGTTATTCACTTTCATGTGAACCAATTATTAATCAAACTACAGATACTAGAATTAGATTTGAGCTAAACGAAATCATATTTCTTGATAATAGTGCATTTAATGTTGCATGTAATTCTGCTTCCGTTGATTCGTATGTTAGAGCAAATTATCCTACATCAAGAAAAGCAATGAATCATATTTTCACTTCTCCACCCTCTTATTGCGGATATTTAGGTTATTATAGCATTAACGCTGGCAATAGCTATATTCATACATCGGGAATGTGGGATCATTTTTATATAAATCATCCCGACTATATAAATCATATTTGTCACGAATATGCGCATGCGTTAGGCCTTCATCACACATATGATAGTGAAGTTAAGCAGATTTCAAACTATGATTTTCTAGATGATGTTTTTGGAACTTGTGCAGAACCTTCTATGTCTGATCCATTAAATCCTTGCTTTGCTTCATGTCCAAGTGGACCATGTGCTTATCCACCACCAGCAGTTGGTTATGTTACATATTTACATAAATGTTTCTTTCCAAATATATCAGGCGATCCATTGATGTGTGGTAATAGCACTCCAAATTATATTAGCCCAAAATCTGCTGGAAGGATGCATAGAGCATTATCATTAATTAATAATTCTTTCGTACTGTCAAGTCAGCCAATGCATCAGTATGTAAAAGACAGATATTCATATATTATCCCTTTGGAAATAACAAATAACGAAACATGGGACTTTGCGATTCAAATGTATCAGGATATAATAGTAAAGGCTGGAAGTATTTTGACTTTAACATGTGAAGTTAGAATGCCGATAAATGGGAAAATTATAGTTGAGCCTGGGGCAAAACTAATTATAGATGGAGGCGTGGTAACAAACGCATGGGATGATGGTCTTTGGGAAGGAATCCAAATAAGAGGAACCTCATCTCAACCCCAAACAATAGTTGCAGGAGGACTGTCTCCCTATCAAGGAATTGTTGAGATGAAGAATAATGCAACTTTAGAAAATGCAAGAACGGCTATTCATACAGGGACATATACTCCTGCAGGTGATATCGATTTTGGTTCCTTTGGTGGAATTATCCTAGCATCTAATTCTAACTTTTTAAATAATAATAGAGATGTTGCTTTTTTACTTTATCCAACTTATAATAACAAAAGTTATTTTAATAATTGCAAATTTGACATCAATACAAATCACTTAGTCGGAATTGTTCCGAATGCTCATATAACTATGTGGGGTGTGAAAAACATAAATATACGTGGCTGCGATTTTTCAAATTCAGCTTATGCAGATTTCCCAACAGGGGGTGCAGGAACAGGAATCTATACTATAGATGCAAAATTTAATGTAATTGATTATTGTTCTAGTTTTTTATACCCATGTCCAGTAGCATCAATCAAGCGATCTACATTTGACCATCTTGATTATGGGATAAACTCAAGTAATTCGGACCCGCTTGTAAACTTAAATATTAACCATGCAATATTTACAAATTTTACTTACGATGCTATACATTTGGCAGGTGTCAATTATCCGTCAGTGCTCAACTGTAGTTTTGATGTTGGAACATATTCTTACGCAAATGCTGGATTATATTTAGATTATTGTAAATATTATCAAGTTCAAAACAATCAATTTTTTACTACTTCAGGAGGCTACGTAGGAATGTATGTGAAAGATTCCAAAACGGGAGCACACGAAGTTTACAGAAATACATTTACTGGATTACTAGCAGGGATTATTCCGTTAAATGATAATTCTGGTGCAAGCAACTATGTTGATGGATTAACGATGCACTGTAATATTTTTTCTGGAAATAATTATGACATTGCAGTTACAGGAGGACTTTCCAACAATACAATAGCATATACTCAAGGAGCCTTTATTCCTGGCGTTCCAACTAGTGTAGTTCGAAATCAGTATTCTGCAATTTGTGGCAGCGAAAATAAGTTTGGAATAGGCGCGTCAGTTAAACCAGTTATTCATGGAAGCAATTCTGACGCAAGTACTCAACCTTTGCCTCAACCTTCATGCAGTGATTTATTAGTATCTGTAGGGACTTCTGGCCCACTTTTAAATTATGCTTCAGACTGTGCAGATAAAACTGGCCTAGGTAAACTGACTCTTACTGCAAAAATTGTTGAATTCGGAAATTCATTATCCGATTTAAAACAATCTTATACTAATTTAATTGATGGAGGTAATACGTCATCTTTACTTTCATCTGTAACCACTATGTCACCAGGGCCATTAAAAACGCTACTTCTTAGTAAATCTCCATATTTATCAGATGAAGTAATGATTGCCTATTTATTACATCCAGCAACTGTTCCATATGGTCATATAGAGCAAGTTATGCTTGCTAATTCACCAATCACTAGTGAAGTAAAAACAACCTTGAATAGTTTAAATCTGCCCAATGGAATTATGAATCAAATCAATGCAGCTCAACAAGGTATATCAGCTAGAACTATTTTGGAAACACAAATTATACAAACAAATTACGATCAGCAATTATACATTAATGATAAGATAAGATATTTTTTAAATGACACAATTGAAACCGATCCAATGGATAGTGTGCTATATGTCTTAAAAACATATCCTCGCGAAGATCTTGCCTGTGACTTGATACAAGTATATTCTACAAAAGGTGATTATGTAAAAGCAATTGCAATTATTGATTCTTTAGAAGCAATAAACAAATTGGACGATTATTGCAGATTCCAAAAATTACTAATTGAACTTAATCAGGCACCTGAAAAATGTTTTAAAATGAAAACAGATGCTGCGACTAAAATAGCGATTGAAGACTATGCGAATGATTGTGATAAACAAAGCTGTCCGAATGCACAAGCGTTGCTAAAACAAGTGTTTAATTACCAATACCCTGTTTTAAAAATGTTGCCAGAAACAAATCACAGTATGATTCCTCAACAATCAATAGAAGAGTCGATAAATAGTGATTTGGGTTTTCTTTCGCTTTATCCAAATCCTGCAAGCGAATATTTAAATATAATATTTAATAATAAAGATTCAGAAATTGGAGTTATTGAAATAAGAAATGTTTTAGGAGAATTAGTGGATAAAATCCAAATAAAAAATTCTGAAACTTATTTATATAACACCGAAGCACTTGATAAATCAATTTATTTTGTTTCATTATATGTGAATGGAAAATTGCTTGAAAACAAAAAACTTATTTTGACAAAGTAATGTTCAATTGATTTCACTAATGAAAAGGCACATACTTATATTTTTCATTCTTTTATATTCTATTGGAGGGTTTTCTCAGCCATCTGTTAGATTTAAACGATTTTATGATTTGCCACCACATTTTACTTCTGAAAGTCATGGTGTTGTTACTACTAATTTTGGATATGTTATTTCTGGAATAACCATAGACACTTCGGTAGGTTTCGGATACAATAGGCTTACACTATTTGCTGTGGATACATTGGGTGATTCTTTGTGGGTGAAAAATTATGGTAACCCCAACTTTCAGTATGCTCGTGATTATAGTCCAAAATGGATGATTAAAAAGGGGAATAATCTGTTTTTAACTTGCCCAGTTCTTAAACCCGGAAGCATTACAACCAGTGTGCTTATTAAATTTGATATGAATGGAGATACTCTTTGGCAAAAAGAATATTCGGGTATTGAAAAATCAATTGTTACAGATGGAATTAACTCCACTCCAGACTCTGGATTTATTATTTCAGGTTGGATTGAAGATACAATAAACCATTCAATATTTTTATTAAAAACAGATTCTTTAGGAAATGAACAATGGAGAAAAAAAATAAATACAACAACTCTTTACTCTATAGGTGCACAAGTTATATATGATGCAACAACTGATAAGTACGTAATTGTTGGTTCTTATTATCCAACAGCAGGTAGTGCACCACAATCGTTTGTAATAATAACAGATAATTTAGGAAATAAATTGAGCCAATTTTCTTATAATAGCTCTAATGGAGGAAGTTTGGCTGACATTATTCAATCTACTGATAATAATTTTATTGCATGTGGATTAGATTACACGGGATTAATGATCGGTTCATGGCAAAAAATGAGATCTCAAGCGGTAAAATTTGATATAAATGGGACATTAATTTGGCAAAAAAAGTATGGAGTTCCATCGATAATAAATTATTTTTCATCCATAGGCAAGTTGCCCAGTGGAGATTTAATTCTTGGAGGGGAATATGACACTATTTACAATTATGGATTAGGAATAAATAGTGATTTTAAAATTCAGAAGACTTCTGCTATTGGTGATAGTGTCTGGTCGCGAGAAATTAGTTTGCAAGGGATGAACGCACAAGATTCGTTTAGAGGTTTTGATTTTGCAAATGATGGTGGATTTGTTGCATCAGGTTTTTTCCCTTCGGGTCCATCACCTCAAACATATTGTTTAGTCAAATTAGATAGTTTTGGTTGTGAAACTCTAGATTGTCAGCTTGTTGGTATAGAAGAAGAGACGGAATTACAAATTGGATTAAAATTGTATCCGAATCCTTCTGCAAATCAAATCTCAATTGAATTTGAATTAACCGAAACAAAAGCTGTTTCTGTCGAACTTAAAAATGTTTTAGGACAAAAAATTAAAACTATTTCAAATAAAGCATTTGCAAAAGGGAATAATAAAATTGAAATTAATGTAAGCGAGCTTTCAAACGGATTGTATTTTATTCAAGTCCGAAGTGAAAATAAAAGTGCAAGCAAAAAATTTATTAAAAACTAACCTTTTAGCTTGCATTACGACCGTTTTGTAAAGACCAATGTGTAACGACCGATGTGCAGAGAAAAAAATCACCACACTTGAACGGAACGGTTGCATCACGACCTGCGTGTAGCGACTGTTATGTTGAAAGATTTGCTCACGGCAAATAAATTGTTGCGTTACGTTCTGTGTGTTACGACAACTGCGATTTAGATAGATTGCAGAATCTAAATTTCAGTTATCATTTCACAGCTTTGGTCAAGCACATTTTAAAACCGCAAAAGCAAACGCAAGTCCAACGTTTTCAAATAAGCTTGCCCTTTTCTAGCGCAGAAAAAAAAAGAGAAAAGCCTCCCTAAAAAAACAAAATTTTCTTGCGAACGCTTCACCGACACTCAAGAAAGCTGTATAACGCCCAGTGTATAACACAGGTTACACGCAATGCGGAGTTTGTGCATGTTGCAAATGCATTTTTTAAAGGTGCGCTTCGCGCAACATTTTTTTGCATTTGCGATTAAGTTCAGTACATTTAATAAAGTTTTTCGGTTAAGACAGTTTTGTGGTTATTTATTCCGCACTGCGTGTAGCCTGAAAACGTTATAGCCAAGCGGTTGACGAGAACCGAAAAACTATACTTCGACACCAAAGTTCAATTTTCAGACAAATTTACTTTTCATTCGGTAGCGACAATTACAGTATTAATTTATTAAGTATCGTGTTGACCTCACTAAACTCGGCTGACCTAACCGCAGAGACTGCAACAGTGGACTTAAATACAATTTACGTTATAAAATTGTACTAATTCTTTAGGCATAGGAATCCAAGGAGCTGTTTTAGATTTGATTTTATCTTGTAGTAATTTACAATCTTGTGTCTTTTCTTTCCATGATTTTGAAAAGCTGTCTTTTGACTCATTCTCTTTTTTATAAAAGTAAACTGTGACATGATATTTTTTTGCCCAATCTTGAGCACGATACACCCATCTTAGACGAATTAAATCTTCACCAAAATTTTTCGCAAGGAATTTCTTTTTCTTAGTATCAATTTCATAAAGATTAAGCTTACCTTTTATAGTTCGTCGAAGAAATACACATTGTTTAGTCCTCTTTAAACGAACTATTCCAACCTCGTAAAACAAAGTATCGTACTTTAATGCTAAAACATCTTTCGTTTCATATCTTATCTTCTTCCCGTTTTCTTCACAAAGTACATTCTTCATCTTTTTATCAATCTTAATGACCTTTGTAAACACGGTATCATTGTTCAATTTGACAATATAATCTTTGTGTTCCTGAGACAACAATGATAATATTGTAAACTGTAAAATAAATAAGGTAAATAATTTCATCTGCAACATAACGACAAATTCAAGCATTTGTTGTGTAGTGTAAACTCGGCAGACAATTAAACTATGTGTAACTAAATAAACCGCCTGGGCTATAACACACGCTTTATTCAATTTGGGCGGAAGTATAAGGCATTTGCAAAAGTTGTCCCTTCGGGAAAGACAGTTATTTGTGCTTTGCAAATGGCTAAAAAACATTTAGCTTTGTTAGTAGCATTTCGGTAGACAGTGTTTCAAAACCCAAACTGAAATAAAGCGCGAAAACGTTAGCAGTAAGCTGTGTGCTAGGTGTAAAAATCTTGTTAACGAAAATAAAAAATCAGGAATTTATCGACTACTTCTCAAAACTTAATTTACGAGACACAAAAGGCATTTTCGTTT
>CANNHN010000023.1 GCA_947504725.1 Bacteroidota bacterium | reverse complement strand
TTCCTAAAAATGATGGAACTTCGTCTAACAATGTATTTAATCCATTGAAACGTGAATAAATCCTGAACGTTGGGCCCAAACAAACTTTATAATTATCCGTTAGATCTGATAATTAACGGAAAAATTAACTACTTTTAACAAATTACAACAACGAACAATTCGCTATAATTTTGATGGTAATGTACCGAAAAAAACTACCAGAATTGGTGGATTGAAGAAAATAATAGCGACACAATGACAAAATAGTTTTAGCTGCATAAAGACAGAAAAGAACATCGAAAGCGGAGCAAAAAAAATATAATTTAATAATATGTACAACGAACAAATTGAAAATCTCATTAACCTTGTATTAGCAGATGGCGAATTGACAGAAAAAGAAAAACAAATTCTTTTCAAAAAAGCTGAAGCAGCTGGTATTGACCTTGACGAATTTGAAATAGTGCTTGATGCCAAGTTATTTGAAAAACAACAAACTGCAAAAGTAACTGCGCCATCAGTTGCAGCGCCCAAATCAGACAAGTTAGGTGATATTAAAAAATGCCCTGCATGCGGAGCAATGGTTGGAGCATTCAAAGCTATCTGCGCAGATTGCGGCCATGAATTTTCAAATGTAGAAGCAACGAATTCAACACAAAAACTATATAACGAATTAATGAGAGTTGAAGAAGAGGAAAGAAATAGAAAAGTTGAAAAGTCTGGTATCAAAAGCCTTACAAGTTTACTAAGTGATAACTCTGCTTTAGATGATATGAGGTTGAAACAAAATATATGGTCAAGAAAAAGCAGTGTAGTTTCTGCATTTCCTGTGCCAAACACAAAGGCTGATATTTTAGAATTTTTATCTTTAGCTGTTTCTGAAGGTGGTAAAAAGATATCATTCTTTGGTATGTACCCCGAAGAAAAAGCTTACATCAAAACATGGCGGTCAAAAGCTGAACAAGTGGTCATTAAGGCAAGATTCAGTTTGACGGAGGATAAAAAGTTACTCGATGAAATAAACAGCTACGCAAAACAATTAGAAATTAAATAATGTTATAATGAATGAAACTATTATAAACGGAATTTTTGCTTTATCTGGAACATTGGTCGCTGGTTTGATTTCATATATTGTCACAAGAAATGCAAAAGAAACTAAAACTCTAAAGTCACAAGTAAATATGCTTTCAAAATAAGTTATTTCATATTAAAATTTGGAAAAATTATATTCTGAAGAAATTAGCAATTTACTTTCAAAGCCTGCAAAAACAATTCTTAAAGAATACCTTGAAAAAATTGAAAGCATGGATTTAGAAAGACCTACCATGACACAGAAAGAAGCAAAAAGAATATTAACTAAAAACACATAAACATGGGAATATTCGGAAATAAATCAGAATGCGGATTAATGGACGTAATCCGCTGCGACGAACAAGAATATCTTGTTTGGAAATGGCGTCCTTCGGGAGCTGCCAACTCAACAAAAAAAGAAAACGCCATAAGATACGGCAGTAGTTTACGTGTTAAAGACGGGGAATTATCCGTCTTCGTTTACCAGCAGAAAGATGGATCATTGCAGGATTTTATTGCTGGTCCTTATGATCAAACCATCAAAACGGACAACTTACACCCAACTCTCATGTTTGGAAGCAAGGTATGGCAGGTTGGGATATAGCAGGTAATGTTCAAGAATTATCAACATTATTTGGAGCTGTTCCACCACCACCAATTCTTTAATTTTTTTAGATTATAGTTACAGTATACTTAAAAACTGAGTGGAATCCGAAAAACTTAAGAGTAGGAAAAAAGATTAAATCATTAATAATGACAACAGAAAAATCAACAGGGAAAAAAATTGTAATTAATTTATCGATGTTCTTAGTATTCCTAGCTATCAATTTCTTACCGATTGCTATTTTTTTTAAGGAAGGTGTAAAAGCACTTTTAAAATTAGATTTAAGTGCCTTTCAAAGTGCAGATAACAAATTGTTTGTGACACTAATTGTGTTACACCTTGCTTATGCAATAAGCATATTCACGATTTCCGCATTGAAAACCAGTACTACTAAATTTTGGGCTTATATGGCACTAACAGATGCTGCATGGTGGATTTATTGTTTGATGGGTTAAAATATTACTGAAGATGGACTAAGACAATTTTTCTCTATAAATCGATTAGTAGAATTTGTCATGGGTATGGCTTTTGCGCAGCAAATGGTTAATACCCGATGGCGCGGGTTTACCACCGCTGATGTTCGCGCTGATTTACAACTTTTCTCACGATTCGTGAGAAAAGTAATAAAATCCGTGCGAACGCGGTGATACCGCATGAAAAAGCCTTGTTTTTTATGACGTAGAAACGTCAGCCCGACTTTAGCTTGGCAAAGTATCGGAATAAAAAATAAAAGTCAAGAAATCGATTGCTTTGCGGGCAGATTTTTAGACGAAAGAATAAAAAAAACTACAAATTTTAGTTTTCCCCGAATCGTTTTTATTAATATGCCAAACAGAAAGATTAGCTCAATAATAAAAACGATACAATAAACCTCGCGCCCCAACTCGCGTTCGCTTGGCGCAACACCGAGCCTACTCACGCATAACACCGAACTAGAATAATGTCCGTCTTTTTAGTATATTTGTTTCAACGGAATAAACGGACACAATACTAGTTCGGATGACGTTACAAGCTTGCCTAAGAAAAAAACGACACAATGAAAATGAAATTTTTGCTACATAAATACAAAGAAGAAAAAGGAAAGCCAACCGCACAAAAGCAAGAGTGTGGCTGCCCTGCAACCTTCCCTAAGCAGCCACACACATGCTTATTTCCCTGCCCACGGGCGACAATTCAATAATATGTTGAAGGTGAGCACCTTAATCGTTACCAAAACAATTTAATTTAAATAATATGTACAACGAACAAATTGAAAATCTCATCAATCTCGCATTAGCAGATGGTGAGTTGACAGAAAAAGAAAAACAAATTCTTTTCAAAAAAGCGGAAGCAGCAGGCCTTGACCTTGACGAATTTGAAATGGTGCTTGATGCCAAGTTATTTGAAAAACAACAAACTGTTAAGGCAGCTGCGCCATCAGTTGCAGCGCCCAAATCAGACAAATTTGGAGATGTTAAAAAATGTCCCGCATGTGGTGCAATTGCACAATCATTTCAAACAAAGTGTTCTGATTGTAGTCATGAGTTCAGTAATATTGGTGCAAATGTTTCAATAGGCAAATTGTTTGAAATGATTAATGCATGTGAAAATGAGCGTAAAGAAGAAGGAATGTCTATTGGAGGTGCAGTTGGAGGGTTGTTTGCAAAAGCATATGGTTTGGGTGGAGGCGATAAAATATTAGAAAAGAAAAAATCTATTATATCTGGCTTTCCCATTCCTAATACCAAGGATGACATTTTAGAATTTTTGTCGACTGCTATACCGAATGCAAAACAGAAAGGCAATTTTATGACTAAGCAACAGCCTGAAAATAAGTCACATAATGACCTAGCTCCCACTTGGTTTTCAAAATGCGAACAAATTGTAATGAAAGCCAAATTTTCAATGAAAGACGACAAGAAGGTCCTCGAAGAGATAATGCAATATGCTAAGGAATTAGGCATAAAATAAGAAACCAATAATTTAATAAACTAAAAAAATATAAACATGGGACTATTTGGAAATAAATCAGAAGGCGGAATGATGGACGTTATCCGCTGTGATGAGCAAGAATATCTTGTTTGGAAATGGAGACCTTCTGGAGAAGCCAATTCAACAAAAAAA
This sequence comes from Bacteroidota bacterium, assembly GCA_947504725.1. GTDB lineage: Bacteria > Bacteroidota > Bacteroidia > 2-12-FULL-35-15 > 2-12-FULL-35-15 > 2-12-FULL-35-15. Next base: position 10,163 of record CANNHN010000023.1, on the reverse strand, counting down.
GAAAACGCTATACGCTTCGGAAGTAGTTTGCGTGTTAAAGACGGAGAGCTTGCTGTTTTTGTTTATCAACAAAAAGACGGATCAATACAGGATTTTATTATTGGCCCATACGACCAAACAATAAAAACTGCAAACTTCCCCATTCTTTCAAGTATTGTAGGAGCTGCATTTGGTGGCGCTTCTCCATTTCAGGCAGAAATCTATTTTATTAATCTTTCAGGAAATATACAAGTTAAATTCGGTATACCATACTTTGATGTTTTTGATCCAAGATTTTTGGATTTTGCAGTGCCGATGGCGGCAAGGGGAACAATAACTTTTAATGTTACTGATTACAAGGGATTTATTAAATTAAATCGCTTAATAAATTTTGAACTAGAAGATTTTCAAAAACAAATTAAGGATGCCGTTACAAAATATGTGAAAGGTATTATCACAAATATTCCTTCAGATAATGGTATGCCCGTTTTGCAGATGGAAAGAAAATTACTCGATATTAATGACCTAATTGCTGCAAAACTTAAAGCAAGACTTGAAACAGATTTTGGTGTAAATCTAAAAGGGTTTGATCTAGCATCTATAGAAGTTGACAAAGAAAGTCAAGGCTATGCTGAATTAAGAAAAGTTACTGCTGAGCAAACAACAAAAACAACTGTTGCTCAAACGGATGTTAATATCAAAAACTTAAATGACATGCAAGGTATTAATGCTTTGAACATGGAAGAAACTTTGAAAATTCAAAGAGAGGAAGCGCAAAGAGCACAAAAACTGCAAACAGAAACTAATTTTATGGGAGCGCATGCGCTTAACCAGCAAACAGATGTGCTTAAAACAGGAGCAGAAAGTCTTGGTCAGATGGGAAATATCGGAGGCGGTGGCGGAGGCGGTGGCGGAATGAATCCCGCAGGAATGATGACAGGAATGATGATGGGAGGTGCAATGGGTAATCAAATGGCAGGCATGATGAATAATATGGGGCAAAACATGCAACAACAACAAAATACACCACCACCACCGCCAACAATTTCTTATAATGTTTCCGTAAACGGTCAAACAACGGGGCCTTTCAATTTGCAGCAATTACAACAAATGGTTCAAAACGGACAATTGCAACAAAATACTCATGTTTGGAAACAAGGTATGGCAGGTTGGGAAGTAGCAGGTAATGTTCAGGAATTATCCTCATTGTTTGGAGCAGTTCCGCCACCGCCGCCTCCACCACCAATGCCGTAAATTATTTAAAAACTTAAAAGTGGAATCCAGGACCCATCAAAAAAACGGGGTGTAATCTAAAAAGCCAAATGAGTAGGAAATAAAAAATGATAATTATGGAAAATGAAACAAAAAGTGGCTTAAAACCATGGATGGCTAACTTAATTGTATTTGGAACTAGAATTAATTGAAATTTTTCTTTATTTCAAAATTGCGGGACGAGCAATGAAACAAATTTTTGAAGGTAATATTGCTGGAGCTTTTGACAATATAGTTGGTGCAATGTGGTTTTTGAACATTAGTGCTTTAACTATAGCTTTACTAATTTTGTTTATCAAACCTTTAAGAACACCTATGAATAAAGGTATTGCTTATTGGAACTTTATTTGGGTTGCAATGAATATATATTCTATGTACAGTTAAATATATTTAAAATGAATGATGACAGTTTTTTTTCAACAAACAGATTAGTAGAATTCGGAATGAGTATGGCTATTGCTCAACAAATGGTGAAAACCATGAATAGTGCAATGACAACTATGCATGTTCCGGGTTCTATGAATCCAATGCAAACAGCAGCACCACAATTTTATTATGCAATGATAGACGGTAATCAAGCTGGTCCATTTTCGGAACAGGAATTATCACGTCTAATTGCAGAGAAAAAAATTGTTAAGGAAACTTACATTTGGAAACCAGGTTTACCAAAATGGGAAATTGCTGAAAAATTGCCTGAAATTTTAAAATTAGTTGCACTAGCACCACCAGCATTTAAACAAAATCCATAAGTTTATGAAAATAAATTTTGTACAAACAATTATAGCCATAGCGGTGAGTTTACTTATCGCTTATGGATTGTATGGTTTTAGCGTTAGTGAAAACAAAATACTTTTAAGTGCAGGTAGTTTTGTTTTTCTTGCAGCAACATTGGTATTGACAATCGGGACAAGTTTTGAATTTCCACGAACAACAACAAATATTAGAGTTGTTTCTGGAATTTTCTTTGCTGTAGCTTTGATTAGCAATTTAATTTTCATGTTTATTAATTTTTCAATTCCAAGTTATGTCATTATCAATGGGATTTTATTGTTAGTTTTTATTTTGATTGCGTATTCTATAAACAAGGCAAAACAATAACTATAATTTTTAATAAAAAATCATATGGCTTGAGAATGGTTGTCATTAATAGGTAGCTTAACTGAAGTAATTATAGGTTTAGCCAAAAGATAAAAACGAATGTTGTACCAAAGAAAGTTCTTATTAGCGAGTTGAAAAACAATTTAAAGAATTTTAAAATCGCTAAAAAGAATAGCTCTAACCACTCTCAATTAATTACAATTCCATCAAATTCTGAAATAATCGAAGGAGGTAGAAATGGGTTTCGATTCTCAAAAGTAAAAGGTACAATAACTAAATTAATAGTACAAGATGTAAGAAATGAAAGTTCTATTGGAAAGAATTGTATATGGTTATTTCATAGTATTTCCGATAAGATTTTGGAACTAAAGGCAAAACATTAAAGCAAGTAGTAAAAAAAGTTCTCCAAAAGAAAACTTTTTAGTTGAGAACAGCTATTACTTTTTTTATTTTTTCAGTTTTATTTAATTTTTTATCATTGCAATTATCATTGCCCATAAATTTTATATTATTGAAAAGGCTATTATAATTATTCTGTGTCAAACCATTTCTTTTTAAGATCATTAATAGCACCAGAAAATTGAAGTTTCAAAAGTGCTTTATTAATATCCTTGCGAAGATTACTACCTAGCGGTAGAACGAAACCATAATTTTGATTTTCAAAAATTGGTCCTATTACTTGTAAATCAGAACCCGGATGAGTCTTTACGAAGTAATTAAGCACAGGGCTATCAAACACTATTCCACTTACTTTTCCATTTTCAAGTAATAATATTGCATCATCAATTGTTTTTTGTCCAATTACATTATATCCAGATTTTTTCAGAAAGCCATCAGAATATCCACCAGAAACAGTACCGATTTTTTTTCCACGCAAGTCTGAAATCCCCTTAATATCATTAGATAAAGTATTTATGGTCATTGAAGCTGTGAGTGATGCAGTAATGAATGTGGTTAATAAAATAGCACCAAGCATCCATATAAAAGCAACTAACCTTCCTGAAAAACCTATAGGGCTTTTATTCTCGCACCCCCCACTTATTAATGTTGATATTGACCACCAAATTGATTCGCCAACACCAGTTAAGTATTTAACAGGAAAACTTTCACTATTTCGTTTTCGCTCAAACAGCCAAATTAAATGGGAAATAAATAGTATAAATAAGCATAATATGCCAATAATAGCGATAAATTCTGAATTAAAAACTTTCTTGATTGTTGACCAAGGTCCATTATCGCCACTCTTGCGTACTAAAACTTGTAATCCAGATTCAAAAAAAGGGTATGAGAAATCTACGATTTTCTCACGTTCCTCTGTAATACTAGTCGCACCTAAACCGATATTATACTTTTTCTGACTTACCTCTTCAATTAACTTTGACATTGTACTAACTTCTGAAACCGAATAAGTAAAACCACATTCTTTGGAAAGTAAATTGAGTAAGTCAATTGAATATCCTTTAAGCCGATCGGAATCACGAAATGCGAAAGGCTCTGTTTGCTTAAAAACTACGCTTAATACTGACGATTTTCCTATAGAATCTGCAGCCATCTGTGCTTTAAAACTTGCAGGTAGAATAGTCAGCGCCAAAAACATTATAAAGGAAAAAAAATTCGATTGTTTGTATGGAAATCTAAATAAAACATTTTTCATATTAAAATATATTATATATATTAAATCATTATCGTCTGATAAAAGTATAAAATAGAATTAAATATATCAAACTAAAAAGATATTCATATATTTGATAGATAGACGAAATTAAAACAGAAAAAATGAAAAAACATTCCATCTCAGAAATTTTTCACTACAAATTTGATAATTTAATGAGCAAAGGGCCAATTGCTATGATTGCTCTACTTGCTATCATGTCATTATTGGTAGTAATTATTGCAGGAGCAGTACTTTGGCTATTTAATATTTCTCCTCTGGGTGCAAATTCAATGGGCTTTATTGAAGGTTCTTGGCAAAGTTTAATGCGCACACTCGATTCGGGAACAATGGGAGGGGACGAGGGCTGGGGCTTTCGTATCGTTGCTTTTGTAGTTACACTTGGTGGAATTTTCATTATATCAACTTTAATTGGGGTACTAAGCAGTGGTATTGAAGGTAAATTGGAAGACTTACGTAAAGGAAAAAGTTTTGTTATAGAAAAAGATTTCACATTAATTTTAGGTTGGTCATCAAAAATCTTTACTATTATTTCTGAATTAGTTATTGCAAACGAAAATAAAAAAAAATCTTTCATTGTAATTCTTGCAGATATTGATAAAGTAGAAATGGAAGATGAAATACGCAGTAAGGTAAAGAACTTAAGAAACACAAAAATTATTTGCAGAAAAGGGAGACCGAATGATATGGTTGACTTAGCTATCGTAAATCCAAGTGGGTCAAAATCAATTATAGTTTTAGCACAAGAGGAAGGCAATGCCGATCCATTAACTATAAAAACAATTTTGGCTATCACAAATAATCCAGATAGACGACAAACTCCTTATCATATTATAGCAGAAATTAAAGTTGAAAAAAATTTGGAAATAGCAAAAATGGTTGGTAAAGATGAAATTGAATTAGTTTTAACAGACGATATAATTGGACGAATTATGGTTCAAACTTCGCGCCAAAGTGGCTTAAGTATTGTATATACAGAGTTGATGGATTTTGATGGGGCGGAAATTTATTTTAATGATGAAAAAACATTAGTTGGTAAAACATATGGCGAAATAATTTTTGCATATGTAGATTCTAGTGTTATTGGTTTGCAATACGCAGATGGCATAGTTAAAGTCAATCCTCCAATGGATTATATATTTAAAAAAGGAGATAAGATAATTGCAATTACTGAAGATGACGACACATTAGTGGTTTCAATGGAAAAATCGTATTTGACAAAAGAAGATGCGATTGTAAATATAGATTCAATCACAGTCAAATCAGAAAGAGTGTTGATTTTGGGTTGGAACAAACGAGCAATAGTTATTATTCGCGAAATGGATAAGTATGTTGGAGCTAATTCATATATGAAAGTTGTTTCCTCTTTTGAAAATGATAAAGATGAATTTCATTCGATTGCAAAAACATTAAAAAATATAATATTAGAATATCAGCACGCTGATACTACAGCACGTGCTGTTATTGACGATTTAGATATAACATCATACGATAGTGTTCAACTATTGTGTTACAAAGATGAAATGGAAATGCAAGATGCTGATGCTCAAACATTAATTTCTCTATTGCACATTCGTAGAATAATGGAAGAAACCGGAAAAGACATAAAAGTTGTCAGCGAGATGTTAGACCTTCGTAATCGTGATTTAGCAGAAGTTACTAAGGCTGATGACTTTATAGTTAGTGATAAATTAATTAGTTTGTTGATGTCTCAAGTTTCAGAAAATAAATATTTAATGCGTGTGTTTGAAGACTTATTTGATTCAAATGGTAGTGAAATATATCTAAAGCCGATAAGTGATTATATAAAGCTAGGAGACAATATAGATTTTTATACTGTTTTAGAAAGCGCAAAACGAAGAGGACAAACTGCTATTGGATATAGAATTGGTTCACTAGCTCACGATAATAACAGAGCATACGGGGTGGTTGTGAATCCTATTAAATCAAATAAATTAACATTCACAAAAGACGATAAATTAATTGTATTGGCAGAAGATTAATATTCAATAATTGCTCCTCTCAAGGTCAAGCACATTTAAAACTCAGACATACAGCCCACATCTAAAGTTTTTAAATATGCTTGTCCTCTGCAACAAAACCTGTGTATGCGTTATCTAACGAACAATATTTATTGATCTTTATTTATTGAGTTGTTCGACAATGCACCATATTGTACATTCTTCATTGCAGACAAATTCATAAATACTCCATATCATCCCTATAGAAAAGCCATAGATATAGTTAAGCTTTAACTTGTTTACTATTTTTAACTATCCGAACTTTGGAGAAACTTACAGTTTTATTCATCCAGAAGAACCTGTTTTGAAATTTTTACTAAAATGCAAATGAAAAAAATATTGAACTTAAACAAAACAAGGCAGGCATCTACGCTTAATTTTTTCTTAACAATTTATCTTCTCTTTTCATTCCTGACTACTTCGGCACAAACTGACAGTAGTGACTGGAAAAAGCTACCCAAAGTTTCCTATTCAGGTTTTGTAGACATATTTTATGCTTACGATTTTAATGATCCACAATCAGATTACAGACAGACTTTTCTATACAACCACAACCGACACAATGAATTCAATCTAAATCTCGGAATGATAAAAATAAGCACAAAACATTTAAAATACAGAGCAAACATTGCACTGCATACTGGAACATACGTGAATGATAACTATACAACTGAGCCGGAAGCTTTGCAACACATTTACGAAGGCAATGCAGGACTTTCTCTCAACAAGAAAAATAACTTATGGATAGATGCAGGTATTTTCGGCTCTCATATCGGATTTGAAAGTGCTATCTCAAAAGACAGCTGGACCTTGACTCGTTCGCTTCTTGCTGAAAATTCTCCCTACTATTTATCTGGTGCAAAACTGACATACAATCCAAAAGAAAATTGGGAATTGGCGGCAATCATCTGCAATGGATGGCAAAGAATAAGAAAAGTATTCGGAAATACTTTACCAGCTTTCGGTACACAAATCAAATACATTAATACGGACAAACTCACTATCAATTGGAGTACGTTTATCGGCACAGACGATAACAACTTAATTAGACGAATGAGGTATTTCAATAATTTTTATGCGCAATGGCAGCCAACAAAAAAGTTTGGTTTAATTGCTGGCTTCGACATCGGTGCTCAACAAACACAAAAGCACAGCTCTGATTATCATCTTTGGTTTAGCCCTGTTGCTATTGCTCGCTACGCGTTAACGGACACTTGGTCTACAACACTGCGCGCAGAGTATTACCAAGACAAAAACGGAGTAATCATAAATACCGCAACACCTAACGGATTTCAAACAAGCGGTTTGTCTCTAAACTTCGACTATACTCCTGTTAAAAATGTTGCCTTTCGAATAGAAGGTCGCTGGCTCAACAGTGTAGACAAAATATTTCAAAAACAAACTATAAAAGCAAATGACAATTTCGTAATTGTTAGTTCAATAGCTATTTCATTTTAACAAAGTCCTAGACAGATTGAAGAAATGGTTTCATAAATTACCTGATTGTATTTTGTAAAGTTGAAGTTACAACTTAAAAATATTTTTTTCGTAACAATTATAGCTAACTTTACACTATAGTTACAACATCAAATTTTGAAAAAAAATCAGTACATACAATTTAAAGCGTTATTGCTGTTACTGGTTTACTTATTCAGTAATAGTCCTTCCATTCTATTCCACCATCACAAGTTAGAGGTTGCCTCCTATGAAAAGGCAACTCCTTGTGAAAAAAAAATTTACTATTCATACAAGGAGAATTCCTGCAATCATAAAACGCATTTATCCAAGGATACCGAAAAATTATAGTTGAACCATTAAATCTATTTAACATTATAAAAATGCTTTTAAGCAAAATTGGCGGCAAACTCAAAATTATTGAAATATGCATAGGTTTATTAGGAATTATTTCATTCATATGGTCTTACATTGCCAAATTAACAGCTGCTAATTATATATTATTTTCTATTCCAATCTGTTTGTTTTTATTATTTAATTATTTACATAGCCGTTTAAAACGAAAAAATGAAAATGCTCTTATCAATGAAAGTCAAGCGAAAAAACAGAAAAAAGCAATTGTTTTATTAAAGATTCTTACTTACTCGATGTTAGTTCCTTTAGCGCTTTCAATATATTATATTATTGTTATCACACCCTCCGATTGTAAGTGCGAAAAAATATCCTCAGATCCTTTAATTTGTATAACAAGATTTTCAGAGCAAAAAGATGATGAATTTTCCTACTCTTTAACTGAAAAAATCACCAACATGCTTTCAGACAAGAAATTAGTATCAGTTTGTTTCGTAGATACCTTTCTCAATCACAAATTTGTAATTGACCCTCATCTTTCAACTCTATTAATTTACCAAAACTGTCATGAAAAGGGTATAGTTGTATTTGGCAGGCGATCTGAAAACTCAAAATTATTTAATTGCACTATAGTTATTTCAGAGTTTTTTAAAAAGGACTTTTTAAATAAAAACGTTAATGATGTCATAAAACTAAAGAATCCTGACAATATAAATTTTTCAATTGAAAAGCAAACAGATTGTGTTGCTAGGTTTATACTTTCTATATGCAGTTTTTATTCTAAAAATTACACAACAACCATAAATTATTTAAATGACATAGACAGTTGCAATGAAGATAATTCGGATTTTGTAAAGGTGTGTAATATATTTAAGGCTCAATCTTTATTTGCGGAAGGGAGAATTAATGACTGTATAGATTTGTATAATAAAAAAATCATTAAAGACTCTCCGACTGCAACCGACTGCAATAATTTGGCTAAAATATATTTATTATCGAAGGATAGTACAAATGCATTTATAAACTTTGAAAAAGCTAAAAAAATAGATAGCAAAATAGTGAATCCGTTGAATGGATTTAGTCAAGATGTAAAAACTCAAAATACTCTCAGTGAAAATACAGCTAGCTTAATTGCTGAGCAAGAATCAATATCTAAACTAAATAACCAAGCTACCTCTTCAATTGAAACAACTAATAGTAAATTTTCGCAAACCAGCTATTTAACTATAGGATCTCAAAAATGGGCGAAATCGAATTTGAACGTAGATAAATTCCGTAATGGGGATTCTGTGCCTCATGCAAAAACAAAAGAAGAATGGATAAGTGCTGGAAAAAAAGGTAAACCTGCTTGGTGTTATTATGATAACAACCCATCCAATAATTCTAAATACGGTAAACTATATAATTGGTATGCAGTTAATGATCTTAGAGGTTTAGCACAAAATGGGTATCATATCTCAAGTGATTTAGAAATAACAACATTAATTAATTATCTCGGAAAAAAAAATGCGGCGAAAAAAATGAAAAACGATCGTGGTTGGTTTCTGAGTTACAGCAACGAAGGTGGAAACGGTAGCAATGAAAGCCAATTCACTGCCACACCTGGAGGAGCACGTATTGAAGATTTTGCGGGTATAGGCGGTTGGTGTATATGGTGGACTTCGACGCAATCAAGCAAAGCTGAAAAATGCGCCTTGGCATTTGGTTTATCCTCTAAGGAATCTGAAGTTACTATACGAGAAGATTCCCCAAAATACTTTGGATATTATGTACGATGTATAAAAGATTAATAGATCTTCTGAGAATATTGTTTTGACTGAAAAGTAAGATAAAAGTAAATCGATTCAAACTCAGCAAATAGATAATTGCAAATGAAAATGACGCTTTTGATATAAGAATTTCCAGAAGGACATGGTGGACAACTAAAACTGAGTGTGAACTTATAAGGAACCAACAAGAAAGTGGCGGTTCAGTGCTCCACCTAGTACACACGGACAGAGTACTGAATTATACAGACACGGAAATAACCCTATATTTGCAACCATGTTGCATTAAATACTTTGAAGAAACGACACTACATACAATTTAAAGCGTTATTGCTGTTACTAATTTATTTATTCAGTAACAGTCCTTCCATTCTATTCCACCATCACAAGTTAGAGATTTCCTCCTATGAAAAGGCAACTCCTTGTGAAAAAAAGATTTACTATTCAGACAAGGACAATTCCTGCAATCATGAAACGCATATTTCCAAAGTTCCTGAAAAATGCTCTTTGTGCGACAACCATACTGTTGCTCCACATTCGTTTCAAACA
>CANNHN010000022.1 GCA_947504725.1 Bacteroidota bacterium | reverse complement strand
CAAGAAGCTGAGCAAGCGCGGGATAAAGCAAGATTCTATAGTGTTTGAGTCTTACTAAATTATAAATCGCTAAACAAGATGTAAGTGACGAGTTTATAGAATCAGAGCGATACTTCGTAGATTTTCTACACATTTTCCTACAGCCTTGATTTTTTGTTTCTTTTGTATCAAGACAAAAGAAAAAGATAATACTTATTTTACCTCCTTACCTTTTCATTCATCCCCTATTAATCTTCATACTTTTGGCGGCCAAAAGTATTGCAAAAACCTTTTGATTTCATAAAGGAAATTTTTTCTTCTCTCCCGTTCAGAAAAACCACGGTTAATGACCGCACACGATGCATCACTCCGCGAAAGAGGAATCCTGCTGGCGTTCATTCCCGCTATTTCTGCATGAAACCAAAAACCACCCCTTCAACACCATCGCATCTCACACTATCACCAAAGACGATTCTAATTTCCAAAGCCGCGCGTGAGGACTGACTGGGCGCGATGTCGACAAGGGGTGAACGCTATTTTCTGAGAAAATCTTAGCAATCCCGCACGTGCGGGATAGTTTTTTTGCTTAGAATTTCCAGAAAATGGTGAGAGGCGCGAAGCAATCGCCCAGGCTTGATTCTGTTGTTTCTTTTCTGATTAAGCAGAAAAGAAAAAAACATTATTAAAAAAAGAGTTGCCTTTTGTTTCTTTTGTATCAAGACAAAAGAAACAAAACATAAATTAAAAAAAAGAGTTGCCTCTTGTTTAATTGGTATCAAGACAAAAGAAAATGAGAACACAAAATGAAATGAATTGGCGGTGAATAATTAATATTTTACCTTTGAGGTATATGGAATTAAAAGCTGCCCAACGCCTTTTTGAAGAATACAACCTCATTTATGATGAGAAAGATGCTGTAAATAAAATCAACCACGAAAAGTTTTTCATAAACTCTATGGAGGTAGTTCACCTTCCTCCTTTCGATGAAAACAGCTACGATGTAAATGTATATACGATTAAAGAAGGGAAAGTAATTGTATTTACAATCGAAAACGCTATTAAGGTATTTGGGAAAGAATTATAACGACTTCTTTACAAACTTCGTTAAGATAACAATCGTTTGATCATTGATCTTCCCTTCTATCTGGTCTGTATTGTCGTGTACCAATTTAATTTTCTTTACTACAGTTCCTTTTGATGCAGTGAAACTTGTTCCCTTCACATTCAACTGTTCAGTTAACACAACCGTATCACCACTTTCTAATTTATTCCCAAATGCATCGGTATGAACAGCTGCTACTTCAAGTGCAGTCATCGCCCATTGAATCACATTTTCATCCAAATCAACAGATGATATTAAATTACTCGCCCAATCTTCTGATTTAAAGTTTTGTAAAATGCGATAACTTAAAGCTTGTACACTTGCCTGTGGATTCCAAATACTACCTTCTAAACAACGCCAGTGAAAGGCTGCTTCTTTTTTATCTAAAGAATCCAAACAAGTGTTGCAAAGTGCAACTTGATTTTCGATTGAGTCGTCACTTTTTGGACTAACGGTATATTCATGTATAGCGTTTTCTGCATTACACAATTCACATAAATCAGAATTTCTTTCCTTTAATTGTTGGTTCATGGTGGAGGTTTTTGGTTGGGCAAAAGTAGTATTATTCGGGAGAATCACGAGAGAATGGAACGCAGATTATCAGGATTTTCATGATTTAAAAGGATTCTAAATAGCACTCTAGATAGGAACGCAGATCATTATGATGGTTATGATAAAAAAAGATTTTTATTTGCTGGGTTTAAAGGTTTATGATTTATTGCCTTTGGCAATTGGATTTGATTCACCTTCACTTCAACTTATTACTCTCAAATGGTAATGGTAAAGACAAATTAAAATCACGAAGCCGCGGGTAAGCTATGGCAGGGCGCGATGCCGCCAAGGGGTGAACGGCTTTTTCTGAGAAAATCTTATCAAAACCTTTAGTGTTTTGGTTAGATTTTCCAGAAAAAGGTGAGAGGCGGGAAGCAATAGCCCTGTCTTGATTTTTTTGTTTCTTTTTTCATTAAGGAAAAAAGAAAAGAAGAAACTCGAAACACTAAAATGTAATAGTGGCTGTCAAACCAAACTTAGAAGAACAAGCCAAAAGTTGCGGAGCGGAGACAAACTCACTTCAATGATGGTTTGGCTCCTTAATTATGAGAGATTGCCACATCCCGTCCCGATGCTCGAAGCGAAAATGCTGACAGTTTTATAGAATGAGTATTCTTATAAGGATGATTCCAACACACCCCTGCCCCTCTCTAGAGGGGAATGAATATTGCTGCGACAATGATTTTAGTAAAACAAAAAAGGCTTGAATCTCTTCAAGCCTTTTTTATTATTTTAATGTTTCACCTAACCATTTATAAAACTCTCTCTGCCATACCAATCCATTTTGATCTTTCAACACCCAATGATTTTCGTTTGGAAAATAAAGCATTTTGCTTTTGATACCTTGTAATTGTGCAGCTTGAAAAGCTCCTAACCCTTGTTCAATTGGAACACGGTAATCTTGTCCTCCTTGGATAATTAAAATAGGTGCATCCCATTTTTTTACATTGTTAACAGGATTAAATTCAGCATATGTTTTTTGTGCTGCTGCATTATCCTTATCCCAATATGCGCCACCTAAATCCCAATTCACAAACCACATTTCTTCTGTTGTACCATACATCGCTCTCCAATCGAAAATACCATCATGAGAAATAAATGTTTTAAAGCGTTTGTTATGTATACCAGCTAAATAATAAGCAGAGAAACCTCCGTAGCTTGCACCAATACATCCTAAACGATCTTTATCGCAATATTTTTCTTTTGTAAATTCATCAATAGCAGTTAAATAATCTTGCATATTTTGTCCACCATAATCTTTTGAAATTTGCTCATTCCATTTCACACCATTACCTGGCATACCTCTTCTATTTGGAGCAACTACAATATATCCATTTGCAGCCATCAATTGAAAATTCCAACGGAATGAATAAAATTGTGACAATGCAGATTGTGGCCCACCTTGACAATATAAAATAGTTGGATATTTTTTCTTTGGATCAAAGTTGGGAGGATAGATTACCCACTCCAACATTTTCTGTCCGTCTGATGTTGTAACATAACGTTTCTCAACTTTACTCATGTTGATTTTTTTATACTTATCATCGTTTGCATGTGATAACTGCATCATTAGTCCAGATAATAAATCTGCTGAATAAACTTCCGCAGCGTGGTTCCAATCTGTTCTGGTAACAACCATTTTGTTTCCTGATTGTCCAACCATTGATTGAACATCAAAATTTCCTTTTGTAAGTTGTTTTATAGTTGCCGGTTTTTTTGATGTTGTAGGGTCATTCACAGAAAACAATTGAACTGTTCCGTCAACTGGTGCTAAGAAGTAAATCATTTTACCATCGTTGCTCCACTTAAATTCATTTACAGTTCCATCCCAATCTTTTGTGATATTTAATTTTCCAGTTGGCTCATTAATGATAATGTCATTTTTATCTGACTCATAACCATCTCTTGCCATACTCAACCAAGCTAATTTACCAGAAACTGAAAAAGCAGGATTCACATCATAGCCCATCATTCCTTCTGACAAATTCGTAGTTGTTTTTGCAGCTATGTCGTAAGCATAAATATCGGTGTTCGTAGAAATAGCATATGCTTTACCGTATTTTTTCTTAGTAACATAAATAACTTGTTTTCCATCAGGACTCCAAATAAAATCTTCGTCACCACCAGATGGTTTTTGAGGACAATCATACGCTTCGTTTGGCATAATATCCAACGCACCTGTTTGCTCTGTTCCATTCATTGTATTAATAAAAATATGACTAAATGAACCATCTTCCCAAGCATCCCAGTGACGGTAATTTAAATCATCATAAATGTTTACATCTGATTTTGGAAGGTCAGGATAAACGTCTTTCCCGAAAATTTTAACAACTGGAACATCTGCTGCAGAAATATTCATTTTCCCGTCAGGAGAAATACGATTATTAGGAACTAGGTCCGTAGCTGTAGCATTTTCAACTGCTTTTCCACCAATAACAGGCTGAATAAATACCTGTGTAGTTTTTTTATCAGCAGCGATGTTATAGGTACGCACCGAGTACACCACAGACTTACCATCTTTTGTAAGACCTGCAACATTTACTTTACTCATTTGCAAAAGCATTTCAGGAGTCAAATTTTGCATTTGAGCAACCAAAGCACTAGCAAAAATGAAAAGCGTAGATGAAAGAATTAATTTTTTCATATAGTATAGAATTGATTAAATAGAAGTTTTGTTTATTTGGAGGGCAAAGATAAGGGTTTTTTGTTAAAAAATAGCATAGTAAGAATTGCCTCTTTTAGAACTGTCATCCCTTGCTACGACAAGGGATTTCACGATAAGGAGCCTTACGAATAATGGGGAGATTCCGTGTCGCGGCACGGAATGACGATAACGAGTTTGACTTGGCTCCGAAAACACATTCTAGCATCCATTACCTCGAACGAGTCGCAAAACACCCTATCCTACTCCCATTTCCAGAAAAATACACGGCATTGCTTTTCTTTGCTCTGCGACACGTATGATACGATTCTTTACTAATGTTTTTCCAAGTCATACCATTATCATTCGAAACATCTATTCCTGTTAATCCACAACATACCCAAATGTTTCCATACAGATATTCCACGCAGCTTTTATAACCTGTTGGTGGAGTTGTAGGCAACGTCCAGGTTTTACCGCCATCGGTAGTAATTGCACAATTAGGAGTAGCAGAGTCGTTAGTAAAATCACCACCTACAACTATATAAGTTAATGAATCTTTTATTGCAATTGAATTTGCTCCCGTGGAAGATGTGCCTTGAATAATCGGTAACTTATATTTATCCAAAAGACTTTGGGTATTACCAAATAAATCTAAGAAAATATCATTTCCTTTTCTATTGAAAAAAAAATTAGAAGAATTCCCACCGGAAACATATACAAATCGATCGTTTAACATACGAATATTTGTTCCACTACTAGCAAAACAAGCTTCTGAACTATCTGCTGGACCTCCTCCACTATATGTTTCTATCCAACTATCACCACCATTAGTCGTTTTTGCAATATAAAAAACGCCTTTTATTGGATCGCCAATCACATAACCATTCTTCTCATCACTAAAATCCATTGCATCCAAAAACATTCCTTTGGTTTTATTCTCATACACCTTTTTCCATTTTTTTCCACCATCAGTTGTTTTCAGAATATAGGCTGGAGAAGCTACAGCCATAATGATAGCTGTATTTTCATCAAAGGCTTCAATGTCTCTAAAGTCGCACTTTTTATAACCTTTTACTTTTATCCATTTCCAAGTTTTTCCACCATCAATGGATTTCCCAACTGTTCCTTTACTTCCACTCACCCATACCACTTTATCATTCACAACAGATAACCCGCGCAACGATATTTTACCACCCGAACTCAGCTCTTGAATTGGTTGTGCAAAGGATTGAGATATGAAAAACAAGCAAATTATTGCATAAATATGACGTTTAATCATGGTATTAATTTTGTATCAAATATAATCCTTAACTTTATATTATGCAGATAAAATGTAAATGGATTGCTCCCATCTTTATAATAATCGCAATTGGAATATCCTCTTGTAGTGCTCCACGCTCCATGTTAACATCTGGAAAAGTTCTTCCGAAAGGACAAGTAAGAATCGGTAGTAATACAACAGTAAACATTTCTTCTGCTCCAATTGAACGTTCAATTAAAGGATCAATTGATTTAGCCGAATCAATCTCAAAAAATGATACAGTAATTTATACGCAACAGGTTGCCAACTTAAATTCCGCTTTTATGGCTTATTGCATAGATCCAATTGGCTATAACACAGAAACCTATTTCAGATACGGTTTAGGAAAACGATTTGATATGGGTTATAGAAATACAGGTGGTGCTAATGCCTTTGATGTGATGTATCAATTTATGGGTTCTAATAAAAATTGTAATGAATCCGATAAAGGTGGATTTTATGGTAGTATAGGTGTGCAATACTCTTGGCAAAATTATCGTTTTATAAATTTTTACAAATTTGATAAAATTCAAAAAATATTTGGATTAGAAATGACGAGAAAAGACATTACTATTCCATTGGTTTTTAGCAAATCCTTCGGACCAGAAGAACGTGTTGGTTGTTTTTCATTTGGTTTAGTTTACTCCCATAGTTTTATCAATTATAAAATCACCCCTAAAAATATTTATTCAGAACAACTTGTCGATAATGTTCCAAAAGAACTACTAATACCAGTTTCTGGGAAATCAAGTTTTGATGCTTATGGAACATTCATCAATGTGAAAATTGGAAAAAAATATGTGTTCTTTAATTTTTCTCTAGCCGCTTACTATCAGAATTATGGTAGATACCAAATGTTAGGCGGCTCTACTGTGCTACTAAAAGGAATCAGTATTATTCCTTCGTATGGAGTGCAATTTAATATTTTCCCGAAGACGAAGAAGAAGCCAATCGAGACGGGTACTCAGATTTAATTTGGAGCTCCGCAACTTTTGACTTCTGCTACTAAGGATGATTTGAGACCCACTATTGCATTTTAGCTCCGTGTTTCTTCCTTTTACTTTTTGAAGGCAAAAAGTAACAAAAACCTTTTTGAGATTGCAAAGGGAATTTGTTTTTCCTTGCAGGAAAAACAACCTCGGATAATTAATCGCAAGCGATGCATCTCTCCGAAATGTAAATTTTTCTGGCGCTCATTACCGCTATTCCTGCACAATCTCAAAACTGCCACCCCAAGAGAATATCCTATTAACAATAAATCAAAGACGAATTAAATTTCCGGAGTCGCGGGTGAGCTAGGGCGGGCGCCCTTCGACTACGCTCTGGATAAACTTAGCCGTGTCGGGGTGAACGCCATTTTCCTAAAAAATCTTAGCAATCCCGCACGTGCGGGATAGTGTTTTGCTTTAGATTTTTAGGGAAATGGTGAGAGGCGGGAAGCTATCGCCCGGCCTTGAATTTTTGTTTCTTTTTGTTCAAGCAAAAAGAAAAAGAGTAAACTCGAAACATTAGGATGTAATAGTGGGTATCAAATCATCCTTAGTAAGACAAAACAATATCGCTCCTTTCGGAGGTAAAATCTCCTTTGTTTTCATTATCTTTGTTACAAGAAAAAAAACATGAAAAGAAATCTACTTATTTTCCTTTTCCTTTTATCAATAACACTTGGATTCGCTAATGACAGTACATCCATAAAAAAACGCACCGTTGCCATTCTTGATTTAACCGCAAGAAACATGGAAACAAATGATGGTGAATTATTTTCGGCTAAACACATCTTAAAAGTTGCTGGCTTACCTTATATCGTTACAACAAACGTAAATACTGCTATTAAATACGGTATCGTTATTCCTTCGTCTCGTTTAACCGATTCTGTATTTACTTCTCCTGAATATGATTCTATATACAGTTATGTAAACAATGGCGGAATATTAATTTCAGCGGGTGTTCGTGATTCTGCTTTTTTGCCTTTGTTTGGAATCAATACTGCAACATCTAACTCATCACATCACCGAATTATTTTTAACATGTCGCTTGCTGATCAATCCATGCGTTGGTTGAATGATACGATGGAACAAACTATCAGTATTGGAAAACTTTCATATCCTACAACTATTGTTGTGCGACAATTCACCCTTGGAAGCGCAATAGAAATGGCTCATTACGATGATTTGTCTTCTGCTATCTCTAGAAATAATTACGGAGCTGGGGTTGCTTATGGATTGGGATTTTCATTTAAAAACTTAGTCCTCTTAAATCAAGTAAATAAAGATGCCGATGCACAACGTATTTATTCCAATGGCTTTGAACCCACCACCGATGCATTGATTTTATTTCTAAAAGCAATCTGTACAAAACATACTCCAAATACAGTTTGGTTACATACTAGTCCTTTTGAAAGCAAAACCACTTTAATGGTTACACACGATGTGGATGCAACTACAGCATTTGATACCATGAGTTATTATGCCGACTATGAAAATTCAATCGGACTTTCTTCCACATATACCGTAACAACTCATTATATTAATGATGGCGTACTCAACAATTTTTATAATTTAACCAGTATTCCGCAAGTTCAATATTTAATCACAAAAGGCCATAAACTTGCGAGTCATTCGGTTGGACATTTTACCGATTTTGGTGATGATGATATTTTTCCACTAGGAGTTTTAGGAAACACTCAAGCCACTTATCTTCCATATAATGCTGGTGGGGCAATCGATTCAACGGTTGGCGGAACAGTATTAGGAGAAACAGAAGTTTCAAAAAATATTTTGGATGCTGATTTTGGACTTAACATAAGAACGTTTCGAGCTGGACATCTAGAATACAACAAGTACTTGGTAAATGCACTTGATACATTAGGCTATGAATATTGCAGCAATTATTCTACCGGTGATGTTTTGACAAACTTTCCTTATCAAAATCACAAAGATAGAAGTTCATCTGGCGCTCTATCAAATGTTTGGGAATTCCCACTTAATGTTTCAGACGTTTTTGCTTCAGATCCTATTTCATTTACAAACTATTCTGCAAAACAAGCAATTTGGTTGGATGTGATAAATCGAAATAGAGACAATTACTCACCGAATGTTTTGCTTATACATCCGAATAGAATTTATAAACTATGGGCACAACAGGATTTAATTGATCAATTGCCATCTGATGTTATGGTGACTGATTTAGAAACCTATGCAGATTATTGGAGAGGAAGAGATAGCATTCGTTTTACGAATGAAATTTCAAACGATACGTTAACAATTACAATTCCATCTTCTCAACTTCCACTTAACAACATGATAAGTTTTGTTGTCGACAATGGACAAGACTTAGCATTGATAAAAGCGCAAGATGAATTAGGAAATCCGATATCCGTATTTCAATCTTTGTGGGACGACAATGGATTGATTCTTCATTTTGGATATTATCTCCCTCTTGGTATTGAATGGAAAGAAAACCCAAATCAATCAGGCTTATTGGCAAATTGTTTCCCTAACCCTTTCAACACAAATACAACCGTTGAAATTTGGTTTAAAGAAGATGCTACATTAAACATAGAGTTATTTAATGTTATGGGACAAATTGTAAGCACAACCACTACGGGTGAATTGCAAGCTGGCATTTATCGTCAAACTATTGAAGCAAATGATCTTCCAGCTGGAACTTATTATTGTAAAATAAGTACAGATAAAAAAAGCATAGTCAAAAAAATAATCTTGTTGAAACAATAAAAAAAGCCTCACAAATGTGAGGCTTTTTTTATGACGATTAATTATGTATTAAGGTCTTAGAATGGTGAGGTTTTAAGTTTTAGATCCAGAAGAGTTTGTTGCTGTAACAGTAATTGTGTTTGTTCCAACATTCAAACTTGCTGTCAATAAAATTGTTTTAGCTTTAGCCGTAAAAGTAAATGGAACAACAACACCATTCACTTTTACAACTGCATCCGTTTGAAACGAAATTCCAACCACAACTGCAGTAACAGCAATCGTAGGAGTACTTGCAGTATATGGATTAGTTAATCCGAATGTAATTGTTGGTGCAGCACTTTCTGTTCCGCTCACAACTCCTCCTCCACCTTTTGGTGTAATTGTACCAGGAGTATGAACATTCGGTGTTCCTGGATTTGCAGGAGGGATAGTTGAACCTGGATCAATTGGAGGAATTGTACCTGGACCAGGATTGTGTTTTATAGTCACTGTTCTTGAATCTGTACCTGAAGAGTTTGTTGCTGTAATTGAAATTGTATTAATTCCAACTATTAAATTCGCTGGAAACTTTACAACTTTAGTTGCAGCATTATAAGTAGCTGTAGATAAAGTTGCCCCATTTAATTTCACAACAACATTACTAATTGCTGAAATATTCAATACAGTTGCTTCAACATTATACAATGCAACTCCGCTTGTGGATGCCGCTAAAGCAGGATAAATGAAAGTAACAATTGGTGAAGGCAATGCAACTGGTACAGAATAAATAATAGTTGTTGATTTTGAATCAGAACCATAAGGAGTTGTTGCACTTACTGATAAAACATTTGCACCCGAAATCAAACTTAACGTTACAACTAATTTTTTTGTTATAGGGTTATAAATAAAAGGAACACTTACTCCATTTACTAACACTGTAATTTCAGTTGATGATGAAACATTTAAAACAGAAGCCGCTGCAGTCATACTTGCCGTTGTAGCATTAAAAGGATTCGTTCCTGGATTCGTAATCGTAACTACTGGAGCAGGAGAAATAACTACTGGTGCTGTATAAACAATAGTTGTTGACTTCGAATCGCTTCCTGAAGAAGTTGAAGCAGTTATTGCTACAACATTTGCTCCCGAAATTAACGTTCCTGAAACAGCTATTGCTTTAGTTGCTAGATTATACGTAAATGGGATATTCGCTCCATTCAACAAAACTGTGATTTGTGAGGAAGCAGTAACATTCAATACACTTCCGCTTACACTCAATGCAGAAATTGAAGTATTAAATGGATTCACATTTGGTGAAGAAATCGTAACAATCGGAGCTGGTGATGATACAGGCTGTGTATAAATAATTGTTTGCGATTTAGAATCACTTCCAGCCGAAGTACTTGCACTGATTGTAACAATGTTTGCACCAGAAATTAATGATGCAGAATATGTTAATTGTTTTGTTGCAACATTATATGCAAATGCTGTGGTAGAAAGACCATTCAATAACACAGAAATTTGAGATGCATTCAGAACATTCAATACAATCGCATTTAAAGTTACAGTATTGGTAGACGTATTAAATGGATTCACTGATGGAGAAGTAATTGTAACAACCGGAGCGGGAGTTACTGCTACTGGCTGATTGTATATAACAGTTATCGATTTTGAATCAGCTCCAGCAACATTGGTTGCTGAAACAGTAATCGCATTTGCTCCAGGAATTAAATTTGCATTAAAATTCAACTGACCAGTTGACGGATTAAAACTCAACATACTTGTTAGAACTGATGAGCCATTCACCTTTACTGAAATTTGTCCAACTGCTGTTACATTTTGCACAATCGCATTAATTGGCAATGGAGAAACACTGGTCGTAAATGGATTAACTCCTGGATTTACAATAGTTATAAAAGGAGGAGGATTAACAACTACTGGTTGTGAATAAATTATCGTAATTGATTTTGAATCCGCACCTGCAACATTTGTCGCTGAAATTGTTACCGCATTTGCTCCTGAAAACAAATTGGCATTAAAATTTAATTGCCCTGTTGAAGGATTAAAACTCAACATGCTTGTTGGAACTGGTGCACCATTCACATTTACAGCAATTTGTCCAACAGCTGTTACATTTTGAACAATCGAATTGATTGGCAATGAAGGAACAGTGGTCGTAAATGGATTAACACCTGGATTTACAATCGTTATAAAAGGAGGAGGATTAACAACTACTGGTTGTGAATAAATTATCGTAATTGATTTTGAATCCGCACCTGCAACGTTTGTCGCTGAAATTGTTAACGCATTTGCTCCTGAAAACAAGTTGGCATTAAAATTTAATTGCCCAGTTGAAGGATTAAAACTCAACATACTTGTTGGAACTGGTGCGCCATTCACATTTACAGCAATTTGTCCAACTGCTGTTACATTTTGAACAATCGAATTGATTGGCAATGAAGGAACAGTGGTCGTAAATGGATTAACACCTGGGTTTACAATCGTTATAAAAGGAGGAGGCGTAACCGTTGCAAGTGAATAAATAACCGTCACAGATTTCGAATCACTTCCAGAAGCATTGGTAGCTGAAATAACAAATGTATTCGCTCCAGGATTTAAATTACTACTAACGGTCATTACGTGAGAAGAAGGATTAAAAATAAAACTTCCTGTTGCAACGCCATTTATTGTTACACCAATTTGACTTTGTGTATTCACATTTAAAACATTCGCAACAACAGTTGCATTATTCATTGTTATAGAATGTGGATTTGTTGTAGGGCTTGTAATCGTTACTAATGGCGAAGGAGAAGCGGGTGGAATCACTGCTTGCGTTTGGTACAATACTGTCGCAACATCTGTTGTATTTCCATAAGTATTGGTTGCAGTTATTTCAAATGAGTTGCTTCCCTGCAATAACATTAATGGGAATGCGAATTGTTTTGAATTTACATCATATGTAAAATTAGAATTAGCAACACCATTATAAACCAATGTAATATCACTTTTCGAATTAACATTTTTAATTGTAGCGCGTAAAGTAAAACTTTGAGATGTTGATGTAAAAGAGTTTACATTAGGATTAGTTATCACTACAGTTGGTTTATCTGCCACTGGAGTTACAATATTATTCGTTGTTGTATTTGTATTCGTATTTGTTGTAATAACTGGACGAGCACTTCTACCAAAACTAAACTTCAACCAAACAGAAGAATAATGGTATTTATCCTTTGTTAAACTTTTTGTATTGTCGTTATTCCATTGTTGTCCATCTAACCCATCATGCATTGCCCAAGTCATTTTATGTTCTAAACCCATAGAAAAACCTGGAGTAAATTGGTAACCCAATCCAACACCTAATGAAGGCATAAATTTCCATCGACCTACTTCATTTCCTTCTGCAGATGTTTCATAGCTTCCATCATACATCGTATTTAATGAAGAAGTAATTTGAGAACCATTGGCAGTTCCATTTGAATCGATACTAGTGTAATCATATAATAAACCACTACCATCTAATTGATCTGTTTTAGTAACAGCTTTTACAACACCTATTCCTCCAAATATATATGGATATACTTTTGTTTTGTTGCGCATTTGATTTGCACCCAATACAAGCTCTAGCGATACTTCATTAATTGTTGTCTTATAATTTTGATAAACAAATCCTCCGTTAGAGAAATAGTTCGTAGAATTATTAAGTTGTCCGTTTAGAGCTGGGTTAAAAGAAATACCTGTTGATTTTTTAGAATCTTGTCCATATGTAAGGGCATTTAAATAGCGAAATCTCCAACCCCAATCAAAAGCATTTTTATCGTTCTGAGCGTACATTTGGCCTAAAGTAAGACCACCTGCACCACCAAGTTTTTTCATTTTTACATCACTTTGAAGCCAAGATGCTCCAAGATTGAATCCTAATTCAACTGGATGAGTCGTTTGTGCAAAAGCAATGCTGTTGTTAAATATTGCAGCAAATAAGAGGATAGAAGTAAGTATTCGTTTCATATAATTGGTTGTTTTTATAGCACATTTGCATTAATTGTGCCGTATTTCATTTTTGCTAAAAAAGTCCCATCCCTATTAATGGGGACGGGACTCTTAAAGAGTTTCAATAATGTGATTAGTTATTTTTTCTTGCTAACGATCTTAAACTCTGTTCTTCGGTTTTTAGCATGCTCATCTTCTGTACATTCAACACCATCAGCACATTTATTTATAAGCTTGCTTTCACCATAGCCTTTACCAGAAATTCTATCTTTTGTAAGTCCACCTTTTAACATATAATCAACTGCAGCTTTTGCACGTTGGTCCGATAATTTCAAGTTAAATTCAAGAGTAGAACGAGAATCTGTATGAGCAGACATCTCAATCACCAATTGTGAATTATTTTTCATGATATTGATTACCTTATCTAAGGTTTTAGCTGCTTCCGGTAAAATTTTCGATTCACCATAGTTATAGTAAACATTTTCTACAATTGTTAAACTATCCTTTTTAGCTTGATCTTTCAAAAGCAACACTTTCAACCATGGGTCATCCACATATAACACGCCCATTTTATTATGATCAGATTGCAAAATAGTAAATTTAAATTTACCATTGGTGCGAACAAACTCTTTAACAACAACACCTTTAGCATTTGTCAATAAAATTTTATTTAATGCTTTTAATTTTGAATCATTTTCGTCTAAAGCAAACAAAATGTTTTGATCAGCAGGCAAATTTGTGAATTGGAAGCTACCATTTGCATCTGTTTTAGTAGTCTGCAATATTTCTCCTTTTTCGTTTATCAAATTAACAGTAGAACCTGCCAATGGAGTTCTAGTTTCAAAAACTAAATTACCTTTCAAGTCGAAACGCAATTCACTATCTTCAACAGTCAACAATTTCAATGTTACTTTATCAGCTGCTAAGAAAGAGAATTTAAAACCACCAGCATCACCAGACTTAGTAGTCTGCAACTCCTTACCAGATTTATTGGTGATAATAATCTTCGTATTAGGAGCCAACTTCGTATCACTTTCATCTACCTTAACTAAAAAGTTTTGATCAGCAGGCAAATCAGTAAATACGAAAGCACCAAATGCGTTTGTTGTTGTCGATTGAACAATTTCTCCTTTTTCATTCAATAAATTAACTTTTGTATTCGCAAAAGGCATAGAAGGATTTTCTCCATATAATAAATTACCCGCAATGGTTACATCATCTCCAGCACCGAGCTCAGGCATTGAATTTGGATCTGCAGGTAAATTTTGGAAAACAAATTTTCCACCTTTATCATTAATAACGGTTACACGGATAATTTTATCCTTTTCATCCGTCAAGTAATATTTTTCTTTGTCTTTGAAACGAGGATCACTTTCATCCAATTTTACCATATATTTTTGATCAGGATCCAATTTGTCAAATCTAAAGAATCCCGACTTATCGGTAGTTGACACACTTAAAATCTTTCCATCTTCGGTTAACAACATTACTTCAGCATCTTTAGCAGGGTCGTTCAAATTTTTACTAAACAAGATTTTACCGGCAACAGATAGAAATTTATTTAATGCTACAAAGCTGTAGATATCATCTGAACCTTTCCCTCCTGCTCTATCGGATGAAAAATATCCTTTGGTTGGATCTTCAGTGAATACAATTCCAAAATCATCCGTAGTAGAGTTTAATGGCATTCCAAGGTT
The DNA here is from genome assembly GCA_947504725.1 of Bacteroidota bacterium. Taxonomy (GTDB): domain Bacteria; phylum Bacteroidota; class Bacteroidia; order 2-12-FULL-35-15; family 2-12-FULL-35-15; genus 2-12-FULL-35-15. The sequence continues at coordinate 6,338 of CANNHN010000022.1, read as the reverse complement.
TTTAACGGGAACAAACTTACCATCTACCTTAGTGGTTGAAAAAATATCCAATCCACCAAAAGAAGAATGTCCATCCGATGAAAAATAAAAAGTTCCATCCTTTTTGATATAAGGAAATACTTCAGATCCAGGAGTATTGATTATTTCCCCCAAATTCGTTGGTTTCCCCCAGCTATTTCCTTCTTTTCGGCAAACATATATATCCGTTCCACCATAACCACCTGGCATATCTGAAACAAAATACAACCATTGACCATCTGCAGATACATTTGGATGTGCTGTTGAATAGCCTTCCATGTTATGTTCAAATGGAACCACTTTGCTCCAAACGTTTCCTATTATTTTTGACACATAAATTTTAGGGCGGTTTACGAAATTTTTATCTTTTTTATTTAAAACATAACTTACACGAGTAATATACATTGTGTTTTGCTCTGCATTAAAACAAACGGGACCATCGTGGTAATTCGTGTTGATTTTCCAAGAGAACGTTTTTACTTTTTTAGACATGGCAGGCTTTCCATCTTTGCCTACAGATATAGGAGAAGAATATACATTCAAGAAAGGCTGTCTATTCCAAGCATTGGTAGCAAAATTCACTAAATCCTGGGTGCGTTCAGAAACAAAAACTAAGTCGTTCTTATACAATGTGGGAGAAAAATCAGCATGCGAAGAATTTAAATTTTCAATTGAACTAACTTCAAATTGTTGTACGCGAGATACCCATAATTTAATATCGTCACACGATTTAACTGAGAGTTCGGCTTTTTTATCGCTAGGTGCAGTGTTTGAATAAATTTTAAATTGTTCTTTTGCTTCATCAATCTTTCCATTATTTTTTAACACCATTCCATAATAGAAATTATTTATCGGTGTTACATTCGATTGCTTAACCAACTGCGCATAATAGCCTTCTGCTTCTTTGTAATTCTTCGTTAAACGATAACTATTAGAAATCTTTTCTAACGCTTCTTTGTTATCGCTTTTCTTAACAGCTCTTTTATAGAGCTGAATTGCTTTCATATATTCATAATTATCATAATACTTATTTGCACGTTTTAATTGAGCAAAGGAGGTATTCGCAATTACAATTAATATAATTAATCCTATCGATTTTATCTTTTTCATAAACTACTTAAACAATGAATATCTATAAATTACAAGTATCGTGGAGATGTTATTGGAGATTTTGTAATATTAAAATCATACCCTAACATAATTTCGTGGCTACCACCGCCAACTTTTCCAACTTTATTGTATCCGTAATCAAATGAATAACCTAATTTGAATTTTTCTGAAATATTAAATTGTGCATACGCAACCAAACCATAAGTTCCTCTAATAGATAAGCCTGCCCAAATGCGTTGTTTTATTAAGAAACTAAAATTTAAATCTGCTGTAGAAGGCGAGCCTTTTGCAGCTTTAACCATTAATGAAGGATTGAATACTAAATTTTCTGACAATGCCCAAGCTTTCCCAAACGTAAAAAATAAGTGCGGAGCCAATTTTCCGTTATCTCCATTAAGAGTTGATACAGTTGTTAGTCTACCACTATACAAGTGTGTTGCACTAAAGCCAACATACATCGAATTGGTATAATAATAAATTCCGGCATCTGCGGTAGGAACAATGGTTGATGTTTGATTCTGTGTATTGTAAACATCGCCTTTATCTTTATAGATTATATCATTCCAATTATAAGTGTATTGAAATACACCTGCTCTTAATCCAAATGAAAGTTTACCATTTTTAATTGGAATACGATAAGCATAAGAACCTAAAGCACCAATGCTTTTCTTTGGACCAATTTGATCAGCAATTACCGAAAAGCCAAGGCCTACTTTTTTCTTTTTCAAAGGACCATGTACAGCAAGCGTTTGTGTTTTTGGTGCACCATCAATTCCAGTCCACTGCGTTCTAATAAAAGCATTTGCGCTAATCGCCTCTTTACTTCCGGCATAAGCTGGATTAATCGCCATCTGATTAAACATGTACTGGCTGTATTGTGGATCTTGCTGAGCAAACATTTGCTCAGCACTCACAAAACAAAAAGCAATAATTAATAATTTTTTCATTGTTGTTGATTTTTTATTTTGTCATCTCGACCAAAGTGGAGAGATATTTATTAAAATATTTTTTACTTTTAATGTGTTAATTCTATCCAACCTTTATATGTTTTACCACTCACCTCAACAACGAAAAAATAAGTAGCATCAGGAAGTTCAACACCTTTACTACTTTTACCTGTCCACACTTTTCCTTCAGTAATGTTATCATAATCTTTCGTTTTCCAAACGATATCACCCCATCTATTAAAAATAGTAACAGCGTTATCTTTCACCAATTCAATTCCAGGTATTGTCCAGAAATCATTATTGCCATCACCATTCGGAGTTATACCATTATAAAAATCTAAAGAGTCAGCGCAATCAACTTGATTTTCGCCAATCACAACTGAATCATCAATCGTGAAGTTTCCATCTTCCACATGAAAATAATACGTTCCTGGAGCAAGGTTTGCTTGATTAGCACTACTATCACTAATTGGTGCTTGCCAATAAAAAGAAACAGGACCTGTTGCAGATAAAATATTTAAAGATGCACTACCATTGTTTGCGCCAATACAAGAAACATCAGCAAAAATTACGTTCGCATCCAAAGAACTGTTTGCCAAGTTAGGTTGATGAAAACCTTGCGTAAGTGCTTTCACTGTTAATGGAGGAGCACCGGGCTGATATGTCCAAATAATAGCTTCGCCAACAGTATAATCAATTGACCCCCAAGGTAAAGTTGCTGTTGTTCCTCCTGAGCTTATTACGTCCCTCATTGGAGGGTTATTCTGCACTTGTGCATTTGTTGTTAATTGCAACATCAGCATTAATAAGCAAAAGAGTGATATATTTTTTTTATTTATCATGGTGATAAATTATATAAGTTAATTATTTCTGTTCTGATTTTGTTTCTATTGCTTCTACCTTTTTTAGCAATAAATCAATTTGTTCTTGTTGTTTTTTAATCATTTCTTGTTGCTGTTTAATAGCATTTACATATGCAATTAGAATAGGATGAATGTCTAAATTTAAATAACCATCAGAACCCATCCTTACGGCTTCTGGGAATATTTTCTGAACTTCTTGAGCACTAAATCCTATTGCTTGTTCTTTTAAAACTGATTCATCAAAAACTTTTTCACCAACGTTTTTATAATGGTAGGATATTGGTTGAAGCTTAATTATTTCAGACAATCCTTTTGAATAATTTCCTTCAATATTTTTCAAGCGTTCATCTGAAGTAATCGTCCAAGTACTTGAAGTAGGCTTTCCTGCAGAATTTGTACTTAATTCCAGTTGGTAACCTGGACCAGTCATTCCTATTCCGACTCTACCAGTTGGATCAATTCTAACTGCTTCAAACAACGTTCCGTTGTTAACATAAAAACGAAGACCACCTTGAATTGTGCTTCCACCAGCCGTTAAACCTTCAATTCTAGAAATTGTGGTTGGTGTAAGACCATTAATAAAATCAACTCTTCCAGCAGGCGAATTTCCTGAACTAATATTTCCTGCTATTTCAACTGAAGTTACACTACTTGAAGTATAACCTCCTTGATTTTTTATTGTCAAATATTTTGTTGCTCCTGCAGAGATTGGAGCTGAACTTCCAATCCCGACATTCCCTGAAGGACCATCAATTGAAAGTCTTTCTGTACCAACCGTAGCATCATAAAAAGCAATTCGATCAGAGCCAGACACAAAATTAAGTAGGACCCATTCTCTTGTTGGATTTTTTAACCAAATTCCATGCGGAGTTGTAGCTCCACTAGTTTCAACTTTTGCGTAGGTTGGAACTGTACCTAAAATATGCAACTGATTTCCTGGAGTAGTTGTTCCTATACCAACATTTCCTCCATTGAAATAGGAATTTCCTCCAGCATAAATTTGAACGGTATTTGAACCGCCATTTAATAAATTTACAACTCCTGCATTAGCCGCTATTTCACTCATCTCAACGAGCATAAAATTTGCTGGATTACTAATTACTGATCGACCCACTGCTCTGAAAGCACCAAAACCAGCTACAGAAGTTTGCACATCTAAACCAAAACTCGGTGCATTAGAACCAATGCCCACTGATCCTGCTGCGTCTATTGTCATTCGATCTGCTCCTGCAGAATAATCTCTAATCACCAACTTATCTGCTCCTGACGATGATCCGCCATTCGTTGCTGTTATTGCCCAATCTTTTGTTGCACCATCCAAATAAATAGTTGGACCAACTGTTGCCGCAGTAACATTAGATACTCTTAAACCATTTGTCAAACTTCCATCTGTTGCAATGTGAAAAAGACTAGCAGGTGTTGCAATCCCAACTCCTACTCCTGTTCCATTATCAAAAATAGAAGATGTAGCTGTTAAACCTGTTCCAGAAGCATTCCATTTAGGTAAATAGTTGGGAGTTCCTGAACCCGTTACTGTTCCACCAGCTGCAACTGTTAAGTTTCCTAAAGCATCAGAAACAACTGTTCCTGGACCAACCAAACCGGTTACTCGAGCATTTCCTGCAACATGCAAATTTGTTGATGGAGCGGGAACACCAATACCCACATTTACTCCTGATGAACCCAACACAATACTATTTGAAGTTGTTACGTTAGCATTTGCTCCAATTGCCGTAGCATTTGTTAATGTTGCTGTTCCGGAAGCATTGTAACCAATATAAGTATTATTACTACCTGTATTTGTTGAACCTGCTTGGTAACCAACTGTTGTATTGTTATTTCCTGAAACGTTTACTTGTCCGGAATTAAATCCAACACTTGTATTATTCGCACCGGTTGTTCCCATGTTTCCTGCTTGTCCACCCACATAAGTATTAAAACTAGCTGTAGTATTTGCTTGTCCCGATTGATATCCAATTGCTGTTAAGTATGTACCTGTTGTGTTCGTAACACCTGCTTGATATCCAACAAAAGTACTACCTGCTCCAGTATTCGCTGCTCCTGCTTGGTCGCCAACGTATAACGATTGCGAACTACCAAAACCCAAAGCTCTCGTATTATTAATGTTGTAAGCATTTCCACTCTGAACATTTATATTTCCAGCAACATCTAATTTCGCACCTGCACCTGGTGTCATACCAATTCCAACATTTCCACCATTATTAAAAATATTACTAGTATTTACTACCCAAGCAGAACCATTCCAATAGGGTGTATTTCCCGCGGCTGTTCCATTTGCAAAAGTTCCTGTTGCACCTGTCACACCCGTTGCTCCAGCGGCACCTGTTGCACCAGATCCACCAGAAGGCCCCATTGGTCCTGTTGCACCATTTGATCCTGTTGCGCCAATACTACCAGATGCACCAGTTAATCCTGTTGCACCAGTTAATCCTGTTGCACCTACTCCTCCTGTTAAACCAGTTGGACCAGTCGATCCCGTTGCTCCAACTGCACCGGCAGTTCCTGCAGCTCCTGTTACACCTACTGTTCCAGTTGCACCTGTCGCTCCTACTGTTCCGCCAGCCCCTGTTAAGCCTGTTGGGCCTGTTGCTCCTGTTGTTCCTATCCCGGTTGCACCCGTTGCGCCTGTTGCTCCAACTGTTCCGCCAGCCCCTGTTAAGCCTGTTGGGCCTGTTGCTCCTGTTGTTCCTATCCCGGTTGCACCCGTTGCGCCTGTTGCTCCAACTGTTCCGCCAGCACCTGCTAATCCCGTTGGACCTGTTGCTCCTACCGGACCTGCTGGTCCAGGTGCACCATTTAAGTTAACAGACCAAGAGGTAAATGTACCTGCTCCTAAAATACTGGTTACAGTAACATTCATTGCTCCTGTTAAAGGATTATACCCTGTTATTGTTCCTATCATTTGATTTGCAACTGTATTAGCAATAATTACAGTTTGACCTATAGAGTATGCTAAATTCAAAGAAACAAAAAATGTAGGAGTTGCACCAAGACTGATAGTCATTGATGTTGTTGATGTTGTTGCGTATTCATCTCCTACTGGCCCGGTTGAACCGGTTGAACCTGTTGCGCCTGTTGCTCCTACCGTTCCTGTTGTTCCATTAGCTCCAGTTGAACCTGTTGGACCAGTATTACCAGTTGCTCCGGTTGCGCCTGTTAAACCAGCTCCGGTTGGACCTGTTACTCCTGTTGGACCTACTGCTGTTGAAGCCGATCCAGTTGGACCTGTTGCTCCTGCTCCAGTTGGACCTATCGGACCTGTATTTCCTAAAGCTCCGGTTGGACCTTGTAAACCTGTTGGACCATTTCCAGATACTGCTGAATACAATGCATAAGGAACACTCATCATTTGACTTCTTCCCATTGAAATCATTCCACT
>CANNHN010000021.1 GCA_947504725.1 Bacteroidota bacterium | reverse complement strand
GAAAGAGAACGAATAAAACAAAATTGTATTAGGAGCAGAAAAATGGAATACGAAAAATTAAAATTGAAAAACAAAAAAAATAACTTAGCTTTGAATTAACAATAAACACTCCTTAATGAAAAGTTCAAATTACTTTGAAGACATACACATTTGATCCTGCTACTGCGGGTGTTGGAATTCACATGATTACGTATGACATTACAACACCTTGTACATCACAAGATACTTTAATGATTACCGTTACATCCCAATTAAATGCAACCATCACTAGTTCTATTGGCCCTTTATGTACAACTGCTTCTGTCGTTACTTTAACTGCAGTTGATCCGAGTGGTACATGGTCTGGTACAGGAATCACAAATGGTGTAACTGGTACATTTGATCCTGCAATAGCTGGACCGGGTTCTCACATTATTACTTATACCATAACAGGAATGTGTGGTGCAATGGATACAACTTTAATAGTTGTTGTTGCAACGCCAATTATTTCGTTTGTTGCAGATACAACAGAAGGATGTGAACCGACAACAATAACTTTTACAAGTACGGTTAACCAACCAGGAGGAACGTATGCTTGGACATTTGGAGAAGGAGGAAGTTCTTCTGCTGCAAATCCTGCTTATACTTATCTAGTAGATGGCGGTCCGTACGATGTTACTCTTACATATACAAACGGAACTGGCTGTACTGCAGTATCTACACAACTTGCGTTAATAACCATTCACTCACAACCTGTTGCAATTTATTCTGCAAACCCACAACCAACAACTATTACTAACCCATTGATAAATTTCACTGATAACTCATTGGGCTTGATTGATACATGGGAGTGGACATTTGCGAACTTAGGAACATCAAATATTCAGAATCCATATTTTGTTTTCCCTGATACTGGTCTTTACCCAATACAGTTAATAGTAACTAATAATTTTGGTTGTACCGATACAGTGAATGGCAACGTAATTATTGACCCAATTGTAACGTTTTATGCACCAAATGCATTTACACCAAATAACAACGGGTTGAACGATGAATTTTTGGTATATGCAAGTGGTATTGATTACTCAACGTTTGAAATGCGGATTTACGACCGTTGGGGAGAAAACATTTTCAGATCCAATGATATTACAAAAGGTTGGAACGGAAGACGAAACAACAATCCTGACTTAGATGTGGTGCAAGTGAAAGTATACGTATGGAAAGTAGTCTTTACCGACTTCCAAGGCATTGGCAAGCAGTATTTAGGTACAGTAACGATAGTCAAATAGACCGAACTTTATAATGGAAAGCCTCAAGTTTATTAGCTTGGGGCTTTTTTATGCTTTATACAGTGGAATGTTGTCCCTATATTGAACCCAACCTAAAAACAAAGAAGCCTCTCAGTTTCCTGAAAGGCTTGTCTTTGCTTCGTGGGAACTACTGGGTTCGAACCAGTGACCCTCTGCTTGTAAGGCAGATGCTCTGAACCAGCTGAGCTAAGCTCCCGAAAATCCATTTATTTCTAAACGGGGTGCAAATATAATTACTTTTTATAAAGCACAAAAGGTTTTCCTCTTTTTTTATATAATTTGATACCTTCACTATATGAAATCAGCACTTTTTGCAGCTTTATATCAAACCTCCGCAACCATTGGCAACCATTTAGGCAATAAAAGGAAGTTTATGAATCTTGGATATGCAGGGGAATCATCACTTGATGTTCAGGCTATTGACAAGGTTGACACTCATCATATTTCGCTCTATATGAAATTATTGGATATGATACCAGGCTGTCGTGAAAACGGAAAAAATTGGAGCGCTTTAGAAGTTGGATGTGGAAGAGGTGGAGGGTGTTATGTGATGAAAAAATATTTTCACATTCCTGACATTACTGGTGTTGATTTAAGTTCTGCGAATATTAAAATTGCAACTAAACTTGTCCATAGCGTTGATTTTATTTCAAGTGACGCAATCACATTTACGACTCCAAAAAAATTTGACATCATTTTGAATCTTGAATCATCGCATAGATATTCTTCACGCTTGGCATTTTTCAAAAAAGTAGCATCCATGATGAAAATAGATGCATATTTTGTTTTTGGTGATATGATTCGAAAACACGAATTGGAAGAAGTTGAAAAAATGTTTCAGGAAAGTGGACTAAAAATTATAAAAGTAGAAACAGCGAATGAAGGTGTGGTAAATTCAATCAAGCAAAACAGTCCAAAACAATATCCGGTGGCAACAACATTCCCGTTTTTGTTTCCTAAAAGAATTCATAGCTTTTGTGTGACCATCCATTCAATCCCATTTAACAAATTAAAAAACGGGGAGGTTTTGTATAACCTTTATTTATTGAAGAAAGCTTAACATTAAATTGTCCAAGTATTCTTTCCACGAATCAAAGCATCTAAATCACCTTTACCTTTATTTTCAATTGCTTCAACAATTTGAGCATTCATTGCATCTTCATAACAAAAGCGATCTTCTGTATAAAACACTCCAAAAGGACGAGGCAATGGATTTTCATCAGCAGGTGTATTGAAAAAACGAACGAGGATGTTTGCTTTCACTTGATCTTTTTCATCGTGAATCCATAAATCATTTGCAGAAACATCTGCAAGATTTACAACAGTTGGTTTAAATCCATCAAGCTTAATTCCTTTATCTGCATTCTCTCCAAAAATTAATGGTTTTCCATGTTCTACCATTAAAGTATTTAATTTTTTTGTTCCTTTTTCTGTAAACACTTCAAATGCTCCATCGTTAAATACGTTACAGTTTTGATAAATCTCCACCATAGACGTTCCTTTATGACTATTGGCACGTTTTAAAATTTCACGCAAATGAATAGGATCACGATCCATCGAACGAGCAACAAAAGTTGAATCGGCACCAAGGCACAATGCCAAAGGATTGAACGGATGATCAACCGAGCCCATTGGAGTTGACTTCGCTATTGTTCCTAATGGTGAAGCTGGTGAATATTGTCCTTTTGTTAATCCATAAATTTCGTTGTTGAATAACAACACATTCACATCAAAATTTCTTCGCAATAAATGAATCAAATGGTTTCCACCAATTGATAAAGCATCGCCATCACCCGTTACAATCCAAACACTTAAGTCAGGACGAGTAGCTTTTAGTCCGCTCGCAATAGCAGTAGCACGACCATGAATACTGTGCATCCCAAATGTTTCCATATAATAAGGGAAACGAGAAGAACATCCGATTCCAGAAATAAAAACAATTTGTTCACGCGGAATCCCCAACTCAGGCATTACCGTTTGCACTTGTTTTAATATAGAGTAATCACCGCAACCAGGGCACCAGCGAACTTCTTGGTCGGTTACAAAATCTTTTGCGGTTAACTTTTGTTGTGTTGCTTCCATTATTTTAATAACTCTATAATTTTATTTTTCAACTCTTCACTTGTAAATGGCATTCCTTGAATTTTATTTAATCCTTTCGCATCAATAAAATATTTGTCACGAATTATTTTTATTAGTTGTCCGTTATTCAATTCAGGAATTAAAACTTTATCGAAACTCTTTAAAACATCTCCTAAATTTTTTGGAAATGGATTTAAATATTTCACTTGAGCGTGTGACACATCGTATCCTTCAGCAATTGCTTCACGCACAGCAGTTTTTATTGAACCATATGTTGAACCCCAACCAAGAATTAATAATTTTCCTTTTGCGTTTCCATTATCAATTGTTTGCAACGGAATATAATCAGCAATTTTATCCACTTTCGCTTGACGAATTTTTACCATCAATTCGTGATTTTCGGGATCATAAGAAATATTTCCTGTTTCATTTTCTTTTTCGATACCTCCTACTCTATGCTCCAATCCTTTTGTTCCAGGGATTGCCCATGGTCGTGCTAATTTTTCATTTCGCTTATAAGGTAAAAAAGCTTCGCCTTCTTTTAGTTCATTTTTTGCAAACGCAACTTTCAGATCCGGCAATTCTGCAGCGCTGGGAAATTTCCAAGGCTCAGAACCATTTGCAATGTAACCATCACTTAAGAAAAATACTGGAGTCATAAATTCAAGCGCTAAACGACAAGCTTCATAAGCTCCGAAAAAACAATCGGAAGGCGTATACGATGCAACAATTGGAACAGGTGATTCACCATTTCTTCCATACATCGCTTGTAATAAATCGGATTGTTCTGTCTTCGTTGGAAGTCCAGTACTCGGACCACCTCTTTGTACATTCACAATCACTAATGGAATTTCCAACATCAATGCCAAACCAATGGCTTCTCCTTTTAATGCAATACCTGGACCAGATGATGCAGTAACTCCAAGTGCACCACCAAATGAAGCTCCGATAGTAGAAGTAATAGCAGCAATTTCATCTTCTGCTTGAAATGTTTTTACACCAAAATTTTTATGTTTGGAAAGCTCATGTAAAATATCAGAAGCAGGAGTGATTGGATACGTTCCGTAAAATAAAGTCAATCCAGCCTTTTGAGAAGCAGCAACCAAACCAAGAGCAGCAGCTTGATTTCCCATAATGCTTCGATATGTTCCTTTTGAAACAGGTGCGGGTTTTACTTCATAACGATTCATTGGTGTTTCTACCGTGTCACCATAATTGTAACCAGCTTTCAACACTTTTACGTTCGCATCAATTAATTCTGGGCGTTTTTTAAATTGTTCTTTTAAAAATTCGATAGAGTTATCAAGTGTACGATTGTACATCCAATAAATATATCCGAGCACAAACATGTTTTTAGAACGATCCATTTCTTTTGTTCCAAGACCAGAATCTGCTAGCGCTGTACGTGTAATTTTAGTAACATCAATTTCGTGAACAATATATTTTTCAAGCGAATTATCTTTTAGTGGATTTATTCCATCAGGATATTTTGCCAATTTTAAATTCTTGGGATCAAAGCCATCCGTGTTCGCAATGATTACCCCTCCAGCTTTTAATTGTTTAATGTTCGCTTTTAATGCAGCGGCATTCATTACAACCAAAACATCACAAGCATCTCCGGCAGTAAAAATCTCTACACTACCAAAATGAAGTTGAAAGCCTGAAACGCCTGCTATTGTACCTTGCGGAGCGCGGATTTCGGCTGGAAAATTTGGAAAAGTACTGATATCGTTTCCGTATAATGCTGCTGTAGTTGTAAATTGTGAACCTGTGAGCTGAATTCCATCACCGGAATCTCCTGCAAAAAGGATAACTACTGCTTTTTTTATTTCTGTTGTTGCACTCATTTGTAATACAAAGTTAATTTAAAGTAAAAAGGTTTTCCCAATAGTGGAAAAACCTTTTAAATACGTATTGTTAATATATATAAAAAATCAATCCAAGTAAGCATTAGGCTTACAGCACATATTGCAACACATTAGCATATTTTGAGCGGATTGGATCATTTTGTTTTCCTTTATTTAGGTTACAAATGTACAGATTATTGTTATTCTAGCAACAAAAACTTGATTTGTAGAAAGAAATTGGCTTATTTTGTTGTAATGAAGAAATTGTCGCTTATAATCACGATTGCCCTTATTTCCTCTGCAACGCTATTTGCAGGCGGATTTCAGATAAACTTACAAGGTCAGAAGCAAACAGGCATGGGACATGCAGGTACAGGATTGTGTTTAGACAATGCTAGTATCTTATTTAATCCTGGAGCCCTTTCTTTTTTAGACTCATTAAAAGGAATCTACATTGGAGCTAGCTTCATTATGCCCAGAAGCACATATGCAGATTATGCAACTCGATATGTTGCTCATCCAGTAAAACATATTGGAACACCTTTTACATTATATGCCGTTTATAAATTCAAAAAGGCTAAAAATTGGAATTGTGGATTAGGAATTTACACTCCATTTGGCAGTAAAGTTCAGTGGGAAGACGATTGGAAAGGTCAATTTTTGATTCGCGAAATTGATTTAAAAACCATTTTTATTCAACCTACCGTTTCTTATAAGATTAATGATAAGATTGGTATTGGAGCTGGATTTGTTTATGCAACGGGAAGTTTTGCATTAAGAAAAGGCGTGCCCATTCAAGACACATTAGGTAATTATGGAGAAGGAAATTTAGAAGGAAAAGCAAGTGGTTATGGTTTTAACGCAGGAATATATTTCAAATTAAACGAAAAAATATCAATCGGAATTGACTACCGCTCCGAAGTAAAAGTTGCAGTGAATGGAGGAAGTGCAGACTTTCAAGTAGCTCAATCAGTGGCTCAATACTTCCCGTCTACAACTTTTTCAACACAAATAAGATTGCCACAAGTTGCAACATTAGGATTAGGGTTTGCTCCAAACAAAAAATTAAAATTAGCGTTGGATGTAAATTTTGTTGGTTGGAAATCTTATGATTCTTTAATAATTGATTTCGAAGAAAACACAGATAAATTAAAAGACATCCATTCAGCACGAATGTATAAAAATGCTTATATATTTCGTTTAGGAGCACAATATAAGTTGAATGAAAAGTGGACGGTTCGTTTAGGAACATATTACGATATGACTCCTGTTCAAGCAGGTTATTTGACACCTGAAACACCTGATGCTGATAAGTTAGGAATTACTGCTGGAGCATCTTTTAACATCACTAAAAAAATCCATATTGATGCATCCTTTCTATACATTGAAGGTAAACAGCGCACAGACACTAATTTAGAAACACAATTTACAGGAACATATAAAACAAGAGCGTTTGTCCCAGGTGTAAGTTTGGAATATGTTTTTTAATTTTTTTATTCGAATAGCTTTAGTATCTTTAATATAAATCCAAATCAAAAAACTACATGAAAAAAATTTACTCATTCATTATTGGAAGTTTACTTTTAGCTTCTTCAGCGTCATTAAATGCACAATGTGCAGGCAATCGCTATCACGATTACATTTTCCCTATTCCTCCAACAAAAACAGCAGATGTTGTTTATGGAAGTAACACGAAAGAAACAGGAGCTCCACAAACTTTATTAATGGATGTGTATGAACCAACAGGTGACATTTCAACATCAAGAGCATTAGTAATTGTTGCACATGGTGGAAGCTTTATCGGTGGCGCAAAAAACGGAACCGATGTAGTTCCACTTTGCAATGACTTAGCGAGATTGGGTTATGTAGCGATTTCAATAGAATATCGTTTAGGCATGAACAACTTCCCATTCCCTGGTCCAGATTCATCGGATGCAACAGAATCTGTAATGCGCGCTGTTCATGATGGAAGAGCAGCTGTTCGCTATATGAGAAAAAATGCACGTGTTGGTGGAAACACTTATAAAATTGACACGAACAATATCTTTTTTGCAGGAGTATCTGCCGGAGGATTCATCGCTTTACACTTAGCATACTTAGACCAACTAACAGAATACCCAACTTACATCGATACATTACAACCAGGATTATTAGGTGGTGTTCAAGGTTTGAGTGGAAGCCCAGGTTACTCATCTGATGTAAAAGCAGTAGTTAATATTTGCGGTGCAATTGGTGATACAGCATGGATTAAACCAGGTGACGAACCCGTTTTGAGTTTCCATGGAACGAATGATAACACTGTGCCTTATGGTTCAGCAATTATTGTGCTTTCAGGATTTTATCCGTTATTAGAAGTAGATGGTAGCTCTACAGTAAATGAACAAGTTGATTTATTAGGAATAGAAAATTGTTTTATAACATGGCCAGGACAAGATCACGTTCCTGAAGTTGGTACAAGTGCAGCAGCTTTAGCTCATTATGATTCAACTATTACGATTACCCGAAACTTTTTAGAACATTATACGTGTGGAATCGCATTGAACTGTAACTATACTGCTACGCCCGTATTAGGATTAGATGACCTTTCTGCAGAAGCAGCTTTTGTAATTTATCCAAACCCAGCTAATACAGCTGCAACAATTGATCTTTCTCAATTTACAGGGTATGAAGTGGCAATCGAATTATATGATGCATTAGGTCGCCAAGTAAAAAACATCAATAACATTAAAACAGATACATACATTATGCAACGAGACAATTTGCAAAGTGGTATTTACTTTATGAATGTTTTGGTAGAAGGAAAAAAATTCAGCAAAAAAATTATTTTCGAATAGGTTTCTTAGAAAACACAAATAAAAAAATCCCGCTTCGTTAATTACGGAGCGGGATTTTTTATGCCTTCTTCTTCAAAATTTCAATGAAAGGTTTATTCTGTATCTTACTTTCCAGCCAAGAAATAAAATCAAAGTGATCTAATACTTTTGCTTCAAATTGATTTTTAGTAATTTTCAATAAATCGGTTTTCAATTCTTCAAAAACAATGTCCTTTTTTGATTTTGCTGTAAATAAACTTGTTTGCATAAACCGAAGAATGGCTCCTTCCGTTTTAAATTGCCTTTTCGATTTATTCAAAAATCTATATGTTGAACGCATCAAATAAGGCAATTGGTCTTCATTCCCTAACTCATAATGAATGATGAGGTTAAATATTTTCGCAAATACAAAATCATCTTCTTTTTGAGATTCAATAGATTCATTCAATTGTTTATTATTCCATTTTAGAGCTACAGAATAATTCCCTATGCAGAAATAGAAATTTGTAAGTGTCAATAGCAATTGTGTTTTATATTGCAATGGAACAACATTTTGAGAAATAAAAGCTTCAGCTTCTTTTGCAATTCGAAGTCCATCACTAAATTTTTTAACAAAAAGTGCGCCTCTCAACAAATTGCAATGAGCAATTGAAACATAATTGTTCAAATTCTTTTTATCTACAAAACTAAAATCTGTTCCTTGCATACTTAAAAGCTTTGCCATAATCTCTTCTGCTTTCTCAATTTCATTCGTGGCGCATAAAACAACAATCAAATTCCCCAAGGTGCTGTAATACATTGAATTCCATTCAGAAATCAATTCAGGGAATAATTCAAAATTCTTGAGCATTTGTTCTAAATGATATCTTGTTTTATGAATCTGATTTGTTCGTTCGTAATAAACTAGATAAATATTGTGATAAAAATGGTTGTCAACAAACCCCGTTGGTTCATTCTTTTTTGCCATCAATGGATTGAGAATAATTTTATCCCAATCCTTTTGCAACGATTTATTTCGAACCAAACCATCTTTTAATAAAATCATTGTTTCCTGGGCTAATTGCTGATACTTCCTTTTTAGAGTGATTTTATTCGTCAACAGCTCGTATTCCTTTAAAAGTTCTGTGTCTGTATAATCTGATTTGAATTTCCAAATTTTATTTAGTATCTCTAACGACAACTCATCCTTTTGGTATCGAATTGCTAACAATTTAGCCTTTTCTAACCTTCTCGTTTTTAATTTCTGCAATCCTTTCGAATGAAAAATTTCAGCATCCATAATTAGCTCTCTTATTTCACTGTCTATTGTTTTTCCTGAATGATGGAACCTCAACGTTTTCAAAATAATTTCTTGTAAATAATTTTTTACCCTAGGAAGTGGAGACTTAATTTTTTCCCTATTAAAAATAAATTTAATTTTCTCTTCATCATAATTCTTCTGAGCAACTATCAGATCAAACAAAAGAATATGTGATTTGTCTGCATCCGAATAATAATTTGCAAAAAGTGTAAAGCTTTTCTTCTCCCCTTTATTGAGCGACTTTATTAATTCAAACAGATCTGTTTCGTGGGTTCTTGACATTATCTTTGTAATTAATTAAATAAAATTTCTATTATATAATGACTTAATATGACATATATAGCAAATATATCGATTTATATTTGTAATTAATAAAAAACTTTGGGTTGTAAAACGAGTTCTTCTGCTCTAATTTTGGATAAACTAAAAAGGCAAAAGGCTATGAAAACAAAAATGAAAAACTACGGAAATCCTCTTATAGAAATTGGAAACAAAGAACTCATAATGATTGTTATATTTTAATTTTTCAAATAAATCAAACTATGGAAAATCCAATAAAAAAAATAGTATTGTTGAGTTTTGTTAGTATAATTGGACTTGGATGTAGCGCTCAAACAAAAGTTCTGTTCTTAGGAAACAGCTTTACATACATGTATGACGTGCCAACTCTTTTTAATGGCTTAGCTACATCAGCTGGAATTTCTGTTTTTGTGGACGAAAACACGCAAGCAGGAATGGCCGTAGCTAATGAATCAATTACAGGACACGCCTATGATGCTGTTTCTCAAGCAAAGATAGTTTCTCAAGACTGGGATTACGTTGTAGTGCAGGACAATCAAGGAAATTACGTAAATACAGTTGGATCAATTCCTTCTGCTTGTGGAAACGCCAATATAACTCTATACAATCAAATTAAAGCGAACAACCCTTGTACTCGTATCGTTTATCTTGCAGAATGGGGACCAGAAGGAGGTGTTTATAGTGGCGACAATACGAACAATTGCATCAATAGAATTCACGGCAACATGATTTTTCTAAATGACAACATTGGAAATGAAATTGTTTCTCCGATTGGAAAATCATGGATAACTTCTTTCAGTTCATTACCGAGTGTAGATTTGTATTATTCAGATAACGTTCATCCATCACTTGAAGGTTGCTATTTAACAGCAGCCACACTATTTACAACAATTTTCAAATACAACCCAACATCGCTTAGCTATACAGGTGGAGTAAGTTCTTCAACAGCCAGCACAATGAGATCTATTGCTTATTCAACCGTAACAAATCCAAGCTATATGTCAACTACTGATTTAGGATTGTATACGCCAACTATTTCCGTTGCTGGAAATGTATTGACAGCTAGTGGCTCTTATTCAGATTATCAATGGTATCTTAATGGTTCTCCAGTAGGTATCAATTCAAATACTTACACAGCTACAACATCAGGTATGTATCAGGTAGAAGTAACGAATGCTTCAGGATGCTTGATGCGTTCTTTCACAAAAGATGTGACATTAATAACAACAGGAATAATAGAAAATAATGCATCTGAATTCGAATTTATTCCACTTCAAAACAATGTTTTTGAATTAATTTCAAACGTAAACGGAATTGTATCTATTTATGATATGCAAGGAAAACTACTGCAATCATTTGAAAAAGCAGATAGTCATGTGATAGTAGATTTTACTATTAATGCAGAAGGAATATATCTTGTTACCTTGATAAACAACAACACAAAGGTTAGTAAAAAAATAATGCTCTCTAAATAAATCCAGGACAAACGTATCGTTTAAAATAAAAAATTATTTAAAACGATACGTTTGTGCCTTTTTCGTCAACAATTAATTTCATTTTTCGGCCAAGAGGAATAGCCAGATTTTTATCAAGATGTCCAGCAGAAAAATTAAAACAAACTGGATAATTATATTCTTTCACAGCATCCAAAATTATCTCTTCAGCTGTTTTGCCAAAAGGAATTTGGTTGTCTTTCATGTCGGTCATTCCGCCAACAATCAAACCCGCTAAATCACTCAACTTTCCATTTCTTTTTAAACTTACCATCATTCGATCGAGATGATATAAATACTCATCTAAATCTTCGATGAACAATATTTTGCCTTTTGTATGCATACTAGAAGCGCTGCCTGTTAAAGCGTATAATAAAGAAAGATTTCCACCAACCACTTCCGCTTCAGCAACACCTACTCTATTTAAAATGTGTGTTTGAATTTCGTAATTAAATTTTTCTCCAAACAATACTTTACGCATTGTTTCTACTGCATCTTTATTAACGGAAAAATTTATCGGCATGGTTGCATGTAACGTTTCAATTCCGAAATTATGAATATGAGAATGTAAAACAGTAATATCGCTATAGCCAATGACCCATTTAGGATTTTGCTTAAACTTCGTAAAATCCAATTTGTCTATTATACGAATGGTTCCATAACCACCACGAGCACTTATAATTGCTTTAATAGAATCATCATCCAAAGCAACTTGCAAATCGGAAGCACGTTCGGCATCTTTACCCGAGTATTGATTATCGCTACCAAGCAAGTTTTTACTCAATACCACTTCAAGCCCCCAATTTTTGAAAATCTCAATAGATGCTTGAAGCTCCTCCATCGAAATTTTGCGAGCGGAAGCTACAATTGCAATTTTATCGCCTTTTTTTAAAAGTGGTGGTTGAATTAAATTCATTTTAGTTTGATTCTTTTAACAAAAGTAATCGGATATTTGCATAATGACAAAAACCGATATACTATCACCTGCTGATGTAACAAAGCTAATCAAAACTTTTTATGATACGCTCTTGTTAAGTAGCATAAACCATCATTTTGTTAACCTAAATTTAGATACGCATTTACCAAGGATAGAAAGCTTTTGGA
The DNA here is from genome assembly GCA_947504725.1 of Bacteroidota bacterium. Lineage (GTDB taxonomy): Bacteria > Bacteroidota > Bacteroidia > 2-12-FULL-35-15 > 2-12-FULL-35-15 > 2-12-FULL-35-15. The sequence continues at coordinate 13,493 of CANNHN010000021.1, read as the reverse complement.
ACGCCACTCTTTTTCCTGACCATACATACGCTCAAAATTTGGTAGAAAAACACATGCATCTGCCATTAAAAAAAGAAGAATTTACTGTTTGGCTAGGCTGTTTCCATGAAACTGTAGACGAACATTTTAGCGGCACAAATGCCGACATAACAAAGAACCGAGCCTCTAGCATTGCCTATATTATGCAAAAGAAGCTTCTCAAGGATTAATTTTTATCTTTGTGGACTATTATGAACTTTAAAAGACATACCGTTACAGCAGCATTACCTTATGCAAATGGCCCCGTTCACATTGGTCATTTGGCAGGATGCTATTTGCCTGCCGATATATACGTTCGTTTTCTCCGCTCAAAAGGGGAAGATGTAAAATTTATTTGTGGTTCGGATGAACATGGTGTTCCTATTACCATCAAAGCCAAAAAAGAAGGCATAACGCCACAACAAGTAGTAGATAAATATCACAAAATGATGGGCGACTCATTTAAAGAGTTTGGCGTTTCATTCGATATCTATTCTCGTACTACGTCCAAAACTCATCACGAAACAGCTTCCGAATTTTTTAAAAAACTGTACGATAAAAAAGTATTTGTAGAAGAAATTACGGAGCAGTATTTTGATGAAAAAGCAAATCAATTTTTAGCGGATAGGTACATCGTAGGAACGTGTCCAAAATGTGCGAATGAAAATGCTTACGGAGACCAATGCGAAAAATGTGGAAGCACATTAAATGCAACTGACTTAATAAATCCAAAATCTACTTTATCGGGAGAGAAACCAGTTTTGAAAAAAACGAAGAATTGGTTTTTACCGTTGGATAAAATGCAACCACAAATTGAAGCGTACATTGATTCGCACAAAGAATGGAAAAGCAATGTATTCGGACAATGCAAAAGCTGGTTAAATGCCGGATTACAACCTCGTGCGATGACTCGCGATTTAGATTGGGGAGTTAAGGTTCCTATTGAAGGTGCTGATGGAAAAGTTTTATATGTTTGGTTTGATGCACCCATCGGTTATATATCAGCAACAAAAGATTTAACGCCCGATTGGGAATTATACTGGAAGGATAAAGAAACCAAATTGGTTCACTTTATCGGAAAGGATAACATTGTTTTTCATTGCATTATTTTCCCTGCAATGTTAATGGCTGAAGGTTCGTATATTTTACCTGAGAATGTTCCTGCAAACGAATTTTTAAATTTAGAAGGTGACAAAATTTCCACATCTCGCAATTGGGCTGTTTGGTTGCATGAATACTTGATAGAATTCAAAGACAAGCAAGATGTGCTTCGTTATACCTTATGTGCAAACGCACCTGAGAGCAAAGACAACGACTTTACATGGAAAGATTTTCAAGCAAAAAACAACAATGAATTGGTTGCTATTCTTGGAAATTTTATAAACCGCACATTAGTTTTAACACATAAATATTACGAAGGAAAAGTTCCTGTTGCTTTAGAGTATACAAAAAGTGATCTGCTTTTATTAGAAGAGATTACCAAGTTTCCTGCAAAAATTGCTGCAAGCATCGAACAGTATCGTTTCCGTGAAGCATTAGGTGAATTAATGAATTTGGCGCGTTTAGGTAACAAATATTTAGCAGATAACGAACCTTGGATATTAATCAAAACGGATGAAAAACGTGTTCAAACTATCATGAACTTATCGTTACAAATTTCAGCGAACCTTGCTGTTTTAATGGAACCCTTTTTACCGTTCACTGCAAAGAAATTAAGCAACATGTTAAATCTGAATTCAGGTTTAAAATGGAATGATGCAACGCGCACCGATTTATTGTTAGCAGGACATCAGATAAATACCGCTGCTTTATTATTTGATAAAGTAGAAGACGAGACTATAATAGCGCAAGTTCAAAAATTAGCAGATTCAAAAAAAATGAACGAAGAAAGCAATGCATCAGAAATCGAAGCATCGAAAGCAGAAACTTCTTTTGATGATTTTAGCAAAATGGATATTCGGATTGGTACTATTATAGAAGCTGAACGTGTTCCTAAAACGGATAAGCTATTAAAACTGTTAATCGACACTGGAATTGATAAAAGAACAGTCGTTTCAGGAATTGCTGGTTCTTATAAAGTGGAAGAGATTATTGGTCAGCAAGTATGTATTCTTGTAAACCTAGCGCCACGTAAAATAAAAGGTATTGAAAGTCAGGGCATGATTTTAATGGCAGAAAACACTAAAGGAGAACTGAGTTTTGTAGCTCCTACTAATGACAATATGAACAATGGCGGGGCTGTAAAATAGTTCTAAAAAATAACTTATCTTTATTGGTGCATTCTGTTGTTTCAGAATGCACTTTTTATTTAAATCCTTTATTATGAAAAAAATCACCCTCTTCGTTTCATTTCTAGTTTTCATTTTTCAAACAAGTATTGCTCAGGAAAAACTATTAACGATGGAAGAAGCCGTTGTAAAACAACGCAACACTTTGGCTCCCACAAGACTTACACAATTAATGTGGGTAAGAAACACCGATTCTTATTCCTATGTTAATCCTGGAGAAGCACAAGAACTCTTTATTTGTAACGCATCAGATGGTAAAGTTACACAGGCAGTTTCATTGGCAATTTTGAATGAAGAAGTAAAAAAAATGGACTTAACTCCCTTCAAAAATTTCCCAGAAATCAAATGGAAGAATGAAAAACAATTTTCATTTGACGCTTTCAAAGATGAGAAACACTTGTTTTTAGTATACGATATAAAAACAAAAAAAATTATAAACGAAGGAGGTATTGAATCAGCAGCAAAAGGAATTGATATTTCAGACAAAACACGATTCATTGCATTCACGATTAAAAATAACCTATTTGTTTTTGATGGAAAAAACAATTTGATTGTCACAAACGACAAAGATGAGAATATTGTTAATGGGCAAACTGTGCACCAAATTGAATTCGGAATCACCAAAGGCACTTTCTGGTCACCAAATGGAGGACTACTTGCTTTTTACCGAATGGACCAAACGATGGTAACAGATTATCCAATTATTGATTGGACTACTCGTCCAGCGAAAAACGTAAACATTAAATATCCGATGGCTGGTGATAAAAGTCACGAAGTAACTGTTGGAATTTACAATGTTAGCAATGGGAAAACTACTTTCTTAAAAACAGGTGAACCGAAAGAACAATACTTAACGAATATTGCCTGGAGTAAAGATGAGCAACATATTTATATTGCTGTTTTGAATCGTGAACAAAATCACATGAAATTAAATTCTTATAGTGTTGCAACTGGATTGTTGGAAAAAACATTGTTTGAAGAAAAACATGAAAAATATGTTCATCCAATGCACGCAATGGTTTTTCTTCCAAATGCATCCGGACAATTTATTTGGCAGAGCGAACGCGATGGATACAATCATTTGTATTTATATAATGGTGATGGCACGCTATTAAAACAATTGACTAAAGGAAATTGGATTATTACAGACTTAGCAGGATTTGATGCAAAAGGAACAAAAGTTTTTTATTCCTCAACTACAGAAAGTGGAATCACCCGCAATTTCTACTCCGTTGAAATTAAAACAGGGAAAATCACTCGCATTACTTCCGGTGACGGAACGCATGCAAGCATGATGAACAGTAGCGGAAATTATATTATTGATAATTTCCAAAGCACTACAATTCCTCGCAACACAAATATTGTGAGAACGAATGGAAAAAAATCAAGAACTATTTATACTTCTAAAAATCCTTTAGCTGATTATAAATTAGGAGAAATGAGTTTATTCAAATTAAAAAGCGAAAGTGGTGATGATTTATTTTGCAGATTGTATAAACCCGTAGCATTCGATTCAACAAAAAAATATCCTGTGATTGTTTATGTATATAATGGTCCGGGTGTACAAATGATCAACAACACATGGAATGGTCAAGGCGACTATTGGTTTCAATATATGGCAGAACGCGGATATGTTATTTTCACTATTGATGGAAGAGGAAGTAACAACAGGGGTTTAGCCTTTGAACAAGCCATTTTTCATAATTGTGGCGTAGCAGAAATGAAAGATCAAATGGTTGGAGTAGAATTTTTAAAATCTCAAAAGTATGTAGACAGTAACCGAATGGGAGTTTTCGGTTGGAGCTATGGAGGATTTATGACGACAAGCATTATGACACGCTATCCGGATGTATTTAAAGTTGGTGTGGCAGGTGGCCCAGTTGTGGATTGGAGTTATTATGAAATAATGTATACAGAAAGATATATGGGAACACCACAATCAAATCCAAAAGGATATGCCGAATCACGCACGATTAACCACATTGATAATTTGAAAGGAAAATTATTAGTGATTCATGGAGCACAAGACGGAACTGTAGTTTGGCAACATAGTATTCAATATATAAAAGCCTGTATTGAAAAAAACAAACAAGTAGATTATTTTGTTTATCCTGGTCATGAACATAATGTCTTAGGAAAAGAACGTGAACATTTGTATCAAAAAGTAACAGATTACTTTATGCAAAATTTGTAAGACATTTTTGACAGGCAGACTTCTCGACTCCGCTCGAAGTGACAGTTCTAATAGTCATCTCGAGTCTGTCATTCTGAGACGTCAAACTGAGCGTAGTCGAAGTGTAAGGGCGAGAACATAAATTAAAAACATACAGCATGAACAATAGTGAAGGAGTAACAATACATAAAGCAGAATTCAATTCTGTTTTACGAACATACATTTTATTGTATGTTGCATTTTTTCTATTCATCTCCATCATCGGAATTCCACTTTGCATTGTTTGGTTATGTGGAGTTGGTCAATGGTATTCGCGCCACTATTTTGACAAACTGGAATGTGTATTGACTGATAAAAATTTGAGATTCAAAAAAGGAATTATTGTTCAATTCGAAAAAACGATTCCATTGGAAAATATTCAGGACATGGCATTTATTGAAGGACCTGTTTTAAGACATTTTAATTTATGTGTTTTAAAAGTGGAGACTGCAGGAGGTTCTGCTCACATGTCTCATCAAATGAGTTTGGTTGGAATAAAAGATGCTCAAGCGTTTCGCTTAAAAGTCTTAGAACAACGCACCTTACTCAAAAACATGCAAGGAAATTATGACAATCAAAATGTTTTAGTTGATATCAAAGAAAGCCTCTTGAGAATTGAAGGATTGTTGAAGGAGAATAAAAAGTAATTTTTGTGGTCTCGCCCAGAATCGAACTGGGATCAAAAGTTTAGGAAACTTCTATTCTATCCGTTGAACTACGAAACCTTGACTATATTCTAAACAATGGAATTTATGAATGAGAATTTCTGCTTTCTATTTTTTGACAAATCGCAACGTTTCATTAACATCTAAGTCGTTTGTTAGTTTAATAAAATACAATCCCGCAGAAATAGTAGAAATATCAATTAAAGTATTTTTATCAAGTTGATCAAGATATTCTTTTTTAATTATTCTTCCCCTTATATCATAAATCTGATAATAAACATTTTTCACCAGCGTCATATTATTATGTTCAAGGTTAATTATTCCAGAACTTGGAGATGGATAAAGAGTGAAATTAATATTCGGTCCATCAGGAATTGGGGGCATTAATTTAAATACAGCAGTAAACGTTGTTGAGTCAATATTGATATTGTTTTGAAAGCTTGAGTTCAGTGTATCAACTATAAAAGCACTTGGCATCCATTTAACAAAACTATATCCTGGTTTCGGTATTGCATTAAGAGTAATTGGAACGCCATCAAAATAAATTCCTTCCCAAGGATATTGCTGTGGTTCAATAGTATTTAATTTTATGGTTCCTGAACTAATTGGGAAAATATCCATTTTAATTTTCGTTTCTTTAGTTAAAGAAAACTCATTAAGTATATCATTTCTTATTTCTTCATTTCTACACACCAATTGTTGTTGAAAAGTAACATGATTAGCCGTAAAATCTGCCATTTGTGAAGGAACAGTGAATGGATCCCCCCATCGTGCATATTCTTGCGGCATTTCAACAACCATCTTATCATAAAATGATTGTTCTGTAGCAATTAGCGTATCTGGCAAATAACTAGTATTCATAAGGTCCGCAAATCTATTTATAAATGAATTTTTATATTCAACATTTTGAATACTTTGCAACCAAATATTAATATATGGATTACTTGTACTTTGAGTCAACAAAAAGTCAATTTGATTATCTGTACAAGTTGTCCATCCGTTTGGATCCATTGCTAATTCTAAATCTATTAATGCAAATCGCCACCTAGCATTTGTTTTATCTGAACGGTAAATTTTTATGTTATTTCCTGGCCAGTCGCGATTCCCCATCCATGTTTCACCAATAATATAATCAGTATAATGAGTTAAATCAAAATATTGTTCTGCTTGTAAAATATAATTAGATGCTAATGGATTTAATGAGTCGAATGAATTGTAGTCATTAAAAAAGTTTTGTGCATCACCTTCAATCGATCTTAAAACTAAATTATAAAAGAAACTCAAAGATAAAATTTCAACAGAGTCTGCTTTTACATTCTCTCGTTCATCAAAATATTCGATATTGAATTTTTCCCGAAGTTCGTATAACCCAAAATACTCTGCGTTGATATAAACGCTTACAGGTTCCATTGCTGAATAGTAGTTATTAGTGCCTTTACTCATCATACTTACTTGCGATGCATCTTTGTATGGAAACGTTAACCATTGGTTGCTCCCATTTCTTAAATAAACGTCACTATAATCGTTTCTAAATGGAATATTTGGAATAAGTTGTTCGTGAATTTTCTTTTCACCAAGCGCTGAATGATTAAAAGATAAACGGAAAGAACGTTGAGGATTAGTTCGGCTACCACCAGCACCTCCATCCATTCGAATAGCAGTTCGAGTTTGAAATAAAGTTGGATGACTAGGATCTTTAGTTAACCAATTTACATGAGCAGGTTTTATCCAATCAGATGTATAATTATCGAAAATCCCTGAAACACCATACAAGTTTGAATTTTCTGTTGTGATAATTAAAATGGGAGTTGAATGAGAAATATTAAACAAATAGGTTCCATAAGTTTCTTTGCTTGGTAAATAATTGGTAGCTATAAGTGGAAATATTTTTGATCGAAGAACAGTGTTTACAGATATAGAGATTGAATCCCCAATATTAAATGAAGTAGAAGAGAATAAAGGTTCAGTTCCATCTAAGGTATAAACTAATTTTGTTGATGGCAAAGAAGAATTTGGATTAATCAATTTTAAATAAAATCCAGTTATTACAATGCCAGTAGGAACTGACAACAAAGGAGATTTTAACGAATCGGTATAAACTATAGTTGTATTATTTGTATTAGCTGGAGTTGGAGACATCCATTGAACATTCGTTGATGCATCAGGAAAAAGCCCATTGGAAATATCTGTGGAAGGAGATGCAATCATCAAAGAACTTACATTTACACTACTGGGATTAAATAAATAAACTGCTTCACCTCCTGAACTAATTTTAAAATTGGTATGATCTAAATAACCACCTAAAGGAATAAAACTGCTAGAAGATAAATCAGTTAAAGTAGTAGCGTTAATAGAAATATCAAGATAAGAATAGGTAACAAGATTTGTAGAAACCACCTCAAACCCAATTGAACTGATAGGTCCTGCAGTTACTCCAGAGGCAATTAACTCTGAAGCACGAATTAATAATTGATGACGGGCGCTCCAATACCAATTTCCATAAGGAGCAGGGTAATCGTATGGACTATTTTGAATTGTTCCGAATCCCAATTGAAATCCATTGATTCGCAAATTTGGCCGTTGATTATAAGAACCACCAAATGGAGAAGAGCAAGAAGCTGCACTACCATCATTAAAGGCACAAACTGATGATGCGTATGATGTAGCTGTTTGATTGAATATTGAATTCTCGGTATATCCACTATTGCTATATGAGCAAATATCAATAATCAAATTGCTTATTCCATCCCAATTATAAGTAGCAGTTAAAGAGTGTGTATTCCAACCAACAGAAGGGGAATAATTTAAATCATTGGCAGCTAAAATAAAAGGAGCCGTTTGATAACGATCTTTCCCACTACAATATATTTGTTTGTATCCATTTGCAGGGATAGATATTCCAGTTAATGGCCATTGTAATGGCTCAGTTAACTTATCTGAAAGAGAATACCCCGTTAAATTAACTGCGGTTCCTCCGGCATTGTGCAATTCTATCCAATCAGGATTGTCACCATCCTCGTCTGTGCCAGACGAATAATTTTTATTACAACCTTCGTTTATTACAACCTGGGCCATAGAAGTTTGAAAAATGATTGCTATTAAAAAAATAACAATCAAATATTGTTTAGTCTGCATACTATAAATTTAACAAAATATTTTGAGCTATACTCATTCTAATAATATTATGATAAAAAATGAACGTAAGATTATAGTAATCTACAATTTGCAAATTGAGAAAAAATGTTGATTTTAAAGGATTACAAAGACATCAAAATTTATAGCTCTATATCCTATTGCTATTTCCTTAATAATTAGTATTTTTAGGTCAATAAAAATAGATTATAAAATGAAATTTACAGCAAAACAGATCGCTGATTTATTAGGAGGAACCATTGAGGGCAATGGAGATGTTGTTGTATCTAATCTTGCTAAAATTGAAGAGGGCAAATTAGGAAGTTTATCCTTTTTATCTAATCCGCTTTACACTCCATACGTTTACGAAACGGATGCTTCAGCAGTTATTGTAAACAAAGATTTAGTACTTGACAAAGCTGTAAAATCTACCCTTACACTTATTCGAGTAGAGGATTCCTATACTAGCTTTGCAAAATTATTAGAAGTTTATCATCAAACCAAGCATAATAAAAAAGGGATTGAACAACCTTCCTTTATCTCTGAAAGCGCTAAACTAGGTAACGATTGCTACGTTGGAGCATTTGCGTACATCGGTGAAAATGTAAAAATTGGAAATAATGTAAAAATATATCCACATTGTTACATTGGAGATAACGCTACAATCGGTGACGATTGCACATTCTTTTCTGGCGTAAAAATTTATTATGATACTATAATAGGTAATAGCTGCACCATTCACGCAAGTACTGTAGTTGGTAGCGATGGTTTTGGATTTGCTCCTAGCGCAGAAAATAATTATACTAAAGTACCTCAAATTGGAAACGTAATCATTGAAGACCATGTAGAGATTGGTTCAAATACTTCTATCGATAGAGCTACTATGGGCTCAACCATTATACGCAAAGGTTCAAAATTAGATAATCTTGTTCAGATAGCACACAACGTTGAATTAGGTGAAAATTGTATTTTGGCAGGAGGTTCATTTGTTGCAGGTTCTACTAAATTAGGAAACAATGTGATGATGGGTGGTCAAGCTGGTGTTATTGGGCATTTGACTATTGCGAATGGCGTTAAAATTGCTGGACAATCTGGAGTTGGAAATAGTATTGATACCGAAGGATTAGTTGTACAAGGTTCCCCCGCATTTGCAATAGGTGACTTTCAAAGAAGTTATGTACTCTTCAGAGGATTCAAAAAGTTGAACGATCGAATTTGGACATTAGAAAAAGAAATTAAAAATTTAACACTTCCAAAGTAGCATTTGCTATTAATATATGAATCCTCCTACTAAATTTATTGATGTTGAAAAAGTACTGAGAGAAAAAGCTCCTGGATTAAAAAAATGGATGCCTCGATTTGTGCTTAATTGGCTAAAACGAAAACTTCATGAAGATGACATCAACACAATGATGATAGATCTAAAAGATATATATGGAGTTGAATTCAACAATAGAGGATTGGAAAAATTAGGTGCAAAAATAGAATCAACCAACTCTCATTTTATTCCAAAAGAAGGAGGAATTATTTTAGCAGCAAATCATCCACTTGGAGGACTTGATGGAATGGCATTTGTGAAAACGATTGCTGAAGTTCGTCCTGACATCCATTTTGTTGTTAATGATGTATTAAAAAGTTTAAAAAACTATGGTGATGTATTCATTGGCATCAACAAAATAAAAACAACTTCAGCTACTTCACTTAGAACAATTGAAAGTGTGTTAATGACTGAAGAAGCAATCGGATTTTTTCCAGCAGGCTTGGTTTCCAGAAAACAAAATGGAGAAATCATGGATTTGGATTGGAAAAAAAGCTTTGTAACACAAGCCATAGATCACAAACGAATGATTGTTCCGGTTTTTATTGAAGGGCAAAATTCAAAATTCTTTTACAACTTTGCGCAGTTTCGTAAACGCATTGGAATAAAAGCAAATATCGAAATGCTTTTTTTACCCGATGAGATGTTCAAACAAAGAAACCAAACGATTAGAGTACATTTCAGCAAAGCGTTTGATCCTGCTATATTAGACAAACGTAAATCGCACAAAGGTTGGGCTGATCACATCAAAAAATATATTTACTCTGAAGAGTTTAAAAAAGGGATTCCTTTTGAAGAGTATATGAATATGGATTAGAATTCGCTTATCCCAATCAACAATTCTTTATTTTCGCTAATCCACAACACCAAAGAGTTATTACGTGGAGGGAGTTGTAATTTCTGGCAAATTTTAGAGCGATAATTTTCGATTGTTTTTTCAGAAAGAAATAACAACTCAGCAATTTCTTTAGTTGTTTTGTTATGACTAACTAGTTTCAGTGTTTTTAATTCTGCCTGGGTAAGATTTTTCAGCAAAAACAATAATTCAATTTTCTTTTTATCCGACTCAACAAAATTTGAATAATAGGCTTGTAGCTCAGGGCCAATGTATTTTTCATCCTTAGATACTTTAGCAATACAATCGACAATTTCATTCGCAGCAAAATCTTTTAGAATATAACTGTATGCCCCTGAGTCCATCGCCTTCTTTATCATTTCTCTATCACGATACATGGTGAGGATTACAATACGGGTAGATAGCTTTTCTTTTGTTACAATATCTGACACCTCAATCCCATTTAACTCAGGCATGTTAATATCTAAAATAGAAATTGATGGTTTATGTTTTTTTATCGCTTCCAGTGCCTCTCTTCCATCCTTGCATTCAATAATCTGAATATCAGAAAATGAACCTTCAAGAATATCTTTCAGGCCTTTTCTAAAAATCGGGTGATCATCTGCAATAAGCAATTTCATAGTATTCGCTTTATGATGATTTAAATTTAAGCATTAATTTGAACCCTTTTTCTGCTTTATCATCAATATCTATAGAGCCATTGATAATTTTGGCTCGCTCTTGCATCGACAACAATCCAATTCCTATCTGTTGTTTCTTAATTTTAAGCCCTGTGCCGTTATCCTGATACAACAAAACAAACTCTCCTCCTTTTTCTACGATGGATAATTTTAATCCTGTTGCTCCAGAATGTTTGATTGTGTTATTGGTACATTCCTGAATAATCCGAAACAGATGTGTTTGAATTGCAATGGGTAATTCTTCTATTGTATTAGAAATTTCGAAACTGCATTCCATTTTTGTAGCTACTTGAACACTTTCCATTAAAGCAGCAACAGAACGACCTAATCCAATTTTTTCTAAATTGGTTGGATATAAATTTCTAGAAATCTCTCTTGTTTGTTCAATTACACGCCCAAGTTCATTTTCCAATTGATTGGATGGCTCTTTAGAACTTTGTTGCTCTTTAATAATTTTTGCTTTGATTACAGACAATGACTGCCCGATATCATCATGTAAATCGCGAGAAATACGTAACCGTTCTTCTTCGATATTTTGAATGAGTTGCTGACTAAATTGTTGTTGTTTTTCTTTAATTTTTTTAGAATATCTCCACGATAAAAAACTAATCAACAAAATAATTACGATTAAACCTGTTCCAATACTAATCCACTTTAAATATCGCTCTTCTTGATTTTGCTTTTCAAGCAAAATGGAATTCAGCTTTTCTTCATCCAACTCCATCTGCTTCTTTTGTATTTTTTGATTTTGTTGCAATTCTTCTACAACTTTACTATTCATTTGATTTCCTATACTATCTTTTATTTTAGAATAGCTTAAATAATCATCTAATGCTTCTTTGTAATTTTTTGTAGCAAATTTCAGCTTGTATCTCAAAAAGTAATAGTTTGAAATATCTTCCAAATTACCAGTTTGTTCTATCAAATCATTCACTTGAGAAAGAATATCTTTCGCTAACTCATATTTTCTTATATCGATAAATATTTTAGCCTTGCTCAAATAAGCTTTAGTTAGCTCTTTTTTAAAATCAGGACTCTGAAGAACTACAATTGCAGAATCAAGATAAGAAAGGGCAATTTCAATCTTTCCACTATTGGAAAGAGCGGAAGAGAGATTAATATAATTTGTAGCCAATTCAAGCGTATGATTATTTTGCCTAGAATACTGAATTACTTTCTCAAATAATTCAAATGCCTTTTCTGGTTTATTATCAGAAACATAAGCCAAACAAATATTCATTTGAAAATGACTCGCTAAATGTTTATTATTTTCGCTTTCAGCAATTTCTAAACCTTTTTCCAAATCAACCAACGCTTCTTTTATTTGACCAAGACTCAACTTAACTAATCCTAAATTATTACTAAAAACTGCTGGGTAGTATTTTAGATTATGAATTTCAGATATCGTTAAGCCTTCCAAATAAAGTTTTGTGGCGCCTTGCATATCATTATTTTCTTCTCTTAAAATCCCTTTAAGATTAAGCAATTCGGCTACATTTTCATAGTCTTTTAATTGATTTGATTTAACTAAAAGAGCATTCAATTCTTTTTCGGCTTGTTCCTTGTTTCCATTTGTATATTCCAAAAATGATAATCGAATTTCAGAAAGAATTTCGATATGAGAATTGTTCCATTTTTTTGATTCAGCTAAAGACAATTCAAAATAAGATTTTGCTTTTTTTAAATTTCTGGTGTAAAAAAAATAATTTCCGTAATATAAATGAACTTCAGCTATTGCAGAATGATTAGATGAAGCTGTTGCTTTTAATATTGTTTCCTCTCCTATTTTAAAAAGTCCAGCCGAATCGTAATATGATGCTTCTTTTACTTCCCGAATTAATGCATCAATAGTATTGTTGTATTTCGCCATTGTGGGCAAAACAAAAAGTAAAAAAAGCACAGTCAGTAGTCGACTTTTATTCATCTACTTATAGGAAATTTAAGCGTTTTGGATTCTAAATATAATAATAAAAACGAGAATCAAATTGATACGTTTTATTTACTCCAGATTTATGGGAGAATAGATAATAAAAGGGGGCAGCCCCCTTGTATTGACATGCCAGATGAATCATATTTGTTATTAGATAAAACCATTGGTTATGAAACATACTCAGAAAATTTTATTAGTAATATTTGGAATGTTTTTTTGCATTATTATTAATGCACAAACATTCACATTGTATGTCTTCAAAGTAATTTGAACTTTTCATTAAGGAGTGTTTATTGTTAATTCAAAGCTAAGTTATTTTTTTTGTTTTTCAATTTTAATTTTTCGTATTCCATTTTTCTGCTCCTAATACAATTTTGTTTTATTCGTTCTCTTT
>CANNHN010000020.1 GCA_947504725.1 Bacteroidota bacterium | reverse complement strand
AGGAAAGAGAACGAATAAAACAAAATTGTATTAGGAGCAGAAAAATGGAATACGAAAAATTAAAATTGAAAAACAAAAAAAATAACTTAGCTTTGAATTAACAATAAACACTCCTTAATGAAAAGTTCAAATTACTTTGAAGACATACAATTTCACCTAAAACTGTGGACGAATTGGCTATACCCAAATCAATTTTATTCTCTTCATAAATAAGAAAAGCTTCCTTCGCCTTTTGCAATGCATAAGTCAAATCTCCTTTCTTCATTGTAATTTCAGAAAAACCCAAAACAGAATTCGCATATGCTGAATAATCTTTGTTTGATTTATAAATTTGAGCCGACAAGGAATTGTAAACCAATGCACTGTCGTATTGCTCTGTATTCAGCAAAAGAATACTAATATTATTAAATATATTCGCACACTGTTTATAGTCTTTTTGCGATTTATTAAAATCGTATGACTTATCGTAATAATAACGAGCTACTTTGTATTTTTTTTGCCGACATAATAAATTAGCATATAGATTATAAAACTCCATTAAATCGTCACGATGATTATATTTATCCAAATACTGAATGTATTCAATGGCGTAACTCATTGCAACATCATTCATGCCTCGATGGTAGAGATTAGTGATTAACGTTGGATACATTTTACGAATACCAGAATAATAGTTTATCTGTTTCGCTAATTTGGCCGCATCAATAAAATATTCAATACGTTCTTTTGATTTAAAATACTCGTAATAGCGACCCAATTCAAAATACATTTCAGCTTTCACCGAATCGGTTTCACACTTTGAAATCTCAGATTTTAAAGAATCAATTTTGAAATTTTCAGAATAGCTAGCATTAGCCAGAATGAATAAAAAAACGAAAAGAAAATATTTAAGTTTATATCTCATTGAAAACACCTATTTCTTTAAACGATTTAACTGATTATCAATGTACTTCTCAGTAGGTAACAATGAATTTTGAATTCTTTTCGCATATCGAATGCTAGAAATTATTTCCTGTTGCTTTTCTTCGAGAGCTTCGTGCTGAAGTTCAATTTTTTCTAATGTTTCTTTCAATTTATCTTCCGTTTCTTTTCGAAACACAACTTCCTTTTTAAACTTTTGATTCCAAGCTAGCGTGCCGATTACCAAAGTAGTAATTCCAAATATGGTCATTTCTCTTCCCAAAGGCCAGTGCATTAACCTAAAAAGAATTCCTAAGAAAAAACAACCAAATCCTACAAAATCAAAAAGGCTGAGAAAAAGGGCATCGTATTTTGAACGAGCATAGCCTTTCCATTTCTCGTATTTGTTTTTAAAAGAAAGTGCCCCATAAAAAAAAGCAAAAATCAATACTCCTAAAATAATTTGAACGTTGGCACCAGGAAAATGCAACTTGGCAAAAAGAAATCCGAGCAAAACCAAAGAAATGGATAAGATCAAAGACCTCGTTGCTATTTTCTTTCTTCTTTCAAGAGAAAAAGGAAAAACAAAAAATGCTGGACCAAGAAATATAGATGCTAGCCCCAATATCATAAGCGGAACCGTTAACTCAACAGGCAAGTTTTTTTCACCGAATAAATCATAGGATACTAATGGAAAAACAATAATTCCACCAATCGTCATTATCAATCCAATTTTTTTCATATTCGCCATCAAACAAATATAAACAAAAACAGCCCCGAATTTATCGGAGCTGTACAATAAAAAAAGAGGCAATTTAATACTTGGATAGTTTCTCCAAAGCCTCTTCAAATCTAGCTTTAGGAAGAAAATTCCACTCTAAATCAGCATTCATTGGAACGGGGGTGTCCAAACTACCTAGACGCACAACAGGTGCATCCAAATTTTGAAAACAATTTTCATTTATAATGGAGGATAACTCGCCACCAATACCGCCAGTCAAAGTGTCTTCATGCAAAATAATTGCTTTTCCTGTTTTGTTTACTGAGTTAATAATCGCGTCTCTATCCAACGGAACAAGTGTTCTTAAGTCAATTAAATCAGCTTTTATTTCTGGATGTTTATCTAAAATTTCAATTGCCCAGTGAACCCCTAATCCATAAGTCACAATCGTTAAATCGCTGCCTTCTCTTACCAAACGGGCCTTCCCAAACGGAATTGTATAATAATCATCGGAGATATCTTCTGTGATACTTCTATACAATCCTTTGTGTTCAAAAAACATAACAGGATTTGGATCTTCGAACGCAGTCAATAGCAATCCTTTTGCATCACTTGCAAAAGCTGGATAAGCAATTTTTAATCCTGGTGTATGAAAAAACCAAGCTTCGTTACTTTGTGAATGAAACGGACCCGCAGCAACTCCTGCACCTGTCGGCATACGCACAACAACATCTGCATTTTGCCCCCAACGATAATGCGATTTTGCTAAATTATTTACAATCTGATTGAATCCTTCCGTAACAAAATCAGCAAACTGCATTTCTACCATAGCTTTCATTCCATTGATAGACAAACCAAAACCGCTTCCAATAATTGCTGCTTCGCACAAAGGCGTATTTCGTACTCTTGCTTTTCCAAACTCTTCTACAAATCCGTCTGTGATTTTAAACACGCCTCCGTAATCAGCAATATCTTGCCCCATCAAAACTAAGTTTTCATGTTTGCGCATTGCCAATCTTAATCCGTCCGAAATAGCATCAATGAATCTTTTGTTTGTTTTATTTCCAGATGGAATCGTTTCATTTAGTTCAAAAGGCATATACATGTCTTTCAATTCCAGTGCTGTATTCGGAGGCGGCAATATTTCTGCATAAGCCAATTCTAGACCTTCTTCAATCTCAGTTTTAATTTCGGAGCGGAAATCTTCAATCATTTTTTCGTCCAACACTCCCTCTTCTAATAAATATTTTTCGAAATTATTTAAAGGATCTTTTTTACCCCAAATTTCTAATAACTCCTTTGGAACATATTTTGTTCCCGATGCTTCTTCATGTCCGCGCATACGGAAAGTAATCAACTCCAATAAAACCGGACGAGGATTTTTTCTAATCGATTCTGCTAACCGTTTTACTGTATCATACACTTCCAACACATTATTTCCATCCACTTGCACAGCTTCCATTCCGTAACCAATTCCTTTATCGATAAATTGTTTACAGCGGAACTGTTCGTTACTTGGAGTAGATAAACCATAACCATTGTTTTCAATAGCGAATATTACTGGTAAATCCCAAACTGCAGCCACATTTAATGATTCATGAAAATCACCTTCACTTGCACCACCATCACCTGAATAAACTAAAGTTACTTTTCCAGTATTTTTTAAAATATTTCCCAATGCAATTCCATCGGCAACACCCAATTGCGGGCCGAGATGAGAAATCATTCCAACAATTTTATATTCTTGAGTCCCGAAATGAAAGGAGCGATCACGGCCTTTTGTAAATCCGCTAGGCTTGCCTTGAAACTGACAAAACAAACGATTGAGAGGAATTCCACGTGAAGTAAAAACACCCAAATTGCGATGCATTGGTAAAATATATTCTTCTTTATCCAAAGCCATAGCTGCACCAACCGAACCAGCTTCCTGCCCTATTCCACTAAACCATTTAGAAATTTTCCCTTGACGTAGAAGTAATAACATCTTCTCTTCAATCATTCGAGGCTTCAAAAGACCTTTGTATAAAGCAATTAGAGTGTCGTCTTTGTGTTTTTTTCTATCGTAACGGATGGGTGCTTCTGCAGTAATCATAATTGAAAATGGATAATGTATGATGTAAAATGGTAAATGTATCGTTCTAAAATTCCTCCGTAAAATTATCAAAAATAAGGACACATATAGGAGAATAAATTCCGTAAATTTGGGGAATGATTCAGGAACTAATCATATACATTCTTTTAGCGCTAGCAATGGCCTACGTTGGATATCGTATGTACTCTAGCATCAAAAAAAAGCAAGCTTGTGGAAAATGTGTGTTGATGGAGGAAGCAAAGAAAGCTACATCTTCTAAATAAAATTGAAAACTACCAACTAAATAAATCTTTGATCATTGCTTTGCCCCAAGGATTTTTACCAAAGTCCTTTTCGAGTTTTACTTTTAATTCAGAAGATTCATAAATTTTATTTTTGCTCTTTTTAGGAGTCAATCGTTCAATACTTGGATTTAAGGCTTCTACACTTTTTGCAAAATAAATTACTCCGCCATCTTCGGTAGCCAATCCCAATATAGCTCCTGGTAATCCAGCAAATGTTTCTGGTCCAACATTCGGAACAATATCATCAGCGTACCAAACATAAATACGAGTAGAGTCGTTCATTTCCCAAATTGCTTTCCTACAGTTGTATCCACTAATCACGCGCTTACTCTCAGTAATTTTCCATTCGCGTTTTTTTATTGAATCTTGAACATACAACTGTTCGCCCCAAACACTTTTGATAGCAAGAGTAGATTGAGTTTTAAAATTTTGATACGTAGTATTCTTACTTGTTGCCCAACTCATACGTTCTTTCAAATCACTTTCCTGTGGCACAAAAACTGACATAGAATCATTAAAATACAATTCGAAATAATCAACTTTGTTTTTATCAATTTCTTTTAACCAATCTTTTACATTATCGTCTTTATATTTTTTGTAGAGATTCGTTTTACGTTCAAACACAATTTTACCTGAAGTAATTTGCGCAATTGCAATACTTCCAAACAAAAGAAAAAAACTAAACAATACTATCTTTCTAGAAATAATCATCCTCATTATCTTTTGTTTTTGTACTATTGAATTTATAAGTCAATTTCAATAAAAAGTATCGAGAAATAATATTTGTTTTATTATCCGTAATTACGTTATCCTGAACTGAACGTGTATTCATAATGTTTTGATTCAAAATATCGTTTCCACTTAACGTTAAAATAAGATTTTCATTTTTTAAGAATGACTTAGAAAGATTAGCATTCCAAACTATATAATTTAAGTTATACCCTTCAGCACGTTGACTGCTGATAACATATTCCGCTTCTGTTTCAAACAACATCTTAAACGGCAAACGCAATCTGAAGCCCGCATCGAAACTTTGCTCATAATAAGGTTTATTTGAAGCTGTACTTAATGTTGAAGAAGGGTCATTATACTCATATTTATATCCTATAGAAAACTGCAAAGTATCAATATCTAATTCAAGGTCTAATCCCAAATTAGTTGTTATTGTTTGAGTTGTATTCTTTTCAGAATTAATAAAATTAGCATAACTGTTGTAATTAAAACTAGCATTTGGCGAAATACTTATTGCTCTTGAAAAAAACGGGATTCCTGCATCAAAATTGGCTCTTCCATTATAATTACCATCCACATTTAAAGTTTGGGAAACAGTTCTACCAAGGCTATCATACATAATTGAATTAGCAAATGCATTATTTGTATTGGTGAAATTTGCACTCATCCAGATATATTTTCCACTTACCGGTTTGTATACATTATAAGAAGCATCAAATTTATGCGTGAAAGTCGGAATCAAAGTTGGATTTCCAATTTTAATTTGATTTGGGTTTGAATTATCCGGAATTGGCTGTAACTGACTTACACTAGGTTGGACAGAAGACGTACTATATTTTACATTAAAACGGGAATTATCACTAAAACGGTACATATATCCCAAAAATGGCAAAACATTATTTACCGATTGCTTAAACACTTTATCCGTTATAATGTTCGTGTTTTCGATATCTACATTGCGGATTCTTGCTCCAAAGTTGAACGATTGTTTTTTTGTTTCATGAATAAATTTTACTCCGAAACGATTAATCATTTTGATGTTTTCGAAATCATTGGTTAATGTTGAGTCGTAGCCTGTATATTCACCATTTGTATAGTTTTGTGATACTTTACTTTGTTGAGAAACATTGTAATTAAAATTATATTCAAATTCTAATTTTATTTTCTTTGTTAGTGGCTCTGTGTAAACGATGTTACCATTGTGCGACTGCGAATTACTTGCACCGCTTTTCTTTTGATTTATACTATCATTTGGAATAAGAGAATTAAAATAAGTATTGTCAGATTTTAGAATACCATTTGATTTATCATCAACAAGATTCACGTTGTAATTCATTCTGAATTGACGATCACGATTTTTGAAACTACGTTTCAATTTTATATTAGTTGTAAAATCGTAACCTTCAGCTTCGTTGGTATTGCTAACATTTGTTTGCCTAGCAAGTGTATCTTCTGCGGTTAAAAAATTGGTGATTTGAAAGTTGTTTTGTTTGTTGCTATTCAACTTAAACTTCGGTTCAATCTCTAATTCCGTAAGAGAATCAATTGTTTGAGTAAGTTTAAAATTGATAACATGTCCTTCTGTTATTTGAATGTTCTCACTAACATTTTCTGTAACATAGTTGGTGTCACTCAAAAAGTATTGTGATGATGTAGCACCTATTGCATTTAATTGATTGTTGTTATATGTATAATTTAATCCAATTTTCGTTTTCTTACCAAGTTTATCAGAATAATAAAATCCAGATTTTAATGTTTGAGGAATTCCTTTATTTTGATTAGAATTTCCATTCCAATACCATTCACCGTCTTCGCCTTCCATCACATTGTCGTTTCCTAAACCATATTTATACATATCTCCCCAACCAAAACTTGAGCGTGGAGTGTTGCTAGCTAAGGCAAATACCGATACTTTTAATGATTTCTTGAATTTATTTGCAAGAATCTCTCCTTCATGAAAATTTTGAAAATCGCTGGCAGCAGAAACTTTTCCAAAATATCCTTTCTTAGCATCATCTTTCAATTTCAAATTCATCACTTGAGTGGTTTCTTCTTCTCCGTCAGCAGCATTTTCGTTCTTTTTCTCATAAACTTGAACCGATTCAACACCTTGAGCAGCTAAATTCTTTGTAGCAACCGTTGGGTCGCTACCAAAAAACTCATCTCCATCAACTAAAACTTGACTAATATCTTTTCCTTGAGAAGTAATTTTACCTTGTGCATCCACTTTAATACCGGGTAGTTTTCTAAGTAAATCCTCCACAGTTGCATTTGGTTTTACCTTAAACGAATCGGCAGTATAAATTAAAGTGTCGCCTTTGTAATAAACGGGATCTTTAAAAGCATAGATAATCACCTCAGCCAATTGCTGACTTTTTGGTGGAAGAATGATTTTTCCGAAATCGAATTCATAATTGGTAGTACTTCCAAAAACATAAAAGCTTTGTTCAGCAAATTTTGAATCGGAAATGGTTACTTGAACAGTATCAATAGGAAGATTAGCCATCGTAAAACGACCATTTGCATCGGTACGAGTGTGCGCAATGAGAACTGAATCTTTTATTCTAACAGCTAT
The DNA here is from genome assembly GCA_947504725.1 of Bacteroidota bacterium. Lineage (GTDB taxonomy): Bacteria > Bacteroidota > Bacteroidia > 2-12-FULL-35-15 > 2-12-FULL-35-15 > 2-12-FULL-35-15. The sequence goes on along the minus strand of CANNHN010000020.1, from coordinate 21,222 downwards.
TGCAACAGCGTTTTTCAAAGGACTCTTTAAAATCGTATCTTGAACATTGCCTGAAATTGACATTTTTTGGGAATACGACTGTATTGAAAGAAACAAGATTACAAAAGAGAGAATATAACGCATGTCGTTTAATTAGAGCTCAAATGTATAATTCAAAATGAATAAAAAGATACAAATAACAAACTTTAACAACTGATTAACAAGTTAAATGGGAGGACGGGCTTGATTTGAGGAAGAAAAGCAAAAAAAAAGAGCTCCAAAAGGAACTCTTTTTTTAAGTGATTGAGAAAAGAAAATTATTTCTTTTTTCCTTTTGCACCTGCAGCTGCGATTGAATCAGCAACCATTTGAGCTTTAGCAGCTTCAGCTTCTGCGAATGCAGCAGTTGAATCAGCAATAACTTGCATTTTAGCAGCTTCTTCAGCAGCTTTAGCAGATTCTACAGCAGCGATTGAATCAGCAGTAGCTTTAGCTTTAGCAGCTAATTCTTCTGCACTTGGTCCGCAAGCAACGAATGTAAACATACTTGCTACGGCAACTAATGTAAATAATTTTTTCATTTTGTTTTGTTTGTGATTTTAATTAAAATTTCGGCAAATATATATTAAATATTTGATACGATACAACTTTTTTTATTTTTTTTTATACTTACCCCCCTATCAATTAGCGTTCTATCTTCCTAAAAAAGCTAAAATTACTTGATAAAAATTATTTTCATTATTATTTATTAGCTTTGTACCCTATGCAAATATGGGCATCTAATTTAATATCCTTAGGCAAAAAAGTACTTTTGCTACTATGTCTATATACGATTTGCCGAATACTATTCTATTGGTTTAATCACTCCTATTTTTCTGAACTTCAATCTGGCCAATTGTTTATGATTATGTTAGCTGGTATCCGATTCGACCTGTCAGTAATTATCTTATCCAACAGCTTTTTCCTTATTCTCTACATCCTTCCATTGCCACTAAGAGAAGCTAGATTTTACAGAATTTTGCTATTGTGGTTGTTTGTTATTATAAATAGCATAGCCATATTAGCCAATTGTGTTGATTTAATATACTTCCAATTCACTTTAAAACGAACAGCAGCAGATGTTTTCAACTTCTTTGGCGGAGGAATTGGGAATGATTTAGGGCGATTACTACCCCTATTTTTGAGAGAATACTGGTACATGTTCGTTATCTGGCTTGTCATGACCATTTTTACATTCTATTTTTATCGAAAACTGGATAACAACATTGCTTTAAGTTGGACGCGGAAAGACTACCTCACACAATCAATACTTGTTTTAATTATCGTCCCTATATTAATACTGGGTTACAGAGGTGGGTTTCAATTAAAACCAATCAGTGCTATAGATGCAGGTGAATATACCTCTGTAAAAAATGTCCCCTTAGTGATCAGCACTCCGTTTAGCATACTAAAAACAATGGACCTTCAAACCATAGAGCCGATTATATATTTTTCTGACAAGAATGAACTCATCAGCATATATAACCCATATCACAAAGCCGAAACAGGGGAATTTAAAAAGTTAAACGTTTTTATTATTGCGCTTGAAAGTTTTTCGAAAGAATATATGGGTTCAATAAATGGTAAAGGAACTGGTTGTACACCATTTATGGATTCATTAATTGGGCAAAGTCGAACATTTGTAAATGCATATTCAAATGGCAAAACATCCATCCAAGGAATCCCATCAATTGTTGCAAGCATCCCAAGTTGGATGAACGAAGCATATATTTCTTCTCCATATGCAAGTAATCAAATTAGCAGTTTGGCTAGTTTACTTAAAGAACAAGGATATTACACAGCATTTTTTCATGGAGGAACAAACGGCACAATGGGCTTAAACGGATTTGCTAGTCTGGCAGGATACGAGAATTATTATGGAAGAACCGAATATAATAACGAAAAGGATTATGATGGTAGTTGGGGAATTTGGGACGAAGAGTTTTTTAAATATACTGCCAAAACGGTAAGCCAACAAAAACAACCCTTTTTTGCGACTCTGTTCACTTTAACGTCACATCACCCTTATCCTATTCCTGAAAAATACAAAGGACGCTTTAAAGAAGGCAAATTGCCCATAGAAAAAAGTATTCGCTATAGCGATTATGCTCTAAGTCAATTTTTCAAAACGGCCAAAACAATGCCCTGGTTCAAAAATACTCTTTTTGTTTTTGTAGCCGACCATACAGGAATAACCGAAAATCGTTTTTATCAAGGAAAAATAGGAAACAATGCTATTCCTATTCTTTATTATATGGCAGAAAGTGACTTAAAAGGAATCGACTCTACAATTACACAACAAATTGATATTCAAGCTTCTATATTAGACTACATAAACTATCCATCTAGCTATTTTTCGTTTGGTTCAAGTGTATTTGATACAACCTCGCAACACTTTGCATTTATGTATAACAGTGGAACATATCAGTTAATTGAAAATAACTATGCTCTAGAGTTTAATGGTGAAAAAGCAATTGAATTATATAATTTTAGTAAAGACAGCCTATTAGAAAACAATCTTTTAATTACAAAATCCGATTTATCAAAAAAACTGGAACTTAAAACAAAAGCTATTATTCAAACCTACCAGCAAAGTTTGATTAACAATAAAATGCATTAAGCCAGTTTGCTATTATGCAGTAGGCAAGAAAAAATCCGTTGATAGTAGACTAACAAAAAACAAAGGAATGTCAAAAAAAACAATCTGCTTCATCGTTAACCCCATCTCTGGAATTGGTCGCCAAAAAGTGATTGAAAAGCTGATTGATGAGAAGTTGGACCGCTCCTTATATGATTATGAAATAGCGTACACTAAAGCAGCTAAACATGCCATAGAACTTTCCAAAGATGCCGCATTCAGAAAAGTGGATATAGTTGTGGCTGTCGGAGGAGATGGCTCCATAAATGAAATTGGAAAGGGATTGATAAACAGCACAACCGCAATGGCTATAATCCCTACTGGATCCGGAAATGGGTTAGGAAGGCACTTGAATATCCCCTTGAACCTTAAAAAAGCGATGGAAGTAATCAATGCATGCAAACAAATAAGCATTGATACGATTCAAATAAATGAGGAAACGTTTGTGAATGTTGCAGGAATAGGATTTGATGCTCATATCGGATGGGAATTTGCTAAATTTGGGAAAAGAGGGTTTTCATCCTATGTGAAAGTGATTACAAAAGAACTACCCAAATACAAAGCACAAGATTTCGAATTGATTATAGACGGAAAAAGTACTATAAAAAATGCTTTCCTAATAAGTTTTGCAAACGGTTCGCAATGGGGAAACAATGCTTTTATAGCTCCTACTGCTGACATTTCTGACGGATTAATGGACATTGCCATTTTAAAAGATTTTAAATTTATGAATGCAATAGCAATTGGTTACCGAATGTTTAATAAATCGCTTGACAAATCTTCTTTTTTAGAAGTCATAAAAACAAAAGAAGTTACAGTAAAACAAAAAGACATTATTGCTCATATTGATGGCGAGCCGATTGAAGTAGGAAACGAACTTAGAATAAAGGTAAATCCTTTATCTTTGAAAGTTATTGTACCTTGAAACAGTAGGCAATTAGTAAATAGGCAGTAGGCAATAAAAAAAAGAAGTGACAGTAAACAAAAAATAAACAATATTAGAATCGTCATTGCGAGGAACGAAGCAATCTCTCACGATGATGGCAAGAATTACGATTATGGTAGAGATTGCTTCGTTCCTCGCAATGACGTCCTAACAAAGCGTAATGAAATGCTAAAAACATAACGAACTAAGAACATGTCAAAAAAAAATAACGAAGACGGATTTGTATTTTCCACCAACAAAGATTTTCAATTTAATACTGAAGACGATACCCCCATGCAATCACTCCCACCTCAGCAACAAAATTTAAAAATTTACCTCGATAGAATTAGTGGAGGGAAATTGGTAACAAGAGTTAGCGGGCATGTTGGAAACATGGTGGATCTGGAAAATCTAGGCAAAACGTTAAAACAAAAATGTGGCGTTGGAGGAAGTGTAAAAAACATAGAAATACTCTTACAAGGCGACCATCGTGACAAAGTATTAAAGCTGTTGACCGATATGAATTATAAAGCAAAAAAAGCGGGCGGTTAAATTTTCTACAATTGCTCTTTTTTATTCAGCACATCCTTATATAGCGCTTCATACATTGGAAGAATTTTTGAAATATCAAATTTCTTGGCCTGTTCGTATGCATTCGCTTTAAATTGATTCAAAGTAGCATCATCTTTTAAAATGGAAATCGCATTTTTTGCCATCTCGTCCACATCACCAACATTACTCATATAACCAGAATATCCATCCACATTTACTTCCGGCAAACCACCCGAATTTGTTGATATAACAGGAACTTTACTTGCCATAGCTTCCAAAGCAGCCAAACCAAAGCTCTCTGTTTCTGAGGTTAATAAAAACAAATCGGCAACCGCTAAAATTTGCTCTGGATTAACAATTTTACCCAACGACTTAATATCTTCACAAGTATTTAACTCTCTGCAAAGCTTTTCAATATTGCCTCTTTCGGGGCCATCGCCAACTAAAATCAATTTCGCTGGCATTGCTTTTCTTACTTTATCAAAAACACGTAATACATCTTCCACTCGTTTTACTTTTCTGAAATTTGATACATGAATCAATAAGCGCTCTCCGTTGGGAGCATATAACTTTCTTTCACAATGCGAATTTTCAATCTTATAATCGTCCAAACAAATGAAATTGGGAATTACACTTATGTCTTTTTTTACGTTAGGGAAATTGGCGTAGGTATCTGCTTTTAAACTTTCGGAGACGGATGTAACCGCATCACTTTGATTAATTGCAAATGTAATAACGGGCTCAAACGATGGATCTTTTCCAACAAGCGTAATATCTGTTCCGTGAAGAGTTGTAATAAAAGGAATGTTTATTCCTTGAGACGCCAAAATTTGTTTCGCCATATACGCTGCAGATGCATGCGGAATAGCATAATGAACATGAAGCAAATCTAATTTTTCGTATTTCACTACATCTACCAACTTGCTTGATAAAACCAGCTCATAGGGTTGATAATCAAACAAAGGATAATCAGAAACAGCTACTTCATGATAGAATAAATTTCCAGAGAAGAAATCCAGACGGACTGGTTGGCTATAACTAATAAAATGTACCTGATGACCTTTAGCCGCCAATGCTTTTCCAAGCTCTGTTGCTACTACTCCACTTCCACCAAATGTGGGATAACATACAATTCCAATCTTCATAATTTCTTTTACTTAACAACACTAAACAATTGTTTGGATTGTAATGTTTTCAATTTATCTTAATAATGTTACTGATCCTTTAAATTCTAAATACTCTCCTTTTGATGTTTTGAATCTTACTAAATAAACGTACACACCCAATTCCTGTTTCACACCGTGATTTGTACCATCCCACCCTTGTTCTAAATTGTTGGTAGAAAAAACATTTAATCCCCAGCGATTGAAAACCATAAATTCATATTCTGTAAAATCTACATACGTGGTGACAGGAATAAATACACTGTTAAAACCGTTCGGGCGGAATGCATTTGGAACAAATACTTTTGGATCTTGATAGGCTTCTGCAATATTTGATAAACTGTTATCACTAAAACCATAAGGATTTCCCATTCCTTCAATCGCTTCCACATAATAATTAAAAACACCTTCTCCTTGTAAAATCATTGAAATGTCATCGGTAAAATAATTTATTCCTGCGCCTGTAAACGGTACATTTGCAATCGGTGTTGGATCAATCACTCCATCTACACCTCTATAAATATTATAAGACATTACAATTCCCAACCAATCTTCATAATCATTCCAGGTCAAATAATTCACCATGTCCTCACTGTTACTGATTGCATTTAATAAAATTGTTCTTCCAATGTTAGTTTCCAATCCATCAAATCCACAACTATCCACATTTATGATTTTATAATAGTAACTTTTCTTATCTGTTTTCGCACCATTATCATTAAATGAAATGGGTGATGTTGCACTCACAGGAACTGTTCCAACACTTGTAAAAGTTGAATTATCAAGTGAACGCATGATTCTATAATTCAACGTTGATGCAGCAATATCTATGTGACAAGATACATTTACAACATCAGGCCCTACCACGCTTACTTTACGCAAATAAGAAAACACTGGAGGAATTGGTACAGCAGAATAAAAACTTATTCGATTGGAAGAAGAAGTTCTTGTTCCAGATAAATCAAATGCTTCTATTTTATAATAATACATAGTACTTGCAAGTAATCCTGAAGAAGTATAGGTAAGTGTTCCTGCCGCAACTGTTCCATCCAATGTGTAAGGCCCAGCCAAACCAACTGATGAACGATAAATTCTATATCCTGCTAATCCTGTCCCAATAGTATTATAAGCAGTCCAAGATAAATCAACACTTCGTTCACAAATATCTGCCACAGAAGACAAGTAAATTGTACTAAGCACGCCACCAAGCGGACTAACATTTCCGCACGTATCAAACGCACCTAAACGATATGCTTCAGAAGCTAAATCAGGATTAGATAATAAATAAGTATAGTTCGTATTGTTAATTCCGTATATCGTATCAACAGGAATCCATGCAGTTCCATCAAATCGATAAACGATATAGCCATCCAAATCAAGAGATGAACTTACGTTCCAATTCATCATTGCATTGTTGCTATCATCCACACTTAACGTATCAAACACAGGACTCAAAGGCGCAATAGTGTTTTGAAACAACCCTCCATCAATTGACGAAACAGATATACAGCCACTAGCATCTGCAATTTCAACTCGATAATTTATAAGTTGATTACAAAACATAATTGTATCTATAAAAGTTAAAGCGGAAGTAGAACCTATCATTGTCCAAACAGTCGCAGGAAATTCTTGATAAATAGTATAGATTCCTGTTGATGTTAGAATATTAGGAATAGCAATTGGGTTCCAATTTAAAACTGCTGTTCCATTTACTGGATTTGTAACCGTTAAAAACATAGATGAAACGGTATCTTTTGGATAAGCATATACTTGTCCACCACAACCAGAGCGAGTTTGAATATAATAATAAACAGGAGCAGCATTTGCATTAGCGCCCACATGCGTATATGTTGTTTGTCCGTATACAAAAACACTATCCAACAAAGTAAATGGACCACCAGCTGCTGATGAAGTATAAATGTGATAACTGTTAAATGTTAAACCAGTATCAATTGGAGTTTGCCAAGTAAGCGTTACGTCTCCACTTGGCAACACAGAAACACATTTGGGTTCTGGCGATTCAACAATTGACAAAGCAAGAACAGTAATGGAAATTGTGGTAATTCTTTCGGCTGGCGCAGGGCAAAAATCATCTTTACTTCTAAATACAAAAGTGTAAGTATTAGAAGTTGTATTGCAGCCCGCATTATATGAAATGTGATTGCAGCTGGTTTGCCAATTAAAAGTTGTAGACGCATTTACGGAGCCGGAAGTTGGTGATGCTGGAGTAAGTGTAGCACATGGAGGATTTAAACAGCCCGCAACAGTGCTCGTAAATCCTGCTCCAAATTGTGTTCCTGTTGCAGAAATAGTAACTGTTTGCGGAGTAATTCCATCTGCTAATAAATCCAAATCATTTCCTGAAATAGAAAAATTAACTGCTGTTCCTGCAAGAACAGTATCCTGAAAAACAGTAGTAACAACTGTTGGAGGATTATTGGTTGCACAAGGCAAAAGTACAATCTGAATTTCTCGATAAATTTCAGCTACTAATTGTCCGCATTTCCAAGCTTCCACTTTTACCACGGTCACAAAATTTCCTTGAGTAAAAGAGGTGAATGAAATTTCTCCTGTTGCTGCATTTATCGTAGCTGGAATATTGGATGCATTTTGTAATGTTCCAGGCAAAGGACTATTAAAAGTATATCCTGTAGAAAAAGGAATCGGAGCTGGATTAGTTGGAGGATTATAAACTCCCGATACATAATTATTTAATGGTGCAGCCCAAGAATAAGACAAAGAATCCAAATCAGGATCAGTAGCATTGTGATTGTAAGTAAAAGGATAACCCACACAAATAACTGTACTTGGACTTTCTAAAAAACGTGGTGATGAATCGAAACATGGATTTGCATTTTGCCCGCTATAAGCATACATCACAGCTCTTAAAGTAAAACCAAAGGCAGATGCCGTATTAATATTTGAAATAGAATTGTTTCTACAACAGTCAGCGTAGGCGAACGTCCAACCGATTGAAGGAGGAACGCCTGGTAAAGAAATGGGTGCAGATTGAAAAACCGATTCCTGAACAGCACCTAAAATTGGTGATGTGCTTCCAGGCCAACCTGGTTGCGACTCAGCCCCTATACAAGAAATAGATGGTCCCGCTCCGTTACAAGCAGGAGAAATATCTGTTTGTGATATTAGACTTAAAGGGATAGAAGTAACAGTAGGATGATTAAAAACTGCTAATGAGACAACAGCAGATGTAGAAATCCCATTACAATCGCGATAAAGTTTCATGGTAAAAACGTATTGACCTCCTCCTACACAATCCCAAGTAATTTCACCGCCCATTAAATGAGAGGCATTTGTTTTCGAAGAAAACAAAGCAGTGAAAATCAGAAGAAGAAATACTCTCTTTAACATTTGGAATTGGTAATACCTACAAATTTACTTAAAATCTGAGTGTTTAACCAACTATTTTTTACCTGCAACCAGTTCAATCATGCTCTCTTTATCGAGATAGGTAGTGGCTAAATCACGCAATTGAGATGCTGAAACACTCTTTATAGTTGCAACGTACTTGTCAAAATAATCATAGGAAAGATTGTATTCCAGTATACCCTTGAAGCGCTCTGCCATTGCAAATGGTCCATCAACCGAGCGAAGAAAAGTTCCTAACAAGTAGTTTTTCACCAATTGAAGCTCGTCTTCAGGAATCACCTCCGTACGTAAACGGTCCATTTCAAAGTATATTTCGTTTATGGCATTTTTACAGACATCCACTCCTACTTCCGTAGAAATAAAGAAATAACCTGCGTTTTTAAGAGACGCAATTCCTGAACCAATTCCATATGTATATCCTTTGTCTTCACGAATATTCGACATTAAACGAGAACCGAAATAACCACCATAAATCGTATTTAATATTTGTAAAGCCTGAAAATCAGGATGTGTTTTATTGAACATTACCTTGCCAATTCGGATAGCCGATTGCAATGCATCTTCTTTATATATCAACTGCTCTCTTTGTTTCTCCGTAACAATTTCAACTGAATTTGAAATTGATTTTTTGTCTGTAGACCAATCGTTCCCTCCGAAATAATCATTTAATAGTTGAAAAACATCTTCATCAATCTTCCCTGCTAATATTATTTTACAATGATTTGATCGGTAATATGATTTATAAAAAGAATCTAAATGTGCACGATTGATTTGTTCAAAATCCGACTCTTGCACATTAATTCCGTAAGGATGTTTTGAACCAAAAATTAATTCTGTAAAACGTTTACGTGCTAGCGTTGCCACCTTTTGATTATTGACGTGAAATTTCTGTTTTTTATTTGTCAAATGTGTGGTTAATTCATCATCAGGAAAAGTAGCATTTTTGATTACATCTTCTATTACAGAAATTGTTGCTTTCAAATGTTTGTTTAATGTGTATAAAACCACAGATGCATTATCTTGAGAAACCCCTACTTCCAAAAATGCTCCATAAAAGTCAACAGCATCAGCAATTTGGGCAGCATTCATTTTAGATGTTCCTTCTTCCAACATCGAATTAACAGTGGTTGCTTGCAAAGGCATTTGCTGCTGAAACATTCCTGCATCAAACAAAAACTCAATTTTTATTAAATCTTGTGATCCTGCATTTATGGAATAAACCGGAATATTATTATTCAAGCGTTTTTCTGTCGCATGAATCAAATCTATTTTTTCAACCGTTTTAAAGGATGGTGAATTCTTTCTGTCTAATGTTTCCATATATATTTTTTTACTATCATCTGTTACCGTCAGATTGTGATTTTCCGTAATTAATTTTATTTCTTCGCTTTATAATACAAGGTTGAACAATTTTCTTTTCTAAAAATAATGTTTGCTTGCTCTTTAATTTGTTCTGCTGTTACTCCTAAATATTTTTCTACTTCCAGGTTCACCATATTCGCATCACCCAAAAGCTCTGAAACAGCTAGGTTTGAAGCCTTATTCAACACTTCAATCTCTCCAAAAACATGGGAGGCTTCCATTTTATTTTTTACTTTTTGAAGTTCATCTTTAGCAACCAATTCAGATTTCATTTTTTCAAGTTCTTCGTCAATCCCTAGCTCCGCTTGTTCCATCGTAACACCTTTTGAAAGTTTACCGGAAACTACAAACAGTCCTTTATCAAAGTCGCCCATTACATAAGCATGTAAATCGCTAAATAATTTTTTATCTTTTATTAACGTATTGTGCATTCGCGAAGAATTTCCGCGTGAAAGAATATCTGAAATTAAATCAGTTGCATAATATTCTTTATCGTATCGTGAACACATATGATATGCTTTGTAAATTGCATCTGCAGGAACATCGCGTTCAACAGTTAAACTGCGAGCTTCTGTTTGTGCAGGTTCTGCAGGCAAATTGCGTTTATTTTCTGGACCTTTTGGAATTGGTGCAAACCATTTTTCTGAAAGCTTTTTTACTTCTTCTAATTTAACATTTCCCGCAACAACCATAATTGCGTTATTGGGGCAATAGAATTTCTTAAAGAAATTTTTCACATCCTGCATTTGAGCATTTTCAATATGTGAAATTTCTTTCCCAATTGTATCCCATTGATAAGGATGAACTTTATATATCATTGGACGCATAAGTAGCCACACATCTCCGTATGGCTGATTTAAATAACGTTGTTTAAACTCCTCTATCACAACGCTTCTCTGAACCTCTAAACTTTTATCAGAAAAAGCCAGGCTCAACATACGATCACTTTCCAACCAAAAACCTGTTTCTAAATTTTCAGAAGGCAATGTCAAATAGTAGTTTGTAATATCGTTGGTGGTGTATGCATTATTTTCTCCACCAACTCGTTGAAGCGGTTCATCATAATTCGGAATATTAATTGAACCACCAAACATTAAGTGCTCAAACAAATGCGCAAATCCTGTTTGGTCGGGACTTTCATCACGTGCACCTACATTGTACAAAATATTTATACAAGCAATTGGTGTTGATTTGTCTTCGTGATAAATCACTTTCAATCCATTGTCTAATTCAAACTTTTCGTATTTTATCATATTCTAGTATTGAGATAGTAGTATTGAGATGTTAGACACAGAATACTATTAAAATTTATCATTCATTAATTCTGCTTTAGCCGAATTATATTCTTCAATTATTTCTTCCACAATTTCTTTTGCTGTTTTTATTTCTTTAATGATAGCAGCAACTTGTCCGATTTCCAATTCTCCTTCCATTAAATCTCCTTCAAACATACCTTTTTTAGCACGACCTCTTCCAAGTAGTTTTGATAATTCATCAACCGAAGCAGCATTATTTTCTGCAATTTGAACATCGTTTGAAAATTTATTTTTTAATAAACGAACAGGAGTAAGTTGTTTGAGCAACAATTTAGTATCTCCTTCTTGTGACGTGATGACTGCATTTTTAAAGTTTTCATTTGCGGAAGATTCTTGTGAAGCAACAAATCGACTACCAATTTGAACTCCCTCCGCTCCCAATGCCATCACAGCCAACATGCCTCTTCCTGTGGCGATTCCTCCTGCTGCTATAACAGGAATTTTAACAGTTTGTTTAATTATTGGAATCAAACATAAAGTTGTAGTCTCCTCTCTGCCGTTGTGTCCGCCTGCTTCAAACCCTTCAGCAACAATAGCATCCACGCCAGCTTCTTCCGCTTTTTGAGCAAATTTTGCATTTGCAATTACGTGAACGACTATTATTCCTTTTTCTTTTAGTTTCGATGTCCATGTTTTCGGATTTCCTGCCGATGTAATAACAACCTTAACTCCCTCAGAAACAATAATATCCATGTGCTTATCAATATCCGGGTATAACATTGGAACATTCACCGCAAAAATGCCATTATTTGTCGCTTTTTTACATTTCTGAATGTGTTCACGCAACACATCTGGATACATACTTCCACTTCCTATAACCCCCAATCCACCAGCATTGGTAACGGCTGCGGCCAATTCCCACCCACTACACCAAATCATTCCCGCTTGAATAATAGGATATTTTATATTGAAAAGTTTTGTTACTCTATTGCCCATATGACTATAGTTTTTTATTTTTGTACAGATGTCACGAAGATAAAAAATATTATTTGGTATTTTTATCGATAAATTTTATAAATTTGCAAGATGCGTAAGTTATTAGTCATATTATCATTGTCGGCAATGCCATTTGTTGGATTCGGACAATACCTTTGGGATTTTGGTGTTCATGCCGGAGCTTCAAACTATTTGGGCGAAATTGGTGGAAAAGCGGATACTCGTAAAGATTTCATCACTGACATAAAATTATCTAAAACTCAATTTGCAGTTGGTGGCTTTGCTCGATACAAAATCAATCCAATTATTTCAGCTAAACTTGGTTTAAACTGGAACAGAATTGCAGGAGCTGATTATTTATCAACGAATCGCGGTCGCGCTGGACGTAACTTATCTTTCAGAAACGATATTATTGATTTGGAATTAACAGGTCAATTTTTCTTTGTTGATGTTCCCGATTTAGGACATACTTATCGTTACAGAAACGACTTTAGAATGTATGCATTTGTAGGTATTGCTGCATTTTACCACAACCCAAAAACACATTACAATGGTGCATGGACACCATTACAACCATTACAAACAGAAGGAGTAAGTTATAAGAAATTTGGTGCAGCTGTTCCATTAGGGCTGGGATTGTATTTTACAATCGATAAAAAGCATCGAATTGGTTGGGAATTTAACTGGAGAACTACCTTTACAGATTATTTGGATGATGTTAGTACAGTTTATGTTAATCCAGCTGATTTAACAAGCGCTGAAGCTATTGCTCTTTCAAACAGAAGAGACGAATTAGGAAATTCTTCTGAGGTTCCAACAGCTGACAACTATTTGCCAGGTATGAAACGCGGAGATCCTTCTCACAACGATTCATATCTTACAACTTCTATAAACTATAGTTATATCATTAGAGGAAAGAGTTCATTCTACCGCTCTAAATACGGAAGTATTTTCAAACACAAGAAATACAAGAAACGTAAGATACGTGCTAAGTTCTAAAATTAAAACCCCGAGTATATTACTCGGGGTTTTTTATTTCTCTGATTCATTTAAAAAGCACAATAGATTCTTGTAAGTAATCTCTATCGATGCAAATCATCAATAAAACCATAATCTAAATACTCTGCATTCGCAGCATTAAACACGATAATAAAGGTATCGAATTCAGTAGTTTTAAGACGAGCAGATTTGTGATCTACATTTCTGATAAATGTGTTTTCTAAAGTATTCGCTTCTCTGTTATAATACCAAAACTCCGATTGCGGATGAAAACAGTTCGCATAATACTTTGTCCAAGTCCATGAATGAGCAAAGCTATCTCCTATCAATAATAATTTTCTATTCTTTGAGTTCGACTCAGAAGTCATATCAGAAAGAAATAAACGATCTTGCTGAAGTGGAATCAACAAGTTAGCTGCTTCTTCCATATCAACATCTGGCCCCCAAGGATGCTCAACTTTTTTATTTGAGATCACATTCTTTATTTTAATATTCGTTTTTGTCCCTAAATATTTACACACTGAATCAAAGCAACGAGCAGCATAGGAACTTGTCCAATGCACACCGCCTTTATTAAATACTTCAAAAGCATATTTTTTCTTTTCACGAAAAGCCAATTCATTAAAATCAATATAATTTATTCCTTTTCTTTTAAAGGCTTTTTGCAACGACCAGTAGAATGAATATACTTCAACACCATGTTTTAAATCGCGAGGCAGAAATTCACTAAAAACGATATTCTTATCGGGTGCAATAATCCACACTATATTTTTACCTGCCGCTTTCAAGGAGTCTTGAACTATTAAATATTTATCCAAGTACATATCTAAATAAACGGAATCAAAGGTTCTGTTAGTAATACAACCCTCACAATATCTGTACAAATATCCATTTTGCCCATTATGAACATCTTTTACATGTATGCGGTTAAATATGCTGTATTCAATTTGATGATGGATTCTAGTGAAACCAGGGAATAGCCCAAATTGATAATTGATTGACTTTTCTAAAGAGTCTTGAAATTTTCGTGAAAAATAATTTTCTGAATTAAACTCAACTTTTTCCGGCACTTTGTAAAACCCAGCCAATTCTTTGTCTTTAATTAAATTGAGCGGTTTAAATGCAAAATGAAACAACATCATAAAGATGATGAAGCCAAACATTATATTGTATTTCTTTTGCTTCATTAGAACCTGAAATAAATAAAAGGATTAAAATCTTGCCCTAGAATATAAGATGAACTTAAGACAAGAAAAATAATGCTTAACGTGAATAGAAGATTCAGCCTCCACTTATGTTCCACAAAAAGCGTTTCATCGTTTTGGGTCGCACTATAAAAAGATTTAAATAGTCCGCTGAACGATATAAAAAAAGCAAAAAAGAGCATGATGACAAAACGAAAATCTAATATTTGTAAACTATTAAATTCAAATGAAAACATCTTTTTATATATCATTAGTGCAACATTCATGTCTTCGTTTTTAAAAAGCACCCAACCAATGTTTGCAACAAAAAAGGTATACAAAACTGCTAAATTATTTTTCAAATATTTTGACAAATACAATCGCTCTATCATCAAAAACAAACCATTGAAAGCGCCCCAAAGAATAAAATTCCATCCTGCACCGTGCCAAAATCCAGAAATTATAAAAACGATCCACAAATTAAAATAGGTTCTAAAAAAACTTCCTTTGCTTCCTCCCAATGGGATATATAGATAATTTCGCATCCAATTTCCTAAAGAAATATGCCACCTTCTCCAGAATTCAGTAATAGATTTTGAGATATAAGGAAAATTGAAATTCTCGGGAATCGTAAAACCTATCATTTTACAAATACCAATGGCCATATCCGAATATCCTGAAAAATCAAAATACAATTGCATGGTATAACCTACCGACATTGCCCAAGCTATTGCAGTATCAATTTGACTTAGTTCTAGTTTATATAATTCCTCAACAGTTTCCCCAATAACGTTAGCTATCAAAACTTTTTTAGAAAGACCAAAAATAAAACGTAGCAAACCTGATAAACGCATTTCAGCAGATGTTTTTCTATCGCCCTCTATTTGATGTGCTATTTTATTGTAAGGAATGATTGGACCAGCAATTAATTTAGGGAACAATAAGATATACGTCAGATAATTCCGAAAACTCTTGAGGGATTTATATTCTCCACGGTAAACATCAATCACGTAAGTCAATGATTCAAATGTAAAAAAAGACAACCCAATAGGAAGAATAAGTTTATCCATACCAATTGGCGCCACTCCAGTAAGTGTTAAAACAGAATCAATGTTGGTAGTGAAAAAGTATAAATATTTGAAGGTAAATAGGAGCCCGAGATTTACAAAAAGTGAAATGCACAAGAAAATTTTCTTCTTCTTCCTAGAACTACTCTTCTCAATCTGTTTAACTAGTATAAAGTCTAATGCAGTTGTAAAAAGAATTACAAAAATAAATAGTGGTCCACCCCAGGAATAAAAAACAATACTCGCTAAAAGAATTATGTAATTTTTAAACTTGGCTGGAGCTAAATAATAAAGAATTAGGAAAACGGGGAGGAAATAAAATAAAAACAAAGTGCTACTAAAAACCATTTTATTATTTATTTACCTATTAAAAAACTGTCCGATTTTAGATAGTGGTTTGCGAATAAAAGTAAACATTGATGGGGAAAGACCATTTAATTCCCAAGCTTTCTTGTCTTCCCTATTCGCCTTAATCCTATTCATGATGGAAACATTACTTTTCCCACCTACTCGCATCTTAACCAACACTTTAGGAATATAAGCTACTGAACAATTCTGTTTGTATAAAAAGCGTAACATTAATTCATAATCAGCGGCTGACCTTAATGTTGTATTGAAAACACCATATTTATTGTAACAATCTTTTTTTGCAAAGAATGAAGGATGAGGAGGCATCCAACCCTTAAGAAAATTTTCTTTCAAATATTCTCCTGAACTCCAGTTACGTTTTATTATATCTACATCCACTCTGTCGACATACTGCAAGTCACCATACACAGCATCTACATTTTTGATACTGAACGCTTCTGTTACGAGAGAAACAACATTTTCTGAAGGATAAAAATCATCCGCATGAAGAATGGCAATAATATCACCTGTAGCCGCAGCAATTCCTTTATTGATAGCATCATAGATCCCATCGTCTTTTTCAGAAATTATTTTTGAAATCTTATTTTTATAACGTTCAACTATTTTCAGAGTATCATCTGTAGAATTTCCATCCACAATAATGTATTCAATATTTGAATAATTTTGAGAAACAACCGATTGGATTGTACTTTCAATAGTTTCGGAACTATTGTAGCAAACCGTTATGATGGAAACTTTGAGCATTATTGAATGTTACGTTCTCTAACAAATGCGGCAGGATTGCCTTGATATATTTTGTATGCCTCTAAATTTGAAGTTGCAACCGAACCAACGGCTAAAACAGAATGTGAAAAACAAGTTACGCCAGGACAAACAATTGCTTTTGCTCCTATCCAAACACCTTCTTCCAAGGTGATATCTCTAACAATTAAATCGAAAGCTTCTTTCTTATAATCGTGGTTTCCACAAAGCAAAAAAGCACCTTGTGATAAACATACATTATCACCAATTGTAACATTTCCCAAATTATCAATCCACACACCTTCTCCAATCCAAACGTTGTTTCCAACAACCAATTTCCAAGGATATTTAATACTCACACGAGGCTTAATGACTACTCCTAAACCAATTTTAGCACCGTACAATTTCAACAAAAATAACTTGAAACCATTTATAGGAAAGCCAGAATTAAACCAAACAATATTGGTAAAATACCAAAGCAATCGCTTCAAAGGATTTCCTCCTGGCGTATACCATGCATTGTCAAATTGAGATAAATTAGTCTTATTCATATAACAAATGTATTAAACAATAAATAAATGCTTGTTTTGTTCTAAAATTTCTGGATTATCAATGTACTTTTTTGCAAATTCAAAAGCTGCTTGCGATAGTTCATTATACCTATTTTGGTTCATTTTTGCACACAAATCAATTGTTTGAGAGAAGTGAAGCTCCTCATTCAAAGAAATATCCCACCCTACTTTCTTTTCCTCCAATTGTTTCCATGGTGTCTGGTCAGAAATAATAACTGGACAGCCTACTGACAAAGATTGAAGAATAATATGTCCAAAATTTTCTCCTCGAGTAGGCATAAACATAAAATGGTAATTACCTAACTCTACTAGTACTTTTTCAGTTTGCAAACTTCCTTTGTAATTTGCTTTTACATTTTGAGGTAGCGCATTTATTGCAGTCTTACATTCTTCCCAATAATCATTATTATAAATGGGACCATAAAAATCAAACACCACATCTTCCTTTGCATTTTTTAATACTTGCAAAGCATATAAAAGATTTTTCTCAGGTGCAATTCTAGCCACATTGACTAATTTAACAACACCTTCTTGTTTTATTTTTTTTATTTTCTGCTCAATTTTATTTTTTTGAGGTAGATTTCCTGCCGTTTTTATTTGAACTTTATCCCCCAAGGCAATTCGAATATCTTTTTTTTCATTTTCTGTTGTCGCATGAAAAACAACCTTATTAAACAAACCAAGAATTTTAACCGCAAAAAGAAAGAATTGTTTTTTTAATTTTTTTACTTTTAAAGCACTTTGAGCAAACATCCCTCTTGCAGCAATAACAACTGTGGTGTCTTTCTTTTTCCGAAGAAAATACAATGGAAACAAAGTAAAATACAATGAAAAAATACCATTCAGATAAACAACATCAAACTCTGTTTTACGGATAAGCTTGCTGATGTTCGAACGGGTTAATGCATTTTGAGAAAAATAATACACCTTGGTTCCATCAACCACATTCCAGGCATCACACTTGACATTCGGATAGGGTTCTGATTCGCAGTAATCGGTATCACGAGTAATAATTAAAAAATCACATTCATCTTTTAAGTGTGCCACCAAATTGGCAACCGATTGAATTGGACCACCTGCTTTATAACCTGGAAGATACCAATCAATGAATATGAGTACTTTTTTCTTAGCCATTAGTCTACAATCTTATTTTCTTGCAACCAATTCTCTAAAACAACCAAATACCAAACTCTCGACCAAGTCACTTTAGGATTATCTGCTAAAAAAGATTTCCATAAGTTCATTACTCCTAGTTCATTAAATAATTTTCGTTTTGATAATGAAACCAATTTTTCTTCACAAAATGCTTTCATTTCCTTTTTCATCCACTCTTTCCAAGGAAAGGTAAAACCCATTTTTGGTCGGTTTACAATTTCAGGAGGCAATAAATCTCCTAGGGCATCAACAAGCAATTTTTTAGGAGAACTTGTGCTTTTATATTTGTCAGGAACGCCTAAAACATACTCAACCAATGTGTAATCAATAAAAGGAACACGAATCTCTAACGCATGTGCCATGCTCATTTGGTCGGCATCGCCCAACAATACGTTTTGCATGTACGTTGATATTTCTGCAATGGAAGTTTGTGAAATTCTAGACTGGATATCTAAAAGACCTGATGTATGAATTATTTCTGAAACACTATTTGATGGCAATTCCTTTTTATTGAGAATCGCAGCTATTTCTTTGTCCAATAATACTTGTCGAGATAAAGGATAAAACGTTTTAAAATTAATAGCATCCTGTTTTAAAAATTCCGCAATTTTTTCGGATGCAACACCGGGTTTTGCTTTCGTCAACAAAGTCCCTCCTGCTCCGCGAACAAATTTAGGAACCACATTCAGCCAAGCTTTTTTATTTAACTCAAGAGAACGTTTAAAAACATCGTAGCCAGCAAAAAGTTCATCGCCACCCAAACCCGACAAAGCCATTGTTATTCCTGCTTCTTTAGTAGCTTTTGAAACAATGTATGTATTGGGACCATCTCCACTTGGATGATCCATTGCTTTTAATGCATTGGGTAACTCTGTAAGAAAATCTTTGGGTTTTAATATAATCTCGTGATGGTCGGTATTAAATTTTTTGGCTATTAATTGAGCATATTTCGATTCAGAAAATTCACTTTCATCAAATGTTACAGAAAAGGTTTTGACTTTTTCGGTTGAAACTTTACTCATCAATCCAACAATTGCACTTGAATCAATTCCTCCAGAAAGAAATGCGCCAAAAGGAACATCCGCTATCAATCGTCTTTCAACGGCCTTTGTAAGCAAGTGATTTACATCCTTGCATACTTCAGCATACGATTTGCCATCCGAAGCATGATTGATATTTTTTTTAAGATTCCAATAACTATGAATGGTAATTTTTCCATTGTTGCTTTTCATGTAATGTCCAGGCATCAACATTTTAACACCTTTAACAATTGTATTAGGAGCATGAACTGTTTGATAACGTAAAAAATCTACCAAACCATTTTCATCCAACTTTTTGGGAATTAAATCACTTGCTAAAAGTGAACGCATTTCAGAAGAAAATGCAAGTGTATTGTTGGTATAGATATAATACAAAGGTTTTATTCCTAATCGGTCGCGAGCAATAAACAATTCCTTTTTTAAAGTATCCCAAATAGCAAAAGCATACATCCCGTTAAAGTGATTCACACAGTCTTCGCCCCAACGAGCATAAGCTGCAATAATTACTTCAGTATCTGTATTTGTTTGAAAAAAATAGGCGCTCTCTTTTGAACCACTTACAACTCGTTGCAGCTCAAATTTTAGCTCTTTAAAGTTATATAGTTCGCCATTGTAAACAATTTGAAATCGACCATCAAAGGATGCCATAGGTTGGTGTCCGGCAGCTGATAAATCAATAATGGAAAGTCTTCTATGTCCTAATGCAACATCTCCGTTAACAAAAAAACCTTCATCATCCGGACCGCGATGTTTCATAGCAATGTTCATTGCTTGAACCTTTTGTTTTGCAAGTCCCGAATCAGCTATTCCTAAAATTCCATTAATTCCGCACATCTCATTTGGAATAAAATTCAATTACTTTCGAACAGATATAATCTTGTTCCTCTGATTTCAAATCATAAAACAAGGGCAATCTAATAAGCCGTTTACTATATTTATCTGCATTTATTAATACTCTATCGTCATGCTTCTCATGAAAATACGGACTCGAATGCAACGATTGATAATGAAAGACAGCTTGAACACCCTTTGCATCTAAAAACTTAATTAAATCGATTCTTTCATTTTCTGAAGCACAAACAAAATAAAAAATATGTGCGTTATTAGATGCGTACTTAGGAATTAAAGGAAGTTGAATCTTTTTATCTTGTTTTAGTACTTTCAATTTTTTATTATAATTCTTCCAAAGTTTCAATCTTTTCTTTTGAACTTTTTCAATTTTTTCAAGCTGTGAAAAAAGAAAAGCAGCAGAAATACCACTTGGCATAGAAGAAAAGCCTAAATCTACCCATTCATACTTTGCAACATCTCCTCTTATAAATGCCAATCTGTTAGTCCCTTTGTTTCTAACAACTTCTGTTTTAGCAAGTAATTTTTCGTTATTAATAGCAATAAAACCACCTTCTCCGCAATGAATATTTTTAGTTTCATGAAAAGAGAAACAGGCAATATCTCCAATGGTTCCAAGAGGGGAATCATTGTAATATGCATCAATACATTGTGCTGCATCTTCAATAATTAACAAATTGTGTGTTTTTGCTAAGCCTTGAATAATAGTAAAATCTGCTGAAACACCAGCATAATGAACAAGTACAATTGCTTTTGTTTTTTCTGTAATAAGATTTTCAATTAATTTTTCATCCATGTTTGGATGATCGGACTTACTATCAACAAAAACCAACTTAGCTCCACGCAATGCAAATGCATTTGCAGTAGACACATACGTATAGGAAGGAAGAATCACTTCATCACCTGGTTGAATATCGGCTATCAATGCTGCCATTTCAAGCGCCATGGT
>CANNHN010000019.1 GCA_947504725.1 Bacteroidota bacterium | reverse complement strand
AAACAACAGATTTACAGTCTGTCCCATTTGGCCACTCTGGTATCTCCCCGACAGTATCACATTTAAAAAAGAGCCGATGGAGGGATTCGAACCCCCGACCAGCTGATTACAAATCAGCTGCTCTGGCCAACTGAGCTACATCGGCAATACCTTGTAATACTATATTTTAAAAGAACTTCAACCAATTATGCAGTGGACAAAATACACTACCCCCTTGAAAAAGGATTGCAAATTTAGAAAACATTTGCGGAGTAACAAAAGTTTTAGAGGTTTTTTTCAAAAAAAATGCTTCAACCCTGATTTTGAGGTCGCAAATTTAGATAAATCTTCGAATTAGTGGGCTTTTTTGCATTTTTTTATTGTTAAATGCCTGTGATTTCTGACGCTGATAGATAAAAATCTACTCTTTACCTCTATTTTACTGCAAAAATCAGCTTTGAGCAATATGCCCTAACCCACCTCGTTTTCATTAAAATCAAAACATCCCCTAAGTCATGGTTTAAAACTTACTCTTTATCACTTTTTGTCATTTCGAACTTTTAAAAAGCGAAAAACTGCGCAAAATTTTGATGAGGATAAACTAAAAACCAAGACTTATGAAACGCTCTCTCTCAACACCAGCCTTTATCAGCTGTGCATTGTTTCTACTTTGCAGCTACGACAAATCAAAAAAAGAATCATCCGATTTAAATGACAAACTCGCGAATCCCTATGATGTGATTATCGTTCCGGGCGTTCCTTACCAAGACCCTTCATTAAAAATGGTTTTAAAAGCAAGAATGTTATGGGCAAATTTTTTGTTTAAAAAGGGATTTACAAAAAACATTATTTTCTCTGGGTCAGCTGTATATACACCTTATATAGAAGGAAAGATGATGAAAATTTATGCCGACTCGTTAGGCATTCCTTGTGCAAATACTTTTGCTGAAGAAGAAGCAGAACATAGTACTGAAAATATTTTCTATTCTGTAAAAATGGCTAGAGAACTAGGTTTTAAAAGGATTGCTTTGGCTACTGATCATTACCAAGCCATTCTTTTAAAAGGATACATCAAAAAAAAATTCCCTGATGTGGAGTTGATAACCATCTGTTATAAAAACATCAACATGAAAAGTGAATTACCAAAAATAGATGCAGAATCAGCCTATACAGACCTTTTTGTTTCTTTAGCTGAACGCGAAAATAAATTAAAACGCTTTAAAGGAACGATGGGGAAAAATATTATTGAAACAATAAAAGACTCTTCGTTTTACGGAAGAGTCCCTTTGATAGTGAAGAATTAAAGCCTCTCCCCCAGCCCTCTCACCTCTTCCGTCCTTCGGACACCTTCTCCATAATGGAGAAGGGAAGCGGAAGCAATTTTTTTGGAGAGGGGTTAGATTAGTTTGGCGAGAATACTTTTATTTTCAAAAAAATTATAAACCTTGTGTTTTTTCTTTGTGTTTTTTTACTTGTGATTTCAATGCGTCAATACTTGTATCTATAGCTTCTTCAAAACTTTTGCATTGTTTTTTTGCAAATAAATCGTTGCCAGCAATGTGTAATTTTATTTCTGCAATTTTATTTTCTGCTGAATCACCTTTATCTAATTTCAAAATAACTTCACTATTTATTATGCCATCATAATAATGAGTTAGTTTGTCCACACGCTCTTCTACAAAAGCTAATAATTTTTTGTCTGCATCAAAATGCACGGATTGAATTTTAACTGTCATGGTACTTTCCTCCTATTTTTAAATTGATTAATTAAATATGTGTTACTTGAATTATCTATCCTTTCGGATGGGCTTGTTTGTGAATGTTTTTTAGTTTTTCTACTGTATTGTGTGTATATACTTGTGTTGCTGCTAGGCTTGAATGACCTAGTAATTCTTTGATTGCGTTTAAGTCGGCACCATTATTTAACATGTGAGTTGCAAAGGTATGGCGCAAAACATGCGGACTCGTTTTGTCAATTGTTGTAATCATTGAAAGGTACTCATTCACTAAACGGTATACAAATTTTTCGTACATTTTTTTCCCGCTTTTCATTTGAAAAAGAAATTGACTGGGCAGACTAGGTTTTTTATCTATGTAATTTTGAATACTACTTTTTAGTTGATCGTTGAAAGGCACAATTCGTTCTTTATTGCGTTTACCAAGCACTTTAATGTGACAGGCATGTAAATCCACATTGTCGATTTTAAGGTTTATCAATTCCGACAAACGAATGCCTGTTGCATAAAACAGCTCGATGATTAATTTATTTCTGATTCCTTCCCCATCCTCTCCAAATTCAATTGTATCTATTAATGTATTCATATTGTCCTTTTCCACAAACACAGGCAAACGCTTGGATGTTTTGGGCGACATGATTTTGAGCATCGGGTTTTCGGTAACCGTTCCTTGACGCAATAAATATTTATAGAAGGTTTTAAGAGTAGTGATTTTGCGGTTTACGGAGCGGGGGCTAACTTTTTGCTCCATCAGTTCAACCACCCATGAACGAATCACGGTGTGATTAATATCAGAAATTTTATTTATTTCGTAAGTCGTTTGCAGAAACGTGTAAAACTGTGCTAAGTCACCGGAGTAAGCCACAATAGTGTGACGAGACAATCGCTTTTCGAATTGAATGTATTGTAAAAAACTATCCCGGCTAGCGTCCATAAAGAGAGACAAATATTAAAGATGATTCCGGAAATTTCTGCTTTTAATTTGCAGATCCCGATTTTCATCGGGATAAGTTTAATTAAATTTTACTCCGTAAAATAAATTAAACTAAAAAAGGAAAAATCTACTTGTTTAACGTAAATAACTTGTTTAAAGTTATAAGTAAAACAATAAATTTTTCCTCTTTGGGAATATTTAACAAAAAGAAGTATTATGCTTCTTCGTTGCGTTGCAATTTAGCTTTGTAAACCGCTTTGATTCTTGCTTCACGGAATACTACAGAAGGTTTTGTGAATTTTGAACGTTCACGTAATTCTTTAACAACACCTGTTTTTTCAAATTTCTTTTTGAATTTTTTAAGTGCTTTTTCGATTGCTTCGCCTTCTTTAACTTGTACTATTAACATTTCGTTTTGTTTTTAAATTTTTATAAATGGGATGCAAATATAAGTAAAAATTGGAAATTGAAAAATTAAATATTGAAAAATTGAAGAAAAACACTTCGCCCCTCGACTCCGCTCGGGATGACCTCCTTTCAGTCGCGCTCAGTGTGACGTTCCATTTAACACCTATTTACTTCATTATTTCCCTCGCAATAACCATCTTTTGAATCTCTGAAGTTCCTTCTCCGATGGTACAAAGCTTACTATCACGGTAATATTTTTCTGCTGGAAAATCCTTTGTATAACCATATCCACCAAAAATTTGAACCGCTTCATTTCCTGCTCTTACACAAACTTCAGAAGCATAATATTTAGCATATGCACCTTCTTTGGTCATTTTTTCGCCTTTATTCTTCTTATCAGCGGCATAATACGTTAACAATTCAGCTGCTTCAATTTCGGTTGCCATATCTGCCAACTTAAAAGCAATTCCTTGAAAATGTGAGATTGGCTTTCCAAATTGCTCACGTTCTTTTGAATATTTCAACGAACATTCGAATGCACCTTTTGCTATTCCAACTGCTAATGAAGCAATGGAAATACGACCGCCATCCAATACTTTCATCGCTTGTACAAATCCTTCACCTTCTTTACCTAACATTTGGTCTTTGTGAACTCTACAATCAGTGAAAATTAATTCAGCAGTTTCAGAAGCACGCATCCCCAATTTATTTTCTTTTTTTCCAGAGTTAAAACCTGGAGTTCCTTTTTCTATAATAAAAGCAGACATTCCTTTAGAATCACCTTTTTCTCCTGTACGAACAATTACAACTGCAACGTTTCCACTGATTGCATGTGTGATGAAATTCTTAGAACCATTGATTACAAAAAAATCTCCGTCTTTTTTAGCCGTTGTTGTCATTCCACCTGAATCAGAACCTGTTCCTGTTTCTGTCAATCCCCAAGCGCCAATCCACTCTGCTGTTGCTAATTTCGGAAGGTATTTTTTCTTTTGTTCTTCGTTACCAAATGCTAAAATATGTCCGGTACACAAAGAGTTGTGTGCCGCCATCGACAAACCAATTGAACCACAAATTTTTGACAATTCAACAATTGCAGTTACATATTCCGTATATGTAAATCCGGATCCACCGTATTGCTCAGGCACTAAAACGCCCATCAATCCAAGTTCTCCAAGCTTTTTAAATACTTCTACCGGAAACTCTTGTGATTCGTCCCATTCCATCATTTTCGGGCGAATGTGATCTTCCCCGAACTTCTTGATCATATCAGCGATCATTTTCTGATTTTCGTTTGTGCTAAAATCCATTATTACGTTTTTTTGAGTAGACAAAAATATAAATTAAATTGAATGAAGAGAGTGATGTTATTAAATAATCTAGAAACTTATGCTCTGCATAATACTTTTAATAATTCACCAGACTAATAATATTATCAGAATATGGACTCAACTTTTCTCTGCCATTTAAAAAGTCAAGTTCCACAACAAAAGCAAATCCCGCTACATTTCCTTTTTGCATTTGAATTAATTTCACTGCAGCTTCTGCTGTTCCGCCAGTAGCTAGTAAATCATCGTGAATCAGAACATTCCAGCCTGGTTGGATTTCATCCACTTGCATTTCAACTTTTGCGCTTCCGTATTCCAAATCGTATTCGTAGGAAATTTTTTTATACGGCAACTTCCCTGCCTTACGAACTAAAACAAATGGAATGTTCATTTTGTTCGCTAAAGCAAATCCAAACAAAAAACCTCTACTTTCAACACCTACAATGGCATTGATATTTTTATCTGCAACACGCTTTGCAAATTCATTCACAATTTCGTTACACAATTGCTGGTTGTGAAAAATAGGTGTAATGTCTTTGAAAAGAATGCCCGGTTTTGGGAAATCGGCAACGTCTCTGATTGTTGATTTGATTTTATCGACTAGCATATCGTTTATGAATTGTGATTCGCATTCATCCCCCTGCCCCCTTCAAAGGGGGACAAATTCCGATTCAAAGTTTAATTAATATTTCAATTTTACAATCTTTCAATCTGCAATTAAGTAGGGTACAATTTTACGGTATGTTTCTTCATCTACCAAATCTGTTTTCTTGATTTCATCAACAGTTTTGTATTTCCCGTGATTCTTGCGATAATTTACAATTGCGTTTGCTACTGTCCATTTGATGTAGGGACTTTTCAAATCAGCTACTTCGCATGTGTTGATGTTTACTTTTTTAATTTTTGATCCGTCTATATCGATGTACTTTTCGATGGCACTTAATTTTTCCTGATCGAATTTCCAAATTTCCAGAAGTTGTTCTTTTGAAACAAAACCTCCAAGAGCATTTCGATGTTTTATAATATTTTTTGCATAAAATGCACCAATACCTTTTATAGTTGTTAAGGAAGCTGAATCAGCAGAGTTTAGTTCAATTACGTTTAATCGTTCTACTTTAGGAACATTTGTAGCTATTGCTGTTTCAACTTTCCCTTCTTTAAAAAATGAATTTGATTTTCCTTCCGTTCTGGCAATTTCCGCTGGAGAATTAATTTGAATGAATGGTTCTAGGGTTTTGTATTGCTCTTCACTTAAACAATACATTTTTTTCACATCTTCTTTTGTTTTGAATTTGCCTCCTTTTGATTCGTACTTTTTAATGGATTTGATTTGCTTTTCATTTAAGCCTAATCGTTTCCAATTTTGTTCGGATAAATTATTAGGATTAAAATCAAAACTTTCCGATTTTTTTTCCGTACCATTTAATTTTTCTTCTCGAATAGCCTGCTTTTCTGAATAATTAGAATA
Source organism: Bacteroidota bacterium (assembly GCA_947504725.1). Lineage (GTDB taxonomy): Bacteria > Bacteroidota > Bacteroidia > 2-12-FULL-35-15 > 2-12-FULL-35-15 > 2-12-FULL-35-15. The sequence goes on along the minus strand of CANNHN010000019.1, from coordinate 25,095 downwards.
CTCTGTTTTTTCTTCAATGGATGATTCAAAATCTTTTACTTCTTTATCAAATTTTGTAAAATCAACTGATTCTTGACTAATAAAATTTGATGATATGTTGAGATACAGCACTAAAGCAGCAATAATGCTTAATAAAATAAATACGCCATTGCGTTCACGTTTGTTAAATGTAAAAAAATCACGAAAAATGTTTTTCATACTCATACTCCAAAGTTTTTAAAATGAATAATTACATCGATAAACTTTTTATCGAGTTTGTGGAGTAGTTTAAAAAATTTGGAGTAGTATGCTTTAGAGTAGTATACTGTTTAGTCGAGCGCTGGCCGCTTCTAATATAAATGTGTAATGCAACTCTAGATTTGAATTGCATTACCCGAAAAAATTAATTTGATAATCTAATTCTTTTCATTCTCGTTATCAGAAAAGGAATCCGGCTCCTGTTTAGGCGGAGTTTTTAAAATCTTTATAAAAAAATAAACGGTGATGATAGTAACTGCTATTTCAGTTGTTAGCATCATTATTAATGCGGATGAATTCATGATGTAAATCTCCCTTCTTTAACGCGTTTTTTATAAGCCAAATAAACTAAATATGCAACACCTAACCATACCAACAATAATCCAACACGAGAAATATTGACGTATAACAACTGTGTTTTTAATTGTTCAATAACAGCAGGATCCGTTGCAGCTATAATTTGTTTATCGATTGCTTCATTTTTAATTTGACTCCAAATACCTGGAAGACTTGAGATGAATACCCAACCTAACATTAATGGAGTAACGAATTTGATGATGAATTTAAAAATTGTTGGCACTTTAATATCTGCACCAGTTATAATTTCTTTCCAACCCTTATCCATTCCAAATACCCAAGCAAAAAGAATAATTTCTAATAGGGCAAATACTACTAATGAAACTGTTCCTGCCCAATAATCATATTCATCAAACACACCATAATTAAAAAACAAAACAGTTGGCAGTCCTAATATTAATACAGCCAATCCGAATGTCCATGCCGCTTTTTCACGTTTCCAACCAAATTCGTCTTGCAAAAAGCCCATACATGGAGTTCCCATTGCAAGTGACGAAGTAATTCCAGCGAAAAACAATAAGCCAAACCAAAACAATCCACACATCACACCTAAGGCTCCACCAAATTGATCAAACAAATAAGGTAACGTTTTAAATCCTAATCCTAATCCGCCATTTTTTGTCATTTCAACAACAGCATCAATACCCAAATAACCAACAGCTATTGGAATAATAATAGCAGAACCCAAAACGATTTCAACAAATCCATTCATCCAACCAGCGCTCATTGCATTTAAAGCAATATCATCTTTTGAACGAACATAAGAAGCATAACATTGGATAGATCCCATACCAATAGAAAGGGTAAAGAAAATTTGCCCGGCAGCTGCTAACCAAACTTTAGCCGTCCATATCGATGAAAAATCGGGTGTCCACAAAAAGTTCAAGCCTAAAGTTCCATCATTCACAGCACCATGCTCTCCAGCTTTCATCGTAACAGCTATGTAAGCTAAAATTGCTCCGAATATAATTAAAAGTGGCATTCCTATTTTCGCAACCTTTTCAACTCCACCACTTAATCCGCGAGATAAAATCCAAGTATTTAAAAACAAACAGATCACCCAAAAAATAATTGGCTCAATTGTTTCCAAAGAAATATAACTTCCAAAAAAACCAGCCACTTGTGCTTGTGTTTGTCCTGAAAAAGTTCCTGTAACGGAGTGCCACATCCAAGATAATGTCCATGACTCCAAATAACAGTAATAAGCTGCAACAGCAAGATTGGTAAAGATTCCAAAAACACCTATATATTTCCAGAATTTACGTTTATCCATTGAATCTAGGATAAATGGCGTGCTATGGTGTCCATGTCTACCTCCAAATCTTCCCATACTCCACTCAACATATAATAACGGAATTCCCATCAATAAAAAACAAACCAAATACGGAATAATAAATGCTCCACCTCCATTTTGAATTGCCTGCACAGGAAACCTCAAAAAATTACCTAAACCAACAGCATTCCCTGCCATTGCTAATACGAGTCCAATCCTAGAACCCCATGCTTCTTTATTTCCAGTCATAGTATTATCTAAATAATTAGTGCTTTCAAATATATAGAAGTTTTAATTATAATCACTAAAATTATAAATTTTGTTTTGCGTATTTTTACAACTTACTAAATAAGTCAGACTATGATTACTATAATGGTTGTAATTTTTGTTTTGGGATACATTGCTATCGCATTTGAGCATCCTATTAACATAAACAAATCAGCTACAGCATTATTAACAGGTGTATTGTGTTGGACGGTTTATATTTTAATGGGAAGTGATAGCCATTTAATTAACGAACAACTTACTGAGCACATTGGAGAATTGTCTGGAATATTATTTTTCCTGATGGGCGCCATGACATTAGTAGAGCTTATCGATGCGCACGATGGATTTGATGTAATCACTTCTCGAATTACAACCAACAACAAACGAAAATTACTTTGGATCATTTGCATCATTACCTTTTTTCTTTCTTCGGTGTTGGACAATTTAACAACTGCCATTGTGATGGTTTCGTTATTACGAAAACTCATTGACGACAAAGAAGATCGTTTACTATTTATTGGAATGGTTGTAATAGCTGCCAACGCTGGTGGTGCTTGGAGTCCAATTGGTGACGTTACAACCACGATGTTATGGATTGGCGGACAAATAACTGCTCAAAACATCATGTTAAAACTATTTATACCAAGTGTACTTTGTTTAATTGTTCCACTTGTTATTTTATCGTTCAAACTAAAAGGGTCGGTTACTCGTCCGGAAATCAAAGAAAACGCTTCACCCAATCCAACTACTTCTTTCGAGCGCAATGCCGTTTTCTTTTTAGGAATTGGTGCATTGGTTTTTGTTCCTGTATTTAAAACCATCACTCATCTTCCTCCGTTTATGGGCGTTTTATTTGGCTTAGGGGTATTGTGGGTTATAACTGAAATCATTCACAGTAAAAAAGATGATGAAGATAAAGATTCATTATCTGTATTACATGCCTTACGCAAAATCGACATGTCGAGTATTTTATTTTTCTTAGGAATTTTAATTGCTATTTCTTCTTTACAATCAACAGGCGTGTTAGCTAGTTTGGCAAACTACATGAATGAGAGTATTGGCAATTTAAATATCATCGTTCCTGCCATTGGACTATTATCGGCCATCATAGATAACGTTCCATTGGTTGCAGCTTCAATGGGAATGTATGATTTAACAACTTATCCGGCAGATTCGTACATCTGGGAATTTTTAGCGTATTGTGCTGGAACAGGCGGAAGTATTTTAATTATTGGCTCGGCTGCAGGTGTTGCAGCGATGGGAATGGAAAAGATTGACTTTATTTGGTATTTGAAAAAAATTGCTTGGCTAGCACTTATCGGATATTTTGCAGGAGCATTCGCCTATATGGGCATTGAATATTTCTTTCATCTTTAACATTAGATGTCCTATATTTGATTGATGAAAAAAGCACTGCTTTTATTCTTATTATTATTACCTCCGTTTGTTGATTTCGCACAAACTGATTCTTATTTCCATTTCGACTCACTACCTAGTCCGCAAGAATACACTGTAAACGAACCCACTGTTCCCGTATTAACAAATTGGAAATACCACAAAGGTGATGATATCCGTTGGGCTGATTCAGCTTTTGATGATCGCACTTGGACATTTCTTTCACCTAAATTAAATCTTGATTCTATTCCCGCAGGAACATTTGAAACAATTGGTTGGTTTCGATTGCACATTTTAGTCGACACTACTTTACTAAACAGAACACTTTCTTTTTTGATGACTCAATCAGGTGCTTCTGAAGTTTATTTAGATGGAAAATTAATTGAAGCATTTGGTAAAATTGACACAAAAAATATTGCTAACGAAGAGCGATACGATCCACAAGAAGTTCCAATGCCGATTTATTTCAAGAACAGCAGGACACATGTAATTGCTATTCGATATGCGTATACAAACGCTTTGGAAGACCACAAAAAAAATCGTGTAACCACTGTGGGATTTGACTTTAAGTTCGCAGAAATGCGCGAGGCCAATGTATACAAATTCATGACCTCAAATACCGTAACAGCCATTTTCATTTTTTATTTCACATTCTTTCTTGCATTAAGTTTTCTCCATTTTACTTTCTATCTATTTTACAGAGACAATAAATCAAATTTGTATTATAGCGTATTTGCAGGAGCCTTTGGAACATTTTTTCTTCATATTATAGTAGGACGACATTTTATGTTTCCAGATTTTGTTCAATCAGTTGCTCACTATTCTGCGATGTTATCCGATTTTTATATTCCCGCTTTATTAGCAATGCTATACAGTATTTTCTATAAAAAAATGCCAAAAATATTTTGGCTATGGATAGTTTTGTTTTCGCTTGATTTAATTTTAAGCATATTAAACAAAGAATCAAAAATTTTGGGATATATTTTATATCCAATATTTATAATCGAATCACTTCGAATTATTATAGCAGCTATTTATAAGAAACTAGATGGTGCTTGGATACTTGGAACAGGAATAATTACCACAATTGGATTTTTTACAGTGTTTTTTATTTTAAACGCACTTGGGATCCAAGCCAATTTTAGCACGGCTGGCTGGGCAGGATTTGTTTTAGGGATTGTTGTTATTTATGTAACATTGAGTATTCCTCTGTCCATGACAATATACTTAGCTCGCGACTTTGCAAAAACCAGCAAAAATCTTTCTAAAAAATTAATTGAAGTAGAAGAACTTTCTGCGAAAAGCATTGAACAAGAGAAAGAAAAACAAAAAATATTATCGACACAAAATGAAATATTAGAAGTACAAGTAACAGAACGAACATCTGAAATTGAAGAACAGAAAAAATTAATTGAAGAAAAAAACAAAGACATAACCGATAGTATTAATTATGCCAAACGAATTCAGGAAGCATTGTTGCCAGAACAATCGTCACTAACAAACATTTTTCCTGAATCATTTGTTTTGTTCAAACCAAAAGACATTGTAAGTGGCGACTTTTATTGGTTCACTCAATATTAAAACAAAAAAATAATTGTCGCAGCCGATTGCACTGGTCACGGTGTTCCAGGAGCATTAATGAGTATGATTGGCTGCAATATTTTGAATAAAATTATTCTAGATGAAGGAATTACACAACCAAATTTAATATTGGACAGATTGAACGATGAAGTACGAACTGCTCTAAAACAAAGAGAAAATGCTTCAGAGACCCGTGACGGAATGGATATCGCAATTATCACCATCACAAATAATGAGTTACAATATTCTGGCGCTCACCGACCTTTGTACCTTATTTCCAACAACGAATTGAGTGAAATAAAAGCTAACAAATTTTCGATTGGCGGAATTCAAGAAGAAAATCGGACATTTACAAATCATATATTAATTTTGCAGAAGCATGATACTTTGTACTTATCATCTGATGGATATGCTGATCAATTTGGCGGGAAAAGCGGTAAAAAATTAATGACAAAAAATTTCAAAGAATTACTCTTGAAAATCCAAACCGATTCGATGAAAATTCAAAAAGAATACTTAAGCAATTCAATAGAAGACTGGAAAGGTTCGAGAGAACAAGTAGATGATATTTTAGTTATAGGAATTAGAATTTAAATTGAAAAAAGAAAATCACATATCACTAATAAAAAATAGAAAGTATTTACTTTTCTATTTATTTACTTTATGCATCTGTTTAAATACAAGTGCTGGGAATAAAGATTCGATTGCTTTTCAAAAAAAGATTGATTCACTTCAGCATTTAGCTGACACAGAAAAATCGGACGTTACAAAAATTTCATACTATTTACAAATTGCAAAAGCACAAGAAACGAACGATCGATTAAAAGCATTTGACAATGCAAACATCGCTTATGCACTTTCCCAAAAAACAAAAAACAAACAAAAAATGGGTCAGTGTATAAACTTTCTGGGTGACCTAAACTGGTTTTCTGGCGACTATACAAGTGCCTCCAATTATTATTACAAAGCATTAGCAATATATGAAGAATTAAAAGATACCGCAGGTATCGGAGAATCCTATAGAAATATTGGATGGATATACATGGGTCAGGAACGATATAAGGAAACCGTTGAATACTTTAATAAATCGATAGCCATAAATATAAAATTAGGATTAAATGATAAGTTAATTGCAAATTACGATGACCTCGGCATTGTAAATAAGCTAATGGGCAATTATGAAGAAGCTATAAAATTTTGCAATAAAACAATAAAACTAGCGGAAGAAAAACAGAGTGAAAAAGGCTTAGCAACAGGGCATGGAAATCTTGCTATCATTTATGTTGAGTTAGGAGAATATAACATTGCAATTGAAAACTTTCAAATTTCAAATAAAAATCACGAACTAACTGATGATCATTACAATTGTGCAGAAGGGTATAATGGTTTGGCTAATTGTTATTATCATATTAAAAATTACAACAAAGCAATTGAGTACATTGAAAAGGCTTTGGAAATTTCCACAAAATTTCAATATAAAACATCAATGTCCTCCGCGTATGAAATTTTAGCTAAAGTATATGCAGCAAAAAAAGATTACTCAAATGCATATAAATATTTGGAGAAGTTTGCCGACCTAAGAGATTCAACGTACAATGAAAAAAATAGCAGACAAATTAATGAAATGTCAGCAAAATACGAATCAGAGAAAAAAGAGTTGATGATTAATTCTTTAGAAAAAGACAAAGAATTATCGGACGAGAAATCTGCGCAAGACAAAAAATTGAAAATGTATTTAATCATCTTTTGCAGTTTAATTGCTGTATTCACAATCTTTTTATTTAGAAGTGTTTTACAAAAGAAAAAAGCAAACAATTCGCTTTCACTTGCCTACAAAGAAATTGAAGTACAGAATAAAGACATTACAGATAGCATTAACTACGCTAAACAAATTCAACGGGCGCGTTTATCAAACCCTTCCATCATTTTAAATCACTTGCCTGATGCCTTTGGATTGTACAAACCAAAAGATGTTGTAAGCGGAGATTTTTATTGGTTTGCAGAGCACGAAAGCGGAAAATTATTAATGGCTGCTGCTGATTGTACAGGGCATGGAATTCCGGGAGCATTCATGAGTTTGATTGGTATTGATGAATTGAATCATGCAGTTTTAGAAAAACGTTTGTGTGATGCATCAGCCATCTTATCCTCTTTAAACAAAGGAGTAAAAAAAGCATTACGACAAAACGAAGAAAATTCAATGTCACGTGATGGAATGGACATTGCCTTAATCATCTTTGATTTGAAAAACAATACAATCGAATATGCAGGTGCTAATCGTCCGTTGTATTATATTCGCGAAAACACTTTAAATGAAATTCCACCAACAAAAGCAGCCATTGGCGGAATAACTTCTAATGATCAAGAATTTAAAAGTCATGTTCGGGAAATTAAAAAGAACGACATGATTTATGTTTTCACAGATGGATTTGCAGATCAGTTTGGTGGCGAGAGTGGAAAAAAATTCATGACGAAGCGCTTCAAAGACTTATTGCTTTCCATACACCAAAAGCCAGCTACGGAGCAGGAAGCCATTCTAGAAAAATCACTTGAAGAGTGGAAAAAAGAAGTTAGTCAGGTAGATGACATTCTTGTGATGGGAGTGCGAATTTAAAATGGAAAATGGATAACGTTAGATGTCTAACGGAATCTATTTTAACTGCGCATCTAAAATTCCCAATCCTTCCTCAAACGATTTTGGCGCATACCCCAATTCTATTCTTGCTTTGCTAATATCAAAGCCTGTTCGTGGTGGACGCTTTGCCGCTTGATTAAGATTATCCGATTTTGAAGGAGTAACTAACGATTTATCAAGCTTCCAAAAATCAGCAACTAAATAAACCAATTCTAAAATGCTCAATGTTTTTGGTCCTGACAAATGAAAAAGCCCTTTCGCCTTTTTATCAGCAATTAAAATACAGCCGTCAGCTAAATCTTCTGCAAGTGTAGGCGAACGAAATTGATCATCCACCACATTAATCTTTTGTCCTTTTGTTAATGCTTCTTTTGCCCACAACACAATATTAGAGCGACTCATATTATCTACAATTCCATAAACAATAATCGTGCGTGCTATTGCCCAATTAATAGTGCTTTTTTGAAGTATTTTTTCTGATTCAAATTTAGAGAGCCCATAATAACTTAGTGGATTCGGAATATCGGTTTCTACATATTCACTTCCCTTTTCTCCATCAAAAACAAAATCGGTTGAAAGGTGAATTAAGTGACAAGAGTTTCCATTTTCAGAAATAACGTCTACAATATTTTGAACGGCAGCAACATTTATTGCCCAACATTCTTCTCGCTTTGTTTCACAAGCATCTACATTGGTCATTGCAGCTGTATTAATAATTACATCTGGCTGATGTTTTTTAAAAACACTTTCTACTTGTGATTTTTGTGTGATGTCGAGGGATTCGTATGTATAACCATCTTTTGCTAACAAACGATTTACACCAGAAGATGTAGCGATTATTTGCACGTCAGTTCTTTTCAATAAAGTGTTGACTATTTTTTGTCCTAGTAAACCGTTACTGCCGGTGATGAGAATCTTTTTCATTAGTGTGCGAACAACTCTCTTAATTTAGTAATCTGTTCTGTAGTTCCAAGTACGAATAACTTAGCATCTGGAATAATTATTGTATCAGCGCTTGGATTAATAATATATTCGCCCTTACCTGTTTTAAAACCAATAATATTTGCTCCTGATTTATTTCTTACTTCTAAATCTCTTATCGTTTTATTTTGAAAAGCCTCTGGCAAATTATCAAAAGTAATTTCTTCTAAACGAATATTATCCCCACCTTGTCCAGTAATATAATCCACAAATTCCATGACATCAGGTTTCATTACCAACGAAGCCATATGAGCACCACCCAACTTATCAGGCATAATGACATTGTTGGCTCCAGCAATTTTTAATTTTTTATCGGTATTATCTTCAGAAGCACGACTAATAATAGTTATTTGCGAATTCAAAGTTCTAGCAGACAAAACTATAAAAAGATTATCGGCATCAATAGGCAATGTAGTAATCAAGGCTTTTGCTTTTAATATTCCTGCCTTTAATAACACTTCGTCAAATGTTGCATCCCCTTCCATTACAAGATCTGCGAATTGATGATTGATAGCACCGACAATATCTTTCTTTTGTTCAATCACAACAAAACGCTTATTGTGTTTTTTCAAGACATGTGCTGCTTGTTTTCCATTTCTGCCAAACCCGCAAATAATTACATGGTTTTCTAATTTTTCGATTGCTGCGTTCACTTTATAATTTTTAAAATACTGATTAAACTCTCCATCAAGCACGTATTGTGAAATAGATGTAACTGCATAAGCAAATGTACCAAAACTTGTGATAATTAAAAAAGCTGTAAAAATTCTCCCTGCATCACTTAAAGGATGAACTTCTTGAAATCCTACCGTGGCAACGGTAATAATTGTCATATAGAAAGCATCCAAAAGTCTATAATTCTCAATAATCATAAAACCGATTACACCAATACAAACAATAATTGCTATTAGAATAAATGGTGTATAAATTCGGGAAAATTGACGAAAATTTAGCACGCTGTAATTTATTTAGTTTTTATAAATCCCACACACTTCTACGTTTACTTTTGAAAGGCTTGAAAAATTCTTTGTTTTCTAATATAAAGGCCATTACAAAATACATAATGATTGGCGAGCCAACAGTAAAAAAGCTTAGATAAATAAAATACATTCGAATTTTGGTGGAATTGATGCCGAGCTTTTTGCCCCACCATTCACAAACACCAAATGCTTGCGTTTCGAACCATGCTTGTATACGTTTTACCATCGAGGAGTAGTTTAATACCGATAAAATTACGAATTTTTTAGCAAATAATTACCGATGGAACAGTTTAGACATTTTTTATGATTACAATACTCGTTTTTCAGTTGCAATAAGGCTTGAGTGGAGTGAGCTGACTTAACAGAAACACCCAACTCTTCCCATTTTCGAATGATGGAATTGCTTTCTCCAACAGTTTGTTCGAGAAATAACAAAGCTCTGTAAATATACTTCTCATCATCTTTTTGCTTACCATACACAAATAAAAACGGAACAATGGTATTAATAACAATGTTGTTTATCGAGTCTTCACCTAGGTGTTTTGATTTTTTAGAAGAATCTCTATCCAACATAAAATGGGACTCCCAATATTCAGACACCGAAATATTCATCATCTTTTTGAGTTCAAATCCATTTTCTAAATCTAAGATTTTAGAAAACATATGACTAGAGCTATAAATCAAATTTGAAAATTGAGCAATACGTATACTTGGAAAATTAATTGGACGTAATCGTAAATATTTCCACAAATGTTTTTCCAATGGTTGCAATTTGAATTTTTGTTTTAGAAAAGCATATTCATTTTGTAATTGCTGAGGATATTTATCAGAAAAATGCTCGAACAACATTCCTGCTTGTCCGAATAACAAAGCTTCAATTTGCAACAGACTGCTTTTATGTTTTCCTAATACTATTGAAGGCAAAGACTTTGCCAACAATTCGAAAGGTTCAGCATTTGTTTTAAATCCAAAATTTCGTGCTAAACTATGATAAAATGTTTCTTCCCAATTATTATTGTTTAATTCTAAACTATTGAGTATTGATTTTGATTTGCGTTCTAATCGCTCCAGCAATAATTTATCCTTTACACTATTGACAATAAATTCAGGAACCGTAGAAATTTGTTTTTCGCAAGAAATCCAATCGTTGCTGGATTTAAAATCGAGATAATTCTGATATAATTTTTTATCAATACGATTTTTAATTTCGATAGTAGGAATTTCTTCTCCAGAACTTCGAAAAAGTTTAATGTCAGCATTGTTTACTACATGTAAAATAATATTGTCGTAGGCTTTGTCATTTTGATGTAAATGTCGCTTCCAATCACTAGAATTAATGTGAACTTCCACATTTCCAGCCCAAAGTGTTTCTCCCACTTTAATTTTTCCATTAAAAAAATCGGGGCCAGCATCAAAGTTATGATCGCCAGGCTTTTTAATGTCAATAATTTCCCCTTTGGTTGTTTTTAGTTCTAATTGGTCAAACAATCTGAACTTCCAGATGTGATGTAAGAATTCTTCGGTCATAAAAGCTCCTCAATAAGTTTAATAGGTTAATAAAAACAGAGGAGTATTCTGCTAAATAAATTTAGGGCAAATGTATAATAAACTCATTTAAATGTCCAATTCTTTGACTTTAAAAATTGGTTTTGCTATTTTTGTTATAAATGAAGTTGTCAAACTACATCGTTAGTCTTTTCACTCTTTTTATTATAGCAACTTCTTGCAATAATAAAAATGGCACTACCATTCAATTTAGTACTACCAGCGACAGTATTTTAAATGACACAACACCGTATAACGTGGTATACGATTCCATAAAAAAAGCCTTTTTTGCTTCAAATAATGATTCTTCAAAACTCAAACTATTAATTGAACTTTCGGGTAAAAATAAAAAAGTGACATTTCCATTAATTGAAGATGCCATTGCACATTGCAAAAAAACTGGAAACAATTATGCTCTAACTGAAGCCTATTGTGAAAAGGCTAATTATTATATTAGAAAATCGGAATATGATACCGCTTTATTATATTTAGATGATGCTAAACGTTTATCAGAAAAACTGAATTCAGGGAAACTAAGTGCTAAGATTTATTTTTTTCTTGGTGAATTTTATTACCAGCAGGATGATAATGCAAAAGCTATTGAATATTATGAAAACTCATTGAAAATTGCACAAGGTATTCAAGACTACAAATTAACAGCTTACGCACTTAGCGGAATAGCTGAAAGTTGCAGAATGTTAGATAAAAATGACAAGTCGTTTGAATACTTCAAAAGAGCATTAAAAATTACAGAAAAAATAGGTGACAAAAGTAGAACTGCATTCTGCTTAAGTAGTATTGGAGAATTGTATCGTTTACAAGGAGACAACATTAATGCAATAAACTACTACGACAAAGCTTTGTTAATAGCGGAATCGATAAAAGACAAATCACTTATTACATTTTGTACAAGTTCAAGAGCAAGTTTGTATGTAATTACCAGCGACTTCCAAAAAGCAATAGCTGATTATGAAAAAACAATTAAAATAGCAAAAGAATACAATGGCAAAACTCGGGTTGCCTTTTGCCTAAGCAGTATTGGAGAAATTTATCGAATGCAAAATGATTATCCTAAATCATTAGACTATTTCAACCAATCACTTTTAATTTCCGAAGAAGTACAAGACAAAGCTCGAATGGCATTTTGTTATAGTAGTATTGGAGAAATTTATCGCTGCTTATCAGACAACAAAAACAGTTTAGAATATTTAAACAAAGCCTTGAAAATTGGAAGAGAAATTGATGATAAATCAAGAATGGGATTTTGTTACAACACCATAGCAGAAACCTATTTAATGATTGGAGATACGGCAGCAAAAAATGGAGAAACGGAATTATCTAGCAAAAACTACCAACTTGCTATTGTAACATTGGATAGCGCTATTTTACTTTCCGAAACTATTGATGATAAATTAAGAATATCTGATTGTCTTGGATCTAAAGGTGAAGTATATAGTAGAGGTATAAAAAACAAAAACGACCCGAATTTCATCAAGGCACTTGAATGTTTTAAAAAATCATTGGTGATTGGTGAAGAAATTGAAAACTATAACAGAGTAGCATTATCATTGAGTTGCCTTGGACATATTTATCTTCAGATAAACGATGCACAAACAGCAAAAATGTATTCTGAAAAAGCTTTGGCAATGGCTCAAAAGAGTGAAATCCCATCCAATGTTTTATCTTCTTCTATAGTGCTTTATCAAGCTTATGCAAAAACTGGCGATTATAAAAAAGCGTACGAAATGCATCAACTCTTTAAAAAAATGAGTGATAGCTTAACCAATATTGACAATGTAAAACGATTTGCAGCAACAGAATATCAAGCTAAAGAAGATAAACTAAAATTAGAAAAAACGAAACAAGAAGTTGAATTTAAAGCGGAGCAAATAAAACAAGATGCGGAATTGCATAAACAACGTACTGTCCGAAACGCTTTCATCTTAGGTTTTTTATTAGTTGCGATTTTAGCCTTTGTCATTTTCAGAAGTTTGCAACAAAATAGGAAAGCGAAAAAAATAATTGAAGAGCAAAAGGCAGAAACAGAGCATCAAAAAATATTGTTGGAAGAAAAAAACAAAGAAATCATTGATTCCATCACCTATGCAAAACGATTGCAACAAGCCATTCTTCCGCCACTATCACTAATCAGTTCTCATTTACCAGAGTCGTTTGTGCTATACAAACCCAAAGACATAGTAGCAGGAGATTTTTACTGGTTCGAACATTTCAATGATACTATTTTCATTGCAGCTGCCGATTGTACTGGTCATGGTGTACCCGGAGCAATGGTAAGTGTAGTTTGTTCTAATGCACTTAACCGAACAGTAAAAGAGTTCGGAATTAAGGAGCCAGGGGAAATATTGGAAAAAGTGCGCGACTTAGTTATAGAAACATTTGAGAAAAGTGAAAGCGAAGTAAAAGACGGAATGGACATTTCGTTATGTACAATTAAAGGAACTGAAATAAAATGGTCTGGTGCTAACAATCCCTTGTGGTATAAACAAGGAGAAGAATTCAAAGAAATAAAAGCAAACAAACAACCCATTGGTAAAACAGATAATGCAAAACCGTTTACTACACATACATTGCTGTTGAGCAAAGGAGATATTTTGTATTTATTTACAGATGGTTATGCGGATCAGTTTGGTGGACCTCAGGGAAAGAAATTCAAATACAAACAAATGCTGGAGTTGATGAAAGATAATTCAAATCAAGCAATGGATAAACAAAATCAAGCACTTACAGAAGCATTCACAAAATGGAAATCTGATTTAGAACAAGTGGATGATGTTTGTATTATTGGGGTTAGATTATAGATATTGTTGGAGCAACACTTCCATTTCCTTTTGCAACTTCATTGCTTCTTCTCTTGCTTTTTCTGCAAAATTTTCGCTAGTACTTGCATAAATAATTCCACGGGAAGAATTAACTAATAGTCCGCATTGTTTGTTCATTCCGTATTTGGCAACTTCACTTAGACTTCCACCTTGCGCACCAACACCAGGAACCAACAAGAAACTTTCAGGAACAATTTTACGAATATCAGAAAGCATTTCTGCTTTGGTAGCACCCACAACATACATCATGTTATCGGGAGTAGACCAAGATTTGGAGGTTTCGAGGACATTCTCAAAAATCCTCCCCCTAACCCCTCCAGAGGGGGACAAGATCTCGTTCATTTGGAAATCATTTGCTCCGGAATTAGAAGTTAATGCTAAAAGAATCACCCATTTGTTTTTGTATTCTAAAAATGGAGTTACACTATCTTCTCCCATGTATGGAGCAACAGTGATGGAATCGAAGTTTAATGTTTCTAAAAATGCTTTTGCATACATTTTAGAAGTGTTACCAATATCGCCACGTTTTGCATCAGCAATGGTAAAAATATCGGGACAAGTTTGGTTGATGTAGTTGATTGTTTTTTCTAAGCTTATCCAACCTTTAACGCCTTGCGTTTCATAAAAAGCCATATTGGGTTTAAAAGAAACTGCAAAGTCTTTGGTAGCATCTATAATCTGTTTATTGAATTCGAAAACAGGATCTTCTGATTTTAATAAGTGTTGAGGGATTTTGGAAATATCAGTATCCAAGCCAACGCAGAGAAAGCTTTTTTTCTTTTTAATGTTATTGAAGAGTTCTGTTCTTGTCATTGTGCTACTAATGCTAAAAGATTTCTCGCCCTTCGACTCCGCTCAGGGTGACAGCTCGAAATGACATGCTAACAATCATTTTCAAATTTTCAAATTGATTCATTTCCAAATTAAACCCCGACTCCACCTTCTTTCAATCGCTCTGCATTTTCAGCTAACTGAAGTGCATCAATCATTTGTTGGATTTTTCCATCCATAAAATCCGTTAAATTATAAACTGTCATATTGATACGATGATCCGTAATTCTATTTTGCGGATAATTATATGTTCTAATTTTTTCGGAACGATCTCCCGTTGCTACAATTGTTTTTCTTCGTTTAGAAATGGCATCCAAATGTTTTTGCATTTCAATGTCGTACAATTTAGTACGCAACATCTGCATCGCAATTTCACGATTACCTAATTGGGAACGATCTTGCTGACAAACAACTACAATTCCAGTAGGCTTATGCGTCAACTGCACTTTTGTTTCTACTTTATTTACGTTCTGTCCACCAGCACCACCAGAACGAGAAGTTTGCATTTCTATATCGCCTGGATTTAGAACAACATCCACCTCATCCGCTTCAGGCATAACTAAAACAGTAGCTGCTGAAGTATGCACTCTACCCATTGTTTCTGTTAATGGAACACGTTGAACACGATGCACTCCTGCTTCAAATTTTAAAAATCCGTAAGCGCCTTCAGAATTTACATTGATGATCACTTCTTTGTATCCACCCATTGTTCCAGCGTTGGAATCTACTACTTCGTATTTCAATCCTCTTTCTTCCAAGAAGCGTGTGTACATTCTAAACAAATCTCCAGCAAAAATACTTGCTTCATCTCCACCAGTACCAGCACGAATTTCAATTACAGCATTTCTTGCATCTTCAGGGTCTTTTGGAATCAACATTTGTCGAATGTCGTGCTCCATCTTATCTTTTTTTGCCAACAGTTCATCGATGTCTGTTTTCATCATATCCCGCATCTCATCATCCTTCTCCGTTGCCAAAGCACTTTTGTTGAATTCCAGATTTTCCACAACATTCTTGTATTCGTGGTAGGCATTTACAACGTGACCAAGTTCTTTATATTCTATGTTGAATTTTTTAAATTCTTTCATATCACCAATTACTTTGGGATCAGAAAGTTTTTGTTCAACTTCTTCCCAACGTCTTTTTATGGCTGCTAATTTATCTAACACTTTTTTATTGTTGATTGATGAATGTTAATTGTTGATTTTAAAATGTAAAAATACAAAAAAAGCAACAACCTTTAGTTATGGTTTTCCCTATTAACTATTGGCTATTGCCTAATTACTAAAAAAGCTAATACTCGAAAATTCCGTTTTCTGATTTTATTGTTAATTTTTTTGTTGCCGATGTTTCTACTCTTCCAACAATTTGTGCATCCACTCCAAATGATTTTGAAATGGCAATAATGTCAGCAGCTATGTTTTGTGGAACGTATACTTCCATACGATGTCCCATATTAAAGACTTTATACATTTCTTTCCAATCGGTGTTGCTTTGTTCTTGAATTAATTTGAACAATGGTGGAATTGGGAATAAATTATCTTTCACAACATGAACATTGTCTACAAAATGCAAAACTTTGGTTTGAGCACCTCCGCTGCAATGCACCATTCCGTGTATGTTTGCGCGATGATTGTCGATTATTTTTTTAATGATGGGCGCGTAAGTTCTTGTTGGTGATAAAACCAATTTACCAGCAGTTACTTCTTCACTTCCAACATTAATTTTATCAGTCAATTTTATTTTTCCTGAATAAACTAAATTTTCGGGAACAGCAGCATCAAAACTTTCTGGAAATTTTGCCGCAATTGATTTTTCAAACACATCGTGACGAGCAGAAGTTAAGCCATTGCTTCCCATTCCGCCATTGTATTCACTTTCGTAATTCGCTTTTCCTGATGAAGACAAGCCAACAATCACATCACCTGGTTGGATATTTGCGTTATCGATTACATCACTTCTTTTCATTCGACAAACAACTGTTGAATCGACAATGATTGTTCTTACCAAATCACCTACATCTGCTGTTTCGCCACCTGTTGAGTAAATTCCAATTCCGTAATCTCTTAGTTGTTGAAGAACTTCTTCTGTTCCGTTAATAAGAACAGAAAGCACTTCGCCTGGAATGTTGTTTTTATTTCTGCCGATAGTCGATGACAACAGAATATTATCAATCGCACCAACACATAGTAAATCATCTGTATTCATTACAATCGCATCTTGAGCGATTCCTTTCCAAACAGAGATATCTCCCGTTTCTTTCCAATAAGTATATGCTAAAGAAGATTTAGTTCCAGCGCCATCAGCATGCATGACGATGCAATAATTTTCATCTCCACTTAAATAATCGGGGACAATTTTACAGAATGCTTTTGGAAAAAGTCCTTTATCAATTTTAGCAATGGCTTTATGGACATCTTCTTTCGATGCGGAAACACCACGTTGATTATATCTGTTATCGTTACTCATTAATTAATATATTGTTGCTTACCCATTCGGCTCCGTTCAGGGTGACGCTTGAAAAACAAATTCAAATTGGACTATCTACAAAATAAAAACATCCCGTAAAAGTACGGGATGTTTTTGGATTTTTTTTCATTAAGAAATTACTATTTATTCACCTTCCTCTTCACCTTCTGGTTTAGGAGGAGTTGGAGCAGTAACAGGAACATCTTTAGGAGCATTTGGGTCTAGGAAATCCTTACGTAATACAGAGAATACTGTACGTCTGTTTTTCTGCATGATTGCCTCAAATTCTTCTTTTGATTTACCTTTTGTTTCTTTTAAGATATACTTCTCAGTTAAAGTAGCAGTTACAACACCGTTTCCATCTTTAATCTCAACTGGAGCTTTTTCACCATATCCTTTAGCTTTCATTCTTTCAGGATTAATTCCTTTAGATATTAAGTAATCAACACAAGACTTAGCACGCGCTTCAGATAATTTCTGGTTAGCTGGATCAGATCCACGGTAATCGGTATGTGAACTTAACTCGATAACGAATGTTGGGTTATCCAACAATGTTTGGTAAAGGAAGTTTAATGAATCGCGAGGATTTGAAGGATGATCCAAATCTGCTTTTCCTAATAAGTACAATACATCTGGGAAACGGATGAAACGCTCGATAGGCACTAAACAGAAATCATGTTTGAATGTTTTTGCTTCTTCAACTCCCACAGTTGTTTCTTTTACTTTATCAGAACTGTTTAAGAAACCAGCAGGTGCTTGTGTTGTTTTAACATCAACACCCACTTGTGTAGTGATTACATAAGAAGTATTTGGATTTACGTAACGAGCAGTACCGTTTTCAGCAAACTTAAAGTAACCTGCTGCATCTGTTTTAGTTTCAATGGATGATCCATCAGAACCAACCAATTTTATAACAACACCAGGAACAACTTCTTTGAATTTACAATCAGTAACAACACCTTCAATAGTAAACAATAATGGAGGAAGAACAAATGACCAAATATCATCTGCACCTTTTGAACCTTCACGGTTTGAAGAAAGATAACCTCTTTCTTTTTTACCTTCGAAAATAATTCCGAAATCATCAGCTGCAGAGTTGATAGGATATTTCATATTGGTAACGTTACCCCATTGGTCATCACCTTTTTTCTCAGCTTTGTAAATATCTAAACCACCCATTCCTAAGTGACCAGTAGAAGAAAAGTACAACGTACCATCTTCGTGAATGAAAGGATAAACATCATTTCCAGGAGTGTTGATTCCAGGTCCTAAATTGATTGGATTTCCCCAAGCTTTCGCTTTTTTATCAAATTTGGTCATCCAAATATCATTTTCACCTTGTCCACCTGGCATATTTGATGCAAAGAACAATGTTTGAGCATCAGCTGATAAACATGGAGAAGCGTATTTTAGAGAATCTAAACAGAAAGGTACTTTTGTAGTTTCTCCCCAAGAAGTTCCTTTTTTAGGAGCTGTCCAAAGTTGATTGTAGGTCACTTTCTTTTTGTCAACCATACAACGTGTAAAGAAAATCATATCACCTTTTTTGGTAACAGCACTTAGCCCTTCGTTGTCTTTAGTATTTAATGGCTCAGGAAGAGAAACTGGTGTGCTCCATTTTCCATTTTTATCCATCATTGTTTCGAAAATATCACTGTACATCTCACCATTTGTTCCATCGATAGCAGAACCAACAACACCTGGACGCATAGAAGTAAAATACAATTTGTTGTATTTCTTATCTGCGTAAGAAGGAGCGAAATCAGGGTCTTTTGTATTGATTAAAACAACGTTTTCAACTTTGTAACGAGTAGGACCATCTTTCCATTTTTGAGCTAATTCACAAGATTTAGCGCCATCTTCTCCGCGTGGGTCAGAAGGAACTTCTTTTTTGTAGTTATTGTACTCGATTAATGCTTCGTTGTATTTTTCCAATGCTTTTTTAGCATCTGCCAAATACAATTTCGCTTTAGGTTCAGTATAATTCGCTTTAATAGCTTTGATATACCAAGCTTCCGCTTGTTTATTATCACCAATTAATCTGTAGCATTCAGCTGTTTGAAAAACGATCAAAGCTTTGTCTTCTTTTTTCTTCGCTTTTGTATACGCTTTCTTGTAAAGCTCAATAGAGTTAAAATACTCTTTGCTTTCGAATGCTTTTTTTGCATCTGTCATGAAATTTTTCTGAGCAAATGCGTTAGCAGAAAATAAAAGTGTAAACGCTAAAAGAGCAGTTAATTTTGTAAATATCTTCATAATCGATTTTTGGTTTTACGTATTAATGGGTGCTAAAATAAATAAATATTTGAAACAAAAAAATTCTTTTTATGTCTATTTTTGTTATTGTTCGTTTAAAAAAACAAGAAATCCCTGCCAAAACTACATTTCGACAGGGATTTAGAGGTTTTTATGCCCTATTTTGTGAACAATAATTCGCGATATTTTGGCAATGGCCAACTTTCGTCATCTACCAATATTTCAAGCTTATCTACGTGATAACGAATTACATCGAAATACGATTTCACGTTATCACAATACTCAATTGCTTGTTTTTTGACATCGGTAATTGCATTGGCTTTTTTACGAGCTTGGGTCATTTCATCAGATTTGGTTTTGATGGTATTGATATGCTCCGAAATCTCTGTAATCATCTCCATTTGAACCAACGAACTTTTCTTAAAATCTGCCGCTGGCATAATTTCTTTTAACCCTCTTACATTTTCAATCAAAGAACTTTGATATTTGATTGCCGTAGGAATGATGTGATTAAACGCTAAATCAACCATAACACGTGATTCTATTTGAATTTTCTTCGTGTACATTTCCAAATAAATATCATAACGTGCATGTTGCTCACGCTCACTCATTACTCCATTACGAACAAACAAATCCATGGTTTGCTTCGACACAAACGCACTTAACGCCAACGGAGTAGTTTTGATGTTTGAAAGTCCGCGTTTTGCAGCTTCTTTCACCCATTCCTCACCATATCCATTTCCTTCAAAACGTATTTTTTTAGAATCCACGATGCATTGTCTCAACACCTGAAAAATCGCTTCGTCTTTCTCTACTCCTTTTGCAATTAATGCATCTACATCTTTTTTGAATTTCACCAATTGATCCGCCATAATCGCGTTCAACACGGTCATTGGACCAGCACAATTTTGTGATGAACCTACTGCACGGAACTCAAATTTATTTCCTGTAAATGCGAATGGAGATGTTCTATTTCTATCGGTATTATCCAATAAAATATCTGGAATTTTACCTACTCCTAATTTAAGAGCTGTTTTTTCATCTGGACTCATTTTGCCAGTTTTTACTTTACTTTCCAACTCATCCAAAACAAATGAAAGTTGAGTTCCAAGGAAAACCGACATAATAGCAGGAGGTGCTTCATTTGCTCCTAAACGGTGATCGTTGTTAGCTCCTGCAATAGATGCGCGCAACAAATCTGCGTTATCGTGAACTGCTTTAACGGTATTGATAAAGAAGGTTAAGAATTGTAAATTGGTTTTTGGAGTTTTACCCGGACTCAATAAATTTTTCCCTGTGTTTGTGCTTAAACTCCAGTTGTTGTGCTTACCACTTCCATTAACTCCTGCGTATGGTTTTTCATGCAATAACACGCGGAAATTATGTCTACGAGCTACTTTCTCCATCACATCCATCAACAATTGGTTGTGATCAACGGCTAAGTTACACTCTTCAAAAACCGGTGCACACTCAAATTGATTTGGTGCAACCTCGTTGTGACGCGTTTTGATAGGAATACCCAACTTTAAGGATTCAATTTCGAAATCACGCATAAATGAAGTTGCTCTATCAGGAATAGAACCGAAATAATGATCATCCAACTGTTGTCCTTTAGCTGGAGTATGTCCGAACAAAGCTCGGCCTGTCATAGCTAAATCCGGACGAGCATTAAATAATGCGTCATCAACTAAAAAGTATTCTTGCTCCCAACCCAATGTTGAAATTACTTTGGTAACATTTTTATCAAAATACTGACAAACATCAACAGCAGCTTTATCAATCGCATGCAATGCCTTTAGTAGAGGCGTTTTAAAATCCAATGCTTCACCAGTGTATGAAACAAAGATTGTAGGAATACACAATGTTTTTCCTATAACAAAAGCTGGAGATGTTGGGTCCCAAGCTGTATAACCACGTGCTTCAAATGTGTTACGAATTCCACCATTAGGAAACGAAGAAGCATCCGGTTCTTGCTGTACTAATTGTCCGCCTCCAAAACGTTCGATGGCTCTTCCGCCTTCTGTTGGTTCAAAAAATGCATCGTGTTTTTCAGCTGTTGTTCCGGTTAATGGCTGGAACCAGTGTGTGTAATGTGTAGCTCCTTTAGAGTTTGCCCATGCTTTCATAGAAGAAGCCACTTGATCCGCCATTTTACGGTCGATTTGTGTTCCTTTTTCCATTGCCGCCATTACGCTTTCAAATCCTTCTTCCGAAAGATATTCACGCATCGCATCGATGCCAAATACGTTTTCTCCAAAAAATTCAGATACCTTGTTGTTTGGCATGTGAACGTCAACTGGCACTCTCGAAAGTACCGTTTCTAATGCTTTAAATCTGTGGATGGCCATGTTGTAAGTTGATTAGGTTAGTAAGTTTATTGAGTTTAGTATGTAAAAAAGAGGGGGTCAACCCTGATAAAATCAAAATTTCGACACAAAAGTATAAAAAAGAGGGGGTAGTTGGTAAAAAAAGTGATTATTTTTTATTAACACCCCCTATTTTTTAGTTAACAGGAGTAGAAAAATTGGAAAAAGGGGGATTTGAGGTGATTTAAATAACACCTAATTAATGAACTAAGACCTTACTAATCGGAAGCAGAAAGTAATATTTTTCAATTGCTTTTTGATACAGTGAGTCGTTTTATTATATTTATTCTCGTTTTACAATTCGATGATACTATTGAAACGAACCATTTTAAAATTTAATTTTACATAAAGCAGCATGCCTCAAATTGTTTCTGAAATAAAATTAAGTCATTCGTTAATAGCATTTCGCGCTGATGGCCTTTTGGAATTGCATACCAGCGATGAGCATGTGTATGAAATAGAGGATGTAAAAGAAAACGTGGAGGCTTTTGGAAAACTAACAGGAAACAAAAAAGTTCCTGTTATGATTATTGGTGGAAGTTTTACTTCTCTTAGCAAGGAAGCAAGAGAATATATGGCAAGTGAAGAGTCGTTGAAATATTCATTATGCGAAGCATTCATATTAACATCATTACCACAAAAATTGCTTATCAATTTTTATATCAAAGTCAACAAACCTCTCGTGCCAACCATGGTTTTTTCTAATAACGACAAAGCAGTAAATTGGCTAAGAAGCTTTTTGTAACGTGCAGGTGCTTTTAAAGCTGACTAACAACTTAGCTGTAAGCATAACGAATAAAAAAACGTCTCCGCAATTAGCAAAAACGTTTCGTCATGATACTTGATACCAAATACCTGATACTATTTCATCGTATCCTCAATCGCTTTCCCTTCTTCCTTAACAATCGTTCCGGCATCTGCCAATTGTTTTTTCATTCCTTCACCAGCTTTGCTTATTTCAGATTGAATATCCGCTGTATGTTTCTGTAGTTCTTCTTTAAATCCTTCTGTACCTTTTGCAATTTCATTTTGAATTTGATTTTTTGCATCATTGATTTCACGAATTCCTTTCCCTAATCCTTTTGCTAACCCTGGTAATTTATCGGAACCAAAAAACATAATGACAACTAAAATCACTATTGCGACTTCACCTCCACCAAGATTTAAGAATAAGAAAATTGAGTTTAACATGTGGCAAAGTTACGGAAATATTTGAGACCTTACGAACCTCATCAACCTCATCCGTCCGCCCAGGCGGACACCTTCTCCAAAGGAGAAGGGCTTGCTCTGTTAAAACGATTATAGTTTGTTTAATGTATACAATTCTAACCAAAAGAATCCCCCTAGCCCCCTTTTCCAAAGGGGGAATAAAAAAAACGCTCCGATAACATAATTTTAGTGAATTTTAAAATCATAAATTCTAAATAAAAAAAACGCTCCTCAAGATGAGAAGCGTTTTTATTAAAATATAATTTTTATTTCGAAGCTCACTCCCTCTCCTTTGGAGAGGGCTGGGGTGAGGTTATTTTTTCTCAGCATCCCCTTTATCTCTTTCCAAATCAATTACGATTGGAGTAGCGATACAGATAGAAGAATATGTTCCGATTGCGATACCGATTAACAAGGCGAAAGCAAATCCTTTGATTGTAGCTCCACCGAATAAAAAGATAGCTAACATTACAAAGAAAATAGTTAATGCAGTATTAATAGTACGACTCAAAGTACTATTCAAGGCGTAGTTGATTACTTTCACACGTTCGTTTTTATCTAAGTCAGATTTATTACGCTCCGTTAAATATTCACGAATTCTATCGAACACAACAACTGAATCCACCATCGAGTAACTCATAACGGTTAAAATCGCTGCGATAAAGTCTTGTGTGATTTCCAATGAGAAAGGTAAAACTCCATCAAAAATGGTATACACCGACAATACAATTGCTACGTCATGGAACAAGGCAACAACTGCACCCAATCCATATTGCCATTTTTTAAATCGAATAAAGATGAAAATAAACATTACTAAACAAGATAATAAAACAGCCCAAACAGCTTTTGTTTTAATATCACGAGAAACAGTTTCTCCTACTTTTTGAGAACCCATTATTTCGTATTTCTCACCTAATGTAGTTAAGCCTTCATTTAATTTTGCTTCAACTAATCCTTCTACGTTGTCAGAAGCATCTTCAATTAAATAAGTTGTTGTTACACGAACTTGCGAACCAGATTCACCATATGTTTTCACTTCTGGTGCTTCGCCAAAACTCACTTCTAATGCGTTACGCACTTCTTCAGTAGATTTAATGTTATCGAAACGAACAATGTAAGAACGCCCACCTTTAAAATCTACACCTAAACTAAATCCGCCTTTTTTCACATAAGAGAAAACACCAGCCAAAATTACCAATACAGAAAAAATGTAATAGTATTTACGTTTTCCAACGAAATTAATGTTGAAGTTTTTGAAAGCATTCGCAGTAATTTTATTACCGAAAGAAATCTCTTTTCCTTTTCCTAACCAACGGTCAAACACTAATCGTGTGATGAAAATAGCACAGAATAAAGAAGAAACGATACCAATAATTAATGTAGTTGCAAAACCTTGAATTGGACCAGTTCCGAATACATAAAGGATGATACCAAGCAATAAACCAGTGATATGTGAATCGATTACAGATGACATCGCATTTTTATAACCTTCTTTAATAGCCACTGCTGTCGTTTTCCCTAAACTTAATTCCTCTCGAACACGTTCGAAAATTAAAATATTAGCATCCACCGACATGGCAATCGTTAATACGATACCAGCAATACCAGGCAATGTTAATACCGCTCCGAAAGAAGCAAGAATTCCAATTACAAAGAAGTTATTGATAATCATGGCAAAATCTGCCACCCAACCAGCTTTGCTATAATATAAGCCCATAAACACGAGCACTAATAACAAGGCGATGATTGTAGATTTAAATCCTTTAGAAATTGCTTCAGCACCTAAAATTGGCCCTACTGTTTCCTCTGCAACAATTCGAGCAGGAGCAGGTAATTTACCAGCCTTCAAAATCGTTACTAAATCGGTTGCTTC
>CANNHN010000018.1 GCA_947504725.1 Bacteroidota bacterium | reverse complement strand
GTCGGCTCGTCACATCCTGGGGCTGGAGAAGGTCCCAAGGGTTCGGCTGTTCGCCGATTAAAGTGGCACGCGAGCTGGGTTCAGAACGTCGTGAGACAGTTCGGTCCCTATCTGTTGTGGGCGTTAGAAATTTGAGAGGACCTGACTCTAGTACGAGAGGACCGAGTCGGACGGACCGCTAGTGTACCAGTTGTGGTGTCAACTGCATCGCTGGGTAGCTATGTTCGGATGAGATAAGCGCTGAAAGCATCTAAGTGCGAAACTCGCCTCAAGATAAGATTTCTTTAAAGGGTCGTAGAAGATTACTACGTTGATAGGTTGTAAGTGTAAAGACAGTAATGTCAAAGCTGAGCAATACTAATTACCCGTTAGCTTTCTTATTAAACTTGATATTTCTAATTTAATTATTTTATTATTGTTGTATTTTCTTTCTTTATTATGTCAATCTTATTGTATCCGCAAAAACGGATAATGATTTTAGGTGACTATAGCGGTGAGGTCCACCTCTTCCCATTCCGAACAGAGAAGTTAAGCCCACCAGCGCAGATGGTACTACATTAATATGTGGGAGAGTATGTCGTTGCCACTTTTAAATTAGCCCTTTCGATTCTATCGAAGGGGCTTTTTTATTTTATATAGTTATCTTTGCAAGAAGATTTTATTCTCCTGATGAGAAATATTAGCCATATAGTTTTATGTTTTCTTTTCTCAGCTCATTTTTCCTATTCAGGAAATGTTGACACGACAAAACTGTTCAAACAAAAACCGACCACACATTTTTTTTATGCTGATCAACTCGGGAATACGGATTCTGTATCTACCTTGGAAAATTCTTTGACCAATCTGCAAAACTATCTCGGTCGCTATCATTTAGGCAATTCTGGAATGGTAATAAATAAACCAGGAGAGACATTTCAGATTAAAACTCTAGGATTTAATTACAGCAGAAATAATTTTATAGATTATTGTTTTACAAAACAAAATTTAAAGTTTTACGATACTCGCGTTCCATACTCTGATCTTGTTTATGTTATGGGTTCAAAGAAAGAATCAAATTTCAAACTGACCTTTTCATATAACGTAAAAAAGAATTGGAATCTCACGGCTAATTTTTCGCGCATCCGCTCTGAAGGATTTTATCTCCGCCAAAGTACAAACGATAATTTTTTATCTATTTCTTCTTTATACCGCTCAAAGAATAATAGGTATTATATTCTAATTGGGGTTCTTTATAATTATGTACAAAATCTTGAAAATGGTGGCATTGTAGACGACTCCCTTTTTGAGAATACATCAAACTTGGATAAAAAATTATTGAATGTAAATTTAGCTTCGGCAAAAGGAACTTACCGCAATAGAAGTGTTTTTGTAAATCAGTACTTGAATTTTGGCAAGAAAGAAAATGATACTTCAGAGAAATCAATGATTATTCCGAATAGTAGAATAATGCTGTCTACTACTTTTGATGATGTGGTTTTGAAATATCAAGACGATGCTCCTTTAGGAGGATTCTATTCCAATGTTTTTTATGATTCCATCAAGACCAATGATTCCACTTATAATGTGAAGTTAGAAAATGAGTTGTCCTGGAAACGCCTAGATAATGGAAAACACAGAGGTTTTGGTGATAAGATAGGATTGGGGTTAAAAGCAAAGGACCAGTTTGTTTTTACCAGACAAAGAGATGTGGATACTACTTTTAACAACTTTTCTGCAGGTGCGGAGCTTTTCAATACTTATTCTAATCACAGATTGTGGTTTAATCTTGCTGCAGATTATTGTTTATCTGGCTACAATGAAAGTGATTATCGCTTTAAAGGAGCTTTAAAAAAAGGAATTCTTGACAGCTTGACTTATCTTTCCCTTGCAATAAGCGTAGGAAGCCAAACTCCCGACTATATTTATAATTTTTATAAATCTAATCATTTCAAATGGGAAAATGATTTTACTCAGACTTTTGAGAATGCAGTTCGTTTAGGTTTTGTAATGGAGAAGTATAAACTAGCTGTCGGAGTGAATTATAAAGAGATTACAGACCCTGTGTACTTTGATAACTATAATTTTGCTAGACAATACAAAGGAACTATTCCCGTAGCTTCTGCTAGCTTGAAAAAAGATTTTACTTTTTTTAACTGGCACTTGAATAATAATATTTTATATCAATATGTTCCGGATTCAACTGTCATAAGGCTGCCGGAGTACGTTTTGGAGCATTCTTTGTTCTACGAAAATGATTTATTTAAAAAAGCCATGCGAATTCAAATTGGTGCATCAGTGTTTTTTGTTTCCGGATATTATGCTGATAAATACATGCCAGCGACTGCACAATTCTATTTGCAGGACGATAAAAAATACGGGAACTATCCTTTTATCGACTTCTTCATTAATGCCAGAATAAAATCAGCAAGGGTATTCTTTAAAATAGATCACATAAATAGTGGATGGATGGGAAATAAATATATGATGACTGCTGATTATCCAGTTAATGACAGAGCATTTAAGCTGGGTGTTTCTTGGCGATTCTTCGATTAAAAAAATTATGTTTTTTGTTTTTTCTTTTTAGCAGCAGGAAAAAGAATGTTATTCAGTATCAATCTATATCCAGAAGAGTTTGGGTGCAAATTTAGGTCAGTTGGAGGGTCTTCAACTCTATGTTCGTAATCTTCAGGGTCGTGACCACTAAAAAATGTGAAGGTGCCTTTTCCATAAGTCCCATGAATGTACCTTGCTTCGTTAGCCGCTTTGTTTTCTCCTAAAATCAATATATTGGGTTTAATGAAAGATTTGTCAAAACCAACAGTTTGTCCCCAAAAACCTTTTATTATTTGTTCGTGATTTTGGCATAACATTGTTGGAACTACATCCCATTTAGCGGAATATTCAAAAAGGGTAAATAAATCATTCGTTTTACTAATTCCATATTTTTGTTTACGACTGCTATAGGTGTCGATATTTGATTTAGCATATTCATTAGGGTTTGTGCTTAGCGTGAAATTTGTGAAAGCGAATGTTTTTGAATAATCTAATTTTTGGTTATAGTTTGGAGTTGTTCCATCACCATCAAACATGTTTTCGCAAATATCCAGACCCTCAGCAGCTAATGCAATGTCATAGCTATCTGGCGCAGAGCACATAGAAAATAAGAATCCGCCTCCGGAAGTAAAATCTCGAATTTTTTTGGCGACAGCAAGTTTCATTTCTGATACTTTTGAAAAGCCTAAGTTTGAAGCACTAGTTTCAAGTGAACGTTGTTGTTCTTGATACCATGCAGCGTTACGGTAGCCAAACCAAAATCTTCCATATTGACCAGTAAAATCTTCATGATGTAAATGAAGCCAATCATATAAAACTAATTTCTCTTTCATGATTTCTTCATCATAAACAATGTCATATGGGATTTCGGCATAGGTAAGGACTAGTGTTACTGCGTCATCCCAAGGTTGTTTCATTTTTGGTGAGTACACTGCAACTTTCGGTGCTTTCTCCAACTTCACATCTTCCATGTTTACTTCTGGATTGGAAATTTCAGTAAGAATTGAGGTTGATTTAGAATCAGCGATTACTTCAAATGAAACTCCGCGTATGGTACATTCGTTCTGAATTTCTTTGGCATCTTTTATCATAAAACTTCCACCACGATAATTCAACAACCAATGTACTTCTACATCATTTTTTAAAACCCAATAAGCAACACCATAAGCTTTCAAATGGTCTTTTTGTTCTAAGTCCATTGGGATAAGAATAAAAGTTGCTTTTGAAAACAGACTGCAAAAAAGGAATAAAAATATAATTATGAAACGTTTCATTCTATTTATTTAGAAAGGATGATCTTCCTCAATGTCATTCATTTTTGAGCCACGTATAACTGAATTTGATTGGGAATCAAAATCGGTAGCAGGTGAAAGCTTGTTTGAAGAAGAGACGCCATAATCCATATTTTGATCTAGCATATCTAAGTCGGCAAACTTGGTGAATTGACCGATGTATCTTGTTTTTGCAGAATCAACTGGCCCGTTACGATGTTTTGCTATAATCAATTCAGCTACACCTAGCGTTGAACCTCCATTTTCATCTTCAGTAATATTATAATATTCTGGACGGTGAATAAACATTACCATGTCAGCATCTTGTTCGATAGCACCTGATTCACGTAAATCGGAGAGTTGTGGACGTTTGTCACCACCGCGTGTTTCAACCGCACGACTCAACTGTGAAAGCGCGATTACAGGTATTTCCAATTCTTTTGCTAATCCTTTTAGTGAACGAGAGATTGTGGCAATTTCTTGTTCACGATTTCCTTTGCCTTCTCCACCAGCGGTCATCAATTGTAAATAGTCTACAACTAGTAATTCAATTTTATGTTGTTCTTTTAATCTTCTTGCTTTTGCACGTAATTCAAAAACAGATAAACCTGGAGTGTCATCAATAAATAATGGTGCTTCAGTAAGTTTTCGAATTTTATCATTCAGTTGTTGGAATTCATAATCTTCCAGATTTCCTTTTTTTAATTTTTCAGAAGAGAGTTCTGACTCACTTGCAATTAAACGAGTAACAAGTTGTAGTGAAGACATTTCGAGAGAAAACACAGCAACAGGTTTTCCGAAATCAACAGCTGCATTTCTTGCCATTGTTAGAACGAGAGCTGTTTTTCCCATTGCAGGTCGTGCAGCAATAATTACTAAATCAGATTTTTGCCATCCGGATGTTAGTCGATCCAGTGCAGTTAAGCCCGATGGTACACCAGAAAAATTTCCTTTGTTATTTTTTGTGTGTTCAATTTGATCGATTGCTTTACGAATAAGTGTACTCATCTTATCGTAATCTTTTCGAATATTTCCTTCTACGATAGAAAATAAATTTCTTTCAGCATTGTCTAAAAGTTCAAAAACATCTGATCCATCTTCATAAGAATCATTAATGGTTTTGGTGGAAATTCGAATTAATTCTCGTTGAATAAATTTTTGAGCAACAATACGAGCATGAAATTCAGCATTTGCTGCAGAAGCCACTCTGTTTGTTAAAGAGGTAATGTAATAAGCGCCACCAACCAATTCAAGTTCTCCTGTTTTTTTTAATTCTTGAGTAACTGTTAAGATATCTACAGGTTCTGATCTAGTAAAAAGTTGTTCAATAGCTTGGAAAATGCGTGCATTCGCATCTTTATAAAAACTTTGAGGCTTTAAAATGTCAATTACGTTTGTTAATGCATCTTTTTCAAGCATTAAAGCACCTAAAACCGCCTCTTCTAATTCAACAGCTTGAGGAGGCATTTTGCCTATATCCATCAGCTGCTGATTTGTGGTTGTTTTGCTCACTCTTCTTCGGGAGTTTATATCGTTTTTTGTAGTAAAATCAGTCATAGTACAAATTTACCAAATTTTGAAAGCGTTCGAGAATAAATATATTTTTAAACAAGCGATTAACATCTTATTAACATATAATATTGTCGACCGTAGCTAATTTTGTTGTAATTGCTTAACTTTATGCTATGTTTAATGTGAACAAAATATATTCGTTTATCTGTTGTATAGTTGTTTTAGGCCTTTTTTCTTGTAAAAAGGATGTGGATGTGACGGGACCTGTCATTAGGTTTAATATTCCACTTGAAAATCAAACCTTTAATGTGAATACATACGTAAATGTGAATGCAACTGTTACGGATGAGTCAAGAATAAGTACAGTTTCAGTGAGTTTATTGGATGCAAATGAGAATTATGCGCATATTACTGTACCTGTGTCGGTTTCATCCCCTAGTATGACATTAAATATGAATTATATTCTAGATAATATTCATTTGGAAACAGGTTTTTATTACATCAAAATTTCTGCGTCAGACGGAGAAAATAGTTCACAGAAGTTTCAAAAAATATATTTAATTGCTGTGCCAAAGGTGTTAAAAGCTATTTATTTGGTGAGTAACACAAGTAGTTCAATCACTAATTTGTCCACTCTAGATACTGTTTTTACTGGCATTACTCCTTATCATGCTTTTTCTGGAGACTATCTTTCTTCATCGGTGAGTAGCTATTATCAGCAAGCTTATGTTTGTGGAAATTACACTGGTAGTTTTACAGGACATGTTTTGGAATTTAACAGTCCGAAATTTACAATTGCAGCTGTAACATCTTCTAATCCTTATTTTACTGGGTATAGTAATGATGATCAAAATGCATTTGTTGCAAGATATGATGGTAGTATTAGAGGATATAATTATTCTGGTGGTGTATTTTTTAGTGCAAATGCCTTGTCGGGATATTATTCAAAGCACATGTGTTTTAATGATGGTTATATGATTGCAGAGCAAAAAGAAATTTTTACATCAAATAAAAAATTAGTGACGTATTTTCCTACTGGAATTGCTGAGAAAAACTGTGCTTTAACACAAGATGTTGTGGCATTTTGTGAAAAGGATGAAAACAATGTATTTGTTTTCGGTAATGTTGGTGGGCAAGCTACTATTGAACTTTTTGATAGAATTAATAATAATTTGTGGAGTCCGTATCCATTTTCTTTGGCTTCAGGTAACTTATTGAGTGCATTAAAGGTTGATTCAGATACTTATTTGTTGGGGCATTCAAATGGAGTAATATATAAATACCAATATTCGTTGAGTAGCATTACAACATTTTTGACTGGTTATTCAGCTGTCAAGCTGAAGTATGATGATGTTCAAAATAAACTTTATGTTGTGGAAGCAAACAAGGTAACAACCTTTAATATGAGTACTTTGGGGCTTGTTAATTCTATTGTTTCAGCAGAGACAGTTTTAGATGTTCATTTATTATACAATCGATAGTTTTTCTAAATCATCTTTGTAATCGTATTGCAAATCTTCATGTAATTTTGAATAAGCAATTTTGATTTTCTCGATTTCTCTATAATAGAGATTGCTGATAATTTTACTTGAGTCCAAATTTATTCTTGCTGCTTTTGTTTTTTTGCAAAAAAATATTCTCAAATCGAGTTCAGTTTCTTTTTTACTGGAATTTTTAATGAACTTATTTAAGTTGCGAACAACCTTTTGTAGCCCCTTTTTTGTGGTATAAGTGGATTTTCGACTTATTTCAAGAAAGAGTTCATCGAGTGATTTTTTTACTTTTTCAAGATACTCTTTTTCATCGTTGACTTCAAACAAGAGATAGGAGAGTAGTTCTTTGTTTTCTTTTTTATGTTTAGCTAAACGCATACATAAATCAAGCACATCTTTATTATCTCGTGTGTTTAATTCCTTTTGAATTTCGTGTATCGAATGTGATTTCAAATTATTTATTCTATTTTACACTTTATATCATATTTCATTGGAATGTCTTTTCCATTCATTTTTAGAATGAAGTCCTGATGAGTGTTAGATTCGATTGGCCATCCATTTGTAATGTCAACAGTAATTGTTCCAGTTAATTTCCCTTCCATCGAAAATTCATTTCCAAATTTTTCACCGCTTCCGAATAGTTTACCTTCCATAGAAATAATTGCAAAGTCGCCATGAATTTCTTTCAAAGTATATTTTGCACTACAATTCATTTTGTTTCCCGCCTTAATTACGATTTCTTTTTCCCAAACATCTCCAACTTTTATTTCAGTGCTCGGATATCGAATTAGAAATTGCATTTTATTTTCTGTAGAGTCAATTATTTCACCTTGATTAACACGTACTTCCGCTTTTTTATTTAGATAAGCATCATATATTCCGCGATAGGTATTCCCTTCTAAGGTAAAAATGGGTAATGCAACTAGTTTTGCGTCACCAACTAATGAATCAGGCCCAGAAGCAGAACCACTAATGTTTACTCCTTGTAAACTTCCAGACATTTTAATTTTGTCGTTTTTCATTTCCAAAACAATTTCACCTTCTACATTTGTCTCACATTTGCCAGTCATTTCCATTTCGAAAGAAGTTACGTCACCAGAAGCAACCTGATTAACAGAAAATTGGTAGTTGATTTTTAATGGTTTCCCAGGAGTTGGCTTTAGCTCAAGTTTAATTTTGCCGTTAGCTTCATTTTCTTCCGTATGTTCAGTGTTGCCACAACTTACAAATAAAATGTTTGAAACAATGAGCGCAAAAAGCAGTATGTTTTTCATAGTTTAATTTTTATCTTTTGTCTTTATTAAATCTATATTCAGGTCAATTGCGATGTTGTCAATTTTTTCAGGAATTGATTCTGAGAAAGCATCGTTCCAATGTAGTGTGTTATCTTTTTTACTATCGCTAATATATAAAAAGCCGATGATCATATCTTCATTCTTTCTGAATACATGAATTTTGTCTTTTTCTTTTTGATTTTTATATTCTCCATTTTCAGGTGATTTTAATGTGATGTTTTTTGGAACACACATGCCAATTTTATCGCCAACGTATCTAACTTTATATCGAATCATAATTTCTTTGCCATCTCTGTCAAAACCATCTAGTTCAAGTCGAAAATTTCCAATCTTTACCTCCTTTTCTGGTGGTAATAGCATAGCTTGTGCAGCGTATATTTCTTGAGTTTTGCAGATATACATACCGTTTAAATGTAATGTGGTACTATCCGTTTTTATATTATCTGTTTTAATGTCGATTACTTTAGATTCATTATCACGTGGTGCAATAACAATCCATTTGTCTCTTGAAAAGACATTTCCTTGGTGAGTTGTAAAATAGCATTCTTCCGGTTTTACTACAATGGTTTTGTCGCCATAGTTGTAAACTTTCACTTTTGTTTTTATTAAATCAAATTCGCTCAGAGCACCTGTTAAATTTATTTTGATAGTTGGAGATTCATAGTTTTTATCTTCAAAGAACACCGTTTCGTATTTTATTTTTTTTTGGGAATAACTTAAAAGAGAGAGAGAGCAGAAGGTTAAAAACAGTAGGTTTCTCATATTTTCTTATATTTTATATAAAAATACGAATAAATAATTGTTTTTGTAAATGTCGATATGTTTTTTTGCTTGCAATGATAGCAAGGTGTTTTGGCGTGTAACTTTTGCAATGGTCTATCCGTCTCAATATAAATGTCTAATTTTGTCTAACAAATCTAAAGGATATGGAATCTCATGTAGTTTTTACTAAATTCTTATTTATTATACTAATATTCCTATTTGTGGGTTGTGACGACATGTCTGTTTCAACTGGAGATGGTTCCAATAAAGTAAAAGGCAACGGGAAAGTGACTACAGAAGTAAGAGAAATAGGTTCATTCGATGAAATTATATTGGAAGGGGTATTTAATGTTTATCTCTTGCAAAAGGAAAAAGAATCTGTTAGAGTTGAAACGGATGAAAATCTATTACCATTTATTGTAACAGAAGTTGAAAATAATGTTTTGACAATTAAGATGAAAGACAATTCCGAAATTGAAAAAATGAAAAAAATAAATATTTATATAACGTTGGTTGATATAAATAATTTGGAAACAAAAGGAGTTGGATTGATAAATTGTATGGGGCAGTTGAAATTGAAAAATATTGATTTGAGTTTGAAGGGAGTAGGCGCTACACACTTAAATTTAATATGTGATACATTAAATGTTAAATCAGAGTTGGTAGGTTCGTTGCATTTGATTGGAGAAGGGGAAAGCCTAAAGATTAAGCATTCAGGAATTGGCTCTTTTGAAGCTTTTGAATTTAAAGCAGAAGGAGTCAATATAGAATCAGATGGAATTGGGAAAGTAGAAGTGAATGCTTCGAAGGAGTTAGTTGTTGATGCCAAAGGTTTAGGTGGCGTAAAATACAAAGGAAATCCAGCTTTGAAGGATATAAAAAATGAAGGAGTCGGAGTTGTAGTGAGTGCTGAATAAGTTAACCCGATATAGTTGTACGATCTGTTTTAGTTTAAGTTCCGTTTGTTTTCGATTTTAATTTTCCACCACTTTTGTGTTCATATATTTAACACGAATTTTTCCAACCTTTAATTTTTATTGCCGTACAAAAAGACAAATTTACAAACCCATGTAAGTAAAACTATTTATTTGTAAGTACTTTAGAAGACATTACAAACATGCTGAAATTGATTTCCCAATTTAAAATTATACTATGATACTATTAACACACTTAAAAAATACACGTCATGAAAACAAAAACGTTTATCTTAACATTGTTGGCTTTGATCATCCATGTGGTGGTAACCAGCCAAACACCAGCTAACTTAGCTTTTCAACATGATAAAAATTATGTTTTAGGTTACGCTAACTTTACAGAAGTAGAAAGAAGGGAGTTTTCAATGGTTGATGATCCTTCAATTCTTCTTATTCAATCTGAAGAATTAATGGCGCGAGCAACAAAATTGAAAAAAGAAGCCGCTTTAAAGCATGGAGAAGAACAAAAAAGATTGGTTGAGATTGCAAATGAGTTACTGAAACAAGCAAACACAAAAAAATTAGCAGCATGTGAATTATTGGCTTACAATAACAGATTAGAGTTTAAACTATTAAAATCAGCATTTATTGATATGCTTGGTAGTTATGATCAAAATGACAGTACAATTATAAGAGCAAAAAAATTACTGTTATCCTCTGTTCGTTCATATCGATTTGCAATTGAATTACGAGAAGAGGCATATGCTCAAAGAACTATTCCTTCTATGTTAGCCAATTTGCATAATGCTGAAGAAAGAGAAAGTTTAGCGATTATTAATATAGTACAAGCTATGAATATGGTAGAAAAGGTTGCTCCGCAAGTAGTTGCGACAAGATAAACGGCACAAGTATGACAAAAAATCCCCTCGATGCATCGAGGGTTTTTTTTTATTCATATCTTAATCTGTTTTTTAATGTATTTGCATAATCTCGTCCCAATTTATTTCCGTAGTCTTCGTAGGATTTCTTTGCCCATTTAAGAGCTTCTTCTGTATTTCCTAGCACTTCATTACCAACTGCTAAGTTTAAACAAGCTCTGCCTGCATTTTTACGAGAAGAATTTTTAGCAATATTGCTCCATACTTCAATGGCTCTTTCCCAATTTGCAACCTCTGATTTTCTGAAGCCCGCTTTAAATTGTTCTTTATATGATCCCTTGCCACGTTTGTACAGATCCCGTTTTACTTAATAGTAACCAGGAATAAACCTTTCCACATATTGTTCTCCTGTTGCATAAGCTGTTTGAGGAAGTGCATCAGGTGGTGGGAGATTTAATAGTCCTGTTGTATTAAATGTCAAGTAATTTGTAGTTTGATATTGATCTATAATTTTTTCAGTAGTTGGATCATAAAGTCTCCAATAACTAATAACATTCATCCTAATTTGATTTGGTGGTTTTGGTGTATCTAGTGTTCCTGATATTACACTATTGATTTGATTGGATACACTACTTAATATTATATCTGAATTAGAATCAAACATTTCTAAAACTAATAAAGCATTTGCCTTAGATGAGTCGCAAATTCCTTTTACTCTTTTCCAACTCAAAGGGTCTGGAGTTACACGTGTTCCAGTTCCAACTAACCTGCTTGTTGCAGGGTAAACAATGGAGATTTCTCTGTATCCATTGAAGCGGTCAAAAACAGCTTTTAGACATTGGTCTGAGGCTAATTTATCGGATCCCGCGATTTCACCAGTTAAAATGGCTTCCGCAATTGCATTGCCTTTACTTGAATTGTCTTTGGGCGAAAGAGATCTGTTTACAATTGCAATGGTTTTGATATCATCAGGTAGCACTGCATTCGGTGCTGTGGGGAATTTCAACTTTACGTATCCATACTTTGAGCAACTCGTGCTAAATGTGGATAGAATAATTAAAATAAAGTACAATTTTGATTTCATGAGTCGTTTTTAGAATACGAGGCAATTACTATTCCAAAATTTTAATCATATGCTTATTTGCAATGTAGTTTTAGAGCCTCATGTGAGCCAGTCATTTTAAGTTTTTCTGCCTTCTTAAAGTCATCACATAAGGTTTTGTCGCCTAAAGGAACTTTGGTTAATCCTCTTTGAAAATATGCTTCTGCATAGTCCGAATTCAACTTAAGTGTTTGGTCGTAATCTTTTAATGCATTGGCAAAATCTTTCTTTTTATAATAGGCGTTTCCACGATTGAAATACGTGTAATCTGCCTTTGGATATAGTTTAATCGCTAGCGTGTGTTTTTCAATGGCTTTGTCGTATTGACCTTTTGATAACAATGCATTTCCTTCGAAATACGTATTGTAGAAATCGGTGTCTTGCGAAAAACAAATCACTGAAAAGTTAATTGCAATAAGAAGTAGGAGTGCTTTTTTCATTTAATCAAATTTAAACAATATTTTTATCTAAACAAAATAGAAAATGTTTCATTTGGCATTCAATTTTCTCACTAACTCATCAACTTTAGTTGAATCTGTAATTGGGTATGCCGTGTCATTTTTGTAAATTATTTTTTTTCCATTTACCAGCCAAACTCCATGCTTTTTTCCATTGAGGCCTTTATAATTAAGCGTATCAGAATGGAGATTAATTGGAAATGGATTTAGAAATTCATCCTTGTTTTGAGAATTATGTTCATCTGTTCTTGTGTTGCATGCTAGCAATAATAACAAGGCTATTAATGTTTTTGATATTATTATATTTTTCATTTCTTATATTTTTATATCATTCAATCGAAATTCCATTCACATCAGTGATTAAGACTTCGGTCATATAATCCAAAAATGGACGCATCCCTTTAAATGCATCGTTCATTTGTTTTACAAATTTGTCGGATAATACTTCTTTGTCAGTAAATTTTTTCACAATAATATATTGTTTGTAACGGAGCAAATCGATATTAGCATTATCTGCATCAAACCCTTTCGGAGTGGTTTTTATTTGTTCTCCTTTGAGTGTTCCGAATGTATTCACAAAGTTTTTGCTCTTGAGTATTTTACGGAGAGGTGCTGCATCATAAGCAAATTCATCGCGGATGCGTTTTAAATCTTTCGGGTCGGGCCCCCAAAAGCCTCCGGCTATAAAAGTGTTTCCTGCTTCAATGTGAAAGTAGTATCCGCCTCTGCGTTTTTTTGTGGCGCGTTGAAACCCGCCACTCCAGTTGGTTTTATATGGTGTTTTTTCTTTTGAGAATCGAGTATCGCGGTAAATACGGTGCAGACTTTTCTTTCCACTTTGGTTTTCAATTACATCGTGTTTGTTCATTTCAAAAAGCAAGACATCTGCAAAGGCCACAATGTTTTCGTGTTCTTTTAAGTAGCGGTCTTTATTTGCATTGAACCAATCACGGTTGTTGTTCTTTTTAATGAGTTTTAAAAACTCAAGATTGGAGGGTTGGATTTTCGCCATAATTTTTATTTTATGCTAAACTTAATATTACCATTCTTCTTTTTGAAAAAACTATCGAAACCGTCTTTCGTAATGCTAATATTTCTATCCTTCATTTTTATTTGCATCATTTTAAAATTGAAAACTCTATCATTTATGAAGTGTTGACTCCAATTCGAATAATGATCATTGCTTAAGTGCCCAAATACTAAAATACTACTAGGTGGAAGAATGAATTGAAAACCCAAAGTGGTGGTATCGGAATCTTGTATCGTGATTTTTTTATTCCAATCAACTTCACCTGATTTGGTTGTCATATAAGCATCAGCATTATCAAATATTGGAAAACCTTTTGCTTCTGAAAGGTTATAGGATACAACAATACTTGAATCGGTGTTGTTTTCTACTACAAAGTATTCCTGCCAGGAGCAACCTACAATGAAAATGCTTAAAATAAGAATC
Organism: Bacteroidota bacterium; assembly: GCA_947504725.1. GTDB lineage: Bacteria > Bacteroidota > Bacteroidia > 2-12-FULL-35-15 > 2-12-FULL-35-15 > 2-12-FULL-35-15. Next base: position 17,684 of record CANNHN010000018.1, on the reverse strand, counting down.
CCAAATGCTTTTTTCATACGATTAAAGTACAAAAATAATGAATCTAAACGTTCTTGAAAGCCCTTAAAATCCTAAAAAGTATAAAAATCTGTCCCTTTTTTATGGAATTCCTATTATGAATACATCTTATCTCTGTAAAACAGAAATAACCCTTAATTCTATAATCATGAAAACATTCGCTATCTCAATCCCGAAACCTTGTCACGAAGACTGGAACAAAATGACACCTGATGCTAAAGGAGCCTTTTGTGGCTCTTGCCAAAAATCGGTGTACGACTTTTCTAAAAAAACCGATGAAGAAATTATTGAAGTTTTTGAAAAAGAAGAAAAAGGGAAAATTTGCGGACGATTTGCACCTGCTCAATTAACACGTCCTGTTGTTTCTTTTGGTAATCCAAATACGACAAGCAGATTAGCGATTTTTGCTTATGCATTGTTAATGGTGTTTGGTGCTGCATTGTTTAATGGTGCTGATGCATACGGACAAGAAATGATGAAAGGTGAAATGAAAGTTAAAATGATGGGAAAGCCATCTATCAGACAAATTGATGCTCCAATTGTTTTAACAAAGGAAGTAACAAAGGATTCTATCATAGATGTGAAAAAAGTAAAACCAATAGGATGTGGATTAAATGTTAGAGGCCAGAGAGATAAAGATGTTGAATTAATGACAGTTGGTCAAATGATTATGATTGAAACACCACCTGTTATTGTCGATGAGCAAGTGGATATAAAAATGGGAGAAGTAGAATATGAAGAACCAGTAATGATTACGGGTGATACAATGTATCAGGAACTTCCAATACAAGTTGGAGTTGACACAATTGCAACTGAAGAAATAATAAATGTAATTAGTATAATAGAACCGATTCCTTATAGTGAAATGGAGTCAATAAATATGATTGCCGGTGGAGTTAGTTATATCGAAATTATAGAAGGTGAAGTAATTGAACCAATTGTAACACCAATAGATTCAGTTGAACAAGTTATTATTGGTGAAGAAGAAAGTACTGAAGATAAAACTCCAATCGATTCCGAAACAATTATTACGCCTCCAATTGAGTTGTCAGTAAAAGTTTCACCTAACCCAAGCAGCGGACAAATTACATTAAGCTATAATTTAGAAAACACAATGGTCGTGAGAATTGAGTTGTTCGACATCACTGGTAAAATGGTAAAAACATTAAGCAACCAAGGAAAACAATACGCAGGAAAGTACAATGTATCGTATAATATTTCAGATTTACCAAATGGAATTTATATGGCAACGTTAACGACTGAATACGATAAAGTAACTACAAAGATTATTTTGACGAAGTAGGAGTAAAGTATTTAAGTAATAAGATGCTTGAGTAATAAGTGCGACCCCTCTGGGGTCGCTTCTTTTTTATTTTATGGTGATTTGTTTTATTTTAATATCTTCACATAAATATTACTCAAAACAATAAATCAGACAAAAATGAATAAATCAATACTTCTCCTAGTATTTGTAGTTTTTGCTTGCTTAAAATCATTTGCTCAACCAGCGAATGATAATTGTGCAAATGCAATTGCTATTGCATGCGGTGGAACCCAAACGGGATCTACTGTAACTGCTACAATGGATGTAGCACCACCTTGTGGGCCTTTTACTATTTCGTCTCCAGGAGTATGGTATACTTTCGTTGGTACTGGTGACGCTATAACTGCAAGTCTTTGCGGTTCAGCGTACGACACACAAATATTTATTTATTCTGGTTCTTGTGGAAGCTTAACGTGTATTGTAAGTAATGATGATGCTGGTGCAGCTTGCGCTTCAAGTGGTTTAAATTCAATAGCCAATTTTAGTTCCACCTTGGGTACAAACTATTACATCCTTGTTACAGGATTTGCTTCAGGCACCGGAGCATATAGTTTAAATATTGCATGTGTTGTTCCACCAGTAGCTCCTCCTAATGATAATTGCACTGGAATAACACCAACAATACTCGTGAATGGTGCAGCAGCAGTTGCTTTTACAGGAACTACAGTGAATGCTACTACGGATGCTCTATTTAGCACAATTGTAGTGTGGGAAGCAGTTACATTAACAGAATGTAGTAATTTAACGATTGATTATTGTGGCACAAATCCATCTGTCATGCAAAGTGCATTAATCGTATATACTACTTGTCCTGCAACTGGACTTACTTCTGGAACTTATGACGTAACAACATGTTTAGACGCAAATGTTACTTTCCGTTTTTTTAACTTACCTGCTGGAACTTATTACCTGCCTGTGCTTGGAGGAAGTCCTAACACACCAGGACCTTATATCATGCATGCACAATCTTTTGATTGTAGTATTATTGGTATTGAAGAATCAACTACTGCTAAAAGTACTTTGTTGTATCCTAATCCTGCGTCTGATGTTTTAAATATCAAAGGTGTTTTTGAAAAGGGAACAATTGTAACTATTACAGGTGCATTAGGAAAAGTTTTATTAACTGAGAATTTTAATTCATCAATTGATATTACATCTTTACCAAATGGCGTTTATATGATTCAAATTCAAGGTGAAAATTATAATCATTTTGAGCGTTTTGTGAAAGCAAAATAATTTAGAACTTAAGCCTTTATTGCCCAACGCAATTTTGCAGAACGTGCACGAGGATTTGTATTTGATTCTTCTGCTGTTGGTCTTATCGGATCAGGAGTTATTTCTTTATAAATCCCTTCACGGAATAAAGCTTGAAATGATTTTTTAACTCGTCTATCTTCACCCGAATGAAAAGATAATATTGCTACTCGACCACCAGAAGCAAGCGCATCCGGAAGTTTCGCTAAAAATTTATCCAATACTCCAAATTCATTATTCACTTCTATCCGCAATGCTTGAAAGCAACGTTGACACGATTTTTTAACCAGTTCTTTTCGTGTGTTGGCAGGAAGGAATTCCAATGTCTCCGTTATTATTTGTTGCAGATGCAAGGTTGTTGAAATGGCAATTCCTTTTTGCGTTTTTGAAACAATAGCTTGTGCAATTTTTTCTGCATAAGGCTCATCAGCATTTTCGATAAGTAACTCTTCCAGTTTTTGTTTGGAAATAGTTTTTAAAATTGCGGATGCAGGTTTTCCACTTGTAGGATTAAGTCTTAAATCTAATGGACCTTCAATTTTAAAAGAGAAACCTCTATCAGGATTATCTATCTGCATGGAAGAAACACCTAAATCTGCCAGCACAAAATTTAACGGTCCAGATTCTATAGCAATTTGATCTATGCCTGAAAAATTCATTTTCTTGATGGTTAATACTTCTGGGCCATAACCCAAAGCAGCCAAACGTTCTCTTGCTTTTGGTAATTCTATGGCATCAACATCAGTTGCATAAAGATGCCCACCTGGAACTAAACACTTCAACATCTCTAAACTATGACCGCCATAACCGAGCGTGGCATCCATTCCAATTTGACCAGGAACAATGGAGAGGAATTTTAATATTTCATTTACACAAATAGAACGGTGCATTCCGGCAGGCGTTCGTCCTTGTTCCATAACCTTTGCAATATCCTCTTTGTAAGATTCTGGTTGCAGCTCTTTGTATTTTTCTTTATAGGATTTTGGATGTGTGCCTTTGTATCTTTCTCTGCGGACACGCTCCGGTTTCTTATCTTCCATTTTGTAAAACTTGGAGTAAGATTAATTTAGATTTCATTTTTCAAAGATAATTTTATTTTCTCATCAACTTTCTATCTCTTCCAATTGCTTTTGGATCAACACCATTAACAGTTACGGTATCATTTTTATAAACGAATCTTCTGTATTTGTTTTCTTCTGTACTTTTTAATACGATGGTATCTTTTTTTAATGAGTATGTTCCTTTTTCTCTCATTGTTCTCAAAAAGGTTGGATACTTGTATGCGTATGTAGAATCCTGATGCAAACGTAATTTACAGTTGCCGCTTTTGTTTACATACGTTTTGGTGGTACAACCTATAAAAATTGGTATAAGGAAGAACAACAATTTTTTCATGGAATGAAGGTAAGGATTTTATAATAACAAACAGCTCCGTCCCGAATTCTCGGGACGGAGCTGTCTAATATCGAATATCTCACATCTACTCTCCACCCGGCTTAACAACCGTCACCCATTTCCCAGGCTTACGTGAATTAATTGTATTATCATACATCGCTTCACAATAAATAGTTGGCAAATAATATCTTCCAACATATGCAGCATTTAATACAATGCGGAACGTACTTGTTTTGTATGGAGAAATATTGAAGTACGTATATACTCTGTCGTCACGGATATCCTGGTACGTTGGATAATCGCTCTTAATTACAGATTCTGCTTCTTCCATTCGTGTGTTGTGAATTTCCCAACCACTTGGAAAAATTTGTGTTAACGCCATTTGCAAGTATTCACCTTTTGTCCCTGGGTTGGTAATTTGAACTTCAGCAATAAAGTCGGTTCCTTGTTCCATTTGTGAAACATCAATTGTTCCGCCCGTCATGTTAGTGTAATTGATATTTACTTTCAGGTCGTTGTCAACTTCTGTCTGGTCGCCAGTTTCCGGAATGCCTTCCAAAATAATTCTTGCAAACATAATTCCTGTTCCGTTATTTGTAACAGAAATATTTCCTGTTGCAGCATTTTTAATTGCCATGTCAATTTGTTTTACCGGCAATTTGGTGTTGAGTGCAATTGGAGCATTGTTATTTATTTTCACATTGTATTTCATTTCCTTGCTTGTTCCGCCTAAAGCAGCAAACTTAGAAACAGAAATTAAACAATAAGCAGTTGTTTGTGTACTCATCCAATAACCAGAGCTCAATGCTTTAGAAACAGATTTCACAACCGGACCTGCTTTTACTTTTTCGTTTAACAATGTTAATGTTTCCAAAATCATGGCATCGTCACGGTCGTTTGAACCGTAGCTATAGCCCATTTCACGATACGAAGCAGTTACATAAGGTAAGCCAGTAATTAATTTCTTCGCAACTTCTGGTTGTCCAACTTTTGCATATGCAGCAGCCAATCTCCATTTTGCTGAAACAGATAAGTTTGGTAATTCTTTCAATCTGTTCATGGCACCTAACTCAGGAGCTTTTGCTAACGCAAGCGTATACAAGCGGTATGCTTGGTCTAAATCATAGTTGTAATAATAGCTGCCATGGTTTGTTCCTTTCTGCGTCCATGAGTTTGCTTGGTTACGTTGGTAACGTTTCCAGTTGTCAAGTAATCCTGGAGGCAAGGCATATCCTTTAGCTTCCGCTTCTAATAAGAAGTGGCCAGAATAACTAGTTCCCCAATAATCCGCATCATAATGTCCAGCCCAATAACTCATTCCTCCGCTAGATGTTTGGAAAAGTTTGATGCGTTCAATTCCTGCTTTGATATTTTTATCAATTGCAATTTTGAAATCGCTATTCAATTCCATTATGTCGGAAAGGAATAATTGAGGGAACACAGAAGAAGTAGTTTGCTCAATACAACCATGCGGATAATCAATTAAATATTTCAAACGTTCACCTAAATTAATAGGAGGTATGCTCGAAAGTTCAAGTGTTCCTTTGTTTGTTCCAGCCATACCTGCTGGAGTAAACGGAGAATCCCACGTTTTACCTGCATCAATAATGGTTTCAATTACATTCACCACTTTAGGATTTGGATTGCGTACATCAATTTCAATATCGTAAGCCGCTTTTTCATTTCCACTGGTTGCAATAATTTTCACTTTACCAATTCCAAGTGTTGAGTTTACTTTCAATTTAAAGTTTACTACTTCATCACCTATTTCTGTAAACGAAATTGATTTTGATTTTCCATCAAGAGCAGTAAACATATTGTTGGTTTGAATTTCCACTTTTACATTCTTCACATGTTTTTCCATTGCAAAAACAGAAACAGGAAGATCTACTTCTTCACCAGGACCAACTACACGAGGCAATGTTCCAAGAATCATCAATGGATCACGAACAGGAGTTGTTTTTTCAGCAGAACCATATGCAGACTTGTAACCTGCTACCACCATTGTTCTAACAGAACCAACATATTGTGGCATCATAAATTCATGCGTTACCGTTTGTCCTTTTTTCAAAAAGTACGGACCCATAAATTTCACCATTGGTTTAAAACGGTTGGCTTTCTTTCCACCTTTATCTCCCGCTTCACCGTCACCACCAATAGCTAGTATGCGTGTTAATTCAGCACCGAAAGCACCCATCACCATGTCAAACATGTCCCACGTTTTAACACCCAATGCTTCTCGCGCATAAAATACGCTCCAAGGATCCGGAGTTTTAAAACGAGTTAAGTCTAATAATCCTTCATCTACAATTGCAATGGTGTAGGTCATTTCTTTTCCATCTTTTTCAGAAACAGTAACAGTTGATTTTGTTTCTGGTTTCCAAACATCAGGTGTTTTAATAACAGGTGTTAAATGCGTTGCAGGGTCTTCCACCGAAATAGGGATAACACCATACAATCGAATTGGTGAATCGTTAAGCGTTTGTGCATGCGGTTGAATCATGGTTACGTTTACATACACGTTTGGCGTCATATCTGCTGTTACCGGGAAGTTGAACGTTGTTTCACCTTTCTTCGTTTCTGCCCAGAAAGCTTTGATTACTTTTGAACCACTCTCAACACTGATTAATGCGCGGCCTTCGCCACTTGATGGAATTGTTAATTTCACATCTTCACCAACGTTATATTGTTTTTTATCAGAGCTGAAAGATAACAATGTTGCGCCTGAATTTCCTTTCGGAGATTCACCTGCCCAAGCTGGCCAATCGATGTAAACAGTTTGTCCAGTTCTATGTCCGCTTTCTTCATCGGTCACACAAACGTAAAAACGTCCCCAATCTGGGCGGTTCACACGTAAAGTAAATTGTCCTTTACCGTTTACAGTAGAAATAACTTGATCTTGAATTGGTTGTTTATATTCGTTTCCAACGTAGTTTGCTAAATCACCATCGTAAGAATCCCACCACCATCTCCAGCCAACTTTGTACACTTGTACTTTTAGTTTGCTTTTAGAAACAGGTTTTCCATCACTATTTACCGTAACAATTTTAATAACGTGATTTGTATCTGTCACCAACATTCCTGAAAATTTATTTCCTTCAGGAACTTTCATTCCTACATAACTTTCGTAAGGAGAATATGGTAAAGAGAATTGATCAATACTAAATGCACCACCTTTTTCAAATACACGAATTTTGAAACTGGCTTTCAACATTCCAGGAGCAGCATCATTTACAGCTAATTCAGGTTTTACAGATGCTTTTCCTTCACTGTCAGTATTTCCATCAAAAATTGTTTGAGCTTCAGAAGTGAAATTTCTTGCCTGGTCATCAAAATGATAATCTTCATACTTTTTGAAAGTAGTAGTTGATTCGCTTAATGTTACTTCTACTTTTGCATTTAAATCTTTTGCGATTGCACCAACTAACCATTTTGCTTCTAGCGTTCCGTTTTCATCTTTGTGTGCAACAGAAAGTTTATCGCCTGGGAAGGTCAATTTTATTTTCAAACGATTAGGCATAATCGTTTCTATTTTGATGTTCTTGGTAAACCAAGCACCACCAACCTTTATACGAGCGGTCCAGTTTCCTGTAGGAGAACTTTTGTCAGTGGTAGTTGTAAAATTATAGAAGCCATTTAGTCCAACGGTCTTCGTCATTTTTCTAAACACTTGTCCTTGCGGATTCAATAATTCAAATTGCACAGGATGGTTTTTAGGAAGCGTATTTTGTTTGTCTTCTAAAATGAACGACAAGAACAATGTATCACCTGGTCGCCATACACCACGTTCGCCATAAATAAATCCTTTCAATCCTTTTTGAACTTCTTCACCCGAAACATCAAATGCGCTTAATGATAAAGAAGAACCATCATCCAATTTTAAATAACCACGTTGCGTGCCCGATTTTGCAACCATTAAGAATGGTTTCTTTTTAAAAGTAGCTTCGCACATTCCATTTGCATCTGTTTTGAGTGTTTTCAATATTTGCAATTGATAATCGAAAAGTTCTATTGTAGCATTTTTTATTGGTTGTGTTGTAATTAAATTGGTAACAACAAAATGCATAGAACCATCCGTTCCGCGTTTTGCAATTAATCCTAAATCAGAAGCGAGAATATTTCTGCTTACTTCTCTGTTTCTGTAATAATAATTTTTACATGGGTCATCACGATCGTTGTAATCATAATCGTAATATTCGTATTCATCGTAATAGTAATCGCCATAATAATCCCAATCGTGTTCATCATCGGTATCATCTGTTCCATCACTCATCTCCTGCATTCCTTCTTCCATATTCTCAGCCTCAGGACTATCACACTTATAGGTAGAATATTCTTTTTTGAATGAGATAATTACTTTATAGATAGCACCAGGTTCTGTTTTTATTAATTCAGCAAGGTCGAAAGAGTAATTGTTCCACTTTCCTAAATCCATTGCACTTTTTTGAGTGAGCTGAATTGTTTTTTTCAATATTACTTTTCCGACACGCCTCAATTCTCGATTTCCTTCCATGTTATTTACTTGAAGGAATTGAGGGATATTTTTTTCGTAGATTTTTAAAATCTTAACATCTACAGCTTTTAAGCTCACTGCACGGAAAGGAAAAATCAATCCATTTGAATTAGGAAGAATACAACCTTTGCCAATTAATTCAACGCCTGGTTTTATTTCTTCGAAAAGAACTTCCATTGCATAACGTTCCTTCAAAGGCATTCCTAAAATATTTTTTACACCCAATTCAGCAGTTACAGTGCGGGCACCAACTTGACGAACAGCAGGATAAATTCGAACTTCATTGTCTTCAATAATGAATTTAGATGTTGAGCCGCCAGAGATAGAAATAAGACCATCTAACAATTGATTTTCTTGTACTGGGTCTGAAAACTGGAGTACAGCGTATTGTTCAGGACTTTGAACCACTTTCACATCTACGACTTTAAAGTCGCCTAGTGCAGGAATGTCAACAATTTTACTTCCTTTTAAATCTACATCTAATGAAGCCCCATCCCATTTTACTTCTATTTTTCCAGCTTTTTCGGTACGTTGAATTCCTTCAACAGTAAAACGAGAAATGGTTCTGCTACCTTCGTGAATCCATGTTATAGTAAGGTTTTTCCCATTTTGAGAAACGGTAACTACCTTTTCCATTGCTTGTGGATTTGCAACATCAGCAGTAGAAAGTGTTCCTTCCAAACGTTGAACGCGCAACGTTTTTTTATCGGTAGTCGTCATGCGATCTACAAATACTTCATACGATTGCTGCATTGTTTGAAATTCGAATTCGAACGTTTCAAACTCTGAAGGAACTTCTAATATAGTTGACAGATAAAATTCTGCTTCATAGTGTGTGTTAGGTGGAAGCGGCTTTTCTGGCTTGAATTCGATGGTTCGACTGTCTAACCAAACAGCAGTTCCTTTAATAGAAGGTGAAAAGTCGAAAAGATTTTTGTCAATTGGTTTTCCAATTTCAATTGGTGTTTCTATTTCGTTTGTAAGCAATATTCGAATAGTAGATTCATTCGAAATAATTCCTGATGTGTACGCATTGATATACGCTCCAAATGCAGGGTTCGTGTCAGTTTCACCATATGATGAATTTTTTTTACTGAACACAATTAAGCAAACCATCCCGATGGCAACAAGTCCAGAGATGAGCACTAATAGTCGTTTTGACATTTTTTTAAGAAGTTTTTTTGGTTAGTTTTATGGGTAGTGATATTTTCTATCAGCAAATGTATACCAAAATAACATTGTGTTATAAAATGTTAAATAATATTTATTGGGTGTAACAAGAGGGCTGTTTTTGCGTTATGGAATGAGCGAGGAAATAATGGAACGCAGATTTAACTGATTTTCATGATTAAAAAGAATTTTTGTTTGAAGTTCCTTCTTCGTAACCGTCATCCCTTGCTACGACACGGGATCTCCCATTTGCGGAGCGAATGTTTGGACTTATTTATGGAAACGGACCAATAATTGTATCTGTTAATTAGAAACTGAAACTTAAAAACAACCGTTTATCAAAATTAGCGTATAAATTAAGCAAGATTGAGTAAATTAGCCCTAACATTATCCATAGATATATGAAAATTTCAAGAAAACTATTCTTTATAATACCAGCAGCCTTGGCTTTGGTTTCGGCAACAATAATTGTTCAGTCTGATAAAGAAGAAGCAATTGACCAGCTTTTAATGCAGAGTTTAAATACTGTTCACTACTCTCCACATACGATTGATAACGATTTTTCCCAAAAAGTATTTAAGTTGTATTTGCAACGAATGGATTATAATAAGAAGTTCTTAATTCAATCAGATGTAGATGAGTTAAAGACGTTCGAAAAGTCGATAGATGAAGATATAAATGCAGTAAAGTTTGAATTTTTTGATAAATCTTTTGAAATAATCACTAAACGTGTAGAGGAAGCAAAAGCTTATTATACAGATATTTTAGCAAAACCTTTCGATTTTACATCTGAAGAAACCCTTCAATTGGATGCCGAAAAAGCAAACTATGCAAAAGATAAAAATGCCTTAAAAGATGAGTGGAGAAAATCTCTGAAATACCAAACACTTGCTCGAGTAGTAGAGATGATGGAAAACCAAGAGAAGGCTCACGAAAAAAGTGATACGGTTAAATTAAAATCCAAATCTGAATTAGAAATAGAAGCCCGCAAAAAAATCTTAAAAAGTAATGATGATTATTTCAAACGCTTAAAAGATTTCGATCGTGATGATAGAATAGCTATTTACTTTAATGCAATTGCTGGGGTTTACGATCCTCATACCGAATTTTTCGCTCCGAAAGATAAAGCCAACTTCGACATCGGAATGACTGGTCAATTGGAAGGAATTGGTGCACAACTTCAAGAAAAAGATGGATATATTAAAGTCAGTAGTATCGTTCCGGGAAGCGCATCTTATAAACAAGGACAATTAAAAGGTGGAGATATTATTTTAAAAGTCGCACAAGGAGAAGCAGAACCTGTGGATGTAGTAGATATGAAGATGGATGATGCAGTACTTTTAGTAAGAGGTAAAAAAGGAACTGAAGTTCGTTTAACCGTGAAGAAACCTGATGGTAGTGTATTGGTTATTCCAATTATTAGAGACATTGTTGTGTTGGAAGACACATATGCACAATCGGTAATATTAAAAGGAACGAAGAATATTGGGTACATTAAATTGCCTTCGTTTTATGCTGATTTTTCTGGTAAAGGCGGAAGAAGTTGTTCTAAAGACATCAAGAAAGAATTGGAAAAATTAAAAGCTGAAAATGTAGATGGAATTATTTTAGACTTGCGTTATAACGGAGGAGGTTCTTTGCCAGACGTTGTTGATATGGCGGGTTTGTTTATTGATAAAGGTCCAGTATGCCAGGTAAAGCAAAAGTCATCATCTGCGCAAGTACTGGAAGACCGAGAAGCAGGAATTGTTTATGATGGTCCGTTAACTGTAATGGTTAATTCCAATTCTGCTTCAGCATCCGAAATTATGGCTGCAGCAATGCAAGATTATAACAGAGCATTAATTGTTGGAACATCGCCTGCCTCTTTTGGAAAAGGAACTGTTCAGCGTTTCTTTAACTTGGATGATTATTTACCACCAGCTTATGCAAACATCAAACCATTGGGAGAAGTAAAAATCACGACTCAAAAGTTTTACCGAATCAATGGAGGAACAACACAATTAAAAGGAGTTATTCCAGATGTTGTTTTGCCAGATCCTTATTATTTGTTGGATCAAGGAGAGAAAGAACAGGATTATCCAATGGCTTGGGATGAAATTCCAGCTGCAAAATATGCAACTTTAAAACAAGCCTATTCGATAGCACAAATAAAAGCAAACAGCGCTGAGCGAATAAAAAACAATACAGGTTTCAACATTTTAAATGATGCTGCAAAACGTTTGAAAAAACAAAAAGACAATACCGTTGTTTCTTTGAATTTTGATAAATATGTAGCAGAACAAAAAGCCTACAAAGCAGAAGCAAAGAAAATGGATGCATTCGATAAAGAAATTGAAGGAGTAGAGGTAGTTGCTTTAAAAGCAGATGCCTTCCCAGAAAGCGACACTGTGAAAGTGAATAAAAATAAAGATTGGTACAAAGCGCTTAAGAAAGATATTTACTTGCACGAAACTGTTTCGATTATGAATGAGATGAATAATGGTGTGACAAAGAAATAATTTGGAAATGAAATGTTACTTGTGTGTCATTTCGACCGAAGCGGAGAAATCTTTTTTAGTTATAAGAAAAAATGAATGTTTGTGATAAGAGCCCTTTCGGAAACGGAGGGGCTTTTTAGTTTTTGACGTCATTGCGAGTCCCGGCTTTTTTCGGGATGTGTCAATCTCTCCTATATGGTAAGCCGTTTCTCATCTTGAGAAGATTGCTTCACTTCGTTTGGAATGACGCTTCGAAGGAAACGAATAGTAACAAAAAAGCCTTACATTTCTGCAAGGCTTTTTTGTAGTAGTAGTTTTTCTGTGTTTCAATAATTATTTTATTTGTTCTCCCTCTTTATAAGTTTGAACAGTAGTTTGTTTCCCTGTTTCGTCATACCAAGTCCAAACGCCATCTTTTTGTCCGGTTGCAGTATAAGTTCCTTCATAGTTTTTGTTGCCATTATCATGGTAAGCGATCCATTTTCCGTTTGGGATTCCTCCTTTATTAACAAGACCTTCGCTATGTGTTTTGCCATTTTTATAATAATGAGCAGTTTTCCCAGTTGTAAAGTTGATATCCGACTCTAATTGTCCATTATCATACCATACTTTCCAGTTACCAATCATGGTTCCTTTATCATAGAATTCTTCCGAACGAACAGTTCCGTTTTCGAACCAGTAGTTCCATTTGCCATCTTTAGTAGCATTAACTCCTTGGCGCTGTTGTACAGCTTTAGAAGCAGTAACATCTACAGGTGTTCCAATTATAATGCCTTCAGATTTTTTGTTGCCATTTGGCCATGTTTCGGTTTTTTTATCTTGCGCATTTGCTGTTAAAAACAATGCGATTGCGGTGAATGTGAAGATTATTTTTTTCATTTTTATTGGGATAATTATATAATACAAAGATATTTAGATATTTTTAGCTCTGATGAATCAAAATACTATATTTATGATGAAATTTTAATCCAAAAGGTTGCATCATAACCCAATATTATGGCAAAAATCAAACGAATCTTCAATTGTGTGCCTTCTAGAGACAGACAGGACGATTGGGCAGTAGATAAAGCTAAAAAAATGGGCGTAAATCTGAAAAAGAAGCCCCTGCCTAAGTCTGTTGATTTGAGAACTGCATGGTGGAAAATAGGAAATCAAGGCGAAACGGGTTCTTGTGTGGGTTGGGCTACTGCTGATTCTTTATTGAGATACCATTTGACGAAAGCTAGAAAAATAAAAAAAGGGGATAAGATGTCGGTGCGTTTCATTTGGATGGCTTCTAAAGAAATGGATGAATATTCGGATTTTCCAACGAGTTTTATAGATGACTCAGGAACGAGTTTAAAATCGGCATTAAAAATTGCCAGAAAATTCGGAGCACTAAAAGCGGAACACCTTCCTTTTGATGGAGATCTTGTAAAAATTAAAGAAGGGAACTATCTAAAAGTAGCTGGGAAGTATAAAGTGAAAGGATATTTTAACCTAACTACAAAACAAACAGGCAAATTAGAATTGTTTAAGCAATGGTTGGCGTTTAACGGACCAATCTTAACCTGTTTGGATTGCGACAGTTCTTGGAATGATGTTAAAAGTGACGGATTGTTGACCAAGTTTGATAAAAAATCAATTGAAGGGGGACATGCGATCTCAATTGTTGGTTATACCGAAACACATTTTATTATTCGCAATAGCTGGGGAACCGACTGGGGACATAAAGGATTTGCCTATGCAAGTTTTGATTATGCCAAGGCAGCTTTTAAGGAAGCTTATGGGATTGTTGTTTAAAATTGAAGATGTAATAATGGAAAAGGGAAGATGTGGACGTAATGCAATTTTTTAACACTAAATAACAATATATAAAACCAAACTGTAACAAATAAGAGAACACTTCGTCATACCTTTCGGCACGAAAATCCAGAATAATTAATTAAACATACATTATACATTTTCCATCTTACATTATACATCAACTATGAATTTATCAATCAAAAATCTTTCAAAAACATATTCAAATGGCCTGAAGGCATTGAGTGACATCAATATTGAAATAGGTAGCGGAATGTTCGGACTTTTGGGTCCGAATGGGGCCGGAAAATCCTCTTTGATGCGAACAATTGCCACCCTCCAGGAGGCAGACAGTGGAACCATAACCCTTGGCGATATGGATGTTCTCAAACAAAAGGATGAGGTGAGGAAGGTTTTGGGGTATTTGCCTCAGGATTTTGGTTTTTATCCACGTGTTTCTGCTTGGGATATGATAAACCATTTTGCGATTTTGAAAGGAATCAATAATCCGAAAGAGCGTAAAGAAATTTGTGAGTCTTTATTGAATCAAACCAATTTGTTTGAAGCAAGAAAAAGAAACATCGGAGATTATTCGGGAGGTATGCGTCAGCGTTTTGGAATTGCACAAGCACTATTGGGAAATCCTCAATTAATTATTGTAGATGAACCAACAGCTGGATTGGATCCGATGGAAAGAAATCGCTTTCATAATTTATTGAGTGAGATTGGAGAAAATATCATTGTGATTTTATCTACACACATTGTAGAAGACGTTCGCAACTTATGTTCTAACATGGCAATCATGAATCAAGGAACAGTGTTGTTGTACGGAAAACCGAATCAAGCGATCGAAGATATGAAAGGAAAAATTTGGATGAAGCTGATCGACAAAGAACAATTGACTGAAAATAAAACAGCGCATAAAGTGATTTCTACTAAAGTGGTAGAAGGAAAAATTCAAATACATGTTTACAGTGCAACGCAGCCTGACGGTTCGTTTGCTCCATTGGTAGCGGATTTGGAAGATGTTTATTTTGCGACCATCACGAACTAAAATGTAAATAGCGTCAGTTCGAGCGGAGTCGAGAACAAGCCAGAATATGCTTATCGATTTGCCGCTTCTCGAAAATGTCTGCTTCAACGCAGAATGCTCGAAGTGACAAACAATATTATAACGAATTAACTATATCATGTTCAAACAAATTTTTTCCTTCGAATTAAAACTCTGGTTGAAAAAACCAGCTACTTATATTTATTTTTTGGTGTTTTTTATTTTGTCGTTGTTTGTAACAGCAGCGTTAAGTGGCTTGATTGGAACATCAGGTGATTCTAACGTTACCGTCAACTCGGCAAAAGCAATTGCTGAAAATTTAAACGGACTCATTACTGATTTGATTGGAATTATTATTCTAATTACAATTATTGCTCCTGCTGTTTACAAAGATTTTCAATACAACATGCATCCGCTATTATTTACAAATCCGATTTCAAAATTCGGATATATGTTCGGACGTTTTACAGCATCCTTTCTAGTAGCAATGTTTGTTATTTCGGGAGCATTGTTTGGACATCTAATTGCCTGCGCAATTCCTGGCATTGAGGCGGAGCGCTTGGGTGCATTTGATTTAATGAATTATGTTCAACCGTTTTTATATTTCGCTATTCCCAATGTTTTATTAGTAGGTGCTATTTTCTTTTCAGTAGTTACATTTTCTCGTAACATGATTTCGGCTTATGTAGGTGCAATTATATTATTAGTGCTAAAAGGAATTTCTCCTATTCTTCTTTCTGACATCGAAAATCAAGATTTGTCGGCTATGCTGGACCCTTTCGGAGATCAGGCTTTTGCCAATGCAACTAAATATTGGTCGGCTGAAGAACAAAATACATTAGGTATTCCAATGAACGGAATCTTACTATACAACCGATTGTTATGGGTTGGAATTTCTTTGGGAATAAGTGCTTTGACTTTTTACCGTTTCCAGTTCTCTCAATTCAACAATCCAGTTTCATTTGCTTGGTTCAGAAAAAAGAAACAAGAAATGAAATCAATTGCATCTGTCCCTTTGATGTCGTTGTCGGATTTGCCTAAAGTGAAACAGATTTTCACTTTTAAATTCAGTCTCTACCAAATTTGGTTCCTTGCAAAGTTTGAATATTTCAAAGTTATCAAAACGATTTTCTTTGCGATTATTGCTTTGTTATGTGTTCTTGTGCTGACATTGGTTTCACCATTATCAGCGCAGATTTATGGTACTCCAACTTTATTGGTTACATACCAAGTGTTACAAATTAGCGGAGTGATTTTTATGTTGTTTGCTCCCATCTTAATTGTTTTTTATTCGGGTGTTGTAGTTTGGAGAGAAAAAGATTCGAAAGTGGATGAGTTGGTCGGTGCATCTCCTATTTCAACATGGACTTCTTTTTTATCAAAGTTGATTGGATTAACAATGATGCAGATGACGTTGTTGGTGTTGATCATGGTAACGGGAATTTTTATTCAGTTGTATGATGGCTTTTATGAAATTGATGTTTTATTATACCTACAAGATCTGTTTGGTTACAAATTAATTGGACTGATATTGCTTTGTGCATTATCGATGTCCATTCAAGTGATCTTCAATCAGAAATTTGTTGGGTATGCTATTTCAGCAATATTGATTGTTGTGTTACCAATTCTAGCAAGCAGCATGGGTTGGAACAATGGTTTGTATCAATTCAATAGTAGCGGTCCGCGTATGGTGTATTCCGATATGAATGGATTTGGTCATCAGTTGTTTTCATTTATAGTATTCAAATCCTACTGGGTAAGTTTCGCAATGATTCTGATTATTTTTTCTAATCTCATGTGGATTCGTGGAAAAGAAAAAGGATTTAAGATTCGTTTGCGTATTGCTAAGAATTCGTTTAACCGACCAGCAAAATTGGCCATGACGTTGAGCATTTTAGCTTTTTTACTTTTCGGAGGTTTTATTTATTACAATACCAATGTGTTGAATAAAAACATTTCGGAGAAGAAGCAGGAACAAATGCAAGCAGAGTTTGAGAAGAAGTATAAGCGTTTAACTAAAACTCCTCAACCACGTATTGTTGCTGCGAACTGGAATGTAGATATTTATCCGGAAGATCGTGGTGTGAAGTTGAATGGTTATTATTTTATTAAAAATAAAACTACAAAAGCAATTGATAGCTTGTTGGTGAATTTGTTTCCAGAGATCAACTTAATCTCAATGGATTTTGATGCTGCTTACAATGCTAAACTTTCGTTGGATGATAAAGAAACAGGATTTAGAATTTATACGCTTGCTAAAAAATTACAGCCAGGTGATTCGATGAAAGTAAAAATGACTTTGGATTATTACCCAAAAGGATTTAAAAATTCCGATGCAGGAACTTCCATTATTTACAATGGAACATTCTTTAATAGTATGTTCTTTCCGAGCTTTGGTTATTCTGAAGGGGCAGAGTTAACAAGTGATTCAGATCGAAAGAAATACGGACTAGGTAAGAAAGAGCGCATGGCAGCTGTGAATGATTCAACTGCTTTAAAAAATAATTACATCACCAGCGATTCCGATTGGATTGATTTTGAATGTACGTTGAGTACTTCTAAAGATCAAATTGCGGTTGCACCGGGATATTTATTAAAAGAGTGGGAGCAAGATGGTAGAAAATATTTCCATTATAAAATGGATTGTAAGATTTTGAATTTCTATTCTTTCTTATCTGCACGTTACGAAGTGAAACG
>CANNHN010000017.1 GCA_947504725.1 Bacteroidota bacterium | reverse complement strand
TCTTCTAGTTTTTCTGCGAATCTCTTTGATGAAATTTTCGGTGGTTTGTTTTTTCTTTGTTTCCATGGTTATATAAATTTATTGATTTATTGGAAACACTCTCTTATATTTGATTAAAACTAGTCCACTTTATGCTGAAGATTTACACTCGAGTGTAATCTATCGATACATTTATTTTCTGAGCCTTTTCAGCCTGTTCTTTCGAACGTGTGTAATCTTTTAACTTGTAGTACAATTTGCTCAATCGATTATTAATCATAATACAACCTACTTTATCTTCCAAATGTTCGTAGAGTTGTAGCGACTGAAAATAATATTTAGATGTTTGTTCGTAGTCGCCCAAATCATAGTAATCACTACCCAACATCATATAAGTAAAAGCGAGATTATTCCTATTAACGCTACTATCCTGAGCAAGAACTAGTGCTTTATTGTGATAGTAAAGAGCCATTTTATATTCACTCTTGTGCCAATAGATATAACCTATATAATTATAACAGAAAACCCTTTCTTCTATATATTTGCCAGCATTTAACTTATCAGATGCGTATAAATGATGTAATGCACTTTTGTAATTACTTACACCTTCATAATAAGCTCCTAAATAATTATTCGCAATAATACGCTCTTTTATTTCTTTACTTTCTGCTATAACTTTTTTTAAACTGTCAATAACAGAATAATTTCCATTTACTATAAAGTGGGGGACATTTCCTCTTGAAAAAGAGAAACATAAAATAAAGAAGATGATACCGACAATGTGTCGAAAGTACATGCTCAGCATAAATCAGGTAACAAGTTATGAAGCTAAATATACTAAAAATAATTAAGGCGATTTGTTATTTTTTTATCCAATTAAAAACGGGTAATCAAAAAAATAACTATACTTTCGAAGAGAAATTAACACCATTACAATGACAGATATTCGTGCGGAAAATTCAGTAGCCTCTATTGCCTCGAAATTCATTAATAATACGAGTAAAAATGTATTTTTAACTGGTAAAGCCGGAACTGGTAAAACGACTTTCCTGAAGCACATCATCAAACACACATACAAAAACGCAGTTATTGTAGCACCAACAGGAATCGCTGCAATTAACGCTGGAGGTGTTACCATACATTCTCTTTTTCAATTGCCTTTTGGAGCCTTTGTCCCAGTTCGTGATGCCAATTTTGAATTTAACGAAAATATTAAAATCAATACTCCGAATACACTCTTCAAAGGATTCCAACTGAATGCTAGCAAACGTAAATTGCTTCAAGAGCTAGAATTGTTGATTATTGATGAAGTGAGCATGCTTCGCTCCGATTTACTTGATGCCATTGATACCGTTTTAAAAAGTGTAAGAAGAAAAAACCATTTGCCTTTTGGCGGAGTACAGGTTTTATTCATCGGTGATCTTTTACAATTGCCTCCTGTAGTAAAAGACGATGAATGGAGGTATTTAAAATCTTACTATAAAAGTGCTTTCTTTTTTGATGCGCAAGTGTTGCAACAAAGCAAACCTCTATACATTGAGTTGGATAAAATCTATCGTCAAGCCGACAATACTTTCATTTCCATCTTAAACAATTTAAGAAGCAATCATGTTACTAAACAAGACATTGACAAACTCAACTCTTATTACAAACCCGACTTTAAAGCAGATGTTAAAGAAGGCTACATTCATTTAACAACACACAATAACAAAGCAGATACTTTAAATCGTGAATCGCTTCAGAAACTGGAAGGAAAATCTTTTTTCTTTAAGGCAGAGATAACAGGCGACTTTAACGAATATGCATATCCCGTTGAGGAAAACATGGAATTAAAAAACGGTGCACAAATCATGTTCATCAAAAACGATCCAACAGGTGCGCAACGTTTCTTTAATGGTAAAATAGGAACCATCTCTAACATAAGCGATAAAATAATTGAAGTAAGCTTTAATGATGGCAGCAAACCTGTAAGCATTGAAAAATACGAATGGCAAAATATTAAATATGCCATCAACGAAGCAACTAACGAAATTGAAGAAAAGATAAACGGAACCTACACTCATTATCCAATCAAATTAGCTTGGGCCATTACGGTTCATAAAAGTCAGGGCTTAACTTTTTCAAAAGCGATCATTGATATCGGACAAGCATTTGCTCCAGGACAAGTATACGTTGCACTTTCGCGATTGACTAGTTTGGACGGATTGATTTTATCATCACCGATAAACACAAATAGTTTAAATGTAGATGCTAGCATCACCGAATATTCCAACTTAAAAGAAAGTGATGAAACATTAACCAATTTATTTGAAACGGAATCTTTTTTATTTTTTGAAAACTATGTGGTTCAGTGTTTTAATTTTTCGACAATGAATAATGTTTTAACCACACATATTGAGAGTTATCAGAAAGACGAACAAAAATCGTCCAAGCAAAAACATTTTAACTGGGCATTTGAATTAAAGAAAGAAGTAGACATAGCTAAATCCATCTCCGATAAATTTCTGAATCAGTTAAAACAAATTTTTCAATCCAAGCAACCAGATTATAAAGAACAGTTAAAAATAAGAGTTGAAGCAGCAAAGAATCATTTCGCTCCCATCTTAAAACAATTTTCAAAAACAGTATTGAAACAAATTGAAAATTTAAAAGATGAGAAAAAAGTAAAAACCTATTTAGAAGAACTGGCTGAACTAGACGCTTTGTTCTTTAAACAATTGCAACTCATCAACAAAGCAGAGGCAATGGTAAAAAGCGCAACAGAAAATTCAGAATTTTCGAAAGACAAAATTAATACCGTTGAAGAAAACAAGGAACGTGTACAAGAGTTAAGCACCGTTAATATTAAAGTAAAACGGGAACGAAAAAGCAAGTCGACAAAATCTAATGGAGAGAAAAAAGAGAAAATAGATACAAAAAAAATCACATTCGATTTATATAAAGAAGGAAAAACGATTGAACAAATTGCTAAAGAACGTAAAATGGTGACGATGACCATTGAAGGCCATCTGGCGCATTACGCAGGATTAGGAATGGTGGATCTAAAACAATTTGTAGATGAAGAAAAAATGAAAAACATTATTACTGTTGCCAAAACATTGGACACCTATCTGTTCGGCCCCATCAAACAATCATTGGGTGATGAATATACTTATTCAGAGATTCGTTTTGCAATGGCTTATTATCAGAATTCAAAGAAGTAAGACCTCTCCCCCTGCCCCTCTCCAAAGGAGAGGGTGTCGCTTCGCAACAACGATTTTATCTTGAAAACAAGTTAAAGGCTTAAAGCATACTTTAAAGTTCAATTACTATTTCGGAGCAATTCCCCTCTCCTTTGGAGAGGGGTTAGGGGTGAGGTCGGGTGAGGTTTTTTCCTTATATTTGAAAAAGAACTAAAAGCACTATTATGTCGGAAAGAAAACACCCTCAAGGATTACCATTTTTATTTTTTGCTGAAATGTGGGAACGTTTCGGTTATTATTTAATGATTGGAATCTTTACGCTTTATTTAAAAGACACAGCAGATGGATTTAGTATGACGGAAGCTGAAGCTTCAGATTTATACGGAACGTTTATCGCCTTTGTATTCTTAACTCCTTTTGTTGGTGGATTACTCGCTGATAGAGTTTTAGGGTATCGCAAATCTATAACTATTGGCGGATTAATGATGGGAGCAGGATATTGCTTGATGTCGGTTCACAGTCTTACTATGCTTTACGTTTCCATGTTATTAGTAATAATTGGAAATGGATTTTTCAAGCCCAACATCTCTACTCTTTTAGGGAACCTGTACAATGAGCCAAAATACAAAGAGAAAAAAGATGCAGGTTATAGTATCTTTTATATGGGGATCAATATCGGAGCTTTTGTATGTAATTTTTTTGGTGCTGCATTATACAATATGCTTGGTTGGGGTGCCGCTTTTATTGCAGCAGGCATAGGTATGTTTATTGGAATAATCATTTTCTGGGTTGGGACAAAACATTACAAACATGTAGATGTAATCAAACCTGTTGAAAAAGGTGATATGTCTTTAGGGAAAATATTTGCAATCATTCTTTTACCATCTGTAATTTTTGGCTTTCTTGGTTATTTCTTAAACGGAATAACATCACCAACAAATCCACATGGAAACTTTGTTGGTTCAGATACAACCGATGCCTTTCTATTAGGATGTGTGCCTATTATTTTCTTTTATGGAAGATTGTGGTTCAAATCACCGCCAGATGAAAAACGTCCAATTGCTGCAATGCTTGCTATTTTTGCAGTTGTAATTGCATTCTGGGCAGTATTCAAACAAAACGGTTCAACATTGAATACCTGGGCTGATCGTTATACAGACAGAGAAATTCCTGCAAATATGGTTGCACCATTAGGTGCTTTAGAACTTGTTTCAACTGTAAAATATGAAGAAGCTGAAAGAGTAGTAATGGACAATCAATTTCGTGTTGCTGATAAATCAAAAACCGAAATGGCATATCCCCCTTATTTCAAAAACATGAAGCCTGAGAATTTGCCTTCAAAAGGAGCTGAAGTAAAATTATTTAATACAAATTTATTTCAATCGGTTAATCCATTTTGGGTAATCGCATTAACTCCATTGGTGCTAGCTTTTTTTGCTTTTCTTCGTAGAAATGGTAAAGAACCAAGTACACCTGCTAAAATTGCCTATGGATTGGTCATTTCAGCACTTTCTTGTTTAGTAATGTACGCTGGAGTAATTGCAAGTGAAAACGGAGCAATCAAATCTTCTGCTTGGTGGTTCATCTCCTCATACGGAGTAATCACAATTGGAGAATTGTTTTTAAGTCCGATGGGATTATCACTTGTATCAAAATTGAGTCCACCTCGCTTAACTGCATTAATGATGGGTGGTTGGTTTTTATCAACTTCTATCGGAAATAAATTGTCGGGGGTATTGAGTAGTTTATGGGATGGTTATGAAAACAAAGCCAATTTCTTTATTGTGAATTTATGTTTACTAGGTGCTGC
Source organism: Bacteroidota bacterium (assembly GCA_947504725.1). Taxonomy (GTDB): domain Bacteria; phylum Bacteroidota; class Bacteroidia; order 2-12-FULL-35-15; family 2-12-FULL-35-15; genus 2-12-FULL-35-15. The sequence continues at coordinate 31,286 of CANNHN010000017.1, read as the reverse complement.
GGCATTATTATTGTTCATGATGTTGAAATGGCTGAATAAGATTTTTAAGGAACACAATGTTGGTTAGTTTCTCGACTCCGCTCGAAATGACTTTTAGAACTGTCATTTCGAGCGGAGTCGAGAAATCTATAAACGAATCAGATTATGAAAAAAACACTATACATACTACTAATAACACTATGCTCCTCTTCACTTTGCGCTCAGGAAGAAGTGAAAGCAGCCATAGACACGAACGATGCAAGTGCTGTTTTCATTAAAAATGGAAACATCAAATGTGACTCTGCTGAAGTAAACCTGAAAAGAAATAATTCCAAAGGTGCCAACAAGTTTTATTCAGAAGCGATAAAAGAATTCAAAAAAGCTCAAAAACTAAATCCAACGTCAGCTGATGCAAATTTTCGATTAGCTGTAACTCAAACAAAAACAAAAGACTATAAAAATGCTATTCAAAATTTCGACAAAGCACTTGCTTCTGACCCAGAAAGAGGAGACTATTTCAGAGAACGAGGAGTAGCACAAATAGGCCTAGGCGCTGACTCACTTGCTTTTAAGGATTTCAACAAAGCGATTGACAAAAACTATGACGACTACCAAGCTTATTATTTAAGAGCTATGATTAAACTAAAAAGTAGAAATCCTTCTCCTGCATTAGAAGATTTCACTCATGCTATTGAATCAAAACCTGATTATAAAGAAGCTTATTTTATTAGAGGGAAAATATATTTAGAAAAAGTGAAGGACTATGTTTTAGCCTTAAACGATTTCAATAAATACATTGAATTAGATCCTGATAGAATAGAAACGTATCTATTGAGAGGAAAAACAAATTATGAAGGAGGAGCATTCAAAAGTGCTGAAAAAGACTTAAGTAGATATATCGATATGGAGCCAAATAACGTTTCTGCATTAATTACACGAGGTGCTACTAGAATAAATCTAGCAAACTATTCTGGTGCAGTAAAAGATTACGATGATGCAATAAAAATAGAACCGAAGAATGTAATTGCATTAATGAATAGAGGAACCGCAAAAGGCGCAATGAAAAATTATGCTGGAGCGCTAGAAGACTTAGACATGGCAATTAAACTAAAATTTGATTATTCATCTGCATATGTGAACCGCGCATTGGTGAAGTATGCAAACCATGATAAAAAAGGAGCATGTAAAGATTTAGCTAAAGCTGATGCATTGAACAATGAAAAAGCAACAGGGTTGATGCAACAATATTGCAACGATGAAAGGAAATAAAAAGATGGAAAATGTGAAAGGGAAAATGCTAAATGGAGATGGGATAAACAGCAATTAAATCAATTTCACATCTTACTTTTCACATCATACATTTCACATCTTACATTCCTAATAATCTTGCAGAATAAACTCCTTCTCTCCTACTCTATATATTGTAGTAGACTTATACTTTTTCTCTTCATATTCTACTTTAATGAAACCTGTCGTTTTATCGTCTTGAAAAACAGAATCAAATCGTTTTCGTTTCATAAGTTTCGACCGCTTACTTCCTGAGCCACTTACAATAAAACGATTGCCATTTTCTTTAAAACACTGCAAATTATGATCGTGACCAGAGACATAAATAATGTTATCGTACTTATTGATTGTAGAAAGAAATTGCTTTCTCATCCTTTTATATCTTGGATTAGAAATATCTTGAGCGTACAATCTATTAATGCCCATTAAACCAAAAATTTGAAAGGGTGTATAGTTTACTAAAAAACGAAATGGCTGTTTTCGCTTTCCATGACTCCCATTACTATAAATAGGATGATGCGCTGCAATTATCACTTGCTCATTATCATTTTTAGCACGCAACAACATACTATCCAACTCTTTTTGAAATTTCTCTTTCGTTTGTTTAACGGAGCCAACATATTCCTTACTATGAAAATGAAGAAACCATTGTGTATCGATAATAATTAATCTTAGACCATTGTTTAGTAATATCGCTTCGGGACCAGGCAAACCAGAGCTTGGTGAAAATGTGATTGAATCCTTATTTTTAATAGTAGTTTGCTTTAAATATTTTTCAACATATACTTGCTGATCGTTTAAAACAAAAACACCTTTTCTTCTTTGTGCATCCCAGTCGTGATTACCAGGGATCATAAATGCATTTCCTCTATATTCTTTTAAAATGTATAATTGAGATTCTAATCGCAAAACAGAATTTTGATCATTTTTATGAAACCCTGCCGGATAAATATTGTCGCCAAGAAAAACAACCGAACTATTCGGATTTGCAAGTAATTCATTCTTTAACAATAACAATGCCTTACCAGATATTGTATCTTCCCCTGCATCTCCAATTAAGTATACTTTATGCCGTGAAGTTTCCTGAGCAAATGCAAAGGAGATAAAAAACAAGAAACTATATTTAAAAATAAATTTCATATAAGAAATTTTAAAAAGTAGCTAATAAGCACAATTGCAATAGTAGTTATAAAAGAATATTTAACAATGGTAGCTCCATTTTTAAATTTGAAAATTAAATGTAATGCTGTAAATAACAACGTAAATATAGTAGGCAGAAGCGCTGGATATAACTGAAAACTCTCAATAAAATTTCCTTTCAACAACTCTACCAAAGAACGCTGCATACCACATCCTGGACAATCCACACCTGCAATAGACTTGTAGGGACAAGTCATAAAATGATTTTCTAGCCAATGAATGATTGAATGCATTTATAAGAAAATAAAAAAGTCTCCCGAATATTCGAGAGACTTTTTATGAATTTAATATGATTTATTTGAATGATTCCCAAGGCATACCAGAAATCACAGTTCCGATAATTGCGATATAAACAATAAAGAAAATTAAATAACAAGCAGATAAGCACAACCCTATGATTCCGCAAACTCTACCAGCTTTCATATTTTTAAATGATGCTTCGGTATACATTGATGGATTAGCTTCATATAATTTCTTTGCTTTTGATGCAAGAATAACTGCGATAATTCCTAAAACAAGCCCAACAATACCATAACAAAAGCAACCAACAATGGAAATAATTCCTAATACCAAAACTGCAGTTGAGTTTGGTAACATTTGTTGTCCGAATTGTTGATTAAATTGTTGATTTACTGTTTCTTGATTTGGTGTACCTTGATTTTCCATAGTAGTTTAGTTAATTAGGAATCGAAAATAGTAAAGAATTCGGAGATAGGCAAAATTATTTGTTCACTAATTGCTGATTCAAGCTAAAAACCTGTGGTATCAATAACTCCTGCTCATTATTTATGATAACAAAATCTGCTCTTTTAATCTTTTCTTCATCCGTCATTTGAAGTTGCATCCTTCTTTCCACTTCTTCTTTAGAAACACCATCCCGTTTCATTGTTCTTTGGATTTTCAATTCTAATGGCGCTACTACTGTCAATACTTTGTCCACTTGTTTGTATGCACCGCTTTCAAATAAAATAGCCGCTTCTTTTAAAATATAAGCTGTGTTTTGTTTCTTTAACCAGTTTTCAAAATGTTGTCCAACCGCAGGATGGAGAATTGCATTCAACTTTTCCAATTGTTCTTTATTATTAAAAACAATAGCTGCCAACTCTTTTCTGTCGATGATTCCTGAATCATTTAAAATGGAACTACCAAACATTTTTATCACTTGTTCTTTCACAAGCTTGTCTTCATCCAATATTTTTTTCGATTCTTCATCCGCATAATAAACGGGAACACCGAGTAGTTCAAACAACTTACAAATAGTTGTTTTGCCGCTACCGATACCGCCTGTTATTCCTAGCTTTAACATGATATTATTTTCGGATGATATATTCTACTCGTTCGTTACTCAATTTTACGGAGCGAACGTTTGTTGGAAATTTCACAATCTGCACTTTAAGCTTATTACTTCCTTGCTCAATTTTTGAATAGTCTACTGCAATTTTAAAATCAGATGGCGAGATTTTTCCATAATCATTAAAAGCAACTTGGTATTTCACAGTAATTTTATCTGGAAATGTTTTTAAATTTAATCCATTAGGTAAATTCTCAACATTCACTGGCAATTCGAGAACCGCTTCTGTAAATTTTGTAACATTCACTTTCATTTTCACAGTGTTTTGTGAAAATTCTACTTGTTTCATTGCTGCCGACTTCACAAGTTTCAAATCCATTAAAATGGTTTTCTCTTGATTTTTTAAATTATAAATTGCCGTTTCTACAAACGAAATTTTTGATAATACTTCATCTGTGCCTAAAACATCAACAAACTTAGGCTCAATTTGTATGCTATCTGATTGTTGATATTGCTCAGCAAATTCTAGATTTACATTTACTTTTACGGGCACCGTTTTGCTAATTTTTTTATTGTAATTGATAAAAACAGTATCAGGTTTAATGCGAACTACTTTAATAGCATTACTGAACTGACTAGTGATTTTATCCAGATGATTATTGCAGCTAATAAAGTAATTGTTTTTTGTAGAACTTACCTTAGCATCGTTGATGTCTATAAAAACCGTTTCACGATGTTGTTTCAGTTTATAGATTAGCAAATTGAAACCAGAAGATCTAATTTCTATATCAATAATTTCTGGTAACTGATTAACGATGAGTTTATCCGCGGGAAGATTGGTGTATTTAACAGGAAAGCTAACCACAATAGCGTATTCCTTTGACAACGACATCAATAACCAAACAAAAATTGAAACCAATAAACAAAAAACAAACGTCATTGCTCGTCCTTTCGAACGGGCAGCTTCCTTAGGATTTGACTTGCTATTTTTAAAAAATATTGATTTCAATTTTAAGGCTATTCATATGATCCCGATAGCTATCGGGACTAAAAATTATTTTTGTTCTGCTCCAATTAAAGTAGAAGCATCCATTGAAATGGCACTTTTTTCGATTTTTAATTTCACGCCACCTTCAACAGTGATCATAAATGTTGTTTCTCCAACATCTGAAATTTTACCGTGAATTCCGCCAATTGTAACAATCTTATCGCCTGCTTTAATGTTTTCACGAAATTTCTTTTGCTCCTTTGTTTTTTTCAACTGAGGACGAATCATGAAAAAATAAAATACTACGATAATTAATACTAACGGAAGAAACTGACCTAACTGACCCATAATTGTTTATTGTTTTTAATTGTTAATTGAAATATTGCTTTTATTTTTTGTCTACTTACTATCATTTCCAAATTGACTAATCTTCCTCTGGCACATCCACCGTTGCTTCAATCGTTAACACAACTGTACTAGGCGTACAATTAGTAACAAGAGTAACCGTTTTTTGCACCAAGCCAGATTTACTTGCACTATCGAATTTTACATCCACTTTCCCTTGTGCTCCTGCTTTAATTGCGCCTTTCGGATAATCAGGAACAGTACATCCACAACTTCCTTGTGCTGAAGATATAACTAAATCAGAACCACCATTGTTCACAAACACATAAGAATACGAAACGATTTCACCCTGTGTAATTTTCCCAAAATTATGTTTTGCTTCAGCAAAAGCAATCATTGGTGCAGAACCAGGAGTAGCTGTTTTTCCAGATGCTGTTGCATCTATACTCACAACATCAGACGAAATAGTTCTTTCGCCATCCTTAGAATCTTGTCCGCATGAAACCATCACTAGTGATGATATAAATGCTAAATATAATTTTGTCTTCATCATATATACTTAAAAACTAAATTTTATTCCATCAAACCTCTACCTACTTTATTAATCTTCTCATCTCTTTTCAAATCAGCAACTATCTTATCTAAAATTCCATTGATAAATATTTTGCTTTTGGGCGTGCTGTACATTTTTGAAATTTCGATAAACTCGTTCAAGGTAACTTTAACCGGAATGCTTGGAAAATGTAAGATTTCTGTGATAGCCATCTTCATTAACAATACATCCATCATGGCAATACGTTCTACTTCCCAATTTTTGGTTTTGTCTCCAATCATCTTTTCAATCTCATCATTTCGTAAAGATGTTTCGCGGAACAAATCTTTTACAAATTGCATATCTTCTTCTTTGTCCTTATACAAACTCATCAAAGCTGTGTCAGGAGTTGCCGTTTCTTTTGCAGATTCAATCATCTTAACAATCATCGGATTCACAATATAAATATCATCTCCCCAATGCAGATTTTTTTCTTCGTATAAATGATTCAGCAATTCAAAATCAGCAATGGATTCTTTAAACATCTCCAAAGCAAAATCACGGTGTGTATTAAATGAATCATCCGAAAGATTCATATACTTTTCGAACTCTGAGGAAACTTTAATTGCGTTGAAAATCTTTTTTACTAATTCGAATTCATTATTCCAACTAATTCTACGATTATTGATTTCACGCTGAACATGAATATTTTCAGACAACTGATTAATAAACTTATTTTCAATAAATTTCAAATTGGGATTTAAATCGTGTTCAGTAGGGAGATGTTTTGTTTTTGCATCCTCCATCAAAACAGTAGCAACATGTTTTAATTCAATAATAAAAGCTAACTGATAAATAAACAGATCATAGATTTTATCTATTCCAGCAAATAAATCCTTCTCGCTTCTTGCCAGATCTTTTGTATCGGATTGAAAAAACCCATACAATGCCTGCATCACCTTAATCCTTAAATACCTTCTGTTTAACATATCAAATAACTATGTACGTGTTTACTAATTAACTCCAACGAATTTCGAAACAATTACGAAATGTAAGAATTTCGATTTTTTGTTTTTAAAACTTTACTTTAATCTTACCAATCTCTTCCAATCTTTTTTCTGCCAAACGATTTGCAGCCATAAAAGTTGGAATATTTTGTTCTTTAGACAATTTAAAAATATTCAATGTTGTATCATAAATTTTTTCAGCATGAGCCATTGCTCTCTCACGGTTATAACCCTCCAATTCATAAAACACATTGATGATACCACCTGCATTCACAACAAAGTCGGGAGCATAAATGATATTTTTTTCGATCACCATTTTGCCATGAACATTTTCATCAGCTAACTGATTATTTGCTGCTCCACAAATGATTGAACATTTCAAACGGCTCAAGGTATCTGTATTAACTGTTGCACCTAAAGCACATGGAGCATAAATATCCATGTCCATATCGTACAATTTATTTCCATCAGTAATCACTTCCGCGCCTGTTTCTTTTGCAATCGCTTTCAAACGATCAGCATTGATATCAAAAATAGAAACCTTAGCTCCTTCTTTTACTAAATGTTTCACCAAGTTTTCTCCAACATTTCCGATTCCTTGCACCACAACTTTTTTTCCGACCAAACTGTCATTACCCCATTTTTCTTTAGCAGAAGCTTTCATTGAAAGATAAACACCATAAGCAGTAACTGGAGAAGGATCTCCACTTCCGCCCATATTTACAGGCAAACCACTAACAAAATCGGTTTCCATTTTAATGTATTCCATATCCTTGGTATTCACCCCAACATCTTCTGCAGTAATGTATTTTCCGGACAAACTATTTACAAATTTCCCAAATCTTCTCATTAAAGCTTCGTTCTTTTGTGTTTTTGAATCACCAATAATAACTGCTTTACCTCCTCCTAAGTTCAATCCTGCTACTGAAGATTTATAAGTCATTCCTCTTGATAGACGCAACACATCAGTCAAAGCTTCCATTTCATTATTATACATCCACATTCGAGTACCGCCTAAACTTGGACCGAGTATGGTATTGTGAATTGCAATTATCGCTTTTAATCCAGTATCATTATCATTACAGAATACAACTTGTTCGTGATTATTCAAAACCATTTGAGAAATCACAGGGTTTTCTGCTAAAGGTGATTTTTTTATATCTAGTACTTCCATTGTACGATTTTTGTTTGTGAATTTGTAGAATCTTGGTTGTTTTTTTGAGTACTTTTGAAACGCTAAAAATACCGCCAACATTTTATTTGACCGCAAAATTATATTTATTTTCCGAGTGGGCAAAAATAAAGAGATAGAAGCGCATTTTTAACCTATTAAAGATAGTAAGAAAAAATTGGGTTCACTAAAACATATCAATAAATATCTCTATAAATACAGATTCAGATTGCTATTAGGCGTTCTGTTTGTAGGTATTTCCAACTATTTTGCTGTAACAGCAGTTCCTTACATTCGTTTAACGATAGACTATCTTAAAACAGTCAAAGAGCAGGGTATTTCAACTGAAGAAAGCTACCATCAATTGCTTATTTATGGTTTATACATGCTAGGATATGCCTTATTAAGTGGATTCTTCCTCTTTTTGATGCGCCAAACCATTATAGTCATGTCAAGATTAATTGAATACGACTTAAAAAATGAAATGTATGCGCATTATCAAAAACTAGATACCGCATTTTACAAACGAAACAATACGGGCGATATGATGAACCGTATTAGTGAAGATGTTGGAAGAGTTCGAATGTATATCGGACCAGCGATTATGTACATTTTTAATACATCCTTTTTATTCATGTTCACAATTACTGAAATGATTAGCGTTGATATCAAATTAACGCTCTTTGTTCTTATTCCATTGCCTCTTCTCGCTGTTTCAATTTACTATGTGAGCAATACTATCAATAAAAAAAGCACCAAAGTTCAAGAGCAATTATCTGGGATTACTACACATACGCAAGAGGCATTTTCAGGAATACGGGTTTTGAAAGCTTTTGGACGAGAGAGTAAATCGATAACAGATTTTGAAAAGCAGAGTAATTCCTACAAAAACTTAACAATGGGCTTGATAAAAGTGGAATCTCTTTTCCAACCTTTTATGATTTTATTGATTGGGTTGAGTACATTATTCACTATCTATATTGGTGGAATGCAAGCTATTGAAGGTAAAATCACTTACGGAAACATTGCTGAATTCATCGTTTATGTGAATAGATTAACATGGCCGATTGCTTCGTTAGGCTGGGTAACATCGTTAATACAACGAGCTGCAGCTTCACAAACTAGAATCAATGAATTTTTGCATACAACTCCCGAAATTATTAGTCAAACTGCTCCTACAGAGGCTATTAAGGGAGATATTGAATTCAAAAATGTAACTTTTGTGTATCCTGATTCTGGCATAAAAGCCTTGAGCAACGTTTCATTCACACTACCTAAAGGAAAAACGTTGGCTATTCTCGGAAGAACGGGTTCCGGGAAATCCACTCTTGCAAATCTAATTTGCAGATTGTATGATGTTGATTCTGGAGAAATATTGATTGATGGAAAAAACATTAAGAACATTCCGATAGCTGCATTAAGAAGCCAAATAGGCTATGCTCCACAAGAAGTAATATTATTTTCTGATACAATCACCCACAATATTGCATTTAGCATTGATGAGGAAATACAAAAAGAAGACACAATCATCCAAGCGGCAAAAGATGCAGCCATATATGCTAACATCATGAGTTTTAAGGATCAATTTGAAACCATTGTTGGAGAAAGAGGGATTACTTTGTCAGGTGGCCAAAAACAACGTATTTCCATAGCTAGAGCAATTATCAAACAACCTCAGATTATGATTTTTGATGATTGCCTTTCTGCTGTAGACACCGAAACAGAAGAGGAAATTTTAAGCAATTTGAAGAAAGTAATGCGTGGCAAAACAAGTCTGATAATCAGTCACCGAATTTCTACAGTTAAAAATTCAGATAATATTATTGTTATCGATAAAGGTGAAATAGTTGAGACGGGCAGCCACCAACAACTAATTGAAAAACAAGGGGCTTACTTCGAATTGCATAAAATGCAGTTATTAGAAGAAGAAGTTAGATAGCCTTTGTTTATTGCCTCTTTACAACCCAATTATACTTCCAACAACCTTTCAAAAGTTATTAACAAGCCTTGTAAAAGCAAGTTTTTTTGTAAACATTTGTCAGAATGTAATTATTAAACACGTTAAACAAGAATATTAACAACGATGGAAGAAGGATTTGACAAAAACGGAATGGACAGAGAAGAAATTTTCTCAAAATCTGTTAGAGCTGGTAAAAGAACTTATTTTTTTGATGTAAAGAGCACCAAAGGAAATGATTACTATTTGACAATTACAGAAAGCAAAAAGCGATTTGGTGATGATGGTAAATTCTTTTATGAAAAACATAAATTGTTTTTATATAAAGAAGACTTTGAGAAATTTACGGAAGGATTAAATGAAGCTGTTGCTCATATCAAATCAATTTCTCCAGAAATCGAACCTAGACCAGAGTATGTTCCAAACGAGAACTACAAAGCGGAAACACCTAAAACAGATTCTAGTTTTTCGGATGTAAATTTCGAAGACTTAGATAAATAATAATTGATTAATACTATTAAGTCCCTGTTCTGTTTAATAACGGACAGGGATTTTTTTATGCCAAATCACTATTAGAACTGTCATTTCGAGCATTCTGCGTTGAAGCAGACACTCCGAGAAATCTTTAAAAATGTAATTCTAAATACGAATGAATAAGATCTCTACACTTCGGTCGAGATGACATAGTGCTTAATAAATAGCCGTAACTTCTAACTTAAAACTAATCTCATGAACACAAACGACTGGATAGGATTTATCGGAGTAAGTATTTTATTGATTGCGTTCTTTCTGAACATTTCAAATAAACTTCACAAAGATTCTTACACTTATATCCTGATGAATATTTTCGGAGCAGGAATCGCCTGTTTAGCTTCTCTTCTGATTAACTATCTTCCTTTTGTGGTATTAGAAGGCTGCTGGACTGTTGTTTCGACTATTGCTTTGATTGGAGTGATGAGAAGGAAAGTCATTTCGAGTGATTCTACGACAAAGGAGTAGAATTGTATCGAGAAATTGTTTTCCCAAATTGTTCTCGATACATTTCTTTCGCTTACATCTCAAGAAATACTCGAACGGAAAAATTCGTTGATAGCACCTACTTCCCTTTACGAGCAGGAAACATCTTACGAATGCTAGAAAAACCACTTCCAGTGTTTTCTGTAAACACACCTTGATTGGAGTTTTTTATTTCTTCTATTGAATAAAATGCTGTTGGATTATATTTACTAATTAATTGAATCACTTCTTTCACATTTTTCCGTTTGACAATTGTGAAAATCATTTTGACCGGCCCAATTGCTCCTTGTGCATCCACTACTGTAATCCCATGATTGTTTTTCTTGAACGCCTCTAACAAGTCATTACAATCTTGATTAGTGATTATTCTAACTACTTGTAAACCCAACGCTAACCTCTCCTCTATCCACAATCCTACATAGGTTCCAGTAGCAAAACCTCCTGCCCAAGCTAAATAACAGGCAACATTGTTTAAGTTTTTCATTACTTGTGCAACCACAATAATCCAAATCAACACTTCAAAAAAACCAAGCAAGGGAACTACTTTTCTAAATCCTTTAGAAATAAATACATGTCGCAATGTTCCTAAACTAACATCGCAAATGCGGGAGAAAAAAATTATAAGCGGAAGAGTAATCCAATTGTAATAATCGAAATTACCGAAAGCATCATAAAACATTTTATAGTACTAAGATATTGTGTAAAAATACGCTCAAAAAAAATCCCCTGCCAAAGCAGAGGATTTATTAACTAACAATCAAATGTTTATACGATATGAATTTATTTTTACCTATAAAATGCCGATGCAATAGCTGTTTAATCCAGATTGGATTATTACAGATATGCTTTTCGGTATTTATTTAACAATCACCATTTTATTGGTTTTGCGCTTTCTATCAGCTGTTAAGCTATAGTAATAAATACCTGATTTTAAGTTTTTCTTATTAAAAACAATAGTATGCTTTCCTTCAGAAAGCTTAGCATTAACAAGCGTTTCCATCAATCTACCATACGCATCCCAAATTTGCAAAGTCACGTTTGCTTTGTTATTTAAAACAAATTCAATGGTTGTACTTTCATTCACCGGATTCGGATAGTTGGTCAATGTTAAATCATACGTTGATGCTTGAATATCTTCTACAGTAACAATATCATTTACGCTCGTAATGGTTGTAGAATAAATACCACTTGCATGAGTTGCAACAACAACCAAACCATCAGAAGAACGCACATCAATCATATCACAAACAGAATTTCCAATTGAACTCGTTCCTTGTTGAACCCATACTGTTCCTGAACCAGCAGCTGCACCACCTGCAATCAATGTATCCGTAGCATACAAACCTGTGCTGGTTGCTAATAAATAAACAGTTCCATCAGCTACATGTAAAATGCTTGCCCATCTTACAGAAGGACTTCCTACTGAAGACGCTTCTATATTTCCACCAATCTTCATCCAAGTAGTACCAGCATCTTCTGAATAAAAAATACTGTATACTCCATAATTTGAATACGTCACTATTACTTTATTTCCATCCAAGGGATCAACTGCTATACAGCTCACATAACCCGAACTAGGAAACACAACACCTGCTGTTGTTGATGTAATATTTAAAGGTGTAGGCGTTCCAACATTTGCATTATCAACACGATATACCTTTTGTTTATCCGTTCCATAATACACTCTATTCGCTGGTGTTTTACAAGCTGTAACTGCAGTGATAACTGAATTTACAGCAGGTACAGAATCTATATATTGCACCCAATTAGTTGAGATTGAATCCCAACTTCCACCAGCAGTTGTAGTAATACCTGACAAATCATTGTTTCGCCATAAATATTTTCCACCAGCCAAATACATAATGTTGTTATTGTTCGGATCAAGTGTATACGGATTAATAAATTCTGGATTTTTCAAACCGATGGGATCAATGCGTGCAGATGTTGTAACATTTCCAGCAGCATCCAATGTTGCTTTCATCATTTTTGCATTCTGAATAGAAAAATAATAATTAGTCTGTCCATCAGCAATCGCACAATAAGAACCGTCACCTCCGCGAGGTTGCGACCAAGGTGTAGTTGGCGATGCCGTGTTTGTGTACCATGTTCCGTTGTCCTGCGCTCCTGCAACAATAATATTATTTCCAGGAGTTGCATGATCAATAGCGATGGTATAAAACATTGTTGTTAAATATCCATTGTTCAATGATTGCCAAACAACAGCACTTGCAGTATCATTCATCGTTTTGAAAACACCACCATCGTTGTAACTAAACATTACATCAGCATTGGATGGCAAAAACTCAACCCCATGTTGATCGGGATGATGGTTTGCATAAGAATTGATTACTGGCAATGCAGAAAATTGTTGGTAACCACCAATAAAAGTAGTGGATGTAGAATCCTGAAATCCAGATGTAGAACGGTATAAATTTGTTCCTCCAATATAAACAGTGTTTGAACTTCCTGGTTTTACTTTAACCATCATATCGTAAGAACCTTGAACATTCCACTTATCAAACATTCCACCCGAATTTGGTAAGTTCATTGACAAATCTTGCCAAGTTCCACCTGCGCCAGCGCCTGAACCAGAGACATATGTGTACTTCCATAAACTATTCCACTCAGCAGAATCTAAGTAATTGTAGGTTACTTTTCCGAAACCTGGAGTATTTGCTAAAAAATAAATTTCATTTTCATTGTTTGGATTTATACCAGAAACAATTCTATTATAAGCAGTAGGAAATCCTGTAGGTAAAATATTTGTAAATGCTGTGCCTGAATCTGAGCGCCAAATACCTTTTTGTGTTCCATCATCACTACAAGTTGCATAAACAACTCCTGTAGCTGAAACTTGAACATCTGTGAAATAAGAATTGCCACTAATTACCGTTGTCCATGTTGTTCCACCATTCACACTTCTCATAATTCCACCATAAATAGCAGCATAAACTTCATCTATAGAATCGTTTGCAGAATTATCATTAGCCATATTCCAAACCAATTGCCATCCTGTAGAAAATCCATTTGGATTTCCACCAGCAGTAGCAGCAAGTGGCGACCAAGTTAAACCTCCATCAGTAGATTTAAACGCACCATCACCTAAATAATATGCGCCACTTCCACTGCTTGCTGACGCACCATATGCTTCACCACTTCCGTAATACCAAGTATTCGTATGTGTTGATCGTTTATCTTGTGTTAAACATGTTGCGTTTTTTAATTGCGATAAAGTATTTGTTTGCGCCCAAGAAGTTCCGCCATTTGTTGAAATCCACATCCCACCGGAACAAGAACCAGCCAATAATCTATTTTCATTACTTACATCTACACCAAAAGCACGTGTACGCCCACCAACATTCCATGGTCCACGATTAGTCATTGTCAAACTCGACATGCTTTTACTATCCACTTGCAAATCATTTGGCAATGTTGCAGCAAATGCTAACTCAAGTTGACGAATATTGTCGGGAATTTTTCCTGTTGAGGGATCTGCTAAACGAGAAACTTCCCATTTCGAACGTTTGGATGCACCATGCACCATTCCTTCATTAACAGTATCCGAAGTGTTTAATTTCTTTTTAAGAGGATCTCCACCTGATGTAATTAATGCTACAGCAGAAATAGAAAGCACAACAGTAGATAATAATGTAATTTTTGATTTCATGGAATTGGTAGTTTTTTAGGTAATCAAATATAATACTATTTCAACTTCTTTTTCATCTGTTCTACTATTTCAAATGCAGCAGGACAGATATAAGTATTTTTAATCGTTAAATCGAGCAATTGATAAAAGCGCTTTCTGTTCGTGTGTGGATATTCACGGCATGCAGCAGGTCGATCTTCGTATATCAAGCAGTAATTTTCGGAATCTAAAAAAGTACAAGGCGCTTCATTCAAAACATAATCACCATCTTCATCTTTGTGAAGATATTTTGAAATAAAATCGGAAGGTTTAAATCTCAGTCGTCTTGAGATCCTATCAATATCTCTATCGTTAAAAATTGGGCTAGTAGTTTTACAGCAATTCGCACATTTCATACAATCGATTTTCTCAAAAGCTTCATCGTGCAATTGATGAACAACATCATCTAAGTTGTTTGGTTTTTTTCTTTTTAAAACCTCAAACAATTTTTTTGTGTTTGTTTCTGCTAGCCTTGCTTGATTGGGAAGTTTTGATAAGTCCATTATTTTAATAATTGAAATGCAACAGGATAAATTAATGTTTCCCAGATTGCATATTCCTTTGCGGAAGGATGCAAACCATCTGGTGCAACTAAGGTACTATCTTTTCCCATTTCTTTTGATTTTTCAAAAACATCAACAGTTTTTAAATTTCTTTTTTTAGCTTCATCTAAAATAATTTTATTGAATTCCGCAATTCCTTTCGAAATATCTCTACCACCACTATATCTTGCCCCTGTAGATGTTACTCCAAAATCAGGTATCGTAATTAAAATGAGCTTGCTTTTATCAGGAAGTTGAGCTTGAATATGGTCAATAATTTTGATGAGATTTTTCGAAAATGTTTTTGCATCAACACCTTGCACCCAATCGTTAACGCCAATCAATAAGGTAACAAAAGTTGCTTTTGATTTATCAAATATGGGAAGTTCTCGGTCGATTAAATTTTGAGAAGTCCAACCATTTTGTGAAGGATTTGCAATAAGCTCGATATTGACCTTGTTTTCTTTCAGATGTTTGCTTAGTAAAACTGGCCAAGATTGTGCCTCAGTTGCTCCAGTACAAATAGTATAAGAATCGCCTAGCGCGACATAACGTATAGGAGTTTGCGACATCATCGAAAGATTTAAACTCATTAGTACAAAAAGAAGCAACTTGTTCATTGAGAATGTTTTTATAAATATACGACAAAACAATGCATTAAGATTTTAGTACTTTCGTAAACTGATGAAACAATTACTCCTCATTTTATTTCTTTTCATAAACTCAGTTTCATTTTCACAAAAGAAGATTGAAGTACATGGTCACCGTGGATTTCGCGGACTCTTCCCTGAAAACACATTAACAGCATTTAAACAAGCATCAAAACTTGGAGTTGATTATTTAGAGTTGGATGTAGTAATCACGAAAGATTCCCAAGTAGTCGTTTCTCATGAACCTTGGTTTAATCCTAACACTTGCAAATCTCCGGAAGGGAAAGCAATTACAAAAAGAACTAAAAAAAATCTACATAAATTAAATTATTCTGAAATTAAAAAATACGATTGCGGTAAAAGAGGGAATAAAAAATTTCCACAACAAGTAAAATCAGATGAATACAAACCCTTGTTATCAGAAGTGATAGAAACTATGGAAGCATATGGAAAAGAAAACAATCTTCCTCCTATTAAATACAACATAGAAATAAAGAACAATAAATTCGGAGATGGGAAATATCATTTTGATACAAAAATTACTTCCGCACTTATTTATAAAGTGATTAATAAATATTCAATTAACGAACGCGTCATTATCCAAAGTTTTGATGTGAGATGTTTAAAGGAAATACATAAACTAAACCCTGATTTAAAAATTGGATTACTCGTTGCTAATTTCACATCCGTAAAACTCAACATTGGAAAATTAGGATTCACCCCTTATAGTTATAATCCTGCTAGTAAAATTTGCAAAGCAAAAACCATTGAGCAAGCTCATAAATTGGGATGCAAAGTAATTGTGTGGACAGTGAATTCCGAAAAGGAAATGAGCAAGTTTATTGATTTAGGAGTTGATGGAATTATAACGGATTATCCGAATAGTGCCGTTAAACTAAAGCAAAGCGTTTCTCATTTTTAGCCGCAGATTCGCAGATTAAAAAATAAAATTTAAGCTGATTAATTGCTAAAGCAATTGCAGATTCTGCATGTAGAATCTGCCAAAATTAAAACACACAGAATAATCTGCGAATCTGCGGCTAAAAAAAGGTTAGCGCCTCATTGGTTTACATTGAAATTCAGAGCATTAAGCAAGGAATTCCCGATTTTTTGGATACTTATCAATATTTTCTTACTTTCGGGACACAAAATTTCGTTACTCAAAAAACTAGTACAATTAATAAAGTTCAATTATGAAGGTAGGTATTCCATCGGAAATTTTTCCAAGCGAGTTAAGAGTTGCTGCAACTCCCAAAACTGTCAAACGATTGCAAAAGCAAGGATTTGAAGTTTATATTCAAAAAGGTGCAGGAGTAAAAGCAAATTTTTCAGATAAAGAATTTGAAGAAGCTGGAGCTATAATAGTTCCTACTGCTGCTGATATCTATGGCAAATCCGATATTGTATTAAAGGTGAAAGAGCCTTCAATGGAAGAGATTGACATGATGAAAGAAGGCTTGGTTATGCTTAGTTACTTGTGGCCTGCACAAAACCAACCGTTGCTTCAAAAATTAGCTGATAAAAAAGTAAATGCAGTTGCAATGGATGCGATTCCTCGTATTTCCAGAGCACAAAAAATGGATGTTTTGTCATCGATGGCAAACATTGCAGGATACAGAGCAGTAATTGAAGGTTCATATAATTTCGGAAGATTTTTAAACGGACAAATTACAGCAGCTGGTAAAGTAGAACCAGCAAAAGTATTGGTAATTGGTGCTGGTGTGGCTGGTTTAGCTGCTATCGGAGCTGCCAATTCATTAGGTGCAATTGTTAGAGCTTTTGATACACGTAAAGAAGTAGCAGAACAAATCGAATCGATGGGTGCTACATTTCTTACCGTAGAAATTGAAGAAGATGGTGCTACATCATCAGGGTACTCAAAAGAAATGAGTCCTGCTTTTATTGAAGCAGAGATGAAATTATTTTTAGAACAAGCAAAAGAAGTTGATATTGTAATTACAACCGCACAAATTCCAGGAAGACCAGCTCCTAAATTATGGATGGATTATCACGTAGCTGCCATGAAACCAGGTTCGGTAATTGTGGATTTAGCTGCATCAACTGGTGGTAACTGTGCTCTTACAAAAAACGGAGAAGTTTACACAACCGATAATGGTGTTGTAATGGTTGGTAAATTAAGTCAATTACCTAGTCAAGCATCACAACTTTACGGAAATAACTTATGTCACTTATTAGATGACATGGGGAAAGCAGAAAAATGGAAAATTGATATGGAAGATGCTGTTGTGTCAAGAGCAATGGTAACTTATAATGGAAAAATCAATTGGCCTCCTGCACCACTTCCTGTTAGTCCAACTGCTGGTGGAAAAGCAAAAGTAGTTCCACCAACAGAAGCAGAAACAAAAGCAACAAATGAAGCAGCTGCAAAAAAAGCAACCACTTCAATGGTTATTACTTTATCAATAGTTGGTGGCATGTTGTTACTAGTAGGTAAATATGCTCCAAGCGACTTCATTCAGCATTTCACAGTGTTTGTATTATCAATTTTTGTTGGTTGGCAATTGATCACCAATGTTGCACATGCGTTGCATACACCATTAATGGCTGTAACAAATGCTATCAGCGGAATTATCGTTGTAGGAGGTTTATTACAAACAACAGGTGACATTAAAAATCCCGTTACTATAATAGCAGTAGTTGCAATTTTAATCGCCAGCATTAATATTGTTGGAGGATTTATGGTGACACACCGTATGTTGAAAATGTTTAAAAAATAGATTCAACTCTTTTCCGCTCGGGCGGATATGATTGATAATATATAAAAAAAGAAAGCGAAGCTTCAACGACACAAAATTTTAAAAATTAAAAGGGAGTTAAATTATGATTGAAATAGCAAAAGAAATTCAAACAGCAGCATATTTATTTGCAAGTATCCTGTTCATTTTAAGTTTAGGAGGATTAGCCTCTCAAGAATCTGCAAAACGTGGAGTAATTTACGGAATTGTGGGTATGGTTATAGCAATCATCGCTACCGTTTTAGGTCAAGGTGTTGAAGGACATGTATATATCATAGGAGCGATTGCCGTTGCTTCTTTAATTGGTATCATGGTCGCACGTAAAGTGGAAATGACTTCCATGCCTCAGTTAGTAGCAATCCTTCATAGTTTTGTGGGAATGGCAGCAGTATTAGTTGGTTTCGGTTCTTACTTGGATCCTGAAACACAAACAATGACTGGAGCAGCACACATGATCCATTTGGTGGAGGTTTTTATTGGAATTTTTATTGGTGCAATTACCTTCACAGGTTCTATTGTTGCTTGGGGAAAATTAGATGGAAAGATTCCTTCTAAACCTTGGGCATTTAAAGGACTTCAAATGATGAACATTATTTTAATGATTGCATGTACTGTTTTAGGAGTATTTTTCTGTAAAGCACATGGAACAGATGGAATGCTTCCATTATTGATTATGACAGGAATTGCATCTTACATTGGAATTGTATTGGTAATGGCAATTGGTGGCGGAGACATGCCGGTAGTTGTTTCTATGTTGAACTCTTATTCTGGTTGGGCAGCATCTGCAGCAGGATTTATGTTAGGAAACGATTTATTAATTGTAACAGGAGCACTTGTTGGAAGTTCCGGAGCAATTCTTTCGATGCACATGTGTCACGCTATGAACCGTTCTTTCTTTGCTGTAATTTTCGCGAACGCAACTGCCTCATCATCACAAGGTGGTGAGAAAAAAGCTATTGAAGGAGAAGTAACATCTTTAGTTCACGAAGAAGTTGCTACATTATTAAAAGAAGCAAGATCAGTTGTTATTGTTCCTGGTTATGGAATGGCTGTTGCAAAAGCACAATACCCAATTTACGAAATGGTTCAAACATTACGCAAGGCAGGAAAAAATGTACGCTTCGCTATTCACCCTGTTGCTGGTCGTTTACCAGGACACATGAATGTATTGTTAGCGGAAGCAAATGTTCCTTACGATATTGTTTTGGAAATGGACGAGATTAATGAAGATATGCCAAGCACAGATGTTGTAATGGTAATTGGAGCAAACGATGTTGTAAATCCAAGTGCACAAGATGATCCTGCAAGTTCTATTTATGGAATGCCAGTAATTGAAGTATGGAAAGCAGAAAGAGTAATCATCATGAAACGTTCTATGTCAGCTGGTTATTCAGGGGAAGACAATCCTTTGTTCTATAAACAAAATTCAGAAATGTTATATGGTGATGCAAAAGTGAGTGTAGAGAAGTTGTTAGGATTTTTGAAAGCGTAATCTTAGATGTGAGATATTAGATTTTAGATATTAGAAAAAACGCTTCGTAAGTTACGGAGCGTTTTTTTTATTTAAACAATTTCAAAATTTAGTTTTCTGCTGGTGAAAACACCCAAGCGTCTTTGGTAGCTAATTCAGAATGCCCATTCATTTTTAAATTCATGAATAATTGCATACGATAGGTCGCTAACCATTTCACAGGTGCATTGATAATCGCTTGTCCCAAAAACATTTTCTCTTTCCATGGTAGCTCTACCTCCATTGAATGCAAATCTTCTTCAGAAAGATTATTCATATAAACTTTCATAAGTTCAAAATCATCATCCAATCGTTGAGAAAAATTTTCAAGTGTTAAAGTCGCTCTATAATCTGCTATTATTTTTCTATCATCAGGAGTAACATCATTTTTGATCAACCATCTAAAAACAAACCCACCTACTCCAGACAAGTACTGCATCAACTCATACGTAGAACGCATTTTTTCTGCTGGACGAAAATTCAAATCTTTTTCCTCGATTAATGGAATCAATCTTTTCAAAAGAATAATTTCTCTTTCTATACTGCTTAATAATTGTTCTTTATTCATTTGGTGTTTTAATTTGATAAAACTTCTTCTTTAGTAAAATCATAATTACTATAATCCGTAATTACATTGTAAAGCGTATCGCGCTCAATTGGAGTACGACCGACTTGTTTAATTAATTCAACCAATTGTTGTGTGGATAATGCTGGCGATTGCTCTTCAGAACCTGCCATAGTATAAATTTGAGTTGTATCGTCAATCGTTCCATCAATATCATCCACTCCAAATGCTAATGATAATTGTGCAGTTGTTCTTCCAATCATTGGCCAATATGCTTTTACGTGTCCGAAATTATCCATATAAATTCTCGACACAGCATAATTGCGTAAATCTTCTATTACTGTTGATTCAGCAATATGACTCATTTGGTTTCCACCGTTTCTGAATTTTAATGGAATAAATGTATTGAAGCCTTTTGATTTGTCTTGTAAATCGCGCAAACGATTCATGTGATCAATTCGATGTTCGAATTTTTCCACGTGTCCGTACAACATGGTAGCATTTGACGGCATTCCTAGCTTATGCGCTGTTTCGTGTATTTCCAACCACTGTGCAGAAGTACATTTATCTTCACAGATTTCTTTACGAATTGTTTCATCAAAAATTTCTGCTCCACCACCAGGCAACGAATTTTGTCCGTGATCTTTTAAAATTTTCAATCCTTCTTCATAACTTACTTTTGCTTTTCTGCACATATAATCCAACTCCACAGCAGTAAACGCTTTTACATGTATATCAGGACGAATGGTTTTTATTTTTTTAATTAATTCAGCAAAATACATCAAACCCATTTTCGGATGCACACCGCCAACGATGTGAACTTCGGTAACAGGTTTTCCATCGTAACTTCTTACTTTATCTAAAATTTGCTCTTCCGTTAATTCCCAACCTTCTTCTTTGTTTTTTAATAATCTGGAATACGAACAAAATTTACAATCAAACACACAAATGTTTGTAGGTTCAATATGAAAATTTCTATTGAAATAAACATTGTTTCCGTTTTTCTGTTCACGGATATAATTTGCAAGTGTTCCCAAAAATCCCAATTCGCCTTTTTCATACAAAAGCACACCTTCATCAAACGAGATGCGTTCGTTTGCCATTACTTTTTCGGTGATGTTTTTTAAATCCTTTGAAAGGTTGGAATTTAATAAAAGGGAAGTAATATCTTGAGCTAACATAGTCGTATTTTAGGACACAAATTTACGCTTTGTACACTTTAATAACAAGTATAGGAGGTTTTTGTTTTATCTTTGTGCCGTTATGAGTAAAAAGCAGATTTTATTAGTAGAAGACGAAGAAAACCTCTTAAAAACCATCCGTTTAAACCTGGAATTGGAAGGGTATAACGTGACTCCTGCTACCAATGGAATTGAGGCATTGAAAGAGTTCCGCAAGGACAATTTTAACCTCGTTATTCTAGACGTAATGTTACCAGAAATGAACGGATATGACGTTTGTGAGCAAATCCGTAAGGAAAACACTACCGTTCCTGTTCTATTTTTAACAGCAAAAGGCTCCAGCTCCGATAAAATCCAAGGATTAAAATTGGGTGCTGATGATTACCTAACCAAGCCCTTCAATTTGGAGGAATTACTTTTAAGAATTCAGATTTTAGTTAAAAGAGGCAGTCCGCAAAAAGAATCTGATAAATCAATTGAATCCTATTCCTTTGGACAAAACACGATAAACTTTGTGACTTACGAAATTCGCGGAACAAACGGAAAAACCGAAATCAGTAAAAAAGAAATTGCGCTTTTGAAATTATTGATTGAACGAAAAGGCGAAGTTATTTCTCGTGAAGAAATATTGGATTCTGTTTGGGGAAAAGATGCTTATCCATCATCCCGCACAATCGATAACTATATTCTTGCCTTTAGAAAATATTTTGAAAAGAATCAAAGAGAACCTATACACTTTCATTCGATAAGAGGTGTTGGTTATAAGTTTACGGAGTAAAATCACTATTATTTCGAGTCTACACCATTAGAACGTCATTGCGAGCGAAGTGAAGCAATCTCTCACGATGATAAGAAATGCCACCATTGAGGAGAGATTGCCACATCCCGCGAAAATGCGGGACTCGCAATGACGGCATAAATAACAATTCAGTAGCGACAAAAACAATCAGAACTATTTAGTTTCTTCCACTTTCACAGGAACTTTCCCTTCCTCCCCTTTTTCCAGCGCTTCGATAATCACAAACATCACCAACAAAATCAACAAAATAGCAATAAACACTTTTCTATTTTTATAAAGTGGCGTTTTGTATAAAGGAGTTGTAGCTGATTGATAATTATACATCAGCTTCTTAAAGTCCTTGTGCTTGTTAATCTGCTCGTCTGGCAAATCGGGTTTATCAATATTGAATTTCAGGTTCGACATTATTTCTTGCTCAACACTTTTTTTAATTTATCTAAAATACGATAGACTTTCACTTTCGCATTGTTCTCTGTTATACCAACAATCTCGCCAACTTCGGCAAAGGAATTTTTTTCAAAAAAACGTAATTCTATTAATTGGAGTTCTAAAGCATCTAATTGTTTAACAGCACTCATCATTTGTTTGATTCCTTCTGTATTTTCCTCCAACTCCACTTCCTGAGCAATTTGCACCATTCCGTTTTGGCTCAAACTCACCACTCTTTGTGCATTATTTTTTCTAAAATACATATTAATTTCATTAAAGGCAATTCTGAAAAGCCATGCAGAAAAAGGAACGCCTTTGTGCTCGTATTTCTTAATATTAATGAGTGCTTTCAAAAAAACCTGTGAGGTAATATCAGCTGTAATTTCTTCATCGTCAGTTCTGCGGTAGACAAAAACGAAAATCGACTTATAATACTTATCATAAAGGGCTCCGAAGCGCGCAGGATTTTCCTTTGCTGCTTCTATTAGCTGCAATTCCTGTTGAATTTCGATATCCGATTTATGATGAGAGCTCACCGGCACAAATTTGTTTAGTTAATAATGCGGTAAATGTAAGAAAGATACAGATACCTGTAATTTTGAAGATTTAACAAGAAAGGACGTCATTGCGAGCAGAGCGAAGCAATCTCAAAAACAGTCTTCCTCGAAAGTAATCGCAGTATCAAAAACCTCTGTTCTCCAATCGGTGTGATTGCCACATCCCGCGAAAATGCGGAACTCGCAATGACGTTCCGAAGAATGATTATCTATTGCAAATACCTTTAAATGCACAATATTCACAATTATCCACCTCTTTTGTCTGGGTAAAACGCAAACTTGTATCAAATATTTCAGAAAGCAGTACTAGCATCTGTTTTTCAAAATCGGCTAGCACATCCATATTCAAATTAACTGAATCATTAACCTTCACAGTTTTTAACCCTGCACTCAATTCTCTAAACGTAATAATCCCAGAAACAATATTTTCTTTGATCGCTGGATTTTCTTTTTGATACAACCATGCATAAGTCAATAATTGAAAACTTTTTGCCAATCCAGAATTGGTTCTGAGATCATCCCAATCATCCAACTTTAATTCTTTGCTATCTGCTAAACCCGTTTTGTAATCTACAATACGCGTTGTACTACCAAGTGTATCTATTCTATCAGCTGTTCCTTTTACTTTAATTGTATGCTCACCAACCGAAAGATTACTTTCCAATTCATGCTCCAATGCTTTGATGATAATTGGTGTACCCTCTTTTTCTGCTTTTTGAATGTTACCAATTTCAGCATCTAAAAAGTTATTTATGAACTTCAGCGCGACTTTAAAGGTCAATAAGTTTTTCCCATAACTCACTTCAGTTTCGCTATACTTTACCTTAAAAAAAGCCAACGTAGTTTCCTCCACTTTCTTTTTCATCTCTGTAATATCCGTCACTTGAAGTTTTTTTCCAACTAAAGGTTTGTAAAACGATTCTAATGTTTCATGAATCACATTCCCAAGTGTGTCTGCACCAATGGTCTCTTCCACTTCTTCTGCTTCTTTTAATTTAGCGATAGCATGGAAATAAAATTGCAAAGAACAATTGCGATAAATATTCAATAAAGAAGGAGAAAAACCTGTCTCCGATTTTAACTTTAATTTTTCGAGAACAGAATTCGACTTTTCAATGGATATTTCATGCTCCGAACCATTATTAATGATTGGAATACTTACCAATTGCTCCGTAATAGTAACATTCGGATTTACTTTTGGTAATTCATAAATCAGTTGCGTTAAAAACCGACTCTTCTCCCCGCTTCCCAGTGCATCACTTTCGGTATTGTACAACAAATGAATATTAGTTGCTCTTTGCAATAAACGGTAAAAGTGGTACGAGAAAATAGAATCTTTGTCGCCATAAGTTGGCAAACCAAATACACGTTTTAATTCAAAAGGGATGAATGAATTTACTGCTTTACCAGACGGCAAAATATCTTCGTTGCAAGAAATCAAAATCACATTTTCAAAATCAAGAGTCCGTGTTTCTAACATTCCCATTATTTGCAAACCCATTAATGGCTCACCATAGAAAGGCAAAGTAGAACTTCGCACAATTTGATTGACAATACTTCTCAATGTTTTCAAATCTCCAACCGATTCGGGATATTGTTCCATCAATACTTGTATTCTCTTAATTATTTTTGTAAACGCGAATAAATATTCCAACTCTAAACTTGCTTTGTTCTCATCGTTTTTATCTTGCTGAAGAACAATTCCATTTTTTAAAATCTCAATTAAATAATGAACGCATTCAATGGCATCTGGAGGAGTTTGCCAATGCTTAAAAATTCCACTTAAAACTTCAAATTCTTTTTCACATTTAAATTCTTCGAAAATAGCCTTTAGCATTTTCAAACCAATAAAAACAATATTCCGTTGTTGTATGGCTTGTAAAACCGGACGAATGGTATATTCTTTTGAGACTGTATACAATGCAGTTGCAGTGTAAGCGTGACTCAACAATTTAACAACATCACTATGATAAAAACTATAATTCGCTTTTCCTTGCGCGAGTTTCAATCCGTTTTCGTGCATTGCAAAAACCAAATCAAAATAACCAGCAACGGGAGTGTTTTTCAATGGATAACCCATTGTAACGTTAATGTCCTTTAAATTTTCTGGCAAAGAATGTAATACAGGAAATAATAAATTCTCATCAGCAAGTACAATAGCTGTTGCTTGTAATAATGGATCCGTTTTTTTTATTTCCTCTACCAAACTTCCAGCAACCTTTGCCTGAGCTACATTTTTAGCTGCACCAATCACTGTAATGGTTTTCTTCTCTGTAGAAAGCAATGTTTCTTCAATAGTAAGATTTCTGTCGCTTGATTCTTTATCAGAAGGAAGTAATTTTAAAAACTTTCCAGATTGTCTATACTTTCGAATAAATCTTCCGGCTTCCTGATTGATATTATTGATGTAATACGAATCGGTATCCCAAATAATTTCTGCTTTATCAGTATTCAATAATTTTGCAATGATTTCTTCTTCTGCTTTATTCAAGGCATTGAATCCAGCAAAAATAATTTTCTTCCAAGGATGCTTTGCTACACGCTCCTCCACATTGTCGGCCACAATACGATACGCCATTCCTTGATATGCTTGGTGTTGAGACAATAATCTTTCCGAAAAATTTTTATAATATTCTCCTAGCAATTTCCAGAATTCCAGATACTGCTTTTGAAAGTCAGTTAAAGTTTCTTCTGAGTTTAAACTCCAAGCTTCTAATTCTTTGATATCTTTTAAGTTACCAAAAAGTTGTTTGTGATCAACCAAATATCTATCAATCTCATTCAAATCGCTCAGTAATATTTGTCCCCACTTACTAAACTCATCAAAAGTCTCAATATCTCTTTTTCCGATTTGTTTTACTGTTTCATAAAGTTCGAAAAGCAAAGTGGTTGAGTCTGCAACCTCCAATTCAGCTAAAAGCGAAACAAAATCTTCAGTGGCTAGTATTTCCGGACTCCAGAATGTTTTTTTAAGCTTTTTGGAAAAGTGCGTTTTTAAGAACAAACCTGCACGTCTGTTGGGTAATACAATACATAACTCGCTGACATCGTCTCCATATTTTGTATGGAGATAGTCTACCGTTTTTTCGAGGAATGATTGCATTTATACTGGATTTCTAAAATTATTCTTATAAAATGTAAATATAAAAATACTAATTGGTAATATTGGTACGTTATTGGTAAAAGAAAGAAATCATGAACAGAATCATCGCCCTTCTAATTCTTGCGCAATTCATCTGTTTGTCGCAATCAGCCCAAGTAAAACAAGCATCAGATGCTTGTCCGGGTTCCAATAATAAAAGTAATACAAGCAACGACTACGCATATCTAAGCAAACGAACAACTGGAGATAGTGATTTCTCAAAACCGAAGTATCAAAGCATTTATGCAAAGAATACTAGTGTAAAAACGCCTGCTAAAAGAGGAAGAGAAATCGCGAAAGAAGAACAAACGGCAACTTCGACAACTGCTCATACTGCAAGTAAAAGAGAAAATCCTACTCCTATTTTAAAAGAGAAGAAAAACAAAACTAGCAAGGCTATACGTGAGCAAGAAATAGAAGATGAATTTATTGAACCTACTCATTCAGAGGGAAAAGTGGAAAATTCAAAACCAATGGATGTTATTCAAACTGAAGAATTAGTAGTTTCAGAAGTAAAACAAGAAACTAATATAGAGGATGGAAAAAATGCTTCCTCAAAAAAATCAGAAAGAGTACCTTCAAAAAGTGCTTCCACAAAATCTGCAGATTTGAATACAACAAAAGTTGTCAAACAAAAACAACAAACGAAAGGCAAAGCAAAAAAATTGCGCTTAGGAAAAAAATGTGCAACTGATTGTCCTGAATTTTAATTATGGAGATTCAATATCCTCAATACAGAAAATATTTAAACGAAAAGTCGTTCTTTAAGATTACATCTTCTAAAGAGTGGGAAGAGATTCAAATCATTGGAAGCAAGTATGTGTTGAATCAATTTAAAGTAAACATTATGCCAGATAGAAATTTTCTTCATGATATGACTTTTGATTATAAAGAGAACTGGCTTGAAATAAATGAAGCCGAGTATGAACAAAAAAAAGCCTTGCTGTAAAAAACAACAAGGCTTTTTTAATCACAAACAAAACTACCAAATCTCTGCTCTTTCAGCTTTCGGGCGATACATTTTATCACCTTCTTTTACGCCAAATGCATCATAAAATTCTTGCATATTACTCAATGGTCCATTTCCTCGGAAATTGCCAGGAGAGTGAGGATTAGTTTGCACCATGTTCTTTAAATACTCTGGACGCATATTTCCTCTCCAACCTTGTGCCCACGACATAAAGAAACGTTGTTCAGCAGTAAAGCCATCAATTTTCTCAGGAGCAGGTTTGCCTTCCATTGATTTTTTCAATGCATAATAAGAAATGGTTAAACCACCTAAATCAGCGATATTTTCACCTAATGTCAATTCGCCTCTAACATGCATACTATCAATTGCGATATAGCTGTTAAATTGATTGATTAACATATCTGTTTTCTTTTTGAAATTCGCTTTATCTGTTTCTGTCCACCAATTTTTCAAGTTTCCATCTGCATCAAACTGTGCTCCTTCATCATCAAAACCGTGTGTTAATTCATGACCAATAATTGCACCCATACAACCATAGTTCACAGCATCATCAGCATCCGGATTAAAGAAAATCGGCTGCATAATTCCAGCAGGGAAAACGATTTCGTTCATAGAAGGATTATAGTATGCATTAATAGTTGGAGGTGTCATTCCCCACTCTGAGCGATCAACCGGTTTACCTAATTTGTCAACCATTTGTTTAAAACCGTATGTGTTTGCACGCATAAAATTCTGAACGTATGAATCACGTTTAATCTCTAATGATGAATAATCTTTCCATTTATCAGGATAGCCTAATTTCAACATCACTTTGTCCAACTTTAAATTCGCAGCCTTTTTAGTTTCTTCACTCATCCATTCTCGACTAGCGATACGAACACGATAAGCTGCAATTAGATTTTTTACCATTTCAGCAACTTTATCTTTACTTGCTTGAGTAAAATGTTTTTCAACAAAAACTTGACCAAGAGCATCACCCAAAGAAGCATCCGTTGCTTCGAATGAACGTTTCCAACGAGCTTTCAATGCTGGAATCCCCAATAATGTTTTTCCATAAAAATCAAAATGTTCGTTCACAACGTTGTCGCTTAACTTGCTTGCAGTTTGATCAATCAATCCCCAACGCAAATACGTTTTCCAATCATTGATAGAAACTGATTTTATTGAAGCATTTAAAGTTTTGAAAAATTCAGGCTGACCAACAATTACATTATTTATGTTTTTAATTCCAGCTGATTCGAAATAAAGTGTCCAATTGTAATTAGGAGTCAATTCACTTAATTCTTTCACTGTTTTTTTATTGTACATCAATTCTGGATTACGCATATCGATTTTAGTCATGGACGCTTTCGCTAAATTTGTTTCAATACCATAAACTACTTTTGCGTTTTTTTCTGCTACTTCTGGCTTATCGCCAAGCAACACAAACATGTTTGCAATGTGTTTTTTATATGCATTTTGAATTCCGATGGTACGCTCATCAGTATTAGTATAATAATCTCTATCTGGCAAAGCAATACCGCCTTGTCCAAGTTGAGTAATAATCTCAGTACTGATTTTAGGATCCTGTCCGATGTATCCACCAAACATTGTATTTACACCAATTTGGTGAAGGTGCGCAACAGCTTTGATTAAATCGTCAGATGACTTAACATTATCAATAGCCGCAAATTCATCTTTTAAAGGAGTAATTCCATCAGCATTTAATTTTACTGAATCATTGGCAACAGAATAAAAATCACCAATTTTTTGCTTGTTGCTTCCTGCAGCAGCCGATTTATCATTTGCTGCGTCATCCAATATAGCTCTTAGTTTAGCAAGATTCTTTTCGTTCAACTCATTAAAGCTACCCCAACGGCTTTCTGATTCAGGAACAGGGTTGTTTTTCATCCAATTTCCATTTACGAATTGATAAAAATCGTTCACTGGGCTAGCAGTGCTATCGATGTTCTTTGTATCAATTCCTGTATTTGGAGCCTTTACAGCTTCATCATGTTTAGCATCACCACCACAGGATGCGAAAGTTAGTGCCGTAGCAATTACTGAAAGTTTAAGAATAGTTTGCATGTCTTTTTTAATTTGAGAACGAATTTACCTCAAATCATTAATATGACAAAATGATTTTGTTAAATGGCAATTTTTAGGGATGAATGGAGGTTTTTATTGAACAGAGACAACCTTCTCATCTTCAATATAGACAAGCAATCGCTCCGTAACAATGTATCCCATTTGGCTTAAAAGGTCAGAATAACCTATGATCTGTTCTTTGTGCTTTTTGCGCTCTTCTCCAGTTTTATAGTCGATAATCACTGCATTTTTGCCTTTTATGACAACTCTATCCGGACGGTATAATTCTCCATTAGAAGTAACAATTTCCGCTTCGTTTTTAACTTGTAATCCCTTTTCGAAATGGATAGCTAATTTAGGCAGTTTAAGGATTTTAGAAAGTGTAATCTTTAAATCATCCATTTCTTGGTTGGTAATTAATCCTTCTGAACACATCGAACTTAAAGCAGGTTGAATATCTTCCGCCACTTTAACTTTTGCTAAGGCTGTGTGGACAATATTTCCATAATCTTTTTTGACTTCCGCCATATTTGTATTCCAAATACTCGGAGCTGCGGCACGCATTTTAATACTTTCTCTCCATCGGTTGGAGTTAAAAGTTGAAAGTTCATAATTCAAAGTCTCTTTTTGCTTAGCACTTTGTTTGTGTACTACTTCTTCACCAAAAGTGTATGTGCTTTTTCCATCCGACCATTCATTAGTGGATTGATAATAATAAGCTAGCATATCACTCACAGAAGAAAAGTTTGCAGGATTTTTACTCGGCATTCCTGACAATACATACATCCGCTCTTCTGCCCTAGTAAATCCAACATACATCACATTCAAATTATCCAATAAGGATTTATTTTGTTCATCTTGATACAAATGTGCGAATTCTGTTTCTTCCAGATTCTTATTCGTTGGCACTATTGCTGATGACAATTTGGAAAGTTTTTCATTCTCTAAATCAATCCATAAATTCTTTTTGCCGTTCTTTTTTTCTGTATTTGAAAATGGCAAAATCACAACTGGAAATTCTAACCCTTTGGAACGATGAATGGTCATAATGTTCACCGCATCCATTCCTTGTGGGATAATTAAAGATGCTTTCTCCTTTTTCTCTTCCCAGTATTCAATAAAATCGTTCAGATTATTATTTTTCTTGATACTATAATTCAATACTTCATCTAAAAAGAATTGGATATAGGCATTTGGAGTAGCATTCAATTTAAATATCTTAATCAACTCTTCACACAACTCATACAAAGCCATTTTAGATAGATGAGTGACGCTAAACTCAAAATTTGCAGTCTTCAGAATCGAACTTATTCCTGTTCTATTTTGAAGTGTTTCGTCTAAAGTAGTTGTAGAAACCAATTTAGCAGTTAACAAATATTCTAAAATTTCTGTTTGAATAATTGTATCGCTCGTATTGGATAAATATTTTAATAATGAATGTAGAAAATTTATTTCTGCAGAATTGTTTAACAACAATGAATCGGATGAGATTACGGCTATTCCGTTTTCTGTTAGATAGTTCGCAATATCGCTTCCATCGGTGTTTTTACGGACCAGGATAGAAATATCTTTCAACTGATAATTGTCATTCCGCAACTGATGAATCAACTCTAAGGTTCGTTCTTTATTCTGATCACGAAATTCTTCTTTTGCTCCTGT
>CANNHN010000016.1 GCA_947504725.1 Bacteroidota bacterium | reverse complement strand
GGAAAGAGAACGAATAAAACAAAATTGTATTAGGAGCAGAAAAATGGAATACGAAAAATTAAAATTGAAAAACAAAAAAAATAACTTAGCTTTGAATTAACAATAAACACTCCTTAATGAAAAGTTCAAATTACTTTGAAGACATACAGAATATCCAGAACTTAAACGCATAACATTAAATATTAATACAAAGTTAACCAAAGCAATTAAAACACGAAACATGAAATATTATATGTTTTCCAATTTAAAAGAACTTCAAATAATTCTTAATTTTTCCTTTTTGAAATCGGTTTCAAAAATCAAAAACATGATTATTATCATTGTTTTCTATTTTAATAAATTTCTATCAAATAAATTTTAGTGCTTAACTCTTAATTTATGGAAAATCTTCTCCAATATAAGATATTACTGGTTGATGATAAGCCTGAGAATTTATTTTCACTGGCAGCAGTTTTAAAAAATGCTGGTTATACATCCGATTCAGCACTTTCTGGCAAAGCAGCATTAGAATTACTCCTAAAAAACAAATATGGTCTTATGATTCTTGACGTTCAGATGCCTGAAATGAATGGGTTCGAATTGGCAGAAATGATCAAAGGGAATAGCTTGACTAAAGATATTCCTCTACTATTTTTATCGGCAAATGCTACTGACAAAGAATACTACAAGAAAGGTCACGAGGCCGGAGCACTGGATTACTTAACAAAACCAGTTGATGTGACACTTCTATTGTTAAAAACAAGAAATTTCTTGCGACAAAACCATTCTAGAATTTTGCTTGAAAAATTAAATAGTACGCTTGAAAAAAAAGCAGCTCAAGCGAATGTATCCTATCAGGATCTATATAATTCATTACCTCAGGAAATATTTTTAATTAATAAAGAAGGTATTGTTGTTAATATTAACAGAAGAAATAAACTGGTGTGCGGATTAACACCTTCTCAACTATTAAACGAACATTATTCACAATCTCAATTTTTAAAAGAAATATTTGGTAAAGATTCGATAGATGACATATTTAAAAGCATAATTAGTGACTCAATTGAACAAAGAATAGTTGCTTTTAAAATTCAGAAAAATAAGAACGAACTATTTTACGGTGAGGCGACTATTACTCTAGCTGTGATTCATGGAGGTTTTCATATTCAAGTATCAATAACTGATGTTACAGACAAAACGGAAGCGCAAAGAAAATTAAAACTAAATTTAAATGAAATGTCCCTTTCAGAGAAGACGATTCGTGCTGCTTTGAATGACGATTCTATTGAAATTGTTGGAGACAAGCTTTTGAAGATATTTGATGAATTTTCTGGAATAGAATCAGGGAGAATTTATTTTTATGAAAAAGAAAATAAATCGCTTAAACTTATTAGTGAAAAAGTAGAGCAAGGCATCATTAACAAAATTGAAAATAAGATAGGGATAAAACTTTCCAACGTGATTCCTTCCCTAACCGAGGGAAGTGTTTTTAGTGAAGTCGTTAAAAATAAACAAAGTAATATTACCTCTGACCCTAAAGAGATAAATGAAATTATTAAAGCACATTCAACCAATGTCTTAATTAAAAATTTAAGTAGCTGGGCTGAAAAATTTATTGATATAAAAACGTTTGGTATTCTCCCGATTATTTCAAATGATATTTTATTTGGTATCATGACCTTTTCTTCTCACAAAACATTATCGGAAATGGAGAAGCAATCGGCCATTCGGTTTTCAAGGCAAATATCTACGGTATTATCAAAAAAAATAAGTGAATTAGAATTAAAAAAAAGTGAAGAGAGATTCGAGCTAGCTATGAAAGGTGCTAATGACGGATTGTGGGACTGGAACTTAACAAATGATGAAGTTTATTATTCTCCAAGGTGGAAAAGCATGTTAGGTTTGGAAGAGAATGAATCAAGTGTAGAAACAATTGAATGGGAAAAATTAATTCACAAAGAGGACAAGATTAGAGTACTTGAAATTCTTTATAATTATGTAGACGGTAGAATCCCAGAATACAATGTAGAATTCAGAATGCGACATAAAGATGGCCATTATGTTGATATATTAGCCAGAGGAATTGGTGTGAAAGGTGAGAATGGAAAATTTATCCGGATGTTAGGAACGCATATCGATATTACTGAAAGGAAAAAAATTGAAAATGAGTTACAACAATCAGAATTGGAGATCAGAAATTTTGCAAAACACCTAGACAAGGTATTAGAAGACGAAAGAACCAATCTAGCTAGAGAAATACATGATGAATTAGGGCAGCAACTGGCAGGAATCAAATATGGAATTTCCTCGTTTAAAAAAATGATAGCCGGCAATTCTACTGGTGAGGCTAAAATAACGGATATTTTAACCGAGGTAGATGGAACAATACAAAATTTAAGAAAGATAGCAACTGAATTGAGACCAGGGATATTAGATACGCTTGGGTTAGCCGCATCATTAGAATGGCTATTAAAAGAGTTCAGTAAAAAAACAAAAATTCAATGTAAAGTAGAATTGGATATTAATGAAAGGAATTTCGACAAGGATATCTCAACTTGTTTTTTTCGTATTTGTCAGGAAACTTTATCAAACATTGCTAAACATGCAGACGCTAGTGAAATAAATGTTCACTTACTGATTGAAGAAGAAATACTTATTCTTACCATCAAAGACAATGGGAAAGGAATGATATTGAACAAACTAGATAACCCATTTTCCATGGGATTATTAGGCATGAAAGAAAGAGCAGCCATTATTGGAGGACATCTAGAAATAACAAGCGAGCTAGGAAAAGGAACTAAAATAAAAACTTTTGTAAATTTAAACTTATCAAAATGAAAAAAATACTTATTTGTGACGACCATCAAGCAATACGTAAAGGAATCAGATATATACTGGAAGCAGAGTTCAGCGGATCTGAATTTGGCGAAGCATCTAGTGCCAATGAAGTTTTAAAAAAGATCAATGAAAAAAAATGGGATATTTTAATTCAAGATATTGATATGCCTGGTCGTAATGGTTTCGAAGTATTGAAACAATTGAAAGATGATGGAATTAAGACACCTGTATTAGTTTTTAGCATGCACCCAGAAGAACAGATTGCTATAAGAGCCATTAAATTAGGTGCTGCAGGTTATCTTTCAAAGGATACTGCAGATGAAGAATTAATAAAAGCAATTCGAGTTATCATGAATGGCAAGAAATATATTACACCTTCACTTGCCGAACAACTTGTTATGCAACTGGAAAATCCAAATAGCAAAGCGCCACATGAATTGTTAAGTGACCGTGAATATCAAACTCTTTTGTTGATAGCTAAAGGGAGAAATGTTTCTCAAATTGCTGAAGAACTTTCCTTAGGAGTGCCTACAATTAGTACGTATCGTGCCCGAATTCTTGAAAAAACCGGGATGAAAACAAATGCGGAATTGGCAACTTATGCTATAAGAAATAATTTGGTTTAATGTCATCGTTAAACTTGATTATCTAAACCGTTCAATTGATTTTTTATAGGCCATCCAATACCCCATTTAAAATATTAATTTCCTTTTTATAATTATATTTTATTAAAAATTCAAAAAATGAATCTTCGATAAAATCATTTTCCTATTAAATAAGGAGCAAAACAATTCCTCCAAAACAGCACTTATATAAGCTTCATAAGCTGTCGTTCCCCTATTTCTATTTCATTGCCATACAATTCTTGTCATTAATAGTATGACATCATTATCATCCTTTGTGCTATTATTTAGCTCTTACAATGAATCTACATTTGCTATGTCAATAAATCATAATTGATATTACTAAAAAAAACTATAAAATAATTAAACCTAAATATTATGAAAAAATCAAACACTTCCCTATTAAAAGAAACATTCACTAAAATTTTTATTACATGTTTGCTAATTATTTTTTGTTCAATTGGATCATTTGGACAAAATCGTTCGTTATCGATCGAAATTGCTTCAGAGAAAACCGGGAATGGTTGTGGAGGGAATATTGCTCCGTCACTTTCATTTTCATACAATAAAAGCACTTTCATATTAGGCCCTAACTTTC
Source organism: Bacteroidota bacterium (assembly GCA_947504725.1). GTDB lineage: Bacteria > Bacteroidota > Bacteroidia > 2-12-FULL-35-15 > 2-12-FULL-35-15 > 2-12-FULL-35-15. The sequence goes on along the minus strand of CANNHN010000016.1, from coordinate 33,116 downwards.
AAAGAAAGAGAATGAATTTCTCAGGAGTACAACTAAATTATAGATTCTCTGTAGTAAAAAGCTACAATGAAAAAAAAGAGATTTTCCTAACTGGAAATCTGACTTATCACACTTCAGCTTACATGAGCGACTCAAATGTTGAAATAGAAAAATCAAGTCACAAGGAAGAAAATTTTAATTACAATGAACTTCGTTTCAAAGTAATTGAAGGTTATGCGGGATTTGGATTAAAACTAAATCCTACAAAAAACTTCAGTACTGCATTCAGCACTGGATTGGGAGTTTACAACACCTTAGACAAGAATTACGATAGAGAAATGTTCAGAGAAAAAGCAGCTCTTGTTTTGCAGGTTCGATTTACACTTATCTACAATTTCAAAACATGGTAATATCATACAGGAATTAAATAAAATAATATTCACTAAATAATAGGAGAACTAAATCATGAAATCAAACATCACTAAAAAATTATTCACTGGAATCATCTTCATGTCTTCAGTATGCTTTGCAAACGAACCTATAAAAAACGATTCAATAAAATCAAACGAATGCCTTGCCGTAATCGGTATTGCTGTAGATGAAAAAAACGAACCAATAGATGGCGTTCAAATTAGGTTGTATAAAGAAAATGAAGAATTAGAATGGGCTGAGGTTACAAATGTTGCTTACCATGATCACAATTTTCAGTTTATACTTGATGCAAATCAATATTACACAATTGAAGTATCAAAACCTGGCTATTTGAAACGTTTTGTCGCAATTTCTACTGTTTTACCAAACAATATTGAGATAACCCCAATTTTCACGTTTGAGTTTGATGTTGTTCTATTAAAAGAGAAAAAAATAGTAGATGATTATTATTTAGATTTCCCAGTTGCGCTTATCAGTTACAACAAAAAAAGTGAAGTATTCGAAAACAACAACAATTACACCAATCACATCAAAACGAAGATCAAAGAATCTACAAAATAAAATATTGAGTTAATAAAATAATTCAATCCAAAATAACATATAATTATAAAATCAAGAATAAAAGTAAAAAATCGATAAAAAAATATAATCAAATTATTAAATCTGCAAATTTTCAAATTTAAATAACAAATACTATGGAAAACTATTTTATTGCTAAAAAACAAATAACACCGGAAGTAAATATGGATTTCACCAAAGGAATAATTTCAATAAAAGGCAGAGCCATTCTAGAGGATTCTGTAGACTTTTTTGAACCAATATTTTTGAAGTTCAAAGAATACCTCGTTAATCCCAATTGTTTAACTACAATCGAATTAAAATTTGATTATTTTAATTCAACTTCCTTCAAATTATTAGTTGACCTTTTGTTTCTTGCCAAAAAGGCTTCATCAAGTAACCAGTATACCTAGAGTCTGCTAGCATACAAAAACGGTCATTTTTAGCTATGTATCAATCGCAACTGACTAACAAAAAAAGCAGGTACTTTAACACAAAAAACAATAAAAAAACGAATTAAATGGCACACATTAAGTATAAATGGGAATAGGAAAAATGCCTCTAAACGAATAGTAGTATGGTTTAGGCTAAACTTAGTAGGATTTCGGTTTCAATTAGTAGCAAGCTAACAAAGTAGACGATAAAACATATAGCAAATGGCATGAAACATATACCTATAAATTGAATAAACATTCCATTGAAATTGCTCAGTTATCTCAAAACAACAAACATCTATCGAAACTATATGATGACAATTTGGATTACCTAACTGATCTGAATTACTTATATAACATAGCACCAATTGAAGATAAGCATGGCTTTTTAAAGTCTATATTTCCGGGGTGTTTAACCGCTTCCAAAGAGGGTTATCGAACACCAACAATCAATAAAATTGTTTCTGCGAATAGCCTATCCCTAGGCTCATTGCTTCATATTGAAAGTGAAAGGGGACTTCCCTTTTCAGAAAAATCCCCCATTCGGGTGCGCAATGGGGATCGAACACAATATTTCAACCTTTTTAATCAATTCACCTCTCGATTTCCGGTTTTTCTGAAAGTAAAACTACGATACAACGTAGGTATTAGTAATGTCAAGAGAATTACCCATCAATTCCATTACTAAATTACGTTTTACAACGGCTTCACAACCAACTGAACAGTATACCTACTCTTCACTTCCAACAACACTTTTTTATCAATAATTACCCTATCGATAGTCGCTTGATCGTAATAACGAATCGTAATTAATTCCAGATTGTCATTATACAATACTCTATATTGTTTCTGAAGCGTCTTGATTAAATCAGGAAGTTTACGTTCATCAGCATCCACACTCACTGAAAAACTAATTGCTGAATTCTGCATCACATTTACTTTCACTTGTTTTTCTGAAAACAGATTAAAGATGTCGCTGAAATTGTCTTCCGCAATGAATGAAAAATCTTTCGGAGAAATAGAAATCAAAACCTGCTTCACTTTAAAGATAAAACACGGAATCGGCAAGGGTGATTGTACTTCATTGATGACTGTTCCTTTTTCTGATGGATTCAAAAACGATTTTACCAACAAAGGAATCTTTTTATTCTGTAGCGGCTTAATTGTTTTCGGATGAATAACAGTCGCTCCGTAATAAGCCAACTCAATTGCATCTTGATACGAAATCTGTTCAAGCTTCTTCGTTTCATCAAACCACTTCGGATCGGCATTCAATACACCTGGAACATCTTTCCAAATGGTCACACTTTCTGCATTGGTTGTATATGCTAATATGGCTGCCGTATAATCGGACCCTTCTCTTCCCAAAGTAGTTGTGAAATTTTCAGATGTGCCGCCAATAAATCCTTGAGTAACGATGATCTTCCCTTCATCCCCCTTGCCCCCTTCAAAGGGGGACTTGATAGCGGTCATTAAATGTTCATTTACTAAAGTTTGTGTCAACTCCCAATCTACTTTTCCTTCACGATAGGTATTATCTGTTTGAATAAAATCACGAACATCTTTCCACATACTATTTAATCCAGCCTCTTTTAAATAAGCCTGTACAATTTTTGTAGAAAGTATTTCACCCATGCTTACAATCTTATCGTACTCATAATTGTAATTTTCAGTCGGCTCGTCTTCAGCTGCCCAATCTAATTCTACAAATGTGTTGTTAATTTCATTATAAATCGGATGATCTTTTGAAGGGAACAATTCTGCAATAATATCAAAATGATATTTTTTTATTTCCGCTAAAACTTTTGTTGCATCTTCTTTTTTACCTGTCCCGGACTTCGATTCGGGATAAAACACAGCATCTGTCAAACGTTCCAATGCATTGGTAACTTTTCCCATAGCAGAAACCACCACCAAAATATTTTCTTTTGGAAATAACTTTAAAATCTCTGCTACATTTTTTACAGCGTTTGCGTCCTTAACTGATGCTCCGCCAAATTTGAAAACTTTCATTGAACTAAAATTTATAATTCTGAATTTCTGAATCAGTTAATTTGCAATTGACCCATTCTGAATCAAAATGCGAATCTAATTTCTCATAAAATTTAATTGCAGGCTCGTTCCATTCCAAAACTTGCCATTCCATTCTACGTGCATTCATTTCTTTTGCCACCTTCACTACTTCATCAAATAATTTTTTTCCGATTCCATATTTACGATGACTCTCTGTAACAATGATATCTTCCAAAAAAACACATTTGCCTTTCCAAGTCGAATATTTGATATAATACAAAGATATGCCAACAATCGTTCCTTCAGTTTCTGCGACAAAAAATTTAAAGATGGGATTATCTCCGAATCCATCGCGCTCCATTTCCGCAAGAGTAACAGAAACTTCATCCGGTGCTTTCTCATAAGTTGCCAATTCCTGTATTAATTTCAATACTTGTGGCAGGTCGGGTTTCAGACCCTTTCTAATAGACATATTCATAGCCACAAAGTTATTTAATTCTTTGGTTTTTATCATCCAAAAATATTGCGATATTTGTGTAAATTCAAAATAAACAAACAATGAGCAGAGTTAAAACGTTAGGACAATTTATTATTGAAAAACAAGCTGATTTTCCGTACGCAAAGGGTGAATTATCAAGGCTTTTGAGAGATATTGCTATTGCATCAAAAATCGTAAACCGTGAGGTTACTAAGGCAGGATTGGCAGATATTTTGGGAGATGCGGGCGAAATCAACATTCAAGGGGAAAATGTTAAGAAATTAGACGTTTTTGCCAACGAGCAGTTTATTGCTGCTTTAAGTGTGGGTGGCGAGTGTTGTGCTATTGCTTCTGAAGAAAACGAAGACATTATCATCATAGACAATGAAGTTTCTAAAAATGCCAAATATGTTGTGGCAATGGACCCTTTGGATGGTTCGTCCAACATTGATGTGAATGTTTCTATTGGAACCATTTTCTCAATTTATAGAAGAACTTCCTTAACTGGTCCGGGTACTTACGAAGATTTTATGCAACGTGGAACAGAACAAATTGCTGCTGGATATGTAATTTATGGTTCTTCTTGTATGATGGTATACACAACCGGAAAAGGCGTAAACGGATTTACATTGGATCCTTCTATTGGAGAATTCTGTTTATCTCATCCAAATATGCAAACTCCAAAACAAGCAAAAACATATTCTATCAATGAAGGAAACTATGTTCATTTCCCTGAAGGAGTAAAAAAATACATTAAATATTGCCAAGAAGAAGACGAAGCAACAGATCGCCCTTACTCTTCTCGCTACATCGGTTCTGGTGTTGCGGATATTCACCGAAATTTAATTACAGGTGGCGTTTACATTTATCCTACAACTGCAAAATCTCCAAAAGGGAAATTGCGTTTATTATATGAGTGCAATCCGTTGGCATTTATATTGGAACAAGCGGGCGGTAAAGCAACGGATGGTTTCAAACGAATCATGGAATTGGATTTAAAAGAATTACACCAACGTACTCCTTTGTTCTTAGGCTCTGCAGATATGGTTGATTTGGCTTGTGAATACATGAAAAAGTATTCGTTGGCTGAGAAGGTATGATCTCTCCACTTCGGTCGAGATGACAAAAAAGGTAAACCCTCGTTTTTTCAATAAGACTAGGGTTTATTTTTTGTACTTTTGTTATCCTTTATAGAAGACGGTGACGAAGGAAGATGTTTTAATCAAGTACGGAGAGTCAACTAACAATTCTTCACTAATTCAAGAATTGGCTGGGAATGTTACGCGCGTTCAGCTAAAAAACGTCATCGGTTCAGGAGCTTCTTTCATTTCCGCTGCGGCCTATCAACACATTCACAAAACAAATTTATTTATTCTTCCTGATAAAGAAGAAGCAGCTTATTTTCTTAACGATTTAGAAAATTTATTGGGCGAGCAAAATGTGTTGTTCTTTCCTGCATCGTATCGCATGCCTTACGAACACGAAGAAATTGACAACGCTAATATTTTATTGCGTGCCGAAGTATTGAATAAAATCAATACTGGTAAAAAACACATTTGTATTGTTACCTACCCTGAAGCACTTACAGAAAAAGTTGTTACAAAAACACATCTTACTAAAAATACTTTAGCATTAAAACAAGGTGAAAAAATTTCCATCGAGTTTATTATTGACGTTTTAAATGAATATGGTTTCGAACGTGCTGATTATGTTGTAGAGCCGGGACAATTTTCTGTGCGGGGTGGAATTGTAGATATTTTTTCTTTCTCTAATGAATATCCATATCGTGTTGAGTTTTTAGGAAACGATGTGGATTCTATAAGAAGTTTTGACCCTACTACTCAATTATCGGTTCACAAAGTTGCTTTCTGCAACATCATTCCAAATGTGCAAACCAAACTTCTACAAGAAAGCCGACAAACATTTTTTGAATTTATTCCAGAAAGTTCTGTCATTTGGTTCAAGCATTTTCAATTAACTCTTGATAGAATTGAAAAAGCATTTGAAATAGCAGAAACCTGTTTCAATAAACTAGAATCAGTGATTGAACAATTGCCACCTGATGAACTTTACATTCACAAAGACATTTTCAGCAAACAAGCATTGGGATTTCCTTTGGTTGAATTTGGAAATCATTTTTCATTGTCGCCCACAAAAACAATTACCTACAATTTTTCTCCGCAACCAAGCTTTTCTAAAAATTTCACATTTTTATTAGACAACTTAAATGCGAATACAAAAAACGGGTATGAGAATATCATCTTCGCAGAAAATCACAAACAAGTTGAACGACTCTATGCTATTTTTGAAGACATTGGGAAAGGAGTAAAAAAAGAATCTGCTCCACTTCCATTTGTGGAAGGCTGGGCTCCTTTTCACGAAGGGTTTATCGACAACGACTTAAAACTGGCTTGTTATACCGATCACCAAATTTTCGATCGTTATCATCGCTTCCGTTTAAAAAGTAGCTTTTCTAAAAAGAGTGAAGCACTTACATTAAAAGAACTCAAAGGATTAAATCCAGGAGATTACATCACGCACATTGATTATGGTGTTGGTCGTTATGGCGGTTTGGAAACCATTGAAGTAAATGGAAAAACGCAAGAAACCATTCGATTGGTTTATAAAGATTATGACATTGTAAACATCAGCATTCATTCCTTACATCGCATTGCAAAATATTCTGGCAAAGAAGGAGCTGAACCAAAAATAAATAAACTCGGAACAAACACTTGGGCAACATTAAAACAAAAGACCAAGAAAAAAGTAAAAGAGATTGCTTACGACTTAATTCAGCTCTACGCTAAACGAAAAGCATTAAAAGGTTTTCAATTTAGTCCGGATACCTACTTACAAAACGAACTAGAAGCGTCTTTCATTTATGAAGATACTCCCGATCAAATTAAATCTACGGCTGATGTAAAAAAAGATATGGAGAGTGAATGGCCAATGGACAGACTTGTTTGCGGAGATGTAGGATTTGGGAAAACGGAAGTTGCCGTTCGTGCTGCATTCAAAGCAGTTAGTGACAGCAAACAAGTGGCTATTTTAGTTCCAACAACCATTCTTGCATTGCAACATTTTAAAACATTTAAAGAACGTTTAAAAGATTTGCCATGTAATGTTGATTACATCAATCGTTATCGTTCCGCAAAACAACAAAAAGAAACATTAGAAAAAGTTGAAGAAGGAAAAGTAGATATTTTAATTGGCACACATGGCATTGTAGGCAAAAGCGTAAAGTTCAAAGACCTTGGATTAATTATTATTGATGAAGAACAAAAATTTGGCGTTGGTGTAAAAGACAAATTAAAAACCATCAAAACAAATGTTGACACGCTAACACTTACAGCTACTCCAATTCCGCGGACACTGCAATTTTCGATGATGGGTGCACGTGATTTATCGGTCATCAATACACCTCCACCCAATCGTTATCCCGTACAAACAGAACTACATACATTTAATGAAGAAATTATTCGTGATGCTATATCGTTCGAAATTTCTCGAGGCGGACAAGTATTTTTTGTACACAACCGCGTACAGAATATTATGGAAGTTGCTGGCATGATTCAACGACTATGTCCGGATGCAAAAGTAGCAATTGGGCACGGACAATTAGAAGGCGATAAACTAGAGCAAGTGATGATGGATTTTGTGGATGGAGAATTTGATGTATTGGTTGCAACTACAATCATTGAGGCAGGATTAGATATTTCCAATGCGAATACAATCATCATCAACCAAGCACACATGTTTGGTTTGAGTGATTTACATCAGATGCGCGGACGAGTTGGACGTTCCAACAAAAAAGCATTTTGTTATTTATTAACTACTCCAGTTTCCTTATTAACTCCCGAAGCACGCAAACGATTAAAAGCAATTGAAGAGTTTTCAGATTTAGGAAGTGGATTTAGCATAGCAATGCGCGATTTGGATATTCGTGGTGCAGGAAATTTATTGGGTGGTGAACAAAGTGGTTTCATCAACGAGATTGGTTTTGAGATGTATCAGAAAATTCTGGATGAAGCGATTATGGAATTGCGAATGGAGCATGAAGAGTTGCGCGACACGAATGTTGGAGGTTCTCAAAAATACACTCAGAAGCAACATAGTCAATATATTTCCGATTGTGTGATCGACACCGATATGGAAATATTAATTCCAGATGATTACGTAAACAACATTACGGAGCGATTGAATTTATACAGAGAATTGGATGATTCTTTTTCCGAAGAAGGATTGACAAAATTTGAAGCACAACTAAAAGATCGTTTTGGCCCCGTTCCCGAACAAGCATTGGAATTAATTCACACCATTCGTTTGCGCTGGCTAGCCATGGAAATTGGGTTTGAAAAATTGATTTTAAAAAACAACCGCATGGTTGGTTACTTTCTTCAAAACCAAAAATCACCTTATTACCAAAGTGAAACATTTACAAAAGTGTTAAAGTTTGTACAACATAATGGACGCGCTTGCAAAATGAAAGAGAACAATGGAAAACTTAGTCTAACATTTGAAAACATCAAATCTATTGATGATGCTATTCTGAAACTAAAACCGATTATCAATTAACATTAAAAAAATAAACATGAATCGAATTATCAATTACAGAAAATTGTTTGACATTACCAAAGAAACCGACCTTGGAAAATTAAAAATCAATTATAGAAATTTAATGAAAGAATGGCATCCTGATAAATTCACTGAAAACGATGAAAAGAAAGAGGAAGCGGAAATTAAAAGCAAAAGAATAATTGAGGCTTATCACTTTTTAGTGAGTATTTCTCCTGAAACGCATGCATTAAACGAAGAAGAGTACAACAATACAACTACTGCGTCAGTGATTGATGACTTTTCCTATAAAGGACAAAACCTAAAAATCACTTTTCAGGATGGAAGTGTTTATGAATACTTCGGAGTTCCAAAAGGCGTTTACACCAAATTCGCTAATTCCCTTACGTTATCGCGATTTGCAAGAAGACATATTTTTAATTCGTACACCTATAGAAATGTAAGTAAACCGAATACCCCGAAATAGGACTTAAAGAAAAAAATCTCTCCCTCTGTATCTTTTTAAACTTCGCTGCATTATGACCTCAAAAAGTATTCACCCTCTAAAACTAAATTTTATGAAAAAGAGTCTAAATGTAGTGGGATTCATAGCGGCATTGCTAATGTTCTCAACAGTTGTAATGAAAAGCAATCATCTTCCTGGAGCAGGAATAGTTATGGTTTTAGCCGGAGTGGCATTGAGTATTTATCTGCCGTTCTTCTTGCTTTATAAACCAGGAGATACATCTAGTTCCGAAAAAAATATAGCTGGAGTTGTTGGTGCTATTTCTGCTTCGATTCTAAATTTAGGAATAACTTTCAAATTCATGCATTGGCCAGGAGCTGGTGTAATGATTGTTTTGGGACTTACATCTTTTGCTTTGGTTTTTATGCCAATACTTTTGAGAAAAAAATTAAAAGGAGAAGCATCTGAAAGAAAAACAACCATGAATACTTTAGGAGCAAGTGGATTAACATTATTTGCGTTGGGCATTTTATTCAAAATACAATACTGGCCAGGTGCAGATGTAATGTTAGGGTTAAGTGTATTCCTTTTGTTTTTCGGATATTTTTTAATGTATATGTTAGACAAATCAATAGAGTTGGAAGCAAAAACAAACTATTTAAGAAAAGCATTTTTTGCAGTGATTATTGGAAGTGTTGTAGCTTCTTTGATTTTGGTAGCGTTGAATAAACCATTTTTAAAACAACAGCCGGGGCAAGAAGTAGCCGTAAATAAATAACATCCACTTTTACCGCTGAGGTCTCAGAGAAGACGCAGAGAACGCAAATTATATTTAAAAGAAAAGGTCGAGTACTACACTCGACCTTTTGAATTTTGAATTATTTCACTTTTAACTTCTTATCCCATACTATTTGCAATAGCAGCAAACGTAACGTCATTTCTACCTAATTTAGAAATAACACTCATATGAGATTTTAATGCAGTAAAAAATGTTTCATTGTAAATATAAGGAACGCCAAATTCTTTTGCTGTTGCTTCTACGATAGGAGCAAGTTTAGGATAATGCACGTGACAGATACGCGGGAATAAGTGATGTTCTGTTTGGTAATTCAATCCTCCAACATAATACGTAATTAACCAGCTCTTTCTTGAAAAATCAGCTGTAGTTTCCATTTGATGGATTGCCCATTCGTTTTCAATGTTCCCTTTTTCATCAGGAATTGGGAAATGTGCTTCTTCTACAACGTGCGCCAACTGAAACACGACACTTAAAATCAGTCCAGCAATTGAATGCATAATAATGAATCCTAAAAACAACTGTCCAAAAGAAAAATCAAGAAATATAATTGGCAAGGCAAACATATACGTAAAGTAGACCGCTTTCCAAAAAATGATTCCCAATAGCGTTACAAATTTTTGAAAACCACTATCGCGATGCTGCCCATCTTTAATAAATTGAATGTATTGTACAAAATCCTTTAAGGTGGTCCAATATAGAGACATGATTGCATAAAAAAGAAAAACATAAAACACCTGAAAACGTTGAACTTTGCTGTACTCTCCACGAGGAGAAAAACGCATAATTCCTTTGTTATCAATATCTCTATCGTGCTGATAGATGTTAGTATACGTATGATGAAGGATATTGTGTTGTGTTTTCCAATTACGGTTATCTCCACCTACAATTGTAAGCGCCTGCGCCATGATTTTGTTAATGACTGGATTAGCAGAATACGCATCGTGGTTGGCATCGTGCATTACACTCATCCCAATACCAGCAAGGCCTAAACCCATTACTCCATAACATAAGTAAACACCCAATGAACCAAATCCTTGAGTCATTAATAATGAATATGGAACAAAGTATAAAGAAAGCATGACAATTGACTTAAAAACCATATTGGCATTGGCATGCTGGGAAATATTATTGTCGATAAAGTACTGATCAACGCGTGATTTAAGAGTATTGAAAAATTGCGTTTTGTCCTTATTAATAAATTTGATTTTCTGTTTCATTCTATTCGTAATTTGGGCACAAAGTTACTTAAAAATTATTGAGTTTGTTACAATATTGACCAATGTCAGTTTTGGACTATAAATTTAGGTCCATTCGCTTGTAAAAGAACAACATAGAGGTTAAAAAGAACACTGAAAAAGCGATTCCAGGATAGCTCACATCGTTGACCATAAAAAGCACTGCTTCTTTTACAAAAAACGTAATGGCAAAGAGTTGTACGCCCCACCGTTTCATGTGCCACACTCCTATATAAGAAATAAAGCTACATGCTACTATTAATCCAAATAAAGCAGGATACCAGTCGCCCATTTTTTTGATAGCTGGAGAAAAAACGGAAGGGAAACTGAAGACAATCCAGATAAATCCAAGGATACAAATAATTCGAATTAGGACTGGACGTTTAACGGATGATTGCATATTGTTGATGTACCGATATACCAATTTTCAGATGTACCGATTTTTAAATTTTTACTACTATATATGATAACTCGTTTCCTATTTTTAATCTGCAACTCCATCATCTGCACATTGGTACATCCATGAATCTGCACATCAGTTTGATCTTATTGCTTCCACAGGATCAAGTTGTGACGCTCCGTATGCAGGCACAAATCCAGACACTACTCCTATAAGTATAGAAATAGTGAATCCCAATATTATATTTGATTTACTCAAAACGATTTCCATACCTATAGAATCGCCAGCAATCAAAGTAAGCAGGAATACTATCAAAAGGCCTATCGTTCCTCCTATTAAAGACAAAAAGATTGCTTCGAATAAAAACTGAGAAAGAATAAAATAATTTTTTGCCCCCAACGACTTTTGAATTCCTATAATATTAGTACGTTCTTTAACGGATACAAACATGATGTTGGCAATTCCGAAACCGCCAACCAAAATTGAAAACCCTCCAATTACCCAACCTACAACCCCAACTACACCGAACAAACTATCAAATTGGTTGGAAATTAAACTTGTTTGATTTAGCGCAAAATTATCATCCGAACGAGGTTTGAGTTTACGGATGGAACGCATAAGGCCCGTCAATTCATCTATCAAGTCATCATTACTGATTCCAGGCTTTGCCCTCACCAAAATTTGGGGATCCAAATCTTCATTTCGAATGTCAATCAAAGTTCGTGCATAGTTAATAGGTACTAATACTTCTGTATCAACACTTCCTCCTAAAATGCTTTCCCCTTCCTTTTTGAAAACACCTATCACCATTACCTTTGCTCCATTAATCTTAACCATTTCTCCTATCGGATTTTGATTAGGGAACAACGCTTTTGCTAACAGGTCTCCTATTACAGCCACAGGCCTACCTGAAGCCGATTCAATGTCTGTAAAATAGCGCCCATCTGCAATTTCAAAATTTTTGACTCTATCGTATTGATGAGAAGCACAATTGATGTTTACGCGTTCTATGCTGTTGCTTTTGTATTTAATTGTGATGCGGGAACTAATTAAAAATGCTGCTGATTGAGCACCATCGCAATTCTCCAAAATTTTATTTAACTCAGGGTAATCGGGAACAGGGCGATTCATATACTTCCACCAAGGATAATCGGGACCAAAAGTCCAAGGCCATTTTTGCACAAAAACAACATCATCACCTAAGCTTTGAACACTTTTACGAAGGTTTTGCTCCAAAGAATCAACAATAGTAAACACAATGATTATCGCAAAAATACCAATGGTAATGCCCAAAAGCGAAAGAATAGTACGCAATTTATTTGTAACCAAAGAAACTATGGCAAACGAAACACTTTCCTTTAATAAACCAAAAACGATCATTCAAAAATTAGGTTGAAACGTTACAAATGTACCAAAAAAAATTGCCTCAAAACTTGTAAATAATTTTAGCTTAAAAAACCTTGGAAATTGGCTTTATTAACAAAAAAAACATTTATCAACAAACTGCGTATAAGACTCTAAAGCGCATAAAAATTAATACTTTTGCAATACAAATTTAACATCGCATATGAGTGATTCAAAAAAGATAAAAAATGCACTTATTTCGGTGTATTATAAAGATAATTTAGAGCCCGTAATTCATCAGTTGAATGCATTGGGAGTGAAAATATTTAGCACTGGCGGAACACAAGAATTTATCGAAAAGCTTGGTGTTGCAGTTACACCCGTTGAATCACTAACTTCATATCCATCCATTTTAGGAGGAAGAGTAAAAACATTGCACCCGAAAATTTTTGGTGGAATTCTTAGTAGAAGAGAATTACAAAGTGATATTGATCAACTTGAAGAATACGAAATTCCAGAAATTGATTTAGTTATTGTGGATTTATATCCTTTTGAAGAGACTGTTAAATCAGGTGCTGCGGAGCAAGCGATCATTGAAAAAATTGACATCGGAGGAATTTCATTGATTCGTGCTGCTGCAAAAAACTTCAAAGATGTGGTGATTGTTTCTTCAAAAAATGAGTACACTTATTTGCACGACAACATTTTAGTTGCACAAAAAGGGTCTTCATCATTGGACGACAGAAGACATTTAGCAACATGTGCATTTAATGTTTCATCACATTACGATACAGCGATATTCAATTACTTTAACGGAGAAAAAACAATTGCGTTCAAGCAAAGTATTCAAAACGCACAAGTCTTACGTTATGGCGAAAACCCGCATCAAAAAGGCGTTTTCTATGGTAACTTAGATGAAATGTTTACCAAATTAAATGGGAAAGAATTATCCTACAATAATTTGCTAGATGTTGATGCTGCAGTTAGTTTAATTGCAGAATTTACTGATACAACATTTGCGATTTTAAAACACAACAACGCTTGTGGAATTGCATCACGACCAAAATTAGTTGATGCTTATCTTGCTGCATTGGCAGGTGATCCAACAAGCGCTTTCGGTGGAGTGTTAATAACCAACAAAGAAATTGATTTAACTACTGCTGAAGAAATCAATAAATTATTTTGCGAAGTAATTATTGCTCCAGCTTATGATGCAAAAGCAATTGAATTATTAAAATCAAAAGCAAACAGAATTATTCTGATTCAAAAAAATGTAACACTTGCACAAAAAGCCTTCAGAACTTTATTGAATGGTGCAATTGAACAAGACAAAGATTTTAAAACAGAAACGAATTCAGATATGCAAACAGTTACCAAAACATCTCCTTCGTCCGATGAATTGCGTGATTTAGAATTTGCAAATAAAATTGTGAAGCATACAAAATCTAACACCATTGTTCTTGCTAAAAATAAATCCTTATTGGCAAGCGGTGTTGGACAAACATCACGTGTAGATGCATTGCAACAAGCAATTGTAAAAGCAAACAATTTTGGATTCGACTTAAAGGGTTCGGTAATGGCATCAGATGCATTCTTCCCATTTCCGGATTGCGTAGAAATTGCACACAAAGCAGGGATTACTGCTGTTGTTCAACCAGGAGGTTCTATAAAAGATAAAGACTCTGTTGCATATTGTGATGCAAACGGTGTTGCAATGGTGATGACAGGAACGAGACATTTTAAACATTAAACACAATTGATGATTGTCGAATGATGATTGTCGAATTAAAAATAAATAGGTAAAATTTAAATAATAGATTGGAATTATTAAAATGTAAGTTTTTATTTCAGAAGCTTCATTCAACATTCTTCAATCAACAATCAACATTCAATTATGGGTTTATTTAATTTTTTAACACAAGAAATTGCGATTGACTTAGGAACAGCCAACACGCTTATTATTCACAACGATAAAGTGGTGGTTGACGAACCAAGTATCGTTGCCGTGGACCGAATGACTGGGAAAGTTATTGCTGTTGGTAAGCAAGCAATGCAGATGCATGGGAAAACACATGAGAATATCAAAACCATCCGTCCTTTAAAAGACGGAGTAATTGCAGATTTCCACGCAGCGGAACATATGATACGCGGAATGATTAAAATGATTAATCCTGGAAGACGTTTGTTTCAGCCTTCATTAAAAATGGTTATTTGTATTCCATCCGGAATCACCGAGGTAGAGAAACGTGCGGTTCGTGATAGTGCTGAACATGCTGGCGGAAAAGAAGTATATCTAATTCACGAACCAATGGCTGCCGCAATCGGTATTGGAATTGACGTGGAGGAGCCGATGGGAAATATGATTATTGATATTGGTGGTGGAACGAGTGAAATTGCCGTAATAGCTTTGGGAGGTATTGTTTGTGATAAATCCATTCGTATTGCTGGTGATGAATTCACATCTAACATTGAAGAGTATATGCGCAGACAACATAACATTTTAATTGGTGAGCGTTCTGCTGAACGCGTTAAAATTGAAGTAGGTGCAGCAATGACAGAAATTGATAATCCTCCACCCGATTATGCTGTTCATGGAAGAGATTTAATGACGGGGATACCAAAAGAAATTTATGTTTCATATGTGGAAATTGCACACGCCTTAGACAAATCTATTTCCAAAGTTGAAGAAGCGATTTTAAATGCATTGGAGATGACACCTCCTGAGCTTTCTGCTGATATTTTCAGAACAGGAATTTATTTAGCAGGTGGTGGTTCTATGTTGCGCGGATTAGATAAACGTATCTCATTAAAAACAAAATTACCAGTTCACATTGCTGAAGATCCACTAAGAGCTGTTGCACGTGGAACTGGAATTGCATTGAAAAATGTAAACAAGTTCCCATTCCTAATGAAATAGAAAAAATAATTTGATAATTACTCGATTTGAAAACTTGAAAATTCACTAAAGTCAATTTTCAAGTTTTCAAATTTTCAAATTCAAAAAATGCGTAATCTAGTAGAATTCATTACTAAAAATTATTTTTTCTTTTTGTTTCTCATACTCGAAACATTTTGCATTTCTATTTTAATTCAAAACAACAAGTTTCAACGCGCTAGCTTTGTAAACTCATCGAGTCAAATTTCCGCGTCAGTATTAAGCACTTCCGAAAACATTCAACAGTATTTTTATTTAAAAAGCGAAAACGAACGATTGGCAAAAGAGAATGCTGAGTTGTTGTCGCACGACTTACTATCCTTTTCTGTATTGGTAAATGGGGAGTATCGTGTGAATGACACCATAAAAAGACAGAAATACACATTCACTCATGCTAAAGTGGTAAACAATTCAACGAATAGAAGAAATAATTACTTGACGTTAAACAAAGGTTCGAATCAAGGTGTCACCAATAAAATGGGCGTCACATCGAGTTCGGGTGTTGTTGGTATCGTTGAAAACGTTTCTGAAAATTTTTGCACGGTCAAATCATTGCTACATAGCAACACCATCATCAATTCAAAATTAAAAAAAGATGGCACTTTTGGTCCTTTAAATTGGGATGGTGAAAGTTTTGAGTACGCAACCCTAAATGACATTCCGACACATGTTCGTTTATTTAAAGGCGACACTGTTGTAACAAGTCAATACACACTTATGTTTCCAGAAAACATTTTGATTGGAACAGTTGACAGCTATTACAGAGAATCTACTAAACCATTTTACACGGTAAAAATAAAACTGTCTACCGATTTTAAAAAACTGAGTCATGTATATATTGTAGACAACAAGTTCCGTACAGAGCAAGAAGAATTAGAGAAAAAAACCGAAGAAGGAAATAAATAAAAATGACGAATACCATTATTAGAAATATAATTCGCTTTTTTGTACTCATATTAGTGCAAGTACTTATTGTGAAAAATATTGAGCTGGGGCGATTCATCAATCCATTTGTATATGTACTTTTTATTTTAATGTTACCTTTCGAAACGCCTAAATGGTTATTACTTATTTCCTCCTTTATTTTAGGATTAGTAATCGATATGTTTTACGACACCTCAGGAATGCATGCTGCAGCGTGTGTTTTGATGGCATACATCCGACCCGGAGTTTTGAAATTATTTTCCCCACGCGATGGATATGAGTTTGGAACACAGCCAAGCATTCAATATTTAGGAATTCCATGGTTTCTTTCCTATGCAGGAATTTTAGTATTGACACACCACCTAGTATTATTCTACATTGAGATTTTTCGTTTCAGCGAATTTTTCTCTACCTTCTTCAGAGTTATTATCAGCTCCCTTTTTACCATATTTTTAGTTGTAATTAGTCAATACTTATTTCAACGTAAAAAGGATCAAGAATGAACCAGCTTTCCGATAGAAAATATATTATTATTGGCGTTTTTATATTAGTTGGACTGATATATATTTCTCGTTTGTTTTATATTCAAGTAATTGACGATACGTATAAATTAGATGCGCGTAATCAAGCTTTCCGTTACACCACTGAATTTCCTATCAGAGGCTATATTTATGATAGAAATAATAAGTTGCTTGTATACAATGAAGCTGCATACGATTTAATGGTACTTCCCAAAAACGTGAAAAACATTGATACAATGGATTTTTGTGGACTCTTGGGAATTACAAAAGAACAGTTTCTAAAAAAAATGAAGAAAGCTGTTCAAGCTCCGAACTCTCCTCGAAAAGAATCTATTTTTGAAAAACAACTTTCACCGAAAGATTATGCTTCACTACAAGAAGTATTATATCGTTTCCCTGGATTTTTTGTTCAATCTCGAACACTTCGAAAATACCCTAAAAAAATTGCGGCACACATGTTAGGATATATTGGTGAAGCAGATAAACGAACTACTGAAAAAGATTCATATTATAAAGAAGGTGATTATTTAGGAATTAGCGGTATTGAAAAAAGTTACGAAAAAGTATTGCGTGGAAAAAAAGGAATGCACATCATTATGAAAGATGTAAACAACCGCGACATGGGAAGCTACATGAATGGATTGTATGACACAATTGCTATTTCTGGGAAACCACTTACAACCACACTGGATGCTGATTTACAAGAATATGCAGAACAATTGATGCAAAACAAAATTGGAAGTGTAGTTGCAATAGACCCTTCTACTGGAGAAATTTTGGCGATTGTAACCAGCCCTACCTATGATCCAAATTTATTTGTAGGTAGAGCAAGAAATAAAAATTTTGTTGAATTATCACATGACTCAATTGGTAAACCATTGTTCAATCGTTCAACTATGGCATCGTACCCTCCAGGGTCTACTTTTAAATTAGTTATGGCATTGATTGGATTAAATGAAGGAGTGCTGACTGCAGATACAAGATATCCTTGTGCACGTGGATATCCTCCATTGGGGGGCCGACCGAAATGTCACCCACATGGTTCACCAATGGATTTGGAAGGCGCTATTGGTACATCTTGCAATTCTTATTTTTCGTACGTTTTTAAAAGTGTGATTGAAGACAAAACATACAATAGCACATATAAAGCGTATGCGAATTGGCGTGATATTGCAACTAGTTTTTGTTTGGGAACTAAAACTGGTTCCGATTTAGCAAACGAATTGCGCGGCAACGTTCCGAGTATTGGTTATTACGACAAAATTTTCGGTAAAGGAAGTTGGAAAGCAAGTACAGTAATATCTTTGGGTATCGGACAAAATGAATTAGGGATTACACCCTTACAAAATGCAAACTTAGTAGCAATCATTGCAAATAAAGGATGGTACTATACTCCACATATTGTAAAAGCAATTGATGGAAATCCGAACGATACAATCTTAGACAGATTCAAAGTAAAACATTATACAAAAATTAAAGACACCGCTATTTACAATATTGTAATTGCTGGAATGGCAAAAGCAGTAGAAGGAGGAACAGCTGCTAGTCTGAAAATTGAAGGAATTCCATACTGTGCAAAAACTGGAACGGCTCAGAATTCAGGAAAAGATCATTCAGTATTCGTTTGTTTCGCTCCGAAAGACAATCCTAAAATAGCAATCGGAATATTGATTGAAAATGCTGGTTTTGGATCAACGTATGCAGGACCAATTGCGCGTCTAATGATGGAAAAATATTTAAAAGGTGAAATTACACGACCAGATTTGGAAAAAAGAATGTTGGAAGCTGACTTAATTCATAAAACAAAAAATGCTGAGGTCACAAAACAACACTAGTATTTTTTATAATGTCGACTGGATAACAGTCTTAACATACCTAGTATTAATACTAATGGGCTGGTTAAATATATATGCAGCCGTATACAACGAAGAGCATTATATAATTACGGACATCACACAAAAATATGGAAAACAATTAATCTGGATTGGCACCTCTTTATTGCTTGCATTGATCATTCTTATCATAGATGAAAATTTTTATACCGCATTTGCCTATTTCATTTTTGGAGCATTCCTTCTTGCAAACATTGCTGTACCGTTTTTAGGAAGAGAAGTAAAAGGTAGTAGCTCTTGGTTTAGATTCGGAGACTTTGGAATACAACCCGCTGAGTTTATGAAATTTGCAGCAAATCTAGCACTCGCAAAATTTTTAAGTAACCAAAATATTAAAATTGCAGATTACAAGAGCACCATTGTCTCGCTACTTATAATTGGAATTCCAGCCATCATCATTATGAAAATGCAAAATGAAACTGGGTTAGCAATTGTGTTTGTCGCATTTATTTTCATGTTATATCGAGAAGGGTTGTCTGTAAATTATTTGTTACTTGGATTTTTAGCAATCATCCTATTTATTTTAGCATTAATGATTAATAATTTATACCTGTTTATAATTATCGCAGCACTGTGCGCCATAGCACTTTTATTTATTAAACGAAATGCTAAAAACTTATTCATAATTGCCGCGATTGGAATAGTAGCCTGTACAATGGTTCGCGGAACCACTTACGTTTATGACCACATGGAGGACCACCAGAAAACACGTATTGATGTTCTGCTTGGAAGAGGAACAGTAAATTTGAAAGATGAAGGATACAATGTAAACCAAGCAAAAATTGCAATTGGTTCAGGAGGATTTTTAGGCAAAGGATATTTACAAGGAACTCAAACAAAATACAATTTTGTACCTGAACAAGACACTGACTTTATTTTTTGCACTGTAGGCGAAGAATGGGGATTTTTAGGTAGCACATTTGTAATAATTTTAGAACTCTTTTTAATTATTCGATTAATTTTTATGGCCGAACGACAACGATCACCATTTAGTAGGATATATGGTTATGGAGTTGCGTCTGTATTTTTTTTTCATTTAACGGTTAATATTGGAATGACGATTGGACTGGCACCGGTGATTGGAATCCCTTTACCTTTCTTTAGTTATGGCGGGTCTTCGCTATGGTCATTTACGATTCTACTTTTTATTTTTATAAAATTAGATTCAAAACGTTTGCAAATTTTGAGGTAGTACTACACAATTTTCTTTCTCGCTTTTTCTTTAATTATTTCTTGTACTGATCGATTCTCAATTTTACTTTCTAACCAAGAAATAATATCAAAATATAGAAACTCTCGTTTTTCATATTTATTTTGCTCCAACAACAGCATTTGATTTTTTAAAAGAATGAATTGCTTCTTCAGATTTCGTTCAGAGGAATCAACAAATAAATACTTCAAGAAATTTAAAATATTTCTCTGATAACGACTCAACTGTCCCTTTTTAGTAAAATAACGATAGGATGAACGAATATTAGATTCCAACAAATAGTCATTTCCCAATTCAAAATGACAAACAAGTAACAAAATTCTAGTGAAAGAATAAATGTCTTCTCGAATATCACTTTCTTTATCATTATAAATTTTGTTTAACCATTTGATAGCTACCTTATAATTCCCACTACCGATGTACAAACAAGCAATCTTATAATAAAATAACAAAATCGAATGTTTATCAAGTTTGGGGACGAACTTATTAAATTCAAATTCCAAAGCGGAAACGATTCGAGTCCCCGATTTAAATTCGCCCAACATAAAATGACGATTAATTTCATGCACATAAATGGCTTTAAATAAATTCAGATTAATATTCTCAGTAAGCTCGAGCGACTTATCCCTTTTGATTGCAATCAACTTTTTTTGTGTCTCGGCAAACTCCTCGTATTTGTACAATTTATTCTGAACGGCCAGTAAACTATTTAGGGATTTAATATACAATTCCAGCTTATGCCGTTTCATTTCAGGTTGTTGATCAAACAAGGCTACCCACTTTTTTGCATACGTATAGCCCTTGACAAAATCTTGTATAAAAAAATAATACCCTACAAAAGAATAGTAGAGGTACATCTTTTCCTGAAAAGATAAATCTACTTCCTTGTATTTAGGTAAACTGGAGTTAAAAAAACGACTGACATTTTCTAAATCCTTTTTACTTCTACTGAATCCAGTTTGCACATAATGCGCATTTAATCTCAACGAAAGATTGGAAAAGATATTAATGTTTTTAATGCTGGCTGCCACTTGATTGGAAGTATCTATCAACACGCCAACCCGTTGTTCGTTTCCTGAGTCTAATGTTTTGGGAATAACCAACTTTTCCAACTCCAAAATTTCCAACAGCAAAACCGAGCGATCGTTCTCTAGAGCCATCGCTTTGGCTTTATCAATCATTTTTACGCACTCTTTGTACAAGCATTTGTTGTATAGGATTCGGGCATAATCTAACAGCTCAGTAATTTTAATATTCTCCAGATTCGAACTATTACAAAGCTTTGTACTTTTTAGTAGTTGATAATATAGATGCGCTTTAAGATTTGAAAACTGAGCAGGATTTAATTGTTTGTTCTTGTGTAAAATTTTGTCTTGATCATATACTTTCTGTTTCTCAATCGCATCAAACAAAACGATATATTTTTTATCTGAACTATTATTCAGTCGTGCAGCATACATTTTAAAAAAACGTTTTTCCCCCTTTGAAAGAGAGTGAATAAGATTAAATAAATGCTCTGTTTTAACGTTAGACATCGTAATTATAATAATTTATAATCCTTTATTAATAGATATTTAAGCGAATATAAGAATTATTTTTTCTATTTAGATACCGTATATTAATTTAATTTTATAATATAAAACAGGTGCATTAAAAATACATTTGTTGAATGAAAATAACAGCCGCAATTACCGGAGTAGCCGCATACGTTCCCGACTACGTTTTAACAAATGAAGAGCTGGAACAATCAGTTGACACTTCCAACGAATGGATCATGACACGTTGTGGTGTTGCGGAGCGAAGAATTTTAAAAGACAAAGACAAAGCCAGTGCATTTATGGCTGCCGAAGCGGCAACAAAATTGTTGGCTAAGAAAAATATTTCTCCATTAGACATCGAGTTAATTATCGTTGCAACCGTTACACCCGACCACCAATATCCTGCAACAGCAAATATTGTTTCGGATATGATTGGAGCAACCAATGCTTGGGGATTTGATTTGCAAGCTGCCTGTTCTAGTTTTTTATCCGCGGTACATACAGCTTCCAAATTCATAGAAAGCGGAACCCATAAAAAAATATTGGTGATTGGCTCTGATAAAATGAGCAGCGTTGTCGACTATAGTTGCAGAAAAACATCCATTCTTTTTGGAGATGGTGCAGGTGCCATTTTGCTCGAACCGTCAACGGATGATACAGGAATCGTTGACGCGAAACTTTATGCAGACGGAAGCGGAAGAAAACATTTGTATCAACCCGGTGGCGGAAGTATGATGCCGGCATCGTTAGATTCTGTTGTGAATAAACAACATTTTATTCACATGGATGGCCAGTCGGTTTTTAAATTTGCTGTTGTAAAGATGGCGGATGTAGCAGAAGAAATGATGGTGCGGAATAATTTAAAATCTGAGGATATTGCTTTTCTAACTCCTCATCAAGCTAACAAACGAATTATTGAAGCTACAGCAAACCGCATGGGTGTTTCAATGGACAAAGTAATGATGAACATTCACAAATACGGGAATACAACATCGGCTACTATTCCACTTTGTTTAGCTGAATGGGAAAGTCAACTTAAAAAGGGTGACAACTTGATATTAACCACATTTGGTGCTGGCTTTACATGGGGTGGCATGTATGTGAAGTGGAGCTATTAGACTTTTAAACAATTTTCCAATATATTTGTTTAACTTTAATTGTCGAATACGTTTTCGATGTTATAGGTTATTAAAATAGTATTGATAAAAAGAGTAATCCTCCTTATTTTAATAGTGCTGTTCCAATTAGGGAGCAAGAAAACTTATGCACAAGGATGCAGTGATGCTGGTGTTTGTACTATTGGCTCCTTGAGTCTGGTGCAGTTCAAACTCGAACTCTTACCTTTTGATGATAATAAATTGCCATTACTTCAGAATGAAGACCCTGGAATTGACACATCAAAATCAGCGAAGGTCAGTGATTCCACACTACGTGCCTTTAAATATTTAGAACCAGGCGTTGTTGTCATGGACACTGCGAAAGCAAAAAAAATAGTCACTCAAAAATACACCTTTCAATATCCTAGGTATTTCTTCCAACTTTCAACATCAATAGGAAAAGGAGATCGCGGTGTAATTATTTCTACAACACAATTAGAAGCGAACATGCGGCTTATAGATAAAAAACTATTCGCCCAAGTAAAATTGCCTTACGCCTATGTTTCGGGCGACTTGGGTTCTGTCAGTGGAATTGGAGATATTACTATAGGAGCAACATACATTGCTTTTGCCAAAACTAAAAGTAATCTAAGCTTATCTGGCGGTGTAAAAATTCCTACAAATGGCGCCAATTTGGCGAATGATACCCTAGCATTGCCGATGGTCTATCAAACAAGTTTAGGAACAACGGATGTTTTGATTGGAGCAAAATATACATTCAAAAAATGGGATTTTACTGTTGGCTACCAACATGCTTTTAACTCCAATAATAATGGATATTTGCACCGCTCAACAATTGATAGCAATAAATACAACAGCTATTTTGAATCCAATAAACTGCAGCGTGCTGACGATGCAATTTTTAGAGCGAACAGAACCTTTATAGTAAAGAAAATTAATTTTAATGCTGGTCTACTTTTTATATATCATTTAAAAAACGATACGTATGTAAACAAGTTGAATCAACGCACAACAATAAAAGATTCAGAAGGGTTGACTTTGAATTTAAATTTCGCTGCTGTCGCACCATTATCTAAAAAGCTAGATTTCGTTTTTATCTATGCTAGTCCCGTTGTCGTTAGAAAGGTTCGCCCTGATGGATTAACCCGAAAATTTATTGTCCAAGTCGGATTAAAATACAATCTATTTTAATTTTAACCAATCCCAATTTTTTATGAAAAAGCATTTCATTTTCCTGAGCTTTCTCTTTGCGCAGCTGTTTGCAATAGCACAAGTTCCAAAGAAAGTAGTTGTTGAACATTTTACGAATACTAAATGCAGTTCCTGTGCGTCTAGAAATCCAGGATTTTACACCAACTATTTTTCTCAAACCGATGTTATTCATTTAGCAATACATCCTAGTTC
Organism: Bacteroidota bacterium; assembly: GCA_947504725.1. Taxonomy (GTDB): domain Bacteria; phylum Bacteroidota; class Bacteroidia; order 2-12-FULL-35-15; family 2-12-FULL-35-15; genus 2-12-FULL-35-15. Next base: position 8,882 of record CANNHN010000016.1, on the reverse strand, counting down.
ACCTTACGCTGCATGTTTATTTAGCATGCACAACCCAGCAGAAAACGATGGACGCACCAACTATTATGGTATTTATGGTGGCACACCCCGATTGGTAATTCAAGGAGTAGTGATTTCTGGTTCGATTAATTATGGTTTAGCTTCTATTTTTACTCCTTACTTATCACAAACATCACCTGCAAGTATTAAAATTGTTCAATCAAAATATGGTTCAGATTCTATCCGTTCGCGCATCGTCATAAAAACAGAAGCGGTTCATAGCCTTGGAGGCTTGAGTTTATTTGTTGCATTGGCAGAAGACACGATCAACTATACTGGATCAAATGGCGAGCCTGTGCATTATGATGTATTTCGAAAATCATTAACAGGCACAGCTGGTGTATTCATTACTTTGCCGGCAACAGTTGGCGATTCTGTTGTTTATTCGTTAGTATCTAGTGCGGATGCCGCATGGAATTTTTCTCGCATATACACAATGGCCATTTTGCAAGAAACCATTTCACAAGCTGTTGTTCAGGCTGAATCTGTTTCTGCTAGTGCCAACAATATTTCAACTGGAATTTCTTCAAATGAATTATCGACAAGTGAAATAACTGTTTTTTCGGATGCTTCAAAAATAATTATCAAAAGTGAGCACGTATTTGAAAGCGCCACCTTTAACATTTTTGATTTAACAGGGCGTCTTTTGTTCCAACGACCATTGCAAGCATCGAATCAGCAAGAATTTTCATTGGCTCATCTGTCGGATGGAATTTATGTTTATACAATCCAGTCAAACAATCAATTCTATAAAAAGGGGAAAGTGTTATTGACAAATCAATAAAAGACAGTAACTCAAAAAAAAGGCTCCGTAAACAACGGAGCCTTTTTCATTTAAACGGGTATATCTTAGAAACCAAACTTTGTTAAGTGTTCAACAATGTTTGCGTTTTCTTTAAGAGCATTGTATACTTCATAATCAACTCGTGGTTGAATGTTTTGCATTTGTGATTTTTGTGGTCCTTTGAAGTCTTTTAAAACTGGAGCATCCACGACTGATTCAACAAACACTACAACAACTCCTTCTTTACCTGCGATTGGTTTGCTCATTGTTTTTGCTTTCATTACAGAAACAGTTCCCATAACAGCTGGTTCGCTGTTTGAACCCGGGATTTGATTCGTCATAAAGTTAACATTTGGCGCTTGCTCTACAGGCAACTTTAAAGATGCTCCAATCGCATCAATACTTGCATTTCCTGCCATTGCTGCAACAAATTCCTTTGTAAACATTTCTGCTTTTTTCTCTTGAATTACTTTTGCAGCAACTTGTTCTTTCACTTGTTCATATGGTGCAATTCCTTTTTCTCTAACATCCGTAATAACTGCAACTATGTATTTATTGCCATGTTCTTGAGGAGAAGAAACAGTTCCTTGTTTATTTTCATACGCCCAAAAAATTAATGGTTTTGGTGAATCAACTCCAGCGATTGTTTTTTCGCTTTCTTTTAATTTTTCCGTTACTCGTTTATCCATCTTTTGCTCAACAACAGCTTTTTGAAACAATTCGTTCGTGTTGTTTTTTCTAGAAAACTCATCAGCTAATGAATAAATCATTTGCTTTGTTTTACTGCTCGCTTCTAACTTCACTTCAATAGATCCAACTTGTACTTTCTTTTGTGAACCTTTTGTGTCTAAAACTTCCATTAAGTGGTATCCAAAATTGGATTCAACTATCACTAAATCTCCCTTTTTACCATCTAAACCAGCATTTTTAAAAGGATCAACAAAACCGCTTTTAGCGTTTAGCCAACCATAATCACCACCTTTACCCATATATTCTTCGCCTTCTTTTTTATTTGGAGGCATTTTTTTACCACCATCATCAGAAAATTTGTCTACAAACTCAGAAAATTTTCCGCCTTTTTTAAGTGCTCCTAACAAACTGTCAGCTTTCGCTTTTGCTTGCTCTTTTGTGCGAGTAATAGAAGGATCAGCACCAGAATCTTTGTATGCTAAAAGTATGTGACGAACTTTTGCAGAATCGGCAGACATTTTAGTAGCTAACAATTTAGAAACTTTTAATGACCCATTTTCTTCGTATGGACCAACAACAGCTCCAACTTCTGATTTAAACATTGTTGTATCAATAAATGGAGAAATTGTTCCAGGAGTGTGGTAAGCTTGATCAAAATTACGCAATTCAGATTCTGCGATGATATACGTTGAATCTTCTGTAAATGATTTTGATACTTTAAAATCATCCGCAATTCTCACCATCGCTTTTTTCGACTCTTCAATATCTTCTGCAGAAGGAGCTATTTCGTAGGCAACATATTCCATAATACGAGATGCTTCTTGTTTGTATTCGTTTTGATGCGCTGTATAATATGCATTTAGTTCATCAGCAGTTGGCTTGATTGTACTATCAGCAACTAACTTATAATTTTTAAGAACATATCGAATAGTTGCATTTGTATTTTGTGCAACGTACTCGCGCTTTGCAGCAGAAGTAGTTACATACAATCCTTTTTTAATTAAGTTGTTGTATTTTTCGATAACACGTACTTGTCTAACATATTCTTCCAATTGCATCCATTGCTGTTCCTGTTCATCCGTCATAGATGCTGTAAATTCACGAATTTTAGCAGGATCAATTTGACCAGTTTGCGCATTTGCAAACATTGGAGAAACTTTTCCAGTTTGAGGGTCACTTAAGTTTCTAACCAACGCAGAATGTGGATGAGTTACCATCAAATCGAATAGTTCTTCGTCAGAAATAGAAATTCCCAATTTCTCATATTCTTTCACCATTACTTGTTCATTGATCATTTGGTTCCAAACTTGTTGAACAATTCCATCCTTTTCTTCAGGAGTCAAAGACGTTTTTTGGTTGTTACGCAATTGAGTACTTTCTGCTTCTTCTACTTTTCTTTTGAAAACATTTATGTCGATTGAATTACCAGCAATTTCACCAACTGTTGTTTCTCCACCTGAGAACATCGAACCTTGTCCGCCAAAAAAATCGGTTAAAATAAATGCTAAAATTGCTAATCCAACAATTCCAACTAATAACCCCGAACGCTTACGCAAACTTTCTAAAACACTCATATATTTATTTTTTAATATTTTTTTAAACCTATTTTAATGAACGACTACTTATCACTCATTAATAGGGTTGCAAATATAAGATTCTTAGTGAAATCTTAAAAGTTTTTAAGGAAAAGGTTTATAAATACAACTTGCTATAAATCAACTAGTTGTGCTCATAATCTTTAAATTGACCTGTTCTATCCGAGTTCGGGTTACAGCAATTGTGGTAAATACAAAGTTCTCAATTCGAATTTCTTCATGAATGCGAGGGATGCTTTCATGGTAATGCATAATCAAACCACCCAAAGTTTCAACATTATCTAGGATGGGTAAATTTAAATTGTACTTATTATTTATGAAGTCTGTTTCTAAACGAGCAGAAAATATAAACTCATTTTCACTTACTTGTTTATCAATCATTTCTTCTTTGTCGTGTTCATCTTCAATTTCACCAAAAATTTCTTCCATCACATCTTCCATCGTTAACATTCCAGATGTACCTCCGAACTCATCGACAACAACTGCAATACTTTTATGTTGTTGAATAAAAACAGTTAGCACTTCACTTGCGGCCATCGATTCGGGAACAATACTTACTGGCAATAAAATACTTTTTATGCTTTGTGGATTTTTAAATAATTCTTTCGAATATATATAGCCGATAATGTTATCTATGCTTTCAGCATAAATTAAAATTTTCGATAATCGTGTAGAAATAAACATTTGTTTTAGTACTTCTATACTTTCGTTTACATCCAAGGCAACAATCTCTGTCCGTGGAATCATACATTCCCTGGCTTTTACGCTAGAGAAGTCCAATGCATTTTGAAAGATTTGAATCTCGTGATCCATATCAGCTTTTTTCTCAACGGATACGGAAGTTCCTTCTCGCACATAATTATCTAAATCAATCATCGTAAAAGCAGCATTTTCGTTTTCAATTTTCAAACGAAATACTTTTTTTAAAATTAACTCAGAAAAACCAATCGTAATCATTACAATAGGATATAATAAGCCGTAAACGATGGTTAAGGGAAAAGAAAACAGCGTTAATGTTTTGTTTGGATTTATCCGAAAAAGATTTTTAGGAAGAAACTCTGCTGTAACAAGAATCAACATCGTAGACAGAAATGTTGAAAGCAACAAAATCAAAATTTTATAATCATGTGAAATATAATGTCCTAAAAATATCTCCAAAGATTCGTCCATATAAATACCAAAAATTACAAGCGAAATATTATTTCCAAGTAACATGGTTCCTAAATAACGTGATGGATACTTATTGAAGTGCGCTAAAATTTTTGCTGAAAAATTTCCTTGTTTGTTCTCCAGCTCAATCCGGAGTTTGTTGGAAGTAATGAATGCAATTTCGAGCCCTGAGAAGAAAGCCGAAGATAGCATTGCAATAAGAATGATGATAGTACTTTCCAATTTATTTGCTTTGTTCTTTTTGTTTTTGTGACGCCTCAAATTTCATCCTTTGTTTGCGTCTAACTGCATACATTAATCCACTCGCTAGAAAAAATACTAAAAAGTAAATCGCGCCTTTGTTATCACCAATAATAGTTGAGTAGATACACATGATAATTCCTACGCAACCCATAAATAACCAAACGAGTTCTAATATTCTAAATGTTTTGTTCATATTTTACTAATTATGTTTTTATTTCCTTTCCCTTCGACTCTGCTAAGGGTGACGGACAATATTCTCTTTTATTATCTAATCACCTAATCCTTCTTCTCGCCAGGAATATCAGCATCTTTTATATCAAATGTTCCTTTCACATTTTTAATTTCATAGCTCGAAAAATCCTGATCGGCTTCCATTCCATCTCCTACAATTACCTGATCCTTAGTTGTTATTTTAACAAAAGCATCGGTATATATTTTTTTAGTGAATGCATTCCAAATCAAGTGTTCGGTATTTAATGTTTCCCCTTTTTCGTTTACTACAATAACATTTCCTTTGGCTTCCATTTTTTCCATCACTCCATTTCCATTATCATAACCAATTCCATAATTAGCTGTTAACTTCGTTTGCTCCTTTTTATCTTCTTGGAAAAACACAATATTCATCCCTTTAGGCAACTCCATATATGGCTTTTTCCCTCCATAATTATCAATTTGTGGTGCGTTTAATCGTGCACGAACAATAGCTGAATCACTGTAAATATATTCTGCATTTTTACTTGATTGAATTGGCAAAGCTTTTTCAGCAGCAGAAGTAATTGAATTCACAACTGCTATATCGTTTTCGCATGAAGTGAAAACGAATGATAGAAAAACAAGCGTATATAGAAGTGTGGTTTTCATTTAAGAAATTCAAAGACAAATTTACGGATAATTTTCTTAGTAGGGAGGTTGGCTTTAGTTTAGGACGTCATTGCGAGGAACATTCTGCGTTGAAGCAGACACTCAATCTCTTATCAATTGTGACTTGTGTACTCATCGTTAGAGATTGCTTCACTTCGCTCGCAATGACGCTTCGTGGTTAGCATTCCCTTTCACCATTAATCGAACTTCGGTTTCTGAAACCATCTGTCGTTTAATGTAAACCCAACAGTCGCTTTTATAAAATTTTCTTTAATCAATCCGTTTGAAACTGTTCCTCTTTGCCCCAATTCCACACCGATATTTACCATTGAGAAACTTTGTAAAATATAACTTCTTCCAACAGGAAATCCAAATCCAATACTTCCTGCATATTCATTTAAAGGTGTTGATTTCAATTCCAAAGCTGTTTGCAAATATCTAATTCCAATACGATAATGTGTCCGTTTAAAATACGTTGCATTTGGTTTTGAATCTGGAATAAATTGTAAACCTAAAGAAGTACGCATCGTATTTCGCAATGCTTGTGTTTGGCCAAAAGCACTATAAGCGCTCCAATTTTGAATTGCAAAATCAGCTGCAACAGTTATTTTTTCTCCTTTTTTGAATCCAATTCCAAAGCCGAAAGAAAGAGGAATTGCAATATTGCCTTTATATCCTTTTGTGTTTTCAATTGTATCTTTCACAATCTCATAACCGATAGAATTGTTAAAATAACTATACGAAAGACTATCAATTGTTGCATTTAAATTTGTTTGCGTAGCAAAAGTAACACCAAACAAAAGTTTCACATTTTCTTTTAAATCACGGAAACGGTAAGGGTGACAAGAATCTACTTTTTCTTTTGTTTTAACTGAATCAATCAAATAAGACATTTGAAACCCATAATCAAAATACAATCCATCAACACGGGTATTTGTACCAGTACGAGTATTAAATGAAAGAAGTGTTGCAGGCAAAATCGAACGCCTGGTTGTTTCCATATTTCCGAAAAGATATGAAGCATTCACACCAAGAGCGGCACTTTGCATCAAACGTTTACGATTGTTTATTTTGCGAATTTTTTCTTTGTCATCAAAAAGTTCTTTACACGTTTTTAAAGTATTGTCTGCTTTCTTTAAAGACTTTAAAGCAGCATATTTATCTGACATGAAAAACATGCGAGGAAATCCATAAAATGGTTTTATACCATTTCCAAAATACACTTGATTTATTCCACCTGTTCCCTGATATAAATAATTAACAGTTCCAACATTTGCAACTTCTTCTTCATCCGAAATTTTATACCCAACCGAACTAAAAGGAATGAGTCCTACACTTGATCCCCACCATTTTTTGATAGGAAAAGCAAGAGAAATATATCCCAACGAAGCATTGTTCACTGTTTGCTTCTCTGTTGCATCTTGTAATGTAATACGATTATATTTTGCACCCAACTCAGCTGTCACCAAACGCATGTTTGTATAAGAAGCTGGATTTCCATTATTGATAAAAAACATAGAAGTGCTATCATTTTGCATGGCGATATGGGTTCCGCCTAGACTAAAATTTTGACCGAATCCCTTCGCACCTACATCCCCAACTCCATAGCGAGAATATGGAGAACTCGTATTTTGTGCCATTGCTGAAGATGCAAAACAAAAAACAATAAATAGTAAAAGTATAGAGGGTGTTGATTTAAGATTGTTCCACTTGCAAAAATTCATTCCTATCACTTATTTCAATTTAATATTGTGCTCTAAAATTGCGTTCAATCCTTTGAGGATTAAATTTTGGTCTGCAAAGATGCTGTTTTTTAACCGTTTCTCAAAAAAATTAACATCTCCACCCGTTAAAATCACCTTAATATCGGGATATTGCTCTTTATATTGTGTAATTATCCCATCTATTTCAGCTACCGCGCCATTTTGAGCTCCCGAAATAATACTTTCATTAGAATCTTTTCCAATTAAAATATCCGATTTCTCATCAACTTCTAATAACGGCAACCTGGATGTAAAAGTATGCATGGCTTTAAATCGCATTTGCAATCCGGGAGAGATGCCACCACCAAGGTATTCGTTATTTTTAGTAATGAAATTATATTTGATACAAGTACCAGCATCTATCACTAAGACGTTTGAGTTAGGAGAAAAGTTATTCCCGCCAACAGCACCTGCCAATCGGTCGCTACCCAAGGTGTGTGCCGACTTATACAAATTTTTAATAGGAACGGGAGTATCTGCATTGAATAACAAAAGCTTTACTTTCCAACGCAGCATTTCCAAAAAAGGCCCAATTTCATTAACAACAGAAGCCAGGATACAGTCGGAGACTGAGTATTTTTCAAGTATTCCTGATGCCAACAGTTCGGTTGTGGAATCATATACAAAAAAGTGCTTCAGCTCACTTCCTTCAAAAAGAGCAGCTTTTATGCGTGTGTTGCCAATATCTATAACTAATTGCATATCACAAAACTACGAATAATGGATAGGAAATAGGAAATATTTTTTTGAGAAATAGAAATAATGTTTACATTTGCCCTCCCAATTGCAATAGCTGTTGGGAGAGTTGGTACCCTAGCTCAGTTGGTAGAGCAAAGGACTGAAAATCCTTGTGTCACTGGTTCGATCCCAGTGGGTACCACCCAAGTGGGATAGTCAAGTCCAAGACTGACTATCCCTTTTTTATTGCCCTCAAGTTCCTTTTGTTTATAGGCAATCCAGAGAAATACTGAATTATACTTGGTGGTTCGAACTTCGTCATTTTGCTTGTTATAGGTCAACCCTTCTGGAAACAAGAAATACTGTAATCTTTGCTTCTTTATAAAATCCCCAGAATGCCACATTTTAGTGAGATTTACGGCATAATTGAGCGCCAAATCGACCGCATCTTGATGGTTCGAACTGCTATATTCAGATTCCTGCATTTTCCTAAGTAATTCGAGCCTTTCTAGTTTGTATTTTTCAGCGTATTTTACGAATAGGTCTTGGGCTATTTCCTCGTTCATGTAGCGCTCTTCCGTCCTCTCAATCTTTCGGTTTAAGTTCTCATAATCGGCCTTTAAACGCTTGCTGTTGGCTTCATTCTCTTTATTCAGGCTTTCTATGGTCAACAGCATTTGTTCCTTTAGTAAAGGCAGGAATTCGGGCTGAAGCGTAAAATGCGATATAATCTCATCAAACTTATTGTGCAGGTCTTTTACCGACTTGTTATTGCAACAACCCTTGATTCGGCATTTATAATACCAAATCTTCTTCTTTTTTACCATGTAGCCCGTTAATCCGTTCCCGCAGGTCTTGCAACGGAAGAATAATTTCAATGGAAGTTCGCCCTGATCGGAATCTACTTTATATGTAAATCTTCAGCATAAAGTGGACTAGTTTTAATCAAATATAAGAGAGTGTTTCCAATAAATCAATAAATTTATATAACCATGGAAACAAAGAAAAAACAAACCACCGAAAATTTCATCAAAGAGATTCGCAGAAAAACTAGAAGAG
>CANNHN010000015.1 GCA_947504725.1 Bacteroidota bacterium | reverse complement strand
TCTTCTAGTTTTTCTGCGAATCTCTTTGATGAAATTTTCGGTGGTTTGTTTTTTCTTTGTTTCCATGGTTATATAAATTTATTGATTTATTGGAAACACTCTCTTATATTTGATTAAAACTAGTCCACTTTATGCTGAAGATTTACAATTAAGCAAGAAAAGTATGATCAGGCAGAAAGCTATCTTTTAAGAGCACTCGCAATAGACACAGCGATTAACTATATTAAACATACTGAAGACACATACAAAAACTTGAAAGAGTTGTATGCAAAAAAAGGTGATTTCAAAAAAGCTCTTCAATTTTCTAGAAACTATGTATTGATTAGAGACTCTCTTTCAAACACAGACAAAGCAAATGAAATTAGGCGTCAAGAAATGAATTATGAATTTGAAAAAAGAGAGGCTGTAGCAAAAGCTGAACAGGACAAAAAAGATGCAATTGAATTGGAAGAAAAACAAAAACAAAAAATCATACTCTATTCAACTAGTACTGGATTGCTATTTGTCTTAATGCTTGCTTTGGTCATTTTCAGAAGTTTACAAACTAATAAAAAGAAGAATCAAATTATTTCAAACCAAAAGCACATAGTAGAAGAAAAACAAAAGGAAGTGCTTGATTCTATTAGATATGCAAAGCGGATACAAAGCTCTTTATTGCCTACCGAAAAATATATTGATAAACGTTTGAATAGATTAAAAAATGATATAAATTAGCCAAATGGAAACAACTGCAACAGAAACAAAAAACTTCTTTATCCTCTACAAGCCAAAAGACATTGTAAGTGGCGATTTCTATCACGCAATAGCACATAAACCAACAGGTAGCAAAACCGAATTGTTTTACATGTGTACAGCAGATTGCACTGGACATGGTGTTCCGGGCGCTTTGATGAGCATGGTGGGCATTTCCCATTTAAATGAGTCGATTATTGAAAAAAACATTATTCACCCGAATGAGATTTTGGACAATATGCGAAAAGGCATCATTGCTTCTCTAAACCCTGAAGGAAGTGAAGAAGAAAGTAAAGATGGTATGGATTGCGTGCTTTGTGCATACGATTTTGAAAACATGAAATTAGAGTTTGCAGCAGCTAATAACCCACTATGGCTTTTTAGAGATGGTGCGATGCAAGAATTCAAGCCGGACAAAATGCCTGTTGGAATGTATCATTCAAAAACGGCTCCATTCTCTTTACAAACCATAGATTTAAAAAAAGGAGATATTGTTTATACATTTACCGATGGCTTTGCAGATCAATTCGGAGGAGAAAAAGGTAAAAAATACAAGTACAAACAATTACAGGAGAAATTAGTCTCTATTACAGACCTTCCACTAAGTGACCAAAAAAATATTCTTGAAAAAGAATTCGAAAAATGGAGAGGAAACTTAGAGCAAGTAGATGATGTACTCATTATTGGAGTGAAAATCTAATAAACAAGAAGCAATAAAACCCTCTTCGACATTTCGAGGAGGTTTTTTTTATTATAGTAACTTATGTCCAAAATTTAAAAATCGAATTTCGTTTTAGAACTTTCAGTTATTATCTTGTTATTATCTTAGCGTAAAGCAAACAACTATAATATTTGAATATAAATCCCTCCTTCTATATTCGTTTTTTGTATTAGATATCGTATATTTATGCTATTAAATATGAAAAAACTACTACTATTCCATTTAATTGCATTTTTATCATTTTCAATCAATAATTGTTTTTCACAAAACATTGATTCGCTTTGGAGCGTCTACAACAATATAAAAAATCAAGATACAACTAGACTTGAAGCATTAAATGACATTGCTTGGAGTTTACTTTATACCAATCCCGACTCTACCTATATCCTTGGACATATAGAATTAGAAAAAGCAAGATCTAAAAGATTAAGAAAATTTGAAACTAGTGCATTAAATACTATTGGAGCATCCTACCAAGTTAGAGGGAACTATATCATGGCAATTGATTTTTATCAACAATGTTTGAAAATCAGAGAACTATTAAAAGATTTGAAAGGTGTGGCTTCTTCTTTAGCAAATATTGGAAGTATATACATTAACATTAATGAATTTGAAAAAGCTTTAGAATATCAGCAGCGTAGTTTAAAACTTGCCGAAGAAATGGGTAATGAGGCTAGCATGGCTAGTTCTTTAAATAACATTGGCATCATTTACCAAAATCTCTCAAATTATGACAAAGCACTCGATTACAATAAAAAAAGCTTAGCTCTGTATCAAAGCTTAGGCGACAAACAAGGAGTTGCTGCCTCCTATGCAAACATAGGCAATACTTATGCAACTATTGGAAACAATGAAAAAGCATTAGAATTTCAAATAAAAAGCAATGCATTATCAAAAGAAATTGGAGATAAATTTGGTGAATCCACTTCACTAAGTGCAATTGGAAAATCATACATGAAGCAGAAAAAATTTAATTTGGCGCTTGAATGTTTAAATAGATCTAATCAAATTGCAAAAGAATCAGAAGATATTAATTCTGAAAAAGAAGTGACTGAAGTGCTTTATGAAACTTATAAAGTTATGGGTAATTATACGAAAGCACTTACTTTTTATGAACGATTTATCACATTAAAAGATAGCATTTTAAAAGACGACAATCAACGTCAAATAGCAAACAAAGAATTAGAATTTCAATATGAAAAAAAGACTGCAGCAGATAGTGTTGTAAATGCTGAAGAGCGAAAAGTAACACATGCATTAATTCTTGCTAAAAATGCTCAGATTGAACAAGATAATACTTTAAAATGGGCACTTTATGGTGGAGTTTTTCTTTTACTTGTTTTTGGAGGTTTAATGTACAATCGCTTTAGAATTACAATAAAACAAAAAAACATTATCGAAATTCAGAAACTTGAAACTGAAAAACAAAAAGAAATTATTGAAGAAAAACAAAAGGAAATTCTTTCTTCAATCTCTTATGCTAAACGTTTACAAGAAGCAATTTTACCTCCCATTAGCTTTATCAAAGAACATTTACCAGATTCATTTTTCTTCTACAAACCGAAAGATATTGTTGCTGGAGATTTTTACTGGCTTGAAATAGATCAAAAAAATAATAACGCAATATTATTTGCAGCTGCAGATTGTACGGGCCATGGAGTTCCAGGAGCTATGGTTAGTGTTGTTTGTTCTAATGCTTTGAACAGAACTATAAACGAATTTGGCATCACAAGTCCTGGCAAAATTTTAGATAAAGTAAGTGAACTAGTAGTAGAAACATTTGAAAAAAGTGAAAGTGAAGTAAATGATGGAATGGATATTTCACTCTGCAATTTAGACAGAACCAACAATGAATTAATATGGAGTGGCGCAAATAATCCACTATGGATTATTCGGAATAAATCAATAATAGAATACAAGCCGAATAAACAACCTATTGGAAAAGTAGATAACCCATTACCATTTATCACACAAACTATTCAACTCCAAAAGAATGACATTATTTATCTTTTTACAGATGGGTATGCAGATCAGTTTGGAGGAGAAAAAGGAAAAAAATATAAACTGTCAAGTTTGCAAGAATTATTTTTATCTATTTGTCACCTTTCTATGGACGAGCAACACAAAGAAGTGGAAAAAACATTAAGTGATTGGAAAGGCAACATTGATCAAGTTGATGATATTTTGATAATTGGAGTCAAAATTTAACTGAACAGAGGGTGCTCAAAAAAATACTAAATATTGGCGTAGATTTATCATACGATGAATCATTAAAGCGCAAAATCAGGATTAGCAATCTTATTGCTATCATTTCATTATTAACTATTGCTTCCTTCATCCCATTAACGATATATTTGAAATTAATTCTTTCTGCCTACCTTCTTACATTTTTTACTATTGCCTCAATTTTAAATTTTGTTTTACATACTAATAAAAAGCACTTACTTGCTTTTTATATATACACAGCATGCGGATTTATCTATTTCATTTTTGCCACTTTAACATTTGGTCTCGAATCTAATTTGCATTTTTTTTTATTGGTTTTGTGTATGATTACAGTAGTGATATTCGATAACAAATTGACAATCAAACTATTTATAACTCTAGCAATTGTTTCATTTTTTGCATTAAAATGGTTTATGGAAGGAAAAAGAGGTTACATTAACTTACCTCCAGAAACGAAAGAGATAGAAGTAATAGTTGGAGATGTCGTTTTCTTATTGTTGTTTATTATCAGCTCAGTATTTTTTATTTTCTTTAAAAACGAAAACCTATCTTATCAAAAAGAAGTGATTCAACAAAAAGAAATCATCGAAGAAAAAAACAAAGACATTACTGCATCAATTACTTAGGCTAAAAGAATACAAAGTTCTTTATTAACAACTGAAAAATATATCGAAAAAAGTATAAATAGATTAAAAAAAGCCCTCTAATATTGTAAATTATATTACCTTTTACATCACCTATGATTCCGCAAATAGAAACACATCAAATAATTATAAAATTCCGAGAAGATGGGATTATGCATCTTCAATATAAAGATGGAATCTTAAATTTGGCGGATAGTAAAGCAATATTCAAAAATATAAGAGAAAATTGTCCTTGGGAGGTTTCTCCAATTTTTGCTTCTGGAAATACATTCTCCAGTTTGGATAAAGATGCTCGAATTTTCTGGGGAAGTCCTGAAGTAACCAAACACTGCTCAGCTATTGCATTGCTAACCAATACATTAGGGTCAAAAATGATGGCAAATTTTTTTCTGCGAATAGCAAAGCCTTCTGTTCCTACCCGCTTCTTCTCATCCGAAGAAGAATGCATCACCTGGTTAAAAAAATATCCTACCACAAACAAGACAACTGCCTGATTTTCAATATTTTAAAATCATATTTATTCCGTTTTTTCCATTCAAATTGAATCAGTATGCCAAAAAACTCGGTTCATCTACACTTTTTCAACAGTCGTAGTTGATTGAAACTCAATTGTCTAAATAATCAAATGTTAATAACTGAATATCCAGATACTGTCGTATCTTTACCCTCCCATCAATACTATATAACATGTTTGAGATTTTAAAAAGTTTTGAATCAAAGTATGGTCACCTTAAGAAAAAAGGTTTGACTATTGAAGGATTAGCAATGGTTGATGTGAAAAAGAAAAAACATGTTATTAAAATCAGCCGACCGTTGATTTTTGATAACCGACTTCTTCCAAAAAAGTTTGAAGGATTGGATATCAAAACTAACATTAAGTTGAATGATGATATGCCAACCGAATTCAAAGTTGATCGTACTCAACCTGATTGGCATAAGACTCAATACATTTGGGCACCTGAGCGTTTTGAAAAATACGTTAACCGTTGTGAAAAAGAATTAAAGTCACAATTGAATAGCCCATTGATGTCGAAACAAGATTTATTAGACGCATTATGCTTCGGAAATTTTGAAGAACACAAACAAAAAAGTTTGCAATTGATTAAAGAAGGAAAATTGCCAGCTTATCACGAGAACTAATTGAATTAATATAAGGGTTAAACAATAGTTTAATTGAGTCTCGCCCCAACCGGAGCGGGACTTTTTTATTTATATTTACACCCTGTTGGGGATGGCAGATGTAGAATGGAAGATGGAACAAAGGCCTCAAAAAAATTTGATAAAGAAAAAACTACAGTAACCAATTTAAAAAATACATTTTCCATTAACCATCATACATTATACATTTAAACCATGGAAGGTCATATCAAATCAAATACAACAAACGGAATTGCTACCATCACTTTTTTTCATCCACAAAGCAATTCAATGCCTGGCGCTTTGCTTCGTCAATTAGCGGAAGAAATTTCGAAAGCAGGCAATGATACAAATGCAAAAGTTATTGTGTTACAAAGTGAAGGCGATAAAGCATTTTGTGCGGGAGCCTCTTTTGATGAGTTAATTTCTATTAAAGATTTAGAAACCGGAAAAAAATTCTTCTCCGGATTTGCGATGGTCATCAATGCTATTCGTACAGCTCCAAAATTTGTAATTGCACGTGTTCAAGGGAAAGCTGTTGGCGGTGGTGTTGGAATTGCATCTGCAGCGGATTATACTTTAGCAGTTGATTCGGCTTCTATCAAACTAAGTGAACTTGCTGTTGGAATCGGACCATTTGTGGTTGGACCTGCAGTTGAACGAAAAGTTGGAACTTCTGCATTTACATCCTTATCAATAAATGCAACCGAATGGCAATCTGCAGAATGGGCTAGAGAAAAAGGACTGTATGTGGAAATTTTTAAAACAACACAAGAATTAGATATAGCAATTAATTCGCTTGCTGATAAACTTTCTAAGTCAAATCCTGAAGCAATGGCGATGCTTAAAAAAGTTTTTTGGAGAGGAACAGAAAATTGGGATACGCTTTTAATCGAACGTGCTGAAATGAGCGGAAAATTAGTGCTTTCAGAATTTACTATCAATGCCATTAATAAATTTAAAGCGAAAGCTTAAAATAAGTTAATTGAGTTATTGGGGAATTAGGGAAATAGGGAATGTTATTAGTATCAGTCAGGCACTAACCGTCACACTGAGCGTAGTCGAAGTGAAAGGACGATAATGATTTTAAAATAGTATTAAATGCAAACTCGATTAAACAAATACATCAGTGATACTGGAACATGCTCCAGACGAGAAGCTGATAAGTTAATCGAACAAGGTCGCGTTACTGTTAATGGAAAAATCCCTGAACTCGGAACAAAAGTTTCGGATGAAGATGTAATCACTATCGACTTAAAACCATTAAAATCAAAAGAGAAATTAATTTACATCGCATTTAATAAACCTCCTGGAATCACTTGCACTACCGACTTAAAAGACAAAGACAACATCATTGAATTTATCAATCATCCCAAAAGAATTTTCCCCATTGGTCGATTAGATAAACCTTCCGAAGGATTAATTTTTCTGACAAATGATGGTGATATCGTGAATAAAATATTACGCGCTGGCAACAATCATGAAAAAGAATATTTGGTAATGGTTGACAAACCTATTACTTCCGACTTTATCCAAAAAATGGGAAACGGTGTAGATATTGGAGATGCGGTCACTAAAAAATGTTTTATAAAACAAGAAGCCGAAAATAAATTCAGAATTATTTTAACACAAGGTCTGAACCGACAAATCCGTAGAATGTGTGATGCCTTAGATTTCAAAGTTTGGAAACTACAACGAATAAGAATTATGAATGTTTCTGTTAATGGAATCAACAATGGAGGCTGGAGATATTTGACAACTGAAGAAATGAATACGATTAATAAGCTTGTTGAAAATTCAAGTAAAACAGAGGAAGCATCAATTATAAACGAAATTGAAGATTAGCATGAACAACACTAACAACAAACTATTCAACATCTTCCTAAAAGTAGGATTCGCTGAAGGAGTTTCCTTTCTTGTTTTATTATTCATTGCAATGCCTTTGAAATATTTTTTGGAAATGCCAATGCCTGTTAAAATTGCAGGAATGGCTCACGGAGTATTGTTTGTCGCTTTCTGTCTGTTACTTTTAATGGCAACTATCAAATACAAATGGTCCATCAAACTAGCAACAATTGGATTTTTATTATCCTTTTTGCCTTTCGGAACATTTTATTTGGAGAGAATTTTGAAGAACAAATAATTTCCTCGCAACCGTCATCCCGTGCCACGACACGGGATCTCCCAGTTAGGAAATCAAACAATCATCGCAACTCAACTTCTTGTTGAGTCTACTATTTCGAAACTTCCATCTTTATCTTCCTGCCCTTAATCTTTTCCTCTTTCACTAAACGGAGCATCTGGTCAATCTTATCACGCTTTACAGCAGCATACGAAGAAAAATCCAACACTTCAATCAAACCCAATTCATCTTTTCCTAGTTTTCCTTTTTGCAAAAGCATTCCCACAATATCCATTTTATTGATCTTATCTTTTTTGCCTGCAGCAATGTAAAGCGTACTCCAAGGTGTGTTCTCAGGAATTTTATTTGCTGAAGATAATTTTTCTTTCGGAGGCGTGTCTTTAATAAACGATGGAACAAATTCTTCTGGACCCAAAAGCAAATAAGAAGTTCCCTTTGCATTCATCCTTGCTGTTCTTCCATTGCGATGAATGAATACATCTTCGGTATGTGGCAATTGAAAATGAATCACATTTTGAATTTCTGGAATATCCAATCCGCGTGAAGCCAGATCAGTGGTTACTAAAATCTGATTCGTTCCATTTCTGAATTTGATCAAGGCTCTTTCTCTGTCCTCCTGCTCCATCTTTCCATGAAAGGTTCCGTGATAAAGTCCTTTTTCCAAAAGCAATGCACTTATCCTATCCACAGCATCTCTGTGATTACAAAAAACCAATGTAGCAGTATTTCCCAATTGACAGATCAAAGAAAACAAAGCATCTATTTTATCTTTTGCATCCGACTGAATCACTTTTAATTTTAATCCTTCTGCTTTTACGGGTGTTTTACTTAAAAAATTTAATTCGACAGGTTCTTTTAATCCAGCAAATTCCGGAATTGATTTCATCTGAGTGGCAGAAGTCAACATTCTGTTTTTCAAATTTTTCAAATGATAAATGATAAACGACATGTCTTCCTGAAATCCAAATTCCAAAGCCTTATCAAACTCATCCAATACCAATGTGTGAATGGTAGCTGTATTTATATTTTTATTACGTATGTGAAATGCTAATCTTCCTGGTGTTCCAATTAAAACTGCAGGCGCTTCTCCTAAACTGTTTTTTTCCGTTTTTGTAGAATGTCCACCATACGCACAATTCACTTTAAAACCGGTTTGCATTTGTTTGAACACTTGTTCAATTTGTATAGCCAACTCTCTGGAAGGAACAATCACTAATGCTTGAATTCCCTCTTTACTTTTATCTAAATTATTTAATATAGGTAATAGGAATCCTAAGGTTTTTCCAGAACCAGTGGGAGATAATAAAATAATATCGTTTGATTTCTTGGAAGCTTCTATCGTTGCCAACTGCATTTCATTCAAACTTGCAATCTTCAGATTCTCCAGCACTTTTTGTAACATCTTATTCGTTTTAGACTGCAAAGGTACAGTAATAAGTTTAAGCAGAATTTAAAAGCCAAAACAAACAATTATTTGCCATTTTAGTCATTTTGCAATACTATATTCTGCCAATATTAATTTTGTTGGAATTTAAAGTAAATACTATTACATTTAACTATACTATTATTGGGTTGATTACTCATTTTCGTAACATTCAATTAATAGCATATTAAAACGCTTTAACAGTACAAAACCATGGCGGAATTAAACACTGATAAAAAACGAAAAATAAATTCATCCATTGATGAAGCAATGTTGCTGAAAACATTTGATTTAATGTGTACAGCAAAAGCAATGGCCGAATTATACGAAGCCAACAAAGAAGTAACGGCAAAATATGTGCATGCTACCTCTCGCGGACACGAAGCTATTCAGCTTGCAGTTGGTTTACAATTATTACCTCAGGATTTTCTTTCTGCTTATTATCGTGACGACAGCATGTTGCTTGGAATAGGAATGCAACCTTACGAATTAATGTTGCAATTACTTGCTAAACGAGATGATCCATTTTCAGGTGGAAGAACCTATTATTGTCATCCGAGTTTAAAAAGAGAGGACATGCCCAAAATTCCAATGCAATCATCTGCAACAGGAATGCAGGCTATTCCTACAACTGGAGTGGCTATGGGAATTCAATATTTAGAAAAACAAAACTTACTTCCCGATTACGGAAACGACAAACCAATCGCAGTTTGTTCTTTAGGCGATGCTTGTATTACCGAAGGTGAAGTTGCCGAAGCATTTCAAATGGCAGTTTTGAAAAAGATGCCAATTCTTTATGTTGTTCAGGATAACGAATGGGATATTTCTGCAAATGCAAAAGAAATTCGTGCTCAAGATGCAACCGAATATGCCAAAGGATTTAAAGGTTTAGAAACAAGAACGATTGACGGAACTGATTTTGAAAAATCGTACAATACCGTTAAAGAAGTTATTGCCATTATTCGAAAGGAACGCAGACCATTTTTAATTCATGCTAAAGTTCCTTTGTTGAACCACCATACATCAGGCGTTCGCAAGGAATGGTATCGCGATGATTTGGAAGAAGCACAAAAACGTGATCCATTCCCAAGATTGCGCAATCAAATGATTGTTGCAGGATTTTTAACTTCTGAATTAAACGAAATTGAACTTCTTGCAAAAGAAAAAGTAGAACGCGATTATCAAAAAGCATTGTTAGCTGAAGATCCTCGTCCCGAAGATTTATTTGATCACGACTTCGCTCCTACTCCTGTTACAGAAGAAAAAGGAGAACGTGAACCTGCAGGAAAAGAAAAAACCGTGATGGTGGATTCTGCCCTTTTTGCGATTCGTGAATTGATGGCTAAACATCCGGAATGTTTGTTGTACGGACAAGATGTTGGAGGTAGATTGGGCGGAGTTTTTCGTGAGGCTGCAACCTTAGCTCAAACGTATGGCGATCATAGAGTATTCAACACACCTATTCAAGAAGCATTTATTATCGGAAGCACAGTTGGTATGAGTGCAGCTGGTTGCAAACCAATTGTAGAAGTTCAATTTGCCGATTATATTTGGCCAGGCTTAAATCAATTGTTTACAGAAGTGAGTCGCTCTTGTTATTTATCAAATGGTAAATGGCCGGTGAGTGCAATCATTCGTGTTCCAATTGGTGCGTATGGAAGTGGCGGACCATATCACTCTTCCAGTGTAGAAAGTATTCTTACAAATATTCGAGGAATAAAAATTTGTTATCCATCAACAGGTGCTGATTTAAAAGGTTTGATGAAAGCTGCGTACTATGATCCGAATCCAGTTGTAATGTTAGAGCACAAAGGTTTGTACTGGAGTAAAATCAAAGGAACAGAAGACGCAAAAACAATTGAACCCGATGAAGATTATATTATTCCGTTTGGAAAAGCGAGAATGGTTCAGGAAGTGGGAATGGAAAATGGAAAATGGAAAATGGAAGATGGTACATTTGCCATCTCACATTATACATCATCCATCACTATCATTACCTATGGCATGGGCGTATATTGGGCGAAAAACGCAGCGAAAAACTTTCCAGGACAAGTAGAAATTGTGGATTTAAGAACATTGAATCCTTTGGATGAAGAAACAATTTTAGCATCTGTAAAAAAACACGGAAAATGCATGGTGCTTACAGAAGAACCTTATAACAATGGGTTCCCACAAGCATTAGCCGGTAGAATCTCGAAAAAATGTTTTGAATTTTTAGATGCACCAGTGGATGTTATTGGATCGGAAAATTTACCAGCTATTCCTTTGAATTCAATTTTAGAGACAACGATGTTACCGAATGCAAGCAAAGTTGCTAAAGCGATTGGTGAATTATTATCATACTAATAAAATTACGGAGCAAGTCCCACTTTGAAGGGGGCAGGGGGATGACAAATTATGTTCACGGAGCTAAACAACCATTACAACAAACGATTAAAACCATTCGCACGAAATCTCAGAAACGATTCCACCAAAGCAGAAATAAGAATCTGGTGTGAACTCTTAAGAAATAAAAGAATGCTTGGTTTCCAATTTTTACGTCAAAGATCAATTGGAAATTATATTGCAGATTTTATGTGCAAAGAATTATATTTGATAATTGAAATAGATGGATATTCTCACGATTTCAAATATGAAGAAGATATAGAACGTGATAAAAAATTAAAAGAGTTGGGATTTCATACATTACGCTTTACGGATGATGAAGTCAAAAACCATATTACTAATGTTGAACGAGCTATTGTACAATGGATTGAGGAAAACAAAAAGTAGCAGTCATCCCCCTACCCCCTTCAAAGGGGGACTGACCCTGCGCAATTCATGAACATACTCAAAAAATAAAATTTTAATTAAGACAAGATAATCATGTTATCAAACAACGACATACTAAAAAAATTACGCGTAGCACTTGAACTAAAAGATGATGACGTAATCAAAATTTTGAAATTAGTAGATTTTGAAATTACTAAAAGTGAAGTAAACGCACTTTACAGAACACCCGATCACCAAAACTTCAAACCTTGCGGAGACCAATTACTACGCAACTTTTTGAACGGATTAATTATCTACAAACGCGGGCCAATGCCACCGAAGAAGGAGTCGACAACAAACAATAAACAGTAAACAAAGTTTCTAACTGATATTTTAATCGTAGCATAATCAAGTCCCCCTTCGAAGGGGGCAGGGGGATGACAATGAATCACACTTACACCTTCAAAGAACTCCAGACAACAGAAGAAATGCTCTCTCACATTTCTATAATTCAACAATTACAATCATCCCTAACATTAGAAGAATACAAAATCCTACTTCCCGAAATGCTTAAAAACGGTTACGGACAAGTAGCTATCTTTGATTCTGAGAAATGCATTGGAATTTCTGGTTATTGGATTAGCACAAAATTGTATTCAGGAAAATATTTAGAAATGGACAATGTAGTGATTGATGAAAACTACCGCTCCAAAGGAATAGGAAAACTATTATGTGATTGGTGCATCAACAAAGCAAAAGAAAACAATTGCAAAAAAGTGATGTTGGATGCCTATTTAGAAAACGAAAAAGCCCATAAATTCTACGAAAGAGAAGGATTTATAAAAAAGGGCTATCATTTTATAAAAACGATATAAAAAAAGCCCAAACAAATTTGTTTGGGCTTTTTTAAACTTTAATTTACTACTTTTTAATAAATTTTAGAGTTTTACCCGAATTCAAATCTTTTACAAAATAAATTCCATTTTCAAAAATTGATACATCTAAAACAGATATACCTTGTATTTTTGCATTCATCAATTCTTGCCCTAAAAGATTAACTACAGAAATTGTTGTTGGTTCAGAAGATGTTATATTTAATACAGAATTTGTTGGATTAGGAGAAAGGCTAATAGAATTAACTTTTGAAACATTTTCAGTGATACCTACTGAAGGATTTACCTCAGCATACAAACTATCTACTTCCAATTTAGTTAATACACGATTATATATCCGAATATCATCTACCAAACCATTTAACGCACCTAAATAAGTTGTATTTCCTGTTTTACCAATATAAACAGAATCTGCGGTAAATGTTGAAACGAAATTTTTGAAGAAGCTCCATTGCTTAACATCATCAATATACATCTTTGTAGAATCAAAATCGGTAGATACAACATAATGCTGCCAGTTTCCAGTATTTATTAAAGAAGAAGTACCAAAAACACTTTGAGAACCATCGTTTTGTGTAACAGAAAAATAATTACCAGAAGTTGCAACGCTCAAAAACATAGAACCAAAATAAGCTGCTGCAGTGCTATTGATAACAGAATATATAGCATTCGTTCCAAAAGTAGATGTTTCATAACCATTAACTTTTACCCAAAGAGAAACTGTACTAGTTGGAGACTTCAAAACAGGAGCATCAGGTAAGGCAATATAGGAACCACCTATAAAACTATACGCACTGTTTGGGTTTCCAAAACGATCAGCGGTTAAAATGGCACCATTTACGGTACCATCTACAGAACCAATATCATCAGTGGCGTTTCCAGAATTAAAAGAATACTTAGCTACTAAACCCGAAGTAACTTGAGAAGTAGCATAAATTGAAACTAAAGACAATGTAACTAGTAAAATTTTTTTTATAGAATTAATTTATATATTGATTTATTAAAATTTAGAAATAACATTTTTTATAATAGAAACACATTCCATCAATTGCTCTTCAGTAATTACAAGTGGTGGAGCAAAACGAATCGTATCACCATGAGTAGGCTTGGCAAGCAAACCACCTTTCATTAATTCAATACATACGTCCCAAGCAGATTTACCATTACGTTCATTGATTACCATCGCTGCCCATAATCCTTTTCCTCTTACCGTTTTAACAACAGCCACATTTTCTGCTTGAATCTTTTTCAATTCATTCAATAATATTTTCCCTAATCGTTCCGAATTTTCAGATAATTTTTCTTCTTGTAAAACTGTTAAAGCAGCAATTGCAACTTTACAAGCCAATGGATTTCCTCCGTATGTTGAACCATGTTGTCCAGGTTTAATACACAACATTACTTCATCACTAGTTAAAACTGCAGAAACAGGGTATGTTCCACCGGACAATGCTTTTCCTAAAATCAAAATATCAGGATGCACTCCATCATGATCACAAGCCAATAATTTTCCTGTTCTACCTAATCCGGATTGAATTTCATCTGCAATAAAAAGAACGTTGTTCGCTTTACACAAATCATAACATTTTTTTAAATAGCCTTCGTCTGGAACAACAACTCCTGCTTCACCTTGAACAGGTTCAATTAAAAAACCTGCAACTGTTTTATCTTTTAACAATTCTGCTAACGCATCCGCATTATTATATTCAACCGAAATAATTCCAGGTGTAAATGGTCCGAAATTTTTGCGTGCATCTTCATCATTACTTGCCGAAACAATAGAAATGGTACGACCATGAAAATTATTTTTGCAAACGATAATTTTTGCTTCATTCGCTACAACACCTTTTTTCTCGTAAGCCCATTTACGAGCTAATTTTAAGGCTGTCTCCACTCCTTCTGCACCTGTATTCATTGGCAATACTTTATCAAAACCAAAATATGAAGTGACAAATTTTTCGTATTCACCTAATGAATCATTATAAAATGCTCGAGAAGTAAGAGTGAGTTTTTGTGCTTGTTCAACTAATGCAGCAATAATTTTAGGGTGACAATGTCCTTGATTCACCGCACTGTAAGCAGCCAGAAAATCAAAATATTGCTTCCCGTCCACATCCCATAAGTATACACCTTCTCCACGCTCTAAAACCACCGGTAAAGGATGATAGTTGTGAGCTCCGTATTTGTCTTCTAATTCAATCGCCTTTTGTGCGCTGATTTTGTTCTGCGTCATTGTTTCCATTCTAATCTAATAATAACTACAAATTTAATGAAAATAATTGTAACTTTAATAAAGTAAAGCACCATTACAAGTGTCATCCCGTGCCACGACACGGGATCTCATTATTAAGAATTCTAGTCATCAACAGGGAGATTCCGTGTCGTAGCACGGAATGACGTTTAAAACAGAAAATGCGGCATCTTAAACTATTTATTCTTTTTACTTACTTTATTTTTTGCAATGATACCGCATCATCACAGGAAGTAGTGGATAGTATTGCAGAAAAAGCCGAGCCCGCAGCCGTAAATACAAATTCTTCCAATTATACAGATTCAGCAGCTACAGAAAAGTTTAAAATCGTAGATCAATATATTTTAAAAATGAAACGTAGGAACAAACCTGTTCCTGTTTTAGCAAAAGAAATAACTGATCCATTCACTAGTGAAGAAGAAAAAGTGCGAGCGCTTTTTATATGGATGACTAATAGTATCGGATTTGATTGTATCACTTATCACAATAAAAAAACTCCTCAAGGAAATTTCTCATACAAAACTCCTGAAGAGTTGGAAATCAAACTTAATAAATATTATTACAATTATGCCATGCTAGTTTTAAGAAATAAAAAAGGCGTTGCTGAAGGCTATTCGATATTATTCCGTGAAATGTGCAAAAGCATTGGAATAAAATGTGAGTTAGTGGAAGGTCGAGCAAGTGAGAATAAAGACAAAATCAAAAAACTAAGAAAACGAAATAGTTTCAGCACCAATCATACTTGGAATAAAGTTCAAATAAATGGAGTGTGGTATTACTTAGATGTTACTTGGGCAAGTGGTTATTGCGACAAGCCTGTAAAAAAGTTCTTCAAAAAATACAATGCTTATTATTTCTTAACTCCGACTGATAAATTGTATGCTACACATGCCGAAAATTACAAGTTTACAGAAAGAAGGAATAATCCAACCAAGCAGGATGAAGATTAAATTACACATGGAATAGAACACAGATTTAAGGGTTTTATGATAAAAATGATTAATCATCCGCAATCTGCCTGCAGATCAAATCCTTTTTAAATCCAATTCTATCAGCTAATAGAATCCGCGATGATCCATTTTTTCCGCGTCATCAGCGTGCCATCTTACCCGATGGTCGCATTCCATTTTTTTGTAACTTCGCACGTTATGAGAAACCCCAACAAAAAACCTTTGCCAATACTTGAGAATATCACAGTAATGGATGCTAGTTCGGATGGACTATCTGTTGCTAAAACTGACGAATATGTCATTTTTATCAAAGGCGCTGTTCCAGGTGATGTTGTTGATCTTCAAATTACCCGAAAAAAAAGCAAATACCGAGAAGCTACTACCATTGCAGTAAAACATAAATCAGATAAACGTACTGACCCAATTTGCACTCATTTTGGAACTTGTGGCGGCTGTAAATGGCAAAACATGAGTTACGATTGGCAATTGTTTTACAAACAAAAGCAAGTGACGGATGCGCTTACTCGATTAGCAAAAATTGAATTGCCCGAAATACAAAAAATTCTTCCTTCTCAAAAGGTATACAACTATCGAAATAAATTAGAGTTTACCTTTTCTAATAAAAAATGGCTAACGAAAGAGCAAATTGATGACAAAAGCATAGATTTCAGTGAAAGCACTGGTGCAATTACTAGAAATGCACTTGGATTTCATATTCCAGGAATGTTTGATAAAATTTTAGACATTGATAAGTGTCATCTTCAAGAAGAGCCTTCCAATGCTATCCGTAATGAGATTAGAAAATATGCATTAGAAAACAATCTTACTTTTTTTGATTTAAGAGAACAAATCGGTTTTTTGCGTAACATCATTATCCGAAGCACTTCTACAGGTGAATGGATGCTGATTGTTGCATTTCATTACGATGATAAACCGGAAATAAAAAAATTGCTGGATCATTTAGCCAACCAATTTCCTCAAATCACGTCATTACAGTATGTAATCAATTCGAAGCGAAACGATACAATTGGCGATTTGGATATTATCGTCTACAAAGGCAATGATAGCATTTACGAAA
This sequence comes from Bacteroidota bacterium, assembly GCA_947504725.1. GTDB lineage: Bacteria > Bacteroidota > Bacteroidia > 2-12-FULL-35-15 > 2-12-FULL-35-15 > 2-12-FULL-35-15. Next base: position 22,290 of record CANNHN010000015.1, on the reverse strand, counting down.
ACATGGAAGGATTGAAATTTAAAATCGGTCCAAAAAGTTTTTATCAAACCAATTCGGATCAAGCATATGAACTTTATAAAGTGACCAGAGATTTTGCTGGAATTAAAAACACAGATGTAGTTTACGATTTGTACACAGGGACTGGAACCATTGCCAATTTTGTTGCACACCAAGCAAAAAAAGTAGTTGGAGTTGAATACGTTCCCGCTGCGATTGACGATGCAAAAATCAATTCTCAATTAAACAACATCACCAATACCGTGTTTTATGCTGGTGATATGAAAGATGTGTTGAATAACGACTTCATCAATGAAAACGGAAAGCCAGATGTAATTATAACAGATCCTCCACGCGCTGGAATGCATGAAGATGTTGTTAAAAAAATGTTGGAGATAGAACCAAATAGAATTGTGTATGTGAGCTGCAACCCTTCAACACAAGCACGCGATTTACAATTATTAGACACAAAATACAAAGTAACAAAAGTGCAACCTGTTGACATGTTTCCACAAACACATCATGTGGAGAATGTGGTTCTCTTGGAACTGAAATAATTAATGACAATAAAAAAACTACTATATCTTTTTTCTATACTCTTGTTAAGCTTCACTTTAAAAGCTCAACAAGAAACGATCATCACTGGTCACGTTTCTGAAATTGGCACCAACAGTGGCATTCCTTTCGTAAACATTTATTTCAAAGGGACAGTTATTGGAACCGTTACTGATTTTGATGGCAACTATTCTATTAAAACTACTACACCAACGGATTCGATATATGTATCTCTTATAGGATATAAATCAAAAGCAAAAAAAGTACAAAAAGGAAGAACGCAAGAAATAAACTTCTTATTAAGTCAAGAAGCACTAAACTTAAATACCGTTGAAATTCGTCCAGGAATAAATCCTGCACTCCGAATCATAAAAAAAGCTCAAGCAAATAAAAATAAATATGATAGAGACAACTTAACTGCAATACAATATGTCAGCTATACAAAACAAGAAGCAGACGTTGACAACATCACACCAAAAATGCGAAGATGGAAATTGTTTCGTCCTTTCTCTGCAATGTGGGATAGCCTTGATTTAATCGTTGGAGATGAAAGTAAAGCAAACTTACCTGTGATGATGAGCGAAGTTATTTCTGACATCTATTCATATAAGGAAGCTGAAAAAAAGCATGAAGATGTTGATGCGGTAAAAATAAAATTTGTGGGAATGAAAGATGGTAGTGCTGTATCACAACTTACTGGTACAGATTTTCAAAATTATAATTTTTGCAAAAACGCTGTTGCAATTCAAGGTAAAGACATCCTTTCTCCTATTGCTGAAAATGCAATGCTTTTTTATAATTATTATTTAATTGATAGTGTCTTTATTGATAGCATGAAATGCTATAAAATTGATTGTCGCCCGAAAAATAAAAAAGATTTAGCGTATACTGGATATATCTGGATTACAGATACAACATTTGCTATCAAACAACTTGATTTAGGAATCACACCAGATGTAAACGTTAATTGGATTGATCATGCAAGAATCCAACAAGTATTAATTCCTACAGAAGCAGGTCCGTGGGTTCCTTCTCAAACAAGAACTTTGGTGGATTACACAACACTAACTGACAAGTTTGTTAGCATGGTTGTAAGAACGTATAACTCAAACCAAAACTTTGTTGTAAACAAACCGAAGGAAACTGATTTTTACAAATCTAGAACGACTTATTCTGAAAGCGCTTTAACAAAAGATACAACTTGGTGGGCTGAGAAAAGGCACGAACCACTCACAAAATTAGAATCGAAATCTTACGATATGATTGATACCGTAAGAAATATTCCATTTATTAGAAAAGGTGTAAATATTTTATACTTTTTATTTTCTGGATATAAAGATATCGGACCTATCGATTTTGGACATTATATAAATGTATACGGTTACAATGCATACGAAGGAACACGTTTACGCTTAGGATTCCGTACCAATCAAAAATTTAGCGAAACTTGGATTATAAGAGGATATGGAGCATATGGATTTTTAGATAAAGGATTTAAATACAATTTGCAATTAGAAAAAATATTAACACGTTACCCTTGGAGTAAAGCTGGAGCTCAATACAGAGATGACATTGATCAAATAGGAACAAATTTTGGCTCTTCAAGTAGCATGAATTTAGGCCAAACATCTAACAACTTAACGAATACTTTTTCTCAGATTGGAAACATTTCTAAACTTGTTAGAAAACAAGAAATGCGATTGTGGTATGAAAAAGATTTTAATCCTGGCGTAAACACAAAAATCACTCTTCAAAATGTAGTTACAAACCCTCTTTTTCCAATCAACTTTGGCGATCAATTCAATATTTTCCAAACAAGAAAATTTTCAATTTCCGAAATTTTACTTGACGTACGCTATTCTGTAAAAGAACGATTTGTGCAAAACGGAACGGAGCGAATAAGTTTTGGAAACAATAAATCTCCAGTACTCGCTTTCAACTATACCATGGGAATTAAAAACTTATTCAATAGTGATTTTGAATATTATAAAGCAAGCATCTCTTTTTCCAACAGATACAGAATGGCAACTCTTGGGTATTCTCAAGTTTACTTAAGAGCAGGAAAAGTGTTTTCTAAAATCCCTTACACGTTACTGGAAATACCAAGAGGCAATGAAAATGTTTTTTACGGAAACAACATTTTCAACCAAATGAACTATTTCGAATTTGTGAGTGATCAATATATTGAAGCGTTTTGGCAACATCATTTGAATGGTTTAATTTTCAATCGGATTCCATTTATTAAAGATTTCAACTTACGTGAAATTGTTGGAATAAATATGGTTTATGGAACACTCAGTGGAAGAAACAGAAACTTTAACAGCAACAACAACTTCACTGTAATGGATGATGTTCCTTATTTTGAAGTCGATTTAGGAGTAGAAAACATTTTGGACATCATACGAGTAGACTTTTTGTATCGATTGACTTACAATGATGATTTTTACAAAAAAGCATACGAATTAGCCAATCCTGGGAACAAAATCAACAATTGGGGAATTAAAGTTGGTTTGCATTTCTCATTTTAACCATTTAAAAGCATGTTAGATTTAAATAAAGAATATTGGACAACTCGCTATAATAAAAATGACACAGGTTGGGATTTAGGTGAAATATCTAGACCACTTAAAGAATACATTAATCAACTAAAAGATAAAAACGTTTCTATATTTATTCCAGGATCTGGAAACGCTCACGAAGCAGAATATCTTTTCAATCAAGGCTTCAAAAACGTTACTATTATTGATCTATCTGAAGAGCCTTTGAAAAATATAAAAAAACGCATTCCTGACTTCCCAAATGAAAATTTAATTGTTGGCGATTTTTTTGAACATCAACAACAGTATGATTTGATTCTTGAACAAACTTTTTTTTGTGCAATTAATCCTTCCTTACGACAAGCGTATGCAAAAAAGATGCATGAGTTACTCACAAAAAACGGAAAGTTGGTTGGGGTGCTTTTCAATGATTTGTTAAATGCAGACAAACCACCATTTGGAGGGAACAAGGAAGAGTACATTTCCTATTTTAATCCGTATTTTAATTTTAAAACATTCGACACTTGCTATAATTCAATAAAACCAAGAGCAAACAGAGAACTTTTTATCCATTTTAAGAAAAAAATATAAACAACATAACATTTCTCTTCTTTTTTTTAAAATTCGTATCTTCGTACTTCTATGAAATTACGAATTATCATATTATTTATTTCATTTCCGTTTTTAGTTGTTGCGCAGTCAAAAAAAACAAAGCAGACAACAAAAAGCAAACAACCGAAACAAAGCATAAATACATTTTATGCATCACATCAACTTGCGCCTGATTCAGCCTTAAGCCCCTATTTGTATTATCAAGTTTACGATTGGGTTGGTACAAAATATAAATATGCTGGGAGAACAAAAAAAGGAATTGATTGCTCCGGATTTGTTAGTACGATGTATAAGAACACTTATTGTATAAATTTAATGGGTGGCTCAAAAGATTTATGGCCTACCGTTAAACCAATTGAGAAAAATGAATTAATAGAAGGTGATATTTTATTTTTTAAAATTAAAAAAGGACAAATATCTCATGTAGGTGTTTACTTAGGTAATAACAAATTTGCACATGCTTCAGTACATTCGGGTGTTATTATTAGCGACTTAAATGAAGACTATTATAAAAAATATTTTTTTAAAGGTGGACGAGTTCAGTCGGTAGTTGGCAATTAAACGTCTGTTCGAGCACTCTGCGTTGAAGCAGACAAATTGAAAAAAAAGGAGTTTAGAGCATACAATAACAAATCTGTAGTCGACAATAGTCAAAAAAAGAAAAAAAATCTAATTGATATGAGCAAAACGTTAATCTTAAACAGCAAGCAAATAGATCAAAAAATTAATCGTATTGCATACGAAATCTATGAAAACAATCATAGTGAAAAAGAAATTATTGTAGCTGGTATTTCTGACAATGGGTATATTTTTGCTAAAAGATTAGCAGCTGTTGTTCAAAAAATATCTCCAATCAAAGTTACATTAATTGAAATAAAAATTGACAAAGAAAATCCACTTGCTAAAGAAATAAAAATATCACTTTCGGATAAAGAATTAAAAAACAAAGTCATTATTTTAGCTGACGATGTACTAAATTCAGGAAAGACATTGATTTTCGGTGCAAAACCTTTTTTAATAGCTCCAATTAAAAGACTAACTACAGTTGTTTTAGTAGATAGAGGACACAATCGCTACCCTATAAAAGCTGATTTTGTAGGACTTTCATTGTCAACAACACTTCAAGAACACATCACTGTAGACTTTAAAAAAGGAAAAGAATCAGTTTATTTGAGTTAAAATTAAATAACCTTATCGCTGATTTGTTCTTTAATAAATGAAGCCAATTCATCTACATTCAAATCTTTTGCTTTAACAATATACTGCGCCTGATGATAAGTATCTTCTCTTTTTGCTAATTGCCTATTCACAAACTCCCTCAATTGCTTTTCATCTTTATTCGCAATCAATGGACGCTTTTCTTTCGCTGAAAGCAATCTGTTGACTAATGAATCTGTACTCATTTTTAAATACACGGTAGTTCCATTATTATTCATCAACTCCATATTCCCATAATAACAAGGAGTTCCACCACCACATGCAACAACTGTTTTCCCCTTTTCAATCACTTTTTTCAATGCATTATGTTCCATAGCACGGAACTCTTTTTCACCTTTCGCTGAAAATATTTCAGGAATGGTCATTTTATATTCCTGCTCAATAAATTTATCTAAATCAATAAATTCATAGCCCAATTGGGCAGCCAACGTTTTACCTGTTGAAGATTTTCCGCTCGCCATGTAGCCAATTAAAAATATTTTCGCCATTAGTTTGGAAGGATTAGCGGTAAATCCATTTCAGATTTACCATAATTAATAGAACTTAATTTATTTTTTTCGAAATAGAAATCGATGTTTACTTCATCAAAGCTCAAACGTTTTTCTCCCCATTCGTGAATTTCTGTTTCAAATTCACTAATTCCTTTACTCTTAAATAAATCAACAATTTGCTTTTCTGAGAAATCGAAAATTTTTTGACCCCATAATACTACATTTTCATTGTCGATTTCTACACAACAAAAAATCTGATCATCCTTTTCATCAAAAAAAAGAGAAAATCCCAACTCCCAATAATGCCAAACAGTGGATTGACAATCTTCTATATCATCCAAAAACTCACTTTCTTCCGCTTTCCCAAACAATTTTTCTGCATCCGACATAGACGCACCAAAAAGCAAGTAAGAAAGTCCTAAAACAGGTTTTATTTCGAAGTGCTGATTCAAATTTGTATAGATAGGTTATACACAATTATACCACTTTTTTACGATATATCCATTTATGAAGCATACAACATTTGCAGTTTTGGTGACCAAATGAGAATATAACCAAATACGCTGAAATACACTGAAAATCAGGCACAAAGAAAATACTTCAGTTTTTATTAACAAAGGCTTTGCAAAATAAAATAATGCTTCTATATTTGCACTCCCAAAACCAAATAAATCTGCTTTTGGGGACTACAAGAAAGTGTAGATTAGATTCCGTAGCTCAGCTGGTAGAGCATTACACTTTTAATGTAGGGGTCCTGGGTTCGAATCCCAGCGGGATCACAGAGATGATCTAAAAGCCTCTCCAAACGGAGAGGCTTTTTCTTTTATTGTCTCTATCTTGAAACAAATTGACCTACATTACCTACATTTATGAAATATATTTAACCCGTGGACTTCGAACAACTAAATCTTGACAAACCTTTATTAAATGCCCTAAATGACTTAGGTTACGTACAACCTACGCCTATTCAGGAAAAAGCATTCTCTTTGATTATGTCAGGAAAAGATATTGTTGGAATTGCTCAAACAGGTACAGGTAAAACATTCGCCTACCTTCTTCCAATTCTTCGTCAACTAAAATATTCTGACCAAAAACACCCGCGTGTTCTTATTATAGTCCCAACAAGAGAATTAGTCTTGCAAATTGTTAAAGAAATTGAAAAACTATGTACTTATAAAAGTATTCGATTTCTAGCTGTTTATGGTGGAACTAATATTAACACACAAAAACAACTGGTTTATAATGGTTCTGATATTATTGTTGCAACACCTGGACGATTAGTAGACTTAGCACTAACTGGAATACTAAGATTAAAAGATATCAAGCAATTGGTAATTGATGAAGTTGATCAGATGCTGAGCTTGGGATTCCGTCAACCACTTTTGAGTTTCTTGGAAACATTACCAACAAAGCGCCAGAATTTGATGTTTTCGGCAACTATGAACGAAGAAATTGAAGGCGTAATTGCTAAATACTTTGAAGAACCACAAAAGATTGAAGTTGCGCCACACGGAACACCTTTAGAACAAATTATTCAAGTTTGCTATCACGTTCCCAACTTTAATACAAAGGTTAATTTATTGGATTATCTATTAAGAACAGATGGAGAATTAAATAAAGTGCTAGTATTTGTCTCCACAAAAAAATTGGCTGATGATTTATTTGAACAGCTAAAAAATAAATTTACGGATGATGTTGCTGTTATTCACTCCAATTTAGGACAAAGCGCTCGTATCAATTCTTTACGTCAGTTTCACGAAGGAACTAAACGTGTCTTAATTGCAACAGACATTCTTGCTCGTGGACTAGACATTTCGGATGTAACACATGTTATCAATTTTGATACTCCTGAAACACCTGAGGATTATATTCATAGAATAGGAAGAACTGGTCGTGCTAATAAAGCAGGTACAGCAATCACATTCATCAATGCAGCAGAAGAAGAATATCAAGTAGAAATTGAACGTGTAATGAATAAGGCAATTCCATATGAGTCAATGCCTTCTGATGTTGTAATCTCTAAAATGCTTACGGACGATGAAACGCCTAAGATGATTGATAGAATAAAACAGAAAAAAGGAAAAGACAAACATGTTCCTGGACCTGCATTCCATGAGAAGAAAGAAAAAAATAAAAAAGTAAACCTTGGTGGCCCTGCACAAAAAGAAAAATTAAAAGGGAAAGACGCCAAAATCCGAACATATAGAAGGAATTAAGGGAAGATGGCAAAGGGAATATGGAAGATGGGAGAAGACATCTAATCACAAACTCCAAACACCACATTTTACATCTACCATTATACTTTTTCCATAATAAATAAAAGCATGTCTTTAGAGCAAAACAAAGACCCCTTGCATGGCAAAACGTTAGAAATGATTCTCAATCATTTGGTTAATTATTACGGATGGGAAAATTTAGCCTATCATATTGACATAAATTCCTTCAAAAAAGACCCCAGTATTAAATCCAGTCTAAAATTCCTTAGAGCAACCCCGTGGGCTCGTAAAAAGGTAGAAGATTTGTACATTTCCATATTAGAAGAGTAACTCCCATTGGATTCCCATTTTTTTAACACATAGACACATAGTTTTTTAGGTCTGTTTTCCATATTTCTCTATCAAATCAATTAATGGCTAGCCGTTCTGAATAAAACTCCCCAATACGTTTAGCGCCCATAGATGAAGCAAGCTTCATTCACATAGAGAGATGTCTCTGTTAAAAATTTATTTTTCTATGAAAACACACAGAACGGGAACCATAAAAAGCTATGTGTCTATGTGTTTAAATTTTTGAAAGGCCAGTATAGCATGAGAATTCCAATTTGGAACTAAATAGTCGAAAGAAAGTTTCACCTCCTTTATGGAATCTTAAAATCCCCTGCATCTTATTGGCGAAAAGAAATTAAAATCTATAGCCATGAGAAATATAAAAATCAACAGAATCGTGCCAATAGCTGGAATTAGTCTAGCAATGTTGGCAATGGTAGCTTGGATCACTCCTAGCAATTATTACCAATTAGCGATGGATAATGAATTTATCCGCTCCGTAAAAAGTAAACTAAGCGCTTATCAACAAAAACTACCGGAAGACCGGTTATATGTTCAGTTCGATAAGCCTTTTTATGAACCAGGAGATAATATTTGGTTCGCAACCTATGTTCGTGACGGACAAACCATGAAAGCTTCCAACAAAAGTGACATTGTACACGTAGAATTTCTAAATCCAAAAGGAACCATCGAAAAAAGCATCAATATAATTGCAAAAAATGGTGTTGCTTCAGGCGATTTTATTTTAGATGCAGAAGCACTTGGTGGAATGTATAAAGTTAGAGCATACACCAACTGGATGAAAAATGAAGGTGCTGATAATGTTTTCGAAAAAGAAATACAAGTTCAAGATGTTGTACTTCCCAATTTAAAAATGAAATTGGATTTCGAGAAAAAAGCTTTCGGTGCAGGTGATGAAGTAATTGCAAAACTAGAATTAAATACAAATGAAAACAAACCTCTTAGCAATTACAAAATTAAATTTGTTGCCAACTTAAACGGACAACAAATAGTTGCTAAAGCAGATGAAACAGATGAAAACGGAATGCGTTACATCAAATTTAACCTTCCAAAAGAATTAAAAACAAATGACGGTCTGTTAAACGTAATGATCGATTACAATGGTTTAACAGAAAGCATCTCCCGCTCCATTCCAATCCTATTAAATAAAGTTCAATTTACAGCATTCCCAGAAGGTGGCGATTTAGTTGCTGGATTAGAAAGCAATGTTGCATTTCGTGCTTTGAATGAGTTTGACAAACCTGCAGATATAGAAGGAATTGTTGTAAACGAAAAAGGAATACAAGTTGCTTCTTTCAGCAGTTTCCATATGGGAATGGGTTCATTTAAATTTATTCCTCAAGCAAATGAAAAATATTCAGTACAAATTACAAAACCAGAAGGGATTTCTGAAACATTTGCTTTACCACAAGCTATGTCGCGCGGTTACGTAATGAATGTTGACAATTCAAAAACTGGCGAACTTACCGTAAATGTAAACACTACAGAAATAGAAGAACTATCCTTGATAGCACAAGTAAGAGGGAAGATTTACTACTCAACAGAAATCTTAACAAAAAAAGGAAACAACAAAATTGTTTTCCCAACAAGCAATTTCCCAATTGGAGTTTCACAAATTACTTTGTTTGATTCAAAAGATGTTCCTCGATCTGAGCGTTTGGCTTTTGTTAACAAGGACAAACAATTAGCTATTTCAGTAGAAACAGATAAAGACAAATACCTTCCAAGAGAAAAAGTAAAAATGACCGTTACAGTAAAAGATGAACGCGGAATTCCAATGCCAGCAAATCTTTCTTTATCTGTTGTAAACGACCAATTAATTTCTTTTGCTGATGACAAATCAGGAAATATTTTATCACAACTTTTATTACAACAAGACATTAAAGAAAAAGTAGAAGAACCAGCTTTTTACTTTAATGAAAAAGAACCAAAAGCAGATAAAGCCTTAGATTATCTATTGTTAACTGCAGGTTGGAGACGATTCACTTGGGAAAAATTAATGAGCGACAACATTCCAGCAGTAGCACATTTAGGAGAAAGAGCAATTGTTTCTGGAACTGTTTTAGATGCTAGTACTGGAAAAGTTTTGAGTAACGCTAAAATCAAAATCAACAATGGTGGAGAATATGAAACAGATGAAAATGGAAAATTCATTTTTAACAAATTGGATTTAACAACACCTGTTACTTTATCTTATTCTGCATCAGGATACACCCCACAATCACAATATATTCAAAATTACAACCAAGGAATGGTGATGTATTTATATGATAAGAATTATTATAATCACTACTATAACAACGTTCCTAGTTCATCTGCCTCAAGAGGAGATTTTGATGAAATGGCAATGCCAGAAGCGGATATGGTTATGGGCGGAGCTGGTGAAGGAGTGAAAATGCGTGGAGCACGAGACCAAGAACCTCGTCCTATGAAAATAGCTTCTATGAAAGATAAAGGTGGAGCTAAAAGATCAAAAAGTGTAGAAATGTTTGCTGGTCCAGTTGCACCAAATGATGACGCAAAAGAATCGAAAGCAGAGAAAAAACGAAATGACAATGCCGCTGTAAATTCTATTGTTTCAGGAAAAGCAGAAGACGCTCGTTTTAGAAAATTCAAAATTGCTGAAGAAGAAAAAAACATTCAACAACAAAATATCATGACGTATTATCGTGCTCGCGAGTTTGCAGCACCAGCATATGATAAAAACGAAACTGTTGAAACAAGAACCGACTTCAGAAATACCATTTATTGGAATCCAAATGTTGAAGTTGATAAATCAGGAAGCAAAACTATAGAGTTCTACGCTTCAGATGATATTACATCGTTCAGAACAACAGTTGAAGGTATTGCGTCTGATGGAACAGTTGGTAGAATAGAAAAAAACTTCTTTACACAATTGCCTTTTGCAATGACAACTAAAATTCCAGTTGAAGTAGCTACTGAAGACATCGTTTCAATTCCACTTACTTTAAAAAACAATACTGATAAGCCTTTAGGAGGCGCATTAACAATTCTTTCTCCTGATGGATTAAAAGCAATTGTTGACGTTCCAACAGCACAAATCATTATGCCAGGAAAAGCAAAAACAATTTATTTAGACTATAAAGTTTTAGATAAAATTGGTTATGGTGAATTCACTATCTCTTTCCGTGCATGTGGATTAGGTGATGCATTTTCACAAAAAATCAAGATTGCTCCAAAAGGATTTCCAGTAACGGCATCCTTTTCAGGACAAGACATGGAAAAGAATTTTTCTTTCGAAATGAATAAAGTAGTGAATGGCTCCTTAAAAATGAGTTTCACAGCGTATCCAAATGTGGTGAACGATTTAATGAAAGGTATCGAAGGGATTTTATCTGAGCCTTATGGTTGTTTTGAACAAACATCTTGTACTGCATATCCAAATGCAATGGTATTAGATTATTTAAAATCAACAGATAGCAAAGATTCAAAAACAATTGCTCGTGCTACTGATTTATTGGACAGAGGTTACAAACGTTTAACAACATTCGAAGCGAAAGACAAAGGTTACGAATGGTTTGGTGCATCTCCTGCTCACGAAGGATTAACTGCCTATGGAATCATGGAATTTGTAGATATGAAAAAAGCCGGAGCTGATGTGGATCAAAAAATGTTGAACCGTACTGCTGAGTGGTTAATGAGTCACAAAGATGGCAAAGGTGGATTCCAAAGAGAAGGTCGTGCATACCATGATTTCGGAAGAATCAGCAATGATATCTTGAATGCTTATACTGTTTATGCTTTAGCTGAAGCTGATTATACAGATATCAAGAAAGAATATGAGACATCTTATAAAAAAGCAATGGAGTTAAAAGATCCTTACATGCTTGCGATGATGGCAAATGCTTCTTACAAATTAAATGAGACAGCAAAAGGAAACGAAGCAATGGAAGCATTGATTGCAAAACAAGCAAAAGATGGAAGCTTTAATGGTGCTTCACACTCTATTACTTATTCTCAAGGACAATCATTAATAACAGAAACAACATCCCTAAGCATTCTTGCAATGTTAAAAACGCAAGGTAAAAATGCAAATGAAATGCAAAACGCTGTGAAGTATTTAATTGGTTCTAGAAATGGATCTGGTACATTCAGTAGCACACAAGGAACAATCTTAGCCTTGAAAGCATTGACTGAATATGCTAAAGCAAGCAAAAAAACCAACGAAGACGGAACTGTTGAAGTTTATGTAGATGGTAAAAAAGTTGCTGAAAAAACATACAAAGCTGGAGAGAAAGGTTCAATTGTAATTGAAGGAATGGAAGAATTTGTAAAAGGTGAAGGAAAACATGATGTGAAAGTGAAATATGTTGGAGTGAAAACACCATTGCCATATTCAGTTTCTGCAACTTGGAATACTACTCTTCCAGTAAGTGACGCAGTTTGTGCAATTGACTTAAAAACTACACTTGCCAAAAAAACGGCTAATGTTGGAGAAACAGTTCGTATGACTGCAACTATTACCAACAAAAAGAACGAAGAAGTTCCAAGCACAATGGCAATCATTGGAATTCCAGCAGGATTCACAGTTCAACCTTGGCAATTGAAAGAATTGCAAGAGAAAAAAGTGTTTGATTATTACGAAATTGTTGGCAACAATATTGCTGTATATTATCGCGGTATGGATGCAAAAGCAGTTAAAACAATCAACCTTGATTTGAAAGCAGAAATGCCAGGAGAATACGATGCACCAGCTTCTTCAGCTTACTTATACTACACCAATGAGTTCAAAACTTGGAGTGGAATGGATAAAGTAACCATTAAAAAAGCTGTTATATAATAATTTCTCGACTCCGCTCGAAATGACAAATAGAACTGTCATTTCGAGCGGAGTCGAGAAATCTTACTTGAAGAATAATAAAATTTAAAATTAATCGTTTAATAAAAAAGACAAATGAATAATCGCAGAGAGTTTAGAGAGATAGTAAAGATTAGTAGAGAAGGTAGCGCTCAAAAATCCTTATTACCGAATTTTTTCGGGGCTCTGCGATTATTCATTTTATTATTATTCTTCAGCAACACTGCCCTTTCACAAAATTTTCAAAATCAGCAATACGACATTAATGATCCTCGAAATCCAAATTGCCCTTGCCATAAATTGCAAAAATTGGCAGATGATGAATACAAAAGAACACAAGATGAAAATCTTCAGAACGATAATTTAAATGTTCAAAATCAGTTGTTTGCTTCTAATTTCAACAATATTGACAAAAATGATAATGAGCAAATACAACTATTGAATGTCCGCAATTTTAATCCAATAGATAATAACGGTAGCGACAATTCATCCAACCAAGTCAAAAGAGATTTTAACTTTAAAAGTCGGGACTTATCAATGGGTTCAGGCAGTTCTGGCTCAAAAGCTAAAAAGAGAAAATCGGGAACAGCGTTTTATAAAAAACTCAACAGAGCTAAATTGAAACATTCAAAAATAAAAAAAGTAAGACCGAATTATGCCGTTTGCTATAAATGGTAATTACAAAAGTTTGAATTGCTTCGAATGATGCACCGCATGTTTATGAAGCAAATGCACCCACTCTTCAAAATTTAAATTTCCAAAAAACGGATTTGTAATCGTAGCTCCGTTATTCGTTTCAAAAAAATTGATAAAATTAGCAATTTGCTTTTCGAGTTCTACAACAGCTTCTTCCATTGTAGATTTAATCACTGGAGTTGGAACAGCTGGCATTAATGCATTAGGAGTATTGGGCTTAAACTCTTTATCACTCATCGCAAAAGACTTATACTTCTCTACATGTTCGGCTGGGGAATACAAAGCTTGGTTGTTTTTGCCGGTCGCAAAACTAATCGAGTCAGCCATGTGTTCCACCATTTGCTGTCCGTTTAACACTCCCCACTCCCCTTTTGCTTCAGGGCTTAACGTTCTTACTAATTTCGGAAATTCTGTTTTTAAAAAAGCTAATTTGTCCATTAGTTTGTTTTTGTTTTAAGTTCTTTAGGAAAGTCTGTTTTAACAATATACACTCCATTCATTGGATTTTCCATTGGAATTGCATCTCTTAAATAGAAATATAAATGTGTGTCGTTTGTGTTTTCCTCAACCACTTTTTCAGTTTTCTTCAATAGCTTTTTAGATACTGCAAACTGCATGTCTTTTCCACTTTCTGTTTTACAGTCTACAATCGTCATATCCCAAACTTCAAAACTAAAAGGCTTATCATCTGGGAAAAATCCAGCCAACTTATAAATAGCATTATTTGAAATTTTAAATTCCTTTACAGGCTCCGAAACTTGGAATTCATCTTCCCATAAATGTTTGATATTATCTTCAGACTCTTCGCCATTATATAAATCGTCAGCTAAACCAACATTGAATTCTGAATTAACTAATATAAAATGTAAATGTAAGTTCATAGTTTTATTTTGTTTGCTTCCAAGTCTTATAAATATCCTGTTGTTTTGGTCTGTCATTCTCAACTTCACGTAAAGGCTCACATTCTTTTAATGTTGCTTTGCAATCCGCTGGTAATTGCTGATACAATTTTGTTCCTTGTGTTTTCCATTCAATCATTTCATCACTTACATCTTTCACAATTTTTGCTGGATTCCCAACCACAACTTTTCGCTCTGGAATAACTGTATTCGCAGGAACAAAACACAAAGCTCCTATTATACAGTTATCGCCAATCACAACATCATCCATTACAACCGCATTCATTCCAACCAAAACATTTTTACCAATTGTGCCACCATGAATAATTGCACCGTGACCAATATGTGCTGCTTCTTTTAATAAAACAGTTGTTCCCGGAAACATATGTATGGTGCAATTCTCCTGAACATTACATCCGTCTTCAATAATTATTTGTCCCCAATCACCTCTGATAGCAGCACCTGGACCAATATACACCTGTTTGCCAATAATTACATTACCGGTTACGGTCGCATTCGGATGAATGAATGCGCTTTCGTGAATGACAGGTTTATACCCATTGAATTCGAAGATGTTTGCCATATTTATATCAATTAAGGTGCAGAATCGTAACGTTTATTTTAAGCCTTTTCAATAATCACGGCATAACCTTGTCCGACTCCAATACACATCGTAACCAAAGCGTAACGCTTGTTCTGCTCTTGTAATTCTATTGCAGCTGAATTTAAAATTCTTGCTCCACTCATTCCTAAAGGATGACCTAATGCAATAGCTCCGCCATTTGGGTTTATTCTTGAATCATTATCAGCAATTCCTAATGCACGTGTACATGCTAATGCTTGTGCTGCAAAGGCTTCGTTTAACTCAATCAAATCAATGTCTTTCATTGTTAATCCTGCACGTTTCAAAGCCATGTTAGTTGCTGCAACCGGACCGATTCCCATAATTCTAGGCTCTACTCCTGCTACTCCACTTGAAACGATTCTTGCTTTTGGAACAAGATTGTATTTTTTAATTGCATCTTCAGAAGCCAATAAAATTGCTGCTGCTCCATCATTTAATCCCGATGCATTTCCTGCAGTTACAGATCCGCCTTCTTTTTTAAATGCTCCTTTTAATTTTGATAATCCCTCCATGCTTGTATCGGGACGAATAAATTCATCTTTATCAAACATTTTTGGATCGCCTTTCATTTGTGGAATTTGAACACCAACAATTTCTTTTGCAAATCTTCCTTTATTTTGAGCTGCAGCAGCTTTTTGCTGCGACCACAATGCAAACTTATCTTGATCTTCTCGCGAAATTTTATCTCTATCCGCTAAATTTTCTGCTGTTTCACCCATTGCATCAACTCCGTAAAGCTCTTTCATTTTGGGATTAATGAATCTCCAACCAAAAGATGAATCAAACATTTGTTGATCACGACCGAATGCAGAAGAGGCTTTCGACATCACCCATGGTCCACGTGTCATATTCTCCACTCCACCAGCAATCATCAAATCAGCTTCACCAATCATAATGTTTCTAGCAGCCGACATTGCTGCTGACAATCCAGAAGCACACAAACGATTTACTGTTTCACCAGGAATTTGATATGGCAAACCAGCCAACAGCAAAGCCATTCGAGCAACATTACGATTATCTTCTCCTGATTGATTTGCACAACCTAACAATACATCAGAAATTTCCTTTGCATCAATGCTTGGATTGCGTTTAATTAATTCTCTAAGAACAATCGCTGCCAAATCATCCGTACGAACTGTTGACAATGTTCCACCAAAATTTCCGATTGGAGTACGAACTCCGTCAATGATAAATGCTTTTTTCATGGTTACTACATTTCAATTTTATTTATACCTCCCACTCTTTCCCGGTCCGATAAACGGTTCCTTTGAAGAATGCAACTTTTTCGTTTTTCTGATTTGATATTTCAATGTGATAGGTTCCTGTTTTATTTGTAAGGCTCAATTCTCTTGCTTCACAAATAAGCACATCATTGATATTTACAGCAATTGCAAATGAGATCGAACACTCCAGCGCAACACTCAGGCGCCCATACGCATTGGATGCAAATGCTAGCGCACTGTCTGCAAACGAAAATGCAATTCCACCATGAGCAATTTTAAACCCATTCACCATTTCATCTCGGATCTTCATTTTTAGAATACAGCGTCCTTGTTCAAGCAAGACCATTTCGATACCTAACCATTGGCTGAACTTATCTTCAACCAACATTTTATCGACTATCTTTTTTGCTAATAAATTATTTTCCATATCAACAGATTCAGCTTTACAAAGTTATCAAAATATTAGAGAATCGTCTTTACTTTTTCTAGTACTTATGGAAGACCTAATTCAATCGCTAATAGCAAATTATAAATCTGTTTACCGAATAACAATCACATAACACCTTTATTGAATAATCTCATTTCTGAAAATAAATTTTTAAATATGGATAGCCTCCTAATTTTATTAACGTATAAAAATGATTACTATTTACTAAAAAAATACAAAGAAATTAAAGGTAAAAGAATACTCTTCAAAATCATTTTATTCTCAAATTGGGAATTATACTCCATTTTTGGGACAATAGGCTTAAAAAAATAAGTCTAACAGCTTCATTACCAACTATAAAAAAAGAGTTAGGATAATAGCTGTTGAATACATACTTATTTTTTGGTATTTTAACACTTGATTTACATTGTTAAACATCATCATCATGTCAAAAACAAATTCAGTAGGAAAAGCCATTCATGAAATGCATGAAAATTTGGCTCATTTAACAGAGCAGCACAACGAAAATAGCTGGATGCAAAATGGCAAAGAACGCCTGCATGATATTTTAAGAGGTGATAAAAATATAGATGTTATCGGTAATGAAATCCTTACTTTTTTCTCCGATTTTTTGGGCAGTCAACTTGGAACGTTTTATATTTCTAAATCTGAAACTACCTTATCATTGGTTCATTCATCAGGCACTACGGGGCAAGTACCTGCATTGATTGAAAAAGATAATTCATTTATTGGCCAAGCATTAACGCAAAAAAAAGTAGTTGTTTTAAATGATGTTGATAAAGATTATTTTAAAGTTTCCACTTCTTTAGGTTCTGCAAAAGCTGCATCATTAGTAATTATCCCCTTATTTGTTTCTAATAAAATGGTAGGACTTGCCGAAATTGGCAAACTAAATTCATTTACGCCAGTTGAACTGCGTTTTATTGATGATGTTACTGAATCTATCGCCATATACATAAACACTATTTTGGCAAAATCCGAATTAGAAAAATTAGTGCTTGAATTAGATAGTAAAGAACAAGAGTTACAAAATCAAATTACAGCCATTAACAAAGCTACTTTAGGAATTGAATTTGATACCAAAGGTTTTATATTAAGCGCAAACGATTTGTTTTTAAATATAATGGGCTTTAATAGCGAAGAACTTATTGGTAAACACCATAAACTATTAGTACCCAAAAATATTGATTACGATGCAGAATACAAGAGTTTTTGGGAAAGTTTAAATAAAGGTAATAGCGAATCTGGTGAATTTTGTAGAACTTCAAAAGATAATAAAGTTGTTTGGTTGCAAGCAAGTTATAATCCTGTGTTTGATGGAAACGGAAAGGTTTATAAAATAATTAAAATTGGGTATGATATAACTGAATTAAAACAGCAGCGCGTTGAACTTGATAAACTGACACTTAACTTAGACCAACAAGTTTCAGTTTTAAATAAAGCAGCTATTGTTTCGGAAACGGATGCTGATGGAAATATTATTTTTGTAAATGATTTTTTCTGTGCAATTTCCGAATACTCCAGAGAAGAATTAATTGGTCAAAACCATCGTATTCTTAAGTCTGGTAAACAACCTGATGGTTTGTTTAAAGGGATGTGGAAGGCTATAAGCACTGGGCTTGTTTGGCAGGGCGAAATATTAAATGTGAGTAAAACTGGCAATTATTATTGGGTAGAAACAACCATTATGCCCTTTAAAAATAAAGATGGTAAAATAGAAAAGTATGTAGCTATTCGTTTTGATATCACTAAACAAAAAGAAAGCGAAGCCTTAAAAAAACAAACAGAATTATTACTTGCTTCGCAAAGAGAATTAGAAGAGTCCAACACGGAATTAGAAGCTCAAACACAAAAATTACAAGCATCTGACGAAGAATTGCGTGTACAACAAGAAGAGTTGTTGCAGAGTAATAAAGAACTAGAAGAAAAAACGAAGTTGGTTGAGGAAAAAAATCATGCCTTTAACGAAAAAAATAACTTATTAGTTGCTGCTACAACCGATTTGAAACGAAAAGCAGATCAACTATCTTTAAGCAGTAAATACAAGTCGGAGTTTTTAGCTAATATGAGTCACGAATTAAGAACCCCGCTGAATTCAATACTATTGCTAAGTAAATTACTCAAAGATAATTTAGAGGATAATTTAAGTGAAGATCAAATAGAATATTCAGCTGTTATTAATAAAGCAGGAAATAGCTTATTAGAATTGATTAATGATATTTTAGATTTATCTAAAATTGAGTCCGGAAAAATGGATGTTAATGCCGAAACTTTGGATGTAAATAAATTTGCAGGCGATATTCAATCTTTATTTAATCCAATTGCAACAGATAAGCAAATTGAGTTTAAGGTGCTTGTAAATTCAGATTGTCCAGAAAGTATGTACACGGATAAAATGCGACTTGATCAGGTTGTTAAAAATTTATTGTCGAACGCATTTAAATTTAGCGCAAAAGGAAAAGTCGATCTTACTATTTCATATAATTTAAAACAGGATATGATTTCGTTTTCGGTGGTTGATACAGGAATTGGTATTCCTAAAGATAAACAAGCCTTGGTTTTTGAAGCGTTTCAGCAAGCTGATGGCTCAACAAAACGTAAATATGGTGGAACCGGTTTAGGACTTTCTATCAGTAAAGAAATTGCACATTTATTAGGTGGAGAAATTACTTTGGAAAGTGAGGTCGGAGTTGGTAGTAATTTTACAATTATAATACCAGCTAATTATTCGATTGAACATTTAAAAAAACAAACTAAAAAAAATAGCTCTACTTTAAATAATGCAATAGCACCTGATTTATCTGCAGAAAACCAAGCTGAGAACGCTATTTTAGTAGAAGATGATAGACATGACATAAAGAATGGAGATAAAACTATTTTAATTGTTGAGGATGATATTTTATTTGTAAAAATCATACAAAATTCTGCAAAAAGCCGAGGATATAAAGTACTGATAGCAGTTAATGGTAACGAAGCTGTTGAATTGGCTAAAAAACATATTCCCCTTGGCATTATTTTAGACTTGCACCTTCCTAAAAAAAGTGGTTGGGAAGTGTTAAAAGAATTAAAGGACTTTGCCGAAACTAAACACATTCCGGTTCATATTACTTCATCTAATGATTTAGATATAAAAACTATCAGAGAATCTGGCGCTATAGATTTTACGAGCAAACCTTTCTCTGAGGACAATATACAAAATGTATTTCGCTCACTCGAGGAAATTGCATCAAAAAAAACCGGGAAAATTGCTTTATTCTCCGATAAAAAAGAGCACGCTTTGGCAATGACAGCTTTTTTAAAAGAACGTCAAATCGAAATTATTTCATTTACACCAGATCATGAAATTGACCCATCTATTTGGGATAATGGATTCGATTCAATCATTATTGATATAGATTCTCGAAAATCAAAAATACCAAATTTATTAGAAAAATTAACAAAAGTTGTACCCACTACATTAATGCCGGTAATAGTACTAAGTAACACCTACTTATCTACTTTAGATGTAAAAAAAATTAATCAATTTAGCGATTTTTTCATATTAAAAATAGTAAAAACCTATTCTAGTATCATTGAGGAGATGTCGCTTTTTCTGCATTACATCACTAAAAAAGATCAGACGATTAAAATGCGACCGGCAATTATTTCTGCGAAAACTTTAGAGAACAAGAAAATTTTATTGGTGGACAACGATGCAGAAAATAGATTTTCGATTAGTAAAATTTTAGAAGCTCAAAAGGCAGAGGTTATACACGCAACTAATGGGAAAGAAGCAATTGATGTATGGACAAAAAACCATGATATTGCGCTAATTTTAATGGATGTGATGATGCCTGAAATGGATGGCTACGAAGCAATTAAGAAAATAAGGAAACTAGATAATGGAAAAAACATTCCGATTGTATCCTTAACTGCAAAAACACAAGCTGATGAACGAGAAAAATGCATTAATAGTGGCGCTTCGGATTATGCATCAAAACCTATTGATGCTGATTTACTAATTTCATTAATTAAAATTTGGATTTTAAATAGTGAAAAAAATAAATAATTATGACTGATCAAATAAAAGTTCTGTTGGTTGATGATGATGAGCGCAATATTTTTGCCTTAAAAGCATATCTTAAAGCAAAAAAGATTATAGTTGAAACTGCTTCAGATGGAAAAGAGTGTCTTGAAAAATTACGACAAATAGAAGTAGATGTTGTCTTATTAGACATGATGATGCCTGTGATGGATGGTTTTGAAACTTTAGGAATATTGCGAAAAGATGATCATCTGAAAAATAATAAAGTAATTGCATTAACTGCATTAGCTATGAAGGGGGACATGGAACGCTGCATTGAGGCCGGTGCTGATGATTATTGCACGAAACCCATTGATATTGATGTGTTAATTAATAAAATAAAATACCTAATAAATAAAGGATGACATCAAACTCAATTATTAAAATTGGAGATAATGAGTTAGATGAAATTATTATTCTCATCAACGATTATAGTGGCTATGATTTTTCTGATTATTCAAAGCAATCTTTGCAAAGAAGAGTTCAACGTTATATTGATGTAAATAAAATTTCTGACTTCAAGCAATTGTTGCAAGATTTAATTAATGACTCTGCGATGGTTAACAATTTAATCGAAGAGTTGACAGTAAATGTTACTGAAATATTTAGAGATCCTAGTTTTTTTGCTTCAATTAGAAATGAATTAGTATCTCAATTAAACAATTTGCCAGTAATTAAAATTTGGCATGCTGGATGTTCTACAGGTGAAGAGGTTTACTCAATGGCCATATTACTTAAAGAATATAATTTGTTGGATAAAAGTATTATTTATGCAACAGATATAAATCAAACAGTATTAGATGTTGCTAAATCTGGCAAATATAATTTAGACTCATTTAAGGAAAATGAGAATAATTATAGAGAAAGTGGAGGGAATAAAAACCTATCGGATTATTATACAGTATTAAATGGTGAAGTATTGATGAATGATGAATTAAAATCTAAAATCATCTTCAGCACTCATAATTTAGTTTCAGATAACGCATTTAACCAATTTGATCTAATAATCTGCAGAAATGTATTAATATATTTTAATAAATCGCTGCAAGATAAAGTACTGCAACTATTTTATAATAGCCTTACTAAAAAAGGAATGTTAGCAATCGGATCAAAAGAAACATTGCTGTTTTCACCAATTGAAAGTAAGATGCAAGTTATAAACGCCAAATGGAAAACATGGAAAAAGAAGGTGTAATCATATTGGGTGGTTCCGCAGGAAGTATTGAAGTAATTATGAATATACTTCCATTTATCCCTGCAAATTACCCTTTTGCAATTATCTTAGTTCTCCATCGAAAAAACAGTGCAGAGAATCATTTAGAAGCTGTTTTAAATCAGAGTACAAATATTCCCGTTGTTGAAATACAAGATAAAATGCAACTTAAACAGGGGCATATTTATATTGCGCCAGGCGATTACCATTTGCTTGTTGATGATACTGGGTTATTTACTTTAGATTATTCTGAAAAAATAAATTTCTCAAGACCAAGTATTGATCTAACTTTTGAATGCTTTGCAAATGCTTTTGGTAATCGTTGTA
>CANNHN010000014.1 GCA_947504725.1 Bacteroidota bacterium | reverse complement strand
GTTAGATAGTTCGCAATATCGCTTCCATCGGTGTTTTTACGGACCAGGATAGAAATATCTTTCAACTGATAATTGTCATTCCGCAACTGATGAATCAACTCTAAGGTTCGTTCTTTATTCTGATCACGAAATTCTTCTTTTGCTCCTGTTAGAAATTCAACTTGAACAAATCCTCCTTTGTTATCGGGATTAAATCCTTGTTCCAAACCATCGTAAATCGTTTTAAACTTCTCATTCAACTTTTCAGATAGAGTTCTAAAAAGTGAATTATTAAATTCGATTACTTCTCGTTTGCTTCGATAATTTTTATCTAGCATTTGAGGAATATGATTTCGGATTAAGGCTTCTTCTCTTTCTAACACCAATGGATTATCATTGTGCTTAAAAACATTCGGCAACATAGCAAATTGCTCCACCTCTCCTCCACGCCATCTGTAAATCGCTTGTTTTCCATCACCAACTAGCATTGTAAAATGTCCATTTGCCAATGAATTATCAATCAACGGTAATAAGTTTTGAAACTGCATTACCGAAGTATCCTGAAATTCATCAATCAAATAATTGTTGTATCGTTCACCTAATCTTTCGTAAATAAAAGGAATCGGTTCATTCAATACAATCTTCGAAATCATTTTATTGAATTCGGAAATATGTAAAATGTTATTTTGAGTTTTATATTCGGTAAGTAATTTTTCAATCTCGTTTAAAACGGCAAGCGAGTAAATATTTTTATTAATCAATGAGAACAGAATATAATCCGAATGAGATTTATCTTTCAACTCCTGAATTTTTGAAAAACAATCTAACAAAGTAGATTTTATTCCTTCTATAGAATTCTTTGCATCATTCGAAATTTTCCCACCCGACCATTTATCATCGCCTGCAGTTGCCTGAACATAGCTGTTCGGCTTGATATAATCCATTCGACCACTAGCCAGCTTTTCGAAATAAGCAAAAATTCCTTTATCACCATAATAAAAATCTTTGCTTGTCAATCCCGACTTCTTAATTAACTCTGATGCTTTTTTAGCTTCTCCAGAAACACTTGCTTCAAACTGTTTCATTTGAGAAAACAAAACATCTTTGATTTCAAAAAAATCATCTACAGTTAGATGTTTTAATTTTTCAATATGTACAGCACCTTCTTCATCCAATAAATTTTTTGCAAAAACTTTCAAATCGTTTTCGATGTGCCAGCTTTTTTCGTCATCGGTCTTACTTTCCGCAAACTCCACCAATGCTTTTGTTAAGCGTTCATCATTCCCAATTTGAGCCAATAGCAAGTCGATGGCTTGAGTCAACAACTTTTCATCATCCATTTCAATTTCAAAACTCATAGGAATTTTTAAATCAAATGCGAACGTTCGAACTACTTTGTGAACAAACGCATCAATGGTTCCAATTGCAAAATCGGAATAATTGTGAAGAATGGCGGTCAACACATTTAGAGAACGTTTACGAATTGTTTTATCATCTAATGTTTCTGACGCATTTAGCTTTTTATGTTTCTTTAATTCAACGAGTAAATTTTTTGTCCCTGCCGAAACCGTAGAATAATCTTCTTCGGCAAGTTCCTTAAGAGCTTTGATGATTCGTTCTTTCATTTCAGCTGCTGCTTTGTTTGTAAATGTAACAGCCAAAATGTGTTTGTAAGCCTGAGGAGGTTCCGAAGGATCATTCAATGCCAAAGCCAAATACTCTTTCACCAACGTAAAAGTCTTGCCCGAACCGGCAGAAGACTTATATATGGTAAAATTTTTGTCAGACATAAATACATCAATTGAATATTGCAAATTACACAATAAATCGTTATTTTTATTTAATATTATTTAAAGAACGATCAAACTAGTTGTTTATTAATAGCGTAAAAGAAATATTCATCTTTTAAAACTAAACACTATGAAAGTATTATCTATTTCAGGATTTATCCTTAGTGTGCTGTCGTTTGTAACAGCATTGTATTTACAATTTGTATTAGCACCAGCAGTTGAGTCGTTAGAAGAATCGATTAACACAGGATTTTCTGATGAATTAACTAGCATGATGCTATATGAAGCACATGATGTAAAAGTAATGACTGGAGAAACTTTGGTTATTGCAGGAAGCGTAGCCTTAATATTGTGTATTATTCCCGCAATGAAATCAAAAAGCAAACTTGCTCTTTTCGGAGCGCTACTTTCATTTGCTGCTTTGCTTGCAGGATTGATTCATGGAACACATATGTTTTCTTAGAGAAACTTAAAGAGTAAACATTAGCTAACTAGTGATCTTGTTTGATTATTTTAAAGAAGTAGGTGTTTTCAGAACTTACGACTCTTAAAATATAAATTCCTGAGGTGATTCCAGCAATATTAATATTCTTAAATATGGTGTCAATTTCACCTGATTTAATCAATTTACCTGTTACATCAAAAACACTATAAGAGGACATAAAAGAACCTTGATTTTTCATACTAATCTGAAATTCATTCTCGAACGGATTCGGAAAAACTATTGGAACATTTTTATCTTCTGAAACATCTGAATTAGAGGTTACCAAACAAGAATATACAACTGGACTCAATTCAATTGGCAAACCAGGAGTAAGTGTTTGTCCAATAAAGCCAGAGTAATCATAATTATAAAAATTTGTTCTAAAAACACCATTGTTAAAAATACTAGTTCCCTGAGGTCTAGGCCCTAGACCATTTACTGGATTCTTATATTCCCATACAACAGTATTCAGACTATCAATTTCAATAAACTCACCTTTATTACCACTACAAATTAGTGTATGTCCATTGGCAATACGCTGTGCTCCTGAAATTCTATCAGAATACAGATTGGTCGGAATAGGATCTTGATAAATCCAATACGAATTGATGGGAAGAAATGGAAGAGTACTTGTGATAGAATAATTTCCAAAACTATCCAATGGAGGTTTAATAATTTCAACAGTTGAATAATTTCCGGCAGGTCGATCTTTCCCATTATTAAAAACCATAATATCACCTTCACCAACTAACCCTTGTCCAATCCAATGTGCGCTATGTTGTCCAAAAAATTTCTGATCGGATAGTAATCCTCTATTGTAAACCATTGGATTACCCCATCTATAAATAAAATCTCCGCCTTTTCCAGAACTACCGCCAAGATGTGTAGAAGCTTCTAATGTTGTTGTGCTATGATCCACAATATATATTTCACTTGTTAAACGAGAACTAATTAGTATTTGATCTAAAGATGCGTTATAATCTATCGAATTAAAGTGCAGCCAATCGGGATTTAAGGAGCCTGAAAAATTTGCATTAATATTTATCAAGTTCGGGTTCTGACTAATAACTCCAAAATTAGATTTTGTACTATCAAAATCTTGAATCAAGTGATCCCAACTATTCCATTCCCAAACGATGTTTGCTCCATTTGTTCCTACAGGCTGCAGTTCAACAATTTTTTCATTCCAAAATGTAGCTCCAATAAAATTAGTATCTCTGCCAGCAAGAATTGCATCTGCTTTTGTTTTTTTCTCCCATACTAGTGCTAACACATTTCCATTCGGTAAAGCATGAATATCATGATGCTGACACATTGTTGAATCAGAAATAAGATAAGACCAAACGACTGAACCACTCCAATCAATTTTTTCAATAATTCCACCTGCCCCTCCTCCTCCAGAAAAAGTTGCATTATTTGTATTGCCTGGACGCAATAAAAGTCCATCTTCTAATAGATAAGAAGAAACACCTGGTTTATAAGCGCTAGTCCACGAATGCAAATAATATCCGCACTTATTAATTAAATAGGTAGTATTATTTGCATTAGGAGCAAAGAGTATTGTTCCCGGTTGATTAGATACGTCTTGATACAACAAACCTATTGTAACAGGTTGAGCAATCGAAAAATTTGAAAACAAAAGGATGCAATAAAAATAATATCTCATTTCAAAAGGAATATTTTTTTCAAAAAAAAGGGCATTCAAAATTGAATGCCCTTTTAAAAGTACTAAAAAAATTATTTTATAATTGTTAAGTTTTTATTTACTGTGTATTCTGAACTTGTAAATCTAACAGTATAACTACCAGATGCAAGCTCCGTAAGATTAATTTCATTTGCACCAAAAGATGTAACCGATTTAGAGAACACTGTTTCACCTAAATAATTAATCACGGTAACTTGTGTACTCATTCCAAAAACGGAAGGAATGTTAACTGTAAATACATCTTTACCTGGATTTGGGAAAATAGTTGTATTTGCTTCAACAACAGTTTGATCAATTGAAGTAGAAAAACTTACAGTTGTTGTTGCAGTTGAAGAGCAACCATTAGCATCGGTAATAGTAACAGTATATGTTCCTGGCAACAATCCAGTTGCTGTTGCAGCTGATCCACCTGAAGGAGCCCATAAATAAGTAACAGAACCAACAGTTCCAACAGGAGTAACTGTAGCAGAACCATCCGGACAAGTTGCACATGTGGCATTCACAGAAATCGCAGTAGCAGATACACCTGAACAATCTGGATTTAAATTTAAACGAATTACATAAGGTTTATTAAAAGCTGGAGAACCAAAAAACTCATTATTAGCCCATCCACCAGCAGGTGTTGTTGGCCAATTTACCCATGTTGTTCCTAAAGTAAAAATATCATCTGTTTGTGCTAACGACAAAGTACTATCAGCAACAAATTCGATTGCGGTAATTGCATAAGTTCCAGCAGCTAAAGAAAAATCACCACCAGATATTCCCAATGTGATTAATCTAGCAGAGTCATTTGGATACAACATTGTATCAGTAGTAGCAATCATTGCAGATGGCATACCTGCAACCATACTCCACAAAGCACAGGCAGTCTTGCGTCCTGTATAACCTCTGTTTACAAAATAAGTTACAGAACTTAATGCAGCAGGAGTATTTACAACAAATTCTTGTCCTAAATAACCACCATTGCCAGCACCTATTCCCAGAGTACCAGTTACAACTCCATTATCACGAGCATATGTTGAATCTGTTACAATAATCGAATTGTATAATGTATCATTTAAAGGATTGCTATCAGCTACCGAATGCGTAACTACATATTCAAATGTATAAACATCTGGCGTAGCTGGAATTGCATAATTTCCTGCACTCAATTGAACAGACCCAGCTGGAGCTAAGGTAGCTGTTGGAGTTCCTGTATTTGTATAAATTTGAGTTGATGCACCATTGTATACATTTAATCTTAATGAAACATTTGTTAGTGCACTCGTTCCGACATTGCTAATTGTAGCCAATGTTGGCATATTCCATACTTGATTTTGAGGAACCATTGTATACTCAGGAACTGTATCTAAAGAAACAAGTCTTCCATCAAATGGTGCAGAAACTTCTAACTTAACATCATCAATCAATAGTAAAAATTTATCGTTTGAATTGTTTCTAAATGAAATATATACTGTTTGACCAGCATATGCGTTAAGATTTACAGTTCTGTTTATCCAAGTAGTATTTTCAGCAGGAGTAGAAAACAATACTGTAGAAGCTGTTACTAAATTACCAATAACACCTGTGCCTCCAGTTGGAGCAACAGTCATAATACGCACTTCATATCCATCTGGATAAGCTACATCATAAGTTACAGCATTCCAAGATAAAACCACATTTGCTGGCAAAGGACCAATTGCAGGAGTAGTCATCCAATCGTCAGAAGGTCCAGCCGGAGTATACCAAGAAGTACTAAAAGCTACAGAATCTGCTACAGAAAATGAAAAATCCTCTCTTCTTTCCCAAGCTGCATTTACATATGCAACCATTGTATTGGGAGTTCTGTTATCCACGTTAGCTAATGTCCATCCTGTAGGAAATGAATACGTACCTGGTCCACCCGCAGTTGGACCCGAAATACCATCAAAATCTTCTAAGAAAATTACCTGAGCTTGTTGTGATGTAACAAAAGCACAAATAGCAAAAACTGTAAGTAAAATTTTTTTCATGTTTTATTTTTTAAGTGAATTTATTTTAAATTTTCGAGTACAAATATATACTATTTTTTTTGATTAAAATAGTATTTTGCCTTAACATAATTACTTTCAGTAAGAGATGTTATAAATTTTGCAATGTCTACCTTTTTAACCGCTAATTGATTGGGAATCAACTGCTGATTATTAACCAATGTGTCAGATTCAAAAAGGTATATTTCTTTTGTTGCAATGTTCTCAATAGATACTTTTTGATAGATTTGATAGGAAAAGATTTGATTACTTCCATTTGATTGACAAGTTTCATTAATAATATACTCAACTTTACTCGTTTTAAGTGTAGCCTTGTTAACATCTTTATTTGTTTTAAACTTTACCTTTTTGATTGTTGCTGCTACTGAATTGTGAATATTGTTTTTTAATTCTTCTTCATTTACAATTGGGAAAACATTAGAATTTCTACATCCAGAATTAACTGTCACCACCACAACTTCTTTATCTTGCGAAAAAACAACTTTTAATTTCTGTGTTTTACAAGAGTAAACAATGGCTGTTATAAAACCAATAAACATAAATATTACAATTCTATTCATCATTCATTTATTAAATAAAAACACCACACAGTTTTGTGTGGTGTTTAAAATATTAAAATAAAATATTCTTAGTGATGCTTTGCGCAAGATTCTCCGCAAGACTTCATACATTCTTCTTTTGTTTTACAACCTTTTTTGCAATCTCCACCACAACCTTTATCACCTTCACCTGAACAAGCTTTTCCGTGAGCTGCAGCTTTGTCTTTGCAACAAGCTTTTGCTTCCATTGCTTTGTCTTTGCAACAAGCTTTTGGAGCCACTTCTTCATGTCCTTTGCAACAAGCTTTCGCTTCACCAGCACCTGCATGTTTTACACACATTGCTTTTTCTTCTGCTGAACATCCAACTGAATCACAATATTTAGCACATGCTTCTTTGCTCATGTTCATACATTTGCTCATATCGCATTTCGGCCCAACAAATTTTCCATCTGCGCCATACATGCTCATACAATATGCTTTTTCGTCAGCAGTACAACCAACTGAATCACACATAGCAGCACATTGTTCTTTGCTCATTGATGCACATTTCGTCATATCACATTTACTTCCACCATCGTGACAAGCTTCCATCATTTCTTCACCATGTCCTTCACAACATTCTGTTTGCATCATATCGCCTTCACAACCCATTCCAGCCTCTGCAGTATTTACGGCTATGTATGGAGCGATAACCAACGAAACAATTGACATTAATTTAATTAAGATGTTCATAGATGGTCCAGAAGTATCCTTGAAAGGATCTCCAACTGTATCACCTGTAACAGATGCTTTATGTGGTTCTGATTTTTTGTAGAACATTTCACCATTAATCATTACACCTTTTTCAAAAGATTTTTTTGCATTGTCCCAAGCACCACCAGCATTTGATTGAAAAATTCCCATCAACACTCCAGATACTGTAACACCTGCCAATAAACCTCCTAATACTTCAGGACCGAATGTAAAACCAACAATTAAAGGGGTAATTAATGCAATTGCTCCTGGCATCATCATTTCTCGGATAGATGCTTTTGTAGAGATAGCAACACATTTTTCGTATTCTGGTTTTGCTTTGTATTCCATGATACCAGGAATTTCACGAAACTGACGTCTAACTTCTTGAACCATGTCCATTGCAGCTTTACCAACTGCCTGAATACACAATGCAGAGAAAATAAATGGGATCATTGCACCCACAAATAAACCTGCCAATACAGGCGCTTTGTATATATCGATAGCATCAATACCTGCAATTCCAACAAACGCAGCAAACAATGCTAACGATGTTAAAGCTGCAGAAGCAATAGCAAAACCTTTTCCAGTTGCTGCAGTTGTATTTCCAACAGCATCTAAATTATCAGTACGTTCACGAACTTCAGGAGGCAATTGACTCATCTCTGCAATACCACCAGCGTTATCTGCAATCGGACCAAATGCATCAATTGCTAATTGCATAGCTGTAGTTGCCATCATACCTGCTGCTGCAATTGCAACACCATATAGTCCTGCACAATAGTATGAACCCATGATTCCAGCTG
Organism: Bacteroidota bacterium; assembly: GCA_947504725.1. Taxonomy (GTDB): domain Bacteria; phylum Bacteroidota; class Bacteroidia; order 2-12-FULL-35-15; family 2-12-FULL-35-15; genus 2-12-FULL-35-15. Next base: position 32,854 of record CANNHN010000014.1, on the reverse strand, counting down.
CTAATGTTAAAATTGGAATAACGGTTGATTTCATACCAACTGCTAAACCACCAATAATATTTGTAGCGTGACCAGTAGAAGATTGTTGAATAATAGAATTTACTGGAGGCTTACCCATTGCGGTATAATACTCCGTTACAATACTCATAATTGCTCCTACTACAGTTCCCACTAAAATAGCACCGAACACTCCCATTTTTGTAAATACAAAACCACGTAAAGAAATTTCTCCATCAGGCAACATATACATTACAATAAAATAAGAGGCAACAACTGTAATTAACATGGAAGCCCAGTTACCAAGATTCAAAGCATTTTGAACATTCGACTTATCATCCTTAATTGTAACAAACCAAGTTCCTATGATTGAAAATACGATTCCCAATCCACAAATAACCATTGGCAAAAGGATTGGCGACATACCACCAAAATTATCTATTACATTAATTTCTTGTCCCAATACCATTGTAGCTAATATTGTTGCTACATAAGAACCAAATAAATCGGCACCCATTCCAGCAACATCACCTACGTTATCACCAACGTTATCTGCAATAGTTGCAGGATTACGAACATCATCTTCTGGAATACCAGCTTCAACTTTACCAACTAAATCAGCTCCAACGTCAGCAGCTTTTGTATAAATACCGCCACCAACACGTGCAAATAAGGCAATCGACTCAGCTCCAAGAGAGAATCCAGTCAAAACTTCAATTGCAGTTTTCATTTCATTACTATCTACAGTAACGACATTGAATATTTTCAAGAAAACTATAAATAAACTTCCTAAACCTAATACAGCTAAACCAGCAACACCCAATCCCATTACAGTTCCACCAGTGAAAGAAACTTTCAATGCTTGTTTTAAACTTGTTTTAGCAGCTTGCGTTGTACGAACATTTGCTTTAGTTGCTACTTTCATTCCTATATATCCAGCTGTTGCAGAAAAAACAGCTCCTATTATAAATGCAATAGCAATTATCCAACTACCGTGAATCTCTTTACCGTTTATTTCATGAATAGTTCCTGAATAAGCTAATAACGCTGCTGCAAAAACAACGAAAATACTTAACACTTTCCATTCTGCTTTTAAAAATGCCATTGCACCATCAGCAATATAACCAGCAAGTTCTTGCATGTTTTTATCTCCAGCATCTTGCTTAGTAACCCAAGCCGATTTAATTGCCATTACTAACAATCCTAAAATCCCTAAAGCGGGCACTAAATAAATTACGTATTGATTCATAGTTTTAATTAATTATTGTTTTTGTTTTCTAAATTTCAATAGCGTAGGATTTTCAATTGCCTACTGCCTATTTCTTTTAATTGCCTATTGAATTAGGGGTGCAAACTTATGCAAAATATAGTAAATATCAAAAAATGTTGATTTTCAAATACTTAACCCTTTATTGAAGAGCTCTTTTGTTAAAAATGATGTACCCGAAATGGAAGAGAATAGAAACAGGATCTTTCACCTGATCGTAGTAATTTGCGGTTATACTCATTGGGCCAAGTGGTGTATGCCATACAAAACCTGCATTGGCTACATAATGTTGCAATGCAAATGGAACACCGAACTCCGTTTTTAGGTCGGCTGTTTTAACTAATACTTGATATGGTTGGTATATATAGCCTTCGGCTCTAAATTCGATAGTTTTTCTGATATTGATTACAAACTTGATTCCTCCAGCCATGTATTTATGCGTTCGGTAATTTTCATTGAAGATGATTTTACTATCCGCTGTCGGTTGAAATGCTTGTGCCGACAAAATACTTGAGGTATAATTTTGAAAGAGTGTTTGACTAGAATAAACACCTTCTCCAAAAAGTCCTATTTTAAATGCTCCTCTCCTATTAAAATAACGTTCTCCTGTTATTTTAAAAACGACCCATTCGTGGTGGTTCGAGTTTTCGGCAGTATCCAACGATGTTGAACCAGGAGTATTCATTTCTAAACCATAAACATATCGACCACTAATCCTCAAATATTCTCCTTGATTAGCATATTGCTTTCTGTTCAAAGAATTAATTTCATAATATGCCTGTCCTGTAACCAAATCAAAATTGGTTTGATCAGCAGTATCCAACTGCACAAAAAATGGCGTTTGATAATATCTGTTTGTAATCCTTGCAACTCCTGCACCACCTACTATTCTGCCTTTTTTTCCTGTTGGAAAGCCAATGTCTAAATTTCCGTGCTCTTCACTTTCAATTAAGTAAGCCGGTTTAGTATCTTCCAAAAATGCACTGCTACTTTTATAATAATCCCATTTGTTCCAAGTTACTCCGGGCTCAATAAAAATGGGAACTCTTGAAGGAAAATCAAAACGTGTTTTCAATTGAACTGAACTATAAAGTTTCCCGAAATACGCATTTGTCATAATTCCTGCAGCAAATCGCCCCAAGTAATTATATTGCAAACCTAAGTAACCAGAGCTAATCGGACGATTTGAAAAGTTTCCTCCAAAATCAGTAATTAAATTTCTTTCTTTTCTGATTCTTAAATACAAATCATAGTAACCTGTATTCGGATTGTATTTTGCTTGCGGATAAATAGTTTTGATTTTACTGTCGGCAGACAATCTAAAATATCCTTCTTTCATATCTTCCAAACTCACAAGCTTGTTTTTATGACGTAATACTTTTTTTACATATTCAGATTGTTTTTTATTCAATCCTTCTATGTAAATATTATCAAACATAATTTTAGGTTCTGTACTTTTGAAATTACTTCTCCTAATAGTTAAATCTTCTTTGTTTACCCTTTTTTCTACATGTTGTTTGATAAAATCCATATGGCGCATTGCAGCGGCATAACCACTATCAATAATTGGTTGAAGATCACTAAAGTCAAACAGTCCAACATTTACTTTTGGTTGAATAATCACACCTGCTTCACACAAAATATCATAATTAGATTTACTTTGAAGCATTGTTTTTATTTGAGAAAGTAAATTATCTTCATCCGGTGGAGGATTGTTAGACCCGACATTGCTTCCAATCATGAAATCAGGAAAGAAGTCATCAAACATCACATTGGAGGGAAAGTTATTGTATAATCCACCATCAAATAATAATTTCCCATCCACTTTTATTGGTTTAATATAAAATGGAAACGACATAGATGCACGAACTGCTTCGGCCAAATCACCTTTACTAAAAACTACAGATTCTTTTTTTTCGATGTCGGATGCAACACATCGAAAAGGAACAAATAAACTATCAAAATTATAATTGGCAACAGCTGCAGGACCTGCAACGTACTCCATCATTCCAAAATCCATTGCGACAGGTGAAATCAAATTTGTAGGAAGAGTAGAAACAAAAGCCGAATCAAGCGACAATTTAAATGTTATCCAAGAAGCATTATCATCTGCACGTTTAAAATAGTAAGCATATTTTTGATCAATAACTCCTTCCGACCAGTTTTTAAATCGTTCTGTTTTCACTAATACTTCCAGTTGAGCTGGAGAATATCCCATTGCGTACATTGAACCCACCAAAGCACCCATAGATGTTCCAGTAATATAATCGATTGGAATGTTATTATCTTCCAGTGCTTTTAAAACACCAATATGCGCAATTCCACTAGCTGCGCCACCACTTAACACAACTCCTACTTTTTGTGCTTGGGCAGAAGTTGAGGAAAGAAATAGCAATGTAAAAAGAGAAATGAATAGAAATATATGCTTTAAAAAAGTCATAGTTTTTTGTTGCTTCACAAAGCTAGTAATAATATCAAAGTAATTGAAAAATTGAAAATTGAAAAATCGGAATAATTACACCTAAAAATCTACAACAAACCAATAAACCAATGAACAAGTGAACTAATAAACTACCTTTTAGACGCAATATTCTCAATTAGTTGCTTAAAATACTCTGGAGCTTGCAATAAACGCGATCCGTACCATGAAAAAACCTCTCCATCTACAATCATTACTTTTGCATTGGGGCAAATCGCTTTAAATTCCTCTATGTGTTTTTCTTTGAATGGATAAGGCTCCGAGGACAATAGAATGATTTCAGGATTAGCATCTGCAAGTTGTTTTGTGGTAATTTCGGGATAACGATCTTGTTCAAAAACATTTTTAAATCCGCATACTTTTAACAATTCGTTAATGAACGTATTGTTTCCTGCGACCATGTATGGCTTGTTCCAAATCAAGTAGGAAACGCTTAGAATTTGGGATTTAGGATTTAGGAATTGTTGAAATTGATTAAACTTTGATTCGATTTCTAATTTGAGATTGGTTGCTTCTTGTTGTTTACCTACCAATGTTCCGATACGGGTAATCATATCACAAGCATCTTTCAAGGTGTAAATATCACTCATCCATACAGTGTAATCCTTCATCAACTCTTCTATCTGCTCTTGATTGTTTTCTTCTTTGTTACCAATAATTAAATCAGGATTAAGGGCTTTTATTTTTTCAAAGTCGTATTCTTTTGTTCCGCCAACTCTTGTTTTTGAACGAAACCATTCTTCTGGATGAATACAGAATTTAGTGATTCCAACTACTTCATCTCGTAGGCCTAAATCGTATAGCAATTCAGTTTGGGAAGGAACTAGGGAGATTATCCTTTGTGGTTTTGAAGGAAGATCTATTTTACGATTGAGTTGATCTGTGAATGAGTTCAAAGTTTAAAGTTTGATTATAGCAAAATGTCATCTCTACAGAAGTGGAGAGAACTTTTTCATTCGTATTTAGTATTACATTTTGAAAGATTTCTCCACTTCGGTCGAAATGACAAACAAGGAGCATTTCAGTTAGCAATGAAAAGTCTACTTTGTAAGTGCATTCATAATATCATAACAAGTAATGATATACGTTTTATCCAATTTAAAATCTTTAACCAATACCGCTAAGTTTTTATCATTTACCATTGCCGATAATGAATCAATCGGTGTAGAAATATCTACAAACGGAAATGGAGCCGCCATGATGGTTTCTATCTTTTGATTTTTAATATCAGGATTAGCAATAATTTTTTGATACAACATGCTCTCGTTTAAAGAACCAACAATACGTTTATCATGAGAAACTGGAATTTGAGAAATATCCATTTTATTCATCAACGCTACTGCATTTCCAACAGTATCAGTACTTTCAATTGTGATTAATTTTCCGTTGGTATTGTTGTTTACCAAATCTTTTGCAACCAATCCTTTTTTATCAAAGAATCCTTTTTCCATCATCCACTCATCGTTGAACATTTTTCCTAAATAACGTGTTCCGTGATCGTGGAAAATAACAACAACTACATCGCCTTCTTTCAATTCATCTTTCAATTGTAACAATCCTGCCATTGCTGAACCGGCTGAGTTTCCAGCAAAAATTCCTTCGCGCTTTGTAATCTCACGCGTCATGATGGCTGCATCTTTATCTGTTACTTTTTCAAAACGATCGATAATGCTGAAATCCACATTTTGTGGTAAAAAATCTTCTCCAATTCCTTCTGTTATGTATGGATAAATTTCATTCTTATCAAATATACCAGTCTCTTTATATTTTTTGAAAACCGAACCATATGTATCAATTCCCCAAACTTTAATGTTCGGATTTTTTTCTTTTAAATATCTACCCGTTCCGCAAATGGTTCCACCTGTTCCAACGCCTACTACTAAATGAGTAATCTTTCCTTCTGTTTGATCCCAAATTTCTGGACCAGTTTGTTCGTAATGCGCTTGAGAGTTACTCAAGTTATCATATTGATTCGGCTTCCAAGCATTTTCTACTTCAGCAACCAAACGAGAAGAAACGGAATAGTATGAACGTGGATCTTCTGGTTCAACATCGGTAGGACAAACAATTACATCCGCTCCGAAAGCACGCAATGCATCTACTTTTTCTTTGGATTGTTTATCGGTAGTTGTGAATATACATTTGTATCCTTTGATAATAGCTGCTATCGCTAAACCCATTCCTGTATTACCACTTGTTCCTTCAATAATGGTTCCGCCTGGTTTTAATCTTCCATCTTTTTCAGCATCTTCAATCATCTTCAAAGCCATTCTATCCTTAATGGAATTTCCAGGATTGAAGGTTTCTACTTTTGCATATACTGTAGCTTTTAGGCCTTTAGTTAAGTTATTGATACGAACCATTGGTGTATTTCCAATTGTTCCTAAAATGTTATCACACGTCTTTTTCATAATGTAGTTTTTTCGCCCTTCGACTCCGCTCAAGGTGACAATTTAATTTTTTGTTTATCGAAGGGCAAAAATACGAAAAATAGAACGCGGATGACACGGGAAAATCGGATAAAAACGGATTTTTACTGGTTAAATTATTATTAAAAAAGGAAAGGAAATAAAATAGAAAATCAGCGAAAATCAGCTTTTTCGCGCCATCCGCGTTCCATTAACTGAATCTTATCGCTTTCACTGGAGTGATTTTAGAAACAATAAAACTCGGAACAATCAACATCAATAAACAACACACCAACGTTCCTGCGTTTAAAAGCAGAATATGAACAAGGCTTAAATCAATCGGAATTTGAGAAATGTAATATACTTTTTCGTCCAACTTAAAGATTCCAAATTGTTGTTGAAGCAAGGCAATTGTTATTCCAAAAACATTTCCCCACAACAATCCTTTTCCGATTAAAAAAACAGAATTGTACAAAAATATTTTTTGCACACTACCATTGCTTGCACCCATCGCTTTTAAAATTCCAATCATGTTGGTGCGTTCCAAAATCAAAATCAACAAAGCTGAAATCATATTTATTCCAGCAACAATCACCATCAAGATTAATACAATAAAAACATTGATGTCAATCATATCTAACCACGAAAAAATAGCTGGATTGGTTTGTTTGATTGTTAATGCCACCAAACCTTGTCCAATCATTGCATCCACATCATAACCAATATCATCAATCTTTTTATAATCTTTTATCGCAATTTCAAACCCTGCAACTTCATCTTCTTTCCAACCATTCATTTTTTGAATTCTTCGAATGTCGCTTAAAACAAGTGTTTTATCAACTTCCTCCAATCCTGTTTCATAAATTCCAGAAATGTAAAAATCTTTCCCCGTTGTTTCTGTTCTGATTTTTGTTCCCAAACTATCAAACCTGTCGACAATAAAATAAATAATCATTTTATCGTTTAACTTCAAACTCAATTTATCGCTTAAATGTTTGGAGATAACAATGCTTTTGGAAACGGAATCTGTCGTCACAAAACCTTTTCCTTGTACAAAACTTTTATCTAAAAAACTCCAATCGTAATCCGAAGAAATTCCTTTTAATAAAATGCCTTCGTTATCGGTTTGTGTTTTCACGATACCATTTTTGGTAGCAAAAACCGAAATATGTTTAATCTCCGGATTGCTTTTTATCTCATCCAGAAAAGGTTGGAATTTACTAACGGGTTTTGGCTCTGCACTGGAGTTATTGTCGTAATTGGAAATTTGAATGTGTGAATTAAAGCCTATCAACTTAGCCTTTATCTCGTTTTGAAAACCTGTTACTACCGCCATAGCCAAAATCATCACAGCCAAACCTAGTGTAATCCCCAAGACCGAAATACGCACAATTGGGCGTGATAGTTGATTAGATGTACTTGAACCTGATAGGATTCGTTTAGCTATGAATCGTTCGATACTCAAAATTTATTAGCTTTGCTTGATTAATTGTTTTTACAAAAATACTATTTTAGAATTAAAAGAATGTTGATCTCTCGTTTTATAATAACAATGCCCATTAGCATGTCCTTTCGAGCTTGCCGAGAAATCTTTACAATCGTTACTCTATTTCTCTTTACATCACTAGCAAACGCACAAGGCATTACTCAAATAGAAACGGTTGTAAAAACGATTAACGACTTAAAAGTTGGAGCATACCAAACAAACGAATACCTTCCATTACTTAAAAACAAATCGGTTGCTATTGTTGCCAATCAATCGTCTATTATCAAAAACACTCATTTAGTTGATAGTCTTATTTCTTTAAAAGTCTCCGTTAAAAAAGTATTTTGTCCGGAACATGGTTTTCGTGGATTAGTGGATGCGGGCGAAAAAGTAGCCACCGAAAAAGATTCAAAAACAGGATTGAGTATTATTTCGCTTTATGGAAAAAACAAAAAACCATCTGCAACTGATTTAAAAGATGTAGATGTTGTGATTTTTGATATTCAAGATGTAGGCGTGCGTTTTTATACTTATTTATCCACGTTGCATTATGTGATGGAAGCATGTGCAGAAAACAACAAACAAGTAATTGTATTGGATCGCCCTAATCCAAACGGCCATTATATAGATGGACCCATTTTGGAAGATGCTTACAAATCGTTTTTAGGATTGCATCCAGTTCCAATTGTTTACGGAATGACGATTGGAGAATACGCGCAAATGATTAATGGTGAAGGTTGGTTGAAAGGCGGAGTGAAATGCAATTTGAAAGTAATTTCAATAATTGGATACGAACACAAGGATATGTTTGAGCTAGGTATTCGTCCTTCACCAAATTTACCTAACATGAGTTCTATTTATTTATATCCGAGTTTAGGATTGTTTGAAGGCACACAAATTTCGGTAGGAAGAGGAAGTGATTTACCATTTCAAGTTATTGGAAGTCCGGTTTTAGAAAAAGCGAATTATAAATTTACGCCACAACCAAAGCCTGGAGCAATGGAACCGAAGTACAAAGGAATTGAATGTAAAGGGCATAATCTTTCAGAGTTTGGAAAAGAATACATGAAGGATGCAAAGAAAATATATTTGTTTTGGCTAATGGGAACCTATTCCAATACAGCAGACAAAACAAAATTCTTTGATGAAAACTTTAATTTTCACGCAGGAAATGCCACATTGCAACAACAAATAAAAGACGGAGTAAAAGAAGAAGTGATTCGCAAAAGTTGGGAACCAGGAATTGCAAAATTCAAATTAGTTAGGAAAAAGTATTTGTTGTATAAGGATTTTTAGAAACCATGAAAGCTGCAGTATATACTCAATATGGACCTCCCGAAGTTGCTAAACTGACAGAGACACCCAAACCAAATCCAAAAGAAAACGAAATTTTAGTTAAAGTATATGCTAGCACGGTAAATCGAACCGATTCTGGTTTCCGAAGTGCAGAATATTTTATTTCTCGCTTTTGGTCTGGGCTACTTAAACCAAAGTACCAAATTTTGGGTTGTGAATTTGCGGGAATCATAGAAGAAATTGGATCGACTGTAACTACATTTAAAATTGGCGACAAGGTTTTTGGTTTTAACGACAAATCGTTTGGTGGTCATGGAGAATATTTAACGATTCCAGAAACTGCTGCAGTGACAACAATGCCAAGTGGCAGCTCATTTAATGAAGCGGCAGCGCTGACAGAAGGATCGCATTATGCATTAGTGGATATCAAAGCTGCGAAAGTTGAACGTGGTCAAAATGTTTTGGTAAATGGCGCAACGGGTGCTATTGGTTCTGCTGCAGTACAATTATTAAAACATTTTGGCGCACATGTAACTGCAGTTTGTAATACAAAAAATGTAGCGCTTGTAAAATCTCTTGGAGCAGATGTTGTTATAGATTATCAGACAGAAGATTTTACAAAAACAGAAACTAAGTTTCATTTTATTTTTGATGCTGTTGGCAAAAGTTCATATGGACAATGCAAACCATTACTAGTAGACAAAGGAATTTACATCTCAACAGAATTAGGGAAGAATGGAGAAAATATACTTTTAGCATTAACCACACCTTTGTGGGGAGGCAAGCGACTTCTGTTTCCTATTCCTAGTATTACTAAAGCGGATGTTGAATTTATTAAAAAACTTGTTGAAAAAGGTGAATTCAAACCCGTAATTGACAGAACATATAATTTGGAACAAATTGCTGAAGCTTACATTTATGTTGAAACTGGACAAAAAACAGGGAATGTGACACTAAAAATTGCAGAAAATTAATCCCTAGAAAGCTCAAAGTAGCATTAACTATTCAGCAAAAAAACGATTCTACTTTTTAAAATTAAGTTGCGAATTTCACACATAAATAAGTATCTAGCATGAATTGAGTCGCTTATAATTATTAAACTAAATCTTAATGCAAAAAAAACACTTACTTATACTTCTCACATTTTTCTTCTTTCAATTTTCCTATTCTCAAAAACTAAAACGCGTTCGTCATTTTGGAAAAAACAAAGGACATTTAAAAATGTTTTTGCATACTCCTCCGAATGTAGATAAGAGCAAGCCAGCACCTATGGTAGTTGTATTGCATGGGTGTTTGCAATGTGCAACAAAAGTTCAGAAGCAATCGGGATGGAGTAAGTTGGCTGATGAGAATGGCTTTTATGTTTTATATCCGCAACAGCGAAGAATCAATAATCCAGAAAGATGTTTCAGATGGTTTAAACGTAGACATACAAATAAAGGTCGCGGAGAAAATGGATCCATCAAACACATGGTGGATTATATGAAAGCAAATTACAATATTGATTCATCCAAAGTATTTGTAACAGGTTTGTCAGCAGGAGCAGCAATGGGTGTAATTATGATGGCGGATTATCCAGAAACATTTAATGCAGGAGCCATTTTTGCTGGCGGTGCATACAAAGCAGGAAACGGTTATATAACTGCGGCTATGGCTTTTGTGGGTTGGAGAGTAAAATCAGCAGAGAAATGGGGAAACATTGTTCGCAAACAAAATCCAAATTACAAAGGAGAATATCCACGTATGATTATTTATCAAGGAAACAATGATTTGATTGTGAACAAACGTAACGGGGTAGAAATTATGAAACAATGGACGAATCTTCATCACATTTCTACAACACCTTCAGAAACGATTGATGGCTATGTAGGAATAAAAGACATACAAAGGATGGCCTACAACAGCTCAACAAAAAAAGAGGCAGTCGTTTTTTATAAAGTAAACAAACTCAACCATGCATTATTGATTGATCCAGGAAAATGCAAAAACCAATTCAACAAGCGTGTGTTTTTTTCAAAAGATAAAAATTACAATTCAACCTTGTTTACAGCTTATGATTTCGGATTAATCAAAGCACCTGAAATTGACGGTCCGCATGAAGCATTTTTAAAACAAACCGTTTCTTATTCAGTTACATTAATAGCAGGATCTTCCTACGAATGGAAATATCCTGAAGGCTGCACACTAGTTAGCGGACAAAACACAAACGCAGTAGCATTGAACTGGGGCGCATCAAGTGGATGTGTCAATGTTACAGAGACGGATGCTAGTGGCTGTAAAAAGCAATATAAAACGGTGTTTGTGAGCGTGAAGGATTTGAAGTGATTGCTATTTCCCAATAGTTGCCCCCCTTCGACTCCGCTCAGGGTGACATCACAGACGCCACACTGAGCGGAGTCGAAGTGCTTACGAAGCACAACCAATTTTTTGCTCCCACAGACCATTAAAAACAATATCTTCAAGGTTATTAACAGTATTAACAATCGACAAACTAGCTATTAATACTACACACTCAGACGTAATTAACATATCAATGTTAATTACTTTTAATTCCTCTCTAAAAAGACTTTCCTAAGTATTCTAATTTTGCTCCAACCAATACTAATTCATAACTGATATGAAAAGAGCACTTTACATATTGTCATTTTTAGCTTTTGTTTTTTTGCATCCTTTTACTATTAGTGCGGGAGAGGATAAAAATGTAAGAATTGAAGGGAAAGGCAGTGATGCAAAAGCAGAGAAAATATTAGCAACTTTCGAAATCCAAACATTCAAAATAAGCAAAGATGGAATGGTTAGTTGGACATCTAAAAACGAATCAGGGTCATTGCCTTATATTGTTGAGCAATTTATTTTCGACAAATGGGTCACCGTAGCAAAAATAAACGGAGTTGGCAGTCCGACACCAAACTCATATTCAGTTCCTGTAATTTTAAATAGTGGTGAAAACAAATTCAGAATAAAGCAAAAAGGTTATGATAAAATGAGTAAGTTTTCTGATGCAATAATGTTTTATTCTAAAAAGGAAGCAGTTACCTATGCTGTAAAAAATAAAAATTTATTGTTAGAATTTTCGAGTGACACTTATTTTATTGTTTATAACCCTTACGGAGCGATTGTAAAACAAGGCTATGGAAACTCAATCAACATTTCGGAATATGCAAAAGGCTATTATTGTTTAGTATATGATAATAAGCTTGGTGGCTTTGAAAAGAAAAAAGTTTTATTCAAAAATAGTTTTTGTCCAATCGTAGTAACTCCTATACATGTCTCTAAGAAAAAAAGATAATTCAAAACCTGCAGTTAAAAAACCTCGCAGAAAAGAAGCATTTTTAATTCCTTTAGCAATATTGATTCACTTCTTTAGTTTGAAGTAAGACATCAATTTGTAGTAACTAAATCTAAAATCACATTTTCAAAAAAGATATGAATTAGGCTCTCTCTCCTATTTGTTGTCTCCACATGGCGTAATACAAACCTTTTTGAGAAAGCAGATCATCATGTTTTCCTTGCTCCGTAATTTTACCCTTTTCTAAACAAAAAATCTTATCAGCATGCATTATTGTGCTTAACCTATGCGCAATCATTATGGTTACTTGGTTTTTGTTTTCCGAAAGTGATTTCACTGTTTTACTAATTTCCTCTTCGGTTATAGAATCTAAGGATGAAGTGGCTTCATCAAATACCAACAAAGAAGGTTTACGTAACAATGCTCGCGCAATTGATAATCGTTGTTTTTCACCACCAGATACTTTAACTCCACCTTCACCAATCATCGTATTAATTCCATTATCGGCTCTCGCTAATAAACTCTGACAAGCAGCTTTTTCTAACACATCCAAACATTCTGCATCAGTTGCATTTGGCGCAACAAACAATAAATTTTCTTTAATTGTACCAGAAAACAATTGTGTGTCTTGTGTTACAAAACCTATTTGAGAACGTAAATTATCGAGGTCAATCGTGTTGTAATTATTTCCATTGTATTCAATTTTACCATCTAATGGTTGATACAAACCGACCAACAATTTAACCAAAGTTGTTTTACCGGAGCCTGACGGACCAACAAAAGCAATTGTTTCACCTTTTTTTGTTTCAAATGAAATTCCATCTAAGGCATGATTACTTGCTGTATGATGTTTGAAACTTACATTCGAAAACTCTAATTTTTCTACTCCATTTATGTTAACGGGTAAGTTTGGTTTAACTTCTTTTGGAGTATCCAAAATTGCTTTGAAATTATCCAAAGAAACTTCCGCTTCACGATAAATATTAATAATGTTTCCAAGCTCTTGAAGTGGACCAAAAATAAAAAAGGAATAAATTTGCATTGCAAACAACTGGCCTAATGATAAGATGTCGCCAAAAATAAAATACATTAATAAAAACAAAATACTACTTCTTAAAAAATTAACAAAAGTTCCTTGAATAAAACTAATACTTCGAACATAGCGGACTTTCTTCAATTCTAATCCAAGTATTTTAATAGTCGTGCTATTCAATCGTTTAATTTCCTGATCTGCCAAACCCAAACTTTTTATAAGTTCAATATTTCTTAGCGATTCAGTTGTTGAGCCTGCCAAAGCAGTTGTTTCACCAACAATTTTTTTCTGAATTACTTTTATTTTCTTACTTAATACGGATGAAATAAAGGCAAGAATAGGAACAGCAGAAAAATAAACAACCGCAATTCCCCAATGGATGTTAATGGAATAAATCATAACAAACACAACACCTACTAGCGAAGTAAATAAAATGCTAATAAAAGCCATAATTACTTTCTCAACATCACTTCTCACCTTTTGTAGTTTTCCTAATGTTTCTCCACTTCGTTGATCCTCAAATACAGAATAAGGTAATTCCAACGAATGTTTCAATCCATCTGAATAAATTTGAGCACCTAATTTTTGAGTGATTACATTTACAAAATAATCTTGAAAATTTTTAGCAATTCGCGACACCATTGCAACTCCCATACCCAGCAATATTAAGAGTCCGACTCCTTTTACAAATTCGTAACGAGTCAAAACATCATGATGCTCTGTTTTTAAATGTGGAGTTGTAGCAAAATCGTCAACGATTCTACTAAAGATATACGTATCTATTAAAGAGAAAATTTGGTTTATTGCTGCCAAAACTAAGGCTAACAACACGAACCACTTATATCGTTTGAGATAATTAAATAAAAGTTTCATAACTAGAAAAAATATAAAACAAAGATATGATTAATTAAATGTAGGTACATATATTTTTTCCTCTTTTCGACTTGCTTTTCACCTTTACATAAATTAACTTTGTATAGACAAAACACTTATAATCATCGACTAACAATTGGAAACAATAGACAAAGTGAAAATAAGCATCGGGGCTATTTCTTTTCAAGAAAATGGAATCATTCGCCATGAAATAAATGAGCTTGACACAATTACAATTTTCCATTTAAAAGAGAATTTAGAGACAATAAAAAAAATTGGCGAAGGGAAAGCATATTGTAATCTAATAATCATGAAAAATTTCACTCACTGCGATGCTGAAGCAAGAAAATTTGCTGCTAGTGAAGAAAACAATATCTATACAATAGCTAATGCATTTGTAACAGAGTCTGAAGCATTAAGAATTGTGGGAAATTTTTATATCCGTTTTGATAAACCTACTCGTCCGACAAAACTTTTCAAAAAAGAAGACGATGCTCTAAAATGGCTAAGAACATTTTTGTAAATAAGAATATCATATTTAAGAATGCAAATACAAGGGGTAGAAATAATAAAAGTTTACACGTTTGAAGAATCATCCGTTTCTTTTAGATCAGATGGATTGGTTTGGGTTTGTATCAAAACGAGCAATGATGTGGAAATAAAACATGTTGTAGAAATAGTTGGTGCTCTTGAAGATTACGGAAAAGGGAAAAAATATCCATTATTAATTACAACACCAAAATTTACATTGCCTAATGCGAAAGCTAGAGCCTATATCGCTACAGCTGAATCTGACCCATTCGCAAGTGCTGAAGCTTATGTAATTCAGTCATTTTCACAAAAATTGGTAGGGAATTCTTTTCTACAATTTAATAAACCTGCACGCCCAACACGCATCTTCTCCAGCGAAGAAAAAGCAATTGAATGGTTAAAATCGTTTTTGTAATTCGTTTAAAACGTCCTTATCAATTTCATGTTTCCCTTTAAAACGGATAAGTTCAAATTCAATTTCATTTTTATTTAACAAATCAGACTGTTTTATACTTTCTGCTTCATTTATAAACTCATCCTCATATCCAACAATTACATAAGTTTTCAATTCATTAAATACGACTTTGCATTTTTGAAAATTCATATCTGGAGGAAATGCTCCTGCCCACAAAATCAAATTATCTACTTTAATTTTTTCATTTGCCAACCATCGGCAAACAGTTGATGTTCCTTGAGAAAAACCAAGGACATTAATTTTAACGTTATTATATTTTAGTGCTGAAAACACTTCTAGATATACAGCATTTAAATAATTAACATAATCCAAAATGTCACTCTCTCTTTCTTCTTTTGTCATCCAACTAGCCACAACCTTATCTGAAAAGCCTTTCCAATAAAAACGATGCAAACCTTCCGGAGCAATAATTAAATGCTTTTTTTTATCCAAACCATCAAAGTTATTGATAAAGTAATTTGCTAGTTGTGCGTAACCGTGACAAACAAACCAAACCTGTTCTATTTGTTCGGAAGGCTCGTTTAATATAAAATAACGAGCTGTTTTGGGGATAACTATATTTTTCTGTTGCATAGTACAAAGGAAATAAAAAAGCTCCGAGTTTTAAATCGGAGCCTTTCATTTAACTATTATATCTTTTATTCAACTACAACTACCAAATATTTTGAAGCACTCCAAAAATCTTCAGCATTCGTAATTACTATTTTTTCAGCTTTACCATCTGCACCTTCTATTTTATAAGAACCAGCAGGGTGTGTCGTAACCACTTTTGCTTTTTTAGCACCTAAAACAACTTCAGTTAATGTAGAAATATCAACTTTAGTAAAGTATCCTTTATTAAAATCCTCTTTCATCTTAGCTGTTTTACCCATTCCTATAAATCCGCCTTCTTTAGTCAATACATTGTTTTTGATTAACTCTTTAGAAGTTCCGAATGCATAATAAGCAGTATTTAACTTTTCTGTCTTCACAGCAGATTCTTGTGTTGCTTCTTCGTAATTTAAATTCAAAGCAGTCATTTCTACGTTCAATCTTTCCAACTGTCCTTTCAAATCATTAATTTGACCATCTTTCTCTTCAATTTCAGTAGTTAAACGAGCGATAAATTTCTCTAATTCATCATTCTTATTGTTAGAATCTTTCAATTTCGATTTCATGGAAGCCAAACGTTGTTTGTTCTTATTCATGATATCATAAATCGATTGAATATCGTCAACAATTTGTTGTTCTTTTGTTTTACGAGACTCTGGATCTTTACTGTTTTCAGAAACAATTTTTTCTTTTCTTTTTATCTCATCCAAATTATCTTGAATTTCGTTAAATCCACGAATAAATGACTGAATGCTTGAGTCTTGTTTTCCTATTCGAACTGACTGTCCGCCTGAAACTGCTGTCAAACTATCTTCCACTGATAATACTCCATCCTCATTTCCTCCACCACAAGAAGAAATTACAAAAGGTAAAAAGGCTAATAAATAAACGATTTTTTTCATCTTATTTGTTTTAATTTTCGCAAAGATAAGGGAAATAGGGATAGAATGTAGAATTGTATATTGAAAAAACTACTCTTCCATTTCAACAGCGGCAGAATTGCCATTCAAAATTTCTAAAACACCCTGAATTTGGTAAGTACTGCGATTGTATTTGTTTCCTAATACAATTACAGTCGTTTGGTCTGCTGGTCGTCTAAAAAACAAAGTATTATAACCATGCCACCAGCCGTTGTGATACACAATTTTAGGATTTTTACCATCGTCAGTTAATCGCCAGCCGTAACCATAGTTGCGTTTCCCTTTGTGTTCGTTACTATAACCAGTAAATGCAAGCTCTTTCGTTTCATTTTTAAGTAAAGTTTCACCATAAAACGACTGATCCCATTTTAACATATCTTCCACTGTTGAATAAATTCCTTTGTCACCAACCACATCATCGGCATATGTTTCATCTTCAAAATAACCCGAAGCTTTATGTCCAATTGTTTTGTTTTTATGCGCAATGGTTCCTTTGGGATTATGTACCCAAGAATTGTCCATACCCAAAGGCTTAAAAATATTTTGTTCTACATAATCAGCAAAACTTTGTCCAGATACCTTTTCAATTATGCATGCAAGAATCGCATAGTTAGTATTACAATATTCAAATTTTTTATTCGGTTGTGCATACACATCGCACTTATTGTTGATGATAATTTCCATCATTGCTGCATTGTCAAAAACACCTTTATTGTATTTATTCGGTTTTTCACAAAATTTTTCACAACAATAAATATAGTTGAACAAACCCGAACGATGCGACAATAGCAAGTCAATCGTTATTCCCTTGTAAGGAAAAGTTGGGAAATATTTTTGGACATTATCTTTTAATGAAAGTTTTCCTTGATCCATCAGCATTAAAATCGCTGTGGCAGTAAATGTTTTAGATACAGAAGCCAATTGGAAAGCGGAATTAATTTTAAGTGAATCTTTGGTTTTTAAATTAGCGAAACCAAAACTATTTTTATAAATCACTTGTCCTTTTTGTGCAACCAAAACACATCCGTTAAACCCCGCCAACTTCGCTTTGCTTTTAAATAAAGTATCCAACTGCTTAGATTTAACGCTAGCATGTATCTCTTTTCTAACTTTTAAAACACTATCATTTAAAGCTGCTAATTTCTTGGCTCTTGCTTGATCACCAGTTTCTGAGGCACAACAAAGCAAAAGAGAGATAAAAAAAATTAAGACAAATTTAAATTGAGTCATCCGATATATATTTATCTTCTTCTTTCTTCTGCTTCTTGCACAATTAATTCACGCCCTTTTACTTCTTTACCATTTAAGGCTTCAATCGCTTTTTGCCCATCCGCCTTTTTAGCCATTTCCAAAAATGCAAATCCTTTTGATTCCCATGTGATCGTATCATATACAATTTTAGTGGAAACCACTTCTCCGTATTGTGCAAACAAACCTTCTAGTTGCATTTCATTGATATCTCTATCCAGATTTTTAATAAATAATTTCATAGCGCATGTGTTAAACTTTCACAAATATATTTTTTAAAACGATTTTTGATTAACTTTGAGAAACGAATAAGCTAACATGCAAAAGTTAATAACCTTCACATTGTTTCTATTTGGTGCTTCATTTTTAGGGGCACAAACTTCAACGGACGATTATTTCAATCCGTCAAAACCAAAGCTATTATCGAAAGACAGAGTCTCTGCCTCCATTTCAGCTGGTGCAGGAGTTAGCTTTTTAGGCTCTTCAAAAAACACCGCATTCACCACCTTTATTGCCCCAAAAATCGGGTATCAAATGACTGAAAAGTTCAAATTAAATGTAGGATTGATGCATTATTCGATTACTGGCAACACTTTTATGCCTTTAAATCAAAATGAAGCATTGTACAATCCGAACAACCAAAAGCGTACTGGTAATTTGTTATTTGTGGAAGGACAATACCAATTAAACAAACGAGTTTCCGTTTCCGGAGCGGTAATGTACGATGCAAACAACATTACGAACAAACAAAACAACTTCAAAGCGATTTCTGTTGGAATGGACTATAAAGTATCAAAACACAGCACCCTAAGTTTCAGAACTCAAATTTCTCAAGGAAACAGTTCATACTTAAATAATGGTTTCGGTGGACAAACAAACCCAATGATGTTTGATAATTTCGGTACTTTGGGTAACGACTTCACAAATCGCTTGAATTCTTCAATCCGATAAATGTTATTCTTTAACACTTTCTTATCAAAACAAAGCAGACTAAAAACTAGTCTAATTGTATTTTCATCTCTTCTTCTTTTAATTGGCATTTACTTTTTCGGAACAACTGGCTTTTCATCAAAAAGCCAAGACCCGTTTCAAAACGGAGACATCATTTTCCAAACATCGCAATCCAAACAATGCACTGCAGTTCAAATTGCAACACGTTCCATTTATAGTCATTGCGGGATTATTTACATCGAGAAAAACAAAGTATTTGTTTACGAAGCAGTTGGTCCGGTTAAAATGACTCCTTTTAATGAATGGATACAACATGGGAAAGACAGCAAATATGTTGTGAAACGTTTAAAAAATGCTTCAGCAGAATTAACTCCTACTATCTTTTCAAAAGTAAAAGCTTGTGGAGAAAAATACAAAGGAAAAAGTTACGACTTATATTTTGGCTGGAGTGATGAAAAGATCTATTGCTCTGAGTTAGTTTGGAAAATCTACAAACAAGGTGCAAACATTGAAGTAGGAAAGTTACAAAAGCTAAAAGAGTTTGACTTGTCAAGCAAAGAAGTGAAAGCTATTATAAAAGAGCGTTACGGAGACAATATTCCATTAGACGAAACTGTTATTTCTCCACAAAGTATTTTTGATTCGGAGTTGTTGGTTACAGTTAAGGATACTTATTAAGACAAGACCACTCCGAAATTGGGAGATCCCGTGTCGTGGCACGGGATGACGATTATAATGTAAAATCAAATCCTGAATAAAGCGACTCCTTCTACCCTATCACTCAATCACTTTATTACCTTATCACTTTTTTCCCTTCTCCTCAATCCATTTCGACATATACTTTGTACTTGCAATCGTATGATGCATCAGCATCGCTCCTGTGAAATTTTTTAATCGGTGAGACTTTAGATTTTTTTGAAGATTGTGTATCTGTTCAAGTAATTTTTCTCCGTGAATTTCTTTCGAATAAAAATTATTGATAATTTCAATTCCTTTCTCTTGAGATCTCAACCAAAGAGTTTTATCAGAATACAACTTTACTGCAGCATCCGCAATTTCCTGAGGGGTATTTGCAATAATTCCATTCCATTCAAAATCACCATGCATTCCTTCTGAGCCTAGATCGGTTGTTACACTTGGAGTTCCACATTGCATCGCTTCTACCAACTTTCCTTTTATTCCCGCTCCGAATCGTAACGGTGCTAAACAAATTTTTGCTTTTCTCACAACTTGCATTGCATCTTCTGCTCTTCCTTTTATTAAAAAACCTTCTTTTACATTGTTCAACTCATTTACTTTTTGAGAATCATACGCTCCGTAAATATGCAATTCGGCAGTTGGTAGTTGTTTTTTTATCAAAGGCCAAATCTCTTCTTTTAGATATTGAACAGCATTCCAATTGGGTTCATGAATAAAATTCCCTATGGTGATAAAGTGAGCTCTCTCTTCAAAAGTTGGCCAAGCATTTTTCTCTTTTTCGCCAATTTTATCCAACAAAAAAGGAATGTAATGCAACAAGTCTGAATCAATTTTAAAATAATCGTTCAATAATTTCATTTCCACATCCGAAATAATCAAAGAGCTATCGCAACGTAGAATACTTGCCATCTCACGTTTTGCAGTATCTGAGAACAAATCTTCATTCGTAAACTTTCTTTTTTCTTTCAAGGCTGCTTGTCGGGCTTGACGCAAACAATGCAAATCAATTGTATCTAAAATCCTTAATGCATCAGGCGAATTTTCTACCACTCTCCAACCGAATTGTTCTTCTATCACAAATCGATCAAAGATGACAATGCTTGGTTGTAGCTTAGCAACAAACGCATCAAAACTTTTACTATTTAATTCGATTTTTACTTTTTCTATTCCCAAAGTTTGAACATCAAAAGCGTGTTCACTATCGCTCGCAGCAGATGCAAAAGTGATTTTCCAATTTTCTTTTTGAAACAATTCGATTAATTGCAACGTTCGACTACCTGCTGCAGAAGAATTCGGCTCAGGCCAAACGGTTCCGATAATTAAAATATGTTGCGGTTGGGTCATGGAACAATAACGGTGTCAAATGGCAAACGAAATGTACAACCGTTCTTATATTCGCTACAGCCATAGGCTGCTTTTCCTTTCAGAATAGTTCCCTTTTTACAAAGAGGACAAATACCCGACTTATTTTCTTCTGCCCCTTTCTTATTCTTTACTGCTTTGACTTTCACTTGCGCTTCTTCGAATTCTACATTAAATGTATCCGTTAATTTTAAAATACCGTCTTTCTTTCCACTTCCTGAGGTAAACCCTTTTATGACCGAAGTTTTTTTCTTTTCTAAAAGTGATTTTATCTGTGCTTCGGTTAATTTTTTTCCCATCAACTCAAAAGGAACTTTCATATCGCAACCACTTTTATAATTACTACAACCAAAAGCAGCTTTACCTTTTAGCATGGTTCCTGTTTTACATTTCGGACATACAATTTTATCATCCTTTTCTACAACAGCTGCATGTGATGCAATGGTTATGCGTTGAGCCGATTCACTTCTAACTTGCACTACCAAATCGCTCACCATTTGTTTCATTTCCGTTAAAAAGGCTTCTGCCTGATATTCTCCTTTTTCGATTTGACGTAATTTGAATTCCCACTTCCCTGTCATCTCAGCCGATTTTAAAATTTCGTTATTGATGACACGAATCAATTCCATTCCAGTTATTGTTGGAATTAAATTTTTTCTTTCTCGCTTAATGTAATTTCTTCGAAATAAGGTTTCTATAATTGCAGCTCTAGTTGACGGCCGACCAATTCCATTATCTTTCATCAAGTCGCGCAACTCCTCATCTTCCACTTGTTTTCCTGCTGTTTCCATCGCTCTTAACAATGTCGCTTCGGTAAATGCTTTTGGCGGAGACGTTTTTCCTTCTGATAAAAACACTTCATGTTTACCTGATTCTCCTTGAACAAATTCAGGTAAAATTTGTGTTTTTTCTTCTTCTTCCTCTCCAACAGATTCTTTTCCGTAAACTGCTCTCCAGCCATCAAACAATATTTGTTTTCCTGTTGCTTTAAATTCTACTTCCTTAGCTTTTCCTAAAACAGTTGTATTAGAAACTTCACAGTCAGGATAAAATGCAGCAAGAAATCTTTTTGCAATCGCATCGTATACCAATGCTTCATTCCCCATCAAACCTTGCGCTTTCACATCTGTTGGTATAATTGCATGGTGATCGGTTACTTTTTTATCGTCAAAAACTTTTGTTGATTTACGGATTTCAGTCCCCAATAATGGTTTTACCAATGCTTGATAATTTACCATATTATTTAAAATGCCTGGAATCTTTGGATATACATCATTTGGCAAATAGGTTGTATCAACACGCGGATACGTCACTAATTTTTTCTCGTATAAATTCTGAATAATTTTCAGCGTATCATCAGCCGAGTATCCGAATTTTTTATTGCACTCTACTTGCAAAGAAGTTAAATCAAACAAACGAGGAGAACTTTCTTTTCCTTTTTTAATTTCTACAGAAGTGATTTCAAATGGACTCTCTTTTATTGATTCTAAAAGACTGTCACCTTTTTGTTTTTCATCGCCTTGAAAACGATCAAGCTGTGCATTAAAAATCACCTCTCTGTATTTTGTTTTCAGTTCGTAAAACACGGCCGACTTAAAAGCATTTATTTCTAATTGTCGATTTACAATCATTGCCAGTGTTGGAGTTTGCACACGACCGATGGAAAGCACTTGTTTTCCATTTCCATATTTTACAGTAAACAAACGAGTGGCATTCATGCCTAAAAGCCAATCTGCTGCAGCACGTGAATATCCTGCGAAGTATAAATTCTCATAATCTTTCCCATCTTTCAATTTTGTAAATCCTTCCCGAATCGCTTCTTCAGTCAAAGAAGAAATCCACAATCGTTTTAGAGGCTTTTTACAATTCGCTTTAGAAAAAATCCAACGTTGAATCAACTCACCTTCTTGTCCAGCATCACCGCAGTTTATGACTTCAGAAGCATGCTCAAAAAGTGTGGCGATTGTATTAAATTGTTTTTCAACTCCTTTATCGTTCTTTACCTTAATTCCAAATTTTTGTGGAAGAATAGGAAGCATATTTAAATTCCATTCTCGATAAGCAGAATCGTACTCATGTGGCTCTTTCAGCTCACATAAATGTCCGAAACTCCAAGTTACCTGATAACCATTACCTTCGTAATAGCCATCTTTGCGCTGTTTAGCACCCAGTATTTCGGCTATTTCTTTTGCAACACTTGGTTTCTCGGCAATGCACACTTTCATGGCTTCAAAATTAACAAGTGCTTTGATTTTACAGGGAAAATGATGTAACGTTTTATTAACAAAACTTTTGGTTTAAGATTTGTTATGCTATTTTTACAATCATATAAAACTCAATAATTATTTTATACACTTATGAAAAAGATACTTTTCGCATTTACATTATTATTGGTGGGAACATCCAGTTTCGCAAAAAAGGAAAAAAAACCAAAAATGGAACCTGGCATGTATGCCGAAATAACGACAACCAAAGGGGTTATTTTAATTGCTTTGGAATTTGAAAAGACACCTATGACTGTTGCCAACTTTGTTGGTTTGGCAGAAGGAAAAATTAAAAACACAGCAAAAAAGGAAGGTGTTCCATTTTACGATAGTTTAAAATTTCACAGAGTTATTCCAAATTTCATGATTCAGGGTGGCGATCCGATGGGAAATGGAACAGGCGGACCTGGTTATAAATTTAAAGACGAAATACATCCTGATTTAAAACATACTGTTCCAGGAATATTATCCATGGCAAATTCAGGAGGTGGTGCATCTAACGGGTCACAATTTTTTATCACACACGTCCAAACAGCTTGGTTGGATGGAAAACATACGGTATTCGGACATGTTGTATCGGGACAAGATGTTGTGAATTCAATTGTACAAGGCGATATGATTATCAAAGTAAAAATCATTCGTAAAGGTAAACCTGCAAAAAAATTCAAAGCAGATAAAGTGTTTGCAGAATTAAATAAATAAGATGATTGCTACGATTGAAATTAGTATGTATGCTTTAACCGATGGTTACGAGCAAAAGGTAATTGACTTTATTCAAAGAGTAAAACAAAATAAAAACATTCGCGTTGAAGTGGGTGGATTAAGTACGATGCTCTTTGGCGAATATGATTTATTAATGCAAGTTGTGAAAGAAGAAATGAAATACGATTTTGATAATGGCAAAGCTGTATTTCTTTTAAAAATTGCAGGAAGCGAATTGACCAAGGAAAAATTACCAGACATTTTGAAGTAGATATAGATAAAAAAAGAAAATCATGAAAAGAAAAATCATTTTATCCATCATTGTAATTGCAGCAATTACGATGGCATTCAAACCAACTTCCGGGGTTATTGGAACCATTTTCCCCGCGATGGAATGTGAAGACTATAATGGCAAAGCGGTGAATTTACCAATAGACACAAAAGGGAAATACACGTTATTGTGTATTGCATTCAGCACAGCTGCTGAACCCGATTTAAAAACATGGATCAACCCGATTTACAATAAATTTATTGGAAAAGTGGATGCATCAAAGGCGGACGTATTTGATGTGCATGTTGATTATGATGTGAATCTATATTTTATTCCAATGTTTACGGGCTTCAACAAATTAGCAAGCAACAACTCCAAAGAGAAAATAAAATCGAAGACGGATAAAGAATTATGGCCTTATTTATTATTCTACGATGGCGGTAAAACATATAAAGATGAATTGGATTTTAAAAAACGTGACATCCCCTACTTTTTTGTTTTAGATAAAACAGGAAAAGTGGTTTACACAACATCAGGAAAATATGATGACAATAAATTGGAAAAAATTGTGGATATTTTCGAAGAAAATTAAGACGAAACACCTTAAAAAAAACACGCTATAAAAAATAGCGTGTTTTTTTTTGCATTTTTTTATAAAATAGAGTCCGAAAACTTAGTTGACAAAAATATTATATTTTTATATTCAATAGGCCTTACAAGACATATAAAATGATTAAAAAAAAGGCTCTTTTGGGCCCTAAAACGGAAACAAATTAACCCTCATCGGCTTTTTTCATTTATTCATCGATTTTCTAACTTTTTTTTGCCATAATATACTATATTTGAAGGCAATACAGCTATATGAGAAAACGAATACTTACTCCAATTATTTTTTTCTTCTTATATTCTAAATTTCTGCCATTTTCTTTTTCAAAATGGATTGATTTGGAGTGCCAAAATTTTATTCATTCTATTTTAAAATTTCTGAATATTATTTTCAATTATAACAAATTGAATTCATTGATTATTTATGTTTAGTAAGAAACTAGGACTTTTTTTTATTTCATGGTTGCTTGTAGGTCTTTCCTACGCGCAACTTCCTGGTTATGCATTTTATAAAATACTTACTGTTACTGCCGCTCAAGTAGTTGGTGGACCACACACTAACTTTCCTGTTTTAGTTAGTCGTACCGATACAGATTTAAGAACAGTTCCTTTAGGAGATGTGCGCAATACAAATGGATACGATATTAAATTTACAGCAGCTGATGGAATTACGCCTTTAGACCACCAATTAGAATTCTATAATGGTGCAACAGGACAATTGGTTGCATGGGTGAGGATACCTTCGCTTTCAACCACTACAGTAATAAGAATGTATTATGGAAACACCGCCATAAGTGCCGACCAATCAGTTACTTCTACGTGGAACGCGCAATATCAGGCTGTTTGGCATTTACACAACGATGGAGCGAATCCCCCTGATGCAACAGCTAATACACACACCATGACCAATGCTGGATCTGCTAATTTACCAGGAGCAAGAATAGCAGACGGCCAAGCATTTACTGCAGGCCAATCGCTTACTCGTGCACCTGATCCAACGTTAGCCATTCCAGGGGATGTAACATTAGAAGGTTGGGTAAGAATGAATACTATTCAACCGACAACAACACCAAAAGATAATGTAATATTCTCATGTGGTGGGGCAACGGAAGGCACTCCTGATAATTATTCCTATTATCTTTCTTTTGATGCCATCACATTAAGACTTCGAACCTATTGGGAATATGGTACAGGAACCGATAAAGATATAATATCTACTGTTTCTTCAGGTATAGCTGTAACCGTTTGGAGACACATTGCCATGGTGCGAAACGTAACTGCAAATGAAGTTCGTTTTTATGTTAATGGAGCGCTAAGCGGAGCTGCTGTTACATACTTAGCAACAGAAGATCCAACAGGCGGTGGCTCCAATACTTTTAGAATTGCCCAAGATCCGAATACGGCAGCTCAAGATTTAATTGGTTCCTTGGACGAACTTAGAATATCTAATGTTGTAAGGTCAGCTGGCTGGATGACCACCAACTACAATACGATGAATACTCCAGCTACCTTTTTTACAGTTGGAGCTGAAGTTTGTATTAATCCTACCACCTCCGCTGCTGGTCCGGATCAAAGTATTTGCGCGTTAACAACCGCAACCCTCGCAGGAAACGCGCCTACAGTGGGCACTGGTGCTTGGACAGTTGTTACAGGAACTGCTACTGTTACAACTCCTACTTCACCAACTTCAGGCGTCACAGGATTAATAGTGGGAGTAAATACTTTCAGCTGGACGATTTCAAATAGTTCTCCTGGCTGTGCAGCATCAACTGATAATATTACGATCACTCGTTATGCGAATCCTACAACATCTGCTGCTGGCCCCGACCAAAGTATTTGCAACACGCCTACAGCCACTTTGGCTGGAAACACTCCAGCAATAGGAACGGGAGCGTGGACCGTGATTGCAGGTTCAGCAACTGTTACCACCCCAAGTTCTCCAACATCAGGAGTAACAGGTCTCACAACCGGGGTGAATACTTTCCGCTGGACCATCTCCAATGGACCTTGCGTTGTTTCTACGGATGATATTACAATTACAAATTATGCAAATCCAACCGTTTCAGCTGCTGGTCCTGACCAAGCTGTTTGCGGTCCAACTGCAACACTTGCAGGAAATGCACCTTCTTTTGGCACAGGTGCTTGGACCGTCATTGCAGGTTCCGCAACCGTTACAACTCCTACTTCGCCAACATCCGGAGTAACAGGATTAAGTGTCGGTGTCAATACATTCCGATGGACAATAACAAATGGAGTTTGTGTTCCTTCAACAAATGATGTCACCATCGTTAGCGATGCAATACCAACTACTTCTGCTGCAGGTCCCGACCAATCCATTTGTGCTACAGCAGTGGCAACACTTGCTGCAAATACACCAACAGTTGGAACAGGCGCTTGGACGGTTATTGCAGGCTCAGGAACAGTTACAACTACTACTTCTCCTACTTCCGGTGTTACGGGTTTAAGTATTGGACTTAATACGTTCAGATGGACGATTTCAAATGGAGTAGTTTGTTCTCCATCAATAGATGATATAACTATTAATCGTTATGATGTTCCAACAATTGCTGATGCAGGACTTGACCAAACAGTATGTACCACAACTTCTACAATTGTTGGAAATACAGCAACTGTAGGAACTGGAATATGGACTGTGATTTCGGGTACTGGAATTATAACGACACCGTTATCCCCTACAACTGGAGTAACAGGTTTAAGTGTAGGTGTGAATACTTTTCGCTGGACAATAACAAATGGAATTTGCACGCCTTCAACAGATGATATAATTGTTAACCGACTTGATTTTCCAACAACGTCCGCTGCAGGGCCTGACCAAACAGTATGTTCGGCTTCGGCAACTCTTGCAGGAAATGTTCCAACTGTTGGTAGCGGTTTGTGGACAGTTATTTCTGGGGGAGCAACTATTACAACTCCAACTTCTCCAACGTCAGGTGTAACTGGTTTAAGTATTGGTGTAAACACTTTCCGTTGGACGATTTCGTATAGCACCTGTCCTTCTTCAATTGATGATGTAATTATTAATCGTGATGCTGCTCCCACTACTGCTGCTGCTGGACCTGACCAAACCGTTTGTGCTACTACTGCAACTCTTGCTGGAAATCTTCCAGCAATTGGTTCTAGAGTTTGGACCGTTATTGCTGGAACAGGAAGTGTTACTGCCCCTTCTGCTCCTGGCTCACCTGTTGCGGGATTGAGCGTTGGTGTAAATATTTTCCGTTGGACAATTTCAAATGGTGTTTGTCCGCCTTCAACAGATGATATAACAATTACTCGACTGCCTTTCCCAACAACATCTGCAGCTGGACCAGATCAAACACTTTGTACTACAACTGCAACATTAGCAGGAAATACTCCTGGCGTTGGAACGGGTGCTTGGACTGTTATTGCTGGATCCGCAACGGTTACAACTCCTACGTCACCAACCTCTGGAATAACCGGATTGAGTTTTGGAACCAACACATTTAGATGGACCATTTCGAATAGCATTTGTACTCCATCAACTGATGACATTACAATTTTTCGAGATACTCCACCAACAACAGCTACTGCTGGTGCAGACCAAACACTATGTTCATCATCTTCAACATTAGCCGGAAACACGCCTGTGACAGGCACTGGCGCATGGACTGTTATTGCTGGTTCTGGTGCAGTTACAACTCCAACATCTCCAACATCAGGAGTAACAGGATTAAGTATCGGTGTAAATACATTTAGATGGACCATATCGAATGGAACTTGCGCTCCATCAGCAGATGACATTACAATTAATGTTGACCAAAACCCAACGGTAGCAGCTGCAGGAAGTGATGTGACATTGTGTTCATCATCTACAACTTTAAATGGAAATACAGCAGTTGTCGGAACAGGCAACTGGACGGTAACTGCTGGTAGCGGTACTGTGACAACCCCGAGTTTAGGAACTTCTGGTGTAACAGGACTTAGTGTAGGAGTAAATACTTTTGTTTGGACGATTTCAAATGGAACATGTCCCGCATCAAGCGATGCAGTTGACATTACAATTGATCCAACACCAACAGTAGCAAATGCCGGATTCGATTCAACTATTTGTTCAACTGCTTCAGTTTTAAATGGAAATATTCCGATTGTTGGATCTGGGCTTTGGACTATTACTGCAGGAACAGGAACTTTAACGTCCACAACATCTGCAACACCAGGTGTAAGTGGCTTAAGCATTGGCTTGAATACTTTTGTTTGGACAATTTCAAATGGAACGTGTCCTCCATCCATAGATATAGTAAACATTACTGTTGACCCAATTGGAACAACTGCAACAGCTGGTCCTGATCAAATACTATGTGCTAATACTGCAACGCTTGCCGGCAATGCTCCTGGGATAGGAATAGGCGCATGGACAGTCATCACTGGCGGAGCAACTGTTACGACACCAACATCGCCAACATCAGGTGTAACTGGTTTAACAATTGGTGTAAATACGTTCCGTTGGACAATTACAAGTGGCGTTTGTACACCTACATCTGATGACATTATTATAACTCGAGACGCAGTTCCTACTACCTCTGCAGCTGGGCCTAATCAAAACCTTTGTGCAACCATTGCAACACTTGCCGGAAATACTCCTGCAATTGGAACAGGCGCTTGGACAGTACTTGCAGGCGGGGCAACTGTTACAACACCAACTTCACCAACATCTGGGGTAACGGGTTTGACGGTAGGTGTGAATACGTTCAGATGGACTATTTCAAATGGTGTTTGCGCAACCTCTGCGGACGATATAACAATTAATAGAAGTGACGTTCCTACTACTTCAGCTGCAGGACCGGATCAAAACCTTTGCGCAACTGTCGCGACACTTGCAGGAAATACGCCTATTGTCGGAACGGGTGCATGGACCGTCATAGTAGGTGGAGCAACGGTTACAACTCCAGCTTCACCAACGTCTGGTGTAACAGGCTTAAGCGTTGGCGTAAACACTTTCCGCTGGACAATCTCGAATGGTGTTTGTGCTCCATCAACTGATGATGTCACAATTAACAGAAGTGCAGTTCCTACTACCTCTGCAGCTGGACCCGATCAAAGTGTTTGTGCTACCACTGCTACACTCGCTGGAAACAACCCAATTGTAGGCACAGGACTTTGGACGGTAGTTGTAGGCGGAGCAACTGTAACGACTCCAACCTCACCAACGTCAGGTGTTACCGGCTTAACAGTTGGTGTCAATACCTTCCGATGGAGAATTTCGAATGGTGTTTGTGCACCTTCTAGCGACAATATAACGATTACTCGTTTCGACTTTCCTACTGTTGCCACTGCTGGCCCAGACCAAACGCTTTGTGTTACAATTGCTACACTCGCAGGAAACGCACCTACTGTTGGAACAGGCGCATGGACGGTTATTGCTGGGAGTGCCACAGTAACTTCACCAACATCTTCTACATCAGGAGTTACCGGGTTAAGCTTTGGAATCAATACTTTCCGATGGACAATTTCTAATGGTGTTTGTACGCCAACAACAGATGACATAACCATTTTCAGAGACACACCTCCTACCACAGCTGCTGCCGGAACAGATCAAACAGTATGTGACTTCACAGCTACATTAGCAGGAAACAATCCTCTAGTTGGAACAAGTATATGGACGGTCATTGCAGGAACAGGAGTTGTAACTACCCCTTCATCACCATTCTCTGGTATTACAGGATTGAGTGTGGGTGTGAATACATTTCGATGGACAATCTCTAATGGAACGTGTACTTCTTCTTTTGATGATGTTACAATAACTCGTCAAGACTTCCCAACAGTTTCTGCTGCAGGTCCTGACCAAACATTATGTACAACCACTGCAACGCTTGCAGGAAATGCACCAACAGTTGGAACTGGTGCGTGGACCGTTATTGCGGGAACGGGTGTAGTTACTACGCCTACGTCTCCTACTTCTGGTGTGACAGGATTAAGTCTTGGTGTAAATACTTTCCGATGGACAATTTCGAATGGTGTTTGTATTCCATCAACAGATGATGTGACCATTTTCCTTGATACTCCTCCTACAACTTCTGCTGCTGGACCGGATCAAACTATTTGCGCAACAACTGTTACACTTGCAGGAAACCCGCCAATAACTGGAACAGGCCTATGGACTGTTGTCTCTGGCACAGGCGTTATCACAACACCGACTTCTCCTACTTCTACAGTAACTGGATTGAGTGTTGGTTTAAATACTTTCTTCTGGACAATTTCGAACGGAACATGCGCTCCTTCAATTGACGCTGTAACAATAAATCGTCAAGACTTCCCAACAGTTTCTGCTGCAGGTCCTGATCAAATACTTTGTTCTACCACTGCAACGCTTGCTGGAAATGCACCGACTGTTGGAACAGGCGCGTGGACCGTTATTGCTGGAACTGGTGTGGTGACAACTCCAACATCTCCTACTTCTGGTGTAACAGGTTTAAGTCTTGGTGTGAATACTTTCCGCTGGACAATCTCGAATGGTGTATGTACTCCTTCAACCGATGACATTACCATTTTCCGTGATACACCTCCTACTACTTCTGCTTCTGGTCCTGATCAAATTGTGTGTGCAACAATTGCAACGCTTGCAGGAAATGTGCCGACTGTTGGAACGGGGTTTTGGACAGTTGTGACGGGTTCTGCGGTTGTGACTACTCCAACTTCTCCTTCTTCTGGAGTCACCGGATTAAGTTTTGGAATTAATACTTTCCAATGGACAATTTCTAATGGAACATGTGCTCCTTCAATTGATGATATTATTATTGACAGATTAGTGTTACCAACAGTTGCAGCTGCTGGTCCTGACCAAACAATTTGTGCAACAACTGCTATCCTATCCGGCAATACGCCAATTGTAGGGACAGGAGCTTGGTCGGTAATTGCAGGTACAGGAGTTGTAACAACTCCAACAGCCCCTTCTTCTGGTGTAACAGGTTTAAGTCTTGGTGTGAATACATTCCGTTGGACAATTTCTAATGGTGTGTGTACGCCTTCTACAGATGACATTACGATTTTCCGCGATACACCTCCTACTACTTCTGCTGCTGGACCAGATCAAATTGTTTGTACTACCATTGCTACACTTGCAGGAAATACACCAACTGTTGGAACAGGATTTTGGACTGTGGTGACTGGTTCAGCAACCGTTACAACACCTTCATCACCTACGTCTGGAGTTACAGGATTAATTGTTGGCGTGAATACCTTCCGATGGACGATTTCTAATGGAACTTGCGCCAATTCAATTGATGATATCGTAATCAATCGTCAAGACTTCCCAACAGTTTCTGCTGCTGGTCCTGATCAAACACATTGTACTACCACTGCAACACTTGCAGGAAATACACCTACTGTTGGAACTGGCGCGTGGACTGTTATTGCTGGAACGGGGGTTGTTACTACTCCTGCATCTCCTACTTCGGGTGTAACAGGTTTAAGTTTAGGCATAAATACTTTCCGTTGGACAATCTCTAATGGTGTGTGTACACCATCAACAGATGACATTACTATTTTCCGTGATACACCTCCAACGACTTCTGCTGCTGGTCCTGATCAAATTGTTTGTACAACTACTGCAACACTTGCAGGAAATGCACCAACCGTTGGAACTGGATTTTGGACTGTCGTTGCGGGAACGGGTGTGGTGACAACTCCGACATCACCAACATCAGGCGTGACCGGATTAAGTTTTGGAATCAATACTTTCCGCTGGACAATTTCTAATGGAACTTGTACTCCTTCTTTTGATGACATTACTATTGATCGTTTATTTTTCCCAACAGTATCAGCCGCAGGTCCTGATCAATCACTTTGTACTACTATTGCAACGCTTGCAGGAAATACACCAACAGTTGGAACAGGCGCATGGACCGTTATTGCGGGAACTGGTGTTGTGACAACACCAACATCACCAACATCAGGTGTGACAGGTTTAAGTTTAGGAGTGAATACTTTCCGCTGGACAATTTCTAATGGTGTGTGTACACCATCAACAGATGATATTACGATTTTCCGTGACACACCTCCTACTACTTCTGCTGCCGGTCCAGATCAAATTGTGTGTACAACAACAGCAACACTTGGTGGAAATGCACC
>CANNHN010000013.1 GCA_947504725.1 Bacteroidota bacterium | reverse complement strand
CAAACTTTACAGCCAATGAGGTGCTTATTAAAGCTGCACCTGAGTTATCGCGTGCTACAGCTTGATAGTTAATCCCTTGTGGTGGTGCTTGTGAAAACACTAATCCATTTGATAATCCTAATACGAGTAGTAATAATACTTTTTTCATGCTGTTTTATTATTTTACTATTTTGTTAATTCCACATATCCTTTAATAGTTCGATCTTGAAATTTTATAATGAAAAAATAAGTTCCATCAGACACTAAATTAGTTCCTCTTTTATTTCTTCCTTCCCACTTCTTCGTTAAGTTATCGTAGCCTGTTGTTTCCCAAACTTTATCACCCCAACGATTAAAAATAAATACTTCATTTTTAGGGTCAACTGCTATTCCATCAATATGCCAGTAGTCGTTATAACCATCACCATTAGGTGTAAATCCAATGTAATATATTATATCGCACTGCCCGTTATCATCAACAATAACAGTAACCGTATCTGAAGCAGAACAACCTGAAGCATCCGTAACAACAACAGTAAATACAGTTGTACTTGAAACGTTAGCTGTTGGATTGGATGCTGTTGGATTGGTTAACCCTGAAGTCGGTGACCACAAGAATGATGTTCCCGAAGTAGTTAAATTTAAATTCACTCCAAATCCAGGACAAACTGTTACAGGTGCTCCGGCATCAACTGTAGGAAAAGGAAAAACATTTATCGTAAGAGGAAGAGGTGCACTCTTACAACTACCTGTAAGACCATGATTTAATAAGAAAAATGGGTAAGTTCCGGGAGTAGTTATAGGTATACCAGAAAAGAAATCATAAGTAGTCGTTGGTAATTGAACAGTAATATTTGAGGTTAGCGCAGTATCATTATACCAATAGACATCGTAAACTGAAGTATTCGCATAAGAACTCGCGATATCACCTACACATAAATTTTGACTTGGAAACATTGATGATAAAGGTGCTGGCGGACTAACATCCACATACATTGTGTCTTGAGCGATATTACTACAAGGAGGCGCAGATGTATACCGAATAATCACATACCCTGCAAAGGTTGCTCCCGAAATATCAACGACACCTGTAATCGGGTTTACATCTGCGGCAGTCATACCCGCAGGTTGAGTGACCATTGTAAATGTTCCACCTCCAGCTGCAGGAAAATCAGTTATGAATGCAAATGAATCAGAAGTACAGTAATTGTATTGATTATAGTCGAAAAAAGTACTAGCAAAAGGGAAATTCGTAATAAAAACTGAATCATAAATGAAACAAGCTACAGAACCTGTATCAACAATGGTAACATAATTCCAACCAGTACACAATGAATCTGCAGTAAAACCAGTTTCTCCACTACTCCAAAAAACATTTGTTACACCTCCACTCGTTACTACAACTTCAGCACTATTTGCACATGGAGTTCCAGAAGGACAACCAAAAACAGTTTGCTGAATATCATATGCTACTGGTCCAGGAACATATACATTATATCCTGTTTGACAAGCTCCGCCTGTATTTTCATTAAAGTATAAATAATAATTTCCTTCGTATAATCCTGCAAAAGTATACGGACTTACAGAACCTGGAGCTGAAGTATGCGTAGCAACTAATACTCCATCACTATTATATAAAAAATAATCGTGTCCAAATATTGAAAACCCAGCATATGCGATTATAGAACCATCTGGTGTGCTATTACATCCTGCTGCAATTCCTGCAACTCCGAGAGGTTTTGGACAACACTCCATATGAGCATCAAATATATAATCCTCATCACCGGAGCAATCGTAAGTTGAAACCAATGAACCGGATTCGCCATCTGCATAATTTAAAAAACGAATACTTAAGTCATTTAAACCTAAAGCACAATTTGCGACTGTTTGAGTTTTTACAGTAAAGCAAAAAGTCCAGATTGTAGAAAAGGTTCCGTGATCTCCTAAATTATTTCTCGGATCATTGTCTCCTCCAATATCATAAAAGAACCCACTTACCACTCCACTAGTTCCTCCAATATTTAGACCTGAGAACCATTTCCATTGTCCAGCAAAATCTGCAGAATCAGGAGCATCATAAACAGTTAGCGTTGAGGCATCCCAACCGCTTCCTAACAAAGGAACCATTCCATGAAAACCATTTCCAAACAATCCATTATATCCAATTACGGAATAACAAAATCCGACTGTTGTATCAGGAGGATAAGTTGCATTTACTGGAAGCGGATAGGTATTGAGAACAGAATTTTTAGAACAATCAGAACAAACGCTTTTACTTCTAAGCGATAAATTAAAGACCCCATCACCAATTGTTGTTCCTGTCCCAGAAGCTATTTGCAAATAATATTTTACACCTAACGTTAATGCCCCGAATTCCATAGTATGCAACCCCGAACCACTGCCAATGGAACATTCGCGAGGTATCAATCCAACACATTCACCAGAAATTGCTTCGTATATTCCTACATATGAATCAAGTAACGGAGTAGCAGTTATTCCTTGTATTTGAATTTCAACATGATTTTCGGATGCATTGAAAGAATACCAAACATCACGTAAAGGCGTTCCTGAATAACAAGACAACATGTATCCACTTAATGAATCATTTGTTGCCCCCAGTGTAGAACCTGTTTGAGTTACAAAGGAGCCATAATTGAATCCAAAGCTACTTGCACATGGCGGTGATGCCAAAGGAAGAAAACCCAAATCTGTTGGAGTACATTGAAAATCGCTTACTTGCGCTTCAATTTTTCTTGAAACAAATAACAGCGAAAAAAATAGGATGAAATAGGGTAGTTTTTTAATCATTTCTTGCTTTATATTCTACGGAATAAAAATAAGCAATTTTTGATTAATATACACTTTTAGTCGACAAAAGATTAATTAACAGAGGTAAACGAAATTTAATTAGGAATCTTCACGCCTATCACAAGAATATCGTCCACTTGGTCAAGTGATCCGCGCCATTCTTCAATGGTTTTGTTTAAAATTTCTTTTTGTTTTTCGATAGGTTCATTGTGAACTTGCATCAACAAATCACGGAAATGATTTGCCATGAATTTTTTTCCATTAGGACCTCCAAATTGATCAGCATATCCATCAGAGAAAACGTATACTGAATCACCTTTCTGCAATTGAAACGTATGATTTTTGAACTTCTTTTTTTCTTCTCCCAAAAACAATCCGATTGGAAACTTATCAGCCTTGGTTTGCATCAACTCACCATTTCTAATGATATACAAAGGATTATAAGCACCTGAATATTGCAATTCTAATGTCTTAAAATCAATCGTACAAAATGAAAGATCCATTCCATCTTTTGCTTGTGAATCTTCGTGCCCGTGATGCAAGGTTTCACTAACACCATCATTTAATCTATCTAAAATTTCAGAAGGTGTAGTGCTATCATTACTATTTACTACGTGTTTTAATAAGTTATAACCCACAATCGACATAAATGCACCAGGAACACCATGGCCGGTACAATCAACAGCTGCATACATTGATTTGCCGTTCTTTTCATCTACCCAATAAAAATCACCTGATACAATATCTTTCGGTTTATATAGAATAAATGAATTAGGCAAAACTCTTTTTACTAAACTATCTGGGGGCAATATAGCTTCTTGAATACGTTTTGCATATTTGATACTATCAGTTACATGTTTGTAAAGGACTTCTAACTCTTGATTTTGAGTTTCAATTTCTTCTTTTTGACGAACAACTTGTTCAGTACGCTCAATTACTTTTGCCTCTAAAACACGCTCATTCTCACGCAAATCTTCACGCATTTTTAATAATGCAGCTCCTAATGTATCATCTTTACTCAAAGCACGGTAGTGAGAATCAAAATTACCAGAACCTACCTGCTTTGCAAACTCAGTTGTTCTGCCCATGCCGTCAACCAAGTCGTTTAAGGCAATCGACATTTCACCGATTTCATCGTTTCTATCTTTAATTTTTTCAGTTGGAAGCACTCCTCTTCCCATCATTACCAATATTTTTTTCAATTGATGAATTGGACGAACGATTGTCCTAACAGTAAAAATGGCAATTACGATCGCGCCAAATGGTAAGATAAAAAATAACCAAAGAACAATTCGTTGAAGTGAAGAAAACGAAAGCAACATTTCATCTGAATTCGTTGAAGCATTTTTATTTTGCTTATCAATAAGAATACTTAAGTTCTCATTAATAACCTTAAACTTCGTATCGAGATCTTCAAATGGAATTAAAGCTGTGAACTTAATAGCAGCATCATTATATGTTTCAAATGAGTTAAGAGTAAGCATTACATCGTCTTCATAGCTTTTAAACATTTGTTCATTAAGTGCTAAGATTCCTTCAATACTCTCTTGTTCATCTTTATTCCAGTTAACAGAATATTTTTTGATTTTGGTTTTCAATAAAGGATATTCATCTTTAATTAAAACGCGCAATGCCTTTTTGTCACTGGCATCATCTCCCGTTTGAACATAAAACCATTTTGTAATTAAAAATTTTGAACGAATCAAAAGGTAATTCAATTCTTTTAGAGAAGCAACGGATGGGTTATAAATTTCAGTTACCTGATCTGTTTTTTTACGACTTTCGTTTAGAGTAATATTCGTAAGCCAGAAAGCTACAATTACCAATAGAATGATCACGCCAAAGCCTAATCCGATCTTTCTACCAATTGTAAATCTTAAATTCATAAAAATGTTGAGGATAATTGTTTATCGTTATTTGTTACCTATTTGTTCTAATTTTTGTTTAAACTCATTCGATTTCTCTTTTTCATTTAAACTAAAATAGATTCCCGATAAACCCAACAATGTTTCTCTTCTGTTTGGATCAAGTGAATATGCTTTTTCCATAAAAGGTAAAGAAGATTTAAATAAGTTGATAGAGTTGTCTTGAACATCGTTTAAAGCAACGATATCTAAATCATAATCAGATTGATTAATTAAGTGTACTGCTTGATTATAATACAAAATACCCATGTTGTAATTTGCACTAATATTGTTAGGATCAATTGCTAAAACCTTATTGTAAGATGCTTTAGCCAAAACTAAAAACTCTTGTCTAACTTTTCTATCACCATCATAAATGCGGGTATAAACAGAACCCATAGCATTTGAAAAATCAATTTCTTTTTGTTTGAAATTTTCTTTCGAAGGATCTACTAACAGATAATATTCTCTAAAAAGATCGAAATTCTTAATTGCAATTTTATAATCAATTGTATCTAAACTTGCAGCAGCATCATTGTAAAGTGTAGTTGCTAAATACTTGATGTTTTTAATGTTTTCTTGTGTGTTTTCTTCTGAAGGATCAATTGAAACTGATTTTTTAAATGAAACTAACGCCTCTATCCTAGCACTAGATTGTTTATTTCCTTTTTCGTTTTGATTGTAAATCGTTTTATAAACAAAACCACGAATATACCATGCCTGACCATCCGTTTGTGTTTCAGGATGAACAACAGCAGCATCGATGTTCGCTTTCGCGCTATCCAATTTGCTTTGTTGCAAGAACGCATAAGCAGCAGTCACACGTGATTGCTGAGCATTCGAGAATACTGCTATTAATAGCAGAAATCCTAAAATAATTGTTCCTTTAATTTTTGACATTAATTTTTAAATATAAAATAAAAAAATTATTTAATTTGAACTGACATCTCCACTAGTGTTGACGCCACTTTAAGCTTATATTTCTCTATATTAGTTCTATTCAATTCGATTTTTTGTTTATTGCCATCAATAAAGAAATTTATACCCGATCCTTTCGTAGCTAAACCTGATTTATCAGTAACAATCAAAGGACTTTTCCCTTTTACTTTACCTATTACGTCAGGAAGTTGTTTAGAGTTATCTGATAGGATATAAACTATATGACATTTCGCACATTCAGCAGCAGTTGCTACCGTTTTTATTTCAAATTTCTGGGTTCCAACAGTTTTAGAACCTGCCATTTTATTTAGTTCATTCACCAAAGGGACACTCGTTCCTAAAACGCCCACTACAAAATTACCTTCCTTGTAGGTTCCAGGCCATTCAATGTATTTAGTAAAGTTGTAGATGTAAATAGCTTTGATTTTAGCATTCGCCTCTTCAGATTGATCGGCAGGAACCAACATCCATGAGGATAGCAGCAAAACCGAGACAAATATAAAGAGTAGTTTTTTCATTATTTATTCAAAGCACAAATCAAATTACAAGCCACGTTTTGTGACTAAAACACAAATATAAGAAATTTTGATTAAAAAAGATGCCATTTTAGTCTATAAATTCAAATTTTACACACTATAATCCATTATAAATAGAAACACCCGATTGTTTTCACAATCAGGTGCTTCTCTTTAAAACATTTAATTCCTTATAAACCAGCCAGAGCTTTATCTTTCGGAAACTTAACCGTATAGGAAATTGTAATTTTCTTTGTTTCTTTTGGCTTCAAATTGAACTTCCAATTAACAATTCCACTTGCCTCGTCCAATTCCCCTCCTGACACTTCTGCCAAAGTCACAATTATATCTTTTGACTGAGAAACTGGAATTTGATCTTGCAAATTAAAAATTGAAGTTGATGATTTTGTATTACGGATAGTGATTTCATACGTTACCGTTTTAACTTTATCCTCACCAATCAACTTTTCTTTGGTTTTATCTTTTTGCTTTACACGTGTTACAACCATATTTTTATCTCTTCCTAAAGTTAAATCCAATGTATCAGACAAATTAGTTGGGTCAATATAGGATTCACCAACAAATGTTCCATCGAAATAGATGTTAGCACTTCCGGCAGCTAAATTCAACTCATCCCAATTTGTAATTTTGGCAACTAAAAAAGCATCTTTATCCATTTTAGGCGCTGCGAAATGAATATAGTTAGCAGGAATATCTTTTGTTTGAACTGCAACAAAATGTGTTTTACCATCACAAGGTATATTATAGGCTAATTTGATATCGTATTCAACAGTTGTTATGTTTTCTTGAGCAACTGTAAAATCAGCCGCTGTTAAAGCCTCAACCTCCATTGTAACTGGTGCATAAGAACCAGCGCCTCTTGACATTGAAAGTTTAGAAACATCATCTTTATCATATTCGGAACGCTTTTTATTGTAATTGTTAGAATACGGATTATAATAATTCAACCACCATGTATTTAAAACAGGTTTTACATTGCTTTGGTTCGGACTTGCAGTTGAAAGGGTTAATTTTACATCGTTCCAATCTATACCTGTATTTTGATACACTTGTGCTTTATACGTTAATTGCATGTTCCCACCAGTTCCTTTTGCACGTAAGTCATACGAAGGAGTCCAACCTGCATCTTGCAACATGTAGTTAATATTCATTGTTCCATTTGTTGCAACATCTGAAGAAACTGTAATTACAACTCTATAATTTGTTACATCTTTAATAACATCGCCTGTATTCGAATTGTATGTCTGTAAAGCAAGTAAATCAGCTTGCATGCGCTGTTTTTTAATACTCACGCGATACTCTTCTTTTTTTAATTTCAACAATTCTGAATTAATGTTATTTAATTTTTCTCTTAAATAAGTCAAGGCTTCTTTTACTAAATTCAATGTGTCTTTTTTAGTCTCACCTTTAATAATTCTATTATTAAGCAATGTATTTTTTTCGATATTCAAAGAAGCTTGCTTATCCGCAATTTCCATAATATCAAAATCTATCATCACTATTGAATCTTGTAACATTTTGATTTGTTTCAAATTTTTAGGATTCTTTGACAAATCAATTTCTTTTGGTTCAGGATATTTAATACTGTGCTGAACATCCATAATAACAAAGCTTCCAAACCCACTTGCTTGAATACTTTTTGAATCGATAGTAGCTTCTAATCCTTCGAAAATCAAAGTTGTAATTCCAGAATTTACATTCACAAGAGAACTACGATAAATTTGAGCACCTTGCGTAAAGACTGTAACATTTTCAATTTTAGATTTGATGTTTTTTTCTGTAGAAGCTATCGCTCCAAAAGAAACATTACTAGCTAACATTACCACAAATGCACTAGATAATATTGATGTTGTCATAGATTTCATGATTTTTATATTTTAAAGTTTGAATTATTTTATTTTGAATTCAAGTGTAAGATGCATATGAAATAAAAATTCCATAACGAAATATAAAATGTCTATTTTTGTATATACTATATATGCAAGCTTCCCAAATAAAAAAACTTGATGACTTACAACTAGTTGCTGAATACAAGCAAACTGGCAACAGCATGTTTGTGGGCGAGCTACATACAAGGCATACACACTTAATATTTGGTGTATGTATGAAGTATTTAAAAGATGAGGACGAAGCGCAAGATGCAAGTATGCAAATTTTCGAAAAACTTTTAGTGGACTTAAAAAAGCATGAAGTACAGCAATTTAAGGCTTGGCTTCATATGGTTTGCAAGAACTTCTGTTTAATGCAATTGCGCTCTGGCGCTTCTAAACTAAAGAGAACAAAAGAAATGCAAAAAGATTTGGCATCGTTTATGGAATCAGATCCCGAAGTGCATCTTACTGTCGAGAACACAAAAGAAATGCAGTTAACCTTTATGGAAGAATGCATTAAAGGATTGAACGAGGAGCAAAAATTATGTGTTGAACTATTTTTTTTACAAGAAAAGAGTTATCAAGAAGTAACTGAATTAACAAGCTATAACATGAATAATGTAAAAAGCTATATTCAAAATGGAAAACGAAATTTAAAAATTTGCATTGAAAATAAAAGTGCAAAAAAATAATGAGCAGCGATTTAAAACATACTATTTACAACCCAACCGATTGTCTTTCTGAAAAGATATTGTTCGATTATATCGACAATAAGTTAAATCAGAAAGAAAGACATATTGTAGAAAAACACTTACTAGATTGTGAGATGTGTTCAGATGCATTAGAAGGGTTGGAATTGGTTAAAGATAGAAATCGTATCACTTTGATTAAAGAAGCTATAAACAAAAGAATATCAGAATCTGCAAAAAAGGAAGCTGTTGTTATTTCATTTAATTATAAAATAGCATTTTCAGTTGCAGCAACAATTGCATTGTTAATTGTAGGCGTTTTCTTTTTCAATAAAATTAATTTA
This sequence comes from Bacteroidota bacterium, assembly GCA_947504725.1. Classification (GTDB taxonomy): domain Bacteria; phylum Bacteroidota; class Bacteroidia; order 2-12-FULL-35-15; family 2-12-FULL-35-15; genus 2-12-FULL-35-15. The sequence continues at coordinate 58,834 of CANNHN010000013.1, read as the reverse complement.
AAAGAGGCGAGCATGAGCGGTGACCTCGCTCAATTAAAAGAAAACGAAAGTTCTCCTCCTCCACCTCCTTCTTCAGAAGCAGAATCAAGAACTGCTATTACTGAATCAACAGATGAAAGTGGAGCTATTTCAACTGTTTCAGAATCTGAACCCGCTAAAATTGATGACCAAGAAACAACTTTAGAAGAAGTACAACAACCCGGCTATTATAAAAACTCAAAAGGTACTGGAGACAATAGCAATCAGGAAGCTCCAGTAGAAATTGCAGGAAACAATAACGCATACGATGCAACAATTACACCTCGAGATGACAGAAAGAATAATCAATTAGAAACCGTATCCATTCCCAAAACAAGTGCTCCAGAAAGAGAAAAAAATGAGAAACTGGATGATTCTAAAAGAGCTGAAGAAAAATCTGTTGAAGGAGCAAGCGGTGGAACCTATGGTGGAACAACAGCTCCAGATGAAAAACAAAAAAACACTTCGAATAATGTTTCGACAGGCGAAAACATCAGCTTGGCAAAAAAATCAGAGAGCAACCAAGGAGGAAAATATAGAACCGATGGAAAACTTTTTGAACAAAAAGATAAAGCAAAAAAAGCTCAAGTTGTAACGAAAGAATCTAGCAAAAGTGAAGACAAAAATGTTTTTGGAGTTATTTCTACTCCTCAAAGTGCGTCACAAGATGCTGATGAGTTAAACGCTGAAGTATTTGCAAATACAAGTTCAACAATAACGACTGATTCAATTTCTCAAGTTTTATCTCTTGTAGAACAAATGCCAGAATTTCCTGGTGGAAAAGACTCCTTGTTGAAATTTATTGTTAAAAATTTCAACTATTCAGAAAAAGTTGACCCAAAATTGGGACAGACAGCAACAAAAATATATGTGCAATTTATTGTTGGAAAAGACGGCAATATTATCAACCCAAAAATAGTAAAAGGAATAAGTCCAGAATTAGATAAAGAAGCCATTCGAGTTGTTAAAATGATGCCTAAGTGGAAACCAGGGAAGCAATATGGAGTTCCAGTAAATGTTTCTTATAATTTACCCATTCAATTGGAGGTAAAATAAAAACTGCCCTTATCAACATTCCACCTTTAATAACCTTTTCTAAAAAGCATCACAACAGCCTTTTTCCAAAGTAATTTTGAGAAAAGCTATTTTGATGTGTACACTAAAAAGAACTTTCCAATTCATCTGCGTAAGTATTCTGCTATCAACAGCTGTCTCCACATCTTCTTGTCGTACAAGTAAAGAAACTACTACAAATACAAGCGTTTCTAAGTCGGAAAAAGTAATAGGAAAATATGCTACACTTTTAAATGTTGACAAAAGCAAAATCGAAAATATAAAACTGTATTCATTTATTGACGAGTGGTATGGCGTTCCATATAAATATGGAGGAAAAAACAAAAGCGGAATTGATTGCTCAAATTTTACAGCTACTCTATATTCCAGCATTTACAAGAAATCTATATCAGGCTCCTCCTCTTCTATTTTTGAGCAATGTAAAACAGTTTCAAAAAGCAATCTAGAAGAAGGTGATTTGCTTTTTTTTAAAATTGATGGAGATAAGATTTCTCATATTGGAGTTTATTTACAAAACAACAAATTTGTTCATGCTACTACAAAAAAAGGAGTCATGATTGATGATTTGGATGAAGCCTATTACAAAAAATATTATTACAAAGCGGGGAGATTAAAGCAATGAAAGACAACTCCTGCTCACAAATAAGAATTATCACAAGAATTACTTCAATCGCATGCATACTTAGCATGCTGCTATCTTATAAGCTTTGGCTGGGCGAAAGAATATTTCCATTAACACCAATCATAGATTTTTTACCTTCCGTTAATCACCCATTCGATATTATTTTATTCTGTATTACCTTACTTCTACTTGTATGTATTGCACTTTTAAGAAATCCACAAAAATTTATAATAGCATTTATCATTTGTGCATTGCTTTTAGCAATACTCGACCAAAATCGATGGCAACCATGGTTTTATCAGTATATACTAATGCTATTCATTGTAGCATTTTTTAATTTTCGATGTGACGACACAAAACAGCAATTAGCAATCGTTACAATTTTCAAATTAATGATTGCTTCTGTATACTTTTGGAGTGGCTTACAAAAACTAAATCCTCATTTTATTTCCGACACATATCCTTGGTTGATGGAGCCAATTACAAACCACATGAGCCAAGACGGAATAAGAAGCATTGATTGGCTCGGAAAGGCATTTCCTATTATTGAAATGTTGACAGGAATTGCTTTATTTCTTTCACCTACGAAAAAAGCTGCAGTAGTTTTACTTTTTATCATGCATCTTTTTATATTATTTGTCTTAGGTCCATTTGGACATAATTACAACCCAGTTGTTTGGCCTTGGAACATTGCAATGATGGGTTTTTCATTTATATTGTTTTTTAACAACAATTCATTTGATGTTTTACAGATCAAAACAATGCTTCAATATAATTCTATAAAGATTGTAACAGCTCTATTTATTTTAATGCCCCTGCTGAACTTTTTTAATGTTTGGGACTCCTATTTATCCCACAACCTATACTCGGGCAACACTAGCAATGGAGTGATTTACATTTCTGATGCAATAGAATCAAAACTTCCAAGTGAAATAAAGACTTATTCAAAAGGTGAAATGAATTTAAATCAAATTACAATTAAGTATTGGTGTATGATGGAATTAGGTGTTCCAGCGTATCCCGAAAAGAGAAATTTCGCTGCCGTTACAAAAACTTTTTATAAATATGCCACAGATTCATCCGAAATATATTTTATGTTTACTCCTAAATTAAAGCTGAGTAATTTATCGGAAGGATTAAACAGAGAAGCTGAATAGTTTTCATCGTTACGTATTTAAAATTCATTTTCATGGGAAAAAACATTGTTGTGTTTTCAGATGGCACAGGTCAAAAAGGCGGAATAGATAATAATACAAATGTGTACAAGCTATTCAACATGATTGAAGATCGAACTAATAACCAAATCGCATATTATGATGCTGGTCTTGGAACAGGAATAGAAGGAATCTCCGGGTTAATAGGTGGCAGAGGGTTTTCTAGAAACATGTTAGATTGTTATCGTTTTATTTTTGAAAATTTTCAAGCAGATGACTCTATTTACTTATTTGGATTTAGCAGAGGAGCAGCTACAGTTAGAAGTTTATCTGGCTTCATTCATTTATTTGGAATTTTGCCTATTTCTAGAGCCGATATTATAGATGAAGCTTTTAAGATTTATACAATAAAGGATAAAGAAAAAAGAGAAAAAAAAGCAACAGAATTTATTGACAAACATCACACGATGTGGTGTAAAATAAAATTTGTTGGTGTATTTGATACGGTTGCAGCACTCGGATTACCAAACAAATCACTTAGCACACTTTTAGATAAAATATTTCCTCATAAATTTCATTCGTTTGAATTAAGTGATAGTGTACAATTCGCACGGCATGCGCTTTCTATTGATGACCAAAGAAAAACATTTCACCCCACATTGTGGAATCGATTGCCTGAAAACCAACCGAAAGATCGCTTAAAACAAGTTTGGTTTTGTGGTGTACATACAGATTTAGGTGGTGGATATAAAGAAGATGATTTATCAAACATTTCTTTAACGTGGATGATCAATGAAGCGACAGCCAAAGGATTAATAATCTATGAAAGAGCACCATCATATCAACAATTGTTAAAGACAAAGAAAAATGCAGACGGGCATATGCATAACGAACAAATAGGGTTTGTGGGTAAACTATATAAAAGCAAATCACGAACGTGGAATGAAAATACAAATGGAACTCTGTTTATTCATGAATCTGTTTTAAAGAGAACTAAAAATCAATCAAACGCAGATTCGCCAGCTTATTCTTCTTGGATTTTAAGTTATGAAAAGAGAGAAATTGAAGTTGATAAATAATTATCGTACATTAGTAGTATAAGCAAAGTAAATATCCACTTAATTTAAAAAAAATGATACTAATTGCATCCTCCATGTCTTTACTCGTAATTATTGCGGGTATGTTTTTGTTAGCAAAAACTCAGAAAGAAAACCTTTCAAATTTATTTAAATACGTTTCGTATTTTGTTATCCTCGCAGGCTTCCTAAGTTTATTCGGTGGAGGAACCATTTTTTTGGCAAAAAAATGCATGAACCATTGCATGAACCAAAGTCAGGGACATTGTGGTAAAAAAGATGATTGTTGCAAGAAGAAAAAAAGCAAAAAATCTTGTAGCAGAATGGAAGCGTGTGAAGAAGGAGAAGAAATGTGTAAAGAAGGCGGAGCTGAAATGTGTATTGGAAAAAGAATTGTAATTAATGGTGAAGAATGTGAAATGGGAGCTAAAAAAGATTGCTGTAAGGATAAAATGGTGAAGAAAGATTCAGTGGTGATTAAGAAATAGTTCTTACGCTATATTTCTCTTATATTTTAACTCCGCTCAGTGTAACTTCTTTTTTGGTCACAATGAGCGGAGTTTTTTATTATCCAAACATTTTTCCTGGATTTAAAATTTCATTTGGATCAAATACCTTTTTAATATTTCGTTGTATTTCCAACGCTTTTTCTGAAAACACAAGATGCATATATTCTTGCTGAACAAGTCCAATTCCATGTTCTCCGCTTATCGTTCCACCCAATTGTTTGCAAATCGTAAATATTTCAGCTATTGCTTTTTTGATATACTCACCATTCCACTGTTCATCTGTTAAATCACCTTTAATTAAACGAATGTGTAAATTTCCATCACCTGAATGTCCATAACAAACTGTTTTAAAATTATACTTCTCTCCCACTCCTTTCACTCCTTTTACCAATTTAGGAAGCTCAGCTCTTGGGACTACCGTGTCTTGTTCTTTACTGATAGCATTGTTCTTCACAGCTTCATTAATTCCCCTTCTTAGTCTCCACAATTCATTTTTTTGTGAAGCGGATTCAGCAAATAAAATATCCCTAATATTATAGTTCGACATCAACTCAGAAATCGCTTCCATATCTTTCATTAACACATCTAAATCGTTGCCATCCACTTCTATCAGTAAATGAGCTTGGATGTCATCTTCCAATTTAACAACATTGCTCTGAACATATTTACTCACCCAATCCAATGCATCCCTTTCCATTAGTTCCATTGCGCTAGGTGTAAATCCAGCTCGAAACACTTCACTAACGGCAGCACAAGCTTCATCTAGGCTTTTGAAAGGAACCAACATTAATAAATCGAATTTTGGGAGGGGTAATAATTTTACAATTATTTTTGTAGCAATTCCTAAAGTTCCTTCACTACCAACCATCAACTGTGTTAAATTATATCCTGTAGAATTTTTCAATGTATTAGCTCCAGTTTCTATTATTTCTCCTGTAGGCAATACCACTTCTAAATTTAAAATATAATCTTTTGTAGTTCCATATTTCACACATTTAGGTCCGCCACTGCTTTCGGCTACATTACCGCCCAAGAAACAACTTCCTTTGCTAGCAGGATCGGGTGGATAAAACAAACCTAATTCTTTTACTGCATTTTGAAATACTTCATTGATGACTCCAGGCTCAACAGTTGCTTGTAAATTACGTTCATCAATCTGTAAAATCTGATTGAAACGTTCCATCGATAAAATGATTCCAGAATGAATTGGCAATGCTCCACCACTCAATCCGGTTCCAGCGCCACGAGGAGTAACAGGAATCAATTCTGTATTAGCAAGTTTTAATATTTCGGAAATCTCTTTTGCTATTCTTGGTTTGACTACTACTTCAGGCAGAAACAACAAATCCTCCGTTTCATCGTGACCGTAGTTTTTTAAATTTTCAGTGTCGAACAAGACATATTGCTCTCCAAGTATATCTTGAAGTTTTTTTAGAATTGAAGGTGTTATTTTATTGTATTTCATACTCATTTTAAAAGATGTATCCGTTTAGTCGACCACTCATCACTTTTTTAGTGTTTCTTCAAACGAATTTTGCTATTTTCGTTCCAATCAAAATTAATTAAATAAAATGATTATGAAACGACTTTTTATTATCGCTTTGTCAACTATTCTTTCTTTTAATATTGCTAACGCACAAACAAAGAATATCACGCTGGATGATATTTTTAAAATAGGAACATTTGGATCTAAAAGTGTTTACGGTTTGGTTTCTATGAAAGATGGAATTCACTACTCAGCAATGGAAGATGGAAAAATTGTTCAATATGAATATGCTAAAGCCTCTACTCCTGTTACAATAGTTACTGAAGCGGATTTAAAAGTGGATAGCAAATCCATTGGAATTGATAGTTATCAATTTAGTCCAGATGAAACAAAAATGTTAATCTCTACGGGAACAGAACAAATTTACCGCCATTCTACTCGTGAGAATTATTATGTATATGACAGAACTACAAAGGCCTTAATAGCAGTAAGTAGCGGAGAAAAACAAATGTATGCAACCTTCTCTCCTGATGGCAATAAGGTTGGTTTTGTTAGAGGAAACAACATTTATATAAAAGATTTAGCATCTGGGAAAGAGACACAAGTAACAACCGATGGTTTACAAAACAATATAATAAATGGTGCAACGGATTGGGTTCACGAAGAAGAATTTTCTTTTTCAGTTGCTTATTTCTGGAGTCCAGACAGCAAAAAAATTGCTTACTATAAATTTGATGAGAGCAAAGTAAAAGAGTTTTCATTTGACGAATTCAACAAACAGCTTTATCCAACTGCATATCAATTCAAATATCCAAAAGCTGGAGAAGACAATTCTATTGTAACCATTCATACATATGATTTAGCTAGTGCTAAAGATAAGTTAATGGACATAGGAAAAGAAGTGAATCAATACGTTCCTCGAATCAAATGGACGATGGACGCGAACACTCTATCACTTGTTCGAATGAATCGTTATCAAAACAAACTAGAGTTATTGTTAAATAATGCAACAACAGGCGAATCGAAAATAGTATATACAGAAAGCTGTGATACATATATTGATATCCATGAAGGACAAGGTGATTATGTATATTTTACATCAGACAATAGTAGTTTTATCATAACACATGAAAAAGATGGCTTCAATCATATTTACAGATATGATATGACGGGCAAGCTATTAAATCAAATCACAAAAGGAAATTGGGATGTAGTCAATTTTCAAGGTATTGATGAAAAAGCAAAAACAATTTTTTATACTGCGTCAGAAACTACAGCAACTGAAAAAGATATCTATTCCATAAAATTTGATGGCAGTAGTAAGAAAAAAATATCTTCTGAAAAAGGCACACACGTTCCTGATTTCAGTACAGGCATGAAATATTATATTAATTTTTATTCGTCAGCTAACGCTCCTACTTTTATTGCTATTTATAATGCTCAAGGGAAACAAATTCGTATACTTGAAAACAATGAAGCCTTAGTAAAAAAAATGGCAGAATTTGATTTGAGCAAGAAAGAGCTTTTTATGTTCAAAACATCTGAAGGCATTGAATTGAATGCCTGGATGATGAAACCATCAAATTTTGATCCGACAAAAAAGTATCCAGTTTTTCTTACATTTTATGGCGGACCAGGAAGCAATCAGGTGAATAATTCTTTTGGAGGAAGAAATTATTTTTGGCACCAAATGTTAACCCAAAAAGGATACATCGTTATGTGTGTAGATAACCGTGGAACGATGTATCGCGGAAAAGCATTTAAACATAGCACCTACAAGCAATTAGGGAAATTGGAAGTAGCCGACCAAATTGAAACGGCAAAATATTTAGGAACGTTACCTTATGTAGATAAAGCACGAATTGGAACTTGGGGGTGGAGTTTTGGCGGTTATTTAAGTTCGTTATGTATCACCAAAGGAGCTGATTATTTTAAAACAGCAATCGCAGTTGCTCCGGTTACCAACTGGCGATATTATGACAACATCTACACAGAGCGATTTATGAGTTTACCGCAAGAAAATGCAAGTGGGTATGACGACAATTCACCCATTAATCATGTAGATAAGTTGAAAGGGAAATACCTTTTAATTCATGGAAGTGCGGATGACAACGTACATTATCAAAATACGATGGAAATGATTACCGCACTAGTGAAAGCGAATAAACAATTCGACTTATTCATCTATCCAGATAAAAATCATAGTATTTATGGCGGAAATACGTCCTACCATTTATATAATAAAATGACGGACTTCATCATTAATAACCTATAATCTATCGACAATAAACCACTATAAAGCAATATGAATGCATAAGAGTTTGTACTTTATGCTAATTTATTTATATTCGCAGGTATTAATTATAAAAAACCAATATATGTCTACAGAAACAGCAAAAACGAGTCACCCAAAAGGATTATGGGTATTATTTGGAACAGAAATGTGGGAGCGATTCAATTTTTATGGAATGCGCGCTATTCTCACCCTTTTTATGGTAAATTCTTTAATGATGAAAGAAGAAGACGCAGCTATTTTGTATGGCGGGTTTCTTGGTTTGTGTTATTTAACTCCAATGCTAGGAGGTTTTATATCTGACAGATTTTTCGGCAATAGAAATTGTATCATGTTAGGTGGATTAATGATGGCAGTAGGTCAATTACTATTATTCTTCAGTGCAAGTACTTTTTCAACAAATTTGTCCTTGGCTAATACTTTAATGTGGACAGCTTTAGGAGTTATCGTTTTCGGGAATGGATTTTTCAAACCGAATATCTCGAGTATGGTTGGTAGCTTGTATCCGAAGCAGGAAAAAAGCAAGTTAGATACCGCTTTTACTATTTTCTATATGGGAATTAACTTAGGGGCATTCTTGGGTCAAACCATTTGTCCTTACATTGGAGATGTTGAAGTTGCTGGAATTAGAGATGTCCATGCTTTTAAATGGGGCTTTTTAGCCGCTTCCATTGCAATGGTCCTAGGAACACTTGTATTTTATTTCTTAAAAAACAAATATGTTGTTACTCCAGATGGGAAACCATTAGGTGGATTGCCTTCAAAAAATGATGATTCTGATTATGAAGAAGGTGAAGCTCAAAAAGCTGTTTTTACCACAAAATCATTAATTATTGCACTCATTTCATTTGTTGTTTTATTTTTTGGAATCCGTTATTTTACTGAAGGTGTGAATATTGTTAAAACAGTAATCTATCCGATTATTTATGCTAGTGGTATTACATTAGCAGGATTAATTATCTCCGACTCATCACTTACAAAGATTGAAAGAGATAGAATCATAGTTATCTATATTGTTGCATTCTTCGTTATCTTCTTTTGGGCAGCATTCGAACAAGCAGGTTCTTCTTTAACTTTTATCGCTGATAATCAAACCGACTTAAATTTCTTTGGTTGGGACATGCCTCCATCAATGGTGCAAGTTTTCAATGGAGTATTCGTATTTGCTTTTGCATTACCATTTAGTATTTTATGGGATAAGTTAAGAGCAAAAGGGAAAGAACCTATTTCTCCTGTGAAACAAGCTATTGGCTTGGCACTAATTGCTGTAAGTTATTTCATTATTGCAAATAATGTAAAAGACCTTGGTAACAGTGGCTTATTAGGAATCAAATGGTTGATTTTACTTTATTTAATTCAAACATTCGCTGAACTTTGTTTATCGCCTATAGGATTATCACTAGTTGGTAAGTTATCTCCAAAACGATTTGCATCTTTATTATTTGGTGTTTTCTTTTTATCAAACGCGGCAGGATATGCCTTAGCAGGAACTTTAGGTTCTATATTACCTCCAACTGGTGATAAATTCATTAAAGCTGAAAAATTAGGGATTGATTTACAAAGTATACTTGATAAAAAAACAGTTGCAACACCTGAACAACTTGAGATTTTATCGACCAATCAAATCGCATCGGTAAATCCTTCATTTGTAGGATTTGAAATCCATAACTTATATGAATTCTTCATGGTGTTTGTTATTCTAACAGGAATTGCAGCCATCTTACTATTTGCATTAAAACCAGTTCTTAAAAAATTGATGCACGGAGTTAATTAGATTGTTATTTTTTCACAAAAAAGGTCAAACATTGTTTAATGTTTGACCTTTTTGCATTAATATCTTACCTTTACTCTATTAATATTAAAGTCATGATTAAAAAAATACTTTTCGCTTTAGGACTTGCAACAATTGTCGTAATTGCACAAAGTTTTATAGACAACAATATATCTTCGGATAAAGATGATACAAAGGGACTCGTAAAATGGTACACTTTTGAAGAAGCTGTCAATTTGCAAAAGAAAAGTCCAAAACCAATTATGGTGGATGTTTATACAAGCTGGTGTGGACCTTGCAAAATGATGTCGAAAAACACTTTTGGTAATCCAATCATTGCAAAATACCTAAACGACAACTATTATCCGGTAAAATTTGATGCTGAAACACGTGACAGTGTTAAATTCAATGGATTTGTGTTTGCCAATAAAAATCCAGAAGGAACGCAACGTCCTGTTCATGATTTTGCTGTTTCGATTCTAGAAGGAAAGCTTTCTTACCCCTCAGTTGTATTTTTAAATGAAGACATAAAAAAAATTCAAACCGTAGTTGGATATCACCAAGCAGAGCAGTTTGAACCAATTGTGAAGTATTTCGGGAGCGGAAAATACAAAGATACTCCCTGGGAAGAATACCAAAAGACCTTTGTTGCTGAAATTAAGGCCCCAGAGCCCGTTGGTTTTCCTGGTAAATAGTCGAATTTCACTCCTAAATACATAACATTTATAGACAAACACCCGTATAACACGTAAATAGTGTAATTTTAGCCTACCAATTATGAAAACAGTTGTCGATATGATGAACTTGAAAGAAAAAATACTTCAAGTATTAGAAATGAAAAAATTTACGTATGCTGATTTAGCATCGTATTTAAATATTTCTGAATCTGAATTGGATTATGCTTTAGAAAACAACACCCTTGAGATTCGTACTTTAGAATTAATTTCAAAAGAGCTACGCATTCCTTTATATAGTTTCTTCCGTGAGAACTTTGAAGGATTTGATTTTGAGAAAGAACCTTATTATAATGTTAACATTTGGAGCAAAGAAGAGGCTAAATTCACTCTTGAATTAAAAGCATTGCGTCAGGAAATTGAAGAATTACGTGCTGAAGTCCGCCAAAAAGATTTATTGGTTGACGCTTTAGAGGCGCAGATAATTAAGAAGTAAAACAAGTTCATACAAATATATAAATGCTGATTTTCAATAAAATCAGCATTTTTTTTTAAAATCGAATCTGGAAAAATGAAACCTATGACAAACGAGGAAAAGATTAATCTGATTGGTCAAAAGATTTTACTATTATCTAGTAACCTTGATAAATATCACAATGAACTTGCTCAACTAAAACTTCAATTAGAATCACTACAACAAGGTGTTTCGAAGCAACCGATTATTGTTCCACCTGCTGTTAATATTCCGGAGCAAATAATCGAAAATGTTCCTAAATTAAAAAAAGAAGTTCTCCCTGAAATTAGTATTGAAACTCCTAAAATTAAAACTGAAGAAACTTCGCACTTCGACTCCGCTCTGGATGACAAACTAAAAATGACAAAAGTTGAGGAGCAAACGACTGTTCCTCATGTTCAGCAACAAAACATTCCTCCTACTCCACCAAAACCTAAATCAGATTTTAATTTTGAAGCTTTTGTTGGTGGAAAATTAATCACGATCATTGGTATTATTATTCTTGTAATCGGATTGGGAATTGGTGTAAAGTATGCTATCGATAATGACATGCTAGGTCCAATTGCTCGAATTGCATTAGCTTATGTTGCTGGTGGAATATTGCTGTTTCTCGCTTTAAGACTAAAAATAAATTATAAAGCATTTAGCGCTGTGCTATTAAGTGGCGGAATGGCTTCGCTCTACTTCACAACATTTATTGCATATAGTTTGTATGGGATGTTCGGACAAATTGCCGCGTTTGCAATTATGGTTGTGTTTACAATGTTTACTGTTTTTGCTGCTACCATTTACAATTTACAAATCATTGGAATTATAGGGTTAGTTGGCGCTTATGCCGTTCCTATGTTATTGAGTGATGGTTCAGGCAAAATTGAAGTCATGTTTTCTTATATGGTAATAGTAAACATTGGAATTTTAGTTTTATCGTTCAAAAAATATTGGCAACTCTTAAATCATCTGGCCTTTGGATTCACTTGGCTGATATTCCTTGCTTGGTTTTTAGGAAAGTTCAACTATGAAATACACACAACGCTTTCGTTATGTTTTGCATTCTTGTTCTTCATTATTTTCTACATCAGCAACATGTCCTATAAAATTGTGAAGCAGGAGAAATTCAGTGCGTGGGATGTTGTACGAATTGTTTCCAATAGTTTTATCTTTTTCGGTTTGGGTTATGCAACGCTGGATCATGGCACAACAAGAGAATACTTAGGTATCTATACTGTAGCAAATGCTCTTGTCCATTTTGCGTTCGCTTACATTGTATTTAAAAACAAATTACTCGATAGAAAACTATTTTATTTACTAATTGCTCTTGTCTTGAGTTTCATCACCATTGCTGTTCCTGTTCAATTAGAAGGCGATTGGGTTACACTTTTCTGGGCAACTGAAGCTGTTTTACTTTTTTCTATTGGAAGATACAAAGCTGTTCGCTTTTACGAATGGCTCGGGTATACCATGATTTTATTTGCGATCTTAAGTTTATTACAAGACTGGACAACCTTAGCGGATGCATATAGATATTATCCTGAATTATATATTACATCAAAACCTTTTGCGAATATCTCACTACTTACTTCCTTCTTTGTTATTGCTGCAATGGGAACAATGATATATGTAAATCGTAAAAAACCATTAGTAGAAGAAGAATCTAAAACGTTCAAGATAAACACATTTATTGATTATGGAATGGGCATTTCTATTATTTTGATCACTTACTTTACTTTCAGCAATGAGCTATCCTATTATTATGAGGCACTGTACCAGAAATCTTTACTAAAAGTTCCTTCCACAAATGAGTGGGATGTACCTGGAGCAACAATGGATGTAAGAGACTATACAATTCTAAGACTGAAAGAAGTAGTAATAGCCATCTATAATTTGATCTTCTTTATTGTATTCGGACTATTAAGTATTTCAAAATTAAAATCTCCAGTTATAAGATGGAGCGCTTTTTCTATTAATATGCTCATTGCATTTGGTTTTATTACTGCTGGTCTACAAGAATTAAGCACTTTCGACCATGAACTACATTTAGAATCACTATACTATACATTAAATACATCTCTTACTTATTTAAGATATATATGTTATGCTCTTTTTGCAATTCTACTATTTTTAAATTATAGAATTTTAAAAACAGACACCTTTAGTAAGTTTACAATTTCAAAAATTTACATTGGAGCTATAATACATTTTTTCATATTAGTTGTATTAAGCTATGAATTGGTATTTATTCAAGAAACACGAAATGCTCAATATCATTATTACGAAAACAATACTGTTTATAAACTTGGATTCACTGCTCTTTGGGGTATATATTCGTTTATAATGATTGCAGTAGGTATGTATAAAAAAAATCAGCTTATTAGAATATCTGCAATCACACTTTTTGGAATAACATTAATTAAGCTTTTAACTTTTGACACGTGGGATTTATCAACAGGTTACAAGGTAATAGCATATATGCTTCTAGGGGTAATCTTATTGATTGTATCCTTTTTATACCAAAAATTTAAAGCATTCATATTTGGCGATGACAACAACTAGACATATGAACAAACTCATTTCAACACTATCGATTTCAATTTTTGCATTCTCATCTTTTGCACAAATAGAAAACTATTCCTTTAAACGACAACTAAACAAAGTTGATAAAGAGAATTATTATACACTTCTTTTGTCTCCAGAAGTTGTTGCTAAAAGCAAAAGTGATTTATCCGACATTCGCATATATGATATATTAGAGAATGATACTTCTGAAATTCCATATCTAATGAATTGGATGGGAAGTAACACAAAAGAGATGTCAATTCCGTTTGAATTAATCAATGACAGCTACAATGAAAAGTGCTGTTCGTATGTAACATTGAAATTTCCAAAAAAACAAGCCATCAATCAAATTAAATTAAATGTTTCTGATTCCAATTTCGATAAAAGTTTAAAAATTGAAGGAAGCAATGATAATAAAGAATGGTATTCAATAAAAGAACATTTGCGTATCGTTCGTTTCAGAAATGCATTGGAAGATTACTCCTACACAACTATTAACTTTAATAATTCTGAATACACCTATTTCAGAATAAAATTTGACGATGATGGAAGTCCTAAAATTAATGTTTCTGCAGCTTTTGCATTCGAAAACAAATTAGTAGAAGGGAAATACAATGATTTAAAAATTTTAGGTAAAAAACAAACGGAGAATAAAAAAGAAAAAACTTCCGAAATAATTGTTGATTTCCCATACTCCTATTTGGTTAACTACATTACTATCAAAAGTAATTCAAAGTCTGATTTTTACAGAAACATAAATATATATGGATCTACCGGCACTATCAAAACTGGCAAAGGCGATATTGAGAATTGGTATATGATTAACACATCTGTGTTTTCATCCGTTGAAAGCTATACAATTTCTTGCAACAATTCTAAAACTAAAAAATTAAAAATAGAAATTATCAATTACGATAATGAGCCTGTTCTTCTGGATGAAATTTACGCTTTTGCGGAACAGTGTCAGTTAGTTGCTAACCTGCCTAAATCTGAGAGTATTTACTTGACATATGGGAAAGAAAATGACAATGCACCAAATTATGATTTGATTCATTTTAAAGACAAAATACCAAATGAATTAGCATCTGTAAATTATGGGGAAGAGCAAGTAAAAATTACCTCTATAACTAAACAAGCACCATTAATCAAAAGTAAAGTATGGCTTTGGGTGGTAAAGGGAGTTGTGTTAATAGTAATTGGATATTCAGCATTCAACATGTTAAAAAAGGAACAAAGTGAAGATAAATAATCATTCAGAAATTACGACAGCAACAAAAAGAAAATCAAAAGGAAACCGAAAAGGTGATTATTAGTTCGAAATCGTAATTTTAAAAAATTAAATTTCCCAGCCCAAAAAAACATACGATCCTTGACTAACTGATGGAAGCAGGCGCCATTTAATTTTTTTATGCTTGTCTTCCTTGCAACGCAGTGTTGTTTCAAAATAATAATTACTTGCTAAATCAGAAAGGATAAATTCTCATTCTACAACAATTTGGGGAGAAACAAAAGGAAGCAACTCGGCATCAGAATAACCCAACGCTTTAGAGAAAGAAGCAGATACTTTCTGAAAACATCCATTATCAGAAATAACTACAAGGAAATTTTTTGAAGTTTTATAAATAGTATCCGAAATTGAAGAACTATTAACATTAAGTAATAAACTATCCAAATAACTTTGAAAGTTATTTGGCAAACTAAAATCATTTTGATGGTTTTTAATCTCCATGATAAATAGATATCTAGCAATTACATTTAAAATATATTATAAATCTGCTAAATAGGCAGAGTATTTTAAAAAAAAAGCATTCTAACAGAAAAAGTAGACCCTACTCCTAGACTAACTCAATCGTCAAAATGCTCAAAACGGTATTACTAAAACAAAATGCAATAACATTTATTTAATGGCGAGCTTTCACTCGCCATCGCGCGTATTAGCACGCGACCCAAAAAACTACATCACTTTCGCTTCAAAGCCAGCAATTTCTTTACCTTGTGCAAAAATTGTTGTAAGTATAAAATTCTTTTTATCACTTAAAACTGCAAACCAATTTTCACTACCGTGTAATGGTGTAACACTACAAACCGTATATCCCTTTTTCTGAATGTACTGATATACTTGACGGTAAGTTGTTTTTCTCAAAACACTAGCAGCAGTGGTATTTAATTCCGAACTAATTTTGTTTATTGCTTGCATATATAAAAGAATATAAAAGTGAGGCAATACCAAGAAAAACAGCTGAAACAAAAATCGAAATTTCAAAAAATGTCATAATCTTGGTTTGATTTTAATTACTACATAATTATATCTGTGGTTCCTATAATTGAATTGCCGCTAACATCAACAGTTGTCCAATAGTGAACTTGATTTTTTACTGTATGTGCAATCCAATCTGAATCTTTTGAACCATTTATTGGCTTTAAACTTATTACTTCGTAACCTCGACTTACTAAATATTGATAAACTACCTGATAAGATACGGCCGCTTTTGCTTCATTTACTGATTTCACTCCTGCGGATGATAATGCAATAGATGTACCTGCAAAAAGAACGATTACTAATACTCCTTTAACTACTAATTTTAATATACTTTTCATGATTTTCTATTTTTAAATTTATGGATTACTATTTCTTAATTTTATATAAGACAAAGTAAGGCAACAAAAACAGAAAAACCTTGGACAAATTGACTCTTTATGTAACATTCTGAAAAGCTCTTATTTTATTCAATTATTTAATAAATAAGGCCATTTTTTTACATAAGTTTAAATTTATCTATAGAAATACTCACAAAACTCAATGGTCGCATTAATAAAAAGAACTAATTTTACATTACAAAGATTATACTATTAAATTATTTTACAATGGACAAACAATTCGGATGTGTAACATCTCTAAAACACTTATAAATATTAGAAACTACAAAACAATACAACTCTTTTTACTCAACAATGAAACAATAAATCAATTTACACTAAGATGCCCTTCCCATATATTGACGACTTAATGCTTAATTTAAATGATTCTGAAAGAAAATCAATTCTCAATCATTATTCTATAATCGATTCTTCGGATAATTTACTTATTTGCAAGTACATTCAAAATATAGCAAATCCAAATTCAGGCGATTTGAATGTAAACAGAATGCTTAAATCAAGAGCATTTAATCAAATAACAGACATACTTACTTCTGATTATCACATACAAAACAAAGGAAACTTTTCTCCTCACGATCAAACCTTACTTCGATTAAAGAAGAAAATTCTTTTAGCGAGAGTTATTTCAAAAACTTTAAACCAAAACAGAACAGGACCTTTCAAAATATTTTTAAATTCAATAATTGCAGAAGCAAAAAAAAATGAAGTATACGAAGTATTACTAGAGGGATTACTTCTTAAAAAATACGTATTTGCATTAAAAGAAGGTGCGAATCAATTTATGAAAATTGATCAAGAAATTTCATTTTATGAAATGTGTCAAAAAAGGTCCTATTTTGCTAATGATTGTTATTTTAAAATCATTATAAATAACAATCTGATGAAATTCAATAATAACAAAGCCTTTCATAAATACATACTAAGAGCAATAAGGCAACTAAAGGAAGATTATCAAACCTATAAATCACAACAAATAAATTATTATTTACATATTATTTTAATGTTTTATTTTGAGAAACAAAAAAAATATACAATTTCAGCTAAGTATTGTAAAACGCTATATAGCATTGTAAAAAACTCTCCCGTTGTTTACAGAGAAGAACGATTAGGAAACGTCTTAATTAACTTAAGTCAATACAAAACTTTTACAGAAAATTTTAATGAGGCATCAAAATACGCTAAAGAAGCACAAAAACATTATATAGAAAATAGCAACAACTATCTTTTATCGAAAGATCAAGAATTTCACATATATTTCTATCATAAAAAATATGAAAAAGCAACAGTTTGTTTAAATGAGCTATTAAAACACAAATTGATAGATAGTGGACAATTTACTGGAGCAAAATATATTTACTATAAGTCTTCATTGCTTTTTGCTCAAAAGCAATACAAACAATCTTACACTCTTTTAAACAAATCCCTTGAAATTGAAAAAGAAAAATCAAGGTGGAATATTTCATTACGAATCATGAACATTATGCTATGCATTGAGCTAGGAAAAATTGATGAGGCATCGCGCTTATTAGAAACATTAAGAAAATATGTTCAACGACATGAAAAGAACTCTGAAATTAAACATAGAGATATAATGATTGTAAAGTTATTAAGAGAATTAGAGAAAGATGGCTTTACATATAAAAAAGAAAACAAAACAATACCTAAAATGCTAAAAGACCTATCAATAAAAGGCAAACCTACATCCTGGGAACATTATAGTCCTGAATTGATACCTTTTCATGAGTGGATGGGGAATAAAGCATAAAAAAAAGCTTTGCATAAATGCAAAGCTTTTTTTAAGGGTGGCCAATGGGGCTCGAACCCACGACCCTCGGTACCACAAACCGATATTCTAACCAACTGAACTATGGCCACCATAGTATTTTGAGGGTGCAAAGATAGAATTTTTTATAATTGCACGAAACTTAAAAGCAAATATTTGACCCTTTTCTCCCCTAATAGCCATCAATAATTAGTAATTTTGCAGGAAATGGACACTGCCCAACAAAATACTATACTGCATATCGAGGGCATGGATTGCGCCAATTGCGCCATGGGGATTACCAAAAGTCTGAAAAAGAGTGGTATGGAGAATGTCCATGTTGATTTTGCTACTGGGGAAGCCACTTTTTTCCTTCAAAACAAAAACAAGCTTACTTCTGCGATAAAAGACATTCATAGTCTTGGCTACAAAGTAATTGACAGTAAAGTAAAGGAAGAAAACGAAGGCAAAATGTCATCCATCGAAAAACGATTTTACTTTACCCTGCCTTTTACCATTGTTCTGTTTTTTAGTCACATGATCTTTAGTCATGGATTTATCTTGAACCAACCTTATGTTCAACTAACTCTCTGCTTGCCTGTTTTTATAATAGGAATCATGCAATTTGGAAAAAGCGCTTTCGGCTCCGTAAGAATAGGGGTTCCTAATATGGATGTTTTGATTTTTATTGGTTCTACCGCAGCGTTTATATATAGCCTGGCTGGAATGTATTTATATGATACTCACCAAACACACAACTTTCTGTTTTTTGAAACTACGGCTACTATTATTACACTAGTTCTATTAGGTAATGTGTTGGAACATCGTTCGGTGAAACAAACTACTTCTGCTATTAAAGACTTATCCGCTTTAAGCGTAAGTACCGCAAAAATTATAGGATTACAATTTGGCAAAGAAGTGATTACCGAAATCAATTACAAAGACATTCCTGTTGGCGCACTATTACAAGTAAATACTGGCGACAAAGTTCCAGTAGATGGAGAAATTATTTCGGGTGAAGCTAGTATTGACGAAGCAATGTTGACTGGAGAAAGTATTCCTTCTGAAAAAACAATTTCCGATAAAGTAATTGGCGGAACAATTTTATTGAGTGGAAATTTTAGAATGCGTGCTGAACAAGTTGGAAACGATACCACTCTTTCTAAAATTATTGATCTTGTAAAAAAAGCTCAACAAGCTAAACCGAATATTCAAAAATTGGGAGATAAAATATCTGCCATTTTTGTTCCTGTAGTGTTAGGGATTTCCATTCTTACTTTTTGTGTTACCTATTTTGGATTTCATGTAACCATGCAAGATGCCATTATGAGAAGCATTGCGGTACTTGTAATATCTTGTCCGTGTGCCATGGGATTAGCCACACCAACTGCTGTGATGGTGGGAATTGGTAGAGCTGCTAAAAGAGGTATTTTAATTAAAGGTGGAAACACGTTGGAAGAGTTTGCAAAAATTAAAAGCATTGTTTTTGATAAAACAGGAACCCTAACAACTGGAGAATTTCAAATTAAAAATATTACTTGCTTTGATACAACTGAACTAGAAGTGAAAGAAATTTTATTTCAGTTGGAACAGCATTCCTCCCACCCTATTGCAAAATCGATTGTAAAAGAATTAAAAGGAACAGTTGTTACAAAAGCATTTATAAACATCAGCGAAGAAAAAGGACAAGGAATTACGGCTGTTGATGCTGATAAAAACGAATACAAAATTGGTTCTTATAAAATTGCAAAAGAATTAACGGAAGACAATTCACACAACGCATACATTCTTAAAAACGGAAAATTAATTGCAACGTTAGATTTAGCAGATGAGCTAAAGGAGAATGTAAAAGAAAGCATTGCATCGCTTCAAGCAGCTGGAATAAATAGTATTTTATTAAGTGGAGATACGAAAGCTAAATGCCATGCACTTGCTGAAAAAGTAGGAATTTCAAATGTATACAGCGAACAATCTCCTGCTCAAAAATTAATCATTATAGAAAAACTAAACTCCGAAAATGCCACCGCAATGGTAGGCGATGGAATTAATGATGCTCCTGCATTAGCAAAAGCAAGTGTAGGAATATCTTTAAGTAATGCAACACAAGTGGCAATTCAATCGGCACAAATTATTTTGTTAAAGCACAACGATTTATCTTCTCTGGCAGAAGCACATTTAATTAGCAAACATACGTTAACCACTATTAAGCAAAATTTATTTTGGGCTTTCTTCTATAATGTTGTAGCAATTCCAATTGCAGTTGCTGGATTTATGAATCCTATGGTGGGTGCGTTGGCTATGGCTTTTTCGGATGTGATTGTGATTGGGAATTCAATCAGACTAAAGACTAAGAAATTGAAATGAACAAAAAATTAAATATTTTATTTTTATCTAGCTGGTATCCTAACAGGGTTTTGCCTACGCTTGGTAATTTTGTTCAAAAGCATGCTGAAGCGGTAGCGATTTATCAAAATGTTATTGCTTTATATGTATGTTCGGATGCCAAAAACAAAGAGAAATTTGAAATTGTAGAATCTGATTTAAATAATGTTCACACGATAAATGTGTATTATAAAAAAGTGACCCATTCTATTCCGCTTTTGTCTCAACTTCAAAAAGCGAATAGATATATCAAAGCACATTTGATAGGATTAAAAATTGTGAATCAAAAATTTAACGCTATTGATTTAGTGCATCACAATATATTATATCCTGCCGGAGTAATTGCTTGGTATTTAAAAAAATCAAAAGGTATTCCTTATATCATTACCGAAAACTGGACCGGTTACTTACCTTCTAAAAACACACACCAGAGTTGGATTCAAAAAATCCTTTCCAAAAAGATTGCTCGAAATGCTAACTGCATTACTCCAGTATCAAAGGACTTACAAGATGCTATGATCAATCATGGATTTGATAGCAACTATGAAATTATTTACAATGTAACGGATACTAAATTGTTTCATCCTGCAAAGGATAAAAATCAAACCGAAAAAATTAAAATAGTTCACATCTCCACGTTAGACGATGCACATAAAAATGTTTCAGGGATGTTGCGAGCTACCGAAAAACTTTCTAAACTTCGTAACGATTTTGAAATTTGGTTTATTGGTGATGGTGATGCTACGCCACATATTAAAACTGCGACTGATTTAGGGATACATAAAACATTTGCCTTTTTTGATGGCACAAAAACAACTGCTGAAGTTGCTAAAATCATGCGTAACGCCAACTGTTTTTTACTGTTTAGCAATTATGAAAACTTACCATGTGTGATGGTGGAGGCTTTAGCAAGTGGAATTCCAATTGTATCGTCTACAGCTGGCGGTATACCCGAGCACATTACCGACAACTTAGGAATATTGGTAGAACCTTTGGATGAGGAAGGCTTATTGAATGCCTTAAACAAAGCCATTGATAAAATTAAAGAAGGAAAATATAATTCGGAAGAATTGAGTAACTATGCAATTAATAATTTCAGTTACCAAAAAGTAGGAGAAAAATTTGTTGATTTGTATCAGCGAATTTTAGCAACAATATAAACATGAACAAAATATCTAAACTTTTTAAAGCACTTTCATTAATATTAAAACAACCTGCACTTTTAAATAAAGTACTGGACGATGATAACGTTAATAAAAATGAAGTTTTTAAAAAATACAAGTTAGATAAAGGACTAAAAGCTGTTGAAATAACAGAATTACTTCCTACGCTTGACATTACAATTGAACCTTATGCTGCTCTAGATGGAGGCTCTACTCCTATCGACTTAGCTTTATTAAAAGGCTTAGCGGCATCAAAACCGAATTGTGATTATTTTGAAATTGGTACATGGCGAGGAGAAAGTGTTAGCAATGTTGCAAGTGTTGCTAAAAACTGTGTGACACTAAATTTACCTGACGCTACCATGTTAGAGATGGGCTTGGATAAAAAATATGTGGATTTGCATCGTCATTTTTCAAAATCATTACAAAATGTAACGCACCTTCAGGGCAATTCTCTTACTTATGATTATAAATCGATGAATCAAAAATTTGATTTGATTTTTATTGATGGCGACCATCATTACGAAAGTGTGATGAGCGACACTAAAAATGCATTTGAATTATTAAAAGATGAAAACTCAATTATAGTATGGCACGATTACGGAAACAATCCTTGTGATATTCGATGGGATGTGTTGAGAGGAATACTAGACGGAACACCAAATGATAAAATCAACAATCTTTACAGAGTTTCAAATACATTATGTGCTATATATTGTAAAGGAATAAAGAATGCAGAATACATTCCAGATAACAGTATTCCAAAAAAGCATTTTAGTATTACTGTTAAGGCAAAATCCTAATAGGTATTCTCAATAGAACACTTCGATAATGTCTGTTTCAACGCAGAGTGCTTAGTGTGACACTATACATTCCTCTTTTTCTATCGTCAGCCAAAGCTGAATCAAAATGCTTTTAATTGGCAGCATTTGCACCTGTCCCGATTCATTCGGGGTTCAACTCCTAATTTATCAACAAAGATTGATAAGAATCAATCAAATATTTGCATATTATTGTCATTACATTATATTTGTATACTAGTTTTAACCCTCAATTAATCTAAAATTTTAAATGCTATGAAAAAATACTTACTAATTGGGCTAGCTATTGGAGTTGGAAGCACTGCTTTTGCACAAGCGCCATCTGCTTTTACCCTCCAAAAAGTTAACCCTATCGCTGCAAAGCAAACGAAGCTAGTACCCAACATGGAAATTGTTGGAGGAAGCACGGATGCTTTCGAATCAATGGTTTACAGCTTACGTGGACAAGCAAAAACACCACCTCAAAACAAAGCATTTACTTCTGCTGTTATTGGCACAACAGAATATCAAAGTCAAACAAACTGTTCAGTTTGTAACCGTCTTGTAAAAAATGCTGACGGAACAATATCTGCAACGTGGACGTTTGCTGCTGACCCTGCTTGGGCTGACAGAGGTACAGGATACAACTATTTTGATGGGACATCTTGGATGGCTTCACCAACTGTTCGTATCGAATCTGTTAGAACGGGTTTTACAAATATTGGTGTAACTGGTACTGGAGGTGAAGTTGTTGTTTCTCACGAAGCAAGTGATATTCACGTTGCGACACGTCCTGTTAAAGGAACTGGAACGTGGACAGAATCAGCGTTGGGTTTCCCTGATGTATGGTCTCGTGTTTCAGTTGGTGGACCAACAAACCAAACACTTCACGTTATTTCTCAAACATCTGGTATTGGTACAACTCCATACTTCGGTCAAGATGGTGCAATTGCATATTCTCGCTCTTTAGATGGTGGTGTTACTTGGGATAAATTAAGAACTGTTATTCCTCAAATTGATTCTGCTTCTTACCTTGGTTTTGGTGGAGATTCTTATTCAATTGACGCAAACGGTTCAACAGTAGTTATTGTTGCTGGTGGATTTGATGTGGATGTTGTTATGATTAAATCAACTGATAACGGAAACACTTGGACAAAAACAATTGTAAAGCAATTTGCTATTCCCTTGTTTGATGCTA
This sequence comes from Bacteroidota bacterium, assembly GCA_947504725.1. Lineage (GTDB taxonomy): Bacteria > Bacteroidota > Bacteroidia > 2-12-FULL-35-15 > 2-12-FULL-35-15 > 2-12-FULL-35-15. Next base: position 35,127 of record CANNHN010000013.1, on the reverse strand, counting down.
CATTAATGACAACAGGTGATACAAACCCTGCTGATGGTGCTCCTGACACAGTTGAAACTTCAGATGCTTCTGTAAACGTAGTTTTGGATGCTAGTAACAATGCGCACGTATTTTACGGAAGAATGCTTGTTCTTGGTGATGGCGCAGCTTTATCTTATTTCCCATATACTGATGGTTTAATGTATTGGAACGAATCAATGCTTCCAAATTCTCCTATTTTAATTGCTGGTGCAAAAGATTACAATTCTGATGGATTTTTAAATACTTATGTAGATCCAGCCGGAACACTTTTAGGCATGGGAACATACCAGCGTTCCGTAACATCTTTCCCTAGTGCAGGTATTGATGCTACCGGTAAATTATTTGTTACGTACAGTTCAGTTTTCGAAGGAATCAATGATGCTGGTGAAGGTTATGATATTGGTGGAACATATGGTCCTGCTGGAACTTTAATTAACCCAACTAACGTTGCTAAAAGTTTCCGTCACCAGTACTTGATGCGTTCTGACGACAATGGTGCAACTTGGTGCGACCCAATTGACTTAACTCAACCTGATTATACTGTTCCAGGATTTGATTTTCATGAAGGGATATACGGTGCAATTGCAAAAGACAATGACTCACATGTATATGTAATTGTGCAAGATGACAGTTCACCAGGACACGGTGTTGGAGCAACAAATCCTGATCCGCAAGTTGGACCAGCAAACATTATTTATTACAAAGTTCCAGTAGCTGATTTAGCTTGCGGTGCTTCTATTACTGAAAATGATTTACTTTCTGCAATCAACTTATACCCAAACCCTGCTGATGGTAATGTAAATTTAGTTTTAAATGCTACTAAAGCGACTAAAGCTACTCTTACTGTTTACAACATGGTTGGACAAGCAATTACTTCTACTGCTGTAAATTTAGTTGGTGGTAACAATACTTTTCAATTAGATGTTACTTCTTACACTTCAGGAATTTATTTTGTAAGTGCAGTTGTTGAAGGCAAAACGTATAGCCAAAAATTAATCGTAAAATAGTTTTTGATTGATTAAAATTTTAGAGCCCCAAGTTTTCCTTGGGGCTTTTTTTATCTTTGAATTAAATATACATTCTATGAAAATTAAAAATATAATTGCAATTGTAGTTGGCATAATAGCAAGTATGATTATTATAATTATTGGCGAAGCATTAGTACATATTGCCAATCCTCTTCCAACAACAATTGACATCAATGATACTGAAGCCTTAAAGGCACATGTTGCTAATTCTCCTTTTTCATTACACTTATTAATATTGTTAAATTACGCATTGGCTTGTTTTGTTGGTGGATTAATTGCTTCCTCAATCGCTATTGATAAAAAAATGAACCAGGCGATGACATTGGGTGGAATATTTATGGGAGTCGGTATGTTTAGCTTAATAACACTTCACCCCTTGTGGGTTGTAATTTGCTCTGTTTTTATTTTTCTTCCTTTTGCTTATATGGGTGGAATGATGAGTTTAAAAATGTCCGAGAAGAAAAAATAAAAATTTCAGTTTGAATTATGCATTGTATATCCTAAAATATTTATTGATTATTATTTTTGTTTAAAAATTAGAACGGGAATAATAAGTCAAAAATAATTCTAAATTCATACAATAGGTAAAATAATGGCAAAAGGAATCATTCAAAAATTATTCTTATAACGCTAACTTTGGAATGAACATTCAATTTTGGAAACGTGAGAAATAATATACTACCTCACCAATATGACTTTAAACAACAAATCATCTTTTGTTACTTTTGCATTTTTAGGATTGAGTTTCCATTTTATTCCATCAATATGAAACTCACCACTGAGTTTTGTAGGAACTGTAAGATTTGAAGCATCTGCATACTCAATCCTAGCAGGGAAGCTAATGTTAGCTGTTGTATCTTTTATTTGAAGAGTTGCATTTATCAGCATTTTCTTTTTGTTATCAGGAATAGAATCAATACTTAAAATGGTTAACGCGGATGTAGGATATTTTTTAGACTCCAAATAATCAGGATTACCCACTTCTACTTTATCGCCTTGCCCAATTTTTAGAGCTGCTACCTTTTTCATATCCAACAGCACTTTGCCACATTCGTACTTTTTATCAAGCATAAACCAATACGCATTTTTAATATCTAATTTGGTATTAGCAGAAAAAGCAGCATTGTCCATTTTTATCGACATTTTAGATCCAAACAAATTAACATCTTTCTCAAATTCCTTTACCTCTTTGGAACGCGTACATTCAAAAGAACTTTTAGAAATATCAATTTGTAAAGAATCTCTGTTTGGCTTTGGAGGTTCAGGTGCAACATATACTTGCCCGGTGGTATCATTAGGATCGGGCATATTGTTTTTAATCCCATCGTTTCCACAAGAGGAAAGAAGATAGGCGAATATCATTATACCGATGTGATTTTTATTCATTTTTTCAATCTTTTAAATGATTTGTCAATATATTTCTCTGTAGGCAATAATGAGTTTTGAATACGTTTAGCGTATTGAATGCTATCTGTAATATCCTTGTTTTTTTCTTCGATAATATGCTTTTGTTCTATAATTGTTTGCTGTGCTTCTCCGATTGTGATTGTATGAGACCAAATAGAATAAATGGATAATATTATTGGGAAAAACATTAAAACAATAGGTGGATTTTCAGCGCCTTCTTGAATGATCCAGTTTACATTTAGCTGTCCTTTTAAGGATATGTTTAGAATAAGATATATAATTGGCAGCCAAAACAAAAAGCAGGAAAACAATAGTCTTACTTTACCACGTTGAATCAATGCGCTCAAAATCATAAAAAACATTGCCCAGGAAATGACCATTGGATCAATCTTTTCTGGGTTTATCATCATAGTAGTACCTATTTCTACAAAGCAACCTATTGAAAAGAATAAGTTAATTGTTTTGTCGATGTTTTGTTGCTTCTTAATTATCCAAGGCATTAAAATAATTCCTAAAAACCCAACAGAATGAAGAATCACAGCTTTTTCATAGCCGAGTAAATAATCAAAAATCACGGGGAAAGAGAATAATATTGTGAAAATGAATGCTAATCGCAACATAAAATGAATCCGAGCATGCTCAAAGGCATCCTCCGTTTTTGAGAGTAATTCGCCAATAAAATAGTCATTAATACGTTTCACGCGATTTTGTTTTATCCAATCAAATATAATCAAAAAAAAACGCCCTTCCGAATATATCGGAAAGGCGTTTTCAAATTCTTTTGACCTTAGTTTAGTACCATTTCAAAATGTTCACCGCTTTTTGATTTGCGGATGGAGAGAGCTTTTGAATAGTTTAGAATGTTGTTGATGACATTGTCTCCTGGTTCATAAGGAAATTCTTTGCTGTCATCATGTTTCTCATTCATTTCGGTACTCTTTGGTTCAATAATTTTTTTAGTAGATGTTCTATTCATTCAGTTTGTTTAGAGGTTTATGATAGGATAACGGAGGGGAATAGAGATTATTGTATGAGGGGGTGAAAATATAAAAGATTTCTCCGCTACGGTCGAAATGACAAATAAATGAAGGTCGAAAATGACAAATAAATGAAAGTCGATACGACAGTTCTAGTGAGCCTTTCAGCAAATAAGAAGGGCTACTTCTTTCGAAATAACCCTCCCTTAATAACTTAATTAACCCAATTAACTAAAGACTTATAACTAACTCCTTCTCCTCTATCATCTTACGGAGATTGATTAAAGCGTAACGCATACGCCCCAAAGCAGTATTAATACTCACATTGGTTTGTTCTGATATTTCTTTAAAGCTCATATCGTAGTAATGACGCATCATTAAAACTTCTCGTTGCTCTGCAGGTAAAGCTTCTACTAGTTTGCGGATGTCTTTACGAACTTGAGACTGAATAATCTCTTCTTCAGCAGTTTTATCATACACTCCCAACACACTAAAGATGTCGAACGCTTCACCTTCATCATTTGTACCACCGCTGATAGTCGGCATACGCTTATCACGTCTGAACGTATCAATAATAAGGTTGTGAGAAATACGGAGTACCCAAGGCAAGAATTTACCTTCTTCGTTATAATGACCTTTTTTCAAGGTATTAATCACTTTAATAAAGGTGTCTTGGAATACATCTTCAGCCAATGCTCTGTCTTTAACAGTTAACATAATGTAGCTAAAAATTCTACGTTTGTGCCGTGTGATTAAGGTTGAAAGTGCTGATTCATCACCCTTGATGTACTGATTAACGAGCTCTTGGTCGTCTACAAACTGTTGAATTGGCATAGGGCCTCCTTTTTTTATGTAAAACTTAAAATAAAAAAGTAGAGTTTTTCCTTATGTTTCTTCAGTTTTTAAAGGCTTTCACAAATTTTGCTAAATCGCCTTGGGTGAATAATAAATTGAAATATGTTGAGTTTAACGCAGAAGTTATTCAAATGTTGCATGAACTTAAAAATAAATCCAAATAATTTCTTTTGCTTAAACAAATATACACTATATATCCCTAAAAACAAAGGTAAATTGATTAATTTTGCAGGCTCCGAAACAAATATCCTCATAGGAACGCAGATTTTTTATGATTTTTATGATAAAAAGGGATTTTTGTAGGATTTTGTTGAGTTATGGGGTAAGGATAAATTATGATTGAGGGAAACTCTCTAATGTGAAAGAAGCTTGCTTCTATATGAAAACACACAGTACATAAAAACTATGTCTCTATGTGTTAAAATTTTTAAAACCAACACGCACTGAAATCACATTATGGCTAAGCCTAAAAACATAGAAGACCTTAATTCGAAAGAATATATCCTCATTAAAGGAGCCCGAGTACACAATCTAAAGAATATTGATGTTGCCATTCCTCGCAATAAACTAATTGTTATAACCGGATTATCGGGTTCAGGAAAATCTTCATTGGCTTTCGATACTTTATATGCCGAAGGACAAAGACGCTATGTTGAAAGTCTTTCCTCCTACGCACGTCAATTCCTTGGTCGGATTGACAAACCCGAAGTGGATTATATCAAAGGCATTTCACCAGCAATTGCAATCGAACAAAAAGTAAATTCACGAAACCCACGTTCAACTGTTGGTACTTCTACTGAAATTTATGATTACCTAAAATTATTATTCGCTCGTATTGGAAGAACGATGTCGCCCGTTTCTGGGAATCAAGTAAAACGTGATACAGTTGACGATGTCTCTAAATACATCAACTCATTGGCTCCAGAAACTAAAATTCTTGTGCTTTCTCCAATCAAAAAACAAGCTGATAAAACATTCAAGAAGCAACTAGAACTTTTAGCACAACAAGGTTTTACCCGTATTCAACAAAATGGAGAAGTTTCCAAAATAGAAGATTTCATTTCCAAAAAGTTTTCAGAAAAAGAACAAATTTATATTGTTGTAGATCGTTTAACAGTTCGACCAGAAGACGAAGACAATGAAAATCGTATTTCTGATTCGGTGCAGACTGCCTTTTATGAAGGTGCAGGAGATTGCTCAATTGAAATAATGGGCGAAGAAATAAAAATCGCTACAACAAGCCCTTCATCTAGCGAAGCAAAAGCCAAAAAACCAAAGAAAAATTTAGAACCGAAGCCAACACCCTCTCCTTTGGAGAGGGCCGGGGTGATGTCTTTTTCAAATAAGTTTGAATTAGATGGAATGATTTTCGAAGAACCAACAACTAACTTCTTCAGTTTCAATAATCCAATTGGTGCTTGTAAACTTTGTGAAGGCTTTGGAAGTGTTATTGGAATTGATGAAGACTTAGTTATTCCAAATAAAAACCTTTCTGTTTTTGAAGACGCGATTGTTTGCTGGAAAGGTGAGAAAATGAGTGAATGGAAAAATGTATTGGTAAACAACTCGCATAAATTTGATTTTCCGATTCATCGTTCGTTTTATGATTTAACTCCAAAAGAAAAAAAATTACTTTGGACGGGAAATAAATATTTTCAAGGATTAACAGATTTTTTCAAACACCTAGAAGCACAAGCCTATAAAATTCAATACCGTGTAATGCTTTCTCGTTATAGAGGAAAAACGGCTTGTCCCGATTGCCAAGGAACACGTCTCCGCAAGGATGCAACGTATGTAAAAGTAGCGGAACATTCCATCAATGATGTTGTGTTAATGCCTATCAAAGATTCATTGGAGTTCTTTTCGAAAATAAAATTAACCGCTTACGAAACAGAAGTCGCAAAACGAATCTTGGTTGAAATAAAAAACCGTTTGCAGTTTTTAGATGATGTGGGATTGGGTTATTTAACATTGAATCGTTTATCAAATACTTTATCAGGTGGAGAATCACAACGTATAAACTTGGCTACATCCTTAGGAAGTAGCTTAGTTGGTTCGATGTATATTTTGGATGAACCAAGTATTGGTTTGCACTCTCGTGATACGGAACGTTTAATTAAAGTATTGAATTCTTTACGCGATATTGGAAATACAGTAATTGTAGTTGAACACGATGAAGAAATTATGCGTGCTGCCGATCAATTGATTGATATCGGTCCGCTTGCCGGAACGCATGGTGGCGAATTGGTTTTCCAAGGAACGCATAAAGATTTAGCAACGGAAGAAAGAAGTTTAACTGCATTATACTTAACAGGTAAAGAAAGCATTCCTGTTCCTTCGTCCAGAAGAAATTGGAATCAATCGATTGAACTTACTGGTGTTCGTGAAAATAATTTAAAGGGAGTTAATGTAAAATTTCCTTTAAACGTAATGACCGTTGTGACAGGTGTGAGTGGTTCTGGAAAAACATCTTTGGTAAAAAGAGTATTATATCCTGCATTGAAAAAGATTCACGGAGGATTTGGTGAAGCTACAGGAACATTTGAAAAACTAAACGGTGATTACAAAAGCATCGCTGCAGTGGAAATGATTGACCAAAATCCAATTGGTAAATCGTCACGCTCCAATCCTGTAACGTATGTAAAAGCGTATGATGAAATTCGCGCATTGTATGCCGACCAGCAATTAGCAAAAAATAGAGGCTACAAACCATCCCATTTTTCTTTTAACGTTGATGGAGGAAGATGTGAAGTCTGCGAAGGAGAAGGTGAAGTAACCGTTGAAATGCAATTCATGGCGGATATTCATTTGGTTTGTGAATCTTGCAATGGAAAGCGTTTCAAACAAGATATTTTAGATATTACCTACCAAGAAAAAAACATTTCTGATATTTTAAACATGACCGTTGATGATGCAATTGATTTTTTCAATTTACCACAACGACCAACAAACACAGAAAAAAAGATTGTACAAAAATTACAACCACTTTCGGATGTTGGCTTGGGTTATGTTCACTTAGGACAACCATCCAGCACATTGAGTGGCGGAGAAGCACAACGTATCAAATTAGCATCCTTTCTTGGAATAGGACAAAACAGCAACACTCCTACTCTCTTTATTTTTGATGAGCCAACAACAGGATTGCATTTTCATGATATCTCCAAATTACTTTATGCATTCAACGCATTAATTAAACAAGGACATTCACTTATTATCATTGAACACAACGCAGAAATAATAAAATGTGCAGATTGGATCATTGATTTAGGTCCAGAAGGTGGAACTGATGGTGGAACTATTATGTTTGAAGGTGTTCCAGAAGGTTTAATAAAATGCAAAGGTTCTTATACTGGAGAGTATTTGAAGGGAAAGTTGAAATCACTTTAAAATTTAAACCACTCCATCTTCCTTAAACTGCAATTCAAACAAACGTTTATACTGTCCGTTTTTCTTCAGCAATTCCTGGTGATTACCCATTTCAATGATTTCACCTTTGTCCATCACAATAATTTTATCAGCTTTTTGAATGGTTGCTAATCGGTGAGCAATAACAATGGATGTTCTTCCTTTTGTTAAAATATCAATTGCATTTTGGATAAGCTTTTCTGATTCGGTGTCAATGGAAGATGTTGCTTCGTCCAAGACTAATATTTTCGGATTATAAACATACGCTCTTATAAATGAAATAAGTTGTCGTTGTCCAACAGACAGCATCCCGCCCCGCTCCATTACATTATAGTCGTAAGTGCCTGGAAGGTTGCTAATAAACTCGTGTGCTCCTACCATTTTTGCGGCTTCAATAATTTTCTCTCTTGAAATTTCCGGATTGTTTAAAGAAATATTATTTGCAATCGTATCAGAAAACAAAAACACATCTTGCAAAACAACTCCAATATTTTTTCTCAAAGAGGTTAATTCATAATCTCTCACATCTGTTCCGTCAATTACAATTGCCCCTTTATTATATTCATAAAAACGGTTAAGCAAATTAATAATGGATGATTTCCCAGCTCCTGTTGCGCCAACCAATGCTACAGTTTCGCCTTTATTCACTGAGAAAGAAATATTCTTAATTATCCAATCCTCATCATTGTATGCAAACCAAACATCTTTAAAATCAACTTTCCCTTCTATTGCATTTGCTTCTTTAGTCCCACTGTTTTCGATTATCTCAACCGTATCCAACACCTTTAAAACACGTTCTGATGAAACCATTCCCATCTGCAAAGTATTAAAACGATCAGCCAATTGACGAATTGGACGGAACATCATGTTCAAGAACATAATGAACGACATCAATTGACCAATAGTCGTTTCCCCTTCTAATACACCTTTTCCACCCCACCAAACAATCAATGCCAAAGCAAGTGAAGACAAAATTTCAACAATTGGAAAGAAAATCGAATAGGCCATAATTGAATCCACATTTGCATTGCGGTGTTTTTCATTTATCGCATCAAACTTTTTGTATTCTGCATTTTCACGATTAAAGATCTGAATAATGTTCATTCCTGTGATATGCTCTTGAACAAATGAATTTAATCGGGCCACTTGAGTTCTTACATCCTGAAATGATTTTTGCACCGATTTTTTAAAAACATAAGTTGCAATTAACAACAATGGAATGGTTGTCAAGGCAATAAGAGTTAACTTATAGTTAATAAAAAACATAACAACTACAATCACTATAATCTTTAATATGTCACCTATGATAACGATCAACCCATTTGAAAAAACATCTGCAATAACTTCAATGTCAGATACAGCACGCGTTACCATCATTCCAATTGGATTGTTATCGTAATATTTCAAACGTAAATTGAGTATGTGTTGGTAAAGCTGAACGCGAATATCTTTTATTACCTTTTGTCCTAAACTATTTGTCAAATAAGAATCAACAAATTGAAAAAGTGCTTCTGAAATAAGTAAGCCTACCAAAACAAATGTCATTATTAATAACATTGAAGCATTGGGTACAAAAACAAAATGATCAAAAGTATATTGAATTAATATAGGACGAACAGGCGAAAGGAATGCTAGGAAAATTGTGGTACAAACGGCTAGAATAAAATTTCTTTTGTATGGTTTTACATATACAAATATCCTCTTAAGAATGGCAAAATCTACTGCTTTTCCAATAGCGGTCTTTTTCTTTTCTACGCTCATTCGATTTTATTAAAATAGTCTACAGGGTAATCAACTTTTATTAAATACAAACCGCAGGCATGTGCTGACAATCCTGCATTAGATCGAATTTTGCTTTCAATAATTTCTTTAAAATCATCGATATTTTTCTTCTCTTTTCCTATCTCCAACATCGTTCCAACAATTGCTCTCACCATATTTCTAAGAAATCTATCTGCCGAAATAGTAAAAATCAACAAATCATTTTCTTCTCGCCATTCAGCTTTGTATAATTTACAAATATTAGAACCAGTCTGCGTATTACTTTTTGCAAATGCAGAAAAATCTGAATAATTAAATAACACCTGAGAAGCTTTGTTCATCTCGTTCACATTCAAATCACCATAAATAAAACAAGCGCTATCAATTCGAAATGGATCTTTCTTTTTATTAATTATGTATTGATATGTTCTAGCAACAGCATCAAATCGTGCATTCGCTTTTTCGTTTACTTTCAAAATATCATGAATTGCAATATCAGCGGGTAAAGCATGATTAAATTTAAAAATCCACTTTGCTTTATCGGCTAACAAATCAACTGACGTATCAAAATGTGCATAATAATCAGTTGCATGCACACCTGTATCTGTTCTCCCACATCCCATTACTGATACTCCCTCATTTAACAATTTCGAAAGCATTTCATTAATTACTTGTTGAATAGTCGAAACGGTATTCAACTGAACTTGCCAACCGTGGTAAGCTGTTCCATTGTAAGAAAGCTGAATGAAATAACGTTTCATTAACATATCAAGACCTTAGTTATTTAGAGCGAAGCAGAAAATCCTCTTCTTATTACTCTTATTCAGGAGGACAAATGTAAGAAAATTAATGCTTTATATTAGATTGATTTTGCCGTTCGGTTTAACAATTTTTAACAGCCCTAATCAGCTATTAGCGTTGGTTTGTATTAATTTTACACCCACTAAAAATGCTAAACAATCCCGTATGTTCGGGACTAAAAAAATCTAACAAATGACTGATATTAAAGAATTAAACGAGCGCATTCAGAAAGAAAGTGCCTTTGTCGACTTACTTACCATGGAAATGGACAAAGTGATTGTAGGACAAAAACACATGGTTGAACGTTTATTAATTGGACTTCTATCAAATGGACATATTCTATTAGAAGGTGTTCCTGGATTAGCAAAAACGTTAGCTATTAAATCACTAGCAAGTTGTATCCATGCTGATTTTAACCGCATCCAATTTACGCCCGATTTGCTTCCTGCGGATTTAGTAGGAACAATGATCTATAGTCAGAAAAAAGAAGAATTTTCTGTTAAGAAAGGGCCCATCTTCGCTAACTTTATTTTAGCAGATGAAATTAACCGTGCTCCAGCAAAAGTTCAAAGTGCTTTACTTGAAGCCATGCAAGAGAAACAAGTAACAATTGGTGAACAAACCTTTAAATTGCCAAATCCATTTTTAGTTTTAGCAACTCAAAATCCTGTTGAACAAGAAGGAACTTATCCTCTTCCTGAAGCACAAGTAGATCGTTTTATGCTGAAAGTTGTAATCGGGTATCCAAGCAAGGAAGATGAACGCAAAATCATTCATTACAATTTAGCGAATGAGTATCCTTCGGTAAATCCAATTTTAAAACCAGAAGACATTTTAGCTGCAAGAAAAGTGGTGAAAGACGTTTATATGGATGAGAAAATTGAGAAATACATTGTCGACATCGTTTTCGCTACAAGATTTCCAGCAGAATATAAATTAGACAAGTTTGCTGGTCTTATTAGCTTTGGTGGTTCTCCACGTGCAAGCATCAACTTAGCAATGGCTGCAAAAGCCTATGCATTTATAAAACGTAGAGGTTATGTAATACCAGAAGATGTTCGAGCTATTTGTATTGATGTATTGCGTCACCGTATCGGATTAACATACGAAGCAGAAGCGGAAAACATTACTACTGAAATGATTATTAATGAGATTTTAAATACGGTTGAAGTACCTTAGGTAATTTGGAAATTTGGAAATTAGTCAATTTGGAAATGAAAATATATTCGTCCAAAAATCTCAATTTTCAAATTATCGAATTGGCACATTTTCAAATTGAATAATGGAAACAGCAGAATTATTAAAAAAAGTAAGAAAGATTGAAATAAAAACACGTGGTCTCTCCAACCAAATTTTTTCAGGAGAGTATCATAGTGCTTTTAAAGGCCGTGGTATGACTTTTTCTGAAGTTCGCGAATATCAGCCAGGAGACGACATTCGTTCAATTGACTGGAATGTTACAGCACGATTCAATACACCCTTTGTAAAAGTGTTTGAAGAAGAACGCGAAATGACCGTAATGATTTTAGTAGATATAAGTGCATCAGGAGAATTTGGAACTCGCAAACAATTAAAACAAGATTTAATTACGGAGCTCTGTGCCGTTCTCTCCTTCTCCTCTATACAAAATAATGACAAAATTGGGGTAATCTTTTTTACAGATAAAATAGAAAAATTTATACCACCTAAAAAAGGAAAAACGCATGTATTGAGAATTATACGCGATTTGATTGAGTTCAAACCTGAACATAAAAAAACAAACATTGAACTGGCTTTAAAATATTTAACCAGTGTCATTAAAAAAAGAAGCATCGCTTTTGTCATTTCCGATTTTATGGATACAAACTTTAATGATGCTTTAAAAATTGCTAATAAAAAACACGACATAGTTGCACTTCGCATCTATGATAAACGAGAACAAGAATTGCCAAACGTTGGCTTACTTAAACTTATAGATGCAGAAACTGGAAAGTTAAAATGGGTAGATACTTCTGACAAAAACACAAGAACTCAATTTATTGTTAATGCAAAAAAACACGAAGCAAATTTAAAAGAACTATTTAATAAGAGCGGTGTTGATACAGCAAATATCAATACAGAAGAGTCTTACATTATTCCTTTAACTAATTTATTTAAGCGCAGATAAAATTGCATACACAATGAAAACAAAACCAACATATAAAAATATATTTTCAGCTCTCATTTTGCTGATTGTGTTGGCTATTCCACTTTCTACGACTGCACAACAAATAAAAGCTACAGCGAAACTTGATAGTAATGAAATACAGATTGGACAGCAAGTAAATTTGAAATTAAGTATTCAATACCGTGTTGATGGAGGAAAACGAATTCAAGTTTTGTGGCCTGAAATCGCAGATACAATCAGAAAAGAAGTTGAAATTGTTAGTCAAAGTAAAATAGATACTATCGTTGACAAAAATGATCCCTATTTATTTACTCAAACACAAATATTAAGCATTACTTCTTTTGATTCTGGATACTGGGCAATACCACCATTTAAGTTTTTAGCAGGAGATACGAATGGAGTTTTTACAGATCCTCTTTTACTTCAAGTAAGTACTATGGCAGTTGATACAACAATAGCAATTAAAGATATTAAAGAACCTTACGAAGAAACCTACACTTGGCTTGATTGGCTTAAAGACAACATGCTTGTACTTTGGGTAACTCTGGGCGCCTTGCTTATAATTGTAATTCTTTTCATGATTTTCAAATACACAAGAAAAATAGAACCATTGATGATTGAAGTAGAAGTCCCTAAAATACCTGCTCACATTATCGCTTTCGAAAAGCTTGATAAATTAAAGTCAGAAAATTTATGGCAAAATGGCAAACTAAAATTATATCATATTCAGTTGACTGATATTGTTCGTGAATACATTGAAAATCGTTTCAAAATTCAAGCATTGGAACAAACTACAGATGAAATTTTATTTGGATTCAGAAATGTTTCAATTGATGATGACAGCAAAGCAAAACTTAAGCAAATATTAATTTTAGCAGATTTAGTAAAGTTTGCAAAAGAGCAACCCATGCCAACAGAAAATGACATGAGCATGAGTAATAGTTACGGGTTTATTGATGGGACAAAAAGAGAAGAAGAAGAGTTAGAAAAAGGCAATAAACAAAAAACCAAATAAGATGTTTGATTTTTTTAACGATATCACGTTTGCAAACAAAGAATTACGATGGTTATTCCTCGTGATTCCTGTAATTATCGTTTGGTATATTCTAAAAAACAAAACATTAAATCCTGAATTAAAAACGTCATCACTTTCTGGTTTCGATAAAATAAAAACATCCTACAAGCAATATTTGAGACATATTATAATTGTAATTCGATTAGCAACGTTGTCTTGTTTGATTCTTGTATTAATGCGTCCACAATCACGTTCGAGCTTTAAAGATGTAAAAACTGAAGGAATTGATATTGTAATTGCGCTTGATATATCATCAAGTATGTTGGCGAAAGATTTCAAACCAAATAGACTAGATGCGGCAAAAGAATTAGCTACAAACTTTATCGACAGCAGACCCAACGATAGAATCGGCTTAGTTATTTTTAGTGGTGAAAGTTTCACACAATGTCCGCTCACTTCCGATCATGATGTAATTAAAAATTTGTTTTCAGGGATAAAACTTGGAATGCTTGCTGATGGAACGGCCATTGGAAATGGCTTAGCGACTTCTGTAACAAGAATTAAAGATAGCAAAGCAAAAAGCAAAGTAGTAATTCTTTTAACCGATGGCGTTAACAATCAAGGCTCAGTTGCTCCTATAACTGCTGCAGAAATTGCAAAAGCATTTGGCATTCGTGTTTATACAATTGGATTAGGATCAATGGGGAAAGCATTATCCTTTGCGGGAATTTATCCTGATGGAAGTTATGCATATGAATGGGCAGATGTTGTGATTGATGAAAAAACCATGACTGACATAGCGAACATGACAGGTGGACAATACTTCCGAGCAACAAACAACGACAAGCTAAAGGACGTTTATAAAGAAATTGATCGTTTAGAAAAAACAATTTTTGAAGAGAAAAATTTCACCAATAAATCAGAACATTTTTTACCATTTGCAATTGCAGCATCTATTTTATTGTTACTAGAATTTTTAATTAAAAACACATTATTTAAAAGTATACCATAACCACTACTATCTTTTTCAAATCGAGAAAGAACTAAAGGTTAAAAAATATAAAATGTTTCAATTAGAAAACACATATTTCATTTATGCGTTTGGAATCATTCCAATCCTATTAGTTATCCTATGGCTTGTTAGTCGATGGAGAACAAAGGCGTTGAATTCTTTTGGCGACATAAAAATTATCCAACAATTGTTTCCTGACGTTTCAAAAACAAAACGTGTTTGGAAAACTATTTTATATCTCGTTGCATTTATTTTAGTAATCATAGGATTAATCAATCCGCAAGTTGGAAGCAAGCTTGAAGAAGTAAAAAGAAAAGGAGCCGATTTGATGATTTGTTTGGATGTATCCAACAGCATGAAAGCGGAAGACTTATCACCGAATCGTTTAGAAAAATCAAAACAAGCGCTTTCAAAATTAATTGACAAGCTAGAAGGAGATAGAATTGGAATAATCGTTTTTGGAGGAGATGCTTACGTTCAATTACCAATTACAACTGATTACTCTGCTGCTAAATTATTTTTAGAAAGCATCAGCACCGACCTCATTCCAACACAAGGAACAGACATCGGAAAAGCAATTGATATGGCATTGACTTCTTTCGGAAAAGATGAAGGAAAAAACAAAGCGATTGTAATCATTACTGATGGAGAGAATCACGACCAAAATGCAATTAATGCAGCAGAATCCGCTGTAGAAAAAGGCATTACAATTCATACCATAGGAATGGGTTCAGCAGAAGGTGCTCCAATACCTATTTATAAAGGAAATGTAAGAGAAGGATTTAAAAAAGACAAAGATGGAAATACTGTCGTTACTAAATTGAACGAACAAATGCTACAAGAATTATCAGCAGCTGGAAATGGAATTTATGTACGAGCAACAAATTCTGATGCTGGCTTGAATAACATTTTAGATGCAATCGATAAATTAGAGAAGAAACAATTTGAAAGTAAAATGTATAGTGATTACGAAGATCGTTTCCAATGGTTTGTTGCGGGAGCATTTTTATTGTTGCTAATTGAAACGTTATTAACGGAGCGAAAAAGTAAACTATACCAACGTTTGAACTTATTTGGAAATGAGAAGAAATAAGCAAAATAGTATTTTAAATCACTATTGTATAAGTAACATTCTACTTGTCATACTTTTCGTATTCCCATTTATTAGTTTTGCTCAATCTGAAAAAAAACATTTGAAAGATGGAAATGAATCTTATAAAAAGTCGGATTACGTTGCAGCAGAAAAGGAATACAACAAAGCTTTGGGTAAAAACAAAGATTCATATAAAGCGACATTCAACTTAGGTGATGCTTATTACAAACAAGGGAAATACGAAGAAGCTGCCAACCAATATCAATTATTAACACACCGAGCAACGTCAAAAGACACACTAGCAAAGGCTTTTCATAATCTTGGAAACTCTTTATTAAAATCAAAAAAATATCAAGAAAGTGTAGATGCATACAAGAACTCCTTAAAGAACAACCCGAATGATCTTGATACACGCTATAACTTAGCCTACGCTCAGCAATATTTAAAAAAACAACAAGAACAACAAAAAAAGGAAGAAGAGAAAAAAGATAAAGAAAAGAAAGACGAGAAAAAAGACGAGAAAAAAGAAAAAGAGGAAAAGGAAAAAGAGAAAAAAGAAGAAAAAGAAAAGAAAGACAAACCTGAAGAACAAAAAAATAAAATTTCGAAAGAAGACGCTCAACGTTTATTAGAAGCCTTGCAAAATGACGAAAAGAATCTTCAAGATAAAATGAAGAAAATTAAAGGTAAAGGAGTAAAAGTTGATATCGAAAAAGATTGGTAGATACATAAACTAATAGAAAACAATTTAAAAGAAGAAAAACATTGTCGATTGAAAAAAGCAATTAACATATTATTTACCTTATTCGTACTGACAAATTGTTTGTTAGCACAAACCTTAACAACTTCAGTAAGCACTACTAAAGTTGCTGTTGGAGAAGCTTTCCAAATACAATTTTCATTGAGTGGCCCAGGCAAAAATTTCAAACTACCTCCTATGTCAGAAATGGATGTACTTGAAGGACCTTATCAATCATCAAGCACGTCTGTTAATAATGGAACTGTTACTCAATCATCTTCATTAACATATGTTGTTTCAGCAAAAAAAGAAGGCAAATTAACTATTGGAGCAGCTACCGTTATTTCTAATGGAAAAACTATTCAATCGAATCCTGTTTCTATAGATGTATCAAAAGGAGCAAGTACAGGTGCTACTCAGAACAATAATTCGAGCGGACAAAATGTTACAAAGCCTACAACCTCAGAAATTGGCGACAATGTTTTTGTAAGAACCAATGTAAGTAAATCAAAAGCATATGTGGGTGAAGTAATTGAAGTTACTTTCAAAGTATACACCCGATTAGAAATGCAAATGCGAAATATTTCAAAGATTCCTTCTTACGATGGTTTTTTTGTTCAGAATATTAAAACGAATGAGCAAACCAAACAAACAAACGAAACAATCAATGGAGTTACTTATGTAGTTGGAGAAATATATAAAACATATATCATTCCACAACAAACAGGAAAGTTAACCATTGATCCATTTGAAGTAGAATGTGTTGTTCGTCAAAAATCAAAACGAAAACCTAGAGATATATTTGAACAAATGATGGGAGTTGGCTATGAAGACGTTCCCTATCCATTAAAAAGTTCACCTGTGAGTATTGAAGCAATTGCTTTACCTGAAGCTGGAAAACCACCTGGGTTTTCTGGTGCTGTTGGGAATTTCAATTACAAGGCTGTTATGTCGAAAGAAAGTGTTACAGCAGATGATGCAGTTAATATCACGCTAACCTTAACAGGAAATGGAAACATTAAATTGGTAGAACCAACAAAAATAAATTTACCAGAAGACTTTGAAACGTATGATGCAAAAACAAGTGAAAATATTTCAGTAACTCGAAGTGGAATTAGTGGAACAAAAACATTTGATTATATGTTTATTCCTCGTCATGAAGGAGACTACACGATTGAAGCTTTAAATTTTAGCTATTTTGATCCGTCAAAAAAAGAATACATTACACTTCCTTCTCCAGAATTTAAATTACATGTTGACAAAGGCACTGGCACCTCAGCATCAGTTGTGGGAGGAACAAACGCTAAAGAAGACCTCAAAGTATTAGGAGACGACATTCGATATATTAAAACAAGCACATCTTTAAATGAGAAAAACATATTCTTTTTCAACTCTTTAGTATTTTATATTTTACTCATAACACCTCTTCTCTGCTTTATTTCTTTTATCATTATTCGCAGAAAAAACATTTCAATCAATAAAGATGGAGTTGCTTTAAAAAGCAGAAAAGCTACAAAAATGGCTAGAAAGCGATTATCTGTGGCAGAACAGCATTTGAAATCGAACAACAAAGAATTATTTTACATCGAAATATTTAAAGCACTTTATGGATACATTAGAGACAAGCTAAACATCCCATTAGTTGATTTAAACAAAGAACATATTTCAATGACTTTAAAAAACAGAGCAGTTTCTCAGGCTATTATTGAAAAATTAAATGTAACTCTCGACAATTGTGAATTTGCGAGATATGCTCCTAGCTCTGTATCTGGCGATTTAAATGAAATTTATAACAATACAGTTGAACTCATTACAAAAATTGAAGATGAAATTGTATAAACTAAAAATAGTATTTGTATTTAGTATAGTACTTTTGACTAGCAACTTATCTTTTGCAACTCAAAACAATTCCACTTTCGATAGTGCTAATGCCGCATACGCAAGTGGTAATTACAAAAAAGCTATTGTATTGTATGATAGCTTAACAGATTCTAATTTATCATCATCTGAACTTTATTATAATTTAGGAAATGCTCATTACAAAAGCAATAATATTGGTTTAGCAATTTTAAATTATGAAAGAGCTAAAAAATTAAATCCAGATGACGAGGATTTAAATATGAATTTAAAAATCGCCAATCAAAAAGCCGAAGACAAAATAGATGCAGCTCCTCAACTTTTTTTATCTGAATGGAAAAATGGGATTGTTGATATTTTTGACGAAAGAACATGGTCCATCATTTGCATATTGTTATTCGCATTGTCGTTATGCTTAATTGGTGTTTACATTGTTTCTCAAAATTATCTATTAAAAAAAATCGGATTCTTTGGCGGCATAATCATTTTGATAGTTTCCGTTTTCACATTTTTCATCGCGAAAAATAAATATGAGTCTACAATTAACAGCACAGACGCTGTAATCATTTCCAGCACAGCAACTATAACAGGTTCCCCAAACGAAAAAGGCACAAAATTGTTTATTTTACACGAAGGAACAAAAGTGATTATAACGGAAGAACAAAACGACTGGATTGAGATAAAAATTGCTAACGGAAATGTAGGTTGGATTAAGTCTACTTTAATCGAAAAAATATAATTTTTCTTCTATTTAATAGTATTACATCTCAATACTATCCTACTTTTTAACAAAATCTTCATGTTTTTAAAAAAATCAGATACCGATGCAACCTTTTCTATTCATTTAGTATCTATTTTATAATTGAACAACATGCTTAATTTTTTGTTTTAAAATTATATATGATGAAATACCCAAAAATTATACACTTTTTAGCATTATTATCTATTTCGAGTGCATCGATTGCACAAATAGTTGATGCTTCTCCTGAAACTCAAACAATTTGTTCTGGAGGTTCTGCTACATTAACTGCCGTTGTTGTGGCTAGCCCGACAAGCAGCTTACCTACAACTAGTTATGCAATTAGTAGCATTGGGTATGCTCCAAATTCATATACAACTGGTACTGTAGTGCCTTCATCAGACGATACGCAGCATGGACCCTTTCCTATTGGTTTCAGTTTTTCATATTTTGGTACGTGTTATACACAATTTTATATTGGTTCAAATGGTTGGGTAGCTTTTTCTCCTCAAACAACTACTTACGCTTCTGCTGCTATTCCGAATACGGGTGCTACAATTCCTAAAAACTGCGTTATGGGGCCTTGGCAAGATTGGCTGCCTGCTGCTTCTAATATTCGCTATCAAACACTTGGAGTAATTCCAAACAGAAGATTGGTGGTTTCTTGGAATGCTTGTCCAATGTTCAGCTGTACTGCCAACTTAGGTACTTTTCAAATAGTTCTTTATGAATCTACTAACGTAATTGAAAATTATATTCAAAACAAACCAGCATGTTTAGCTTGGTCAGCTGGTACTGCTGTTCAAGGATTGCACAATGCTGCAGGAACAGTTGCATTTACAGTACCTGGAAGAAACAGTACAGCCTGGACTGCTACTAACGAAGGCTGGAGATATACTCCAAATGGAGTTTTTGCTCCAGTAATTAGTTGGTATGTATTGCCTTCAAACACTTTGGTTGGAACAGGTTCACCAATAACAGTTACACCTCCTTTTGGTGCTCCAAGTACATCTTACTATGCACAAATAACTGGAGGTTCTGGTTGTGGAGCTACAACAAGTACAGATACGGTTGTTGTTCTTCAAACTGTTGTTCCAGCTATTACAGCAGCTAACAATGGACCATTATGTGAAGGCGCAGCTTTGAATTTAACAGCCCTTCCTGGCATTCCGGGAGCAACTTATGCTTGGACTGGTCCAGGTGGATTTACATCAACCGCACAAAACCCAACTATACCAATTTCGGCTGTCGGTAACTCAGGAGTATATACTGTTACACCAACTTTAGCAGGATGTCTGGGAACTGCAGCAACAACAACAGTTACAATCAATCCTGTTCCCGCTACTCCAGCAGCGGCAGGAACAACTCCTATTTGTTCAGGAGCAACGTTAAATTTAACAACCACCTCAACTGGTCCAACTTGGAACTGGACAGGTCCAGGTGGATTTACATCTACATTGCAAAATCCTTCTATTACAGCTGCAACAACAGGAGCTTCTGGAGTATATTCTGTTACTGCAACATCTGCAGCAGGGTGTACAAGTTTAGCAGGAACTGTTAATATCACTGTAAACCCAACACCTATAGCACCAACAGCTGCTAATCAAAATATTTGTTTTGGGTTGACTGCAACATTAACTGCAAGTGGATCAGGTGCAACTTACCAATGGTACAATGCGCCAGTAGCGGGAACATTATTAGGAACAGGAGCTTCTTACACTACTCCACCAGTTACTGTAACAACAAGTTATTATGTTCAAACAACTGCTTTAGGCTGTACGGGTCCAATAACAGCGGTTACTGTAACTGTTGCTCCAAGTCTAACAACAAACGCAGGAGTTGATGATAGCATTTGTTCAGGTACTTCTTATACTTTAGGTGCTTTACCATCAGGTGCTGGTTATACTTATTCATGGGATGCTCCAGCAGCAATTGGATTCTCAACAAGTGCAACACCAAACGTTACACCTGCTGCAACTACTACTTATACCGTAACTGTTGCTGATGCATTCGGATGTACTGGAACTGATGCAGTTATGATAACTGTTGGTTCTCCATTAGTAGCAACCGTAAACGTAACACCAGCGAGCTGCTTTGCTGCTTGTAATGGAACAGGAAGCGTGACAGCTTCAGGAAGTTTTGGAGGATATACTTTTGGTTGGACAACGGGATCAACCGGTACAGTAATTAATAGTCTTTGTGCTGCAACATATAATGTAACAGTAACCGATTTACTAGGATGTACTGCAACGAATGCAATTACTGTAACTGAGCCCACTCAAATTGTTTTAACGGGTTCAACCGTAACTTCCAATTGTAATCAGCCCGATGGTTCTGCAACAGTTGTTGCTTCTGGCGGAACAGGTGCATACACTTATTTATGGTCTCCTGGGGGACAAACAACAATTACAGCAACAAATTTAATCCCGGGGTTATATTGTATTACTGTTACAGATGCAAATGGTTGTTTCGACAGCATTTGTTTAACTGTATCCAACACTCCTGGCGTAACTGCAACTATTGCTTCCTCTGTTGTAACTTGTAATGGTTTATGTGATGGAACAGCAACGGTAACTGCTAGTTTAGGGCTTGCACCATATACTTATTCATGGTCTAGTGGACAAACTACACCAGCGATAACAGGATTATGTCCAGGTTTATACACTTGTACTATTACAGATGCTAGTGGATGTACAATAACAGCAAGTGCGACAATTACACAACCACCGGTTATTTTAATAAATGCCATTGCTCCAGTAACTATTTGCATTGGACAAAGCACAACACTAATGGCTTCTGCAACAGGCGGACATCCATTAGGAGGATATACGTTTGACTGGATGGCTCCTGCTTTTACAGGCGCTAGCAACACTGTATCACCAATTGCAACAACAACTTACACGGTTGTTGCTACAGATACAGCTGGATGTTTGTCACAAAGTCCTCAAACAGTTACAGTAACGGTAAATCCTGCATTAGCAGTTATTCCTTCTGCAAACGTTTCAATTTGTCCAGGTGCTAGTACAACATTATCTTCTGTTGCGTCAGGTGGAAACGGAACTTATACATATAGCTGGATGCCTGGAGCTGGAGGAGCTAGTACATTCTCTGTTACTCCCGCTGCAACAACAACATATACAATTACCATAACTGATGGTTGTACAACTTTACCTGCTACAGGTACTGTAACGGTAACCGTATTATCTTTACCAGTTGTAATATTTAACTCAAATGTCACTAATGGCTGTGAGCCAATTTGCGTAACTTTTACAGATGCTTCAACAGTTGCTGGTGGAACGGCTACCGGATGGAGTTGGAATTTCGGAAACGGAACAACATCCAGTTTACAATCACCAGCTCCTGTATGTTACAGTTCAGGATTGTATGATATAACATTAACCGTTACTTCAAATGGTGGATGTGTAAGTACAAGTACGATCAATAACATGATCTCAATTTATCCTCAACCAGTTGCTCAATTTATTTTTGGACCTCAACCTGTAACAACAGAAAATGCAACCATCAACTTCACTGATTTATCTGTTGATGCAACAACATGGTCTTGGAGCTTTGGTGACCCAACAAACCTTTATGAGCCAAACATTAGTAATCAAACAAATCCATCGCACACTTACACAGATGAAGGAACTTATTGTGTAACGTTAGTTGTTCAGAGTTTAGGTGGATGTAGTGATTCTGTTACTAACTGCTTAGTTGTTGAGCCAGAATACACCTTTTATATTCCTAGCGGATTCACACCTAATGATGACGGATTAAATTCAGTTTTTGCTCCTAAAGGACAAAACATTGTAGAATTTACGATGCGCATTTTTGATCGTTGGGGAAATCAAATTTTTAGATCTACAGCCGTAAATGAAGGTTGGGATGGAAAAGTACAAGGTAAAGCAGAAGTTGCACAACAAGATGTTTATGTTTATGCTATTGAAGTAAAAGACAATTTAGGTAAACGACATAAATACACTGGTACAGTTACCATCGTTAAATAAAAATTTTTAATTGAAATTTTAAATGTCCAGAGTATTCGCTCTGGACATTTTTTATTTAATATTGCAACATGCTTCGTATTGCACTCTTATCAGACACACACAATTATTTAGATCCGAAAATTTTCAAATATTTTGATTCATGTGATCAAATATGGCATGCAGGAGATATTGGAACAATATCAGTTACGGATGAGCTTTCTAAAATAAAGCCAGTTATTGCTGTTTATGGAAATATTGATGGAACAGATGTAAGAAAAGTCTATCCATTAAATCAAACTTTCATGTGTGAAAACGTGAAAGTTTTTATTACACATATTGGAGGTTATCCAAATAGGTATTCAGCTGAAGCATTAAAAGAAATCCAAGAAAACAAACCACAGCTATTCATTTGCGGACACTCTCATATATTAAAAGTAATGTACGATGATAAATATAAATTACTACACATCAATCCGGGAGCTGCTGGAAATCATGGATTTCATAATGTAAAAACGATGGTTCGATTTACAATTGATGGAGAGAAGATTAAAGATTTGGAGGTAGTTGAACTAGGAAAACGAGCCTGATAGTTAATAAAATAAAGTCTTCGACTCCGCTCATACTGACGCCCAAAATGTCACACTGAGCGGAGTCGAAGTGTTTGACTTCTGGGTGATAAATGTATAATATTTCTGTATTATTACTTGTATATTAAAATTTCTTTGTATTATTGTAGTGCGTTTCGCTGTTATGTATTCACATAACAAAGACAATCAGAATTTTATCGAACAAAAACACAAATTATTTTCACATCCTATCCTAAATTATCAATCATTCGAATTGATGTATTAACCAAACAAACAACCTATGTACGACATTATTGAATTGAACAACAAACTTGTTGGTGAACTAAGAGACATTGCAAAAAGCTTAGATATTCCCAAGTATGAAGCTTTAAAAAAACAAGAATTGATTTATAAAATTTTAGATCAACAGGCTATCAAGCCTTCGGAAAATAAAACTCCAAATACAAAATCGGATGAACGCATTCTTCGTCCAAGAAAAAACAGACCAGAAAGCACAGATAACGAACCAAAGATTGTAAAACAAGAAGAACAACAACCAGCTACAATTTTTAATGACGATGATTTTAACTCTCACAAAACCGAATCATCTACCACAGTAAACGAAATCACCCCCATTGTTTCAGAAACAACTTCAGAAACAACTACCAGTCAAAATGAGAATCAGGCTCCTCAAGAAAATCAAAGTCAAGACAACTCGAATCAAGATAGTTCTAATGGCAACTCTGACAACCGAGATAACCAAAATCGCTCAAAATACAACAATGCTCGTGCTTCCGATATTTACAACTTTGATGGAATTGTTTCCAGTGAAGGTGTTTTGGAAATCATGCCTGATGGATATGGATTTTTACGTTCCTCGGACTACAACTATTTAAATTCTCCTGATGATATTTATGTATCACAGTCGCAAATCAAATTATTTGGTTTAAAAACGGGTGATACAGTAAGAGGAACTATCCGTCCGCCAAAAGAAGGAGAAAAATATTTCCCATTAATTAAAGTAGAAAAAATAAATGGTCGCGAACCTGCCTTTGTGCGTGACCGAGTTCCATTTGATTATTTGACACCATTATTTCCATATGAAAAATTTAATTTAACAGGGCATGCTCAACAAAACCTTTCTTCTCGAATTGTTGATTTGGTTACCCCTATTGGAAAAGGACAACGTGCATTAATTGTTGCACAACCGAAGACTGGTAAAACAGTATTACTAAAAGATATCGCTAATGCAATTTCTGCAAACCACCCAGAAACATACTTAATCATTTTATTGATTGACGAACGTCCGGAAGAGGTAACAGATATGGCTCGAAGTGTTAAAGCAGAAGTTATTGCTTCTACATTTGATGAACCAGCTGACCGCCACGTAAAAATCGCAAACATTGTTTTGGAAAAAGCAAAACGTATGGTTGAGTGTGGACACGATGTTTGTATTTTATTGGATTCAATTACACGTTTAGCACGTGCTTACAATACTGTACAACCAGCATCTGGAAAAGTATTATCTGGAGGTGTGGATGCAAATGCATTACACAAACCGAAAAGATTCTTCGGAGCTGCACGTAAAATTGAAGGTGGTGGTTCATTAACTATTATTGCAACGGCTTTGACAGAGACTGGTTCTAAAATGGATGAGGTAATCTTTGAAGAATTTAAAGGAACAGGTAACTCTGAGATTCAATTGGATCGTAAAATCGCAAACAAACGTATTTACCCTGCAATTGATATTGTTGCATCAAGTACGCGTAGAGATGATTTATTGGTGGATAAAGAAACACAACAACGTGTTTGGATCTTGCGTAAACATTTGTCGGATATGAATCCGGTGGAAGCGATGGAATTTATGAAAGACAGAATTAAGAACACTCAAACAAATGAGGAGTTTCTTATCTCTATGAATGGTTAGAAAAGTTTAAAGTCAAAGAAGAAAGTAGACAATAAAAAATATACAGTTAAAAGAGTATGAAATTTGGAATAAGCATTAAACTAGGAATATTAGCAGGACTGATTAATTGCGTTGCATGGTATGCATTTGCGAAATCTCTTGGATTTTATTCAGTTGAAGTTTATATCTACAGAAACTATGTCACGCTAGCTGTTTTAATTATTGGAATCTTTTTAAGTATTTTTCTTACTAGAAAAAGCAAAAGTGGATTTTTAGAATTTAGCGAAGGACTTAGATCTGGCGTACTATACAGCTTAATGCTGGCTCTTATAATTGGAATCTTCAATTACGTTTATTTCAAATACATTACTCCCGATACAATTGATTTCTTTTTAAGTGAAGCAAAAAAATCTGATTTTGCAAAAAATCTAAAAGCCGATGAATTAAATCAATTTTTAGTCGCTGAAAGGAGCACGTTTAATTCATTTAAATTAGTTCCTCCTGTACTTTTTTTCGGATTAATTTCTTCATTATTAGCTAGCGCTATGTTTAGAAGAAAGAATCCAGATGCTCCATTAGAAGATAATTAGCAACATCTTCAATACATAGATATGGAATCTAATATTAGAGTTACAACTATCTACAATTGCTCGCTTGAAAGAGCTTTTAAGACTCCCATGCTTTGCGATATTTCAAAAGTTCACACGGGTTATTTTATCATGCCTAAAGTGACTCATTGCACAAATGATGAAAATTGGGGAAAACCTGGTTATAGCAAAAAAGTATTTGCTGCAAAATCACTCACACAAAAAGGAGGATGGGTATCCAATGATACTGTAATTGAACGTGAAGAAAATAAATATTGGAAAATTGAGGTTAGTAATTTTCAATCTTGGATGCTAGGATTTACAAAATTTGTGGGTGAATGGCAAACAACAGAACTTGAAGCAAACAAAATTTTAATTGAATATACCTATACTCTACATTCTAATGTTACTTTGTTATACCCTTTAAATTGGTTATTTGCAAAAACGTTTTGGAAGATATATATGGGAAGAGTTTTAGAGAACATCCGGAGAATGACGGAGAATAAAGAGCCATATCTATATCCATAGCAACAATCTCTCACGGATGCTAATTCACAACCTTCTCCCCTAACGCTTTAAAATCAATTCCATCAAAATTCCCTGAACTCATCATAAGTAGGTTCTTATGTTCGAAATTCATTTTCAGCAATTCCTCTTGTAATAACTGAGTATTGGTAATAACACGAATATTATTTCCGCCAAAAGCATTTTTCACTTGTTCTTCGCTAATTGGTTTCAATTTTTTATGTTCAATGGTATGCTGATTAAAATAAACAATAGCATCATCCGCTAATTCCATAGAACCTCTGTATTCTTTTAAAAACTCTTCAGTCAGACTGCTGAATGTGTGCAACTCCATACAAGCAATTAATTTACGATTCGGAAATTGTTTTTTTACAGCCTGAGTCGTTGCTTTTAATTTGGAAGGCGAATGTGCGAAATCTTTATACATAGCCGTAACAGTATTTCTTTTAACTAATTCCAATCGTTTTGCAGCACCTTTGAAACTTTGAATGGCTTCGTAAAATTGCTCATCAGATATATTAAGCTGATTGCAGACTAAACGAGCACCAGTCAAATTCATTAAATTATGGTCCCCGAAAATATTCAGTTCTGTTTCCTTGCTTTTTAATTCAGTATGTGCAATAAACGTTGACCCATTTTCAATTCTATTAATTGGAACGGAATACGGGAATTTTTTAATATCTACTCTTGCTCCTTCACAAACTTTTTTCACTTCTTTATCTAATTCACAATAAACTAAGCTCCCACCCTGCTCTATTTGGTTTACAAAAATTTGAAACTGTTCTACATAAAAATCAAATGTTGGAAATACGTTTATGTGATCCCAAGCAATTCCACTTAAAATAGCAATATTGGGTTTGTATAAATGAAATTTCGGTCTACGATCAATTGGCGAACTCAAATATTCATCTCCTTCAATCACAGCTATTTTAGCTTCTTTTGTAAGTTTCACCATCGTATCAAAACCTTCCAGCTGTGCTCCTACTAAATAATCACAATCTATCTTATGGAAATTTAAAACATGGAGAATCATAGCAGTAATAGTCGTTTTACCATGACTGCCTCCTACCACTACTCTAATTTTATCTTTCGTTTGTTCGTAAATGTATTCAGGGTAAGAATATATTTTCAATCCCAATTCCTGAGCTTTAATCAGTTCGGGATTATCAATGCGTGCATGCATTCCCAAAATAACTGCATCCAAACCCTCGTGAATGTTATTTACATCCCAACCTTCATTAGCAGGAAGCAAATTAAGTTTGGCTAAACGACTTTTAGATGGTTCAAAAATCTCGTCATCCGAACCAGTGACATTAAAACCTTTCTTGTGCATGGCAATGGCCATATTGTGCATTGCGCTTCCACCAATTGCAATAAAATGTACGTTCATCATCAATAATTTATTTACTTATAAACCTACAACAAACATTGATTGAATCTAAAATGATGAATATCATTTTTTGAACAATTGATTGTTACTATACTTGTACGAAATCAACCATTTGTAAAATGAAAAAAAAACTTACACTTTCTCTTATAACACTTATAGCTTTTTCGAGCTACAAGTTAAATGCTCAAAAGTTATATGTAAATTCTATATCAACTTATGCATTTTCGATGGCACCAATGAATATCAGCGCCAACTATTCACCAAACAAAATAGAATCAGTTAGAAGTTCGTTTGGAAAAGGAATAGATCTGGGTTTTGGGATTGGTTATCATTTTTCAAGTAATATTTCAGCTGAAATCAATATCAGTTATCTTTTAGGAGGTAAAGTTGAGTTTACTGATTCGTCTAATCCTTATACTCCAAAAGAGACAGAAACACTGCAAGGAAAAATGTTTAGAGCAATTCCTACATTAAAATTTTCGGCCGGAGAAAAGAAACTAAAACCATATGCTAAAATAGGATGTGTAATTGGGTTAGGAACAACACTAACAGATAAATCGGTTTCCTACAATTCTTTGTTGGGAGGAAGTTTTGATAAAATCGAGGAAACAGCTGTTTTTAGTGGAGGAATGTCAATTGGAATGAAAGGTAATTTAGGAATGGATTTCAACTTAACAAATAAATTAGCAGTATTTGCGGAGGTGAATTTTATTTCTCAAGCTTGGGCTCCAAAGAAAATAGAAACAATAAGCTATACCGTTAATGGAGTTGATCAACTCGCAACATTGGATCAAAGAGATAAGGTAATAGAATTTGTAGATAGTTATGACCCAAACGTTAATATCGAACCTCACCAAAACAATAAATCTTTAAAAATTTATTTACCTTATAGTTGTTGGGGAGCAAATATTGGCGTGAAATTCACATTTGGAAAGGCAGAATAACTACTTTTTCAACTTGGGATCCAAAGCGTCTCTTAGTCCTTCACCTAAGAGGTTATAGATTGTTACTGTTAAGAAGATGGCTAATCCTGGAAAAACAACCAACCACCAGGCGCTAAATTGTTCTCTTCCTGCATTCAGAAGTGAGCCCCAAGTAACTGTTGTTGGAGGAACGCCTACACCCAGAAAAGACAATGCCGATTCAATCAGAATGGCAGAAGCAACTCCGAATGCTATCGCTACCAATGCTGGAGCCAAAGCGTTGGGTAATGCATGTTTAAACATTATCCGAAATTCTTTCAAGCCCATTGATTTTGCTGCCTGGATGTATTCCAAATTACTAATGCGCAAAAATTCTGCTCTTGTTAACCTGGCTATTCCTGTCCATGCTGTTAAACCAATAATTACCATCAAATTAATCATAGATTTTTCTTTCGCAATTGCGGAAATGGAGATAATTAAAATCAACAAAGGCATGGAAATTAAAATTTCAATCAATCTGGAAACAATTGAATCGACTGGAATAAAAACACGTGTGCTCAAAAACGAAATTTTGCCTATTTGTTTTCCTAAGATATAAAACAGAAACACAACAATGGAAAATATAACTAGGCTAATAATTAACTGTAGCAAAACAGCAAAACCTGAATCAGCAAAAGCATCTGCAATGTCATACAAACGAACAGAAAATCCATAATAATAAGCAAATACAACTCCGACAAGTACTGTCCAAAAAGAACCACGACTGGTCTGCATTTTTTTATCTCCGAAATATCCTGCCATTGCTCCTAATATAATTCCTAAGAAAGAAGCAATCAGCATAGAAATAATTCCGATGCTCAAAGAAATACGCGTCCCATTAATCAATCCCGAAAGCACATCCTCTCCTCCTTTTCCAGTTCCCAACCAATGTCTAAATTTTGTTGGCATTGATTTTTCATTTCCTTCTTTGTCTACAAAAATCTGTTTACTACCTGGAGAAACATAATCGGCATTGTTGTAATCAGTTTTATTTGGAGCGTATGCAACGGGAGCAAAAATAATTGTTGATGCATCCAACTGTTTCCATTCAGCGATGTCGTATTGAATCTTTTCAACTGTTCCGTCTTCATTTTTTATATCGCAGGAATTAGAAAACGAAAAGGCAGGGAACATGCTCACTCCTTTGTATTTGCAATAAAGTGGCTGATCCGTTGCTATTATTGGAGAAAGGACCGACAAAACAATAAGAAAAACTAAAATCTTATATGAATAATATGCAGGTTTATTTTGCTTGAATTGTTTCCACGCAAATTTCTTAAAATCGTTATTTATTTTTTGCTCTTCCATCATTTATAAGAAATACGTGGATCAACAATAGCGTACAAAATATCTGAAATCAAATAACCAACCAGTGTTAAAAATCCGGTGATCGTTAGTATGGCAATAATCATCGGGTAATTATTTGTCTGAATAGCATAAATGGCTTCGGAACCCATTCCTGGAATAGTAAAAATACTTTCAATAATAACTGAGCCACCGATAGCAGCCGGAAAAACATTTGCAAAAACAGTAATGATGGGAAGTAAAGCATTTCTAAATCCGTGCTTCCAAATTACTTTATTTTCGGGTAAACCTTTTGCACGTGCTGTGCGAATATAATCTTGATTGACAACATCCAACATAGCAACACGCATGGTACGTGATAAAAATGCAAACGAACTATACGTATAACAAATCGCAGGAAGAATAATATAAGGGAAAGATATTTTCACCATCTCCCAAAAAGAAGCACCATCAGGATAACCCAAAGCAGGTTTTACGCCCGATGCAGGCAACCAAGCTAAAGCATCTGTATTCGAAAAAGTCATTAACAAGAGCGTTGCTAACCAGAATGACGGCATCGAATACAGTAAAAATAAAACAATAGAAGATGATTTATCAAAGCGAGAACCGCGTTTTGCTGCTGCTCTCACGCCAATAGGTATACTCACTAAATACGCTAAAAGAACGGAGAGCATTGAGAAAAAGAACGACCATCCTATTTTTGAATAAATAACATCTGAAATGGGTTGACGAGTTACATAAGATGTTCCAAAATCGCCATGAAGCAACAATCCTTTTGAAAATTTTCCATCACCAAACAACCAACGGTGATATTGATTTTTAAATCCATAGAATGCAATTCGTGGAACATAATTTTTCCAAGAAGTCCCAGTTTTTTCAATAGCTGAAAAATTTTGCTTCACCATTTCAAATTCCAATTTGAATTTTTCCAGAAAAGGATAAGTAGATAAAAGTGTTGTGATTTTAATCATCTTCACATCAATCACTGCCTTATCATAGGTTCCTTGAATAGCAGACGCTTCAAACTTAAGCTGATTGAGTGTTTCGAGCACAGCATTTTTATCGTATTCTTTTAACTGATTGGTATCAGCAACAAACGAAAGCTGTGAAAGATAAAACTTACTTAAAGATTGGTGGTAAACTTGAATTGCATCCCAATTTCCATAAATAGAAATAAGTCTATCAAGTGCTTCTCTTTCGTTTCTGTCTTCAATTTTATAAAGTGTATCTGGTCGAGAAAGAGATGTTAAAGAAAAATAAAAAACGGGGAGATCCAAACCAAGTTTTTCGCGCCAAGCTCGTTTTTCTTCAACAACATTTGATGATCTTGCGTTGTCTTCAATTGAAGACCTCACCATACGTTCAACGGGGTCACCAGGAGCATTTACGCTTATTATGAATCCTAAAAGCGTAATCGCAATAAGGGTGGGAATAAAAATGAAGACTCGTTTTAGAATGTATTGAAGCATATCCTATCGATATCAAAAAATATTTTCGGTTTACCCTTCTATCACGCTCCTTATTAATTTGGATCTGCAGAAACTTTCATTGAAGTACCATCACCAGATAATAAGCGAAGATTACTTAACCAAACTCCTGGGCGCTCGAAATACATTTCTTGATTTCCAAATCGTTTATGAATAACATTTCTTCTTACACCAGCGAACATAAATATATAAGGTTGTTCATCATAAACGATTGCTTGAAAGCGTTTCAGCATAGGAACTGATATAGATGGGTCGAGTGTATATTTTATTGAATCTATCAAAGCATCCGATTCTGCATTCCCAAAACCTGTAAAGTTTGAACCTTTTGAAGCCCAAGAAGATGAATGCCAAAGCTGCGTATAATCTTCAGGAAAAACATTTCCAGACCAAGAAGCAATAAACATATCAAAATTATGATTGGAAGCCTGCTCAACCATAACTGAAGGATCGAGTGGATTGAGAATAGCAACAACACCTGCTTTATACATTTGTTCTGAAATCATTTTAGCCAACTCTTTCCATTCAGGGGAAGTACTGAAATAGCCCAACATAAATTCCATTTTTACTTTTTCACCATCTATCATTTTATCACGGATATTATCTCCATCGCTATCTTTCCACCCAGCCTCATCCAACATTTTTTTTGCTGCTTCAACATCCAATGGAATTAATTTCAAATCAGTATTGTATTCTTGTTTCAAAAACGAAACGGGTCCGGTTACACGTTTGTTTTTTCCTTTGTTTTGTATACGATTCATTTCATCTAATGGAGCAAGCAAAGCCATTGCTCTTCTTACTTTTTTATCGACAAACAATTTTTTATTTTTAACACCATCAGGTTTCATATTCATGGCAATGTATCCATAATTGTATGTATCCGTAAAGCGTGAATTATAATTCGCATTAAAGTTACTATCCGATTGCAGTTCTATAACTGTTTTAGTTGACATGGATGTAGAAGCATCAAATGTTTGAGCTTTAAATTCAAGCATTTGAGAGTTTGGTTCTTTGTTTAATTTGAAAATAATTTTATCAGGAAAAGAAGTGTAATACATTTTGTCAGTTTCTTTTGTCCAATGATTTTCTTTTTTAACTAAAGTTATACTTTGTCCAGCCTCCCATTTCTCCATTCTGTAGGGACCTGCTCCTACAGTAAATTTTGGATCGCGACTGTATTTCGCACTATTAAACTCCGTAGCCCAATCGTTTAAATCTTTGAAGCCTTCAGCTTTAAAATTCTTGTCGTTAAATTGAGCAAAAGTGTATTTCGAAAGTACATTTTTAGGATCAAAAAAACTACGTTGCATAATTGGAAATTCATTAAACAAACTAATATTTTGAATGTATTTCTCTTTCATAATAATAGTAAATACATTCGGATTGTTCTTGTCTACTACAATATCCAGCATATTTTCCAAATATGATTTTGCACTTGGGTTATTGGTTAATGGGCATTTATTAGCTTTATATGTATAAACGATGTCTTCTACAGACAATATACTGCCATCATCAAATTTTATGTCATTACGAACTTCATAGGTATATTCTTTCCCATTTTCAGAAATGGTTGGCATAGCTTTAACAGCAATAGGTCGTAAAGTCAATGTTTGAAAATCTGTCCCAATCAAGTACACTTGCGTGTATCCCATAATTTCGCCACGATAAACCATTATTCCATTGGTAGGGTGCATTTCATCGGGTTCACCTATAACATTATAAACAAGAACATTCTCTTTCGACCAAGTTGGCAAAAAACTAGAAGCATCTTCAATTTCTATAAACTTCGTTTGATCTGCAGAAATATTATTGCTATGTTCGTTTGTTTTAGTTTCGGATGATTCCCCATCACCGCAGGCTGTAAAAAAAACAGCAAAAGAGTTAATGAGCAAGAAGAATAGCCTTTTATTGGTAAACATATACTGCTAGATTTGTACTAATTATTCCATTACAAATATAGCATTCGAAAGGGATAATTCTATTAAAATATGAGTAGAATACCCAAAATTGACAGGATAATAAGGAGTGGAATAATGGAATTTTGTTTTGCAATGGGAAATCTTTTTTTTACATTTGCATCCCCTTGAAAAAGGGTATGGAGAGATGCCTGAGTGGCCGAAAGGAACAGTTTGCTAAACTGTCGTACTGGGAAACCGGTACCGAGGGTTCGAATCCCTCTCTCTCCGCCACTAGACTGAGCAACAAAAAGCTATTTTTTTGCTTGGTAGATTAAAAATAATAGTACATTTGCATCCGCTTTTAAGTTCTTTATAATAGTTCGGGGCGTAGCGTAGTTGGTTATCGCGCCTGGTTTGGGACCAGGAGGTCGCAAGTTCGAGTCTTGCCGCCCCGACAAAATAAATGGTTAATGGTTATTTGTTATATCTTACTTATAACATATTCATCGTTAACCTTTTTTTTTCATATTAATTGACCCCATAGCTCAGCTGGATAGAGCAACGGTTTTCTAAACCGTAGGCCTTTGGTTCGAATCCAAATGGGGTCACAAAGCCACCACCAGTGGCTTTTTTTATTATGTTTTTTGTCTACATTCTTTTCTCAGAAAAAATAAATAAATACTATGTCGGATATTCAAAAAACATTGAAGACCGCCTGACCCTTCATAATCAAGGGTGTGAAACATTTACCAGTAAAGGACTACCTTGGAAATTAGTATATTTTGAAAAACTTGAAACCGAACTGCTAGCTATAAGGAGAGAAAGAGAAATAAAAGCAAAAAAAAGCAGAAAATATATTGAGTGGTTAATTGCAATGCTAATTGAGCAATCCCGTTAGCTAACGGGATAGGCCTTTGGTTCGAATCCAAATGGGGTCACCACATATTCTCAATTCATCAGTTGATTCCATTCTAGACTGCTCAGTTTTATCAGCTTCTTTCAATAAGACGTTTGTTTATTGCCTAAAACATTCAAATTATTCATCAAAACATGACCAAAATCACTTTCCGTAATGGATATTAATCATAATTAATGGGGCAATATCACTATAGCTTTGTATTATAATTAAATTAAAACAAAAATTATGGAAACGAAAGGTTTATATCAGTTACATGAAGAACACAAACAGTGGTTAAATAACTTAAATTTTTACAAAGATGAGTTAGTAATCATGCAAAACAGAATTTCTGAAATTGCACAAAAAAATTCCGCTAAGGAAATATTAGCGAATGTAGAACATTTTCAAAATCAATTTATCATACAAAAAGAGCAAATTGATATTATTTCTCATGAAATTAAATTGCATGAACAAGCATTAGAGAAGGAAGTAAATAAAAACGAAACAGCAGTTGACCACAGAAAATTTCCAGCTCACAAAGATGAAAATGAAAAAATTGAAACTTTTGATAAAATATTTAATGAATTAAGAAAAGAGTTGAACACATTTCTTTCTAAGTGTATGTCTTCAAAGTAATTTGAACTTTTCATTAAGGAGTGTTTATTGTTAATTCAAAGCTAAGTTATTTTTTTTGTTTTTCAATTTTAATTTTTCGTATTCCATTTTTCTGCTCCTAATACAATTTTGTTTTATTCGTTCTCTTT
>CANNHN010000012.1 GCA_947504725.1 Bacteroidota bacterium | reverse complement strand
GAAAGAGAACGAATAAAACAAAATTGTATTAGGAGCAGAAAAATGGAATACGAAAAATTAAAATTGAAAAACAAAAAAAATAACTTAGCTTTGAATTAACAATAAACACTCCTTAATGAAAAGTTCAAATTACTTTGAAGACATACACACCTTGAGCACCGTATATCAAACCAATGTTTCCAGTTGATGTTGCAATTCCTTTTTTATCTCCCGCTTCCTTCGAATAGTTGATGGATGTTTCATAACTTTTAATCGCTTGTGGATAAAGGCCATTATCGTCATAATAAAAACCATACAAGCGAAATACATTAGCAAGTTCTTTTTTGTTGTTCTTTTTCTCTGCAAAGGATTTATACGCATTCAAGTATTTCACCAGCATGGTAGAATCGGAAAATTCATTTTGGAAAAACAGTTTGACGTAAGTATCGAATTTAATAGAATCGGATTTTGCTTTGTTCAAAACACGAATCAAGGAATCTGCAGGATGCTGGACAGCATACAAATGATCACTTATTGTGAACAAGAAAGAAAAAAGAAGGAGTAGAAATACTTTTTTCATTTATGATATTGATTTCAGTTAAATTGGTAAATGCAGATGAGGCTACATCCCTGCCAATATACGAGAAAAATATGGAAAAGAAATGACTTATAAAAGTTTCATTTCAATAGCAATCGAACCCAATCGGAGCGTTACTTTACTTCGCAACAATATTCCAAAGCAGAGTCAATTCTCCCTTATAAAAAAAGGATTGGGCCCGCCAAAAAGCATCTGTCCGATACATGCAAGCAGGATTTTTACGAAAAAGCAATTAAACTACTTTATCCGTATAAGCCTTTTTTCTTACCTTTACCTTATGAATTCTTCACCTAAAAAATCAAAAGCACTGTTTTTGGTAATCAGTCTTTTTTACAAAGATGCTTTAACTGAGTTAATTTGTTTATGAAAAACATTAATTGGGAAATAGCCATTTTGTTTTAACAAGGCTGTTGCTTTTTCAGATGTCTCAAACTCAATAAATTTTTTAATCCACGAATTTGTATTTGCAGCATCGTAATATTGAAATAAAGGACGAATTAATGGATATTCTCCAGAATTAATGGCCTCTTCATCAAATGGAGAAAAATCATTTTCGGTTTCCAAAAGAACATTTACGATATGAATCGTTTCATATTTTTTAGGGACATTTTTTTCTAAACAAGATAAGCTAACGTATCCAATAGCACCTTTGTCTTTTTTTACATTTGCAATAATTTCAGCATATGTTTCATACTCATTCATTGCCGATTTAAAATTATTAATATTCAATCGGTGCTTCATATAATCATGTGTTCCTGAATTAAAATTTCTTCCGTACGAATGGATGGGCCTGTCTGGTCCACCAACATCTTTCCAATTAGAAACTTTACCACTAAAAATAGCACTCAACTGGCTTAAAGAAAGACTTCCAATTTGAAAAGCACGATTGGTAACAATTGCAATTGCATCGGAACCAACAATTACTTGAGCCCACTTCACATTTTTTTCTTTCAACGTATTCATTTCGGATTCTGAAATAACTCGTGATGAATTTGCAATATCAATTTCGCCTTTCATCAAATCGCGCATTCCAGTGTTTGATCCACCACCAGAAACTGAAATACTGAGTTTGTTTGCGTTTTCAAATTCTTCAGCAAAACTACTGATAAGTGGGAACTCGGTTTCGGAGCCAGAAATTACAATGTCAGGCTTGGCAATTTCTTTTGTAGCTTCTTTACAGTTTGTAAGCAACAAACAATTACCCATCACTAATAATAAAGTCAATTTTGAAGTATTCACGGTTAGTTTTTTTATAAAACTAAGTAAAAGAGAGCCTTATGCCCAAAAACTGAATGATACTAAATTATTAAGAAAACCTATGGTTTAACATAGATGAGAAATTCATGTGATTGAATTCCATTTTAAACGAATAAAACAAAAAGTTTAGCGAACAATTTGTCCGTTAAAATCTTAACATGCCAGAATGTCTACAATAGAAAAAGCGCTGCATGAAGACACTCAAAACAAAAAAATACTAAAATAATACTAAAATAATTTTTTTGAGAATGTAAATAATAGTGGATGTATAGTTCGTTTAAAACAAGACTGATTATTGGGAAGTAAGCATCTATTATTGAGCTTTACTATGGAGTACTCAATTAATGCAGAATAATTCTATTTAAAAAACTCTTTTGACTCCGACTTACTTTTTCTGTTCACATTGTAAATTATAGAAAACTCGAGTGCTCTGTTGTTATACTTTTTCAAATAATAAATATTGAAATCATAGCTCATTCTAAAAATTGCATTCTTGGTTTTTAAACCAAATTGTACGACAACTGCATTTTTATTTCTCCAATTTGCTCCTATCAATGGCTCATAATTGGTGTCCTTAATTTTATAAAACAACAACATTCCAAGATTCAATTCATTAGCTTTTGCTTGTCTCATATACAATAATTGAGGCAAAAATGTAAGCTCCTCCCCTGCCTTTATGTAAGCTCCTCCATGTATATTAATTCGCATGGGAGTGTAATTCTTAGCTCCATAAAAAGATTCTTTAGGGCGAGTGATATGATACATCGAAAAACCAATAAATGGAGAAATTTTTTTATCAGAAAAAGTTGTCCGATAATAGAATCCAATATTTGCATCAAAATTTAGAAGACTTTGGTTTTCAAAATTTTCACCATTTGCTAAACTTTCATCAAAGCCATCAGCAGCGGAAGGAGAATATTGCGCATCAAAAACTAAGTTTTGGGGCCTAAAGCTTTTTTGCATAAAACCAACTTGCAATCCAACGGATAGATTGTGACGATTATCCTTGTCATTTTCCGAATCAATTATTTTATATGCTCCAGACAACATAAAATTTAACGTATTAAATGCTCCATCAACGCTTCTATTATTTATCACAAATTCTCCTATCGAAAATCTTTTGTTTAATGCCAATGATAATCCCGATGCAATACTCTGATTAGTACCTACTCCTTTATTATAATTTCCTGATTGATCACGATAATTTATATTAAGCTGAATCGCATTTTCTTCATCCTTCATTATTCTTTCACCTGTTAATGCAGGATTTAAATATAATGGATTTGCATCATAGTGTGAAAAATGAAAATCTTGTGCAACACCGATCTTCATATAAAATGCAACGCAAATAATAAATACCAAATAATTTTTTGTTTTCATTTGATTTATTTTAATTATCGTATCAAATTGACTACACCGTACATATTAATTTTAAGATTGTCCGTTGTTTTTCCTTTTAAAGTATATTCGTAAGTTCCAACTGGTTGTATCTTTCCTCTGAAATAACCATCCCATCCTTCTTCTTGTTTGTTCGTTGAAAAAATTAAATTCCCCCATTCATTAAATACATTGAATTCCATTTCCAAAAACGGACCACCTCTTACAAATAACATATCATTGCTACTATCTCCATTTGGTGTAAATGCATTGGGCACTCCAACAGGATTAGAGGAAGATATTTCTACATTACTACAATAAGTATTGGCACATCCAATTGCACTATACGCTGTTAAACACACCACATAACCACCAGCATCTATATAAGTATTAGAGGGAGAACTTAAACCAGATACAGTTCCTTCACCAAAATCCCATAACCACGTAACTCCTCCAATTGATTGATTCGTAAAAGTGATAGTAGCATTTGGTAAGAGCGCAGTAGTAGGTGATGCTGTAAAAAGTGCAACTGGAAAATTTTGAACAATGATATAATTAAGTTTTGTTAATGAATCTATACATCCACCGGGAGTTGAAACTACTAATTTTACTGAATACGTTCCACTCGCCAAATAGGTATGAGTCGGGTTTTGCAAAACTGAGATACCACCATCCCCGAAATTCCATAAATAAGTAGATCCACTTGCAGTAATGGATGAGTCAACAAAATTAACAATCAACGGAGCACAACCGAATAAAGTATCACCACCAAATTTTACAATTGGTTTGCTATCAATCGTTATAGTTTGAGAGAGCGTATCTGAACATCCTAGTGCAGAAGTTACAATTAATGTTGCTGTGTATGTTCCTGAAGAAGTATAAATGGAAGAAGAATTTTGCAAACTACTAGAATTTCCATTGCCGAAATCCCAATCCCAGGAAGTAATCGTTCCTGAAGAAATGGTAGAACTATCTGTAAAAATCAAGTTAGTTCCAGAACATCCACTTGGCGCTGCGAAATTTGCACCGGGCGTATTATTAACATTTATGTAGGCAATTTTTGTAAGCGAATCAATACAACCAGCGGGAGTTGTTACAATAAGTTTTACTGTAAAAATTCCACTAACTAAATACGTGTGCACGGGATTTTGCAAAACAGAAGTGCCACCATCTCCGAAATTCCATAAGTAAGAAGAACCGAATGCCGTAATAGAAGTATCGGTAAAACTAACTAACAGTGGCATGCAACCTGATAAATTGTCGGCACCAAACTTTACAATTGGCGAGCCATCAATTACAATTAGTTGAGATACAGAATCGGAACAACCCTGATTGGAAATAACAATTAAATTTACGGAATACGTGCCAGTAGAAGAATAAATTGAAGTCGGGTTTTGTAAACTACTTGAACTACCGTCACCAAAATCCCAATCCCAAGAAGTTATAGAACCACCTACAACAGTTGAGCTATCACTAAAACTAGTAATTGATCCACTACATCCATCTGCAAAAGAAAAATTAGGAACTGGCAAACTGTATACATTAATATATGAAACAGAGATGAGTGAATCCGAACACCCTCCGCTAGTCGTAACAATTAATTTAACGGTATATGTCCCACCAGTTGAATATATGTGTGTAGCATTTTGCAAACTGGAAGTAAAACCATCACCAAAATCCCAATAATAATTTGAACCAATCGATGCACTCGAAGAATCTGAAAAACTTACTAACAAAGGAACGCACCCTGATAAAACATCTGCACCATAATTTACAATTGGCTTACTATCAATAAAAATTGTTTGAAAAATACTATCCGCACAACTAACACTTGACGATGCTACTAAACTCACAACATAAATTCCTGAAGTTGCATAAATGTGAGTTGGATTTTGCAATGTGCTAGTAGCTCCATCACCAAAATACCACTGCCAACCGGTTATTGTAGCAGAAGAAAAATAGGAACTGTCAATAAAATTTATACTAGCACCGGGGCATCCGGTCGAAGAAGAAAAAGCAGCTGTGGGTTTATTTAAAAATATTGTGTCGATAAATGTATGTGTACAACCAGAATCGGAAACAGCAGTGAGCGAAGTAATAAAACTACCACCAGCAGCATAATTATGTACTGGATTTTGTGCGCTACTTGAAGTGGCATCACCAAAATCCCAACTCCAACTGGCGAAAGCACCTGATAAGATTGTTGAGGTATTTGTAAAAAAAACACTGTCTAT
Source organism: Bacteroidota bacterium (assembly GCA_947504725.1). Taxonomy (GTDB): domain Bacteria; phylum Bacteroidota; class Bacteroidia; order 2-12-FULL-35-15; family 2-12-FULL-35-15; genus 2-12-FULL-35-15. Next base: position 68,360 of record CANNHN010000012.1, on the reverse strand, counting down.
TGCACAATTAAAAAGATAAGAAAAATTTGAAACAGGAGAATCATTTATATGAATCAGTCGTGTCATTGTATCCTTACAACCGGTACTTGCTGTTGCAATTAATGAAACTGTATAATTCCCCGCACTACTATAAGAGGTGTTGGGATTTGCAAGAGTAGAAGTAAACCCATTCCCAAAATTCCAAAACCATGAACTGATTGTTGCTCCAGAAATTGTAGTTGTATTATTAAAATTAACCATTGTTCCCGAGCAAAGTGAACCATAATTAAAATTTGTAATCGGCAAATGACTAGTAGCATCTGTTACTCTTTTACCACAAGGGTCCCCATTCAAATACGCTGTAATATTAAAAAGATCCGTTTTATTAACCTGTATACAAGGGCTAACCAAATTAAAACGAATAGCAACCAAAGGAGTATCTTTTTCTATAGAAGTGAAACTGCTGGAAGTAAATCGCAAATATCTATCGGAAAGGTTAAAGTTTGCAAGCGCCAACAAATAACTTCTGTAACTTATAACAGAATCAAATGTTAAAATTGATTCATTAAATTTTAATTCAAAATCCAATGCATTAATCACATCAGTTGATTTGATATAAACCGGAATATCAATATATGTAGCTGTTACAATTGCGTTGGTCAAATTAAAAATAACAGAATCATTTGCATCAATAATTCTAGCAGGAACTTGAGCCTTAGCAGTGCATACTCCAAATATAAAAAATATAGCTATTAATAATTTATGTTTCATCTTCTGTTTCCGATATGTAAAATCATAGAAACAAAGAACTGTTATTGTATCTACACTTACATTATTATAAAATCAATTCTTTGTTGTTTTAAATAACAACAATCACTCTATTAATCTAAAGCTTACGCAAATTTGAATGCTATACGTTTTCTAAAGCATAACATAACAGAGCTGTAAAAAACAATGCGATTCCTAAATATTTAAAAATCTTTTTTGATGCTGAATGATTCATTTATACTGTAATTAATAATTGTTAATAACTGTTTTTTGAATCGAAACAAAATTTCGACTATGTACTTTCAATATGTAAATACCATTGGCAATATTCTCAACATTGATTTTTTGTTGGCAGTTTGCTTTCACATTTATTTGCAAAAGAAGCGTTTTGCCTGTAACATCGAAGATGACTGCAGTGGCATCTTCAGAAGCTGTTACATATATAAATCCACTTGAAGGATTAGGATAACATGTCACGTAACTATTACTGTTTATTGAATTAATTCCTGCTGCAGAAATATAAATAGTATTTGTAAATGTGCTAACACATCCTGAATCTGAAACAATTGTGAGTGAAACAATATATGTTCCGGGAGAAGTATAATTATGAATTGGATTTTGTATTGTACTAACATTTCCATCACCAAAATCCCAATCCCAATTTACAATCGAACCAGATGAAATGCTGGATGTATTTATAAAAGAAGCAGTATCCATTGTGCTATTTAAAACATAAGTGAAATTTGCAACCGGAGAACTATTTACGATAACAGGTTTTAATATCGTATCTGTACAACCTGAATTAGATGTTACAATTAGTTCAACTACATAAGACCCGGAAGTAACATAATTAGTGGTTGGATTTTGAAGCGAGGAAGCATTTCCATCACCAAAATCCCATAGCCAGGAATTTATAGATCCACCGGAAATAAATGTGGCATCTGTAAATGTTACATTAGTACCAGAACAAATTCCAGTGTTGGTGAAATCCGCCAGGGGCATATATTGCGATGAATTGGTAAAACGATAACTGCAGGGATCACCATTTAAGTAAACAGTAATGGTGTTAAAATCAGAGCTATTAATTTGTGTACAAGCATTTGGCAATATAAAACGAATAGCAATCAAGTTACTGTCATTCTCAATTGTTGATAAACTACTAGAAGTAAATCGCAAAAATCTATCGGAAAGGTTAAAATAAGCAAGTCCAGACAGATAACTTCTGTAGATAACGATTGAATCAAAAGTTAGTTTTGCCTCATTAAATTTCAATTCAAAATCGAGTGCATTAATTATATCATTTGATTTAATAAAAAGAGGAATATCTATATAGGTTGGCGTAACAATCGCATTGGAAAGATCGAAAATAACAGAGTCGTTTGCATCAACAGTTCTATTGAGTGAAGAAAGCTGAATGTTTGCTGAAGTTAAAACTTGGGCGTTTAAAGCAAAACTTACCAAAATTGTAATTACATATATGAATACTTTTTTTATCATTTCTTGGCTGATTGTTATGATTTATTGGCATAAACCTACAACTAATCAGAGCAAATCATTTTATTCATATATTATGATAAAGTCAATTATATACTGCTTTAAAAGAGTATATCGTTACTATATTTTAACATTTTGTTTACTGAACTTCTTAATTAAACTCTTCTTAACAATTAGGAAATAATACGGGTCGCAATCCTAAGATTGCGACCCGCATTTCATAAAAAATAATTGTAATTAGATATACTTCGCTATATGATTATTTGTTGATAACAACTTTTTTCATTGAAACGAAATTTGAATTAGATACTCTTAGCATGTAAATACCATTCGCAAGATTTTCAACATTGATTTCTTGTTTATCGTTTGCAGTTACATTCGTTTGCAAGATTACTAATTTACCAGTAACATCTAATAATTGTACAGTTGCATTTTCTGCAGCTACAACATTTAAAATTCCTGTTGTAGGATTTGGATAAATTGCAACTAAATTATCGCTATTGATAGAAGTAATTCCTGTAGCTAAAGCACCAACAACTTCTGTAGTTACTTCTTCACCATTTAAATAACCTACTACTGACATCAAGTCTGCAGCATTTACTTGTCCATTTAACATAGTAACACTAAGTGATACTACAGGAGCAGTGATGTCGTAATTAATTAAGCTGTTAGAAGTAAATCTTAAAGTATTATCAGCAGCATTTAAATTATCTAATGCATCCATAGAAGTTGAATGGCTGATAATAGAATTGTAAGCTAATTCAGCATTGTTCAATTCCAAAGAGAAATCCAAAGAATTAATTGGGTTCGCAGCTGAAATTGTAACAGGTATATTTACAACATTTCCAGTGATAACAGCATTTGATAAATCAAAAATAACTTTATCAGTAGTTTCTACTGCTTTGATTAAACCATCGCTTGCAATAGAAGCATAGTTACCATTGATATCACCTAACATGATACCTCTGTAAACTTCAGATGTAATCAACGGACAAGTAGCAAAACCTGTAACGGTAACTGGCAAACAGAAAGGAACAACTGGAACTCTGTATTTAGAGAATCCAACGCTATCATTTGCTGGGAATGTTGCAGAAATTGCATAAGCAACATCAGTTGCCAATCTGATTGAATCAACAAATAACCAATCTTTAGATAACTCACCATTAGAAACACCAGCTGCAGAATAATTCCAAGCTTGTTTAAATTCTGGTATAATTAATACCGCTCTTTGGTTAATTTGAGAAACGTCACCAGCACTAATTACTCCATCTGTGTTAACATCCATAGCAATTGCTTGATAGATATTAGGAACAAAAGTTGGATCAAAGATTAATAATTTTCTTACTTGTAATGCATCAAATCCGTTTACAACAGGCAATACACTCGTAGTTGCAAGAATGTCTCTTTCGATGTTTACATCAAGACCATTCGTAAGGCTATAAGTAAAATTACCAAATAAATCAGGTTGTACAGCAGTTAAAGATTGAGTTGCACAAGCAGCATCATTACCAAAAACATTAGTAATCAAGAAATCATTCGGGTTAGCAACATTGTACTTAATTGGACTATTGTCTGACCAAAATTTTAATGAAGCATTAAATATAGTATCTCTGTAAGTAATGTATTCACCAGCGTCAACTAATTTAGAAGAAACACCACTGAAGTAACTTTCTTGCAAAGAAGAAACCGAAACAACAGAAGTATCAACAGAACCGAACGCAACTGTTTTTGTAAATTCAACACAAAACAATTCTCCGATACCATTAAATTCAGCAGTTACAGGAGCTGTTGTGTTAAAATATGCAGAAATGTAAATGATACCATTCACCCCGTCAATACTATTTGATACATCAACAAAACCTGGATTGATTAAATCAGCTGCCAAAGTAATTACACCTGTAGGTGTAACTTTAGTAACATCATAATTCATTACTAAATCATAACCAATTACGTTATCAACTGTATCTTGTGCATTTACAGGAATACAAAAAGTTGTTGGAAGACATGTTTCAACAATTGAACCTACTTCATAAGGTAGAGCAAATGGATTTGCAATTGAAAGAACCACGGCAGTAGATGTTGTGATAGCACCCGTGTTATCCGTAGATTTAACAGTTAAACTTGCAGTACCAATAACACTTGTCCAATTGATTGAATAAGGTGAAGTTAAATCAGTTCCAATTGAAACCGCATTCACAAAAAATTCAACTTGAGTAACCGTTCCATCAGGGTCAGTTGCAGAAGCATCAATTGTCACAACCTGAGGTGCAGTAAATGTAGCACTGCTCAATGGAGAAGTAATACTTGCAGTTGGAGGAATGTTAGCAGCAACAGAAATTGAAATAGTAGAAGAGTTTGTAGTTGCTAATAAGTTATCCGTTGCTGTAGCTCTGATAGAATGAACTCCAACAACAGCTGTCCAGTTCATACTGTATGGACTAGTATTATCTATTCCAATTGAAACTCCGTCAACAAAAAATTCAACTTGAGAAACGGTTCCATCTATATCAGATGCCACAGAAGTGATGTTTACTGAGCTACCAACTGAAGCAGTTGGAGGAGCAGAAACAGAAACTATAGGCGCTTGATTTAATGCAGCATTTACAACTACAATTGCAGATGTTCCGATAGCACCAATATTATCAGTTGCTTTAGCTGTAATATTATGAGTACCAGTTGTACTTACCCAGCTAATTGAATAAGGAGAAGTGTTATCTACACCGATAGAAGTAACACCATCAAAAAATTCAACTTGGGAAACTGTTCCGTCAGAATCAGATGCAGAAGCATTAAAAGTAACAGAAGATCCAGTGATTACGTTTACACCTGTAATAGGAGATGTAATAGAAACAGTTGGAGGTAAATTTGGAGCCAAAATTAAACTTGGTATAGAAAGTTCTGCACCAACAGGATTTCTAGCAACGTAGTTTTGCACTCCAAAAGTTGGAGTACCAATTTGAATATTTAATTCAAATCCAAAAACACCATCAGTAGTAAATTGTCCAATTAATACTCTGTTAGTACCAGTAGGACCAACAGATCCACTCAATGAAGCAATAGAACCATTTGTTGTAACAAATGAACCACCTACTTGACTTAATGCATCAAATACATCAAGTTCTGTTGTAAGTCCAACAAATGAAACCGCTTCTGGAGTTCCAGTGATAATACCATCTTGAACACCTACTGCAATACCAGCAGTTGGATCAACGTTTTTAAGCATTGGATTAGAGATAATTGGCAAAAGATTAGCAAGACCATTGTCTTCTGTTTTAAGAACACCCATTTGTCCTGGTGCAGCAGCTCCTGTAGAAAACCAAGAGTCTAATGCAACCGAATTGTTTTTCAACTGTGCAGAAGGAATTGCATTTGATGTAGTAGCTCCTCTGTCTTCGTTATTGAAAAAAGTAGTTGAAGAAGTAATTTGTAGCGTGTGAGTAGCAACTCCATAAAGTGCTTGAAATTTATAGCCTGGCAACATGTCAGCATAAATTCGATACGTCACAGAACCCACTGGTAGAGTTCCAATCGTTCCAGCAGCATCAGCTGCGTTGGAGACGTAGTACTTTTCTACGATGACATTTTCTAACCCTTGTGCGTGGGCGAAAGTACCAAGTAGGGCAAGACCAAAGCCTAACAAGATTTTTTTAGTTTTCATTTTTGAATTTTTTTTGTGATTTGTATATTTATATTTTTTAGTTAATTGAGAGTAGATATTTTAAAATTAATCGCAAGATTGGTTGAATTGACCTAATAATTGTAAGAAGTCAATGTTGTTAGTGCTTCCATCACCATTGATATCTGTAGGACAAGGAACTAATCCATTTTCAGTATCATACAACGCATTGATAGACCAGTTAGATAACCAAGATTTTTTACCTGCTTCAAAAGCACCACGGTAATTTGTTGATGTAAAGAATCCATCAGACGGTGGAGTACAAGAAGATGCTAAAGCGGGATTTGGACTTGCATCATAAGTGTCCGAAACAACATTAGTTGAGGTGTTCATTGTATGAAGAAAATCAAATCCAGCTACTGATGCTGAAGATATATTTCCATCAGTAAAAAACTTAGTTTCGTCTGAACCACCAACAACAGCAGTTACTCCATTTACTTGTAACATAGTTGTGTTACCAATAAATGTATTACACTCAACTTTTAATGTACCTGCAATCCAGTTGTCGTATGCATCGTTACCTGGACGAGTTCCATCATTTTTAAAATCTGCACCAATTTTATAGTTAGCCAAAACAGAGCTACGGATTGTTCCTAAAGTTTGTTCTTTCGCCATAATTCCAACACCCTTTTGAGTAAGATTTCCGTTGATGTTGTTAGATCCAATAAAAGTAGCATTGTAAACTTGTGGGTTTGATTGAAGAGCTGCATTAATTTTTTGATCATCTCCATCGCTTTCAAAACCATTATCTCCACCTGCTGCTGTACCTTGATCTGTTTTAACAACAGCCCAGAATTGACCTCTTCCTGACCATCCTAAATCCCAATCAAATCCATCATCATCATTAAACAATACAGATGCATATTTTAAATCAACTGTTCCACCAAAAAATTCGATTCCATCATCTAAGTTAGAAACGATTTCTATGTGGTGTAATGTAGTACCTCTACCAACAGAACCTAAAGTAAGACCATTTAATTCGTTTGCTACACCAACAATAGCTCCAGCGTGACGAATTGAAACATACGTCATTACACCAGAATTATCATTATCATCATTTGATCCAACTGGCATACCAAATTGGTTTAATGGCTCACTACTAAGATATCCTTCAATGAAACCAACACCATTTACACCAGTACAAAGCGTATTAGCAGTAGTTAAGTTATTAGTTGCTTTTCCTAACATTACAACACCACCCCATTGTCCTTTGTTAAGAATTCCATAAGTTCCATCCATTGCATCTGCTTCAGCCGTAAAAACAATTTGACATGATTCTGTTCCATTAGCGAAAACTTTTCCGCCTTTAGCAACAATTAGTGCATTTGCATTTACACCAGAAGCTACAAATCTTCCTTTAATAACTGTTCCGGGATTAATTGTTAACGATTTTCCATCGCCTACATAAACTTTATCATCCAAGATCCAAGTTTTATCACAAGTTAAGATAGTACTTGAAGCAAGTAATTCACCTGTTGCAACATTTGTTAATGTTGACATCAAAACGGTTGGTCTTGATGCCACGGCAGGGCAACCACAAGATTCACCTAAGTTCGACTGAGCGAAACTTGGTGCAATAGAAGCAACAGCAACTGCCGCTGTAGCAACTAATTTTGAAAATGTTTTTTTTGTTTTCATTTTTTGTTTTTTGTTTTTTTGTTTTAAGTTAATTGAGAAATGATTGATTAAATTCACGCTGCAAATATTGTTTGTTTAATTTAGCTATTGAGAAATCTATACTTATCAAATTATTATATGTATTTAACTTTTAGGTTATTGATAATCTATAAATGAGAAATACATTTAACACGAACATCAAATTTTCAAAATAAATATTTACCTATACGTTAAATAAAAATTCACAAACGGGTATAAAAGAAACGCACAATACTTGAAACACCTAATTATATTAGCAACTAAAGAATATTTGAAATGTTAACAAACTATGAAAATATATTTACTAAGAATTTTTTTGAAGAAAATACAAAATAGAATATCCCATCTCACAGAGATAAACGATGAAAAGAATTGAAAGAAGAAATTATTTCAAGAATATTAAACAGAAGAAGAAAAGAAATTCAACTAAATTAGTCTTTCACGCAGCGAATACTAAATCCATATTTTTTAGACCCATAAAATCTGAACACATTTGTTTTTATATAATCTAAATATCGATACCACGCATCATTACCAGCTGAAGTAGAGGACCACCAAAAACCAGTTGCAAACAAACCTGGACTACCCCACGTTCCGTTAAAAAGTCTGCAACTTCCCGCAAGTGCAGAAAATCCACTTTCATTTGTTGACCAAACATCATCATAAGTTGTCCAACCTTGTGGCGCTTCAATTTTTAATTTTTCCCCTTCAGTATTTCCTCTCCAACTTAATTTATCTGCATCTGTAGAGCTCATCCCTATGTTTCTTTCAAGAATTTTCCACTCTTCATCAGAAGGGACATGCCAACCAATTGGAGCAACAATATTTGTATCCACTACTACAAAAAAATTATATAACAATCCTGGAGCGGCAGTGTTATTATCGTAAATACAATATGATGATGAAACAACACTTTGCCAATCCCCGGCATTTTGATTTTGTGCGATTGATACACCATTTCTAAATTTTGTCACCTTTAAATTTTCCGCCATCCACCATTGATTGCCAATTTTTATTGTTTTGTAAGTATTGTTATCGACATCTGTTAGCGTGCCTGTTTCCTTACTGGGAACGGCTTCCTCTTTTTTCTTACAACAAGTCAAAAAAGTTAGAATAAAAATAAATACCATTAATGAATGTGGCAATTTCATCAACTTATCTATCATTGTATTCAATACATATTTTATTTTTGTTTGCATGATCAAATAGCATTAATTCGTTTTTATAAAAGATTTTCCTGAAAAAATATCGTCAACCGATACACGAATAAGATATAATCCATTAGCTAAATCCGTTACATCTATAAGATATAGAGCATCCGTTGGCACCTCCCCTGTTTTTATCTGTCTACCATACAAATCATAAATAGCATACTTGGTATCGCTTTTGATTTTAGAAGAAACATCCAACGCAAGTATACTTTGCGTTGGATTGGGATAAATCTCAAAAGTGATATCATTATAAGATTCTTCAACCGGCAAAGAAGGACAAACAACGGTAATATCTAAATCATTACAATATCCTATATAACAGCACACTGTTTGCAAATTAAAATTTGCAGAAGAATTATAATTGCAAGCTAAGGTATCCATACAACCAAAGACTATAAGTGTATTGCACAAACTATTATTAGCACAGGAATAACTGCTGCTATATTCTAAATAATTAGGGTCTAAACAACCGCATAAAGGAGGGTAAGTTAAAAACGGACTAATTAATTCATCCGACAAGAGTACACTATCATTCGCTACATATTTTACAATAGTAGTATTGACTCCATCAAATTGTTCTACTTCCAAATTTAATTCAAAAGAAATATCTCCTGTTGTTGTAAGTTGAGCAACCAATACTTGATTACTATCTGGAATTACACCAGCAGCGCCTGAACATTGAAGCCCTGCATCGTAACTAACAAATTGCGAGTCAATAACAACTGAACCAAAAATAGTAGAGTCAATTCCTGAAATCAAATCAACAATTCCATAATTTGCCCAGGATGTTGGAACGACCATCATTGTATCCATACCATCTGCAGAAGTTAACGGAATTCCGGCAAGCGGATCAGTATTAATCATTAATCCTGTAGAAATGACCGCACTTCCTCCATCATTGTTTGCGCCTCCAATAAAAGAGCCATCCGCATCCTGATCTTTTAAAATTCCAAAATGTGTTTTTGCTGCAACTTTTGTTGTCTGCCCTAAAGTAAGCCAAGTATCCAACGCAACAGTATTTTCTAAATATCTGTTTTTGCTAAAATCTTTTGCAAAACTTTGTCCGTCAACCGAATTATTAAAAAAAGTAGCAGTACTTGAAATTTTTAAAGCATGATTGACATCACCATAAATTTTTTTAATTTTCGAACCCGGCATTAAATCTATATATATTCTGTATGTTTTTGAACCAGCAGGAAGCACGCTACCGGTTGTATCTGTTTCATCTATAGAATCTGAAATGTAGTATTTTTCCACAATCACCTTTTCAATTTGCGCATGTAGCGAAAAAGAAATAAAGAAAAACAATATTACTGTCAAATAAGTTAATTTCATTGGTAAAAACAATTTAACTTTTTTATAATTTATATGAAATTCCTAAAATAAAATTTGTGCCATAACGGTAACTGTCAAAATCCAACAAGTACCCTTCATCGTATTTATATGATCTTTTAATTGGAGAATTTAGAATATCTCTAACTGTAAGACTAACATTAAAATGCTTTCCAATTTTTTTAGAAACTTTAAAATCTAACAAATGACGCGGCATCTCATACACATCAGGAGCACCATCTGTTGATGTCAACACAAGTCTTGCACCTTGAACATTATAACTAAGCGTTGTTACTAATCCTATACTATCGAGTGAATAACTAAGAATTCCATTTATCACAAAAGGAGCTTGACCAAACATTTTTCGTGTTACAGTGTCTGTTGGATACCACGTTCTAATTCCATTAGAAACGCTCAGTTGCTTTTCTATAATCTCTGAGCGAGAATCAACAAACGAAACATTTGCTCTAAATTCTAACCGTTTAGTGATCTTCTTTTTCCCTTCTAACTCAATTCCCAGCACTCTAGATTTTTCAGCATTTGTCCAAGTAAACCCAATATTAGAATTTACTTGTTCGATATGATTCTTAAAATCTTTATAAAAAAAACTTATCGACACACTTTCACTTGATTTAAAGAATGACTCCAAACGCAAATCATAATTATTTATTTCTACCATCTTTAAATCTGCATTTCCAAAAACATCCGCATTTAATTCATAGTCTCTTACAATTGTTTCGGAATACTCCCTAATACTTGGACGAGCGATCGTTTTGCTGTAGTTCAATCTTAAATTTATAGGAGCTAATTCATTATTTCTTAGTTTATAAATAATATTGATACTTGGTAAATAATTAATTCTACTAATAGAACCCGGGTTAACCACAAATGACTCTCCCGGAGGCCTTCTTCTTGGATCATTCTTTTTATAACCCAAAGAATCGTACTTAAAAACATCTGTAAATATTTCAGTCTTTTCAGCTCGAACACCTCCGGAAACACGCAAAGCTGGAAAAAGAGCGTAGTCGAGTAAAATAAAAGCAGCCGCAATATTGCTATGCCCGATTGTATGATTTGATGGACCATCGAACCGTTCGTAAAACAAATCAATACTTTGATGATTCCCATTTAAGGAGTTGGTTTGGATATCAAATTTGTCGATCGAAAAATATTGATCTAAATCATTGTTAGGAATTTCGTAGGATGCACCATTGTTTAGTTTTAAAAAATAATCAAATTGATCAAACTTCTTATTAATATTTTGAAAGGCTCCGCCAAATTTTATTTTTCTTGCCAAACCTGATTTTTCGTTTATTGGGAATTCAGCGAACAACTTAGAATCAAAAATATTTTCAGACAAATATCTGTAATCGCGCCTTACCGAGCCCAATGTTTTATCAAATTGATATGCTAAATTTCTATCAGCATAATATTCCAAATTTTTAAAATCTGGAGCACTACTTTTCCCTCTACTATATGAAGAATGTAGATCAACTTTCAATCTGGGTTTAGGAAAATAATGTTCGGACTTAAGCTGATACACCATTTGTTTACGCTGTTCATAAAATTGACTTTTAGTGAATGTATAATAATAAATAAAGTTTTCATTCACATCTACACCATCTCTAATATTATTTATTCCAGTAAAATTTGGCATAAACAAAAGCGATATACTGTGATTTAAACTGTATTTGTATGCCACATTAATTAATGCGCTCCACCCATTTGTATATTTTACGAATTGCTGATTAATACGTTGATCCGTTAAAGGATTTCCATCGCTATCTAAATCAGATAAAATAGTTCTTTGAGAAATTGAATTCGGATCATATTGTATAGAGCTTCCATAACGAAACCCAGCAATAAATCCAATTGTGCGATTAAACAATTTCCCTTGGTTTCCAACACTAAAACTCTGAGAAAAATTTAAAGGAGCTCTTTTTGAAAACGTGTTCCAATTGTTGGGAAAAGATTTTCCTGAACTGGCAGCATTTGCATTTATTATTCGATAAGCATCATCTTTATACGGTCCATTCAAGTACGCATTCTTAGCGTTAGTCACGGCAATTGGATCATTAAACAACGCAGGCGACAAAAGGCCTAATTCTACCAAGCCTAATTTGAAATACGTTTCTCCTGCACTTGTGCCTTCGGCCCAACTTTGCGTAACACCCATTGCTTTATAAAAATCTGCTAACCCTATAGCTGCAAGTTCTTGATATTGGGTTGGCTGCACATTAACGTTTACAAAAGAATTATGATCACGATCACGAAAATTTTTATCATAGCCTAACCAATCTGTTGTACTTGTTTGATTCGCTAAAACATTTTTGAAACTCGTTTGATTATTGTATCCAATTGTAGTTTCAATATTTACTGCCATTTCTTCTGGGTAATCTTTAGTATCCACAGAAATATAAGCTGCTGTCCAGTCACCTGGCAAGTCAGGACTTGCAGTTTTTGTTATAACAATATTGTCTACCAAACTTGCTGGAAATAAATCTAACTTAATATTATTTGTAAAGGGATCAAGCGTAGGGATTTGTGCACCATTAATAGTAGTTTTTACATATCGATCTCCTATTCCTCGTACAGTAATAAAACTACCATTAGTTGAAACCCCAGATACACGAGCTATTGCAGCAGTGACATTATTGTCCCCCGTTTTTTTCATCGTTTCTGAAGAGACATAATCGATTGTCGTTGCCGATTTCTTTTTTATGTTTTCCATGTAGTATTCCTTCGCCTTTATTTGCTTGGAAACAACTTCAACTTCAATTAGAGATTTTGCTGCTGAAGGAAGTACAAAGTTTTTTATCAGAACTTCCTCATTTAAAGGATTTACTAATTCCTCTACTGTCTGAAAACTAATATACGAAACGACTAACACCTGCGGTGTAGTTGCTGTTATTTTAAACGAAAAATTTCCATCTAAATCGGTCGTGGTTCCCTTCGACATATCTGTCTTAAGAACAATGGTAACACCAATAAGTGTTTCACCATTTTCATCGGTAACCATTCCTCTAATTGTTCCTTGGGAGTAGGAAAAAGAACATAAAATGAAATTTACTAAGAATACTAAAACTGCTTTTTTCATTTAAATGCTACAAAAAAGAGAGCGAAATTAATTTTTAACTATTTTTTTAGACGTAACCATACCATCCAATGTTACCACAACAAAATACAATCCTTGTGGATATTCAGAAATATCAATACTATCGTTAAACCTACCTGAAATTTCTCCTAATTTTTTTTGAGCCAACAAGCTTCCTTTGGCATCATAAATTGAATAATTGTTACTGATGCTTTTTGAATTCGAAATGTCTATCCATAATAAATCTTTAGCAGGATTAGGATAAATATTTACAAAGGCATTCGCTTGTGTCAAATCATTTCCGCTTGTTGTTAAATCGGGATAGATAAGGCTTGGTATTTGAATTTCGGCTCCAGTAGGACTTAAAGCTACATATTGTTCAACACCACCAGAAGGCGTTCCAATTTGAATATTCAATTCAAAAGAAAAAATACCATTCGTTGTAATTTGCGCAATTAAAACATGGTTTAAAGCAGCGTCTAATCCTTGAGATCCACTAAGTGAAGCCCAAGATCCATTAAATGTAGAAAAAACAGGACCATTTGTTCCATCATTTTGATTATCAAACATTGCTATTTCAGTTGTTATACCAACAGCTGTAACCGCTTGAGGTGAACCAAGCATAAGACCATCTTCGGTCGTTAAAGGAATACCCGCTAGAGGATTTGTATTTTGTAAAAGTCCATCATTATTTACAACCGTAAGTAGACCATCATCTTCAGTTTTAAGAACTCCAAAATTACCAACACAAGCAGCACCAACAGACAACCAAGAATCCAACATTACAGTGTTTCCTTTTGCATGTGTTTTTGTGTATGTAGGTGTTGTTGCACCTCGATCTTCGTTATTAAAAAAAAGCGTAGTTGTAGCAATTTTTAATTCATGTGTTGGTACGCCAAAAGCTGCTTGAAATTTATACCCAGGAAGCATATCAACATAAATTCTGTATGTTGTTGAACCAACAGGCAAAACACCATCCGTTAAATCTGCAGTAGCATCATTCGCATCTGTGATATAATATTTTTCTACTATGATGCTCTCTAAACCATTTTGAGCCTGATTATAAGTAGCAAGAAATAGGAAGCCTAAAAATAAAGTAACTTTTTTCATATTTTTTAGATGATTATGAATTTCTAATAAATTAGTTGCGATTAAATTGTTTTAATACGATGCAAAAATGAATCATTGAAATTAATAACAAATAAAAAATATATTATGATTGAGTAAAATTCAAATCAACTTTACAATCTATTATTGAACAGAATCCTTAACATCAAAATAAAAAAAGTTGAAGATAAATGCTTAAAAAGCACTACAGAATAAAGAAATTGATATGTTAATTTATTAAAATTTATTACATTTTTTAATTGTTAAACAACTTTAAAAAATTGTTTTTTATTCTCAGAAGGATTTTTTTGAAATCTTTTAGTTTATACAAGAGCATAATTTCTATTATTATCAAAAAATACACATTTTTGAAAAACAAGCAAAACCATTTAGATTGCAGCAATTCTAACCAGAAAGCCCTTGTTTATAAGTATTGAGCTTTTTCTTACCTTTACAGTATGAATTCGTCCCCTAAAAAATCAAAAGCACTGTTTTGGTTTTACATCTTGTTGGTTTATGTATTTCTGCAATTTTCGTGGTGGACCTACTCCATGTTTCAACTAAATACAGAAAGCATTCGTTTAAAAACGGAGATTAATCTTTTAAAAGGGGAAACGCTGGAAGAAGTCATTCAAAAAGGAAACGAACTGAATGAAAAACTACACAAACGCTGGGTGATGATTTCCAGTGAGGGTGCTGTTTTCATTTTTTTATTACTACTCGGAGGATATCAAATCCGAAAAACTTTAAAAAAAGAAACGGCCCTTGCTCAACAACAAAAAAACTTTTTAATGTCGGTTACCCACGAATTAAAATCTCCTATTGCCTCTACCAAACTGCAATTACAAACGCTTCAGAAACATGAATTGGACAGAGAAAAACAAAAAGAAATTATTGCCAATGCCATCAGTGATACAGAACGATTGAACAATTTAGTTGAGAATATTTTATTTGCTTCTAAAATTGAAAACAGCATCTTTTCTTTGCACAAAGAACGATACAACTTATCGGAGTACATAAAAGAAGGAATGAACCAAACGATTCAGTCGTTTAACTACAAACAACGCATTGTATTAAATATTGAATCTGAAATTTTTATGAACATTGACAGAACAACATTCCCTTCAATTATTCTGAATTTAGTAGAGAATGCTGTAAAATATTCACAGGCTGATACAACAATAACCCTTTCACTTAAAAAGTTAAATGATAAAATTGTCCTAAGTGTTGCTGATCAAGGAGTGGGCATTTCCAATGAAGAGAAAAACAACATCTTTCAAAAATTCTATCGTGTAGGAAATGAGGAAGTGAGAAAAACAAAAGGAACAGGCTTGGGATTATTTATAACAAAGTATTTAGTAGAAGAACATAATGGAGTAATTGTAGTAAAAGATAATGCTCCTAAAGGCAGTGTGTTTGAAGTGACATTTAGTTGATGGAACGCGGATGACGCAGAAAAATCGGATAATCACTGATTTTATTTAAAACATTTAACACAGAGATTAGCTCGTAAAATTTTAAAAAATAAATTAATGAACTCGTGAACCGAAAGCGGTTTAGCATTTTCGTTTTATTCGTTATCAGTACAAAAAATTTGTAATTCGTATTTTTCGTAAAAATTAGTCATACGTTGCATAATGAAAAAAGTAGCATTAATAATATTAGATGGTTGGGGAATTGGTGACGGATCAAAATCGGATGCCATAGCAAATGCAAACACCCCGTTTGTAGATAGCTTATATGTAAAATATCCACACAGTACGTTGCGCACATCGGGTGAACACGTTGGTTTACCAGATGGACAAATGGGCAACTCTGAAGTAGGACATTTGAACATTGGTGCTGGACGGATCGTGTACCAAGACTTTGCACTCATTAATAAAGCGGTACGCGAAAAAACAATCGATACCAATGCAGAATTGGTAAAAGCTTTTGATTACGCAAAAGAAAATAACAAAGCAATACATTTAATAGGATTGGTTTCCGAAGGAGGAGTTCACTCATCTCAAGAACACTTACATCATTTGTGTGATCTAGCAAAAACAAAAGGGTTAACAGATGTATATATTCATGCCTTTACAGACGGGAGAGATACAGATCCCAAAAGCGGATTAGGATATATAACTAATTTAGAAAAACACTTAAAAAATTCAGACCTCACCCCAACCCTCTCCAAAGGAGATGGAGTTAGCTCCGCGAGAATAGCATCAATAATTGGAAGATACTATGCTATGGACAGAGACAAACGTTGGGAACGAGTAAAATTGGCTTATGATTTATTGGTAAAAGGAGAAGGAACCAAAACACAAAATATTCTTAAGGCAATCGAATCATCGTATGCCGAGAATGTAACAGATGAATTTATTAAACCGATTGTTATTACAGATGCATCTGGAAATGCGATTGGGAATATCAAAGAAAACGATGTGGTGATTTGTTTTAATTTTCGCACAGACCGCTGCAGAGAGATTACACACGTACTGACTCAAAAGAACATGCCGGAGCAGGGAATGATGACTCTTCCACTCTATTATGTTACGATGACCAATTATGATGCGACATTTAAAAATGTACATATCCTTTACGACAAAGATAATTTGGTGAATACGTTAGGCGAAGTGTTGGAAAAAGCTGGTAAAAAACAAATTAGAATTGCCGAAACTGAAAAATACCCCCACGTTACTTTTTTCTTTTCAGGTGGTAGAGAAAAAGAATTTGTTGGAGAAAAAAGAATCATGGCACCATCACCCAAAGTAGCAACTTACGATTTACAACCAGAGATGAGTGCAGTAGAATTAACGGATGCAATATTACCAGAAATTAAAAAAGGAGAAGTTGATTTCATTTGTTTGAATTACGCAAATGCAGACATGGTAGGTCATACAGGCGATTACAAAGCTGTTGTGAAAGCAGTTGAAACAGTTGATGCGTGTACAAAACGAATTGTAGAAGCAGGAATAGAAAACGGTTATTCATTTATTATAATTGCCGATCACGGTAACTCTGACTATATGATTAATCCAGATGGGTCACCCAATACTGCACACACCACTAATCCTGTTCCCTGTATTTTAATTGATAGTGATTATAAAAATGTGAAAGAAGGGAAATTAGCAGACTTAGCACCTACTATTTTAAAAATGATGAATATTGAAATTCCAAAGGAAATGGATGGGAATGTGCTAATTTAATTTTTAACGAAGTATTTTTACCTCACCAAAGTTACTCTGCCTATATATTGATAATCTAAATTATCTACATCATCACGGAAATTTATTTTATACACAAAGACATCGTTGGTGCATAATCTGCCTTTGAAGTAACCATTCCAACCAACTTCTTCATTGTTTGTTTCAAATATTTTTTCACCCCAACGATCAAAAATTAAAAATGAATAATCGTGTACGCCAATTAATTTGGGTTTGAATACATCATTCAATCCGTTTCCGTTCGGTGTAAATGCGTTTGGAATCCAAAACAAAAATTCGGGACGAATGACAACTTCTATAAATGCAGTATCCCTGCAGCCATTTGCATTGGTAACAACTTGCATAATCGTGTATGTTCCCGGTGCAGCATACGAATGCATCGTATCACAATTTGTACTTGATGCTCCATCACCCCAATATATATCACAATCAGTTGCACCGAAACTCAAATCAAACACCGTTACATCCGGATAAAAAATAGATGTATCAGTTGGCGTAGCATTTATACCTGCAGTAGGCGAGGTCAAAACTGAAACAGGTGATGGCAATGCAAACGTATCTTTGCATCCAAAAGGCGTTGATACTATTAAGCTCGTATTGTATGTTCCTATTCCAGGATACAAATAACTTGGATTCATAACGTTTGATGTTCCTCCATCTCCAAATGTCCATGAATAAGTTAATGGAAGAATAGTAGAGTTGTTAACAAAACTTACTGGTTGTAAGTCACAAGCAATTGGCGAAGCCAAAGTGTAATCTGCTATTGGTTTTGGAAACACTTCAACATTTGCAGTATACGTTTCTGTACAACCATTTTCGCTTATTGTAAACGTTACTGGAAATGTTCCTACTGAATTGTAAATAATATTTGTTTGATTAAGACCATTGCTAGTTGACGGTGTAGCATTCGAACCAAAATTCCACGCAAAAGTTCCATTGCCCACATAAGCACCTCCTCCAGTAAAATCAAAACTGTTTTCATAAATACATTCGCCTGGTGGAGGAGAAAAAACAGGATCTAGCAACGGATAAATATAAAACACATTTGTTTGCGTATCAGCACACATGGTTCCTGGATTAATAATCAACATCACTTGATACGTTCCAGAATCGGCATACGTCCAAGATGGGTTAATAACATTTGATGTATCCAATGTCGTAGTAGGATCTCCAAAATCCCAATGGTATGTAAATGCATTCACACTTGCTTGAGTAAAATTTACATTGTAACCAAAACAAAAAGTTGTTTGCAACGGAATAGATGCAACTGGTAAACCAGGACAGGTAACAACATTAAATTGAAAATCTCTTTTATTAACATCAATCAAAACACCATTACGATACTCACTTACACAAACGCCTACTACCCATTGACCTAACATATTTGGAGTTCCAGTCATTAATCCTGTTACTGAATTTACAGCTAGTGCAGGAGATGAGCTTAATGGATAAGTAGCATTGTATGGGGCTTGCCAAGGAACAAATGCAAAAGGTGGTGGAGAACCAATTCCTGGACAACCAGCTGCAGCACCTGCAGCACCTAGCGAAGGACAAGTTGGATCTAAACCTGTATAAGGATCACACAATTCGTAATACAATGAATCTCCATCTGGATCGGTTGCAGAATGATCAAAAAACAAAGGAATGCCTGCACATAAAAAAATCGGAGGGAAATTTGTAAATCGTGGACTACTATTTCCAGGAGCAATTGAATTATCTGGAATATGTGCCATGTACGTTGAACCAACATCACCAGGAAGTATCAAATTTAAAATAGTTCCATTTCTGCAACAACGTTGATAAGTAAGATTGTACCCCCCTGGAATAGGAGGCAAATTAATTATCGATTGATATATACCTTCTTCAACACAAATATTTGTTGGTGGTGTAAAACAAGGATTATTAATAGTAGTTGGTAAAATAATAGTTGGAGGAAGCTGCATTTCTATGCTATCGATAAAAGTTCCTGCGCTGTTAAAAATAAAGACACAACCTGGATTATCAAGCGGAGGAACTCCATTAAAACAATCGCGGTAAACTTTTAAGGTGATTCGATAATTATTTCCACCTAGATTATCATAATAAATTTCGCCCCCCACAATATGGGTAGCAAAATTTTTTAATGATAAAATCATTAAGAAACATAGAATCAAAAATTGTTTTAATTTCATTTTTAAAACTCACCTAAATAAAAATTAGTTCTTTTTATTTCATACGGGAAATATGAAAATATCCTGCAAACACTTTGTTATCTTCTGATTTGGTTGATTTAAAGGATGGACTTTCTTTCGCGTTCGCGTTAACAGTTCCGGAAACTGGAACTGTTAAAACATAATAATAAACTCCATCAACTGATTTCGAACCATTCCAATTGTTTTGGTAGTCTGAGCTTTCAAATACTTTATTTCCCCAACGATTATAAATTGCTAAAGAACTTCCTGGATATTTTTCAAGATTTTCTACGAAGAAAAATTCATTCACAGCTGGGCCAGTTCCATCTGGAGTTATAACATTTGGAATATTTAAAACACAAGACGTTTCAACAGCAATTAATATCTGATCGGTTTGAACGTTTCCGCAAACATCAGTAATTGTGATTTGATAAATACCATTAGAGGTCACAACTACACTTGTGTTTGCTGTATTTGTAGAACTCAATGGATCGGTTCCAGCAATTACTGACCAGCTATAAGTATATGGTGACCCACCTCCAGTTATCGTAGACAAGATTGGTAAAACATCACCAGGACAAACAATCATATCAGGTCCAGCATTCACTACCATTGGAGCAAATGTTGCAACTGTAATAGTAGATGAATCTGTTACAGATGGAGTTGGATCAATAGTTCCATTACACGCATCGTTTACAACAACGGTATATGTTGTTGTTGTAGAAGCTGTAACTGTATTCGTAGATGTTGAAGGCAATCCTCCACTCCAAGAATATGTATATGGCTCAACTCCTCCAGTGACAATAGGAATCATTGTAAATGTTCCACCCAAATTACAGAACGTTGTATCGCTCATACTTAAAGTTAGTGGAGTATATTCATTTAAATAAACGGTTGCATATGTTGTAGTTCCACCACAAGCTCCAGCTAAAATAATTGAAAGTTGAATGGTATCTAACCCTTCCAATACACCATCAGAAACCGCATTGATACAATATGAAATGGAATCCTGGCCAGCGGCAAAAATTAATTGATTCGGCAAAGGAACTCCAACAACACCTGTATTGTAATCAATTCCATTTACTGCAGACCCCCCAATTGTTAAATTTATTGTATCCGCATTTGCTAAATTAGATGTTCTCACAAAATAGATACATGCTAATCCACAACCTTCATATAAAGTTGAATCGTTTGTTCCACCATAACTAATTTCAGGAATGATTGTAACACCTTGACTGGAAAAACTACCTTCTTCTAAAAACACACCTGAATCTAAAATATCATCACCACCATCACCGATAGCAAGTTTAATATGATACGTTTCGCCACATTGAACAGGTGAAATGGCAGTTAAAGGAACTGTGAATCCATCGTATTCAATAGTCGCTCCGTCAGGCGCAGTACCTGTTCCAAAACCATCACCATTATCAAAATAATATGCAGCGTTTGTAAATAAATTCAAATTGAACATAGTAACTGGTAAGCTTGTTCCGGGAATGATAGCAATGTTTTCTGCACCACCACTAAAAGGGCCAGCGATTCCAGGTCCGCTAATAAAAAATCCAAAAGCATCATTGATTCCACCAGGAAATGTACTTACAAATTCCATGTATTCTTCTGATGCAAAAACATAATTAAACTTTACAGTATCAGAAGTAGGAATAAAATCGAATTCTAAAATTGTAGCATCAAAACTCAAAGTCGGAGCCATAATGATATTCAAATCTGGATCTCCGGGCAATCCATTTCCAACTGACGCTCCAGACGTGTTGTTAGGTCCAATCGCATTTACCAAATTACCACACGTTAAAAGTACGCCAGAAGAAAAAC
The DNA here is from genome assembly GCA_947504725.1 of Bacteroidota bacterium. Classification (GTDB taxonomy): domain Bacteria; phylum Bacteroidota; class Bacteroidia; order 2-12-FULL-35-15; family 2-12-FULL-35-15; genus 2-12-FULL-35-15. The sequence goes on along the minus strand of CANNHN010000012.1, from coordinate 46,833 downwards.
CAATATTTGATAAACCACCAAATGTACCTCTACAAGCTGCAGCTCCAGTATAAACAATACCACTTGCAGTTACTCCTGTTCCAAGAAGTGTATCGACCATTTGCGCTGGCGTTGCTCCCGCAACTGTTAATTGTGCTGTTGTAGTATTAATTGTAAAAAAAGCAATTGTGCTTAACGCAATTTTTTGAATGAGTGATTTCATTTTTTTATTTTTTATTTTTAACGAACAACTGTTACACTTCCAATATATCTTTTGACTTCATCATGATATCCTTCTAAATCAAATATTACAGCATAAACATCTTGCTTTACTTTTTTTCCTTTGAATGTTCCATCCCATCCAGTATACAAATTGTCTGTCTCAAAAAGTTTTTCTCCCCAACGGTCATAAATTTTCATGCTGTATTTTTTTATTCCAACACCATATCCCATAAACAAATCGTTGTTGCCATTTGCATTTGGAGTAAAAGCATTCGGGAAATAAAAATAAAAATCAGGAAGAACAATGATTGTTTGATAAGTAGTATCCGAACAACCTTCAACATTAGTACTAATCAACATCACCGTATATGTTCCATCATTGATGTAATTGTGAATTGGATTCATTTCAGTAGAAGTAAAATCAGGTGACCCATCACCAAAATTCCAGAAATAAGAAACAGCTCCTGTAGAACCATTGTTAAATTGTGCACTTTGGTTTGTAATAAAACTAAATCCAAAATCTGCATTAATTGGATAAACAGTAACATTCACAGTATCCGAAATTGTTAATCCGCATTCATCCGTTACAACTACAATATAACTCGTAGATGTTGAAGGAGCAACAGTTGCAGAATCTATAATTGTAATACTTGGCAACCAACTATAAATATAATCTGGTAAACCAAGAGAAGGATTTGCATCCAACAACACACTGTTGCCTCCACAAATTGTAGTATCGTTGCTTAAAGTAAGTTGCAAAGGTGTATATGGATTTACAGTTACAGTTATGTTATCTGTTGCAGTATTTCCACAACTATCTGTAACGGTAACAATATACGTTGTAGTAACCAATGGGTTTACAATTGCGCCATTGGTAGTACTAGTTGTGTTTGTCCAGGAATAAGTATAATTACCAATGGCTACACCACCTGTTGCAATAGCGGTTAATGGTAAATTTAAAAAAGGGCAAGACAAGATTGTATCATTATTTAAGTTGATTGCGATAGGTGGAGAATCAATAATTAACAATGTAATTGTTGCGGTATCATTGCCACAAGGAGTGCTTGCATACACTGTTAATGTTACGGTTTCGGTTCCTTCAATTAACAAATCCGCAATAGAATTAATAGTCACATACGATGAATCTTGTCCAACACCAAAATAAACACTATCAACAATAGAAGTATAATCGGCACCATTTGTAGCCGAACCTGAAATAGAAAAATAAAATGTATCCGCTACAGCTAAATTGTTTATACCTCTATCAAACAGAATAGATGCAAAACCGCAACCTTCATAAATAGTTGTATCGTTGCCAGTTAATACTCCACCAAAACTTGTTGAAGAAGACATCAAAACATTTCCAGTGCTTACAAAACTTCCTTCTTCAATAAACACACCTGAATCCAGAATATCATCTCCACCATCTGCAACAGCGATCTTTATGTGATATGTTTGCCCACATTGAACAGCTGCCACAGCTTGAAGAGGAACTGTAAATCCATCATATTGAACTGTCACTCCATCGGGAGCAGTACCTGTTCCAAATCCATTTCCATTATCAAAGTAATAAGCTGCGTTGGTAGTAAGATTAAGATTTTGCATTGTAACAGGTAGCGATGTTCCAGGAACTAAAGCAATATTTATAGCTCCTGAAGAAAATGGCCCGGCAATTCCTGGTCCGCTTATAAAAAAACCAAATCCGTCATTAATCGTTCCTCCAGGAAAAACAAATTCCATATATTCTTCTGAACCAAAAACATAATTAAATTTAATTGTATCAGAAGTGGCAACAAAATCGAACTCTAAAATTGTAGCGTCAAAACTAAGTGCAGGCGCCATTATCATATTGAGATCGGGGTCACCGGCCAATAAATTACCAATTGAAGCACCTGACATATTGTTTGGTCCAACTGCATTCGTCAAATTTCCAGTTGTTAAAAGTATACCTGAGTTAAAACCAATATTGGAAGCTACACCATTAAATGAACCACGCGCATTTGGGCTCCCCGTATAAGAAATACCAGATGCTGTTAAACCGCTACCAGCCATAAGAACGTTTTGAACCATAAAAGTAGGGGAAACAGCTGTGTTTACGGTTAACTGTGCGTTCGCGAGGCCATGAAAAAAAGAAGCAGCAAGGAATGTAAAGAGAATGTTTTTTGTAAAAAAAGAAAAATTCATATCGTTTTTATTGTAGTCTGATAATCAAACAAATATATCAAAAAATCGTTCAAATAGTTATATTAAACATCTGTTTTTACGCATTCATCGAAAAAAAAGACTGCAAAAATCTTGTTCTCCCTTTCTTCAACATACTATTAGATGCGTATTTCGAGCTAATAGTTGCAGTAGAAAACTATAATTTGTTGCCAATTTAGCACATTCTAGAGCCTTAAAAAAATGCCATTTTTGTGATTATTACACATTGAAGGTTAATATTGCTAAGAATGTGGCAAATTTGAGAGTTCATTTTGGTTAAAATTACACTATTCATAGCCCATTCAGAAAACCTAGTCCTCCTTTTTGACTTAGCTTTCACAATGATAAAATTAGAATCTTAATTTTTTAATAAAAAAATGCTCGTATCGATAATAATTGCAAATTTGTGACTCAGAAAAAGTCGGATATCGGAAGAAAGATGTCGGAAATAAAAAATAAAAAATCTAAAAAATTATAAATACTATGACAAATCCAAACATTAACTCTTATATCGAAACAAATAAGCAACGTTTTTTAGACGAACTTTTTGAATTATTACGTATTCCTTCTGTTAGTGCAGATCCAAAATATAAAGACGATGTTATAAAAACAGCAGCTGTTATTAAAGATAAATTAATTGCAGCTGGCGCTGAGAAAGTAGAAATATGCGAAACGGCTGGCTACCCAATTGTATATGGAGAAAAAATAATAGATTCAAAATTACCAACTGTTCTGGTTTATGGTCATTACGATGTTCAACCTGCAGATCCTATTGAATTATGGACATCCGGACCGTTTGAGCCAGTTATTAAAGATGGAAAAATTTATGCTCGTGGAGCTTGTGATGATAAAGGACAAATGTATATGCATGTGAAAGCGTTTGAATTGATGATGCAAACTAATTCACTCCCTTGCAATGTAAAATTTATGATTGAAGGTGAAGAAGAAGTTGGTTCAAGCAACTTAGGAACATTTGTAAAACAAAATAAAGAAAAATTAAAAGCAGATGTTATTGTTATTTCTGACACCGGAATTATTGCAAATGATATTCCTTCAATCACGGTTGGATTGCGCGGATTGAGCTATGTGGAGGTTGAAGTAACTGGACCAAATAGAGATTTGCATTCAGGATTATATGGTGGTGCTGTAGCAAACCCAATTAATATTTTATGTGAGATGATTGCAAAAATGAAGGACGATAAAAATCACATTACCATTCCAGGATTTTATGACGATGTTGAAATATTAACTGCAGAAGAAAGAGCAGAAATGGCAAAAGCCCCATTCAGTTTAGATGCATATAAAAAAGCATTGGATCTTTCTGATATTCACGGAGAAGATGGTTACACAACCAACGAAAGAAATTCAATTCGTCCAACATTAGATGTAAATGGTATTTGGGGTGGCTACCAAGGAGAAGGAGCAAAAACAGTTATCGCATCAAAGGCATATGCAAAAATTTCGATGCGTTTAGTTCCTCACCAAAACAGCGATAAAATAATGAAGATTTTTTCAGACTATTTTACAAGTATAGCACCGAAATCGGTAAAAGTAAAAGTAACACCACATCACGGTGGAGAACCAGTTGTAACACCAAGCACATCTGTTGCATACAAAGCCGCAAGCATGGCTATGGAAACAACCTTTGGAAAAAAACCAGTTCCTGTTCGCAGCGGAGGAAGTATTCCAATTGTAGCAATGTTTAAATCTGAATTGGGATTAGATTCCGTATTGATGGGATTTGGCTTGGATTCAGATGCTATCCATTCGCCTAACGAACATTATGGGGTATTCAATTATTTAAAAGGAATTGAAACCATTCCCTATTTCTTTAAAAACTTTGCTGATTTGAGTAAGTAATCGATTTCAAAATCTACTTTAAAATTGACAACGATATCTCGTTCCACGAAAATGAAAAAATATATTTATCTACTTCTTTCAGTAATTATACTTACATCCTGTGGCGACTTTCAAGATGTAACATTTATGGGTATTGAAAACATGAAAGTAAATAAACTTTCACAACAGGGATTGGATATTGATGTGACTGCAAAAATTAAAAACCCAAACAAGGTTGCATTCACTATCTATAAATCGGATTTAGATGCTACGTTTAGCAACATGAATATTGGCAAGGCGTCCCTTACAAAAAACGTAAAAATAAAAGCAAATTGCGAACAAAATTATACGTTCAATGTAAAATCAAATTTTTCAAATCTGAACATTGGCGAATTGCCAAATCTATTATCTATTGCAATGAGCAAGAGTATTAAAGTAGGACTTAAAGGAAATTTAAACGTAGGAAAGATGTTTGTGAAAAAAAAATATCCTGTGGACATGGTTAAAAGTGTACCGTTAAATTTGGGAAGCTTTAATTAATCAATTCGCACTTCTCAATTCTATCTAAGCCCAACAAACCTGTACTTTTAGTAACTGTCACCTTTTCTGCATCTTCAAATTTTTTGAAATTTTCGTATATGTAATTCATTACATTTCGTTCGAAAGAAGCACTATTACCTTCTCCCTTTAAAAGAATTTCAACCCCTTGATTCCCGTTTTCAAAACCCAATATTTCATAAGTAATTACATCGTGCTTTATTGGAATAAAAGTATTTAAACAAAAAAGAAAATTAATCAAACACATACCAAAACCAGAAAAAGCGTACATCGAAAATTGATGATACTCCATATCCAAATAAACTCTTACATATTTCCATTGAATTAAACCTAATGCGCCACAAATAAAAAGCATGATAAATATTCCTCCAATGCTTATAACTGTTGTAGACCAAAACCAAATGAGTAAAGGGATCCCAGCAAATAAACCCAAAAAAGTACTAATCATTGCTATGTAAATACCGTTGCGTTGAATAGTTGTTTGAAACAATGAAAAACGCTCTTCAATATGAGAACTATTTATTATTTGTTGATTCAGCTTTCGCTCACTTTCTTCTGAGTTTGATGTCAAAACAGGTAAAGCTTTTTCGGCATAGATCCGAACTTTATAATCTCCCTTTACATTATCAGGATCTTGATTTAACATCAGCATTAAATAATTATACAAATGAGGGAGTTTAATTTTAAACTCTCTAGGTGCTTCAAAAAAATGTTCAACACAAACAGCAAAAAATTCATGCATATTTGTTCCACCATAATTTCTCAAAAAAGACACTTTTTTTTCTTTCAAATCTAAATAATCCTTCATCGCAACATCCTCCCATTTTTCAAAATACGCAGAAAAATGCTCGTCATAATTTCCATCTTCATCTAAATCAATATAAAGAGCATGAGCCAATTCATGTAATCCAAGGTTCAGTTTGTCATCCTCAATTGCATACCCTTCTTTAAAATCATTCCACGAAATTGACAAAACACCGCTTTGAGTGTTCAACCCTTTTAGATTAACATTTAAATATTTTGAAAAAAAAATGCGAGGAAAAATATTTATTGCATGCAGATGAGAAATCATATAATCTTTCAATCCAAACGTTAACTGAATAGCAGCTGCAGATATTAGGACCTTAATTTCATCTGTAATCACCAACCCTTCTCTGCCGATAAACTTTTTGTCTTCCATAAATTTAAACAGACGATCGACAAATATTTCCTGAGCATCAGGAGTAAGATTTCTGAAATAGGGGTTTTTTTGTTTTAAAAGATTATTAAGCACAATTGAAATTAAAAATAATAGTTGACAAATAAAAATTATAGAATGTATTTTTATAGAATGAAGGATGAATCTGATCTGTCCTTCGGACACCTTTTCCAAATGGAGAAGGGAAGCGGAAGAAAATTCTTAAAATGGTCTCAATAAACTTTTTTTATATAATTGACATTATCCTTCGTAATTTTATGAAATGAAAGAATTTTCGAAAAAACATACGAACGCCTTAATTCATGAAACTAGTCCGTATTTGTTGCAACACGCTCACAATCCGGTGAATTGGTATGCATGGAATGAAGAAGTGCTGGAGAAAGCAAGATCAGAAAACAAATTAATATTGATAAGTGTGGGTTATTCTGCTTGTCACTGGTGCCATGTGATGGAACACGAGAGTTTTGAAGATGAAAATGTTGCAAAATTGATGAACGATCATTTTATATGCATTAAAGTTGATAGAGAAGAGCGACCAGATATCGATCAGGTTTACATGATGGCTGTGCAGTTGATGACAGGACAGGGGGGCTGGCCACTGAATTGTTTTGCATTACCTGATGGACGACCAATTTATGGAGGAACTTATTTCCCGAAATCCAGCTGGATTAATATTCTATTGAATTTGGCAGATGCATATAAACAGGAAACGGAAAAAGTTCTTGAATATGCGAAGCAACTTACCGAAGGAGTTAAACTAGCCGAATTAGTGAAAATAAATCCGATTGAAAAAGAATTTACTTTTGAAACAATACAAAAAAGCATAAACAACTGGATTCCCCGATTTGATAATACAGATGGCGGTCCGAACAAAGCACCAAAATTTCCACTTCCTAACAATTATCAATTTCTATTGCGCTATGCGCATCATACCAACAATATTGAATTGTTGCAACACATTGAGCTCACTTTAAAGAAAATGGCTTTCGGTGGAATTTATGACCAAATCGGAGGAGGATTTGCTCGTTACTCTGTAGATCATATATGGAAAGTTCCTCATTTCGAAAAAATGCTTTACGATAATTCACAATTGGTGACCTTGTATTGTGAAGCTTATCAGAAAACAAAAAATCCCTTGTACAAACAAACAGTTTTTGAAACATTGGAATTTATTGAGCGGGAATTGACTTCTCCTAAAGGTGGATTTTATTCAGCATTAGATGCAGATTCAGAGGGAGTAGAAGGGAAATATTATGTCTGGACAAAAGAAGAATTGCAAGAACTATTAAAAGAAAATTTTAATTTGTTTGCCGATTATTACAATGTGAATCAACGTGGCTTTTGGGAACACAATAATTATATTTTACTTCGACATGATGAAGACGAAACAGTAGCAAAGAGAAACAATATTAGTATAATCGAATTACAAAAAGTGATACGGGATTGCAAAAAACAATTACTTACACTAAGAGAAAAACGCACAAAACCTGGATTAGATGATAAGATTATTACTTCCTGGAATGCATTGATGATAAAAGCTTACGCTGACGCTTATATTGTTTTTGATGAAACACATTTTAAAGACATAGCATTAAGTAATCTAAATTATATATTAGAGAATTGTCTCCTTGATGGAAACAGGTTGTTGCATTTAGCATCTCAAATTTCACCCCCAACCCTTCTTCAACAAGAGAGAAGGGGTAACTCCATAAACGGATTTCTGGAAGACTACGCATTTATGATTGAAGCATTAGTTTCCTGTTATGAAATCTCTTTGGAGGAAAATTATCTGCACAAAGCAAATAATTTAATGAAGTACGTAATTGATCATTTTCAAGATGAAAAATCTGGGATGTTTTATTTTACATCGGATACCGACAAAGCATTAATTAGTCGCAAAATGGAACTTTCCGATAATGTGATTCCAGCTTCCAACTCCAGTATTGCCAAATCACTATTTCTGCTAGGGCACCATTTTGGCATAGAAGAATACATTCAAATGAGTCGAAAAATGCTAAATAACGTACTAGATGAAATTGAGAATTATGGCGCAGGATATAGCAATTGGGCCATTTTACTGCTTTATTTCAGCACTCCTTTTCATGAACTGGCAATTGTTGGTAAATCTGTTGATGAAAAAAGGAAGAACCTCAATAAACATTACTATCCAAATAAGATATTTGCAGGAAGTACTTCTGAAAGCTCTTTGCCTTTATTGTTAAACAGGTACAAAAAAGATGAAACACTCATCTATGTTTGTAAAAATAAAACGTGTTTAGCTCCGGTAAAAGAAATTGAAGAAGCCATAAAATACCTCACCCCAACCCTCTCCAAAGGAGAGGGAGATGAGACAAAATAATTATTTTAATACGAACTTATTACTGCTTTGAAAAAGCAATAATTCCTGATTGGATGAAATTTTTAACTACTCTATTTCTTTTTATTTATAGTATTGGCTCCTTTGCCCAGTTGATTAGCAACAATCCTGTTGAGATTGGTATTGGTCCCATGTCGTTTAACTCAAAAACTATCAAGAAAAACAAGATTAAAAAAATTGATGTGGTAATTGTTGATAAACCCGATGGTGAAATAATTATTGATAAAGGAGCAAGCCAAGGTTACGTATTTGATAGTCTTGGTAGAATCATTCGTTATTATTATACTATTTTAAATTTTGCTGAGAACGAGGTAATTGATATTCCTGAAATAAGAAAAAAAGGGAAAGTCATTCAAGCAGCCTCTACAAAAACAGTTACAAAATATTACAACGACACTATTTTTGCTGATATTTTTTACAATCCACAGAACAGAATCATTTCAAAAAGAGTAAAAATGGGTGCGTATTACAATTCCTACTATTATGAATACAATGAAAAAGGATTAATTGTAAAAGAAATGCATTTCCGAGAAACGAATGTAAGTGAAAACAAAAACGAATTTAAGTTGGGAGTACAAAATATTTTATCAAGTGAAACATTTGAATATGTGCAAATGACACCAACGCAAGTAAAGAAAAAATGCATGAATGATGAAGGGAGAGAATATAAAAAAGCTATTATTAATTATGATGAAAAAGGGAATAAGCTATCAGAGAATTACGAGTTTATTGTAAGTTGGATGCGCCAAGAAAATGTTTACCAATTTGACACAAACGGGAATTTACTAGAAAGAACTTATACTAGCAATGAAAGTGGTGACATAAAAGAATATATGGTATTCAAATATGATGGCAATGGAGTTGTGATGGAGGAAAAGAAATTTAAAAATGATGCTCTTTTATTTGAAATGAGTTATTTATATGATGAAACCAATAACTTGTTGAAATCGAAAATTAACAGAGACCACAAAAATAATTCAATTGGAATTGTGAAGTTCGGGTATAGTTTTTATTAAGCTTCCCCCTTTTTTTTTCCTGCTACAAAGTCTTTCAAGTAATACGGTTCAAAATAAGCTACGTCTTCAAAGTGATTGCTATTGAAAGCATTTTCAGAAAGCGCAACCATATCTTTTGCTGAAGGAACAACATCGTCTAAAAAAACTGCATTTGAAGTTTTAGAAAATGTTTCTTTGCATTTTTCAGATCCGTCTCCGAAAAAAACAATTTTTTTCGTTTTAAGAATGTCTGCAAAAGAATTCTCATCAATTATTTCTGCGGCAGTTTCTTTAACAACATTTCCTTGAAAATCATACATTGCACAGTAAACTTCCATTCGTCTAGCATCCAACATTGGGCAAAACAAATCAGAATTTTCAATTTTAAACTTTGAACTTTGAACTATGGATTGTGTAATAGAAAGCAAAGTGCTAATCGAAATCAAAGGCTTATCCAAAGAAAAACACAATCCTTTCGCAGTACTCACGCCAATGCGTAATCCCGTGTAGGAACCTGGACCTTTACTTACTGCAACCGCATCAATTTGGGAAAGTTTGATATTTGCTTGTTTGCAAACATCTTCAATAAATAAGGTAAGATTCTCAGCGTGAGAATAATCTCCGTTTTGTTCTTTTAAGGAAAGTAATTTTCCATCTTTTGCAAGAGAAACACTGCAAACAGTAGTTGCTGTTTCTATATTTAAGATGAGGGCCATTTTATTTTTTAGTTACAGCAAACAATTCGGATTTATCCACTTTGTTTACTTTGTCACCATCCTTTAATTCTTTAGCAATAGCACTGTACGGAGCAGAAATGACTTCATCTCCTTCTTTAATGCCAGAAATAATTTCGATATAGTTGTTATCCTGAATTCCTGTTTTTACAGCTAGCTTCTTTACTTTCCCTTCTGCGGCATTGTAAACAAAAACACATTCTTCAATTTTTATCAACGCATCATTGTTTTGTTTTTTATCACTCTTCACAACAATTTCATCATCATCTCCTCCTTTATCGCCACCCGTTACTTTGTTTTGTAAATTGTACTCCGTACTGTCATTTCTTGTTGTAACCGATTGAATCGGAACTGCAATTACATTGTTCACTTTCTTAGTTTGCACATCAACAGTTGCACTCATTCCTGGACGAAAAGGAGCAACATTATTATTTGCAGTCAACAAATCCATATACGATTCTTGTAGGATTCTGATTTTCACCACAAAGTTGGTTACTTGTTCAGCAGTTACTCCTGTTGTGTTTGCAGAGTTTGCAATTTCTGTAACAACACCTTTGAATTTTCTTCCTAAATATGCATCCACTTCAATTGCGGAAGTATCACCATTGTGAACACGCACAATATCGTTTTCGTTTACTTCAACACTTACTTCCATTTCGTTAAGATTTGCCAAACGCATAATTTCCGTTCCTTCCATTTGAGCAGTTCCAACTACACGTTCTCCTTTTTCTTTGTTTAATTTAGAAACAGTTCCGTTTACAGGAGAATAAATATTTGTCTTCGCCAAATTATCATTCGCTTCCTTCAAAGAAGCTTCTGTACTTTTTACATTGTATTCCGAAGCATCCACATTGTCTCCTGCACCTTTCACATCCGCCTTTGCGCCTTCATAAGCCGCCTTTGCAGCATCAAAATCCGATTGAGAAATAGCGCCTTGATCAAATAATTTTTTGTTTCTGTTAAAAGACGCTTCTGAATTTACAAATGCTGCTTTTATTTGTTCTAATCTTGCTTTTGAATTGGATAAATTTGCTTTTGCTCCGTTTAAAGTAGCAACCATTCTGCTTGAATTGGATTCATAAATCAATGGATTGATTCTGCAAAGCAAATCTCCTTTTTTTACTTGATCTCCTTCTTTCACAAAAAGCTCCACAATTTCACCTGAAACATCGGAACTGATTTTCACTTCTACTTCTGGCTGAATTTTTCCGTTCGCAGAAACCGATTCCATAATATTACGCTTGGTAGCCTTTTCTACTGCTACCTTTACTGATTTATCGCCCGAACAATTTTTTAACATCAAAATTGATATTAAGAAAACTAATCCTGCAACAATAATCCAAATTATCTTTTTCATAATGACTACTTTTTACCACAGATTACACAGATTTACACAGATTATTTTTTTCTGTATTATGCATTTAATCTGCTACATTTTATTTTTACCTAACCACAAACTAACAAATTATTACAAATTTTTTTTCTGTGAAAATCTGTGTAATCTGTGGTGAATATTAGAATTTTAGCGGTTTCCCTTGATAAAAATCAAGCACTTTTGTTTTGAAAACGTATTCGTATTTTGCTTGCAACAAATCGCTTTGTGCTTTTATTAATTTATTTTTTGCATCATTATAATCGTTTGTGTTCAACATTCCAACATTGAATTTCTGCTCCGTATATTTAAACGATTCTTGCATTGCCTCAATTGCTTTTAATGAAGCAGTGTATTTTTTCAGCCCTGCACTTGCATCTGAATAAGCTTGTTGAACATTTTTTTGAATTGTCAACTTCGTGGATTCCACAGTCAAATCCGCATTCAACTTTTGAATTCTTGCTCTGTCGATGGCTGTTTTTGTTTGCCAACGATTAAAAATTGGAACTGTTAAAAAGAATCCAAACGATTTATTCACGTTGTCTTTGTATTGATCCGTAAAGGGTGTTTTTTCAAATGTTCCAGAAGAAAATGCTGGTGAAAAAACGGTATCACCAGAAGAAGTGATATCACCATTCGGACTATATCCTTGAAATGTAGGCAAAGCAGAGAACCGTTGACTTGCACCAGAATAACCCGTTCCGTAGGAAGCACTGAATGTTAAGCGCGGACTCAATCCACCCCAGGCAACATCTACTGATTTTTCTGCACTCTTCACATTGTACTCGGCACTTTTTATTTCGGGCAAATTACTTACCGCTGAATTATAAATTTGTGAAGGTGTTGCAGTTAACAAAGCATCACCACCCACATTTAATTCAGGCTTTACAATTGACAACCCTTCAGCAGAAGCCATGTTTAGAAGCTGAGCCAAATTCAAATAGGAAATGTCCAATTGATTTTGAGCATTTGTTACATTCAATTCTTCTGATGCTAATTGCGATTGCATATCCAACAATGTTCCTCGTGCAACTGAACCTGCATCTACCAATATTTTTGTACGATCAACTTGTGCAGCAGTTATCCCCATTTGATTTTTTGCATTGTCAACTGCTTCCATGCTGTACAATACTTGCAAGTATGCTGTTGCAATGTTTAGTGACACATCATTTTTCATTTTGTCGATGTCGTATTTCCCAGCCAAGTAAGCGAATTTATTTTGTTGAATGCTGTTAATGTTTTGAAAACCGTTAAACAAATTCACATCGGTACTAACACCAAAGTTTTGAGAAAGCACTTGTGCATCGGCAAACTGATTTGTAAACCTATCTATTGTTCTACCGATGTTATAAGAGTGAGAAGCGTTTGCATTTAAAGAAGGTAAAAGATTCGCTTTACTCTGCGTAAGAGTAATGTGCGACAACTCTGCATTGAGCTCAGTTTGTTTAATCTGAATATTATTTTTCAATGCATATTCAATACACTGCTCCAACGTCATCGTTTGATTTGTTGCACCAGGAGTTTGTGCACTTATAAACGATGCAAAAAACAGTGTACAAACAAAACTTAAAAAAAGTGCTTTTCCCTTCATTGTCATAGCCGGTGAATGAGGTACAAATTTAAAAATAGAATTTGATTTGGGGGATATAAATCGGAAAATATGGAAAGAGGGCGAAAATTGGCTAAAACCACCTAGGATATGAACTCCCAAGCCGATTTATAGGCTCCAATCGACTCGGCATAATCCAAAAAATCCTTATAAAAAGGGTGATTTCCGATGGTGGCACTGTCGCCAATTACCACCAGTTTTTTCTTCGCTCGGGTAAGGGCAACGTTCATTCTTCGGGTATCGCTCAAAAATCCAATCTCTCTTTGGTCGTTACTTCTTACCATACTGATGTAAATAATGTCGCGTTCCTGACCTTGAAATCCGTCTACAGTTTTTACGGCAATGGCCGACTTATATTTTTCTAATTCCTCATCAGCAGCAATTTGTGCCGTAATGTATTGTACTTGCTCTTTGTAAGGAGAAATAATTCCGATACTCAAGCGCTTCAATGAGCCGTGAGATGGAATAACCTCATTCAGTTCGGCTCTCGCAGATAATGCATGTTGGGTGAGCACCATTTTTAAATGTTTGATAAGTAACTGTGCTTCTTCAGGGTTCGCAATACTTAGACTTTCAGGATTAATGATTTCATTGTAACCGCAACCAGCAGTATCTATAAAATCAAGTGCGGTATTCAATAAAAGATCCTGTGTATCTAACAGCGTTTCTTTTACAGAAATATCTGCTTTCAAATTTCCTTCATAAAATTTCTTGTTCGAAAAATTCATGATGTGTTCATGCATCCTGTATTGTGTGTTCAACATCACTGACACATTTTCTATTTTTACAGCACGTTCAAACAACGTTTCTTTCAAGCCTAATTTTTCTGCTTCCTTTGATTTAACTGTTGGTGGCAACTGAAAATGATCTCCAGCAAAAACTACACGATTACTTCTAGAAATAGGAATCCAACACATCGGCTCTAAGGCTTGTGCTGCTTCATCTATAAAGACTGTCGAGAATTGTTTATCACGCATCATTCTGCCAGATGAAACCACAGGCGTACAAGCAATCACTTGTGCTTTATCAAATTGTTCGCTGATAATATAGTCTTCAAGAATTCTTGCTTCGTGCAAAATTTTTCTCGCTTCCTGATAAAATAATTGTCGTTGCTCACGCTCTTCTTTCCCAAATGTGCGTTTGTATTTTCCAGCCATGCGGAAATATTCTTCCGCTGTTTTACGATAACTTTTTAAATCTTTATATGATTCGTGAGCAGCTACTTTTGCATCCAAAGTGTTCATCAAAACTTCTTCTGAAATACGAGCAGGATTTCCTAAACGCAAAACAGTTATTCCTTCACGATGTAATTTTTCAGTGAGTAAATCTACCGCTGTATTACTCGGACTACATACCAATACCTGTTTTTCTGTAAACAATGTTTGCCTGATAGCCTGAACCAATGTTGTTGTTTTTCCTGTTCCGGGCGGCCCATGAATGATCGCAATATCTTTTGCAGATAGAATTTTTTGTACTGCTGAATTCTGTGATTGATTTAATCCAGTAATGTGAAGCGACTCATCCACCTTCTCAAAAACGGGTGGTTTTATTTCATACATCACATCACGCAAATGCGCTAAGCGATTATGAGAAGCAGAAATTACTTTTTCCAAAGCAATATCCATTTCTTTATAGCTTGTTTCATCAAACAATAAATTGATCCCGAGTTTTCCATCATCACACCAATCGGGAAGTTCATCCATATTAAGTGATAAGCGTAGTTTATTCGGACCTAAAACTTTTATGGTTCCATTGATTGTTCCATCTTCACTTGTATTATTCGAAAATAGAGAAGCTACTTTCCCGCCAGAAAATTGATGCGGTTCGTTGTGATTGGTGGTACGTTCAATATCAATGGCAATGTATTCACCTAGGCCAATCTCAGTATTCGTAATTACGATGGGGTACCAGGTAACACCGTTTTGTTTTCGGTGATTGATGTTGTTACGAGAAAAATGTTGTTTGTATTGCGCAAAATCTTCATCGCGCTCAATTTTTAGGAGTTTTCGTAATTGTTGTAATCTGTCAATAGTAGGCTCCATCGATTAATAATCTCCTTGCACAACATGCTTCCCATTTTTATCACAACGCATACCTTCCGTATTCATATAATATTCTTCGCCTTCAAGCAATACTTTTGCTACTCCATTGACAAATTCCCCAATAGACTGAAAAGTTGGTTTACGAAGAACTGTACCTTTATTATCAATCAATCCCCATTTTGTTCCGACTCTTACTTTTGCAACACCGCCATCAAAATTAGTTACTTCATTGTATTTAAGAGGAACAACTACATTTCCAGTAGAATCAATAAATCCCCACTTTAGTTTAGTCTTCACTCTAGCCAAACCTTCATAATAAGGACCTTGAAAATCGTACCCCGAAGATTTTGCTTTCGGTTTTGATTTTCCTTTTTGTGCGACCATACTTGTTGCCGACAAAATAAAAACAAAGATTAATAGTAAATACTTACGATTCATGATACAAATTTACAAAAAAAGTATCGCGTTACCAATTGAGAAAAAGATTCGTTTCCTCGAGAAGGAGATCCCGTGTCGTGGCACGGGATGACGGTTCAGATATTGATTCTAACTATAAAAAATATCGTTTAATACGCCAAATTCGGACCTAACCAACGTTCAGCTTTATCCAAACTCATTCCTTTACGGATAGCATACTCTTCCACCTGGTCTTGCTTAATTTTTCCGATTCCAAAATAATGCGAATTTGGATTGGCGAAATACAATCCGCTTACCGCAGCAGTTGGAACCATTGCCATACTTTCAGTCAAAATCATTCCTGTAGTTTTCTCCACATCCAATAATTTCCAAATGGTTGGTTTTTCTGTATGATCAGGTTGTGCTGGATAACCAGGGGCTGGACGAATTCCTGCATATTCTTCTTTAATCAAGTCTTCGTTTTGCAAATTTTCTTCTTTTGCATAACCCCAGAATTCTTTACGAACTTTTTTATGCATCAATTCGGCAAAGGCTTCAGCCAAACGATCAGCCAATGCTTTTAACATGATAGCAGAATAATCATCGTGGTCTTTTTCAAAACGTGCTACGTGTTCGTCTATTCCTACTCCTGTAGTCAAGGCAAAAGAACCGATATAATCGTTTCCGTTCGGGTTTACAAAATCAGACAACGCGACATTGTATTGTCCTGCTGGTTTTTTGGTTTGTTGACGTAAGGTGTGGAATGTTGTTTTTAATTTTCCGTTTTCGTTTTCATATACTTCAATATCATCACCAACCGCTTTTGCAGGATAAATTCCAATTACTGCATTTGCCTGCAACCATTTTTCATCAATGATCTTTTTCAACATGGTTTGTGCATCGTCAAATAATTTACGAGCTTCTTCTCCACGTGTTGGGTCTTTCAAAATTTTCGGGTACGAACCTTTCATTTCCCAGGAGATGAAGAATGGCGTCCAGTCGATGTACTCGGCTATTTCAGCAATAGAATAATCCGTAAAAACTTTGTTTCCTATAAAAGATGGTTTAACAATTTCTTGTTTTGTCCAATCGATTGGAAATTTATTTTCACGTGCTTCAGCAATAGAAATAAATTTATTTTGTGATTGAGCATTTTTATTTTGTTCGCGTACACGATCGTAATCTTTGGTAATCTCCACCATAAATGCATCACGCAATTCATCCGAAATTAAACTGCTCGCAACAGGAACCGACTTACTTGCATCGTTCACGTGAATAACCGGTCCCGAATAATTTTGCGCAATCTTTACAGCCGTATGAACTTTAGAAGTTGTTGCACCACCAATCATCAAAGGCATAGTAAAACCTAAGCGTTCCATCTCTTTTGCAACGTGAACCATTTCATCTAAGGATGGAGTGATTAATCCACTCAATCCAATAATATCTACTTCGTGTTTCTTTGCTTCTTCTAAAATTTTATCGGCAGAAACCATCACACCCAAATCGATGATTTCATAATTGTTACACGCCAAAACAACTCCCACAATGTTTTTTCCAATATCGTGCACATCCCCTTTTACGGTTGCCATCAATATTTTTCCTGCATTTGATCTTCCATCACCCACTATTCCTGCTAAACGATTTGCTTCTTTTTCTGCTTGTAAATACGGCTCTAAATACGCAACCGCTTTTTTCATTACGCGAGCACTCTTAACTACTTGCGGTAAAAACATTTTTCCACTACCAAATAAATCACCCACTACATTCATTCCATCCATTAACGGACCTTCAATCACATGTAATGGTCGGCCGAGTTTTAATCTTGCTTCTTCTGTATCCACATCAATGTGTTCTACCAATCCTTTTACTAAGGCATAACTCAGGCGTTCTTCTACTGTTCCTTTTCTCCACGCTTCATCCTTTTCTGTTTTTTCTCTGGTTATTCCTTTTAAGGATTCGGCATGTTCTACTAATCTCTCCGTAGCATCATCTCGTCTGTTTAATAAAACATCTTCTACAAGTTCCAATAATGTTTTTTCAATATCATCATACACCTGTAATTGTGCAGGATTTACAATTCCCATATCCATCCCGTTTTTCACAGCATGATATAAAAACGAACTGTGAATGGCTTCGCGCACATGGTCGTTTCCACGGAAGGAGAAGGAAACGTTACTCACTCCACCGCTTACTTTTGCATGTGGTAAATTTTCCTTGATCCATTTTGTTGCATTAAAAAAATCGAGTGCATTCAAGCGGTGCTCCTCCATTCCAGTTGCGACAGGAAAAATATTCGGATCGAAAATAATGTCTTGCGGATGGAAATGAACTTTCTCAACTAATACATCATACGCACGTTTACAAATATCAATTCTGCGTTGCAATGTATCTGCTTGTCCTAGTTCATCAAACGCCATAACAATTACAGCAGCTCCGTATTGTTTAATTTTATTTGCTTGTTCAATAAATTTTTCTTCACCTTCTTTTAAAGAAATAGAATTCACAATTGCTTTTCCTTGTACACATTTTAATCCCGCTTCAATAACCGACCATTTTGAAGAGTCGATCATGATTGGCACTTTTGAAATATCCGGTTCTGATGCAATTAAATTTAAAAACTTGGTCATGGCTGCTTCAGAATCCAACATCCCTTCATCCATGTTCACATCAATCACTTGTGCTCCACCATCTACTTGGTCTTTAGCTATAGACAATGCCTCTTCGTAATTTCCTTCATTGATCAATCGTAAGAATTTTTTTGAACCTGTAACGTTTGTACGTTCACCCACATTCAGGAAATTACTTTCCGGACGAAGGGTCAATGGCTCCAATCCACTTAAATGCATCAACGTATCGGCAACTGGTTTTTTCCTTGGCTTGGATAATTTCGCAAGTTCAGCAATGCGTTTGATATGAGATGGAGTTGTTCCGCAACAACCTCCAACAATGTTTAAAAATCCTGCACGTAAAAAATCTTCAATCTGATGTCCCATTTCATGAGCATCCTGATCATATTCACCAAACTGATTAGGTAATCCCGCATTCGGATACGCACTAACATAAAACGGAGCTTTGTCCGAAAGTTCTTCCAAATACGGTCGCATGTCTTTTGCACCCAAGGCGCAATTCAAACCAACACTTAATAAATCAACATGTGAAATGGAATTTAAAAATGCTTCGGTAGTTTGTCCGGATAAAGTTCTACCACTTGCATCGGTAATTGTTCCCGAAACCATCACTGGCATTTTTATATTTTTTTCTTTGCAAACATTTTGAATCGCAAACAAAGCTGCTTTTGCATTCAATGTATCAAAAATAGTTTCTACCAATAATAAATCAGCACCACCTTCAATTAATCCACGTGCTTGTTCAGAATAAGCAATAACCAATTCATCAAAAGTAGTAGCACGAAACCCTGGGTCGTTTACATTCGGTGATAAAGAAAGTGTACGGTTAGTCGGACCAAAAGCACCTGCTACGAATCTTGGGGTTGTATCTCCCGATTCTTTTTGGAATTCAGCAACGGCTTCTTTTGCAATTTTCGCTGATTCATAATTTAACTCATACGCAAGTTCTTGCATATCGTAATCAGCCATTGCAATAGTAGTTGCACTGAAAGTATTGGTTTCAATAATATCCGCACCCGCTTTTAGATATTCTTTGTGAATGGCTTTAATGATTTGTGGTTGCGTAATGGACAACAAATCGTTATTGCCTTTCAAATCTTTATGAAAATCTGCAAAGCGTTTGCTTCTGAAATCTTTTTCTTCCAGTTTGTACTGTTGAATCATGGTGCCCATTGCACCATCGATTACTAGGATTCTTTTTTCTAATTCTTTTTTAATGTCAATCATAATTCCGACCTCTCCCCCAGCCCCTCTCCATTTTGGAGAGGGGTGAAAGATTCGAGTTTATTTTATGTTAGTTGTCCGTAATATAATTTTGTATCGTATTCAATTGTCACTTTCCCATCTTCCTGAAAGCGCGTAAAAATCTTTTTTAATACACTCATCATAAAATCAAAATCTTTATGTCCTTCTGTAGGCATGTAAGATGATGAAAGGATTCTTCCTTTCAATCCTTCTAAATCAAAATATTGATAATTTAGAAATGATTCCATTTGGTAATCGCCTTCAAAAAAGTTGTTAAATATTTTTTCATCTATGTTCTTATGGTTTACTTGTAAATAATCGGTTGCAAACATTTTAATAAAATCTTCATACGCCTCTAAAAACTGTGTGCTATCAATTCTTCTATCATTCCACATCAAAACCACTACTCCATCTGGTTTTAGAATCCGTTTAAATTCTTCTTTACATTTTACTTTGTCAAACCAATGAAATGCTTGTCCGGCAATAATCAAATCCACACTACTATTTTCTAAACTTGTATTCTCAGCTGTTGCATTTATGCTTTTAAAGTTTTTGTAGCCAGACAACAATCTTTCTCCTGCTTCACGCATTTCTTTGTTGGGCTCTACTCCAAAAACAATATTTCCATCTTTCAAAAACAACTCAGCTGAAATGCCGGTGCCGGAGCCGATGTCTGCAACCACTGTATTTTTTTTCAAAAACCCTTTTTGTTTTAAAAACGCAAGTATCTCACTCGGATAATCCGGACGAAATTTTATGTAGTTGTCTACACGGTTTGAAAAACGATCTAGTGACCCATCCCCGGCCCTTCCCAAAAGGAAGGGAGTCGTTTCCTTATTATCATTATTGCTCATTACAATATTTACTACTTCTATATGACCTTTGAGTTATAAAAAAACTCCTCTCACTTTTTACAGTCAGAGGAGTTATATTATTTTGTTTTATACATTTCAAAAATATACTCTGACTTATCTGTTCTTGCAATAAAGCAAGACAGGAATTAGCACCGTTTCCTTTCGGAAGGTTGCTAAGGCATCTAAGGGTCTGTCCCTCCGCCTTTCTTGATAAGCTATTAAAATCCTGATTTTATTTTTCATAAAATCTGTGATTTTAAAGTCCCGAGTTTGCCTCGGGATCTCCCCTATAAAGAGGAGAATGTTAAAGAACTGATACAAATATAAGAAAAAAAAGGATTGGTGAAACGGTGAATTGGAGCGGGGTTTGGTAATAAAAAAATGATTTTCTGTAAATAAAAATACATTCAAATGCAAATTTTAAGTACTTAGTTTGGTCAATTAAGTACTTAGTTAACACCATATTAGTGTTCAAAACTATTACGTTTCTTTTCGGGACAACAACTAGAAACACCTTTTCTAACTAGAGTTCAGATGATTAGAAAAAATATCCGCTGTTCGAAACCTTAGTTTTGGAAAAAATGCAATTCGTGGATTTTTTATTTCAACCAATATTTGCCACCGCTTAATCGAATCAGAAAATAGATTAGGAAAATTTTTGAGCTAAATAACGGCTCTTCATTTTAACAAGTTGGCTTGACACTAACTTAATAATGAAAGGAGGTAAACAAAAAAAGTATTTAAACATTAATTGCCGACCACTCTTCTGAAGAGCCGTTGAGCAGAGAAAACCTTGCAGCTTCAATGCAAGGATGAAATTAATCAATTTTTATTAAAAACAATTAAATCCTTAAAAAAAGTATGAAAAAATTAATTATTGCCGCATTTATTTTATTAGCAACAACCGCAGAGACGTTTGCTGGACCGATTATTACATTATCAATTGAGTTTGGACGTGGCCCAGATTGCACAGGGAGAGGACTTTGTAAAATCACTGTCGGTGGAACAATGAAAAGCATCAGTGCAAACATTAATGACAATTCAGGTAATCTTGAACTAGTAATTATGAAAAGCTCAAATTCTACTAGCGTGTATGAATCTCAATTCATAAATGGTGTTTTTGAAGTACCAGTTGCTTACAGTTTAAGTTCTGAGGTTTGCAGCAAACTTGGTGTAGACCAATTCACTATTAAAACTGGTAAATATCAAATCGTTGAAACACGCAGTCAATACAAAATTATTTTTCAAAAATAATATAATCAAAAAGAGATACTACATTGAATTGTAGTATCTCTTTAACAAATACTAAAATGAAAACCAAACTTTCCTTAATTGTCTTACCTATGATACTGCTTTCTGGGTGCACAAAAATAATGCTATATCACTTCGGAGTTAGAAACCCAAAAGTTGAAAACAAGGAACAGATAGAATATTATTTAAAAAAAAACAAGCTCATTGCCGAAAACTGCTACGCATTAAAGGACACTTCCGCATTAAATAATTTCAATAATGGAACGATTGGAATTCCCGAAATTCGCTTTTATGACAAAAACGGTTATTTAATGTTATATCGCGATAACAAAAAATGTAACACACAAAACGATAGCTTAATTAGTTTTTTAGATCCAAAAAACATTGTAAAAATAGATTCCTCTAATAAAATTAACGACTATATAAAAGAATTAAAAACGCTAGATGGTAAAGAGATTAATAATAACCAATTTAAACAATATGATTACTATCTTATAATGTATTGGGCAAAGTGGACTGGTCAAGTAAATAGTAAAAAAATGACAGATTGGGAAAGTAGTTTGAAACAAAAAAGCGATTTAAAAATAAAAACTATAAAAGTAACTACAGACTATATGGATTTCTGGGAGCTAAATAAAAAAGATATAGCCAAAGTATATTCAAGAAAGACTAAGGTAAAAGACAAGAAATAATAATGCATGTTGGCCATAAAAATAAAATTGAAAACACTAACACTTTAAACATTCAGACTTTTTTACCTTTTAAAATAATATATACTTATGAAACAAATAATATTAGTTATAATTCTTTTTTCTTTAACCTCTTGTAGTTTTTTAATGAAAAAATGGGGCGGAATAAAAGATCCTAAAATAGAAACACTTGAATCAATTACTGAGTACTCCAAAACATTAACAATTGACACTGCATTAATTGCATTTGCTAAAGATTCTACAAGTCTGATGCAAATAAATAATTTTTTTGTTGGAAGCCCTGAGATATTGATATTTAATAGTGCAAAGAAACACCTTCCCTATAAAGCCGATGGAATAGCTTGCAATGCATCTGTTGATTACACTCTTCAAAATGTTTGCAGAATGAATGCCAATGAGATAATGAGCAAGCGATTAATTAACTATGATAGTTTAATTTCTTGCTTAGATGATCCGAATAACTGTATTAGCAATTTAGATATAACTACATTTGACTACGTTGTATTTTTAAATTTTGCTAAATATTTTGATGGAGTAAACAAAACACATATCATTCCATGGAATAAAATAATTAATGAATATAAAATTGACTGTAAAGTAAAATACATTTATGTTAATATTGATTATATTAAGTCATGGGGACTTAAAAAAAAGTCGCTACCAAAGTTTAGAGTAAATCTGTTTTAGGTTTTATGGTTTTAGGTTTTAAAAACATGAAAAAGGGATTCTGTCTCAATTTTGCACTATTCAATCTAACGCTTTTCGGCACACCAGATTCAACTAAAAAGCATTTCCGAATGCCAAACACCATAACCTATTCCAATAATTTTTCTGCATCCTATGTAAATTATAAAAACTGGAAATACAATGGCAATAACAACTATTCATTTTTAGCACGATCGAATATAAATTACGATAGCATTGGCAATTTATGGGAAACTCATGTCCGTTTTAATGGAGAACTCGGATATATGAAATTTGTTGATAGCATATGGTATAAAAACACCGACTATCTGGATTTTAGCACTGAATTTGTAAAAAACACTACTAAAACATTTACTAATATTTTTACTTTTTACTTCAATTCGCAATTCTTATCTTCCTATGAAAATCACTATGATGACAATGGCAACTACACAAAAAGATGGTCGGGAGGATTTGGGAATCCTATGAATATTGATCTTGGCTATGGAACCACTATGCGTTTTTGGAAAACGAGTAGAATAAATCTAACCTTTGTTACTTTAAGAACTTCTACCATTCCCATATTAGAATTCGAACCTAGCAAACAGCAAAACGATATTATTTATAACAAGACACTCATCACTTCTGAATATGGGATAGGAATACAAACGTATATTCGAAAAAACATAGGCTCAAAAGTACGTTGGGAAAACTATTCCCGTTGCTTTGCAAATGCGATAAACCGCTCAAAATTTGATTTAGATTTTCGGAACAGGGTAATCGTTAAAATTTTCAAATACCTAGATTTTATTATTGACAGTAGAATAAGGTATATGCCATATCCACCCTACAAATTCCAGTTCAGAAATGAATTGATGTTATCGTTCACGTTTGAAAAAATGTGAAAATCGTTTTCTAACAAAAATAAAAACCCTCTCTATGAAAAGAAAGGGCCTTGAATTATTGTCCTACGAATGTTTGCTGTGCGTAAGGGTTTATTTAAATCCAACAATGATAGCAACACAACCGCTGTTATCTGTAGTTTGTCCGGCCGCAGCTTCTGGGGTTACTACTTCCAACGTTAGATCTTGTGTAGATTCTACATTAAAATCCCACATGATTGAACCATATGCTTTTGTTGAATAGACTACCAAGCCATTTGCATCTTTTACATTTAACTGGATTTTTCCAAGTTTATCATCCGCACTAATTAGCAAACGGTATTCATCTCCGAAATAAAATGTAGAGGATACTTGTGTTTTATCACCATTTAATAAAACGGTACCAAATACTTGTTGTGTATTTAAATATGGTTTAAGTTTTGAAAAACTTTTTTTTGCAAAACCATTACACTGTCCAAAACTTGCTGTATTAAAAATTAATACGATAGAAAGTATTCTTAAAATATTTTTCATTCTTAATAGTGAGTTATGGTTTAATAATTTTAGCTCTAATAGTTGCAACTATTTCAGTGATTTTTTCTATTTGATCGTCAGACAATTTGTAGTTTGATTTACCCCCAATAGTCATGATTTTTTTAGTTGTATCAACTGCTGTCACAGGCCTCTCTTCTACTACTGCACTTTCATCATATACAGCCTTAATTTTTTTCAAATCAGCCAACACATCGTATGCATCTGACCCGTTTACTGTACTCACCAACATAATTAAGTTGTTTAATGACCCTCTAAATTCACCAATTCTAGCATAAATGGCTTTGTTGTTCTTCACAGTCTTAGCTACTTGAGTTCCGATATACATTCCTTCAACAAATCCACCTGCCAATACTAAAACTGAAATTTGTGATTGATCGTTTTCTTTTAAAGCTTCGTTTGAACTTAGGAATAATTCTGAAATAATGTAGAGTAATGAATCGCGGTTGCCTGCGTTTTTTTTCATGCGTTCCATCATTAAAGAAGAGAAGCTAGTAGCGATACCCAATTCTTCGGCTAGTTTTTTAGAACTTGTTAAAAAAGACATTACTTCCTGCGACTGATTAAAGACGGCAGAGTAACTTAAATCAGCGCTATAAACACCTAAATTTAAAGCTTTACTTTTTTGTGATACGTATAAAGTTAAATTATCCGTTGGATTCAGGACACTTTTATCGTATCCAGCTCCAGCTCTCTGTAACATTTGACCCAACTGTATAGGTGAAGGAATTGAATAAAAAGCATTCGCAGAAGTTATTTTAGGTATAGAATCAACTACAGGTATAGAATCGTTTGTAACTGCATCGCTTCCAGAATCTCCACTACAGCTTGCTAATAGGACAAACGACATAATGAAACCAACTTTTGACGCGACTTTTAATATTGAATTAATTCCCATTTTTATAAAGTTTAATATGTTGAGGGTTAATAGGTGGTAAATATAAGGTATTAAATTTTAAAAAACGAAATAGGTTTTCAGGAATAGACAAGCTTTCTTTTAAAAGTAAATCCCGCGGTTTGCCCACCTTTAATGTCGATAAAAATGAAAAGAAACTGTTTTTTTTCTATATTCGCTATATGAAAAAAATCTTATCAATACTATCACTAATCTGCACTTTACAAGGAGTTGCCCAAATAAATCTTGACAGTTTATGGACGGTTTGGGCGGATGGAAATCGGCCTGACACGATTCGTTTACAAGCAATGCAACGAATTTGTTTGCAAGGTTATTTATACTCCAATCCAGATACGGCTATAATATTAGCTAAAGAAATGCAAGACTTCGCTGAACTCAAAAATGAAAAACATTATCAAGTGTTTGCATTGCAAGTTCAAGGCACAGCTTGCTCTATTCAGGGCGACAATATCAAAGGAATCGACTATTTCACAAAAGCTTTAAAAATTGCTGAAGAAACCCAAAATTTAAAAGACATGACAACCAGTATAAACAATATTGGTGTAATTTATTATGAGCAAGGCAACAATAAGAAAGCAATGGAATATTATTTAAGAAGTTTGGAGATTGCCGAGAAGATGAAAAGAAAAAAATCCATTGCTTTCGCCTTAGGTAATTTAGGAAATGTTTACAAGAATTTAGGACAAATGGACAAAGCCATTGAGTCACAAACACGCTGTTTACAATTGGCAGAAGAAGTGAAAGATGAAGAATCAAAGGCAAATGCACTTCACTCCTTAGCTGTTATTTATTCTGATTTATATCAAGATGAAAAAGCATTAGATTATGATACAAGAGCATTGGCAATTCACACCGCTGCAGATGATCAAAATGCAATGGCTCAGTCGATGATCATCATCGGATTATCTTATAGTAGATTGAATCAAGCGGCAAAAGGAATCGAGATACTTGAAAAATCTTTAGCAATTGGTCAAAAGGGTGGTTTTGTAACTTCCATAAGAGAATCGAGTTATCATTTATACATGGTTTACAAAGCACAAAATAAAACAACCGATGCATTGGCAATGCATGAATTGTATATTGAAATGCGCGACAGTATAAAAAATGAAGAAGGTCAACAGGCTGTAATGCAACAGGAAATGCAATACAACTACGATAAACAAAAGGCGTTAGATGAGAAAGAACAAGAAAAAGAATTAGCTGTTTCGGCTGAACAGGAGCAGAAGCAAAAAATCATTAGCTATTCGGTTGGTTTAGGATTACTACTCGTATTAATTTTTTCGGCATTTGTTTTCAATCGTTTGCGCTTAACTAAAAAACAAAAAGAAATTATAGAATTGCAAAAGGATTTGGTTGAAGAAAAACAAAAAGAAATTTTAGACTCAATTACATACGCAAAAAGGTTGCAAGAAGCCATTCTTCCTCCTCAGCATTTTGTGAAGCAACATTTACCAGATTCATTTATCTTTTATAAACCAAAAGATATTGTTGCAGGTGATTTTTATTGGATGGAAGTCGTCAACAACACTATTCTTATAGCTGCTGCGGATTGTACTGGCCATGGTGTTCCTGGAGCGATGGTTAGTGTCGTTTGTAGTAATGCTCTTAACCGCTCGGTATTTGAATTTGGAAACACGGAGCCTGGGAAAATATTGGACAAAGCGAGAGAATTAGTTTTAGAAACATTTTCGAAAAGTGATACAGATGTGAAAGACGGAATGGATATTTCACTTGCCTGCATAAATAAAACTACACGAGAAATTAAATGGGCTGGTGCAAACAGTCCGCTTTGGTATACCAGCAATGGCGAAATGAAAGAGATAAAAGCAAACAAGCAACCCATTGGCAAGTCAGAAAATCCTATTCTTTTTTCAACTCACAACATTCTACTTCAACAAGGAGATGCTATTTTCATGTTAACAGATGGTTTTGCAGATCAGTTTGGTGGAGATAAAGGAAAAAAATTCAAGTACAAACCTTTGAAAGATATTCTTTTGCATAACGCTAAGCTTCCTATGGAAAATCAAATGCAAGAATTGGATTCAGCATTTGTAAAATGGAAATCGAATTTGGAACAAGTGGATGATGTGTGCGTTATAGGAATTCGTGTATAAATTTGAATTTATTCTGCTTGCTTTCTAGGAAAGTGTTTGTTTTTCCAAGCAATGATTTTTGCATCAATTTGTTTTTTGAAGAAAAAATATCCTCCAATCATGATAATTAAATATGGCAACGTCATTAAGTATAATATTCCCGTATTTAATTCTTTACCTATTGAACCACCATTGTTCAAATCACTTTCCGCTGACGCCTTACACATAGCACATTGAGCGAATGAATTTGTATTGCTGACAACCAACAATACAAACAAAACACTGAATGCAATTATTTTTTTGAATTTCATTTCTTTAATAAAGGTACAAATTTAGTGTGTATAATAAGGGGAAATCATAACGTAAACCACAACTCCTGTAATGGTTACATACAACCAAATAGGATAACTCCATCTGGTTAACTTTCTATGCTTTTTAATGTATTCTACTCCACCTTCGCTCTGACTTTTTAATCCGTAATAAAAAGACAACAGAATTAGTGGTAATACTAACGCAGCTAATATAATGTGGCTGATCAATATCATAAAATAAACAGAACGTGCAGGGGCATCAACAGGATATGTTGTTTCTTGTGCCATCCAATGGTAAGTGATGTATGAAACCAAAAAGAGTGACGACAATATAAACGCTAAAATGTTCAACTTCCTGTGTACTGCAATGTTTTTTTGTTTTATCATGTACAATGACAAAAGCAAAAGCAAAGTGCATGTGCCATTAATCATAGCGTTTAACTTTGGAAGCTTGTAAACAAAATCAGGAATAATTTCTGGTACAGGAAGAATTTTTTTATTTAGTATAACTACTGCAATAAAAACAAAAATGGAGACTACCATTACAATTCTAAATACGGTTTTATCACTCATGTTGTCTTATTTTTTTTCAGGTTTACCACTTACAATTACATCTCGTTTAACGTGAATCATATATTCTGCCATTAACACTTTAATGTCTTCCATTAAATTTGTTACCGATTTAATGTCAGTACCATCATATATGCCTCTTATGTGCTTTTCTTTATCTACTAAAATAAAAAGTTCACTGTGCACAAAATCATCTGGGCCACCATCTCCTTCTGTTGCATTTAACAAATAACTGTTGCGAGCCATATCGTACAATGCTTTTTTATCTCCTGTAACAAAATTCCAATTTTTCGTATCAGCATGTACCATTTCAGAATAGGCCTTTAAAACATTTACAGAATCGTTTTCAGGATCTACTGTATGAGATAAAATTTGCACTAATCCGTTTGTATAAGCAAATTTATTTTGAACTCGAATAAGCTCAGTGGTCATTTTCGGACAAATGGTTTTGCAAGTCGTAAAAAAATAATCTGCAACATAAATTTTGCCTTCATAATCCTTATCTGTAATGATTTTTCCGTCTTGATTTACAAAGCTGAATGGAGCAATCGTATGATAAACAGTATCCTTTCCATTTGCTGCAATTTCCTTTTCACCATAATATTGTAAGTGAATAAAATTAGTTTTACCTACAGAAAGAAAAACATATAATAACGAAGGGAATGAAAGGAGAAAAACCAGAATTAATAATTTTTTCTTGTCTTTATAAAAAGGTTTTTGAGCATTCGAATTCATGCCACAAAAGTACAAACAAAAATGGTCTCACAAACTTTTGTGAGACCATTATATTATTAAGAATCGGTTAGTGTAATCAAATGGCTAGTGATGACCTTCAGCTGGTTTAGCTGTTTCTTCATGAGAAGCATCTTTTGCATCGTGTCCTGCAGGGGCAGCATGATCGTGTCCGTGTTTTGCAGCTTCATTCAATTCTATTTTTTGATTCACAATAACCATATCCATTGGATGTTTGTTCACCTTTGCATAGTTCGCTTCAGTAACACAAAGCCAAATCAAATACAAGATAAAAATTGTGTATGGAGCAAGAATAGTCCATTTCATTACTTTTTTCTCATCACCTAAGTGCATGAATTTAAATACGATAAAAAACGCTTTACCAATTGTTAATCCAATAAAAAGAACCTTTAGAAATATACCTGACGTTCTATCGTCATTTAACAAACCCCAAGCAGAAGCTTGAAATCCAATGATAAGTTCAACAATTGTAACACCAAGCATAATCCAGAAAACGTTCCAAAGTTTTTTACGCTTTATTTTTCCTTCTTCTTCGCTGTGATGAGCCATGAACTCATATTGTGGGTAATCATCGTGAAACTCTGACATACTATATAATTTTAAATTCTAAATTTTAAATTTTTCCTGATACTTGATACCTAATACTTTTTTATAGTAAATAGAAGAAGGTAAATACGAATACCCAAACTAAATCCACAAAGTGCCAGTACAATCCAGTTTTTTCAATCATTTCATAGTGACCACGTTTTTCGTATGTTCCAGCTAAAACGTTAATGAAAATCACAATATTTATGATAACTCCACTAAATACGTGGAATCCGTGGAATCCAGTAATAAAGAAAAAGAAATTGGCAAACACTGGTAATCCGTATTCATTTACCTTCATGTTGGCACCATAAAATGTTTCTGTGACCCAAACACCATCATTATTTACAAAGTTGCGAACAGCACCATGATCCGTTCCAACGATGAAGTGATACCACTCCCACGCTTGAGAACCTACGAACATCGCTCCTCCAATGATTGTTAAAAACAGCCAAAATGTTACTTTCTTTTTATCGTTACGATGTCCTGCTTCCACAGCTAATACCATTGTAACGGAAGACATAATCAAAATCAAAGTCATTAAACCTACATAAGCCAAAGGAATATGTCCATCATAACCAGGGAAATGTGTAAACACATCGCCTGGATTCGGCCATACTTCTGGGTGTTTGTGGCGCATAAAACCATATGCACATAATAAACCCGAGAATGTTAAAGCATCCGATACAAGGAAAAACCACATAAACATTTTTCCGTAACTAACACCAAATGGGGATTTCCCTCCACTCCAATCTGAGCTTGAATCTGTTTCTGTTACTGCGTGACTTGACATAATATAACTAATTATAATTCTTGCAAAAGCAAGAGAGGTTTAAAACTTATTTCGGGTGCTAATATGCAAAATATTCCTTTAATTTTCAACGCACAAATAACAAAAATAAAAACAAAAATATCCACAGAGCATCTAAAAAGTGCCAAAAAATCGCGCAAAGCCTTATTCCTAAAAGGTTTTCAGAGTTATATCTCCCTAATCTAGATTTAATCCAAACTACGAAAACAGCACCGATTCCGAACACTAAATGGGCTAAATGTAAGCCGGTTAAAATATACATGAAAGAACCCGCTGCATTGCTGTCGCTACCTGCAAAAAACACTTTTTGCTCGACCAAAACACTCCAAGCTTGAAACTGACAAATAACAAACACAAATCCTAATAAAAGTGTAATTAATGAAGAGATTTTCATCCCCTTATAATCATTTTTACGAGCCGAAGACAATGTCCAATTGATTGTTACACTGCTAATTATAAGAACTGCAGTGCTAACATAAAACAATTGAGGCAACTCGAACTGAATCCATTTGCCTGCTCCTCTACTTACAATGTAAGCACTGGTACATGCTCCAAAAAGCATTACCATAGCAACCATAGACACCCAAAGCAATGGAATCGCTACTTTTTCTTTTGTTTGACGTTGTTCTTGCTCTGGACTAAGTTGAGTTTCCATTAAAATAGTATTATCCATAAAGTACTGCTAATTGAATTGCTGGTAAATAGAAAAAGGAGCCGAACATCAACTTGCGTGCGGCCTCCACTGTACATTCTTTGTATAAACAATAAGCTTGATACAAGAAATAAATGCTACAAAACGAAATAATAATTGATGAAATAAAACCTGAAAAGTGGAACATCACCGGCATCAAACTAATTGGATACAAAAACAAAGTGTAAACCAACACTTGAAAAGCACTGCTTTTATCGCGCCCGCCTGGAGAAGGCAACATTTTGAAACCTGCTTTTTTATAGTCATCATCCAACACCCAAGCTATTGCCCAAAAGTGAGGAAACTGCCAAATAAACTGACCAGCAAATAGAATCCAACCAATTAAAGGAACGGAACCAAAACCTTCTGTTGAAGCTACACAGCCCAATAGTGGTGGAATTGCTCCCGGGAAAGCACCAACAAATACTGCAAATGGGGTTTTTCTTTTTAGAGGTGTGTAAACTACTGTATATAGCACTAGTGCTAACAAACCAAGTATGCCGCTCAACGGATTCATAAAAACCCAAAGAATAACAACTCCAATTATTCCTGTAATAGATGCCAGAACCATTGCTTCTGCAACACTCATCCTATCTTGTGGAAGTGGACGATTTTGTGTGCGTAACATTAATTTATCTAAATCTCGCTCTAAAATTTGATTGAAACCATTGGAAGAGCCCGTTACCAAAAAACCACCCAAAACCAACCAGCCCATTTTTACCCAATCAAAATTCTTGGAAGCTGCTGCAAAAGCAATAGCAGCGGACATAACAACTAACGAAGCCAAACGAAACTTCATAAATGTTGCATAATCACGCAATTTACTAGTCTGAAGCTCTGATTTTTCGATGATATTTATGTTTTCGGTCTGCAAAGTGCTCGCTTTTTTAAAAGCACTGCAATTTTACCAAATATTAGGGGAATTTGAAAGGGAAATGTGAGAATTTAGACGATTTCTTAATTGTTGGGGATGAAATCAATAATCATCATACATATTCCCCAAATCGGTTTTGATACCGATGAATACATATGGACTTTGTTTAGTCGCTATTGCTGTTTCTATCGTTCTGTTGGCAAGCCCTAACTCAATCTTTAAATTCATCCGCGTATCTAATATATACGCTCCGCGCAAAGAAGTTGTAATTAAATTGGTACGAAATCCTTGTGTTGTATAATGATTGTAATCGCCCGCTCTATTCACATAGGAAATAAAAATATTTTTACCAAAGTCGCTACCTGGACTATCATCACCATACACAGCATACATCAATTTTGCTTCGAAAAAGAATCGTTTGTGTCGATAATTTAGAAATGTAGCCGACTCCATAAAGTTAGCGCCAAGCGGATGCGCCAACGGCTGATTCATATGTCCGTAATTTTGTTGCACACTTCCATGCGCGTATGTGAAAGGCCTAACATAATTAAACTCTGTTTGAAAATTTAAATGTTTGATTTTAAACAAATCAAAACTCTTGAATCCAATTTGATACGCTTGTTTATTTGCCCACCAACCCCACTTGGCAGTTGTATCGCCAGTAATGGCATGTTCTACATCTGCTTTTACTTCTTTCAACAAAAACTCATCTAACAAAAGCTGTCCATAAAATTGCTGTTTTTTAAATGTTTTAATTTTGAAATTAAATCCAACAAAAGCATTGTCGCTGGAACCTAATGAATATTCTGTTGGTCGGAAAAACATAATTGGATTTAAATAATTGACATCATATCCACGGTGACGATTACTATCAGATCCTTGCCAAACAATAGATTCGAACAATCCAATATTAATTCTTTTAGTTGCGTTCCAACTCAAATGATGGAAAGTTGCGTATT
Organism: Bacteroidota bacterium; assembly: GCA_947504725.1. GTDB lineage: Bacteria > Bacteroidota > Bacteroidia > 2-12-FULL-35-15 > 2-12-FULL-35-15 > 2-12-FULL-35-15. The sequence continues at coordinate 13,943 of CANNHN010000012.1, read as the reverse complement.
TGTAAAGCCAATCTTTTTTAAACCCGGATGGGTTAGTTGCGTCCCTCATCACAGTAAATAAATTTACGTAACTAAGTTTCCAAACATTTGTAGTGATTTTTAAATACGGATAAGGTGCTGATACATCCGACAAAAAAAGTGAACGATAACCGTCTCCCCAGAAATGTTTATCCTGTCCTAATTGAAAATTAAAAATTTTATTTGGTGAATACGAAACGTAACCTGAAAAATATTGATACGCATATTGCGGATTTAATGAATCGTTTTTAGAAACATATGCATATCCAATTCCAGGAATTACTCTGCTATTTCTTATTAAAGAATCGTTGTGAGAATTAAAAACACCTTTGCCTCCCATTGCTTTAAAGTTCAAAGCAAACTTATCTTTCCAATACATTAATAAATTTCCACCTATTGCATAATCGCTCGTTAAATGGGAGTTGGCAGATGACATATCATAGCCAGTTTGAGCTGTTAATAAGGGATAAATTTCAATTTGTCCTTTCGCTTTTTTATCTTTTTCTTCTGCTTTTGTTCCTTTTAATAGTCTAGGAAAAACAGCAGAAGAATCTTTTATAAGATTTGTTTCTTGAAGACGATATGGTTTTACAAGTGTGTGTGAGTTTTCGTCTTTGTTATTGTAGTAATTATCAATTCCCCATAAAAAATCGCGACTAAGTGTGTAATTCCATTGCTGAGAAAAAACAACAGAATTCATCAACAAAAAAATGAGGATGAAAAAATATTTATGAAAAAATTTAATCAACATCCTTTGCAATTCTGTTTTTCTTTTTCTTGATAAAAAAAGGAATTTGAGCGAGTGTTAAAGAAATGGCAGCAACAATCATGAGCGTATAATTTGCATTGATGCTCAACAATGCAAGTCCAACTGTTAATCCTATTACTAAAATATTAACTATGTATATAGTAATTACTGTTCCCTTATGGCTCAAACCAATATCTAATAAGCGGTGATGCATGTGATTTCTGTCAGCAGAAAAAGGAGAAACACCTCTCACCGCACGGTAAATAAAAATTCGCAAAGTATCAACTAGTGGATATACCAATACAGACATTGCAAAAATTGGTTTCGAAACATTGAGTATGGCCTTGTTTTCAATTGCACTAACATCGTATCCAATAACTTTAATAGCAAGAATACATATAATTAATCCGATGGTCAAAGAACCAGAATCGCCCATAAATATTTTTGCCGGAGAAAAATTGAAAAATAAAAATGCAAACAAAGAACCAGATAAAGCAAAAGCTAAGCAAGCCATTGCAGGGTCACCGGCCAAAGCAAACCACGCTCCGAAAGCGGAAGAAGCAATAAATCCAACACCGCCCGCCAAACCGTCAACACCATCAATTAAATTGAATGCGTTAACAACAACTATATATGTAAAGAGAGATAAAAAAACACTGGTCCACAAAGGCAGAACATCTATTCCAAATAATCCGTGCATACTCACAATTCGAATATCCGCCATCAACACCAACACCATTCCAACTAACACATGCGCAACTAATTTTTTTACAGGAGCAGTTCCAATAATGTCATCTTTAACTCCAACAAAAAACATTACTAATAATGTTGCAACTATAAACTTATAGTCGCTCATACTTTTTGCTAATTGTGGAAAATCATCTCTTTGCTCAGGAAACCATAATGAATAAGCGAACAAGGTTCCCGCAAAAATAATAATTCCGCCTATGGTTGGAACCATACGTGTATGAAGTTTGCGAGTATCGCCAGGCGCATCAAACAAGCGCTTCAATATTGCTACTTTTATCAACGATGGCGTTGATAAAAGCACAACAAAAAATGAGGTTATAAAAACAAGTATTAAAAATTCCATTTTTTATTTTTTAAAAATCATAATAAAAATTCGCAAGCGATGTTCTGATTCCGAAATATACGAATTGTGTAGCAATTGTCCCTTTATTTGTAGTTTCCGTACGATTGGTGAAACCCAATAATATATTAAAATTCGTTGAAGGATTTACCAAATAACCAATATGAACATCCTGAGTACTGATAGTCATTTTTGATCCTTGTGTGGTGTGGATATTTTCCACAGTTTGAGAAATTGGAAATTGATTATCGGCTTTAAAAATGTTTCCACCAAAGTTTTTAGTCAAACTATCATTTCCTTTTACAGCATAATTACCTTTTAACTGAATGAAAAAATCTTTGAAACGGTAATTGATAAATCCAACTGCCTCATAAAAATTTGCTCCTAGTGGATGAGCCAAGGCTTGATTATAATGTGTATAGCTTTGGTAAGGGTTTTTAGCCGCATAAGCGTATGGTCGAACGGTGTTATATTCCGCTTGAAAATGTAAATTTTTTATTGTGAATAAATCGAAATATTTAAATCCTGCTTGATAGCCATATTTATTTGCGATCTGATTCTTAGTATTGGTCATATCGTCCAGCATAAACTGTCCGTAAACAAAAATTGATTTTGTGATTTTCAATTTTAATGTGGCACCCAACAACAGATTATTTGTATTGTGCAACCCATATGTTGCCGTGCTGACGCCAATAATAGGGTTATACGTATGAAAGTTGGTATGCTGACGATTGCTAGAATCCGCAGCCTCCCAAATCATCCCTTGAAACAATCCCAATTGCAAACGGTGAAAGAAATTGGCACTTAAAAATTGAAAACTTCCAACTTTTTTCTGAAACAAGCGCTCTACGTTTGGAGGAGTTGTGACACCACCATTTGTTAAATTCATAAACGAAGTATACAAATTCGTGTACTGAATATTCTTATAGGTTGTGGTGATGCGAGCATACGGATAATTGAACGCATTATCAGACAATAACAATGAACGATATCCATCGCCTACAAAATGTTTCCCATGTCCGATTTGAAAATTAAACATTTTTATTGGTGAGTAAGAAACATAACCCGAAGCCATAGCATAATCGTATCCATTTTTTTTGAATTTTTTAGCACGACCTTGCCCAGGAATTACATCGTATTGATAATTTGCTGTTTGAGGAAACAAATCATTTGACTGATCAATATTGTTGTCGATATACTTTGCGTAGGTTGCCTGATTTTCATAAAACGATGATTCAAAAGCAAATTTTTCTCCAATACTTCCACGAACTATAAACCCACGAGTGTTCTTGTAAAGTTTTTCTCCGCTAGTATCTGCTAAGTCTTTCCCAAATTCAAAATTGAAGAGTGGATCGATGGTAAGGTGGAACTTATCAGAGGAATCTTTAACTACAAATAGACTTTCCAGCTTTAATTTGCGATAGAGTAATGATTTTGATTTGACTTTCTCCTGATAAGTTATTGGAACGATGTTGGGTTTAAATGGAGAATTAAGACAACACGTTGGTGTGACAATCGTCATCATTGAACAAAATTCTGATGAGTCAATTTTAACTGCTGCTGTATCTTTAAATTCAATTTTGTTTTTATTGGGTAGGCCCCACTCTCTGTTCAACGGCAAATTCTGCTGTGCACACAACAATGTTGGGAATAAAAATAATATGTACAGTAGCTTTTTCATTGTTTACGTCAAATGAGATTGCTTCGCTTCGCTCGCAATGACGAGCTATAGTTTGTCTTTTACTTCAGCGTAGACGCCAGCAATTCCTTCTTCCAAATTGGTTTTGTGTTTCCAACCAAAGGAATGAAGTTTGCTTACATCCATTAGTTTACGAGGAGTTCCATCGGGTTTTGAAGTATCAAATTTTAATTCTCCTTCGAAACCAACAATTTTTTTAACGAGTAAAGCTAGGTCTTTGATTGTTATATCTTCGCCAACTCCAATGTTTACCAATCCAGCTTCGTTGTAATTTTGCATAAGATAAAAACAAGCATCCGCTAAATCGTTGGCATGTAAAAATTCACGCATGGGCGAACCCGTTCCCCAAATTTCAACACTTGCAGTATTTTCTTTTTTTGCTGTATGAAACTTGCGAATCAATGCTGGCAAAACGTGTGAGTTCTTTAAATCGTAATTATCATTTGGTCCGTACAAATTTGTTGGCATCACGGAAATAAAATTACAACCGTATTGCGAACGATATGCATCACACATTTTTATTCCTGCAATTTTTGCAATAGCATAAGGCTCGTTTGTTTCTTCCAATAATCCAGTAAGCAAATAATCTTCTTTTAAAGGCTGTGGAGCCATTTTAGGATAGATACAAGATGAGCCTAAAAACATTAATTTTTTTACTTGATTTAAATATGCATGATGAATCACATTGCTTTGAATCATCGTGTTCTCATAAATAAAATCAGCACGATAAGTATTGTTTGCAACAATTCCACCCACTTTAGCAGCTGCTAAAAAAACGTAATCGGGTTTTTCATTTGCAAAAAAATCAGCAACTGCTTGCTGATTTCTTAAGTCGAGTTCCGCTGAAGTGCGTGTTACAATATTTGTAAAACCATCTTTTTGTAATCGTCTGATGATTGCAGAACCAACCATTCCTTTGTGTCCTGCAACATATATTTTATCCTTTACATTCATTAATCTCAATCTGATTTTACTAATTAAGAAAAAATTACACTTTACCCTATATCACTCCCTTCTCCTTTTGGAGAGGGGACAAAGGGGTGAGGTGTTATTCATGGAAATTCATTACATCGTGACCACCATCCAATAAATATTTATCTCTTTCAAATAGTTTAACATCGCTTGCAACCATTTCACTAACCAATTGTTGTAGTGTATATTTTGGTTCCCAACCCAATATTTTTTTTGCTTTTGAGGCATCTCCAATTAGTAATTCTACTTCTGTTGGTCGGAAATATTTTGGATCTACTTCAACTACCAGCACTCCAGTTTCAGCATTGTATCCTTTTTCATCGACTCCTTTGCCTTCCCATCTAAGTTTTACTCCTACTTCCGCGAAAGCTAAGTCAACAAATTTACGGACAGTAATTTTTACTCCTGTTGCCAATACAAAATCATCTCCTTCTTTCTGCTGCATCATCATCCACATTCCTTCAACATAATCTTTAGCATGTCCCCAATCGCGCTCGGCATCCAAGTTTCCTAGATATAATTTATCTTGCATTTTCAAATGAATCTTTGCAACAGCACGTGTGATTTTACGGGTAACAAATGTTTCTCCACGTAACGGACTTTCATGGTTAAACAAAATACCATTACAAGTATACATTCCATAAGCTTCGCGATAATTTTTTGTAATCCAGAAACCATAAACCTTTGCAACACCATAAGGTGAGCGCGGATAAAAAGGAGTTGTTTCTTTTTGAGGAATCTCTTGAACATAGCCATACATCTCAGATGTAGAAGCTTGATAAAAACGTGTTTTCTTTTCTAATTTTAAAATACGAATCGCTTCAAGAATACGCAGTGTTCCAATTGCATCTGCATTAGCAGTATATTCAGGTGAATCAAATGATACCTTCACATGAGATTGAGCTGCTAAATTATAAATTTCGTCTGGTTGTGTTTCTTGAATGATTCTAATCAGATTGGTTGAATCCGTTAAATCACCGTAATGAAGAAAAAAGTTCACTTTCTTCTCATGTTGGTCTTTATACAAATGGTCGATACGACCAGTATTAAACATTGAGCTTCTACGCTTGATTCCGTGAACAGTGTAACCTTTACTTAGCAACAATTCTGCTAAATAGGCTCCATCTTGTCCTGTAACTCCTGTTATTAATGCAACTTTACCCATATTGAATCTTTTAAATTACGTGCAATTATACGGATTTTTGCCCGAATAATCGACTAAAAAGGGGTGAAATGGGAGATATTTTAGGTAAACTACTGAACAATAAACCAGTTGTTAAGCAGGTTGGGCTTGTTATACAGCAGATTTTGATTGGTCGTATAATCCAACACCTTTTTTCCTGCAATTTCACAAATCGCTTGTCCAGCAGCAGTGTCCCATTCCATTGTAGGCGCAAAACGGGGGTAAACATTTGCGCTTCCTTCGGCAACCAAACATAACTTAATGGAACTTCCCGAAGAGAGAAAATCCACTTCTTTGTGAGCAGTTCTTAAACCATCAATAAACATTTGAGTTTCTTCAGATAAATGAGAACGACTAGCTACAACTGTGAATTTTGTATTAGTTGTTGTTAAAGGTAATTCTTGTGACGATTTAATTAATTCTTCTAAACTAGTAACCTGAGAATTATTGATTATTAATTTATAACAACCAACATTTTCTGCAGCAAAATAAAGTGTTTTTGTTACAGGGACATAAATTACTCCGAGAATTGATTTTTGTTTGTGAATTAAAGCGATATTTACTGTAAATTCTCCATTTCGTTTTATGAATTCTTTGGTTCCATCTAACGGATCAACCATCCAGAAGTATTCCCATTGCTGGCGTTCAGAATACTCTATTGATTTACCTTCTTCGCTTAAAACAGAAATTTTGCATGGTTTTAAAATTTCACAAATAGCATCGTGAGCATTTTTATCGGCAAGTGTTAAAGGAGATTTATCATCTTTATGTTCAATAGCGAAATCGGATTCATATACTTTAAGAATTTCTTCTCCCGCTTTTAAAGATGCTTGAATTGCATAAAACAACAACTCTTCCAATTTATATTCCATAATCTTTAATTTAAATTCCCTTAGTAGCCAGCCTTTGAAGTACCAATGTTTTCAATCGGATGCCAAGTTGTTTTTATTTCTTGTGTATCGAAAATGAAATACGGACTTTCTGCTTTTTCTGACATGATGTTTATTTTATTGTAAACAAAAACGCGTTTCACATTCAGAGAAGCATTTTCTTTAATCGTTTTAATCTCTGCTTTGTTGTTACGATAATAAATCACCGCATTTACATCCATATGATTCGAAAAATGTTCGTGCAACTCTGCAGAAGTTCCAGTAAGAATATTTACAACACCACCCGGAAGGTCGGATGAATTTAAAACTTCAGCAAAAGTAACAGCGCATAATGGCTTGCTCTCGGATGCTAAAACAACACACGCATTTCCTCCTGCAATCACTGGTGCAATGGCTGTTACCAATCCTAATAAAGAAGTATTTTCATCTGCAATTAGTGCAACCACTCCTGTTGGTTCTGGAACCGAAAAATTAAAATGCGAAGACGCAACGGGATTTACGGAGCTGTAAATAGCCTGAAATTTATCACACCATCCCGAATAATAAACCATTCTATCTATTGATACTTCTACTTCTTGTTTTGCAGCAGCAAGAGTTGAACCTTGCAATACTAATTCAGAAATAAATTGTTCTTTTCTGCCTTCCAACATTTCTGCAATGCGATATAAAATTTGCGCTCGGTTAAAAGCTGCTTTGCTTCCCCAACCTGATTGTGCTCCACGAGCTGCCACTTCAGCATTTCTGAAATCTTTGCGAGAACACAAACAAATGTTCGCAATCACATTCCCTTTTTTGTTTTTCAAAGGATAATATCTTCCAGATTCTGTTCGAGGAAATTGCCCACCAATATAAATCTTGTATGTTTTTTGAATTTCGATTCTTGACATTTTTTCTAAAATTAAAATTGTAAGTATGCTCCCAAGCCATGCAATCCACCTTCTCTTCCAAATCCACTTTCTTTATATCCTCCAAACGGAGACGTTGGATCAAACTTGTTATAAGTATTTGCCCAAACTACTCCTGCTTTTAATTTTGAAGTAAGATTAAATATTTTAGACCCTTTGTCGGTCCATACTCCAGCAGACAATCCATAAGGAATGTTATTTGCTTTTTCAATAACCTCTTCAATGGTTCTAAAAGTTTGAATCGCTAAAACTGGTCCGAATATTTCTTCTTGTACAATTCGGTGCGACTGAGATACATTTAAAAAAATAGTTGGCTTACAAAAATTTCCTTTTTTAGGAAGACTACATGAAGACTGATAAATTTCTCCTCCTTCATTTTTTCCTATCTCAATGTATTCTTGAATTTTTAATAATTGTTGTTTGGAATTGATTGCTCCAATATCTGTATTCTTATCCATTGGGTCACCAACTTTTAAAGTTTCCATTCTGTCCTTCAGCTTACGAATCACAATATCAGCAACACTTTCCTGAACAAACAAACGAGAACCTGCACAGCAAACATGTCCTTGATTAAAAAATATTCCGTTGATAATTCCTTCTACAGCTTGATCAAGTGGTGCATCTTCAAAAATAATGTTGGCCGCTTTTCCACCCAATTCAAGTGTGCATTTTTTATCTGTTCCTGCAATGGATTTCTGAATCCATTTACCAACATTAGTAGAACCGGTGAAAGCAATTTTATTTATATCAGGATGATTTACAATTGCTGCTCCTGTTTTTCCTGCACCAGTAATAATGTTTACTACGCCTTTTGGTAAACCGCTGTCACGAATCAATTCAGCCAATTTTAATGCTGTTAAAGGAGTTGTTTCGGCAGGCTTTAATACAACTGTATTTCCTGCTGCTAATGCCGGAGCTATTTTCCAAGCAGCCATCAACAATGGAAAATTCCAAGGGATAATTTGTCCAGCTACACCTAATGGTTTTGGATTTCTATTTGGAAATGCATATTCTAATTTATCAGCCCAACCAGCATAGTAAAAAAAGTGATTAGCTGCTAAAGGAACATCAATGTCTCTGCTTTCACGAATTGGTTTTCCGCCATCCATCGTTTCAATAACTGCAAACTCTCTTGCACGCTCCTGTATCAATCTTGCAATTCGATAAATGTATTTTCCTCTTTCTTTTCCAGAAAGCTTACTCCATTTACCAAAAGCTGCTCGTGCAGCTTTCACAGCCTTGTCTACATCTTTTTCATCTGCATCAGCTACTTCTGAAATTTTTTCATCCGTTGCAGGATTGTAAGTAGCAAAATATTTTTTGCTGTTAGGTTTTACAAACTCTCCGTTGATAAATAAATCATATTGTTTCTTAATAGAAACATGTTTTGAATCCTCTGGAGCAGGAGCTAAATCCCAAGCTGCGTTAAATTTTAGTTTTACTTCTTTCTTTGACATCTTATATTTTTTGTTCCCTTTCCTTTTCAAGGAGTGGGCTGTGGTGAGATTTTAATCTTTAGAAAAATAATCTGAACTTTGATAAACACCTGTGTTTTGTTTTGCAATCTGCATCAAAACGTCATTAGCTAAACTACTAGCCCCGAAACGGAACCATTCGTTACTTAACCAATCAGCACCTAACGTTTCATTCACCATTATTAAATATTGCAACGCTAATTTAGATGTCGAAATGCCACCGGCAGGTTTCATCCCAACCATTCGTCCTGTTGCATAATAATAATCACGAATAGCTTCTAACATTACCAATGTTACAGGCATAGTAGCTGCTGGAGAAATTTTTCCTGTGGATGTTTTTATAAAGTCTGCTCCGGCATACATAGCAATATCACTTACTTTTCGAATATTGTCCAATGTTGAAAGTTCTCCTGTTTCGAAAATAACTTTCAATCTTGCCTTTCCACAAGCTTCTTTAATAGAAGCTATTTCATCAAAAACAAAATTGTAATTGCCTTTCAAAAATTCACCTCTAGAAATAACCATATCGATTTCATCTGCACCATTGTCGACAGCAAATTTTGTATCAGCTATTTTGATTTCATGTGTGGATTGTCCGCTTGGAAATGCTGTAGAAACAGACGCCACTTTCACACCTGTTCCTTTTAAAGCTTCCTTAGCCGTTTTTACCATAGATGGATAAACACAAACGGCTGCTACAGTTGGTAAACCTGGAATTACATCATGTAAATGTGCTGCTTTATAACACATTTGCTGTACCTTTCCTTCTGTATCTTTTCCTTCCAAAGTTGTCAAATCTATCATACTCAAGACCATTTTCATGCCTTGCATTTTCGACTCTTTTTTGATACTTCTAGTGGTAAATCGCGCTACACGCTCCTCAATTCCAACTTGGTCGATAGATGGTGTCACTCTGAAATCCGGAATAGTAGTTTTTGTGCTCATTCAGCTTGATTAATACAATTTTCTAGAAAATAGATCCCGCAATAGTGCGGGATTCGTGAGGCTAGTTATTTTCGCAAATTGCAAAAACAAAGCCTCTCGAACAAAGATATTCAAAAAATTTCTTTTCTCAATTTAAAAAAAGGTTATACATTTGCCTCAGAAATGAAAACAAGCAACTTCTATAAAGCAATGAGCAAAAATAACACTATAATGTGTTGTATGATGTGCTGCATTTAATTTACAGAAGGACTTTTACATATATTTGAACTCAATTCAAAGGTCTTTCCAACAGGTTAGACCTTTTTTGTTACCCCTCCCAGCACCCCCAAAAGGGAGGAGCTGATAGTAGTAAAAAATAGTTTTTGTATATTTAGATAATTGAAAAAAATCAAATGAACAATATTTTTCCAACAGATAAAATTTTGCAAAGAGCAGACAAAGAACAACTGCTTAAACAAAAAGCTATTGCAATTTGGTTTACGGGATTAAGTGGGTCAGGCAAAACAACGATTGCAATCGCATTGGAAAAAGAATTGCATAAAAAAGGATTGCTTACACAGATATTGGATGGTGATAATATCAGAACAGGAATCAATAATAATTTGGGATTCAGTGATGCTGATAGATTAGAAAACATTAGAAGAATTGCAGAAGTCACCAAATTATTTGTCAATAGCGGAGTGATTACTATTTGTTGTTTTGTTAGTCCGACTGAAGAAATTAGAACGATTGCAAAAAACATAATTGGGAAGGCTGATTTTATAGAAGTTTTTGTAAATACACCACTTGAAATTTGTGAAAAGCGTGATGTAAAAGGCCTATATGCAAAAGCAAGAAAAGGTGAAATAAAGGATTTTACAGGAATTAATGCTCCGTTTGAAGCACCAGTAAATCCAGAAATAGTATTGACTGATGCTTTAAGCATCGAAGAAAGTGTAAAAAAGATATTGGATAAAATAAAATTATGAAGAACTATTCACTCACACATTTAAAAGAATTAGAAAGCGAAAGCATTTATGTTTTGCGCGAACTAGCTGCTCAGTTTGAAAAACCAGCATTGCTTTTTTCAGGCGGAAAAGATTCTATTGTTTGCTTTCATCTTGCACGCAAAGCTTTTGCTCCAGCTAAAATTCCGTTCCCTTTGGTTCATGTAGATACGGGTCATAATTTTGAAGAGACAATTACTTTCCGTGATGAGCTTGCAAAAAAATACAATGCTCAATTAATTGTTGGTTCCGTTCAACAAAGTATTGATGAAGGAAGAGCTGTAGAAGAAAAAGGATTTAATGCGAGCCGAAATGTTTTGCAAACCGTAACACTTTTAGAAACGATTGAAAAATATAAATTCGATGCATTGGTTGGTGGTGCTCGCAGAGATGAAGAAAAAGCAAGAGCAAAAGAAAGATTCTTTTCTCACAGAGATGATTTCGGACAATGGGATCCTAAAAATCAACGACCAGAACTTTGGAATTTGTTCAACGGAAAAAAACATTTAGGCGAACACTTCAGAGTGTTCCCAATCAGTAATTGGACGGAGATGGATGTGTGGCAATATATTTTGCAGGAGAAAATAGAAATCCCAAGTATTTATTTTACTCACGAACGCGAATGCTTTATGCGCGATGGTGTTATTTATGCTCACTCGCATGTTATTCCATTAAAACCAACAGAGAAAGTAGAAAAAATGCAAGTGCGTTTCAGAACAATTGGTGACATCAGTTGTACCGGTGCTGTGCTTTCAAAAGCAAATACGTTAGAAGAAATCGTAGAGGAAGTTGCTTCAACACGAGTAACAGAAAGAGGAAGTCGAATTGACGACAAACGTTCCGAAGCTGCAATGGAAGACAGAAAAAAAGCAGGCTATTTTTAAAAAATTATTAGAACACAAACTACTATGACAGATTTTTCGACAGCAGGATATTTAACAATGGATCTTTTACGTTTCACAACAGCAGGCTCTGTAGATGATGGAAAAAGCACATTGATTGGAAGATTATTATACGATTCAAAATCAATTTTTGAAGATCAGTATGAAGCAATTAAAGCAACAAGTGAAAAACGTGGAGAAGAATACGTGAATCTTGCATTACTTACAGATGGGTTACGTGCAGAACGCGAACAAGGCATTACCATTGATGTTGCTTACAGATATTTTGCGACACCAAAACGTAAATTCATTATTGCTGATACGCCAGGACACATTCAATACACCCGCAATATGGTTACTGGTGCTTCAACTGCCAACGCAGCGATTATTTTAATTGATGCACGAAAAGGTGTGATTGAACAAACCATGCGTCATACTTACATCGCTTCTTTATTGCGAATTCCACATGTAATTGTTTGTGTAAACAAAATGGATTTGGTCGAATTTAAAGAAGAGGTATTTGAAAAAATAAAAAATGATTACCAAGCATTCGCTACAAAATTAGAAATTAACGATGTTCATTTTTTACCAATCAGTGCTTTGAAAGGCGACAATGTTGTAGATGCTTCTAAAAACATGGATTGGTACAAAGGTAATACATTGATGTATTTATTGGAAAATATTCAAATTGCAAACGACATTAACCATTCGGATGCCCGTTTCCCTGTGCAATATGTGATTCGTCCTATGAGCTCAGAGCACCATGACTATAGAGGATATGCAGGTAGAATTGCTGGTGGTGTTTTCAAAAAAGGAGACGATGTAACTGTTTTGCCAAGCGGACATACATCAAAAATAAAATCAATTGATTTACTTGATACTTCTTTAGAAGAAGCATTTGCCCCCATGAGCGTTACACTTACACTTGAAAATGAAATTGATATTTCTCGTGGAGATATGATTGTAAAAACAGATAATCAAGCAGAAACAACACAGGATTTTGAAGTGATGATTTGTTGGTTAGCCGAAAAGCAATTGCAGCTAAATGGGAAGTATGCTTTAAAGCATACTTCGAAAGATGTACGCTGCGTAATAAAAGATATTCAATACAAAGTAAACGTTAATACATTAGAGCAAATTGCTGACGATAAAACAATTAATTTAAATGACATTGCCCGCATTAGTATAAAAACAACAGCTCCGATTGCGATAGACAAATACAGCAAGAATAGAAATACAGGAAGTATTATTTTAATTGATGAAGCAACGAATGTAACCGTTGGTGCTGGAATGATTATATAAAAAAAGCGTCCTGTGGTATCACACTGGACGCTTTTATTTTCTTTAGTTCTAATTTGCTAAAACAATACCCTTCGTCTTCACCATTTCTCCCACAGTTATTTTCAGCATATACATCCCGTTTTCTTGATTGAAAAGATCTATTTGATTTTGATTGTTAGTTACTTCTTTCGAAATAATTAATTGTCCTAATGAATTATAAATTTCAATTTTTGCAGAAGCACTATTTCCTAGACTAAAAAAAAGAGTCCCATTTGATGGATTTGGATACACTTCCAAATTTATTTCATCTATAAGCGTCACTCCAGTTGTCAGTACTAAATAACACGCAGAAGTATCAATACAGCCTGCTTCATTTATTATAACGGCATAACTACCATTAATTAAAGGTGAATAATCTTGAAGGATTGCTCCAGGTATAATTGCAAATGCACTATTGCAATCAACCCATTGATACGTTGCTGTTAAACTGCTAGATGTTAAAATATTTCCAACTTGTGATACACCAACATTCACTGGAGCATTAACACTTATGGTTGTGGAAGTAGAATTCGTACATCCACTTAACGTTCCTGTTACGGTATACGTTCCTGTTGTTGTCGGAATAAAAGCAAGTCCATTTGTTACGCCCCCACTCCATGAATAAGATGTTGCACCACCACCAGTTAATGTTACAGATTGTCCTGCACAAAGAGTTGTGCTTGTTGCATTTGCAGTTACTGTTGGTAAAGGATTTACTGTAATAACTCTGGTTGCAGTATTCGTACAACCGCTAGCTGTGCCAGTTACAGTATAAGTTGTTGTTCCTGCTGGAACAAAAGAAACGCCATTTGTTACTCCACCACTCCAAGT
>CANNHN010000011.1 GCA_947504725.1 Bacteroidota bacterium | reverse complement strand
TAATCCATATCTATTTCAGAAACGTTATTAATCAACAAAAAATATTCTTAAACCTCGAGTCCATTACTCGAGGTTTTTTAGTTTAATATAGCGCCTTCGAAACCTAATAATACTTTCAATTGTCCTTTCAAAACAGCCTATTTTCATTCAAATTTATACAGTTTTGTGCAACTTTATCGGTACTTTAGTTGTCTATGATGTAGACATAAGCACACTGTTTTTGTTTATTAATAAAGATACATTTTGAACATGAATAACTCATTTAAGAATAATAGATTGATTTTAAAGATGGCATTTATTGCTCTCTTTATATTCTTTCAAGTTGTCGTTTCTCTAGGACAAATTTATCCAGTTGGTCCAGATGTTTATGTAAAAGGAACAAGTGTTGAATACGGCATCAGAGGAATTGGTGGATTTGAAGGGATTGATGTCTTAACCTCTCCAGTACCCGGTGGGATGCACTTACGTTCAGCAAACAATTTATTCGGATTTGTTGCAAATCCACAATTAAACGCTTGGGCAGGATCTGCTTTTGACGGTGATTTTTTTACTCCTGGTAGTCCAGAAAATGGATGGGGATTTGAAATTGGAACAACAGGTACTGTAGCTGCTGGTACAATGGGCGGTAACAATTGCTCTTATCTTCAACAAATAAATGGAGCAATGACAGGAAATAGTACTGTCTTTAATTGTTTCAGTGCCGACTGGGAAGGTGACGCAACATCAGGAACAAATCTTCATTTTAAGATTAATTATTTTTTACAACAGTCAGATTTGTTTTATACAACAACCGTTTCCATTACTAATAATACGGGTGCTAACATTCCTGAATTATATTATTACAGAAATTTAGATCCAGATAACAATCAGGAAATTGGAGCTGGTTTTACAACAACCAATACAATTGTAGACAATCCTCCTTCTTCTCTTTGTAATTTAGCACACGTTGCGGCAACTCAAACTACACCTTGGGCGAATTACCTTGGGTTAGCAGCAATTGGTGCAAATTGGAGAGCTGATTATGGCGGATTTTCTAATCGTGATGCTTCTGATTTGTGGACTGGTGGAGTTACTGGAACTGGTACTTTTACTCAAACTGTAGGAGCGGTGAATGTTGCTGATGAAGGAATTTCATTGGCGTATCGTATTCAAAATTTAGCTCCAGGAGCTACTGAAACATTTAAATTTTTGGTAATCTTAGATGCAGCTTCTGCAAACAATGCTATCAATAACTCCTTGTTCTTTTCATATCCAGGATCGGCAACAGCTCCTCCTTCGGTATGTACACCCTATTCAGATACTGTAAGAACTTGTGGCGGTCCAGTGCCTATCTCAATTACTGGTCCTATCGTTGGTGATTATTCTTGGTCGTGGACACCTACAACTGGATTAACTCCAGCTACAGGCCCTACTGTTGTTGCTAATCCTTTAGTAACAACAACTTATACTGCTACAGGAACACCTTTGAATTCTTGTGTAAATCCAGTTGCACTTACTTTCGTTTGTTTGGTTACTCCAAGTACTGGTGCTAATCCAGTAATTGTTCCTGTCGGAAGTATTTGCCAAGGTTCTCCAGCTTTCAATCTTGCTGTAGATTCTACAGGCGGAACGTGGTTAGGTACAGGAATTACAAACTCTGCTTTGGGAACATTTAACCCAACAGTTGCTGGACCAGGAACTCATTTAATTACTTATTATACAAGTAACCCATGTAACAATACCGATACAATTAATATTACAGTAATTGGTAGTGCAAGTGCAACAATTACTCAGCCAGCTGCTGTTTGTGTAGGATCAGCTCCTTTCAATTTAACGGCTGCAGCTCCAGGAGGAACATGGTCGGGTACGGGTATTACGAGTACTTCTTTAGGAACATTTAATCCTACAACTGTTGGTGCATTTACAATTCAATATGATATTGCAGGTTCTTGTCCAGTAATGGATACAGTAATAGTAACTGTAAATCCAATTTTTGATCCTACAATTACTCAGCCACCACCAGTTTGTGTTGCTTCGCCAGCATTTAATTTAACTGCCGTTGATGGCGGTGGTGCATGGACAGGTGTAGGAATTACAAGTGTTCCATCAGGAACATTCAATCCAGCAATTGCAGGAATTGGAGTTCATACAATTACGTACACTATTTCTGGCCCTTGTCCAGCAGTGGATACCGTTATCATCACCGTGTTAGCTGTTTATAATGCGACAATTACCAATGTTGGTGCAATGTGTATTAGTGCTCCCGCATTTAATATGACTGCAGCTTCTCCGGGTGGTGCATGGACTGGTATTGGAATTACAAATGCAACATCAGGAACGTTTGATCCAGCAACAGCAGGAGCAGGGGTGCATTTAATTACGTATACAATATCAGGTTTATGTGGAACAAGCGATACAGCTTTAGTAACTGTTGTGGCGCTTCCAGTTATATCATTTACTACAGATACAACAGAAGGTTGTGATCCAACAGTGATTTCATTTTTTGGAACTACAGATCAGCCAGGTGGAGTGTATGATTGGGATTTTGGAGTATTAACAACATTGAGTGATACATCACATTTAGCTAATCCAACGTATCAATATCGAACAGGTGTTTATACCGTTACATTGACATATACAAATACATTAGGTTGTGTAAGTACAATTGTTAGTACCAATTTAATTACAATACATGCTCGTCCGAATGCCGCATTTACTGCGACAAGTCCTGTTGACATCATTGAACCCACAATGAATTTTTATGACCTAAGTTCAAGTGTAAGTCCGATTACAAACTGGGCATGGATATTTGAACCAGGTGCAACATCTATCTTACAAAATCCAACGTATTCATACGTGAATGAAGGAATATATCCTGTGGAATTAACAATTACGAATGCATTTGGATGTAAGGATACTGTAGAAAATTATGTGACAGTTAATCCTGTGTATTTAATGTATGCTCCAAATGCCTTTACACCAAACGGTGATGGGGTGAATGATCTATTCATGATTGAAGGAGAAGGAATTGATCCTTCAAGTTTTGAAATGTTGATTTTTGATCGTTGGGGTGAGCGTATTTTCAAATCAAATGATTTGACAGTTGGTTGGAATGGATCAAAAAATAATGTTGGGAAATTGGTGCAACTTGATGTGTATGTCTATAAGATATCTTTGAAAGATTGGGCTGGCAAAAAACACCAATACATCGGTCATGTCACTATTGTTAAATAAGTCATTGATTGTGCTTTAACAAATAAAAAGAATTTTATTATAAAACCCCTGCTCAAACAGGGGTTTTTCTTTTTGCTGGGAATGATTATATTTACAGAAATAATTATAAAATCACTATGAAGTATTCAGCCATCAAAAACAATTTATTTATTGAAAATCGTAAACGCTTTGCAGCGAGTTTAAAACCTAATTCAATTGCATTGTTTACAAGCAATGATATATTGCCAACCAATGCAGATGGTGCTATGGGATTTGTTCAAAATTCAGATTTGTTTTATTTAACTGGCGTTGATCAAGAAGAAACACTTTTATTAATCTATCCTGATGCTGTTAATGGCACATACAAAGAAATTTTATTTGTAAAAGAAACCAGTGAGTTGATTGCAATTTGGGAAGGCGCAAAATTAAATAAGGAACAAGCAACAGAAACATCAGGAATAAAAAATGTAATGTGGAACAATGGTTTTGATGCATTTTTAAAATCTGTGATGTTTCAAGCAGAGCATGTTTATTTAAATAGCAATGAGCACACCAGAAGATCAATAGAAACAGAAACAGCTGAAATGCGTTTCAATAAAAACATTATTTCGAAATTTCCACTTCATAAAGTGGAGCGTAGTGCGCCAATTATGCATAAACTTCGTGCGATCAAATCGAAATATGAAGTGGAGCTAATTCAACAAGCATGTAACATTACCGAAAAAGGATTGCGCAGATTGTTGAGTTTTGTTAAACCAGGAGTAATGGAATATCAAATAGAAGCGGAGTTGGTGCATGAATTTATTTCTAACAGATCTCGTGGATTTGCATACGGACCAATTATCGCATCGGGTGGAAATGCTTGTGTTTTACATTATGTAGAAAACAATAAAGAATGTAAAGCTGGAGATGTAATTTTATTAGATGTTGCTGCTGAATATGGAAATTATGCAAGCGACTTAACGCGTTGTTTACCTGTTAGTGGAAAATTTACTCCTCGTCAAAAAGATGTATACAATGCAGTGTTGAGAGTGATGAAAGGCGCAACTGCAATGTTAACAGTTGGGAATCTAATTCCTGAATATCACAAAGCTGTTGGCTCGATGATGGAAAAAGAATTGGTTGATTTAGGTTTGATTACGATGGACGATATCAAAAAACAAAATCCAGACTGGCCAGCGTACAAAAAATATTTTATGCATGGAACATCTCACTTCTTAGGATTGGATGTTCATGATGTTGGAGATTTCAATCGTAAGTTAGAAGCAGGAATGGTGTTTACATGCGAACCAGGAATCTATATCCCAGAGGAAAATTTAGGAATCCGTTTAGAAAACGACATTCTTGTTACTGCAAATGGTCCGGATGATTTGATGAAAAATATTCCTTTGGAAGCTGAAGAGATTGAATCGTTGATGGGGAAATAATTTGGAAATTTGATAATTAAGTTTTGGGAAATAATTATGCGTTTTTTTATTCTATTAAAATTGAAACATTATCAAATTAACGAATTTTCAAATTGATTTATGTTCGCAGAATTTAAAAAATCTAAAATACATTATACGGATACTGGCAAAGGCCGAGTATTGGTTTTGTTGCATGGGTTTTTAGGTTCACATGAAGTGTGGAGCGAATTCGTAAAAAAACTTTCAAAAAAATTTCGTGTAATTGCAATCGATTTACCTGGACATGGTGACACTCCTTCCATTGGCTATTATCACAGCATGGAATTGTTGGCGCAAAGTGTAAAAGCCGTTTTGGACAAAGCTGGAGTGAGGCGTTACATTCTTACTGGCCATTCTATGGGTGGATATGTTGCTTTAACATTTGCAGAATTGTATCCCGAAAATGTAAGTGGTATTTGCATGTTTAATTCAACATCATATGCCGATTCAGAAGATAAGAAAAAGGAGCGCGACAAAGTAATTCGTTTGGTGAAAAAGGAACACAAACATTATGTTGCTGAGGTGGTAACGTCTTTGTTTGCTCCAGAAAATCTTCCGAAAATTCAAAGTGAAGTAGAGAAAGTAAAAAAGATAGCAGTAAAAATTACCAAGCAATCGATTATCAATAGTTTGGAAGGAATGAAAGAGCGCAAAAGCAGAGATTTGATTTTGAAGTTTGCTGAGTTCCCGATTTTATTTATTATTGGAAAAAAAGATGGTGTCATTAATTTTGAAACCATGTATGCACAAATGGCGTTGTGTAAATACCCTTCCGTTTTAATGCTTGAAGATTCTGGGCACATGAGTTTTTACGAAGCACCCAAAGAAACATTAAAAGAATTGGAATTATTTTCGATTAGAACGTATAGAAATAAGTTCTAGTTTTTTTCAAATCTACTTTTCGAAAGTTGATCTCCATCAATTATACAAAGTGTATAAGTACCTTTCGGTAATTCCTCTATAGTAAGTTTGTTGCTTTCGATGCAATTATAATCGCCTCGTTTCATCACATTTCCTCCAAAATCGGCAATGGAAAACGATACTTGACTGGTTTGGCACTCATAATCGAGCTCTAAATCATTTTTATTTACTGTCGTAATCATAATCAATGTAGTTGGGGTTACACTACAGTATTATACCGCAACTGCATTGAAAATGTTATAGAATTTAGACGAATTTGATGTTTTTAGCTACCAATAAGCCCATCTATTTCATTAAGTTATTGCTTGATAAAACGCTTGGTTGCCGAATTGTTGCCCTCCTGTAAATTTAATAGGTATAAGCCATTTTCCAGTTCATTCAAAGTAATTGTATTCTCACCCGACTTCACATTTTCCATATTCTTTACTAATCTTCCTGTTGCGTCATAAATTTTTATGGAAGTGTTTTTTGACGTGGAGGTGAAGTTGATGGTGATATTTTCGGATGCTGGATTCGGATAAATGGAAAGTGAATTATTTATTTCATAATTATTTATTCCAGTTAAACTTGCACAACCACAACCAGTAATTCCATTGTTGAATTTCTGACGAACACTATCAATACGTTCTTGCATAACAACAATGCTTGCTAAATTTCCTCCTGAAGTTGCTCTTCCATATACATAAGCAAAGTCAATTTCTTGTATTGAGCCTGGCTGAAATGTAAATGGGCCAAAAGAACCTAAACCTCTTCTATCGGCAGGAACATTTCCTGCAATTGTTTCATCCCATGGAGATTGAGGAATCATGTTTGTTCCAAATCCCAACGGATCAGAAACTCCAGGAAACATATAATCGCAAGCAACTCCAGTAGAATGTCCTGTTCCTCCGTATGTCCATGGTGTAGCATCTTTCCAGTTTCCCACTAAGTAATTATAAAAATCTACTGCTGCACTAGGGTTTCCTGTTACAGTTCCATCATTATTATAATAGACAAACTTGCTCATTCCTAAGCGTTCATTATCAACAATTAGATCACCATAATTTGTTCCATTGGGTGTTAATGCAGATAAATCATCAAGACCATTAGCATCTTTAAAAGGGCCAGATAAAAAAACAATTCCTTGTGATGGCGGATTTGCTCCATAAGGAAGTTGGCCTGACGGAGGGTTGTCATCAATGATGTCACCATTGTAACAATAATATGCGCCACGTTCAACATCGCAACCAATAAAGTCATCAGATGCACTTCCTAAATCAATATCGGCCCAGTTGCCGATATAGGTTGAATCTAGAGTAAAAGAACTTCTATTTATAATCTTATAATTTGCAAAAACTGTATTGTATAATGAACTGTCATCTGGACAACTGTATTCATATATCATTGCTTGAATTTCTAAGCCGATTGCTCCTCCACCAGTTTCTCCATGTACACCACCATTGTCGTTAAATACAAAAAAGATAGCTTGGTCGCCCTTTATTAAAGGGTAATCTCCTGCATAAGGATCATAAATTCCATTTGTATTAGAATCAAAAAATGGTGCAAGTGGTAAGCCGAAAGAACTTACTGCTGGCCAATTGATAATCGTATTCATAGCAATGGAATCGATTGGATTAGGACCCACCATTCCGGAATTAAGCCACATTGTATAATCATCAATATCGCATTGATTTAATTTCCAAACATTATTGTAAGTAGCAATAGTCGTTGCGTTTGTTGAGGCAGACAAGTCTAGTGGTCCAGGCCAAAAATCAACTCCAGATTGTCGATAGGTTTGTCCAGCAATCTTTAAATTAGAACTTGCATCAAATCCTCCAATCCATAAACTGCTAGCCCCAACTGTATATATTGCGCTTCCTTTCGGTGTTTCGAAAGCACCTAGATAGCCGAAAGGAAATACATCTGCTTTAATATTATTTATATCTAAATATGCAGATGGAGTTTGTGCATTTGCTGAAACAAAACTGGTGATTGCTAAAATCGTTAGAATAAATTTTTTCATAATTTCTATTATTTATTGTGAGAGGATGATTTTATTTATTGTTTTACAATACGTTTTGTAACAGATGATCTTCCATCGTTTACATTGATCAAATACAAGCCGTTTTCCAATTCCGAAACATTAATTGTATTCTCACCCGATTTTACATTTTCCATATTTTTTACCAATCTTCCAGTCGCATCAAATATTTTTATGGAATTATTTTTTGATGTAGAGTTGAAATTGATGTTTACAAATTCAGATGCAGGGTTTGGATAAATAGTTACTCCTTCTGCAGTTGCAGCGTCATCTATTCCTGTCGTGTAAGGTCTAAAGGCGTTGATTGTTGTGTTTGTTACAATCGCTTCGTTATAATCAAAATAGATATGAGCAGTATTGTAAATTTGTGTGAATACATTCAATCCTGTTTTTGGTTTTATTCTGTATTGGATATATCCTTTTGAGCTATCAGCACTAACCGTACTATCAACTAACATAATGTTAGGGAAAAGAACAGATAAACTATTTCCATTTAAGGTTACCATTCTGTCATCATGACTTGCATCCATAAATTGAAATGTTGTTAAGTCTAAATTCGAATCCAAAGTGTCTTCAATATGAATGTTGAATGCTGGTGCTGTCCCTGTATTTTGAAAATGAACAGTGTATGTAAAATAATCGTCATAATCCAATGGAACTAATTCAGGATACGTTTCTTTAATATTCGGATCGTGAGAATTCACTACTTCATAGCAGAAATCGAAACTGTTATTTGTAGGATAGTTGTCGCCTCCAATTGGAGTTACATCTATGTACACACAAATTATTGCTCCGGCAGCAGCATTTGTATCTGTTGTAAATAACATACCGAATGCTGAATTATAATTTATTGCTGCGAAGTCGGAAATTGAATAAGAATACATTGTGCCCGTTATTGTTGGAGTTAATGCTCCGGCAATTGGGCCATCAAATGTTACCGGACCAGTAACTTCAATATTTACTAAGCCACTTATTCCTGCTGCACAATTCAAATTATAGATCTGACTCAAATCGCCTGCTTTTATTGTTAGTTTATGTTGTTCGCCAGGGAACGGCCATCCGCATCTTGTAACCGATTGTACGCCTAAATCAAATCCTGGTTTGCAATTGAAATTAAAATTCACATCGGTAGTTAAAGGTGTTGCATAAGTAGAAACAGTTGAATCTACTCCAGGATTTATACATTGCGGAGTATATGGAAATCCAGCGGTATCAACCACTACACCATATGTTCCAGCAGATTTTGGAAAATTATAAACGCCATTAATTGCTGTATACGTTTGGCTTAATAATGTTCCTAGACTATCATACAATTTTATTGGAATGTTTTTTAATCTAAAATCTAAGCTATCTTTTAAACAATCTGAGTTGTTATCAATGTATGTAAATCCTACAACTCCAACAGATCCAGCACAATTGTGTGGGTTGTGTACAAAATCTCCTGCTACACATAAGTACATTTCTAACATTAGTGAATCCATTGCAGGAATATAGTTTGGCAGACAAGTGAATGGGTTGGAGAAAATATTAAGATATAAAATTGAACTAGGAAAAATTGGGAAGCAATTAATCATGTTCGTGTGGGATTGTAAATGTACCAATCCAGCAGGAAGTGTTGGAAGGCTTGTCAACTGATTGTACTCACACCATAATTCCTGTAAAGCATTTGGTAATGCAGGAAGCTGGATCAAGAAATTACTTGTGCATTTTAGTACAGTCAGCGAAATCGGCAATGCTGGAAGACTATCAAGAGTTGAGTTCGTGCAACGTAAATCAATTAAGGAACTAGGCAATGTAGGAATGCTGTCGAGTGGATTGGCATTACAATATAGAACAGATAATGATGCAGGAAGCGTTGGGAGTGTTGGCATCAAATTGCTTGAGCAATCTAAATAAGTTAGTGCAGAAGGTAATGTTGGTAAAGCAGGCGATGTATTGTTTGTGCAACGTAATTGATTTAATGAACTTGGTAAAGTTGGTAAACTAGGAAGTGGATTAAAGCTGCAATCTAAATATGAAAGTGCTCCTGGTAGCGTTGGCAAGTTTGGTAATACGTTGTTGCTGCAATCTAAATAGGTTAACGAAGATGGTAATGTTGGCAATACAGGTAATAAATTGTAATAACATTTCAATATTGATAACAAACCTGGTAGTGTCGGTAACACAGGAATTAAGTTATTGCTACAAACTAAATTTGTTAATGAAGACGGTAAAGTTGGAAGCGTAGTTAAAACGTTGAAATCACATATTAAACTTTGTAGTCCTAAAGGAAGAGAAGGAAGTGCTGCAATATTATTGTTGTTGCACGTTAAATCAATTAGTGTCGTTGGTAATGTTGGTAATGAATCTAAATTGTTTAACATGCAATTTAGTGTTGTTAAGTTTACAGGCAAAACAGGCAGACTGTCTAGTTCGTTTTGACCACACATAATAATAGTTAATGATGCTGGTAAAAGGGGTAATACAGCTATTAAATTTCCCGAACAATGTAATTCAACTAAAGTGTTTGGTATGGTAGGTAAACTAACCAATTGGTTGTTTTCGCAATGTAGTAGTGTAAGTGAACTAGGCATAACAGGAATTGAATCAAGTGAATTTTGGTTGCAATTTATGTTTGTTAATGATGCAGGAAATGAATCTATCCAAACAAGATAGTTAACATTACAAGTTAATGATTGAAGTGTTGCTGGTAAATACTGAAGTGTATCTAGTCTATTGAACGAACAATCTAAATTTTGTAGGGAAGTAAAATATTGAATTCCTGTTAAATCATAAATGGTATCGTAGGAAACATTCATAGCTGTTAATGATGTAACATTAATATCCAAAATGTCCATTTGGTTTCCAACCATAGCAGAAGGAATGTTGACATTTAACCAAGAAACAAAATTTGAATCAGGAATTGTAACGTACGATTGTGCTTTTGTTACAAAGCTTACAAGTACGAATGCTAGAATCAGGGTAATTTTTTTCATGAGATTAATTATTTGTAAAAGTGGAGGGATGATTCTATTGCGTGTTACGTTAATTTAATTTTTAATGTTGTGCTATTCTATGTTTAACTATTAAGCGGTTGTATTTGATTTGCCAAAGGCAGATTTTCTGTTTTTAAATTAGCTCTAGCTTAGCTTGCTGCCGAACAACATCCCCATGTTTCATGCAACAAGCCGAGCCAAAGCATTTAACTGGTACAAACCTACTTCATAAAAACGCCCTTCATTTCGTAGATTAGGTCAATTATATACATGTCAAAAATGTATATGTTGTTGTGTAAGTATTAATAGTAAAGGAATATTGTGTTTATATTTATACATGTGAGCTGCTTTTTCAAGTTTTCGTATATTTATACATGTCTAATTAGCTATTATTGGTGTAAATAATTCTACAATAACTATGATATCATATAAATAGTAAGTAATTTAGCTACATGTCTATTGTTATTCTTCTTTGTAAGTGCTATAAATAAAGACAATAAAAGACATTGATCTACCTTGATTGCAGAATTGTGATGTGGGAAATCAGTAGATTATAAGCTTGTAGTAATAAACAAATTATCATAAAAATATACATGTCAAACACCGCCTCCGACCAACTGTTTAAATTGATAAAATCGCTCAATAAATCCGAGAAACGCTATTTTAGTTTGTATGCATCTCGTCATACATTAGGAGAAAAAAACAATTATGCGATTTTGTTTGAGGCAATTGATAAACAAATAGCGTATGATGAAGTTGCTTTGTTAAAACAATTTAAAAAAGAAGCATTCATCAATAAGTTTTCGATAACAAAAGCTCGTTTGTACGATGCAGTTCTTAATAGCTTAACTGCATTTCATTCAACAAGTTCTATTGATGCTCAATTAAAACGTGATTTACATTGCGCTGAAATTCTTTATAAAAAGACGCTGTATGAACAATGCGCAAAAATGTTATCCAGTGCAAAAAAAGTAGCAACACGTTTCGAACGGCATTCTTCTTTGCTGGAGATTAGTTTATGGGAAAAGAAATTAGTTGAAACTGAAAATTATTCCGGCAAAAAGGATGCAGATATTTTGCAAATGTTAGCTGCTGATGATTTGATTTGTGAAAAAATAAAAAACTTTAATGAGTATTGGAATATTAAAAGTCGTTTTTTCTCGATTTTAAATAAACAAGGAAAAGTACGGAATGATGAAGAGCTCTTGAAGTTTAAAAAAATCATTGATAATACACTTTTAAAGGGTGAAGACAAGGCGCTATCGACAGAAACGCGTTATTTGTTTTTTCATATTTATAGTGCTTATTATTTTGGATTAGGAGATTATAAAAAGAGTTATGACAATTTGGTGAAGAATGTTCAGTTGATAGAGACGTATCCCGATATTTTTAAAGAGGAACCGAATATTTATTTTTCGGTGTTAACAAACGAAATTTATGTGGGCAGTCAGTTAAAAAAATTCGATGAAGTGTATGCTAGCTTGAAGAAGTTGCGTGTGGCGTTGGTGCAATTTGAAAATGGGAAGAATGAAGATTTAGAAGTAAAATTATTTTCCAGTGCGACAAGTATTGAGTTGTCGATTTATATGCAAACAGGGAAGTTTGAAAAAGGAATTGAATTGGCTCCTAAAATTGAGGAGAAGTTGGCAAAATATCCGGGTAAGTTTACAAAACTGCGGGAAGCCTATTTCTATTTTAATATGTCCGCAATGTTTTTTGGCGCTGAAAAATATTCGCAAGCATTAAAGTGGATCAATAAATTGTTGAATAGTCCGAATTTCGAAGAAAGCGAAAACATATATTGTTTTGCTCAAATTATGAATTTGATTATTCATATAGAGTTGAAACATGATGATTTTGTACCACATGCCTTTAAGAATGTATTTCGATATTTAAGTTCACGGAAACGAGTTTATAAATTCGAAACGCTTTTTATGGAATTTATCGGTAAAATTTTAAAAACGACTAAGCGAGAAGAACAAAACAAATATTACAAAGAATTAAAAATTGCTTTAATTGAATTAAAAGCAGATTCATTTGAACGTGCAGCATTTGAATATTTCGATTTTGTATCTTGGTCAGAAAGCAAAGTACAGCGAGTGCCGTTCAGAGTAATTGTGGAAGAAACTGCTGGGATGAATTAGTGTTTAAAAAGTGAGAGCGGCACCCGCTCTCAAAGGTACCGCTCTCGGGGTCTAAACTAAACTAAACAAACAAAACTGAAATTTTAAAATGCGTTATAGATGCTAAAGAATATGATTGATACTGTAGCAATCGCTAACAAAATAGTTACGGTTCCGATACCCTCTTGGTGGTAATTCTGCCCGTGGCGGATTGATGTTTTTCTGTTCATGGCTTTTGAATTTAAATTGTTAAAATTGAGTAGTGCTGTTGCCATCTTAATAAAGTTTTTAGTTTCTTATTTATATCTATTTCCGATTTTCGGATTGTTTTCTTTTTGAGTTAAGGTGTGGTCGGTTTGCATTATTAATAAAACAACATCCCCATGTGCCAATTAATTCTGTTGCAAACCTCCCAACACCTGCTCTAATCTTTTGAATCAATAATTGAATGAACTTCTGACCAATATTACGTCACAAAAAGACATAAGTATACCCATAATGAGTAAATGGCAGGTTCACTTATTTAATGGTAGGAATTAGAATTTAAGTGGTGAGACCGGTTTTCTATGCTTTTGTGATAAAAGGATAATTCCCAATAAAACTAGGCATTTTAGAGGTTTGTGTGGTGAAGTATAAGAGGATGAATGGCTATAAATGGGAGAGTTTTTCCAGAAAATCGGTCTTATTTCGTCTGGAAACCTCCACTTGTGAATTGTCGGACATTACAACGTATCCGCCTTCTCCTTTGATGTACTTTTTAACGTGCTCCAGGTTAATTAAATGGGAGCGGTGGATGCGGAAAAAGTTGTCATCGACAAACATTTGTTCGTATTCTCCCAATGTGCGGGATGCAATTATCTTTTTGCCACTGGTAAGTATAAAAAAGGTGTAGTTTCCATCTGAATCGCAGCGGATGATATCAGAAAGGTTAATGAATACCAAGCCATCACCGTCAGGAATACCAACTTTTTTAAGTTTATTTTCTGGTTTTACGTTGGATAAAAGTGTTTTGAATTGTTTGTCCAGTGATTCTTTTTGTCCACGTTGAGATTCGAATCGTTTTACAGCAGTAACCAGCTCTTCTGGGTCTATTGGCTTTAAAATATAATCAATAGCGCTAAACTTAATAGCTTTAATTGCATAATGATCGTATGCGGTGGTAAAGATGATATTAAAGTTGATGTTTTTGAATTTTTCTAATAAATCAAACGCATTTCCATTGGGCATTTCAATGTCTAGAAATACCAAATCGGGTTCTTTATTCGTAATGGCCTCAAATGCACTTAACATCGAATCCGCTTTTGCAACCACTTCAATTTGTTTGCAATTTTTCTCTAACATTTTTGACAATGATTCGCGTGCGCCTAATTCATCATCTACTATTATTGCTTTTATCATAATCTACTACGAATATAATACTTTTTAGATGTTCAATCAATTTTCATTTGTTTCTAATGGGATAATTAATCTTACCCTTGTTCCAGAAGCTTTCCCATTTTCAAACAAATCAACAATTTCAGCGTTGATGTTGCTGTTTAAGCTGGAGTTCAGAATATCTAATCGTTCTTGCGTAATGCTCATGCCCATAGATTTATGCTGTTGCACCCTGTTCTTTTTAAATTCTTTTGATTTTTCTCTTCCAATTCCATTGTCTTCAATGGTACATAAGATCGTATCGTTTTGTTTTTCCAAAGAAACTAGAATTTTGCCATTTCCTTGCATTGGTAATAATCCATGAATGATGGCATTTTCAACATACGGCTGAATGAGCATAGAAGGAATACGGTCGTAGGTTTGGTCAATCTCTTTATCAACAGTAATCGTATGGATAAATTTCTTATCGAACCGCATGGTTTCCAATTCGAGGTACAACTCCAATGCATTTATTTCTTCAGCAACCGAAATCATTTGTTGTTTTGAATTGTCCATGATTTTACGCATGAGTTTAGCAAATTTCGATAAGTATTTTAGAGCATCATCGGTGTCGTTGTTTGAAATGTAATGTTGAATGGAGCTTAGAGTATTAAAAATGAAATGCGGATTCATTTGGGCACGTAATGCCTGTGATTCGATGTTTGCAATTTTTTTGTTGAGTTCGGTTTTTCTTTTTTCGCGATGCTTAATTCGTTTGATTCGAAAGCGAATGGATAAAATGAGCGCAATGATGAAAAAAGAAGTCGTTGAAATTATAAAGATCCATGTTTTCCAAAATGGGCGATCAATTGTAAATGTAAATGTTGCAGGAGTTTTATTCCATACGCCTTCATTGTTAGATGAAATAACTTTAAAGGTGTACGTTCCCGGAGGGAGGTTAGAATAGTTGGTAAATCGGTCTTTTGAAGCTGGCGACCAATTGTTTTCAAAGCCGTCAAGGATATGTGAATATTGTACTTTAGCTGGATTGGTTAAACAAATTCCAGAAAAATTAAACGTGATACTATTGTCATCGTAATGTAAATGCGTGTTGTTGGTAAACATTGTATCCTTATAAAATAATCGATATTTTGTGATGCTTATTTTTGATTCGAATGGATTAGAAATATACTCATTCGGATCATATTTTATAATTCCATAAACAGTTCCAAACCATATAGACCCATCCTTGTCGAGAAAAGCTCCATTACTATTACATTCTACACCAGAGAATCCTTCTTGCTTACCAAATTGAATAATATTTTTTTTGCCCGTTTTTTTATATTCTTTAATATTCAATTTGTTTAACCCTTGATTTGTTCCAATCCAAATATCATTTTCTGTTGAACCGAAAGTAAGGGAGTATACTAAGTCTGAACTTAAGCCATCTTTTTCATTAAAATTAATGAGTGATTGATTTGGAGTCATCATCCATAGCCCATCCAAAGATCCAAAATAAAGATTCCCGTCTTTATCAATTAAAGATGTTAAATAGGTGTCATTTTTTAGACCTATTTTTTTACTGCATTCAACAAATTTATTTCCTTCTAATTGGAAAAGCCCACCTAAATAAGTTCCAATCCAAATGTTTCCTTTTCGGTCTTCAGTTATTGACCATGCGTCACAGTTATCTGATAGTCCATTGAGTGGATAAAAAATAAATTTTTCTCCGTTATATTTATAAGCGCATCCTTTGCTAGCTAACCAAATATTGTTTTTCGAATCTTTATAAATTGTATTAATTAAATTCGTCCAAACGGATGAAGTATCTTTTTGTTTCGTGAAGGTTTTGCCATCATAAATTGTTAATCCTTTATCTGTAGCCAACCACAAAACACCTGGACGAAATTCATATATCATGTTTACCCCATTCGCATCAAGTCCATTTTCATTATTAAATTGAGAGAATTCTCCATCGTTGAATTTGTATAGTCCGCCTCCTTGAGAACCTGCCCATAAGTTGTCTTTTGAGTCGCGTGTTATTCCGAAAATAAAATTGTTGTTTAATCCATCATGAATTCCATAGGAAATAAAAGGGTTCCCTCTATATTTGAATAATCCAGAATACGTTCCAATCCAAATGTTGTGTTCGAAATCTTCAAACAAACATTTAACTAAATTACTATTTTGGTCTCTTTTGATTGAATACTTTGTAAATTTTCCATCTTTGAATTTCATTAATCCTTTTTCTGTTCCAATCCAAAGGGTGTTTTTGTAGTCGCAAATTAATGATGTAACATTATTCTCTATTAATCCTTGTTCGGTTGTATAAGATGTAAATATTTTGTTGCTAATTTTACAAATTCCATTGTTGGTTCCAATCCAAAAATTATTTTCGTTGTCTTGCGTTATTGAGGTTATTGAATTTGAAGGCAAGCCGTTTGATTCTGTAATTGGCGTAAAAATCTTTCCATCAAAAATGCTTATGCCTTTTGTTGTTCCAATCCAAATCTTTCCTTGATTGTCTTGAAACAAGCAGGTTGTAAATTCACCAACCAATCCATCTTTTGTAGAAAAATTAATAAACGTTCCGTCAACTAATTTACTAACTCCATTTTCAGTTCCAAACCAAATGTTCCCGCCTTTATCTTTTAAAGAAGACGTGATTGCATTGTTGACGAGTCCGTTTTTTGTTGTGTATCCTGTAAAAGTTTTTTGGTCGAATTTATTAACCCCGCTAATTGTTCCAATCCAAAGATTTCCTTGGTTGTCTTCAGAAATGGAGGTTACAAAGTGGTTAAGTAATCCATCTTTTGGGGAATAGTTGGCAAATGAAATTCCATCAAATTTACTTAATCCACCATAACCACCGCTCCATAAATTTCCTTTGCTGTCTTGAAAAATAGTAGTTACATCTATAAATGGAAGTCCATCTTCAACAGAATAATTACGAAAAAAGGTAGATTGAGCTGCACCATTTAATGTGAGCAAGATGAAAAAGCAAATAAAAAGATGTTTTACTTTCATCAAAAAGGTGTTTTATTTTTTTAGTAACGAGTCCCAGCCTTGAGCTGTTAAAGTAATTGATGTTCCAGATTTTGAAATCAAATTTACACCTTCTTTACTATTTGTTAAATGACCAATAACCGTGATATCTGGATTTGCTTTTACTTTTGGAAAATCGGATGGGTCGATGGTGAACAATAATTCATAATCTTCACCACCACTTAGTGCACATACTGTAGGGTCTAAATTGAATTCACGAGCCATATTGTAGGTAGATGGATCGATAGGGATTTTTTCTTCGTATAAATTACAGCCAACGCCTGATTGTGATGTTATGTGTAATATTTCGGAAGATAACCCATCTGAAATATCAATCATTGAAGTAGGTTTTACTTCTAATTTTTTTAGTAAAACAGCAATATCTTTTCGAGCCTCTGGTTTTAATTGTCGCTCCAGTATGTAGTCATTCCCTTCTAAGTCTGGCTGAACACCAGGCGATTCGATGAAAATTTTCTTTTCCCTTTCCAATAATTGTAGGCCCACATAGGCTGCGCCCAAATCACCTGTAACACAAAGTAAATCTCCTTCTTTAGCTGTATTTCTATAAACAAGATCATCGCTATTCGCTTCGCCAATGGCGGTAATGCTAATTACTAATCCTGATTTAGAAGTGGTTGTGTCACCACCAATAATGTCGACATTGTGTTTGTGACAAGCCATCATAAATCCAGAATATAGCTCCTCTAATGCTTCAACCGAAAAACGATTAGAAATTGCCAAGGAGATAGTTATTTGTTTTGGACTAGCATTCATTGCATATATATCTGAAAGATTTACGGAGACAGATTTGAATCCTAAATGTTTAAGTGGCATGTATGCTAAGTCAAAATGGACCCCTTCAACAAGCATATCCGTTGAAACAACAGTTTGTTTGTTTTTATAGTCAATAACAGCGGCATCGTCTCCAATTCCTTTGATTGTGCTTTCGTTCTTTATTTCAATAAACTGAGTAAGGTGTTTAATTAATCCAAATTCACCTAAGCTGCTTAATTCTGTTCGGTCTGTATTTTCTAACATAAACGTATAATTATAGAGTAAAAGTAAGGCTTATATGCGAATGCGACAAAACAAAACGCTGTATTCAAAGGATTATTTTGATATATCCGTTTTTTAATTAATTTTAGGAAGTTAAATGGTCTGAATCCTATGTCTAAAAAAGAAAAACATCCGAGTAAACCAAATCCAACTGCGAAAAATGCGGGTTCAATTAGCGTTAGTAAATCCGATTTATTTGAAAAATTAAATGCCTGGTTTGAACTAAACGATAAAAAAATATTTTATTCATTATTGTTTTTATCTACTTTATTTTCCTTCATCATGTTTGATGCAAAAGTATCGGACGGTGGTGACGATTCATCTTATATAGAAAGGGCGTGGTCTTTATTAAATGAAGGGAAATTCCCTTATTTCCAAGGGCCAGGGTATCCGATTTTTTTATCACTTGTTGTAAAATTATTTGGTTTAAATGTGATAGCACTCAAAATGTTTTCGGTGGTATGCCATTTTGGTTTTGTATGGTTTACCTATAAAGCATTTGTAAAACGCATTCCATATACTGTTTTGTTTGCGCTGATTTCATTCATATCCTTCAACCATTTTATGCAGTATTATGCAAGTCAGACTTTTACTGAAACATTTTTCTTGTTTATTCAATCGCTTTGTTTTTACATTGTTTTTAAAATTATTGATGGAATAAAATCAGATCAGAGTTTAATAGATGACATCAAACAAAATTATTTGAAATGGATCATCTTCGGGTTACTCTTTGTTATTCTTGCTATTTCTAAGAGTGTTGCAGTTGTTACAATTGTGGGCGTGGCAGTATTTTTTCTGTTAAATAGAAATTACAAGCAAGTGATTTATGCACTTGTGGCCTTTTTTGTTATTCGAATGATTTATCAATTTGTTACTTCTGCTATGTTTGGTGCAAACGATACCAACCAGTTGGAAATGATGCTTCGAAAAGAGTTATATAAGCCGATTAGTGGGCATGAAGATTTTTCAGGAATGGTTGATCGTTTCTTTAATAATTTTAATACGTATATGTCGTTGCATATTTATAGAATTATGAATTTGAGAAAAGATGCGTATGAATTAACTAGCATTGTTCCTCAATTTGCATATATCACTGCGGTGCTGATTGGAATTTTCACATTCTTAAGTTACAAAAAAAATAAATTTATATTTTTCTCAAGTATTTATTTTATTGTATTGAGTGGTGGGATATTTTTTGGAGTTCAAGCACAAAATATGCAAGATCGACTTGTTATAATAGTAGTACCATTTATTTTCCTTTTGTTCTTTTATGGAATTTACGAATTGATAAAAAAGTATTCGATGTTGCAAATCGTTTTTGTTCTTTTTGCAGGTGGAATGTTGTTATATACAATTAAAATATCTACGGTTGATAAAAGTAAAATCACGGCATTTAAGAAAAATTTGAGTGGTGATATTTATTATGGCTATACACCGGATTGGGAAAATTTTTTAAAGATGAGCAAGTATTGTGCGGATAGTTTGCCAGATAGTTCGGTAGTATTGTCTCGTAAGCCGGCTATGTCATTTTTGTATGGAGATGGTAAAAAATTTGTTGGTCAATTTATTACTACCACCATGGATGCGGATACTGTTTTGATGGGGTGGAAAAAATTGAATGTGCAATATGTTATTTTAGCAAATCTTCGAATGAATCCTAAAAAAAATAATGGAAGAATGATCAACACTATTCATAGAATGATCGGTCCAGTTTACAATAAATATCCTCAAAAAGTGAGATTGGTAAAATCAATAGGTACGAAAGAAAAATGTGAGCTGTACGAAATTAAGTACTAGCAATAGTTTCTATTTTACCAATTTGCTAATATCGCTAATCCACGCTTTTAATAATCCCATTTCTTCTTTACCAATTACATTGATATCAATTAATTTTTGGTAACATGTAATTAAATTATCGCAAATGTTTTCTTGTCCAGGCTTCAATGAAAGTGCTTGTAATTCTTTGCAGATATTAAAGTTGTTGGAATAGCCTGGTATTTCATCTTCAAAATCTTTCATCAAGTTGTGAGCATTTCTTTCTTGCCAAACAGTTGGTTCGTGATATAGAATACTCCATCCGCATTCCCAAGAAATACGTTGTGCAACATAGCTTCTCCAAATGTCTGTCATTCTAAAACTACAGAAAGAAGGAAGGTACATTAATGGAAATGCCTCTTTAAACCAATACGTATTTTGACTGTTAAACGGACTCCAAGCATTTTTTCCAAGTGCCAATCTGTTTTTAATTTCAAAATTCATCGGCAATGGATATGTCAAGCGATATACAGCATCTACATCTGGATTTTCATCTGCTAAGCCTTGTTGGATTGGGCAGTTAATAGGATTATTTTTTAATGTGGAAAGTTCAATTTGTTTTTTTTGTAATTCTTCCAAAGGGTATCCTCTTGGCCAAATCATATTTTTTGTAAAGTAATGATATACATTTACCCAGCCAGCATTTTCAAACACATGACTTTTTACTTCACGATTTTTTTCTGTCCAAAATTCCACTCTTGGAATATTATCATCGTCCGTTTCCACTAATTCTGTAGACCCATTTTTAATGGCTAGTAAGTAACCTAAATTTTTACGAGAATAATGTTTAGTAGGAGTAATTTTAGCTAAATCAAAAGGGAGCGTTAATTGGCGATCAACACTCCAATAATCGCAGCCGTCCATTTTAAAATCAGTAGGAGATTTTGTATCGCCTATAACGATGTAATCAAATTGATGATCTTTACATTCTTTTGCAAACTGCTTTAAGATCGGATGTTGATCATTTGCAATGGAAGTGATAATAAGTGATTTAGTCATATTTTTTAATTACAATGTAGGTTTATTGCCACGCAGTCGTTGAATAAAATAATAGAAAAGCGTTTGATAGGCATTCTTAATAGCATTTTTAGATACGCGAGGAGAAGGTGCTTGATAATGAATTGGCACTTCAAATGTTCTACGTTTTCTTAACAAGTATCTTAATTCGGTTTGATAGAAATGGGCTTTCGATTTAAATTCATGATTGATAATTTTCCCAACTACATCACGATGAAAACCTTGATAGCCGGAAGTCATGTCGCGTAATTTTGTTCCCAACAACAAATTTGCTAAGATGGTTCCTGTTTTTGAAAGCATTCTGCGTTTGAAAGGTGAGTCGCCCATGGAACCACCGTTGATGAATCGACTACCAAATGCGCATTCGTTTCCTTCGTTGAGTACGCGTAAAAACATTGGAATGGCGCGAGGATCATGTGAAAGTCCGGCATCCATTTCAATAATAATTTCGTGACCTGCTTCATACGCTACGCGCAACCCTTTCACATAAGCATCTACCACATTTTTGTTTTCTGGCGACCAAACAGTAACATATCTAGAATCTTTTGCAGAAAGCGCTTGAGAGAGCTCGAGGGTTTTGTCGTTTGATGCTTTATCAATAATAAAATAGACACTCCCAGGATTTAGTTCATCAATCACAAAATTTAGCATTTCAATAAAAGGCTTGAAATCCTGCTCTTCATTTGCCATCGGAATAACGATAGCCCACTTTTTATAATAAAACATTGTAATAAATTTGATTGATAGTAATTTGCCCCAAAAATAGAAAAACTAATCAGCACATACCTCTTTATTTCTGCATTAATATTTTATCTAAAATACTTGTTTTGATACCTATAATTAGGTATTTTTGTACTCAGATTAGATTCAATCTAAATAAGAATAAGGAATAACTAATTGATTATCAATACTATATAAAATGATAACAGTATCAGAAAACGCAAAACAGCATGCGTTAAACTTAATAAAAAGCGAAAATCACCCCGATGGCACTTTCATCCGTGTAGGTGTTGATGGCGGTGGATGTTCAGGACTTTCATACAAATTGGAATTCGATAGTACTATTAAAGAAGGAGATCAAGTTTTTGAAGACAAAGGAATTAAAATTGCAGTCGACAAAAAAAGTTTCCTTTATTTAATTGGAACCGAGTTGGATTATACAGGAGGTTTGAACGGAAAAGGGTTTGTATTTATCAATCCGAATGCAAGCAGAACGTGTGGTTGTGGAGAAAGTTTTTCAGTTTAAGAAAAGATGGCAAACGAGATTTTAGCAGAGCAGATTAGCGGGGAATATAAGTACGGTTTTGTTACTGATATTGAGGCTGATAATGCTCCGAAGGGTTTAAATGAAGACATCATTCGTTTTATTTCTAAAAAGAAAAACGAACCAGAATGGATGTTGGAATATAGATTAAAAGCATTCAAATACTGGCAAACATTGGAAGAGCCACACTGGGCCCACGTTTCCTATACCAAACCAAATTTTCAAGATATT
Organism: Bacteroidota bacterium; assembly: GCA_947504725.1. GTDB lineage: Bacteria > Bacteroidota > Bacteroidia > 2-12-FULL-35-15 > 2-12-FULL-35-15 > 2-12-FULL-35-15. Next base: position 57,060 of record CANNHN010000011.1, on the reverse strand, counting down.
ATTTATTACTCTGCACCAAAACCAAAAGTGCAATTAAATAGTTTGGATGAAGTAGATCCTGAATTATTAAAAACATTTGAGAAGCTAGGTATTTCTATTGAAGAACAAAAACGATTGAGTGGAGTAGAAAGCAGAATTGCTGTCGACATTGTTATGGATAGCGTTTCAGTAAAAACAACTTTCAAAGAAACACTTTCTGAAAAAGGAATTATTTTTTGTTCGTTTGGAGAAGCAGTTCAAGAGCATCCAGAGCTGGTAAAAAAATACATGGGTTCGGTTGTTCCTTATACCGACAATTTTTATGCAGCATTAAATTCAGCTGTCTTCACGGATGGTTCATTCTGCTACATTCCAAAAGGAGTTCGTTGTCCGATGGAACTTTCCACTTATTTTAGAATCAATGCTTCTGGAACAGGACAGTTTGAGCGTACCTTAATTATTGCAGATGAAGATGCATATGTTAGTTACCTCGAAGGATGTACTGCTCCTATGCGTGATGAAAATCAATTGCATGCTGCGGTTGTAGAAATTGTTACACATAAAAATGCAGAAGTAAAATATTCAACGGTTCAAAATTGGTATCCAGGAGATAAAAATGGGAAGGGCGGAATTTTCAATTTTGTAACGAAACGTGGAATTTGTTTGGAAGACAATTCTAAAATTTCGTGGACACAAGTAGAAACAGGATCTGCTGTTACTTGGAAATATCCTTCTGTAATTTTAAAAGGAGATAATTCAGTAGGAGAATTTTATTCTGTTGCAGTAACAAATAATTATCAGCAAGCAGATACCGGTACAAAAATGATGCATCTTGGAAAAAATACAAGAAGTACAATTATATCAAAAGGAATCTCAGCAGGATTTAGCAATAATAGTTATAGAGGCTTGGTGAGAATAGCAAAGGGTGCTAGCAATGCAAGAAATTTTTCGCAATGTGATAGTTTATTGTTGGGTGATAAATGCGGAGCGCATACATTTCCATACATCGAGATAAAAGATAAATCAGCAATAGTAGAACACGAAGCAACCACTTCAAAAATTGGTGAAGATCAATTGTTCTATTGTAAATCAAGAGGGATAGATAATGAAAAAGCAATTGGATTAATTGTGAATGGATATTGTAAAGAAGTTTTAAATAAATTACCAATGGAGTTTGCAGTAGAAGCTCAAAAGCTTTTAGCCGTTTCATTGGAAGGATCAGTAGGATAATTATTTTTGAAAATATGCTAAGTATAAAAAATTTACATGCCTCAATAGATGGCAAAGAAATATTAAGAGGAATAAACCTCGAAGTTAAAGCTGGTGAAATCCATGCTATAATGGGACCAAATGGTTCTGGTAAAAGTACTTTGTCATCAGTACTTGCAGGAAAAGAAGATTATGAAATTACAGAAGGCTCTGTAACATTCAATGGAAAAGATTTGTTAGAACTTTCTCCCGAAGACAGAGCGAGAGAAGGTGTGTTTTTGGCTTTTCAATATCCAGTTGAAATTCCAGGCGTGAGTAATATTAATTTTTTGAAAACTGCTATTAATGAAATTCGTGCATACAAAGGACAAACTCCTATGGAAGCAAAAGATTTTTTAGCAATGGTTAAAGAAAAACAAAAATTAGTTGAGTTGGATGGAAAATTGGCAAATCGTTCGGTGAATGAAGGTTTCAGCGGTGGTGAGAAAAAGAGAAATGAAATTTTTCAAATGGCTATGTTGGAACCGAAGTTGGCAATCTTGGATGAAACAGATAGCGGTTTGGATATAGATGCATTGAGAATTGTTGCTGGAGGAGTAAATAAATTAAAGTCGAAAGACAATGCAACTATTGTGATTACGCATTACCAACGTTTGTTAGATTATATTGTGCCGGATGTTGTGCATATTCTTTATAAAGGAAAGATTGTAAAATCTGGTCCGAAAGAATTAGCATTAGAATTAGAAGAAAAAGGATACGATTTTATTAAAGAAGAAGTTGGAGCGTAGCCCCTCCCAACCTCCCCAAATGGAGAGGAGAAATTTGAATAGATATTAATGGAAACGATTACAAAAGTAAATACTATAAAAGATAAATTGATTGCTGAATTTGAATCATCAAAAGGTTCATTGTTTGGTGATTTGTCTATTCGTGAGCAAGCCTTGGAAGCCTTTTCTAAACAAGGAATTCCTAATAGAAAAAGTGAAGAGTACAAGTATGTGAACATGGAATTGGCTTTGAAAGGGGAGTTTTTATTTTCAAGCTCGAAAAAACTTTCAGCTAAACAAATTGAAAGTTCTCAATTCTTAAAAGATGCAATTGTTGTTGTAATCGAAAATGGAAAATTTAATTCAGAACATTCGAAAATAAATTCTTTACCTCAAGGACTGCAAGTATTTAATATTTCGGATGCTATTTCTAATGACGCATTCAAAAAGCATTATTCAAAATATTCTGATGTCAATTTAGATCCCTTCATTGCATTAAATACAGCTATGTCAATTGGAGGTGTTTTTATTCATGTTGCAAAGAGTGCTGTGGTTGAAACACCGATTCATATTATCCATCTTACTTCTGTTTCGGAAAACACCTTTTTAAATTCTAGAAATTTAATTGTGGTAGATGAAAATGCACAAGCGACAATTGTGGAGTCGTATGAAATAATTGATTCTAAGGCCAAATCGTTTAACAATGCAGTGACAGAAATTATAGTTGAAGCAAATGCAATTGTTGATCATTATAAAATTCAGGATGAGCGTGATTTTGGACATTTAGTATGCACAACTCAGTCGATTCAAAAAAAGAAAAGTGTTTTTACGACTCACACGTTTACATTAAGTGGATTGCTGGTTCGTAATAATCTGAACATGGTTTTGGATGATGAGTTTATTGAATCGCATTTGAATGGTTTGTATTTAACAAATGGAAGTCAAGTTGTAGATAACCATACTTTGGTAGATCATCGTAAGCCAAACTGCAACAGTAATCAATTATACAAAGGGATTATAGAAGAAAAATCTTCTGCGACTTTCAACGGAAAAATTTATGTTAGAAAAGATGCTCAGAAAACAAATGCATTTCAGTCTAATAAAAATATTCTTTTAAGTGATGATGGAACCATTAACACAAAGCCCCAATTAGAAATATATGCCGATGATGTAAAGTGTTCACATGGAACATCAACAGGTAAATTGGATGAGGATAAAATTTTCTATCTTCGTGCGCGAGGATTGAGTGAAGCAAGTGCTAAAAAGTTGCTTATGCATGCATTTGCTTCTGAAGTGGTTGGTACAATTAAGATTGAAGCTTTACGTGAATATGTAGAAGCTAAAATTTCAAAACGATTTGAATAGTTTTACCGCAGAGGACGCAAAGTCCCTGTGAAGATTGAATTCGCAGAGCTCGCAAAGAAATAATTACTCAGCGGTTCTCAGCTTTTCTCCTTTCTCTCAGCGGTTTTTTTAATTTTTTTGTTTCCTTTATGCTTTTTAAAAATAAAAATCTACTTCTTTTACATTTCATTGTTCTCATTTGGGGTTGGTCACCAATTCTCGGTAAGCTAATCAATATTGAAGGTGTTGTTGCTTATCAGTTGGTTTGGTTTCGAATGTTAATTACAGTTGGAACTGTTGCTTCTTATTTAGTTTTAGCCAAAATAAACATTCGACTTCCTAAAAAAGACATTTATCAGTTGGTGGGAATTGGTGCAATTATAGCGTTTCACTGGTTTTGTTTTTATAACGCAATCAATGTATCTAACGTTTCAGTTACATTGGTAGCGTTTGCAACCGGTACATTGTTTACTTCTATTATTGAACCTATTTTTTATAAACGTAAAATCATTCGCTATGAAATTATTTTCGGGATGGTTATAATTGGAGCGATTGCAATGATTTTTCAAGTAGAGACTCAGTACACTTTGGGAATTATTTTTGGAATGTTAGCAGCGCTTACTTCTTCTTTTTTTACAGTATTTAATGGATTGCTAGTAAGAAGAATTTCTTCTCCGGTTATTGCTATTTATGAATTAACAGGTGGTTTTCTAGCGCTGACTGTTTACTTATTATTTACAGGAGAATTTACACCTCAATTTTTTGATATTACTGCTGGAGCTTGGTGGTGGTTGGCGGTATTATCTGTTTTGGGAACAGCATTCCCGTTTATAGCGAGTGTTAATTTGATGAAAAAAATCAGTCCGTATACAGTTACGCTTACAGTAAATTTGGAAACTATTTATGGGATTATTATCGCGTATATACTTTGGAAAAAAGAAGAAGCGATGACTCCCGGATTCTACTTAGGAACGATGATTATTTTGGCAACCATTTTTGGAAATGGATTGTTGAAACAATATTTGAAAAAAGAAAAAGCATAAAAAAACCTGCCGATATTCTGGCAGGCTTTCCCTCTAAACAAACTGAACTTATTTACTAACTACAATCTTTTTAGTTTTGATATTATTATTCACTTTCAATTGAAGTAAATACATTCCTTCTGCAACATTTTCAGCATTCCATGTTGTAGAATATTCGCCACTTGCTTTATTTCCGCTTTCTAGTTCAGCAACTGTATTTCCCAAAAGATCAACAATTGAAATGGATACATTTGCCTCTTTAGTAATTGCATAACTAATAGTCGTGTTATCGCTAAATGGATTTGGATAATTTTCTAATAAAGAAATTGGTGATACTTCCTCATTTACACTTAGTGGATTAACAACGTTAATCGTAAATACACTTGACATCATCATTCCTGGAGTGATTGAATCACACATCGTGATTGTACAAAGTGCACCATCAGTTATAGTCAAACACAAAACAACTGGTGAAGTGGTTGCATACGTATGTGAAGGGTAAGGAAGTGTAGAGGTTGTTCCATCACCAAAATCCCAGAAGTAAGTAGTAGTGGCTGGAGAAGTAGTAGTAGTGTAATATACAAAGTAGTTATACAAGTTTGAAGAGTCTTGAACTACATACATTGCAGCAGTGCAACCAGTAATTCCACTTACAGTAACGTAATTGCAATATTGACAAGAATCCGTTCCAGTTCCAGTTTCGTAAACAGTTAAACAAACTAAATACGTTCCGTTAGCAGCATATGTATGTGATGTGCTTCCTGCCACAGAGCTGTTAGACCCATCACCAAAATCCCAGAAATAAACTGGACTAGAACCAGAAGGAGTATTCGCGAACGTAACTGAACCCGTAGTTTCAGTTGATGTAAAATTTGCATTTACAACACCCATGCAAGCTCCTGATGAAGCAGTTCCAATTGTTATTGAATCACAATAGGTATCTGTACATGTTGCTAAAAAATCTGTAACAGTTAAGCAAACATAATATGTTCCAGGAGTAGAATATAAGTGAGTGATATCTCCTGTTCCAGTTGCAAAGGTTCCGTCACCAAAATCCCAAGAACTAGTTAAGCCTGTTCCTGATGAAGTGTTCCAGAAGTAGCCATATCCAACTGAATCGAATGGCATAAATGAAGCGGTGCATTGTGCTTTTGAATTAAAGCCCATAAAAATAAAGGCTCCTAAAAATAATGCTTTTGTAATTTTGGAAAGCATTGTTTGTTTCTTTTTTGTAAGTGTTTTCATGATATTTAATTTTTAGTTGTTTAAGTGTATTTCTAATTTGATGATACAAATGTGCAACACTCTTATCGAGGAATAAAATCAAAATCCTAAAATCTTACGTATCCAAATTGTATAATATCTCATATTTGTCAATAAAAAAGGGTAATTATAGTTAAATAATTACCCTTTTTCAAGATGTAAAAAGTATCTAATTTTTGATGATTAATTTGCTAGAATTGCCATTTTCGGAGCTCAATTTTATTAAATATGCACCTTGATTAAGGTGTTCGATATTAATAGCAGTTTGATGTTTTCCTGAAGATTTTGAAATAGAAGTTGCTGAAATTACATTTCCTATGATGTCGAATAATTCAATATTCATTTGTGACGATTGATTTAATTCATAAGAGACGGTTACTTGTTCGTTTGCGGGATTTGGAAATACAACTAAATTAAAATTATTGTTTTCGTTTTCTAATATTCCAATACCCGTAATATTCGTTACAATAGAATCACAAAAAGTATCAGTACACGAATTAAATGCATCAACCATCGTTACACAAACGTAATAATTTCCTTCTACTGCATACGTGTTTGATGTTACAGCGCCTGTTCCAGTATTACTATCTCCAAAAGTCCAAGAATAAGTACTCGTTAATGAAGGAGGAATAACTGTAAACGCAACGATTCCGTTCACGTCTAAATAAGTAAAAGTAACATTGCACACACCACCTGTTCCTGCAGCCAAAACACTATCACAAAAAGTACTTGTACACGATGTGAGCGGATCGGTTGTGGTTAAACAAACATAATATGTTCCAGCTGTAGCATACGTATGAAGTGATAGAGGTAGAGTTCCTGTTGTGCCATCACCATAATCCCAACTATATGTATTTGTTATTACAACGGGAGCAACTTGAAATGTTAAATTTCCTGAGCCATTATCCGTATATGTAAAAGTAGAACTACAAGATGGTGTAGAAATATAAACTACTACGCTATCACAATATGTGTTTGTGCAAATTCCACCAGTATCGGAAACAGTTAAACAGGCATAATAAGTTCCAGATGTTGCGTATGTATTCGTTGCAAGTGCTCCAGTTCCAGTATTCCCATCTCCAAAATCCCAAGAATAATCAATGTCTAATCCAATTGGCGAACCTGTAAATACAGCGATTCCTGTTGTCGTGTCAACTGTTGATGTGAATGATCCAGTCATTCCACTATTCACTGTAATAGTAGTAGAGTATGTATTAGTGCAAAACAAACTTGTTGCAATTGTTAACGATACATTGTAAACACCACAAACGGTATAGGTATGAGTTGGATTCTGTAATGTACTAGGAGCAGAAAGGTCACCGAAGTTCCATAACCAAGTAACAATACTGCCTGAAGTGCTAGATGAAGCATCTGTAAAATTGTATGCGTTAGCTATATTTGTAGAAGTGAAGTTGGCTGTGCAAGCTGATTTTGCAGAGTTTGAGAAGCAAACGAATACAATAGCAATAGCTATAAAAGAGTAATATTTTTTCATTTGGGGAGTAGTTTTTATCTATTCAAAAATACAAAAAATATAAGATACTTTGTGGCATTTCTCGTAAATTTGTCCCGAAAAGATTCTTTCGGAATGTCTCAATCAAATGCTTATGAATACTAAACTTTATTGCAATAGTCTTACTCAATATTCAAGATACAAAACACGTGTAGTAAACATTGGTGATGTGCCTTTGGGTGGAGATAATCCTATTCGAATTCAATCGATGACGACTACGGATACAATGAATACGATTGCAACTGTTGAGCAAAGTATCCGAATGATTGATGCTGGTTGTGAGTATGTAAGAATTACTGCACCAAGTTTAAAAGAAGCCCAAAATTTAGAAGAAATAAAAAAAGAATTAAAGAAGCGTGGTTATAATACTCCTTTAATTGCGGATATTCATTTTACTCCTAATGCAGCTGAATTAGCTGCGCGAATAATTGAAAAGGTGCGAGTGAATCCGGGAAACTATGCGGACAAAAAGAAATTTGAAAACATTGAATATACAGATGCAACATATGTAGAAGAATTGGATCGTATCCGAAAACGATTTACACCGTTGGTAAAAATTTGTAAGGAGTACGGAACAGCAATGCGTATTGGAACGAATCATGGTTCTTTGAGTGACCGAATTTTGAGTCGATATGGTGATACACCATTAGGAATGGTAGAAAGTGCTTTGGAGTTTTTACGGATTTGCGAAGATCACAATTATTACAACATTGTTTTGTCGATGAAAGCTAGTAATCCACAAGTGATGGTGCAAGCTTATCGATTGTTGATTGTAAAGATGCAAGAATTGAATATGAATTATCCGTTGCACTTAGGCGTTACTGAAGCTGGAGAAGGAGAAGATGGCAGAATAAAATCAGCTGTTGGAATTGGAACTTTGTTAGAGGACGGAATTGGTGATACTGTTCGTGTTTCATTAACGGAAGACCCTGAATTTGAAATTCCAGTTGCAAAGAACTTGGTAGAACGCTACTCAAAAAGAGGTTCGCATAAAGCAATTCCTGAAATAATTAAACTTCCATATTCTCCTTACGATTTCGCAAAACGAGTTTCAAAAGAAGTTGGAAATATTGGAGGGCACAATGTACCAAGAGTAATTGCCGATTTTTCTGAAAAACAAAAAATCACAGCAGCTTCACTTTTTGCAGTTGGATATAATTATTCTGTTCCACTCGATAAATGGAATTTAACAGATCAAGCGTGTGATTATGTTTTTGTTGGAGATAATACAGTAGATTTTCAAATTCCCGGAACATTAGGATTAATATATAATGCAAACGCATGGAATAATTTAAAAGATAAAACAAGAAGTTATCCATTATTTAAATGGGCTGATTTTGAAAATTCAGATAAAAAATCAGAATCATTAAATTTTGTATCAATTACAATTAATGACGTACTTCAGTTTTCAACCTTCCAACCTTCCAACCCTTTTGTTTTAGTATTTGAAACATCCAATGAACACGGAATGGCAGAGCAGCGGAGAATGTTTGTTGAGTTTCTTAAAACTAAAAATGAAATTCCAGTTATCGTAAAAAGAAATTACTCTAGTTTATTAGAAGAGAAATTTCAGTTGCATGCATCCACCGATTTTGGTGCATTGTTTTTAGATGGATTCGGAGATGGTATTTGGATTTATCAAAACAACTGCACTTCCCCGAAAAATGTAAATGCAACTGCTTTCGGAATTTTACAAGCAACGCGGACACGTATTTCTAAAACAGAATATATTTCTTGTCCGTCATGCGGAAGAACATTATTTGATTTGCAAGAAACAACAGCAAAAATTCGTAACAGAACAGATCATTTAAAAGGAATAAAAATCGGAATTATGGGTTGTATTGTAAACGGTCCTGGTGAAATGGCCGATGCCGATTACGGTTATGTAGGAACTGGTATTGATAAAATTACTTTATACAAAGGGAGAGAAGTGGTGGAGCGAAATGTGAATTCAGAAAAAGCTGTGGATGCATTGATAGAATTGATTAAAAAGCATGGCGATTGGGTTGAAAAGGAGAGTATATAGATTGTCAAAAAAGGTTTATATTTGTTATAGAAACTAAAAAAAATTCCCAATGAAGAAAACACTTACTCTACTATCAATTGCCCTTAGCGCTAGTTTATTTGCTCAAACTACGATTCAAAACGGAGATTTTGAATTGTGGGAAAATGTTGGTGCTGCATCGGAAGAGCCAACCTTCTTTAATTCAAATAAAACAGGAACTGATTGGGCAACCAGTGGTCCGCAAACTTGTTACAGAGATGCAACTACCTTTCACGGAGGCGCATATTCAGTTCGCATGGAAACGAAAACATTTGTTATTGCAGTAGTTAATGGCTCTGTTACAACTGGAATAGTTAATGCACCAACGACAAACAAAGCAGATGGTTATATTGGAACAATGGAGGGTGCTACAGGTACAGATATTAGACGTATGTCATTTGTTGGTCGTCCAGATAGTTTGGTGGGTTGGTATAAATATACTCAAGGCGGTAGTTCTGAAATTGGTAAAGTAAGAGCAATTTTACATACAGGAAATTATTACGATCCTGAAACAGCAAGTTCGTATCATCCTGATTCATCTGTTAATAAAATTGCAGATGCATTGTTTTTAACTCCTGCAGCTAATATTGCTTCTTGGACACGTTTTGCAGTAGCGTTTAATTATGTTTCAGCTAGCACTCCTTCTTATATTATGATCAATACAACAGCTTCAAATGATCAATTGACTTCAACAGCTGGAAGTAAATTGTGGTTAGATGATTTATCAGTTGTTTATCCTTCAGGTGCTTCAGTTCAGGATTTGTATAATGAAAACAATGCAAGTGTTTACGCTAATGATAAAACAATATATGTTGATTTTATTAAAATGATGAACTCGAAAACAGTTCTTTCTGTATATGATTTAACTGGAAAAATGGTTTCTACAAAGGTGTTAGCCAATTCACAATTAAACTCAATTAATGTTTCTGAGTTGAATTCAGGATTGTATTTATATCAATTGATTGGAGCTGAAATTCAGAAATCAGGTAAACTATTCATTAAGTAATTATAGATTAAATAAAAAAACCTTGACGAAATTTTGTCAGGGTTTTTTATTTTTTTAGATGCAATATCAGAAATCACTTCTCCAACTCTTTTTATCAATTCTTTTTATTAGCTCGGTTTCTGCACAACAAACAGGAGTTCTAAAAGGGAAGATAATTGACGATGCTTCAAAAGAGTATCTTCCAGGGGCAACTATTCGTGCAGTAAACAATTTGTCTAAAGGAACTGTTTCTGATATTGATGGAAATTATTCGATGGTTCTTGATACCGGTTCTCACCAACTTTTTTGTGTTTTTGTGGGTTCCTTAAATGATACTTTTTCGGTTCATATTCAATCAAACGGAATTACTGAAAAAAATATTAACCTTCTTACATCAACTAAATTCTTAGAAACAATAGTAGTGTCATCAGGTAAGTTTGATCAGAAATTAGAAGAGATGACCGTTTCAATGGAAGTTATCAAACCCAGTTTAATTAACAATAGAAATACTACTAGTGTTGAAACAGCGCTAGAACAAGTTCCTGGATTAACCATTATAGATAACGATCCACAAATTAGAGGAGGTAGTGGATTCACTTTTGGTGTTGGAAGTAGAGTTGCTATTGTAGTAGATGGAATCCCTCTTTTAAGTGGTGATGCTGGCCGACCAGAATGGAGTTATATTCCGGTTGAAAACATAGAACAAATTGAAATTATTAAAGGTGCTTCTTCCGTTTTGTATGGTTCGTCTGCATTGAGCGGAGTTATTAATGTTAGAAGTGCATATCCGCGTGATAAACCAAAAACTTCCATCAATTATTCTGTTGGAAATTATAGTCTGCCTAAAAAGCCAGCAGTTAATTGGTACAACGAATCAATCCCAGGATTTACCAATCTTAATTTTTTGCATTCTCGAATAGTGAAAAAGAATTTAGATTTTGTAATTGGTGGAAATTTTAATATTGATCAAGGTTATATTGGTCCTCCTCCTCCTCAAGCTCCAGTTCCTGCATTTGCTCAGAGTGTTGTTGGCGAAATTCCAACGTATTCGAATAAAGATATGCAAGAAACAAGAGGACGCTTGAATTTTAATTTGAGGTATCGTTCTAAAAAATATCCAGGATTAAGTTATGGTATAAATGGAAACGGGATGTTAAACAAGACAAACATGGTGTTGGCGTGGAGTGATGATTCTTTAGGGTTATACAAAGGATATCCTGGGGCCGTTTTTTTACAAAATCAAAAATTATTTAATCTCGACCCCTTCATTAAATTTAACAAAGGAAATGGAATTAGCCATAGTTTAGTATCTCGTATTTTTCATTCGGATAATGAAATCTCAAACAATCAATCGAATTCAGGAACACTTTATTATGGAGAGTATCAGTTACAACGAATATTTAAAAATTTAGACTTTACGTTTACAGGTGGAGTTGTTGGTAGTATGTCTAATTCACATGCTCAACTTTATATTTCAAGTGGTTCTCCAAATAATAAAATTGTGAATGCAAGTGGGTATGCACAAATAGATAAAAAATTCTGGAATATCTTAAATATTTCTGGTGGATTTAGATATGAATATTTTAAGATGAACGATTTTAATAGTGTTGTAGCACCCATTTATCGTGCTGGGGCAAGTTTGCAAGTATTAAAAGCTACATATGTTAGAACATCTTACGGACAAGGATTTAGATATCCTACAATTACGGAGCGATATATTTCTACAAAAGCAGGATTGTTTGGCGTTTTTCCGAATCCTGATTTAAAGCCAGAAACTAGTACAAATTTTGAGATTGGTTTAAAACAGGGATTTAAGCTTGGTGGCATAATGGGTTATTTTGATATTGCTGGTTTTTATCAGAGATATGAAAATACTATTGAATATTTGTTTGGTCAATGGCAACCCTCAATTGCATTATTAGGATTCAAATTTGTAAATACTGGTAATTCACAAGTAAGAGGGGTCGATATGTCTATGGTGATTTCTTCGGATGAGAAAAATAAAAAATTTGGAGTAGCTGCCTTGTTAGGTTACACGTATGTTGAACCTATAACCTTAACTCCTGATAATGTATATGCTGTTGATAGTGCATTTGGTGGTGCAGGAAAACCTTTGACCTATAAAAATAGTAGCATGGATACTACAAATAATATTTTAAAATATCGTTTTAAGCATTTAGTGAAAGGAGATATTGAATTCAGAATTTATAAAATCGGAATTGGCTTTAGCTACCGTTTTTACAGCAAAATGCAAAACATAGATAAAGCATTTGAGGATTTGGAAGAACTAACAGAAGCATTGACTTTTGTAGATGATTTAAAAGCAATTGATTATTGGGAAAGCCATAATGGTTTTCATGTTTTTGATGCAAGATTAAGTTATCAGGCAAGCAAGAAACAAAAAATTTCATTGGTCTGCAGCAACATTTTTAATGTTGACTATTCACTTCGACCAATGAAAATTGAATCACCTCGAACAACTGCTTTGCAATATGTTCTTACGTTTTAAGGAAAATTATTTCCCTTCTTTGTCTTTTAATTTTTGAAACTCTTTCATAGTATCCGTTTCTTTATCGCTATGATATGCTCCATAATAGCTAAATGCCAAACCTATTCCCCAACCTAGCGCAGGCCAAATAGGCCAAGGAAATCCATCACCTCCATCAATTGTGATGTTATCTATTTCATGATGGCCTTGCGTGAAATACCACATTGCCCACAAAAAGCCATTCACGATAATGTATGAAGCTAATTGTTTTTTAAATCCTGCTCGTTTTTTAGCGATGATCCATAATTGTTCGTCTCTGTTTTCCATTTTTTGATTTATATTAATTAAGTTAATTGTGTTGATTAGGTTAATTTTGAATAGCGCTTAATCGACAAATCTCTGAATTAACCGTTTTTAATTTTTTCAATTCTTTTTTATGTATGCTTGTATTGTCTCTACATATACTTCAAATGCTTTAATGCCTTTTTTAGTAATCATACAACTAGTTTGTGGGTAATTGTCTTTGAATGTTTTTTTTACGGTAATGTAATCAGCTTCAGCTAATTTACTTATTTGCACACTTAAGTTTCCTGCAGTTGATCCTGTTTTTTCTTTAAGGAAACTAAAATCTGCTTCCTTTACACTTATCAATAAACTCATTACTGATAAGCGTAATTGTGAATGTAATAATGGATCTAAGTCGTTAAACATGTGTGAGCATTTATATTATTCGAAATATTTATTCGAATTATTTTATTTTTTATTGTTCATTTGTAATAAATATCCTGGAACAATGTATCCTCCAAAAACTGCAGTTGCAATAATTAACAATTGATAAATCCCTTCTATTTTAAAAGCAGCTATTGCGCAAAGCCAACAGAATATTCCGCCTAAAATAAGAGGAGTAAATTTTAATGCTCCTCCTGAAATAAAAAGACCAATACCATACAATGTCATAATTATTGGAAGAATTTGCGAAGCACCCCGTTCGTGAAAAAACATGATTACTCCCATGGCTGCGCCAAAAGCTATCCAAGTATATTTTAAAAATTCGGAGACATGTGTTTTTACTTTTTCTTTTTTACTTGTTCTAAAAGCATAAATTGCTGTAATTACTCCTCCAATTGGCATTAACATCCAAGGAATTGAATTCCATTCACAATTCATATTTATTAATATGAATTGTGAAATACTAGCAACAAATACTAACCATCCCCAAAGCAAGAAGATGAACGCATCTGATTTTACATCATTTTTTGCTGCAGAAATCATTTTATGAATGATTCTCAGACTTTCTTCTTGTGTTAAATGTTTTTCTTCGTTTTTCATTCGTTTTTGTAATTTAGATTGTCATCATCCCCCTGCCCCCTTTAAAGGGGGAAATGCCCCGAAATTATTATTTTTGAAAACACAGACCTACCAGCCTCAGGCATATTTGTAAGTTTGTTGTCACACTGAGCGGAGTCGAAGTGCACAATTCGTACTATTTCTTATCACACTCTTTAATAAAATAGTTGCAAGAGTTTTTTCCCCAGTTTGGTGCGATACTACTTTCTGGTTTAAATGTTTCATACATTTCTAGTGCTTTTTGAAAAACAGGTTTTGCTTTATCTTTTCCACCGCCAAACATTGGAGGAGTATAGAATAAAGAAGTTCCTTCTAAATAATATGGACGAGGATTTGTTTTGTCATACGCTATTGCTTTTTCACGCAAATCACCAGAAATTGGTCCGTATTTTTGTCCACGAGACATTGGATTAACACTAATGCGTGCTGATGCTACTTGTGCTTTTAATGTATAAATTTCAGAGTTCTTAGGACTTATAGAATCTGCTACGTTAAGGAACTTGTCAGCCTTGTCGCAATAGGTATCAATTTGATCTCCTTTTGTTGAATAGGTCATGTTTGTGTAACAATATGCTGCGTAGTAACTAGGAAGCCATTCTGCTTTTTCTGCACTTGCAATACGTTCAAAGTTGTTTGCTAAATTTTGTAATTGCAATCCATCACGAGTGGTATCCAATGCAGCTACATTTTTTTCCATAATAGCAATGTATTTTTTGTTTTGAGAAGTAGCATAAAGTGTCATGCTTAAAAGCGCTAACAGGGGTAATAATTTTTTCATTTCGTTTTTCATTTAATTGTTTATTTTTTAATTATCTATTGTCTGTTTATTTAATTGCCTATTGCTTACTGAAAAATTGCCAATTGATTTTAGTTATTGTTATCAATCACTTCCTTCGATCGGTTTTGGCCAAATGATAAAAACAAACCTACAAAGAAAAAGCGTTTTGCCGGAGGTGTTACTGCCGCACTTCTAATCCCATCGTACGAGTAACGGTATCCGAATATTTGTTCATTACCAATCGTGTTGGTTACAGAAAATGCCAATACAGCAAAGCAATTTTTTATTTGTCGCAAATATGCACCATTGATTCCTAGTGAATGATAGTCAATTGTTTTGTCGCTCATAAATTCTGAATTATTCGGATTGTAATAAGGTCGTCCAGTTGCGTATGTGTAAGTGAATCCAGTACTTAAATTAAGTTTTTCAAAAAACTTTTTAAATACCAAGGATGCTGTATGAGTTGCTGCAAAAGGTGGCGTTACTTCTTTAGGATAATTTTGATATTTACGTTTTGTTTCTAAGTAAGTGTATGAAATCCAGTAATCCACGCCTTTAATAGTTTTTTTATCTCTCCAAAAAACATCTAATCCCTGAGCATACCCAAATCCGCTATTTGTAGAGTCAATTAAGTTAGTTAGATTATCATATTTTTTAAAATAGACTTCTGCACGTAATGTATGATAATCATCTACACGTTGTATATTGGCAATGTAATGTGTTGCTTTGTTATATCCAGGAATTTTTGAATAAAACAAATATGCTCTATCCGGTTTTTGATAAAATTGTCCGTATGCAAATGAAATCTGACTTTTCTCTCCGATTTTGTAGGCCAATGAAGTACGTGGAGAAACTACATATTTTTTTTCTAATGTTGTATGTTCTCCTCGTGCACCAGCACGCAAAACTAATTTTTGTGTAATGTAAATGTCTGCTTCTACAAATTGCGATGAATAATTGTCATAGATTGCATTTTTTATATGGTAAGGAAAACCGTATTTAGCACCATCAATTTTTATTTCATCAAATGTATATTGGTATTCTCCACCAAATCGGATAATAGAAAGTTTTCCAATTCCTCTACTGAATACCATTCTTCCTTGCGACATATCACTTTGTGAACGAATAGAATCGTTCCATGTTTTTATATGGTCTACGTTGGTGCTGTATGATACTCCAAGGTTCATCAACCATTTTTCTCCTAATCGTTCTTTGTAAGTTAAATTTGTATAGATGTCGGAGTTGTTTAATTCAAATAAATTTTTAAATCCATTTATGCTATCTATACTTAATGTTTTAATTCCTAAATCAGATAAATTAAAATATCCGTAAAATTTTAACATTCCTGTAGCAGAAGTTTTTTTGCGAAAATTTAATGAACCACCAGAAAATTGGGGTGCGCGCGTGTATTCAGGAGTTTGTTTGACTAGTTTAAAATAGGGCAGGAGGTTTGCGTAGTTTAAATCAAATCCAGCACTCATGTTTTTGTCTTTCCATAATTTATTATATCCTCCACCAACACTCACTGATGAAATGGCAAGAGTAGAAGATGTTTGATTTGGCAAGTCTTGTGTTTCCAAAGCCAGAACAGACGACATCCCTTGTCCGTATTGAGCAGAATATCCGCCAGTGCTAAAAACCGTTCCTTTAAATAAGAATGGGGAAAATCGCCCGCGAGAAGCTATATCTGGAGCAGAACTGAAAAATGGTTTGTTTACAACCATTCCATCAATAATCGTTTTTGTTTCACTGCCGTCACCACCTCTAACAAAGAGTCCTTCCGACTCACCAACTTGTTGTGCCCCCGGCAATGTTTTTAAGGCGCCCACAATATCTCCTTGTGCACCAGCAGTAGTAACAATATCAAGTGGTTTTAAAACTGTGGTTTTTTTCTCATCACTCGCTTCGATTGTTCCAGCAGAGATGGTCACCACTTTCAATTCGTTCAACGATTCTTTCATTGTTGTATTGAAAGTAAAATCTTTGCTTGTTAGGCTTACTTTCCTTTCGATTTGCTCAAAGCCGATGAAGCTACATACAATTATAACATCACCAGTATCGGCCGCAGTAAAGAAAAAATTTCCATCTGGATCAGTTGATGCACCATCATAGGTGTCTTTAATAAATACGTTAACTCCTGGGATAGGCTGTTTTTTTTGATCTAGTATTTTTCCTGAAACTTTGGTTTGAGCCAATATTCCTTGAAAACTCAATAAAATCAATGCAAATAGGCACAAACTTCTTTTCATAAATTGTAATATGTTATAATTATCGCACAAATATAAAGTAGTTTATGTTATAAACCAAAATAAGTCTTACTTTTTTTGCCTAATGGGAAAATGTAGTCTGATTTATCCCTTAGCCCGACACGAGATCTTTTGTTTTGACCCGAAATCAATTACGGAGCGTTCTTGCAGAACTATCGATGACGGATACAATAATGACATGTATTAGTATCAATAATTTTTACTATTTTTAATATTCTAAAACTACAATATTAATAAATAATAGAAGTTTAAAATTATGAAACAATTCTCTCTATTCCCTAAATTAAGTAAATTAAGTGTATTTGCAATACTCGTGTCCGCTATTTTTATTTTTGATGGCTGTGCGCCAAAACCAGGTTGTGGTAACAAACGCGATCATAGAAGAAGAAAAAAGAGTGTTAAGAGATTTGCTCCTGGTATGAGTAACATGTATGCGACACCAATTCAGAAAGCTTATTTTTGGGCATAATTAGATTACAATCATAATTGGATTGATTGTGTTTCCATATGATGTCAAATTAGATTTTACCATTACAACAAAAAACCCAAACATTTCTGTTTGGGTTTTTTTATTATTTCGTTGTTCTGATATCACCTTCTTTAATAGGGCGGAAAGCAGTTCGTCTGTTCTTTTGATGTTCTTCCTCTGTTACAGCTTTTGCGATAAGTAATTTTGTTTCACCATATCCTTGTGGCAATAAACGTTCAGGAGCAATTCCTTTAGAAATTAAATAGTCAACACAAGACTTCGCTCTTTCTTGTGAAAGCTTCATGTTGTATTTATCACTTCCACGCTCATCTGTGTGTGAGTTAATTTCAACCGTTAAGTTATTATTCAAATTCAAGAAGTCTGTTAAGTCATCCAAAATCTTTTTAGAAGCAGGACGTAAAGTTGCTTTATCCAAATCGTACTCAATTCCGGGGATTACGATATCACCTGAAGGAATAGGAGATAAGAAGAAATCTTTAACTAAGTGAGCAGATTCAGTTAAGCCTAATGTTGTAACATTACCAGCATCTCCGAAGTACTTGTTTTTTTGAGCTTTTAAATACAATTCCATTCCTTCATCCAATGCGGTGAAATAATTTCCTTCTGCGTCAGTAAATAAGAAGAAAGGTTCTTTATCACCACGAATATCTTTTAAAGTAATCATTGCATTCGGAATAATCTCATTGGTTTCAGAATTGTAAACGGTTCCTTTTAAATCAAATACTAATGGATCTTTTTCAATTGTGTATATTTTCAAACAAGCACCACCAGTACAATCTTTACATTCTTCTCTATCTGACGTTAAGAAACCACTTCGTTGACTACGTTCTAAAACAAAATAAGAATCTTCTTTGCTCGAGTTAAATGGAGAACCTAAGTTTTTTGGTGATGACCATAATGAATCGCTATTGTATGACGATTTAAAAATATCTAATCCTCCAAATCCTGGATGTCCATTTGAACTAAAATATAAAGTAGACGTATAATAATGAAAGAAAGGAGTAACTTCATCTTCCGAAGTATTAAACAATGGTCCCATGTTAATTGGACCACCAGTTGGTCTGCTATCATCATCTAAGTTAACATACCATAAGTCCATTTTTCCAAAACCACCTGGGCGGTTTGAAGAAAAATATAAAATGCTTCCATCTGGAGAAAGTGATGGGTGCATTGTTTTGTATCCAGCTAGATTAATGTTGTCGTTTAATTTTTCAGCACCTAACCATTTGTCGTTCAAATTTTTTGAAAGAAAAATCCCACATTCGTTTTTGTTTGTTGTTGACCAACGTGTAAAAAAGTAGTTGCTTCTGTCCAATGTTAAAAACCCAGCACCTTCATGCATTTCTGTGTTGGCTGGTCCAGATACTTTACTTAAACTGTTCCAACCGCTGTTTGTTTTCTTTAATGTATAAATGTCGCAAACATATCTTGGATCTTGTTTTTTAGGATCTAAAACAGTGTTCCCATCACGCGCAGTAGTAAATTGAACAGTGTTTGCATCGCCATAATAATTTACCGCAAAACTTGCTGTGCCTGAATTAAAAAGCGAATCCAATATTTTTTTAACAATAACTCCTGATTTGTTGTTTGCTGTATCTGTAGCTAAATAGCAACCAGCAATCTTGAGTTTTGCTTGTTTGAACATTACAGAATCTTTTCCTTCAGCGTCCGTCATCACCGATTCAAAATTCATGGCAGCACCTGGATAGCGTTGGTTTTTCATTAAAGCATCACCTAGCCAAAATTTTTCATAAGGATAATCCGCAGGTTTATTGTCTACTGATTTTTTAAACCAAATTTCTGCATTTGCATAATCGTGGTTTAAGCGGTAGCTGTCTGCAATTTGGTGAATAGCATATTGCTCCGTTGGATCAGTAGTGATTTGTTTATTTGTATCTGCAACAGCAGTACTGTCTTTGTTTTTCTTAGGAGGAGGCGTGTAAGGTCTAGCTTCGTAGGGACGAGTATAGTCAACAGCAGTTCCTTTATCAACTACTTTTAAATAAAATGTAACAGCAGTTTTGTAATCTCCGTTTTTGAAAGCAGCATCAGCATATTCTAACCATTCTCTTTTGCTTTGAGCAAAAGTTGAAACAGTTACAAACAAGAATAATAGTGCAAAAATATTTTTCGTGCTTCTCATAACTATAATCTTGGACAGTTTGCTAAAGGGTTAGGCTTGCTTCTGCGAGCAATGTAGGTTAATGATATTTCGAATCCACCACGAGATTGTGATACTTCTTTTAATTTAGAAGTGTTTATATCGTAGCTGATGCGAGCAGTATAAGATCCTTTTTTTAATCCTGCTTCAATAATTGCAGCATCTTTATTTCTGTATGTTGGTCCAAATATTAAATAGGTATCAGAGCTTTTTAGAAAGTAATGTAATAATAATGTAGCAGTTAATTCCTGATCATTTATTTGTTTCATATAAATGGCCTTCGGCAACAATTGGATTTTTTCATTGATGTTTATTTTTACACCCCCATGAGCATAATAACGCAACGGTAATTTATTTGCCTGATTGAAAAAAGATTCAGTAGGTTGCGTTAAGTGAAATGCTGAAAACCCAACAAAAGGATTTAAGCGAGAATTTTCTTTAGCATAGTAATATAAAAATCCAGCATTGATATCATGTATAGTGAAATTTGTGTTAGCAAAAGTTTCTCCACTTGGTAATCCAGTATCAAACCCGCCATCATTGGCAGTTGTGTATTGGTTTCCGAAAGACAATTTGCTTTGGTCAACGCTCTTATTAACAATACCACCTTGAACACCTAATGCAAGATGATGGTTTTTCTTTTTATCAAAAACCACATCGTAGCCTAGGGAAAGCAATGCACTTAATGCATTGTAATTTCCTGCTCCTGCACGATAATTAAATATCTGAATTCCTGCACCGAATTTTTTGATTGGCATATCAAAAGAAATTCCCGCAGTTGTATAAGGTTTTGTTGCAACCGACATCCACTGTGTACGATAATGACCGTGCACGCGATATTTTCCATCAAACATTCCTGTCATAGCAGGATTTAAAAACATTGGTGGAGCATCGTATTGCGATAAGTGAAAATCTTGAGCAGAACCTACCTTTACAGAAACGAAAAGTATCAGCACTAATAATGATTTGTTCATCGACTTTAAAAATGAAGTAAGTATAATGTGTTTCATAAAAATTCTTCTCTTCTTTATTTATTAACGAAGCAAAGTAACATCTCCCGAAATTTTATGTTCTTTTCCATCTTCGGTAACACCTATAACAGTATAAACATAAACTCCAATTGCTTGATCAATTCCTTTTCGCTTACCATCCCAACCTACACACGTATGACCAGAACAGTCAACAATATCAGTTGATTCGAAAATTAATTCACCCCAATTGTTATAAATTTTAAATTGAATTTCTTTGAACGGACCGCCATAAACATAAAAAATGTCATTTTCACCATCGCCATTTGGACTAAATCCTGTTGGTACATCAGGCGGCATAGAAATTACTTCTGTTTGACAAATTGTATCAGTACAACCATTAATATCAGTAACAATTAAACATACATCATAATATCCCCCGGCACTATAAATGTGCGAAGGATTTTGCAATGTAGATGTTGAATCGGATGAGCTATCTCCAAAATCCCAGAACCAAGAAATAGCCCCATTGGTAGATTGATCCGTAAAGTTGATTTGCTGATTCACGTTACCTGTAAAATCATCAGCAGTAAACAAAGCAGCTGGTCCAGGTAAAACAGTAACGGGTTGAACAATTGTATCAATACAGCCTTGAGAGGATGTTACAATTAATTGCGTGTTGAATATTCCTGCCGTTGGGAAATTATGTGAAGGATTTTGAATCGTGCCGTTTGTACTTCCGTCACCATATGTCCAGTTCCACGTTGCAATGGTAGCACCTCCACCAACAGTAGATATGTCGGTATAAAGTGTTCCGTCATCTAAACAGATTCCGTTAGCATTAAAGTTTGCTATCGGCTTTTCGAATACGTTTACTATTTGATTAAGTGTATCCACGCAACCATTGTTTGATGTCACAATTAAGGTTACAGTAAACGGTCCGCCAACAGCATAAATATGAGTAGGATCTTCTAATGTACTTGTTCCAGTATCACCAAAATTCCAGCTCCAACTTACTACACTTCCAACCGATGTGGTTGAAGCATCGTTAAAAGAAACGGTGTCTTGTGGGCAAGCGCTGATGCTTGAGAAGGCGGCTGTTGGTGAAGGGATTAGTGTAACAGTAAGTGTATCAGCGTTTGAGCGACAACCACCATTATTCGTAGATGTGAAAATTAAAATGATATTTCCTGCAATGTCATCTGCTGGACTAGGATTATAAACGCCACCTGTTACTGTTGTATCACTTGGTGCGAAGGAACCTGATCCGCTTGATGTCCAAATACCACTACCAGTTGTTACACTTGCATTTAAATTTATTGGATTGCTTGTACATGAACTATCTGCGGAAGTAATAATCGCGATTGGTGTACCCGTAAAAGTTACTATGGTAGTATCACTCGAGGCGATACAATTTCCATTCAACGTGGTTGTTAGATATAACATGACTGTTCCGGCAGCTGTATCGGCAGTACTCGGGAAATAGTTTGCACATAACAAGGATGAGTCATTGAAAAAACCTGTTCCACTGGAAGACCAAATTGTCCCTCCAGCTACAGTGAACGTTCCACATACTGGTACATTGGCAGTGTCTTTACAAACAAAAACATCTGGTCCGGCATTCGCAGTTGGTCCAGCATAAAAACTGATAATTACTTGATCGGTATCAGCAGGGCAGAAACCATTTGTATATGTAATTAATTGTAATGTATCTGCGCCAGCTAAAATTGCAGCTGCAGTTGGAGTATAAGTTGCATTTAAAGTACTATCTGTTGGATTAAATATTCCGCTTCCGCTCCAAATTCCGCCTCCGGCATTTAATACAGTACCTCCTAAAGTTATTGTAGAGTTGTTTGTACAGCTGATTGTATCGCCTCCTGCATTTGCAATAGGATTACCTTGAATAAATACTGGATAAATAATAGTATCCAAACATCCAGCAGCAGTTGTTGTTATTAATTGAACATTGAAATTACTACCGTATGTATATATATGTGTTGGGTCTTGTAACGTAGAAGTAAATCCATCTCCGAAATTCCAATTCCAGCCCACGATACTGCTTCCTGGATCTACAGTAGAGGTGTCATTAAAGTTTATTGGAAAGCCCATACAATTAGGCGCATCATGCGTAAAATCAGAAATTACGTAAGAGATGTTCACTAACTGTGTCATTGTATCAGCACAAGGAGTTCCATCATTAATAATAAGTACCGCAGTATAACTTCCCAAACCAGGATAGGTATGAACAGGGCTTGTTACTGTTGAAGTAGGAGATCCATCACCAAAGTCCCATAAATAAGTATTTGCTGCAGGACTAGTTGTATTTGTAAATGTAATTGTTGTTCCGTTACAAGCACCACCAGAGCTGAAACTAGCGACAGCAACAGGGGGGCAGTTTACAACGTTGAACTGGAAATCTCGTAAAATCTCACCAATCTTCACACCATTTCTCCACTCTTCGCAACGCACACCAGCAACAAACTGGCCTAAAATAGGAGGAATTCCATTTAGAATACCTGCAGAACTAACCGTTAAGGAGTTTGGTACTGCTGCATTCAGGGGGTTATTGGCGCCATAAGTACTTGACCATGTAACAGTAGGAGCACTCCAAACACATCCTGGCCATGTTGGTGCAGGTACGTCCGTAAAAGGTGTATACAGTGAATAAACTAAAGAGTCGCCATCAGCATCCGTAGCAGCATGGTTGATGTTCATGTTAAGGCCTTGGCAAACAAATACCGGAGGAGGACTAACCCATTTCGGACTGCTGTTAGCGATTACTACTCCATTATCAGGAATGTGCGCATACCAAACATCTCCTGCAGATAAAGGGGCAACAATGTTTAAAAGAGTTGAGTTTCTGCAACAGGTTGAATACCATAAATCGTATCCACCCGGAGTTGGGGGTAATCCACTTACTACTGTCGTGTAAACCGCTTCTTCCAAACAGATACCAGGGTTTACTGCACAAGTATCAATGTTTGGTGGTACAAGAGAAGCTCCTGGAAAAGGAATAACAATATTCGGTAAACTTACAGTACCGCAATTTCTTCTTACAAGAATACTTACGCTTCCTGGAAATCCAACGCTACTTGGTTTGCAATCGCGGTATAATTTTAAAGTAACACGATAGGTTGAACCTCCCAATTGCTCGTATGTAAGTGATCCACCTACAATGTGAGTAGCATTTGAAACGAATGGTAGAAAGAAGATAAAAATAATTAGGGGTAGTAATTTCTTCATTCAAAAAGTTGTTTAGTCGTTATATGATTACGAAATGTAAATGTAATAAAAATTTTGTTTGGACAAATTTTTATCTTTAAAATTGTTAGATTAATGATAAAAAAGCTTAGTTTTGACTAAACTTATTACTCATTAGCATGAAAAAAGTACTACTATCTATTCTTATCTCGGGAACCTCATTTTTAGCACTGAATGCGCAAATAAATATTCAGTGGCAAACACGTTATACCAGTGGGGGAAGCAATATTGACAAGGCAGAAGATATGTTTGTGGATGCTTCAGGAAACGTATATGTAACAGGGATAGGTCTTGGAGCAACAAGCGGGAATTTTGATTATGTTACAATTAAATACGATGCAGTTGGAGCTCAGGTGTGGAGAACGGAATACAATGGTCCTGGAAATGGTCTGGATGAAGCGCATGCTATTACAGTAGATGGCTCTGGGAACGTTTATGTAACTGGTTGGAGTTTAGGGGCAGGTGGGTATGATTATGGTACAGTAAAATACAACTCTGCTGGTGTTCAACAATGGGCGTCACGCTATACGAATACAGCTGCGGGAACTGATGAAGCTTGGGATGTGGCAGTAGACAATGCAGGAAACGTTTTTGTTACTGGAACCAGTGACGGAGCGGGATCAAACAGTGCTGCTACCACCGTTAGATATAACTCTGCAGGGGTTCAGCAATTTGCTAACCGTTTTGATGGTGCTGGCGGATTGATTGATGCAGGTTTCGCAATTTTTGTAGACGCTGTTACTGGTGATTCTTACATTACTGGTTATACTTATATCAGCGCTGCTGCCGACTTTAATTTCATCACTATTAAATATAATTTGGCAGGGGCACAGCAATGGGCTACGCAGTACAATGGTCCAGATGGAAATTACGATGAGGCACGTGCTATTGCTGTAGATGGTTCTGGAAATGTGTATGTAACAGGCTATAGTCAAACGTTAGTTTTAACCAACTATAATTATTCTACTGTAAAATACAATTCGGCTGGTGTTCAACAATGGGCACAGAACTATAATGGTACAGGTAATGATTACGATCGAGCTAATGCTATTGCTTTAGATCCAACTGGAAATGTTTATGTAACTGGAAAAAGTGTTGGAGTAGGAAGTACAGCTGAAGATGCATTTACAATTAAATATAATAATGCTGGAGCTACGCAATGGACAGCTCGTTATAACGGTCCATCCAACGGATATGATGAAGGGAAATCAATTGCAGTAGATGCAACTGGAAATGTTTACATCACAGGATATTCTTTTACTGCAGGAGCGAATAATGATTACATGACCATCAAATACGATGCAGCAGGAACTCAAGAATGGATAACAAAATATAACGGAACAGGTAACAATTCTGATCAGGCAGCTTCAGTTGCAGTTGATGCACTTGGGAATGTTTTTGTTGCGGGAATGAGTAGGGGTGCAGGTTCTAACGAAGATTTTGAAACTATCAAATATTGTCAATTAAAATCGGATGCAGGTGCAGATACTAGTATTTGTAATGGTAGTTCGGTTCAATTAAATTCTTCTGCACCTGGTGCAATTAGCTATTTATGGACACCTTCAGCAGGATTAAACTTTACAAACATTGCAAATCCAATTGCAAATCCAACGGTTACTACAACGTATGTAGTTGCTATTACAAACGGAAATGGTTGTACAGATAACGATACAATTATAGTGAACGTTATTCCACTTCCATCACCAGGTATTACTCCAAGCGGACCAACATCTTTTTGTACTGGTGGTTCTGTTACATTAACATCAGCTGCAGCAGCTACATATTTATGGAGCACTGGAGCAAGTGATACATTATCATCAATTACAGTTTCAACTTCTGGAACGTATACAGTTACTGTAACAAATGGAATAGGATGTTCTGCAACGGCAACACAAGTAGTTACTGTTTTTGGTTTGCCACCTATTGATGCTGGCCCGAATGATAGTACTTGTTTAAGTACAAACGCAAATTTATTAGCAACTGGTGGAATTTCTTATGTGTGGACTCCTATTGGTTCTTTAAGTGATCCAAATATTGCAAATCCGATTGCTGGTCCAACCGTTACTACAACTTACACCGTTGTTGGAACTGCAACAGGCGGTTGTACAAATACAGATTCGGTTACTATTTATGTTTTAGGAAATCCTGGATTACCAACCATAACTCAAGGAGTAGATTCATTGATGTGCACCCCTTCTTATTTTGCGTATCAATGGTATTTTAATGGATTACCTGTTGCTGGTGCTACAAGTCAAAATTTCCAATTTACTGCAAATGGAAATTATTATGTAGAGGTGTTTAATGTATTAGGTTGCTCAACGGTTTCAGCTGTGTTTAATATAAATAATTTTGGAATTGAAGAAACAGCAAATGCATTGCTGTTAAGTGTGTATCCAAATCCTGCTACAACCGATTTTACTTTGGAATTCCAATTGGAAAAATCGGAACAAGTTAAAATGAATGTAATGAATTTTACGGGGCAATTAATCTATTCAGAAGAGATGGATGGAACTCCGGGCATCAACAAGAAAAATATCAGCATTGCTGAAAATGCAAATGGAATCTATTATTTGCAAGTAATTACAGGTGATACTATAGTTACGAAGAAGGTAGTAAAGAACTAGTTAAAAGTTCAAAATAAAAAAGTCCAAAGTTGTATGATACAACTTTGGACTTTTTTATTTTTAATACGTTTAGAAACTTTAAAATTTCCAACTGTTAAACTGTTAAACGGCCTCCGAAACAACTTCCTTCACTTCAGGTATCATTCGTTTAAGCAATCCTTCTATTCCTGCTTTTAGAGTAACTGTAGAAGAAGGGCAACCGCTACATGCTCCTCGCAATTGAACTGTTACAACTCCATCAATAAAACTTTTGAATGTAATACTTCCTCCATCACCTTCAACAGCCGGACGAATATATTGTTCTAGTGCTTCTACAATTTTAACTTCTACTTCATTTGTTGGTGCAGCATGCTCCGTAAAAACTTCTTTTGTTTCCGTAAAAGTATTATCAATTGCAACTTCTGTTTTTGGGACTTCTGTGATAATTGGATGTCCTTCCGAAATATAAATACGGATAAAATCACGCAACTCCAATGTTATTTCTTCCCAAGCAACCGAATCTGTTTTAGAAATTGTAACAAAATTGGCAGCCATAAAAACGGCTTTTACAAAAGGGAAATCAAATAATTTAGCAGCCAGTGGTGAGCCTTTTGTTTCTGATTTTGAAAGATATTGTGCAGTTGCTCCATCGTGTACCATCAATTGATTGGCAACAAACTTCATGGATGAAGGATTGGGCGTACTCTCTGCGTATATGATAATTGGCTTTTTAACGATTGTGTCCATCTTTTCTGTAATTTTGATAAGTAATAATATTACAAAGGTACTAAAAGTATCTGCAATTATCTTTACGCATTGTCTAGTCTTCGACTCCGCTCAGACTGACATCGTAATGTCACACTGAGCGGAGTCGAAGTGTTTTAATTCTTATGAAAAGAAAAATAGACTTTTTAATTATTGGTTCGGGAATAGCAGGCTTGAGTTACGCATTAAAAGTAGCGCAGCATGGAAAGGTATGTATGATAACCAAAGCCAATGAAGACGAGAGCAATACAAAATATGCGCAAGGCGGAATAGCAGCTGTGATGTACAGTCCTGATAGTTTCGAGAAACATATACAAG
Organism: Bacteroidota bacterium; assembly: GCA_947504725.1. Taxonomy (GTDB): domain Bacteria; phylum Bacteroidota; class Bacteroidia; order 2-12-FULL-35-15; family 2-12-FULL-35-15; genus 2-12-FULL-35-15. Next base: position 29,488 of record CANNHN010000011.1, on the reverse strand, counting down.
ATACATTGATTGCTGGAGATGGAATTTGTGATGAAGAAATTGTGCGGATGGTCATAAATGAATCTACTGAAAGAGTAAACGAATTAATTGCATGGGGAGCGAAGTTTGATAAAACAGAAAGTGGTGAATACGATTTGGCAAAAGAAGGCGGTCATTCAGAACATCGTATTTTGCATCACAAAGACAATACAGGGTATGAAATTGAACGTGCATTATTAGCTGCCATTCATAAACATGAAAACATCGAAATTTTAGATCACCATTTTGCTATTGATATTTTAACGCAACATCATTTAGGAAAAGAAGTAAATAGTCGTACACCCGATATTGAATGTTACGGAGCGTATGTTTTGAATTTAAGAAGCAATAAAATTGAAACAATTTTAGCGAAAACCATTTTGATGGCGACAGGTGGAGCCGGCCATGTGTATAGTATAACTACCAATCCGACAATTGCAACAGGTGATGGTGTCGCTATGGTATATCGTGCGAAAGGAAGAATCGAAGGCATGGAATTTTATCAGTTTCATCCTACTTCTTTATACAATCCTGGTGAAAGTCCTTCTTTTTTAATTTCAGAAGCTGTTCGTGGTTTCGGTGGAATTTTAAAGACCATTGATGGAAATGAATTCATGCAAAAATACGATGAACGAAAATCATTAGCACCTCGAGATATTGTTGCACGTGCAATCGACAATGAAATGAAAACACGTGGAGATGATTATGTGTATTTGGATTGCCGTCATTTAGATAAAGCGGAATTGATAAAACATTTCCCAAATATTTATGAGAAATGTTTGAGCTTGGGAATCGATATTACAAAAGATTTTATTCCTGTTGTGCCTGCAGCGCATTATATGTGTGGAGGAATTAAAGTTGATAAAGAAGGACGGAGCAACATTAATCTTTTGTATGCTATTGGAGAATGTTCGTCAACAGGATTGCATGGAGCCAATCGTTTGGCATCCAATTCTTTGTTGGAAGCAATTGTATATTCTCATCATGCATCCATTGCTGCAGTGGAAGATTCAAAAGCTATAAATTTTTGTGATGCTATCCCAGATTGGGATGCAGAAGGAACAGCACATCCCGAAGAAATGGTTTTGTTGATTCAAAGTTTAAGAGAAGTGCAAGCCATTATGACGAACTATGTTGGAATTGTTCGCTCTGATATTCGTTTACAACGAGCATTTGATCGTTTGGAAATTTTGTATAAAGAGAATGAAGCACTTTATTTAAAAACAATTATTTCTCCGAAATTGTGTGAATTAAGAAACATCATCAATGTTGCTTACATCATTATTAAGCATGCAAGAGAAAGAAAAGAAAGTAGAGGGTTGCATTATACGGTGAACTATCCTAAAACTACAAATTACGAATCTTAACGAATTACGCTTCTCGACTCCGCTCGAAGTGACAATAGTTCAATGCATTTTTTTGTTGTCATAATTGTGAGGAGAATCTATTCCCCTTTGGAAAAGGGGGCTAGGGAGATTTCGCGAATGCCCGGTAGGGCTATTTATTCTCCTTTTGATCCAGATAGCTCTTGAGAGGGGTTAGGGGTGTGTTTTTGTTTTAGGGGATTTTTACTGTTTTCCTCTTGTTACTTGAAATCCACCGCCTAAAGCATAAGCCGTTACATCTCCTTCATCATTGTAGGTGGGTTTTACTTCTACATCTCGTCCAGTTACTTTGCTGATTCCTCTTGTTGCAATTTGTGCAAAATCCCAGCCGGTGAATCTTTTTGAACGACCGTTTTGTTTTTGTGCAGCAAGTGATTCTTCATCCAATGTTTTCTCTTTTAATTTTTGAGCTACTACTTCTTTTAAAGAAAGAAATTCGGTAGGTGTGTTGGTTGTTGGTTGTTTGTTTTCAACTTTCGCAAATACAGGAGCTTCTACTTTGTTTGTTTTCGGCTCTTCAATTTTTGCTATTGGATTATTTTCGGGAACAATTTCGTTTTTGTTTTCAGGCTTATTTTCTGCAATATTTAAAGGTTGTTCGTTAACAATTACAGGAGGTTCGTTAGAGTTCTCTTTGCGAACGATTTTTACTTTGTTGTTTTTTACAATAGTAGCAACTTGATTTGGAGCGATAGAACTATTTTCAATTGGTTGATTGTTTTTTACAACTGCATTCGGGTTGTTGTTTTCTATCGGAGGTATTTTTTCTCCATTGGTTTTATCAGCAAAATTTTGTTCGTTGTTTTTATTGCCATTGAAGATAAAGAACAATCCTATTAATAAAGCAATGGATGCAGCCGCAGCAACGTAGTAGAAAAGAGGAACAATTTTTCTCTCTTTGCGTTTTAATTCTTCTTTGTTTTCATAAACGATAGAAGCGTCCGCAACCAATTTTGTTTGTTTGTACAAACTATAATTGTTTTGCATTTCTGCATCAACCGATAGTTGCTGATTTAAGAAAACATGCTCTTGTTTTGTCAATAGCCCTTCAACTGATGCTATCAACAAATCCTCTGTAGTAACAACAGTTTTCTTTAAGGCTTCTTTGTTTTCAAAAACGACAGAAGCATCCGCAAACACTTTTGTCTTTTTAAACAATTCAAGCTCTGTTAAAAATTGGGGATGTTGTTTGATGAATGTATCTAATAAGTTTTTTTCGGCAGACGTTAATGTGTTTTCTACATTGCGGATAAAATATTCCTCTCTGTTGTCAAGAGTAATTTCCTTTTTCAAAGAGGCTTTTCCTTCGAACGAAACATTTGATAAATCATCTAAGGTTACATTTTCAAAACATTCAAATTCTTCTTTTAATTCAGGATGTTGTTCTATAAACAATAACAAGTCAGCCACCTGTTGAGGTGAAAGATTTCCTTCGTGATAATCAAGGAAAAAAGCTTCGTAGTTATTTTTGTTTATGTTCATTATGTCTTGTGTCCTGATACTTGATACTTGTGTCTAAATAACATTTTCCATTGCACCGATATAGTTCTTTAAAAAACCACGCGCTCTGAAAATATATACTTTTACTTGTGACTCACTTAAATTGGTTATTTCCCCTATTTCGGCATAATTGTATCCTTCGTAATCGCGTAACAAAATTACGGAGCGCTGTATTTCGGGTAATTTATTTAATGCTTCATTCAATATTTCTTTTAAATCACTGTACTGACGGTTTGAACTTAAGCTATTCAAATTAGCATCGGTCATATCGCCCTGTTTCTTATCTCTTCTGATTTTATCAATCATTGTGCGATAAGCGGTGGTAAACATATAGGATTTGGCATTGGTGCTTTCCACTTCCGATACTTTTAGCCACATTTTTTCATATGTGTCCTGCACAATGTCGCGCGCTTTCTCCGAATCCTTAATATTCTTAAGGATAAACCGGTAGAGGTTATCTGCATGTAAATCAACAGTTTTGTTGAATTCTTCGACAGTCATTGTAGCGTTTTTTGTGCGATTTCAGATTTAAGACGACTAAGGAAGGGTAAAGTTACAGGGTTTTTGGAAATATTTGCCACAAAGGCACCAAGACGGAAAGTTTTCAATAAAAAAAGCCCTTTGAAGGGCTTTTTAATGTAATAATAAGGTCTGTTTTCTAATTTTCTTCGTGCCTTTGCGACTTCGCGACAAACTAATCATTCAACTTCAACACCGCCATAAATGCACTTTGCGGGATTTCTACACTACCAACAGAACGCATTCGTTTCTTTCCTTCTTTTTGTTTTTCCAACAATTTACGTTTACGGGAAATGTCACCACCATAACATTTAGCAGTCACATCTTTACGCATTGCTTTGATAGTTTCGCGGGCAATAATTTTTGCTCCGATAGCAGCTTGAATAGGAATTTCGAATTGCTGACGTGGAATTAATTCTTTCAATTTCTCACACATCTTTTTGCCAAACTCGTAAGCATTATCTCTGTGAATCAAAGAAGATAATGCATCTACAGGTTCTGCGTTTAATAAAATATCTAGTTTTACTAAATAACTTTGGCGGTAATCTAAAGGTTGGTAATCAAAAGATGCGTATCCTTTTGAAATGGTTTTTAAGCGATCATAAAAATCGAAAACGATTTCACCTAATGGCATATCAAACATCAATTCAACTCTATCTGTTGTCAAATAAATTTGGTTGGTAATAATTCCACGTTTGCCAATACACAAACTCATGATGTTACCAACGTATTCGGATTTGGTAATGATTTGTGCTTTGATATAAGGTTCTTCAACTCTATCTAATTTACTTGGATCAGGTAAATCGGATGGGTTGTTTACCACCATCAATTCATTTTTTGTGCTGTATGCATGATACGAAACGTTGGGAACAGTGGTGATAACGGTCATGTTGAATTCGCGTTCCAATCGTTCTTGAATAATTTCCATGTGCAACATTCCTAAGAATCCGCAACGGAATCCAAAGCCTAATGCTGCAGATGATTCAGGCTCCCAAGTTAAAGAAGCATCATTCAATTGAAGTTTTTCCATGGAGTAACGTAACTCTTCAAAATCTTCTGTATCTACAGGATAAATACCAGCAAATACCATTGGTTTCACCTCTTCAAATCCTTGAATTCCTCCAGCACATGGATTGTTTACCGTTGTAATGGTATCACCCACTTTTACTTCTCTCGCATCTTTAATTCCAGAAATGATATAACCTACATCACCTGTCTTTACTTCCGTTCGAGGTTCTTGTTTTAAACGTAATACACCAATTTCATCGGCATTGTATTCTTTTTCTGTTGCGAAAAATTTTACTTTATCACCTTTTTTGATGCTACCATTTGTCACTTTAAAATAAGCGATAATTCCTCTGAAGGAGTTGTAAACAGAATCAAAGATTAATGCTTGTAATGGTCCAGTTGGATCACCTTTTGGAGCAGGAATTCTTGCTACAATCGCTTCTAAAATATCATGTACGCCCATTCCTGTTTTACCAGAAGCGGCCATAATTTCTTCGCGTTTGCAACCTAATAATTCTACAATTTGATCTTTTACTAATTCAGGTTCAGCACTTGGTAAATCAATTTTATTGAGGATAGGAATGATTTCTAAATCGTTTCCTAGGGCAAGGTATAAGTTGGAAATGGTTTGTGCTTGAATTCCTTGTGCAGCATCTACAATCAACAAAGCACCTTCACAAGCAGCAATGGAACGAGAAACTTCATAGGAAAAATCAACGTGACCCGGAGTATCAATTAAATTCAATACGTACTTCTTGCCATTCAATTCATAATCCATTTGAATAGCGTGACTTTTAATCGTAATACCACGTTCTTTCTCCAAATCCATATCATCCAACACTTGTGCTTGCATGTCGCGTTTGTTGATGGTATTGGTATATTCTAAAAGACGGTCAGCAAGAGTACTCTTTCCGTGATCGATGTGGGCAATGATGCAAAAATTTCTAATATTCTCCATTTTCATGAGACTATGATTTCAATGCCAGCCATAGCTGGTAGTTAAAATCATTTAGCCGAATTAATCCCGCACTAATGCGGGATCTGTTAATACTAAACTTATTCCTTTACTTTCTTCTTAAGGAGTGCGAATTTACTAAAATCTAACGAATTAATGACGAAAAAATCCCCCTAGCCCCCTTTTTAAAGGGGGAATTGTTGAAAGAGGCGAATTAACTGAGAGTATATATTTGGATATTCGTTCTCCAAGCCGTTACTTTGCACCCGCAATTATAATTTAACTTGTCGGCAGATAGATCTGCAATTATACCTTTATGAAAGTAACTGATCACATCAAACAAGCTCAATCGACCTTGTTCTCAATCGAAATTCTTCCACCATTAAAAGGAAAAAGCATTCAATCTATTTTTGATGGAATCGATCCGTTAATGGAATTCAAGCCATCGTTTGTGGATGTTACGTATCATCGTGAAGAATATTTATATAAAAAGCGTGAAGGAGGTTATTTGGAAAAGGTGAGTATCCGCAAGCGTCCAGGTACGGTTGGAATTTGTGCGGCTATCATGAATAAATACCATGTAGATGCTGTGCCTCATATTATTTGTGGTGGTTTCAGTAAAGAAGAAACAGAAAATGCGTTAATTGATTTGCAATTTTTAGGGATTGACAATGTGTTGGCTTTACGAGGTGATTCGATTAAAAGCGAACCAGAGTTTGTTCCGGAGCCAGGCGGACATGCATATGCGATCGATTTGGTAAAACAAATTGGAAGCATGAATAAAGGAAAATACATTGATGAGGATTTGGCAGATGTGGCACCAACAGATTTTTGTATTGGCGTTGCTGGTTATCCTGAAAAACATTTTGAAGCACCCAATATGATTTCGGATATGAAACATCTGAAAACAAAAATTGATGCAGGCTCAGAATACATTGTTACTCAAATGTTTTTTGATAATGCTCAATACTTTGAGTACTTGAAAAAATGCAAAGAGCAAAATATAAATGTTCCAATTATTCCAGGATTAAAAATTATCACAACAAAAAAACAAGCGACTGCTTTGCCAAAAATTTTCAAGATTGATGTGCCACAAGCATTGTTGGAAGAAATAGAAAAGTGTAATACAGATGCAGAAGTGAAGGAAGTTGGGATAGAATGGTGTATTCAACAATCAAAAGAATTGATAAAAGCCGGAGCACCCTGTTTACATTATTACACGATGGGAACATCAGAGGTAACAAGAAGAGTTGCTAGCAAAGTGTTCTAGTCTTGTGCGCTTACCCTTCGACTCCGCTCAGGGTGACGTTAGTGTGGCGCTTTCTTTAATGTATCGTCAGGCTGAGCGGAGTCGAAGACTTGATTATTTAAAGCGATAAAAAAAATCCCGCTCCGTAATTTTACGGAGCGGGATTTTTTTGTTTTGTATTACTAACTATTCTAGTTTGCTAAAACAATTCGTTTTGTGTATGTCTGTCCATCAATGGTTACAGATACAAGATAAATTCCTTTCGACTGATTTTTTGCATTGTAATCAATCACATGGCTTCCATTACTTTGTGCTTCATTGTTTAGAAGAGTTTCCACTTTATTTCCCAAAACATCGTAAACTACAATTGTAACAGCTGCGTTTTCTTTTAAGTCATAAGAAATTTTTGTGTTGCTACTAAATGGATTTGGAAATGCATTTAAATTGATTTTATTTTCAATGGATGCGTTTTCGTTTATTCCAACGATAGCGGTTCCTAATGTGTATTGAATAAAATACAACATCATTTCATCGTTGGTTGTTAATCCAAAGAATACGTTTGAAGGACCGTTGTTGTTAAATTTAGCTTGTTGAATCAAACCATCTCTTGGGTTTACATCTAACAACGGATCAAACAATCGTACAGGAGGATGTTCCCAATCGTAATACCCTTGGTTGAAGGTGTAATCAGAATTATAGAATCCTTCGTAAATGTTTGCACCAGTACTTCCTCCCGGATTACGTAAGAAGATATCAAAATCAATTCCGTATTTATGAGTATGTGAAGATAGCAACCATATGTTCATCATATTAGTAGCTGATGCATCAAAATCAGCTTTGGTGAAAGTTACATCTGTACTAGTGTTCGGAATAAAGATACTCGTGTTTGTGATAATGTCACTATACATAATTTTAGCGGCAGTACCTTTCGGTTGAGTATACACGTTAACATAAACATCTGTAGCTAATACCGAATCGGGGTTGGTATTAAAAAAGTGATGATTCAAATCTAGAACAGTGCTTGTTTCCCATTGATAAGCTGTTGTAGGAGGCAGCACATCGTTACGTGATGCTTGAAATGCACTCACCATTGTGTTGTATCCATCAGAAGACCCAGCTCCTGTTGATGGGTTTTGAATACGAACTGCATCCGTAAAAGTAGCTGCTGCGCCTGGTAAAAATTTATGAATGATGTAGTGATGTGATTGCGATGATAAAAATAATTCGATACGATTTACTTCCAAGGTATCAGGTAAATTTAAGTTGTGTTTTAAAAAGTATTCTACTTCTGAATTTACGTCCAAAAATATTTTTCCAACGTGAATTTGAAATGAACCAGGTGCTGTTGGCAATGGATGAGCACTAGCAACGCTTGCAATTCCGTAACCATTGTAATATTGGTTAACAACAGCTGTATCTACAACCAGCCCAGTTTGTGGTGCGCCAGCATAAATCCATTGACGAATCAATTCGATTTCTTTATTTGTTAAAGGAACTGGACTTGTACCACTAGGCATTGGATCGCCTTCAGATGGTGAAGTAATCCCGTTATCAGCATCTAATCCATTTTGACATTTACGAAGTAAAAAACTTCTATGTGGATCACCTGGTTTAATGCGTTTGTCGCCTCTTGCTAAAGCAGCCGGGTTGTTAGGATTTGCGTTTACGATACTGGTATAAACTGTTGATGAAGCGGCAACAAGGTTTAATCCGCCTGCTGGACTAGTTGCATCATGACACGTAACACAATTTGCTTGAAAGATATTGTATACGTCAGCATAAGTTGACTGTGCCGAAGCAAATGATGCTTGCAATACAAAAGCAATAAACAATAATTTAATAGTAGATTTCTTCATGAGTAATTTTTTAAGAGCGTAGTTGAAATTTAATCGATAGCTAATTTAAGATAATTTGAAGAATAGAAAAGCGAATAGTTTGATTTTTTGTAAAAAAAGAGGATTTAATGTGTTTTCGACTTCGTAAACACTTCGACTCCGCTCAGTGTGACGATCTCGTTGTCACACTGAGCGGAGTCGAAGTGCATGCAAAAAGAATGTTAATGTATCAGCTCTTCGGAAGCATTCGAGCAATGTACTTCCCAACAATATCAAACTCAATATTTACAATAGCACCTGGCTGAATTGTTTTAAAGTTTGTGTTTTCAAACGTGTAAGGAATTACACAAACGGAGAACGAATTGTCTTTTGAATTAACTACTGTTAAGCTAACACCATTTACACAAACAGAACCTTTCTCCACCGTTACATTTCCTTTTGTAGCATCATACTCAAAAGTAAACGTCCAGCTTCCATTTGTTTCTTCCATTTTTGTACAAACAGCTCGCTGGTCTACATGCCCCTGTACGATATGCCCGTCTAATCTATCTCCAACTTTTAAGCAACGTTCTAAATTTAATGTATCACCATTATTTAATAATCCAATGTTTGTTTTTTGTATTGTTTCATCAATTGCCGTTACAGTGTAACAATCGTTTTTAATATCAACTACTGTTAAGCAAACGCCATTGTGAGCGATGCTTTGGTCAATCTTAAGTTCTTTAACGAAAGGAGCCTTTACAGTAATGTGTAAATTGCTTTTTTCTTTTTGGATGGTAACAACTTCTCCTAATCCTTCTATAATTCCTGAAAACATATTATTGAGCCGGATTTGATCCTTCATTAATTAAATGAACAAAACCTTTTAAAATTCGAGGTTTAATTCCGTCAATACGAATTTCATTTACTGTGCAGACATAGAAATAAACTCCATCTGTGCATTTTCCTTTAGTATCCTTGCTTGTTCCGTTCCACAATACATTTGGGTCGTTTGTTTCAAACATTAATAATCCCCAACGATCGTAAATTTTAATGTCTACATCTTTTACAAATCGCCAGTTTGGAAGTGGAGTAAAGAAATCATTTTTGCCATCACCGTTTGGAGTAAATACGTTTGGTAATTCGTACTCCGGGCAATTATCAACACAAATTTTATTTACAATCGGACTTTCATTTGGAATAATGGCAGAGTCGACAGCAGTTACAGCATAACAACCAGCTATGGACGGAACGCCTTCATAATAATAAATAGGTAACATATAACTCGTTAAACTCATATCCGTTGTGCTATAAATAAGTAGCAAAGGATCGTCAACAGTTGGTGCAAAATAAATATTGATTTGAACTGCATCATTTTCAGTACAGTTTAAGTTTGGATTCACCCAGGAAATTGTATTCTGTATAACATCGCAATCGGTAACAACATCAAATGGAGGTTGACATGGGGGAATGATGTCAATTGGTGTCTCACATTTTATTTGTGAATAGTTACGCAGTGGTTTTGGTAAAGTAGTATCCGAATATTCTCCAATTGCTAAAATTCGGTAGCAATATTCTACTTCATTTAACAATGCAGTATCCGAATAACTTAAAGTTGTTGTACTATCAATTAGATTGAAAACAGCTGAACCAGGAGTTGTTTCTCTAAAAATATGATAGATGTAATTATTCCACGGAACAAAATGTTGCCAAGTTAAGTTCACTTGTTTATCAGCAGGTGTAGAAGATAAAAATACAGAAGAAGCCGTTTGTGTAGATCCTTTAAAAACCCCATTCGAATAAAAATCAACTTTATACGTATAAGGTATTCCTTCAGTATTTAAACCAGTACTCACAAACCCTGTGTCTGTAATTGCAGAAAAGGACGGATAGGTATATGAAAATTCAGCAACAAAAGAAGAAGCAAGTGGATTAAATCCAGGTGCTTTCATCAAACGATATTCGTATGGTGGAGGATTTATAATCGTATCTAAGTTGCCAGCATTTCCAATTGGTTTCACCCAATGCGTCCAAATAGAACCTGTCGATGAATTTGTAGACATTACACTCACATTTGTAATAATAGGAACATCGCGAACCATTTGTGCACAAACATGATCGGATGCTATGCTTTGAGAAGCATCTAAATAATAAGCAACAACTATATAGGAATAATCAACACCATTTGTTAATCCAGCTCCGCCATTGTTATCTGTAAAAGTTGTTGTTGTATAATTTACTGTTCCAATTAATGAATATCCTGTATATGTTGGTACACCAGTTTCGCATGGCCCTGGTGTCCATGGGTCACAAAGGTTTTTACGATAAATTAAAAACTTTTTAAGTGGATTACTTCCTGTGCTATCGCAAAAAGGATAGTTCCAATTTAATATAATACTTGAACCACTCGGAACGGCTGTTAATCCAGTTGGTGCGGGAGCAATGACTCTGATGAATATAGATTCGAAATTAACTAAAGGTCCAGTTGGTGGGGTGAATCCGCCACCATCAGAAGCTTTAAACGTTACTAGGTAAGGTAATAATTGCACTTGTGAGCAACTAGGGTTCCAGTTAAATGTTCCGCTTGCCGTTCCCGGTCCTGATACAGAAACAAAAGTAGCTGGAGGTGTAGCTGTTACTTCTAACGGTCCGCCTGTTGCAGATAAAGAAAGTGTATTTGTTTCAACATCCGTTGCTGTGACTAGGAAGTTCAAATTGCTGCCTGCGATTACGCACGTGTCATTTAGATTATTAATCTGCGGAGCATTGTTAGAGCAAGCAAAAACATCTATTTGCATGTCTCGTAAAACAGACCCAATATAATAGCGGATACTCGTGCCTGGTAATAAGCGATATTCTTTAATAAGAATTGCAACATTGTATTGGCAAATTAAAGGTGGTGCACACCAAACTAAATCGCCTGTTAAAGGATTGATGCTGCTTGAGTTCATGTTTGGAGGAAATGTCCAAGTTAAAAGAGGAGATCCACCTGCATAACAAACGCTCATGCTATAATGCAAGCTATCTCCATCAGCATCAAATGCACCAGGATTGTGTTCAAAACAAACACCAACACAAGCATCGTCAATCGGTTTGTTCAATAACGTTGGAGAATCATTTTGACCTAAAAAAGGTGAAATGACTAATTCAGAACGAAGGAAAAAAGATTGATTATCTGAGTCAGGAATATTGCATATGCCAGAATTTCTGTTGCGATCTTCCATTGTAATGAAATAATTTCCTGGGCCTGCATAATTATGCGTTGTTTTGTAAACGTTGTAACGAGTATCTGGAGTTATTAATACTCCATCTGCCGTGGAAGAGCAGTTAAAACTAGGACCATTTATACGTGGAACAATTGCGGTATCACCATCTCCGAAGTGAACAAATAATTCGCATTTATCAGTTCCAGATGTGCCAACCCATTTTGTATAGGTAGTAACCGTTATTTCGTATTTGTAAGGAGTTGTAGGCGTTCCAATATACTTGTAAGTAATTTCCCCTGCACGATTATGTGTAGCAAATGCATTGGAAAAACCAATCAAAAGAACAAATATGGAAAGGAGTAATTTTTTCATCCGTTAGGCGCCTCAAAAATAGAACTCTAAATTACTGATTTTATTTCATAATTTCATCTAAAATCACAAATTTCCCTTTGTTTAGGACAGTATTTTCATTCGAAAGGATAAAAGTAAATACCAGCCGAAAGCTCATATTCATTTATAATAGCAGAATTGCCATTAATAACCATTGTTTTACTCGATCGAGCAACTCACATCATTAAAAGGCACACTTCCATAAGTAGTGTTGTAATGTTGATCACATTTGGAAGAAGCTTTGCCTTCAGTGGTTTTTTCGGTAAAAACAACTGTTTTTGTTCCTGCCGAATCTGTACATGAACAAGTGTATTCTTTTTTGCAACTAGTGAAAAGCAATGCAGAAGAAAGAAGTAAGATGGTTGTTAGTTTGTTTATCATTTTTTTGTTTTTCTAATTGTGATTGGCGCCCTTTCCCTTCGTCCCTCGACTCCGCTGGGGATGACCTCCCTTTGGTCGCGCTCAGGGTGACGTCATTGTTATTGCTTTCTATTGTCATTTTTAGCAACAAGTTTATTCCCATCTCCAAATGGAGAGGGGCTAGGGGTGAGGCCTAATAATTTATCACTTGTTCCACCATATTTGCGGGCAGTTCACGGTAATCGTATTGTTGTGTTCTTAATTGTGGTTCAAATCCTGCTTCTACAATAGCATCTTGTATGCCTTTGGCAGTAAAGCGATGAGGTGCTCCAGCTGCTGAAACAACATTTTCTTCTAACATAATACTGCCGAAATCATTTGCTCCGGAATGTAAACACAACTTAGCCACATCTTTTCCTACTGTTAACCAACTTGCTTGTATGTTAATCACATTTGGCAACATAATTCTGCTCATGGCAATCATCCGAATGTATTCATCACCACTCACATTGTTTTTTACTCCTTTGTGACGTTTTAATAATGTTCCATCATCCATAAATGGCCATGGAATAAAGGCTAGGAAGCCTTTTGAATCTTTTGGTTTTTCACTTTGTACTTGACGAATCCAAACCAAATGCTCAAAACGTTCTTCTATGGTTTCTATATGTCCGAACATCATTGTTGCGGAAGTAGTAATGTTTAATTGGTGTGCAGCACGCATTACGTCTAACCATTCGCGACCAGTACATTTTCCTTTGGAGATTAATCTTCGAACGCGATCGTTTAAAATTTCTGCTCCAGCACCTGGCAAACTATCCATGCCAGCTTCCTTCAAAGCTTTTAATACGTCAGTATGTGTCGATTTTTCAAGCTTGGTGATGTGCGCTATCTCTGGTGGTCCGAGTGCATGCAATTTAATTGTTGGGTATAATTTTTTGATGGATGAAAATGTATCCACATAAAATTTTAATCCTAAATCAGGATGATGGCCACCTTGCAATAACAATTGATCTCCGCCATATTTCAGGGTTTCATCAATTTTTGTTTTGTACGTTTCAATATCGGTGATGTAGGATTCAACGTGACCTGGAATGCGATAAAAATTGCAGAATTTACAATTGGCAGTACAAACGTTTGTTGTGTTTACGTTTCTATCAATTTGCCAAGTTACTTTGCCAGGTTTGCCATTGTTTGGCAATGAATCGGGTTTTTGAATTTTGCGTAATTCGTTAGCAACAAATACCAATTCGGCAGTGGGTGCATGTTTAAATAAGTAAACTCCTTCCTCTTGCGAAAGAAACTCGAAATTCAATGCTCGCTTTAATAATTGTTCGGTATTCATGCTGATTGTGTTATTTGGTGAGGCTTTTGAGCTTGCCTTGGTATCGTTCGGAATTTCTCAATTCTTTTATTACATTTACTTCCTCAAAAGTAGAAATTATATGACGAATATCTCCAAAAAATCTACATTAAATAACAATGAGAGTGTTGTTTTGTTGTGTGGAAAGAATAATAGTTTTAATAACTATGGTTTAACTAAACCTGAAATCGATTTCATAAAGAATGAAATCAATAAACATGAAAAAAAATCGGTTTGTTTAAATCAACTTCACCGCTTGTTTATTGTACAAGTTATTGATGTGAAAAAAGATAAGTATCAAACAGCGGAGTCGCTTCGTAAAGCCGCAAGCGCAATTCATGGTTGGATTACCGATGCTAAGTTGGAATCAATTAATATTATTGATGCTGAAGGAAAAGCAATTGAAACCTTAGCTTTTACAGAAGGATTGGCATTGAGTAACTATCAGTTTTTGAAATATAAAAAGGATAGAGACAAAGAAAGATTTTCTTTGAAGTCGATTTCCATTGTTTCAAAAGTTTTGAATTCAAAACAAATTGAAGAATTAAATATTGTAGTAGAAGCAACTTGCCTTTCTCGAACATTGGTAAATGAGCCAGTAAATTTTTTAACAGCAACACAGCTTTCCAAAGAGTTTCAAAAAATGGGTAAAGCGGCTGGATTTAATGTTGAGGTGTTCAATAAAGAAAAAATTAAAGCTTTAAAAATGGGTGGATTGTTATCCGTGAATTTAGGAAGTATTGAGCCACCTACATTCAGTATAATGGAATACAAACCGAAAAATGCTAAAAACAAACAGCCTATTATTTTAGTTGGAAAAGGAGTGGTGTATGATACAGGTGGAGTGAGTTTGAAACCAACGCCAAACAGTATGGACATGATGAAGTGCGACATGGCTGGTTCGGCTGCTGTTGGCGGAACAATGTACGCGATTGCAAAAGCAAAATTACCAGTTTACGTAATTGGATTAGTGCCTGCAACAGATAATCGTCCGGGTGAAAATGCTTACGTTCCAGGAGATGTTATAACGATGTACAATGGAATGACGGTTGAAATGTTGAATGCAGATGCTGAAGGAAGAATGATTTTAGCAGATGCCTTATCGTATGCACAAAAATACAATCCGAAATTGGTAATTGATTTAGCAACCTTAACAGGTGCCGCAGTTGCAGCAATTGGAACATCAGGAATTGTTGCGATGGGAACAGCTGACGAAAGCACAAAAAATAAACTAAAACAAAGTGGTAATGCAGTTTTTGAAAGATTAGCTGAGATGCCATTTTGGGATGATTATGATGAACTTATTAAATCGGATATCGCTGACATGAAAAATTTGGGTGGTCCGTATGCAGGAAGTATTACTGCGGGAAAATTTTTAGCACGTTACATTAGTTACCCTTGGATGCACTTTGATATTGCTGGTCCTGCATTTTTAACTAGCAAAGATAATTACAGAGTAAAAGGCGGCACGGGAGTTGGAGTACGTTTGCTGTTCGATTATTTGAAAAACAACGCATAAACTTTTTTGAATGAGGTTTTTAAAATTCTCTCTACTCATTTTTATAGTTATTTTTTTTGTTGCATTCCACATGCCACTAAAAAAGAGTTTGCCTGCTGGCAAGAAAGTTTCGCTTCTTATCGCTGAATATGATGACAATGCAGCAGCCAATAATATGCAGCATTTAGTGAACTATCATTTCCTTGATGGTGCAATGGTTTCGAAGGAAACAGTTATTTCTCTTCCTACAAAAAAAGCAGGCGTATCAGGAAATTATGTACGTTTCGATTTAGGAAAAAACAGAATTTATCGCAATCGATATGTGATTACAGGAATTGGAAATGTAATCGATATCAAAACAAAAAAATTATTGGTTTTTGAGCGAGGAGAGTATGTTGCTTGCCGTGGTGACAGTATTGTTTTTAGAACAAATGATATTTTTAAAGGGAAATATTTTTCCGTATTAGATTTGAAGACAGAAAAATTTGAGAAGGTACAAAACCCAAATTACAATCCCATTCAACGTCCCGATATTGAAGTGGATGAAACTACAAAACCATTTAGCATTTCAGCGTATTATGTAACGGGCAAACAAGATATTTTAGTGAAAGACGCTGGATTGGGTGAAGCACAGCCACTTTTGGGAGATGATGTCAAACGTAAATTTCCTATTTTTTGGTTGGATAACAGTTCATTCTTATATGCCAATTTTCCTAAGAATCAACAATCAGCAATTATTTATAAAGTGAACATTAATAAAACAGTTGAGAAACTAGGAGAAATTACAGAGATCCCAGCAACCGCAGAAAGTACATTTTTTGAATTATCGAGTGAAGGTGGAATTGTTTATTCATGTGGGAAAGGTCGATTTGCAATTGATTTGAAAAAGAAAACGACTACTAAGTTATTGTTTCAGCCTATAGGAAATAGTTTTTTTATTGAATCAGATGAGAATCCAAAATATGGACGATCTATTATGTTTGAAATTGATAATGTAGGAAAAAAATGGTGCAGACTAGACAATGCAAAAACAACTTCGGGGTATGCTGCTGTTCAAGCTGAAATTGTAATGGGCGAAGATCGTTATCCGCAAGGAGTTGCAATTTGGAATACAACTACAAAAAAATGGACAACGCTTGATATTACTAACTTAAGTGATATTGTGAGTTGGGTGGAAGAATAGTTCAAAGTTTAAAGTTGGAAAGTTCAAAGTTGCGTAATGAATGAACTTTTATTTTCACCACTACAATCAATTTAAATTTACCTTTGTAATTCTTTGAATCAGTTAAACTTTTAGTTTAGCCTGAAATCAAAAACTTTGAATTTTGAACTTTTAAAACTTTAAACTTATAGCATGTCAGACGAAAAAATAATTGTTGGAATTTCTCAGGGGGATATAAATGGAATAGGAATGGAAGTGATTATCAAAACATTTCTAGATCCTCAAATGCTTGAAATATGTACACCTGTTGTTTTCAGTTCTATGAAAACGGCCAGCTTTCACCGTAAAGCATTGAACATTGAAGATT
Organism: Bacteroidota bacterium; assembly: GCA_947504725.1. Lineage (GTDB taxonomy): Bacteria > Bacteroidota > Bacteroidia > 2-12-FULL-35-15 > 2-12-FULL-35-15 > 2-12-FULL-35-15. The sequence goes on along the minus strand of CANNHN010000011.1, from coordinate 12,697 downwards.
TTAGTTTTAATCAAATACAAGATGTTTCAGAAATTAATCACAAAAGGACTAACTTAATTAATGTATACGAAGAAGATGTAAACATCGAGTTAGGAAAACAAACAGATGAAGGTGGAAAGTATGCATTCAAATCGTTAGAAGCAGCGGCTTATGCATTGGCGCAGGGTAAAGTGCATGTATTGGTAACAGCTCCAATCAATAAAGAAAATATTCAATCCGAAGATTTTAAATTTCCTGGTCACACCGAATATTTGGATGATAAATTTGGTGATGGAAACAGCTTGATGTTTTTAGTAAGTAGCACTTTGAGAGTTGCTGTTGTAACTGGACATATTCCTGTTACAAAAGTTGCACAAGAATTAACAACTGAAAAAATCGTTAAAAAATTAAGAGCATTAAATCAATCATTGATTCAGGATTTCGAAATTCGAAAACCTAAAATAGCTGTGTTAGGGTTAAACCCACATGCTGGTGACAATGGCGTAATCGGTGATGAGGAAAAAAACATTATTCTTCCTGCAATAAATCAACTGAAAGAAGAAGGAATGCTAGTTTATGGAGCTTATCCGGCAGATGGATTTTTCGGAAACAAAGCGTATGAAAAATTTGATGCAGTACTTGCTATGTATCACGATCAAGGATTAATTCCTTTCAAAACAATTTCTTTTAATTCAGGTGTAAATTTTACAGCAGGTTTGCCAGTTGTTAGAACTTCGCCCGATCATGGAACAGCTTATGATATTGCTGGAAAAAATGTTGCATCAGAAGAATCTTTTCGTAGAGCAATTTACACGGCTATTGATATTTATAAAGTGAGAAAACAGTACAAAGAAATTACTTCTAATCCTTTGAAGATTAGTGTTGGTAAAAGGGAAAGATAGTCGTTTCTGCTAATCAAGTGCTTTACAAGAATAATTTCAAATGAACGTCATCCCGTGCCACGACACGGGATCTCTTGATGAGGAGCAGTCCCACAATTGTAACGCTTCTCGACTCCGCTCGAAGTGACTGCGATAAGGATGACGGTTGCCAAATATGTAATTCCCTTCATTTGCTTTTAATGCTTCTATTGATTAGATTTGTTATACAACTAATCTTTTTCTAATGAAAAAATTTCTACTGTTTTTTTTGTTGTTTGGAGGAACTCAAGTATTTGCTCAAGCTATTCAAACCGAAAAATATTCTCGCATAAAAATCTATACAGATGAAATTGGAATTATTCAATTGACGCAAGCGGGTTTATCGCTTGATCATGGCGAAATGAAAAAAGGATTTTGGTTTATTTCTGATTTTTCAGAAACAGAAATCGGCATTATCAAAGAAAACGGATTTAGTTTTGATGTGCAGATTGAAGATGTAAAACAGTTTTATCGAGATCAAAATAATCCTTCATTTCTAAAAAATGAAACTACTCCAATTTCTACCATGTCGATTGGATGTACCGTTCCACCAACATATTCAACGCCAACTAATTTTACTTTAGGAAGTATGGGTGGATTTTATACGTATGCCGAAATTCTTTGGCACATGGATAATTTGGCAACACTTTTTCCAACTTTGGTAAAAGCAAGAACAGTAATAGGTCCAATAAATACAATTGAAGGTCGTCCTTTGTATTGGATGAAAATTTCAGATAATCCTAATATAGATGAGGCAGAGCCAGAAGTGCTGTATAATTCAGCGCATCATGCACGTGAACCAGCATCTGTTTCACAATTGATAATGTACATGTATTATTTATGTGAAAATTATTCAAGTAATCCCGAAGTGCAGTATTTAGTAAACAATGAAGAAATGTATTTTATTCCATTGGTAAATCCTGATGGGTATGTTCGCAACCAAACAACTGATCCAAGTGGAGGAGGAATGTGGCGAAAGAACAGAAGAAACAATGGTGGTTCTTATGGTGTTGATATTAATAGAAATTACGGCTACCAATGGGGATATGATAATGTAGGTTCTTCACCAAGTGGATTTTCAGAAGCGTATAGAGGAACGGCAGCTTGGTCGGAAGCGGAATCTCAAAATTTAAGAGACTTTAGTAATGCGCATACTTTTAAGATGTCGTTAAACAATCATACGTTTGGTAATCTATTAATTTACTCATACGGTTATGATGCAGCAGTGATTGCTCCCGACTATGCCCAGTTTTCTGAGTATGCGGATCATCTTACTACGTATAATAAATATTCATATGGAACAGCACCGCAAACTGTTTTGTATTCTACAAACGGAACCATTGATGATTGGCAATATGGTGAACAAATTACCAAACCAAAAATAATTGGAATGACTCCAGAAGCTGGAAGAAGTGACGAAGGATTTTGGCCACCATCATCTCGGATTGTAGATATTTGCAAGGAAAATATTTGGCAGAATTTACACATGGCTCATCTCGCATTAAAATATGCAGTAGTATCGGATGACGAACCAAATTATATTCCAGCAGCAACAGGTTTTTTTAATTTCAAAATACATCGTTTGGGGATGGATGCTCCAGCAACGTATACCGTTTCTATCGTTCCAATTGGACCGGAGATTGCAAGCGTTGGTTCTCCTAAAACTTTTTCATCACTCAATTTATTAGACGAAGTATTGGATTCCATTTCGTTTACTTTAAATCCATTGGCTATAGGAGCAACAATAAAATATGAAATCAATGTGAGTAATGGCTTGTATACATTTAAAGATACAATTGTAAAAAAATTCGGTCCGCCAACAATTGTTTTTAGCAGCAATGGAAACACAATGGCAGGATGGACGAGTCCATCTTGGGGAGTCAGCACATCTGTTTTTTATAGTGGAACAGGAGCAATAACGGATAGTCCAGTTGGTGATTATGGCGACAATGAGAATTCGATGATTAGTACGATTTCAAATTTAGATTTAACAGATGCTATAAGTGCGCAAATTGTGTTTTGGCAGCGGTGGGAAATTGAAACCAATTATGATTATGCAGAGGTAATGGTTTCTACAGATGGCGGTTCAAGTTGGACACCTTTGTGCGGTCACAATACAAAGTCAGGAAATGCATATCAGGATTTTGGAATGCCACTTTACGATGCATATAAATTAGATTGGAGAAAAGAAGAAATTTCGTTGGATGCATATGTTGGATTGAATGTAAAAATTGGTTTTAAATTAGTTTCGGATAATGGAGGAGGAGCTGATGGATTTTATTTTGATGATTTGAAAGTTGAAAAATTGGTACCTTTAGCAACAGGAATTAATGAGATTTCCTTAAATCAAATCACAATTTCTCAAACGATGCCAAACCCAGCGAATGATTATACATATATAAATTACTCATTATCAAAAATGGAGAAGGCAAAGTTGATGGTGTTTAATTCATTAGGGCAATTAGTATTTTCTGAAAATGTTGATTCAGGAACAAAAAGTTACCGTTTGAATACTTCTAAACTGGCACAGGGCATGTATTATTATAACATTTCAACTGGAAATGAATCTTCGGAAACACTAAGGCTATCAATTGTGAGGTAGAAAAGGGTCAAAAAGGCGATAAATTCGCTTAAAAAACGGATAAAAACATGTTTTTTATCCGTTTTTTGCATAAAAATGGGTAAAATTGCACTAAAATTAATTTCATCCAAAGCTTTGAAGTAAGGGAGATTTTTTTACCTTTGCCCTCTTTCTTAAAAACTTGGAAAAATGCAGGCCAGAAAAGAATACATTATTCAGTTTGTGGGATTGGGATTAGGCTTGCATGAATATAAGTTTGAAGTAAAAGATTCGTTCTTTTTAGATTATGAATTTTCGGAGATAAAGCAAGCAAACATACTTGTAAATCTTAATCTTTTAAAACAATCACAAATGATGGTTTTAGAATTTGAGATTTCAGGATCCGTGAAAACGGAATGTGACCTTTGTACGGTGGAGTTTGATTTACCAATCACAGGTAATTATAAGTTGATTGTAAAAGTGGGAGGAAGTGATTCCGGTAATGAAGATGATGATATTATAACAGTTGCTGCTAATGAACACGAGTTGGATGTAGCACAATTTATATATGAATACATCACACTTTCTTTTCCAATTAAAAGAGTTCATCCTTTGGATAAAAAAGGAGAAAGTACTTGTGATAAAGAAACGATAGCGAAGTTGGAGAAGTTTTTATTGGAGGAAGAAAAAAAGGAAGAAGAACAAGCAGACCCACGTTGGGCAGGATTGAAGAACATTAAGCTCAATTGAGCAATTAAAAAGAATAAAAAATAATTAGTAATAGTAAAAAAAGTAAACAATAAAAATTAGAAATAATGCCACATCCAAAGCGAAAATTATCGAGAAGTAGAAGAGATAGCAGAAGAGGTCACGACAAAGCAGTTGCGTCAACTCTTTCAACTTGTTCAAATTGTGGAGCACCAACATTGTATCACCGTGTATGCGGAGAGTGTGGGTACTACAAAGGAAAATTAGCAGTAGAGAAAAAAGTTTCTGCATAATTTACAGATAACGAATTTTTACGAATTTGCGAATCTGTGTTTGCTAAATTGTAAACAAGAGGTTCCGAATGCGTAGATTAATATAAACATTCGTAATTCGAAAGAGTTTATGAGAATTGGTTTAGATATTATGGGCGGTGATTTTGCACCAGATGCAACAGTATCTGGAGCAATATTAGCTTATAGTGAATTACCCAAAGATGTTCGCTTAGTTTTGATAGGCGATAAAGAACAAATCATAGCTTGTCTTGCAAAAGAGGGAGCAGATGAAAATAATTTCGACATCGTTCATACTACCGAAATAATTGGAATGGGTGAACACCCGACCAAAGCATTCAGTCAGAAACCCAATTCTAGCATTAGTGTTGGGTTTCATCTTTTAAAAGAAGGGAAGCTTGATGGATTCGCAAGCAATGGCAATACGGGCGCAATGCTTGTTGGCTCAATGTTTAGTGTTAAAGTAATTCCGGGAGTAATTCGTCCGTGTATCACTTCAATCATGCCTCAAGAAAATGGAAGTCTAGGTCTTATATTAGACGTAGGTTCCAATGCAGATTGTAAGCCAGATGTGCTATATCAATTTGCAGTATTAGGTTCTTTGTTTTCAGAACATGTATATGGAATAAAAAATCCGCGTGTTTCATTGTTGAATATTGGGGAAGAGCCAGAGAAAGGGAATCTTGTTGCACAAGCTGCGCATGGTTTAATGAAAGATTCAAAAGATTTTAATTTTATAGGTAATATCGAAGGTCGCGATTTATTTAACAACCATTCAGATGTTATTGTTTGTGATGGTTTTACAGGAAACGTTGTTTTGAAACAAGCAGAAGCGATGTATACGATGCTTCGTAAACGTAAAATAAAAGATGAATTTTTTGATCGTTTTAATTATGAAATTTATGGAGGGACTCCAGTTTTAGGAATTAATTCAACCGTCATGATCGGACATGGAATTTCAAATAATATTGCTGTAAAGAATATGCTCTTGCTTACTAAAAATATCATTGAAGCAAATCTTTCAGATAAAATAAAAATAGCATTTCAATAATGAAAACTACCGCTGCGATTACGGCTGTTGCCGGATATGTTCCAGATTATGTTCTCTCAAATACAGAGTTAGAGAAATTGGTTCCAACAACTTCGGAATGGATAGAAACCCGAACAGGAATTAAAGAACGTAGAATATTAAAAGGAGAAGGATTAGGAACTTCTGATATGTGTGTAAAAGCCATTGAAGAACTTTTGAAAAAAAGAGGCATTACTGCTTTGGATATAGATATGATTATTGTTGGAACGGTTACTCCTGATTATGTTTTTCCATCTACATCAAATGTAGTGTGTGATAAAATAGGAGCAACCAATGCATGGGGTTTTGATTTAGCAGCTGCATGTTCTGGTTTTGTTTATGCATTATCAACCGGAGCACAGTTTATAGAAACTGGAAAATATAAAAAAGTTATTGTTGTAGGTGCTGATAAAATGTCGGCTATACTTGATTATACCGATCGTTCAACATGTATCATTTTTGGTGATGGTGCTGGAGCTGTTCTTTTAGAACCAAACACAGAAGGATTAGGATTGCAAGATTCTATTTTAAAAGCAGATGGGTCGGGACGAAAATATTTACATCAAAAGGCAGGCGGATCTGTAAAGCCGCCAACACACGAAACAATAGATGCAAAAGAACATTTTGTTTTTCAAGATGGGCAACCTGTTTTTAAGCGTGCGGTAGTTGGAATGGCTGATGTGAGCGCTGAAATTATGGAGCGTAATAATTTAAAATCGGATGATATTGCTTGGTTAGTTCCGCATCAAGCGAACAAACGAATTATAGATGCAACAGCAGAAAGAATGGGATTGAATTCAGAAAAAGTGATGTTGAACATTCAGAAATATGGAAACACAACAGCAGGAACAATTCCTTTGTGTTTGTGGGATTATGAAAAGCAAATGAAAAAGGGCGACAACATTATCATTTCTACATTTGGTGCAGGATTTACGTGGGGAGCGATATATTTAAAATGGGCATACGATAGTAAATAGGCAATTGGAAAAAAGTTGGCAATTGGCAAAAAGAAAAGTAGACAATAAAAGGAAGTAGACAGCAGACAAATTAAAATAAAAACAATTCAATAAGCGAAGCTTATAAATCATAAAGAAATCGAAACGAACAGAAAAAAATCATTTTTAATCATAAAAATCATAAAAAATCTGCGTTCCAATAAATAAGTATAGTAGTAAATTTTTAAAGTAAATCTCTAAACAAAAACAATAATGAAACTGAACGAAATTCAAGATTTGATCAAGTTTGTAGCGAAGTCTGGCGTGAGCGAGGTAGAGTTAGAAACCAAAGATGTAAAAATTGTTATCAAAACTCCTGCAGGTAGAAAAGAGCAAGTGTTTGTTCAATCAACAACACCTCAAACAATAATGCAAACAGTTCCTGCTGTTCAGCAAATTTCTACAACTGTAGAAACAAAAACTCCAGAAGTGAAAGCTTCAGCTGGTGCAGATGAATCTCATTATATCACAGTAAAATCTCCAATGATTGGAACATTCTATCGTTCATCATCTCCAGATAAGCCATTATTTGTAAATGTAGGTGATGAAGTTGCTCCAGGAAAAGTAATTTGTATTATCGAAGCAATGAAATTGTTCAACGAGATTGAATGTGAAGTAAAAGGTAAAATTGTTAAGGTTTTGGTAAATGATGCAACTCCAGTTGAGTATGATCAACCATTGTTCTTGATTGATCCTAGCTAATTTGGAAATTTGGATCCCGCATGTGCGGGATGGAAATGGGTAATTCCTGTTTTGATTAAATGCATTTCATTTTCAAATTTTCAAATTTTTTAATTTTCAAATTGAAACCATGTTCAAAAAGATATTAATAGCTAACAGAGGCGAAATTGCGTTACGCATTATTCGTACCTGCAAAGAAATGGGAATTAAAACGGTAGCAGTTTATTCAACTGCTGATAAAGATTCCTTGCACGTAAAATTTGCTGATGAGGCAGTTTGTATTGGACCTCCACCAAGTAAGGATTCTTATTTAAATATTCCCAATATTATTTCGGCAGCAGAAATAACTAATGCAGATGCAATTCATCCAGGCTATGGTTTTCTTTCAGAGAATGCAAAATTTTCTAAGATTTGCCAAGAGCATAATATTAAATTTATTGGAGCATCTCCCGAAATGATAAACTCGATGGGAGACAAGGCATCAGCAAAATCTACCATGATTGCAGCAGGTGTTCCATGTGTTCCTGGTTCAGAAGGTTTGTTGGAAAGTGCTGAACATGCAAAAGAATTAGCTCCGAAAGTTGGATATCCTGTTATTATTAAAGCAACAGCTGGTGGTGGTGGAAAAGGGATGCGCATTGTTTGGAAGGCAGAAGATATGGATGCGTTGTACGATTCAGCATTTAAAGAAGCAGAAAATGCATTTGGTAACGGTGCCATGTATATGGAAAAATATATTGAAGAGCCACGTCATATTGAAATTCAAATTGTAGGCGATCAATATGGAAAAGCATGTCATTTATCGGAGAGAGATTGTTCTATTCAAAGACGTCATCAAAAATTAGCGGAAGAAACGCCATCTCCATTTATGACCGATGAGTTGCGCGAAGCAATGGGTGAAGCTGCAATTAAAGCGGCATTGGCAGTAAAATATGAAGGTGTTGGAACTGTTGAGTTTTTAGTTGACAAGCATCGCAAGTTTTATTTCATGGAAATGAATACACGTATTCAGGTGGAGCATCCAATTACTGAAGAAGTAATTGATTATGATTTGATACGCGAACAAATATTGGTTGCTGCAGGCGTTCCTATTTCTGGAAAAAATTATTATCCTCAATTGCATGCAATTGAATGTAGAATAAATGCGGAAGATCCATTTAATAATTTCCGTCCGTCACCAGGAAAAATCACGGTATTGCACACCCCAGGTGGACATGGTATTCGTGTTGATTCACATATTTATGCTGGATATACGATTCCTCCGAATTATGATAGTATGGTTGCAAAATTAATTACTGTTGCACAAACACGTGAAGAGGCAATTGCAAAAATGCACCGTGCGTTGAGTGAATATGTAATTGAAGGAGTAAAAACAACAATCCCATTTCACTTGAAATTAATGAAGGATGAAAAATTCATTAAAGGTGATTACACAACAAAATTTTTAGATGATTTTGATTTAACGGAATAATAAAATATCACTTTAAAAAAGCCTCAAGTAATTTTACTTGAGGCTTTTTTATTTAGTTATTTTTTTAGATTTCTCCGCTTCGGTCGAAATGACAAAAGGCTAGGGCCGAAATGACAAAAGGAACAAAGTCAAAATGAAACAATAAACTCAAATGTCCTCTCGACCGAAGTGGAGAGAACTATTATCTCCGAGTTCATGTTTTTTTAGATTTCTCCGCTTCGGTCGAAATGACAAAAGGCTACGGTCGAAATGACAAAAGGCTAGGGTCGAAATGACAAAAGGAACAAAGTCAAAATGAAACAATAAACTCAAATGTCCTCTCGACCGAAGTGGAGAGAACTATTTATCTAATCGTCCATTCCTCATTTGGATTCCATTCCATGATGCTGTGGTTCAAGAAATTGAGTTTCGGGTTCTCGATGGTAATCAGATTCAATTTTTTCTCGCGATTCCATCGTTTTATTTGCTTTTCTCTAGCAATTGCATTGGTTATATATTCATGTCTTTCGTAGAAAAGTAAGTTGTAGCAATAATATTTCCCAGCAAAAGCATTTTTATTGCCTCTATTTAAATAGTGCTCTATTAGTCGCTGTTCTAAGGAATTTGTTACACCAACATATAAAACAGTTTTAGAGAAATTAGTTGTGATGTAGACAAAGTAATTATGTTGTTTCATGGTTTTTGTGTTTTAGTTTTCTCCGCTTCGGTCGAAAGGACAAGCAAGGCGAAAGTGATTGTTTTCAAGTACTATGTTTGTGCTCAGTTTGTGTTTTAGATTTCTCCGCTTCGGTCGAAATGACAAAAGGCTGCGGTCGAAATGACAAAAGTCTGCGGTCGAAAGGATATGGATTCGTAATATTGAATTTGTTAATGCAGAATGTCATCTCGACCGAAGTGGAGAGATCTATTAGTTTTCTCCGCTTCGGTCGAAAGGACAAGCAAGGCGAAAGTGATTGTTTTCAAGTACTATGTTTGTGCTCAGTTCGTGTTTTAGATTTCTCCGCTTCGGTCGAAATGACAAAAGGCTTCGGTCGAAAGGACAAGCGGCTACGGTCGAAAGGACAAGCGGCTACGGTCGAAAGGACAAGCGGCTACGGTCGAAAGGACAAAGGGCTACGGTTGAAATGACAAGAGGCTGCGGTCGAAAGGGCTGGATGTGCAATAATAAAAAAAGTCGCCTCTCTACTCCCAGAGAGGACGACTTATCGTTCACACACCAATCAACTGCACTATTTTTTAGAATCGAGCATCAATACTTCGCTCACTTCAATTTCTGTTACGTAACGTTTGATTCCTTCTTTATCGATGTAGTTACGGTTGATTAGTTTTCCTTCAACAGCTACTTCACTTCCTTTTTTTAAGAATTTTTCTACTATTTCAGCAGTTTTTCCCCAGGCAATTAAATTATGCCATTGCGTTTCGGTAACTTTTTCGCCTTTCGCATTTTTGTAATTTTCGTTGGTAGCGATACTCATTTTAGCTAATTTTTTACCTCCGTCTAAGGATTTCACTTCTGGATCCATTCCTAGGTTCCCGATCAATTGTACTTTGTTGCGTAATGCGTTCATAATGGTTTGTTTTTTTTGTACCTGCTTATAGGCAAATACTGGTTTATAATTATTTTTTGTTTTCGTCAATAAACGCTCTGTTGTTTTGACGGTGCAAATGTGTGGCGATTTCAAAACCCGATTCGGTTTATAAGTGCTTATATTCGAATTTATCTGTGTATACTCGGGTATTACGGATAATTTTTATACATTAGCATCACTAAAAACAACTACTCCGCGCATATTTTAGTTTATTTTAAAATAAATTATTAATTCATTCTTGCACTACTCCGGCAAGTAAAAATTTTAAAAATCAGTTTATGAGTAGAGAATGTGTGGAGTGTGGAGACTCCTTTAATGGTAGAACCGACAAAAAATTTTGCTCGGATTTATGTCGAAATAGTTTTAATAATAAAATTAAAACAGCAACAAGTGATTATTACCGAACGGTAAATTCAACGCTTCGAAAAAATTATAAAATTTTGGAAGAGCTTATTCCAGAAGAAACAGCTAAGGCTTCAAAATCCAAACTTCTTCAAAAGGGGTTCAATTTTAGTTTTTACACCAATGTGTATACAACTAAAAAAGGGACGAACTATTATTATTGTTATGAATATGGATATTTGCCTATTGATAATGATTATTTCTTTCTTGTAAAAAGGAAAGAGGAAGCGAAGTAATTCCAATTTTATGATAACGATCAAACTCGACAAAGCCATTCACCGAGGTGAAGAAGTTGTGCTTATTCAATTCCCTTATGATAATAAGTTAGGAGATGAGGCGCGAAAAATTAAAAACATTCGCTGGAGCAAAAGCTTGAAAGCGTGGCATGCACCTTATTCGATAGCTGTTTTAAATGAAATCAAAACAATTTTTGATTCTATTTCTATTATTGATGCGAATGCTTTGAAAGATAAAGTTGGAAAGGAGCGTGAGGCGCTGCGCAGTAAAAAGGAGTTGAGTGCAGAGACTTTAAAGCAAATTGAAAAGTTTATTAATTGGTTGCATTCTCGCAGATATAGTGAGAATACGGTAAAGACTTATTCCGAAGCCTTAAAAGTATTTTTGCTTTATTTTCATACTAAATCGATTTCGGAAATTACGAATGATGACTTAATAGAATTTAATAACAATCATATTTTAGCAAATAAGTTTTCGTCATCGTATCAAAATCAGGTTGTGAATGCTGTTAAATTGTTTTTTAGGACGGCACTCAATGTTAGCATTGATGTCGACCTTATTCATAGACCTAAGCGTTCGCATCCTTTGCCAAATGTATTGAGCAAGGAAGATGTAAAAAAAATATTGGAGGCACATTCCAATTTTAAACATAGGGTAATGTTAAGCTTAATTTACGCTTGTGGATTACGAAGAAGTGAGCTTTTGAATTTAAAAGCAAACGACATAGATAGTGATCGTGGATTATTGTTTATTAAACAAGCCAAAGGAAAAAAAGATCGTATGGTTCCTCTATCGCTTAAAACCATTCAACTATTGAGGGAATATTATAAAATATATAAGCCTGAGGTTTGGTTTTTTGAGGGTCAGAGAAAGGGGGAACAATACAGTGCAGAGAGTTTGCAGAGTGTTTTAAAACAAGCTTTAACAAAAGCGAAGATTACAAAGCCAGCAACATTGCATTGGTTGCGCCATAGTTATGCCACACATTTGTTGGAGTCGGGAACGGACTTGCGCTATATACAGGAATTGTTGGGACATAAAAGCAGCAGAACAACAGAAATATATACACATGTATCAACCAAAAGCATTCAGAATATTAAATCACCTTTTGATTATTTATGATATTAATGACTTATATTTGGTATAACAAAGAGTGTGACAAAACTACACAAAGCCAACAACTAGCTGTTTGTATTATGTAGTTTTATCGCACATATAAGTAAGTTAGCAGTAAGCTGTGTGCTAGGTGTAAAAATCTTGTTAACGAAAATAAAAAATCAGGAATTTATCGACTACTTCTCAAAACTTAATTTACGAGACACAAAAGGCATTTTCGTTTTTTGGAGTATGGTGAATAAAGTTTTGAAAGTTCCCAATAAAAATCGACATTTTCTATATTTTCAGACTAATGCTATAAATCGTAGCACGGCAGACAATGTCAATTAGGAGGGCGCGTGAGGCCTGAAGCAACGCGATGATGAGTTGGGCGTTTGCGGGAAGAGATCGTTGCTTCTTGATTTTTTTGTTACTTTTTTGATCAAGCAAAAAAGTAAAGAAGACATTTATGAAACGAACATCATTCTTCCGTTCCTAATTATTCTCCGGAGACAGATTTGCGAACGAGCTAAGTATATGAAACGTGAGCATTAGTGAAGTCCAGCCTAACTGCTAACAGCGCACTGGTGCAATTGTGCACATTTTAGTTAGTACAATAATTTTTCTTTATATTTATCATTGGAATAAAAAACAAATAATTTTTTTTAACCGCACAACTGCGCCAGTGCGCAAAACGTTAT
>CANNHN010000010.1 GCA_947504725.1 Bacteroidota bacterium | reverse complement strand
ACAGGCACGTGGACGGTATTAGCAGGTACAGGTGTGGTTACAACACCTACTTCTCCTACTTCAGGAGTAACTGGATTAAGTTTTGGTGTGAATACGTTCCGTTGGACTATTTCTAATGGTGTGTGTACACCTTCTGTTGATGACATTACTATTTTCCGTGATACGCCTCCTACTACTGCCAATGCTAGTATCGACCAAACCGTTTGTACAACTACTGCAACACTTGCTGGAAATACACCAGTTGTGGGTACAGGATTATGGACCGTGGTGGTTGGTTCTGCAACACCTACTACTCCTACATCTCCGACTTCAGGAATCACTGCTTTAAGTGTGGGTGTAAATACATTTGTGTGGACCATCTCTAATGGAACATGCGCTGACTCATTCGATTCAATTACTATTTTCAGATTCGATTTCCCTACTGTTTCAAACGCAGGATTTGATTCAACAATTTGTTCATCAGCTTCTAGTTTAACTGGAAACACACCGATAGTAGGGTCTGGATTGTGGACATTAATTTCAGGAACTACAACAATTACAAATTCTACACTACCAGCTACAACAGTCACCGGATTAGGAATAGGAACGAATATATTTGTTTGGACAATTTCAAATGGTGTTTGTACTCCATCAACAGATACGGTATCCATTACAGTAGACGACTATCCAACTATTGCTAACGCAGGGCCCGATTTCCTTATCTGCTCTTCATCTGCAACATTAAATGGAAACACACCAATTGTTGGAACAGGTTTATGGACAATCGTTTCAGGTGTTGGGACAATTACAAATCCTACTTTACCAACAACGACAATTACGGGTGTAAGTGTAGGAGTAAATACCTTTGTATGGACGATTTCTAATGGAACATGTGCTCCGTCTACTGATACCATTGTTGTAACTATCAATACATTTGCTACTCCATCGGATGCAGGAAATGATACAGCTATTTGTTCATCCGCTTCTATATTAAATGGAAACACACCAATAGTCGGAATCGGAACATGGTCAGTCCTTTCGGGCACTGGTTCAGTTACTACACCGGGGCTTCCAAATTCAGGAATTACAGGCCTAGGAGTTGGAGTGAATACTTTTTTATGGACCATTACAAGTGGAGCTTGCCCAATATCATATGACACCGTAAATTATATAGTTGATCCATTCCCGACAGTTTCTAATGCGGGATTTGATTCAACAATTTGTTCTTCTACTTCTACATTAAATGGAAACACGCCAGTCATCGGAACCGGAACATGGACAGTTGTTGCAGGACCGGCTACTTTATCTACACCAACAACTCCTACTTGTTCTGTATCAGGATTAAGTGTGGGTGTTAATACGTTTGTTTGGACAATTGCAAATGGAACATGTCCTTCTTCAACAGACACTGTTTCTATTTATGTGGATCCATTCCCAACAACAGCAAATGCAGGTTTTGATTCTACAATCTGTTCTTCAACATCAACCATTAATGGAAATGTTCCAGTAATTGGAACTGGAAGTTGGACTGTCATTTCTGGTAGTGGCGCTGTCACCACACCGCTTGCAGCAAACACTGGAGTGACAGGATTAAGTGTTGGTACAAATTTATTTGTTTGGACAACAACGAATGGAACTTGTCTTCCATCTATAGATACCGTTGCAATATATGTTGATCCATTCCCAACAATTTCTAGTGCTGGATTTGATTCAACAATTTGTTCTTCTACTTCCACATTAAATGGAAACACTCCAGCCATTGGAAACGGAACATGGACTGTTGTTGCAGGAACAGCTACTTTATCAACACCAACAACTCCTACTTGTTCTGTTACAGGATTAAATGTGGGTGTTAATACGTTTATTTGGACAGTTGCAAATGGAACATGTCCTTCATCAACAGATACTGTTTCTATTTTTGTAGATCCGTTCCCAACAACCGCAAATGCAGGTTTTGATTCTACAATTTGTTCTTCAAACTCAACAATTAACGGAAATGTACCTACAATAGGTACAGGAAGCTGGACAGTCGTTTCAGGTAGTGGTGCTGTCACCTCTCCACTTTTAGCAAGCTCTGGAGTGACAGGATTAAGTGTTGGTACAAATTTATTTGTCTGGACAACTACAAATGGAACATGTCTTCCATCTGTTGATACAGTAGCAATATATGTTGATCCATTCCCTACAATTTCTAATGCTGGATTTGATTCAACGCTGTGTTCAGCGATTTCAATTTTAAATGGAAATACTCCAGTTATAGGAGTTGGAAATTGGACATTGGTTTCAGGAACTGGAACTGTTTCCAGCCCAGCATCACCTAGTTCGGCTGTTTCTGGTTTATCTGTTGGCATTAACACGTTCGTTTGGACAATCAGTAACGGAACTTGCGCATCATCTACAGACACAATTATATTAACTGTAAATCCATTAACAACAATTGCAAATGCTGGATTTGATTCGACAATTTGCGCAACGTCATCAACATTGAATGGCAACATTGCGGCTGTTGGCACTGGAAACTGGACACTCATTTCAGGTAGTGGAGTGATCGCAACCCCTACTTTACCTACCACTTCAGTTACGGGACTGAGTATCGGTTCCAATATTTTCAGATGGACGATTACTGCCGCAGTTTGTCCATCCACTTTTGATGAAGTAGAAATTTGGGTAGATGATATTCCAACAATTGCAAGTGCGGGTATCGACATGAATATCAATTTAAATACGATTAATTTAAATGCCAATTCCCCTTTAGTAGGAATTGGAACATGGAGCATTATTTCCAGCACAGGAACAATCACAAATGTGAATGATCCATTATCACTTGTTTCTTTATTAAATAATGGTGCAAACATTTTCCAATGGACAATAACAAATGGAGTTTGTCCGGCTAGCTCTGACCAAGTAACAATAAATGTATCTGATGTATATATGCCAAATGGTTTTTCACCAAATGGAGATAATACGAACGAATATTTTGTGATACCAGGATTAGGAAGTTTTAGCAATGTAGATTTAAACGTATTTAACAGATGGGGGAATTTAGTCTACAGTAATTCTGATTATAAAAATGATTGGAATGGATTAAATAATAGTGGAGACAAACTTTCAGATGACACGTATTATTATATCCTCACGATAAATGGTGAGAAAACAATTAATGGCTTTGTTGTAATTAAAACTAAATGAGAAATTTTTTAATTTTCATATTATTAATGATTGTTTCGAATACGATTTATTCGCAACATAACAATCAATATAGCCAATATATGTTCAATGGGTTATCGATTAACCCTGCTTATGCTGGAGCTAATGAAGCGCTTAATTTAACATTACTACATAGAAACCAATGGACAGGATTTGATGGCGCTCCTAAAACAACATCAATAAGTGCACATACACCATTACCAAATAAAAAACTAAACATAGGGCTAAGCTATACTTCAGACATATATGGCGTAACGAATAAAAATATTGCGAATGCAATTTTTGCTTACAAACTGAAATTTAAAAAAAGCACCTTAAGTTTAGGGATTCTTGGTGGAGTAGATATTACTAGAAATGATTGGGATAAAATCGTAACAACAACTTCTGGTGATGCGCTATTTGAAGGTCAATCTCAAAAACTAGTCACACCGCTAGCTGGAGCTGGAGCATTCTATTTGTCAAAAAATTATTTTATTGGACTGTCAGCTCCCGCTCTAATTCAATTTAGCACTTATACAAAAAACACTTACAATCCTATCCTATTAAATAGTGGTTGTATTTTAAAATATTCTGAAGAAATGGTATTTAAACCATCTATATTAGTAAAATACATAAACAACTCGCCAATAGAGTTTGATTTAAATTTAAATGCATACTATAAGAGTTTTGGATTAGGGTTTTCATATCGAACAAACGATGCAGTTGTATTTCTTATAAACTATTCTATAAACGACCAATTTAAGGTTGGTTACTCCTATGATTTAACGATAACAAAACTTAAAACGTATAACAGAGGATCTCACGAAGTGATGCTAAAATATGAATTTGGCTATAAGTTAAATGCTGCTAGCCCTCGTTATTTTTAAATTTATGAACAAGTACATTTTTAGTGTTTTCTTATTTATCATTCTTGTCCATAAGTCGATTGCCCAAGAACCAGTAAAGTTAGATTCCACCTTATTATTCGTTACTGACACTGCAGAATATGTAATTTCCCCAATAAATCTAAATTCAAAAAACTCCGATTTCTCTCCTTTTATCTATAAAGACAAAATGGTATTTGCATCCGATAGAGAAAATTTAATTGGAGTGGTTTATAGTAATAATTCAGAGAAACCGCTAGTTGATTTATACATCTGTGAAAAAATCGATTCTGTAAATTTCAAATCTGAAAAGCCTTTGTCTAAGATTATTAATACAGCTTACAATGATGGCCCGGCAACCTACAATAATGATCAAAGCTTAATAATCTTCAGTTCAAATTCCAATTTCAAATTTAATTTAAAGAAAGAAACGAAGGAACAAAAGAATCTGCAATTATATTCTTCTGAATTTAAAGACAAGACATGGACGACTCCAATTAAATTATCCTTTTGCAAAAAAGAATTTTCTTTCCTACACCCTACTCTATCTCAAGATGGGAAAACACTGTTTTTTTCTTCAAATATGGATGGAGGGTTCGGAGGAATGGACATCTACTATTCAACTTTAAATGAAGGAATCTGGTCGCAACCAATAAACCTTGGAAACAAGATCAACAGTTCATCCAACGAAGTATTTCCATTTATTTCTGCGTCTAAAACATTATATTTTTCTTCAAATATTTCAGGAGGTTTGGGAGGACTAGATTTATACACCTATGATATAGCGGATAGCATCCATTCGCAGAAGCAATTATTAGACACTCCATTCAACTCCGCTTTTGATGATTTTGGAATTTCATTAGATTCAACAGCGAATCAAGGATATATTTCTTCCAACAGAAATGAGTTAAATAAAGATGACATTTACTATTTTAAAATAAAATACCCTGCAATAAAAAATTGCATTCCATTCGTTAAACCCAAATATTGTTTCACTTTTTACGAAGAAAGTTCAGATGACAACCTTATTTCCGAATCGGGATCTAAATTAATTTATGAGTGGAATTTAGGTGATGGAACTAAAATTAAAAACATTGAAGCAAAACATTGTTTCAAAAGAGCTGGAATTTATACGGTGGAACTTAATATAATTGAAGAAGCATCCGGGGCATTGTTTTACAACCAAGCAAGTTATGAGTTTGAAGTAGAAGACCTTCAGCAAGTATACATTAATTGCTCGGACACCGTTGCAACAAATGCACTATTTAACCTCAATGCAGAAAAATCTAAAATTCCGGGATCAACAATAATTAATTATTACTGGAATTTAGGAGATGGTAACTATTCGAATCAAAAAGCAGGAAATTATATTTATAAAAATGAAGGTGAATTCACAATTAAATTAGGACTTGAAAGCAGAATTGACTCTTCCGGGAAAGCTCAAAACAGCTGCTATGAAAAAAAAATCTATGTCATTAACAATTTCGTCCCTGCAGTAGATTCAACACTTTTTTATGAACCACAAAATAAAAAAACAATCTATTCTACCGAAAATGTTGATAGCTTAAACTACCGTGTATACCTGGGTAGTTCTGAGAAGCAAATCCCTTTAAATGCACCATTTTTCGAAGGACTATCCGAAGTGAAGGAATATCTTTGGGATAGCCTCTACTTTTACACAGCCGGCAGAAAAGAGAAAATTGTGGATTTGCTGCCAGAATACAAAAAAGCAAGAGCTAACGGCCTAAATGGGTCAAGGGTAGTTGCCTATGGCGGAGACTCTTTGCTTAGAAAATTTGGAACATTAGAGAACATAAAAATATTTGATTGGATGATGAATTTAAAAGATAATAATCCTACATTTAAAGAATTTTCTAGCAACATCTATTTTACTGCATTTGCAGATTCAATTGAGACAATCTATTATCCAACGTTGGATTTAATAGCGGATATTTTAAAAATTGAACCAGGATTAGGTATCTCAATCTATGCATTTACAGACACCGTAGGTAGTGCTGAATTCAATGAGAATGAATATGAGGTTGCACGACTAGAGCTATCCATGAAAAGAGGAAATGGAATAAAAAAATATTTTGAAGAAAAGGGCATAAAAATTGAAAGCATTAGAAATATACCCAAAAATGAACATCCGATTGAAGATGAAGCCAACTCCAAGAAGAACATTATTTTGAATAGAAGGGTTACAATCTATATTTCAAAGAAAAAGATATGATAACAAAAAAATTAATTTCAGTATTCGTTTTAGGGCTTTTCTTTTTTAGCTCGTTTTCACAATCAGTGCCTTCGCTGGATGAAAAATTTCCATACCTGGGCACATTCGCCAAAAACTCTCAAAAAGAATGGGGTGATGATGATTTTGTTCAAACCTTCTTTTTTGTGATTCCGCTTTCAGAAAAAAACCCAATTTATATTCGCATTTACGACCCAGAAAGCAGTGGCACAAATGATGAATTACATGGCCCAGCATTTAATACAAAAACCAGATTCTCTGTATACGGAGGAAAAGGCGCCCACACAGATCCTGCAGCAAAAAACATCAACCCTGTTGGTAATTTTAAGAGTGGTATTCAGCTCGCTACAAAAACTTTTTCAAATGAAACGGAACACGACAACAAATGGATTAGCTTAGGTCCATTTAATCCAACAGAAGGAGAATTAGACCCAACCTTTAATCAATATGTATTCAAAATTGTAATTGAAGGTTTAGATGGTGATGATGGAAATCTCTATCGAATGTATTTATCATCAAAACCAAATGAGAATAAAGATGTAGAAGGAGGAAACGCCTTTGCTTACGAATATTCATTTCGGTTAGCGGATGTAAAAACATCAGTAGGACATGTTTATCCTTTTATTGATTCCAAAGTAACTGCTGTGGATGTAAATATATTTGATTATGATGACGATGGTGTGATACGATTGATATCAGTTGCTAAAAAAGGCACTGGTGACAAATCCTCTAAAAACAATGAATGGAAAAAACACCGATATCCCATTGAAAAGGAAGAGTTAAATACTTCACTGGACATTCAATTTATTAAACTTAAAGATTCAAACAACAACAATATTGTGGTGTACATACAAAATCAGTACGGTGAAAATTTGCCATTTTTTGCTTCACCTATTGGAGGTGTTCCAAAATATAAATACAAAATAAAGGTGAAAACAAACTAATATATGAATTCTCTCTCTAGACTAATTATTTTAATTGCACTCTCTCTTTTCAAAACTGGCATAGCTCAGGTTTTTGATTTCAATGTGTACACTGAAGATAATGGTCTTTCACAAAACTACATTTACTCCATTTCGCAATCTGAAGACGGGTATTTATACATGGCTACAGGAAATGGATTTTCTTCCTTTGAAGGAAAAAAATTCAAAACGTATTCCATAAAAGATAGTCTTGCCGAAAACTTTGTCAATCACCACTTCATTGATTCTAGAAAGACAGTATGGCTAGGTCACTATCAAAATGGTATTTCATATTTAAAAGATGGAGTAATAAACAAGATAAAAAAATCCGAAGAACTCGGCTCCAAGATTATTTCATTTACAGAAGATTCTAAAAAAAATATTTGGTTTGCAGTTCAAGGAAAAGGGGTTTACTACATAGATACATCCTATACTTTAAAAGGACCAATTCTATCAGAAGACGAGGGCGTCAATTATATAAAAGCGGATATCAGTGGAAATCTTTTATGTGCAACAAACAATGGTTTAAATTGGTATAACACTCAAAACCCAACCAAATTAAAACTTATTTCAAAACTTGCATTATTTGAAAACAAAACAATCAAATACATTATTCGAGATGCTCAAAATGCAAGTATTTACTGGGTAACACTACCTGGCGAGGGTGTATTTGGCATTAAGCTTTTAAATAAAAAAATCCAACTCATCTCAACCATAACAGATGCTCTTGAATCTGAATCAAAAACAATATTAAGTATCTATTCTGACCATGAAACAAATTTGTGGATATCCCTTGCGAATGAAGGATTAAAAAAAATTATCTTTCCACGAGGAAATGACAAAACGAAATATACTGTAAATTCAATAGGAAAAGAAAACGGATTGCCAAGTAATTATATCCAATCCATTTTTGAAGATTTTGAATACAATATGTGGTTTGGTTCTTTCGGAAATGGATTAATCGAATTGCCCACTTTTAAATTCAACTTCTACAAGCCCGATCTAGCGTCCGATATTAAATCGATTTATGCAGACTCTTCAGACTATATATGGCTAGGAACAAGCAGCGGATTACTAAAATATTATGCAGAAAATAAAACGAAAACGAAATTATTTGGATCAAGCAATGGATTCGTAAATGACGAAATAAACGCCATACACAAAGACAAAAATGGGAAATTTTGGTTAGCCACTGAATTAAATGGTGTCTATACGTTTGAACCAACAACCGAAAAATTTGAGAATTTTTCATTAAAAAATAAACTATCGAGTCTTTCAATAAATTGTATCACTCAAACCAAAGGAGGAACAATTTTTATTGGAACAAAAGAAGGCGTATATTTTATTGACCCTGATACAAAAAACATAACGTTACTAACCACGTCCGAGGGATTAATGCACAACAATGTAAAATTCATCTTTTGTGACTCTAAAGCACGAATCTGGTTTTGTTCTGATGGAACACCTCCTTACTTTCTGCAAAATGATGAAATAACCGTATTAAAAGACATTCCAGAGCTAAAAAGTTACGCTATAAATTCCGTTTCCGAAGATTTAAAAGGTTTGATTTGGATTTCAACAAATGGAGATGGAATATTCACCTATGATGGCAAAACCACAAAAAACTTACGAGTAGAAAATGGTCTAATTTCAAATTTTTGTTATTCTGCAATTGTAAATTACAACAACGACATTTGGGTGACGCATAAAAATGGAATGTCGCAAATCAAAGGCATTAAACAAGTGATTACAACCTATAAAAAAACGGATGGACTGTTATTTACGAAAAATAATTTAAATGCAGGATTTTCTGATATGAAAGGAAATGTGTGGTTTGGTTCAGAAGATGGTTTAACGAATTATAATACCCAAAAAAACAAGATTAGCATACCGGAACCTAAAACACAAATCTTATCATTGATACTGAATGACAATAATTATCTATCAATTGCACTTAACGAAAAGACTGACTCTACTGCAGACCAGTTAAGTCTAGAATATGACGACTACAATGTTAAAATAGAGGTCTTAGGTATTTCCTTAACGGCCGCAGAAGAGGTTTTATACAAGTACAGACTATTGGGTGTGGATACAATTTGGAGAACTACAGATGAACGAATTATTGAATTCCCATTAATATCAGATGGAGAATATACATTTCAAATATATGCTAGTAATAGAGATGGTATTTGGAATAGTCAACCGACTGAAATCCGATTTACAATTAGACCGCCTTTCTGGAAACGCGTTTGGTTTTGGCTTTTGTCAATAATAACATTAGGAGGAATTGTTTATTATTATTTAAGAACAAGAATCAACAATTTATTAAAAATAAAACTGAGACTTGAAAGCACAGTAAAAGAAAAAACATATCAATTACAAATTGAAAAAGAGCAAATTGAAAGCATTAAAATCGTCTTAGAGGAAAAGAACAAAGACATTACTGACAGTATCAATTATGCAAAAAGAATTCAAGAATCGTTGCTACCTTCTCAAGAAAGCTTCATTTCTAGTTTTCCAAAATCGTTTATATTTTTCAAGCCAAGAGATATTGTAAGTGGTGATTTTTATTGGTTTGCAGAAACAGAAGAATCTTATATCGTTGCTGCAGTAGACTGTACGGGGCATGGAATCCCAGGAGCATTTATGTCGATTATCGGTACGAATATTTTAACTGATATTGTACTCGATAAAAAAATCACAACACCTAGTGAAATATTAAACCAGCTGAACTTAAACATAACGAAACTCCTTAAGCAAGATGTAGTAGGAAGTACATCAAGAGATGGTATGGATGTTTCTATTTGTGCAATCAACAAAGAAAAAACCAAGATGTTATATTCTTCTGCATCACGACCAATGTACTATGTCCGTGCCGGAGTTGTAAATGAAGTTAATCTAAGAAGTTTTTCGATTGGAGGCTCATATGACGAATACGTCAAAACATTTACTGATGTAGAAATAGAAATTCTACCTAACGATGTTTATTACTTGTTTACTGATGGGTACGCTGACCAATTCGACAAAAATGACTTAAAGAAATTTAGTGTGAAAAGATTAAAAGAACTTTTTACTAAAATAGCAGAAGAGGATAGCCAAAATCAATATAACGCTTTAGATCAAGCCCTTTATGATTGGAAGGGAACCACGAAACAAATAGATGATATAACTGTAATTGGAGTTAAAATCTAAATACTAAATAAAGAAATATTTTAAAACGCAAATTATTTTTCATAATGGAAGACTTTTTTATAGCAGCAACCAAAGAAACGCCAGAGGTTTCTTTTAACATTTCCGAAGGAACTTTTACAATTAAAGGACGTACTTTATCTGAAGATTCGGTAGCCTTTTTTACACCTATTTTTAAACATGTAGAGGAATACTTCAAATCGCCCCTTCCTAAAACTACTTTTATTTTTTCCTTTGAATATTTAAACTCCAGTTCACTGAAATTAGTAACTGACTTGTTAGTATTTTCAAAAAAGTTCATGACAAGTGACAAGAGTATTCTTATTAAATGGCATTATGAAGAAGATGACGAAGACATCTTAATGCTTGGTGAAGAAACAGCAAGACTCACTGGATTACCTTTTGAATACTATCCTTATTAAATGAATAGATCACTTTATTTGGTCTAGATAATTCTTTTCATATGATAGCCGTTTGACTGTAAATTCTTATATTTACTATAGAATTTATTAAAAAACGATTCTAATGAAAAAACTACTACTTTCCTCCATTTTTATTTTCATACTTTCTTCAACTAAGGCTGAGAATATAATTATAAATCCTTACTCAAAATCTTTCAATAAAGCCTATTCCATTTACCCTGAAATCCCACGTGGAATGTTAGAAGCCGTTGCATTTTGCAACACTCGTTTTGCACACATCTCACACTCCCCTGCTGAACAAGAAAGTTGCACGGGTATTCCAAAAGCATACGGAGTAATGGGATTAACTTTAGATGGGAAAAACTATTTCTTCAGTAATCTTCAACTTGTTTCTGATCTTTCGATGATAAGCACAAGTGATATCATCTCTGATCCTGAAAAAAATATTTTAGCCTATGCAACTGCATATTCAAAAACAAAAAAAATATTAGGAATAAGAAGCAATAAAGTAGAAGACCAATTAACCATTCTTACCTACTTAAGTGAATTACCAAGAGAAACAGAAGGACAAATCTATGCACTTGTTACACAAGAATATGGTTATGTTCAATTTTTGATGAACTCCAATTATCAACAAGCATACAGTTTTCCTAATCACAACCTAGATCCTATTAAAATATTTGGAGCAGATAATTATGCTATCCTAAGTTCATCTTTTGTAAACGCTTCACAAAAAATCATTACCAATAAAAGTGGTGAAACATTCACAGGAAAGTCGATGATGTCGACCGACTACCCTCCTGCTTTATGGACACCGGCATCTACAAGTAATTATTCTGTTGGTCGTGGCGGCACACCAATTTCAGCTGTTACTATTCATGATGTGGAAGGAAGTTATGCGGGTTGTATTTCTTGGTTTCAAAATCCTTCTGCAAGTGTTTCGGCACATTATGTATTGCGTTCGAGTGACGGACAAATTACTCAAATGGTTTTGGAAGCAAACAGAGCATGGCATGTAGGCAGTGAAAATCCCTATACAATTGGACTAGAGCATGAAGGTTATGTAAGCACTCCTGTTTGGTATACAACTGCTATGTACAATAGTTCAGCGGCATTGGTAAGAGATATTTGCGGAAGTGGTTATGGAATAAATCCATTGAGAACTTATTACGGACCAGGTTGTACGGGTGGTTACACTTCTTGTTTAGAAGGAGGCTGTATTGATATTAAAGGACATCAAATGTTTCCGATGCAAACACATAGTGATCCTGGACAATATTGGAATTGGATTTACTACTACGAACAAATAAACAACACTACACCAACTACTTCGTTAACTGCATCAAGTGGAACATTTTATGACAGTGGCGGACCAACAGGAGATTATGGAGATGATGAACGTGAATTGTATTTGATAGATCCTGCAGGTGCTGCAACAATTACGTTAACTATCAATAGTTTTGATCTTGAAGCAAATTGGGATTACATGTATGTATATGATGGCAATTCAATTTCTTCTCCTTTAATTGGAACCTATACTGGAACATCAATTCCTGCAACAATTTCTTCTACAGGTGGAGAAATGCTTATTCAATTCCGTTCGGATTGTTCAACTACAAATCCAGGTTGGAATATTTCTTGGACAAGTACTGGATCAACAATTGTAACACCAACAGCATTAAATGCATTAACAGCAACTTGTCCAAACATTGATGTTGACCTTAGCTGGACAAGCACAGGAGCGGGATGGTTCTTGGACATTTCTGAAAGTCCGACATTCACAACCTATTACAACAAAGATGTTTCTGGCTTAACATCTGTGAATTGTCCAGGTGGATTTTGTGATTACCCTGCTTGTTCGTCTTACATGAAATTTAGACCAAGTACAACTTATTATTGGCGAATTTGGAACGGTACAACACAAACTTATGGTTCAAGTTTCACAACACCATCTTGCGTTTCAACAGATGTAAATTGCAGTGGAACATTTAATGATACTGGTGGAGCAGGTTCTTCTTATACTGGTAACGAAGATTACATTTATACGATTGCTCCAACAAGCGCAGTAAATGTTACTATGAACTTTACTGGATTTGATTTAGAAAATGGATTTGATTCACTTTACATCTATGATGGAAACTCTACAGCTGCTGCCTTGGTTGGAGCTTACACAGGAACAACTTCTCCGGGTTCATTTACATCAACAGGAAGTGCACTTACATTACATTTCATCTCTGACCCTTTTGTAAACAATTCTGGATTTGTTTCTTCATGGACTTGCAATTTATTGTCGACAGGATTAGATGATCAGAATTCAAACAATTTATTTAGTATTTATCCGAATCCGTTTACTAATACAGCAATCATCACTTATTCTTTAAAAGAAACTGCTGCTGTAGAAATTTCATTGTCGGATGTTTTAGGAAAACAAATTACTTTATTAAAATCCAATCAGGTATCAGGGAAGCATGAATTGGCAATCAATTCAGACGATTTAAATTTAGCAAAAGGCATGTATTTTGTGAAATTAAAAATGAATGAAGAGCAAAAAACAATTAAGTTAATACTTCGCTAGTGAAAAAAATTGCTCTATTTACTTTCATTTGCGTTGCGCAATTTGCTATTGCACAAGTAAGTAAACCATACACATGCAGGTTGCCTTTGAATTATGAAGATGGCGACATACTTAATGTTATTCCAAAAAGCATTAGAGATCTTTCTCACAAATCCATTCACCAAGAAGAATCAGAAAAATATTCAACCTATCATTTTTCTACCAACGAACAATGGGATAGTTTAAGAACAGTTGAAACTGGAATCCCTCATCCTATTGCAAAACAAAAAACTTCTTCAAGGGCATGTAATCTTACAAAAAGAGTTTACGGTTGGCATCCATATTGGAGTGCAGGACTAGAAGCCAACTATGATTGGAACGGATTGACTGACCTATGTTATTTTTCATACGAAGTAAATTCTGCAAATGGAAATGCGATTACTACGCATAATTGGTCGACTGCAAGTGTTGTTACAACTGCACAGGCAAACGGAGTGAATGTAACATTGTGCGCTACTTTATTTAGCGGACACACCGCCTTTTTTGCTAGTCCAACTTCACAACAAACATTAATCACCAACTTAATAAATTTAGTCTCTGCACGAGGAGCAAAAGGTGTAAACATTGATTTTGAGGGAATGGGCGCTTCACACAGAACTGCTTTTACTGCTTTTATGATCGACTTATGCAATCAAATGCATGCTGCTATTCCCGGCTCCGAAATTAGCATTTGTTTGTATGCTGTTGATTGGAGCAATGTATTCGACATGGCAGCAATGAATCCTTATGTCGATTTATTTGTCATCATGGGATACGATTACTATTACAGCGGAAGTACTACTGCTGGACCAGAATCTCCTTTGTATAATTTTCAAACTTCTTACAATTACACACTTCCTAAAACATTAACCTTTTATTTAAATCAAGGAACAACCGATTCGAAATTACTTTTAGGATTGCCTTGGTATGGTCGCGAGTGGGGAACAACATTGAGTACCATTCCGAGCGCCACTTCAGGAGTTGGAACAAGTTCAGTTACGTATGCAACCATGCGAAACAATGTGAGTGGAAATTATTCTACACGCGCTTGGGATCCTGTTAGTTTCTCCACTTACTTTCCTTCTGTTAGAGGTGGAAACAACTGGCAAGCGTTTATTGATGACGAAACTTCACTTGATTATAAATTCGATTTAGTAAATCAGCGCGGAATTGGTGGAATTGGAATTTGGGCTTTGGGGTACGATGATGGCTACAATGAGCTATGGAATCTTATTCAAAATAAATTTACCGACTGTCAAATCATTCCATGCACCGATACCATTTACGATATGGGCGGACCGAGCAGAAATTATTACGATAAAGAAGATTATACTTTTACCATTGCTCCTACAGGTGCTAGCGGACTAACATTAAATTTTTCTGCCTTCAACACAGAATTAAATTACGATACGTTATGGATTTATAACGGTCCGAGCACAGCATCACCACTCGTTGGATTTTATCATGGGACAAGCAGTCCGGGTTTAGTTACTGCAACTGGTGGTTCTTTAACATTGCGATACAAATCAGATGTATCAACAGTAGCTTCCGGTTTCCAAGCCATTTGGAATTGCAGCATTGATGCTGTTGCTCCAACAACTTCGGTTTCAACACCAGCAGGTTGGGTAACTACAAACTTCACTGCAAACTTTACAGATGCAGATAATGTTGGTGGTTCTGGAATTGAAAAAAGTTTTTATCAAGTATTAGAAAACAACGGAACAGAATGGCGAGCAAATAATGGTAACGGATTCTTTAGTGATAATTTCGATGCAGTGATTCATCCCGATTGGACAATAGAAAGCGGAGTATGGTCAATTGCAGGAGGATATTTAAATCAAACCGATGAAACAAATACCAATACAAATATTTGGGCACCACTCACCCAAAATTTATCCAACAGGTATTTATATAACTGGCAAGGAAAAATAGATGGCTCAGGAACAAACAGAAGAGCAGGATTACATTTCTTTTGTGATGATGCTACACAAACCAACAGAGGTAATTCTTATTTTGTTTGGTTTAGAGTAGAAAGCGGAATGTGTGAATTCTATAAAGTGGTAAGCAATGTTTTCAGCTTGGTACATTCCGCTCCAATGACTGTGAATGCTGGACAATGGTACGACTATAAAGTATTGTATGATCGCATCTCTGGAAAGATGGATGTGTATCAGGATAATAATTTTGTAGGAAGCTGGACAGATCCTTCTCCTTACACAAATGGAAATGCAATCTCCTTCAGAAATGGAAATTCTGATTACATGGTGAATGATTTAAAAGTTTACCGTTCACGTTTACCATCCGTAACTGTTAGTGTTGGCTCTGCTTCTACTAATGATGTGCGGTATCAAAATGCAAACCCAAGTTCACCCTCATGCAGAGTAAAATCAATTACAAAAGATGCAGCTGGAAATCTATCAGCAGTAGCTTCACAAGATGTAAATGTAGATTGGACAAATCCTTCGGGAGTTTCTATTAGTGATGGAATAACAACAGACATTGACACAACTTATTCTTTAACTCAACTTTCTGCAAACTGGACAAATAGTATTGATCCGCATTCTGGAATAACTGAATATTGGTATGCGATAGGAACAACTCCAGGCGCTACTGATATTGTTGGCTGGACTAGCAATACATTATCAACTTCAAAAACACATACAGGCTTATCCCTAACTCCTGGACAATATTATTACTACAGTGTTCAATCGGAGGACGGAGCTGGATTACTATCTAGTGTAATGACATCTGACGGACAATTGATTTTATTATCCACAGGAATAACCAACGCTTCGAATGATTTGAATTTAATGGCATATCCGAATCCTTTTTCTGAAACAACAACGATTGCTTATCAATTAACAGCAGCTTCTCAAGTAGAATTTTTTTTGGTAGATATTCTTGGCAAACAAATTGTATTGATTCAAAAAGAAAATCAAAGTGTTGGCAAACATCAAATCAATTTAAATAAAAATGATTTAAACTTATCAAACGGAATTTATCTTTTGAAATTAAATGTTGGTGAAAAAGAATTAATTACAAGATTGATTATACAATAATAGTTGCAACAATTTCAATTAGGACGTCACCCTGAGCGGAGTCGAAGGGCATGCAAGTTGAAAGAAAAATTATAATAGCTAGATTACAATTTATGAATAGATTACTACTCTCAATTACATTACTCCTTTCCTTTCCTGCTCTTGCTCAAGAAGAACTGGACCCATTTGATAAATATGGCCCTCCAGGAGCAATGGTGTATACCAACTTAAAAGACGCACTAAAAGAATCTAAAATAGCTTACAAATTAAAAATTGACAATCAGCCAATCGACCCAAAGTTGTTTCCAAAGATTGGCAAATTAGAGCAGTTACAAGTATTACAATTAAACGGTAATGGTTTTACTCAATTACCCGCAGAATTAAAGGACCTAACAAACCTTATTTATTTTTCTTGTTTTGAAAATCCAATCACATCTTTACCAAAAGACATTGGAAATTTATCCATGCTAAATGAATTGCATTTACATAGTTCGAATTTAGATTCACTTCCATACGAAATTGCTTTTTTAGGGAAATTAAAAGAATTGGAAATTCAAAACAACAAAGCAGATACATTTCACTTTCCTAATTCAATTGGATATCTGAATAACCTGAATAGTATATTGTTATACAACGTAAAGCTGGATACACTTCCCAGTTCTTTTTCGGAATTCAAAAAGTTAAAAAGCCTCACAATGACACGTTGCGGCATAAAAGATGTTCCGAAAACTGTTGCAAAAATTAACACTTTAGAAATGTTAATTTTAGACGACAATAAACTAACAGATTTAAACAAACGAATATTTAAATTAAAAAATCTTAGATACTTATCTTTACAAAATAATCAACTCACTTCTATTTCTGAAAACATCAGTGTGATGCAAAATCTGGAAGTATTGGATTTAAGAGGGAATAAGTTTCAGGAGTTTGATTTGGCCGTATTGAAAGCTTTACTGCCTAAGTGTAGGATAATGTATTAAAGATAATCTGCTCATCAGAAATCAGCACATCATTACGTTACTTCCTATTCTTCTTCTTCACAGGCTTCTCCTCTACTTCTTCATATCTCAGAACTCCACCCCATAAACTCATTTGATTCATCACCCAGCCTCTTCGTTTTTGAGTGTAGGCACTTGGTCTGCCGGCATTAAATTTTATAGGATTTGGAAGAACGGCTGCAATGGTTGCGCATTCTGATTTAGTCATGTACTTTGCATCCTTCTTAAAAAATGTTTTAGATGCGGCCTGCGCTCCGTAAATACCATCTCCCATTTCTATTACGTTTAGATAAACCTCCATGATTCGTTCTTTACTCCAGAATGTTTCAATCAAAAAAGTAAAATAGACTTCCAATCCTTTTCTGAGATAGCTTCTACCTTGCCAAAGAAAAACATTTTTTGCAGTTTGTTGACTGATGGTGCTTGCTCCTCTTGTCTTTGTATGCGTCTCATTATAATCCATCGCTTTTTCAATCGCTTCAAAATCAAAACCATTGTGTTTAATAAAGTTCTGGTCTTCGGAACAAACTACAGCTAATTGCAAACTTGGAGAAATCTGATCTAATGAAACCCAATCTTTGTTCAACTTCATTTCTTTCCCATCCATTTTATGTTCAACGCAACGAATTAACATTAACGGAGTAACGGGAATAGGAACCCAACGAAAAAAAACAACGGAAACAATGCTTACAATGAAAAACCACATTGCTGCTTTCCATGTATATCGCCAAATTTTTTTAAGAAATTCTTTCACCGTTAAAAATCAAAATCAAATTTAGGA
The DNA here is from genome assembly GCA_947504725.1 of Bacteroidota bacterium. Taxonomy (GTDB): domain Bacteria; phylum Bacteroidota; class Bacteroidia; order 2-12-FULL-35-15; family 2-12-FULL-35-15; genus 2-12-FULL-35-15. The sequence goes on along the minus strand of CANNHN010000010.1, from coordinate 68,878 downwards.
CAATCAGAAGCACCGTTGGGTTTATCATATCCTTCACTACTCATTACGGGAGTCATACCGGTCATAAATTCCATTGAATTGGCATTTGCAGAACGGAATTTAGAAACAGTATAATCATAAGCAAACCCAACTACAACATTTTTCAAAACTCTAATTTGAATCATAGCAGAAACAGCATCGTGCATACGGTAGGTAACTCCCAAACCAATTCGTTGTCTATAATAAGCCATGAAATTAAATTGAGAAGATGGAATTCCAATTAAATTAGATTGAATGTTAATACCTGGTACAAAAACAAAATCATATCCTTCAGATTTAATTTTTTTACTTATTGTAAAAATAGCTGTTGGCAGCAACCTACTGCCACTTCCTACTTGTTTGCTTCCCTGTTTCATTGTGTTTTTATAAAGATTTCGTAGTGCAAGACTTACAGAAACCTTTTTCGAATACAAATATATACCAGGAATAACATCGGGTATTAAAACCTTTTGGCTTCCTGCAGATAAAGCTGGATCAAATTTATCAGATATCGTATTTGACAATGCAATACTTTTCACTCCTGCCGCCACACCAAAACTTAAAAAATATTTTGAAGACAATTTTAAGTGGATCGCATAAGAACCGTATGCTACTTTGTTAGAAAACATTCCAAACTTATCTTGCTCAACATATGCGCCTACTCCATGCCAGTAATGCCTGTATCCTTTTTTACCAAAAGCTTTAGTAACACTTGCAAAATTAGTCTCAGGTGCCAAAGCAAAACCTCTCCATTGTGTTCTTCTTCCAACCATGACATAAAGCCCTTTTCCACTTCCAGCAACAGCAGGATTCAAACCATACTCGTTCATCATAAATTGCGAATACTGTGAAGTTTGCTGCCCGAAACAAGCAACAGAAATAAATAAAAACAAAAGGGAAACTCTAACTTTTATCATTTTACAATTGTTACACTTCCTTTTATAATTGTTCCTTCATCACTTCCTTGATGATAAATTACATAATAATAGGAAGCATCAGGAACAGGAACACCCAATAAATCTCTTCCATCCCAAAGCTCATATTCACCTTTTCGAAAAAACACTAGTTGTCCCAATCTGTTAAACACCATAAATTTTGCTTCCGGAAAATATTGTGAATTATTAATTGACCAAGTATCGTTGAAGCCATCATTATTAGGAGTAAAAGCTAATTCAGGAGCCATTTCACAAACACTTAACAAAATTTGAATATTCACAGTTGTATCGTTTCCTAAACCATCTGTTATTAGAACTGAATAATTCCCTTCATTCAAATCATTAATTGAATTTGTTGTATCACCTGTATTCCACAAATAAACATAAGGAGGATTAGTTATCACAACATTCACTTCTGCATCACCTAAAGCGGTTCGATTACATGTGACATCTTGCTTTACAACATTAAAATCTATTTGTGCAAAAATATTACTAGTAGCAAATAATATATATATATATGTAATTATAATTTTCATTAATTACACAATTTAATTACAAGTTCATCTGCCATAATGCTTCCTCTTTCAGCTGCTGACTTTAACAACTCACAAGCATTCGCTTTATCTCCATGTTGATACATCGTTGTTGCTAATCCAACATATGCTTCTCGATAACCTGGATCTAATTCAATAACTTTTTTATAATCCGCGACTGCTCCAACATAATCACCAGATAGATCTTTCCAGAATGCACGACTATAAAAAGCATTTGCATAGTTTGCATCAATTGTTATAGACTTGTCTAAATCTTTTATTGCAGATTCATAATCATCCAAATGCGCTTTGGCTAATGCTCTGTTATAATAAGGCTTGGGTTTAGTTGGATTTAATTCGATGGCTTTATTGAAATCTTTAATTGCTCCGATATAATCTTTCAATTGTGCTTTTACGATTCCTCTACCGTTAAGCGCATCAAAATAAGCTGGTTTTAATTTTATGGCTTTATCTAGAAGCTTTATAGCTGTTTTGTACTCACCCATTTTATAATTGATGAACCCTTGCAAACAATAAGCACTGTCGTAATTGGGGTTTTGACCAAGTGCATTGTCTAAATCGTGCAACGCAGCAGTATAATCTTTTTGCGAATCATTTAGAATAGCACTTTTATAAAACTCATATGCAGAGTTTTGAGAAAATGAACAAACAGCTTTAAGAATCAATAAGAAAAACACTACTGTTTTCTTCATAGAGATATTATTTTAACAATTCGCCCAAAGCAGAATCAAAAACTTTTTTTGCTTCAGCAACAGTTCCGAAAGATTGATCATCAACAATCATTTCATTCCCTTTTACATCTCCAAGGTATTCGAATTCTGCTTTACTAGCCATCATCAAATCAATGAACTTATCTTCGTCTGATTTTTTTACAGAAACAATTACTCTACTTTGTGCTTCACCAAACAAGAATGCGTCTTTACGAACTTCTTCGTCAGAGCTAATGTCGAAACCTAATCCATTTGTCATTGCACTTTCTAAAAGCGTGATGAATAAACCACCATCCGCGCAATCGTGAGCCGACTGAATGACTTTATTTGTAATTAATGTTTTAACTGCTTTCTGAACTTCGTATTCTTCATCCAAATTAAAGAAAGGAGCTGGAGTATTTTTCACTTTATGATACGAATACAAATATTCGGAAGAAGAGATACAATTTTTAGAACTGCCAATTAAATAAATAGAATCACCATCGTTTTTAAAATTCAAAGTCATACGATTCGATTTATCTTTCATCACACCTAACATTCCAATTGTAGGTGTTGGAAAAACAGGGCCTTCATAAGAAGACTGATTGTAGAAACTAACATTCCCACCAGTTACAGGAGTTTCAAACTTAATACACGCACTTCCCATTCCTTTAATCACATTCACAAATTGCCAATACACTTCTGGATTGTATGGATTACCAAAGTTCAAACAATTTGTAATTGCAGATGGTTCAGCACCGCTACAAACAATATTACGAGCAGCTTCAGAAACGGCAATAGCACAACCCACTTCTGGATCAGCATTCACGTAACGAGCATTACAATCTACTTTTAAAGCAATCGCTTTTTTTGTTCCTTTAATATTTACAATGGCTGCATCCGATGGCGCATTGGTACTCATGTTTGCTGTTCCAACCATGGAATCGTATTGATTGTAAACCCATTGTTTAGATGCAATGTTCGGATGAGAAATTAAAAATTTAGAAACCGCTTTTAAATCTTTCGGAATTTCTACTGAATCGATATTGAATTTTTTTGATTCTTTAAAATATGCAGGCTCTTTGTAATCGCGGTGATAAACCGGAGCTCCGCCACCTAATACTAAATCGTGCGCAGGAACATCTGCAACCAAATCATCTCCTACATAAAATTTAATTCGTTTTGTATCGGTAACTGTTCCAATCATGGCACAATTCAAATCCCATTTATCAAAAACCTTTTGAACTTCTTTTTCTCTTCCTTTTTTCACTACGATTAACATTCGTTCTTGTGATTCAGAAAGTAAAATTTCGAATGGTTGCATATTTGCTTGACGAGTAGGAACTCTATCCAACCAAATATCCATTCCGTGTTCGCCTTTTGCAGACATTTCAGATGTAGAACAAGTAATACCTGCAGCACCCATATCTTGCATTCCAATAACAGCGCCTGTTTTAATAACTTCCAAGGTTGCTTCTAATAATAATTTTTCTTGGAAAGGATCACCTACTTGAACTGCTGGTAAATCTTTTGCTGAATCTTCAGTAATATCTGCAGAAGCAAATGTTGCTCCGTGAATTCCATCTTTTCCAGTTGCTGAACCTACAATAAATACAGGATTTCCAACACCATGAGAAGTAGCAGAAACAGTTTCACCAGCCTTTACAATTCCAGCACTAAATGCATTTACTAATGGATTCACATTGTAACAGTCATCAAAAAACACTTCACCACCAACACAAGGAATACCAAAAGCATTCCCATAATCGCCAATTCCTTTTACCACACCCTTTACTAACCACTTCGTTTTCTCCAATTTGATATCGCCAAAACGCAAAGAATTCATTTGAGCAATTGGGCGAGCACCCATAGTAAAAATATCACGATTGATTCCACCAACACCTGTTGCAGCACCTTGATAAGGTTCCAAAGCACTTGGGTGATTGTGTGATTCTATTTTAAAAGCACAACCCAAACCATCTCCAATATCAACCAATCCAGCATTTTCTTCTCCTGCTTCTGCTAAAATATAAGGTCCTTTTTTAGGGAGTTTTTTCAACCAAACAATTGAGTTTTTATACGAACAATGCTCACTCCACATTACTGAAAAAATACTCAACTCCGTAAAATTGGGCACTCTACCTAATATTACAATGATTTTCTGATATTCATCTTCTAATAAACCTAATTTCTTAGCTGTTTCTACTGTAGTTAATTGATCTTGCGCTGTTGTTGACATATTTTTATTGTTATTTATTGGCTTTTTCTTGCACCAGCAAGGCTTATCATAGTTATTTTAAGGAGTTCAAATTTAACTAAAACCCACCTAACCAAAGGAATAATTTATTTAGAGTTTTCAACAGTTTTTGAATTGCTATATTTGGAGAAAATTTGAGCAAAATAGCACCTTGGAAATCTTATTAACCCTTACATACACAAGCCTTTTCATCTATATTATACATAAGATGAAGTTCTTTGACGTGGACGGAATCTCCAAGCGAACTTTCTCATTATTGTTCATTTTAAAGCTAATTTTTGGATTTTCACTTTGGGCTATCTATACTTTTTATTACACCGACAGAGCCACTGCAGATATTTATAAATATTTTGATGACAGCGCAGTCATATACAATACGCTACAAACAAATCCAATTGATTATTTCAAATTGTTGTTCGGAATAGGGAATAACACTCCTTCATTTGATCATTACTATTCAGAAATGAATTATTGGGCACGAAAAGTCGATAGCAATATTTATAACGACAGCCACACAATTATTCGTTTTAATGCAGCAGTCCGCATATTTTCATTTGGATATTATAATGTTCACACTGTAGTTATTTGTTTTCTTTCACTTATTGGATTAACTGCCATCTATAAAACTTTTGTAACTCATCTTCAAGATAAAAAACGCGAATTACTTTTTGCAGTTTTTCTTTTACCATCCGTATTATTTTGGGGATCAGGAGTTCTAAAAGAAGGCTTAATATTTTTCGCACTAGGTTTATTGATTTACTATTCCACTAAATTATTCAAAATAAAATCTATCATAGCTTGTATCGCAATGGCACTATTGCTAGCTTTTTCAAAGTTTTATGTTTGGCTGGCTATTTTTCCAAGCATCATTTTATTGCTGTGGATAAATAAAACTTCATCTAAAAAAGTATTCCTAAAATTCATTTTAGTAGTGTTGATTGTTGGAGGAATTGGTTTAAACATTGACTCAATTGTTGATATTCAAAATCCATTGGTAACACTTTCATTAAAACAAAATGAATTTAATCAATTGGCAACAGGACAACTAACTGACTCAAACAACAATCCCATTCCAACTGCTAATAGCCTGATTCAAATCAAAACACTCGAACCTACTTTCTATTCGTTTTTCAAAAACAGTCCACAAGCATTAATAAACACATTATTTCGACCATATATTTGGGAGTTAAAATCTCCATTGATTCTGTTAGCAGGATTAGAAACATTGCTGATTCTTTTTACTTCTCTTCTTATTTTTTTATTCATCAAACCATTGAAAGAAATAAAATGGACATACGTTTTGTTTTGCTTTTCGTTTGTATTAATACAGTTTTTAATCATTGGAGAAACAACTCCAATTCTTGGTGCAATTGCTCGTTACAAAACGATTGCCCTGCCATTTCTAGCAATTGGATTGCTTTTTCTAATTGACAAAGAAAAACTTTTAAAAAAAATGTCTTTTCTAAAAAAAATACTGAATTAATAAATTAGTTTAAATTTGTTCTATAACCCAAAAAAAACATCTATGAGTTTTAAAAATTTATTCCGAAAGAAATCAGCAAATGTAGTATTACAAGAAGGAAGCGATTTAGAACATTCCGGTTTAAGTAAAGTATTAACTGTACGCGATCTAACATTTTTCGGAATTGCCGCCATCATCGGAGGCGGAACTTTCAGTGCAATTGGAAATGCTTGTTTTTCGGGCGGACCGGCCGTTATCTTACTTTACGTTATTTGTGCTATTGCATGCGGATTCACCGCAATGTGTTATGCGGAATTTGCTGCTCGTGTTCCCGTTTCTGGAAGTGCTTATACTTATGCTTATGTTTCTTTCGGAGAATTATTTGCATGGATTATTGGTTGGGCATTGTTGATGGAATACTCCATTGGAAATATATACATCGCATTTTCATGGAGCGGCTATTTTACAAACTTGTTAGATGGTTTTGGATTACACTTACCAGAATGGTTAACTATAAATTATACAGCTGCTCACCGTGCATTTACTGAAAATGCAGCAGGAGAAGGAATGTTAGCATGGACAAACGCTCCACAAATTGGCGGCCTACATATCATTTTTGACTTGCCAGCTGTAATGATTAATATAATGATTACTGCTTTGGTTTATGTAGGAACGAAAGAATCGAGAAATTTCAGCAACTTGATGGTAATGATAAAATTAGCTGTTGTTGTGTTAGTAATCATTGTAGGAGCTTTTTATATCGATATTGAAAACTGGACTCCATTTATGCCCAACGGATTTGGCGGAGTAATGGCTGGAGTATCTGCTGTGTTTTTTGCTTACATTGGGTTTGATGCTGTTTCAACATTGGCAGAAGAAGCAAAAAATCCACAAAGAGATTTGCCGCGTGGAATGATTTATTCATTAGTAGTATGTACTGCTGTTTATATTATTCTAGCACTCGTATTAACAGGAATGGTTTCATATACATTATTAGGAGTAAGTGATCCTCTTGCAGAAATATTTGCATTGAAAGGTGTTAAATGGATGTTGTTCATTGTATCAATTGCAGCAGTTGTTGCAATGACAAGCGTAATGCTTGTTTTTCAAATGGGACAACCAAGAATTTGGATGACCATGAGTCGTGATGGATTATTACCAAAACGTTTTTCCAAAATTCATCCGAAATATAAAACGCCTGGATTTGCAACAATCATTACAGGTTTAGTTGTTGGTCTACCTATGTTTTTTACTGATGAAAATTTCATTTTAGATTTTACAAGCATCGGAACATTGTTTGCGTTCGTTCTTGTTTGTGGAGGCGTCCTATTACTTCCATCACAAAGTGCAGAAGAAAAAACAGCGACAGAAGCTACTAAAGGAAAATTTAGATTGCCATACATCAATGCAAAATTCAGTTTCCCATTAATTATTATTACAACATTTTCATTTTTAATCTTTAAATATCCAGCATTTTTTGTAGATGCATTTATGTTCACTTCTGATAACTTCGGAGGCAAATTACCTATGATAGGATTCTTCATCGTTTGTATAGTAATGACAGTTTTATCATTCTTAAAAAACCTTTCATTGATTCCTGTTTTAGGATTAGTATCGTGTTGTTATTTGTTAACTGGAATGGCTGCATCGAACTGGATATGGTTTTCAATTTGGTTAGCGGTAGGATTGGTGGTTTATTTCTTGTATAGTAGAAATCATAGTAAGCTTGCAACTAAATAGTTTTCAAAATACTCATGAAAAAATTTTTCGTTGACGAAGACATAACAAAAGCCTCTACAATCGATTCGGAGTTTTACACTTCCGAAGAAAGTTTTCTATTGTCTAAAGAAAAAATATTTGCGAAGACTTGGCAATTTATAGGTGATACCTATGAAATAAAATTATCGAACCTATTAGTGCCACATACCATTCTTCCTGGATTTATGGATGAACCAATTCTTTTGGTTCGAGATAAAGACGATACACTTAATTGCATTTCCAATGTTTGCACACATCGTGGAAATATTTTAGTAGAACATTCCTGTACAGAAAGTCAAATTCGTTGCAAATACCATGGTCGCAGATTCGAACTGAGTGGCAAATTCAAGCAAATGCCCGAATTTGAAAATGTACAATGTTTTCCAACCGAAAAAGATGATTTGGCAAAAGTTCCATTCGGTGTTTGGGAAAAATTAATTTTTGCATCCATCACTCCTGAAATGAAATTGGATGATGCGATTGGAGAAATGAAAAAGCGATTATCTTTTTTACCAATCAATCAATACAAACTGGAACCAACTCGTTCGCGCGATTATCTTGTAAAAGCACATTGGGCATTGTATTGCGAAAATTATTTGGAAGGGTTTCACATTCCGTTTATTCATAATTCATTAAACAGCGTGATCGATTACGGAACATATACTACTGAACTTTATCGCTATTCCAATTTACAATTAGCACTTTCAAAAGGCGGAGATGATGTTTTTGATTTACCAAAAGATTCTCCTGATTATGGAAAGCAAGTTGCAGCATACTATTATTGGATTTTCCCAAACATCATGTTCAATTTTTATCCATGGGGATTATCGGTAAATATTATCAAACCGATGGGAACACAATTAACCAAAGTTTCGTTCCTTACCTATATTTATGACGAATCCAAACTCGACCAAGGTGCAGGTAACATGTTGGATAAAGTAGAGCGTGAAGACGAAGCGGTAGTAGAAAATGTGCAAAAAGGTGTTCGTTCTCGCTTTTATACAAACGGAAGGTATTCTCCAGCTCGTGAGACTGGCACCCACCATTTTCACCGCCTCATCTGTGAGTTTATGAATAAATAACTAGCACATTTCCCACTTCTTTATTGACTTTCAAAATCGTATATTTGTGAAACACAATTTCATTAGAAATACATTTATGGACAATAAAATAGCATTCATTACTGGCGCAACTGCGGGGATAGGAAAAGCAAGTGCTGAACTATTCGCAAAGAATGGTTATAATATTATTATTACTGGCAGAAGAAAAGAACGCTTGGATGAATTTTCTCAATACCTCAAATCGACTTATGCTATTGATGTACTTGTATTAAATTTTGATGTGCGCAATTTAAATGAAGTAGAAACGGTGATTAGTTCAATTCCTGATCACTGGAAAAGAATCAATGTGCTATTAAACAATGCCGGATTAGCAGCTGGATTAAACACCATTCAAGAAGGAAATGTAAATGATTGGGAACGTATGATTGATACCAACATCAAAGGATTAATCTACATGACACGCAACATTGCTCCCATTATGATCAACAATGGTTACGGACATATCATCAACATTGGTTCCATTGCTGGAAAAGAAGTGTATGCCAACGGAAATGTGTATTGCGCAACCAAGCATGCAGTAGATGCACTGAGCAAAGGAATGCGAATTGATTTACTTTCTCACAATATTAAAGTAACAGCAATTAATCCTGGAATGGTGGAAACAGAATTTTCTATTGTTCGTTTTAATGGAGATGAAGAAAGAGCAAAAAATGTTTACAAAGGATTACAACCACTACTACCAGAAGACATTGCTGAAACAGTGTATTGGGTAGCAACTCGTCCGCCACATGTAAACATCAACGACATAGTTATAATGCCGACAGTTCAAGCAAATGCAACAACTACACTTCGTAAATAGATGAAAGTATCAGGTATCAAGTATCAAGACACAAGACTTTTCTCAACACTTTTGAGATGTACATCTATTATTTTCTTAATTACACTTGTATCGTGCTCATCAAAACAACAAGCTGATTTAATCGTTCACAACGCTCTTGTTTATACAGTTGACTCAACTTTTTCGAATGCAGAAAGTTTTGCAATTAAAGATGGGAAATTTGTTGCTGTTGGCAAAAACGAAGATATCCTAAATAAATACGAAGCGAAAGAAATGATTGATGCTGAGGGCAAAGCAGTCTATCCTGGCTTCATCGATTCACATTGTCATTTTTACGGCTACGGACAAGGTCTGCAGGAATTGGATTTAGTCGGAACAAAATCATTTGAAGAAGTAATTGAAAAAGTAGTAGAATACTCCAAAACAAATAAATCGGAGTGGATTGTTGGTCGCGGCTGGGATCAAAACGATTGGAATGTAAAAGAATATCCAACGCGCTATGAATTGGAAAAATTATTTCCAAACACTCCTGTTTTTCTAGAGCGAGTTGACGGGCATGCTGCCATTGCTAACGGCACTGCTCTTAAAAAAGCTAACATTGGAATTGACACAAAAATTTCTGGCGGAGTAATTGAAGTTGATTTAATCAAAAAAGAAGAAGGAGAAAAATATGATTGGTTGAAATTTGAATACGGAGGGGAAACAAAACCAATTCAATATCCTCTTTCTATACCAAGCGGAATTCTGATTGATAATGCTGTAGACCTCATTAAAACTAAAATCCCAAAACCATCAAAAGAATCTATCAAAACAGCTTTACTTGCCGCACAAAAAGATTGTTTTGCTGTTGGATTAACAACTGTTGATGATGCTGGACTAGAAAAAATCATTGTTGACAATATTGATGAGCTCCAAAAAAATGGAGAACTGAAAATGCGCATATATGCTATGTTAACTGATAACAAAGAAAATGCGAATTATTATTTAAAAAACGGCACTTATAAAACTGAGCGATTAAATGTTTGTTCTTTTAAATTTTATGCCGATGGAGCTCTTGGTTCAAGAGGAGCCTGTTTACTTCACCCCTATTCAGATAAACCTGAAGGACAAGGATTTTTATTAAGTAAACCAGAACATTATGATAGTGCAGCTACATTAATGAAAGACAATAAGTTTCAAATGAACACTCATTGTATTGGAGATTCTGCAGCAAGATTAATTTCTCTCACCTATTTAAACACACTTATTGAAAAAAGCACAGCAAGCCCTCCACCTATTAATTATAGATGGAGAGTTGAACATGCTCAAGTATTAAATAAAGAAGATTTTAAATTTTATTCTGGAATAATTCCATCCGTTCAACCTACTCATGCTACATCCGATATGTATTGGGCAAAAGATAGATTAGGACAAGAGCGAGTAAAATATGCGTATGCTTACAACGATTTACTAAAAGCATCTGGCGTGATTGCTCTGGGAACAGATTTCCCCGTAGAGAATATTAATCCGATGTATACGTTTTATGCAGCAGTTGCCCGTAAAGACTTAAAAGGATTTCCAGAAGGTGGCTTTCAAATGGAGAATGCCCTTTCGAGAGAAAACACAATACGCGGAATGACTATTTGGGGAGCTTATGCTAACTTTGAAGAAAAAGAAAAAGGAAGTATTGAAATTGGAAAATTTGCTGATTTTGTAATAATGGAAAATGATATTATGAATTGTAACATAGATGAAGTTCCAAAAACAAAAGTAATTTTTACGTATCTGAATGGTGAAAAAGTTTATTCAAACAAATAATTGAGAAGTAAAATAACATATACCTTTTTATTCATCCTTGCAATTGCTTTCAATCTCAATGCACAGGACGGACAACCTTACCGCAAATGGAAAGTAAAACACCGTTTGAGCGTGGCTCCTGTTAAATCATTTTACAAGAATCATCCTAAACACACTTCTGGAACAAAAGCACAAATTGGTTTTTGTGCATCCTACAAAAGCGAAATTCTTTTAGGCAGAAAAACAAACATCTTAATCGGATTAGATTATTTTAATCAAGGCTTAAAGTTTAAGGGTTATTACAAAGCGGATACCTATACTTACATATTTGATGAAAGCTACGCGTATTTGCATGAAGTAAGAATCCAAGAAGTACAAGTACCTTTGATGTTAAAAATTTGTTTCAACTCAGAAAAAGAACATTTCTACACACCATACTTTCTTGGAGGAATTGGAGCAAGATATATTTTTGGCTCTTACTCCGTTATTTCAAACGACACAACAGGATTAACGGTGTATGATGCAAAAGACAATGTTGATTTTGAGAATCAACGTTTACAAAAAGGATTGAATGCTTTTTATCAAGGCGGGCTCGGACTTCAATATAACTTTAGAGATTCAGGAAGAGCCGTCTTTTTTGAATTCACCTATCGTTACTCAATTTCAAGATTGCATTACGATGGAAATAATCACACAAACAATCTGAACATAAGAGACAGTCATATCGTATTTGCTTTAGGCATGCGACTCTGACGAAGACTATTTACTTCTTCTTTGAAGGGACCTTCAACATCGATTCATACTTCTCAATCCATTCTTTCACTGTCATTTTACTCATTAACTCCCCGAATAATATGAAAGGAATTTTTTCTAATTTCTTAAAACGGATACAGCTTTTTCCCATGTCCAGTTTTGCATCAGTATGTTTGGGATATTCAGCCAAAAACCATTTCAACAGTTTTGGGTCAGAATAAATTCCCATGTGGTAAAATGCAATAAAGTTTTTTTGACTAGCAAAACCTGCAAATGGTAATGGATCTGAAGGTTTACAATGATAACCGGCAGGAAAAATTGAATGAGGAACAACATAACCCATCATACCGTAACCCATTGTTTCTTTAAAACCTTTCGGAAGATTTTTCAATACCTCTTTCCGCAATTTTATCATTGCTTCTTTTCTATCAGCTGGTAATTCAGCAATATATTCATCCGGTGTTACTGCTTTTGATTGCATATTACGTTATTTAATATTCATCAGTGATCATCTGAAAATCTACAATGAAACCCTACCCACCAATCTTAAATCCTAAACTACTTCCTTTTGCACGCTCATTTGTATTTATTTCAAACTCTTTAACATCTTCTAAAGTTAACGTAGACAAATGAGCTTGCGTTCTTTCGGAAGCTGGCATTCCTGCCAATCGTAAATTTTGATTTTTGATGGCTTCGCCAGCAACACCTCTAACCATTCTTGCGTTACCAAAATGTTTATCACGGTTACTATGTAAGTGAGCAAAGTATGCTTTCATATGTGCTTCCGAATCAGCATCTGGAGTGATTTTTTCTTTTGCTAATATTGAAAGCAGAATTATATACAAATCTTCTGTTCCATAATCTGTAAAATGAAATGTTCTATCAAAACGAGATTTTAATCCGGGATTAGATTCAATAAACTGATGCATGTTATCAGTATAACCTGCTACAATAACTCCAAACTGTCCACGCAAATCTTCCATACGTTTTAAAATTACTTGAATGGCTTCTTGTCCAAAATCATGTCCGTTTCCTCCATTTGCCAAAGCGTATGCTTCATCAATGAATAAAATTCCACCTTGTGCTTCTTCAATTTTCTCTCCGGTTTTAATAGCCGTTTGTCCAACAAATCCAGCTACCAATCCTTCTCTGTCAACTTCCACAATATGTCCCCGCTCTAACAACCCCAAGCCTTTGTAAATTTTTGCAACAATACGAGCAACAGTTGTTTTTCCTGTTCCCGGATTTCCTGTAAAGATACTGTGCAACGAAAATTTATTCAACACATCTCTTCCTGTTTCTTTGTAGAAACGTACCAATTTTACCAATTCATTTATTTCTTCTTTTACAGAATTCATGCCTGTTAATGCGTTCAACTCTGCCAAACCTTCTTTCAATAATTTTTCGTTTACTTCTAAACTTAATTTCTTTTTACCTTGAGCAGCAAATACTTTTTGCATGTCTGCTAATTCAATTGTAGAAAGCACTTCATTAGTAAGATCATTTACATTTGGATGTACCATCAAACGTAATCCTAAATTCATTTTTGCTTCATCAACCAATGAATACACATAACGTGCATTCCCAAAAGAATTATCACGGTTACGATAAACCTCCACAAGCATTTCATTCATATATGTTTTTGCTTCTTCAGTAATACTTACACCTTTTTTCTTTGCCGCCAATTCAGCAATCGAAAACATTTCCTCTGGCATATAATCTTCGAAATGGAAATAATGTGTGAAACGAGATTTTAATCCTGGATTTGAATCAATAAAAGTTTGCATTTCTTTTGGATAACCTGCACACATGATTGCAATATCGCCTGTTCCATCGCTCATCTCTTTTAACAAAATCTCTAACACTTCTTGCCCAAAATCATTGGAATCTTCTTTCGCACGCGTTAAAGAATATGCTTCGTCTATAAATAAAATTCCGCCTTTTGCTTCTTCAATAATCTTCTTGACTTTCGGAGCTGTTTGTCCGATATATTGTGCAACCAAATCCGAACGATCTACTTCCTTTACATGGCCCTTACTCAACAAACCCATCTTTTTATAGAGCTTCCCCAACATATTAACCACTGTTGTTTTTCCAGTGCCTGGATTTCCAGTAAACACACTATGCAAACTAATTTTCCCAGAATCTTCAAACCCTTTTTCTTTACGTAATTTTATAAAGTTGATATAATTGATATGGTCTTTAATGTTTTTTTTCACTTCTTCCATTCCTACTAACTCATCAATTTTTGCAAGTAGCTGTTCTGTAGTTTCTTCTTCAACAGGAGTAGTTGTCACTGAAGCAACAGTTTGCAAAGCTTGTTCGGCAGAAACAAGCGGAGTCATCTCTCCTTCTTCCGCAACATCACCCATTTCAAAAGGAATAAGAGCAACAAGTGTATCCATAAAAACAATCTCTACTGTATATTTGTCATCTTTCCATGAACCAGCAGAATCGCTTCCCCAACCAGCATCAATTACAAAAATTGTGTCTTGTTTTCCTTTTTCGATTACGCTGCTACGCATACTCTGCCCTTTCGCTTGGCCTGCATCATCGTAAAAATTAAAAAAGAATTCGTAATTCCAATCTGAAGAAGTTTTTGTTTTTATTTTGAATTCAACCCACAAATAGGGGGTTTTACTTCTATCAAGCTTTTTATAATACGTTCTGTTGGTGATGTTCCAACCATCAAACGGGCCTGAATACAGCTTTACAGATTCGACAGTAAAATAAGGATTGAAAGATGTTGTTACTTTCCCAACGTCTTCGACAAAGAATTTTTTAGAACCAACTAATTCATTATCGATATATGCTTCCCACAGATAATCTCCTTTAAACCAAAAAGTTCCTTCATTTGGAGTCCCCCAACCATCACGAACGTACACAATATTTTCATCTATCTTAATTGTAATGGTTGAATCTATCGAACATAATTCTTTTCGAGTTGTCCCATCCAATGAAATTGCTTTCAACGTAACTTTAGCATTCCATTCTGCCTCATCAAATAATTTATTGTAAAACGAAAATTCTGTTCTCAAATACGTAGTTTCCATTTTATCAAAAACGGCACGATACTTTTTTGTAGAATTAGCCATCCACTCATCAGATGAATAGACCTTCACCTCTTTTAACTTATAATTTTTAGCCATAATTCTTCGGGATTAATCTTTCCTAAAAATAAAATAAAAAAGGGGAAAATCTAGAAATGTTAGAAAATAATAATCTTGACAAAACATTTGTTATTGTAAAAAGAAAAAACCCGCTACATTTCTGTAACGGGTCTCTCTAAATTAGACAAAATCTCTCTAAACTAAATCTAATTATTAAAAATTGCCTTTGGCAACAGCGCTTTGTCCTGGCGCAGTTACTGAATGTTCAGCTTTCAATACACCATTAACAAATATTTGAACTTGAACTACATCGTTAGATGGGTTCACATTATAAGCAGTAACTGAATAAGGATTTAAAGTTGTACTTGTATAGCTGAAGCTGATAGATTGTTCTGTACGATTAACATCCATGTGCATTACTTCCAATACTCCGCTAGCATTTGGAGCAATATAATCAACACCAACTAGTCCTGATATATTCTGAATTTTGTATTCTATATTAACTGTTGAAGAAACCGCAGCAGTTTGAGGCTTCACTTCATTCTCTTTCGAGCAAGAAACCGTTAAAACACTTACCAATAAAGCAAAACAAACAAATAAATTTTTCATTTTTTTTAATTATTATGTTATTTCAGAGTGCAAAAGTACTCCTTTTCTGATACAAAACAAATATTTGTCGTTATATTTATGTTAATCATCGATAAATTAATTAACAAAATCGATTAATGGCTGTTGAAAAGTGCAAATTTTCAAGCCAGTGTTGAACTTTTGGAAAAATCTGGAAACTTGGAGATATCGATGAATAATAAAAAAGCTCTATTTAAAGAAAGAGCTAAGCTTAGAATGTGCTTCGGCTGCTTCTATTTTCATTCTTTTAATGATTTCGCCACAAGGCAAAATATCATCAATTAACTCTACACTTTGTCCGGCACACCACAAGGTTTGATAGTTCCCTGGCTTTACTGACTGCTCCAGTTTTTTCATTCCACTGATCTGCACCCACATTTTAAAATACTTCTTTGTAGTAGAGTTGTTAGATAACATTCGTTCAAGCCAATTTTGCTTGTATCCTATTTTTTTAGCGAAAGGAGTATTAATAATAGTACAAGGTGTGCCAGAAATTTTTTCAGTCAAAACAATATCTGTCATTTTAGAGCTAACAATGGCATTTTTATAATCCTGACTTACTCCCGCTTCAGTAGTTGCAATAAATCTTGTTCCTATTGATACTCCAGAAGCGCCAATAGCCAACATCGATACTATTCCAGCTCCATCTGCTATTCCTCCAGCAGCTATCACGGGTATGTTTGGGAATTTTTTCTGTAATGCTGGGACAATAATTTGTAATGGATTCGGACCAGCATGTCCACCAGCACCTTGTCCAACTGCAATAAACCCATCACAACCTAAATCGGCACACTTTTGTGCGTGTTCCAAATTGGTTACATCACAAAACACCTTCGCTCCGTAACTATGCGCTTTCTCAATCACTTGTTTCGGGCTCCCAAGAGACGTAATATAGAAAGGCACTTTTTTCTCAACACAAATTTTAAGATGCTTTTCATAAAGTGGATTCGTTTTTTGCACAATTAGATTAACGCCATACGTTCCTTTTATTGTAAGTCCAGATTTTGCAAGATTCAATTTATCCAAGATCTGCTCTAATTCATTTTCATTTCTATAATTCAAAGTTGGAAATGCTGCCGCTATCCCACCTTTCATTCCTTCCACTATCATTGCTTCGTTGCTCACCAAAAACATAGGCGCCATAATCATTGGAAAATCAATTGATAATGCTTCAGTTAGTTTCGTTTGCATTTGGTGATAGTTTATATTGGATAAATCCGTAAAATATTTTATTTTTGGAGAAACAAAATTAGACAATTAAAACAACCAACGATGGCAATTACACGAATATTTGACATTCTACCACAACTTCTTGAAAAATATAACAAACCAAATGCTTTGGCTGCCAAAGAAAATGGAAAATGGAGAACGTATTCAACTCAAGATTTTATTGATAATGTTAATAATCTAAGTTATGGTTTGCATAACCTAGGACTTGAACGTGAAGATAAAATTGCCATTATTGCTAACAATCGACCAGAATGGAATTTTGCAGATTTTGCAATTCAACAAGTAGGTGGTGTAAGTGTTCCGATCTATCCAACGATTAGTGAGCACGATTTGATGTTCATATTAAATGATGCAAAAATTAAATATGTTTTTGTTTCTACGAAAGAATTATTTGAAAAAGTAAAAGCTGTATCCGCTACCACGACATCAATTAAAGGCATTTATACATTTGACAAAGTTGACGGTGCAAAAAGCTGGTTGGATTTAGCAAATGAGGGAAAACAAAACCCTAAGTCGAAAGAAATTGAAGCTATTAAGAATAGTATTCAGCCCAACGATTTATTTTCAATATTATATACATCCGGAACAACAGGAAATCCAAAAGGTGTAATGCTTTCACACAATAATCTTATTAGCAACTCTTTGGCTTCTCAGTCGTTGTGTCCTTTTAAAAGTGAATGGAAAGCTTTGAGCTTCTTGCCGCTCAATCACGTATACGAGCGAATGCTTTCTACACTTTATTTTTATGTTGGGATTTCTATTTATTATGCTGAAAGTATTGAAACAATTGGCGACAATTTGAAGGAAATTAAACCAGAAGTATTTTCAACAGTTCCGAGATTATTAGAAAAAGTGTATGATAAAATTGTTGCAAAAGGGACTGAGCAAACTGGAATTAAGAAAAAATTATTTTTCTGGGCGCTTGAACTCGGATTGAAATACGAACTAAATGGAGCAAACGGATGGTGGTATGAGTTTCAATTAAAAATAGCAAATAAACTTATTTTCTCTAAATGGAGAGAGGCGCTTGGTGGAAATATTACTGCTGTAGTTTCTGGAGGTGCGGCACTTCAACCAAGATTAGCACGTGTTTTTTGTGCAGGAAAAATTATGGTATTAGAAGGATACGGTTTAACGGAGACTTCTCCTGTTATTGCAGTAAACAATTTTTTACCAAATGGAATTAAGTTTGGAACTGTTGGAACTGTGATAGATAAAGTAACAGTTAAAATTGCAGAAGACGGTGAAATATTAGTAAAAGGTCCCAATGTAATGCTCGGATATTACAATCGTCCTGACGCTACAGCAGAAGCAATCGATTCAGATGGCTGGTTTCATACTGGAGATATTGGAGTATTTATTGAGAATCGATTTTTAAAAATCACAGATCGCAAAAAAGAAATCTTTAAAACATCTGGCGGAAAATATATTGCTCCCTTGATGATCGAAAACAAATTAAAAGAATCACCATTTATTGAGCAAGTTCTGGTTATCGGAGAAAATGAAAAATATGCTTCCGCTTTAGTTGTTCCTTCTTTTAATTATTTAAAAAATTATTGTGTGCTTAAAAACATTGAATATACAAGCAATGAAGAAATAATTAAAAATCCGATTATCAAAGCACGCATCATTGAAGAGATTGAGAAAACGAACAACGATTTAGCGCAATACGAAAAAATCAAACGACCTGAATTACTTCCTAAAGAATGGACAATCGATAGCAATGAAATGACACCAAAATTATCATTGAAACGAAAAGTAATCATGGCTAACAACAAATCCTTGGTAGATAAAATTTTCGGAGCTTAATAAAAGTATGTCTTCAAAAAAAAATCAAAAGCATAAACCACACGAACCGAAAGCTAAATCGGAAACGACTGTCTTTTCAATCGACAAAAAGTTGATTTTAAAATTTTCTTTTGTAATCGCACTCGTTGCTTTTTTTTTATATTCAAATACACTAAGCCACCAATTTGTTCTGGATGATTATTCTGTCATCAAAGAAAATCAAATGACAAAACAGGGAACGGCCTCCTTGAAAGAAATTTTCGCTAACAGCTACAGAGAAGGTTACGGCAACAACGAGAACAACTTATATCGTCCGCTTACAAAGGCAATGTTCGCCATCGAATGGCAAATCTCTCCCGACAATGCGCATTTTCATCATTTGATAAATGTATTGATGTATTCACTAGTTTGTGTTTTGCTGTTTATTGTCTTGTTGCGTTACACCAAAATCAACATCTACATTTTATTTATAACAGCCTTGATATTTGCAGCACATCCGATTCATACAGAAGTAGTAGCTAACATTAAAAGTCGCGATGAAATTTCCAGCATGCTATTCTTATTACTTTCTTTGCTTTGCATTCACAAATATCTTTCTTCCAATAAAATTTTGATGTTGATAGGAACATTGGGATGTTTCTTCCTCGCATTGTTATCAAAAGAATCGGCCATTGTTTATGTGGCTTTAGCTCCATTATTTATTTACTTTTTCACTGACGCAACTTTAAAGAGCAACATTAAAGTAACTGGATCCTTAGCTGTTGTTGCAGCTTTATATATGATGTTACATAAAAGCATTATTGGAAGCATTGGAATCGACAATATTCCGGTAATTGATAATTCATTGTTGTATACAACCAACTTTATTGAACAAAAAGCAACCGCTATTTATATTTTAGGAAAGTACTTTTTATTGATGGTTTTTCCACATCCTCTATCTTGCGACTATTCTTTTAATACTATTCCTATTGTTTCACTCGGCAACATCGGTTTTTTATTAGCAGCGGCATTTCATATCTTCTTATTGATTTTTGCAATCAAAAAAATAAAAGAAAAACACTTTCTATCATTTTGCATTTTATTTTATTTAGGAAGTATGGCATTGGCGTCCAATATTTTTATGCTTATTGGAACACATTTGGCAGAACGTTTATTGTTCTTCCCTTCGGTAGCATTTTGTTTGGCGGCAATTTACTTTTTATGCAAACTATTTAAGATCGACCTATTCGATACTACCAAACTCAATTCATTTTTCAAAGTAAATACAACATTATTAGCAATCGTTGGAGTTGTGATGATTTTGTATTCCATGAAAACATATTCCAGAAATAAAGATTGGAAATCGGATACGTATTTATTCGGACATGATATTGAGACCGTTCCAAACAGTGCGCATATGCTATTTTATTATGCAAATAATTTGGCAAATAAGGATTCACTAAATGCTGTCAAAGATCCAGTTGAACGAGAAAAGCGCTTAGTAAAAGCAGAAAAAAGTATTACAAAAGCATTACAATTATATGAGCTTTTTCCAGATGCACACAACGTAGCTGGACGAGTTCATTACGAGCAAAAAAATTACGATGCGGCATTTAAAAGTTATAGTAGAGCTATGGAAATGAATCCAGGAAAAGGAATGTATCACAACAATGCAGGAACTTGCTTGTTTTCAGTTGGGAAATTTGAAGAAGCGGCAAAAGCATTTCAGAAGGCTACAGAAATAGACAAATACGATGTAGATGCTGAATGTAATTTAGGAAGTGCTTACGGAGCGATGGGAGAAAACTACAAGATTCAAAACAATCTTGAAAAAGCGAATGAGATGTTTACTATTGCCATTCAACATTTCAAAAAAGCGACACAAATAGATCCAAATTATAAATCGGCATACCAATTTATTGGAATCACATACAACAACATGGGCGATACGGCAAATGGCGACATTTGGTTAAAGAAGGCTGCTAAGATAAAGTAGTCTTTTCAGCAAGAATCTTTTCAATCACCTTATTCAAATTATCATAATCAACATATCCTTTTGCTATAAGATAAAACTGATTGTCTTTCACAAGAATCACTGCAGGGAAACCAGAAATACCCCATTCTTGAATCATTTTAAATTGATTAGTTGTTTCCATTCGAAATTCATCACTATTCAATTTTTGTAAAAATGCTTCTGGTAAAATTCCATAAGGTTTGATGAGTTCTAAATAAACCGAATCGTCTTGCAAATCGTGCCCATCAATATATTGTGCTTTCTGAATAGAAGATGCAAAAGTGATTGCATCCTTTTCATTGAACGATTTAAAAACTTCCAAAGCAATACAAGGTTTTAGAGAAGATTGGTACAACGACTTGTCTCTCAACTTCGATAGATAAGGCTCTCCAAATTTCACTCCCGTCATTTCTTCTAAACGAGGCAATGCTTTTAAAATATAATCGGCAAAATCACCAATCAATCCTTCTCTCTCGCCAATCACCATTCCTCCACTAATAATATCAAAATCCAATTTCTCTGCATATTCCTTTTGTATCTTCTGGATAACTGGAGAAAAACCGTAACACCAACCACACAAGGGATCGTATATGTAAATTATTTTATTATTATTCATAGGAGTCAATTGCTTGTAAATTAATGCCGATGCAATATATGTTAGACCAATTTATTGGGCTATTACATATATGCTTTTCGGTATATATTATTTTAGATTTCATCTTTTTCTTTAATAAACTTAGGAAGACTTAAATTTTTCTTTACAGCAACAATCCGTATTCCTATAATTAACAAAGCAGCTATTAGAAAGTTTACATTCCTTTCACAACCAACATAATCCAATGTTAAATAAACTACCGCTCCAACCAAACAAGCAGTAGCATAAACTTCCTTTTTGAAGATAATTGGAATCTCATTGGTTAAAACATCGCGAATAACTCCGCCCATTACTGCCGAAAACATTCCCATCAACGCGGAAATAAAAGGATTTACTCCCAAACTCATTGCTTTTTCGGTTCCTACAATTGTAAACATGGCAATACCGACTGTATCGAATAAAAAGAAGGTTCTTCGCAATTTTATTAGGGTTTTAAAGAATACACTGGCCAGTACTACCCCTACAATAATCGCGTAAACAAAAAAAATGTCGTTTACCCAAACCAAAGGATAACTGCCCAATAAAATATCCCTTAAACTACCGCCTCCAATGGCAGTAATAAATCCAATAAAACTAGCTCCGAACCAATCTGGCTGGGCTTTATCATTGGCTGCCAATGCCCCTGAAATGGCAAAAAAACCTGTTCCTAAAACTTCTAAAATGTATTGTGTTTGCATAGCTGAATATTGCACAAAGTTAGTCAAGAATAGACACATGACAGAAATCAGCTAAAATAATCAATATTATGCTTGCATAATAAATAAAAATTATTATGTTTGCATAAGAATGTCGAAAAAACACACCGAAACCGTTGATTCAAAATTAAAGTCTGCCTGGCAGATTATCTCCCGCATGTACAATGCTGAAGCCGCACAATATGGTGGAAGCATTGCCATTGGTCACTTTTTATTGAACATCGATAGTGATGAAGGAGCATATGCTTCCGACATTGCTCCTAAATTAGGAATGGAAAGCACTTCACTTTCTCGTATCATTAAAGCTCTTGAAGACGAGAAGCTGATTATCCGCAAAGCCGATAAGGAAGATAAACGCAAGGTTAAACTTATCTTAACTCAAAAAGGCAAAGAAAATAAAGAACTTGCAAAAAAGATTGTCCGCAATTTCAACTCAGAAATAGAAAATAAAATCGGAAAAAATAAAATTGATGAATTTTTGAAAACAGTGAATGATATTATTTCATTGGCGGAAGAAAAAAACAAGATACTTAAACTCGGATAAGAGAAGATTTCTCGCTTCTCGACTCCGCTCGAAGTGACAACTTAAAGGAAATAAAAAGTAGTACTATGAACAGAACAATTAAAAAAGTAGCCATTCTTGGTTCAGGTGTAATGGGAAGCAGAATTGCTTGTCATTTTGCTAACATTGGTATCGAAGTAATTCTATTGGACATACCGTTTGTCAACAAAGACGAAACCAACTCCTCCCCTTCGGGGAGGCAGGGAGGGGTAAATAAAATTGTAGATGACGCATTGGCATTTGCTTTGAAATCAAACCCATCTCCTATTTATCGAAAAGCATTTGCAAAACGTATTGCAACGGGGAATTTTGATGACAACATGAAAGACATCGCTACTTGCGATTGGATTATTGAAGTGGTGATTGAGCGTTTGGACATCAAGAAACAAGTTTTCGATAACGTAGAAAAATTCCGCAAACCCGGAACATTAATTACTTCTAATACTTCTGGTATTCCTATTCATTTAATGAATGAAGGTCGTAGCGAAGATTTTCAAAAGCACTTTTGTGGTTCTCACTTTTTTAATCCTCCACGCTATTTAAGATTATTGGAAATTATTCCAACACCGAAAACGTCTCCTGAAGTCGTTGACTTTTTAATGAAGTATGGAGAATTATATTTAGGAAAGACAACCGTTTTATGTAAAGACACTCCAGCATTTATTGCTAACAGAATTGGAGTTTACGGAATCATGAATTTGTTTCACACCGTTGAAAAAATGGGTTTAACAATTGATGAAGTAGATAAATTAACTGGACCAGTTTTAGGCCGACCGAAATCTGCAACCTTCCGCACGTGTGATGTAGTAGGATTAGATACATTAGTTCACGTTGCTAACGGAGTTGCAGCAAGCTGTCCGAAAGATGAAGCAATTGATGTTTTCAAAATCCCAGGTTATGTTTCTAAAATGGTAGAAAATAAATGGCTTGGAAGTAAAACAGAACAAGGCTTTTTCAAAAAAGTAAAAGGCGCTGGTGGAAAATCCGAAATTCATTCTTTGGATTTAAAAACATTAGAATACAAACCATCTGTAAAAGCAAAATTTGCAACACTCGAACAAACAAAGACGATCGACAACTTGCGTGATAGAATGAAAGTGTTGTTGGCGGGAAAAGACAAAGCAGGTGACTTTTACCGGACTTCTTTCTATGGTTTATTTGCTTATGTGAGCAATCGCATTCCTGAAATCACAGACGAACTTTATAAAATTGATGCCGCTATGAATGCAGGTTTCGCATGGGAACTTGGACCATTTGAAGCATGGGATGCATTAGGCGTTGCAGAAACTGTAAAAGCTATGGAAGCAGCAGGCAACAAACCAGCACAATGGATTTACGATATGCTTTCTTCTGGAGCAACTTCGTTTTACAAAGTAGAAAACGGAAGTAAAAAATATTACGACATTCCATCAAAATCATTCAAAGTAATTCCAGGAACTGAATCATTTATCATTTTAGATAATATTCGCGCAAACAAAACAGTTTGGAAAAACAGTGGCGCAACATTGACGGATATTGGTGATGGAATTGTGAACTTAGAATGGAATACAAAAATGAATTCCATTGGTGCAGAAGTAATTGAAGGCATCAACAAATCAATTGAAATAGCAGAAAAAGATTTTAGAGGATTGGTTATTTCCAACGAAGGAGCAAATTTTTCAGCTGGAGCAAATGTGGGAATGATTTTTATGATGGCGGTTGAACAAGAATACGATGAATTGAATTTCGCAATCAAAACTTTTCAAAACACAATGATGCGTGTTCGCTACTCTTCTATTCCAGTTGTTGTAGCACCACACAATTTAGCATTGGGTGGCGCATGTGAAATGAGTATGCATTCGGACAGAGTGGTTTTACACGCTGAAACATACATGGGATTAGTAGAATTTGGAGTTGGTTTGATTCCAGGAGGTGGAGGAACAAAAGAATTCGCAGTTCGATTATCGGATGAATTACAAGATGGCGATATTGAATTAAATAATTTCCGTGATCGTTTTTTAACGATTGGTCAAGCTAAAGTTGGAACGTCAGCTTATGAAGCTTTTGATTTAGGATATTTAAGAAAAGGAAAAGATGTTGTGGTAATTTCTCGCAACCGCGTTTTAACGGAAGCAAAATTAAATTGCATCGAACTAGCAGAAGCTGGTTATACAAAACCTGCTGCAAGAAAAGATATTCGTGTATTAGGAAAACAAGCACTGGGATTAGCTTATTTAGGTGCAAACTCCATGCAAGTTGGAAATTACATCAGCGAACACGATGTGAAGATTTCTCAAAAATTAGCTTACGTTTTATGCGGTGGTGATTTATCATCTCCAACATTAGTAAGCGAACAATACTTATTGGATTTGGAAAGAGAAGCATTTTTAAGTTTGTGCGGAGAAAGAAAAACGTTAGAAAGATTACAGTCAATTATCACAGGTGGTAAAATTTTAAGAAACTAAAATATGAACGCATTTATAGTAGCTGGTTTTAGAACCGCAGTAGGAAAAGCAAACAGAGGTGGATTTAGATTCACTCGCCCAGATGATTTGGCAGCAGATGTTATCAAGCATTTGATGGCAAGTGTTCCAAACATTGCACACGATCAAGTAGATGATTTGATTGTTGGAAACGCAATGCCCGAAGCAGAACAAGGTTTGAACATGGCGAGATTAATTTCGTTAATGGCATTCAATACTGATAAAGTTGCTGGAGTAACAGTAAACAGATATTGTGCTTCAGGTTTAGAAACAATTGCTATCGCAGCTGCAAAAATTCATGCGGGTATGGCAGATTGTATTGTTGCTGGTGGAGCAGAAAGCATGAGTTTAATTCCGATGGGCGGATGGAGAATTGTTCCACATGCTGGTGTCGCACTTGCTCATCCAGATCATTATTGGGGAATGGGATTAACTGCAGAAGCAGTTGCGAATGAATATAAGATTAGTCGCGAAGACCAAGATGCATTTGCATTCAATTCTCACATGAAAGCAATGAAAGCTATCAAAGAAGGTAAATTCAAAAACGAAATTGTTCCTGTTAAAATTTCTGAAACATATCTTGACGAAAACGAAAAAAAGAAAACTAGAGATTTTATTATTGATACAGATGAAGGTCCGCGTGCCGATACAACACTTGAAGCATTGGCAAAATTAAAACCAGTGTTTGATGCAAAAGGAAGTGTAACTGCAGGAAATTCGTCCCAGACAAGTGACGGAGCAGCATTCGTAATGATTGTAAGCGAGAAATTTTTAAAAGAAAATAATTTAAAACCAATTGCGAGAATGGTGAGTTTTGCTGCGGCAGGTGTTCCTCCTAGAATTATGGGAATCGGTCCAGTTGCTGCTATTCCTAAAGCTTTGAAATTAGCAGGAATGAATTTAGGTCAAATAGATTTAATTGAATTAAACGAAGCTTTTGCTTCACAATCATTAGCTGTTTGCAGAGAATTAAACATCAATCAAAACATTGTGAATGTGAATGGCGGAGCAATTTCACTTGGACATCCATTGGGTTGTTCCGGAGCGAAATTATCGGTTCAGTTATTTTCAGAATTAAAACGTCAGAATAAAAAATACGGAATTGTAAGTATGTGTGTAGGTACCGGTCAAGGTGCTGCAGGTATATTCGAAATGCTGTAAAAAGTATCAGGTAGCAAGTATCAGGTATCAAGACAAAAAAATAAAAAATATTTATGCATAATTTTAAAGAACTAAAAGTTTGGCAAGAAGCAATGGCGTTGACAAAGGAAGTTTATACTACTACAAAAAGTTTTCCGAATGAAGAAAAATACGGATTAATCTCTCAAATAAATCGTTGTTCAATTTCAATACCAAGTAATATTGCAGAAGGTGCTGGCAGAGGAACTGATAAAGATTTTAATCAATTTTTGAATATTGCGCTAGGATCAGCTTTTGAGCTAGAAACACAACTATTATTATCGAGTGAATTTAATTATATAACTAAAGAACAAACACAATTACTAACCGAAAGGGTATGTAAAGTTCAGAGGATGATAAATGGATTGAAAAAGTCCGTTTTACAAACATCCTGATACCTGATACTTGATACCTGATACTAATTCAAAAAACTATGTCATTAAAAGGTGGAGAATTCCTTATCAAAGAAACAGAAGCAAAAGATGTTTTTATTCCAGAAGAATGGAACGAAGAACAATTGATGATTGCTCAAACTTGTCACGATTTTTTAGCTCAAAATGTTTGGGACAAATTAGATCGTATTGATGCGCAAGAAGAAGGTTTAATGGTTGACTTGCTTAACAAAGCAGGAGAACTTGGACTTTTAGGGATTTCTGTTCCTGAAGAATATGGTGGATTCGGAAAAGACTTTACAACTTCTATGTTGGCAACAGAAATATTAGGTGCAGGACATTCATTTGCAGTTGCTATTTCTGCTCACACAGGAATTGGTACACTTCCGATCTTATATTATGGAACAAAAGAACAAAAAGCAAAATACATTCCAAAGTTGGCTAGTGGTGAATGGAAATCTTGCTATTGCTTGACAGAACCAAGTGCTGGATCAGATGCCAATTCAGGAAAAACAAATGCAAAACTTTCTGCAGATGGAAAACATTATATATTAAACGGACAAAAGATGTGGATCACCAATGGTGGTTTCTCAGATATCTATACTGTATTCGCTAAAATTGATGACGATGAAAATTTATCTGCATTTATTGTAGAAAAAACATTTGGTGGAATTTCTTTAAATCCAGAAGAACATAAAATGGGAATCAAAGGAAGTTCAACGCGTCAAGTTTTCTTTAACGATTGTAAGGTTCCAGTTGAAAATTTACTATCAGAAAGACAAAATGGATTTAAAATAGCTGTTAACATTTTGAATTTAGGTCGCGTAAAACTTGCTGGTGCTGCAATTGGTGGAAGCAAAGAGACATGTACGCTTTCGGTGAAATACGCAAATGAACGCCAACAATTTGGCAGATCAATTTCAAAATACGGAGCCATTCGTCACAAACTAGCAGAACAAGCGATTAGAATTTATGCAAGCGAATCAGCAATTTATAGAGCAAGTCAGAATATTGAAGATGCAACTAAATCTTTAATTGAAGGCGGAATGGATGAAGCAAAGGCAAAACTTAAGGGAGTTGAACAATTTGCTGTAGAAGCAGCCATCTTAAAAGTACATGGATCAGAAGTGTTAGATTATGTTGTGGACGAAGGTGTTCAAATTTATGGCGGAATGGGATACAGCGCAGAAGCTCCGATGGACAGAGCTTACCGTGATGCTCGCATCAACAGAATTTTTGAAGGCACGAATGAAATTAACAGAATGCTAACGGTTGACATGATGTTAAAACGTGCCATGAAAGGTGAATTGGATTTGATGGGACCAGCACAAGCAGTTGCAGCAGAATTGATGGGTATTCCTGATTTTTCAGCAGGTGAAACAACAACATTCTCCAACGAGAAAAAATATGTAACAGGATTTAAAAAATCAGTATTGATGGTGGCTGGTGCTGCTGTTCAAAAGCTGATGATGCAATTAGGAAAAGAACAAGAAATTTTAATGAACTTAGCTGACATGATTATTGAAACGTATGTTTCTGAATCATTACAACTACGCGTTGAGAAACTTGTTTCTTTAAAAGGTGAAGCAGCATGCAAAGAGCAATTGGACATCATGCGTGTTTATATCAACGATGCAGCCGACAGAATTCACAAATCAGGAAAAGAAGCAATCAATTCATTTGCTACAGGTGATGAACAAAAAGCAATGTTAATGGGCTTAAAACGTTTTACAAAGACAGAACCATTAAATACAACAGAAGCACGAAGAAACATTTCTGCTAAGTTAATTGCTGAAAATAAATATTGTTTTTAAAATTTAACCGCAGTGGACGCTGAGAAGGCGCAGAGAACGCAGAGATTTTTATTCTCTGCGTTTTTTTTATACATTTATACTATATATCAATGGAACTTCACACAGCATATTACTCCTCTCCTATCGGTACTCTTGAAATAAAAGGGAACGAAGAAGGCTTGGTTAGTTTGTTGTTTTTGGATGAAGAAGTTGAACCTACCGCAAAGATTCATGAATCCATAAAAGAGGTGGCTTATCAATTGGATGAATACTTTACTGGTATCCGTAAAGAATTTGGATTAAAGTTAAATCCCAAAGGAACCGAATTTCAAAAAAAGGTTTGGAAAGAGTTGGTTGAAATACCGTTTGGAAAAACATGGTCGTATTTAGACATTGCGTTAAAGCTAGGAGATGAAAATGCAACCAGAGCTGTAGGAAATTCGAATGGTAAAAATCCAATCGCAATAGTGGTCCCTTGCCATCGAGTAATTGGAAGCTCGGGCAAACTAACAGGATATGCTGGTGGATTGTGGCGCAAAGAATGGTTGCTCAAGCACGAACATGGTGTTATCTTTGGCAAACAGACCGAACTATTTTAAATTTCATATTCCAGTTATTTATTCCTTAATTTGCACTACAAACAAAATTGCATTGTGAGCAAAAAAGAATTTTTTTCTGCATTTTTAAAGCAAGGCAAAAACGTTGGCTCTGTTACTCCCAGTTCTAAGTTTTTGGTAAAAAAGATGGTTGATCCAATCCAATTCAAAAATGTGAAATGCATTGTAGAATTGGGTCCAGGAACAGGAATCATCACACATGAACTTTTAAGACAAATGCCTGCTGATTCTATCCTTTTAGCTTTCGAAATCAACAAAGAATTTTGTGATACACTTAATCAAATTAACGATCCAAGATTAAAAGTCATAAGTGATTCTGCAGAAAAACTTGAAGATTATCTAAAACAATACAAGGTAGAAAAAGTAGATTATGTGGTTTCTTCACTCCCTCTCTTTATGATCCCCGATTCGGTTGTTGATACTATTATGGAAGTAGTTTTGAAAACTTTAAAAGCCGATGGAGCATTTATTCAGTATCAATATTCACTGAATGCATACAAGCGTTTTAAAGCTATTTTTAAAAATGTAGATTTGAATTTCACGCCCATGAACCTTCCACCGGCATTTGTGTTTACGTGTACGATATAAAGTCTTCGACTACGCTCAGCCTGACGCCTCGATTGTCACACTGAGCGGAGTCGAATTGCTAAGAAGTACTATCAAATTATTATCTAAGGAGCATTGATTTTTGGTAGCTCTTCGAAAGATTCAACCGTTATTTTTTTACTCTTTTTTCCAACACGATAATATACAATTGCACCTTGAGTAAAATCAGCAATTGGCACCATTAGTTCCATTGGCGGAGCACCTGGTCTGCCACTACCTCTGTTTTTTGTTGAATAAAAATTAATGTCGTACGAACCTTTTTCTTTGATATTTGTCGCATCTATTTGCTGCGCTGGAGAAAGCACTGTTGCTTTTCCCGTTTTATAAACATTAAATAAAGAGGACTTTTGTGTGTACACATTCACAACCGAATCAATGGACACTTTACATTTTTTTGATTTTTTTACTCGTATTGTATAATTGATTGTTGATGTAGGAGATGCTCCAGCATTGGTGGTTTGCTTTGTAGCTTTCATCAATTTCAAATCTTGCGCAAACGTTGCAGACGAAATCAGAAGTAACAACAGAATTATTTTACGCATAGTTTTAATTTATTGATTGAGTAAATTTAACTAATTTTATCCTATGTACATACCACCCTACTATAAAGAAAATGATGAGCAAAAACTAATTGAGTTTATGCAGGCGTATAATTTC
The DNA here is from genome assembly GCA_947504725.1 of Bacteroidota bacterium. Classification (GTDB taxonomy): domain Bacteria; phylum Bacteroidota; class Bacteroidia; order 2-12-FULL-35-15; family 2-12-FULL-35-15; genus 2-12-FULL-35-15. Next base: position 38,411 of record CANNHN010000010.1, on the reverse strand, counting down.
GCTACTCTCATCAGCACCAAGGATTCCAACATTTGTGCCACACATCTGCCCTTTGTAATTGAAAAAAGAGGAGAAAAACTATTCTTAGTTTGTCACATGGCAAAAGCCAATCCGCAATGGGAAGCTTTTACACAAAATGAAGTATTGGTTATTTTCCAAGTACCACATGCTTACATTTCTCCAACACATTACGAAAAACAACAAAATGTTCCTACTTGGAATTACATTGCTGTTCACGCAACGGGAAAAACAAAAATTATTTCCGAACCATCAGAAGTCATTGCTTTGATGGAAAAAACCATCCATCATTTTGAAAAAGGATTTTATGAGCAATGGAAAAATTTATCTCCAGAATATGTGAATGGAATGCTAAAAGCCATTGTAGGATTTGAAATTGAAGTTACTAAGCTGGAAGGGAAATTCAAATTGAGTCAGAACAAAACAAAGAATGAACAACAGAACATTGTTGATTCCTTAGGCAAAAGAGAAGATTCTGCTCAAAATGAAATCTCTAAAGAGATGAAGAAGAAATTGTAATTACTTTTCGTTTTTATGATAGGATAAGGCACCTGAAGGGCAACAATCCACTTGTTTCATGATTTGTTCGGAAGTTGCGCCATCCATATTCACCCAAGGTTTTTCTTGCGGTTTAAATACATCACCTAATTCTTTCCAGCATTTTTTAGAATGAATACAGACTTTCGGTTTCCAAACAACGGTGATGTCGTTATTTTTATAGTTGATAGAGATTTCTTTATCGTTCATATTAAATTCCTTTTAAAAATTTCTCAGTTTTCTCCAACATGTCATCTGTAAAATCTAAATGCGTAACAAAGCGAATCGCTTGTTTACCAAACCCTACAGCTTTAATATCATTGTCCGCTAATTTTTTCAAAAATGCATCAGGATTCATTTTTTCACTCAGATTAAAAATGATAATATTTGTATCAACTGGCAATACATTGTCAATATAACTTAAACCACTCATTGTTTTCGCTAATTGTTTTGCGCGTTTATGGTCTTCGCTCAATCGGTTAATATTATTATCCAACGCATAAATTCCCGCTGCAGCCAAATAACCTGCTTGTCGCATTCCGCCACCAAAAACTTTTCGAACTCTACGGGCTTTTCGAATAAATTCTGTTTCGCCTAATAACAATGAGCCAACTGGGGCACCAAGGCCTTTCGATAAACAAATAGATACAGAATCAAAACACGCGCCTACTTCCAAAGCAGAATATCCTGTTTCTACAATCGCATTAAAAATTCTGGCACCATCCAAATGATAATTCAATTCATTTTTTCTACTTACTTCAGAAAGTTCTTGCATTTGTTTTAAGGAATAAAAACTTCCTCCAGCTCTATTTGCTGTATTTTCAATACAAACTAAACTCGTTTTAGTCAACCAATCAAAAGTTGGATTTATGCTTTCCAAAACCTGTTGAGCTGAAATTCGTCCACGTTCACCTTGGATCAACTTTGCCTGAACGCCTGAATTGAATGCTATTCCTCCGCCTTCATAATTATAAATATGCGCAGTTGCATCGCACAACACTTCATCCCCAGGATTGGTATGTACTTTTATAGCAATCTGATTGGTCATGGTTCCTGAAGGACAAAACAAAGCCGCTTCTTTTCCAAAAAGCCTAGCTGCTTTTTGCTCTAAAGCAATTACTGTTGGTTCTTCTGCAAACACATCATCACCCACTTCTGCATTAAACATTGCCTCCAACATTTCTTTTGTTGGCTTTGTAACAGTATCGCTTCTTAAATCTATTATCATATTATTAATCGTTTATTTTGTTGTGGCAACTAAACCGTCACACTGAGCGAGTCGAAGTGCGATGATCACTTTTTTCGAGCAATCATTAATCCATCACGAACTGGCAAGAGCATATGTTCCACTCTTGAATCGTTATGTATTTTTTTATTATAATCGTGAATCGCTTTTGTATCCGGATCCATGATCGTTTCATCACCCAACACTTTTCCACTCCAAAGCACATTATCGGCAATAATATATCCTCCACTACTTACTTTGTCAAACACTAAATCATAATATGCAGAATAATTTTTTTTATCGGCATCAATAAAAACAAAGTCAAATGTTTCATTTATTGTTGGAATAATTGTCAACGCATTTCCCAAATACAATTCGATTTTGTCAGTTAAGCCAGCTTCAGCTATATATGAACGCACCATTTTTTCCAACTCATCATTAATATCAATGGTATGCAATTTCCCATTTTCTTTTAACCCTTGCGCCAAACAAATACCCGAATAGCCTGTATACGTGCCTATTTCTAATATTTGTTGAGGAGAAATCATTTTACTAAGCATACTCAACAGGTTTCCTTGCAAATGTCCCGACAACATTCGAGGCGCAATTACTTTTGCATACGTTTCTCTATTCAATTTCTTGAGCACATCCGACTCGGCTTGAGAGTGAGCCAAGGCATAATTTTCAATTTTTTCGTCAATAAATTCCATTCATGTAAGATTTATGATACGAATGTACACAAATATTTGAAGCATAAAAAATTTATCAAAAATCACCCACAACCCCTTAATTCGAAGACTTTCACCATTTTTTATTTAAGAAAAATACTGCCTTTTCAACGACCCAATGTTTATAAGTTTGAATCAATTGAAGTTATTACTCCTTATATTATAGAGAATTTAGTGAAGTTAATGGAAGGACTATGTCTATTCGATTGTGTTAACGATAAACTATTTTTATGAAAAAAATACTTGTCATATTTTCTCTTTTTCTCTTTACTACTTTTGCTTATGCACAAAAAAGCTTAAAGCCTAATGTAAAGCAGTTAAGTAAGGAGGACTCAAAAAAACTGACTGATGCAGAATATTTTTATTCAGAGGAAAATTACTTAAGAGCGCTGCCACTATTCATTGATTTAATGTCGGCACACAGCAACGATTTATACTTTAAATTTAAAGCAGGTATTTGTTATTTGAGCAAGAGTGATGAAAAAAGCAAATCTATTTCTTTGTTTAAAGAAGTACAAGCCGGTGACCCAGGAAATCAAGACATGAATTTTTATTTAGGCAGAGCCTACCATTTAAATTACAATTTTGAATTGGCAATCGTTACATTAAACAATTATCTCGCACAAAAACCAGTACCTTCTGTAAATCAACAATTATTAGCCAAACGATACATTGAGAACAGCAAGAATGCGAAAGTATTCATGGAAATAAAAGTAAAATGCGAAATAACAAATATTGGCAATGTTATTAATTCCGAAAATCAAGAAGGCGTACCCGTAATTTCTTCAGATGAATCCGTTTTAATTTATACTTATTCCGGCCCGAGAAGTACTGGAGGATTAATGGATGAAGAATTCAATCCAGATCCAAATGGTATTTACTATTTAGATGTATTCATTGCGCAGCGGGTTGGAGAGAGCTGGTTAACCCCAGAAAGTATTGGAATCAACATCAATACTAAGAATCATGATGCCAGTATTGCACTTTCTGCAGATGGACAAAAATTATTCATTTTCCATAGTACAGAAAAAGATGGTGGCGATATATATATGAGTGCTTTAAAAGGAAATACGTGGGGAGAGGCAGTTGCATTAGGACCAAACATCAATACAAAATATTGGGAAGGAAGTTGTTCTTTGTCTGCAGACGAACTTTCTTTATACTTTGTAAGTGAGCGTCCAGGAGGATTAGGAGGGCGAGATGTATATATTAGTAAAAAAATGCCTGATGGCAGCTGGGGGAAAGCAGAAAATTTAGGTCCTACTATCAATACAGCTTTTGATGATGATGCTCCTTTTATTCATCCAGATGGTATCACCTTGTTTTTTAGTTCACAAGGGCATAGTAGTATTGGCGGATACGATATTATGTATTCAACCTTCAAGGATAGCAAATGGGGTGAGCCAACAAACATCGGTTACCCTATAAACACTACCGAAGATGAACGATATTATGTTTTAACAGCAGATGGAGAACACGGTTACTATTCTTCGGATATGAAAGGTGGGTTTGGACAGCAAGATATTTATTCTGTAACGCCAGGATTTTTTGGGGAGAAACCAATTCTTGCATTAGTAGTAGGAACTGTATTTGCAAATGATCAAGCTGTAGATGCAACCATAAATGTCACAAATGCTGAAACAGGTGAAAAGCAAGGGACTTTTCATTCCAACTCAGCTAGTGGAAAATATTTAATTGCACTTACAGCTGGAAACAATTATAAAGTAGCAATTGAAGTTGAAGGATACGAAGCACAGATACAATATGTAAATGTGAAGAGCTTAGAAACATTTGTTCAAGCACAACAAGATTTTAAATTTTATTCAGATGAGTATAAAAAAACAAATGGTATAACTTCTGTAAAAGACTCTTCCAATCTTGTTCAGTTACAAATCAATGATCAAATAAGAAGATATAACGAAGAAAGAAAAGCAGAGATATATGAAGCAAGAGTTTTTCAAGATATCATTAGAAAATACGGAGAAATAAAAAAAGAATGCGTTACCTATTTACTTGAACTAGGAACTTTTGAAAAAGCTAGCGATTTTAGTCCAAAAAAACTGGCTGGGTTAGGAGATATTCAAGAACGCAAAGATTCCTTAGGAACAACCTATTACTTTGCTGGCTTTGAAACACTTTTGAATGCTGAAATTTTCAAATACAAAGTAATAGACAAAGATACATCACTAAAAAATGTTGTTGTAACAGTTAACGATTGCAATAAGCGAAAACTAGTTCAACAATATTACTCATCTGAATATACGCGTAAAGATTACACAGCTCCAACAAATACAAAACTTATAAAGGAGAAAAAAGGAATAGTAGACTTATCAACTGGAAATGTTGTAACTAACTTAGTAAAAGATGAAGGAAAAACTGAAATTTCTGGATTAACGTATAAGTTAGAAATAGGTGCTGTCGACAACCCAAATGATTTCAAATTGCAATCACTAAGTAAGTACGGAAAGATTGACAGCAAAACGTATCCTGATGGAAAAACAAGATATACACTAGGGCCATTCAAAACACTTGCTGAAGCAGAAGCATTTAAGAAAATGATTATTGAGAAAGAACCAGAAACAGCTCAGTCATTTGTAACCGTGTTTTTCTTCGGTGTGCGTAAAACATTGGAAGAACAAAATAATCCTTGTAATCCAAATGCTCCTTCTGACTTCTCTGCATTTGTTGGAAAAGATTTAAACGACAAAGAAGTATACAACAAGTTAATTGAAATGGCTGGTAACAATTGTGCTGAAGGATTGCTTTTTAAAGTTCAAATTGGTGCTTACCGTAAACCACAAAACTTTAAACATAAAAACTTGAATAAATTAGAACCACCAGCTCCACTTGTAACTCCTTATCCAGATGGAATCACTCGCTTTACAATGCGTGAATTCACAACGATTAAAGACGCAGATGCATTCAGACAAGAATGTATTAAACAAGGAACAAAAGATGCTTGGATTACGGTATTTTATAATGGAAATAGAATGTTGTTGCAAGAGTTAATTGCGAACAATTTCTTTAATAGGAAAATCAACTAAACAAAATGTTTCTCTCAAAAAAAAGCTTCTCAATTATGAGAAGCTTTTTTTACACATACATCGTTTTAACTTATTTTTGAATCACCAACCTTACTGGCTTCACGACATCATTTCCATTCTCAATAAACCTACAGAGATATGTTCCATTTGAATAGTTGTTTAAACGAATCATCATTCCGTTATTCATTACCGCATTTATTTGATATGTCTCCACTACTCTTCCTAATACATCCGAAATACTAATAATTGTAGAATTCGTAATGGCAGAGTTCTCCATATTTACAAAAGCATAATCAGTTGTAGGATTCGGAAATAAGGAAATAACACTTTCTGATGCTGCTAAATCGTTTGTTCCAAGCGTATAACAATTCCCAGGCATATTTGCATCTAACCAATCAATCCGCTCAGTAATCCATGCTTTAAACAAATTTATATCGCCTTGAAAAGTAGTTGGTTGTATCCCTATTTCTGGAGTACCAACGTCTACTCCTAATGTCCCCCATTTATCTTGATGTCTCATCTGTGCAGAATCTAGTGCTAAAGCTGTTGAATCTATATAATTAAATATATAAGCAGTATCCAACAAACTACTTCTCACAGTTAACCATCGACATTTTAATTCATTCTGAAAAGTTGTATCCTGAAGCATTCGGACATACCATCCATTTGAATTTACATCCGGACCACAATCATTAATTTTATGAGCCCAACCAGAACCATCCGTTGCAGAAAAAATGCTACATCCTGGAATATCTGCCCAAGCCCAATCAAAATCCCAAACAGGTCCAGCTTTTAATTTACCGCCCTTATCATCTCTGTTTTTATGCATGTACCAACTCTTTTTAAATCCATCATTGTTGCGCGACAATTCATTTACAATTAAATAGTCGATGAAAGATCCGGTACTCAAATAAGCTCGATATCCAGTAATTGGATCAGCAAAACCCGGACTATAAAGAGCGCTTTCAAAACTATTCACATACGTTTGAATATACGTTTTTTGCTGAGGCGTAATTTTATCTGGTTGAGGATAATCGTATACTAAATGAACATCATAAGTAGGATGATCAATCGGATTATAACCTAGCAACCAACTATTTGACCCATCCCAGTAATCGTTTTTAATAATATAGCCGCCTGTGAGTTGCAATCCTATATTATCAAGTGAATCTAATCTGGATATATCTACCCGATTACTGTCTCTTTTTATTTTTTCGCATAAAAAATAAATTCCTTGATATTGACCGTTAATTAATACTTCGCAATGTTGAGAGCGAGTTCCATAATGGCCCATTTCATCAAACAATTTATTTGCTAATGTATTTCTAACATATACTTTATCATTATACGTAGCGAGTAGACACCAATCGTGTTCAGCAGGCATTCCTAATAAAATTGTATCATTCTCTGCCAATAAAGAATTTCTTGTTTCTACTGAATATGGTTTTTGTGGGAGACTCGAAGAAAATGCTCCACGAATTTCAATCCCGATATTGTTATTATAAGCGTTTGGAGCATCTGTTACATAATTTGTTACACCTGGCCCATTATAAATGATTTTCATATTCGCATTGATTTTAGGCTCATTCACAATCGTTTGCGAAAAAGTATTAATCAAAACGATGGGTAAGTTAGAAGAAGTGAAAACATTTGGAAGAGGAGCGCTTGGACCAAAAGTAATGTCCCAATTCAATAAATTCCCTGCATCGGCAGCATACGTATCGACAATTCGTAGTTTCCATATTCCATTTCCATTTTGCCCGTTATTTGCATTGCCTAATGTATTCATCGGTTTAAATGTTCCTGTAAAAGGAGCTGTTCCGGAAACAATAGAATTTGTTGCACTTTGACTAAAACAAGTATTCGTAAAATCATCGTCACTTCCTCCAACATATGACAATAAAAGAATATCCGTTCCATCAGGAGCAATCAAATTAATATTCAAATCAGAATCCCAAGTATGGGTAATGTTGATACAAACATTTATCAAACCGTGGGTTCCATTTAACGCACTTGGTGTTAAGCCTGAAACATTTAAATTAAAATCATTGGCAACGCCATCATCGGAAATCGGGCCTGTAGCACCAGAATATGTTTGAGCAAATCCAACGGAAGAAGCTATTACGAAGATAAAAGAAACAAGTTTTTTCATAAATTATAGACAATTCGTGTATAAACAAATCTACATTAAAAACAATTATTTAACAAGTTAAATACCTATATTTAACCTATGATTTCTTGAACTCTGCCGATTTGACGAGTATCTAGCTGGACTTTTATTCCTCTCGAATGAAAAGCAGCACTTGTTAGAATAAATTGCACTTTTCCTCTAGTTCTTTTTCCTGTACGTTGATCTTTTTTAAGAACAACATCAACCTCCAATCCTAATAGGATATTAGAACGAAACATATTGGGTGTATGGGGAGCGTTTAAATTCATTGCGAATGAGACAAAATTAATTATATTTGGGTACCTAATCTAAACTTAACAATGAAAAAATTAGTTGTTTCGATCATTTTTCTGTTTTTTCTTTTAAATAGTTTCTCACAAACTATGAAAACTAGAAAATGGAGGAAATTGGAAAAAGACTCACTCACGAGTGCTCAGGCAATGTTCATAGACGAAAACTATCTTCTAGCCTTGCCAATTTTCGATAAATTACAGGAAAATCATCCCAAGGAAATGTATTTAAAATACGTTACCGGGATTTGTGGCTTATACAGAAGCGATATGCACGAAAAAGCCTTAGAATATTTAACGCTTGTTTATTCCAAAAACAAAAAGGCTGCTGGAATACGGTATGATGTTGCAAGAGCTTATCATTACAATTACAAATTTGATGAGGCACTTGCTATTCTTGAGGAGCACTTAAAAGATAAAAACTTAACTGAAAAAGATAAAAAGGATGCTGAGCAACTTATTCAATATTGTAATAACGCAAAAATTTTAGTGGCTAGCCCTGTAGATGCCAAAATAGAAAACATTGGAGATATTTTAAATACAGTAGGTTCTGAATATGTTCCAGTTGTTTCTTCGGATGAAAGTGTAATTATTTTTACGTATACTGGAGACCAATCTATTGGAGGATTACAAAATGACTTTAACGTTCCAGACAGTTTTGGTTTGTATTACGAGGATGTATTTATAAGTCACAAAGAAGGAGGAAATTGGGTTACACCTTCAAATATTGGTACAAATATCAACACAAATGCTCACGATGCTGCAATTGCAATTTCAAATGATGGTCAAAAATTATTTATATTTAAAGATAACAGCTACGATGCTGGAGACATATACATAAGTACTGTAGATAGTATTAGTTGGTCGGCTCCCGAAAAAATAAAAGGAGAAGTTAATACTGCTGCATGGGAAGGAAGCGCTTCTTTATCCGCTGATGAAAAAACATTGTATTTTGCGAGTGAACGGCCTGGTGGATTTGGTGGAAGAGATTTATACAAAGCTACTGTTTTGCCTGATGGATCATGGGGGAATATAAAAAACTTAGGTATGAATGTAAATACAGCGCGAGATGATGATGCACCATTTATTCATCCTGATGGAAAAATATTAATCTTTAGTTCGGAAGCATTAAATAGTATGGGAAGCTATGATATTTTTTTAACTGAATTAAATTCAGCAGATTCATCATGGTCTACCCCTAAAAATTTAGGATATCCAATAAACACCCCTGATGATGATAGATATTTTGTTTTATCCACCGATGGTAAAAGAGGATTTTATGCATCTGGAAAAGTTGGAGGATATGGATTCCACGATATCTATACTGTTGATATGCCTGATGATTTTGTAAAACCGAATGTGATTATGTTAAAAGGAGCAATTACACTTGACGATCAACCATTAAGAAAACCGATTCAAGTTGACATGACCGACAACAATCAAAATTACAGAACACTCAATTCCAATGGTATTGAAGGAACGTATTTAGTAAACTTAGTTGCTGGACATAATTATAAAATTACCTACAAATTAGAAGGATTTCCTGATCAAATTAGAAATATAGAGGCCATGAACTTAATAGGATATCATGAATTGATATACGATATTAAATTTAGTACAAAAGTTGACTCCGCTAAAACAGATTCAACTTCTGCTCCAATTTTGGCAAATACTGATACGACAAAAAGCACAACTACTAATCCATTTGATAGCGGAAACTTCTCGAAGGAAGGCTTAGAATTCAAAGTACAAATTGCTGCTTACAATATGCCAAAAAATTACAAATATGAATATTTGAAAGGGTTGGGTAACGTAGAAAAACTTTTATTGGATGATGGCATTACTCGCTTTACCATTGGTGGTTCATTTAAAACATTAAACGATGCCATTGCACACAAGAATAAAGTAAAGGAAGCCGGACAAAAAGATGCGTTTGTAACAGCTATCTATCAAGGAAAAAGAGTTTACTTAGAAGATTTAGAAAAGATAGGATTGATTCCTGCAATTCCAAAATAAAAAAAGAAAGGGAAACAAATTTGTTTCCCTTTCTTTTTTATTAACTAGCGTTTTGTTTTCTTTTTCCACCAAACCATTTTTTCTTTTTTGGAGCAGAAGAATTTGGCTTTGAACCAGAAGAAGTATTTGCTCCTCCACCATTTCTTTGTCCACTACCATTTCTATTTTGTCCTTGATTACGAGGTGGTCGTTGCTGTCTAGGAGGTGCTTTAATAACATCATGATTCATCAAAGGATATGCATGATTATCAATAACAGGAACTTGTTTACCTATCAGTTTTTGAATGTCTCTTAAGTATTCTTTTTCTTCTGCATCACAAAAAGCAATAGCAATTCCACTTGCTCCTGCTCTACCTGTTCTACCTATACGATGAACATACGATTCAGGAACATTTGGTAATTCGTAATTAATAACGTGAGTCAATTCATCAATATCAATACCGCGAGCTGCAATGTCTGTCGCAACCAAAACTCTTGTTAATTTCGATTTGAAATTATTCAATGCATTCTGACGGGCATTCTGAGATTTATTTCCGTGAATGGCTTGAGATTGAATTCCATTCTTCGTTAAATCTTTCGCTACTTTATCCGCTCCGTGTTTTGTACGAGTAAACACTAACACTCTTTCAATTTTTTTATCTTTCAACAAATCGATTAATAAATTTTTCTTGTTTTCTTTATCTACAAAATAAACAACCTGATTAATAGTGTTCGCAGTAGAGGAAACCGGAGTTACTTCCACTTTTGAAGGATTAACCAAAATAGTATCTGCCAACTTCACAATTTCAGGAGGCATTGTTGCTGAGAAAAATAACGACTGACGTTTAGTAGGTAATTTTGAAATTACTTTTTTCACATCGTGAACAAATCCCATGTCCAACATTCTATCTGCTTCATCCAAAACAAATAATTGAATTTTAGAAATATCAACATGACGTTGATTCATCAAATCCAATAATCTTCCTGGAGTTGCAACCAAGACATCTATTCCAGCACGTAATGATTCAACTTGTGAAAACTGACTAACGCCTCCGAAAATAACTTTGTATCTCAAATTGGTATTTCTGCCATAATTAGCAAAACTTTCTCCAATTTGAATCGCAAGTTCACGTGTTGGTGTTAAAATCAAACTTCTAATTACTCTTTTTCCTTGTGGAGGAGTTTTATCTTCCATCAACAATTGAATGATTGGAATAGCAAACGCTGCAGTTTTTCCTGTACCTGTTTGTGCACATCCCAACAAATCTTTTTTAGCCAACACCAAAGGAATAGCTTGTTTTTGAATGGGTGTAGGTGTTGTGTATCCTTCTGTTTTTAAAGCCTTAAGGATCGGCTCAATTAAATTTAAATTTTCAAATGACATTATATATGTATTTAAGTTATAGACCGAATAAAATTATAGACTTTCTGTTCATCGGTCTGATGAAACAAAATTCTTATTTACTGGTTAAACTTCTAATTTTTGGGATGATGATACTCCGAAAGCATTGAGAGATAAAGGATCCCCGCACGTGAGGGATAACAATGAGTAGTTTAATTCATGTAATATAAAACAAAGGTAGGTATTATAATTGGATATGTGGTGATTTAAATTGACCGCAAGGTTTTATGAAATCGAGACCATCTTTGCTAGTCGTTACATGTGATGTCACCCTGAGCGGAGTCGAATGGGCGGCATCTCCCTGTTAGTAGCGAGTATCTTCTTAATGATGAGATCCCGTGTCGTGGCACGGGATGACGGTACTTAAGATTGAATGTTCTTCTTTTTATAAATTCCCTCAATTTTCTTTGCCATAAAGTTTTCCGGCTTGGGAATATTTTTGAATCCGTATCTCGAATATAGAGAATGGGCATCTTGTGTCATCAAACAAAAATTACGTAAGCCTTGCAATTGAGGATGAGCGAGAATACATTCCATCAGCCATTTTGATAACCCTTTACCTCTTTCCGATTCTATTATGAAAACATCTGCTAAATAACCGAACGTGGTATAATCGGTAATGACTCTTGCAAAACCAACTTGTGTCGTTCCATTATAAACTCCAAAGCACAATGAATTTTCAATCCCATTTTTTACAATTTCAACAGGAATATCTTCTGCCCAATACGATTTACTTAAAAAACCATGAATAACAGAAATATCCAGCTTTGATTTATCTGTGGAGATGGAATAGTTGTCTTTAGTATAAGATTCTACTTTCATTATTTCACTATAAACGAAATCGGTTTTCCTGTACAACCATTTGGAAATTGAATGTTTAACATCATTGCCAATGTTGGAGCAATGTCCGTTATATAAATCTGCTCAGTTGAACTGCCTTGCTTAATATTCCAACCATAAAACAACAAAGGAACATGTGTATCATAACTATATGGTGAACCGTGCGTTGTTCCTGTTGGCATATACTCAACATAACCAGGAAGATAATTAACAAGCACATCTCCAGAACGTTTTGAATTGTATCCTTTTTGCATTAAATATCGAACGCCTTCTGTAAATTGAGTATTATTCATTGTTGTTCCAGTAATTACTTCCGACACGTCTTTAAATTGTATTAAAAATGATGCAACATCTTCTTGAACTTGTTGCAAATACAATTTTTTTAATTCAATTACTTTATGATTTAAAAACACTTGTTGATTCGAAAAAGAAAGCACTAATGAATCGCCATACGTTTTTGTTAGATATTTTTTCAACGAATCTAGCATCTTGTTTTCATCAACATAACCTGCTGGAATTTTTAAATCCATTAAATAAGCAGGGACTTCAGGAGCCGCATGATCTGCTGTTAGAAAAATGATTGCATTGCCTTTTCCTACTTGCAACTCTATCACCTTAATCAATTCAGCAAGTTCTTTGTCTAAACGTAAATAATCATCTTCTTGTTCAATTGAGTTCGGACCATAATAATGACCAATATAATCGGGTGAAGAAAAAGAAACAGCTAAAAAATCAGTAGCTCCAGATTTTCCTAAATTTTCTTGTTTGATTGTTTCAATGGCAAAGTCTTTTGTTAACGTATTTCCGAAAGGTGTTCCACGAATCATTCCCAAGCCACCATTTTTAGGATACAGGTTTGCTAAATCATGAGGGAAAACAGGTTTTGTTTCACCCTTCGATAACGTTTCATATTTATTATCATCTGGTAAACTTTCCGTGTATTGTTCAATTGGCAAAAGCGTATTCCACGGCTGACTTAAATATTTTTTAGGCAATTCCTTTTTATTAAATTCTTGAACCCAAATAGGTAGTTCTTTCATATAATAAGTACTTGAAATAAAACAACCATTACTACCATCATACCAATATGACGCGTTTGCAGCATGCCCAGCAGGTAAAATTGCACTTCTGTCTTTCAAAGCAATCCCTATCACTTTTGATTTCATGTTAGTAGAAATCCTTAACTCATCAGAAATAGTACTTGTAAGCATATTTACTGGTGAACGTTTTCCTTCTTTTGCGGTTGTACCTACTCCTACTACTTTATTATCTTCCGCACAGTATACATTTTTATTGTTTGAACTATCAAACCAATCGTTTGCAATTATCCCGTTTACAGCAGGGGTTGTTCCTGTATATATCGCAGCATGTCCTGGACCAGTATATGTTGGCACATAATTGTAATTGGTATTCTTACAAAAGAAACCCTCGTTCACTAATTTTTTAAACCCATCATTTCCATATTTATTCCAAAAGCGATAAATATAATCATAACGCATTTGATCGATTACAATCCCAACAACCAATTTTGGTTTGGTGGGTTTTGGAGCGGGTTTTGGAGTTTGAGCAACGCTTAATAAAGCGATACAATTAATTAGAAGGAAGAAAATTGTTTTTTTCATAAAATTTAAGCTGTTTGTTTAGATAAAAAATAAACAAGTGCTACACAGACTATAACACTTATCAAAATATTAGCAATCGCATAAATCATATTTCCTGAGCGCATCAGTTCAACTGTTTCATAACTAAACGTAGAGAACGTACTAAATCCTCCACAAAAACCAACTACTATCAACGTTTTCATTGCTGGACTTGCATCTACCTTTCCACTATACAATCCAACCATCAATGCTAAAATTAAACAGCTTAAAATATTTGAACTTAAAGTAGCAATTGGAAAAGATGCTTTAAAATTATTTTTTACAATTTCAGAAATTCCAAATCTTGCCAAACTTCCTAATCCACCACCTAAAAATACAAGTAGAATATTATTCATTGTATATTTTCTTATTAAGTAATTGATACATTTTAAAAACCAAAATTCCTATTCCCATTCCTAAAATAGCACCACAAGCAATATCTGCTGGATAATGAACTCCATTATATATTCTGCTATAGGATACGAATGCTGCCCAGAAGAAAATTGCCAATCCGAAGTATTTTATTTTGTCCTTAAACAACAAACCTAAGAACATTGCGAGGGCAAACGTATTAGCAGCATGAGAAGAAACGAAGCCATACATTCCACCACATCCATCATTCAAATGCACTTGCGACTGTATCAATAAATTATGACAAGGACGGTAACGCAAAAAAACTTGTTTAAATGCATGAACGGAAAGTTGATCAGAAAATACAATTACCAATGCAGCTCCAAGAGCAACCAACCATACTTTTTTATTGAAATGTTTATAGGAAAGAAAAAGAAAAAATGCATATAAAGGAATCCAAAAATATTTATGACTCACCCAGAACATCACAACATCAAAAAAGGAATTGTGCATACTGTTGAAGAACAGAAAAAGCGTTGTATCAATTTCTTTAAGTGATGAAATAAAACTCATTTTAAATTAATAATCAAACGAATTATCCTTCGCATTCAGTTGTTTCCACAACTCATCTTTCAATTGAACTAGTCCTTTTCCGCTTTGAGAAGAAAAATACATTACCGGAACCGTTTTCTTTTCTTTGAATTTTTTGTCCATGTCCTTTTTCATTTCTTCCAACAACTCATCATCTAACATATCGCATTTAGAAACGGCAAGAATTCTTTTTTTATGAAGTAACTCTGGATTGAATTTATCTAATTCATTTAATAGAATTTTATATTCTGCAATGATATCATCCGAATCGGCAGGAACTAAAAATAGTAACGTAGAGTTTCTTTCGATGTGACGCAAAAACCTCAATCCGATTCCTTTGCCTTCACTAGCACCTTCAATAATTCCAGGGATATCCGCCATTACAAACGATTTATAATCGCGGTACTCTACAATTCCTAAATTGGGAACAAGCGTAGTAAAAGGATAATTTGCGATTTCGGGTTTTGCTGCTGAAACTACAGAAAGCAACGTTGATTTACCAGCATTTGGAAAACCAACCAAACCAACATCTGCCAAAACTTTTAATTCTAATATTTTCCATTCATCTCTACCATCGCCACCAGGCTGAGCATAACGCGGAGTTTGATTGGTTGAAGATTTGAAATGATCGTTTCCTAATCCACCTCTTCCACCTGCAACAACAATTATTTCTTGTCCCTCTTCTGTTATCTCTCCTTCTACTTCTCCGGTTTCAGCATCACGAATGATTGTACCCAAAGGAACATCCAGAATTTCATCTTTCCCTTCAGCACCAGTCATACGCGCACTTCCGCCTGAACCTCCCGGCTCCGCTATAATGTGTTTACGATATTTTAAGTGAATGAGAGTCCAAAACTGTTTGTTCCCTTTTACAACAATGTGTCCCCCGCGACCACCATCTCCTCCATCCGGACCACCTTTAGAAGTTAATTTACTACGATGCAAGTGCACCGAGCCTTGTCCTCCTTTTCCAGAGCGACAACATATTTTAACATAATCAACAAAATTCGAATCCATTCTTTTATTACCCTTCTATCACCTATTCACAAAAACTTATCTTTTTTTCTTAGCTGCTTTTTTAGCAACTTTCTTTACAGCTTTCTTAGTAGCTTTTTTAGGTGCAGATTTTTTTGCAACCTTCTTCACTACCTTTTTCGCGACTTTCTTTTTAGGTGCTACTTTTTTCGCAATTTTTTTAACTACTTTCTTGACTACCTTTTTAGCAACCTTCTTTTTAGGAGCTACTTTCTTAACCGCCTTTTTAGCCACTTTTTTCGGAGCAACTTTCTTCACTACTTTCTTAGGAGCAGCTTTTTTCACAACTTTCTTTTCTACTTTTTTAGCGACAGGTTTTGCAACTTTCTTTGGAGTTTCTTTCTTAATAACCTCTTTCTTAGATGGCTTGTCTTCTGCTTTTGAAATGAAAACTTTTTCTTTAGAAGGTTGAAAAGAAATAACTGATTTAGCAGAACGAGGGTCAATAACAGCGCAAAGGTTTGTGAAAATTTGCTCAACTGTTCCAATTCCATTTACTGACCTAAACTTTCCTTGGTTAGTATAATATGTTTTTAAAGGTGCTGTTTTATTATTGTACTCTTGAATACGATTTCGAATTACTCCTTCATTTTGATCATCTGGTCTACCACTTTCCATTCCTCTCATCAATAAACGTTTAGTTAATTCGGCATCACTCACTTCCAAAGCCAACATCATAGTAATGGAAGTATGTTTTTCAAATAACAATCTATCCAGTGCTTCTGCTTGAGCTTCTGTACGTGGAAAACCATCAAAAATAAATCCTTTTGCTCCAGAATTTTTATCCAATTTCGAACTAATCATTCCAATCACTACTTCATCAGGAACCAATACTCCTGCATTCATCAACATTTGAGCTTCTAAACCCAATTGAGTTCCAGCAGCAATTTCGCTTCTCAATATATCACCCGTAGAAAGGTGAACCAATTGATATTTTGCAATTAATTTTTCCGATTGAGTTCCTTTGCCTGCACCTGGAGGTCCGAATAGTACAATGTTTAACATGGCGTTTTGTATTTGAGTGATAAGTTAAGTTTTTAAACGGTTACAATATTATTTTTTGTCATTATCATAATCCAACACATAAATATCTTCCAAATTTCGTCCTAGTCCTTTATAATCTAATCCGTATCCCACTATAAAATCATTTGGGATGACAATGGCTGCATATTCAATTGGAACAGTTTTAGTATATGCGTTTGGCTTAAATAACAAAGTTGCAATTTTAACATCTGCCACACCGAGCGCTTTTAATTGCTCCCATACATTTTCAATAGTATTTCCTGTATCAACTATATCTTCAATTACAACAACCGTTCTTCCTTTTAAATCTTCATTTAGTCCAATCAATTTTTTTATCTTTCCTGTGGAAGAAGTTCCTTCATATGAAGCTACTTTCACAAAAGAAATTTCACATTCAATATTTACCTTTTTCATTAAATCGGCAGCGAACATAAATGAGCCATTTAATACTGCAAGAAACAAAGGTTTCTTTCCCTTCAAATCTTTATTTATTTGCTCAGCAACTTCGGCTACCGCTTTTTGAATTTCTGAAGAACTTATTTTGGTCTTAAAAGTATGACCATGAATTACAACACTACTCATAAAAAGGCTATTAATTCACCAAAAATAAACAATTTTAGCTGAAAAAAAACCTGAAAACTTTATTTTATTCTTAGCATATAAAAACATACTTTTACTGCTATAATCCTTATAAAAACCGATTTTATGACACCAAAAGTGAGTATTATCATGGGTAGCACATCTGATATGCCCATTATGCAAGAAGCTGCAAAGATTTTAAACGAATTTAAAATCCCCTTCGAAATTAATGCATTAAGCGCTCACAGAGTACCAGAACAAGTGGCTGAGTTTGCTAAAAATGCTCATTCAAAAGGAATAAGAGTAATTATTGCTGGAGCAGGCGGTGCGGCTCATTTGCCAGGTGTTGTTGCTGCATTCACGCCACTACCTGTAATCGGAGTGCCATGTCGCTCCTCAATCTCTATTGACGGCTGGGATTCAGTACTTTCTATCCTTCAAATGCCTCCAGGAATTCCGGTTGCAACTGTGGCTTTGGATGGGGGACAAAATGCTGGAATATTAGCCGTTCAGATTTTAGCTGCTGGAAATGACGAAATCTTGAAAAAAGTGCTCGATTTTAAAGAAAATTTGAAAAATAAGATCTTAAAAGCTAATAAAGAGCTGTCGGAAATAAAGTTTGAGTTTAAAACGAACTAGCCTACCTCACCCCCCAACCCCTCTCCACCCATTCGACTACACTCAGGGTGACAGCGGGAAGTTTGGGATTGCTACGAGGTTAGTTTTAGGAATAATATAATGATGTTTTTGCATTTACTTAATAGTATAACAGGACATTTGAGGAAATCCGCACTATAAATGAAACGAATTTACATTACAACATTTACGCTTTTCACTTTTTTCACGTCCCAAGCCTGGAACGAGAACAACCCAATTGGGTCGCGCTCTTCGGGAATGGGAAATGCCTCTGTTTCCTTTGGAGATGTTTGGAGTGCCCATCATAACCAAGCGGGACTAGGTTTTGTTCGTGATATTTCTGCAGGTGCTTACTATGAAAATCGCTTTTTATTAAAAGAAATAAGTGTTAAAGGCGGAGTTGTAGCATTACCAATTAAAGCAGGTACTTTTGGATTAACCATTAGCAATTTCGGATATTCTCTTTATAATGAGAACAAATACAGTCTTTCATTTGCAAAAACCTTTGGCGATAAGCTTTCCTTCGGCTTAGCAATGGACTACTTAACTACAAAAATTGCAGAAGGTTATGGAAATAAAGGAGTTTTGGCTGGAGAATTTGGAATTCAAGCAAAACCATTAAAAGGATTAACCATTGGCGCACACGTTTTTAATCCTACTCGTGCAAAAATTGCAGATTACAATGATGAACGTTTGCCAACCATCATTCGTTTTGGTGGCGATTATAATTTTTCTGATAAAGTTACAGTTGCTATTGAAACAGAAAAAGACATTGCACAAAAAGCAATTTTTAAAGCAGGAATAGAATACAAACCTATTGATGAATTATACATCCGTGTTGGCGTGGGCACAAATCCAACTTTAACTTCTTTTGGTTTTGGAATCAATTTGAAGAATTTTAAAATTGATGTTTCTGGAAATTATCATCAAACTCTTGGAATTAGTCCGCAACTTGGATTAACCTATATTTTCAAAAAGACTGAATCTACTGCTCCAAAAGTTGAACAATAAAAAGCACATATCGCATTGTTTATTCAGCACCACTGCAAAGAAAATTCTTTTCCTTTTTCTTTTGACTTTCAACTTACCTCTTTTAACTTTTGCACAGGATACCACAAAAAAAACAGATGATAGTGATATTCAGCAAAAGCTAGAAAACATTGCGGAAAACACTTCAGATGAAGAAGCAGACTATACTAATCTGGTTGAAGTATTGGTTTATTCCAATCAAAATCCAATCAACTTAAATAAAACTAACAAAGAAGAATTACAAGCCTTGGAGATTTTGAACGAGATTCAAATCAACAATCTTTTAACGCATATAGAAAAACATGGAAAACTAATTACCATTTATGAATTGCAAGGAATTAGTGGTTTTGATTTACAAACGATTCAAAAACTTTTACCATATGTGAAGGTTACTGACAATTTTACTTCAGCACATTTTGGGGCAAAAGAAATGTTTAAAAACGGACAACATACCCTTTTGTTTCGTTATGGCAGAACATTAGAAGACCAAACAGGTTTTTCTGCTATCGATAGCACATCACTTGCAAACAGTATGAATTCGAGATACATTGGAAGTCCAGATAGAATTTATGCTCGTTACCGATTTACTTACGGCACAAATATTAGTTGGGGAGTAACGGCAGAAAAAGATCAAGGAGAGTTGTTTTTCAAAGAGAAACAAAAATTCAAATACGATTTTTACGAAAACTCATTAAAAGGAAATCAGCAATCAGGTTTTGATTTTTATTCTGCACATTTGTATTTGAAGAATGTAAAATTTATAAGAGCATTAGCAGTTGGAGATTATCAAGCAACATTCGGACAGGGATTAACATTGTGGACTGGACAAGCGTTTGGGAAAAGTCCAGATATCATGACTGTAAAGAGATCTGCTAGAGGTATTACCCCATACACTTCAGTAGATGAAAATCGTTTTATGCGAGGCGCTGCTACTACTTTTGGGTACAAAAAATTTGATGCAACAATTTTTTATTCACGCAAACGAATTGACGCAAACATAAGCGACACAACATTAGATGGTGAAGCCGCAGCAATTTCTTCAATTCAAGAAACAGGATATCACAGTACTTCAAGTGAAATTGCCGACAAAGACGCAATCTTACAAACTTTAATGGGTGGAAACATTTCTTACAAAGCCAGAAAGTTTAGTGTTGGCGTTTCTGCAATGAGTTATCAATTAGATGTCGATTACAACAGAGCATTGTCTTATTACAATCAATTTGAATTTGCATCATCAAAAAATTTAAATGTTGGCGTGGACTATAATTTTATTTTACGCAACATTAATTTCTTTGGTGAAGGAAGTATAAGTCAGAATGGAGGGAAAGCATTTGTGAATGGAGCAATGATGAGTTTGGACCCGCGTTTATCATTTACACTTTTACATCGTTATTACGAACGCAACTTTCAAAATTTACTTAGTAATGGTTTCGGAGAAAACACCCTTCCAAACAACGAAAAAGGGTTGTACCTTGGAATGGTCGCTAAACCAACCAATACAACAACCATAACTGCATATTACGACCGTTTCGAATTTCCATGGTTAAAATATCAAAACAATGCTCCTTCCTATGGCAATGATTATATGGCACAATTCAATTACACTCCATCCAAAAAAGTGGACATGTATGTAAGAATTCGCACACGTGATAAACAAAAAAACAGCAACAACGTTATGGACCCAATCGATTACTTAGTTCCTGTAAAACAAAGCAATTATCGTTTTAATATTTCATATTCAATTTCAAAAACAATCAAATTAAAAAACAGGTTGGAATTAATCGACTATAAATTGGATAACAACAAAACTGAAAAAGGATATTTGGTTTATCAAGACATTGTTTATAGCAAAATGGGTAAACCACTTTCAGTTACTTTGCGCTATGCGATTTTTCAAACTGATAGTTATAATGCAAGAATTTACGCATACGAAAACGATGTACCAGGCTCCTACTCTATTCCAGCATATTACGACAGAGGTTCCAGATTTTACATTATGCTTGATTATAATTTAACAAGAAGGATAGAATTGTGGTTACGTTATTCTCAAACATTTTACGACAACAAAGATGTTATTAGCGAAGGTTCACTTACTGAAATAAAAGGAAATACTAAGTCGGAAGTTAGAGCGCAAGTGAGATTTAAGTTTTAAACGAGTTTTGTATAAAAAAAGTACACTTAAGACTTCTTTACTTCTTTTAATCTAGAAATATTACGTTCAATATATTTTTCAGTTGGCAACAATGACTCTTGAATCCTTTTTGCATACTGTATACTATCAATAATCTCTTTCTGCTTAGATCCCAAAGCATCTTTCTGCAAAAGAATTAAAGCATTTGCTTTTTTCTTATTCGAGTTTGACTTATAAAGCTGAAAAACAAAAATTGATAAAAAGATAATTCCACCTAATAAAACGAAGAGGAAAATAGTATTCCTTTTCTCTTTCTCGACAGAAAGTATCGTTTCAAGTTTGATTCGATCGAAATTATTAATACTGTCTTGTCTAATTTTAGATTCGAATTGATTCTGAAGAACTAAATTTTCAACTGCAATTTTCTTATCCATTCCATACAAACTATCATTGATTGTATAATATAAAGCTTGTAATTCATAAGCTTTTGCATAATTCTTCGATTGAAAATACAAGTCTTTTAAATACTCTGCAGCTCTTTTCTGGTGATTAATCTGGGAAATTTGTTTTGCTTCTGCTAAGGCTTGTTCGAGCCAATAAATAGCATTTTCTCGATCGTTTAATTTAAAGTAGGATTTGCCTATATTGATTTCAGATTCAATTGTTCCACCTTTCCCCACCTTTCCAGTGATTCTGTTTTCATATCCTAATTTATAGAAATCTAAGGCTTTTTGAAATTCATTCATTTTAAAAAACATCGTTCCATAATTGTTATATGCCTGTCCAACTCCGATCAAATCATCTTTCTCTTTCCGAATAGCTAAGCTGCTATCAAGATACTTTTCTGCATTTTCAAAATCGCTACTCTCAATATAAGCCAATGCAATATTATTTTGAATCGAAGCAACCCTCGTTTGATCATTTTGCTTTTTATAAAAACCAAGGGCCGCTCTGTAACTTTTAATAGTCTGACTACTGGTAGACAAGTCGATTTGAATATTACCCATATACAAATACAATCTTGCTTGTTGATAATTCTTTGGGTTATAATTATAAATGAGAGAAGCTTGATTAAAATATTTTAAAGCTTCAGGATAACTACTATTAAAATAATGAAGTGAACCAATTTTATAATTTACTAATGCCTGTAGTGTATCAATATCTATACTCTCAACATTTGCCATTGCATCAGAATAAGAATTTAAAGCATCTTTTAATTTCCCTTGAATTAATCGATAATCTCCTTCAGCCAATAAAACATAAAATGAACTTGGGTTTGCTTTTTTTAGAGAACATATTTTCGAAAAGAGACCAACAGTATCTTTTGATTCTATTTTACTGTAAAGTGAATAATATTGCCCGGAGCTTACTTGAGAAAACGCAAAGCAGTTGCTCAAAACGAGAACAAACAAAAGCATTAATGTTCGCATAAATGGATTTATATTCAGAATGTTATGCATTTTTTCGATCTATATCCTATTTCAAATGTAGCAAAATTAAGGTGCAATGTAGAATAAAAGCATATGAAAGAATATCTGGAATCAATGAAAGAAATAGTTTCAATAATTTCCCTATAAAACCTATATTTGTATTCCAACAAAAAACAGTATGACTAAATTAAAGATTGGCGTTTTGCGCGAAGAGAAAAGCCCACCAGACAAAAGAGTTCCCTTAACTCCACTTATCTGTGCCGAATTAATACGTAAATATCCTCACATAGAAATTGTTGTTCAACCTAGTAAAATTCGTTGTTATGAGGATGCTGAATACACTGCCTTTGGCGTTCAACTTCAGGAGGATTTAAGCGACTGTGAAATATTAATGGGCGTTAAAGAAGTTCCTAAGGAACTATTACAACCCAACAAAAAATACTTTTTTTTCTCCCACACAATCAAAAAACAATCTCACAATCAGAAGTTGATGAAGACTTTGATTGAAAAGAAAATTCAAATGATTGATTACGAAACACTGACAGATAAAAACCATAATCGTATTATAGGTTTTGGCAGATACGCTGGTATTGTTGGAGCTTACAATGGTATTTTAGGCTACGGAAAAAAATATGACCTCTTCCAATTACGACCTGCTAATATTTGTCGCGACAGGGCAGAAATGGAAGACGAATTAAAACGTGTAAAATTACCGAACGTTAAAATTGCTTTGACAGGTGGCGGAAGAGTTGCAAATGGCGTTATAGAAACATTGAGTGCATTGCGTATTCGTAAAGTTACTCCAGAAGAATTTCTAATGGGTTCGTTTCGTGAACCGGTGTATTGTCAATTGAACCCTCGTGATTATGTTCAGCGCAAGGGTGATCACAATTTTGATTTACAAGATTTTTTCGGACATCCCGAACATTTTGAATCCGCTTTTGCAAAGTATGCAAAAGTAACTGATATCTATATTTCGGCACATTATTGGGACCCGCGTGCTCCCAGAATGTTTGAATTATCAGACATGAAAGCGACAGACTTTCATATTAGCGTAATTGCTGATATTACTTGTGATGTTCCAGGTTCAGTGCCTTCCACAATTCGTTCATCATCGATTGATAAACCTTTTTATGGATACAATATTCTTCAAGACAAAGAAGATTTACCGTTTAATAAAGATACCGTTTGTATCATGGCAGTTGATAATTTGCCTTGCGAATTACCCCGTGATGCAAGTGATGATTTCGGGAAAGATTTGATGGAACGCGTGCTTCCGAGTATAATTGGTGAAGATACAGATGGAGTTATTGAAAGAGCAAGTATTTGTAAAGATGGGAAACTAATGAAAGATTTTGAATATCTTAGTGATTATGCCTATTAATTTCCAATTTACATTTAGCTAAACACAAGACGGCTTAAACCAATAAAACCTGATAAATTTCATCTGCAAATAGCCTTAATTTCTTCAAATAATGGCTACATTTGAAC
This sequence comes from Bacteroidota bacterium, assembly GCA_947504725.1. Classification (GTDB taxonomy): domain Bacteria; phylum Bacteroidota; class Bacteroidia; order 2-12-FULL-35-15; family 2-12-FULL-35-15; genus 2-12-FULL-35-15. Next base: position 14,226 of record CANNHN010000010.1, on the reverse strand, counting down.
ATTAATTTTAATAGAAATAAACAATTTAAAACATAGTTTGTTTTAGTTCAAAAATGATGCTTATGTATACAGAAAAAACAGATGTATTAGTTATTGGTGCAGGTCCTGCGGGATGTATTGCCGCTTCCATTGTACACAATAACGGATTGAAAGTACGTGTCGTAGAAAAAGTAAAATTTCCACGATTTGTAATTGGCGAAAGTTTATTACCTCGTGTAATGGATCACCTAGATGAAGCTGGCTTACTTGAAGATGTAAAAAAAGCAGGATTTCAAGAAAAATTTGGAGCAAAATTTTTGTTAGATGACAAAGTATGTGATTTTAATTTTTCAGATCAATTTAGCAAAGGTTGGACATGGACATGGCAAGTGCAGCGAGCTAAATTTGATAAAGTTCTTGCTGAAAGTCTAGCAAAAAAAGGAGTTCAGGTTGAATTTGAAATGGGGGTAACAGAAATTCAATTTAACGAAGACGAATCATCAGTAACAACTGTTGTTGATGCAAACGGAATTGAAAAGAAAATAGAAGCACGTTACATCATCGACTGCAGTGGATATGGACGTGTTATCCCTAATTTGCTAGGATTAAACAAACAATCGAGTTTCGACCCTCGCAAAACACATTTTACACATTTTACAGATCCTAAGCGTCATGAAGGTGCAGAAGGAAATAGAATAACTGTAGTTATTCATGCGCAAGAAGTATGGATTTGGATTATTCCATTTTCAACAGGCGAAACATCAGTAGGATATGTTGCAAATCCTGAATTTTTCAAGGACTATCCTGAAGATCCAGCAGAAAGAATGAGAGCACTTGTAAATGCAAATCCAATATTAAAAGAGCGTTTTAGCGAACAAGAAATGGTTTTATCACCTAGAACTATTGAAGGATATGCCATTACTTCAACCAAATTTTTTGATAAAGGATACGTAACAGCAGGTAATGCTACGGAGTTTTTGGATCCCGTATTTTCTTCAGGAGTAACGTTTGCTATGGAATCTGGTTCTACTGCCGCAAAAGTAGTTAGCAGAAAATTAAAAGGAGAAAAAGTTGACTTCCAAACTGAATATGTTGATTACATGATGCAAGGAATCAACACTTTTAGAACTTACGTTAAAAGCTGGTACAATGGGGATTTACACGAAATATTTTTCACAAAAGATCCTGACCCAGAAATTAAAAAAAAAATTTGTTCGGTATTAGCTGGATATGTTTGGGATTTAAGCAATCCGTTTGTAAAAAAACACGAGCGAGCTGTTGGAACACTTGCTAAAATTATCCGAATGCAAAAAGCATCTGCTGCTGAAGAAGCTGCAAAAGAAAACTAAGACATGAAGTACCCACTTATAAAAAAAGGAGATGATAAATACACATCTCCTTTTTTGTATTTATATTTAGGCATTATAAAACTAATATGAAAATCAACATCATCGGAGGAGGCGTTTCGGGTTTAACTGCTGGCATTTACCTGCAGATGAACGAATTTGAAACACATATTTTCGAAAAACATTCTATCCCAGGAGGTTTATGTACAAGTTGGAAAAAAGGGGAATATACTTTTGATAGTTGTGCTCACTGGATATTAGGCTCTGATACAGGTTCTTCTTTCTACAAAATTTGGTCGGAAATATTAGATATGAAAAAAATTGCTTTTCATAATCATGACATTCGTGTAGAAGTAGGAACAAAAGTACATGCAAATAAATATGGAGAAAAAAACTTCAAACTTTATACAAATCTTAGTGTTTTAGAGAACTACATGATTGACTTGGCTCCTGAGGATACGGAGGAAATCAAAAAATTTATCAAACCAATGCGCATCATGCAAAAGTTTGACTTGCCTCCTATCATGGATGATTTACCATTCTTTCAATCGATGATACGCAGTATTAAAATGGCTCGTTACCTTGAATTTTTATACTGGTTTTTGAAAATAAAAAATTTCACCAATTACACATACGCGAAAAAATTCAAAAATCCATTTCTTCGTGAAAGCTTTGAATTACTATACGATGGCGAAGAAGTAAACATGATGGTGTTGACAATGCCATTGTCTGTATTCGATAAAAAAAGTGCCGGATATCCCATTGGTGGATCCATGGCGTTTGCTAAAAACATTGAGCAGACTTATATTAAGTTAGGTGGCACCATGCATTATAAAACTCCAGTAAAGAAAATTATTACAGAAGACGGTGTTGCAAAAGGATTGTTGGTTAGAAATGAAGTAAAACATTTTTCAGATATAACACTTTCGGCAGCAGATTGGAATTTTACAGCATTTGAGGCTTTGGATGGAAAGTTTGTGGATCAACACATGTTGGATGTACGCGATTTAAAAAAGTTTGAAGTATTCTATTCAGTTATGCAATTTTCATTTGGTATAAATAAAGATTTGAGTGAATGGCCCCATTTTTTTAGAGTTCCGCTAGACGAACCACTTATTTCTCCTGATGGTTCAGAATATCCAAGATTTGAAGTACATATATATAATTACGACAATACACTTGCTCCGAAAGGAAAAACATCTGTAACTGTTAGTTATTACACAACCAATAGAGAATTCTGGATTGATGCACGAAAAAATGATCGTCCGAAATACCGCAAAGCAAAAGAAGAGTTCACAACAAAAATTATCGACTTGTTGGACAAAACTTTAGGTGGAATAAAAAATTCAATTGAAGTAATTGACATTGCAACTCCAGCAACCTTTCAAAGATATACAGGAAATTGGAAAGGAAGTACTCAAGGATGGTTGCCAGGAAAAAATTTATTAGCAAAATCACCAGTTGGATTTAAATTTCCTGGATTAAAGAACTTCTACTACTCAAGCCATTGGAACCAACCTGGCGGAGGATTACCAATTGCAATTAAAACCGGAAGAGATGTTGCTAAGGAGATTTGCAAAGAGTATAAGGTTAAGTTTAAGACGATTCCTCAAACCCAATATTGAGTTTATACTAAGTTCACATTTCTCAGCACATTTTTAATCCCCACACCATAAATACGCCTATCTTAGTTCTGCGATAAGCAATATGAAAAATCTCTACTCCTCCGATTTAACAAAATCTACTTACGATGCTATTATTATAGGCTCGGGTGTTGGTGGATTGACTACAGCGGTATTCTTAGCCAAGGCTGGAAAAAAAGTATTGATTTTAGAAAAACATTATGTTCCTGGTGGTTTCACACATACATTCAAAAGAAAAAAATTCGAATGGGATGTAGGTGTTCATTATGTTGGCCAAGTCAATTTGAAAAACAATTTAATGCGTAAAGCTTTTGATTATTTATCAGACGGAAAACTCAAATGGGCGGACATGGGCGAGATTTACGACCAAACAATTATTGAAGGTAGCACCTATAACTTTAAGAAAGGTAGAGAGAATCAAATTAATCAAATGATTGAATATTTTCCAGAAGAAGAAAATGCCATTCGAAAATATTATCAATTAGTAGAAAAAATAGGCTCCAACTATACAACTTTTTTTTCTGAACGAACGATGCCATTCTGGTTGAGTAAAACCGTTGGTTATTTTATGCGAAGAAAATTTTATAAATATTCTCAGCAAACAACAGCAGAAGTATTAAAGAGTTTAACATCTAATGAAAAATTAATTGCTGTTTTGTGCGCACAGTGTGGCAATTACGGCTTGGCTCCAAATAAAAGCAGTTTCGCCATTCATGGAATGATTGTAGAACATTTTATTGAAGGTGGAAATTATCCAGTAGGTGGAGCATCAAGCATTCACAAAAAATTGATGGCTGTAATTGAAAACAACAAAGGAATAGTAGCAATAAAAGCAGAAGTAAAAAGTATTATAATAGAAAAAAATAAAGCTATTGGAGTAGAAATGGCTAATGGCGACAAACTATATTCGAAAGCTGTAGTTAGTAATGCTGGAGCTCATAATACTTTCAATAAGCTAATTTCAAAATCTATTCAGAAAGAAGAAAATACAATTGCTCTAAATAAAGTAAAACCTTCAGTATCTCACGTTTGCATTTATGTAGGACTAAATGCTAGTGATGAAACACTAAAACTACCTAAGTACAATATTTGGCTCTTCGATAATTACCAGATTGATCATTCTCAAAATCATCATTTAAATACTAAAAATAGTATTTCTCCAATTACTTATATTTCATTCCCATCTGCAAAAGATCCAGATTGGGTTAAGAAGCATCCAGAAACTTCTACTATACAGGTTTTGGGTTCATTTCCATATGAATGGATGAAAGAATGGGAAGATTGCCAATGGCAAAAACGTGGTGAAGAATATGAAAAAAAGAAAGAAGAAATAAAAAATTACTTATTAGAAAAACTATTGAAGACATTGCCTCAGATTAAAGATCATATTGAAATATGTGAGCTATCAACTCCTCTTTCAACAAAACACTTTAGTAATTATGCAAATGGAGAAATCTATGGCCTTGAACATACTCCTGCTCGATTTAATCTTTTACAATTAAGAGCAAATACAAATTATAAAAATTTATTTTTAACTGGACAAGATATTGTATGTGTTGGTGTTGGAGCGGCAATGTTTTCTGGACTAATTACATCCATTGCTATTTTAAAAAGAAACTTATTGTGGAAAGTAATACGGTATAAAGTAGTTGATTAAAAAGAAATTGCGCCTTGTTACTAATACAAATTCATTGCGAAGTATCAAATCAAAAAAATCCCGCTCCTGTTATCAGAAGCGGGATTTATATATTATATTGAGTGAATGATTATTTTTTAACTTTCATTGCTTTTGCCATTGAACTTCCACAAACTTTACCTGCTTTAGCAAAGCATTCTTTAATTCCATTAGCTGGATCAAAATCCCAATCGCTACCACCCATTAATACTCCCTGAGCAGTTAAAAGGCCTTTTGCCATAACTGTTTTAGTTGCAGTTTCAATATAAGTAATTTCATACTTACAAAATGGATTTTGTTTCATTACAACCGAATTAAAACCGGGTTCCAACATAACAGTTTTTACAATAATTGTATATTTTGCATCTGCAGCCCCTTTAACAGCTGTCGCATTCGTTTTGCCTTTAAACAATTGTTTATTGATTAACTCATCAAACATCGGCTCATACATAGACGTTTTATTATTATGCCATTTTTCAACCCAACGATCTCCTTTACCTGGTTGTTTTTCGTTTCCTTTTGCTTTTTTCTCATTCAAATATTCTGCCTCTTCTTTTTTACCCACCATCATACCATCATAATCATAAACGATATTGATTTTTGTTTGTCCAGCTAAGAAGGATAATTTTTTATCGCCTTCAAGCATTTTTTGTGCACTTGCAGACAAACCTGCAACAGCAATAAATCCAGCTATTAATAATAATTTTGTTTTCATAGTGCTTAGTTTTTTAGTTTACATACAAATATAAAAAAATTTAATAAAAATCATACTAGAAAGTGTATTATCGTTTATCAAAAAACACAACGGGTTTTCTGCTTAATTCAGGGAACTGGACTTTATTAATCACATCCACATCCTCAAATTTTACTTGTGGAGCCACACGTAACTTGGCTCTAAAATGATCTTTGATGTCTTTTTCGAAATTTTCTGGAACTACATCACAACCAATACGAATTAATATCTCATCTGTTCCAATATCATTCGTATATACTTCTACAACATAATTAGTGACACCTTCAATATTGTTTAAAATATCATATAAAGCAGGTGGATACAAAGTGGTTCCTTTATATTTAATCATTTGTTTTCTTCTGCCGACAATTGGTCCTAAGCGAATGGTTGTTCTACCGCAAGAACACGGATCAGAATAATGTGAACATAAATCTCCTGTTTTAAATCGCAACAATGGCATTCCTTCTACTCCTAAAGTTGTGATGGTTACCTCTCCAGGTTCGCCTTCTGCAACAGGCTTATTGTCTTCATCTAAAAATTCCACAATCACTAATTCAGGATGATGATGACCACCTTTTCCTGCTGAGCACTCTGTAAAGGCTGCACTCATTTCTGTGCTAGCATAAGTAGAATACAATTTGATATCCCATTTATCTTTTATTCTTTGTCCAAGCGTAGTCAAACTAAAATCTTCGTTGCGCAAAGACTCACCAATGCAAATTGCTTTACTGATGGAAGTATTTTTATAATCAATACCATTTGCTTCGGCATATTCGATCAGTTTTAATAAAAAAGAAGGAACAGTTACAAATGCGGTTGGATTTATTCTATTAATAGTATCCCATTGCAATTCAGGAATTCCGCCTCCGACACGAACAACTCCTGCACCTAATTTTCGGATTCCTAAGAAATACGCTAAACCTGCCATGAAGCGTTTGTCCAAGGTGGTCATCAACTGAAAAATATCATCGGAAGTAGAATCAGCACATTCGAATGAAATACATTCGTTATAAGCTAAACGATCTAAATCTTTGTCGGTCATCGGAAATAAAACTGGATCACCCAATGTTCCAGATGTAGTGATGTAATCGATTATTTTACTCGGTGCAACACAAATAAAATCATCGTTCCGATTTTGAATATCGTCTTTAGTCGTAACTGGAATTTGTTGAAGATCTTCTAATGTTTTTATCTTAGATAAGTCAATGTTGTTCTTTTTAAATAATTCGGAATAAAATTTAGAACGTTCAGAAACATACTGAAGCAAAGCGGGAAGTTGTGCTTCCTGATGAGACTTTTGTTCTGATAAAGATTTGGTTTCTATGTTCGGTATCATATATGAATAACCTTTATTAAACTTCATTCCGTGCCACGACACGGAATCTGTAAATCATTGACTCGGCTCACAATTACGAGATCCCGTCTCGTGGCACGGGATGACAGTTAAAAACAAAAACAAATCTTCGGAAACAACTTTAAACGTTGAACTACCCTTCGAGTACTACTGTTGCCATTGCCATATCTTTTACGTGCGACAATGAAACATGAATTGTTTTGATATTTTTATCTTTTATAATTTCTGCAGTTGTTCCAACAATAACCAAAGTTGGTTTTCCTAATTCATCGTTTACTACTTCCACTTCATTAAATGCCATTCCGCCTCTCCAGCCTGTTCCTAATGCTTTAAAAAACGCTTCTTTTGCAGCAAAACGTGCAGCGAAACTTTCAGCAAAATTTGTTTTTGATTCACAATAAGCAATTTCTACTTTAGAAAACACCTTTTCCTTAAAGCTATTGTTTTCAATGCTCTTTGCAATGCGTGGTACTTCTGCTATGTCTGTTCCGATTCCGATTATCATTCTTTTACTTCTTGAACGTCTACAATACTTTTTTCAATCGCTTCTTTATCTTGCACAGTTGTGATTTCTTTAGTCAATGCTAAATTATAATATTTTAAGGCTTCCTGAGTATTCTTTTCATCACGATAATAATTCCCTAATATAAAATACGTTTCCCAATATTCTTCATTCAATTGAATGAAAGTAGTAATTGTTTTTGAATCTATGGTATCTTTTATTGTGTGTTTATGTCTAATTTGAAATCCTTCTCTCATTAATTTATAAGCAACAAAGTTTTTATACGCTGCTGAATACAAAAAACTATCTGCTGGAACATTCAATTCCTTTTCATACAACTCTTTTTTAGTTTTTAATCCCGATGCTTCTGCAAATACTTTGTTTAAATCGTAGCAAACATATTGTCCTAATTGGAAAGGATTTGTGGAAACCCAAACTTGCAACTTAGCTGGTTTGAATATTACGGAGTGGTGTGCTATCAATTGATTCAAGGCTTTTTCATTTCCCATGCCGATAGCCTTCCCATCTAGTCCTTGACGATTTCTCAAAATCGCTGCAGCGTCTTTTACAGAGATTTTTGGTGTTTCATTTACCAATTGTGTTAAATGTTTCAAACGATAGTTGGATGAACTTTTTTCGATATTACTTTGATTAATTAAATCTGTTGCAAAAGCTTTTCCTTGATAATGATTGGCACAAATGATGTAATCTGAATTTTCGGAAGTATACAATTCTGTTTTGGAAGGTGTTTTTTCTATGGTTGCAGTTTTATTATCTTCTAAAGATCCAATCAGAATAGATTCGGAGACAAATGTTTTTCGTTTTTGAGCAATTGCATACGCTTCGTCTATATTTTTTGCATACTGTAATATTTCGCGAGCCAGTATAGAGATTGGAGTAGCGGCTCCGGTTGGAATTTCTGATTTAGATGCATTAATCGTTACAGTCAACCCCTTTTCATTCATTCCAGAAACCGTTCCTATCATTCCCGCCCATGAAATCATCATTAGCTTATAACCATCTTTCGGTTTAACAAAATTGATGAGTTTATCTTCTGCGAAAGCATCGCCTACATAAAAATCAAAATTTCGTCCGATGAGCAATGTCCCATCCTCTGTTTTATCAGCCCAAGCGCCAAAAGCGGTACAACCAACGGTCATGTTTTTATCTTGCAACGCATGGCCGATGTCGTGTGCAGCATGATAATTCAACATTCTATAATATTTCGGACCAATAAAATCAAACTGATCTGAAGCCGAAAGTGATTCTCCGTAAATTTCCAATTTGTATTCTTCTGGAATGTATTTATCTAGATTTCTATTAAAAAAAGCGATAAAAAATTTGAGGTAATTCAACATTCCTTGAGAAGGAATCATTTTTTTAATTTGTCCCACAAATGCAATCTCTTGCTTTTCTGCCAATTCTTTGTTCAACTTCCCTTCTACTACTCCTCGTTCAAAGCCATCGCCTTCCAAATAAATTTCCCACAAGCCTGTTTCGCTTTTTTTAATCCAATTATTTTTAAGAGTATAAAAATCTGTTGAGATTTCAGTCCGATTTAAACTTAAAACAGTTAAATCATTAGGAACAGGTGTAGGAATTGTAACCGTTATAATGAACCAAACCAATAAAATGAACAACACATCCATTACTACAAAAAAAGAGTAGAATAGCCAGCGGGCATATCGTTTAAGTAGATTCTTTATCATTAATAGTAGTGCAAAGATAACAATAATAGTAGTTTCAGATAATTGATTTTTTATGCTAATTATTCCTATTATTTCTCAAAAATGAGTATTTTTAGTTCCCCTCAATTAATGGGAAGACTATTCTATGACTGAGAACTTTAATTTTGAAGATATTCGTCCTTATTACGACAATGAAGCACGGGGTGTGATGCGCAGACTGCAGCACGACCCGTTGTTTATGCAGTTGGTAAACCACCTTTGGCCAACCATGACACAAGAGGAAGCGTTTGCTAAAGCTGATAAAGTGACCAGCAATATGGCTTTTCAATTAGAATTCATGCATCAAGCCATCCGCGTAATTGTTTCTCGCTCGTCAAGTGGACTAACATCTAGTGGATTTGAAAACTTAGACCCAAGCCAGGCCTATTTATACATTGCAAATCACCGTGATATCTTACTCGACTCTGCAATTCTTCAAATTTTATTGGTCGAACATGGATTCCAAACCAGCGAAATTACTTTTGGCAACAATTTAATGCAAGGTGGTTTTATTACTGATTTTGGAAAATTAAACCGCATGTTTACTGTTTTACGCGAAGGCAATAGCAGAGAATTATATGAAATTTCTCAAAAATTATCCGCCTATATCCGTCATACAGTTAGTCAAAAAAATGTTTCAGTTTGGATTGCTCAACGAAATGGTCGAACAAAAGACGGAAACGACATGACTCAAACTGGTTTAATTAAAATGTTAAACATGAGTGGAAGTAAAAATTTCTCAGAAAGCATCAAAGAATTAAAAATTGTTCCACTTACCATTTCTTATGAATACGAACCTTGTGACGATTTAAAAGTACAAGAGCTATATTTATCATCCTTACACTCAAAATATGTAAAGGCGCCTGGCGAAGATATAAAAAGCATTCTCACAGGAGTGATGCAACCAAAAGGCCGAATACACTTGGCTGTTGGCAAACCAATCGACAACGAATTAGTAGAGATTGAAAAAATTGGAAATGAAAACGAAAAGATAAAACAGTTGGTAAATATTATCGATGAGCAATTGTACTCCAATTATAAATTGTGGCCAGTAAATTATATTGCAAATGACATTGCAAATGAATCAACCGAATTCTCTTCTTACTATTCGGCAGAGGAAAAAAACAATTTCATCAACTATATTAATCAAAAAATAAGCAAACTGACAGGAGATGAACAATCGCTATTCAATTTGTTTATAAGCATGTATTCGAATCCTGTGAAAACTAAAAAATTGTCTACAATAAGTAATTAAAAAATCAATCTGATTCAGATGAAAAATAGAGTACTTCTCCTTTTGATTTTCGCATGTATAACAAACTTGAATCTTTCAGCACAAAAAAAATATACAAGCGCTGATGTGTTTACCGAAAAAAAAATGGTGTGGTATGGATTGGATTTCACACGTTGTAAATTTATTGGACAGGCAAGTATACATGGCAAATTCAACAAAACTCCCGATTATGTTGTGAAGCATTATTTTAAAGATTGGAACATGATTCCATTAAAAGAGGGACAAAAATATGACATTGGAAAATCATTTGAAAAAGATTATATCTATTTTGACATTGATAGTGTTTTAGCAAGAGGGCAACGATACAATAGCGATAGCCTTATTGCTTTTTCGAATGTATACCGTTTAAACACAATCGCTTTCCCAGAAATAATAAAATCATTTAATGGAATTGCTACAGAAGGAATTGGTGTAATTTATTTAGTAGAAAGTTACAACAGTATAGAAGAAATTGCAACCTATTATTGTATAGTATTTGATGTTACATCAAAAAACATATTATTGCAAGAAAAAATCACAGGTCGGCCACAAGGCGGAAGTGTTAAAACATACTGGGCAGGAGCTTTTCACGAAGCGTTAGAAAAAAACGAAAAGATATATCGTAAATGGAAAAAAGGTGCGATGGTGAAATAGGAAAAGTAAAAAGAAAAATAGGCAATAGAAATAAAAGAAAAGAATAAAAAAATATTGATTATGAAATTAGAGAATTACGCGTCAGGAAAATGGATTTCAGGTGATGGCGAAGGCCAAGCATTATTTAATGCGATTACTGGTGAGCAAATTACAACTGCTAGTAGCAAAGGCTTAGACTTTGCAGAAATGATGAACTATGCGCGCAAGGTGGGCGGACCAGCATTGCGCAAATTAACATTTCAAGAAAGGGGCTTGATGTTGAAAGCATTGGCGATGCACTTGCAATCAAAAAAAGAACTTTTTTATACAGTAAGTTGGGCAACTGGCGCAACTCGAACAGATAGTTGGGTAGATATTGAAGGCGGAATTGGAAATTTATTTACATACGCCAGCTTGCGCAGACAATTTCCAAATGAAACTTTTTGTTTGGATGGCGACATAGCAAAATTGAGCAAGAACGGAACTTTTATTGGACATCACATTTGTGTTCCAAAAGAAGGTGTTGCTATTCATATCAACGCATTCAACTTTCCTGTATGGGGAATGTTAGAAAAAATTGCTGTGAATTTATTGGCGGGAGTTCCAGCAATTGTAAAACCGGCAACTGTTACATCCTTTTTAACGGAAGCAGTAGTCAAAGAAATTGCTGCATCTAAGATCTTACCTGATGGGGCATTGCAACTTATTTGCGGAAGCGCGAATGGAATTTTAGATCATGTAGAATCACAAGATATCGTAACATTTACTGGCTCTGCTAGCACTGGGATGATGCTGAAATCTCATCCACGCTTAATTCAAGAAGCGGTTCCTTTTAACATGGAAGCTGATTCATTGAATTGCTGTGTGCTTGGAACAGATGCTGTTCCAGGAACTCCTGAGTTTGATATTTTTATCAAGGAAGTTCAACGAGAAATGACAACAAAGGCTGGACAAAAATGTACAGCTATCAGAAGGATTATTGTCCCAGAAAAATTAGTAGAAGATGTTCAAATTGCTCTAGGCAAAAGATTGGCAACAACAATTATCGGAGATCCAAATGTGGAAGGCGTTCGCATGGGCGCTTTGGCAGGAAAATCTCAATTAAAAGAAGTTGCAGAAAAAGTAATGCAGTTAGCCAAAACTCAAGAAATTGTTTTTGGTGATCTAGAAAAATTTGAAGTGACAGGTGCCGATAAAAACAAAGGTGCATTTATGTCGCCAATCTTATTCTTAAATAAAGATCCTTTCAAATTTCAAGATTGTCACAACCTTGAAGCTTTTGGCCCTGTGAGTACTATCATGCCTTATAAAACAATTGCGGATGCGATTGAATTAGCAAAAATGGGGAAAGGTTCATTAGTATGTTCTATCATCACTGGTGATGATAAAATCGCGAAAGAGTTTGTTATCGGAGCTGCATGCATGCACGGACGAATTTTAGTATTAAATGCTGATTGTGCAAAAGAAAGTACTGGTCACGGCTCACCAATGCCATTGTTAACGCATGGCGGTCCAGGAAGAGCTGGTGGCGGTGAAGAAATGGGTGGAAAACGTGGAGTGTTTCATTATTTACAACGTACAGCAATCCAAGGTTCACCAACAACATTAACAAACATTACTAATAATTATCAATACGGAAGTAAATATATCTTAAATGATATTCATCCGTTCAAACGTTACTTCGAAGAGTTAGTTGTTGGAGAAACATTAATTACAGCTAAACATAAAGTAACATTAGAAAACATTGAAGCATTTGCTGAATTAAGCGGAGATAAATTTTACGCGCATATGGATGCAAATTCTTTAGACGGAACAATTTTTACAGGAAGAGTTGCTCATGGCTATTATATTTTATCACGCGCTGCAGGATTATTTGTTGATGCACCCAAAGGTCCCGTTTTATTAAACTATGGTGTTGATGAGTGTCGTTTTACGAAACCAGTATATCCAGGAGCAGAAATTGGAGTTCGTTTTACTTGTAAAGAAAAGATAGAGCAAGAAAAGAAATCGGATGAAGATATTGCAAAAGGAATTGTAAAATGGTTAGTTGATGTTTATGACGAAACAGGAGAAACCGTTGCTATTGCAACTATTTTAACAATGGTTAAAAAGAAAAATCAAGATTAATTTGATACGATATTCAATTTACATACTTGCTATTATATTTTCACAATCTCTTTTTTCTCAAAAAAAGAATGATTGTGAAACATTAAAAATACTAGCTGATTCGCTATTTCTTTCAAACCCTGACTCATCCTATATTGTGAGTATTGAATTTGAAAAATGTGCAATTCAATCAAATGATCAACTTCTTATTGCACGTTCTAATATTGCTACAGGACGATACTTGCTTCTAAAATCAGATTTAGAAGAGGCAAATATCAAGTTCAACAAAGCATCTAAAATTTACTACGACTTAAATGATTGGAACGGATTGGGTGCTGTGCTTAAATTAAAATCGAATTTACAGAATAGAATAGGCAATGAAAATGAATCAACAAAGCTTTTAAACGAAGCGTTGGTTATGTTTCGCAAAGGGAACAATATAAAAGGCATTACTACGAGTTTATTAAATTTATCATTACGTTATTTTAAAACTAAAGAATTTGACAAGGCCGAACTAACACTAAAAGATGTTGAAAATAACTTTAGTTCATTAAGTAAAACTGACAGGTACTATTTTTATCAAAACAAAGGAATTCTACTTCTTAAAACAAATAGATTAGAAGAAGCAATAAAAGAATTAAATAAAGCATATGAATTGGCAAAGGCTGAAAAAATGGTAGATTCCGAAGCTACCATTTTAATATATATTTGAATGTATTACCGCCTAAACAAAAAGTATGAAGCTTCAAAAGACTATTTATATAAAAGTATATCAATTGCCACTGCAAACAATTTAGATCATGAATTATCAGAAACCTATGAGGAAGTGATTTTACTTCATAAAGATATGGGCAACTATACAGAAGCTTATAATACACTTGAACTCCAAACAACTCTCAAAAACAAATTACTCAATATAGAAAAGATAAACACCATCTCTCTTTTAGAAAGAAAACTTGCATTAAGCGAAAAAGAAAAAGAAATTGAGCGCGAAAAACTAAATTCTCAAAAAGCTAGAGAGAAAAATCAACTTTTGACGTATGCTTTAATTGCAATGTGCGTGTTTTGTATATTCATCATATACCTTTTCATTAAAAGTAGAAAATTAATGTATGTCTTCAAAGTAATTTGAACTTTTCATTAAGGAGTGTTTATTGTTAATTCAAAGCTAAGTTATTTTTTTTGTTTTTCAATTTTAATTTTTCGTATTCCATTTTTCTGCTCCTAATACAATTTTGTTTTATTCGTTCTCTTT
>CANNHN010000009.1 GCA_947504725.1 Bacteroidota bacterium | reverse complement strand
TTGGTGGGCCCACTTGGAATCGAACCAAGCACCCACAGATTATGAGTCTGTTGCTCTAACCGAATGAGCTATAGGCCCTTTTTGCACGAATGCAAAAATTGGAAGGCGAAATTATATAAATAGAACGAATTAACAAAACTCTACCAGCTTTAAATTGTGGCAATTAACTCCAACAAAATAAAAAACATCATTTTTGATTTAGGTGGCGTAATCATAAACATCGACTACGCTCTATTGATAGAAGCCTTTTCAAAAATAGGATTGCCTCATTTCGAAGCATATTTTTCTCAAAAAGAGCAGAAAAAATTATTTGACCTTTATGAAAAGGGGATGATTTCTTCACAAGATTTTAGAGATGAACTAAAAAAGCAATCTAATACCGGAACATCTGACGCAGATATAGATGCCGCATGGAACGCAATGCTATTAGATTTACCAAAAGAGCGATTGGATTTGTTGCTGTATTCAAAAAACAAGTATCGTACATTTCTCTTAAGTAATACAAATGAAATTCATATGATTTTCATAAATAACTATTTGAAACAACAGTATAAAATTGAGAATCTGGAAAAGCATTTTGAAAAAGTATATCTTTCTTATGAAGTAAAAATGCGAAAACCCGATGCGGAAATTTTTGAGTTGATTATAAATCAAAATAATCTATTGAAAGAAGAAACGTTGTTTATTGATGATTCGGCTCAACATATTGAAAGTGCAAATAAAATCGGTATGTCAACCATCTTGCTGGATGTGCAAAAGCAAAGTGTTGTTGATTTATTTTAGTTCTTAATCAACTTTAAAATGATTATTTTTGTTCAAATAAAAATCTGATGAAATTGATTTCTAAAAGTACAAATTCCTATTTCCGTTTTTTTATTCTCTTCCTGTTTTTAGGAAGTTCTTCGTTTGCGCAAACAAAAGATACGCTTAGAGAAAAGCCGGCTAAAAAAATTGCTGACCCCAAAGATCATATTGTAGTGGATTTCAGTTTCGATTCCTACCGCAATTGGCCTGATGGAATTTCTCAAAAACCCTATTCCTTAGGTGGCAACGCCTATTTAATGTGGGATTATCCTTTTGGATACGGTCCGTTTAGTGTTGCAATTGGAGCAGGATTTAGTACACATGATGTACATACGAATGGAGCAATTACGTATACGATTGATGGGAAATATACAACATTTGAACCCTTAACTGTTAAATACAGCACGAATAAATTTTCTATGAATTATATGGAAATTCCTGTTGAGCTTCGAATTCGGACAAGAGGAGAAAAAAGTTTTAAAATGACAGTAGGAGGTAAAATTGGATATGCATATAATGTTCACACAAAGTATGCAGACGAAGATGGAAAAATTAAAGTTTACCGAATCAAAAATATCGACCCTATTCGTTATGGTGTAACGTTCAGAGTAGGGTATAACAAATTTAATTTACAAGGGTTTTATGCTTTATCCGAAATCTTTAAAAAGGGTAGAGGTGAACCAGGAATGATTCCTTTTTCTTTTGGTGTTGGGATGTTGTTGTATTAACAGAAATTCTTCTCCAAGGAATCATAGTCCTTAATTTTTTTTAAACTTTCCTAAAACATTCTGTTTTCAACTTTGCTTTGTTCTTTTCTGCTTAATCAGAAAAGAACCAAAAGAATCAAGACCGGGCGATTGCTTCCCGCCTCTCACCATTTTCCGGAAAATCTAAAGCAAAAGAGCTAAAGCTTTTGCTAAGATTTTCTCGCAAAATGCTGTTCACCCCTTGGCGGCATCGCGCCCGACCCTAGCTCACGCGCGACTTCGAAATGAATATTTATCTTTGGAATCAAACTTTGTGGAAAATGCATTTGGATGGAGACAATCAAATCCAATTGCCTAAGGCAATAAATCATACATACCTAGAAAATAAAAAATCATTTTTTATCATAATAATCATAAAAATCTGCGTTCCAATTAACACAGATGTGAGAATAAGCATCTTAATAAAACAACATCAGTCCTAATTCAATAATAAATCCCAATACAAATCCTGTATAAACTTGAGATGGTGTGTGAGCATTTAATTTCAGTCTTGCATACGCAACAAGTCCAGCTAAAAGTATAATTGCGATAAGAGCGACACTCATATCCATTTGTATACGATAAATCATTCCAAGTGTAGCTCCAGCTATTCCACCAATTCCAATAGTATGTGCACTGATCTTCCATCTGAAATTAATAAGAAACGTGAGTAAAATGGAAATAGCGGCACCCAGAATAACGATTTTAAAGATGTCTGGGAATTCTGCATCATAAAACAAATAAAACAAAGCAAAAAAGTATAAAGCAGTACTACTATATGGAATAATCCGTTCTTGGTTGGTTTCCATTTCTAAACTTTGAATACGTTTCATTTTTAATAATATCAAAGCATTCACTGTTGGTAATAAAAATGTAAATAAAAATGTTACTCCAAGAATAATAAATTTTAAACTGGCTGGAATAAATGTGGAGATATAGTTTTCTGTAAAAAAGATAAAAGTAAACCCGTAAGTTGGCATTAGAAGAGGGTGAAAAAGATAAGAAATGGTTTTTGCGAAGCGAGCTTCCATTAGGGATAACGAATTAAAACGAATTTTACGAATTTGTGTTTTTATTATTTCTTTTTAATTCTTTTTTGCCTATTGCCTACTGAAAAATTGCCTATTGATTATAGTTCTTTCCTCAAACGAGCAACCGGTATTTCCAGCTGTTCACGATATTTAGCGATAGTTCTTCTGGCAATATTATATCCTTTTTCTTTCAAAATTTTTGTAAGCTTATCGTCAGTCAAAGGTTTCTTTTTACTTTCTGCAGCAATACAGTCTTCCAAAATCTTTTTTACTTCACGCGTTGAAACTTCTTCACCGCTATCGGTAGAAAGGGATTCACTAAAAAATGATTTTAACAAAAATGTTCCGAAAGTTGTTTGAACATATTTGCTATTCGCAACACGAGAAATAGTTGAAATATCTAGATTCACTCGTTCTGCAATATCTTTTAAAATCATTGGTTTTAAAAGCGTTTCATCACCAGTTAAAAAGTATTCTTTTTGATATTCCATTATGGCATTCATGGTATACAATAATGTATAACTCCGTTGTTGAATAGCATCGATAAACCATTTTGCTCCCTCCAGTTTTTGTTTTACAAACATGGAAGCTTCTTTACTGCTTTTATCTTTTGATTTTGAATATTCTTCCAACATTTGAGAATATTCTTTACTCACTTTTAAATCAGGTGAATTTCGAGAGTTTAATGTAAGTATTAATTGACCCTCTTCATTTACCATTATAAAGTCGGCAATTACCTGTTGGTGGCTTTTTTGGCCATCAGCCATGGAGTTTCCTGGACGAGGATTTAACTTTAAAATTTCTTGAATGACTTCTTTCAATAGTTCATCGTCAATCTCCAGTTTTTTCGAAATTTTATCGTAATGTTTTTTCGAAAATTCATCCATTTGTTTTTCTACTACTTCTGTAGCTAATTCAACAATCATGGTTTGAACATCAATTTTTCTTAATTGAATCAATAAACATTCTTGTAAGTCGCGGGCACCAATTCCAGCAGGTTCAAAATCTTGAATTACTTTCAATAATTCGTTTAACTCAGGTTCAGTTGTTGAGATGTTTTGAGAAAAAGCAATATCGTCAACAATAGAATTTAAATCTCTTCTTAAATATCCGTCATCATCCAAGTTTCCGATTAAATTCAATGCAATCTGATACTCGCGATCATCTAAATCTTTCATCCCTAACTGGCTTTCAAGATTGTCTTGAAAAGTAACTCCAACTGAAAATGGAATTTCTTTGCGTTCTTCGTCTGGACTCGTATTGTTTACTTTTGTTTTGTAAGAAGCGCCTTCATCATCATCCATGTAGTCGCTTAGACTAAAATCTTCTCTTTGATTTTCGTCATCTTTAGCCGTGTCATCAAATTCTTCATCATTATCAAACTCGTCTTTGGGTTCATCATCTGTATCAACACCTTCTTCAAGCGCTGGGTTGATTTCCATTTCTTCTTTGATTCGTTGCTCTAATGCGATAGTAGGTAGCTGCAACAATTTCATTAGCTGAATTTGTTGCGGGGATAATTTTTGTAATAATTTATGCGACTGGGTTTGCCTTAACATAATCGTGCTGTGCTTTACCTTTATGTATACAAAAGTAGCAAAAATTTAGCCAAAAAAATAAGCTCGAAATAGTGTTCATTTCGAGCTTATTAGAGAGATTTAATGCGTTTTCTTACTTCTGCACAATCACACGTTGTTTTGCAAGTATGTTGTTTGAATTAGCAATTACAATAGTATAAAGTCCAGTTGCATAATCAGCAGTTGAAATTTTTTCCATTGATGAATTGTTCAATTGTTTTTCGAAAACTTTTTTGCCTGTCAAATCATAAACAACAATAACAGCATTTTGTAAATCTTCGTTTTTCAAATTACCCAATTCGATGTTTACAAAATCGGTTGCAGGATTTGGGTAGATGTTTAAATCAACTGATGTAGTTTCGTTTACAGATGCAATGAAAGAACAAAAGTCATCTGACAAATAAAATTCATCACCAGATGAACCAAACCCTGTGTTTGTAACATTTACAATTAGAGGTGTAATATTACAAGTAGAATCAACTTCTGCTGCAAAAATTTGAGCATCATCTGTAGTGTTTTCTAATGCATAATTATAAGAGTTGCAAATTTCTGATGGATCACCTGAGAATTTAAACACAATTGACGTGCTCGCATCTAGCCAAGCTAAAAAACTAATATTTGCACTTGGTGTTTTAGAAAAAGTAGTTGAATTAGAATATGGATTTCCTGCAACAACAGCTCCAATCCCTTTGCTCCACAAGATGTTTCCTGTTGGTCCCATCTTAGTAAGTTTGTAGCTTGGATATTCTGACAATAAAATAAATTCATCTGAGTTTGTTACATATGCATCAGTATAGGAAGTTGTACCAGAAATATTTTTTGCATAAATGAAATTTCCGTTTGCATCTATTTTCTGAACGAACGTTGCTCCACCTGTTCCATAGGTTCCCATCACATAAAAGTTGCCAAGATTGTCTGCTTTTATTGATTTTGTCCAACGGTATAATAAATCAACATATGATCTAGACCAATTTAATGAGCCATCTGCTGCTAAATTTACGATTGTTTCATAATTCTCATCTTTCAAAGTAGTTATGCAACCTCCACTTAAAGTTACTTCTGTACAAAAGCCAGGACATTTTCCATCGTCTCTTGGACCAGCAACTCTGTGGTTCCATAATAAATTACCATTTGCATCAATTTTGATTATCCCCATAAAAGCGTTAGCAGAAACAGAAACATAATATTCGCCAGTTGGCGTTTCATCTAAAGAATGATTGTAATATGTTGAAACAACTTCAGGGACATTCAAATGCTTTTGCCAAAGAACGGCACCTGCAGTATTAAATTTTACAATATATAAATCACTTAATTCACCAAACAAGCACGTGAAATTTCCAGTAGCAGAACAGGATATTCCTTTTAGGTTGGAATAAGTAACAGCGCCCACAGGAATAATTAAGTTTTTTAAAGTTGATACTGTACCTGTAGCACTAATCTTTTTAATGTTGATTACGGACTCGCCTGTAGAAATAACGATATGGTTTGCTACAATGTTTTCACCACTCGGCAAAGTGGCAATAAAACTAACATCTGAACCAGAAGTTGGTGTAACTACAGAAGCATTATTCAACGTTAACATGACGCTAGCATCTGTTTGAGCGTTTGAAACAGATGCACTAAAAATAACTGTACAAAGGAGTAGTAATTTTTTCATGGTATATTTTTTAAGTGAGTATATATTACATAGCGTGTTTCATTCAACTATGCTTTAAGTAACTAATTTATAACAGATTATGCAGAAAAGCAAATAAAAAGGATGGTTAATTTAAAGTCCTATTTATAGCCCTTTAGGGAATGGGTTTAAGCGAGAGTTTGCCCTTCGACTCCGCTCAGGGTGACGTTCTAGATAAGCCTTATTCTTGCATTCGTTTAAAATGTTCATTTCGACCGAAGCGGAGAAATCATATTCTAAACCCAATAACAAGTACATCGTCAACCTGTTCTAATTCTCCTTTCCATTCGAGGAAATTCTTTAAAAGGAGTTGTTCTTGTTCTTTGATTGGTTTTTGATAGATTTCGGAAATTAATTTTTGCATGTTTCCAACCATGAATTTTTTTCCTTTAGCTCCGCCAAATTGATCTGCATATCCATCCGAGAAAATATAAACGACATCTCCTTTTTCTACATTGAACGTATGATTTGTGAATGTACGCTTTACTTCATTTTCCATCTCCAATCCACCAATTGGAAATTTGTTGGCTTTAATCATTTCGAATGCTTCTTCTCCCGATTTATTTTTCTTGAAAAACCAAAGTGGACGATTAGCTCCAGCGTATTCCAATAGTGTCCCGTCTTCATTTAGTGAACACAATGCAATGTCCATTCCATCTCGTCTTTCATTTTCAGAATTGCCACTCTGTTTCAACGCAGTTTTTACGCCTAAGTGAAGTTCATTTAAAATTTCCGCAGGTGAGGTAATGTTTTTTTCAGTTACAATCTCATTCAATAAAGTGTTTCCAATAATACTCATAAAAGCACCAGGAACACCATGACCCGTGCAATCTACAGAAGCGATAAAACGTTTGTTGTTTCTTTTTGCAAACCAATAAAAATCTCCACTTACAATATCTTTTGGTAAATAAAGAACAAAAGCATCTTTTAATTCTTTATGCAAATTTTGCAACGGAGGCAGTAATGCTTCTTGAATGTTTTTCGCATATTTTATACTATCTGTTATGTCGTGATTCTTCGCTTCAATAATTGCTTTTTGCTCAGTTACTTCTTTGTTAACGATTTCTACTTTTTCTTTCTCCTGACGAAGCTGATAAGTGCGTAGTTGAACTTCTTGCTCCAATTCAATTTTTGCCTTTTGTAAATTTCTTGTTCTAACAACAATGAATAAATAAATTAATCCAAATGCTAGCAATGCAGTTGTTGTATAAAACCACCATGTTTGATACCACGGAGGAAGAATGGTGAATTTATAAGTAACATCTTTTTCGTTCCACAAGCCATCATTATTCATTGCTTTTAAATGAAACGTATAATCACCAGCAGGTAATGAAGAGTAAGTTGCTTCCGTTTTTGAGGTTGGTGGGAACCAATCTTCATCAGCTCCTTCTAATTTAAATTGGTATTTTACTTTGTTTGGATTTGTGATACAAACACCAATAAAATCAAAAGTGATGTGGTTTTTGTCATATGGTAAAATGAGTGTGAAAGGAAGGTTGGTTATACTGTCTAGGCCTTCAGAATATTTGATTAATTCCTCCTCAGCATTTTGAAAAAACAGCCGAATTCCTGTAATTCTGGTTAAGGCTTCTTTTCTGTTTGTTTTATCAAAATTTGGATTAAATACGGTAGCCCCTTTTATAGTTCCAAACCATAAGTTGCCTTGGTCATCTATCATTTGAGAGTTAAAATTACATTCTACTCCTTTTAGTCCTTCTTCTTTTCCAAAATGTTTTATTTTAATTGCATTGCTCGAATGCAAAGCATGTAAATCCAGTTTGTCAATTCCATTGTTTGTTCCAACCCACAAAAAATCTTTGTGAAGGAGCATTAAATAAACTTTATTGGCTGCTAATCCATCTTTTACACTTATGTTTTCAAAGGATGTATAGTTGTAATTGAAAACTCCTTCGTCAGTACCAAACCATAAATATCCTGATTTGTCTTGCAATGTAGAAATAACTCGTTTGCTAGTAAATCCATTTGAGGCATTAAATTTTTGAAATGTATTTCCTGAATATTTTATAACCCCATTTTCGGATGCCAACCAAAAGGCTTTGTTTCTGTCAACGAAAATGTTATAGATAGGTGCAACTTTACCAGCACTTAGCACATTAGAAGGAAGTCTCACAATTTCAAATTTGTTGTTTTTAAAACTGCAAAATCCATCTGCTGTCCCAATCCAGATTGTATTTTCTTTATCAATATACGTTGATAACACATTGTTGTCGGGCAGGCCATCTTTAGTAGAATAGTTATGAAATCGAGTTCCGTCAAAAACACTTAATCCGGCTTTGGTTCCAAAATAAATAGCACCGTTTTTATCTTCTAAAATTGTTTGTACATCATTATCTGCTAGTGAGTTCTCAATCTTTTTTACATCTAATTTGAAGTTCACAACTTCTTCTTTTTTTAAACAAACTACACCAAAATCTTTTACTCCCATCCAAATGTTTTTTTGGGAGTCTTGAAAAATACATTTGATATAATCGCCAGGTAAGTTATCCTTTGAGCTATAAGAAACAAAAGCTTCTCCTGTGAATTTTGACACCCCGAATCCATCCGTCCCAAACCAAAAATTTCCTTCTCGATCTAGCATTCCACACATTAAAATGTTACTTGCTAATCCATTTTTACTTGTGTATTTTCTAAATATTAATCCATTGTATTTATAAACGCCCTCGCTTGTTGCAAGCCAAACATTATTTTTATTGTCTGGGATAATTGATGTGAAAGCAATATTTTCTTGTCCAGGAATTTTAACTTGTGACAACGCTCCTTCTGGTGTTATTTTGTTGATTCCAGAGTTCGTGCCGATGTATATTTCCCCTTCTAGATTTTCATTTATTGAACGCACAAAATTATCTTGTAGTCCAAGTGAGGTAGAAAAGTAGCTGAAGGTTTTTGTTTTTTGGTTGTATTTAATTACTCCATTTAATATTGTTCCGAAATAGATATTGTTAGCTTTGTCGGCATACATACTAAATACTCTTGCTTGATTTAGCAACGAATCAGATTCAAAGGGAACAATTTTATTATTAATAAGTTGGCAAACCCCCTTGCCTGTACCTATCCAAATAATACCATTGTTGTCTTCTAAAACTTTGTAAACTCTATTGTGGATAAGTCCATTTTTTTCTGAATAGTTTTTCCATTTTTTACCGATTAGAACACTTAGTCCTCCATTTGTTCCAAACAACATGTTCCCATTTTTTGTTTCACAAATAGAAAAAACCACATTGTTTATTAAGCTATCATTCTCAGTGTAATTGATGAATTTGTTTCCATCGTATTTACTAACTCCACCATTGTTTGTTCCAAACCAAATATTTCCATTTCTATCTTGACACATTGATAATACTTGGGATTGTGCCAAGCCGTCTTCCACATTAAAATTATGAAAGTCATATGTTTGCGCATACGAAGAATGTTTTACAAAAAGCAAAACAAGTAGAACTAGAAATATTTTAGAGTTTATTTTCAAAGTTTTATTAATGCGAATAAAGATAGGAAAAAATAAAAGCCCCTACATATTATTGTAAGAGCTTTTTGATTCTTTAGAATTAATTTAACATAATTAGAATTCAGCAGTTTTTGGTGCTCTTGGAAAGGCAATAACATCGCGAATATTTGTCATTCCTGTAACAAACAAGACCAAGCGTTCGAAACCCAATCCAAAACCAGCGTGAGGGGCTGTTCCAAACCTGCGAGTATCCAAATACCAATATAATTCATCTGTTGGAATATGCATTTCTGCCATGCGTTTTTCTAACAAATCTAAACGTTCTTCACGTTGCGACCCTCCAATGATTTCTCCGATGCCTGGGAACAAAATGTCCATAGCAGCAACGGTTTTTCCATCTTCGTTTTGGCGCATGTAAAACGATTTAATGTCTTTTGGATAATCTGTGAGGATTACTGGCTTTTTAAAATGTTTTTCTACCAAAAAGCGTTCGTGCTCACTTTGTAAATCTGCCCCCCAATTCTCAATTAAATATTTGAATTTTTTCTTTTTATTTGGAGTAGAATTTTTTAATATTTCGATAGCTTCGGTGTAAGTCAATCGCTCAAAATTATTATCTAAACAAAAATTTAATTTAGAAGTTAAATCCAATTCGGAGCGCTCATCTTGTGGTTTTTGTTTTTCTTCATCCAACAAGCGATTTTTCAAAAATTCAATTTCATCTGGACAAGTTGCTAAAGCATGTTTAATAACATACTTTAATAAATCTTCCGCTAATTGCATGTTGTCTTTTAATTCATAAAAAGCCATTTCAGGTTCTATCATCCAAAATTCTGCAAGGTGACGAGTAGTATTAGAATTTTCCGCACGGAAGGTTGGCCCGAAAGTGTAAATATCGCCAAATGCCATCGCAGCAAGTTCTCCCTCTAGTTGACCACTTACTGTTAAGTTGGTAGACTTCCCGAAAAAATCTTGTTTAAAATCTACTTTTCCATCTTCTGTTCGAGGAGGATTATCAAAATCCAAAGTGGTTACACGAAACATTTCTCCTGCACCTTCCGCATCAGAAGCAGTGATAATTGGGGTGTGCATGTATACAAATCCGCGGTCATTAAAAAATTGATGAATTGCAAATGCTAATGCATGTCGAACTTTAAATATTGCATTGAAAGTATTTGTTCTAAAACGTAAATGAGCTATTTCTCTTAAAAATTCAAGACTGTGTTTCTTTGGTTGTAAAGGAAATTTTTCTGCATCACTATCGCCTAAAATTTCTAATTCTTTTACTTGTATTTCAACTTTTTGTCCGGCACCTTGTGATTCAATTAATTCTCCAGTAATACGAACAGCCGCTCCGGTTGTTAAACGTTTTAATTGAGTTGCATCAAATGTTTCATTTACAACAGCTTGAATATTATTTATAGTTGAGCCATCGTTGATTGCAATAAATTTGTCGTTGCGATAAGTACGCACCCAACCTTTAACAGTTACTTCTGTTCCATATGCTGTAGAATCTAACAGTGCTTTTACTTTTATTCTTTCCATAATTTATATATTTCCTAAATAGGTGTGCAAATGTACTAAAATAAAAAAGCCATCTAGATCTTCGAGATGGCTTTTAGATTGTTTATCATTAAATTAATCTGTTACCACCAATCTGGTTGTATTGGTTTGATTATTTATATTCAGTCGTATAAAATATATTCCAGCATTTAATTTTGCGAGAGTCACTTTATAGTTTCCTGCTGGTTGAGTAGTGTTTACAATTGATTTCAATTGTTTGCCAAGTATATCAACCACTTCTAATTTAACAAAAGAAGAATTAGTTAAAGTATATTCAATTGTAGAACTTGTGTTGGATGGATTTGGAAAAACAGTTAATTGATTCTCTGTTACAGCACTAACAATACTAGTAGCTAAAGGGAAAGTAGGGTATACCGAATTGCTATCAGCTTCATAGTCGAGTTGTGTAAAAATAAAATTAGTTGCAGTAACTGTAATGTTATATACCGAATCTCTTTGTAGTCCAGGAATATCTATATATATTGTATAATATTCTCCTGGTAAGTTGACAGGCAGATTAGTAAAAGAATAATTTCCTGTTGGATTTGTTTGTGTATTTGTAACCATTCCACTGCCAGGATTTTTCCCTAGTTTCACATCAATCCCGGGTATCGGCTCACCTGGTAATCTAACAAATCCTGCTCCTTCGGTTACTTGTCCACTTAGCATTCCTGGGCCTACTGTAACAACTCCTTCAATAACATATATATCTGCTGTATCATTAGAGCAACCATGTGTATTTACTAACGCAGTATCCCATAAAAATTCGCTATCATAATACGTAGGAACAGCCAACGGATAGACAAGAGTATCTGCAAATACTTCAATTAAATAATCTCCTGGAGGGATAGATGTAAAATGGTAGTATCCTGATGCATCGATGTTGCTCACTTGAATACTATCAAAGCTGGTATAGCTGCTTAAATAATTAAAAAGTACGGCTGTATTAGTTCCGCTATTTAAATCGCCACCGCTATAAGTTACTTTTCCATAAATATCAGCATCTGCAACAGTGACAACAGTTGTATCGGTATACATGAAAAAACAAGGTCCTGAAGATTGATAGGTAATTGTATGTGATCCTATTCCAGCAATTGATGGCTCGAATGTTCCTGTAGTACTATTTGTGATTCCTGTTCCACTCCAGGTTCCTCCCGCTGAGCCTGCAACAAAATTAAATGGTGTAGTATTCGAGCAAACATTCGTTACATCGATAATTGTTGGATCTAAAAAGGGGCTAAGTGTAAATCCTGTGTTTGAGTTTGTTGAAGGACATCCTCCTGCCGCACTAATACTGTTGGTTATACTATATGTTCCAGGAGTACTAAGTGTCATGTCTATTTCCCCTGTAGATGGAGTGAAGATCAATCCAGCAGGAATTGCTGTAAATGTACCTGCGCTTGCTCCGGGGCCAAATGTTGGAAAAAGGTTTGGTGTATTTTGACAAGCAGGACTTGTATAAGAAAAGGTAGCACTTGGATATGGATTAACTGTTACAAATGGAAAAGCTTGACTTCCTGTACAACCTGCAGCAACCGGAGTAAAAATGTAAACCATCGTTCCTGCTGCGGAAGTAGTAGTCGTCAAAGTGTCAAAAACAAATGATCCTGTTCCAGAGGCATCCGCTCCTGATGTATTTGTAGCGAAAGATACCCATGTATAAGTTGTTGATGGCACAGGGCATGACACAGAAAATGAAACGGTATCACCAGAACATCTTGTCAAAGGAGAAGTTGTAGCTGTCGCCACTGGATTCGGTTTTACAGTCAGGTTAACAATCATATTAGTTCCAACACAACCCGCTGCAGTTGGTGTAATCGTGTAGGTTACTCCTCCTCCTCCTGGGAATGTTGTTGATACGCTTTGAGCGATGACTGATCCGCTACCTGCGGAATGTCCTGTAACACCAGAACCAAAAGGGACCCAAGTATAAGTGGTTCCAGCTACCGTGCTGCTCGATACAAAATTGCTGGCTACTCCCGAACAGAGTATGTCTGAGGAAGGTGTAGTGGTTCCAACAGGCCTTGGTTTTACAGTAGGCGAAAAAACGTATGCGGTTCCAGTACAACCTGATAAAGTAGCTGTTACAGAAACGTTTCCACCAATTGTTGTTGACCCTAGATTTGTTGCAGTAAAAGATGGCATATTTCCAGTTCCACTTGCAGCTAAGCCTATTGCGGGATTCGAGTTTGTCCAGTTAAATGTTGCACCTCCAGGTGTACTAAAAAAAGTAATTCCTCCCACGGTGGCACCATGACAAACAAAAGGTGTAACAGTTGGATTCACAGTTGGACTTGGATTTACCGTAATCGTATAAACCATTGCTGGCCCAGTACAGCCAGCCAACGTAGCTGTTGTCGAAATTGTTGCAACAACTGGAGTTGTGCCTGCGTTGATAGCCGTAAACGAAGGAAGACTTCCCGTTCCACTTGCAGCTAACCCTATTGAAGGAGCTGAGTTTGTCCAGTTAAAAGTTGCGCCCGCTGGTGTACTTGTGAAATTCATAACTGCCATTGTGCTTCCGTTGCATGTTGTAGGACTTAACGTGCCATTTACATTCGGTAAAGGATTAACTGTTATTGTTACAATATCTGTTACAGTAGTAGGAAAAGCATCCACTACAGTAATGGTATAAGTTGTGGTAATAGTTGGACTAGCAGTTGGATTTGAAACATTAGTTGCGCTTAATCCAGCTGCTGGAGCCCAGGAATAGGAATAGCCAGGTGTTCCGAAATTTGCAGTTGGAGAGCCTCCAATTGTTGTACTACCTCCATCACATATAGTTTGGTCAGATCCAGCATTAACAGCCAGTGGTTGTGCAATTAATTTTACTGTCGCAAAAAAAAGAACAACGGATAAACTAAAAACAATTTTCAAACTAAATTTATTATTGGAGTAGTGCATATTGTTTTTTTATTCTGTTATAATTAATCTTTGTGTGCTAGATTTTCCATCTGTGATAAGCGTAATGAAATAAATTCCAGCAACTAAATTTTTGTTGTTGGTTGAATATTTATACACTCCTGCTTTTTGATTTTGATTGACAAGCTCAGAAATTTTTTCACCAAGTACATTGTAAATAGAAAGTGACACAGCTGCATTGTTTTCTAATGTATACTCAATGGTTGAATTTCCTGCAGATGGATTTGGGAAAACTGCAAATGTATTTTCTAACGCTGCATCTAGATTATTTATTCCTACTGCCGAACTATCCACAATATAAATAGTTGTTGAATCTACATAATAATCCAAATTGTAAAATTGATTTGTTGTTGCATTCACAGTTACGGAATAAGATGAATCTCTTCCTAATCCTGGAATATCAACATATACCGTATAATAATCAGCTCCGGTATTAAAATCAACACCAGTAAAAGTATAAACTCCGGATCCATTTGTCGATCCACTAGTAACCATTGCCCCTCCAGGATTTTTCCCAAGCTTTACATCTATTCCTGGAATTGGTTCTCCGGGGAGTCTCATAAATCCATTGTTTACCATTAATGAAGAACCGAATCCAACTCCTTCTAATATTGTTCCCGTAATCATACCAATCCCCGATCCAACACCAAGTTCTTCAATCATGGTAATGTTTGCGGTGTCATTTACGCTACAGCCATGAACAAAAACAGTTGCTGAATCCCAAGCCCATTCGTTTCCATAATAAGTAGGATTAAGCAAAGGATAAATCAATGTATCTGCAAATACTTTTATTAAATAATTATCACCATTTAATGCTGTAAAAACATAATCACCACTTGCATTTAAAGACGTTACTTGAACGGTATCAAAATAGGTATAAGTAGGAATATATTTATAAGCTACAACGGAACCATTGGAAACACTTCCCCCAGAGTAACTCACATGTCCAATCAAATCAGTGCTAGGCGTAACAAAAAATCCGCTAGAACTATTTTCGGAGGAACAACCATTTGCATCAACTGCATATACTTGCACATCAAAGCCTCCAGTAGCCGTTAAAACAATTGAATCTCCTGTGGCACTGAAGCCTACCTCATTGTGCCACTCAATAGTATAAGGACCAGTTCCACCAGACACCGTATCTACAAGTGTAACTATAGTCCCGTAGCAATATGTTTGAAGAGAAGTGGCACTTGAAGTTGGACTTGGTAGAATGTTGATGGTAGTTGTGGCACTGTCTACGCAACTTCCGTTTCGTTCAATTAGCTTTATTGTTTGTAGCCCCAAAGATGTCGGTGTGTAAAAAAATCCTCCAAATCCTGAACTCCAAAGTGTATCGTTTACATACCATTCATTCAAATTAGCAGAATACAAAGTGTCATTTATCCAAATGGGATTTCCCTGACACCCATTACCAGCTAAAGGAGAAATACTCGGAGTAGGAGCTTGGCAGCCTCGCCACACTTCTCCACTAACACCATATCCCGAGTTGTCCGATGCTTGATAAACAAAATTATTGTAGTAAGCTAAAGTTCCCACTCTGTTTACTGCTAATGGGTCAATCGATATAAATCCATCATTGTTTTGATTAATATAATTTGTTCCATCTGTAGAACTGTAGATATAAGTATATAGAGCCCCGCCTCTTCCACTGCCAGATCCTTCAGGGCTAAATGCTGCAAGGCCGCTCATAAAAGATTCGGCACTTATCCATAATTTTCCATTCGCTGCCAACATATCATTAATATTCCCCATGGAACCACCATTGGTAAAGCCATCTGACATTACTTGAGTCCATGATAACCCATCGGTAGTATTCCAGATTTGTGCGCCAGAAATAAAATTGTTAGTTGATACATAAAGCTTATTTTGAAAAACTACCATTGATTCAAAAGAAAAATTGTTAGAGTCATTAAAGCCAGTGTCTGCCGGCACATTCATTGTCCAGTTGTTTCCATCTGACGACTCATAAATTAACCCATTGTTTGTGCAAGCAAAAAGTTTGTTATTAAATTTTTCCATATCATTTATTCTACTTGTACCAGAAATAGTTGATACGTTTGTCCACGTACCTCCAGTGATATAGGTTTTCCAAATTTCAACCATGCTCAACGAATTTTCAACCGCAACAAAAAGGGTATCATCTTCAGCACCAGTTGCATTAAAACATGCCATAGAACTTATTTCAGTATTATAGCCAATCATTGCACCATGCGGAATTTGAGGTAAAGTATCCCATGAGAAGCCGTCAGTTGTTGTATAAACTCTCGGCCCAGTTGTAATATTTTTTGTCCCTAAATACATCCATCCACTACCTGCAGTAGTTGAATTTAGTGCAGTTGTCCCGTATTCATCCATGTTAATAACCGAAGCAAATGAAGTTTGCTCATACCATGTTCCATTGTCGCCTGTGTACGAACTAAAAAGTCTTGCACCATATGCGTTGTTCATTGTAAGGCCTGCATAAATATTGCCTTTGAATGAATGCAAAGTAGATATATTAGGAATATACGTTCCAAATGCTGTGTTATCAGACATTTCCCAGGTTTGTGCAGATGAAGTTTGCGAAACAATTGTTAAGATTATTAAAGCAAATTTTTTTAATAGAGTAATTTTTTTCATGTTTATTATGTATTCAATTTTTGTGAACCAAAATTAAGACTTTTTTATGAAAAATGCGATATTCAATCAGTAGTATAATTGGATTGAATTGTAAGCTCGGAAACTTTTTATGTTTAAAATGTTTCCGATTTTATAGTTGATTTTCAGGTGTTTATAAATAATCAAGTGAAATATTCGCCTGGAAACTTTGGGAATAAAAAATGTTTCCATAGTTTTGCCGCGGATTTAACAAAAATATTAAATGGAAACAAAAGACAGAATATTGCTAGGTGCCGAAGAACTGTTCTTTAAATACGGAATTAAGAGTGTGACTATGGATGATATTGCAAAACATTTAGCAATATCTAAAAAAACCATTTACACTTTTTTTAATGATAAAAATGAATTGGTAGAAACATTAATGACTGTTAAGCTAAAACAAGATGAATGTGAGTTTAAGCAAATTCAAGAAGAATCTGACAATGTCATAGTTGAGGTGTTTGGCATGATGAAACACATGGGAATAATGTTTTCAAAAGTTAACCCGAATATTTTTTACGATTTGCAAAAATACCATCCAAATGCTTGGAAACAATTTAAAGATTTCAAGAATGATTGTATGGCAAAATTGGTTGAAAGCTCAATTGAACGAGGCATAAAAGAAGGATTGGTTCGTGCGGATTTAAATGCAAAAATATTAGCTCGTATGCGCATTGAACAAGTAGAAATGGGATTAAATGTAGATATTTTTCCTACTGATAAATTTAAAATGTTAGATGTTCAGATAACAATGATTGATCATTTTCTCCATGGAATTTGCACGCTCAAAGGACATAAAATGATTAATAAATATAAACAGCTTACAGAAGAAGAGTAATAAAATATCATATGAAAAAAGTTTTAATAATAGCAATCGCATTTTCTGCAATCAATTCATTTGCCCAGTCGAAAGACAGCAGTAGCTTTTCTTTTTCCCTGCAACAAGCCATTAAATATGCAGTGGAAAATCAGAAGGACATTAAAAATGCAATAATTGACGAACAAATTGCACAGAAAAAAGTAAATGAAATTATGGGAATGGGCCTCCCTCAGATAAACGCAAGTTTTGATTTGAGAAATTTTGTAGAGATTCCTACATCCTTAATCCCAGCTGATTTCTTTGGAGGCGCTCCAGGAACATTTGCAGCTGTGAAATTTGGAACAAAATACAATGCCACTGCAGGGGTTGATGCTTCTCAATTACTTTTTAGCGGAGATTATTTTTTGGGAGTAAAAGCCACCAAAACATTTCTGGAAATTTCAAAGAAAGCAACACTACGCACAAAAATTGAAACAGCAGCTACAGTTTCAAAGGCCTACTATACTGTGTTGGTTAATGAAGAACGGATGAAGTTGATGGATGCAACTGTTGCACGTATTAAAAAAACAATGGACGACACAAAGGCATTGTTGGATAACGGTTTTGTTGAGAAATTAGATTATGACCGACTAATAGTAGCATATAATAATTTAATGACGGAGCGCGAAAAAGTGGAACGGTTATTACAACTTGCTACTTATTTGTTAAAGTACCAAATGGGAATGGACATTTATGCAAATCTTACATTGACAGATAAATTAACGGATGTAAAGTTGGAAATAAACTCAGATGTAATTTCCCCAAAATTCGACTATGAAAAACGCGTAGAATATAATTTATTCGATTCGCAATACAAATTAGCTAAACTGGATTTGAAACGTCAACGTCTTTCTTATTTGCCTACCGCTTTTGCTTACGGAAGTTTAAGCGGAACTGCACAACGAAACGAGTTTGATATTTTTGATACCGACAAACAATGGTATCCAACAGGTTTGGTAGGAGCTAAAGTTACTATGCCAATATTTACTGGTTTTCAGCGTCATTCTAAAAATCAACAAGCAAAACTTTCGTTGATGAAAGCGGAGAACGATATGGACTTTATAAAAAAATCAATCGACTTGGAATTGGCTTCTGCTACTTCTATCTTAAAAAATGCTGCCTCTTCATTGGAAACACAAAAGAAAAATATTGAGGTTGCTTCTGATGTGGTAAGAGTAACCAAATTAAAATTTGAACAAGGTGTAGGTTCTAATTTAGAAATGATAACTGCTGAAACAAGTTTGAAAGAAGCACAGACAAATTACTTTAATGCGCTGTTCGATGCACTTGTTGCAAAAATTGATTTTGATAAAGCAAACGGAAATCTTAAATAATAAATACTTTAAACACGATATAATATTTTTAAAAGATGAAAAAATTATTTTTAATACCAAGTCTTACTTTGTTGCTAATTGCTTGTGGTTCGGGGGATGATAAAAAATCTCAATTGGATGAGCTGAAAAAACAAGAAATAGATATTAAAGCAAAAATTGCTCTTTTGGAAGCAGAGCTGAATGTAAATTCTGATTCTTCAAAAAATGGAATCGCTGTTGCAGTAATGACACTAAAAGCGGAAATTT
Source organism: Bacteroidota bacterium (assembly GCA_947504725.1). GTDB lineage: Bacteria > Bacteroidota > Bacteroidia > 2-12-FULL-35-15 > 2-12-FULL-35-15 > 2-12-FULL-35-15. The sequence goes on along the minus strand of CANNHN010000009.1, from coordinate 90,839 downwards.
TTAAAAACTACATCGATGTTCAAGGTCGAGTGGATGCAGATCAGAATGTTGCCTTGAGTTCCGAAATGCCGGGAACAATCACTAAAATTAATGTAAATGCAGGTGATGAAGTGAGCATTGGTCAAGTGTTAGCTGAAACAGATACTCGTGCTATTAACCAACAAATTTCTGATTTGCAAACCAATGCCGATTTAGTAAATCAAATTTATGAAAAGCAAAAAAATCTTTGGGATCAAAAAATTGGAACCGAAGTACAATTCCTTCAAGCAAAAACGAATAAAGAAAGCATGGAGAAAAAATTAAGTACTATGCAAGAACAAGTTCGCATGACAAAAATTATTTCTCCAATAAACGGAACGGTGGATGCTGTTGACATAAAAATTGGACAAGCTGTTGCGCCTGGTATTCCTGCTATACGTGTGATTAATTTTTCAAACTTGAAAGTGAAATCAGACGTAGCAGAAAGTTACGCATCAAAAATTAAAAAGGGAAGTGAAGTGATTGTTTATTTCCCCGATATACAAGATTCGATTGTTACAAAAGTAAATTTTGTTTCTCGTGCAATTAATAATGCTAGTAGAACTTTTTCTGTTGAGGTGTTATTGGACAATAAAAAAGAATATCATCCAAATATGGTCGCACGTTTAAGTGTAAGTGACTACCAGTCTGCAGGGCAAGCTATTGTTGTTCCAGTTCGTTCAATTCAAAAAGATGAAAACAATAAGGAATTTGTTTATGTAGCAAATGGAAATTCAGCTAAAAAACAATTTATAATAATTGGCAAAACATATAGCGGGAAAGCAGAAATTATTTCTGGATTAAAAGAAGGGGATCTATTGGTGACATTGGGCTATGATATAATTAATGATGGAGATGCCATCGTGTATAAAAAATAAATCCCCTCTCCATACATTCGACTCCGCTCAGTATGACAAAGAGCGAGAAAAACTATGGGCAGGATTAGAAATAAATAAATAATCTCCGCGAACTCTGCGCCTTCTCTGCGCCCTTTGCGGTAAAACACAGAATTATGAAATTTAAAGAATTCAAACCATCAAGTTGGGCAATTGATAATAAAATTAGTGTGTATGTTCTCACATTTATTATTACCATCATAGGAGTGATGTCCTATAATAGTTTACCGAAGGAAAGTTTTCCTGATATTGTTGTTCCTACAATTTACATCAATACTGTATATGCAGGTAATACTCCAACCAACATTGAAAACTTGGTTACTAAACCAATCGAGAAACAACTGAAATCTATTTCTGGAGTTAAAAAAATCAACTCTACTTCTTTGCAAGATGTTTCAGTTGTTATGGTGGAGTTTAATACCAATGTTGAAGTTGCTGTTGCAAAACAAAAAGTAAAAGATGCAGTAGATAAAGCGCAAACGGATCTTCCAAAAGATTTAACGATGCAGCCAAACGTAATGGAAGTTTCTTTTTCTGATCTGCCAATTATGTACATCAACTTGGCCGGTAAAATGGACTTGAACAAGTTGAAAAAATATGCTGACCAATTGAAAGATAGAATAGAAGGGATGAAAGAAATTTCTAAAGTTCAAATGGTTGGCGATTTAGAAAGAGAAGTGCAAATCAATATTGATATGTACAAAATGCAAGCAGCTAATTTTTCGTTGTATGATATTTATAAAGCTGTCCATGAAGAAAACATGAACATGTCAGGAGGATTGGTTCCGATGGATGGAATGAAACGAAATATTTCTATCAAAGGAGAATTTACAGATGTGGATCAAATAAGAAATTTAATTGTTTCATCAGGCTCTGGGGTGAAGGTGTATTTAAAAGACATTGCAGATGTTATTGATGGTACAAAAGAACAAGAAAGCTTTGCACGTTTAGAAGGAAAAAATGTAATCACATTGAACATTGTAAAACGTACAGGGGAAAATTTAATTCAAGCATCAGATAAAATAAATGCGTTGATTAAAACTATGCAGGAAGAAAATTTTCCTAAAGAATTAAAAATTACGGTGACAGGTGATCAATCGGATCAAACACGATTAACATTGCACGATTTGATTAACACGATTATCATTGGATTTATTTTAGTAACATTTATTTTAATGTTTTTCATGGGTGTAACAAATGCAATTTTCGTTGCTGCATCAGTACCACTCTCAATGTTTATTGCATTTATGTTTATGCCAACTATTGGATTTACTTTAAACATGATCGTTTTGTTTGCCTTTTTACTCGCGCTTGGAATTGTGGTGGATGATGCTATTGTTGTTATTGAAAACACCCATCGAATATTCGACAACGGAAAGAAGAATATAAAAGAAGCCGCTAAGATGGCTGCTGGGGAAGTATTTTTACCCGTTTTAAGTGGAACATTAACCACATTGGCGCCATTTGTTCCTTTGGCTTTTTGGCCAGGAATTATTGGAAAGTTTATGTACTTCCTTCCTGTCACACTTATTATAACATTGTTGGCTTCGTTGGCTGTTGCATATATTATCAATCCTGTTTTTGCTGTCGACTTTATGAGAACACATGAAGAAGAAAAAGCAAAATATGGTAAGCTTACTAAGATGGCAATTATTAGAATTATTCTTTCTGTTATAGTTGCTTTAGCATGTTATGCATCTGGACATTATGCAATAGGAAATCTTTCGATTTTCTTTACAGTGTTTATGTTGATTCACCGTTTTTGGTTGTACAAAGTGATAGAAAACTTTCAAACAAAAACATGGCCTGCATTTCAAAGAGGATACACCAATTTGTTATTGAAATTTTTGAAACGCCCATGGATGGCAATTTTGGGAACAGTATTACTTTTTGTGTTTTCTATCTTTTTCTTTATTGCTCGCAGTCCGCAAGTAGTTTTCTTTCCTTCCGGAGACCCTAACTTTGTTTATGTATATGTTAAGCTTCCTGTTGGAACAGATCCAGTTCAGACGAACGAAGTAATGCTAAAAGTGGAAGAAAAAGTAAGAGGTGTTTTGGGTGATTCTAATAAAGTAGTTAGTTCAATCATTACTAACGTTACAAAAGGAACAAGTGATCCGCAAGACCAAGATCAAAGTGATTATCCTAACAAAGGAAAAATCGCAATCTCCTTTGTGAAGTTTGCTTCTCGTAATGGCGAATCGACTTCTAAATATTTATCAGAACTTCAAAATTTAAAATGGAACATTCCTGGAGCAGACATAACTGTTTCTAAAGAACAATCTGGTCCGCCAGTTCCTAAGCCAATTAACATTGAAGTGAAAGGAGATGATTTTGATGAGTTGGTAAAAAATGCTACTCGATTGAAAAAATATTTGGATGACCAAAAAATCGATGGCGTTGAAAATTTAAAATCTGATTTCGAAAGCAGTAAACCTGAAATTGTGTTTAACATCGATCGTGAAAGAGCAAGTAGAGAAGGAGTTAGTACTCAAGCAATCGCTTTGGAAATTCGTAATGCAGTTTTTGGTTGGGAAGTAAGCAAGTTCAGAGATGAAAATGATCAATACCCAATTCAATTGCGTTATAAATATGATCAGCGTAACAACATTGAAGCATTACGAAATTTGAAAATTACGTTCCGTGATATGAACATGGGTGGAATTTTAAGAAGCGTTCCTTTATCAGCTTTTGCTGACGTGAAATACAGCAATACGTATGGTGGAATCAAACGTAAAATGCAAAAGCGAGTGATTACACTTTCTTCAAATGTTTCTGAAGGATTTAATCCGAATGAAGTTGTAGCGAAAATTCAGGCTGCAGCAAAAGGATTTAAAGCAGAAGGGAAAGTGGTTCTTGATTTTACTGGTGAACAGGCTGAACAAGAGGAAACAGCTAATTTTTTGAGTAATGCAATGTTGATTTCATTGGGATTAATTTTATTGATTTTGGTGACTCAATTTAATTCTGTTGGAAAACCATTCATTATCCTAACCGAAATTTTCTTTAGTATTATCGGTGTTCTTTTAGGGACAGCTATTTTTAAAATGGATATGAGTATTGTAATGACAGGGATTGGGATTGTCGCCCTAGCAGGTATAGTTGTGAGGAATGGTATTTTATTAGTTGAGTTTGCAGAAGTTGCAAGAGCAAATGGTGCCACTCTTTGGGATGCAACTGTCGAAGCTGGTCGTACACGAATGACGCCTGTTATCTTAACTTCTATTGCTGCCATTTTGGGGTTGATTCCTTTAGCAGTTGGATTGAATATTGATTTTGAGACGCTGTTTGCATCTGGAAATCCACATTTATATTTTGGTGGCGATAGTGTTGTATTCTGGGGGCCTTTATCGTGGACAATGATTTTTGGATTAGGATTCGCTACCTTTTTAACCCTGTTGTTAGTTCCAGCTATGTACCTGCTTTCAGAAAGATTAAAACGTAAATCAGTTATTATTTTAAATTATTTGGGATTACCTACAGTTGTAATGTATGTTCCGTTCTTTATTTTAATAATGAGATTGGTATTATATATCAAAGGCACAAAATTGGATTACGGAAATTTAGATTATTAATAACAAAAAGGCGTCAAACTATTGACGCCTTTTTTATTTACAAAGCATGATTCTAAATCATTCAGTATCTAAGCCAATAGACCATGTTTATTCATGTTTGTCAGACATGGAGAAATTTGCTACAGTTCATCCTGTTGTTTTTAAAGTGGAAAAAATTGGAGATTCAGAATATAAGTTTTATGAAAAAATAAAATTTGTATTTATTCCGTTTCATTTGAATTATAAAGTAAATTTAACTTCTACGGTTCCGAACAACTATGTTGAAATGGAATCCAATGTTCAGAAAGGAGTTCATTTGCAATTGAAGTTTTCTTTGCAAGCAAAAAACGATGTTACGGAAGTGGAGGAAACAATTCTTATTAAAGCAAATCCAATAGTGCGTTTAATATTTCAAAACGTTGTTAAACGAGTGCATAAAAATTTATTTAAAAACATAGCAGAAAAATAATGGGACCACTGATGATTATGAATTTTGGATTGATGCTATTGTTAGCGATTCCTTTCATTACATCACGGTTTGCAAAACGGATGGGGCGAAATCCTAAAATTTGGTTTTTAATCGGAATTCTATTGCCAGTAATATCAACATTTATTATTTTGTTTTTACCAGATCTTTCTGAAAAAAAATAACATCTACTTTACTTGCCTGTTTTTCTTCCTCTTTTCCTTCGCAGCGTTTCTCTTGTCTTCTTTTATTTTTTTCTTTGTAGCATCCTCTGCCATCTTTTTTTCTTTCGCTTCTTTTCTTAATTGCGATTTGTTTTTGGTGAACTCAATTGCTCGCAAACCAATAAAAACTCCATAAGAATATTGAAACTGCTGAGTTTTTAAAGTTTTGATTTGTGATTGAGTTACATCTGCATTGGCAAAAATTCCTCCGAAAAAAACTTTTCCGTTATAACCCATACTTGCTTTTGCTCTTCCAATCAAAGGCAACGCAATCTTGTAGTGATTGCCTGTTGGGTATTTATAAATTTGAGATTGGATTCCTGCTCCAACGATATATGCATTCGAAAAATAAAAATTGTTTTTCGTTAAATTAAAAGCATAACCACCTTGAAGAAAAAAAGCAAGGTTTCGATTCCTCTGTAAGTTGGATATATTGTCATAAAATATTTTTACACTATCAGGAATTAAATCGCCACTTTTTAGTTCATCAAATCGGAGTGACAAAACCATAATTCCTGACCCCGCACTTTTTTTCTGCAACTGTGTTTGGTTGAAGGCAGCATTGTAAGAGAATTTTTTACCGTTGAAAATGAAAACACCATTTCCACCAACTCTATAAGAGCGAATATCATTGTTGTAGTTTTTATTTAGAATCTCATCTCCTTTGTAATGAAAATAAAAACGTTGATAATCCATATAGTATCCTTCAAACCCAAACTTCTGTCCGTAAATATTCAGCTGAAATTGTTTATGACCCGATTTTACTCTACCTGTAGTATCTAAATAATCGTTGGTGAATTTAAAAATGTAAGTAAAACCAATACCTTTTATATTTAGAGAAACACCTGCTGCAGTAGGAATATGTGGAGAGTAATAAACTTTCGCTTCATTCAATTGTTGTTCGGTAAACAATGGATTGTTACGTGGTGTTAAATTATAGAAAAAGCCGTTGTTCACTAAAAATGTTTTTACTGCAAAAATGTTTTTGAACTTCTGAACGTAATTAGTGTCCACTTCTCCTGCTTGGCTGAACAAGGATAAAAGGACGAAAGAAAGAAACGTTATAAGTTTTTTTGACATAATTCGAATGAGTTGTAGCAAAAGTAGAACAATGTGTTAAATAATCTAAAAATTTATTTTAGGCTATACCAAAGTCGGAATGCAAACGTTTTTAGTAGGTTTCTCAGTCTTTATTATAATTTATTTTATCTTTGTATGAATATATTGCACTCCAACAACAAAATGGAATTTAAAGCAGGCCCACTTCTGGATAAAATTGAGTATCCAGCTGATTTAAGAAAATTAAAAGAAGATCAACTACCTGAACTTAGTAATGAGTTACGTCAGTTTATCATTGACGTTGTTTCCCAAAAGGGAGGGCACTTTGGAGCTAGTCTAGGTGTAGTAGAACTTACTGTTGCTTTACATTATGTTTTTAATACTCCTTATGATCAGCTGGTTTGGGATGTCGGACATCAGGCATACGGACATAAGATTTTAACAGGAAGAAGAAAGAATTTCCATACTAATAGAGTTTATAAAGGAATAAGCGGGTTTCCAAAACGTTCGGAAAGTGAATACGATACTTTTGGTGTTGGACACTCATCCACATCTATTGGTGGAGCACTTGGAATGGCCGTTGCTTCTACTTACAAAGGCGAAAAAGATCGTCAACATATTGCTGTAATTGGAGACGGTGCAATGACTGCCGGACAAGCATTTGAAGCACTCAACCATGCTGGAATTTCTAACTCTAATTTACTGGTTGTATTAAACGATAATTGTATGAGCATCGACCCAAATGTGGGTGCATTGAAAGAATATTTAACAGATATCACAACTTCACATACGTATAATCGTGTGAAAGATGAAGTTTGGAATTTGCTTGGTAAAATCAGCAAATTCGGACCAAATGCTCAAGAGATTGCTTCTAAAATTGAGAACGGAATTAAATCTTCTTTGTTGAAACAAAGTAATATGTTTGAGTCGTTGAAGTTCCGTTATTTCGGACCAGTTGATGGACATGACGTGGAGCGCTTGACAAAAGTATTGCAAGATTTAAAAGATATTCCAGGACCAAAAATTTTACACATCTTAACACAAAAGGGAAAAGGGTATAAGTTTTCAGAAGAAGGAAATCAAACTCTATGGCACTCTCCAGGTCTTTTTAATAAAGATACCGGAGAGATTATTAAGATTATTCCGAAAGAACCTCAGCCACCAAAATATCAGGACGTTTTTGGTTATACTATTGTTGAGTTAGCAGAAAAGAATTCCAAAATAATGGGAATAACTCCCGCAATGCCTAGTGGTTGCTCATTAAATATTATGATGAAAGCAATGCCAGACAGAGCTTTTGATGTTGGAATTGCAGAACAACATGCTGTTACTTTTTCAGCAGGATTAGCAACTCAAGGATTAATTCCTTTCTGTAATATTTATTCATCCTTCATGCAACGCGCCTACGATCAGGTGATACATGATGTTGCTCTGCAAAATTTACACGTAATTTTTTGTTTGGATAGAGGTGGCATGGCTGGTGCTGATGGACCAACACATCATGGTGCTTTTGACTTAGCATTTTTTCGTTGTATTCCGAATATGATTGTTTCGGCACCAATGAATGAAGAAGAGTTGCGAAACTTAATGTACACCGCTCAACTTCCTGAAACCAATGCTCCTTTTTCTATTCGTTATCCTCGTGGAAATGGTGTAATGATTGATTGGAAAACCCCGTTTAAAAAAATAAAAATTGGTGAAGGAAGAAGAGTGCAAATTGGGGAAGATATAGCTATCTTAACGATTGGTCATATTGGTAACTTTGCAGTTGCTGCTTGCAAAGTACTGGAAGCACAAGGGATAAAAGCAGCTCATTATGATATGCGATTTGTAAAACCAATTGACGAACAATTGTTGCACGAAGTGTTTTCAAAATATGCAAAAGTGATTACTGTTGAAGATGGTTGTATTATGGGTGGAATGGGTAGTGCTGTTTTGGAATTTATGGCTGATAACAATTACAATGCACATGTAAAACGTTTGGGTATTCCTGATAAATTTATAGAGCATGGAGAGCAAAAAGAATTGTATCTTGAATGCAATTACGATACGGATAGCATTGTAAAAAAAGCGATTGAAATGATTGGAGTAAAAAAGAATACAATGGTTGGGTAAATCTTTATTAAGCATTTATCATTCATACCTACTTTGCTAATCCAGGGTAGGTTTTTATTTTTGCACAAGTTATAAAGAGGAGTACCTTACATATCGATATTGTATTATATTTGAGGGAAATTTCAAAAACCCTAAGAGATGAACATCCAAAAAACAACACTTTTCGCTGCATTTATTGCTATTTCATTGATATTTGTAGCATGTGGCTCTTCAGCAGACGATTCTTCAAATGGTGCAGTTGATACAGCTGATGCACAATCAAAAGTGTTAGACGTAAAGGCTCAAAATGTATTTTATTCAATTCCATCTCCTATTGAAACGACCACTCTTTTAAAAGCAGCAGGCGCTAAATACAATGCAAAGATTCTAAATCCAATTGAAAATGCTTCCAAATACGAAACAGTAGCTTCAAAGGCGTTGAATTTAGGCGTTTATGGTTCTGATTTAAGCTTCACGAGCTTCTTTGATCAAACTCAAGAGTCGATGTTGTATTTGCGTTGTACTAATAAATTAGCTAGTGGATTAGGAATTAGCGGTGCTTTTGACGAATCTACAACTTCTCGTATTGAAGCGAATATGCAAAATAGAGATTCATTATTAGCTATTATTTCTGATTCATATTGGAATGCAGATGCTTACTTAAAGGACAACGGACAACCAGGTGTTTCCGCACTTATTGTTGCAGGTGGTTGGATTGAAGGATTGTATATTGCAACTCAAATCGCTGCAACTACTAAAAATGAGGGTATTGTTACCAGAATTGGCGAACAAAAACTTTCGTTAGAGAATCTTATATCATTGTTAGAGAGCTATAAGGCTGAAAATGATGCAATTCCATCTTTGTTAATTCAATTTACTGACTTAATGAAAACATTTGATGTAATTCCAGCCAATGCAAATGAAACAGTTACGGTTACGGACACTGTAAAAAAGGTTTCTACTATTTCAAACGGAAGTGATTTTAAGCTAAATCCGGTACAATTGAAGCAAATTTCAGATAAATGTGCTGAAATCAGAAACAAAATCATTCAATAGGCCGTAAAACGACTTGATGAAACAAGTCTACTCTTTGAAAGTTTTAGTTGCCATTGGCATCATTACTTTAGCCTATTCGGCTTCCTACGCACAGTGCAGTGCTTTTGTAAAGAAAAAGTGCATGCCTAAAATTCAGCCATTTCAGCAAAACGGACAGATAAATTCTTCTTCCATGACGTCAGGTCAAAAAACGGCAATGAACCTTACTTTTTATTCTGGTCAAGATTATAGAATCTTGGTTTGTGGTCAGCCACAATTAGGGGAGCTTACATTTAAGGTGTTTGACTCAAATAGAAAGCTTGTTTTTGATAGTCAAAAAAATAATTATCCAGATTTTTGGGATTTCAAGGTTAAAAACACTCAGCAACTTATAGTTGAAGTTCAGGTTCCAGAATCTGAATCAACGAGTTCTGTTCTTCCTACTGGATGTGTTTCGATTATGGTAGGATTTAAAAAAGCTTAAAAAAATAAAATTAAAAAAGCCCCAAGTTTATACTTGGGGCTTTTTTAATTTTATTTTTTAATATTACTTCACAATCAACTTCTTTGTAAAGTTTTCTCCTCCAACATTTAATCTAATGAAATAAACTCCAGCAGATAATTTTGTTTTATCTGCAATTAAATATTGATGTTCTCCTGTGTTTAAGTTTCCGCTAAATACAGTAGCAACTTCTTTTCCAACAACATCATAAATTGCGATGTCGGTTCTTGCGTTTTCAATTAATTTAAAAGAAATAAGTGTATTGTCTTCAGATGGATTTGGATAAACATTAAAGTTAAGGTTGTTTGTTAATTCATCAACCCCAACATTTCCCATGATATTAATATCATCTAAATAAATATTATTTCCAGCGTTACTAGTGAATTTAAACATTATGAACAAACTTGTATCACTTGCAAGAGACGCAAGGCTCAATGTTCTAGTAACCCATTGTGATGCAGTAGGAGTAAAAGATCCACTGCCTATAATACCTGCAGTTGAAAGTGCTGCACCAGTTATTGATTGGCGTAACGACCATGATTGTGCACAAGATGAAGAAACATATATTTGCAACTTATCAGCAGACGTTGCCGTTTTTTGTGCATGTGCTATTTTGTATGTCAATACAGGTGTCCCAACAATTGCGGTCATATCAATTGGCGGAGAAATTAATTCATCTACATGCGTATCATATGTACTTGCATTTACAATACGAACCGATTTGGTTCCTGTAGCAGCTGCAGCGGTGGTTTGCGTCCAGGTGTTTGACCCTGCATTTGCATTACGTACATTCCAATCAATGTTAGGAATAGCACTTCCTTCAAACCCTTCCGAATAGAAAGCGTTAGCATACGTTGCATCGTTTGGATAAACTGTTATATAAGAAGTTTTAGTAGCATTTACTGAACCAGAACCGTTTGCAACAACTAAGCTAACGTTATACACACCTGGAGTATTGTAAGTAATTACTGGAACAGAATCCGTTGATGAAGAAGGTGTTCCACCTGGAAATGTCCAGTTCCAGCTAGTTGGAGTTCCATTCCATGCTAAATCAGTAAACGTTAAATTGTCACCTTGACAAACAGTATTCAATGCATCATTCGATTGAAAATCACATAGACATAACACAGCAGGTGTGCTAATTCCAGTTGATGTTAAGTTAGCAGCTGACCATAAATTATTTCTAGAAGCAGTAGAACTAGTAAGGGCCGAACGCATTCTCGTTCTTTGACCATTAGTAAACATATTACTGCAATATGCATATTCCATAAAGTTTTGCACGTTTTCAATTACAGGAGGATTACAAACAGCATCAGTAAGTAAACAAGCGGTATGTCCTTCAGTCGTTGGCGTATCACTTACTGCATCACTTCCAGTGCAATCAACGCCAGGATTATTTGTTCCACCCCAAGTATGATCTAGATTTAAATAATGACCAATTTCATGTGTTAATGCACGTGAACGCGAAGGAGAACCTGTTCCAATGCTTCCAATATAAGTCGACAAAATAACAATACCATCAATAGCTGGAGTAAACACAGTAGCTCCTGGTTTATAGGCATAACCAGCAGCACCACTTGAGATTGCTTTTACTACCCAAACGTTTAAATATTTGTTACGTGGCCATTGATTTAATTTCGAATCATCATCACCAATATTTGTTTCGGCAGAATAAATTCTATCAATACCATTCGTGCAATTTCCTGAAGGATCTTTTTGTGCCAAACGAATTTGAATTTCACAATCAGATGCAATCGATGTAAATGAAGAAACTACAGCAGAGATGTCAGAATTTAATTTACGGTAATCTTCATTTAATATTCGAACTTGATCATGAATTTGAGCGTCAGAAATATTCTCGGTTCCTCCAAGATGAAGAATATGAAATACAACAGGAATAGTGTAAATCGGAAGCATCGATTTGCCATCTCCTTCCTTGTATCCATTTGCAAATGCAGCAATGTCTAATTGCTCTTCTTGTTGTTGTTCTGCAAGATATTGTGCTTTTAAAGAAGGGTGTTCTTCAAAATATTTTGCCATCATTTCAGATGTGCTACAAAGTTTCAATTCTTGTGCTGTCGCAAGATTGAAAGAAAGTCCAGTCACTAAAGCCGCACTTATTAAGGTTGTAATTTTGTTCATTTTAAATAGCATTTTAATAATATAGTTTAGAGAGGGGATGATTTTTTATTCGTAATCTTTTATGGATGAAAGTACATCCTTGATATTGTTTATATTAGCTAATATATTAATATATTTTTTAGAAACAAACTCTGGTTCTGATAGCTGATTATTAACCTTGTATCCAATAAAGTCTTCCAATCTGCTAAAATCTTCCTTTTGAGCTGCTCTTATCTGCTCCTGCATCCCGGTGTTAACTACACCAGGCGCAATAGAAAAGATGTGAAATCCTTTGTGAATACTTTCTTGAGGCTTTGTCGCTCTAATTTTTTGTTCCATATCAACTACTCTGCTCAACATGTCAATTCCTGATTTGGATGCACAATATACAGCCCAGCCATCAATCGGGTTTTTACCCGCGCCAGAACTTACATTTACGATCACTTTTTCGGCATCTGTTGTATTATAACATTCAATAAAAGCGTTTGTAAGAACTGTAGGTGCAATTAAATTTACTGTATAGTTTTTGATTATTGTTTCTGCATCTAATTGACCCATTGGTTTAATAAACCCCAAAACGCCAGCATTGTTTATTAAATATACTTTTTTTGCATTGGCATGTAATTCAAATTTAAATTCTGATATCGCAATTACATCCGTTAAGTCTAAATAGGAATGTTTATAATTGGGGTGTTCAATGCTCCTGTGACGAGAAATGCCAATTACTCTGTTGGAAGGATTTTCCAATAGATGTTCGGCAAATGCTTTCCCAATTCCTCTGCTAGTTCCTGTGATATAATAATAGTTCACTTTATATGTGTTAGAATACATTAAAGATAGCCAAAGAAAACACAAAAAGCAAGAGCTTTTTGTGCTCTTGCTTTTTGTAATATCAGGCGGAAAATGGAATTTTACCCCAATGCTTGTTTTAAATCAGCAATCAAATCTTCCACATTTTCAATCCCTACACTCAATCTTAACAACGATTCTACTACTCCTGCTTTGTCTCTTTCTTCTTTTGGGATAGAAGCATGTGTCATGGTTGCTGGATGATTTATTAATGATTCAACACCTCCTAATGATTCTGCCAATGAAAACACTTTCATGCTGGATGCAATTTTAAATGCATCTTCTTGTTTGTTTCCTTTTAAAGAGAAAGAAATCATACCACCAAAATCTTTCATTTGCTTTTTAGCAATGTCGTGGTTCTGGCTATCAGGAAATCCTGGCCAATACAATTTATCAATCTTTGGATGTGTTTTCAGAAATTCAGCAATTTTTCTTCCATTAAAGCAGTGACGCTCCATACGGATGTGCAATGTTTTTAATCCTCGTAAAACTAAAAAGCTATCCATCGGTCCTGGTGTTGCACCACAACTGTTATGAATAAATGCTAGTTGCGTATATAAGTTATCATCCGTTACACAAAGTGCGCCCATAATTACATCACTGTGTCCGCCTAAATATTTTGTTGCGGAATGCATCACAATATCAGCTCCCAATGCTAATGGATTTTGTAAATAGGGAGATGCAAACGTATTATCAACTGCGCAAATCAATTTATTTTCTTTCGCAATTTTCGCACAAGCTTCAATATCGATAATTTGCATGGTTGGATTGGTAGGTGTTTCCAGCCAAATCATTTTTGTATTGGCGTTGATGTGTTTTTTTATCACATTCACATCTTTCATATCGATGAAGTGGAATTTAATTCCAAATGGAGCAAAAACTTTGGTAAACATTCTATAACTACCACCATATAAATCATCGCCAGTAATTACTTCATCACCCGGACGCAACAATTTCATCACTGCATCAATGGCACCCATTCCACTGGAAAAACACAAAGCATGTTTTGCTCCTTCTAGCTCAGCTAAACATTTTTCCAAAGCCGTACGAGTCGGATTTTTTCCGCGTGCATAAGCGTAGCCTTTGTGGTTACCCGGACTTTCCTGCCAGTAGGTAGATGTTTGATAAATAGGAGTCATGATGGCTCCAGTAGTTGGATCAGGCTCTTGTCCTGCATGTATTGCTTTTGTTCCGAAGCCTAAATTTGATGTGTCTGACATAAGGTTGTGATTTGAAGGTCAAAGGTATATTTTTTGGGCAAAAATGCTGAATATATTATTTAACATTTTTTAATTTTTAATATAATTCAATTGTCGTATCTTCGTTATGTTAATAATGAAAGCAATCCAAAAAATAGCATCTGTTTTTTTAGCATCAATTTTTCTTTTCTCAAGTTTAGGGTTTACCATTAATACAATGGTTTGCTTAAAAAGCGGTAAAGAGAAAGTTTCTATGGCTAAAATGGAGGATTGTTGTGTTAAGAAAGCTGAACCTGTTATTGTTGAAAAAGATGCTTGTTGTGAAGAAGAAGCATTGTCTTTGCCAGAAGATGTTATGTCTTTTGAAAAAGGAAGCTGTTGTGACATTAATAGTTATACTTTTAACCTAACCGATTTTCAGAATTCACAAAAACAATCCGTTGAACAACCTGCAATTTTTCAATCGATATTTTATTTTTCCGAATTAATTGCATCAACTGCTTCTGAAAACAAATTAGCCTTTCAATATTCAGATTTACCTCCGCCATTATTCGGGCGAAGACTCTTGAATTTTATTTCCACCCTTACTATTTGATTTTGTTTAGTACTCAATTGTGCTTTTAGCATGATTGCCATTTCGACCGAAGCGGAGAAATCTTACTTAAACAATACCAAATCAAATGAATCGATTATTTTATTTAATAATCCTTCTATTATTTGCAAACTCAATTGATGCCCAAAATATTTCAGGGAAAGTAGTTGGGACAGATGATAAGGGAAAAAAGGAAGCCCTGCCAGGCGCTAATGTCTACTGGCTTAAGACGACTATTGGAACAACCACCAACATGGATGGGAAATTTCTGTTGGCAAATTCAGACACCGCACCTGCTCAATTAATTATTAGCATGATGGGTTATTTGAGTGATACCATTTCTATTACTCAACCCAATCAGGTAATAGATGTAGTGCTGAAAAATTCAGTCAGTTTAACAGCTGTAGAAGTGGAAGCAAAACAAAACAGCACTTTAAATAAACTCTTTACACCCATTAATACAGAAGTAATAAGTGGAAAAGAATTGTTGAAAGCCGCATGTTGTAATCTCTCCGAAAGTTTCAGTACAAATGCTTCCGTTGATGTTGCCTTTACAGATGCAGTTTCCGGAGCAAGAAAAATTCAAATGCTGGGATTGGACGGAGTATATACTCAAATTCTTTCTGAGAACATGCCCATGTTGCGAGGACTATCTGCTGCTTATGGAATCAATTATGTTCCTGGAACGTGGATAGAAAACATCCTTGTGACTAAAGGAACTGGTTCTGTAGTGAATGGTTATGAAAGTATATCTGGGCAAATCAACTTGGAATTTTTAAAACCTCAAGAGCAGAAGAAGCGAATTTTTATCAATGTCTATGGAAATCAAAAAGGACGAGCAGAAGCAAATTTACATTTAGCAAAAAAAGTAAATACAAAATTAGCGACTTTGTTGTTTACACACGCAAGTTCCAATACCATGAAACAAGACATGAATAAAGATGGTTTTTTGGATATGCCTTTAACTCAGCAGTACAATGTTTTTAACAGATGGGATTTTCATAATCAGAAAAATTTTGAAGCACAATTTGGAGTAAAAGGGTTGTATGAAACTCGTCAAGGTGGACAAACCAACTTTATTTATTCACCAGAAAGGGATTCTTCCAATCATTATGGAATAGGAATCAATACAAAATCCTTGGAGTATTTTACGAAGACAGGATTTATGTTCCCTTCCAAACCATATAAAAGTCTGGGGATTCAAACCTCTGGAAAATTGCATGAGCAAGAGATGTATTTTGGTTTGAGAAATTATACTGGTGTGCAAAAGAATTTTTATGCCAATGTGATTTTTGCAAATATTGTAAACACAACAGATCATAAATACAAGTTGGGTGCAAGTTATTTGTTGGATGATTATAACGAAACATTTAATGACACGGCATTTGCTCGAACAGAAAGTGTTCCCGGAGTCTTTGCGGAATACACGTATTCGTATACAGAAAAATTTTCATTAGTAGCAGGGATTCGCGCTGATTATCACAATTTACATGGACTGTTTTATACTCCACGATTGCACTTGAGGTGGAATGCTACAAAGAAAACCACTTTGCGTTTGTCAGGTGGAAGAGGATTTAGAACCAGCAATGTGTTTGTAGAAAATCAAGCGGTATTTGCGAGCTCTCGACAAATTGTAATGAATGAAAAGTTGAACCCAGAAATTGCTTGGAATTATGGTATTTCTGCGAATCAACAGTTCAAGTTATTTGGAAACGAGGCCTTCATTAACCTTGATTTTTTTAGAACAGATTTCGAAAATCAAGTAATTGTAGATTTGGACCAAAGTGTAAACAAAGTGGTGTTTTATAATCTGAAAGGTAAATCGTATTCACATAGTTTGCAGGTGGACATGGGTTTCGAGCCAGTTGAAAAACTTGCAATTAAATTGGCTTACAAGTGGTACGATGTGAAATCAACCTATAATTATGAGTTAATGGACAAACCATATGTTCCGAAACACCGTGTGATGATGAATTTGGCGTATGCTACTTATATGGATATTTGGAAATTTGATTTTACTACTAACTGGTTAGGACAAAATAGAATCCCAAGTACAGAGTTGAGTCCAGTTCAATACAAATTGCCAAAATACGGCAAAGAATATTTTTTATTCAATGCTCAGATTACCAAAAAATTCCGAAAATTTGAAACGTATTTAGGATGTGAAAACATTTTAAATTACACACAAAAAAATCCAATAGTAGCTTCTGAAAATCCATTTGGACCGAATTTTGATGCATCTATGATATATGCACCAGTGGAAGGCAGAATCATTTATTTAGGAGTAAGATTAGAAATAAAATAAGTATCAGATATTTAAAAACTAAAAATAAAGAAATCATGAAAAAATTAAAGGCAATTTTATTATCAGGCATTTTTTTGCTAGTACTATCAATCAATACAACAAAAGCGCAAGATGTAGCAGAGTTGAAAATTAAAACATCAGCTATATGCGACATGTGCAAAGAAACGATGGAAAAACACATGGCTTTCGAAAAAGGAGTTAAAAAATCCAGTTTGGATGTGGATTCAAAAATTTTAACAGTGACTTACAACCTAACAAAAATAACTCCAGAGCAAATTCGGGCTGCGGTTTCTAAAAGCGGTTATGATGCAGATGATGTTCCGGCAAATGCGAAAGCATACAAAAAATTGGATGCTTGTTGTAAAAAAGGTGCAGTATGTAACGATAAAAAATAATTCAATCTTTTTTATTTGTATTTTTATTGAGTCGCGGAGCATTCTTCGCGACTCAATCATTTAAAGAATAAAATATGGCATTAATAAAACCGGTTAAAGGAGTTCATCCAAAATTTGGAGAGGATTGTTATCTCGCAGAAAATTCAACCATTGTTGGAGATGTAATAATGGGAGATCAATGCAGCATTTGGTTCAACTCAGTTGTTCGTGGCGATGTGAATTCCATTCGCATGGGAAATAAAGTAAATGTGCAAGATGGTGCAGTAATTCATTGCACGTATGAAAAGACAAAAGTTGTGATTGGGAATAATGTATCGATTGGTCACAATGCCTTGGTGCATGGTTGCACGATTCATGATAATGTTTTAATAGGAATGGGTGCCATCGTGATGGACAACTGTGAAATAGGAAGCAATACTATTATAGCTGCTGGAGCAGTTGTGTTGGAAAATACAAAAGTAGAATCGGGAGTAATTTATGCCGGTGTTCCTGCAAAAAAAGTAAAAGACATCAATCAAGAATTAATCAAAGGCGAGATCAATCGCATTGCGGATAATTATATTATGTATAGCGGTTGGTTTAAAGAGGAAAAGTAATTTGGAAATTTTTTAATTTGAAAATTTGGGAATGGGAAAAATCATTCTTCTTCATAATAACTATAATTCAGAATCATATACCTTTTTCCAGATTTAATAGTATCATTATTTCCAAAGAAGATGTCTGTGCTTGAAGTAGTTGGATACAGCATGATTTCCCCTAAATTATTTCCTGTTCCGTAATATAAATTGTTGTTTTTAATTCTCCATTTCCTAAATTCAGAATCAGCACAGTCTCCACCTGAAGCACTCGAACATTCATATAGTGTTCCTTTACTTTAATCTTTTATATACAACTTTTTATATAATTCCTCATCTGTTTGTTGTACCCAATTACCAATAAGTTCAGGATGATCCTCTGAAATTTTCTCCTTTTTACAAGAGAAGATTAATAAGGATATTAGAATATAGAAAATTAGCTTTTTCAAAGCTCCAAACGTTTTGATTTCACTTCCTTCCCATAAAACATACTCGCTGCTTTGTTAAATTTTTCGGGAGCATCGGTCGTATAAAATTCAATTGAATTTCCTTTGGTGCATTTCTGTTCCATTTCTGGATGACGTTTCAAATAATCTACCAACCCTTCAGCAACAATTTCACCTTGTGATAATAATTTAATGTTGGAAGGTAACTGCTTTTTGATTTTGTTAATCAATAAAGGATAATGTGTACAACCTAATATAATGGTGTCGATGTTGCTGTCCTTAGAAAGTAAGTTATCTAGATGTTGCTTTATAAAAACATCGGTTGATTCATTTTCAATTTCGTTGCTTTCTACAATGGGAACCCACATCGGACAAGCTTCTTGGTGAACTGTAATCTCTGGATAAAATTTTGCGATTTCAATCGGGTAGGAGTTGGACGTTACCGTTCCTGTTGTTCCTAATACACCCACGTGTCCTGTCTTGCTTAATTTCCCAACGACTTCTGTGGTCGGGCGAATGACGCCTAATACTCTTTTGTTAGGGGCAAGTGTTGGTAAATCTTTTTGTTGAATGTTTCTCAATGCTTTCGCAGAAGCGGTATTGCATGCTAAGATTACTAATTCGCAATCCATTGCAAACAATTTTTTAACACACTCTAAAGTGTATTCATATACTGTTTCGAATGATCGTGGACCATAAGGAGCACGGGCATTGTCTCCTAAGTAAACGTAATCGTATTCGGGTAAGTGTTTTATAATTTCTTTTAAAACAGTTAACCCTCCGAAGCCGGAATCGAATACACCTATTGGTTTTTTTGTGCTCAACTTTATTTAATTGCTTATTCAAATATACAAATAAAAAACCCCGAGTTATGACTCAGGGTTGTTTATCAAATCAATGATTGATTATTTTTTAGGAGCAGTTGCCGTAGCAGTAATTCCTAATTTTTTCATAACTGCGCTAATGATATCATCAGTTGGTTCGCTGTATAAAACCAAACCAGTACTTGTGTCTAACACATATTTGTAACCTGCTTCTTTTGCAACTTGGTCAATTGCTTTTTTAGCTTTTTCGTAAACCGGTTTCGATAAGTCAGCGCTTTTCTTTTGATAATCAGCCTGAGCTTGTTGTTGGAAATCCGTAATACGTTGGTTTAAATCGTTTAATTCTTTTTCTTTCGACTCTTTTACAATTGGAGCCATGTTTGGAGCATCTTTTTGAAATGCTTCATATTTTGTTTGCAATTCTGTTTGCATTGCAGTTATTTGTTGTTCCAATTGTTTTGCATAATCCTGTACAGATTGTTGCGCGACTTTTGATTCTGGCATCAAAGTAATTAATGAATCTAAATTGATGTGTGCAACTTTCTGCGCTGAAGCTGTAAATGAGCTAACTACTAATGCAACTCCTACTACAGCTATTTTAAAAATATTCTTCATAGTATTTATTTTTTGGTTTTTGATTGGTTTTTAATTTATAAATTATTTTATTTTTTAGTTCCGCTACCACTAGTTGTTCCTGGTTTACTTCCTGCTGCGCCATAACCCATTTGTTTCAATACATCATCACTTTTATCTAGTTTTGAACTAGCATACAGCATTGTTAAGTCGCTAGATTTATCAAAAATGATCGAGTACGCACCTTTTTCTGCAATTGCTTTAATTGCATTGTAAACTTTATCCTGGATTGGTTTTACTAGTTCCTGGCGTTTTTTGAATAATTCACCGTCCACACCAAAACGAACTTTTTGCAAATCTTTTGCATCTTTTTCTTTTGCAATAATATCTGCTTCGCGTTTCTTTTTCATATCATCGGTAAGCAATATTTGCTCCGCTTGATATGCCTTGTACATTTTATCAATTTCAGCATATTTTGCTTCAATTTCTTTTTGCCATTGAATGGATGTTTTGTCCAATTCAGCTTGAGCTGATTTGTATTCTGGAATTTGTCCTAAGATATAATCCGTGTCCACGTAGGCAAATTTCTGTGCATAAGTTGCAACAGTAGTTGCAATTAAAATGCTTAATGTTAAAATTAGTTTCTTCATTTAATCTTTTTTTTGTAATCCGTCCCTAAAGCGGTACGAATTTAGTAATTTATTATAACTCTCCAATAGATGCTCCAATAGTAAAGTGAAATTGTCCTTTTTGCATTCCTAAGTTTGACGGTACATCATCTAATCTCCAACCATAATCAAAACCTAACAATCCAAACATTGGTAAAAACACTCTTACTCCAACTCCTGCCGAACGGTAAACGTTAAAAGGGTTAAACTCCTTTGCATTGGACCATGAATTTCCTGCTTCAGCAAACCCAAGTACATATATTGTAGCTTGAGGATTTAATGTAACCGGGAAACGTAATTCTGCAGAATATTTTGTAATAAATGCAGCTCCCGTTCTTGGAGATAATGATTGATCATCATAACCTCTCAAAGCAATTATCTCTCTTCCATCTAAAGCAAATCCAGTTAATCCACTTCCACCTAAATAAAAACGTTCAAAAGGTGAAATTCCAACTTTGCTATTGTATGAAGTTAAGAAACCAAACCCTGCTGATGTTTTGAGAATCAAATTGCGTGCCTCTTTTCCGTCAGCTCCACGTTTGTTGGTAATAGGGGTGTAGAAGGTAGTTGTGAATTTGTATTTTTGATACTCTACAAATTTATAACGTTGTTGGTCGGTTAAAGTAGGGTCAGCATAATCAACATTGTTGAACAAGGAATAAGGTGGAGTAAATTGTCCAGTTAAAGAAATTTGTGAACCTCTTGTTTCAAAAATAGGTTTGTCGATGTTGTTACGTTGAATGGCTATTTTGTAATATATATTGTTTGAATATCCTTTGCTGAATGAAAAAATAGAGTTGAAATTATTCAACGTATAATATTGATAATTTAATTCTTGATACAGCGTAAAATAATCATCAGGTTTCTTTAAACGTTTTCCAAGTCCAACGGAAACACCAAAAATATCTAATGATTGTCGTAAAGGATTTTCGGTTTTTTCTCCTGTACTATTTGTAATCGTTTTCTTTTGACCATTTGTTTGTACAGAATAGTATGCCGTTACACTCAAAGAGTTTGGTTTTTTTCCCCCTAACCACGGCTCTGTAAAGGAGATGTTGTAAGATTGAAAAAACAAACCGTTGGATTGGGCACGAACGCTTAAACGTTGTCCGTCACCAGATGGCAATGGTCGCCATGCGTCTTTCTTGAAAAAGTTTCTTCCAGAGAAATTGTTGAAAGAAACACCCAGTGTTCCAACAACACGTCCCCCGCCATATCCACCAGATAATTCAATTTGATCCGAAGGTTTTTCTTCTACGGTGTATTCAATATCAACGGTTCCCGTAGCTTGGTTCGGAGTAGGAACAACATTCATTTTCTCAGGATCAAAATAGCCTAATTGAGAAAGCTCTCGTTGAGAACGAATAACATCAGATCTTCTGAACAATTGTCCAGGTTTCGTCCGAATTTCTCGCAAAATAACACGGTCGTTTGTTTTTGAATTTCCCACAACCGTTACTTTATTTATGGTTGCTTGTTTTCCTTCGAAAATTCGCATTTCTAAATCAATTGAATCGCCTGATACCATTGTTTCAACTGGATTCACATTAAAGAATAAATATCCTTCGTCCATGTATAATGAACTAATATCATTCCCATTTGGATTCATAAATAATTTTTGCTCTAATTCCGCTTGATCATAAGTGTCTCCTTTTTTAATTCCGAATACTTCAGCCAAGTTTTTTGCTGTGTATTTACTATTTCCTACCCAAGTTACATTACGAAAATAATATTTGCTTCCTTCGTTTACAACGATATCGATGCTAATACGTTTTTTCGAACCTGGAACTCTGTATACAGAATCTCTAACAATTCTAGCATCACGGAATCCTTTTTCATTGTATTTAGCGATAAGTGATTTTTTATCTTTCTCATAATTGTCTTCATCAAATTTTGCAGAGTTAAATGGATTCCACCAGAATCTACGTTTAGTTTCATCAAACGTTCTTCTAAGTTTCCACATCTGTATGTTATTTGTTCCCGCAAGGTTTATGTCTTTAATGCGAATCAAACTTCCTTTTGTAATCGTAATTACTAGAACAACAACGTTTTCTGCCTTTTCAACTTTATTTTGTTTGATATCTACTTTTACATCCAGATTACCTTTTATAACAAAAAATTCTTTAATTTTTGATGCAGTTGAAGAAACTAGTCGATCCGTTACAACAGCGCCTTTGTACAATTTAATTTTCTCACGAATATCATCGGCTTCACTTTTTGTAACACCTTTTAAAGAGAATTGTAAAAGTCTAGGACGTTCAACTACTTGAATGGTAATAAAAATATTTTCTCCTTGAACCTTTCCTGTGATTTTTACATCTTCAAATAATCCTTGTTTCCAAAGGTTAGAAATTGCAGTAGAAAATTTATCTCCAGGTACCATTACTTTTTCTCCTAGCTCTAAACCAGAAAGCAAAACCAATACACCTTGATCTAAGTGAGGAGCGCCTTCAATAACTACGCCTCCAATTTTGTATTCTTTTGGCGCTGAAAAATCTATATCAGAATCTCCGCCACCAACATTTATGACTTCTTGTGCATTTAAATTAAAGGCAACTATTGAAAGGAAAAAAAGGATTCTTATTTTTTTGTACATCACTTGTTATGAAATTAATTGCTCGCTCGTTTTCCCAAATCTGCGTTCACGGTTTTGATAATCTATTATTGCTTCGTATAAATCATTTTTTCTAAAGTCGGGCCAAAGCTTGTCTGTAAAATATAACTCGGAGTATGCCAACTGCCACAATAAAAAATTGCTTATACGATGTTCTCCACTTGTTCTAATCATCAATTCTGGTTCCGGTATGCCAGCAGTACACAAATTTGCATTGATAGTTTCTTCGGTTATGTCTGAAGCAGAAAGTTCTTTGCGTTCTATTTTTTCTGCAATCTGTTTCATTGCATTTGTAATTTCCCAACGAGAACTATAACTTAATGCAAGAACTAAAGTTGTTCGAGTATTGTTTTTTGTGTTTTCCATTGCTTCTTGCAATTCATGATAACAATCGGCAGGCAAACTTTTTAAATCTCCAATTGCTTTTAAGCGAATTTTGTTTTCGTTTAAAGTTTTCGTTTCAGCACTTATTGTATGAACCAATAATTGCATTAAAGCGATAACTTCTTCTTTAGGACGGTTCCAATTTTCGGTTGAAAATGCATAAAGCGTCAAATATTTTATTCCTAATTCTGCGGCAGCTTCAAC
Organism: Bacteroidota bacterium; assembly: GCA_947504725.1. Taxonomy (GTDB): domain Bacteria; phylum Bacteroidota; class Bacteroidia; order 2-12-FULL-35-15; family 2-12-FULL-35-15; genus 2-12-FULL-35-15. Next base: position 67,242 of record CANNHN010000009.1, on the reverse strand, counting down.
AGCATCACGAACAGATTTTACACCGTTCTCGTGACCAAAGATTCGTTGTTCTCCTTGTTGCTTAGCCCAACGACCATTACCATCCATGATGATAGCGATATGCAGGGGTAATTTTTCAAGGTTTATTTTTTCTTTGAGCTCCATCGTTTTCAAAATAAAATCGCCCTAGCCTCAGATAGGACGATTTTGTATATCAAGTTGTTACTTTTTTATTGTACACCTGGACATGTTTCAGGCTTGTCTTTCAATCGTATCGTTAATGCTATTCCAATAAATGAGTACCAATCTTTATTCGTAGGGTTTCCTCTTTGTCTTCCGGTATTAGTAAATCCCGGATCTCTTCCTATGCTAGGGTCAGAAAGAACTGCAGCCGTTGCACCTCTTGCAGCAGCTAATGCTATAGGATCATAATATTTTTTACTTACATCATCTAAATAGTCGGTAAATGTTTTGCGCATACCCCATTCAAAAGATAATCCAATGCTTTTAGAAAGATTCGTTTTTATTCCAACTCCAAAGGGAATGGACATTTGAATCAACTTATATTTTTTTCTAGATGCTCCACCTTCTAATCCTTGGCCTTCTGTTCCTAATGGCTGCAAGGCAACCCATCCGTTATTTAATTGTCCTTGCGGATTAAATTTAAAACCAGCAATTCCTAAAAAAATGTAGGGAGAAAACTTATGTTTTTCCGTTCCAATTTGATAATCCAAAAAATTGAATTCTAATTGCCCAGAAAGTTCATTGATAGGAGATCTGAAACTCAAATTACGTTGGAGAGCAGCATCGGAGTTAGAGAAAGAATCATGACCTTCAATATTCCCAAATAAAACACTTGCTCTGGCTGCCAAGCGTTTGTTAATGTTATACCTGAATACAAATCCTCCAGCAGGTTTGGTAAATTGATTAATATGTTTTATTGGATTTAATTCACCAATATAATAGCTGCCTCCTAAAAAGACACCTACTTCAACGGTTCTTTTTTTGCGTTGTGCATGACTTGTTAAGGTGATTAACAAGGCGAAGAATAGTATAAAATGTTGTTTTTTCACGAATATAAATTACCCGTTAAATAACTCAAAAAAGAGCATTTTATTGCCTTTTTTCTGCGGGATAGCAAATATAGAAGATTTTTGGTAATTCTTACCTGTTAAAATTGGTTAATTACGCTTGTCTAATCCCCAAAGTAGCTTGTTTCTCATGGTCGTAAAAAAGCTTTGGTTTTCGAGTTTTATTAGGTGGGCTGAAAAATCAGCTTTTTTGATGGTTAGTCGAATGTTGGATTCAATGATCTCGCTTCTAGAATCGAGTGTTACCAGATAGTTTGGACTGCGGCCTTCTACTTCTAAAGTAATTACATTATTATCGGAAATCACTAACGGGCGTACATTTAGATTGTGAGGCGCAATAGGTGTGATTACGAAATTTTCGGACCCGGGCATTACCAATGGGCCGCCACAACTTAAGGAGTATGCAGTTGATCCAGTGGGAGTTGCTATAATTAACCCATCTGCAAAGTAAGAGTTTAGGTAATCACCATTTATGTATGTATTGATGGTAATCATGGAAGAAGTATCTTTTTTCATAACAGTGAGCTCATTCAAGCCATAATTCACTTCTCCAAAAAGTCCTTTTGGCCCTGTAACACTTAGTAAAGAACGTTTTTCGATTGTAAATTTTTTACTCATTAATGCTTCTATGGCAACATTTACTTCTGTTTTAGCCACATTTGCTAAAAAGCCTAATCTTCCAGTATTTATTCCTAAAACAGGAATTCCCGAATCGCGAACAAATGCCAATGTTTCCAGAAAAGTTCCATCTCCTCCTAAACTCAACATCGTATCTATTTTTCCTTTTAAATCTGTATGGGTAGAAAATGTTGTGATGTTCCCGGAGAGCTCTAATTTTTGTTTTAGAAAACTATAAAACGGCTCGTAAATTAGGATTTCGGCTTTATACTCATTGAGTTTATGAAATAGCTGTTGAATATACTCGGAAGTATTGTCATTGGTTGATCGACCGTAGATGGCTATTTGCATGATGTGTTTTTTTCAACATTTCTTTCTCCTTTCCTTCGACTCCGCTCAGGATGACGGAGACTTAGGGAATTCGAATGATGAGACTATATGTTTATGTAATTCATAAATGAATCGAAACGATTTTTCATATCGTCTGAAAATTCACTTTGATGAAAAGATGCTTTAACAGTATAATTATAACGATAAAATGTTTGCAAAATAGCAGAAAGGTCTTCTTTGTTTAATTTAAGTGTGACTTCTATTTTTGTGGAATCTGCAAGAGAGTTTACGTAACTACTTAATATTTTTCCATCATTTCCTTCTACAATTTGTGAAATTTGCGTCATAGAATAATCGTGTAAATTCATTTCCAATACAATGATTCCGCCTGGTTCACGAGTCGCAGCGAGTGTTGCAAATTGATATATGAGTGATGCTGTTGGAATTAAACCAACATAATGTTGATGCTGATTTAATACAGGCAATACGGATAGTTTCATGCTCGAAACCATTTTAATTACTTCGTATACATGTTGACTTTCAAATACAAAAGGTCGAAGCAATGAGAGTTTGTTTTTTCCTAATTGTTCGTCTGTAATATTCAAATCTAAAATATCAGTATCAGAAATTAGTCCAAGATATTCGTGTTTTTTTACAATAGGAAGTTGTGTCACTTTAAACTCGTCCATCCAGTTAATAGCCATTAATCCGGTGTCCGAAGTTTTTAGTGGTGGTATTTCGTCTGTTATTAAATCTTTTGCTAACATGCTTTCTCTCAATATTTATAATTGTTTCGTATCTTTAAAACAATTAATTGTCAATCTTATTACACAAACTTAGTAATTTTTTAGATTTGCACTTTAATTTATAAGTATGGCTACAAAGTTAAGTGTAAATATCAATAAAATTGCGACCATTCGCAATTCCAGAGGTGGAAATACTCCCAATCTTTTAAACGTAGCGTTGGATTGTGAACGCTTTGGTGCACAAGGGATTACTGTGCATCCTCGTCCCGATGAACGCCATATTCGTTATAAAGATGTTCAAGAATTAAAGCCAATTCTTACAACAGAATTCAATATTGAGGGAAACCCCAAAGAACAAAAATTCCTAGATCTTGTTTTAGAAAACAAACCCGCTCAAGTAACTTTGGTTCCGGACGGGTTGGGTCAATTGACTTCTGACCATGGTTGGGATACCATTGCTCACAAAGATTATTTGATTGAAATAATTTCTATTTTTAAAAAAGCAGGAATTCGTACTTCCATTTTTGTGGATGCAGATGTGAAAATGATTGAAGGGGCAGCATTAACAGGGACAGATAGAATAGAATTGTATACCGAATCGTATGCGAAAAACTTTTTTGTAAACAAAGAAAAAGCAATTGCTCCTTTTATTGTTGCGGCAAAAAAAGCAAATGAATTGGGCTTGGGAATAAATGCTGGACATGATTTGAGTTTGCAGAATTTAAATTATTTCGCAAAAAATGTTGAAGGACTTTTAGAAGTATCTATCGGTCATGCATTGATATCGGATAGTTTATATCTTGGATTAGAGAATACAATACAGTTGTATTTGAGAGAACTGGTACCTTATCCGTCCCGCTAATGCGTGATCCATTCTCCAGAGTGAAGAAGGAAGGGAAACGGAATAAATTTATTTTATGAAATTATTCTATAGAAAGTTAGGAGAAGGGCAACCCTTAATTATTTTGCACGGATTATTCGGGCAGAGTGATAATTGGAATACACTTGCCAAACAATTTTCGGAAAAGGGCTTTGAAGTATATACGGTGGATCAGCGAAATCATGGTCTTTCTCCGCATAGTGATGTTTGGGATTATAAATCAATGAGTGAAGACATTCTTGAATTAATAAAAGAGAATCAATTAAAAAATGTGATTTTGCTCGGACATTCCATGGGTGGAAAAACTGCCATGCAATTTGCAATTGACCATCCCGAATATTTAGATAAACTAATTATTGCAGACATTGCTCCGAAATATTATCCGATGCATCATCAAGGGGTTTTACAAGCTTTGCAAGCTGTTGATTTTAATATTGTGAAAACAAGAAAAGAAGTGGATGAAGTGTTATCAAAATTCATTTCTGATTTTGGCACGAAACAATTTTTATTAAAAAATATTTTTTGGATTGATGAGACCGAAATGGCGTGGCGATTTAATTTAAAAGTAATTATTCAACAAATAGAAAATGTTGGGCAAAATGTAGAACACGTTGGAGATGCTATTCCTGTTGGTATTGTATGTGATGTGTCGACATTTTTTTTGCGTGGTGAAAATTCCAATTATGTTTTGAATGAGGACATTAATTTAATACAAGAATTATTTCCAAATAGTGTTCTCGAAACTATAGAAGGAGCAGGACATTGGTTGCATGCAGAAAAACCAAAAGAGTTTTTTGAAAGTGTGATTAAATTCATAAAATAAATTTTTTTAAACACATAGAGACATAGAAAAAAAGAAGTTTACGTACTTCACGCTTAAAAGGCACGCATAGGCAAAAATCGTTAACGATTTTTTGCCTATGTGTTTTTATGTAACCCTTTAACACCTATAACAAACTATGTGTCTATGTGTTTAAATTTTTTTTGTGGTTGCAAATAAAAAAACGCCACACATTGCTGCATGACGTTTCTCTCTCAATTTAACCTAAAATTTAATCAATCACCAACTTCACAACTTGTTTACCCCTTTGGGTGGTAAACTCAAAAAGATAAATGCCTTTATTTAAATCTTCTATTTTCATTTGAATAGAATTTGATCCAGTGTTTACTTTTAATTCATCTGTGTAAACAATTCTTCCTGTTACATCAAACAATTTCATGCTTACCTTTTGTTCTTTAGCAGAAGTATAGTAAGTTGTAAATGTTCCATTGTTTGGATTCGGAGCAAAAGAAATCAAATCGTTGTTTGTGTTGTAATCTGCAATGCTAGCGGTATTGCATGGTGCCGGCATTCCACTAATTTTTGTCATTGTTGTAAAATCAATGTAACAAGCATATTGAACACTATCTACAAATGGATTTCGGTTGTTTTGTAAGGAGTCCACAAAATCGTTACGAGCAATTTCGTAAGATGATGGAGGATCTTGGTAATGCCATCTTTTCAAAAGATTTTGATCCTGACCATAAGGAATTGTTCCGCTAATAGGATTTGGAAACGACCAGTTGTTTCCACTAACTCCATTGTAACAAGTTGCCTCATAAAACAAAGCGCGAGCAGCATCTCCTTTTTGTGCATCACGAGGTTCAAATACAATATTTCCACTTGCATCTGTTCCTAATTTACATCCTAAATACGTATATGATGCCGTTACAACTTCTCCTAAAGGATAATTACTGCGAACAGCATTTGCATCTGATTGATTGGTTGGGAATAAATGATGGTAGTCATCGTACTCAGGCAAACCGGATGCAGGATTTGTTGGCATCCAGTTGTGACAATAGGTGTGCTCACGGCTGAAATCATTTGATGTCCAATCAAATGGTTCGGTATAAACTTGCTCTTGTCCGCTGTATACACATGTTAGTACTCGTTGATCGCCTATCGTATCGCGCGCAGCAAAAAGCGCAACTAGTTTTGTTCCGTAGTTGCTATAAAATTGTTGTGTATGCGGATTTATTTTATTGTGTAAATCAGTAACAAATGATGCACTTGCTGTCGAAACAGTGCTGTAATAAGATACAGGTTGCATAGAACCAGAAGAAGTTGCCATTGCTGTTAGAGGCGAGGCTGTTAAATAATTTCTGAAAGACCCCGTTCCATTGTATGTGAAAACTGCAAAATGATAATTGGTGCTTGCAACAATATTTAACGGAGCAAATGTAGTTCCTGTTCCACTCATTAGCACACTTGAACTTCCGATTACATCACCACGTTGATAAACCGTTCCATCTGCTGGAATATCTGCTACAGCAGAACCTGTTCTGCGCAATACAATGTATCCGTCAGGCGAACCTACTGCTGAAGTAAATGTGCCTGTGAAGCGATATGATTTAATACTTGAAAAAGTTAAAGAAGTAGATTGTGCAGTTGGTTCTGTTGCGAAAGAACCACCAATACCATTGAAGTTAATTACATATGCAGGTTCATCGGTATCATCACTATTGATTGTAATAACTGCATTTCTTGTTCCTGCAACAGAAGGTGTAAAGTTAATTACTAAATTTCCTGTACTTAATGCTGCAATTGTTGTTGGTGCCGAACCTACTGTAAAATCAGAGGCTGCAGGACCAGTAATGTTTACGGATGCAACATTTAGTGTATTTGTTGTTCCTAAATTTTCAATTGTAAACGTAGTAGGTAACAATGTACTTACAGGAGAGCTTGCAGAATATGTTCCACCATTCACAATAGTAGCTGTTCCTTGTTTTACATTTATTTCTTGTGCTGGACCAGCAGCTCCAGCAGCAATTGTTACGTCATCTAATCCAACGTTTCCAGTAACTTTATTCGAATAATTAAAACGAATATATCTACTAGCACTTGCAGGAACATCTGTAAACAAAGTATAAGTTCCTGCAGGCATTGTAGTAAAAGTGTGTAAGGTTGTCCACACTGCACCAGTCACAGATTCTTCCACTAAAAATGTTCCACCTGCAAAACTATTTCCTGCGATGTAGTATGTTAAGTTACCAGGGTTACTTGCAAAATTAATTGTAACCATATCGCCCGTGTTATCAAATTTACAAGCAGGAGGAGTTGCACCCGAAGCTGTGTAAAAAGCGGTTCCTGTTTGTGTCCAGCCTGTTGGCAAACCAGTTGTGGTAAAGCTCCAAGTAGTTGGTAATATTGCTTGTGCAATAGCATTTACATTTGCTGTTAAAACAAAAAGTAATGCAAAAATAATTTTCTTCATTTTGAGTAATTTTAGTGTTTTGTTTAAAAAGTAATTTTTAATCCTGCGTTAAAACGTGTTCCCATTCCAATAAATCCTGTTGCAGTAGTTGCATCAAAACTGTAATTGTTTAAAGCATCACTGATGTACATTGTGTTTAAAGCGTTTGTAACACCAGCAGAAATATTAATACGTAATTTCCAATATTTGAAATTATAACCAGCAAATAAATCTAATAATCCATAATCTGGCATCTTCCATGATTCTCTATCGCGGTTATCTGTTTTTATTGCTCCACTTGATAAGTATGTTACTTGTAAATCCAACAAATTATATTTCGAATAATTTTTTGTGAAATACGTATATCTTGCTTTTACATAAAAGTTTTTTACAATTTCATATCTCACGCTTCCACCTAATTGTATTTGTGCCGCGTCACCCACATGCACGCCTTGAGCACTAAATTGAATGGTGTCTTCAGGTAAATCGGTATTTATGTCAAATAAATAAATTTCATCAGATGTGTTCACAGTCCAATCTCCAAAAGAGGCTAAGCCTTCAATTTCTATATTTCTAAAATATCTAGAAACAAAATCTAATTCAATTCCTTTGTGATTTTGATTTAATCCGTTCGTATTATAATAATATTCGTTTGAAGCAATACGAATTGTTGGAAAATCAGAAAGTGGTTTATTTTTCCAGTCGGTATAGTAAACGTTTACATTTGCTGCAAATAATTTGTTTTTATAACCATATCCTAATTCCAGAGAAACAACTTCTTGTCTTTTAGCTTTTGGGTTTTCAATATTTGCAGTTGTAAAAACCAAATCAAATTTAGGTGCCAGTTTTAAAAAACCTGTATTCAAATATACATTGTGATGAGCATTGATATTATAATTTGCTCCCGCTTTTATTGTATAACCAAGGAACCATTTGCGTTCTGTTATTGACGTTTTAGCTTCCGGAGAATCTGATGTGTATTGTGTTCCATTATATGTTACGGTGTCTTGAAAACCGACCGCTTGTATTAAAGTGGTATCAGATAAAACAATATCTTTTTTCTTGTAGTAATCTTTTCGTTGGTATCCTGTTTCTGAAACGCTACCTGTAGCAAATGCGCTCCACTTCTTTTTTTTGTATTCTACTTGTCCAAATGCTCCTCCCCACATTACAGTTCCTTCATAGTTACGCAAAATTTTATCTCCTTTGCGTTTCATCTGATACTGAAAATTAGGATCGCCTAAAAATGTTCCTCCTGGCTGATTGGGGTCTGTATGGTTTTCATAATAATCGCCACCTAATAAATCATATACTTCTGTATAATGAATTCCTTTATAGTAGCGTGCATCAATTCCTATCAATGCTGACCAAGCGGTATCAATCTGATAACTTAAAGAAGATAAAGCACCGTACCAGAAATGGTTGTTGACAGAACTTTGAATGATGTTTGTAGATTTATGTAAAGTAGAGCTATAAAGTCCATCAATGTTGGAAGCATTGATATCATAGATTGCATCAAAATCAATTTGACCTGTAATTTTATCAGCAGGAACGCTATTAAGCAATCTTGTTCCTCCACCTTTTCCAATTGATGTGTAGGCGATTGTAGAGAGATATAATTTTTTATTGATGTTCCAAAAATGCGAAAGATTGAATTGTGGTTTGTGAAAATAGTTGACACGATCATTAAAAGGTTTGTCGTCTAATGTCCCCCAATATGGATTGTATCTTCTTCCTTGCTCAGTAGTTTGTAATACGTTTAATACACTGTCGGAATTAATACCAAGACTTTCAGCAAACTTTGCATTGTACAAAGGGAAAAGAGAACCCAATGCTCTTTGTCCGTGACGCTGAGGAGCACCATTTCCACTTAAGCTGATTAAGTGTTTTCCAACACGTTTCTGAATCTTTAAAAAATATGAATATGCTTCCACCCATGTTTGATCGATATAGCCATCACCCGCTTTTCGTGTTGCCGCACCTGTAATTCCCCAGCCACCTTTTAATTGTCCTGTATTAAAACCAATTCCAGTTTTATAAGTAAGATCACTCATTACTTCTTGTTTAATACTGATTTCTTTTTTTGAATCAATACCTTTTGTAATAATATTCATTGTGCCACCTACTGAAGCAATAGCAAGTTTTGAAGCACCAAGTCCTCTTTGAACTTGCATTGTTCTTGTAATGTCTCCTAATCCATCCCAATTACTCCAATATACTTGTCCGTTTTCCATATCATTTACTGGAACACCATCAACCATCACTGCAATGTTTCTTTGATCAAATCCTCGAATGTTTACACGTGAATCTCCGCTTCCTCCACCTGACTCCGTTGCATATGCACCGGGAGTGGAATTTAAAAGCATTGGTAAATCACGAGAACCAAGTTCTTCTTGAATTTGTTTTGTTGAAATGGTAGAAAAGGCAATAGGGGTATCTCTTGTTTTTGCAACATCGGCAACTACTTCCACTTCGTTAAGTGTTTTTGTTTCCAATGCAAAATTTACAACAACCGGTTTTCTGCCAACTTTTATTTTTTGTTTCTGAGGTTCAAAACCAACATAAGAAATTGAAATAGTATATGAACCAGAATCTACTTTTATAGAATAATTTCCATTGATGTCTGTAATTGCAACTTTCCCTTCCGCTACTAAAATGCTAGCACCTACTACTGTTTCACCAGTAGTAACATCTTTTACAACACCTTTTATTTCACCCGATTGAGCAAAAATGGAAAGATTAAAAAAGACAGCAAAGAGGAGTAGGCAAACTTTTTTCATGGAAAATGATAAATAAAAAAACTGCTAAGGCATGTTTAAACCTTAGCAGTTTCTATTTTTAAAATTACTGTTTAGAGTATTTTACAACAGTGGATTTTCCTTTTTCAAATGATACTTTCACAAAATAAACTCCTTTTGAAAGTTCAGTTGTTTCAATCATCATTGCTTTATCATTTTTGTTTCCTTGTTTTGCAACAACTTCTTGTCCAATTGTATTAAACACTTGAGCAGTGATAATTACTTCTGACGTTGAAATGTTGAAATAATCTAAGTTAGAAGGGTTTGGATAAACAATCACAGAAATAGAATTATCGACTTCATTAATTCCTGCTGTTGGGCAAGAGCAAGCATGACTTCCTAATCCAGTCCAAGTGTTTTCTGGTAACGAATCCCATTGTATTGTTGGATCAAATGCAGTTGGATTAGTAGTAACACCACCTGTAACACTTGCTTTTCTTTGTAAAGTATGATCTTTTGTCCAATAAGCCCCTGCTGCATCATTGAAAGGAAATACATCTGTCCAGCTAGCACCTGGGTCTTCACCAATTTTTCCGATGATGTCCAATTTTAGTCCTGCTTTTTCCAAAGTAATTGCATCATCACCATTCATATAAGTAGGTGCTGGGTAAACTCCATCTAATAAATCAGCTAAGGCTTGTAAAGCTGGGCTACAAGCTGGGGAAGTACCACTTGTTACCGTTTGTCCGTTTACGATTACAAATGCTTGTCCCGAAGCAATTGTTCCTGTTAAATTTAATGTTCCACCTGCAGTAAATGTTGTTGCTCCATTTGAGTAACGATTTAAAGAGTACCCAGTTAAATTAATTGGGTTAGGAGTTGGATTAAAAATTTCTAGTGCCTTGTCGTTTCCTGTTCCGTCTACATATTCCGAAATAAAAAGCTCATTGCACTGTGCGCTTGAAGCCGAGTAAATAGCCAACGCGAAAACTGAAAGTAATAGTTTTTTCATTTTGTTAAGTTTTAAAATATGGTTTTGTACCTGATTGAGCGGTTTCGTCCCGAAGAACTTAGGGATTGTAGGGTGTTCGCTTCTTTAATAAATTTTACGCGACAAATGTACAACCTTTTTTTAAGATGTCAATTGCAGTTTTCAATAGTAATTAACAGATAATGAACAGGTAACATATTTTTTACATTAGTAGCGTGATATTTTTAATTATCTCTTACTTTTGCATCCCTATACTATAATATATATAAACTAAACGAATCATGAGCAAAGGACCTATTTCAAACTTTATTGAAAAACACTATAAACACTTTAATGCAGCTGCTTTGGTGGATGCAGCAAAAGGATATGAAACCCATTTAACTGAAGGAGGTAAAATGATGGTTACTCTTGCTGGTGCTATGAGCACAGCTGAATTGGGTAAATCTTTAGCAGAAATGATTCGCCAAGGGAAAATTGACATTATTTCTTGTACGGGAGCCAATTTGGAAGAAGATATCATGAATTTGGTGGCGCATTCTCATTATAAACGTGTTCCTAATTATAGAGATTTATCTCCTCAAGACGAATGGGATTTGTTAGAAAATCATTACAACCGTGTTACGGATACTTGTATTCCGGAGGAAGAAGCTTTCCGTAGATTGCAAAAGCACATTCATAAAATATGGAAAGATGCAGATGATAAAGGAGAACGTTTTTTCCCTCATGAATTTATGTACAAAATTTTATTAAGCGGAGAATTACAACAATATTATGAAATTGATCCGAAAGATTCGTGGATGCTTGCTGCTGCGGAGCGTAATTTGCCAATGGTTGTTCCTGGTTGGGAAGATTCTACCATGGGAAACATCTTTGCTTCGTATGTGATTAAAAAAGAAATTAAAGCGTCAACAATGAAGTCTGGTATTGAATACATGGCTTGGTTGGCGGAATGGTATCCTGCAAATTCAGGTGGAAAAGGGGTTGGTTTCTTCCAAATTGGTGGAGGTATTGCGGGAGATTTTCCAATCTGCGTTGTGCCGATGTTGTATCAAGATATGGAAATGACTGATGTGCCTTTTTGGAGTTATTTCTGTCAGATTTCGGATTCTACAACCAGCTACGGTTCTTATTCCGGAGCAGTTCCAAACGAAAAAATTACGTGGGGGAAATTAGACATCCATACTCCTAAATTTATTGTGGAAAGTGATGCGACCATAGTTGCACCATTGATGTTTGCATGGATACTTGGATGGTAAGCTTTTCACCACTAAGACACTAAGGACACGTAGAAATTTTTTATTTATTTTCTTTGTGAACTAAGTGCTTTAGTGGTAAATTTATATGATTTGAAATTAGAACTAAATATAATTCCTTTAAAAGACTGGTTTCCGAACTATTCCAAACCGGGATTAATTGCCGGTCCGTGCAGTGCTGAAAGTGAAGAGCAACTATTGGAGACAGCAAAAAGCATTGCTACATTTTATCCAAACGCTATTTTTCGTGCAGGAATTTGGAAACCTCGTACGCGTCCGAATACCTTCGAAGGGGTTGGTGATATTGGGTTAGAGTGGATGAAGTTAGTAAAACAACAAACTAGATTATTAACTGCAACAGAAGTAGCAACTGCTGATCACGTTGAAAAATCCTTAAAAGCAGGAATCGATATTTTATGGATTGGTGCACGTACAACCGTGAATCCTTTTTCTGTTCAAGAAATTGCAGATGCGTTAAAAGGAGTTGATATTCCTGTCTTTGTAAAAAATCCGATGTATCCCGATTTGCAATTGTGGTTGGGCGCTTTGGAAAGAGTAAATAATGCAGGGATTAAAAAATTAGCAGCCATTCATCGTGGTTTTCATTCTTATGATAACGGACCATTCCGCAATTCTCCGAAATGGGAATTGGCAATTGAACTTAAAGCAACTTGTCCGGAATTACCCGTTTTTTGTGATCCCTCTCACATTGGTGGAACCCCCGAACTAATTCCTTATCTATCACAAAAAGCAATGGATATGGATATGGATGGTTTGATGATTGAAACTCATCGGAACCCAAGTTTAGCCTTGAGTGATGCCAAACAACAAGTGACTCCATTTGAGTTAAAAGAAATTATTTCTGATTTACAAATCCGTTCGGCTTCTGTTGAAAATTTAGAGTTGCAATCAAAGTTAGAAGAGTTACGTTGCCTTATTCAAAAACTTGACAATGAATTATTAGAGTTGCTTGCAAAACGAATGGCTGTCTCAACTCAAATAGGAGAATACAAACGCGATAACAATGTAACAATTCTACAAGTAACTCATTGGAAAAAATTAATTGAAAGAAGTCTGTCAAATGCAGATGCCATGGGACTTCCTAAAGATTTCATTAAAGGGTTGTATCAATTGATACACGATGAATCTATCCGTAGACAAACGGATGTAATGAATAAAGTGAGCCCCACTCCTTCATCCTCTCCCCTAAAGGGGAAAGGGTAATACGTAAAAAATGTGGTTTTTTATTCCTCCCCTTCAGGGGAGGCTAGGAGGGGCTACCGAAAGCAACACTCTTTACCCAACTTTTTCCCCACTCATCTACTTCTTGATCATTCCATAATTCAGGATAAAAAATACGCTTTTGAAAACGAGGGGGTAAATATTTTTGCCAGTTTGTTCCACCTGTAGCGGCAATATCTTCAGGGTCTTTTTGTAGATAGCGCACCGCAGATTTATAATGTGATAGCGGCCAATTGATGTTTACATTCACATCCATTTGACGCAATGCTAAAATTAATTTTTCGTTTTTTTGATCTTCAGCTGACAGCGATTTGTAGATGGCTAATAAATTTCCAGTCTTGAATTTTTTCGCTAAGTCAATAAATATTTTTTGATATTTTTCTTCGAACTGAACAAGCGTCAATGTTTTTTTACCAGTTGCAAGCTCTGTTGCGCCTGCTTTCCAATAAATGTGTTCATACATTTTTTCAATTTGTGCATCATTCACATCATCTGAAAAAGTTGGACGAATATCTTTCGCAACTAAATTTTTAAAAGTAGTAGAACAAATTTCTATCATACGATATTGCCCCGATTGAAATCCACTTGCTGGCAACAAACTCATTCTGAATTTCAAAAATTGTTTTGGATCCATTCCATCCACCATGATGTCAAAAGAAGAAATCAATCCTTCGAAATAACGGTTGATCCGACCAATGCGATCGGAAAAGAATTTTACATCGATGTCTTTCTTTTCTGCAATTTGTTTGTATTCGTGTAAACAAAGTTTAAAATACAATTCAGTTATTTGATGGTACATGATAAAAATTTCTTCATCAGGTATTTGTGTTTTCGGGCTTTGTAAACTTAAAAGTGTGTCGAGATGAATATAATCCCAATAGGTTAAATAATCTGCATACAACAATCCGTCTAGGTATGAGGAAAGGTCTTGTCCCATGGCTTGGAATTTCTCATCCAACAATTTAATACGATCTACTATTTCAGGTTTTAATTCCATTGTTCGGCATTTTTGTTATTTCAGGTGCAAGATAGTTAAAACCTTATAATTATAAAATATGATAGTTGTCAGACCGCACCTTTCTCCCTGTCCTTCAACTAAGCTCAGGATGACGGGAGCTGGGAATAAAAAACGCCACTCTTTTAGAATGGCGTTTTCGCTTATGGGGATGTTGCTTAATTCACCTTGGCAATCGGATGTGCTAATCCTTTGTAGGATTTTAATTCTGCTTTGATTGAACCAACCAATACATTTGCTTGTCCTAAAATTGGAATGTGATTTTTGTCGTCCGTAATCCAAACATTTAAATCTTCTTCGTGTTTGAATACCCGTCCCTTTTGTACAATCGGTCGGTATTTCAAGCATTTGAAAGTTCCAAGTCCGGTAGTGATTGTTTCGCGTCCGATAAATTTTACTTTCATTGGCCAAACTTCTTTGTCCATGAAACAGTTGATAGAATATATTTCTCCAGGTTTTGCAGCACCTAAATCTAAATTTCTAGCAGCATAAAATGCAGATAACATGTCTTGCATATTCGGTTCAATGTTGTACATCTCATTGTTTCCAACATTTACTTTTTCGCTGTAGTGATTAAACACATAACTCTGGTCAATTTTATATCCTCCTTCGTTTACATGTCTTAAAAAGATCCAAGGCACAATCGACTTATCGTCAATATATGTTTCGTAACGATCGCGCACTTTAAAGAAAAGATCAAAAGCACCTCTAGATTCACCTAAACCAACAACATGGTAAGTTGTTCTTCCTGCAATTTCTTTTACTTCTTCTGTAATTCCAAGTGTGGCAACACCTGCTTCTATAATTCCGTAGTGCATACGAAACGTCAACATTTCTCCACGTTTAAATGCTTCGTTATTGATGACAGGAAGCTCTTTCACCGGACCGTTGTTTTCGATTGATGGCAATTGATCTGTCTCAAATGATAAACAAATGATACCTGCAATCATTGTTACTGTTCCTATTAAAACAAACTTTTTCATGTTCTTAAGTTTTAGACATTAAGTCTATTTCAAACGCTGTGCCAAACCGCTTATTTATATACGAGATTTGTTAGGAATTGTTGTGAGTGTTTTAAACAAAATCGTGGATCGTTCATTTTTGGTCTTTTTCATCAAAAAGCGCAAAAAAAGAAGCAAAAGGATGCTTTTTTAATCAAAAACCACCATTTTTTGATCTAAATGACGATATTTACAATCTTATTATGTACCACAATTATCTTTTTCGGGGTCTTTCCTTCCAGATATTTTTGTGTTTGTTCCAAAGCCAATACTTCTTTTTCAATTTGTTCCTTGGTTAACGACAAATCATACTCTTGAAAGAAACGTGTTTTTCCATTGAAAGAAACAGGATAACTAAACGCGCTTTCTACTAAATACGATTCGTTTAATTCTGGAAATGTAGCGTAAGAAACACTTGTGGTATGTCCCAGCTTACTCCAAAGTTCTTCTGCAATGTGTGGTGCATACGGAGCGATGATGATTGCAAGTGGTTCCAATATTTCACGTTTGTTGCATTTTAAATCGGTCAATTCATTTACACAAATCATAAAATTACTCACAGAAGTATTGAAAGAAAAATTCTCAATATCATAAGCGATTTTTTTGATGGTTTTATGTAGCGCTTTTAATTCTGGTTTTGTTGAAGCTTCATCAGAAACATTTAATGCTTCACCGTTGTGATACAATCTCCAAAGCTTACGGATGAAGTTGCTAACACCACTAATTCCGCTGGTATTCCATGGTTTGCTTTGTTCTAACGGACCAAGAAACATTTCGTATAAGCGAAGACAATCAGCACCTTGTTGTTCAACAATTAAGTCTGGTGAAACCACATTCCATTTAGATTTGGACATTTTTTCTACTTCGCTTCCGCAGATGTATTTTCCATCTTCTAAAATAAATTCTGCGTTTTTATTTTCTTCTCTCCAATTTTTGAAAGCTTCAATATCAAGAACATTATTATTTACAATGTTCACATCAACATGAAGCGGAGTAACATCATAATCTTTTTTTAAACCGAAAGAAACATATTTATTCGATGTTCCTAATCTATACACAAAACTACTCACCCCTTGAATCATCCCTTGATTAATCAACTTCTTCGCTGGTTCACTTACAGGAATTAATCCTAAATCATTCAGAAATTTTGTCCAGAAACGTACGTACAATAAATGTCCGGTTGCGTGCTCTGCACCACCAATGTATAAATCCACATTCTGCCAATAGTTAGCAGCGTCTTTGGATACAAATTCTTTTTCATTGTGAGCATCCATGTAACGCAAGAAATACCAAGATGAACCAGCCCATCCAGGCATGGTGGAATATTCGTATTCGTGTACCTCACCCCGGCCCTCTCCTGAAGGAGAGGGAGAAGAGTAACGCCAATTTGTTGCTCTTGCCAATGGTGGTTCACCTGTTTCTGTAGGAAGATATTTATCTACTTCAGGAAGTATAAGTGGCAATTCTTTTTCATCCAATACTTTTGGAATTCCGTTTTCATAATAAACAGGAATTGGTTCTCCCCAATAACGTTGGCGACCAAAAATCGCATCACGCAAACGAAAATTTGTTTTTCCTTTTCCTAATCCTTGTTCTTCAATTTTTGCAATCGCTTTTTTAACGGCATCTTTCACTTCGAGACCGTTTAAGAAATCAGAATTAATTAATTTTCCTTCTTTCGCATCATAAGATTCTTTTGATAAATCGCCACCTGCAACTACTTCAATAATTGGTAAATCAAAATGTTTAGCAAAAGCGTAATCGCGTGAATCATGTCCAGGAACAGCCATTACTGCGCCAGTTCCGTAACCAGCTAAAACGTAATCACCTAACCAAATTGGAATTTGTTTTCCAGTGAATGGATGAAGTACATATGCTCCAGTAAAAACGCCAGTGATCTTTTTTACATCCGCCATTCGTTCACGTTCACTTCTGTTTTTTGCAAACGTGATGTATTCTTCCACCGCATTTTTTTGTTGAGGTGTTGTCAATTGAGCAACTAATTCATGCTCCGGAGCAAGCGTTACAAAAGAAACTCCGAAAACAGTATCAGGACGAGTAGTAAATACTTCAATCTCTGCCTCACCCCGGCCCTCTCCTGAAGGAGAGGGGGCGATTGCAAAACGAAGACTAGTGCCTTCTGATTTTCCAATCCAATTGCGTTGTGCTTCTTTGATGGATTCAGTCCAATCAATGCCCTCTAAATCATTCAGTAATCTCTCTGCATAAGCAGTGATTCGCAAACTCCATTGCTTCATCAACTTGCGTTCAACAGGATATCCGCCACGCTCCGAAACTCCGTCTTTCACTTCTTCATTCGCTAATACAGTTCCCAATTGAGGGCACCAGTTCACCATCGTATCACTCAAGTATGCAAGACGATGTTCTAGTAAAATATCAGACTTTTCTTTTTCCGAAAGAGCATCCCAGACCTCACCCCGGCCCTCTCCAAAGGAGAGGGAGCCGCTCCGAAACTGTTCAATTAGTGTTGAGATGTTCTCGGCTTTGTTCGTAGTTGGATTGTACCAGGAATTAAAAAGCTGAATAAAAATCCATTGTGTCCATTTATAATAATCAGGATTTGAAGTTCTTACTTCTCGGTCCCAGTCAAACGAAAATCCAATTTTATCTAATTGTTCGCGGTAACGTGCGATGTTTGTTTTTGTAGTGATTTCAGGATGCTGTCCGGTTTGAATTGCATATTGTTCAGCAGGCAAACCAAATGAATCGTAACCCATTGGATGCAATACGTTGAATCCTTTCAAACGTTTGTAGCGTGCAAAAATATCAGAAGCAATGTAACCCAATGGATGACCAACGTGCAAACCTGCTCCACTTGGATACGGAAACATATCCAAAACGTAGTATTTTGGTTTAGATGATTTTTCTTCTGGACGAAAGGTTTTGTTCTTTGCCCAGTATGCTTGCCACTTCTTTTCTACTTCTCTGAAATTGTATTCCATTGTGTTATTATTCAAAATTTTGAGGAGCGAATATACGAAATAGGTGGGAATTTGTAAATGGGGCAAGGTTATTAACGTTTGATTGTTTATTTCAATTTATAGAAGGTTGAATTTGTGCTTGCTTTAAAGATAATTTAGCAATCAGAACTTAAGAATTCAACATTCATAAATCATCAATCAACATTCAATAAGTGTCGGATAAATATTCAAAACGCAGATTAACGGGGTCTTCCATCACAACAGTAGTGAGTCTTTCACTGGTATTGTTCATGCTGGGATTGTTGGGAATTATCATCTTAAATACCCGAAAATTATCTGATAATTTCAAGGAAAACATAGGTGTACAGGTTGTTATCAATGACAATGCGAAGGAAGTGGATGTTCAACATTTAATCAAAACATTAGACGCTTCGGATTATGTAAAGTCGACACAGTCCATCTCTAAAGAAGAAGCAGCAAAGAAATTACAAGAAGATATTGGTGAGGATTTTATCGACTTTTTAGGATTTAATCCTTTGTCGGCCTCCATTTCAGTAAAATTGAAAGCAGACTATGCCAATGCAGATAGTTTGGCTTGGATAGAAAGTGATTTGTTGGCAACAAATCTGGTAAAGGAAGTGATTTATCAAAAATCCCTTGTAAATAGCATCAACGAGAATGTAAATACCTTGAGTTTATGGGTTTTAATTATCAGTAGTGTGTTGATGTTTATTGCTCTGGCATTGATAAACAACACCATTCGTTTATCCATTTACAGCAAACGTTTTATTATAAAAACGATGCAATTGGTGGGTGCAACCCAAGGATTTATTCGATTGCCATTTGTGCTGAAAGGTATTCGACATGGTATTTACGGAGCGGGAATCGCTATCGGAATGTTGATTGGGTTCCTTTATTTTCTTCAAAAGCAGTTGCCTGAATTGGCTGAGTTGCAGGATCCAAATATGCTGGCATCCTTGTTTGGAATCGTGATTCTATTGGGCATTGTTATCTCCTGGATTAGTACATCTTTGGCGGTTCGCAAGTATTTGCGACTAAAATCGGACGAATTGTATTATTAAAATAGACATTCCTTTTTGTCACTTCGAGCGCGACCGAAGGGAGGTCATCCCGAGCGGAGTCGAGGGACGAGAAGTTCACTTTTTTTAACATCCTTTTTCGGCAAATTTTATTACATTTGCCTCACTAAATAATTCATCACAATGAGTAAAGAATCAAAAAAACAACCAGGTTTTGCTTTCACAAAAGAAAACTATCGTATTCTAATTGTTGGCGTAGTAATAGTTGCTATTGGTTATATGTTGATGGTTGGCGGAGGCTCAGAAAATCCAAATGAGTTCAATGCAGATGAAATTTTTAGTTTCAGACGAATTACTTTATCTCCTATTGTTATATTGACTGGTTTTGTAGTGGTGCTTTATGCCATCATGAAAAAATCGAAACACTAATACCTCACCCCAACCCTCTCCAAAGGAGAGGGAGTTGTTTTCAATTACAATTTCATGACTTATCTACAAGCTATTATTATTGCCATCATTGAAGGAATAACAGAGTTTCTACCTGTGTCTTCAACTGGGCATATGATTTTAGCTGATTCGTTGATGAACATTCAGGACAAAGAATTTGCAAAAACTTTTGAGATTGTGATTCAGCTGGGTGCAATTATGGCTGTGGTATTTATGTACTTCAAACGTTTTTTTGTCGGCATAGATATTTATTTAAAATTAGGAGTTGCATTTCTTCCTACAGGAATTATCGGATTCTTTGCATACAAAGCCATCAAACATTATTTGTTCAATCCGTTTACGGTTAGTATTTCATTAATTGTGGGTGGAGTAGTTTTGATTTTGTTGGATAAATGGACAGAGAAAAAACAATCGGAGTATAAACATGTCGAAGACATAAGTTATTTAGGAGCACTCAAAATTGGATTGATACAATGTGTGTCGATGGTGCCAGGTGTTTCTCGTGCAGCAGCAACAATATTCGGAGGAGTGTTTGCAGGATTTGATCGCAAACAAGCAGCGGAGTTTTCTTTTTTACTAGCGATACCAACCATGTTTGCTGCATCGGGGTACGATTTGTTAAAAGAGAAAGATAATATTCATAGTGAAGACATTGCCATTTTATTGTTAGGTGGATTTGTTGCTTTTATTGTTGCACTTCTTGCAATTAAAGGATTCATTGCGTTCTTGAATAAATACGGATTCAAACATTTCGGATACTACCGAATCATACT
The DNA here is from genome assembly GCA_947504725.1 of Bacteroidota bacterium. Lineage (GTDB taxonomy): Bacteria > Bacteroidota > Bacteroidia > 2-12-FULL-35-15 > 2-12-FULL-35-15 > 2-12-FULL-35-15. The sequence continues at coordinate 46,923 of CANNHN010000009.1, read as the reverse complement.
TGGTGCATTGTTTTTAGCGTATGCACTTAGCACTGGTCTGCAACTTACTCCATAAATTTAATGACCGATTTCAGAACAGGAGAAGTCCTACTCATTCATAAACCACTTAAATGGACATCCTTTCAAGTGGTGAATAAAATGAAATGGTTAATCAAAAATCATCCTTCGTTAATTTTAGATGGTAAAAAAGTGCAACCAAAAATTGGTCATGCCGGAACGTTGGATCCTCTTGCAACTGGTTTGTTGATTGTTTGTACAGGTAAACAGACAAAAAATATTGAGAGTTATCAAGCTCAAGAAAAAGAATATACAGGCACATTTTATATTGGTGCAACAACAGCTTGTTTTGATTTGGAAAAAGAAATTGATGCAACTTATCCTATTGATCACATTACGGATGAATTGATAAAAGAAACTACCAAACAGTTTACTGGAACAATTCAACAAACCCCTCCGCTATATTCAGCAATAAAAATTGGCGGTAAAAGAGCATATGATATTGCAAGAGCTGGTGAAACAGCAGAGATAAAACCAAAAGAAATTACGATTTCAATATTTGAAATCACTCGGATCGCTTTGCCTGAAGTCGATTTTAGAGTGGTTTGCTCCAAAGGAACCTATATTCGTTCATTGGCAAGAGATTTTGGCTTGGCTTTAAAAAGTGGTGCACATTTAATTGCTTTGTGCAGAACAAGAATTGGAGAATATAGATTAGAAGATGCGATGAGTATTGAGGATTTTGAGCAGAGTTTAAAATCTGATATCCCTTCCTAAAGGTGCTGCAAATCAATCAATAAGCAAAATAAACACGATTTTCATTGACAACGCCTCTACAATAGCTTACTTTTGCACCCTTGTTAATCAAAAACATATAAGTAAATCCCGTAAGATTTATGAAATAACCTGAGCGTTCTGCTTCCGTCATTCCAGACTTCTTACTCAAAACAAAAAATATATGAAATTATCACAGTTTAAATTTAATTTACCAAAAGAATTAATTGCTGAAACCCCTGCAAAAACACGTGACGAAGCACGATTGATGGTTGTTAACCGCAAAACAGGAAAAATTGAACACAAGCAGTTTAAAGATGTATTGAGTTATTTCGGGGATGGTGATTGCATGATTTTGAATGATACAAAGGTTTTTCCAGCGCGTATGTATGGAAACAAAGAAAAAACAGGAGCAAAAATTGAAGTGTTCTTGTTAAGAGAGTTAAATGCAGAAAGTCGTTTATGGGATGTATTAGTTGACCCAGCTCGTAAAATTCGTATAGGAAATAAGCTTTATTTTGGAGATGACGACACATTAGTAGCTGAAGTTATTGATAACACTACATCGCGTGGACGAACATTGAGATTTTTGTTTGATGGTTCTTACGAAGAATTTCGTAAAACATTAAACGATATGGGAGAAACGCCATTGCCAAAATATATTAAGCGCGTACCAACGGAAGAAGATAAGGAACGTTACCAAACTGTTTATGCAAAAAATGAAGGAGCTGTGGCTGCGCCAACAGCAGGTTTGCACTTTAGTCGTGAACTATTGAAACGTCTTGAATTGAAAGGTGTAAATTTTGCAAATGTTACGTTACATGTTGGATTAGGAACATTCAGAACTGTAGAAGTAGAAGATTTGACGAAACACAAAATGGATTCGGAGCAAGCTTACATTTCTGATAAAGATTGTAAAATTATCAATTCAGCACGTGAAACAAAAAAGAAAGTATGTTGTGTGGGAACAACTTCTATGCGTGCGATCGAAACATCGGTAAGTACAGATGGATTTGTTAAGCCGTATGATGGTTGGACAAACAAATTTATTTTTCCTCCGTATGATTTCAGTGTAGCGAATTGTATGATTACAAATTTCCATACTCCAGAATCTACTTTATTGATGATGGTTTGTGCATTTGGTGGATACGATTTGATGATGAAAGCATACAAAGAAGCAATCAAAGAAAAGTATAACTTTTATACTTACGGAGACGCAATGTTAATCCTTTAATATATTTATTAGTTGATGGTTGATAGTTGTTGGAAGGAATTGCAATAATTATCAACCATTTTTTATGGCATATAAACTTTGAAGAAATACGTTATCATAGTAGCAGGAGGAACTGGGAGTCGCATGAATAATGCTATTCCTAAGCAGTTTATTGAGTTGAAAGGGAAACCTATTTTGATGCATACGATTGAAAAGTTCACTTCTACTTTTTCTGATATTTCTGTGATTGTTGTTTTAGAAAAATCGTTAAACGATGATTGGAAAAATCTTTGTGAAAAACATGATTTTAAAATTCACCATCAATTAATCGATGGAGGGGAAACGCGGTATCATTCTGTAAAAAATGGCTTAGCTCTTGTTCCTGATGCTTGTGTTGTTGGCATTCATGATGCAGCTCGACCATTAGTAAGTAAACAAACAATCATGAACGCATTTGAAACAGCAGAGGTGAGAGGGAATGCTTCACCAGCAATTCCTTTAAATGATTCAATCAGATATTTAAAAGGGAAAGAAAGTTGTGCTGTTGATCGCACGCATTATTCCATTATTCAAACACCTCAATGTTTTCATTCTGATTTGATAAAAAAAGCATTTTTGAAAGAATACAAACCTGAATTTACTGACGATGCAACTGTTTTAGAAGCATTCGGAGAAAAGATAAGTTTGATTGATGGCAATCGAGAAAATATAAAGATAACTACGGAGCTGGATTTGAAAGTGGCCGAATCATTGATGAATTAAACTAGTTTTAGCACTTCTGTCTTTTCAGTAACCTTCATCCCAGCCACATTTTTCAATAAATTTAATCCTGGTTTTTTTCCTTTTTCAATTGTTCCCAGTTGATCTAATTCTAAAAATTTAGCACCATTTTTTGTTGCCCAGGTAAGCAATGTTTGCAAAGGAATTTGCGGATAGTATTTTGCAATTGTTTTCAGCTCATCTAAAATCGATAAGCTCCAATTGGAAGCTAGACTGTCTGTTCCTATTGTAACATTCAAATTTTCTTCGATGAATAAATCGTAATCCGGTAATTTACTTTCGATATAAAGATTAGCATTTGGGCAGCTACACCAGTATAGATCTTGATACTTGATACTTGATACTTGATACTTTTTTACCCATTGCAAATCTTCTTTCGTTGTAAATGTATTGTGGACAAAAAGTATTTTTTGTGATATAGGCAATTTAGGAAGTGTAGTTCGTAATGAATTGAGTCCAGTTTTAGGAATTAACTCCATATTAATTCCCATTCTTGAAAAAGCTTCAAACATTCGCCCAGATTGAGAAATAAACAATTCGCTTTCAGCCAAACTTTCTTGATTGTGAATGGTGATGATGGAATTTTTCTTTACAGCTTCTTCAGCAATTAATCGGAATAGTTTTTCAGAAACCGAATAGGGAGCATGTGGAACAATGGAGTTAGAAAGTTCAAAGTTCAAAGTTGAAAGTTGGGTGCTTAATTTTTTTGCAGCTTCGAAAGTTTCCTTTGCTTTATCTGGATTAAAATCGAATACTTCAAGAAAAGTGTGGTAGAAAATAGAGCTTGTTGATTTTTGCTTGAAGGAATCATTGTTATTTGAAATGTCACCAACAGCTACAATTCCATTTTTTATCATTTCGGCATCAGCATCAGCAATAGCGCTTTGAATTTCTTCCTCCGAAAATGAGGAACGTTTACTCAATATCTCTTTAATAAATTGCATCATTCCTGCCTTTTCAGAAATCTGAGTTCTCATATGGGAAAGCTCTAAATGACAATGCGTGTTTATAAATCCTGGGCAAATTATTCCTTCATAGTGCTCTGAAGCATTTTGATTATTACCTTGTACATCTATGATTGTTCCGTCATCTTCAATAGTGATAACACCATTTTTGATTGGTTCAGATGAAATTGGGAAAATATAATCAGCAGATATTTTACGCATAAATAGCTTTATAAAGTACGAATTTACGAAATTATAAAGCTCTTTTTATGAATATATTATTCGTAAATTTGTTCTTCAGTCAAATGGAATCAAAGAAAGACATACGGGCACTTTCACTCGAAGAACTAAAAGCTGTTTTTATAGAAAATGGTGATCAGGCTTTTCGGGCTAAACAAGTTTATGAATGGCTTTGGAAAAAGTCGGCTATCACCTTTGAGGAAATGACCAACCTTTCAAAATCTACTCGCGAATTACTCGACAAACATTTTGTGATTAATGCGGTGAAAGTGGACGATATGCAAATTAGCAAAGACCGCACCATCAAAAATGCTTTTAAGCTTTATGACAGTAATATTGTTGAAGGAGTTTTGATTCCTAGTACGACTCGTATGACTGCGTGCATTTCTTCTCAAGTAGGTTGTAGTTTAACTTGTAAATTTTGCGCAACAGGAAAATTAGAACGTTTGAGAAATTTGAATGCGGATGAAATTTATGATCAAGTTGTTTTGATAAAAAATCAGGCAGAAGAAAAATACAATACTCCGCTTACCAATATCGTATACATGGGAATGGGTGAACCATTGCTGAATTATAAAAACGTTTTAGATTCGGTTCATAAGATAACTTCACCGGAAGGATTGAACATGTCGCCACAACGTATTACCATAAGTACAGCAGGTGTTTCTAAAATGATAATGAAATTAGGTGATGATGGTGTAAAATTTAATTTAGCATTATCATTGCATGCAGCCAACGATGCAAAAAGAAATCACATCATGCCAATTAACGAAAGCAATTCTTTAGATGCGTTGGCAGAGGCATTGAAGTACTTTTATGAAAAAACAGGAACGCGTGTAACGTATGAGTATATTGCGTTTAAGGATTTTAATGATAGCCTGGAAGATGCGCAAGATTTAGCAAAATTCTGCAAACACATTCCTTGCAAAGTAAATATTATTGAATACAATCCGATTGATGATGGCGAATTTCAGCAGACCACAACGGAGCGATTAGATGCATTTGCCAAGTATTTAGAAAGTAAAAATATAATTGTAAACGTTAGAAGAAGCAGAGGAAAAGACATTGATGCAGCGTGCGGACAATTAGCAAATAAGAACAAAGAAGGATTTGAGCAAAGAAAATTTAAAGTTGTAAAGTAACAAATTTATTGCCCTAAACTAGAGTCAAGGGAAAGAATATGACAGTAGACGAAATAAAAGCACCGATTAAAAATGAAATGGCTGAATTTGAATTGAAGTTTAAAGCTTCAATGAAAAGTTCGGTTCCGTTGTTGGATAAAATCACACATTACATTGTAAAGCGAAAAGGAAAACAGTTGCGACCAATGTTTGTTTTTTTGTCGGCAAAGTTGGTTGGTGAAATGAATGAATCTACCTATCGCGCTGCTTCCTTGATTGAGCTGCTACATACAGCAACATTGGTGCACGATGATGTGGTGGATGATTCAAATGAACGTAGAGGATTTTTTTCTGTAAATGCATTGTGGAAAAACAAAATTGCAGTTTTGGTAGGAGATTTTTTATTGTCGCGTGGTTTACTTCTTTCGGTCGACAACAAAGATTATCATTTGTTAGGATTAGTTTCCAATGCCGTTAGAGAGATGAGTGAAGGGGAGTTGTTGCAAATTGAAAAAGCAAGAAAACTAGATATTGATGAAGCCGTTTATTTTGATATTATTCGTAAAAAAACAGCATCCTTAATAGCATCATGTTGTGCTTGCGGAGCGGCATCAGTTACAAAGGATGAAAAAATAATTGAACAAATGCGATCCTTCGGAGAGGCTGTTGGAATTGCATTTCAGATAAAAGACGACTTGTTTGATTATGGAGATGGGTCAAATATCGGAAAGCCAACAGGGATTGATATAAAAGAAAAAAAGATGACATTGCCTCTGATATTTGCATTAAATAATGCTACTTATCTCGAAAAAAGAAGAATCATTAATATTGTAAAAAACAACAATAATAATCCTAAAAAAGTTGCTGAAGTAATTGATTTCGTTATTAAGAGTGGTGGAATTCAATATGCTGAAACCAAAATGAATGAGTATAAAAGTATTGCGTTACAATTGCTTTCTACTTTTTCGGAAAATTCATCAAGAGCATCTTTGGAAGGGCTAGTAAAATATACAACAGAACGTAAAAATTAATGAAGATGAAAACGAAAATTACTTTTATATCTATGTTTATTATAGGCTTAATTTCATGCTCCAATCAAGCCGAAGAAAAAAAGGGGTCTGTCTCAAAAGTGGAACCTTATGTTAATCACGATTCTACTAGATTTACAATTGTCGGCAAGCAAGATACTACACAAAATGGCGAGAGCATAATTAAGCATCCAAATGGAAAAGTTAAAATGCATGGAATGATGAAAGATGGAAAAAGAGAAGGATTGTGGAAAAGCTTTTATGAAAATGGATTGCAATGGAGCGAAACGACATTTGAGGCAGGAATAAAAAATGGCAAAACAACCACTTGGTATGAAAATGGCAAAAAACGATACGAAGGATTTTATAAGAATGATGTTGAAAGTGGAAAATGGACATATTGGAATGAGATGGGTGAAGAAGTAGCCAGAAAAGACAACGATCTGCCTGCCGGAGCTAAGTAAAAAGGAATTAAGGTAAATTATACCATACCAGCCATTAATTGTCCTATCCCAAATTTTAAGCTTGTTTTATCTTTGTTCAAACAAAAACAACAACATGCGAAAACTACTCCTACTTACAATTGTATCAGCTTTGGCGATAACTTCTTGTACTTTCGAAAAAGCGGTTCCGCTTCCAGCAGGCTGTAACACTACAATGTATTATTCAACAGATATAAAGCCGTTTATCGATGCCAAATGTGTGACGTGTCATTCGAATGTTCCTTCCTATATGAATGGCGGTGATTTCACTGATTTTTCCCTTTTACAGGAGAAAGTTAATGATGGAAGTGTGGTTGATCGTGTTTTTAATAAAAAAGACATGGCTCCTATTGGTTATGATCAACTTACTGAAGCAGAAAAATCTATGTTAAGATGTTGGATAGAACAAGGAGCGCCTAATAATTAGATTGAGAATTGATAATGTCTTAAATGGTGATTTATTTTAATATTATTCTATATTTGTGTATCGAAAAATAAATAACATGAAAAGAATATTTTTGATTGCTACGTTTTCAATATTACTTTACTCCTCTTGTACTTTTGAAAAGTCTGAGGCAATTTCTTCCGATTGTTTATCGCCAGTATCCTATTCAGCTGACGTTGATACGATTATTTCATTGAGATGTGGTGGTTGTCATGGAGTTGGTAGTTTAGATGGGAACTTAACGGATTATGCTGTTTTAAAAACAAAAGTTGAAAGTGGCATTTTCAAATCAAAAGTGTTTATTACTAAGGAAATGCCTCAGGGAGGACCTGCACTTCCAGAAAATGAGTTAGGAAAACTTAAGTGTTGGATGGAGCAAGGGGCACTTAACAATTAATGGCACAATTATAGAGTGCAATTAATAGCATTATAGATATTATTTAAACAAAAACAAAAACTTAAAGACATGTTCAAAAAACTACTATTGTCATTTACTGCAATTGCAATTACTTCTTCCGTTTTTGCACAAATTTATGTCGCAAAAACGTGTGAAGTAAGTTTCTTTTCAGCTTCTCCACTCGAGAATATTGAGGCAATCGCTAAAGTTCCTAAAACATTTTTGAATACTTCTACTAATGATGTTCAAATTGCAATTACGAACACAGCATTTATGTTTGAAAAACCATTGATGCAAGAACACTTCAATGAAAATTATATGGAGAGTGAAAAATATCCAACAACTACTTTCAAGGGAAAAATAAACGAGAAAGTGGATTTTACAAAAGACGGAGAACAAAAAGTTACCGTTACTGGAAAAATGTCGATGCACGGTGTTGATAAAGAAATAACCATTAATGGTGTAGTTACTGTTAAAGGTGGAGAAATTTCCATTTCATCTAAATTTAAAGTACACGTTGCTGATTATAAAATCAAAGTTCCAAGTTTATACATTCAAAATATTGCTGAGGATGTGGATGTGAAATTAAACGCAGTAATGAGTCCAATTAAAAAGAATTAATTTATGATACTTACAAAAAAAACGTTTTTATTTTTTAGCTTCATCTTGTCTTGCACTTTATTAATTGCTCAAGATGATATGTTGGCATTACTTGATTCTGCTAGTGGTCCCAAAATACATGAGAAAGTAAGTGCAACTTTCAAAGGAACCAAGATTATTAATATGCAATCTACAGAAACTGTAAAAAAGAAAACGATGGACTTTAGTGTTGGTCATCGTTTTGGAAATATTGGTAAACAGAGTGGTGGAGGTGGACATCAACTTTATGGTTTTGATAATTCTTCAGATATACGAATAGGGTTTGATTTTGGAATTACAGATAACTTAACACTTGGAGTTGCAAGAAGTAAACAAGCGGAGTTAATTGATGGATCGGTAAAATATCGAATTTTAAACCAAACGAAAGACAATCATATTCCACTTTCATTAGCTATTTATGCTGATGTAAGTTATAATCCTCAAGAAGCAAGTTTGTTTTATAGTGGAATGGTTGTAAATCCTGAATTTAAACAAAATGATATTCATCGTTTTGCCTACACAACACAATTGCTGATTGCTCGTAAATTTGGATGGCGCTTTTCCATGCAATTAACTCCTACGTATCAGCATAGAAATTACGTATTAGGAAGTATAAATGCAGACAATGCTGCTTCTGAAACCAATGATTTAATTTCTATGGGTGGTGGTTTTCGTTTTATGATTACGAAGCGAGTTGGAATTATTGCTGATTACTATTATACATTTTCGGATTATCGTACAAACAATACTGCAAATCCATTTTACAATCCATTGGCATTGGGAATTGAAATTGAAACAGGGGGACACGTATTTCATTTGAATTTTACAAATGCTTCTGGGATTATCGAAAACAATTACATTCCTAATACTACAGACAGCTGGTTGAAAGGCGGATTTAAATTCGGATTTAACATTTCCAGAGTATTTAGTTTAGGTGGTAAGAAAAAACATAAATAAGATTTTCTAAAGATTTAAAAAGGTTGTTCAAATGAACAACCTTTTTTTTGCATTGAATTCATTACATTTACAGCGATTTGTCAACATTAGCTGCTCATATTATAAAATCTCACGATTCTGTTTCTGTCTCTGTAAATGCAGACACAAGCACGACTACATCACTTTTTGAAGGCCATTTACTCCACAAAACATCGGAAAAACCACAGATACATTTTACTGATTTCGATTTTGGTGTAGCGAGTATATTATTATTTTCATTTGTTTTATTTGTTTGGCTTTACGCTACAAACCGAAAAAGATTAAATCAAGTAATGAAAGCATTTTATATTACACGTTTAACAAACCAGTCGAGCCGAGAAGAGCTTTCATTAGGAAACAGAGTTGCCATTTTTCTTTCCATTTTATTTGTCGTTTCTTTTTCCTTGTTTCTCTACCTAACAGCAGAATATTATGGCTATATGGAAGGAAATGAAGTCCTGTTTTTCTTTAAGATTTTGATTACTATTTGTTTGGCGTATGGAATAAAAATTCTTTTAGTCAGATTTTTTGGTTTTATTTTTCAAAATCAAAAGGAAAGTGGGGATTATTCGCTCATGATATTCTTGTTTTGTAACATTTTAGGGTTGTTTTTACTCCCGATTGTTGTATGTATGGCCTTCATAAAAGATGTTTCACCATTGATTTTTATATATTCTGGAATCAGTGTTTTTGTTTTGTTGCTGTTAATCAGGGTTTTACGTGGTGTGATGATTGGTGCAAATAGCATTAGAGTTTCCAAATTCTATTTATTTTTATATCTTTGCACCCTTGAAATACTGCCATTTGTAATTATAGTTAAGTTGTTTATGAAAAACTTTAATTAGCAAAGCATAAAAGGGGTATTTATTTTGTTTGTTTCACTTAAACGCACAAAATTGAAAGTTAAAACTTTACTTGTTTCACAGCCAAAACCTGAGGGTGATAAGTCTCCGTATTTGGACCTTGCAAAAAAATGCAATGTCAAAATCGATTTTCGTCCGTTTATTCAAATTGAGGGCGTTTCTTCTCAAGACTTCAGAAAAGATAAAGTAAATATTTCTGAGCATACTGCAGTTATTATGACGAGCAGAAATGCTGTTGATCATTACTTTAGAATGTGTCAAGAAATGCGTGTGACTGTTCCTGAAACAATGAAATATTTTTGTGTTTCAGAATCTACAGCATTTTATTTACAGAAATACGTTCTTTATCGTAAACGTAAAATTTTCCATGGAAAACAAACGGTCACAGATTTAATGGATGTAATTAAAAAACACAAACAAGAGAATTTTTTATTGCCATGTTCCGATATTGCGAAAGAGGAAATTGCTGATAAGCTGGATGAGGCGAAAATTAAATATACAAAAGCAGTTATGTTTCGCACAGTAGCAGCTAATTTGAGTGATTTAGCGGATGTGAATTATGACATTTTAGTGTTTTTTACTCCTGCTGGGATACGATCGCTTTTTAAAAATTTCCCTAAATTCAAGCAAAATAAAACGCGAATAGCTTGTTTTGGACCTACTACTGAAAAGGCGGTAAAAGAAGCAGGTTTGAATTTAGATATACACGCCCCTAGTCCAAAAGCCCCATCTATGACAATGGCTTTGGAACAATACATCACCGCAGCAAATAAAGCAAAGTAATTCCCATTTAACATACTTTATATTACTTCCTCCACAATGTTATTGTGCGAACTAATTATTTAAATTACTTTTATACTTGCAATGCAAACTTTTTCAAAAAACGAACGTTTATGCAGTAAGATATTAATTGATCGATTGATTGAAACTGGCAAATCTTTCAATCATTCACCTTATAGAATTACTTGGTTGCCAATACCAGAAAGTACTGCGCCAATTAAAGTTGTCATAAGCGTTCCTAAACGTTCTTTTAAAAAAGCTGTAGATAGAAATAAATTAAAGCGACAAACAAGAGAAATATACCGAAAGGAAAAACAAAAGGTATATGATGTGTTGGAAAAACTACCTGTTGGACAGGAAGGTAAAAATATTATTGTGCTCATCGTTTATACAGCAAAAAGTAAAATTGAATTTAAAGAACTAGAATTAAAATTAAAAGAAGCATTGGATCGTTTAAGTAAACAAGTAGTTGCAAAATGAAATGGATAAGTGCACCTTTTAGTTATTTGTTTATTGGAATAATAAAATTGTATCAATATACCGTTTCTCCATTATTAGGTCCAGCATGTAGATTTGATCCTTCTTGTTCTCAATACGGAATAGAAGCATTTAAAAAACATGGATTTTTAAAAGGTTTTGGTTTAACAATAAAAAGAATTTCAAAATGTCATCCTTGGGGAGGACATGGTCATGATCCGGTACCTTAGAATAAGTTCAAAGTTTAAAAAAAATACAATGAAAAAAATAATTTCAAAGTTCAAATTGCTAATCATTGCAGTTGTAATTTCAGGATATGCTTTGGTTTCATATAGCTTCGTAGATAACTTTTTTGAAGTTTCTAAGAACCTCGATATTTTCGCAACCTTGTTTCGTGAGCTGAACATTTATTATGTGGATGAAACAAATCCAGGCGATTTAATGAAAAAAGGAATCGATGATATGCTTGGGTCACTTGATCCGTACACCAATTTTATTCCTGAATCTGAAATTGAAGATTATCGTTATATGACAACCGGACAATATGGAGGAATTGGAGCACTCGTTCGTGAAGTTGGCGACTATGTTGTTATATCAGAACCCTACGAAGGATTCCCGGCACAAAAGGCTGATCTACGTGCTGGTGACAGACTTTTAAAAGTGAATGATATTGATGTGAAAGGTAAAAAAACGGATGACATCAGCAAGTATTTAAAAGGCCAAGCAAACACAACTATTAAATTATTAATTGAAAGAGAGGGTGAAGCAAAACCAATTGAAAAATCAATCGGACGAGAAGAAATAAAAATTAAAAGTGTTCCGTATGCTGGTATGCTTTCAAAAAATGTTGGTTATATAAAGCTTACTGGTTTTACAGAAAATGCTTCGGCCGAAGTAAAAGCTGCGCTACTTGATTTGAAAAAAAACACAGAGTTTAAATCCTTGATATTGGATTTGCGTGGGAATCCTGGTGGATTATTAAAAGAAGCTATTGATATTGTTAATCTTTTTGAAGAGAAAGGTGTAGAAATTGTGAGTACACGAGGAAAAGTAAAAGATTGGGATAAAGTTTACAAAGGAACAAATACACCAATTGATGTAGCAATTCCAATTATTGTTCTGGTTGATAGAGGTTCTGCTTCAGCATCTGAAATCGTTTCTGGTTCTATTCAAGATTTGGACAGAGGGGTTGTAATCGGGCAACGCTCATATGGAAAAGGGCTGGTTCAACAAACTCGTCCTTTAAGCTATAATGCTCAATTAAAAGTAACAGTTGCAAAATATTATACACCCAGCGGGAGATGTATTCAAGCGTTAGATTATTCTCATCGCAATGAAGATGGAAGCGTAGATAAAGTTGCAGATTCTTTAATTACAGCATTCAAAACAAGAAATGGAAGAATTGTTTATGATGGCGGAGGTGTTGCGCCTGACATAGCTGTTGAGCCTCAAAAGTATAGCAGTATTCTCGGGAGCTTAGTTACAAAAAATTTAGTGTTCAATTATGCTACAAAATATCGTATTTCACATACTAGCATTGCTCCTGCTAAGGAATTTAAATTAACAGATGCTGAATATGATGACTTTGTTTCTTACTTAAACGATAAAGAATACGATTACAAAACGAAAACAGAAAAAGCGTTAGAAGCTTTTAAAGATGATGCAAAAAATGACAAATCGATTGACTTGATTGGTGCAGATATTGAAGCATTAAAAGCAAAAATCACGCATAACAAAAAAGAAGATTTGATAAAGTATAAGCCTGAAATCAAACAGTTTTTAGAAGAAGAAATTGCATCTCGTTACTATTTTCAAAATGGACGATTGGAAGCTTCTTTGAAAGATGATCAAGAACTAACTGAAGCCTTTGCTTTGTTAGGTGATGTCGAAAAATACAATAAGATTTTAACAACTGTAGGTACGACCGATAAGCCCCTGTACAACCCGGAAAAAGGGAAGAATCAAAAGAAGTAGAAAGAGAACTAGGCCCTTCTACACTAAGTGGACATTTTTTTGTATTTAAACACAATTTATTTGCAATATTTGCGTTGCAATTAGAGTTATGAGGAAATCGCTACTCCCTGAAAAGTACCATACTTACGTTTATATTTTCGCCTTAATTTTATTGGTGATAGGAATGCCGCTATCTAAATTTTTGATGAGCCTCTCTCAAATTATTTTAGCTTGCAATTTTCTTCTCGAAGGAAACCTAAAAAACAAATTCTTTTTCTTTTTTAAAAATAAACCAGCTTTAATTATATGTTCACTTTTTTTGCTTCATCTTCTTGGTTTAATTTATACAACCGATTTTGAATATGCAATGAAAGATATCAGAATAAAAATGCCACTTTTTATTCTGCCAATAATATTGTCTACTTCGAAACCGCTTTCTAAAAAAGCAATTGATGCAATCTTGCAATTTTTTGTTGCTGCAATTATTTTGGGAACAATTATTAGTACTCTTATTCTAACGGGCTTTATTCATCGGGAACTAGTTGATATAAGAAGTGTTTCGGTTTTTATTTCACATATTCGTTTTGCCTTATTGATTTGTATTGCCATGTTTATTTCGGGATACTTTTTTTACAAGCAATTAAAACCAATTTATAAAATTATCTGGGTTGTAATACCATTATGGTTAATCTCCTTTTTAGTTATTACAGAATCTATCACTGGTCTTGTTGCATTTTGTTTTGCAATACTTATAATTACACTTTTTTCAATTATAGCTTCACCTAAAAGAAGGGTTAAGTATTCTGGTTTTGCAATTGTAACATTAATTGGAATAACAATTTTCTATTTCGCTAATCAAATTAACAAAGGAATTCCAGAACCTGAAAAATTGGATTTCTCAAAATTGGAATTGACCACTTCGAGAGGAAATGCCTACCAACATGTTTTGACAGGACAATTAACTGAAAATGGACATTATATTTGGGTTTACTTTTGTAATCAAGAATTGGAAGAATCTTGGAATCAAAGAAGTAATCTAAAATTTTTAGAAAATGATTTAAAAGGCAATCCGCTTAATTATACTCTAGTTCGATTTTTAGCCTCTAAAGGATTAAGAAAAGATGCAGATGCTGTTGAGTCGCTTTCTGATGATGAAGTAAAAGCAATCGAAAGAGGAGTTGTAAATGTCAATTATCAAAATATTTCGAGTTTAAAAAGGAGATTGCATGAAATAGCCTGGGAACTGGATATGTATAAAATTACTGGAGACCCAAGCGGACATTCATTAACGCAACGGTTTGAGTTTTGGAAAACTGCTATAGGAATTATTAAAGACAATGTTGTTTTCGGAGTGGGAGCTGGAGATATAAAAACAGCATTTGAACAACAATATGATAAAATGAATTCGCCACTTGCAAAAGAATCAAGATTGCGTTCACATAATCAATATTTATCTATTACAGTAGCATTTGGAGTAGTTGGATTGATTTGGTTTTTAATTACACTTATTTACCCGATGGTGTTGATGGGAAAAACGTTTGATTATCTATACATCAGTTTTTTATTAATCGCCATCATTTCCTTTTTAACAGAAGACACACTCGAATCTCAGGCAGGAGTTACTTTCTATGCTTTCTTTAATTCTTTTTTCTTGTTTGTGTTTAACAGGAAGGATTAATTTTTTGAGCTCAATTCCATCAACTTCTTATATTTCAAATAAGAATGTTTAGCAGAAATCTTGCAAATAGTAAATCCTGCAGCTCCGTCTAAAATTCCTAGTTTAAAAAAGTAGTCGCTGATAAATTTTACAATTGGGCTTAACCACAATTGCAATACAGAAGCTTGTTTCCCTTTTTCAAATAAATTTTGTGCAGCAAGCGTAGAAAACTTTTCTACTTGTAAATGATGTTGCTCTATAGTGTAGTAACTGTAATGCAGACAATCACCATTTAGTAGAATGGCCTCTTGTTTGGAGTCTATTACTAACTTCTCGTGAATTATTCCTTCCCATTTGGTAATTCTTCTATCGAAGATTCTGATTTTTGTATCAGGATACCAGCCGCAATGTTTTATCCATGAACCGCAATAATTTGTTAGTCGGTGAAATTTGTACGTCTTTAATTCTTTACCTTCTTTTGCTTTTAAGATTGATTTTATTAATTCTTCAGATAATGCTTCATCGGCATCTAAAGATAAAACCCAATCGTATTTTGCTTGTGCGTTCGCGAAGTTCTTTGATGCTGAATAGCCTTCCCATTTTCGGGAAATGAAATTCACATTGTATTTTTTAGAAATACTTTCCGTAGCATCGGTAGAAAAGGAATCCAATATCACCACATCATCCGCAATTCCCTGAATAGATTCGAGGCAGCGACTAATGTTTTTTTCTTCATTAAACGTAATAATGACAACGGATAGTTGTGGCATTTGGGTGTTATTAGTTATGCAAAAGTAACACTAATAGCTTTACACACAAAAATTTAAACACATAGGCACATAGAAAGGAAGAATGTCATAGAAAAATAAATTTTTACAAATAGACCTATGCGCGTACTTTATAATGGCTATGTAAAGCACAGCGCCTTTAAAAACTATGTGTCTATGTGTTTAAATTTTCACATTTAGTACTATCTTTGTTAAAATGTCAACTACCCAAACACTCATAAAACTATTACAGCAAGGCGATGAAAAAGCATTGGCGCGTTGTATTACCATTGTTGAAAATGAGCTGGAAGGTTATGAGGAAATTCTCACATCTTTAAAATTCAATTCGAATACTCCTGTTGTTGGTGTTACTGGTCCTCCAGGTGCTGGAAAAAGCACATTAATAAATTCTGTAATTAAAAAACTCACTACTCAAAATAAGTCGGTAGGGATACTTGCGATTGATCCAACATCTCCATTTAATTATGGCTCTTTGTTGGGTGATAGATTACGAATGGCAGAGCATTTCAATAATGATAAAGTGTTTATTCGTTCGATAGCAACTCGTGGTTCATTGGGTGGATTGTCTGCAAAAACAATTGAGATTGTGGATGTGATGCGTGCTTTTTCCTTTGATTATATTTTTGTAGAAACGGTGGGTGTCGGACAAAGTGAAGTGGAAGTAGTTGGTTTGGCAGATACAACTGTTTTAGTTTTGGTTCCAGAATCAGGTGACGATGTGCAGGCGATTAAATCGGGAATCATGGAAATTGCGGATGTATTTGTGGTGAACAAATCGGACAGAGACGGAGCGAATACATTTATCAAAAATATTATTCAGTTAGTACATTCAAAAATGGCGAACGAATGGAATATTCCTGTAATAAAAGGAATTGCTACAAAAGGAGAAGGAGTAGATGAATTGATTGAAGCGATTGATAAACACAACAAAGTTGGCGTAAATACAAAACGTTCTTATTTACTTGCTGAAAAAGCGTATCGTTTGATTCAGAATAAAAAGATGAAGGGTGTTTCTAAAATGGATTTGCAAAAACAGATTGATGTGGAGTTGAAGAAAGAGGATTTTAATTTGTATGCGTTTGTTCGGAGTTTGAAATAGTTACTCCTGATAATAAACCCGCTTCACTCTTCTCGAAACATTCGTCAATACTTCATAAGGAATTGTTCCAATGTCTTTCGCTACTTCGGTGATTGGATTTAAGTCGCCAAAAATAATCACTTCATCATTTTCGTTTGCTTGAATATCGGTGATGTCAATCATACACATATCCATGCATACATTTCCGATGATGGGTGCTTCTTTTCCTTTCACAATCATTTTTCCAGCCCCGTTGCTGAGTTTACGGCTCAATCCATCTGCATAACCAATTGGTACAGTCGCAATTTGTATGTCGCGAGTTGCAACACCTTTTCTGCTGTAACCGATGGTTTCTTTTGCTGGAATATTTTTTATTTGTGAGATGCTAGTTTTTAAAGTACTCACATTTTGTAATTGTGCTTGTTCGGTTTTATTTGCTCCAATTCCGTACAAACCAATTCCTAATCTCACCATTTCAAATTGTGCATCGGGGAAACGAGAAATTCCTGCTGAATTTAAAATATGTTTTAAGATTTGATAATTAAAATGCGATTTTATTTTTTCACTCATCGCATTCAATTTCTTGATTTGTTGCCAAGTGAAATCATCGTGCTCCGATTCATCACTCGCTGCTAAATGAGAAAAAACAGATTTTATTGTAAGATGTTTGTTGTTGCTGATTCTAACAATCAATTCATTTACTTCTTCTGCATCAAAGCCCAAACGGTGCATTCCAGTATCCAGCTTAATGTGAATAGGAATGGGTTGTACATTGTTTCGCTCGCTGCGTTTTAAGGTTTCTTCAAACAGACTCAATACTCTGAAACTGTAAATTTCAGGTTCAAGGTTGTATTGAATCATTGCATCATAACTTTGTTCTTCGGGATTCATTACCATAATTGGCATGGTGATTCCTGCTTTGCGTAATTCAATTCCTTCATCTGCATAAGCAACTGCCAAATAATCCACACGATGAAACTGAAGAATATTGGCTATTTCAAAACTTCCACTTCCGTAAGAAAATGCTTTTACCATTGCCATTACTTTGGTGTCCGCTTTTAATTTGGAACGGTAGTAATTTAAGTTGTGAACGATTGCATTTAAATTTATTTCTAAAACGGTTTCGTGAGCTTTCTGTTGAATAATTTTGCTGATAGCCTCGAAACTGAATATACGAGCTCCTTTTAAGAGAATTGTTTCATCTCTGAAAAAGGAATTATTGAACTGTTGTATAAAATCGGTTGTTGATTTGAAAAAACTTTTTTCGCAATTGAACTGATTGGATTGTGAAGAAATTCCTTCTCCAATTCCAATCAAACGTGAAATTCCTTTTTTGTGAATCAGCTCAGCAACTTCCTTGTAAAGTGTTGCATCATTTTGCCCGCTTTGTAAAATATCTGAAAGGATTAGTGTTTTCTTAGGATGCTGTTTTTGCTGGTTTAAGAAATCCAAAGCAATAGCCAAAGAACCTAAATCCGAATTATAACTATCATTTATAATAGAACAATTGTTGATTCCTTCTTTTAGTTCAAGTCGCATTGCAACTGGACTCAAGAACCTCATTCGTTCAGTTATCACAGTGTTTTCGTATCCCAAATACAGCATTGTTGCCCAGCAATGAATGGTGTTTTCAATACTTGCTTCATCAGTAAAAGGAATAGTGATACGGATGAAATCATTTTTATAAACACCTTGAATTTCGGTATCTGTTTCGTTTTTTGTAATTCTACCAATTAACAAATCAGCACGTAATTTTTTCGACCAGGTGAAAAATTTAGCTTCGGAAAAAGATTTGTTGTTAGTTATTTCATCTTGAATGGATAAATAATCTTTACAATAAATCAACACTTCTGAATTCAAAAACAATTTTAGTTTTTCACATACTTTTTGTTTTTGGTTTTCGAAATTTTCATCGTGTGCTTGTCCGATGTTAGTAATAACGCCAATTGTAGGTTGGATAATATTTTCGAGCAAACGCATTTCTTTTGGTTTAGAAATACCAGCTTCGAAAATTGCTAAATCATGTTCTTTTGAAATTTGCCAAACAGAAAGAGGAACACCAACTTGTGAGTTGAAGCTTTTTGGGCTGCGTACAATATTTTTATCTTCACGCATTAATTGATACAGCCATTCTTTAACTATGGTTTTTCCGTTACTTCCAGTTATTCCGACAACAGGAATTTTGAATTGTTGACGGTGGTAAGCACAAAGCTGTTGTAATGCAAGAAGTGTATCGTTAACTAAAATAAAGCTAGCGGCATCAAAATCGGAAATGTTATTTGGTAAAGCAGAAACAACAAATTGACGAACACCTTTTTCGAAAAGTTCTATTAGGTATGCATGTCCATCGTGGCGTTCACCTTTTATTGCGAAAAATAAAGAAGTATCTGCGTTGGAAAGTTTACGACTATCAATTAATAAGTTTTTTACAGTAGCACTGGAATTGATATTCCCATGAATAGTTCCATTGATTACTGAAGAAATTGCGGAGATAGAGTAGTTCATCGTTTATTATTTTGCTTCAGTAAAGCAATCTCGGCAAAGAGGTTCATAATTGGTTGTTTCGCCTAATAACACAAGTGCGTCCTCATCTGTAATGCGATGTGAATGATTTGCAATGTTTCCGCAACGCATACAAATAGCGTGTACTTTGGTAACATGTTCGGCAATGGATAATAATGCAGGCATTGGTCCGAAAGGTTTTCCTAAATAATCCATATCCAATCCGGCAACAATCACACGAACACCACTGTTTGCAAGTTGATTACAGACATCTACCAAACCCGCATCAAAAAATTGCGCTTCGTCAATTCCAACTACTTCTACATCATCTGCCAAGAGCAAAATATGGGAGGAAGCTGGAACTGGAGTTGAATGAATGGAATTTCCTTCATGTGAAACCACTTTTACGGCATCGTAACGGGTATCAATTTCGGGTTTAAAAATTTCTACTTTTTGTTTGGCGTATTGTGCCCGTTTCATTCTCCGGATAAGCTCCTCCGTCTTCCCCGAAAACATAGAGCCACAAATGACTTCAATAGAGCCTTTGCGTTTATTCGGATGAATCGTATTTTCGAGGAACATGCTGTTGATTTTGTTTGAAAAATCTTATTTAAATATTGGCAATTTTAATGTATTTTTATTCAGAATAAGTTTGTATTCAAAATAAGACCCCGTGTCGTTGCACGGGGCATCTAAAACTACAGATTTTTTTTACATAAAATCCTTGTTTTAGTATGCAACAAATTTAGTCAAAAAAGCGTTTTGTTTTTTAACCAAGTAAAATAAAGTCATGGACAAGTCCACCATTAGAAAAGAGATAGCTGCATTGATTAATAACATTAAGGAGCATTCCGATAATATTGGCGACAATAAGCATATTCCGCAGGTTGAACTAGAATTAATTCTGCATAAAATCGAGAAATTATACCAAAAATCCATTGTTTTTAATCATTTGAATTCAAATGGAGAAATTGGTCAAAATACTACTATATCAATACCTGTTGAAGAAACTCCAAAAGTTGAGATAAAACAAGAAGTGGTGAAACCTGTAGTTTCTGAAAAACCGATTGATTTGTTCGGAAGTGAAATTTTAAATGTAGCCGAAAAACCAAAACAGGAAAAGAAGGTTGATAAAAAAGAAGAGAAACCTGTTGTGGTTGTGCCAAATAAAATTCAAAAACCATCCATTCAAGATTTAACGAAAGCAATTGGCTTGAATGATAAATTTTTATTTGCAAATGATTTGTTTGAAGGTAACATGCAAGAATATAATATTGCCATTCAACAATTAAACGGAGCTGGAAGTTTAGAATCCGCAATGGACTATTTTAGCAACTTACAGCAATTGTATGAATGGGATATGGAAAAGGAAACCGTAAAACAGTTGGTTGATTTGGTGGATAGACGTTACAGTTAAATGTATGAGGTATGATGGAAGATGTATATGATGGAAGATGTATGATGGTTGATGTGTGAAGGAAAATGGCATTAAATCATATGACTATTAAGCATCCCGTTATTTTAAAATGATGATCAAGTATTAAATTTCGTCTATGTCTTTGTTAAAAAAGCTACTCCTTACATTTTCCATTTGCCATCTTACATCTTCCATCTTCTCCCAAGAAGTTTACACTTACGCTCGTAAGATTGTTGACACAATGGCTTCTCAAAGCATGCATGGAAGAGGTTATGTGAATGGCGGAGATAGCATTGCTGCAAATTACCTGAAAAATGAGTTTAAAAAAATCGAATTAAAATCATTTGATGAAGATTATTATCAGAAGATGAATTTTGCCATAAATACTTTTCCTAATGAAAGTCCAGTTTTAATCACTAAATACATAGATGGAGTTTGGGTGCCTGGAAAAAATTATTTGGTTTCAGCTGGTTGTCCATCAATTATTAAACAAAAAAAACTACAAGCTGTATGGTTTGATAGCGCTACGGTGAACTCGTTGGATTTGATGAAAAAATTCACTAGTAGAAGGTTTAATAATAAATGGATAATTATAGATCCACATGGTGTTACGAATGCTGATAAATTGAAACTATTTGATTTTATGAAAGCAAACAATTATGGAGCTTATGGAATAGCAATCGTAAATGATAAAAAACTTACTTGGACGTGTTCTCAAAAAGTAAATACTTACCCATCTATTGAAATATTGATTGATGATACATTGAGAAAAAAAATTGATAAAACTAAAATGTGCTATATTAATTTATCTAATAAAAGTCAATTTGTTCCCAACCATCAATCTCAAAACGTAATCGGTTACATTCAAGGTTCGGTTTATCCTGATTCTTTTATTGTTTATTCAGCTCACTATGACCACCTTGGACAAATGGGAAAAGATGTTTATTTTCCTGGAGCTAACGACAATGCCAGCGGTTGTGCAATGTTACTGAACCTTGCAACGTATTATTCAAAGCCAGAAAATAAACCAAAATATTCTATCGCATTTATGGCTTTTTGTGGAGAAGAAGTAGGATTATTAGGCTCAAAATATTACACAGAAAACCCTTTGTTTCCATTAAAAAATATAAAATTTGTTTTCAATATGGATATTATGGGAACAGGAGAAGAAGGAATAACAGTGGTGAATGGAACAGTGTTTCAAAAGGAGTTTGACAAGTTGAAAGCAATCAACACAGAAAATAAATTTATCAAAGACGTAAAGATTAGAGGGAAGTCGGCCAACAGCGATCATTATCATTTTTCTGAAAAAGGAGTAAAAGCGTTTTTTATATATTCGATGGGTGGAATAAAGGCCTACCACGATATTTATGATAGACCAGAAACATTACCTTTGAATGAATTTGAAAATATGTTTAAATTGATTACGAAGTTTGGGGAGAGTTTACAACAATAAATAGAATAGGAACGCAGAAAAGCACGATATGAAACTATACATAGTCCCCACACCCATTGGAAACCTTGAAGACATTACACTTCGAGCGATACGGATTTTGAAAGAAGTGGATTTGATTTTAGCAGAAGATACTCGTAAGTCAGGAATATTATTGAAACATTTGAACATTGACAAAAAGATGTTTGCACATCACATGCACAATGAACATAAAACGGTTGAGATTATTTCGGAGCGTATTGCAAATGGCGAAAAAATTGCCTTGATAACAGATGCTGGAACTCCTGGGATTTCTGATCCAGGATTTTTATTGATTCGTGAATGTATTGCAAAAGGAATTGAAGTGGAATGTTTGCCAGGCGCAACTGCATTCGTCCCTGCATTAGTGAATTCAGGTTTGCCTACCGATACATTTTGTTTCGAAGGTTTTCTTCCAACAAAAAAAGGACGTCAGACAAAAATAAAAGCATTGGTGAATGAATCACGCACGATGGTTTTTTATGAATCGCCACATCGTTTGGTAAAAGCACTGGAGCAATTTATTGAATTTTTTGGAGCAGATAGAAATGCTTCTGTTTCTCGAGAATTATCAAAAATGTTTGAAGAAAACAAAAGAGGAACATTAAAAGAGCTTGCTGATTATTTCAAAACAAAAACCGTAAAAGGAGAAATTGTGATTGTTATAGAAGGAAATAAAACTAAGGAGAATAAAGGCAAGGGAAAGAACAGTAAACTTGAAGAAGAAGAATAATAAAAACATTGTACAATGGTAAATAAAACTAACAAAACAGGTGCGCCTCCGGGAACTTTAGTTTATTTCGGTGACAAACAAACCGAACGTGTAAAACTCTCTTTGATTGAATTCAACGATACTGAATTTATTGAAAAAGAATTTTATGATCTCTCAGAATGTTTGGATCATGTTGATCATAATATGGTAAGATGGATTAATGTAGACGGAATTCACAATGTTGAATTTGTGGAAGCTGTTGGCAAGCGATTTAATATTCATCCGCTTACTTTGGAAGATATTGTAAACACAAATCAGCGTCCTAAGTTTGAAGATTACGACAACTACGTTGTTGCTATTATTAAAATGCTTTATTACGATACTGAATTACAATCGGAGCAATTGACGGTAGTGTTGATGGATGGAATGGTGATTTCGTTTCAGGAAGCGCAAGGTGGAGATGCATTTGATTTAATCAGAAATAGAATCCGTTTAGGAAAAGGCCGCATCCGTAAAATGGGAGCGGATTATTTAGCTTACGCGTTGATAGATGCTGTGGTGGATTGTTATTTTGGGATTCTTGAAAAAATTGGTGATCGAATAGAAGTGTTGGAAGAAGAATTAATTATTGATCCTTCAAAAGAAACGATGCATCAATTACATGCTATGAAACGCGAAATGATTCACTTAAGAAAATCTGTTTGGCCGATGCGTGAATTGATTAACAATATGGAGAGAAGTGAAACGAATTTTATAAAACCAACTACTGACATTTATTTACGAGATGTACATGATCATACCATCCGTGTAATAGATACTGTGGAAACGTATCGCGATTTGCTTTCCGGTATGATGGATATTTACCTGTCGAGTGTGAGTAATAAAATGAATGAGGTAATGAAAGTGTTAACAATCATCACCACTATATTTGTTCCTGTTACGTTTGTTGCTGGTGTATATGGAATGAATTTTGAGTTTATGCCTGAAATTCATAGCAAGTGGGGACATGCCTGGGGATATACATTTGCATGGGTTATAATGTTAGTGATGATGATTTCAATGGTGATGTATTTTAGAAAAAAGAAATGGTTGTAATTTAGAAAATTTAAAAGCTATTAGAGTAATCCTATATTTAAAATGAAAACTAAAATTCTATTATTTATTTCCATTATCTGCTTCACCTATTCTGTGAACGCAACATCTTTTGTATTAGCTGATACAAACAAAACAAACAATGCCGGAAAAAAAGTGGGTTTGTGGAAAGAAAAAGTTGGACAAAGCGAATGTTTCGGTAATTATGAAGATGGAACAAAAGACGGACAATGGGTTTGTTATCATGCAAATGGTGTGGTTAGTAATATTGGACAATACAAAAACGGAAAGTTAAATGGCGTTTATTTGATTATCGATAAGTCGGGGTATAATTTTTTGAAAGAAACATATTTAAATGATACGTTAAATGGGAAAAGCGTTACTTATCATTCAAATGCGAAGCTGAAATCTGAAACCGAATTTAAAATGGGTGTCTTGGATGGGTCGAAAAAAATCTATTACTCTGATGGGAAAATTCAAGAAGAAGGTTCTTATAAAAAGAATGTGCGTGATGGTATAGCGAAATGGTATTATCCTGAAGGGCAAGTGAGTATCGAGTATAATTATAAAAATGGTTTATTAGAAGGAACTCAGAAAGCATTTTACAAAAACGGGAAAGTAAATTCGGAAGTAAAATTTATCAATAATCTAGAAGAAGGTGAATACAAAGAATATTTTGAAAATGAAAAATTAATGATTACAGGAAAGTATATTCACGGTAAAAAAGAAGGAGACTGGAAAGAGATAGATGAAAACGGGAAAGTGATTAAAGTGAAAAAGTATAAAAACGGAGAGTTGAAAAAGTAGCCTTTGGTGATTCTTAGGCCGCAGAAAAAATTTAACACATAGACACATAGTTTTTATAGGTGTCGCAATATTTTAGTTTTTTCTTTTATTCAGTACTACTACTCAATAACATGTTCGTCTTCTTGGGTATTTAAAACAGAATAGATGAAGCAAGCTTCATGGACATAGAGATCTCTCTGTGAAAAAAATTTATTTTTCTATCCCCTAGCACACCATACCTTTTCTTTTAAAACTATTTGTCTATGTGTTTAAACCTTTATTTACGAAACTAAATATAAATGGTTAAGGTGTTTCAGGAAAATGATGAAAAGGAGAAGTATTAAGAATGCATCGGACAACGCTTACAACGTTTTTCTTTTTTGAAATTTTTGCAACATTTTTTCTTCAGTTTTTTACATTCCATCGTTTCTGGATAGAAACTCCATAGATTGCAACCCATTTCTTCCGTAATGGCTTTTTGAATATTATAGATGTTTGGTGCAGTATTCATTTACCCTACAAAATTGGGTAAATATAGCCGGGAACTCAATACCTAGAATGAGGTATTTTACTCCATTTTAGTCACCTTTTTTACTAAAATCCCCTTATTTGTAACAATATTTAAGAGATACATCCCGTTTTTCAGGGTTGTTGAATTCAAGTCAATTTCGATGATATTTTCACCTTCGGAATATTCTTTTTGCTCAATTTGTTTCACTATTCTTCCCATCACATCTGTCAGCTCAATTTTTATAGTTTCTGTACTTGGTAAATAAAAACTCATTTTTAAAGTACTTGAAAATGGATTCGGATAAACATTAAAATTGTGCTCCGTCAAAACATTTTCGTTTACTCCAACATTACATGTCCCTGGCAAATTTGCATCCATCCATAAAATTCTATCGTTGATCCAAGTTTTAATAGCCGTAATTTCTCCAGGATAATCTGCCGGAATAGGACTTGGATTTGGCCAAGTATACATTCCTAAAATTGGCCATGCTGTGAAATGACGACCTTGTGCTTCATCTAAATAAGCTGCTAACGAATCCACATAATTATTTAAAACAGGAATGCTTAATGTTGTTAGCCTTAATTCATCCCATCTGCAATGCAACTGAGCTACATAATAAGGATCTTGTAATAAACGTGCCCACCAAAAATTGGGTTGCCAACCACCTGGACAAATAGCTCCGATATCATAAGCCCAGCCATTTGTGACATCCCCACCACAATAATCCGCATTCCACCATGCTAGGTTAAAATCCCATGCCGGACCAGCTTTCAACTTGCCACCTTTACTTTGTTTGTCTTTGTAAAAAAATGTACTCAAGCGATAACCATCCACATTTTTACTTACTTCATTTAAAATAAAATAATCAATGAATGTATTTACTCCAATGTATTTTGAATAACCATTAACTGGATCATTAAACGTAGGACTAGCCAAAACATCTTCCACGGTATCCACATAAGCCATGATATAATTTCTTTGTTGGGCAACAATAACATCCCCTTCAGGATAAACATGAACAAAGTCTACGTTTGAGCCATCTGCAGCAAGATAAGGTGAAGTCCAATACGTTCCGGGGCCGTCATTTCTGTCTACTTTTATAATGTAACCACCCGTTAAATCATCTCCACTAATTTCTATAGGATCAAGTTTTGCTATGCTAACACGGTTTGAATCTCGTTTTACTTTTTCCATCAAAACATAAATACCTTGATATTGTCCGTTTATTACCAATTCACAAAAAGCTGTGCGAGATGCGTATCTACCCGTTTTATTTGCAATGTCATACGTCAAAACATTTCGCATACACGTTTTATCATCGTAAGGAGCATACAAAATCCAATCATGTTCTTCTGGCATTCCCATTAAGATGGTATCTTTTTTTACTCCAAGAATATCACGTGTTTCGAAACCATACGTTTTTTGCGGAAATCCAGAAGAACTAGAACCACGTGTTTCAATTCCTATTTTATTATTATAATTGTTATGTGGGTCTGTCAAATAATTTCTTACACCAACACCGTTGTAAATAATTCCCATTTGTGCAGCTAACTTAGGTTCATTAGGAATTGCCATTCCGCCTGTGTTAATAACAAATATTGGTAAGTTGGAAGAAGTGAAATTAAATGGAAAGGCAGGAGTGTTTCCAAAAGTAATGCTCCAGTCAATTAAATTTCCTACATCCGCTCCGTAAGTATCTTCAATCAATAATTGCCAAACACCGTTTGCATTTTGGCCATTATTAAAAGCACCAATAAACCCTTGTGGACGGAAGGTTCCAGTGAAAGGAGCATTTTCTGTTACAATAGAATTTGCAGCAAATGCATTTAAACACGTATTAATATAATCATCACCACTGCCGCCATTGGCAACTGATAAATCGACAATGGTTCCATCGGGTGATTGCAAAGAAATATTTAAATCGGCTACCCAAGGGTGAACAATATTAAAACAAATGGTCTCGATACCAAAAATAGTATCAATCGTAGCTGGACTCAATCCCGACACAGTCATAGGGAAATTTACCATCGGTCCACCATCAGGAATTAGTCCGCCAGCACTGCTGGTATAGGTTTGCGATTTTCCAATTAATATTGAGAATACTAAAATTGTTAGCAGGGTAATCTTTTTCATTTCCTTAATTTTACACTAAAGTAACTTAAAGTTTACAAATTACCAATAGGTTATAATAATGGTGATTGTAGTACTTTTGAAGACAAGCAAAAAAGGTTTTAACACATAGAAACATAGAAAAAGGAGTTGGGTCGAGAAAAATAAATTTTTTCGCAGAGAGATTTTATGTAATGAAGCTTGCTTCATCTATGGATGAAAAAATAAGTAAAAAAACTATGTGTCTATGTGTTTAAATTTTTCACATAGTGAACTAAGAAGATAATATGGAAAAACGGTGGAGTATAAATTCAAGTGCTGATGAGAAAGTTGTAAATCAACTGGCTGAAGAATTGAAGATTGAAAAGGTGTTGGCGAGTTTGCTAGTACAACGTGATATTAAAACGTATGACGAAGCGAAAAAATTTTTCCGACCTTCTTTAGACGATTTGCATGATCCTTTTTTAATGAAGGATATGGATATTGCCATTGCCCGTTTGGAAAAAGCAATTTCCAACAAAGAAAAAATTCTTGTGTTTGGCGATTACGATGTGGATGGAACTACAGCTGTTTCTCTCGTATATTCATTTTTGAAAAGTTTACCTGAGTCGGAAGGGCTTGTGGAATACTACATTCCAGACAGATATGCTGAAGGTTATGGAATCTCTTTTATGGGAATTGATTTCGCGAAAGAAAATAATTTCTCATTAATTATTGCACTCGATTGTGGAATAAAAGCAATTGATAAAGTAGATTATGCGAATGAACGCAACATCGATTTTATTATTTGTGATCACCATCGCCCAGGCGATACACTTCCGAAAGCAGTTGCGATTTTAGATCCGAAACGTAACGACTGTACTTATCCTTTTGACGAATTATGTGGCTGTGGAGTTGGATTTAAATTGGTTCAAGCCTATGCTCAAAAAAATAATATTCCTTTTTCTGAATTAACGCAATACCTTGATTTAACTGCTATTTCCATCGCTTCGGATTTGGTTCCCATTGTTGGAGAAAACCGTGCTTTGTGTTATTTCGGATTGGAACAAATCAATAAAAATCCACGCAAAGGAATAAAAGCCATTTTGGATTTAGCGAACATCAAAAAAGAAGTAACGATGAACGAATTGGTGTTCACCGTTGGTCCGCGTATAAATGCTGCAGGGAGAATTGAAACAGGAAGAAATGCGGTTGCACTTTTGGTTTCCGATAATCATGCTGATGCAAAAACCTCTGGAATAAATATCAATACTTCCAACACTGAACGCAGAGTCTTGGATGTTAGCATCACACAACATGCATTTAGTATGATTGACGAAAGTGAAGAATTAATAAATCGTAAATCAACTGTTTTGTTTCATCCTGATTGGCACAAAGGTGTTATTGGGATTGTGGCTTCTCGACTAATAGAAAGATATTATCGCCCGACAATCGTTCTTACGGAGTCGAATGGAATGGCAACCGGTTCTGCTCGTTCGGTAAAAGATTTTGATGTATACGATGCCATTGAAGCATGTTCCGATTTGCTAGAGCAATTTGGTGGACATAAATATGCTGCAGGCCTCTCCATGAAATTAGAAAACCTTGCAGCCTTTCAACAAAGATTTGAAGAAGTAGTTTCTGCAACCATCAAAGATCACATGCTGATTCCAGAAATTGCCATTGATGCCGAATTAAAATTATCCGACATCACACCCAAATTTTTCCGCATCCTAAAACAGTTCGAACCATTTGGTCCAGGAAATATGTCGCCTGTATTCATGAGTAAAAACCTTATCGACAAAGGCTATGTGCGCATTGTAGGAAACAACCATTTGAAAATGGATATTCAATCTGCAGAAAAACCAAAAGAAACTTTTTCAGCGATTGCCTTTTCACAAGCACAACATTTTGATGCAATCTTGAGGAAGAGAACATTCAGTTCTTGTTATGCCATTGAAGAAAACGAATACAATGGAAATGTTTCTTTACAGATGAATGTGAAGGATATGAAGCTGGAGTAGGGAGTTCATAAATCAAACGCCCGAATTTTTTGTATATTTCATTGATTAAGATTAAATTTGATAATAGATGTTCTTGTCATCTTAATAAACAAGCAGATGGAAACTTTATAATGAAACGAATACTCCTAATATTAACCTTATTTACAATAAGTTTTAGTTTCAAAACTTTAGCACAATCCGTTTGGACAATTGGCCCAATGCTTCACTATAATTTTGGTGGTGAAAAACGACATTTCTCATTTGCAATAGAAGTCGCTTATTGGAATATAAAAAATGTTCCTTATAGTATAGATGGCGGAGTAGAGTTCTCAAAAAAACGTTTTCGGTTATACAGTGAAGTGCAAACAGGAGTTGGTGTTGCCGGTATTTCCCTTGGTCCGGTTTTCGAATTTAACAAAGTGGAGCGCGAAGCACATTTAGGTTTTCAAGCTACAGGTTGGGTGAACTATTTTGTCGGACTGGATTATAGATATAGACGAATTGACAAAACTAATTTTCATTGTGTAGGAACATATGCTAAGCTTCCGTTTGCTACAAAAGATATGGGCTCTTCAAATGGTAATGGCGGTAGTGATTTTGATTGGGATTAGAATTTACTACGAATAACAAAAAATAAAAATTCGTTTTAATCCCTTTTTTTCGCGTCATCCGCAGCCTGCCCCGAGATATTCGGGGTTCTATTTCACTACAATCCTCCCCAACATAGTATTAAAAACTTTTTTTGCTTCTAATAAGGATTGTTGAGTTGCCATCAAGGCCATCATTTCCTCCTCTGGCGGGTTTTCTTTTAAACGTTTTTGATTATCATAGATCATCATTTCAATCTTGCGACTCTTCAACGCATAAATTGCATTGTAAACCGAACGCTTTAAAACTTCTTCTTCCTTGGTTGGAAAAATTCCATGCTGTTCCCAGTTGGAAAGGGCATACGGACTGCTTATCAAATCTATCGTAAGAGAACAGATGGCGGAGTTTTCGTGACTGATGAAATAATTGGTGTCGGGAACAACATCTTTTTCTATATGCTGCGCAAATTCATTGAAGACAGAGTTGTATAATAGATTATCGATAACAACATTATCGCTTTGTAATTCATGTGTTAATAAATATGCAACAGAAACATCCACTTCCACATCTTCGCCTGCTTCATTCTGACTATCTACTTTAACAATTGCAGCTCCGAAATTTATTAGCAACCGAATAATATCTCTTTCTTGGTGCTCTGCATCCGCAATGGTATGTTCTTTCTTTTCAGGGAGAACAAATTCTTCTTCTGGAGCAACTTGATTTTGTTGTTGTGGATTGTTTCTCTTATCGTTAAAGTTTTTACTTCTGATTTTATTTAACTCACTCAATAAAATTTGTTCATCCACTTCCATGATGCGGCCGCACTCTTTCACATATACAGAGCGGTAGATGGCATCAGGAATCAACGCAATGCTTTCTACAATTTTTTTGATAGCCTCCGCTTTTTTCAAAGGATCGTTGTTGGTTCCTTTGGTTAAGATATTGGCTTTGTAGGAAATAAAATTCTGTGCGTTGTTAACGATAAAATCTTTTAAGTCTTGTGTGCTTACTTTTTTAGAATACGAATCCGGGTCATCACCATCAGGGAAAAGAAGAACTTTTACATTCATTCCTTCTTCCAACAAAAGATCAATTCCTTTTAATGCAGCATTTATTCCGGCTTGGTCACCATCATATGAAATAATAATATCGTTGGTGAAACGTTGGATCAATTTTATTTGACCTGCCGTTAAAGCTGTTCCACTACTCGCTACTACGTTCTCAACACCCGCTTGGTGCATCGCAATTACATCCATGTAGCCTTCCACAAGGAAACAGAATTTTTCTTTTACAATGGCATTTTTCGAATGATACAATCCGTACAAAACATCACTCTTGTGATAAATTTCTGTCTCGGGAGAGTTAACGTATTTCGAAGTTTTTATATCGGTGCGTAAAGTTCGTCCACCAAATGCAATTACTCTTCCGCTTTGATTGTGAATCGGAAACATTACTCTTCCCCAAAAACGATCTGCATGTTTTGTGTCAGCAGCTTTAATAATTTCACCCGTCTCTGCATTTACTTCTGCTTCATTCTTGTACTCAATGGTTAATCCTGATTTTACCAGGTATTCCATTTTGTAGCCTGTGGCAACAGCAATTTCTGTAAATGCATTTCGTTGATTGATGCTATAGCCCAATTGAAATTTTTGGATGATGTCTTCTCTCAATCCGCGTTCTTTAAAATATCCCAAGCCGATGGATTTTCCTTCATCGGTATTGTATAAATTTTCAGAAAAATGTTTTTGCGCAAAAGAAGAAACGACTAATAAACTTTCTCTGTCGTTGTTGTGTTGAATTTGTTCAGGGGTTTGTTCCGCCTCAACAATTTCGATGTTGTATTTTTTTGCAAGAAAGCGAAGAGCATCCGGATAAGTCAGCTTATCATGATCCATAATGAAGTTGATGGCATTGCCACCTTTCCCACAACCGAAACATTTGTAAATACCTTTTGCAGGAGAAACATAAAAAGAAGGCGTCTTCTCATTGTGAAAAGGACAGCAGCCAATTAAATTTGCTCCGCGTTTTTTCAGCGAAACATAATCAGCAACTACTTCCTCTACACGAGCAGCTTCAAAAATTTTATCTATGTCTTCTTTGTGTATCAATGAAAAATATTTATTCCTATAGTGTCATCTCGACTTTCTTCGCTTGTCATTTCGAGCGTTTTTCTTTTTGTCATCTCGACCGAAGTGGAGAGATATATATTGTTTTTACTATGATGTTAATTTTTGCCTTTAAGGAAATCTCTTCTTGGCTTCAAGCTTTATTAGTTTTCTCCGCTGCGGACGAAAGGACACAAAAATGCGTATCCTCGAAAGGACACAAAAGTGTCATGAACGTTCCATCAAACGGAAGGCTAATTTACGAAAAAAATGCTTAAGAAAGAGGCTTATTTTTTGGCTGGTTTCGCCATTAATTTAGCCATGGCACGTTGGCTATCCTCGTTATTTGGGTTGATTTTTAACGATTTTTTGTAGTTGGTGAGTGCCAACTCTTTTTGTCCCATTTGGCGATATGTTTCACCCAATCCATGGTAAACTGCCCATGAGTCTGGATACTTTAACTCAGTATGTTTAAATAGTTTATGCGCTTCTTCTGTCTTACGCGCTTTTAGTAAAATAAATCCAATGTCGTTAATGTGTTCATCGTTATATGGATATTTAAACGGAGTTAATCCGCTCAATTCAGTTTCAACAGATTTTACTTTCGACATAAAATAATCGAAAGGAATAACGCCATCAATAAAGTCGTTTTCGTATTTGGTGATGCAATTTCCTAAGTAGGTGCACTCGTCTGTTGAACCTAATAAATCGGTTGGCAAACATTTGCACGACATATATGAATTGTACATTCTATCTCCATCAATTAAATAAACCGAATCTTTATTAGCCATTATCATTTGATCGAAATTGCAAAATGCAGCCAACGCTAATTGCGAATAATTTTGTGATGCATTTTTAAATCCTCCATATGAAGTTTGCCAAACAGTTTGTATTAATTGCATTCCGCCTTCAGTAGGTTTGATTTTTCTAATAACTCCAGCCACATTTCCAGCGCCAGCATGATATGAGTGAAGGACTAAAAGTCGGAACCATAAATCAGTTTCGTTGTATGAAACATGTGCGCTATCCAACATTGCTTTTGTATACGGAATACAAATTCTGCTCAACAAACGTGAAGCACCCATTGCCGATTTTTCAATATCGGTACGTTCATCTTTTGATTTATTTACAATTAACCCTTGTTTACGTGCAACTGCAGGCATAAGCTGAAACGGGCCATTAGCACCAACAGTAGATTTTGTATTCATTTTGCCTGGACTCTCAATTAATAAGATTGCTTGTGCATACCAAGGATCAACACCATGTTGCTTGAACACATCAATAGAACGATTGATGGTTGGCATTACTTTTTTAAATTCATAAAAATCTTTTTTCCCAATAGTCACTAGAATGCTAACGCTGTCAGCAACATTATTTGCTTTACGAATACTGTCTCTATAAATATTTTTTTGAATGTCTGATTGTTTGTTCCACTCTTTGGTAGAAACTTTGGTAAGCATTTTTCTGGTTCCAGCTACACTAATCATTGCGGAGTCGGGTGGCAGATTCATAATCTGTTGCCAGAATTGTGGTTGTGGTAAATTTTGCCATCCTTCACTATAAAGCGTAGCATCATCAATAAATTTCATTTTGGTAACATCATTATAACCCACAACAAACTTTTCAATTACAGGAACATTACCTGTGTTTGTTTGTGCTTCGGCAGAATTGTAAGAGAATAATACACTTATAAATAGTGCTACTAAGAGTAAGGAAGTTGTATTTTTTAGTCTGTTCAAAGCAAGAGAGATTTATTTTTTTATAAATATACTTTTCTAAAGTACCTATGAAACATGGGATTTGCAAACTTTTTAACAAACGTTTTCAACAATTATATAGTTTAACGGTTATAATGGGTAGATGTTGCATTTTGAGATAGGCATATGTTAACACCAATAGGGCAAGAGATTCCCGCCTCATCTAAAAACTCAATTTTATATAATTTATTTACTTACTTTTGTTTCGCAAAAAATTTAAAATTATTTACAATGGCAACAGATAGATTTGAAGCTCACGATTATTATTTGATGGATGAGTTATTGACAGACGAACATAAATTAATTCGTGAAACAGCACGTGCATGGGTGAAGAAAGAGGTTTCACCAATTGTTGAAGAAGCATGTCAAACAACAACTTTTCCAAAACAATGGATTAAAGGTTTAGCAGAAGTTGGAGCATTCGGTCCGTACATCCCTACAAAATATGGTGGTGCAGGCTTGGATCAAATTTCTTATGGATTGATTATGCAAGAACTGGAGCGTGGTGATAGCGGTTTGCGTTCAACAGCATCTGTACAAAGCTCATTGGTGATGTATCCGATTTATACTTATGGAACAGAAGAACAAAGAATGAAATATCTTCCAAAGTTGGCAACAGGCGAAATGATGGGCTGTTTCGGACTTACGGAGCCAGATCATGGTTCAAATCCTTCCGGGATGATTACCAATATTAAAGACAAAGGCGACCATTATTTGTTGAATGGTGCAAAAATGTGGATTTCCAACTCACCATTTGCCGATATCGCAGTGGTTTGGGCGAAAGATGAAGCAGGCGATATTCGTGGAATGGTTGTAGAAAGAGGAATGGAAGGTTTTACAACTCCAGAAACACATGGAAAATGGAGTCTGCGTGCAAGTGCAACAGGCGAATTGGTATTTGACAATGTGAAAGTTCCAAAAGAGAATATTTTCCCTACTATAAAAGGCTTGAAAGGACCATTAGGTTGCTTAAATTCAGCACGTTACGGTATTGCTTGGGGTGCAATCGGAGCAGCAATGGATTGTTATGATTCAGCTTTGCGTTATTCAAAAGAGCGCATCCAGTTTGGTAGACCAATCGCAGGTTTTCAGTTAACTCAAAAAAAATTGGCTGAAATGATTACTGAAATTACTAAAGCTCAATTATTGACTTGGAGATTAGGTGTTTTGAAAAACGAAAATCGTGCAACACCTGCTCAAATCTCAATGAGCAAACGTAACAATGTGAATATGGCTTTGCAAATTGCTCGTGAAGCACGTCAAATCCACGGAGGAATGGGGATTACAGGTGAATATCCAATTATGCGTCACATGATGAACTTGGAATCAGTTATTACTTATGAAGGAACTCATGATATCCATTTATTGATTACAGGAATGGATGTTACAGGAATTGCAGCATTCGAATAGTATAAATTTCCAATAGCTATTGCCCCGATACTAATATATCGGGGCTTTTTTTTGCATTTTTCTCTATAAAAATCCCTGAATTCAAGCAGGTTTTAAAAAAAGCAGTCTAAAATACTCCATTCAATTACTAATAGTGGAAAAGAGTTAATAAGTAATAAGGAAAAATAGCGGGTAATTTTACTAAAAATTAGCACTTTCGTTGAATGGAGTATTTAGGTTATATAGCAGCTATTTTTATTGGCATTTTATTAGGTTTGATTGGTGCAGGCGGTTCAATTCTTACTATTCCTGTGTTGGTTTATTTGATAGGTGTCGAACCTGTGCATGCTACTTCTTATTCTTTATTTATAGTTGGTGCATCTGCTTTCATTGGCGGGTTACGCTATATGAAAAACAATTTGATTTGTTTGCGCACCATGTTGGTATTCGGAATACCATCCATAATAAGTATCTTTTTTACTAGAAAATATTTATTGCATCGTATTCCAGACCATCTTTTTTATATTGGATCGATGGAAATTACAAAGAGTGCATTATTGATGATACTCTTAGCCCTTTTGATGATTGTTGCTTCGTATACAATGATTCGCAAACCATCATCCGTTCGCATCGACTTACACAAGCATAACAATGAACAATACCGTTATTTTTTAATTTTTCAGCAAGGTTTTTTAGTTGGTATTTTAGTAGGATTGGTTGGAGCTGGAGGTGGTTTTTTAATTATTCCGGCATTGGTGGTTTTGGCGAAGTTGCCAATGAAGAAGGCAGTAGGAACCTCTTTGGCGATTATCGCTATTAATTCTTCTGTCGGTTTTTTAAGCGATTTTGGCGAACATCAGTTTAACTGGAATTTTATTTTGATTTTCTCCGGGTTTGCAATTTCTGGAATCATTTTAGGAAGTTACCTTTCAAAATATATTAGTGGTACAAAGCTAAAGCCTGGCTTTGGATGGTTTATTTTAGTAATGGGAGTTTATATCATTAGTAAAGAACTTTTTTTTAGTTAATTTGTTTAATAATTTGAGTATCAATTTTATACCTTTACAAAAAGAAATTGTATGTACATCGAACAACTTTATACTGGATGTTTAGCTGAAGCAGCATATTACATCGAATCGGATGGGGAAGTAGCAATCATCGACCCATTACGTGAAACGGAACCTTATATTGAATTAGCAAACAAAAGGAATGCGAAAATCAAATATGTTTTTGAAACACATTTTCATGCAGATTTTGTTTCTGGACATGTCGACTTAGCACGTAAAACAAATTCTTCAATTGTATTTGGACCCACAGCAAAAACAGGTTATGATACCATTGTTGCAAAGGACGAAGAAATATTTACAATCGGAAAAGTGAAACTGAAAGTGCTGCACACTCCCGGACATACCATGGAGTCGTCATGCTTTTTATTGATAGATGAAAATGGTAAGAACCATGCTGTTTTTACCGGAGATACTTTATTTGTTGGAGATGTTGGTCGCCCTGATTTAGCTATAAAAAGCGATTTAACAATTGATGACCTGGCTGGTATGTTATATGATTCATTGAATGCAAAAATAAAACCACTTGCTGATGATGTAATTGTTTATCCTGGTCATGGTGCCGGTTCCTCATGCGGCAAAAATATTGGGAAAGAAACTTTTTCAACGATTGGAACTCAAAAGCAAATGAATTATGCAATGCAAACCATGAGCAAAGCAGAATTTGTAAAAGCAGTTACAGAAGGATTATCCGCAGCTCCAAATTATTTTGCTTGGGATGCTAAATTAAATAAAGAAGGGTATGATAGTATTGATGATGTTTTGCAAAAAAACACAATAGCCCTTTCTGTAGCGGATGTTGAAACTGAAATTGCCAAAGGAGCTTTGGTTTTGGATGTGCGCGCAGCAGATGATTTTGAAAAAGGGTTTATACCAAATGCAATCAATATTGGATTAAACGGGCAGTATGCGCCATGGGTAGGAGCATTGATAGATCCGAAAGCAACATTGATTTTAGTTACTGATGAAGGAAAAGAATCAGAAGCAGTTTTGCGTTTGGCTCGTGTTGGATATGAAAATGTAAAAGGTTTTGTGAATGGTGGAATTGCATCATGGCAAAATGCTGGGAAGAAAACAGAAAGCATTGAAAGTGTTTCAGCTGAAACCTTTGTTGCAAATTTAAATGACGATACAAATGTACTGGATGTTAGAAAGCCAGGAGAAGTAGAAGATGGAATGATTGAAAATGCAAATCACATTTGTTTATCTCAATTACAAAGCAAATTAGATACCTTAGATAAAAACACGCATTACACTATTCATTGTGCTGGTGGCTATCGTTCTATGATGGCTGCGTCCATTATGAAACAAAAAGGGTTTAAAAAAATCACGAATGTTTTAGGCGGCATGGGAAAAATAAAAGCAACTGGCATAAAACTTGTGTTGCCAGAAGTAGTTTAAATTAATCATAAAAAAACAAAACATGAAAAAATTAATTTTATTATTGGTGGCTCTATTTTCAATACATGTGAGCAATGCACAGTCAAAAAATGCAGTAGTTACAAATCTTTCATCTGAAAGATTCAAAGCAATTATTGCAAATGATAAAGGCGGAACAGTTATCGATTTAAGAACGAACGATGAGTTAGCAAAAAAAGGCTTCATAAAAGGCGCAATTCAATTAGATTATTTAGCTCAAGACTCTGAAAAACAAATTGATAAATTAGATAAAAACAAAACGTATTATATCTATTGCGCAGGTGGAGGAAGAAGTTCAGAATGCGCTACATATATGGAAAAAAACGGATTCAAAAGAGTGTATACACTTGAAAAAGGGTTGTCAGAGTGGTTGCAAAAAGGATTTCCTGTAGAGAAAAAGTAATATTATACAATATAAATTTAAGTTTAGCCACAGATTCACGAAATAGAATCTGTGGCTTTTTAGTTCACCACTTTCGGCTTCCCAATATTAATATCGAACCAAGCAATATTTCCAAAACTAAATCTTCTTCTCGGTTCACGTCTTAAAAAGTCCATTGAGCCTGTCCAATAACCCATTGCGTCATCTTTAGAAAGTCCATCGTGATCATACACTTCAATTCCGATACTATCTTTTAAATAATAGTGATATAATTCAAATGTGTCAGAACCTTCATACCTATCTGTAGATTTTTCATAATCGGTTTGAGCATAAAAGCTATAATATGGATACCTGAGAGTCCAATAAATATCTGGATAACTGCTGTTCCAAATGGTGTTATCCATTCCAACAGGAGAAAAAGTAGAATCGTTTTTCAATTGCAATCCATATCCAATAACTGTGCTTTTATAAATTGTTGGAACTTCAATATCAAATTTTATTTTTGTGTCGAATAATCTTTTATTTGCATAGTTGCAATGTCTAAATCTTTCATGTTGATAAATGCTATCATGTGCATAACCTTTAAAGGTATCTTGCCAGATATGCAGTTCAATTGTTTGTTTCCCTTTTTTTAAATTATGAAACGCATAAAATGGAATTTGGTAAATAATTTCATTGTCTGAAACAAGTTCTAATGTATCGCTTACAAATTGTAAACTATCTCTGACGATACGTAAGTAATTATTTGAGTGTTGCGTTTCTTGCGTTTTGTTAAAATCAGAAGCAATAATTTTATTGTTACAATAAAAATCAAAATTAAAAGCTGTTAAACATAAAGTGTCTTTTTCTTTTTCGAAAATTGGAAAAGGAAGATCTTTCATTGCTTTTAAATTTAACCGAATATTTAAAAAATGAATTGAGGAATCGATTGTAACTTTAAAATATTTTTTATTGCAATGAGGTGTTCTTGAAACAATGGTATAATCTAAGCCTTGTGGCTCATCTGTTTTTTCTTTATGAGAAGGAATATAGCACCCAGCAAGTGTGACTATGATTAATAAAAACAATAATTGAACAGTTTTTTTCATTCTATCAAATATATAAAATAAAAAACCAACCTCTTTAGAGATTGGTTTTCTATAAAATGTAAAATAAAATTACGATTTAATATTCGCAACAAAATATTCGCGATTCATGCGAGCAATATTTTCCAATGAAATTCCTTTAGGACATTCAATTTCGCAAGCACCAGTATTTGTACAATTTCCAAATCCTTCTTCATCCATTTGAGCAACCATATTTTTTACGCGTGTTGTTGCTTCAACTCTTCCTTGAGGTAATAATGCTAGTTGAGAAACTTTTGCAGAGACAAATAACATAGCCGATGAATTTTTGCAAGTAGCCACACAAGCACCACAACCAATACAAGCAGCCGCTTCAAAAGAAGCATCTGCATCTGGTTTTGGAATAGGAATGTTATTTGCATCTTGAGCATTACCTGTATTCACAGAAATAAATCCACCTTTAGAAATAATTCTATCAAATGCAGAACGATCCACTGTTAAATCTTTTATTACTGGAAATGCTGCAGCTCTCCAAGGTTCAACAACAATGGTATCGCCATTTTTGAACGAACGCATGTGTAATTGACATGTTGTTACTCCGCGCTTTGGTCCGTGAGGTCGACCATTAATAAACATACTACACATTCCGCAAATTCCTTCGCGACAATCGTGATCGAAAGCAATTGGCTCATCACCTTTTGTGATTAATTCTTCATTTAAAACGTCAAACATTTCAAGGAATGACATATCAGGAGAAATATCTTTCACAGGATAGGTAACTAGTTTTCCAGTTTCTTTGTCGTTTTTCTGACGCCAGATCTTCAGCGTCAAATTCATGTTTCCACTCATATTTGTATAATTTGAAAATTAATTAATTTGAAAATTTGAAAATTATTTAGAATTGAAATTCCTAAATCTTCATTTTATCAAACAATGTTTTTAGTTTTTTAGTCTTTAATTTTTTTTCATTTCCAAATTGGCAAATTTCCAAATTGGCAAATTTATTTGTATGAACGTGCAGCAATTTTAATTGCTTCAAATTTCAATTCTTCTTTATGTAATTCGTAAGTGTGGTTGCCTTTGTTTTCCCAAGCAGCAACGTATGCGAACTCTTCATCTTTACGCAATGCTTCACCTTCTTCTGTTTGTGATTCTTCACGGAAGTGACCGCCACAAGATTCAGAACGATTTAATGCATCCATACACATTAATTCTCCAAGCTCAATAAAATCAGCAACTCTGCCTGCTTTTTCTAATTCAGGATTAAAATCATTTGCTGATCCTGGTACTCGTACATCTTTCCAAAACTCTTCTCTCAATGTACGTATTTCAGCAATCGCTTCTTTCAATCCTTTTTCGTTACGAGCCATTCCACATTTATCCCACATAATTTTTCCTAAACGTTTGTGGAAATGGTCAACAGATTTTGTTCCTTTTATTGCAAATAATTTATCGATGATTCCTTGCGCATCTTTTTCTGCAGAAACAAATGCTTCGTGATCAGTTGAGATGGCTTTTGTTGCAATTTCTTTTGATAAGTACGCACCAATTGTATATGGAATAACAAAATAACCATCGGCTAAACCTTGCATCAATGCTGATGCTCCAAGTCGGTTTGCTCCATGGTCAGAAAAATTTGCTTCGCCAAGTGCATACAATCCAGGAACCGTTGTCATCAAATTGTAATCAACCCAAAGTCCGCCCATTGTATAATGTACTGCTGGATAAATTCGCATTGGTAATTCGTATGGATTTTCTCCGGTGATTTGTTCGTACATCTCAAACAAGTTTCCGTATTTTTCTTCTACAACTAGTTTTCCAAAATCTTTTAATTGCTGTGCAGAAGGATTATTTATTCCTTGTGTCAAAGCTTTCGAATGTCCGTATCGTGCAATAGCAGATTTGAAATCTAAGTAAACTGCCATTTTAGAAGTCCCAACTCCAAATCCAGCATCACAACGTTCTTTCGCAGCACGAGAAGCAACGTCACGTGGAACTAAATTTCCAAATGCAGGATATCTTCTTTCTAAATAATAATCTCTTTCTTCTTCTGGAATTTCATTTGCTTTACGAGTATCACCTTGTTTTTTCGGAACCCAAATTCTTCCATCGTTACGAAGTGATTCACTCATCAATGTTAATTTCGATTGATGATCTCCTGATACAGGAATACAAGTTGGATGAATTTGTGTGAAGCAAGGATTTCCGAAAAATGCTCCTTTTTTTGTTGCTTTCCAAGCTGCAGTAACATTGCTCCCCATCGCATTTGTTGAAAGGTAAAAAACGTTTCCGTATCCACCTGTGCACAATAAAACTGCGTGACCGAAATGACGTTCTAATTTTCCAGAAATTAAATCACGAGCAATAATTCCTCTGCACTTTCCTTCAATGTTTACCACTTCCAACATTTCGTGGCGTGCAAACATTTCAATTGTTCCTAGTCCAACTTGACGTTGTAATCCGCTGTATGCTCCTAATAATAATTGTTGCCCAGTTTGTCCAGCTGCATAAAAAGTCCGTTGAACTTGAGTTCCACCAAATGAACGGTTACTCAACATTCCACCATATTCACGTGCCAATGGAACACCCATCGCCACACACTGATCAATAATGTTTGCACTCACAGATGCTAAACGATAGACGTTTGCTTCACGTGCACGATAATCTCCTCCTTTAATAGTATCATAAAATAAACGATAAGTACTATCACCATCATTCTGATAATTTTTTGCTGCATTGATTCCACCTTGTGCAGCAATTGAGTGCGCTCTTCTTGCAGAATCTTGAAAACAAAATACTTTTACTTTGTAACCCATTTCAGCCAATGAAGAAGCTGCAGATGCTCCAGCTAATCCGGAACCAACAACGATTACTTCTAAGCTTCTTTTGTTTGCAGGGTTAACAAGTGCAACAGAAGATTTGTACTTCTCCCATTTTTGCTCCAATGGTCCTTCAGGAATTTTACTATCTAATTTTGACATATCTTGAAAATTCTAATTTCGATTTTAACGTGAAGATTTATTTAACGATACCAAAAAAAACTGCTAGTGGCATTGCTGCGAATACTATAGTTATAAGAATTGAAAACCACAAACCAGCCTTTTTAATTAATGGTGTATACTTTGGATGATTTAATCCTAATGTTTGAAAAGAGGATTGAAAACCATGTGCTAAGTGGTATCCCAAAGAAATAACTCCTAATAAATAAATCAATACATTAAATGGATTGTGAAATACTTCAATTATTTCTAAATAGGTGTTATGCTCCTGAATCGTTCCACCAAATTGTGCCGCTTTGGTTCCAACCCAAAAATGTGATAAGTGAATTACCAAAAACATTAAAAGTAATGAACCCAAAATACCCATAGAACGGGAATACCATTTGCTATTTGCTTTCCCATCTGTAACGGCATATTTTACCGGACGAGCTTTTTGATTTTTAAGCGTCAAAATTAACGCTTGAACAATGTGCAAAATTATACCAATAAAAAGTACGATTTCGATAATCCGAATTATTGGATTGGTAGCCATAAAAAGACACCCCTGGTTAAATAATTCGCCACCATCCATGGCGAAAATAAACGAGTTCAGTGTTGCGTGAACAACTAGAAAGGAAATTAAAAACAGACCTGTTAAGCCCATTAGCAACTTTTTTCCGAGCGATGATTGAATAAAATTTGGAGAGGTATTACTCATAATAGATAAAAATTATTTTTCTGTTTTTCGTGAACAAACCTACACAAAAAAATTAGTATTAAAAATTGCTTCTTTCGCTTTTTTCTAATTTATTTATAGGTTATCAAAAGAACTTGAAAAAATGAAGTTATTAAATGATTTTCTTTATATTTAAAGAACAAAAAATCAACTATTTTGTTTCCTTAACAATTACAAAACCATCAGAACGCGATCATAGAACATTTTTCAATACCTATAAATTCATGTAATTAATCATTTAAAGTACGCCAAATCAAGTAGTTGTATAAAAATTTGAGAAGTGTAAAATTTTATTATAAATTCGTGCAACTAAATATGATTTTGTAGCATCTATGGTACGTATACTCTCGTTTATTTAGAAATGTAACAGTCGAAATTAAATTATAAAACAAAATGACAAAATTTAAATTACTCCTTAGTTGTGCGCTACTCCTAGCGTTCTGTTTTGCAAAAACAAACCTGTCTGCACAAATTTGGCCAGTTGGTCCTGATAGATATGTTCAAGGCGTTAGCGTTGAATATGGAATTGACGGGTTAGGTGGATATGAAGGTATCGATATTACAGCTTCTCCTGTTCCTGCTGGTATGCACTGGCGTTCTGGAAATCAACTTTTCGGATTTATGGCAAATCCTCAATTAAACGGATGGGCTGGATCGGCATATGATGGCGATTTTTTCACTCCAGGTAGTCCAGAAAATGGATGGGGTTTTGAAATTGGCACTGGTGCTGCAACATCTCAAGGTAATAACTGTTCTTATTTGCAACAAATCAATGGAGCAATTACAGGACACAATACTGTTTTTAATTGTTACAATGTAGATTGGGAAGGCGATGCAACAACAGGTACAAACCTTCACTTTAAAATTAACTATTTCTTACAAGCAACTGATTTATTTTATACTACAACTGTTTCTATTACCAATAATACTGCTGCTACAATTCCAGATATGTATTATTATAGAAACTTAGATCCTGATAACAATCAACCTATCAGTGGTACATTTACTACTAATCAAACGATTGAGGATAATCCTCCTTCATCATTGTGTAATCTTGCTCACGTTAGTGCGGTAATGACTACACCTTGGAACTCTTATCTTGGATTAGCTGCAATTGGAGCAAATTGGAGAGCAGATTATGGTGGATTCTCTAACCGCGATGCATCCGATTTATGGGTTGGTGGAGTAACTCCATCTGGTACATTTACTCAAACTGTAGGAGCTACAAATACTCAGGATGAAGGAATTTCATTGGCGTATCGTATTCAAAATTTAGCACCTGGGGCTACAGAAACATTCAAATTCTTAATTATTTTGGATGCAGCTTCTGCAAATAATGCTATTAACAACTCTTTATATTTTACATATCCTGGTTCTAGTACAGCACCTCCATCAGTATGTACACCATACGTGGATACAGTTAGAACTTGTGGAGGGCCCGTGCCTATTTCAATTACAGGTCCAACAGTTGGTAGTTATACTTGGACATGGACACCAACAGCTGGATTGACTCCAATAACAGGGCCAACCGTTGTTGCAAATCCTTCTGGTACTACAACTTATTTAGCTACAGGAACTCCATTAAATGCTTGTGTGAATCCTGTTACATTAACGTTTGTGGTATTGGTAACGCCAGGAGGAGGTAACAATCCGTTAATTACTGCGGTTCCTCCTATGTGTGTTTCAGATCCTGCTTTCCCATTCGTTGTCGATTCTCTTGGTGGAACTTGGTCGATTACTCCAACGTGTGGTGCATGTTTGAATGCAACCACTGGTGTGTTTGATCCTTCATTAGCTGGAGCTGGAACATATCAGATTACATATACAACTCTTAATTCATGTAACTCAA
This sequence comes from Bacteroidota bacterium, assembly GCA_947504725.1. Classification (GTDB taxonomy): domain Bacteria; phylum Bacteroidota; class Bacteroidia; order 2-12-FULL-35-15; family 2-12-FULL-35-15; genus 2-12-FULL-35-15. The sequence goes on along the minus strand of CANNHN010000009.1, from coordinate 2,379 downwards.
CTGATACTATGATGATAACAGTTGCTGGATCTGATCCGACAATTGCTGCTGCGGTTCCTGTATGTGCTGGTGATCCTGCATTTACAATGACATCTGCATCTACAGGCGGAACATGGAGTGCTACTTGCGGAACTTGTATAAGTTCAACTGGAGTCTTTGACCCAACTACCGCTGGAACATTTACTGTATCTTATACTATTGTAGGAACTTGTACTGCAGTGGATACGCAATTAGTCATAGTTAACCCTACGGTGCCGCCAACAACAGGTATTTCTTATACAACTCCGGTTTGTATTGCAGCATCAAATCCAATTTTAACTACTGTTGCTGGGTTTACTACAGGTGGCGTATTTTCAGCTACACCTGCAGGATTATCAATTAATTCAGGAACGGGTGCAGTGAATTTGTCTGCTAGCTCTGTTGGTACTTATACTATTACTTATTTCTATGCTGCTACTGGTTGCGGACCAGCTGGTACAAGTACCACAACGTTGGTAATTAATCCAGAGATTCTTCCATTAACTAGTTTCACATATCCTTCTGTATGTGCTAGTGATTCAACATCTACACCAGTATTGGGCGCAGGATTTACTCCAGGTGGAGTTTTCTCTGGACCGTCTTCAATTGTAATTGATCCTGTTACTGGCGTAATTGATGTTACAGGAAGCACTGCTGGTGTATACACAATAACATATACCGTTTTACAAGATACAGCAACATGTGCTGGTGCTGGGTCTGGTACTGCTAGTTTCACAATAAACCCATTGCCTTCTATATTATTAAGTTTGAGCCCAACAATTTGGGTTGGAGATGGAGCATGGATTTTTGCAACAACAACTGGAGGAAGTGCTTCTTCGTATTCTTGGAGCCCTACAACAGATTTAAGTTGCCCTACTTGTGATAGTACAATTGCTTCACCTCCTGAAACTACAGAGTATTGTGTTGTAGTTACAGAGTTGGGTTGTATTGATAGCGCTTGTTTAAAAGTAAATATCGAAATTCCTTGTCCTAGTAATAGAAATATGGGAGTTCCAAATGCATTTAGTCCGAACAATGATGGAGTAAATGATGCATTCTGTTTAGATGGTTGGGGTGATTGTATTTCGAAGTTTCAAGTAATTATTTTCGATCGTTGGGGAGAAAAAGTATTTGAATCAGCAGATCCTGATTTCTGTTGGGATGGAATTTACAAAGGAAAACAATTAGACCCAGCAGTGTTTGTTTATTTTATTAAAGCAACTTATGAAACAGCTGGAGCTTTGCCAACTAGTGCAAAGGGTGCAGTTGAAGCAAACAGAACAGGAAACATTTCTCTAGTAAGATAATATTATAATCGAAAGATTAAAGGGAAGAAAATTGACATATGAAAAAAATTAGTTTAATATTTGGAGGGGTTTTCGTTTTAGCAGCAAGTGCTATTTCGCAAGATTTACACTTTTCTCAATACTACGAAAATCCTTCTTTACTTAATCCTGCTCTTACAGGTTCTTCGAATGTAATGAGAGCTTCTGTAATTTATAAAGATCAGTGGAGAAGTGTTACTGTTCCTTATAAAACATTTGGTGCTTCATTTGATATGAAATTCAAAGCAAGTAGCTGGGATAAAGTGGATCAATTTAAAACGAGAACATTTAAAAAATCCTTTAATAGATTATCTGGAGGACTTTCACTTTATAGCGACAAAGCTGGTGATGGGAATATGGGTACTAATCTTGTAAATTTATCTTTTGCAACTTTTATTAAAGGGGGAGAACATTCTTTTTTCTCTTTAGGATTGCAAGGTGGTGTTGTTCAAAAAACGATTGATTATTCTAAATTGGTTTTTTCTAACCAATACAATGGAACAACAGGATATGACCAAAATATTGCTAATGGAGAACAGTTTGGTTCTAAGAGTTTTGTTTATGCAGATTTTGCAGCTGGACTTTTGTGGAACTATTCTAAAGAAGAGTCTTCGATTGGAGAAAACAATCAGATTAAAGCAGACGCTGGATTTGCGATGTATCACATTAACAAACCCAAACAAAAATTCTTAGCAGGAACAAACGAAAAATTGTTTTCTAAATACGTTATTCACGGTAGATTATTAATGGGAATACCGCATTCAAATGTTGGTTTGGTACCAAGTATTATCTGTCAAGTTCAAGGTTCTCAAAAAGAAATTATTGGAGGGTTGATGATTAAATACTATTTAAAAGATGATTCAAAATATACGGGCTATGTTAAACGCTCTTCAGTTGGTTTAGGCGTAAATTATCGTTACAAAGATGCGATAATTGTTGCTGCTCTTATTGAAATGGGTAAATATGCAATTGGATTTAGTTATGACATTAATACTTCCAGTTTAACCAAAGTAAGTACTTTAAGAGGTGGTCCAGA
>CANNHN010000008.1 GCA_947504725.1 Bacteroidota bacterium | reverse complement strand
GGATGATCGGACTTACTATCAACAAAAACCAACTTAGCTCCACGCAATGCAAATGCATTTGCAGTAGACACATACGTATAGGAAGGAAGAATCACTTCATCACCTGGTTGAATATCGGCTATCAATGCTGCCATTTCAAGCGCCATGGTGCAGGAGTTAGTGAGAAAAGCTTTTTTAAATTTGTATTCTTTTTCAAGAAATGATTCACAATCACGAATCATTTTCATATCTCCTGTCAGAATTTTTGTTTCCATCGCTTTTGCGATAAAACTTTTTTCCTTACCCGAATAATATGGTTTATTAAATGGAATCATCTATAAACCAATTGAGGATAAAAAATATTTGGACTCCATCATTCGCTTCAAACCATCTTCTAGCGAAATTAATGGTCGACCCAATACTTCTTGCATTTTAGAATTATCCGGTTGTCTACGTGTCATATCACCCTCAGGTAAAGGAGGTAAATGAATTATTTTCGATTTAGAATGCGTCATACTAATAATCAAATTTGCTAATTCTAATATAGTGCAGAGTTTATCATTCCCGATATTTATCACATCATTCACATGCAAATCATCATTAAAACACTTCAAACAAGTATCAATTGTATCATCTACATAGGTAAAAGTTCGTGTTTGACTTCCATCTCCATAAATCGTAATATCTTGTCCTTTTAAAGCTGCTGCCAAAAAACGTGCAACTACAAAATCTGTACTTTGATTTGGTCCATACGTGTTGAAGAATCTAAAAATTGAATAATCTAAATTATATTCTTGCTTATAACTCCTACAATATGATTCACCAACATTTTTCACAACTGCGTATGGCAATCTCGAATTTAATGGTGTTTTATGCTCATGTTGTGGCAAGGAAACGGGCTCTCCATAGACTTCGGATGAAGAGGAAAAAAAGACACGCTTTACTGAAGTATTTTTCGCACAATCTAATACATTTCGAATTCCCTTAATATCATCCAATACACTCAATGGATTCTCTTGAGTTCGAATAACGCCAACCACAGCAGCAAAATGAAAAACATAATCAAAATTATACGAATTCATAATGGTTGAAATCGCTTTCAAATTGTTTACATCTGCTTTTATAAAATCCCAATTTGCTGTCTTCTCTTTTGGTAATTTAGATAGAAAGCCTGTTGAAAGGTTGTCGACAATAATCACCATATTATCTGGCGACTGTAATAGTTTTTCAACCAATGCACTCCCTACATTACCCGCTCCACCAGTTACTAATATCTTTTTCATTTTATCAATTTCATTAATTGTTGCACCCACTTTTCAGGGGTAATGTTTTTTGCTTTTTCTACGCTTCTCTCACCCATTACATTCAAGGCCGCATTGTCGGCTAAAATGATTCTTTTCATTGCGTCCTTAAGCTCGGTAATTGAATCCGACTTGTAAATATAACCATTATAATTATTTTCAACAAAAGCCGTCCTGGCACCCACTTTATCGCTACAAATGATGGGAAAACCAGCAGATGCATATTCGTGAACGACAACGCCCCAGGGCTCAAAAAAACTAGGTAAAACAAACACTCCCGTACTTTTAATGTAGGAATTCAAATCACTTGGCTGAACAAAACCAAAATGTTTGATTTGTGGATGACTTACTGGTTCAATATCCCCATTTCCTAAACACCACAACTCCCATTCATTAGGAAATTCTTTTTGCAACTCTGTAAATGCCGACCACAGGTTTTTAATTCCTTTAAATTCATAATATCTTCCAACATAAATGAATCGCTTTGGAAATGCTTTTTCCTTCTCCAATTTGTTCGACAAATATTGATTATGAAAAAAATCAAAATCGCAGCTATAAAACCCAGTCAAAATTTGTTCTTTTTTAAACCCCAATTTCTTTGCATACTCCTCTTGCAAAACTCCTGGCACCCAGCAATGTGAAAAATGATTCAATATTTTAAACGGACTAACAAGTTTTGCTACTTGCTGCTTCAAGCTGCCGGTCCATTGATTATCAAAACCAACAATCACTGGAATTCTATTTTTATAGTATTTACAAACTTTCAAATAGCCTTTATCAATCCAGCCGCTAGAATAAACAACGGAAGGTTGTAGCTCCTTAACAAAATCGATAAGCTTTTGGTCCGTCTCAAAATCTTTACGATTGTAGAATTTTATATGAGGTGAAAATGAAAAATCAAATGGTGCTTCTTGATTAACTGGCCAGCGAATAACCGTAATTTCTATATTCGGTTGCTGAGCTAATTTTTCGATACAAGCCAAAAAATAGGTGGCAATTTCTGTATATAAAAAAACTATCCTCTTCTTTTCCATCTGCTGTATAAGAATCTAAGAATTAAAAGAAGGAGCAACGAAGCCGTAAAGCCAATCCAAAAATAATAATGGCCAAGCATTTTGATTGTCAAATAAGGAAGCAATCGATATGAAAATGGTTCAGCTGTATCTACGTTTTCATTCCAATAATCAAGATTATAGGATGTAACTGGATTTAGCATTTGTCCAGTTAACGAAATTCCATTGAATACTACTTCATCTCTTTTGAAACTAACAAGCAAAACTGCATCTCTTGGTAAATCGCGTATCGCTGTTTGAATAAAAGTAATTTCAGTAGCAGGATCCCGATGATAAAAGAAAGAAGCAGGTCCATTAGCCATTGAGCCCGACATCCAAAAAACAGGCTTTGTTTTAGAAAACTCTACTAACAATGGCTTTACTTCATCTTCATAATTATTTACACCAAAAGCGGTTCTGGAATTGCCTTTGAATAGTTTTTCATACACAACATCATTTTCCGACCAAATTGGACGATGTGAAAAAATAAAAATCTTTTTAATACTATCTTTTTGACCTTGCAATAAAGCTTCTTTAAAAAAATCCAATTGCTCCTCTTTTATGCTTCCGTCATTTAATTCAGTGTTTAACACAACAAACAAACATTTATGACTCACGAATTTGAAAAAAGTTTTCCCGTAAATCTTTTCATAATAATTCCCGTTAGATAAATCATGATTACCAACCGCATTTAAAATGGGCATTTTTAATTTTCCAAACAGGCTTCTGTTATAATTATTGATGTACGTTTCATTCACATCCACAAATAGATCACCCAAACTCATTAAAAATGCCGGATTCAAACTATTTAAAGTATCAATACCAGCAAGTATTGTAGATGCAGGAAAAGTAGATTGGTTGGATGATTCACCATGAAAGTGGCCACTTACAACAAAAGAAAACGTTTCAGATGTATCAACAATTGGGAGTTTGTTAAACGGAGAAGCAATTTGCGCTGTTGCAAAATGAACAGGCAATAAAATTAGTAGAAACAAAAGTTTAAGTTTTCTCTTTATCATTTCTTAATGATTGCTTCAACATCTTTTACCTCATCCTTTATTTCAACTCCATTTATGGTAAGCGATGCTTTTTTCTCTTTTAAATAATTCGTTTTTACATTTTTAAATGTCAAATCCTTCATACGAATAGTTGGATGCCCTCCTCCTTTTTTATTCTTATAAGCGGTAATTCCTGTTTTCGAATCTGCAATTGTAACAAATCCTAAGTTTATTTCTGATAAATCTTCAGCAGAAATTGCTATTTCAGAATTATAAACACCAACATATGTTCCAGTTATGGAAGAACCTGATTTCACGTTTAAGGCTTTATTACGTGCTTGTCTAATATTCACAGCTTCCATTTGAACTGAACTCATTGTAATATCCAATGCATTTTCTCCACATACTTCAAATGTGCATTTTATAATTGTTCCATTTGAAAAATCAATATCTATTGCATCATCAACCATTTTATTAAAAAAACAATTGGCAAAAGAAAAATCTGAACGAATAACACTTATTGCATCTTCTGCTTTACAATTGTAAAAACCACAACGCTTAAATTCAACTGGCGATTCATAAAATGTTAATCCGCCCGTTCTCGACCATTGATTGTCGTATATCTTTGGAATATTCTCAATACTTACAAACTGGAAAATCGATTTACCAGCATTTATAACTTGAATGCCTTGCCCTGTAGAATCAGACGATTTAATAACAATAGCCTTTTCTTCATCTCCAGTAAAAATCATGGGAGAATAAGATATTACTTTTGCTTTGTTTTTAATATCCAACACCACACCAACATTTGCAATTACCGTATACCCAGCAGGAAAAATCAAATCGCTTGCAATAACATTGTTTCCGGGATGGATGTATATGTGCTTTTGTGCGGAGTTTACTTCAATAAATGAAAAATTTTGAACTGTGCTTTGTTTGTTTTTTAAATCTTCAACAATAAATTCTTTATCGGTGTGCGGAAAAGGAAACACATTTGTTTGCTTGCTCACACTAGAACCTAAAACACAATAATCTACTTTCATTTCATTAATCAACGAATCACTCCATTTTGGATTAATCAAACATGAGAAAGAAACTCTTTTATATTGAACTGGGCGACCTTCTTGTTTAGAAGCAAGAATAATTGGATTATTGGATTTAAATTGATCTTTCCCAATTGTTATTGATTTCACTTCTATTGGCAATGATTCTATATTTCCTATTTGTAGTAATAGCTCATTGTTCTCTTTTTTCTCAAAATACGCATGCAAAGATTTATCTCCTTCTAAAATCTTCTTTATCATTTTTTGATTTCTGTAATACGATTTAGTTTCAAATTTTTTATACGGATACTCTTTGTATAATATTTTTAAATTTTCGTTTAAATCTGTATTAGAAGTAGCAAAAAAATCATCTAAAAATTTTGGCTCAGAAATACGCTCTAAATTCTTAACATATTCAGTAAAAAAAACAGGATCACTAAATATTGCAGTATGCCAATTCTCATAATATTCACTTGAATCTATGCTAACAAACTTATAGTTTCCTGTAATTTTGTTGATTGTGAAGTTGCTAAAGCTTTCGTAAGCGACTGGTTCTAGCTTAGCTGTTATTGGATTGTAATAATATTTAATGTCACTCCAATCGATGCTATGAATACCACCAACCAAATCTATTATTGCATGGAATTTTGCTAAACGATTAACATCGAACACCTCTGAAACTGTTAATTTTTTATTTCTAAATCCTTCAGCTAAAGCAATACCTTTTAAATAGTACTGTTTTTGAATAGAATCAATTAATACTTTATCTTCCTGATAAGCTTCGAAGTTTGCTGAATAATAAGATGCAAATTCAGCTAAAACAGGTTCATGTTTAACACCATTGTATCTCTTCACCCAGTACAAATCAGGATTCAACCTCAAGATTGGACCTTTCTTGCGATTACTATTCTCAATCAATTCGTTTTCAAAGTTTTCTTCCACTGCATAAATTCCCCAATCTTTTCCATTTACCGAAACATTGATAAATTTATATCTAAGGGCAATAATGTCTTCACGCTTCATCAATTCATGGTAAATCCATTCGTACAAATAACCACGAGTGCCTGGTTGTTGAATGGAGAATCTTGTCATTCCCATAAAATTATCATTCCCTTTTACCTTAATTCTAAACGACCATTTATTATCCGTTTCAATATGATCGGTCATGTGACCTTTCAATCTTAATTTTATTTTAATTTTTTTGCCTTTATAATCAAGCGTCCCTGAAACATACTCACCATCCAATTCATTAATGATTATTCCTCGGTCAATGGCTTGTTGTCGATTTTTCTCTAAAATTTTGATGTCTTTGTCTTTAATTTCTATGGAAATTGATTCTGGATTGGCGTCCATCCCATCTAGGTAGTTGGATGAAACCGTGGAGATAAAATCCCACAATCCATCATAACCTTTTGTTTTGACCAGTTTTGAAGACTTAACACCAACAATAACAAGGGCTATAAATAATAGACCAAAGACTATCCTTTTAGAAAAAAATTTCCTAAAAAAAGCTGTAGTTGTATTTGAATTATTTTCCCCTAAATTCATTAAGTTAGGCTTGGTTTAATAACAGATTCATCAGAAATTTCATCATCTCCCTTTTTAGATTCAACAATTTGAGGAGCTATATCATCATCCGTAAGTATCGAAAAAACAAACATCCCCATAAATGCGAACGGACTCAATGAACCAACTAACCATGATTCAAAAAATGCGGAAAATGAAACAGCAAACATAATTGGAAAGGCAAATTTTGTTTTTTGAGCCGCTTTAATAAAGGTTAATATATATGAGCGCAAATAAAGTAGTAAACCTATTAAACCTTGATCCATCCAAAATGTTAAAAACGAATTGTGAATACCACCTTGGTGATTCAACTTCAATAACATTCCATAATGTTGGCGCATATAAAATTCGTTATAGGCAAATCCTTTTCCGATGAAAAAATTATTTTTAATTTGCTCCCAAGCAAATCCCCAAGCAATATACCTTCCACTGCCTTCTTCTAATGTTTTTGTTCTAAAATAATCTCCTAAACCTAAAGAAACAACGATGGCTGTTGCATTACTTGAAACAATTTCGGCAACAAAGATGGTTACTAGAAAGAAAATGAAACCAAAAAATGGAGACAAACTAAAGAAACGTTGAAAGATGTAAAATATTAATAACGTTACAACCGCATTTCGAGAACCACACATAACTATTGACAATAAAATTGTTCCGAAAATAATTATTCTTTCATTCTTACTGAATAAGTCGGGAAAAAAATCATTGATTACATAAAAAGAAATAAATGTTAATACACAAAAAACACCTAAACCATTCGGACCTCCGAATACTCCTCGAAACCTTTCACCTAACAACAGTGCTGTTGTAGGCGACAAGTATTTCACAATAAATCCTATTAACAATGTTGTGAAAAGAAAAAACATCATTCTTTTTAAAAATTGCGTTCCTTCTTCTCTATACAACCGAGAAACAAAATTGGGAATAATTAAAAATGCTAGAAAGTAGGAAATCGTTTTTTGCAAACTTGTAAAAAAGAAGGCATCACTCGTACTGTTTAACATCGTAATAATTGATATGATGAAAAATGGTATGAAAATTTTGTAGAATTTATTAAAGGGTTGAAAATTTTTAATGTCAGCAAAAAGCAACAATGCCATCACGGTGATATAAATGTTTTTTAAATCTTTAGCAAAAAGCAATGATGATTCTAAACTATCAGAAAGAATTAAAATAAATAAATATCCCAATAACAACTCCTCATGCATTCCCTTTCGTTTCATCAAAACCATAGCCAAAGGAACTAAACCATAAATTACGGGGCCGCCATACATACCCACAACTAACCAAATAGCGAATATGATAAACATTTGAATATTCTCTTTGTAATACTGTAGCACTCTATTTCTTCTTTAAAAATTCATCTAATTGTTTCAATTGAATGGATGGTCGTACTTTTGCAAACTTTCGCAGTTCCTCCACTTGCTTTTCCCAATTTTCATAAGACTCCATTACTCTCCAACGGCTAATGTGTTCTTTCATTTCTGGGGCATACTGCTTTTCAAAGTCATCAATTACACTTAGTACATGATTGGTTTCAAATGTGTTTTTCAAATGAAAATCAAAACGCTCCTTAAATTGTTTAACAAATTTTTCGTTGCTTAACAACCCCGAAAACAAAATTCCAATACTTCCTGATTTTTTAGCTTTTTCTAATAAATTAAGGTTAACCGACTCACTACCAGTATAACCAAAACCCCAATCGGTATCAAATAACATCCACCTCCATCTACCATCTTTTACACCGAGAGAATCAATTCCTTTAGCCTCCGTTTTGGAACGCCAGTACTTCACATTATTATTGGGCCAATCCGCATTACAAAAATACACATTTGCTATAACAAAATCGATAAAGCTGGTAACATCTATTTTCTTCTCAATATACTGATAATTTTGGGCTTCAGCCAGGTTGTTCCCTTTTATAAAATCCAACAATTCTTTAAATTCCTGCTTATCCTTCTTTTTACCATAAAATAAATCTCCTCCAAATTCCAATATAGCAATGCTATCCAAAGAAAGTTTATACTTGTTTGCAATAAAATGTTCATCCGACCGCTCTCTGATATTATGAATACCCCAATATTCGCCATTCAGAAATACAATTGAAGGCGTATACGATTGTACATCCAAATAGGTTTTTACAAGCGATTGCATAAAGGCATCTCTAAAAAATGTTTTGCTCCAATCGTTTCCTCCGTTTCTCAAAACAAATGAGTTAAACTTGTTCAAAGGATTATCAGGGAACAACTGATAATTCAACTGCGAATCACCGTACTTTTTATCAAAAACAATTCTGAGTGACTTTTGACCAAACCCGCGTGTCGCATTCCCATTTATACGCACCCCAACAGAAGATTCAAATGCAAGTCGCCCATTCTTTTCAAAATACTCGAGATAGGCTTTTCGTTCTGAATTATCACCTCTTTTAAGGTAATTAGAAGGATAGCTCCACCAACTTGTTGATAATGGAATTTTCTTTCTGATATAATCTCTTTTATCTTCATAGTTCTTTCCCATCACATAAATCCCGTTTTTATACCCAAAAAAATCGTCTTTATTAATTGTGATTGCTAAGACAGGAAAAGAATACAATTTTTGTTTTACAAAATAGGTTTTAACGAACTCCATGCTTTTGAAATTACTCTCATTCACACATATTGCTCTAACTACTGTTCCTTTAAAGACATTATCTACAGGAGGTTTCCAGCGTGGAGAAGTTGGAATTAGAGCTAAAACATCAGCATCATCTATTTTTGCCTGAATTAAAATTTTATCCTTGTACTCTTCCGAATTTAAATTTGGTTCAGAACCATCTGTAGTATAATAGACTTTAAAATTATCTGGTGAATCAAGAGAAAGATAAAAATCGCTTGAATAATAACCGCCCAAGCTAGATGAAGTGGGTGAATGAATAGAGATGTCGGTATTCAGTAAAACCGCATCATTAATAACCTTTTTATTATATTTTACGCTATACACAAATGCGATAAAACCAATCAATACAAAAACTACCATTGCAGGAAGAAGAGCAAAGGGGAATTTTCGTTTTGTTTTTAAAATCGGTTTCATACGTATGTCGAAATCAAAATAATACTCTTTCTAAACCCTGCAAATACTTTGAGTTTTTTGTAAGTTTAAATGGAAACGCAGCCCCTACTTCCTTTCCTTCAATTTCATCCAATGAATCGTATTTTAGTTCCAACACAATCGATTTAGTATCCACCACCTTGTTTAAGAAAGTATTTCCAGAAAAATTAATTTTATAAAAGGTCATTTGATAATCAATGGTAATCCTAAATTTTTTGTTGGCAGATAAAAAATATCTTCTTTTATAAGTATTGAGCAGAGTGGGTTTTAGAGAAAGCAATTCGTTTTTTACAGAAACAGGAATGGATTCTATATTTGATGCTGATTCAATCTGCTTTTTATCAAAATTTGGGTCAAGCAAAAAAGGATTCAGCAAATAAGAGCGCTTGTTTCCAAGTAATCCCTTTTTGATTTTATATTCAAGTACAGGTTTTTGAATTGTTCCAAACAAATCACCATACCAACGGATTCGAACCTTTTCACGATCTTTTTCTCCCTCTATGTTATCGTAATAATTATTCATGCCCAATGCATCAAAATAAATATTATTGACGGAGCGCTCCTCAAAAATCTCGTTAAAACAAGCAGGGTGAAATTTAATTAACTGCAAAACGTCAGCATACGAATAATCGGTGATTAAGAATTTACGCTCGTATCGTAAGGGTTCCGATTGCTTAACTGACATTTGAATAAAAATAAAGTGGAAAGAAATTAAACATCACGCGTGTTGTCCATAAAACTAATGGACACAGATGAATGAATATTTTTTAACTCAGCTTTCGCTTGTTCTAATTTTTCGAAATTGTCGAATTCAACAAAGAAAGAAGCTTCAAATGCACCAGGAGTTTCGTCAGTGCGTTTTAACTTTATAGCTGAACAATACTTTTTGAGTGAATCCACCACCTGCTGAACATTAATAGATTGAGCTTGATTACTGCTAATGGTAAGATATAAGTTTTGTCCTTCCGCTTTGTTCTGATAACGATTCACAAACCAAATCACAGAAACAAAACCTACAAAGGCAATAACCGTCAACAGTGTTAAGTTTGCACCACAGCCTAAACCAATAGCAATGGTAAGAAACAAATAGGTTAATTCTTCGGGCTCTTTAATGGCTGCTCTAAAACGAACAATGGAAAGCGCTCCTACTAATCCCAGCGACAATGCCAAAGAAGATTTTACAACTGAAATAATAAACATAGTTGTTATAGCTAATACAATAAAATTTTTGGCAAATGCTTTTCTGTTCGACAAAGCATTTCCGTAACGGACATAAAATTTACTTAAAATAAAGGCCAAAACTGCACAAACTATAAAACTGAAAATAAATCCAGGGATTGCTTTCGGAGAAAATCCAGAAAGGTTATCGACTAAAAATGACTTGAGGTTGTTCATAGATAATTAAGTTAAAGTATAAAATCAGGCGGCTTAAATAATATTTTATCAAAAAAAGTAATTCTACTAGTTAAGCTCTTTCAATTTTTTTCCTAAAATTAGAGAAAAAAGCTTGGTTCCCTTCAAATTTAAGTGAATATTATCCTCAAAGTATTCATTTTTATAGTTTAGAGGCTCGGAGTCAAAAAACAACATATTAATTCCATTTTTTAAAGCAATACTATCATTTACATACTTTATAACTGTATCGTAATCAAAGAATCGTTTTGAGAAATGATGATTATAAACAGGAGTCACAACAAAAATTAATTCGATTTTATTGCGTTTACATGTTTGAAACACACTATCAATGAATTGGTAGTTTTCAACCAAATGACCCAATTCCGTTGTTTTTTTATATATCGTATCAAACTTTCCAATGTTCTTTCTCATAGGTAAATAACCGTGGTAATGACTTACATATGTATCTTTCTCTCCTAGGTGGCCACGTAAGCAATTATTTCTGATGTCGTCATTAAACTCAACTACACGCGTGAAAGGAATATTTTTATACAACCATGCTGGATATCCCTTTTCGTTAAATGATTCGTAGATTGCTTTATTTTCTAACGAATTAAAGTAAACTGTTGGATTGTGAAACTCTCTTTTAATGTCAACCATATTCCCATCGATATTTAAAATGACTGTTTTAGGTTTGGGGTGAACAGCCAAAAAGCCCTTCAAACTATTTTGGATTTCGTAACCACCCGATCCAGCAATACCTAAGTTATAAAATCTCTCACCAGTTTCATTCTCACAGGTTTGAACATCTATATTGTAATAGGTACGTGAAGTTCCCAGTATCAAAACATCGTAAGCGGCATTATCCTTATACATTTCATAATATTTTACACTAGTGCTTTCGGAGTATTTTGTTAATCCTACATTCATATAGGCAAAAAAACAAATACTTAAAACAAAGAATAAAAGAAATACAGATATAAATCTAACTAAGTACTTCATTAGAATTGAAAATAAATAAAACTTGCTTTTTGAAAAACACCGAAAAATAAAACAAACAACAATAAAAAGGTAGCTAAGCTGACCTCAAAAGTCAAACTTATTTTCTCTTCGAATCGGGGTGATATTTTATACTCAAACACAAATAAAAACAACAAAGAAAATATAGAAATAAGATAACTAGTGGTGCCAAACCCTAACTCAGTATTGCTTTTATCTATCCTAAAATCAAACGCAACATTATAATTCTGGGCAATATTATAAATGAAATCAATTGCTTCAGCTACACTATTTGCTCGAAAAAAAATCCAAGCAAAACAAACCAACCCAAAGGTGATAAACCAACTTGATAGTTTAAAAAACATATTATTTTTATACTTTTCAAAAACCCTTTTTCTATTAATAATCATGTATACCAATAAATACATTGTGTGAAGCGCTCCCCAAATAATAAATGTCCAGTTTGCACCATGCCAAAAGCCACTCAAAATAAAAACTAAAGCAACATTAAAATACAATCTTCCTTCTGATACCCTATTTCCTCCAAGTGGTATATACAAATAATCACGAAACCAAGAGGAGAGAGAAATGTGCCACCTGTCCCAGAATTTTTTAATATTTGCTGCAAAATAGGGCCGGTTGAAATTTGTCATTAAGTCAAATCCCATTGTTTTAGCAGCACCAATAGCCATATCTGAATATCCCGAAAAATCACAATATATTTGAATAGCAAAAAACAATGTTGCTATTACTAAAACACCCGAATGATATTCATCAGGAGAACTATAAACTCTATCAACCAAAATAGAAAGTCTATCTGCTATAACTACCTTTTTGAATAGTCCCCACAACATCAATCTCATTCCTACCCATAAATTTTCAAAATTAAACGAGTGTTTTTCATGAAATTGATGCAAAACATTTTGAGGTCGTTCAATCGGTCCTGCAACCAACTGAGGATAAAACATTACATATAAAGCATAAATACCAAAGTGCCTTTCCGCTTTTTGATTTCCTCTATATACTTCAATTGTATAACTCATTGCTTGAAACGTATGAAAGGAAAGCCCAATCGGTAAAAGAATGTTCAGTAATGAAAATGTAGTATCTGAACCTACTATAGAAAAAAGTGAATTGAAGTTTTCAATAAAGAAATTATAGTATTTAAAGAAAAAGAGGATACCGACATTTGCGACAATACTTAAAATTAAAAAATAATACTTCTTTTTACCCACTAACTTTTCGATATAGATTCCAGCAAAATAATCTATAATGATTGTAAAAAATAAAATGAGAATATAAACAGGAACAAAAGCTACATAAAAATAACAACTGGCCAAAAGCAAGTGAAGCCACCTAAATTTATGAGGCAACAGAAAATAAACCAATGTTACTATTGGGAAAAATATTAAAAAGGATGCCGAATTAAATAGCATTTACCATCTGATTTTTAACCAATTTAAAAATATATCTTTCGAAAGAGGTGCTCTATTTCTTATAGCTGTAATTAACAGAACAAAAGTCATTGGAAGCGCCCAAATAGTATACAAACCCGCTACAGTAGAATCTCTTCTGTTTTTAAAACTAAACAATATATGAGAAAAATATTTGCCAAAAAAGTAAGGCAAAACATATCTTGCGGGGTATCTCATTAAAACAATCAACATGTCATTTCGAGTGGTGTTAAAACGCAACATTCTATACCACTTTTTTGATCTTACACCTGGAGTATAATTGTGGAACACTTTGATATTTTTAGCTAACCGCAATTCGTAATCTTTAGCTATTAATTTAAGGGTCACGTCTGTTTCTTCTGCACCAGAATGCAGGTAACCACCAAAACCATTTATACTTTCTAAAGCCTTTCTAGTATAAGCACATCCACAAGTAATATGGCTCCCTATCAATTGTCCATCTGTTTTAATGGAATGAATTACACTTAAATAGTCATCCTGCGGAGTCCTAACGTCAAACATGAGACAGCCTAAAGAAGGAAATAGCTGAAAATAGCTGGCCAACTCTCCTAGTTCTGCTCCATTCTCAAACCAAGCATCATCGTCCAATGAAATAATAATTTCACCTTTCCCTGTTTCAATTGCTCTATTTCTTGCTGCTGCTTGTCCTTGATTTTTTTCGAGCCTAATGTATGTGAAATTTGCATCATTTTTAGGAATGAGATGCTCAATAGGTAAATCACCGCAATCATCTACAATTATTACATGATATTCATTAAAATCTTGCTTTTTAATTTCAACTATAAATTTCTCAATATCCTTTGGACGATTATATGTAGGGACAATAATATCAATCATTTATCAACCAATTTTTATAATTGAATCGCTTCATTTTAGTATTTAATTTTTGCAGAAAGTTTTTTAGATGGCACCTCTATTATTCTGTACATAATATATGAAAAAACAATGCTTACACCTATGCCAACCATTACAATGATAAATTTCATAAACGAACTGTGAACATGATGCGACAAAACATTGATTGTTGCCGTACCAACAATTGTATGAAATAAATATATTGAATAGGAAATTTTTCCCAGCCACGTTAATATTTTATTATAATATGAGAAACAGAAAAGTAAGGCCAATGTAGGAATTATAGAGGCGAATAAAATAGGAAGTGGATACCAAAATGCTAAATAAATTGCAACCAGAGAAATTGTTATATAAAATTCCATTGCTTTAATTCTCTCTGAAATAAATAAAAACAATAGATTACCAATAAGAAAAACGGGCAACCAATAAGGTAAGAAATCATTTGTACCGATAAAAGACAATGATAAAACTGAAATGTATCCAGCAATTCTAACAACTGGAGACTTACTTATTATAATAAAATAAAACAATCCCATAAATAAATAAAACTGAAATTCAATGGCCAAGGTCCAATAAACATCTATTATCCAATCATAATTCGAAAAAGGAATTAAATATCCCAAATGGAGAAACAGCTGATTTGGCGATAAAACTCGAATATCAGGTGCATCTGTATAAACAGTTCTTAAATAAATCAATGCTACTATCATTACAATAGAACAGATATATGGGGGCTCTAGTCGGATAAATCGCTTTAATAGAAAATGAAAATATTTTTTGATATGATAATTTGAAGTGGCAATGGACCAAGGAATGACAAAACCAGAAATAACAAAAAACAATTGAACTCCGTATTTTCCATAACTAAAAATATCCAAGACTGTCTCGTCCGTAACAAAATTGGTTGGACCACACACAAAATGAAAAAAACACACGGAAAGCGCAGCTAGAGCTCTCAATCCGTCTAAAACAGGGACATGCATATTTTGTTTATTTCCCATCTAATAAAATCAGCAATGAATATATTTGTCTATAATATTTTTATAATCCTGTCCAATTTGAGCAAAATCAAAATTATTCGCAGTCAATATGCCAATAAATTCTTTATTGTCAATCGAAATATCAAAGCCCCTGTCCACATATTCAACAATTGAATCAGTTTGCATCGAAAATTTCATGTAATCAACGATATCAACCACACTAACTTTATTATCAAATGCCACATTGATTACGTTTTTATTGTTTTGTGACATAAACAAACTTATAATAGATGGAAGCGCATCCACATCAAAGAGATATCGGGTAGCATTTTTGAATACTGTTATTTTATCTCCTTTTTTTAACTTGCTTTTGAAATTATTAAAAAACGTAAATGAATTGTTTGTTTTACCAACAAGTGTAGGCAATCGCATAATACAATATGTTAGGAAATTTTTCTCTACCAACTCTTCCATCCTTTTTTTATGTTTAACATAAGGAGTCTGTTCGAGTGATACATCATATACACTGCATGTGCTGAAGTAAAAAAGCATTTTGTTTGTGTTAGCATTTTGCAAAAGTAATTTCTCCTCTCGTTCAAAATTTTTCGATGAAAAATCCGAAGAATTAGAGACTCCTGATGCAAAAATCAAAACATCCTTATTGTTCTCAAATTCAGAAAGCGTATTAGCAATCAAACCATTTCCTACAACCATATTAAAAATTCTTTTTTATGCAACCAACAACAGTTATATCGGGTTTCAAATCTAGTATCTTAAGAGCTCTTTCTCTTGCATTTTCTCCTAATTCAATAATACGATGTTTATTCTGCCACATTCTTTCCAAAGCTGAACCAAACGAATGTACAGAAGGAGCATCTGCAATAAAACCATTTTCTCCTTCAACAACAAACTCTGCATTTCCTCCAACATCGCTCACTACAGCTGTTCTACCACAAACTGCAGCATCATATAAAGAAATTGGGCAGCCTTCATACTGAGAAGGCATCAACAACACATGATTATGTGCCCATATTTCTTGTTTTATATCTTGTATTTGCCCTTTAAAACGAATTTTGTCGGTGAGTTTATAAAATCTGACCAACTCTTTTACATACTCCATATCTGGCCCTTCACCAAATATATCTAGCTTCCAATTTCTTACTTTCCAATTTTCACCTGAAAGAATTTTCAACACAACAGGATGGCCTTTAACATATGCATCTACTCTTGCAACCATAGCAAAATGAATAGCCTCTGAAACAACATAAGGAACAGCACTAAGATCGCTAAACGTGAGAGGATTATTAATAACAAGTGCATTCTTTAGTTCGGAGCAAAGCTGGCGTTGCGCTGTCTCTAAATTTCTTTTTGAAACAAAAAATAACGTTTTAGCATTTTCAAATATTTTTCTTTGCGCAACCATTTGATTAAACGGTAACACTTCGTATTCTGTATTTAGTGACAGATAGCAGAAGTATGGAACTTTTAATCCCGAAACATATTTTTCATAGTATGGTATTGTCAAATCAAAAGCAGCTCCTTGGCTGAAGAAAACCATATCAGGTGAGATTTTATTTAGTGAATCAAACTCTCCAGGAGAAATAAATTTCGCTACAATTTTCCCTTTTATCTTGCCAAAAGTTGTGGTAAAATTTGTTCGCTTTCGCTTATGAACTTTCAATCCCTTTTTTGCTAATTCTTGAATACGAAGAGGATTAGTACCAAAATCGAAAATGGAGGCTGTAACATCATGACCTTCATCCAATAATATAGCCGCCATATTACTCCATAACACTTCACTACCGCCCCAAGCAGTACCAGCCATTGTAGATATAAAAAGAATTTTCATTAATTTTTATTATCGAACTTAAATAATTTAATCAATCTCTCAGTAGCCATTTCATATGAATAATCAGAAAAATCAAACATATGATTGTATGTCAAATTTCCAGATGAATAATTTTCCATTAAGATAAGTAATTTTTCGAAGCAGTGGTCGGGCTCCAAAACAAATCCTATATTATTATCTTCTACCATTCTGCTAACCTCGCCCCTTTCAGAGATAAGCATAAATGGCTTCCGAAATGGCAAGTAAGTTATATTTTTAGTGGTCATCAAATCTTTCCACTTTCTACCCAAAAACATAAGTAAAAAGTCGCATTTAGTTGCTAAAAAATAGAACTCCTTTTCTGGTAATTGTTGTGAAATTTTCACACAATCGCCTAAATCAAGCTTTTGTGACAGTTCGTTCAGCACAAAGTTTTCTCCATAAATTTCAATAGAAATCTTGCGATATAATTCGTTATTATTGACTTTCAACTTATTCAAAGAATAAAAGAAGGGTTTGAAAGCATCATTAAATGCAGCCGTATTGATTGTTCCCCCATAAAGAAAACGAACACGTTCTTTCACTCTAATAGCTTCTCCATCAAGGCTCAACCCATCATAATCATCGATATCAAAATTATGTGGGAAATGAATGAATTTTTCCTTCGGTAAATGAGAATATAAAGATGTCAATTCTTGGATAATTTCGGAATAAGTTGAAATAACATAATCTGCTTTTTCACAGGTGTACTTTTGTAATTTCTCTTCCTTCATAGATCTTTGTTTCGACAAACTTTCGATTCCGTAAACCTGACCATCTGTCCACCTGTCTCGAAAATCCACAATTATATTCAAATTAGGTAATGTTTCTTTGAGCAAAACTGTAAAATAGCAAGCACGATGATAGGGCCCTGTACAAACAACATTTTGAATATTAAAATTCTTAATAATTGTAGAAGCATTTACCAATAATTCATTTTTAAAAAATATCGAGCGGTCTTGAATTATTCCCCCGTCATAAATAGATAAAAAAACATTTACAAACTTTTTTAATATTCTTGAAAAAATCCCCATTGAACTAGACTGAAGAATCTTTGGGTATTTGCTAGGAAGATAATATACTTCTATATTTTTATGTTGAATATCATTTGTCCAATTTGCTTTTAAAATTTTTGTAGTTGGCTCAAACGCAATTACTTTAACAGCTAGTCCTTTTTGAGCTAAATATTTTGCAAATTTAGCCCATCTCCTCCCGCCCATAGATCCATTGGGAGGAAATTCGGGAACAACTAATAAAACACTTCTGGAATCCGCATTCATATCAAACGATTACATAAACAATAAGTTAAAAAATTCGTTTTAGCTGTTCTGTTTTTTTAAAACCTAACAATTTATATAATACTTTATAGATAGAAAAAGGGAACTCATCTCCATTAATGAAAGGCTGTTCAAAATTATTTTTAAAAATAACATCTGCTTCTTCGGTACTATACTTGGCAAGTGTTCTCAATTGAGAAAAAAGATTATTGTAATAAAAGCTTTTCTCTTTTATAAAATACTCTTCTTTAGTTTGTTTCAAAAAGTTAATCATTTCCAATCTTAAACCAATATAATGCAACCACTTTTCTTTTGGATTTCTTTGTGATATCTGACCTGAAGCTCTTTCTCTTATTATTGTGAATGGAACATCATCAAAAATTAAATCATCACCCATTTTAAGCAAACGAAACATTAAATCTGCTTCCTGCGAACTCATTAATTCTTCTTTCCACCCATTGATTCTTTTAACTTTTTCTGCATTAAAAAGATTTGCACTTGTTATACCTAAATTGGTAGTAAAAATTGCTTTAAAAGGATCTCTCAAATTTAGTGCTCTCGTTTTTTTATGCCCTTCCACACTCAAATTGTAATAGGAACTACCTACAAATGCAATATTCTGTTGCATATGAACTAGTGCTATCTGATGACTGATTTTTTCTGGCATTAATAAATCGTCTGCATCTAAAAACTGAATCCAATGCCCGGTTGCCACAGAAAGACCTTTATTTCTGGCTGCAGGAGCTCCCTTTTTAAGTTCTTGAACAACCTGAATTTTTCCTGGATATTGAAGTTCAATGTTTTTTATGAGTTGAAAAGTATTGTCCGTTGAATTATTATCAACACAGATAATTTCAATGGATGAATATGATTGTTTCATAACAGAATCAATACAATCGAAAATGTACGCTTCAACATTGTAACAAGGTATTATGACAGAAATGAGCATTTTATCCTATTTTTAAAAACGTCAATTCTTATTCAGTTGAGCAGAAATGATGTTTGATAATTTATCGTTAAAAATTTCAACTCCTATTATATTCAAATGATGTTCATCATAAAAATTTAAGGAATCATTTAAATGCATTAATTCATTAAAGTTATAATAATCACCAAATACCCTCATTTTTTTATCAAAATCATCGTTATTGGTATATGCTTGATACTTAAGAGTTGTAATGGGAGCTTGAACAAAAATAGTTTTTATTTTTTTGTCCATAATAATCGCCAGCGTTCGTTCAAAAGCATCAAACTGAGAAGGCTCAAATTCCCATTTGTTTTTTTCGTGATTTTTATATTTAAAATACTTCAGCTTTTTTTCAACATATCCCCCTTTGATATATGTGTCTTCTCCTTTAACAGCGGCCTCTTCAAAATCACTGTTTTTATTAAAAATCTCTCTGTACAAGCTATAAATGTAGGCATTCCATACCTTAACATTATTTTGCTTCATTGCCATTTTAAATGACTCAAAATCGTTTATGTCATTGGCAATTATGTCTAATGAAGACTCTACACCATCAGAAGAGAATGTTCCTGGATAAACTTCATAAACAATAAGTTTAGGGCTTAACTTAGCTAAATGCCTTTTGAGTAAAACTTCTGTTTGAAGTGGAGATTGGGCACTTGAACCCAAATTAAACGAAGTAAATCCATTCAATTCAAATACTCTAGTATCAAACCCTCTATAAGTATGAGATGATCCTAAGAATAGAATATCAACATTTTCAGTTTCTTTAATCTCTTTTATCCTAGAAAACATATGACCATAGGCCCCAAGCTCATAATTCAAATTCTTTCTAAGTAAAGAAGGTGCAAAACTACCCCATATGCATATAAGTAATACATAGACGATGAACGTAAAAATAAAAAATAAAAAAAATGATTTAATAAATTGACGCATCTGATTTTTTAATATTGTAATCTAAAATTTAAAATAAAGAAAAGGAGTTCCACTTGTGTTCATAAACATACCGATAAAAAAAAGCAACAATGAATAAAAAAACCATCTTAGAGTTTTCGGAAATTTAAAACCAAAATTTGCAATGCCATATTGTTGATCTCGTCCCAGCCACTCAATAATAAACATAAACAGAATAAAAAATGAAGTTGTAATCATTCCTGTTTTAAGTTCGACAGATTTCAAATACGGCTTATCAAAAAGCGATAATGAAAGGATTCCAGTATAATAATGACATGCTTGCTTGATTGAATCTGCTCTAAAAATAACAGTTGTAAGCGAAACCAAGGTGAACACTCCTGCCATCTTAATAAATTCATTCAATTTAGGAATAAAATTATACGTGGCAACTTTTTTAGAATTGCTTAATGTTCCTTTCATTATCAAGGGGACAAAATAACAACCATGCAAAAATCCGAAGAGAATAAAAGTTAAATTGTCACCATGCCAAATACCTATGAGAATAAAATTAATTATGATAGCAATAACCAACCCCCATTTTTTATATTTTCTAAAAAGAAACGACAACGGATTAAAAACATACTCAGACATCCAGGTAGTAAGTGAAATGTGCCAATTTTGCCAAAATTCAGCAATATTCTTAGAGAAAAAAGGAAAATTAAAATTTTGAGTAACATTAAAACCAATTAATCTAGAAAAACCAATTGCCATATCTGAGTAGCCAGAAAAATCAGCATAAACTTGGATCGAATAAAAGAAAGCTCCAATAAGTAAAGAACTAGCAGGAAGTGTTGGGTAGTTATCAAAAGTATAATTGGTTAAAACAGTGCAATTGTCTGCGATAACTATTTTTTTAAATAACCCCCATAAAATTTGCCTCATTCCATCTACAGCCAAACCATAATTGAATGTTCTTTTATTTTCTAGTTGAGGGATAAAATCTCTGGCTTTATCAATAGGTCCAGCCAAAAGAGTAGGGAAAAATGAGATATAAGTAAAGAACACTACCCAATTTGATGTTGGCTTTATTCTCTCATTGGAAATATCTAAAAGATAACTTATAGAACGAAAGGTATAGAAACTTATACCTAGGGGCAAAATTAAATTTAAAGTATGTATATCGAGACTAAAATTAAAAGCTGAAAAAACTTTTACAAACGAATTAATAAAAAAATTATAATATTTAAAAAACAACAATACGCCTAGCCCAAAAACCAGTCCAATAAAAAGAAAAATCTTTTGGCGCTTTTCGTTATCTGTTTTGGAGATATATAAACCTAACAAATAAGTTATAGCAGAACTACCAGCCAAAAGAAACAAAAATCGCCAATCCCACAATGCGTAAAAGGTATAACTACCTGCTAATAATAAAAGGTTTTGCCATTTAATATTTTGTCTAAAAACAAGCCAGTATAAAAAAAAGAATAATACAAAAAACTGTATGAATTCTACTGAATAAAACACCATGAAGTTATGTTATTTTTGCTCAATTTTAAAAGCAACCAAATCTAATAAATTAATCATATTATTTAATTTATTCAGCTCTTTTAGCTTGAATTTAACACCAAAGCACTCTTCAATCTCGGTTATAATAATCATATGAGTGAGCGAATCCCAGCCATCAACATCAGCAGCTGACAAATCATCTCTCATTTCAAAATTTTCGTGTTTAAGAACCGAGATAAGTATGCTTTTTATTTTTGAACTAATTTCATTTTTTTCCATACTGCTATTTTAAATAATTTTTTTCCATTATATATTTTTCATTGAACGGCAAATAATCCATTACTTCAGGATGAGTAGAAGCAAATGATTTAGCAATTTTGAATCCGCAATTTTCATACACTTTAATCGCCTGAATATTGTTTTTATAAACTTGGACCTGTGCTTTTTTCAATTCCGGATACCCTTTTAAAGCACGCTCTTCTAATTTCTGGATAAGTAAATTCGCTAATTTTTTACCCCTGTGTTTTTCAGAAACAAACAAATACTCAAACTGAAGTGCCAAACCTTCACGTTCTGCAAGAATATCTTTTATTATTAATGACTTTGTTCTTAAAAATTCTACACATTCTCTTCCAAAAGTGTGACCTATCAAATTTGATTTTAATATTTTTGATGGCATATTACCGTTATACCCTTCTATCCAAGAACCAAATGCCGCAACTGCTTCGCCTTCATATTCTACTACCAAATAATTTTTAAGGTCAAACTCGCACCCCTCAATTTCCTCTTCAAACATCGAAACTATCAATTCTTTCACTTTGTTTTCTGACAAATTAAACAAAGTAGAAAAACTTAATTTGTCAGAATTGCTCTTTTCTGCTAAAACTACAACTGTCGAAATAAAAGACAAATCTGAAAAACTTGCTTCACGTATAAAATATTCGTTCATATTATGATTCATTAAACAGCAAAGCTAGTCTTTTTCTATCTGTTTTTCCGTTTGAATTAAGCATAAACTTCTCAATAAATTCAATTCGTTTAGGAATCATATATGCAGGCATCTTCATTTTCATGTAAATAAGCAGTGCCTCTGTTTCAATTTTTTGTGATTCAATAACCAACCCTATTTCTGTGTTTCCTTTTGCATCTTTAATTGCCAAAGCAACAATACTAATTTTATCCAAAAACGATTTAACATGAAACTCAATTTCAGAAAGCTCGACCCTAAAACCTTGAATTTTAATTTGAGTATCTAATCTTCCTATATACATCAAATCCCCTTCATTATCCATTGAGCACAAATCTCCTGTTTTATAAAATCGAGTTTGATTTCCTTTATCATAAATCATAAAAAAAGATTCCAAATTTTTATCCTCATTGTTCCAATAGCCTGTTGTTAATTGAACACCTCCAAGACACAATTGACCGATTTGATTAAATGGTAATACATTGTTTTCTTCATCAATTATGACATTTTTGTTACCGAGCATTGATTTCCCAATTGAAAGAATTCCATTGTAAGATTTATTACTTTCTTCCTTTTGAAAAACATAAGAAGTACAAAAAATCGTATCCTCAGTTGGACCATAAACATTATGAATGATCGCATTGGGTAGGCACTTACTCCACTCAATTGTAATATCTATTGGCAAGGCCTCACCACAAAAAAGACTATATTTCATTTCAGGAAAATGAATCTCATCAAAATATGGTCGAAGATAATGTAAAATGGATGGCACCATTAAAGCAAACGTAAGCCTTTGTTCATCCATCAATTCAAATATATAAGCAAACTTAATTTTGTCTTTCGGAATTGTATAAACACAAGCACCGTGCAAAAGCGGTATCAAATAAGACATCACCGACAAATCAAATGTTAATTCAAACATTTGTAAACATCTATCGTTTTCATCTACCGCAATTTTCATATTATGGAATGCATCCACAAAGCCTTGGAGGTTTTTACGACTGATAGGAACTCCCTTGGGTTGTCCTGTGGTTCCAGAAGTAAATAAAATATAAACAGCACTTTCATCTGTTATTTCTATGGGATGCAAATCAACTGTAACAGAATTGCATTCTTTGCTTCTTATTGTTTTGATAGTACCAAATAAAGGGGACGAAGATGAGTCAATAATTGTCTTTAAAAATGCTTGACTAATAATATTTTCATTTCTTTCGACTGGCATTTCAGGACTTAAAGGAACATAAGCCTTTCCTTCAAGCCACAACGCAAATATGCTGGCATAAGTTTCTAAATCATCATTTGCAACCACTCCAATATTAAATTCGGTTGCAGAAATTTCATTTCTTATAGAATTTCTAATTTTAGAAATTGAATTTGATAAATCAGAATACGTATACGACAGACCATTAATAAAAAAGGCATCCCTGTGTAAGTATTTATTTGTCGAAAATTCTAAGTCTGTTAAAAATTGCATTTCTATTACTTTAATTAAATCAATTGATGTGACTCTTTTGAATAAATTTTATTTTTTGCTATTATTTCCTTAAATTTTAATTTTTCAAAGCAATTCCCCTTCATAGATGGTTCTATTTAAATCACCACAAATTCTTCCTATGGTTTCAAAATTTTCTTTACTAAAAAAATCTTTTGCCTCTACAAATGCACTTTTGCCTTTCGGTTGAAATTGTTTGTTCATAACATCAGAAATGTCATTTCTTACAATTTCACCCAAATTTATTGACAAATTGGAAATACTTTCAATTTTATTCTTTCTAAAATCTTCGTATTTCACTAACACAAAATGCTGCTGATTATCCAAATACACATGGGTAGAATACACCCACCTTAAAGCAAGAGTTTCAACTATATTTTTCCCTTTAATATGAGTAAGCTCACCATTTAAAATTGTATGCCAGTCCCATGTTTTAGTCACTTCTGGAAAAAAATTTTCATCAAATTCTTTAATATCACCAGGGATTTTCAATCGATCGAAAATGCTTTTAATATTATCAAAAGGATTTCTTATAATAAAAACAAACTTTGAATGTGGATAGAGTATTTTCAATTCAGGGTAAAAAAATGAAAACTCAGGATCTTTAATAATGTCTTCAGAAAATAAATATCCGTTTTTTGCGATATAAACACCTAACATTTTTTTATTGGAATATACTGATGGCAACTGAGTTTGTTTGCTAGGCGTTCTGTAAAAGGGGTCGATGGAAACGCTTTTTCCTATTGCTTTACCTAATAGTTGAGCAATTGCAGTAGTACCTGATTTTTGATGTCCAATGATGATGATTGGAGAAATACTCGGTTTCTTAACAGAGTTAGAAAAAAATTTCGAAACACCTAAAAAATAACTTTTAGTATTTCTGACGACAGACCCTAAAAAACTACGCAAACCTTTCACAACATTTATTTTTAGTACAAACCTCTTGATTAATTTTTTAAACTGTTCCTATCTAATATAGATTTCAATTTTGCTATGCTATCCGACAAAGTAAAATTTTTAGTTGCATGCAGATAAGCCTTTTCACCCATTTTAACAGCCAAATCAACATCCTTTAATACTTCCACCATATATTTAGCCATTTCATTCACATCTCTTTCTTCTACTAAAAAACCTGTTTCACCATGAATCACAACATCTTTAATTCCAGCATGCAAAGTACTAACAACAGGAACACCACAAACTTGCGCCTCCAATATTGAGTTAGGCGTTCCTTCTGAATCTCCTGATTCAGGAACAACTGAATGCTGAACATAAGCTCGGGAAGTAAGCATTAAATCAACGACTTCATCATGCGTTTTTGAACCTAGCAGAATAACACTTTCTTGCAGTCCTAAATCAGCCACCAACTTGTTGCATTCTTCCCATAGTAAACCATCTCCAGCCATATAAAATTTTGCATCCGGAACTTCCTCTAATGCCTTTTTAAAGGCTAAAATCGATAAGTTGGGTGCTTTTTTCTCGACAAACCTTCCAACAAATAAAAGATGTTTTTTAGTTTTAGAAATATCCGATTTTTTGAATTTACTTATATCCACTCCATATACATTATAAAAAACTTTAGACGCTGGCGCTCCTAACCGAATTAGTTGTTGTTCCATATCTCGAGAAACTACAATAATTGCACTGGCGAATTCAAATAATTCGGGATATTTTTTTTCGAATTTTTTTAATGATTCTTTTTTGTAAGCATCAAATCCATGGAAATGAACTACCAACGGAATATTGTTCTTTTTACAAGTATCCATAACAGCAACACCAATTTGACCATATTCCGCAAGCACAATTCCTACTGAATGTTCGCGAAAAAAGGTTTTCAGACTCATCGCCTTACGCTTATTAGAAATCGAATTCCGTAATCGATTAATTGCCTTTTTGGGGGCGAATAGCATTGAAGGGGGCTCGCTATGGGTTGTTGCACCTAAACTAATATCCTCAAAAGGCAACATTGATTTGTAAATAACAACTGCGTTAAGCTGATCAATCTGAGCTTTAATAAATGTTTCGGAATAGGTTTTTCTATCACTAACACAAATACAGATGTTGTTATTTTTTTTCATACACTTTTTTCAATCCTCTGCTAATGGCTAATTTTAAAAAAATTATTTGCCAGCATTTTTGTAAAATAAAGAGGCGGTATTATTCAAATTTAATTTTTGCTCCATCTTCACAACACGTTTTTCTAACAACGAATTCTCATTTTCTAATTTTTCAATTTCGGCTTTCAACAATTCAATTTCTTCTGACTTCAGTTTCAATTCATTTGTTTTCTGAGTCAACGCTTGAATAGCGGCTAGACTAACACCATCTATATCAATGGTAGTAATAGTTGTGTCGCTTTCACCAAAACCAAACAAACGGTAAAAATCCTGAGCCATTGGTCCGATATGACGAATAGACGCATCTTGAGATTTATAATTCCACGTGCTAATTTCTAACGAGTTCAACTTATCCAAAAGAATAGCATTCTCCAGTTTTTTAAAATTTTCTTTTTTATTTCTATCTGAAACACTTGCCCAACTACCACCACCAGCTGGCAATGAAACTCCAGCTGTTAATCCAGAATTGGAATAAAATATAGTTCCACCAGATGCTCTAACCATAAATTGATTATCGGCAGTACTTAATGTTGGTGTAGAAGATGTACCATCTGCATAAACAAAACTTCCTCTATGATTATTTGCGCTTGCCCAATATCCAAAAGTGGTTGAATATTCACCCGATGCACGCGTTTGAAATCCAAAAGCCATTGCATATTTAGCAGTTGAAGTGCAATGATAACCAATAGCTACAGAAGATGAGTCGGATGATATAATGCCCCTACCTAATGCAACAGAATACGGACCTGATGCGATCGCCTGACTTCCCATTGCAATAGATGAAATTCCAGATGCTGTAGAGTTTTCGCAGGCAGCAATAGAGTATTGACCGCTAGCAATACTGCTAGACCCAAAAGAAGTTGAATAGGCTCCTGAAGCTCTATTATCATATCCAGATGCAAAAGAATAGTTTCCAATATTTACATCATTCCAGTCGGAACCACTCACTCCCCCCGCTCTAAATGCTGCTTTTTTAGGATACCATATCATTCTCGTTCCAGCACCACTTGGCGGGGTTGCCCCTAAACCAAATGTTCCTTCAGCAACAACTCCATCGTTTCCTACAATATGCAATCCTGCAGTAGGAGTTGCTGTACCAATACCAATTTTTCCATTAGCCAATATTCTCATTCTTTCAATGCTATTGGTTTTAAAAACAAAATCGGTATTATCAATTGTACCAATAAAATTAATAGCGGGAGTTGTTCCACTATTTCCTGTCAAATTCCAATACAGATTTGGATTGACTACATTTAATGCATAAGTAGCTGTATCGCAGTAATCAGAATTAAGTGCATTTAAAGAAGAGGCAGCATTAGATGCAAATGAAGAAGAGTCAGAATTGAATGAAAACGGAACTGTATCAATTGTTGACAATACATTCAGTGAATAGGTTGCTGTATCCGAAGTGGCAGAATGACCTGCATTTAGAGCATATACTGCCGTATCAGAATCGTTATCAGCAGCTGGCACCCATATACTGCCATTCCATTTTAAAACATAACCTGTAGTTACACCAATTGTATCCACATCCGACAATTGACTTAATCTCATTGGTTGACTTAAACTATCTGCAATACCCGAATGCAATGCATAAGGAACAGACCAATATTGAATTGTATCCATATCCAGAAAAGAAGAGCCACCAGTCACATCCATCGAAATTTTTGTGAAATGTGGATTCGCGCCCCAATTAATAGAAGTAAAACCAGTTAATGACCCGCTTCCTGTTGAAGTCCCTTGTCCAATTATAAAGGCGAACAACCCCAATTGATTTGTGGTTAAGGTATGTGTTTCTTCCCATTCAAGTGTTCCAGTAATTGCTGGAGCATAAATTCCAACTTTTATACTGATGTTTTGATTTACCAAAACAGCATTGGATACATCACGTGCCAACCCCTGATAGGTTATACCCTCTGGGACATTTTGAGCCAAAACAGAAAATGGTTGTAAAATTATAACCATTAATGCCAGGCGTAAAATAATTTTTTTGATGTTTGTTTTCATGTAAATTAATTTTAAAAATCGTTTAGTGTATCTTCAATAGCGTTTAATCGCTCATTTATATTTTTAGATGATTGATGAAGGCTTTCTGTTTTAGCTTTGCATTTATCAATTTCATTTATTTTTTCTAAATCATGTAACCTAATATTTAATGCTTTAATTCCTGCTAATACAACACCATCCATATCAACAGTAGAAATCATTCTTCTGTTTTCTCCCAAATGAAACAAACGATAAAAATCCTGAGCCATTGGGCCAATATGGCTAATTGAATCAGATTGCGATTTATAATTCCATGTTGTGATTTTGAGTTGACTTATTTTTTTTAGTGTTGACTCATAATCTGCTTTTAGAAAATTTTCCTTTTTATTTCTATCCGAAACTACCGACCAACTTCCACTTCCAGCATTCAACATTACACCCATAGTGCATAAAGAATCAGAATAGAATATTGTTCCACCAGAAGCTCTTACTAAAAATTGATCAAATAATGAGGATAAAAAAGGGACACTAACTGAAGCATCAGCGTAAACAAAACCACCTCTATGCATTGACGCTGCATAATATCCCAAAGCAGTAGACCATACCCCTGTTGCATTACAATACGAACCAATGGCTGTTGTTTTATCATCTAACGATTGATTGGAAAAACCAATTGCTATACTGGTAGGACCTGTCGCTAAATTATTTCTTCCAACTGTTACTGCTCGTTTATCAACTGAATAACAGCTATCTCCCAAGGCAACACTATTTCCTCCAGGGTAAGCCCCAACTCCCATCGCCATAGATTTTCTACCCATGGCAATTCCATAATCTACAGTTACACACTCATACCCTGAAGTAAATGAACCAATTCCGGCTTTTGTATTATAACCTACAGCCAAGGAATACTTCCCAATACTCGCAGTATCCCACTGATTACCATTAATTGCTCCAGCTCTGAAACTACCCATGGCTGGATACCACAAGAACTTAGTTCCCGCACCTGCAATCGGGGTAAATACTGAATACACTTGCCCTACTGACATTAGGCCATCTATGCTAAGTTGACTAAGACTCGCAGGACTAGATGCAGCACCCAAAAATAAATTTCCATTATTTTTTAATCCAAACCGAGTGGTATTATTTGTTTTAAGTAAAACATCCATGTTATCGTTTGAACCAAAAAAGTTACTTGAAAGTATTCCTGTGTTTCCATTTAATTTCCAGGCAAATGGAGAACTATTAATTGCATATTGAGCAGTATCCGAATTAGAAGCATTCAACGTATTCAGCGTATTTACACTTAAATTTGAATATCCTGAAGAATCTGATAAATATGCAAATTGTACCGTATCTGATGTTAAATTTCCAAAAGTATAAAGAGCTGTGTCTGACGTTTCAGAATAATTGGTGAACAGAGAATAAGAAACCGTATCTGAATCTAAATCAATGGAAGGAATCCAATAGCTTCCATTCCATTTCAACGCTTTTCCCACTCCTAGTGAGTCAACATTTACATCGTATAACTCTGAAAGAAATAATCCATTTAAAGCATCAGCAGTTTTTGATTTAAAAACATAGGGCACCGAAAAAAATGGGCTAGATCCCATTGGAGTATAACTTGTTCCACCAGTGGAATCGATTGCTACTTGAACAAAATAATTTGTTGCGCCCCAATTTATTTGGCTAAAAGAACTCAGACTTCCAAATCCTGTATTTACTCCAGAACCAATGATTGTTGTCACCAATCCATAATCATCGCTAGTGAGCAAATGACTTTCTTCCCAAACAGGAGTACCGCTTATTGAAGTTGCATAAATACTGAACAGAAATCTTACCGACTGATTCGGCATAATTACTCTTGAAGGAGTTCTTAGTTCTGTTTGATAAAAAAAACCTTGAGGAACAAATTGAGAAAAAGCAGACAATTGACTTGTTAGTACAAAACAAAGCAGCAAAATACTATTTCTAAAATTTAGGCTTTTCATTATATTAAAGCTTTGAAATTTTAAATACTTGTACAAAATTATTTTTTGTAAAATAAACTCTTACAAAATATACACCTGATGCAACATTTTCAAAATCCAATTGTTGAATTGATTTCCCATTTGAATAATTGTTCAGAACTGGAACTAAATAACTTTTACCTAAAACATCTAAAATATCAATGTGAATATTTTCAAGTGGATCTGTTATTTCAAGATTAACGTAATTGATAAATGGATTGGGATAAACGTTTACTATGTTTTCAGGATTTGAATTAATATGGGTTGTAATTGATAGCTCTTCGTTTTGAACATATCCCTGAGATATGATATTCAACGAATTCGCATAGGTAGCAACAATCCAATCTCCAATATTGGATTGCAAAAAAGCAGAACCACCATTCAAACCGGCACCAGAAGTAATTCCATAGCGTTGGATGCTTTGGGAAAAAACAGCAGGGCTACTTAGCAGCATAAATAATAAGACGATGTACGCTTTTTTATTCATTTTAATTGAATTCTGTTATATAAACAATAACCACTAAACCTAGTGGTATCAAGCATTAACAAATATACTATTTTTTTTATGCTCTAATATGAGAAATGGGGGCAATAATTAAGCTTTGTAGGTGAGTTCCCATTTTGATGGGACGAATACTTTAACATTATGAGGGTAAATGGTTCTGTTGGAATTTGGATTATGAAGGATATCAAAATGCATACAATTTTCAATACTATGATAAGCCTCACCAACACAGCCTGTCCAAACAGAAACAAAATAAGTATTGGGTACAAATAACAATTTGTTCAATCTGATTTTCAATTTTACTTGATGCTGTTCAGATGGAATTACAAAATTATCGTGTAAATTATGAATGTGGCAAATAGCTTCCCCCATCGCGTTTCTTATGGTGAAAGAAACATCCCATGTTTTAATATCTCCTTTTCTTTCAATTAACACATTCAAAAAAAGATCGCTTCCCATCACAACACTCTCTATCCGATTATCGTTTTCGTCTGAGACATAAAAATCTCTATAAACAGCTTTTTTATTGCCTTTACTAGGGTAATTTTCATTTAAAAAATCACCTTGCTTACTAATTCCAATATAGTGATTCACAACAGCATCAATGTTATCTTCCATCATCAACTGACCATTTGCAATCAAAATACCCTTACTACAAAGTTGTAACATGGCATTCATATTATGGCTTACAAATAAAACGGTTCTTCCTTGCTCAGAAACATCTTTCATTTTTCCCATACATTTTTTCTGGAACTCCAAATCTCCTACTGCCAAAACTTCATCTACAATCAATATCTCTGGCTCCAAATGGGCTGCAACAGCAAATCCCAGACGTACCATCATACCGGACGAATAACGCTTAACGGGTGTATCTACATATTTTTCAACTCCGCTGAATTCTACAATTTCATCAAATTTACTTTTGATTTCAGTTTTCGACATTCCTAAAATGGCTCCATTCAAAAATACATTTTCACGACCTGTCAATTCTGGGTGAAAGCCCGTTCCCACTTCTAGTAATGCAGCAATTCGTCCTTTCACTTTTATGGAACCTTGTGTGGGAGAAGTGATTTGTGACAATATTTTTAGAAGAGTAGATTTTCCAGCACCATTTTTACCAATTATTCCGAGTACTTCTCCTTGCTTCACTTCGAAATTCAAATCTCTGAGCACCCAAACAACATTCGAATCACTTTTTACAGTTCTATCATTTACCTCTCCTATTTTCAAATACGGATCTTCTTTACCAATCGCACGATGCCATGCACGATTAATATCATGTGATAACGAACCTGTACCAATTTCGCCTAAACGATACTGTTTCGATAAATTTTCAACCTTTATAATTGTTTTTGACATGAAATAACAAACAAAAATTTATACTGTATCAACAAAACTTTTTTCTACTTTATTAAACAAAATCAATCCAAAAAATAAAATAATTATCAAACCGATCGCGTTATAAATTAAGTGAATTGGATCAAAAACACCAACCCCTAAGAATCCATATTTAAAGGTTTCAATAATACTTGTCATTGGATTCATTAATAAAATCCATTTGTATTTTTCTGGAACAGAAGATAGTGGGTAAACTACAGGAGAAGCATACATCAAAAGCTGTACACCAAATTGTATTAAAAATTTTAAATCTCTGTATTTGGAAGTTAATGACGAAATGATAATACCGAAAGCCAAACCATGACCTGCCATCAAAAGCATTAAAACGGGCAATAACAAAGCTACTACATTCAAGTGAATATTGGCATCATTCCAATAAAAATACAACCACAAACATAAAAAAAGTAAAAACTGAATCCCCAATCTGATTAAATTCGAAACTACAATTGAAATAGGAACTATCAAACGAGGGAAAAACACTTTGCCAAATAAATTGGCATTTGCTGTAAATGTTTCAGATGTTTTTGTTAGACATTCTGCAAAATAATTCCACAAAACAATTCCTGACATATAAAACAAAACCTTGGGTAGCCCGTCAGTAGAAATCTTAGCTATGTTTCCAAAAATAATTAAAAAGGTAAGTGTAGTTAAAATAGGCTGAATGAAAAACCAAATAGGACCTAAAATTGTTTGTTTATAAACTGCAACAAAATCTCTTTTAACAAACATCAAAAGCAAATCTCTATAGCGCCACAAAGCCCTAAAATCAATACTAAACAACGATTGCTTAGGTTTAATTATTAAATCCCAATCTTCTTTATTCTCTTGCATTTAACGCTTGTACTTATCTAATTTAATAAAATCAAATTGTTTTGTTCTCATGAGGAAACGAAGTATGTGTTGTTTGCTTCCCTAGAAACATCGCTAATTTTGAAAATGCCTCTTTTTCTGCAACATTAATGACTAGAAAATCATTGGGTCTATTTTTAAAATAGTCCATTACAAAAATTTTATGTTTTTTAAAATCGCTTAACCCTTTTTCCAAATCGGGATACTTTCCTGTTTGCCTAAACGTCCAGTTATTATATGACTTCACCCATGATTGCTCTTCCCTTTCAGTGTAAACAAACTTGCTATTAGGAAATGTTTTATCTAACAAAGGAATAATATCCTCTTTTAACCAAGGAGTATCGTCAAAAGAATCAAACTTCGCAGCATGCTTTAATATTTTTGAAAAATTTCCACTCTTATAATCTACACGCCAAATTTTTTTATCAAAGGAACAATTCCTATATCCCAATATTTCAAAGGCCTTTCCACAGGAAGTTGTTCCTGTTTTGTAATATCCTATACAAAAAACTTTGTTTGAATAGATTGGTTTTCTAAACAGAGAAACGAGTTTTGTTTTAAATTGCGAAAAAAACTTTTTAATTTTGGTTCTCATGCTCGTTTGAACTCTTAATATTTTCAGAATCCTCCTCTTTATTTTTTCTATTTTCTAGACCAAAATTTGACTTATACCAAACTCTTTCATGAGCAAAATAAAGAGCCATTTTGGTTACCAATTCCAAGCCTCCAATTTTCATTCCTGTTATTGGATTTCCTGTAATAATCCAACCCAAAAACATTGTATCTATGGTTCCTACAATTCTCCAAGTAATTGTTTTAGCAATGTGTCGTTTAACAGAAGGTGTTTTTATTTTCTCAAGCATACTTTAAAACAACTAAATTACTTACCTTTTTTTTCACCATAACCTCCGCCATAACCATATCCATATCCATAACCGTAACCGTAACCGTAGCCATAATTATAATAGTATCTTGAGCGATTGCGTTTTACTCCATTTAATATCAAACCAAAATTTGATAACTTATTTACCTCTGCAATTTCATGTACAAAGTTTACGATTTGCTTTTTCGCAAATTTTGTGTTTAAAACAAATAAAGAGACGTCCACATTTTTCATTAACACTACCGCATCAGAAATCAATCCTACTGGTGGCGTATCTACGATTACATAATCAAAATGGTCTCTTCC
Organism: Bacteroidota bacterium; assembly: GCA_947504725.1. Classification (GTDB taxonomy): domain Bacteria; phylum Bacteroidota; class Bacteroidia; order 2-12-FULL-35-15; family 2-12-FULL-35-15; genus 2-12-FULL-35-15. Next base: position 77,401 of record CANNHN010000008.1, on the reverse strand, counting down.
GTAGTCAAACATTTGTTTTAAATATTTACTCAATATTAATTCGGAAGCATTTGGTGGAGTTGGTCCTGACAAAATAACTTTTAAATTATCAATTGGAGTATCATGAATGGTACTTTCTACAGGTGTTTTTCCAATAAGTATGGTGCTAACGCCAACATCAGAAGTCATAGAAAGTGCTTTCTGAATTTTAGGTTTGTGTAAATCCAATTCGATTAACAAAACTTTTTTATCCGCTTTTGCTAAGATAGTTGCCAAATTTACTGAACAGAACGTTTTTCCTTCTCCTGGATTATAAGAAGTTATTAATACCACTTTAGATTCGGCTTGATTCGCAAAATATTCCAGATTTGTTCTTATGGCTCTAAAACTTTCTGTAATTGGCGCTTTCACATCTTTGTCCACTATCAAATAATGGTCTGCAGCTTCTGCTGATTGAACAATTTCTCCCAGTATAGGCAAATGAGTTTGTCGTTTTAATTCTTCTCGACTTTCGATAGTAGCAAAGACAACCGTTCTAATATATACAATAATTAAACTTAGAATTAAACCAACTGATAAAAAGATGTACAGTATTTTTCTTTTGTTTGGCTTTACCACTCCAACATTGTGAGCTGTTTCAATAATGCTGGTTTGTGGCAAAATTCCAGCGCGTGCTATAACGGTATTCGCTCTTCTTTCCAATAAATACACATACATCTTTTCGTTTACGTCTACTTTACGTTGGATAGACAATAAATCACGCTGTGTTTTAGGAATCCCCTTGATAATACCTGTAAAATCGGCAATTTGCTTCTCTACATCTCCCATCCTAAGCTTTAATGCTTTTTGAGAATTGGTAATGTAGGTCAAAATATTTTTTTTCAACAAATCAACAGTTTGGTCCAATTCATTTATATTTCTGTTTTCCTCGGTAGAGCTAAACAATCTAGTATTTCTAGTCATTTGCAATGAATACAATTCATTGATGGATGTTTTCAAATAAACATCGTCCTCACCAATATAAAATGAAGGTGGTAACAATTTATCATCTTTTGAATCTCCAATTGTTAAAATATATTTTTCCAAAGCTGCTAATGATTGAGACCACAATTGCAATGCTCTTTTTTTTGCATCATATTCAACCAATTCATCAAAATACTGATCTTCTTGTTTGGGCAAATTCAAAATTTCTTTGTTCGCCTTAAATCCTTCTAAATCATCTTCAATAATTTTAAGCTCTTCGGTTACACCAGCCAACTGCTTATCAATATTGATCAAGGTGTTTTCATTTATTACATATTGTGCTTGGGCTGTATAATCTATATACACTTTTGATAACGTATCTAGGAAGGTTACTGCCCTACTTGGGATTTGATCCTCCAGTGTAAGTTCAAGTACAGTAGTGCTTTCAAGATTCTCGATTGCAAGAGAATTCTTAAACTTATTAACCAAATTCTCTTTGTCATGAATCTTTACAAGATAGTCTATGTCTCTTAAATTTAACACCGTTTGGTTATTGATATTGTCATTTTTAATTACTGAAAGCACAAAATCAGCATCAATTACTTCTTTATTAAATTGAAATGTTTTTGAAATTTCCTGCTCGTCTTTTGTATATTTTATTTCGTATTGATTTTCATTCAACACTTTAAACTTAAGGGCCTGTTCATATAATTCAAAATTCAATCGTTTCACATTGAACTCAAAAGGCATCGATTGGTATACTTCAGTGGTTTTTAATCTTCCAACTATAAAGTAGGATACATTCAGTTTAAGCTTTGAAAGGGCTTTTTCGATAATATTGTTCGAAGTAAGCACTCTAATTTGATTGACATTGTCCTCATAGGCATTATAATAACCCAAACCTTTGTATAACTGCGTTTGATAATCGTATGTTTCATCATTCTTTAGGAGGATTTGAGATTTTGCAGCATAGATATCCGACATTTTATAAGTAAAAAAATATGCCAAAATGCCTGCTATAAAAACAAGAGAGAAAATAATGTACCAGTTTTTTTGAAAAACCCTAAAAAATGATTTGATATCCTCGAAATCAACAATGTTTGATTTTTTCTTGTCAGTCATAAACTAGTAAAATGTTAGAGTTGCAAATATAGGCATTTATGCTTTATTAGTCGCCTTAATATTTTAAGTTCATCGCAGGATAAAAACCTTCTACCTCATAATTATATTTTCTACTTAAATTATAGAAACAATAAAATCAACTTAACGTAAATATTTTTGAAACTATACACAAATATAAACTGAGGTAAACACATTGATTTTATAGGTAAAGTCGAGATTTTACAACACTTTTCAACAAAACCTTAAATACCAATAAAAAACTTCTTTTTTTTTACAAAGAGTTCAATAAAAAAAATTATCTTTACAACGTTAAAAACTAAACATAATGAAAATATCTACAAAATTTCTATCTGTAATTTTTATTGTCACTTTAAGCATTTGTTCGATTAATGTTTTTGGTATTACATACATCTCTGCAGGGGTTGGCCCTTCTGACTGGACAAACAGTGCAACATGGAGCCCTGTGGGAATTCCTACTTCATCTGATGATGTAACAATTGATGTGGGTCATACAGTTAACATTAATGATGGTACCGAAAGGTGCAGAAATCTTACAGTAGATGGAACATTAAGTTGGACCTTAAACAAAACAATTAACGTTTTTGGAGATTACGTAGTTTCAGCTTCAGGTGCAGAATCTGCACCTGTTTATGGCAAGATTGGTTTTAATGGCACTGGAACGTTTGTAACTGTGCTAGGAACGTCCCATGCTCGATTATATTACAACTTTATCACCAACAGAACAATAACAGCTGGCTCAGTAATTACGAAAGTTAATGCTGTAACTCAAATTCAAACAAGCAGAACAGTCACTAATCTTGGCACATTAACTTTAGGTGCATTTACTCCTGGAACGGGAACTACTTTTATTAATGGAACAAATGCAATTCTTTCAATTAGAACTGCGGGGTTTATGTCAGGTAGAACTTTTACTGCAAGTGCTACTGGTAATACAGTTATTTTGAGATATGCCACTGGAGCAATACCAACAACTACATCAGGTTATTATAACTTATCGTTAACTGCAACCGTTACAGGTGCTAAAACTTTACCCTCTAACACAATTATTGCAAATGATTTAACCATCAATTCGTTGAATACTTTAAATTCGAACAACTTCGACTTATCAATAGGGGGTAATTGGACAAGTAACGGAACATTTACAGCAAGTGCTGGAAGAACAGTGACCTTTAACGGAACTTCCACCACTCAAACAATGTCCAACACATCAGGAACAACTACTTTCAAAGGAATTACTCTTTCTAATTCTAATGGCTTAACATTGACATCTGGAACCTATATTTTAGATGAAGTATTAACCATTACTGATGGAACATTTAATACAGGAGGAAGACCATTCACGATGACTTCTACAGCAACTCAAACTGCTCGAATTGCGCCACTTCCTATATCTGCTGCAATCGCTGGAAATTTTACAGTTCAGCGTTTTATAACAGCGAGAGATACCACTTTTGCCGATTTCTCCTCACCCGTTCAAAGTGCTACTTTTGCTGATTGGGAAAATGAATTAGTAATTGTTAGCTATGTTTCGTCTCCTCCAACAGCAATAGCAACAGGTTCAACATATGATGAAGCAGCAGACGATTATGTGCCAATCACAAGTGCTGGTACATTTCTAGCACCTGGTCAAGGATTTGAAGTGTTTCTTTCAGGAGGTTTTACGTATACCAATTTCCCTGCGACCAAACTAACTACGGTTGGAGTTCCCAATCAAGGAGATCATGATCTGTCGAGTAGCATCTCTAACGCAGTTCAAGGTTGGAATTTAGTTGGAAATCCTTTTGCCTCTAGCATTTCTTGGGCTTCTATTTTAAGTGATCCAGGCACTAGCGGATTAGAAGATTATATTGAAATGTACGATCACACAATCGGAGATTGGAATGGATTTACCTCAGGATCTGGAATTGAAATAGGTTCCACTCAAGGATTCTGGGTGTATGGCTTACCTGGTAACGGAGCTGTTTCTTTAAATATTCCAGAAACCAGCAAAACCACGACTTCAAACAGCAGTCTTAAAAACGCTTCTATACGTCAGCCTTATTTCAACTTAAAATTAAGCAATACCGCTACAAATTTCGCACACAACTTCAAAATTGCTACTTCAGAAGTTGCGTCTGATGGACTTGACAGAAAGGACATCCCTTTCCGCAACAGCTTAAACAAAACAACACCCGAAATGTATTGCCTAGTTGATGGTAAAAAAATAAACATTAATACTTTCAACTCATCGAATGATAATTATTCAATTGCTTTAAAAACAAAAGCAAATGTATCTGGTACGTATCGAATTGATGCAAGTGGTTTTGAATTCGTAGAATATACTTGTATTAAAATCATTGACAAATTAACCGGTCAAACTATTGATTTAACTGAAGGGAACGGGTATTGTTTTACAATGAATAGCGATGAAACAATGGATCGTTTTATTGTAACATTTGAGAAGAATGGAAATTGCAAATCAAATATCGCATCTTCAACTTCTAATTTCAGCAGTGAAGTAGCTATTATGCCAACTCCTCAAGGCAATTTGATCACTTTTAATTTGAGTGAAACAACAAACACCAATATTTCGGTCATCAATGTATTGGGACAAACAATTGTTGAATCTATAAATGTAGATGCTTCAAAACAATCTGTAAATGTTACTTTACCTGAAGGATTTAGCGGACTATACATTATAAAAGTTGAATCTTCAAAAGGAGCAATCACTAAAAAGTTTATTAAAAAATAAATAGCACTATTAATATAAGTATTAAATTTGTTTAATATTTCAAGAAATTATGATGAAAAAAGTTTTTAAAAGAGCATTTATAATACTATTTATAATTTCTCCAGCATTTGTTTCAAAAACGTTTGCTGTTGGTATGGGTATGGGTGCAGCGATGGGTATGGGCATGGGTGTTCCTTGTGGTGGGCCTTTCCCTCCTTGTTCGATTCCACTGGACAACAGTGTAATCCTACTTCTATTTGCCGGAGCAACATATGGAGGAGTTAAACTATACAAATCATTAAAAAAGAATCCCGCTTAATCGGGATTCTTTTTTTACTTATACTTCATGAATTTTTCTTTTCTAAAAAACCCTGTAGTTAAATTTTTACTGCTTGTTTTCTCACTTTACTTCGCGTGGTTTCTAATATATGACCTTTGGCTTCACCCGGATGAACGACTGGATTTAATGGTTATCGACCTAACTGTTTTATTAAGTAAAAACATTTTAGAACTTTTCGGCTATGTAGTTTACACTGGTGCTGATCGACTCATTGGTATCGATGGAGCATCTGGTCTTTGGATTGGAGACAATTGCAATGGCATTGCTTTATTTGCGCTTTTCTCGTGGTTTATCATCGCCTATAAAGGAAAAGCGAAATATAAATTAATTTTTATCCCGCTTGGAATCATTACGATTCAGTTATTAAATGTATTACGCGTTGTTGCTTTGGCAATATTAGATACCCATTCACGGTCTTGGACGGAATTCAATCACACGTACACATTCACCATCATCATTTATGGCTACATCTTTTTACTGTGGATGACTTGGGTAAATCGGTTTTCTGAAAGAAACTAATTAGATAGCGGCCGACTTAACAATTCAAAAGCCGCAGATTCGCAGATTTCTAAATGCCTAAAATTAGGGCAGATTCTAACTGCTTTTTTATTCCACACAGAATCAGCCACAATTATTTTAACCCAACTAAATCTGCGAATCTGCGGCTAAATAATGCATCGAATGAAGATATAGAGTTTTAAGAAAGGGAAATATATGTGATGGAAACTAATTATCTCTTGACAAATTTTTTGACAACACTTCCTTTATCTGAAGCTATTTTGATGAAATACAAACCTTTGTAAGTATCTGGCAATTGAATAATTTCAGATTGTCTTTCAACTGTGAGATTGCTTTCTTTAACAATATCTTGTCCAAGCAAATTGAATACTGTTACAACTACCTGCGTATTTTCAGAATAATTAAAGTTCAACAGGTTTCCACCATTGTATGGCAACACCTCAACCGTATTTTCCACTTCATACACAAGTACTTCTTCGTTTTCAACCGACTGCTTGCAATCTTTATCTTTAAAGAAATGCAATACAAAACGTTTTGAGTCTTCTAATCTAAACATTTCAAACTCGTAAACATTTTGAGTTGTAAGATTAATAAATTGGTTTTTCAATTTATCTTCCAACTGAATACATTCATATTCTTCCATGTAACTGAATCCAGCAGCTGTAATTGCGAAATTCCCTATGGCATTTACTTTTATTGTAAGAGGCATTGAATGCGTTTTGTTTTCAGAATTAAAAGTATTCAAGTTTACTTTCGCACTATTAATTGTAGAGTACAAAGCAGGTGTAGCTTTGTTCGGACTAGCTCTAAAAGGCAAGTCGGCTGAATCAAATTCATCTGAAGCATTTTCTTTCGCATCTACTTTAAAAGTATGAGAGAAGTTGTTTGCATTACTTGATATCTTTAACGTAAAATAAGGCTGCACCTTTTCTGACGCCTTGATGGAACTATTGGAAGCCGTTGTTTTAGAAGACTCCGGAACGATCAAGTTTAATGAAGTAGCAGCCGGTAAGCCATACACCCAAAATCCTTGCCCTGAACCAATTTCTATTCCATCTGCTGATGTATACCCGCTCCAATCACCTATTGAATAATCGTACATTTCAACAAAATCGTACAATCCACTTGCTGCACCACCAGATGCTACATAAACGGATGCCCACGAAATACTTGAAGCAAAGGGATTACCAACTAAATTCCAACCTTGTGCATTGTTGGAAATCAAGCTGCTTAAGTTTTGATCTCCTTGATTGGGAACACCTACTGCATCCATTGTGGATGAAGGAAATGCAGCATAGGCATAATCACCTGATAAAAAAACCTCATACCCCTTTCCAGGTGTTAATGTCGTGGAAGAATTAGTAATAGCTAAGAAAGTATCTAACGTTTCATTGTATGTATAGGCTGATGCCTAAGCACTTGGCGGAGTATGAATATAACTGAGTGCAGGTAGTTCATTGTCCCAATCTACGAAAGTTGTTCCTTGAACGGTAGAAGATAAATCGCAATATGAGGTGTCTCTTGCTGAAATGAAACGTTGAATTGTGAAATTTCCACTTAGTGATGCAGCAGCGGCTTTAGGAGCGATGCGTGCCGTTTGAGTCGCATTTGAAACCATTGTAAAAGATTGAGTTCCAGTATTAAAATTTCCACTGATTGGAGATATCACCGCATTCAACAAATAGCTTCCGCTTGTTAATGAAACACCACCCGCTGTATTGTTGATGTCCAATTGATGAAATGTAGTTGTTCCCGAACCTGCAAGCGTTTGAGCAACACTTCCGCTAAAAGTAACAATTCCGTTTTGTGCATTAAATGTTCCTGTTTTTATCCAATTTCTTTTTACATCAATAGCAAAATTACTAGTTGTTACATCCAAATTACTAGTAATAGTAAGATCATTATTTACCACAATATTACCCGTTAATATTTTTGCGCTACTTCCTGTACTAATCATATTGTGATAAGTAAATGCAGGAATTGCTTGTACAACTGCCCCATTAAAAGTTACCGTATTACCCGCTATTACATATATTGTTGTCACCAATGACGGACTAAATACATTTGATACTCCAACTACGGCAGCAGGAAAAGTAACTGTTCGGGTTCCATTGGTACTGATGGTTAGTGAACCGTAATTTAAAGGGTTTACCGATTGGTTTCCAGCCCCGATATAATCTATTGTTAAACCCGCCAATGTTTTGCCGGCAATGGTATATTGAGAAATAAAATCAGGAGTAACTGCTGTGCGCGTAACGCGAGCTGTACCAATTCCTGTAAGTGTTCCACTTGCTCCGCTAATAATAATAGCTGCATTTGGTGAAAAAATTGTTCCTGCTGCAGACAAATTAAACGTATTGCTGACACTAAAATTTGTTGCTGCTGTAACAACAGCACTTCCATTTGAAATCGTTAGATTATTAAAAGCAGTTGTTGTTGCTCCGTTTATCAATTGAGCAATTGTACCATTGAGAGTAACGGATGCAGTTCCTGCATTGAAGGTACCATTGTTAGTGAAATTTCCACCCACCAATACATTGCGGTTTGCTGTTGCTAAGGTAGTTGTTGTTCCTATTAAAAAATTTCTACCAATCGTTGTATTGGCTAACAAGGTCTTTGTATTGCCACCCGAAACAGTAAGATTTGAATAACTTCCATCATTTGGCAACACAATATTTTGAGCTCCGTTACGATTGTAGACAACCGTATTACCAGAAGCAGAAGCAGAAGCATTAAATGTATTAACAGAAAAATCAGCACTGGGCATTTCAATAGTGACAGTCCCAACTGTTCCTTGTGTCCAAGTACCTGCACCTAAAAAAGTTGTTAATATTCTCACAGAGGCATTGTTGGTATAATTGCCTGTACAAGTAACATCATCAAAAACCAGAGCTGTCGTCCCAGAAATTGTTTTGCCTGCTCCAGCTAAAGTAAACCTCCCCAAATTGGCATTAAAGGCGCCATTTACGATTATGTTTCCATTGATTCGATAAGCTTCTGATACATTTGAATCAAAAAAACCAGTGGAAGTAACTGTAAGATTATTAAAGTTTTTGGATCCACGCGTGCTGTTAATTGCAAGTGTTCCAGAGATGATAGTATTTCCAGCGACAGTAAAGCGGATTCTACTCACATCGCAAATTCCACTCACAACATTAAAATCACCAGCAATATTAAAGCGCGGGGTTGCACCGGTAGCTAAAAAATCTCCTCCATACGTATTTAAATTCCCTGTAATGGTATAAGTTTCAGCAGAAGCATTATCAAATTTTCCAGTAGCATTCAAATCTACATTAGCAAATGTATTGGAACCACCTGTGCTATTGTCCCTTAAGGTTCCGTTAATAGAGGTAAGTCCGGATACATTTAAAACAACAGTACCTATCGTAGATATTCCTCCAACGCTCACAATCATTGGTCCTGTTACAATTAAACCTCCTGCTGCAGTACCCGACAATACGGAACCTGCATTTAACGTTAATCCTCCTGTGCCAACATTGGTAGTAGCTGCGGTGCTAGTCCAATTTGCTGTACCATTAACAGTTAATGATAAACAATTACCTGGAGCTCCATTCATCGTTACCGTTCTACCAGAACAAATGACAACATTATCAGCCAATCCAGGAATTGATGTCGATGCAAGACCAGAACAAGAAACAGTTGACCAAGTAGAATTTGTATTCCAATTACCGTTCGTTCTTGAAAAATAGGTTGCTGAATGCCCTAAAAAAGGCAAAAAAATAAAAAAAATAAATATTCGGAGAGAGTAGCTATTTAAAATCATAAAAAAAAATCAACATTTTGAAACAATATCTTACATAAGTAACATATGCTTTAAATTTAAGAAATAGTTACAACTAAGAATAGAAAATAGGCAAACTACAGAATTAATGCGACTAACATGAATATCTGAAATTGTGAAAAATTTGAGTTATAAAAACAAATTAATTGTAATTTTACACTCGTGGAAAGCAGAATAAATTCAACGAAAAAGAACCTGATTCTTATCACTATAGCTATAGCAGCAATATTTTTGGGGTATTTGAGAGACTCTGTTTTTAAAACAATTAATGCCTTGCAAAGAGCATGGGACTTAAACGAAGATTATTTCCTACCACCTTTTCTCTCTTTCATAGAAAATTACGAATATGAAACACTTTCCAACCTCAAATGGGTGCTTACCATTTTGTGTAGCAGTTTATACCTTTTTTTATCGATTTATGCCATAAAAACGATATTTAACACCAAAAAGCATACAAAAATTATACTTTTCACCTATTTAGGAGTATTTCTAATTTCAGCAATTTTTATGACTGTTGGATTTGTTTGGCATGCTTCTTCTGCTAAAATGTATGAATATTCCAGATTTCTGATGGGATTGGCACAATCACCTATCATTTTAATGATTTTGATTCCAACTCTTAAATTAGTGGAAAAAGAAAACTCAAAAACTTCAAAAGAATAAGAAACTTAATTTTACTTTTGTAAGCACTTAAAACCTATCTATACTTTATGAAAAAAGACACCGCTATTTTTAATCTTATTGCAGAAGAAAAAAAACGTCAAACGATTGGCTTAGAACTTATAGCTTCCGAAAATTATGTAAGCGAAGATGTAATGAAAGCTATGGGCTCCGTTTTAACAAATAAATATGCGGAAGGACTTCCAGGCAAGCGTTATTATGGTGGATGTGAAGTTGTTGATAAAGTAGAACAATTAGCGATTGATCGTGCAAAAAAATTATTTAATGCTGAATGGGCAAACGTACAGCCACATTCAGGAGCTCAAGCCAATGCTGCCGTTATGCTTGCTGTTTTAAAACCTGGTGATAAAATCTTAGGATTTGATCTTTCTCATGGTGGACATCTTACTCATGGTTCACCTGTAAATTTCTCTGGAAAACTATATGTTCCAAGTTTTTACGGAGTAGAAGAAAAAACAGGAAAAGTTGATTTTAAAAAGATTGAAGCAATAGCTATAAAAGAAAAACCCAAATTAATTATTTGTGGAGCATCCTCTTACTCACGTGATTGGGATTATAAAACACTTCGTAAAGTAGCAGATAAAGTGGGAGCTTTATTAATGGCAGATATTTCACATCCATCAGGACTAATCGCTCGCGGATTGATGAACGATCCTTTACCATATTGCCATATTGTTACAACTACTACTCATAAAACACTTCGTGGACCACGTGGTGGAATGATTATGATGGGCAAAGATTTTCCAAATCCTTGGGGTGAAAAAACGCCTAAAGGAGAAGTTAAAATGATGTCGCAATTATTAGATAGTGCTGTATTTCCTGGAACCCAAGGTGGCCCACTAGAACATGTAATTGCAGCTAAAGCTGTTGCGTTTGGTGAAGCATTGGATGATAGCTACATGAAATATTGCATCCAGGTAATGAAAAATGCTAAGCTTATGGCTCAGTGTTTTGTTGACAAGGGATACAAAGTAATATCTGGTGGTACTGATAACCATTGTATGTTGATTGATCTTCGGTCTAAAAAACTTCCAAACGGACAATCTGTTTTAACTGGAAAATTGGCAGAGAATACACTCGTTAAAGCCGACATAACCGTGAACAAAAACATGGTTCCTTTTGATGACAAATCACCTTTTGTTACATCCGGTATCCGCATTGGTTCCTCAGCTATTACGACTAGAGGAATCAAAGAAAAACACATACCAAAAATTGTAAGTTTAATTGACAAAGTGTTGATGAACCACGACAATGAAAAAGTGATATTAGAAGTAAAAAAAGAAGTAAATAAACTGATGAAAGATTTCCCTCTTTTTGCTTAAGAATCAGTTTTAGAAATATTTTTCAAAAGAGTTCCAATTATCTCGGAACTCTTTTTTATTTTAAAGGGGCAAAACACCTTATTATTTGGCAAATTCTTACATTGCACATCTAAAATATTAGTTTATTTTTGTAGTTGTTAAACGAAGCTTATTATAATATTAATACGAATACAAGATTATGGCACAAGTAGAGTTGATAATGCCCAAGATGGGTGAAAGTGTTGCTGAAGCAACGATCATCAAATGGTTAAAAAAAGAAGGCGATAAAATTGCTGCAGATGAAACGGTTTTGGAAATAGCTACAGACAAAGTGGACTCTGAAATTCCATCAACATCCGAAGGCGTTTTAATAAAACGATTGTTTAACGAAGGAGACGTTGTTCAAGTTGGAAAAGCAATTGCAATTATCTCAACGGACGCTAATGTTACTGTTGATGCACAAGAAATCAAAACACCTTCCAATGTTCAAACCACTACAGTTCAAAAAGAATTAGCAAACACAGCTGTAAAAGAAGTAGTAACCTTAGAAAAAAGTTCATCGGGAAAATTTTTCTCTCCATTGGTTCGTAATATTGCAAAGCAAGAAGGCATTGCAATGACTGAATTAGAAAGCATTTCAGGCACTGGCGCAAATGGCAGAGTAACTAAAAATGATATTTTAGCTTACATTCCAAATAAAGGAACTCAAGTATCAAAAGAACTTCCAAAAGTAGTTCAAGAAGTATCTTCCAATGGTGCATCACATGCAAAACCTTCAATAGCGGTGGGTGCAGGTGACGAAATAATCGAGATGGATCGCATGCGCAAGCTCATTGCTGACCACATGGTAATGAGTGTTCATACTTCACCACACGTGACTTCATTTGTTGAAGCCGATGTTACAAACATTGTAAAATGGAGAGAGAAAGTAAAAATCAATTTCGAAAAACGCGAAGGAGAAAAACTTACTTTCACCCCTATCTTTATTGAGGCATTAGTAAAAGCAATTAAAGATTTTCCAATGATTAACATTTCATTAGATGGAACAAAAATCATCAAACGAAAAAATATAAATATTGGAATGGCAGCAGCACTTCCCTCGGGAAACTTAATTGTACCTGTCATCAAAAATGCTGATACCCTGAACCTTGTAGGAATTACAAAACAAGTAAATGACTTAGCAAAACGAGCACGTGCAGGTAAATTATCTCCCGATGAAATTTCAGGAGGAACCTACACAATTACCAATGTTGGCTCCTTTGGAAACGTAATGGGAACACCCATCATTAATCAACCACAAGTTGCTATTATGGCGGTTGGTGCAATCAAAAAGAAACCAGCTGTTATAGAAACACCTGAAGGAGACTTAATAGGTATTCGCCACTTTATGTACCTTTCTCACTCATACGATCACAGGGTTGTTGATGGTTCTTTGGGCGGACAATTTGTAAGACGTGTTGCTGATTATCTTGAACAATGGGACATTAATCGAGAATTTTAAAAAAGAAAAAAAGAAAAAAAAGCGTTTTATGAAAAAAAAGCTCACTCTTCTCGCGTTCTTACTTTTTTCAATTTCCAATTTTTCGATAGCAAATGTTGGTGACGGAAATTACAAAAGCATCTTCATCAAAGCTGAAACTTATTTTGCAAACGAAAATTACACAGCAGCATTACCATTGTATCTGCAATTAGATTCGATAAAGAAAAACAATCACAATACAAATTTCAAAATTGGATTATGTTATTTAAAGGCTGCTACTTACAAAACCAAATCCATTCCATATTTGGAATTTGCAATCAAAGACATTGCTAAATTATATGAACAAGGAGAAATAAAAGAAGATCAAGCACCTCTTTCCACCTATTACTACTTAGCTAAAGGATATCATTTCAATTACGAATTCGACAAGGCCATTGAAATGTATCAAAAATACATTGATGTTTTAGGAACAGACCCAAAACTAACTTTAGAGGTGGAAGAGATCAAACACGATATAGAAACTTGCAATTACGGCAAAGAGCTTGTTAAAACACCCAAAAAAGTTGAAGTTGAAAACTTAGGAGAAGGTGTAAATTCAAAATATCCAGATTATTCTCCGGTTGTTTCACTTGATGAGCAAACTATCATTTTTACTACAAGAAGAAAAGGAGGATCAACGGATAAATTACTTCCAACTGGTGAACATTTTGAAGACATTTTCACTGCTACTTTTTCTGAAAATGATAAAAAATGGGGACTAGCAAAACCGATTGGAACAAACATCAACTCCTTTGGACACGAAGCAACTATTAATCTATCAGCTGATGGACAAAAGCTATTAATCTACAAAGATGATGGTGGAAACGGAAATATTTATGTGAGTGAATTAAAAGGAAGCGAATGGGGAGCTCCTGAGTATGTCTCAGCTCCTATCAATTCTTCTTCATGGGAATCTCATGCTTGTTTTAGTTCTGACAATCGTGTTCTTTACTTTATTAGCAATAGAGCGGGAGGAATTGGCGGAAGAGATATTTATAAATGCTTGAAATTACCGAATGGAGAATGGGGGCCTGCACAAAATTTAGGCGATGTTATCAATACAAAATATGATGAAGACGGAATATTTATTCATCCTGACGGAAAACAAATATTCTTTTCATCTAAAGGACATAATTCAATGGGAGGATTTGACATTTTTACATCCATGATTAATGATGAAAATGGCAATTGGGCTCCCCCAATAAACTATGGATACCCTGTAAACACAACAGATGATGATGTTTTTTTAATTACAACAGCTGACGGAAAACGTGCTTTCTTTTCTTCAGATAAAGAAGGTGGTTTTGGAGAAAAAGACATCTACATGATCAAATTTCCTGAATATGAACCTCGCGATATCACTATTCTTTTAGGAAACATCGTTAACAATACAAAAGAAAGCATTGCTAACAATAAGATTTACATCATTAATACTTTAAAAGGGGATACCATCCAAACGCTTACTGCAAACAGCACTTCAGGAAAATACGGTGCTAATTTACCCGTAGGTAGTTCTTATAAAACCATTTACACAATTAATGAAAAACCAATTTTTTCTGAAATAATTGAAGTTCCATTAAAAAAAGGATACCAAGTTATTAGAAGACAGATTCATTATGGTGATTCATTAACTACTGCTCAACGCGATTCCATGCTAGCTTATAGCAACACGTTAAATGATGCGAATAGCCCTTGTAAAACAAAAAACTCCACATTTCAACTGTATTTTAAATACAATAAAAAAGAAATTGACAAGGATGCTGCTGACTTTAAAACCTTTATTGATGAGCTAAGTGGCTGTTTAATAAACAATCCTAATTTTGAAATTATCATTGAATCAAGCGCGTCTACTGTTCCGACAAGAACATTTAAAACAAACGAAAATCTTGCAAATTTAAGAGCTAAAAATGCAAGAGAACAGGTCTTAAATGCCTTAACTAAAAAAGGAGTTAAAAAAACTCAAATTATCTTTAGTGACACAAAAGCATTAGTACAAGGTCCCGAATATAAAAAAGATGCGATTGAAAACATGGCTGTGTATGAGCAATATCAATACATTAAGATAAAAGCTGGACCTAAAAAATAAGCATATTTATAGAACAAAAAAGCATAGATTTCTCTGCTTTTTTGTTCTATTGCTTTTTTTACCAAAAAAAATTTCCTAAAATCCTTATAAATACTATATTTGCGTACAGCACTTAAATTTGCAACATTCTTTTTATGAAGAAAATTTTACTTTCATTCTTTTTAATTTTTATTTCTGCTTCTATTTTCTCTCAAGGAACCAGCAAAGGAGATTATCGTGAAAATTTTGTACAAGGAAATTATTTGATATTGGAACAAAATTATTCTTTAGCTTTAAAATATTTCAAAGATGCTTATCAGATAGATTCTTCGAATGCAAATATTAATTACAAAGTCGGGTTTTGTTATTTAGAATCTGCCACCGAAAAAAACAAAGCGTTAACATATTTAGAGAAAGCCGTTCAAAACGTAGGGCACAATTACAATCCTGAAGACCCAAAAGAAAAAAAAGCTCCAGAGTTGGCTTACTATTCACTTGCCGTTGCCTATCGTTTAGCTTATCGATTTCCAGAATCAAACAACTACTTCAATAAATTTAAAGACATTGTTGGCAATAGAAACAAAGAGCTAGCAAAAGATTTAGATAAACAAGTTGAAATAAACTTTAATGCTGTTGAATTAATTAAAGATTCAGTAATTGTTGTAATAAAGAACCTTGGAGACAGTGTAAATTCTGTTTACCCAGAATATAGCCCAGTTATTTCTGCTGATGAATCAACTTTAATTTTCACTTCTCGAAGACTTGGTAGCACTGGCGGAGAAAAAACAGAGAATGATCAATTTTTAGAAGACATCTACATTAGTAATAAAAAAGCAGATGGCACTTGGTCTTCAGCAAAATCAATTGGCCTAAACATTAACACCAACGGAAATGAAGCAAACATAAGTCTTTCTGCAGATGGACAACAATTATTTGTATACAGAGATATTAACGGAGGAGATATTTATTATAGTAATTTAGAAGGAGACACTTGGAGCGCATTAACTCCTTTAAGCAGTAACATCAATTCACCAAACTGGGAAACGCATTCTTCTTTATCGGTAGACGGAACGACTCTTTATTTTGTAAGCAACAAAAAAGAAGGCAGTTATGGGGGAAGGGATATTTGGCGTTGCGTGAAATTACCAAATGGACAATGGAGTATGCCAGTAAATGCTGGTCCGGAAATAAACACTGCATTTGATGAAGAAGCACCCTTTATTCACCCTGATGGTGTGACCCTTTTCTTTAGTTCAAAAGGACATAAAAACATGGGTGGATTTGATATTTTCAAATCTTTAAAAGATGAAAATGGGAAATGGGGACAGCCAGAAAATTTGCGATCTCCAATTAACACACCAGATGATGATATTTTTTATGTACAATCACCAGATGGTAAACGTGGCTATTTTGCTTCGGTAAGAAAAGAGGGCTTTGGTGAGAAAGATCTTTATATGATTAATTTCGAAAAAACAATTGTTGAACCTTTAACATTGTTAAAAGGGTATGTTACTTTCGATGGCTCAACTAAAGGACTTACAATGGTTGAAATAGTAGCAACGGATATGGAAAGTGGCTTAGTTGTTCAAAATGTAAAACCAAATGCTACTTCCGGAAAATACCTTTTAATTTTAACTCCTGGAAATGAAGGAAAAACCTACAATGTAAGTTATGAAGCTGAAGGATATCAACCTATCAGTATTCCAATAACGATTCCTCCTAACTCATCCTATCAAGAAATTGAAAAAGAACTTTTGATGCAAGCAATCAACTTGGAAAGCAAAACGCTTGGAACAATAAGTATTGTAGGTAATGTAAAAAATCAGAAAGGTGAAACCATTGCAGGTGCACAAATTATTGTAAAGGATAATATTACAGGTAAATTAATTGATACGTATTACACAACTTCCGATTCTGGTTCTTATTATTTTATTTTAAATCGAGGGCAAAATTACAATCTATCTTATGAAGCAAAAGGATATTTGTTTCAATCAGAAAACGTGAATGTCCCTAAAAAGCCTGAATACTCAGCTTTAACAAAAAATATTGTTTTAGAAAAGGTAGAAATTGGAGCTAAAATTGTTTTAAATAATATCTTCTTTGATTCAAATAAAGCCATACTTAGAAAAGAATCAAATTTAGAATTAGAAAAACTTTTACAGTTAATGAAAGATTATCCCAATTTAACAATTGAAGTTGCTGGGCATACTGATAGCAAAGGAAACGATGCTGCAAACTTAAAACTATCTCAAATGAGATCACAGGCTGTAGTTGCAGCATTGATTAAAAAAGGAATAAAAGCGCAGTATCTTGCTGCAAAGGGTTATGGCGAAACAGCCCCTGTTGCTCCTAATACACTTCCAAATGGCAAACCTGACTTAAAAGGAATGCAACTGAACAGAAGGGTAGAACTGAAGATTATTGAAGCTAAATAGTTAAATTTCAACTACTTAATATTGTTAATTTCTTTTTCCTACCTTTACGTTTTATCCCTCAAATTTTAATATTTTTGTTTGAATTTTATAACTATCCTAATCTAACATGAATAGGATGGATTTTTATTTTAAAGAAACCCAGTATGCAAAAGATATTTGTTTTATTTTTCTCGTTATTTATTTTTAACGTCTCATTATTTGGACAAAGCAAAGCAGACTATCGCCAAAAGTTCACTGAAGGAAATTATCTTATTCTTGAAGGTAATTACACACTAGCTTTACAAAACTTCCAACAAGCTTATCAGATTGACTCCACCAACTCTAACATCAACTTTAAAGTAGGTTTATGTTATATGAAATCTGAAACAGAAAAAAGCAAAGCACTTTATTACCTTGAAAAAGCTGTTTTAAAAACTTCAAAAAACTACAATGATCTTGAACCAACAGAAAAATCGGCACCTGTTAATGCCTATTACTATTATGGGCAAGCTTTGCATTTCAATTATAAGTTTGATGACGCCATTGCAAATTATGAAAAATTTAAATCCTTTTTAAAAAGCAACAATATTGAGCTCATCAAAGATGTTGACAGACAAATTGAAATCAGCAACAATGCAAAATTATTGTGTATTGCTCCTATGAATATTATTCTCAAAAACTTAGGTGACAGCATCAATACTCCATCTCCCGAATACAGTCCCGTTCTTTCTGCAGATGAAAACACGTTAATCTTTACCTCTAGAAGATCAACTGGAACGGGTATGGATAAAACAGATGATGGTCAATTTTACGAAGACATTTATATTTCTTATAAAAAAGCTGACGATACTTGGACAACACCTGTATCAGTAAGTTCAAATGTAAACTCTGTGAACCATGAAGCAAGTGTTGGTTTAACGGCTGATGCGCAAACACTCTTAATTTACAAAGATTCTAACGGAGGAGATATTTATTTCAGTACTGTTGAAGGCAATTCTTGGACTTTTCCGCAAGCTTTGGGTTCCGACATTAACAGCGCAGGCTGGGAAACAAGCGCTTGCTTAAGTCCTGATGGAAACACATTGTACTATGTAAGTAACAGAGCAGGTGGATTAGGAGGAAGAGATATTTGGAAATGCGTTAAATTACCTAATGGAAAATGGAGCATGTCGGTAAACGTTGGAGCACCTATCAATACCATTTACGATGAAGAATCACCTTTCATTCACCCAAGTGGTAACGTGTTGTTTTTTAGCTCAACAGGCCACCAATCAATTGGCGGATTTGACATTTTCTTTTCTGCTAAAAATGAAGAAACAAATGGATGGGAATCACCTCTAAATATTGGTTACCCAATAAATACAACTGACGATGATGTTTTTTATGTGACCTCTCCAGACGGTAGAAGAGGTTACTATTCTTCTTCTTCTCGCCCAGAAGGCTACGGAGAAAAGGACATCTATATGGTTTCATTGCCTGAAAGAAAAGAAGTTCCATTGGTTTTAATTAAAGGATTTATTATTCCAGCTCCTGGACAACCCTTACCGCCAAATCTTGAAATCTCTGCAACAAATAACGAAACAGGTGTTGTTGCTGGAGTTTACAAACCAATGCTAAGAGATGGAAGCTTTACAATCATTATTCCTCCAGGAAGTAACTATACCCTTTCTTATACAAATGAAGGACAAGAGTTTTTTTCTGAAATTATTGAAGTTCCGATGAGCGCTGCTTATCAAGAAATAAATAAAGAAGTTTTGTTAAATGGTGTGAATTTAGGAGTTCCTATTTCTTCTTCTAAAGATAGCACCAACAACACTATTGGAAACACTACAAAAAGTGATAAAGTTGCTTTTATTAACATAAGCGGACAAATGCTTGATGATCAAAATCCGCCAAAAGGAATACCAAATTTTAAAGTAAATCTATTAAACTCAAAAGGAGAAATCATTCAATCTACAACAACAGATGATTTAGGATTTTTTGTTTTTACAAATTTACCTGCTAATGAAGATTATTTAGTTGCACTTGATGCAGCAGATATTGTTGTAAGCAAAAAGTCTTCCATTGAAATTAAAGATCAAGATGGCAATCCTGTAAAAACAAAGAAAGATGGCCACAAATACAAACATGGCAAGAACTTAGTAACAATTAAAACAGGCAAATACAAGCAAACAGATGTAAAACCAGTGAATGCTCCACACGAGCAATTAGCTAAAACAGATAAACTAAACTTTGAAATGTATTTTAGATACAATGTAACGGAGACAGATATTAATGATACTCCATTTAAAGCCTACATTGATAATCTTGAAGCACTTTACAAAACAAACGGAAAAATCAATTTAAGTATCGTTTCTAGTGCATCACAAGTGCCAACTAAAGCTTATCCAACAAACAAAGCTTTATCAATTGCCAGAAATGATAAAATGAAGGAACAAATTATTACAGCATTGAAAGAAAGAGGAATAAGTGAAGAAAATATTGTCATCACAAAATTCAAGGCTTATGTAGATGGACCTCAATATCAAAGAGACTTTTTAACAAATAGAGCGCAATACGAAAAATACCAATTTGTAAGAGTTGGCGCGAATTAAGACTTATCAGAAACTCAACGTTTAATGCAAAAACCTCCAAAAGCAAATTTTGGAGGTTTTTGCATTAAATACCCAACAATTCTTTCATAAAAAAAACATTTTTTGTACTTTGGTACCAAACTTGGAACTAAGCTTAAAAAGAGATTTGTGGTGAATACATTTTCTTCTCGAACAATTAACAAAGTGCTTTTTTTAGCGCTATCAGTTTTGCTTGTTAATAGCTTACGTGCTCAACCAAAAACGTCTAAAGTTATCGATCCTGCTGATGCTAAAGAACATTTCTCACATGGGAACTTTCTGTTCGCTATTCCTGCATACAAACAACTTTTAAAGCAAGAACCCAATAATCCTGATTATAATTACAGACTAGGTATCTCCTACTTGTACACGAATATCAATAAATCATTGTCAATCCCATATTTAGAGATTGCAAGTAAAGCGCCTAAACCAGAAAAAAAAGTATTGTATCATTTAGGACTCGCATACCAATATGCTAGTCGATTTGATGATGCTATAAAAACGTATACTACCTACAAAACACTTTTAAAAGGCGCTGAATTAGAAGAAGTAGAACATCAAATAGAAACGTGTGAAAATGGGAAAGAATACATTAAACACCCTATATCTGTTACTTTCCAAAATCTTGGCAGAGAAATCAACTCAGAATACCCCGATTATTATCCTTTTGTTCCTGCAAACGAAAGTTTTGTTGTATTTACCTCTCGAAGAAAAGATAATATCGGTGGACAAGTAGAAGTTGATGGCTATTACTCTTCTGACATTTATATCTCGTTACCAGTAAACGATGTTTGGACAAAACCAAAAAACATGACCGGAACTGTAAATACACTTTATGACGAACAAGCAGTAGGATTAACACCGGACGGACAAACGATGCTCATGTATATTGACCATATTGACAGCTTAGGCAACATTTATTCGTCTATGAATAAAGCTGGTGTTTTCCAACGAATGAAAAAATTAAACAGCAATGTCAATTCCGATTTTGAAACGGCAGGATCCATCACTCCAGATGGTAACATTATATTTTTTACGAGCAAACGCGAAGGAGGATTAGGTGAAACAGATGTGTATATGTCACGTAAATTACCCAACGGACAATGGGCACGCGCACAAAATTTAGGAAATACAATCAACACAAAATACAAAGAAGATTTCCCTCAAATTGCTCCTGATGGTAAAACACTATATTTTTCATCACAAGGTCATGCAGGAATGGGTGATTTCGATTTATTTCAATCTACTTGGAATGAAGAAGAAAATACTTGGACAGCTCCAAAAAACTTGGGCTATCCAATAAATTCTGTAGGTGATGACCGATGCATTTCTTTCACAGAAAACAATCGTGTAGCATATATATCTGCTGCCAGAGAAGGCGGATTTGGAGACTTGGATCTTTATCGTATAAAATATGATGATATCGAAGACAGAACAACGATTTTACAAGGCTATATTACTGCCATTGATAGTGCAAAGAATATTGCCACTTTTGTAACTATAAAAGATTTAAAAAATAAAGATGCAATAGAATTAACTTATAATCCGAACACTGGTAAATTTATAATGGCTCTAACACCTAGTAAATATCAAATTACAATTGAAGCCGATGGTTACAAAACACTTACTGATGCATTTTTCATTTTTGATATTGGCATTGGACAAAACGAGAGTAAAAAGTTTTTTACCCTCCAGAAATAGCATCGATTCATATTTTACTCAACTTATTTAGATGATACAACTTAATTTAACTCGCCCCATTGCATTTTTTGATTTAGAAACCACAGGAGTAAATGTTGCATCAGATCGAATAGTAGAACTTTCATTTTTGAAAATTTCTCCAGATGGAACAAAAGAAATAAAAACGAAAAGAATAAATCCTACTATTCCTATTCCAGTCACGTCATCAGAAATTCATGGCATATACGACAAAGATATTGCGAACGAACCAACATTTAAAGGAATTGGAAAAAGCTTGGCTGAGTTTCTGAAAGACTGCGATTTGGCTGGCTACAACTCTAATAAATTTGACATTCCGATTTTAGTAGAAGAATTTTTGCGTGCAGAAATTGATTTCGATATAAAAGGCAGAAGATTTGTTGATGTTCAAAACATTTTTCACCAAATGGAGCAACGCACATTAAAAGCTGCATACAAATTTTATTGCGGGAAAGACATAAAAAACGCGCACAGCGCGCAAGCCGACATTGAAGCAACCTTTGAAGTTTTTATGGCTCAACTTGAAAAATATGAAGGTGTTGAATTTGAAGATAAAAAAGGAGTGAAATCAACGCCAGTAAAAAATGATATTAAAGCTTTACACGATTTTACAAACATTAATAAAAATGCTGATTTAGTTGGTCGAATTATTTTTAATGAAAATGGTGTGGAAGTATTTAACTTCGGAAAGCATATGGGTAAGCCCGTTGAGCAAGTTTTTAAAGACGAGCCATCTTATTATTCATGGATGCTAAATGGTGACTTTCCATTGTACACAAAAAAAGTGCTGACTGAAATAAAATTAAGAATGGCTTTTAATCGGTAAGAAAAAACGTCACAAAGAGCTTTTTCAACCAGAGCAGAGTCGAAGCG
The DNA here is from genome assembly GCA_947504725.1 of Bacteroidota bacterium. Lineage (GTDB taxonomy): Bacteria > Bacteroidota > Bacteroidia > 2-12-FULL-35-15 > 2-12-FULL-35-15 > 2-12-FULL-35-15. Next base: position 54,761 of record CANNHN010000008.1, on the reverse strand, counting down.
CGAAGTGTTGTCAATTATAAAAAAGAATTTATAACTATGAAAATAATTTGTATTGGTCGTAATTACGCAGAACACGCAAAGGAAATGAATGCGCCAGTTCCAAGCGAACCCGTATTTTTTTTAAAACCTGATACAGCTCAAATCAAAAACAATCTACCTTTTTACTATCCTGATTTTTCAAAAGAAATTCATCACGAAGTAGAATTGGTATTAAAGATCAATAAGCCAGGAAAAAACATTGACATTCAATTTGCAAACAAATATTACGATGAAATTGGAATAGGGATCGACTTTACAGCACGCGATATTCAAGCAAAATGTAAAGAAAAAGGATTGCCATGGGAAAAAGCAAAAGCTTTCGATGGCTCCGCTCCTATTGGTAAATTTATCGATAAGAAAAAATTTGTTGATTTGAATGCTATCAATTTTAATTTGAAAATAAACGGAAAGACAGTGCAAATTGGAAATACAAAAGATTTACTTTTTTCTTTTGATGCCGTTATTGCTTATGTGTCTAAATTTTTTACTTTAAAAAAGGGAGACTTAATTTACACAGGAACACCCGAAGGTGTTGGACCAGTTGTAATTGGAGACACGCTAGAAGCTTCTATTGAAAATGAACCATTATTAACGTTTGAAATAAAATAGTCTCTCCACTACGGTCGAGATGACAAAAATCCACTACGGTCGAGATGACAAAAATCCATTTCGTTTGAGATGACAAAAATCAAGATAACACACAAAGAGAGAAAAACTTTTTAAAAATAAAAACCATGAAAAAAATTATCTTCCCAACGCTATTAGTTATTGCAGTAACAATTGCTGCTTGTACTTCACAACAATTGCAACAAACAGCAGATGCTGCAAAAAATGCTGTCAATGCAGGAACAGGAACTCCTGCTGCCAATCCTTTAACAAATGATGAGGTTATCAGTGGATTGCGAGATGCGTTAACAGTTGGAACAAACAACTCAAGTGCATTTGCATCTAAAGTAGATGGCTTTTATAAAAACCCTAAACTTTTTATTCCTTTTCCATCGGAAGCACAAAAGGTAAAAGACTGGGCAATAAAATTAAAAATGGAAGCTCAGCTCGACAAATTTGTTGAAACATTGAATCGTTCGGCTGAAGAAGCAGCTAAAGATGCTGCTCCCGTTTTTGTAAATGCTATTAAAGGCATGAGCATTGGTGATGGATTTGCTATTTTAAAGGGAGCTGACAATGCTGCAACCCAATATTTGAAAGACAAAACAACTGCTGAATTACGCGTAAAATTCACTCCTGTAGTTCAAAATGCCATTAATAAAGTAGAAGTAACAAAATACTGGAATCCAATCATAAATAACTACAACAAAGTGCCCTTTGTTGAAAAACAAAACCCCGATTTAACAGCTTATGTAACGGATAGAGCAATGGAAGGCTTGTTCAAATTAATCGCTGAGGAAGAGCTAAAAATCCGAAAAGATCCTGTTGCGAGAGTTACTGATATTTTAAAACGTGTTTTTGGTAGTCTAACTCAGTAGATATCAGCTAGATTTACACCTCCATTTTGTTGATAATTATCGCAAAAAAATCGCTTTGCGTGAAAAAATAGTATATTTTTGCTGCTATTAAAATTTTCATGTTAATTAATCAATAAAATGCTACAAATACTATCAAAAAAGCTTCTACTCGGAATCTGCTTTTTTGTCTTATTTATTTCAAATTCGTTTGGTCAAGTTGCTGGTGATTTTCGCTCAATAGCTACAGGAAACTGGAATGCTAATACTACATGGCAGATACACGATGGTACATCTTTTGTTGCAGCTGGTGCAGGTGTATTCCCAACTGCGGCAAGTGGAACAATTACAATTCAGTCGCCAAATGTCGTAAATATTGTTGCAGCTGTTTCCAACTCTGCAAGTATTGTCATTAATAGTGGAGGAACATTAAGAGTTAACACAGGCTTTACTCTTACAAATAATTTAGCAGGATTAATTACTAACAATGGAACATTAAACACCTTAACAACAACTGGTACCATAATAAATAATGGAACAATAAACAATAACTTATCAATTACTAACAGCGGTATTTTTACAAATAATTTAGCCGTTAATAATGCAACAGTAGCAACTATTACACAAGCTGGTGCAGGTGCATTTACAAATGCAGCTGCAGGCACTATAACCAACATTGGTACGCTGATAATTAATTCCTTACGGACCATTACAAACAATGGAATTCTTACGAATTTTGGAACGATAACAACTACAGGAACTTTAATACATGGACCAGGTAGTTTTTACAAACATAGTTTTGCCGCAACTGTTGGAGTAATTCCTATTTCTACCTGGAACGTGACTTCAACTTGTGAAATTCTAGCTTGTTTGGGACCTAGTGCTGGACCTTCAAATATTGGCCAAAATTTTGGTCATTTCATTTGGAATAATACTGGTCAAGCAGCTGGAGATATTAATTTTGCCGGAGCATTCAATGGAACCAAAGTAGGAAGCGATTTTACATTAAAAAGCACGGGAGCGGGCAGATTGGTTCTCAAAGGGACCAATGCAGGAGGAACAACCATTGGTGGAAATTTTTCTATGAGCGGAGGAATTTTAGTATTAACAAATGGTACTGTTGGATTCCCAGATTCGAATATAACCTTAAATATTACGGGTTCCTACTCCCAATCAGCTGGAACATGCATCGTTTCAGAAAATTCAGGTGCAGGAGGCACTGCAAATGGCAATGGGCAAATCTCAGTTGGCACTACAACTACAATTTCTGGAGGAACATTAACTTTAACCAACAGTTCTAATACAACAAGTGCTGCAGGATACGGAACACTTGCCTCCACAGGAAATATTTTAATCAATGGCGGAACTGTAAATATGTCTACAAGTAGTGGTTCAGGATCTGGTGGATATGGAACTATCACAACAAGTGGCACCTTTACAATGTCGAGTGGAACATTAAATACAACTTCAAGTACAAGAACAACCGGTGGAAATGCGACCATTACTTCAACTGGATTAATGACACTCTCTGGTGGAACACTTAATGGTTCTACCTCAACAGGAGCACTTTCTGCAGCAATTGTAATTATCAACGCTAATGCAGGGTTAACAGTGAATGGAGCAACAGTTAATTTAACTCCAGGTAGTGTTACTGGCGGTGGTGGCAGTGGCACCATCAACGTTGCTGGTGCTATGATTTTCTCTTCTGGTACAATAAATGTTAATTCTAGTACGGCTGTTGGAACAGCAGGCTCAAATGGTAGTATTTCCGTTTCTTCAACTTGTACAATCTCCGGAACTGCAACTTTGAATATGGCATCCGGATCTACTACAGGTGGCGGTGGAAATGGTACACTTACAGTTACTGGAGCATTTTTACAAAGCGGTGGAGCAATTAATCTATGCTCATCATCAGGTGCTGGTACCTTTGCAAATGGACTACTGGATTTAAATGGCGCTGCTACCTTTAACGGTGGAACAATTAATCTAACTTCAGCTACAAGAACTGGTGGTGGAGGAACAGGGACTATAAATGTTGCTGGAAACTTTAGCCATGATGTTACAGTAGCAGCATCCTTTGCAAGAACTTCTGCAGTTGCTACAGCAATCGCAACCATTAATATTGATGGAAATACTCTACCCCAAACGATCCAAAGTACTAACGGATTTAGTGGAACACTTATCACTTTTAATATTTCTCAGGGAGGACTGTCTACAGTAAGAACAACCGTACCTGCTGCGGCTACCTTTGCAGTAAATTCTGGAACAACATTTAATGTAAACCACAATGCTTTAAGCGTAACCTACGATTTGCAAGTTGTAGCGACAGGAATTTTGACTGTATCAGGTACAATGAATGTTAATGCAGATGCTATTTTAGATTTGATTTCCTATGCCATTACTGATGCAACTACGGGTACTGGTATATTTAATTTGAATGCCGATGGAGTATTAATGACAAGACATGCTCAAGGAATCACAACATTGGCTAGCGGTGCAACTGGTTGTGTGAGAGTTACGGGTGCTAGAAACTATAATGCAGGCGCTAGTTATACGTATTATGGAACAGTTGCGCAAGTGACAGGTAATGGATTGCCTGCTGCTTTGACAGCGGCATCTGTTTTAACAATTAATAATACTTCTTCATTAGTTACATCTGGTGTAACGTTAACGCAAGCAACTTCCACACTTGGTTCTCTTATTTTAACAAGAGGTAGATTAATTACAACGGCAGCTAATTTAATGACTATTGGAGCTGGTGGAACTTCTAGTCCAGGGTCATTAACATCCGCGACTGTTGGGGCGTTTGTTAATGGTCCTATTCAAAAAATTGGTAATACTGCTTTTGTATTCCCGACCGGAAAAGTATATATTGCTACTGGGCCTGTTAATACAGCTAAATGGGCACGAATAGAAATATCAGCGCCAACGAATTTGACGGATGCTTTTACTGCTGAATATATGAAAATTAATGACAATTGCTTAACACCTGTTCTTACTAGTACTTACGGAGCAGGAATTGACCACGTTAGTTATAAAGAATATTGGAACTTAGCTCGTGCTGCAGGAACTAGCACGCCTTCTGTAAAATTGTACTGGGAAAATAATTCTTCGTCAGCAAGTCTTGGTAGTGCTATATCTTCTCCTATTGCAGCCGATTTACACGTAGCTGAATTTGCACCTACACAATGGAACGATAGAGGTGCGACAGGAATAACTACCGCTGGTATAACTGGAACAGTTACTTCAAACGTTGCAACAACATTTACAGGAGGTACAAGTAATGCATTTACATTTAGCGGTCCTACAGCTGTTAATCCTCTCCCAATCGAATTAACAACCTTCACTGGATATCCTACTTCTGATGGTAACCAATTAGAATGGACCACTGCGACTGAAACAAATAATAATTATTTCGATTTAGAAAGAAGTAATAATGGAATTGAGTTTACAAATATTTCTAGACAAGAAGGAGCAGGAAATTCTACTTCAATAAAAAACTATCAATATTTTGATGCAAATCGCTTGAATGGAATAAATTACTACCGATTGAAACAAGTCGATTTTGATGGTAATTACACGTATTCCAATATCATATCAATTGAGAATGAAGTTTCTGAAAACACAGTGATAAATGTTTATCCAAATCCGAGCAGCGACATTGTAAATATTATCACTTCTGAAAACATTTCTGCCATATCAATATACAATATGCTTGGAGAACTGGTTTATTCTTCTAACACGAATCAACAAAAGATTCAATTCAATCCAATTTCAAAAGGTATCTATTTAGTAAAAGTAATTTCTAAAGAAGGTAAAGAATCCTCTACGCGATTTGTAAGACAATAATTCCAAAACAACATATTCTGTATTATTAAAAACACTTCGACTCCGCTCAGTGTGACGACTAGATTGTCACACTGAGCATTCTGCGCTGAAGCAGACACTATCGAAGTGTATAGAATGTTTATTTAAATACTAGTAAGGATGCACCCAAGGTATATTCGCTAATGTAGGTTGAATAGACAATACAGGTATTTTAGAATGGTTGATAATCTGCTGCGCGTATGTTCCCATCAATCTTCCGGTGATGGCTTCATCTTGATCAGTCATGATCACAATCAAATCCGCATCAACAGATTTTGCATAGTCGTATGTTGTTTTGGATTGATTTTTTCCGTCAACAGTTTTTCTTGTATATGGAAGATTACATTTTTTAACATACTCTTCAATTTGATCCAATTTAATTTCGAATTTTTTTCTATCCGTTTCATCAGTTGAGTCGAATAAGCCAAGAATATGAATTTTGGATGCGAAATGTTTAGCCAAAACAATAGCATGATTTACTTTCTGACGAGAATGTGCTGAGTCATCAATTGGCAATAAAATATTTGTAAAGCCTAGTTTTTTTGCATGTGCTTGAACAGAAATAATTGGACATTCTGATTGAGTAACCATTTTAAAAGTATTGCTACCAATAAAAAACTCAACAACACCAGATGTACCGTGCGTTCCCATTACAACGAGATCAACATTGTGTTCCTTCGAAACAGTAAGGATTTCGTTGAAAATATTTCCATTTGAAGTGACATGTGTTGATTTTACACCATATTTTTTTAAAATATCTGCTGCAACTTCGCCTAATTTTTTTTCTATTGCATTCATCAAATCTGAAGGAGTTGATATTCTTAACTCTGGAGCAACAATACTAAACTGCTCCCAATGCTTTTCAATTACGTGTAGTAAAACCAATTCGGCTTTAAATAATTGAGCAGTAAAACCTGCGTGCTCTATAGCCAACATGGATGTATCAGAAAAATCAATTGGAATTAAAATTTTTTGGATGTTGAACGCTTTCATAAATTTTAGTTTAGAGTTTAATATGGATTTGGAAATAATGTGGTATCTTTTTTAGGCAAAGGACGAATACTTAAAACTGGTATTTTAGAATGATTAATAATCTCTTGAGCGGAAGAACCAATAAAATACTGAGTAAAATCAACCTCTTGCTGTGTCATAATCATAATTAAATCTCCTTCTACTTTTCCTGCATATTCTAATATATTTTCAGCTAAGGTCTCTTCCCCTTTTATTCCTTTAATAATTTCGGCAGTACACTCAATGTCTGCTTTTTCTAGAAATGTTTTTACCTGTCCGAGTTGACGTGTTAACCGATTAACAACAAATTCATCTGTAGTAAATAGAACAGAAACAACACGAATAGAAGCGCCACCAAACAATTTTGAAAGTTCAATCGCTTTGGTAACTTTTTCGCGCGTTTCTTTAGATAAATCGAGTGGCAATACAATGTTTTTACAGCCTTTTCGATGATGCTTACCCTTAATAGTAATAACTGGGACAACAGACTCACGAACCACACGCAATGCATTCGACCCGATGAAAAGTTTTCGCTTTCCTTCGTCTCCGTTTGTACCCATGATAATCATTGTTGCATTTATCAATTCAGCCACTTCAGCCACTTTCTCATAAATGGTCCCTTTTGCAACCAATGTATTTACTGTTATTTTTGCCTTCTTTTCTACACTATCTGCAAGTTTGTCAAGCTCTTTTTGTGCATTCTTCTTTACATCCTCTGATTGTTCGCTTGAGAAAAATTTCGCAAACGCACTCGCTTCTTCAATTACATGCAACAACGTAATTTCAGCATGGTATTCACGAGCAATATTGAAAGATTGCTCTAGAGCAATAAGCGACTGTTCTGAAAAATCTATTGGAACTAATATTTTATTAGTAGACTGAATCATATTTTTTAAATACTTTTGAGGTATGTCTCACAAATTAAGCAATTATTAACCTATTTAACAAATATACATTCACCTTTTTTAAGCCAAAAACATGAACAATATCATAGCTGAAACGGAACTTATTCTTAATCCTAATGGAAGCGTTTATCATTTGCAATTATTGCCTGAGAATATAGCCGAAAACATTATCATTGTAGGAGACCAAGGGCGTGTAGAGACTGTTTCAAGTTTTTTTGACACGATTGATTTTAAAATTCAAAACCGTGAATTTGTAACACACACAGGTACTTACAAAGGTAAACGAATCATGGTTTTATCATCTGGAATAGGAACTGACAATATTGATATTCTTGTAAATGAATTGGATGCAGCCGTTAATATCGACTTAAAAACAAGAACAATTAAAAAAGAACATACGAGCTTAAACATTGTCAGAATAGGCACTTCTGGGGCATTACAGGAAAACATTCCTGTTGACAGCTTTGTGGTTTCTACTCATGGATTAGGCTTTGACGGCTTGCTAAATTATTATCAAGATTTACCAAAAATAAACGATAGTGAAATTTCCGAAGCATTCATTAAACAAACAAATTGGGATAAAAATTTACCTTACCCATATGCCGTAAAAGGGTCGGAAATATTGATAAACAAAATAGGACACGATTTAATCAAGGGCATAACTGCCACTGCTCCAGGATTTTACGGTCCGCAAGGCCGAAAACTGCGATTAACACCTTGGGTTGCCGATTTTAATCAACAATTGACCGATTTCAAACACAAGGAAAACCGTATTACAAACTTCGAAATGGAGACTTCGGCACTGTATGGTTTAGGAGCACTGCTTGGCCACCAAACCTGCACTGTGTGTGCTATTATAGCCAATCGGGTTGCAAAGCAATACAGCAAGAATTACCATGCAGCTGTCGAGAATTTAATCCAATTAGTGCTTGAGAGATTAACAAAGTAAAGTTGAAATCTTCTTGTATGAGGCGACAAATACCTTGAAACGGCAATCTATTTTTGTAGAAACTGTTAACCAAAGGTATGAACAAACAAGAAGTCTTCGCACTTATTAGCTTATTGGATGATCCCGATGAGATGATATACAAAGAAGTTAGTATGAAGTTTTTATCTCTTGGCGAGGAAGTGATTCCTGTTTTAGAAGATGCATGGGAACATTCCTTCGATACTTTAATCCAAAACCGAATTGAAAACATTATTCATCAGATTCAATTTGACCTCATTAAAGATGCATTAAAAGAATGGTCGCACCCCGAACAACAAAATCTACTAGAAGGTGCTCTACTAATAGCTCGCTATCAATATCCCGATATTGATATTGCAAAAATTAAAAAACAAATTGATCAAATAAAGCAAGATGTTTGGCTAGAGTTGAATGAAAATTTAACTGCACTTGAGAAGGTGAAAATCATCAACCATATTTTATTTGACGTACACAATTTTAGTGGAAATACAACCAACTATCACGCTCCACAAAATTCATACATCAATAATGTTTTAGAAAGTAAAAAAGGTAATCCACTTCTCCTTTCCATCATTTATACAATTATTGCACAAAACTTAGACATTCCAATTTATGGAGTAAACCTTCCCGAACATTTTATCTTGTGCTATGTTGATATCGAACACATGGGAGTTCCCTCTACTGCAGGAAACGAAGGAAGCAATGTATTCTTCTACATCAATCCGTTTAGCAAAGGAGCAGTATTCGGACAAAAAGAGATTGATGCATTTTTAAAACAACTAAAATTAGAACCCTTAGCACTTTTTTATGAGCCATGTTCTAATCTAGAAATCATAAAACGATTACTTCGAAATTTAGTTTCTTCATACGAAAAATTGGGATATCCTGATAAGAGTGAAGAATTGAAGGGCTTGTTGAATTCTTTAGGGTAAGAATAGAATCAGTTTAACTAAACCAACTCTTCCTTTAGCAAACGTCATCCCGTGCCACCCTTCGACTACGCTCTGGGCAAGCTCGGGATCTCCCTGTTGTTAACAGTTTCATAATGTTAGATCTCGCCCTTACACTTCGATAGTGTCTGCTTCAACGCAAAATGCTCAGTGTGACGGGAATAATAACATCGTTGAGAAACACCTAACGCACAATCTTTCCAATCGTGTTAAGAATAATCTTAAAATCAGTTCCCAATCCTTGCTCCTCAATGTATTTAAGATTGAGTTTTAATTTTGCAGGCATTATCTCAGTTATATAGACTTCTTCAGGATTTTCTGCCTTTCCTAGCAGATCGTTTTCATTTCTGTATTCAATGCTCGCGTAATCCGTTATTCCTGGTTTTACAGATAAAACAGTCTTCTGTTCAAAATTATATAGCTCAACATATTTACGAACTTCAGGTCGAGGACCAACCAAACTCATATCTCCAACAAAAACATTTATGAGCTGAGGCAATTCATCTATCTTATATTTGCGAAGCGTGTAACCAATTTTAGTAATTCTACTATCACGGCCGCCAACTGTTAGTAATCCTGATTTATCAGAACCTGACGCCATTGAACGAAATTTTAGTAAATCAAAATCAACTCCATCCTTCCCTACTCTAGTTTGTTTGTAAAAAACACCACCATTGGAGTCAATCAAAATTAGAATTGCAATAATTAAAAATGGAATAAATAGAACAATCAAGCCAACCAATGAAAAAAACATATCAAAGAGGCGCTTTCCCATCTTAACCAATTACTTTTTTAACTGAAGCCACAACAGCATCTATCACTCGTTTTACTTTTTCATCGTCTAAATCAATATAAACCGGTAATGAAATTTCTCTGGAATAGTTATCATAAGTGACTGGGTAGTTTTTGATATCATATCCTTGGCCTTTATAAAAGCTCATCATTGGAACTGGAATAAAATGAACATTTACAGAAACATCGTGTTCGAAAATTTCTTTGATGATTGCATCTCTTTGATCTTCTGTAACACCTTTTATTCTTAATGCATATAAATGATAACAAGATAGTTTATCACTCGTTTTATATTCTGGAATTTGAGCCCAATCGTATTTAGAGAATGCGGCATCATATTGTTTAAAAATATGCTCTCTTCCTTTTGAAGTAAAATTATCGTAGCGTTCTAACTCAACTAAACCAATAGCAGCCATAATGTCGGTCATATTGCATTTATAACCTGGCTCAATAATATCATAACGCCAATTCCCTTTTTGAGTTTTTGCCAAAGCATCCTTATCTTGACCATGCAATGTTTTAATGCATAAAGCTTTATAAACAGCATCGTTGTCAAACGGAGCTGGTAAATTCAAAGCTACTCCTCCACCTTCTGCTGTTGTAAGATTTTTTACTGCATGAAATGAAAAAACAGAAATATCTGTTAATGAACCTGCTTTTTTTCCTTTATAGGTTGCACCAAAAGAATGAGCAGAATCGGAAAGCACTAATATCCTTCCTAACATTTTTTGCTCTTCCGTATTAGCCGAAAATTTATCCTTATGTTTTAAGACCAAAGCATTTAATTCATCATAATCACAAACATGGCCACCGAAATCAACTGGCATAATTACTTTTGTGTTAGATGTAATTGCTTTTTCAATATTAGCTATGGAAATATTAAAATCATGTGCGTTTACATCTACAAAAACAGGCTTAGCACCACAATGCATTACCACATTTGCTGTAGCTGTATATGTATAAGCAGGCAAAATTACTTCATCTCCTTCTTTCACTCCATACCATCTCAACATAATTTCCAAACCAGCAGTTGCACTGTTTAAACATAATGTGGCTTTGTTACCGCAGTATTTTGTAAGCTCCTTTTCAAATAATTTAGTGCGTGGTCCAGTTGTTATCCAACCAGATAAAAGCACTTTTGTTACTTCGTCTACTATTTTTTGATCGATGTGAGGAGGAGAAAATGGAATCATATTTTTTATAATTGAATATTAATTTTTTGAGTGATTCGTTGTATATTTTGTGTTAAAACAGAGTACCGAATTAAAAAAAGCAAAGTATATAACTCCAGCTTGTGTTTCAAACATTGATTCTGGTATAAAATTCAAAATAATTATCAGCAAAAATAAGACATAAATCGCATTTGAAGAAGTAAAAGCATTGTATAATGGCAATAATAAGGTCAACATTAAAATGATTAAACCAATTATACCTAAACTAACAAATACCTGATAATATTCATTGTGTGCATTTAGCTTATGCTCCAAAGCTCCTGTCATACCTCTTTTTTCATATTCAACAATCAACGATTCTTTTGAATCACCAGTTCCCGTTCCAATTAACATATTCTCTGAAATAACCTGATTGGCTGCACTCCAAATTAGCATTCGAACTGCAGTGCTTTCAGACTCTTCTTGATTATTTGAGGTACTGGATATTGCCGTAAATACAGTTTTTATCCGATTGCCAATTTCAGGAACAAAGCGAATAAGAGAAAATACTGATGAAATAATTACAAGTAGCCCAACAAAACCCATAACATACTTTTTTTTGCTAACTATAAAATAGATCGCAAAGCCAATAAAAAGTAAAAACAAAACTAGCAAGCCCATTTTTGATGATAACAAAACAATCATAAATGTAAAAAACAGAATTGCAACAATTGAAAGCAGAACAGTGGAACGATTATACTCCTCTTGTTTCTTAAAAAGGTTAAGCAACAACCAAGCTACTGCCAGGTTAAAATACATAGCAATGTAACTTGGATGCGTAAAGAAAGATAACTGAAGATAGAAAAAATTATTTTCACCAAAAACAAAATAAGTATAAAAAGCCCTGATAAGTAATATTAGTGAACATACTACAGCTCCGATAACAAATGCCAAAAACATATTTTTAATTTGTTCTTGATTAAATGGACGACTTACTATAATAATAGGAAAGACAAATAATGACAACTTTACTTGGAGATCAAACCAACCAGCATCCATATTTTCTGTATAGGACAAACCGGCAACATGAATTAAAAAAAAGGATACAAAAAGAAGTGCCGATTTGCTTTTCAAAACGCTTTGGAATTTAGCTTTAAAATCACCTTCTAATAACCAATTTAGCAAAAATAATGAAATAAAAACAGGAGTTAATCGAACAAGAGGAAGACATAAAGCAATAATGATTGCTAAGTAATAATGGGCTTTATTATGGAAATTTTTAGTAAACAACTTATTTATGAATAACGGCAATAACATGGGTTCTTAAAAACTTAAATCTATTAAAAAAGCTATACCACTTCCCCACTCTTCTTCCTATTGGCGGAGCTAAAGTTACTTTATAAAACTCATATTTCTTTGCATTTGGAAAAAGTGTCTTGATCTCACTTTTTGTTACTTTCCTAACATTTTTATTCTTAGGGTTGTTATAGATAAAATCGTACCAAAGCACTATCCCATTATCATTCGTTAAATCAAACATTTTTGCTGCTAATTTAATCCTAAGTGCATTACTCAAAATTGAGCTAAAAACAGTTGATTGAAAAACAACATCAAATTTCTGATTCATCTCCATTTCAGAAGCATCACCTGAAAAACAAGTCACCTCTGGAAAACTATTCTTCAATTTTTCAAATCGATCTTCTGAAAGCTCGTTTGCATAAATATGAGGATACTCAAATCCGATGGAATGAAAGAAGCTTAAATTCATTCCAACTCCTGCACCTACTTCAAGCAATTTCAGATTATTTTTGTTATAAAAATGATTGTTAATTATCGACTTATAAATTTTTTCACGCTCTTCAACAATATAATGAGGATATAAACCTTGATGATTTTTCAACAAGTCTATATTACTATCACGATCAGCATATATTTGCTTTATAGTATCTATTTCACTTTTCATGATTACGAATTAAAAAATCATAGAACTTACCCGCTATTTCATCCCTAGTAAATTTTTGTTTTACATACAAATAACCATTTTCACCGAATTCAGTTAATTGCAAATTATTTTCAAAAAATTCAATTGCTTTATTTTTTAAGTCTATTTCATCTTCAGGAATGAAAGCCAAACCACATTTACCTTCATCAATAAAAAGCTCTTTTGCTTCACCTTCAACACCAAGTAAAATCGGTTTCTTCATTGCTAAATTTTCAAATATTTTTGAAGGAATCGCTCCTTTAAATAAATCCAATCGTTTTAAAGGAATCACAGCAACATCAATATCTGCAATAATTAATGGCATTTTATTTTTAGATACAGAATCGAAAAAAAATACATTTTCAACATTTAATTCCTTCTTCAAAGCAAGCAGTTTTTCTCTTTCAGGACCAGAACCCAATAGAATGAATTTGATTTTCGGATACGACTTTAATTTCTCTGCGGCTTTAATAATCACTTCCAATCCTTGCGCATGACCAATTATTCCAGCATACAAAAAAAGAAAATCGTTCTCATCAAAAGCATTCTCTTTTCTCCAATTGCTTTTTATAGCGTTAGAGTCATAATAACTTAAATCAACTCCATTGGGCATCCAATGTATTTTTTTGTTTGGAAATCGACTAGAAATGTTATCACAAATCCCTTGAGTTTGCCCACTAATCAAGTCTGACTTTCGATATAAGAACTCTTCCAATCTTGTAGCAGATTTCAAGAAAAACTTATTTGTCACCAAGCCCAACTTCTCAGCACTTTCAGGCCAAAGATCAGATACGTTGAATACCAACTTAGCTCCTTTCATCTTTTTCAACAAATAAGCAGTAATTCCTAAAAACAAAGGCGGACTTTCACATACAATGTAATCGAACTTTCCCAATTTAAACCAGCCAACAAAAAAAGATGTTTTAACAAATGAAAAATAATTAAGTAAACGATTGAAAATCCCTTTACTCTTGCTTACATAAATCCAGGAACGATGAACTTTTAATCCGTTCATATCTTCAAAAGCATAAAACTTCCCTCTATACTGCGAATGAACTTCCATTTGAGGATAATTAGGCATAGCAGTTAATACAGTTACATCAACCCCTCTTTCTTTTAATCGAATTGCAAGTTCATACAGCCGATTTTGCGGTGCACCCACTTCTGGTGGAAAATATTGTGTGAGAATAAGAATTTTCACTACGAACCAATATTTGAAAAAGAGTTAATACTTTCGCCAATCGCACTTAAATAATAATCATTAATTGTAGAATTGCTGCCTACCATTGTGCCTATAGACAAATGAATATTATTTCCAATTTCACAATCGTGATCAATAACAACGCGGGAATTCACTATTACATTTTCGCCAATCTTTGATGATGCATTTATAACCGAATTTGCTAGAATTACTGTTCCTTCACCAATTAAAACATCAGACCCAATAACAGCTGATGGATGAATTACGGTCGCTGGTTTCAAAATGTCTTTAATTGAACTGAACAACTTTTCTCTTATTTTATTATTACCAATAGCGACAATAAAAAAATCTACTTGTGATTTTAAAGACTCAACTTCATCTTGATTTGCGATGACATGATATCCATTTATCACGGTAGTTCCAACCTCCAATGAACTATCGACAAATCCGTTAATAACGTATTCATTCTGTGCTAATATTGCATCGCAAACAACTTTTGCATGTCCACCAGCACCAATTATTACAATTCTATTTCCCATGTGATATAAGTTTTTTATAGGTATTCTCCATTGCTACCATGTTCGTTTTCCAAATTGCTTTTTCAATTATGATTTTATCATTAATTGGGCGAGCTACATTTTGAAGTTCTTCATATTTAAGATATGAAGTTACAATTTTGTTAGCCAATCCTTCAATATCATTCATTTTTACAAGAAAACCATTTACACCATCTTTTATCCATTGTGTATTTGCGGGAATATCTGTTGCAATGCAATAGGTTCCACAAGCCATTGCTTCATTCAAAGAAATGTTGTTTCCATCTGAAAGAGAAACAGAAACAAATAAATGAGAGCAGTTTAAAACTTCAGAAATATTGGATTGTGATACTTTGCCATAAAACGTTGTTGAATCTTTTAACCCACCTGATTCAACAAGGGCTTCAATTTCACTTTTTAATGTACCTGTGCCAATCAAATTTAATTTGAGTCCGTTAATTTGTTTTTTTGCAATTGCAACTGCCTTTATTAGATGTGGGATATTATAAACTGTTTCAAAATTTCGTGTACTTGTAATCACAAATGAATCATTTGGTAATTTTCTATTGCTACTATTAAAAACAATAGGGTCAATTCCAAAAGGAATTGTTTGAATTTTTGATGCATCAACTCCAAGCTCTACAATAGCTTTTTTCATATGCTCTGCCATTGCTGTTATCCAATCAGCTTTTGAAAAAGCATATTTCAGTAGTAATTTGTAAGTTTTTGATTGAAGCGGACTTATCAAGACATCTGTTCCTAATGCTGTTATAACGTAGGGATGAAAACCACATAAAGCACCAGTAATTCCGTAACTTGTAGCATAATGTGAATGGAAAACATCGGGTTCTATTAGCTTAAGCAGTTTTTTAACGTGTTTATATTTGAATAAAACTTTCCAATTCCCCCCTCCAACAGAAATTTTTCCTGTATCCACAAAATGGGTGGTAACATTTTCAATTTGAACGTCTTTAAATGAAATCAGATGCACATCATGACCTTGCAAGGCAAAATGCTTGCACCAGCGAACAACATGTATACTCTCGCCATCAGCGAAATAGCAGATTTTCATTTTATACTAATTTTTTATCGTTCAATATTAAATATTTGAAATATCGTTTTAATGTATACAAATATGCTTGAGCTTTTAACACATACACTCTTTTAATAGGACTCAAAAATCCAAAAGCTAACAAACGAGATAATATAAAAATAAAACAAAAAAAAGTAGCAATTACAAATCCGAAAATAGAATTTCTCTTCTTGTAATATTTCAATTTACTTAACAATTGGTTTGCAATCGCTACGTTATAATTTTTTTTCTGGCTTTGACCACTATGATGAATAACTTCAGCAGTATGTAGATAAATCAATTTACCAAACTCTTGTGCTCTCTTACTGAAATCGATATCTTCCATCCAAAAAAGAGTTTCATCCAACATTCCAATCTTGGTGATCAAATCCTTTTTAAAAAACAAAGCGGCACCAGATGCTGTTTTAATTTCAAATGTAGAATTCATTTGCTCACTGGTAAAATCAAGACGATGAAAAACTTTATTAAGAAAAAAAGTCTCTAAAATCAAATCTACAGGAGCATGATTTTTCCAGACTGAGATTTGAATTGTTTTATCAGTATTCCACAATCGAGGAACAACAATCGAGTATTCTTTATGTGACAACGCAAATTCATACAACTGTTGAATAGCATTTCCTATAATTTCCGTGTCTGGATTTAACAAAAACACATATTCCCCCCTTGCAATAGCTATACCTTGATTATTTGCCCCAGAAAACCCGGCATTAAATTCATTTTCAATCAAAACAACTTGAGGAAACTCTTTTTTAACAGCAACAAGGCTCCCATCAACTGAATTGTTATCTACAACAATCGTTTCTATAACTAAAGTGTTTCCGCAATTAGAATAAATAGAATTTAAGCACTGCAATAGCAAGTCTTTTACATTGTAATTGACTATGACAATAGATATATGAATGTGAGCGGACAAATTATTTTATTAATCTAACTAGTTTAATTATTAAGAAAAAAGGAAAAAGTATAATCGAAAGCAATGTTAATCCGATTGAACTAAAACTAATATATCCTTTTGAAAAAACACTATCCCAAAACAGTTCAACATATTTAACAAATAGAATCAATCGATTATTTATTGTTGTTTTTTTATGAAGCAAAGCATTTTTTAAAAATAGAAAATGACCTTTATTCATCAACGGCTTGATTGTACTCAAACTGCCATCATGTACTCGGACCAAAGCAAAAGAATTGGGCGAATCATTATACTGAAAAAAGCAATCATTTAACGCACATCTCATCCAAAAATCCCAGTCTTCGAGCGCTTTCATGTCAACATTAAAGAATCCAACTTTCTCAAAAACAGTTTTTTTAATTAGAGGAGCATTTATAACCATAAAATTGATACTAGAAAACAATCCAACAACAATTGCTCCTTTTGAAGATATTTTTGGAAGCCAATTTTCATCTTTATTTCCTTTCAATGAAGTCTTTAAAACAGTTGTATTTTCATCATCAAAAAAACGCACATCGTTATATACTACATCCACGTTTTTATTGTTTTCAAAAACTGTTAATTGCGACAACAATTTATTTGGTTGCAACAGGTCGTCTCCATCTAAAAACTGAATAAATTCTCCTATAGCCAATTTTAATCCATTGTTTCTGGCAATAGAAACCCCTTGATTACTTTGAACTACGAACTTAAATCGATTATCCTTGATTACAAATTGCTCAACAACCTCTTTTGTATTATCGCTTGAACCATCATCGATAATAATACATTCCCAATCGGTATACGTTTGATTGCATATTGAATTAAGCGTATTCGCCAAGTAATGAGCATAGTTAAATGTTGGAATAATAATCGATACCATTTTAATTTCTTAGCTTACTATACAATCTAAATAAAAAAAGCACTATCGGATTGAAATATTTATTTTGAATTATATTTCTTTCTTCAATCAGTGATTTCATATTGGATTTATCAGAACTAATTCCTGTTCTATCAAAAACACTTATTGCAATCGGCAAATGTTTATATGAACATTTTTTTTCAATAAGAACTTTAACAAAAAATTCATAATCAGATGCAATGGTGTAGTTTTCATTATAAGAGCCATACTTCACAAACAACTTCCTACTTATAAGCGTAACAGGATGCCAAACCGTATCAGCCAACATTCTTTTCATGCCAACAGAATCAGGCATATTCATCCTCTTCTTAACTCCTGAAGCATCAACAGTAATCATATCACCAAACACAATATCTTCAGTTATTTTTTTATCGAAAACATTTTTTAAAACTGTTTCATCTACAAGATAATCTCCTGAATTCAAGAATAGACAATAGTTTCCTTTTGCCTTTTCAATGCCTTTGTTCTGCGCATTGTAAATTCCTTTGTCATTTTCTGAAACCCAATAAGCAATTTTATTTGAAAATTTTTTAATAATATCAACACTCTCATCCACAGAACCTCCATCAATTACAATCAATTCAAAATCCTGATACAATTGACAAACAAGAGAAGAAATAGTTTTTTCCAATCCTGAGGCATTATTGAAGTTAATTGTAATAACAGAAAGTTGTGGCATGCTTAAAATTTGTTCATTATTTCAATTACTCTAACAACATCGTCTTCACAATGGTAAAATGAAATGGGCAAACTCAAAGTTGTTTGATGAATTTTTTCAGCAATTGGTGTTGTTTGATTATCAAGAATACCAATCATTGCTTTCTGTTTATTGGGAGCAACAGGATAATGAATCTCTGTTTTAATTTGATTTGACAACAAATGATCTTTCAAGGCATCTCGTTTTTCATGTCTAATATTAAAAATGTGATACACATCTGAATAATCAGATTGCACAATAGGTTTAATGAAATCAGATTTTAATCCATTCAAATATAATTTTGCCAATTTCCTTTTGTGCTCATTAATATTTTCTAGTTTTTTTAATTTAATGGAAAGAAATGCAGCTTGAATTTCATCTAATCTAGAATTATAACCAACTACCTCATTATAATATTTAGTTTTAGAACCATAGTTACGGAGTGTTTTAATTTTATCTGACAATTCTAAATCATTTGTTGTCATAGCTCCAGCATCTGCTATAGCTCCTAAATTTTTAGTAGGATAAAAACTAAATGCACCAAAATCTCCCCAATTTCCAGCTTTAATATTTTTAAAGGACGCACCGTGAGCTTGAGCACAATCTTCGATAACTTTTAAATTATGCTTTTTTGCAATAGTCATAATTGCATCCATCTCACACATCTTTCCATACAAATGCACAACCATAATAGCTTTCGTATTAACTGTAATCTTCTCTTCTATTTTTTTCGGATCAATATTATAAGTTGAAATATCTGGCTCTACCAAAACGGGAGTTAATCCATTATGTATAATAGAAAGAATGGTAGCAATGTATGTATTAGAAGGAACAATTACTTCACTTCCTTTTTCAAAGCCAAAAGCTCTAAGGGCCAATATCAAAGCATCCAAACCATTTGCAACTCCAATACAATATTTTGTATTACAATAAGAAGCGAACTCCGTTTCAAATGCTTGCACTTTATTTCCTAGAATATACCATCCACCTTCAAGCGTTTCTTTGAATGATTTTTCAAATTCTTCGAAAAAAGGAGCATTTAGTTTACCTAAATTTTCGTATTCAATCATTTATTAGATACATAAGGTTCGTGAATATAATCAGCTGCTTCGAAATATTCAGAGGCAAATACCATCAGAATAGCATCTGGTGAAAAGTTATACATTGTATGCCAATCTTTAGGTTCCAAAATCAAACATTTATTAGGTTGATTCAATTCAAAATCAGTTTCAGTATTTCCATCATTATTATAAATAACACAAGAACCTTTGATACAAATAGCGGCTTGTATTGTCTTATGATGACGATGGCCTCCTCTTTTTGAATCATCTACACCATAAATATAAAAAACGCGTTTAATATCAAATGGAATAACCTTTTCGATAACGGTAAGATTTCCTCTCTTATCGGTAAAAGTTTTCAAATCAATGATGTGAGCCATACGGTTGTTTTAAGAGGCTAAGTTACTAATTTAGACTCATTTATTATAGAAAAAATAATGGTGATTGATGCGTTTTTTTAGGCTTTTTCCTAAGATATTTGTCAACGATTGTTTTAGCCCAGAAAGATAAAATCTCAATAGTAAACTAAAATTCAGAGGCTTATAAGGTGCAACACCTGCGTTTCCATTGGGGTCGACATTTTTAAAATCGGAAAGTATGTTCTTTTTTGAATCATTTAACAAAGTGATATAAGGAAAATAGAATTTCGATTGAATTTCTTTTTTTATTTCATATAATTCACCAGTTAATCCAACAATATAATTATCATAAAATTTCAATCCATGAAAATGAAAAAATACCAAATCAAATTCTTTGCCTGAGACAATTTCTTTTCCAATAATTTTTTCATCTTTTGATGAAAAACTATATTGTTGAACATTCCATGGAGCGACACCACCACCCAAATGATGCAGTTCATGAACACCAGTAAAGCGTTTTTGAAATTCATCTACATATTTTTGATCACCGAATTTCCCATCCTCAACTCTTCCGTAACACCAATCGATACAAGCATTTTTCCACCAATTCAAAACAGCCATTCCTTCTTTTGTGTTTTTAAAAGTCATAAACTGAACACAATATTTACCACTCACTGCAGATTGATCATATTCCTTTGTGTATCTATGCGATGTTATTAAAACAGAATTTGTGCCCATCTCATCAATCAAAACTCGAGGATTGGAATAAAACAACATATCCGCATCAACATACGTGCAGTTATCAAGATTAAAATGATTGATGGAATAATCTATTGTTGAGGAAGAGCATGTCCAGCAGTATTCGCCTGCAGTTCTCGATGGTTTAATTCTAAGCAACTCTTCGTTCTCAAACTCTTTTAAGGAAATTACGGTTAAGTTTTTAAATTTTTGGTTGCTCAAATATTCGTAACAGGCATCATCAAAAGCATAAACATACAAATGGAAATCATCACAATGTTTCAACAACGATTGATACATAACAACCCCTCTTGAGAGATAACTTGAATTAAATAAAGTACAAAAATTAAGCTTCATGTTATTTAATAGCTTCCATAAATAATGAATCTGGTTTTCTCAAGATGTTATCTTTCCCGTCCAAGTTAAACAGCTCCCAATTTGGAATACTGCTTTCAAACTTATTTTTTACTTGCACATTTTTAAATCCTGCGTCTTCCAATATTTTTTTTAATGAATAACGATCATACATCCATTGATGAATTTCGCCTTCCATTCTGAATTTACCAATTTGATAGGCAACATCCTCTTTGCCTAACAATAACGCTATTAATTTTCTTTTCACACGCTTAGGTATTCCAGCAATTCGCTTGGTAAATGAAAAACTTTCTAAAGAAACGGGTGAATTATTACGGTACATATCCATAATGCGCTTTACTTCCTGCCCATTTCTTTCCAATAAAAATGAATCGTTTTGATTGGAAGTATCTTTTATGTATTCAATCATTTCTCCTCCCGTTTTTGAACGCACAACTTGATCAAACAACTCAAGCATTGTCCAATCGTATTTTTCTGCTGCACCTGACAACCCACTCAAACTATCATTCAAATATTTGATATAATTCAGTGCTATTTGTTCCAAATCAGGAATTGCTACTCTAATTATGGCCCCGGGCTTACTAACACGATAACATTCTTTAATAAACTCCCGTGCTTTGTCTTTTGGAAAATGTTCTAAAACATGAGAGTGATATACAACAGAAAAATTGTTGTCGGGAAAAGGAATTCCTAGCAATAAATTATGAGCCAACACTTCTTCTGAATTGGAAACAAAATCAACATTTGTCCAGTCTTTATGATAGGTTGCCCCACAACCTAAATTCAAATAAGGTAATACAGTCATTTTATTGCTTTTTTTTCAAAATAAAACCTTTCCAATATACTCTTTTATTATCTTTTAACTGCATCGGCTTCGACACTTCACTTACAAAAGTTTCCAACAATTGGTATTTCCCAGTGAAAGCGCCAATAAATTTTTGTTCAGAGAAAAACCAAGCAGGATATGACGCTTTGTAGATACTTTCAGGCACTTTTTGAACGGTAATTCGATCTTTGCTATCATCAATAAATGCGGTTCTGTCGATAATGATATACTCGAAGTTATAACGAAGACACTTTTCGATTAAGTCGTAAGGTTCTTCAAAATACTGAATGACACTAGCCAAGTATAGAACATGAGCTTTCCTATTTCCCATTGCTTCTTCAATTGTATCAAAAAATTTCAAAGAATTATCTCCAATAAACTTTTTGCCGCAATAAACAAAATGAGCTTGCTCCACTACATTCCAATGAATTTCTTTAGCATCTGTTAAAACGGTTTTATATTGGAAATAAGAACTTCCCAGTGAGCCACCAAAATCGATAACATCCAATATCCCATTGTTTTCTTTTGCACATTGATTAATGGTTTTTACCAATTGAGATTCATACTCAATTTTATCGAACACCACAGAATCTCGCTCATAAGCAGCTTCGCCATTTTTTACTTTTAATACACTTGCTTTTACTTTTTCAAGAATTACAGCGTTATCATAACCTAGAGATTTCTTCAATGCTGAAGACCAATCCGCATAGTTTCCTGTCCAGGCAAGTTGAGCTCTTGCATCAAAGAAAATATGATACATTTTTTTTAGTGGCCCGGGAATCATATTTATAATTGCTTTCTTCAAATCGGGTTTAAGCATTTATGAATATTATTAAAAAAGGCCAGAGGGCAAATCCATTCATCATATAATTTCCTAGATAGTAACTTCTTTTCAATCATTTCTTCATCTGAAATACCAGCATGAAAGTCCAGCAATTTTTGTGCAATTTGATCAACTTGATTTTCCTCAATCCAAATAACATATTTTTTCCACTCGATAATATTATCAAATGGCAATACGCAATCTGAATTAATAAATATAGGAATTTTACCACAACTCAATACTTCATATAGCCTATAAGAAAAATTTCCAGCTCCTCTAGCAACCAATGCATAATCACAGCTATGCATATTCTCAACATATTGTTTTCGAGCCAATTTTTTGTCCATCCCTCCGGCCCAAAATCCTTGACGAATAATGAAGTTTGCATCTATCCGATTGTCTGAAACTAATTTACGAACAGCTTTTCCTCTTAATATAGGACCGTATTCATTTACCGCATTTGCTCTTCCTGTAAATTTTCGGAGCAAACGCCACCAATTAAAACGATCAGAAAAATTAAGGTAATCAACATAACCACAATAACTAACAGTAGGTAATACTGTTTTTTTTGTATTTGTTTTAAAAAAACCAAAGTCACGACTCCATCCAGGCACAGAAAATTCATTTTTTTTCTGATTACTTTTATAGAAAGATGTTCTAAAAACAATTGAATTATATATTGGAATCTGTTCGAAAGAATCGGAATTAAAAAAAATAATTACTTTTTTGTTGAATTTTTCGGCTTCCAATGCAAAAGATTGAGATTCTTTCACATCCTCTGGCTCAAAAGAAAACTCGAATGGCAATAAAAAAAAATCGCAAGCTTCAGGAGAATCTGTTATTGAAAAAAGACGATCTCCTTCTCTAGTATATTCATCAAACCTTCCAAAATCAGTATCCACTTGATTCGTTTCGTAATTACCATAAAACGGGAATAATATCGTTGCGTGATTTTTCCCTTTAGGAACTAAAGAAGCTTTTGTATAAAATGATATCTTTTTTTGTGAAGTCAAGTTAATCAACTAAAGTTTATTTAAATAATCACTAAGCTGAATAGCAAATTTTTCGTAAGTATAATCGGCAATCGTTCGTATTTGAGCATTTTTCCCAATTTCTACAGCCTTTTCAGGATGATTAATATAATAGGATATTTTTTCAACTGCTTCATCCAAGGAATTATAAACTTCAATTTCTTTGCCTGGAACAAATATTTCTGACAGATTTGTACCGTTATCATTTAAAATCATGGTTCCAACTCCCGTTGCCTCAAACATTCGCATGTTCCCTACTCTGCCTTTTAACAATGATTCATGAATGTTAAATGTTATTAATGAACGCTGCAGAATTTTATACATTTCAAGCCCCCAAACTTCACCTCTACAGGCATCGACAATTGGGTCCTTTTCGGGAAACAATTTAGAAGTATAATATTTAATATTTTTTTTACTGTATTGTTTTCGTCTGAAACCATATCCCCACAATTGAATGCTTGTTTGTTCAACTAAAAACTTTAACGCTTTTTTTCGATTGACATGCACGTCACTCCAGCCACCAACAAATGAAAGCGAAATATCCTTTTTTGAATTGCAATCAATTTTGTTCAATATTCTGGAATCAAAAGCTGGCAACATATATTCTGACATAATTCCCATTTTTCGAAAATTAGATACGAAGTCAGGAGTTGAAGAAAGAATTAAGTCTATATCATTTAGTTTTAATGAATCATTAAAAGGTGTTGAAATCCATGAAACAACATTCTTACAATATACTTTTACTTCAGAAAGAAAACTTCCAAAATAATCAAACACACTTTCAATATAAAACACATCTGGCGTAAATGTTTTAATTTGAGCAAACGCAATTTCCTTTTGCCAGTTTGATTCACTATAAATAATCTTGTTTTCCTTTGCCCATTTTTTTTGCAAAGGTTCAACATTTGCTATTATCAAAAATGAATCATAGCCTTGTTGCAGCATCTGTTCATGAAGCGCACCAGTATCAGCAAAATGTTCTGATAACAAGCGCTCCAACATTTTCGAATACGAAAGTGAATAAAAATCAGGGTTTTGAGAGTAGAATGATTTTAGAAAAGGAGGATAATAAGTTGTTAAAAATTGGATTTTCATCAATCATCAACTATTTAAGTTTATATGTTGCAGGATTTCCATAAGCAATTGAATCAGCTGGAACACTTTTAGTAACCACTGAACAAGTTGCAACCGTAGAATTATTTCCCAAAGTAACACCTTTTAAAACGACAGCTCTTTTACCTAACCAACAATCATTTCCAATTATAACTGGTTTTGTTTCTGGCTTCACGGGTTCTGAGCCAATAGAAGGAAAATCTTTGATAGTCATTTTTCTTCTTGTAGCCGAATCATAAATAAAATGAGTATTGGTGTCGTACACCATGCATTCGTATGAAATCATATTGAAATCACCTATTGATACAGATTCATCTACCCGAATCTCCGTTTTTTCCATTAATCCAGAATAGCTTCCAATTTTACATTGACCACCAAAACGAATTGAAAAATCAGCGCGAATTATACAATGATCTAAAATTTCCAATCGACCATTCTCTATACTTATTGTTGGTTTTAAAGAATTAGCACCTTGCTCTAGTTTTGTATTTCCACCAATCAATAAAACGCCTTCATTTATAAAAATATCATAACCTGAAATCACAGAATTTTCTAATAAAACAACTTTTGCTTTTTTTCCTATACGAATGCTAGAATTAACAACACGAGCTGATGTATGTTTCTCGAAAGAACCATCTACTTGCAATGTATTATTGGAAGAAAAACCTTTTAATATTTTTTTTAAAAATGACATCCGTTATTTGTTGAACCAACTATTTTCAATTAAAATGCTTTTATGTGATGAAGGAATTATCTTTCCTGTTCCGTAATAATCGCCATCTTCAACATCAAAGGTAATAGCCTCTTGCACCCAATCTTCCATAATTCCATTCTGACTAATTACAATATTCATTATATATTTACCTGCAACAATTGGTAATTTTTTTAATTCGCAAATAAAGGTTCCCTTAGATTTAACGGAAGAAAATGGGCCTGATGAAAACTCATTACCAACCACTGTATATAAAATGCCATCATCACCATAAATCGCAGCAGCTACAGTTATATTTGAAAGAACTTTGTCATTGACACATTCATAATCAAATTTCATTTTTACATATTGCCCAGTAATTAATTCTACTTGTGATTCATCATTTTCATTTAAAAATTCAAAATCAACAAATTTAATATTACCATCACCCTGCCTGTCTTTACGTTCTTTTAAGTCAACTTTAGAACTTTCTTGGACAGATCGCATATAATGTCTCACCGCATTGTTGACATCCCCAATTGGAAAATCTACTTGCCCCTTTTTCATAACAATGGCTTTGTCACACAAATTTTGAATCGCAGCCATATTATGACTAACAAACAAAACGGTTCGCCCTTGGCCAGCAACATCTTTCATCTTTCCCAAACATTTTTTTTGAAATTCAGAATCTCCAACAGCAAGTACTTCATCCACAATTAAAATTTCTGGTTCAAGATGTGCAGCAACAGCAAAGGCCAAACGAACGTACATTCCGGAAGAATATCGTTTTACAGGAGTATCCAAAAATTGTTCTACTTCAGCAAAATCAACAATCTCATCAAATTTTTTCCGAATCTCCGATTTTGCCATTCCTAAAATTGAGCCATTAAGAAATATGTTTTCTCTACCACTCAGCTCCGGATGGAATCCAGTTCCTACTTCAAGCAAACTAGCAATCCTTCCGTCTATTGTTATCCTCCCTTTGGTTGGAGTAACAATTCGGCTTAGTACTTTTAATAGCGTAGATTTTCCAGCACCGTTTCTTCCAATAATCCCTACTCGATCTCCTTGATTAATTTCAAATGAAACATCTTTCAATGCCCAAAACTCTTCTTTCGAATTATTATTTTGTGCTTTCTTAGGATTAAATATTTTTTTTGCATTATTAGCAATAACGTCTCTCAAAGCAGTATACGACTGATTATTCTGATGCTTCAGAATATAGCTCTTTGAAATATTTTCTACTTTTATAATACTATTGCTCATTTTTCAATACTAAATAACATCAGCAAATGATTTTTCCATTCTACGGAAATACCAAATACCTATTATTAAAAATAAAATACTTATCGCTACAGATATAATAAACCCTGATGTATTTATTGGGGAAGCTCCACCAAAAATACACCAGCGAAATCCGTCAATAACACCAACCATTGGGTTCATTGAATAAATATATTTGATTACTTGCGGAATTTTTTCACTGCTATAAATATCATTACTGCTAAATGCAATAGGAGAAACATACAATCCAAATTGAACAATAAACGGAATAATGTATCTAAAATCCCTATATTTTACATTAAGCGCTGCAATATATAAACCCGTACCCAAAGCCGTAACAAGAGCAAGTAACAAGAACAATGGCAACATTATAACTTCGACTCCAGGCACATACTGGTAATAAATCATAATTCCAATTAGAATAACTACTGAAACAAAAAAATCAATCAAACAAACAATTACTGTGCTAGCAGGAACAATTAATCTTGGAAAATAAACCTTCGTTAGCAAATTAGAATTTGCAATTAATGAATTACTCGTTTCACTAAATGATGACGAAAAAAATTGCCAGGGTAATGTTGCAGCTGCAACAAAAACTAAACGAGGAACATTGTCTGGAACTCTCGATTCAAATAACCATCCAATAAATGCCATCACAAAAATAGTTAGTAGGGGGCGAATTAATGCCCAAGCAATACCAATCACCGTTTGTTTGTATCTCACCAAAATATCGCGCCAAGCCAAAAAGTAGAAAAGCCCCCGGTAATTCCAGAGGTCTTTCCAATAGTTACTGTTTTCAGTACCTGGTTCAATTATGATTCGGTGTTTACTCAATTTTTAGTTCAAAGTTTAAAGTTGAAAAGTTAAAAGTCAAAAAAGTCTAACATCTACTATCTCAATACTAAAATCTTATTTAGCGTAATTAACAGCTCTTGTTTCACGAATCACAGTTACTTTAACTTGTCCAGGATATGTCATTTCAGTTTGAATGCGCTGTGATATATCAAAAGAAAGAGTTTCTGCTTCTTTGTCAGTAACTTTATCACATGCTACCAATACACGTAATTCACGTCCAGCTTGAATAGCATACGTTTTATCAACTCCAGGATAAGACATTGCTAACGCTTCTAAATCTTTCAAACGTTTGATATATTGTTCAACAACTTCACGTCTAGCACCAGGGCGAGCTCCGCTTATTGCATCACATACTTGTACAATCGGAGAAAGCAAAGTTGTCATTTCTATTTCATCGTGGTGAGCACCAATTGCATTACAAACTTCTGGTTTCTCTTTATATTTTTCAGCCAACTGCATTCCCAAAATCGCGTGAGGAACTTCTGGAGAATCATCTGGCACTTTACCAATATCGTGTAACAATCCAGCACGTTTTGCCATCTTTACATTCAACCCTAACTCAGCTGCCATTGTAGCACAAAGGTTTGCTACTTCACGGGAGTGTTGTAATAAATTTTGTCCGTAAGAAGAACGGTATTTCATTCTTCCAACCATACGAATCAATTCGGGATGTAATCCATGAATCCCTAAATCAATAGTTGTACGTTTTCCAATTTCTATAATCTCGTCTTCAATCTGTTTTTTTACTTTTTCAACTACCTCTTCAATACGTGCAGGATGAATACGTCCATCCGTAACCAATTGATGCAAGGATAAACGCGCAATTTCTCTTCTAACTGGATCAAATCCTGATAAAATAATTGCTTCTGGTGTATCATCAACAATAATCTCAATTCCTGTTGCTGCTTCCAAAGCACGGATATTACGGCCTTCGCGACCAATAATTCTCCCTTTTATTTCATCATTTTCAATGTTGAAAATAGAAACAGAATTTTCAATTGCATGTTCAGTAGCTACTCTTTGAATGGTTTGGATAACCACTTTCTTTGCTTCCATGTTCGCAGAAATTTTAGACTCTTCAACAATGTCTTTGATGTGCGACATTGCTTGCGTTCTTGCTTCTGCTTTTAAAGATTCAACCAATTGAGCTTTTGCATCTTCAGCTTTCATTCCACTCAACGTTTCTAATTGTTCTACTTGTCTACGGTGAAATTTCTCTACATCAGCTTGTTTAGCATTCAGCAAATCCAATTGATGCGTTAAATTTTGGCGAACAGTATCCAGCTCAGCATCTTTACGAGTAACTTGTTCTTGCTTTTGAGAAAGTGATTGTTCTTTTTGTTTAATCTTATTTTCAGCTTGAAGAACAGCTACATTCTTTTCGTTGATAGATTTTTCATGTTCTGCTTTTAATTGCAAAAACTTTTCTTTAGCCAACAAGTTTTTCTCTTTGATTATCACATCACCCTTTGCCTCTGCATCTTTTATAATGCTGCTCGCTTTTCCTTTATTTGCCAGTTTCACCATTAAAAATGTGATGATGGCTCCTAAAATCAACCCGCCTAAACCTGCTACTGCTATTATTATTTTGTCCATAAATTAATTAAATATTAAATTGTTCATATTCCTTTCACCCGCACATAGCTTTCAACAGCCAAAATAGACGCTGCGGGGCACTCTAAAACTCATGAAGGAAATTTTTGTTTACATTTTGTTGTTAACAAAAAGCAAACCGACTAGGGATTGGACTCTTTTTGGAGATAATCGGAAACAAATAGGTCGAGTTGATTGATTTCACTTTCTAACTCAGGCGATTTTTTAGGGGAAGCGTTTTCTTTAGCAGCTAATAGGTTCAGTGCACTCATAGCAAGCAAATCCTGCTTATCACGTACTGAATAATTTTGCTCAAATTCTTTCACTTTCTCATTAATTAGTTTCGCTGCATATTGAACAGACTGCTCATCTTCCTGCTTAATAGTAAGAGGATAAGTGCGTCCAGCAATGATTACTTTTAATGATATTTCAGCCATTTCTATAGTTTCGAGTTCTTAGCTTTTTGCCATTCGAGCTTTTTGTCAATTTCCTGACATAAAACTTTCAAACTTTCAGCTTTGAACTGTTTTATCTACTTCAAAAGAGCAATACAGTTGTCAATTTCCTGCACTAACTCATTAATCTTTTCTTTTGTATCAGTTACTATTTTACTCTTTTCTTCGTTTTTTGTTGCCTCTATTGCTTTATTATTTTTTTCTAAGGCTTCAATTGTTACTTTTTGTTCGTCAATCGTTTTTTGTAAGTTTTCTTTATCAGAAGCTAATTGTTCATTGTCTTTTTTAAGCTCTTGGTGCAATTTAACTAGTTTTTCAATTTTCCCTTTTAAATCACCTATGTTTAAAGTTAAGTCGTTCATAATCAAGTATTAAATCTGTTCATTTCAAGTTTTTACAAATATAACACTGAATATCTGAACTACAAAATATTTCTTAACATTGGTTTTTATACTTTTGTACATGCAAAAACCTATTTTTCTGGCTTTCAGCCTCTTTTTTATTCAATTTTCTGTTTTTGCTCAAAACTTCTATCCAAAAAACGATTTCCGATCTCCAGTCGATACCACATTGACTTTGGCTGGTAATTTTGGAGAAATTCGCCCTAACCATTTTCACGCAGGTTTCGACATTCGCACCAACAACCGTGAAGGAATGCCTATTTATTCTATAGCAGACGGCTTCATTTCTCGCATTAAAATCTCTGCTTATGGTTATGGAAAAGCATTGTACATAGAACATCCGAACGGATACACAAGCGTATACGGTCATCTGAAAAATTTAGATGGAGATATAGATGCTTTTACTAAAAAAGTTCAATATTTAAATGAATCCTACGAAATTGACACCATTTTAGCTCCAACTCTATTACCAGTAAAAAAGGGTGAACTAATTGGATTGTCAGGAAATACAGGAGGTTCTCAAGGCCCTCATCTTCATTTTGAAATACGTGATTCTAAAACCGAAATGCCTATTAACCCTTATTACTTTGGTTATTTAATCTCAGATACGGTTAAACCGCGAATTACTCAATTGGCCATTTACCCTTTGAATGAAACAACAACAATAAATGGAAAAAATCTTTCAAAAAAAATTGCTCCTGTTTATAAAAAAGGGAAATACACTTATTTGAAACAAGACTCCATTTCTGTTAATGGGAAAATTGGATTTGGAATTGAATGTTACGACACCGAGACAAAATCAACAAATAAAAATGGAGTGTTCTCAATAGAACTTCAATCAGGAGGAAAGCGAATATATTATCACGAATTGGAAACGTTCACTTTTGAAAATTCCAGATATGTTAATGCACACATCGATTACGGATCCAAACAAAAATATGGCACGAAAATTCAAAAGTGTTACATCTCAAAAAATAATAAAATTGGAATTTACAAGGATGTAGTAAACTCTGGAGTCATTGAATTTGATGACGATTCAATCCACTGGATAAAATTCATAATTAAAGATTATGTAGGCAATACTACTGAACTAATGCTGAAAGTAAAAGGTAATACGTCAAATAAAAAAAGTGATTTAACAAAACCAATTCCAAATAACTATTTCGATTGTGGAAAAGAAAATAAATTTGTTTCACCCGAAGCATTAATTACAATTCCACCAGATGCACTTTACGATGATGTTGCATTTTACTCCTACCCACGTATTGTATCAACAAAAGAAACATTTTCTCCTTTGCAACAAGTATTGAAAGATGAAATTGCTCTTCAAAAATCGTATACACTCAGTCTTAAACCAATTCGATTAAACGACTCATTAAAAACGAAAGTGTGTATTGTTTCGGTAAGTGATAAAGGACGAAAATCATATGAGGGAGGGGCTTATTCCGATGGCTGGGTAACAACTAAAACAAAAGAATTCGGAACATTTGCAATTGGAATAGACACAATCGCTCCGAAATTAAAACCTGCTTTTAAAACTGTGAAAGAACAAATAACGGATTTAAGTAAAGCAAAAAAAATAGGAATTATTGCAAGTGATAATCTTTCCGGAATACGAAAATACCGTGCAACTATAGATGGAAAATGGGTTTTAATAGAATATGAATTCAAACAGAATTTATTGTTTTATACATTTGACGACAAAATAGCAGAAGGCATACACGAATTTAAAATCGAAGTGACTGACGACAAAGAAAATAAATCTATCTTAACACTGATATTTAAAAGATAATAACGAAAGCACATTCAATATAGCTCAAACATATTGAACTATTTGACTGTAGCATCGGCATTATACAGCGGACCTATTAGACAAAATAAAATACGATTTGTACAAAATGCAAAAGCTGCTATTACTTCACGGAGCCATTGGAGCAAAAGATCAATTACAACCTTTAGCAGATTTGCTTAAATCTGACTTCGAAGTGCATACACTCAATTTTGCGGGTCATGGCGGAGAAAAGATGCCTGAATTTTTCAGCATAGAATTATTTGCAAATAATGTTTTGACATATTTAGAACAAAACAACATCACAAAAATAAATATTTTTGGCTACAGCATGGGCGGATATGTTGCACTCTACTTAGCTAAATATTACCCCAATAAAATTGAAAAAATATTTACTCTTGCAACGAAATTCTCATGGAATCCTGATATTTCTTCAAAAGAAATAAAGATGTTGGAGCCAAATAAAATAGAAGAAAAAATTCCAGCATTCGCACTTCTTCTAGAAAAACGTCATCACCCCAACGACTGGAAAGTTTTATTAAAAAAAACGTCCGAGATGATGATCGCTCTTGGAAACAAAAACTGTTTAACATTACAAGACCTTACAAGCATTTCTACTAGAGCAATGATTAGTGTGGGTGATAATGACAATATGGTTACACTAGGTGAAACAAAAGAGGTAGCACAAAACCTTAAAAACAGTGAATTATTAATTTTACAAGACACACTTCACCCAATTGAAAAAGTGGTTGTAGATAATTTGGGTATGGAAATAAAAACATTTTTCAAATGAAATATATCGCACTCTTAAGTTTGATTTTATGTTTTTCTTTTCAAGATCCCTCATATATTAAAAAGGCAAACAAAACAATTAACGACAGCATTTTTATAGTTGGAGATATCATTAAACTTCCAACCATTTTATTTTTTCCACCTACAGAATACGGAGAAGTAAATAAACTAACAATAGATTCATTGAATACCGTTGGTGATTTTTTACTTAAATACCCAAACTTAACGATTGAATTAACAAACCACACTGACTTTAGAGGTTCTGAAGAATACAATATGCGTTTATCTCAAGAAAAAGCTAGGGCCTGCGTAAACTACTTAACATTAGAGAAGAATGTTGACCCAACAAAGGTTACACCAAAAGGTTGTGGAGAATATTTTTTACTTGTTGATGAAGAAGAAATAAAAAAAGGAAAAACGAAAAAAGAAAAAGAGACGTTGCATCAAATGAACAACAGAACAGAATTGGTTGTGACGGGTGTAAATTAATCTTCCACTTTATGAAGCAATGATTCCTCAGCTGTATGTTTAATAATTTCATTCGCCTCCTTACCTAAATATTTTTTCACTCCGGCATGTCCGGCATAAATAGCAGGAGTTAGAATAATTGCTAAAATTAATTTTGCAGCATATCCTGTCAAAGCCATATTAATAAATGTTGCTGTATCTACTTTCCCTGGCAACCAAAACCCAATTCCTGCTACAATAAATGTATCCACTAATTGCGAAACAACAGTAGAACCAGTACTTCTCAGCCAAATCATTTTACCTCCTGTTCTGTCTCTTAACAACCAAAAAACACTAACATCAATAAATTGAGATACTAAAAAAGCAATAACACTACCAACAATAATCCACATGCTTTGTCCGAATACCGCTGTAAATTGACTATCAGAAACTACAGAAATTCCTTCAGCAGCAGGAACACTCATAGCAAAAAATAAAATCACGAAAGCATATACAATGAGAGAAGCGGTAAGGAGAGATAATTTTTTAACTCCAGCTCTTCCATAATATTCATTAATTAAATCGGTTGCTAAAAACACAATGGGCCAAGGAAGAATTCCTACGCTCATAATAAACGGGCCCAAATAAATCAACTTCCCACCTATCAACTCTGCAACAATTGCATTGGTGATGAAGATTCCAGCAAGTAGGATGAATACTAATTCTTTTTTTGTTTTAAACATAACTACGAATTACGAATAATAGCGAATTACGAATCTGTGTTTGCTATACTTCCCTTCATATCGTCATGCCGTGCTACGACACGGCATCTCCTTGTTAGTAACTACTGTCTTCCTATTGAGGAGATCCCGTGTCGTGGCAAGGGATGACAGTTAAAAGTGTGATTATTCTTTCAATAAGCTATCCAGAAACTCCTCAACATTATTATAAATATAATCCAGATCTTCGTCTTTGATGCAATAAGGTGGCAAGATGTAAACAATGTTGCCAAGCGGACGAAGAATGATTCCTTTCTCAATAAAAAACCCAGAGATACGTTCGGCTAATGAATTTAAGTAATTTGTTTCTTCATTTGTTTTTATTTCGAAAGCGATGATAGTTCCTAATTGTCTCACTTCTACCAATGCTTTGTGCTCTTTTATTTTATTCAAAAAGGAATTGTGTTTTTTTTCTATTCTCGAAATATTTTCAAATGCTTCGGGTTGATCAAACAAATCTAAACTTGCTAATGCTGCCGAACAACCAGTTGGATTTGCTGTGTAAGAGTGTCCATGAAAAAAGGTTTTCATTTTATCATCACTCAAAAATGCATCGTAAATAAATTTTGTACAACTCGTTACACCTAGTGGCATTACTCCACCTGTTAATCCTTTACTCAAACAAATAATGTCTGACTTGTTATTTAGATAGTCGTTAGCAAAAAACTTTCCTGTACGTCCAAAACCTGTCATCACCTCATCAGCAATAGTAATAATATTTTTAGCTCGACATTGTTCTATCATTATATCCAGAGATTCAGATGAATACATAACCATTCCACCTGCACCTTGAACTAATGGTTCAAAAATAAATGCTGCTATATCATCTTGCATTAATGTTTCTGCTAAAGCCTTCAGACTTTCTTTTTCCTTTCCTTTTATTGGAACTGGAATATGAATTACTTCAAATAACAATTTTGAGAATGGAAGATTAAAAGCATTTCGAGCACCCACACTCATTCCACCAAACGTATCTCCATGATAGGCATTTTCAAATGCAATGATTTTTGTTTTAGAAATCCCTTGATTGCTCCAATACTGAAACGCCATTTTTAATGCCACTTCTACAGCCGTTGAGCCGTTATCGGAATAAAATATTTTGGATTGATTTTGAGGTAAGCGTTGCAACAATCTTTCCGCTAAACGAACAGCAGGTTCATGAGTGAAACCTGAAAATATTGCATGTTCTAATATTTGCAATTGTTCCGAAACTTTCTTAGCGAGATAAGGATGTGAATGCCCATGTATATTCACCCACCAAGATGCAATTCCATCGATGTAACGTTTTCCTTTATCATCATAAAAATAAGCACCTTCACCTTTTACAATCGCAATTGGTAATGGAGCAGTTTTTATTTGTGTGAACGGATGCCACACCACATTTTTATCTCTATCTTGGATAGTCGCCATTGAACTCCATAAATACTTCGACTCCGATCAGTGTGGTCCCGCACGTGCGGGATCAGTTTGAGCGGAGTCGAAGACTTTAATATTAGTACTATTTATTTCAGATATTCGAATTCCTTCGCATAGCGAGAAATCACTTCTGCGTTTAAATCTTTTTCTTTATTTATACGACCTAAAACTTTTAGTCCGCTATAATCAACAATAATTTCTTCTGATAATTGATGAGGAGCTCCGTTAAAAACAATTCCTAAAATATTCACACCTCTTCCTTTCAAAACATCTATGGATAAAAGAGAGTGATTAATGCTTCCTAAATAATTTTGAATAACTAAAACCACCTCTGCATCAAACTTCTTGATTAAATCTACCATAAATTCCTTACGATTCAAAGGAACCATTAAACCTCCAGCGCCTTCCATAATTAAAGTCCCATTATCTGTGGCAGGCATATTGAGTTGATTTAAGTCAATATCAATACCTTCTAATTCAGCTGCAGCATGTGGCGACATGTACTGTTTTAACAAATAACCTTCGGGATGACACTTGCTATTTGAGTTTGTAACCCATTTTTGAACTTTTGCAGTGTCTGTAGAAAAGAAACTTCCTGTTTGAACAGGTTTCCAATAATCGGCTTTTAAAGCTTCAACCAAAACTGACGAAACAACTGTTTTTCCAACATCCGTTCCAATTCCAGTAATAAATATCTTTCTCATAAATTTTAGAGTATTGTACTTTTTAACGAAATTATAACTTTTTAGTTACGAAAGCATTGTTTTTTACGTTAAAATGCTCATTTATTGCTTTAGAAAGATCCATAATTTCGCTTTTTGTATTGTAAGAATGGATGCAAATTCTTAAGCGTTCTTTGCCTTTTGCTACAGTTGGATTTAGAATTGGACGAACATCTAATCCTTTTTGTTGAAGTTGATTCGCTATTTTTTTAACCCGTCCATTTCCTCCTACCACAATACATTGAATTGGACTATCGCTTTCAATTAAAAAAGGTCTTGCTTTATTTGAAATTGCTGCCTTAAAAACAACAATATGCTTAATCAATGTTTTTATTTCTCCTTCATTTTTTTGAAGAAATTTATAGGATTCATGAATCGCTACTAAACTTTTTATTGGCAAAGCAGTGGTATAAATAAACGCTCTAGAAAAATTAATTAAATAATCTCGGAGCAAAGAACTTCCTAAAATTATAGCTCCATGGCAACCTAATCCTTTCCCGAAAGTGTGTACTCTTGCAAACACCTCTTTTTCTAATTTCAGCTCCTGAACTCTACCTTCTCCTCTATTGCTTGTTATGCCAGTTGCATGCGCTTCATCTACAATTAAATTGGCATTGTACTTTTTACATAACACAGTTATTTCTTTCAAAGATGCATAATCTCCATCCATCGAATAAACACTTTCTACGGCAACATAAATAATGCCCACCGCAATTTTCAATCGCTCTTCTAGATGCTTTAAATCGTTATGACGAAAAGCGTAAGTACTTGCAGACGACATCTTCATTCCATCATGAACGGATGCATGAATGAGTTCGTCATAAATTATCGTATTTCCTTTTTGTCCGATTGCCGAAAACAAACCCACATTAGCATCATAACCCGAGTTATAAATCAACCCTGCATCTGCGTTGTGAAATTTTGCGATATATATTTCTAAATTTTCGGCATATGTTGTATTACCTGCCAACAAACGGGATCCACCCGAACCATTAGATGGATTAAGCTTTGAATATGCTTTGGAAATATTTTTTGATAATTTTTCGGAACGAGCAAAACCTAAATAATCATTGCTACAAAAATCAACGAGATCTTTATGAACAACTAACTTGCGCAAGGCATTTTGCTCTTGCCGTTTTTCAAGTGAAGAAGATAAAAATTGGTCGGCTGAAAATTTAGAGCGACTCAACTTTCTCTGCTTTTATTTTTGATACCGGTTGTGTTGTTCCTTTAAATGCTTTACGAGGAGTTAATCCAAACAATTTAAACATTTCCATATCTGTATTGAAATCTGGATTTGGAGTGGTTAATAATTTATCTCCAGCGAAAATAGAATTTGCTCCAGCCATAAAACACAATGCTTGTCCTTCCAAACTCATCTGTGTCCTACCTGCTGATAAACGCACTACTGTTTTAGGAATTACAATCCTTGTTGTTGCAATCATACGAACCATATCCCAGATTGGAACCAAAGGTTGATCTTCTAATGGTGTACCCGCAACTGGAACCAATGCATTGATAGGTACTGATTCTGGATGCACTTCCATAGATGATAATGTTTTTAACATCTTCACTCTGTCTTCTGTTGTTTCTCCTAATCCAATGATTCCGCCCGAACAAACAGATACTTTTGCTTTACGAACATTCTTGATTGTATCTAAACGATCATCGTAAGTACGAGTAGTAATAATTTTTTTATAGCTTTCTTCGGATGTATCTAAATTGTGATTGTATGCATATAAACCTGCATCAGCGAGCTTTTGAGCTTGATTTTCTGTTAACATTCCAAGTGTGCAACAAACTTCTAATCCTTTTTCATTTACCGTTTTCACCATCTCCAACACTCTATCAAAATCACGGTTATCACGTACTTCGCGCCAAGCAGCACCCATACATAAACGAGATGCTCCACCTTCTTTTGCTTTATCAGCTGCTTCACTTACTTCATTAACGGTCATTAATTTATGAACTTCTATACCTGTATTGTAGCGAGCAGCTTGCGGACAGTAACTGCAATCTTCTGCACAACCGCCTGTTTTGATTGAAAGTAATGAACTTACTTGCACTTCACTAGCATCGTTAAACTCACGGTGCACGGTTTGTGCTTTATACACTAAATCCAATAATGGCATATTGTATATATCCAGTATTTCTTCAACGGTCCAGTTATGTTTGATTGCGGTCATAGATTCCAATTTAATAATCACAAATATAAAGTTTTAAATTTTACTGCCAACGGATTCATCACAACAAAAATCTTATACATTATTCTTACATTTGCAGCATGCGTATCGACATTATCACTGTTTTACCAGAATTATTACGAAGCCCTTTCGACCATAGCATCTTAAAACGAGCTATCGACAAAGGATTGGTGGAAGTGAATTTAATTAACCTCCGCGATTACTCTACCCACAAACAAAAAAGTGTGGACGATTATGCCTTTGGCGGAGGCGCAGGAATGGTGATGAGTATTGAGCCAATTGCTAATTGTATCAATGCCTTGAAAGCAGAAAGAATGTACGATGAAGTTATTTATACTTCTCCCGATGGCGAATTATTGAATCAAAAAATGTCGAATCATATGTCGACTTTGAAGAATATTATTATCCTTTGTGGGCACTATAAAGGAGTTGACCAAAGGGTACGTGATCATTTTATTACAAAGGAAATTTCGATTGGGGACTATGTTTTGTCAGGAGGAGAATTAGCAGCGGCAGTAATTAGCGACAGTATTATTCGTTTGATTCCTGGAGCAATTTCAGATGAAACATCGGCTTTAACTGATTCTTTTCAGGACAATCTTTTAGCTCCGCCAGTTTATACTCGTCCAGCCGATTACAATGGAATAAAAGTTCCAGAAGTATTGCTATCAGGACATGCTGCGAATATTGAGAATTGGCGACACGAAGAGAGTTTGAAGCGAACTAAAGAGCGCAGACCAGATTTATTGAAGTAAAACAGCCATTTTTGCCTTGATTTTAAAGAAAAAAGCAAAAATTTCGCTTGTTTTTCTTTCCCATTCTAAAAAAATCTTATATTTGCAATCCTTTTTAGAGGAAGATATGTTTAATACATTATAAAACAAAGAGTTATGAGTCTATTATTAAAATACGCAGAAGAGCAAATGACAGTAAAAGCAAAGCACCCAGCTTTCAAAGCAGGTGATACGATTACTGTAAACTATAAAATTAAAGAAGGCGAAAAAGAACGTGTTCAGCAATACCAAGGTGTTGTTATTCAACGTAACAGTTCTGGAGTTACTGAATCATTTACGGTTCGTAAAATTAGTAACAGTGTTGGTGTTGAGCGTATCTTCCCAGTTAATTCTCCATACATTGATAGTATCGAAGTTAACAAAGTAGGTGTTGTTCGTAGAGCTCGTTTATTCTACTTACGTGCATTGACTGGTAAAGCTGCTCGTATCGCTGAGAAAAAGCATTAATTTTTTAAAATATTCAATTGAACCCTTTCCCGCTTTTGCAGGATAGGGTTTTTTATTTCACCTCACCCTAACCCTCTTCAAAGGAGAGGGAAAGTATATGACAATTAAAGAAGAAATAGACAGACGCAGAACCTTTGGCATCATTGCCCATCCAGATGCAGGTAAAACTACATTAACGGAGAAGCTATTGCTTTTCGGTGGGGCAATTCAAACTGCAGGTGCTGTTAAGTCCAATAAAATTAAAAAGCATACTACCTCCGATTTTATGGAGATTGAGCGCCAGCGTGGTATCTCCGTTGCTACTTCTGTAATGGGTTTCGAATACAAAGGCGTTAAAATAAATTTGTTGGATACTCCTGGTCACGAAGATTTTGCTGAAGATACGTATCGTACACTAACAGCTGTGGATAGTGTTGTGATGCTAATCGATTGTGCTAAAGGTGTAGAGCCTCAAACTCGCAAACTATTAGAAGTTTGTCGCATGCGCAGTACGCCCGTAATCGTATTCATCAACAAAATGGATCGTGAAGGAAAAGATCCTTTTGATTTGTTAGAAGAAATTGAAAAAGAATTACGTATTGATTTAAGGCCTTTAAGTTGGCCTATCAGTATTGGTAAAACATTCAAAGGTGTTTATAATCTTTATGAAAAAAGCTTAACACTTTTTAATTCAGGTGAAAAACAAACGGATGAGAACTCGGTTGCGATTAAAGATTTGAATGATGGCACACTTGATAAAATAATTGGTGAAGATTATGCCAATACGTTAAGAAGTGATGTTGAATTATTAGAAGCTGGTTATCCGAAATTCGACAAAGAAGAATATTCCGAAGCGATGGTTTCCCCTGTATTTTTTGGTAGTGCTGTTAATAATTTTGGTGTGCGTGAATTGCTAGATAGCTTTATTGAAATTGCACCTCATCCAAAAGGAAGAACTACAGATACGAAAGAAATAAACCCTGAAGATAAAAATTTCACTGGTTTTGTTTTTAAGATACATGCGAACTTAGATCCGAAGCATCGCGATAGAATTGCATTTCTTAGAATCGTTTCAGGGAAATTTGAACGCAACAAAAACTATTTTCATGTTCGTGAAAATCGCAGTATGAAGTTTTCCAATCCTACTGCATTTATGGCACAGGACAAGAACGTTGTTGATGAGGCGTTTCCTGGCGACATTATTGGCTTGTATGATTCAAGTAATTTTAAAATTGGAGACACATTAACGGAAGGTGAAAAAATGAATTTCAAAGGAATTCCTCAATTCTCTCCCGAACTATTTAAATATGTTGTGAATGCAGATCCAATGAAAACCAAACAATTGAATAAAGGTTTGGAACAATTGACGGATGAAGGAGTAGCACAATTATTTACCAAAAAAACAGACAATCGTAAGGTTTTAGGAACCGTTGGTGCATTGCAGTTCGAAGTTATTCAACATCGTTTAAAAAGCGAATATTCAGCTTCCTGTAACTTCGAACACATCTCTTTATTTAAAGCTTGTTGGATAAGCTGTAAAGACCAAAAGAAACTTCAAGAATTTATCTTTGAAAAAGCACATCACATGGCTACCGATAAGGAAGAACGCCCAGTGTTTTTAGCAGAATCGGCTTGGGCTTTGCAGATGGCGCAGGAGAAAAATCCTGATATTAAGTTTCACTTTATTTCTGAGTTTAAGGAGGAGTAGACAATTAAAAAAAGATTTCTCGCCCTTCGACTCCGCTCAGGGTGACGCTCGAAATGACAAATAAATGCATAAAAAAAATCCCGTCAAGATTGCTCTTGACGGGATTTTTATTTTTTTATATTCTTAAATTATCTTACGATTAATTTAGAAGTGCTTTGACCGAAGTTAGTTGTTACTCTCACAGTATAGAAACCTTTAGCTATGCTAGAAGTATTGATGTGTGCGAAGTGACGACCTTGTGCTTGTTCTCCTTTTGACTCAGAAGCTACTAATTTACCAGTAACATCATACAAAGCAACAGTAACTGTTGTTTCAGCAGTCAAAGTATAGTTAACTTGAACGTTATCAGTTGCTGGGTTAGGGAATAAGTTTAAAGCTAAATCGTTAGCATTTTCGTTGATTCCAATTGTAGAAAGAGTTCCACGGATTAAAACGTCATCTAAAGAGATTAAGTTATCATCAGTAGAAGTTCCTAAAAATGCAATATAAACTGCCATGTTAGCATAAGCATTCAATGGAGCTGAAAATGTACGTAAACGACCTTGGTGAGAATTTGCACCCAATGTAGGATCAATGTATGTACCATCTAAACCATGAACAAATGCACCAGATGCTGCTGTTGGAGCAAAAGTAAAAGTACTAAAAGTTGTATCAGTACCTAAAGCTGTCATTTCAGAAGCATTAAATAATACATTTGAGAAGGTTCCAACGTTATCAGCATTTGTAGTTGTTGATAAACGAACTTGGTAACCATCTAAATAACGTGGAGTTTGACGTGGAGCTGATTTCCAGAACAATGTATCAGCTGAACCTAAATTCACACTGCTAGTGATTAGCCAGTTAAATTGAGGCATTAAACCTGAAGTCCATGAGTTAGAACCAATAACTGTGTTTGTATCAGGAGGAGTTCCACCGTATACTGTTTCGTAAGCATCAACATCAGAAAATGGTTGAAGTGCAAACCAACCATCAGGACGACTTCCACCTGAACCATCAGGATCTCCATCAGAATCCATGTTGTACCAGTTCATATCACCAGTAACAGCAGGTGGAGGTGTTCCAGTAA
The DNA here is from genome assembly GCA_947504725.1 of Bacteroidota bacterium. Classification (GTDB taxonomy): domain Bacteria; phylum Bacteroidota; class Bacteroidia; order 2-12-FULL-35-15; family 2-12-FULL-35-15; genus 2-12-FULL-35-15. Next base: position 12,510 of record CANNHN010000008.1, on the reverse strand, counting down.
CTTGACAGTCAATTAATAAAGTATCATAAAAACGTGTTAATTCGAAATCTTCGAAAAGCAATGTATCTTGTGCTTTTACGAAAGTTCCTGTTAATAGGAACATTGATAATAAAAGGTAAATTTTTTTCATTTGTTAGGATTTTACTTGGTTTATAAATAAAGTATACAAATTTAAGGATAAATTTTAAAACAAAAAAATATTTTTAAAACTCTTTAAATTCTATAATAAAGGCTTTTAAATGAGCTTAATACTATATTTTACGATACAAATCACGTACATATTTCATTTGTAGAGTCCTTTGAATTACTTTACAAAGAATATAACATCTATGGACTATTTGTTAAGCCAAGTAATTGGTATAATACTTATTTTTGGGCTCTCATTTCTATTAAAAAATGAACTTTCATACAAAAACAGTTTTTATTTGTTTGTTTTCTTTCTGTTCCAGCTTTGGAAAGGGGCAAAATGCCGATTTAATAGTTGCTCTTAAAGAGTCTACTTTAAATAAAATGTTTGCTGCTATTGGAGAAATTAAAGGGACGTCTACTTATTCATTTATGCTTATTGAAGGCACTTATAACTGGACTTTAGTAAAACCTCAGATAAAATTACACCCCAACAAAGCCAATTTTGAAACCGATGTAAAAGTAACAGTCGGGAAATTTGATTATACCACCAAAGTAAATGGGATTGTGGAAATTTGTTATGAACCCACGACCAATTTAATCTACATAGAAATTACTGAAGCCCTATTCCCTTTAAACATAATGGCCTTAGGCAAAGAAAGACATTTATGGGATGTGGATTTGAAAAAATATTTTGAAACACCATTTACCTTTGAAGGACCACTTACTATGGGCACCGAAATGGTTTTTAACTTACCAGACGGCACTACTAAAACAATTTATTGCCACCCTATCAATTGTGGCGTAAAAATTGCTGAAAAGCAAGTAATTGTATCTGCTGAAACTGAATTTGTGGAAAGAAAAATCACTAAAATTTCAACTAATAAAAAATAAAAAGAATAAATTCTATGAAACATTTTTTCAAAACGCTCTTTGCTACTTGCCTATTAATTAGTTCAACTGCATTTGCAGGAACCCCTCCTACTCCTGGATGTACTATCAAAATAACTTCAAAAGGACTAAAAGAAGGGTCAACGTGCTTGCTTGCATGTTACTATGGTGACAAAAACTACATTAAAGATTCTGCGAAAGCTAATGCAAAAGGAGAAGTAGTTTTTACTGCAACCGAAAAGTATGACCAAGGAATATATTTATTTGTTCCTCCAAATAAAAAGTATTTCGATTTTGTAATGGATGCTGAACAAAATTTCACCCTTGAAACAGATACATTAGATTACATAAAGTATATGAAAGTTAAAGGTTCAGATGAAAACAAATTCTTTTATGAATATCAAAACTTCATGGGTGGCAAACAAAAACAAATTGAACCATTACGTGACCAATATAAAAAAGTAAAAGACAATAAAGATTCTGCTAAAATTGTTGCAGATAAAATTTCAATTATTGATAAAGAAGTAGCAAATTATAAAACCAATTTTATAAAAAACCATCCTACAACTTTTGTATCCAAAATATTTAGAGCAATGGAAGAACCAACAGTTCCTGAAGCTCCTATTTTAGCAAACGGAAGAAAAGACAGTACATTTGGCTATCGTTATTACAAATCTCATTTTTTTGACAACATCGATTTCAGTGACGACCGACTTCTACGCACTCCAATTTTTAACAACAAAATCAAACAATACTTGGATAAATTAACGCCACAAACACCGGATTCAATAAATATTTCAACTGATTTGATAATTGAAAAAGGTCGTGCGAATGAAGAAGTATTTAAATACTTAGTAAACTGGATCACCTATACGTATGAAAGCTCTGCAATTATGGGAATGGATGCCGTATTTGTTCATTTAGTTGATCGCTACCATGCTAAAAAACAAACACCTTGGATTGATTCTACACAATTATATAAAGTTGTAAATCGTGCTTTTATTTTAAAACCATTATTGATAGGAAAAAAAGCACCTGCAATTATTATGCAAGATACACTTGGAAAAGAAGTTGCATTGTATGAAGTAAAAGCAAGATATACCATTTTGTTATTTTGGGATGAAGGATGCGGACACTGCAAAAAAGAAATGCCGAAAATGGTTGAATTGTATAAAAAATTGAAACCAAAAGGAGTTCAAATTTATGCAGTTGAAACAGAGGACAATGTAAAAGCTTGGAAGAAATATATTAAAGAACACAATCTAGATTTTATCAATGTATATCAACCTGATCAATACAAGCGAGCCGTTACAAAAAAGATATACGACATTTACAGCACTCCAGTAATATATCTCTTAGATGAAAATAAAGTCATTAAAGCAAAGCGAATCGATGTTGAGCAATTAGGTAATTTGATTGAGATGTTTGAGAAAGAGAGATTGGAAAAAGAGAATAAGAAATAGGTCTCATCCGCCCCGCTTTAGAAGGAAAATTCACCCACTCATTCAACAAGGCTCAGGGAAACAGAGAAGAAAAAATAAAAATCCTTTCAGTAAATTCTGGAAGGATTTTTTATTTTATGCGAGTAACTAAAATTGTATTACCTCTTGAATAATCGAACTTCCATTCTCCCTTTTCAAATATATGAGGTAAATATCTTTTGTAAAGATTTATTCGAGATGTTAATTTATCTTCTGGCTCTGAGTCTTTTGCCAAACCTGTAAATTCATAGGTTACCATTTTAGGATGTTCAACCATAAACATCTTTACTACTTTTACAATGGTTGTCATTACTCTGTATAATTCTCCTTTATTTGTTACGGTATACTCTTCTCCTTCGAATTCATCATTTATAACACCAAAAACAATTGTAGCATGCAAGATATTATCTTGCCTACGACCGAAACGCACCTCATAATTAATCTCACTATCAGTAGTAAAATAGTAGACACCTGCAGTACTTATTGCAGGAGCGGTTATAGCATATTCTTCAACTGTGCCCAATTTTTCAACTTTAGTTTTATCAAAAGCTAAAATTATGAAAATATTCGGGATTAACGTTTATTTTACTCATAAACAATGAGAATAATGAATACCTTTGAAATAGGTAAATTACAGTAGGCTTTTGCTTTTTTTTTGGCCTTTTAATTGCTTAAAGACACAGATTATTAGATTCTCATGAAACAGCCACTATTCTTTACAAAAACGGTCAAAATTCTAGTTTTATTTCTTCTTTTTAGTTGCAGTATAATTGCTCAAAATGTACCAATTTTAAAAATTGCAGATTTAGAAAAACGAATAAAAAATGATTCTGACACAACCTATATTGTAAATTTTTGGGCAACCTGGTGTGCTCCTTGTGTAAAAGAGTTGCCAGATTTTGATAGTATTTCAAAAGTGTATGCCAACAAAAAAATAAAAGTGCTTTTGGTAACGATGGACTTTAAAGAAGAAGTCAAAACAAAAGTCGCTCCTTTTATTAAATCAAAAAATATATTTTCTGAAGTTGTTTTGCTAGATGAAGTAAATGGAAATTATTTTATACCGAAAATATCAGATGCTTGGTCAGGCGCACTACCTGCTACTCTAATCATAAATCAAAAGAAAAAAATAAATCATTTTTTTGAAAAAAAACTCACGTTTGAATTTTTAAAAAGTGAAATTGAACTAACAGATAAATAACAATGAAACCTAAATTTCTTAATGTTGCTTTGCTAGTGATTGCCACTGGTGTTTTTATTTATGCTTTTTTTATTTTCGACAATCAAAAACCACTTCGATATTTGCCAATCTTTGGCAACAAAACATATGAATCAAAAAACGGAAAAACAGATACAACCTATCACACCATTCAAAATTTCAGCTTTATAAATCAAGACGGAAAAACGATTACAGAAAAAGATTTTGAAGGAAGTGTATATGTAACAGATTTCTTTTTTACAACCTGCCATTCTATTTGCCCGATTATGAGCACTCAAATGGAGCGTGTAGCAGCCAATTTTAAAGGAAATTCAGAAGTGAAATTTTTATCTCACACGGTAGATCCAGAAATTGACACAGTAGAACAACTGAAATCGTATGCTTTAAAACACAACGCTAATGTTAAACAATGGATGTTTGTAACAGGTGAAAAACAATCGCTTTATGAAATTGCGAGAACAGGCTATTTGTTGGATGCATCAGAAGGAAATGGTGGACCCGATGACTTTATTCATACTCAGAATTTCGCTTTGATTGATAAAAATAAACGCATCAGAGGTTATTATGATGGAACTGATTCAACTCAAATGAATCAACTCATTAAAGATATTGATCTATTATTGGCAGAGCATCATTATAAAGGAAGGTAATTTGAAAATTAAAAAATACAGGAACATAAAAAATCCCTTTCATCATGAATGAAAGGGATTTTTAATATTAGAATTCAACAATTGAATCATTTCCAAATTTTCAAATTTCCAAATTGCCTACTCAACTCTCTTAATAGAGCAACCAACTGATTTAGAAGAATTAGTTTTCACTGCTTTACCAGTTCCAACGGATACAATTGCATCATTTAAATAATGTTCTTTCACTTCACTTGCCGATTTGATATTATCATCAATTGCTCCTCTATACGCCAACCCTTTTTTATCAAACAAAAAACAATGAGGAGTGCGACTTGCACCAAATGCATTAGCGACAGCTGAATTCTTATCTAAAGTATAATAGAAGTCGTATCCTTGAGATCTTGCATATTTTTTCATCTCATCAAACGAATCTTCATCACCTCTCTGAGCTTCATTGGAATTCAATAAAATAAAACCAACTTTATTAGCTTTTGTAAGCTTTGAAAGTTCTTTTATGCGAGATTCACTAAGTTTAACGTACGGGCAAGTATTACAAGAAAACATGACCAACAATCCGTTTTCACCTTTAGCATCAGATAAAGAAATCTCTTTACCACTAACATCCATCATTTTAACGTCTGCGCTTGGAATAGCTTTACCTATTTCCAATTCAGTATAATCGGCTAACTTAAAAGCAGTAGCTGTGCAAAATACTAGTGCAATCGCTGATAAAACTTTGATCTTTGTTTTCATTTTGAGTTTGTTTTTATAATTACAATGCTAAATTTACAAAAAACAAGCCAAAAACCATTAATTTGTTATTAACTCTTTATAAATGAATTTTTCTTGCAAAGATTCAAAGGGACGATAGATGTAATAAACGTAATTTCCTTTAATTTTAATTTTTTCTACATATTGATTCGTTAATTTGAAAGAGCCTTCAATCTTACCTGTAAACATATTTATGCGTTTTAAATAGTAGAAACCATTTTTTTGGTACAACGCATAGGCTTTATTTGCTTCTTTATCAATAATTACCTCATTTTTCCATTCTCTCCAACTTTTCGGATGATTGTATACAATTGGTATCGAATCTAATAGTTTCAATTTCCCATCGTACTTAAAAATAGCATTACTGCTATGATCAAACACGCAAATTGTGTCATCCATAACAAAAAGTGGTGAATATAAAGGCGTATAATAAATACTGTTGGTATAACCATTCATTGTTGCAGCTACTCGATGAAAATCAATTCCATAATAATTTGCAATTTTACGAACTTGAAGTCTTTCTTTTGATTGCAAAAAATAGTATTCCATATTATAATCGTGAATTACCTCTGGGTCACCCACTTTTTTAATAGGCTGAAATATTTTTTCAGAAGAATTATATGCATAATATGTAAACTCAGGATAATCACGTTGATAGTTTGAAAAATAGATGGAGCTGTGAGCACTATCAACACATGGCATAATGAATTTCTTGTAATCTTCCACAGGCAATGAAACTAAATGCAAAACATCATTTTTAATTATAACCCTATAGATATGATTCGCACACAATACATTCACATACCCCATATAATCTTTGTAGAATTTTTGTGCTACATCTGGCAAATCAAAAGAAGAAAGAACTTTCTGATTCATATCAATTAAACGAAGAGACGGCTTTTCAAGGCTCTTTTTAAAAGTAAGAATTAATATTTTATCATCTATAAACTCATAATCTGCTACGCTATATTTCCAAGTACCAAAAACAGTATCCACTTTTCCTTTATTAAAAACCGAAACTTCTGGTAATTCGTAAGTCTTTTGACCTTTAAGTGAAAGGAAAGAAAAAAAAGCAATTGAGAAAAGTAAAACATAACGCATAAAGACCTCCTTTTTAACTGATAGACGTTTTCACCAACTATTTTCCATAAATTAGCATGTATCATTATAACAAACATTCATAAAGTTTTCGAATACCACTTAAATGCTGTACGATTATTATAAAATATTAGATATTCCTAGGACGGCAAACCTAGAAGACATTAAAAAAGCATACCGTTTAAAGGCTAAATTGGTTCATCCAGACGTAAATAATTCACCTAAAGCAAATGAGGTTTTTGCAGTTGTAAGTGAAGCGTATGAAGTGCTTTGTGATGAACAAAGAAGATATATGCACGATATAAAACTAAATTATATCGATTCAGAAAGAATAAATGCAGAGCGGAAGCGACAATATTATGGGTCTTCTATAAAGAATGATAGTTTTAGCAATCCTACAAACGCCAATTTTAATTACGACTGGAATAGCTTCAATCAATATGCATATAAAGAAAAAACGGATGATGATTATTACAAACAGGCTCCCTTTTTATATAATCTATTTTTTGCAAGTGGAATGTTTATCGGATTCATCATTATAATAGTGACGATATATGGCACATTAAAAAACTTGTGGCCACTTCCATTTGTATTAATTAGTATTACAGGATTTATATTGGTTAAAGAAGGTTGGAAAGGCATGATGCGAAAGAGTTCTATCTTTAGTAGTTTAATGAAACGATTTAGGAAATAAAAAAACTTCGAACAAAATTGTCCGAAGTTTACTTTATCATGAAAGGTTTGAATTACCCAACTTTATACATCCAATGATGTCTGTCAGCAATTTTCCCTTTACGAATATCATCCAATTCTTTAGCTACTCTGTTAGAGAAGATTCTTCCTTCAGAAGGAGGAAGCACATAATCTTTTCCTTCGAAACCTATTTGAGCTATTTGTGCAATAGTTGCTGCCGTCCCAGTCCCAAAAGCATCTTCTAACGTTCCATTTTTATGAGCATCAAGAACTTCATCAATACTAATCTTGCGTTCTTGAACTTTCATTTTCCAATCGCGAGCCAAAGTCAAAACACTATCACGAGTAATGCCTGCCAAAATAGTATCACCAAGTGGTGGAGTAATGAGTACATCATCTATAACAACAAACAAATTCATTGTTCCAGACTCCTCTAAATAACGATGGTTACGGGCATCTGTCCAAATAATTTGGTGATAACCTCTTTGTTGAGCAAGTTTTGCAGGGAATAAAGAACGACCATAATTTCCAGACGCTTTTACATAACCTACTCCACCTTCAACTGCACGTATATAATTTGTTTCAACCAATACTTTTACTGGTTCATTATAATATTTTCCTGCTGGAGAAGTGATAATATAAAAGCGATAATTATCAGAAGGTTTTACACCAATAAACTCATCTGTTCCAACAATAAATGGACGAATATATAAAGATGACCCATCAGTATCTGGCACCCAATCTCTATCCAAATCAATCAAAGCTGTTAACCCCGACATAAAAACTTCTTGCGGTATAGTAGCCATAGCCATACGTTCAGCAGAGATATTAATACGTTTATGATTGTCTAACGGACGAAATAAAAACACTTCACCTTTATCATTTTTATAGGCTTTCATACCTTCAAAAATAGCTTGTCCGTAATGTAATGCAGAAGTAGCCGGACTCATAGGAATGGGACCATATGGTAAAATTTGAGCATCAGTCCACTGTCCCTTTTTAAAATCGGCATAGAACATATGATCAGAAAATAACTTACCAAAAGTAATGTTGTTATAGTCTAATTCTTTAATTCGGAGTTGAGCCGACTTTTCTACTTTAATAGGTTGAATGGCTGTTGTTACCATATAATTTTAGTTTATGTATTTTATAAAAATAAGTATTTAATTTATTTAAACAAATAATATGAATGTTAAATTTAGACGAAAGCAGTAAGAATACAGATTAAAAAGCCAAAAGGCCTAAAAAAGGGACAAATCTTGAGTAAAAACACTACCAATTGGATCAATATGCGCCATTTCGTTTGCGCATAAACCATTCAAAACTTATTAAGGTCAACAATAAAAAGAAAATCCATTTTAAATTAATGACCTCTTTTAATTTTTTTTCAGAATAGGAAACAGTTTTGATGTCTTCGCGTGCATTTAATTTAGTAGCCAACTGTTCTAATTGTTGAGGATAAATCAATTCGCCATCGTGCTTTTTTGCAATACTGTACAACAATTGGTGATCAGCAACAGTATTGGTGAGTTCAACTTGAAGTGCAGTAACGCTATATGTTCCACGCTGTTGGTAAATTTTCTCACCTACTTTTACTTTTGCTTCGTAGGAATATTCACCAACCGGCATCATACCGGCATTCAAGCGATAAGCATTGGTTGTCTTACTAAAAGTATAATTAAACTTTTTATTGTCGGAATTCGTAATAACAATATTTACTTCCGGTTCATTTATGAGTTCGTAACTTTCATTATAAACCTCCCCTTCCATTTCAATGATTTCGTTTTCGAAAAAATTATTTTTTCCAAGCACTTTAAAAAAACTTTTATCCACCTTAACCGATAAATATTGAACTGTTTTTGACAGAAATTCGTCAAACAATTGATGATTACCATTTGCTGCAAAATTTTGTAATCGCCAACGCCAAATGCCTTCTCCTGTAAATACAGCGGTTTTTACTTCAGCAATAGAATTAAAAATCATCAATGGAGTTTTGGTGTCTACTATTCCTATTCGCTGATAAAATAATACATTGCTATTGTTATCATTTTGATAAGTGCCAAACGGACAGGCTACTGCAGGAAAATCTTTAATTGCTTTTCTTAACTCTTCGCTTATTGTAAACAAAGGAAAATTTTCTGCTAAAACAGGTTCAACTTCATTTGTTTTATTTGCTTTTAAAGAAATAGAAAAATCGTTGCGCAAAATTATATTCGCTCCGGAGAATGACCATACTGGAACAGAAGAAGCACTCAGCTCAGCAAGGATTTTTGAAGCTGCATTTCGAGCACTTGGCAAGGAATGAAGAATAACAAGGTTGTACTTTTTTAAAGGCTTATCAAAATTGTCAAGTGTATAACTCTCTACTTCGTAATTCTGATTTGATTCAATGGAACTTTTTATAGCAGCAACATCAGGATGAGGAGCATCTGATAGAATTACAATTTTTTGTCGCGCATCCAACACATCTACAAAAACATCCCGCGCATTGTTGGCAAGACTCATCTCTCCGTCTATAGAAGAGAGTCGGACTTTATAATGTTGCAATCCTACTTCCTTTGCTTGAAGCAAAACTGGAATGGTAATCGTAAAAGCATCCGAATTTAAGTTAATAGATTGTGTGAACAATGTTGCATTGTTTTTTGAAATGGTCAGCACCGAGGATTTTCCTTTCAGTCGTTTTGCAGTCACTACAATTTCCATAGGAAAATCATTTCCAAAATAAGCCAGACGATTGTGTTCAACTTTAGTAAGGATTAAATCTTTTTTAACAGTTGTATCGCCCAACGCAATAGTATAGATTGGGATTTTAAGTTTATCCGAAGTAAAAACCGGGTTAGCACCTTTATTATACAAACCATCGGAAGCAAGAATAAGCGCACCTAAGTTCCTATTGCTATAACGCGTTTCTATTTCATCAAACAAGGCGGAAATATCGGTTTGCTTTTCGTTAAGAGACAAAGAATCAATGGAGGAAATAGATTTTATTTTATCAGCGAAAGAATACAAACGCACGTCATACTTATCACTCAATACATCAACTAATTTCTGAAGATTTTGTTTGTACTCTTTTTTGTAAAAACCGGAATCTTTACCAACCACAAGCGACTCTGAATTGTCTTGAGCAACAATAATAACAGGTTTTTCAATACTACGATTAACGGTTTTTAAAAGTGGAGATAATAAAAGAAAACAAAGAAATGCAACTACTAAAAAACGAAAGGTAGCCATGATTCTTACAAGCCAAATATTTATTTCAGAAAACTTTCTATCCTTTCTGTAAAGAATAAAAGCATATCCAAATCCTGCTATCAAGCAGAAAATTACAAACCAGGAAGGATACTCGAAAACTATATTCATTGTAATTTAACCGAAGAGGTCGTTATGAAGGCACAAAGATTTTTTGACTATTGACATAAAATTTTTGACTTCCGAAACTAAATTCCCGATCCCGATAAATATCGGGAACGAATTATGTCAACATTCCACCACAAACACTAATTACTTGTCCCGTAATATAAGCACTCATATCAGATGCAAGAAACACAGTAGCATTCGCAACATCTTCTGACGTTCCACCACGTTTCAAAGGAATACTATCTCTCCAACCAGCAACAACTTTCGGATCCAGAGCATCAGTCATTTCAGTTTCAATAAATCCTGGAGCAATTGCATTGCTACGAATGTTTCGTGAACCCAATTCCAATGCAACAGATTTAGTAAAACCAATGATCCCAGCTTTTGAAGCTGCGTAGTTTGATTGTCCGGCATTTCCTTTTAAACCAACAACTGAACTCATATTGATAATAGAACCTTTACGTTGTTTCAGCATATGTTTTTGAACCGCCTTTGTTAAATTGAATACCGATTTCAAATTCGCATTCATTACTTCATCCCATTGTTGTTCACTCATACGCATCAAAAGGGTATCACGAGTAATACCTGCGTTGTTTACAAGTACATCCACAGTTCCAAAATCAGCAACAACGCTATTCACTAATTCTTCTGATGCTTTGAAGTCAGCAGCATCTGATTGATATCCTTTTGCTTTAATTCCAAAAGCTTCCAATTCCTTTGCTAAAGCTTCACCTTTCTCTACTGATGATAAATAAGTGAACGCAATATTTGCTCCTTGTTCAGCAAATTTCAAGGCAATACCGCGACCAATTCCGCGAGATGCACCTGTTATTAAAGCAACTTTTCCTTCTAATAATTTCATAAAAATCTGTTTCTAATAAGTTATGAAACAAAGATAAAACAAAATTCAAGTCATTTTTAATAAAATTAACACATTGATTTTCAATACACAAGAACGATTTAATAAAATTTAACATTATTTATTAGCAGATTTGATAGTATTACTATTACATTTGCATTAAAATAAAACACAATGTTATTATTACTATCTAACTTCAAAATCTCTATCAATGATAATCTTTATATCAAAGATCCGTCATCCAGTGATTTAGGAAAAAAGATTCTCACCAATGCTATTGATATGATTGATGAAATCGGTTTCGAAAATTTCACATTCAGAAAACTAGGACAAAAAATTGACTCTCCTGAAGCATCTATTTATAGATATTTCGAAAGCAAGAATCAACTCTTGGTATACATTACTTCATGGTATTGGGGCTGGATGGAATATCGACTTGTACTCGAGACGGCAAATATTCCATCTGCGGAAATGAGATTTGAAAAAAGCATTGCCTTGATAACTTCAACAAAATATGATAAATTAATTATTGAAGGATTGAAGGTTGGCAAGTTGCACAAGATTTTAATTTCAGAATCTTCCAAATCATTTTTAACGAAGGATGTAGATAAATCGAATAAAGAAGGAGCCTTTTTGAATTACAAACAATTTATTGCTCGTTTGGCAGAAACCATAAAAGAAATTAATCCGAACTATAAATACCCACACATGCTTCTTTCCACAATTATAGAAGGGGCACATTTGCAAGAGTTTTTCGCGGAACACCTGCCACGTTTAACCAACAAACAAAAATCTTCCGATTATATAACGAAATTTTATACACAATTAGGTTTACTCTCTATCAAAAATTCCAAATGAAAACACCCTATCAACGCTTTTGGTTATTATTAAAACCTGATAATAAAGAAATATATCAGGTATACACGTATGCCTTTTTTAAGGGAGTTATTGCACTTTCTCTACCAATTGGTATCCAATCAATCATTAATCTGATTCAAGGAGGAAGTGTTTCAGCATCCTGGATGGTATTAGTTTTGATTGTAACATTAGGAATTGCATTAGGTGGATATATGCAGTTGATGCAAATGAGAATTACGGAAACCATTCAGCAAAAAATATTCACTCGTGCAGCATTTGACTTCACATACCGTATTCCAAAAATTAAATTCGAAGAAATCTATAAGCATTATGCTCCTGAATTGATGAATCGTTTTTTTGATGTTTTATCGATACAAAAAAGTGTATGTCTTCAAAGTAATTTGAACTTTTCATTAAGGAGTGTTTATTGTTAATTCAAAGCTAAGTTATTTTTTTTGTTTTTCAATTTTAATTTTTCGTATTCCATTTTTCTGCTCCTAATACAATTTTGTTTTATTCGTTCTCTTT
>CANNHN010000007.1 GCA_947504725.1 Bacteroidota bacterium | reverse complement strand
TCTTCTAGTTTTTCTGCGAATCTCTTTGATGAAATTTTCGGTGGTTTGTTTTTTCTTTGTTTCCATGGTTATATAAATTTATTGATTTATTGGAAACACTCTCTTATATTTGATTAAAACTAGTCCACTTTATGCTGAAGATTTACAGTGAAGAATATCATTCATTCTATAGGATTTGTTGGGAATCCGAAATCATGAGTGTATATGTAAAAAGAGAGCTTAGGCTCTCTTTTTTTCATTAAAATAAAAAATATTTGTTTGTGTAATATATTTTATATTACATTTGTACTGTTAAACAAAATGAAAACACAAAACTTATATATCGTAGTCATTATTCAAACCCTTTAGGGGAGAGGATATTGCTATGTTTCATAGAAAGCCTTTCCTAAACGGAAAGGCTTTTTTTATTTACATAATCATGAAAAACACAATTCTTTTAGTAGTCATTATTATTCATTCACCCGGATGAGAAGGATAACTATTGCTTTTATTAAAGCCCTTCTCTATTTCGAGAAGGGCTTTTTTTTACAAACAATTAACTAATAAAAATAAAAACATGTATTACAACAACAACACACTCGTATTTTTCGATGGGAAATGGCTAAAGGCAAATGAATTAATGGTTAGTCCATTTGTACAAACATTGCATTATGGCTCAGGAGTATTTGAAGGAATAAGATCCTATGCTACGCCAGATGGAACAAGAATCTTCAAATCGAAAGAACATTACAAAAGACTATTGTACTCTGCAGAAAAAATGCATTTGAAAATTTCTTATACAGAAGAAGAGCTAACGTATCTAAGCTATCAACTATTGGAGAAAAATAGTTTAAGTAATGCATACTTACGACCACTTGTTTTTTCAGGAGAAAACATGTCTTTAACTCCAACAGAGGAAGTACATGTATTATTATGCGCATGGGAATGGGAGAAATACCTTGGAAGTAAACTTTTAAATTTAATGACTTCATCCTATCAAAGACCAAATCCGAAATCGTGTCATGTGGATACAAAAGTAACTGGCCATTATGTAAATTCCATATTAGCAACTACTGAAGCAAAACAAAAAGGGTTTGATGAAGCATTGCTATTGGATGCAAATGGATTTGTTGCAGAAGGGCCAGGAGCAAATTTCTTTTTCGAAAAAAACAATGTCATCTATACTCCTCCACTTGGAAATATTTTACCAGGAATAACAAGAGCAACTATGTTTGAATTATGCGAGGAGTTGGAATTCAAGTTGGTTGAAAAATATTTTACCATAGATGATGTCAAAGGAGCCGATAGCGCATTTTTCACAGGAACGGCTGCTGAAGTTGCTGGCATCAAATCTCTTGACAACGTTTCTTTTAAATTAAAATGGGAAGATTCTTTAGGTTCGTTATTACAAGCAAAATATACAAGACGAGTAGCATTTAATGAATACAGTAATTTTTCAATCTTATAAAATGGAATTAAATAAACATAGTAAAACTGTTACTCAAGATGAGTCACAACCTGCTTCTCAAGCAATGCTTTATGGAATAGGGCTAACAGAAAACGACATGAAGAAAGCTCAAGTTGGAATCGCATCAACTTGGTATGAAGGAAATACTTGCAACATGCATTTGAATACGCTTTCACAATATGTGAAAACCGGTGTTCTTCAAAATGATTTAGTTGGACTGCAATTCAACACTATCGGAATAAGCGATGGCATAACAAATGGAACAGAAGGAATGCGTTATTCGCTTATTTCCAGAGAAATAATAGCAGATTCGGTAGAAGCTGTTACAGCAGCTCATTATTATGATGGATTAATAACTATCGCTGGATGTGATAAAAACATGCCTGGCGTAACAATGGCAATGATAAGAGTTAACAGACCTTCAATAATGGTTTATGGAGGAACAATCGCATCAGGAAATTACAAAGGAAAAAAATTAAACATTGTTTCCGCCTTTGAAGCTTTAGGAGAAAAATATGCAGGAAAAATATCCGTTGAAGATTTTAAAGGAATAATAAAAAATGCATGTCCGGGAGCTGGAGCATGCGGTGGAATGTATACAGCAAACACCATGTCCTCTGCAATAGAGGCACTAGGCTTAAGTTTGCCATATAGTTCTTCAAATCCTGCTCTGAGTGAAGAAAAAAAAGAAGAATGTTTAAACGTAGGAAAATATTTAAAAGTTCTTTTAGAAAAAGATATAAAACCATCTGACATCTTAACAAAAAAATCATTCGAAAATGCCTTAACTGTGGTGGTCGTTTTAGGAGGATCTACGAATGCCGTTTTGCATTTATTAGCAATGGCAAAAACAGCTTCTGTAGATTTTACACTTGAAGACGTGAGCAGAATAAATGAAAAAACTCCTGTTCTAGCAAATCTAAAACCAAGTGGTAAATATTTAATGGAAGATGTATTTGCAATAGGAGGAATTCCAGCTGTGTTAAAATATCTATTGGAGAAAGGTTTATTACATGGAGATTGCTTAACAGTTACAGGTAAATCACATAATGAAAATCTCTTAGAAGTAAACTCGCTTAATGAAGATCAAGATGTGATTCTTAAAGTGGAGGCTCCATTAAAAGCAACAGGGCATTTAAGAATATTGTATGGAAATCTTGCTCCTGAAGGATCTGTAGCAAAAATTTCGGGGAAAGAAGGTGAATCCTTCACTGGCCCAGCCATTGTTTTTGAAAATGAATTTGAATGTATTGATGGAATTAGAAAAGGAAAAGTTAAATCAGGAAATGTGATTGTCATAAGAAACGAAGGGCCAAAAGGTGGACCTGGAATGCCAGAAATGTTAAAACCAACTTCTGCATTAATTGGTGCAGGATTAGGCAACAGTGTTGCCCTTATCACTGACGGCAGATTTTCAGGGGGCACACATGGTTTTGTAGTTGGACATGTTAGTCCAGAAGCATTTGATGGAGGACCAATTGCATTGATAAACAATGGTGATATCATTAAAATAGATGCCGTCAATAATAAAATAGATGTTCACGTTTCTGCAGATGAATTGTCGAACAGAAAAAACAAATGGAAACAACCTGAATTAAAAGTTAAAAACGGAGTCCTTTACAAATATGCAAAACAAGTAAGTTCAGCAAGTACAGGATGCTTAACAGATTTATAAAAATGAAAAATAATACAAAATATAATACTGAAATAACCGGAGCTGAAGCAGTAATATTATCGCTCTTGGAAGAAAATGTTACAGACATATTCGGATATCCAGGAGGAGCCATCATGCCAATATATGATGCGTTATACGATTACAGTAAAAAATTAAATCACTATTTGGTGAGACATGAACAAGGAGCAACGCATGCAGCACAAGGTTATTCAAGAGTCTCTGGAAAACCAGGAGTTGTTTTTGCTACTTCTGGGCCAGGTGCAACAAATTTAGTAACAGGTATTGCAGATGCACAAATTGATTCAACACCATTGGTTTGCATTACGGGACAAGTTGCTTCACACCTTTTAGGAACCGATGCATTTCAAGAAACAGATGTCCTAGGTATAACAATGCCAGTAACAAAATGGAATATACAAGTTACCAAAGCGGAAGATATTCCTTCAGCTTTAGCCAAGGCATTTTATATTGCAACCAGCGGTAGACCAGGTCCTGTTTTAGTTGACATAACGAAAGATGCTCAATTTGGAAAAATGATTTACAATTACAGCAAATGTGAAAACATCAGAAGTTATTTCCCAAACCCAATTGCAAATTTTGAGGAGGTTGAAAATGCAGCAGCATTAATAAACAATTCTTTGCGACCATTTATATTATGTGGACACGGTGTTTTATTATCCGGTGCAGAAAAACAATTATTGGAATTTGCTGAAAAATCAAACATTCCTGTTGCTTCTACATTACTTGGGTTATCAGCATTTCCTCCCGAACATGAACTATATGCAGGGTATTTAGGAATGCATGGAAATTATGGGCCAAACATCTTAACAAACGAATGCGATGTTTTGATTGCCGTAGGAATGAGATTTGATGATCGAGTGACTGGAAATGTAAGCAAATATGCAAAACAAGCTAAAGTGATTCATTTAGAAATTGATAAATCAGAAATCAATAAAATAATCCATGCAGATGTTGCATTAATAGGTGACGCCAAAAAGACTCTTGAACTTTTGATGCCGTTACTGCTTACAAAAAATAGAAACAAATGGTTACAACGATTTAAAAGTTGCAATGAAATAGAAAATGAAAAAGTCATTGAATCGGCACGAAACCCAAACACCGAAAAACTATTGATGTCAGAAGTAATCGACAAACTTAATATTGTGAGTAAAGGAAATGCGATTGTCGTTACAGATGTAGGTCAGCACCAAATGATAACAGCACGTTATTACAAAAGCAACATACCCAATAATTTTGTAACCTCAGGAGGGCTGGGAACAATGGGATTTGGGTTACCAGCAGCGATAGGTGCAAAAGTAGCTAAACCGAATTGTGAAGTAGTTGCCGTATTAGGTGATGGTGGATTCCAAATGACAATTCAAGAATTAGGAACAATTATGCAAAGTAATATTGCTGTTAAAATTTTAATCCTAAATAATAATTTCTTAGGAATGGTTCGACAATGGCAACAATTATTTTTCGACAGAAGATATTCTTTCACTGAAATGAAAAACCCCGACTTCATAACAATTGCAAAAGGATATGGAATTAAAGGACAAAAAGTAACCGACCGAGAAAATTTAGTGGAGGCCTTAACAACATTTTATAACAGCCAGGAGTCTTATTTACTAGAAGTTGTAGTGGAAAATGAAGAAAACGTTTTTCCAATGGTTACAACAGGAGCAAGTGTATCAGAAATAATACTAGAATAATAAAAATGAAAACTAAACATACCATATCCATCTTCACTGAAGATAGAATAGGATTGCTAAATAGAATAACAATCATATTTACCAGAAGGCATATCAATATAGAAAGTATAACAGCAAGCGTCACTGAAGTGAAAGGCATTTACAGATATACAATTATAGTATATGTCACAAAGGAGGTTGTGGAAAAATTAATTGGACAAATAGATAAGCAAATTGAAGTTCTTAAGGCCTTTTCTCACATTTCAGCAGATGTAATTTGTAGAGAAATTGCTCTTTATAAAATTCCGACAAAAGGATTAAAGGAAAATGAACTCTTTTCAAGAACTATAAATGAAAACCATGCAACGATACTTAGTATATCGGGGGAATATATAGTAGTAGAAAAAACAGGGGATGAGCAAGAAATAACAAAATTATTTTATGAGCTTGAAAAATTTGGAGTCCTGGAATTTGTTAGAAGTGGAAAAGTTGCAATCACCAAACCAATGAAAACATTATCCGCATATTTAAAAGAAATAGAAAACAATAGTAATAAAACAATTAAACACTTTAATAACAATTAAAATTATGGCACAAATAAATTTTGGAGGCGTTTTAGAAAACGTAGTAACACGAGAAGAATTCTCTTTAAACAAAGCAAGAGAAGTATTAAAAAATGAAACTGTAGCCGTAATTGGGTACGGAGTTCAAGGACCAGGACAATCAATGAATTTGAAAGACAATGGTATAAATGTAATTGTCGGACAAAGAAAAGGTGGTAAAAGCTGGGATAAAGCAATTGCGGATGGCTGGGTTGAAAACAAAAATCTATTTGATGTTGAAGAGGCCAGCAAACGCGCAACGATAATCCAATATTTATTATCGGACGCGGGACAAATCCAATCGTGGCCGTTAATAAAGTCTAATTTAACAAAAGGAAAAACGTTGTATTTCTCACATGGCTTCGGAATAACATTTCATACTCAAACAGGGATTGTTCCTCCAACGGATGTAGATGTAATTTTGGTTGCACCTAAAGGATCTGGAACATCATTGAGAAGATTATTTTTAGAAGGCAAAGGATTAAATTCGAGTTATGCTATTTTCCAAGATGCTACTGGAAAAGCAAAAGAAAAAGCACTTGCATTAGGAATTGGTGTTGGTTCAGGATATTTATTTGAAACTGATTTCAAAAAAGAAGTATATTCGGATTTAACAGGAGAGCGTGGAATATTAATGGGTGCATTGGCAGGTTTGTTTGAAGCGCAATACAATGTTCTTAGAGAAAACGGGCATTCTCCGTCTGAAGCATTTAATGAAACGGTAGAAGAATTAACGCAAAGTTTAATGCCACTTGTTGCCGAAAATGGAATGGATTGGATGTTTGCAAACACATCTGTAACAGCACAACGCGGAGCATTAGATTGGAAAGGAAAATTTAGAGATGCTGCCAAACCAGTTTTTAAAGAACTATATGAAAGTGTTGCATCTGGAAAGGAAGCTGCTAGAGTAATTTTAGAAGGTAGCAAATCTAATTACAGAGAAAATTTAGAAAAAGAGCTAACGGAAGTAAGAGAATCAGAATTATGGCAAGCTGGAGCTGCTGTGAGAAAACTTAGACCATAATGATAACTGTAAAAGAAATAGAAATAGCATCTATAAATCTTGAAGGAGTGGCATTACACACACCCCTTCAATACAACTTAGCTCTAAGTGAAGAGTTTGAATGCAATGTATATTTGAAAAGAGAAGACTTACAAATTGTCCGCTCTTATAAAATAAGAGGTGCATTTAATAAAATAAATTCTTTAACGGATACAGAAAAAGCAAACGGGGTGGTATGCGCTAGTGCAGGAAATCACGCTCAAGGAGTTGCATACTCTTGCAAAAGATTAAATATAAAAGGTAAAATATTTATGCCTTTAACAACTCCAAGTCAAAAGGTGAATCAAGTAAAATTATTTGGAAAAGAATGGGTGGATGTTATTTTAACAGGAGACACGTTTGATGATGCCAATAATGCAGCACTTGATTTTTGCCATAAAGAAGGAGGAACTTTTGTACATCCCTTTGACGATAAAAAAGTAATGGAAGGGCAAGGGACTGTTGCAAAAGAAATTTTAGACGATGCCAATTTCAAAATTGACTTCCTATTAATGCCTGTTGGAGGTGGCGGTTTAGCAGCAGGTGTTTCAAGTTATTTTTTCGAAAAAAGCAAACATACTCATCTAATTGGAGTTGAACCAGAAGGCGCACCTTCTATGTCTGTTTCAATAAAAAATGGATATAATACCGAATTGGAATCGATCGACCGTTTTGTAGATGGCGCTGCAGTTAAAAAAGTAGGTGATAAAACTTTTCAAATATGCAAAAACACTTTAGATGAAATATTACTTGTGCCTGAAGGGAAAGTATGCACTACCATTTTGAATTTATATAACCGACAAGCGATAGTTGTTGAACCAGCTGGAGCATTAAGCATAACCGCCTTGCATTATTTAAAAGAAAAAATAAAAGGGAAAAACGTAGTTTGTATTGTAAGCGGCAGCAATAATGATATTATGAGGACCGAAGAAATTCGCGAGCGTTCCTTATTGCATGAACAATTAAAGCATTTCTTCATCGTCCGATTTCCACAAAGAGCTGGGGCGTTGAAGGAATTTGTAACAAGTGTATTAGGGCCTAACGATGACATTGTTCATTTCGAATACATGAAAAAAAACAATAGAGAAAGTGGACCAGCATTAGTGGGACTAGAAATAAATAACCCAGAAGATTTACATCACTTAAAAGGACGGCTATTAGATTTAGGGTTTCAATATGATTACTTAAATAAAAATGATAATCTATTGCAATTTCTTGTTTAAAAGTATACCAACTATTCATAAAAAAGCCGTTCCAATTTTATTGAAACGGCTTTTTAATTTTATATAAAAACGTTTACCCAGGAATACGAGCAATATTTTTTTCCATCATGTTCAATTGCTTCACGATTTCATCAGCTTTGGGCTTACACGCTTTTGCTTTTCTAAAATATTCTTTGCCGATTTTATTTTGTTTACGCTGAATTTCAATAGAACATAATTGTAAATAAACGGCTGCCATACTATCTTTATCAGGAATACCAGCTTTGACTGAATCCATTAACGTTTGACGGGCTTCTTTTGTTTTCCCTTGTTTCAATTGAATAAAACCCAACTGCATTAAATTAGTTCCAGTAACATCACCAACAATTTTCGATTTTGTATTTAAGCTTTTTCTAATACTAGCTTCTGCAGATGTCAAATCATCTGTTGCCAACGATAAATTACTTTGCAACATATAATATCCCGAACGAATTGGCTTTAAAAGTAAACGAGGAAATTTAATCATCTTAATATACTCCATTGCTTTGTCAACTTCTCCTTCAGAAACAGCTTCCTGAACCAAACGCATTGTCCCCATCATAAAATACAATAGCAACGAAATAAAAGCTAGACTATAGCAAATCCAAGCAGTGATTGGGTCTTTATAATAATGAGACAAACCACCTAAAATTGCCAATAATAGAATAATTGGAAGGCGGTAAAGAATGTAAAAACGTAAAATTTTCATAAGTACTTATAATAATGAATGAGGGCACAAAAATAAGGGAAAATCTCGATTAAAAGTCAATTTTAAAGTTCCAATTCCTTCATGGGCTCCCAGTAGTGTTTCTCGAAGTTCTTTATCTTGTCTTTGACCACATTTACGCCCTCTTTTTCAAGCAATTCAGCCATTAGAAATGGTGTTGCGAAATGGTGTTTCCCAGTTAATTCGCCATTTCTGTTGACTACTCGGTGTGCTGGAACAGTCTTTTTTTGAGAATGAGCAGCATTCATGGCCCAACCTACCATTCGAGAAGAACGAGCAGTTCCCAAATACTTGGCAATGGCTCCGTAACTCGTCACCCGACCTTTGGGAATGAGTCGAACAACCTGAAATACCATTTGAAAAAAATCTTCGTGCTTCTCTAAATTCATTTAAACTCTATATTTCAAATAACAAATTTTAAATCCTTTATCAGAAAACAACTTCTCGTAATATGTTTTAATGCTTGTCAATACTTCATCACGCTCTTTAGTGTCTCCATACAAATCATTTGTGCTATCCAACACTTCAAATTTATTTTCCTCAATCACTTCTCTTGTATAATCATAAAAGGGTTCATTATCTGTTTTCAAATTAATACATCCACCTTTTTTTAATATTTTTTGATAACGAGTAATAAACATCATATTCGTCAAACGATTGCGAGTACGCGTTTTCTGAGGTTGTGGATCAGGAAAAGTTATCCAAATTTCGTCCACTTCATTATCAGCGAAACAGGCATCAATAAAGTCGATGCGTGTGCGGATAAAAGCAACATTATTCATTTTATTTTCAATAGCCGTTTTTGCACCCGTCCAAATACGATTACCTTTAATATCTACTCCAATAAAATTTTTATTAGGATAACGTTTCGCTAAACCTACAGTGTATTCACCTTTCCCACAGCCCAATTCCAAAACAATAGGATTGTCGTTCTTGAAATATTCCTTATGCCATTTCCCTTTTAACGGCAAGCCATCTTCTCTTGCTTGTTCAAACGACAAGAAGAAACAATTGTCAAAGGAGGATACTTCTGCGAATTTTTTTAATTTTCTTTTAGCCATAAATACTACATAAATCTTAACCGTCCCGCATTTGGCGGGATAAACTCCGAACTTTATATCACAGAGCTCGCAGAGAAAAATTAATTAACTTTAACCATATTTTTACAAAAATAAGCATTAATGCAAAAACAGAAGCGAATATTAATTTGCCCTTTGGATTGGGGGTTAGGACATGCTACCCGCTGCATTCCCATTATTCGTTTGTTGCTAAAGAAAAATGCAGAAGTACTGATTGCTGCAGATACTGGTCCGCTTGCACTCTTAAAACAAGAATTTCCTCAATTGACCTTTATTCAGTTAAAAGGATATAATATTCAATATCCGAAATCGGGTTCTATGAAAATGAAGATGCTACTTTCTATCCCGAAAATTGTGAACGGAATAAAAGAAGAACATGCTCAATTAGATAAAATAATTGATGAATATAAAATTGACATTGTGATTTCTGATAATAGATATGGATGCTGGAATAAAAAAGTAAAAAGTATTTTTATCACACATCAGTTAATGATAAAAGCTCCAATTGGAGAAAGTTTGTTACATAAAAGAGTTTTAAAATATGTTGATAACTATGATGAGTGTTGGGTTCCTGATGTTGCAGAATCAAATAACTTATCAGGAGATTTAGCTCACAAATATCCACTCCCGAAAAATACTTTTTTTGTTGGGGTGTTGAGTAGGTTAGATTCCTCCGCTTCGGTCGGAATGACAAATAAAGTCGGAAAGACTAACAAGCAAGATTTCTCGGCTTCGCTCGAAATGACAAATGTGATGGCAATCATTTCAGGACCAGAACCACAACGAAGTATTTTTGAAGAATTGGTGATTGAACAATTAAAACAAACTGATTTAAAAGCACTGGTTGTTTGCGGAAAAGCTTCAGAAGAAAAAACAGAAACAATTAAAAATATAAAAATTGTTTCGCATTTAAAGTCGAATGAAATGCTAACAGCTATTCAAAATACTGATATTATCCTCTCCAGAAGCGGTTATTCAACTGTTATGGATTTGGCAAGTTTGGGCAAAAAGGCAATTTTCATTCCTACACCCGGACAAACAGAACAAGAATATTTAGCCGAACGTTTTATGGAAAACGGCATTGCTTATTCACAAACACAATCCTCTTTTGATTTGAAAATTGCTTTGGAAAAATCTAAGAATTATAAAGGTTTTGAAGTTATTAAATTGGACAATTCGTTAGAAAAAAAAATCGACACACTTCTATAGTTAGCTCTTCTCTTCAGAACTGCCATGGCGTTTTTTAAGGAAAAGTCTTTGTTCGGATCGTCATTGCGAGTCCCGCATTTTCGCGGGATGTGGCAATCTCACCAACAGGCAGAGAATGTTCGTGAGAAGCATAAGTCTTCTAATCAGTATTATGTATGAGATTGCTTCCCTTCGGTCGCAATGACGTTCTAAGTTTAATCCTTAAATAACGACATTGGGGGCACGGGATGACGTTTGCGAAGTAAATATTATGATTTAAGATCTTTGATATAAAGCGCACAAGTATCCTTAATCGATTGCTCCAAGGAAATAAATTTATAATCCGGAAACACTTTCAGAAATTTTTCATTTGAGAAACTACTTTTTCGATTTGCAGAAAGAGAGGTCTCTCTTGTTATTAATGGCGGAGAACCTGTTAACAATGCTCTAATTGATTCGGCTCTCCAAGCAAATCCTGTTAAAAATTTCCCTGCTTTGATACTTGAATTTGGTTTGCCAAAAGCTTCATGTATCAAATCAAAATATTTTCTAAAAGAAGCATTTTCTCCGTTCAATAAAAAACGCTGACTAGAAATATTGCTGTCCATTAGTTTTATCATGATGGCCGTAACATCTCGAACATCCACAAAACCATTTGTTCCTTCAGAATAAAATTTAATTCCTTTGTATCCCTTTGTAAACATATTAGAACTGCTTTGTGTCCAGTTTCCTCCACCCATAATAAGCGATGGGTTTACTATTACAACATTTAATCCTTCTTCTGCAGCACGCCACACTTCACGTTCTGCACCATACTTACTAATCGCATAATTTGAATTTTCGGGAGATGATTTCCAAGAAGTTTCTTCAGATGTTACTCCTCCTCTTTCCGCTCTTCCTATAGAAGCTATTGAACTAACGTGACAGAATTTTTTGATTCCTTTTCCCAAAGCCACATTCACCATGTTGGCCGTTCCTTCCACATTTATTTTCATCATTTCTGCTAAATGTTTTTTCTCAAAAGAAACCATTGCAGCACAATGATACACCTGCTCCACTCCTTCCATTGCATCCATTAAGGAATAAACATCTAGCAAATCGGCATCCACCCATTCGATGTTCTTTAGTAAGGATTCAGCATCAGAAGTATAATAGGAAAACACTTTTTTTACATTGGACACATTACTATTGGCACGTTTGATTACACGCACTTTTTTACCCAACCTTGTAAGGTCGTATAATAAGTGTGTACCCACCAATCCTGTTCCTCCTGTGACTAAAATCATGGGGTAAATTTACTCATTTAATTGGACTGAATTTAACTATATTTGTGGCTGTAAAAGAATAAAAATGAAAACGAATTTTGTTGAAGAATTAAAATGGCGTGGAATGTTGCAGGATATTATGCCTGGAACAGAAGAACTATTGAATAAAGAGATGGTGACGGGCTATATTGGCTTTGATCCTACATCTGATTCGTTGGGAATTGGGAACATGGTCCAAATTATGACGCTTTTGCATTTTCAAAAAGCTGGTCACAAACCAATTGCTTTGGTTGGTGGCGCAACTGGAATGGTGGGTGATCCATCTGGAAAATCAGCAGAACGTAATTTGTTGGATGAAACATCTTTAAATCACAACATTGCTGGGCAGAGAAAACAATTAGAGAAATTTTTAGATTTTAATGCTGGAGCTAATTCGGCAGAAATTGTAAATAATTACGATTGGTTCAAAGGATTTAGCTTTTTAGAATTTATAAGAGATGTTGGAAAACACATTTCTGTAAATTACATGATGGCAAAAGATTCGGTAAAAAATCGTTTAGAAAACGGAATGAGTTTTACGGAATTCAGTTACCAATTGGTTCAAGGATATGATTTCTATTATTTGTGGAAAAACAAAGGAATAAAATTGCAAATGGGTGGTTCTGATCAATGGGGAAACATTGTTACCGGGACAGAATTAATACGCAGAAAAGCAAGTGGTGAAGCCTATGCATTGACCACTCCACTTATCAAAAAAGCTGACGGAACAAAGTTTGGAAAAACAGAAGGTGGAAATGTTTGGTTGGATAGAGCAAAAACTTCTCCTTATAAATTCTACCAATTCTGGTTAAATGCAAGTGATGACGATGTAAAAAATTACATTCGCATTTTTACTTTATTTACAAAAGACGAAATTGAAAAACTAGAAGCAGAACATGCTACTGCTCCTCATTTACGTACTTTACAAAAAGCATTAGCTAAAGATATTACAATTAGAGTTCATTCAGAAGCTGATTACAATGCCGCTATTGAAGCAACTCAAATATTATTCAATGGATCATTAGAAGATTTAGCAAAATTATCTGAAGAATTATTTTTAGATATTTTTGATGGTGTTCCTCAATTTGAAATTTCAAAAAAAGAAATTGAAGCTGGAATTCAAGTCATCGATTTGCTTGCTGAAAAAACTCAGGTATTCCCTTCAAAAGGAGAAGCAAGAAAAATGATTCAAGGCGGTGGAGTTCTAGTAAATAAAGCAAAAGTGGAAGATGTAGAATTAAAAATTTCTGCTTCACATCTCATCAACAAAAAATACATCCTAGTTCAAAAAGGAAAGAAGAATTATTTTGTGATTAAGGCGAATTAAAAGCTTAACCGCAGAGAAAAGAGAGAAAATTCGCAGAGAACCGCAAAGAAAAAAAACAATTCGATTTTATTGCAGAGGAAATATGACGGAGGATGAAATAACTGAAATAGTTATTGGGTGTGCAATTAAAGTGCACAAAGCATTAGGGCCTGGATTGTTAGAGTCGGCATATCAAGAGTGTTTGTATTATGAACTTCAAAAAACAATACTTGAAGTAGAGCAGCAGAAAGTTATTCCATTGATTTACGAAGAAGTGAAATTAGAATGTGGTTATCGCTCCGATTTAGTTCTCAACAACAAAGTAATTGTAGAATTAAAATCTGTTGACGCATTAAATGATATCCATCTCGCACAAATATTAACTTATCTGAAACTTACAGATTGTAAAGTAGGACTTTTAATAAACTTTAATGTACTGAAATTAACAGATGGCCTAAGAAGAGTAGTAAACAAATACTAACTCAGCGGCCCTCAGCGAATTTTCTCCATTTTCTCTGCGGTTAAAACTCCTACTCCACCAACAAATTACAACCTCTGATATCGCTATTGTCAAATCGACCTAGCACTTCGAACGAATTATCGGAATGCAATTTCCCTAAATCCTGCGTTGCAATAAACGAGCATGAATTAATATTAGCAAGATCAATTACATTTATTCCACCCGTTTTATTTGCAGGTAAATAAGAGAATGGATCATTCGTATCACGGATAAGAACTTTCATCCAGGGCGGGCAATTAAAAACTCCATCTCCTTTTGAATAGGCTTGAGATAATAATTCTGTCATTCCGTATTCGCTGTGAATCTTATCCACCCCAAAACATTTGCATAAAGTAGAATGCAACTCCTCTCTCACCATTTCTTTGCGTTTGCCTTTCATTCCTCCTGTTTCCATGATGATGGTGTTTTTTAAATTCAGATTTTGTTTCTCAACTAAATCTAACAAAGCATATGTCACACCAATTAAAATAGTTTTTTGTCCACGTGCTTCTAGTACATTTATTTTCGCAATCAACTCCTCATAATTATTCAAATAAAAACCGCTATCCTTATGATTTGATTTTTTGATTAAATCTTCCATCATATAAATTAAAGAAGAGCCATCGCGTTCGAGATAAGAAGGAAGTAATGCAAGAATACAATAGTCTTGGATGTTTCCATAAGCCAATTCAAATCCTTTCAAATAACTTTTTTCATACACAGAAACATCCGAAACAAAATGTTTGCTTTGGACCATTCCTGTTGTTCCACTACTTTTAAAAATGATTGACTTATTGTCGACTGCTGCTGTCTTTAATTCATGCGTTTTAAAGAATTCGATTGGCAAAAAGGGGATTTCTTCCACTTTTTTAATGGTTTCAGGCAAAACCGATAAACCAGCCAGAAATTTAGCATAAACCCCGAATTCCTTGGCCTGGTATAGAAAAACAGACAATGCCAGCTCCTCAAATTGAAGGGGTGAATTTATCTTAAAGATGGCATTTATATCAGGCTTCAAGGCTATTTAAGCAATAATTGTGGGTTAAAATCGTTTTACTATTGCATTGAGCAAAAATAATTATTAATTTTATGTATCAACTAAAAGAAATGAAAGATAATAGATTCATATTCGCATTGTTTTTGCTGATTGCCTTGACAATATCATCTTGCGTTAAAGAGAAAGAATTTCCAACTACTCCTGCGATAAAATTTTTGTATTATTCGGCATATTCACCAGACTCTGCAGATTGCGTAATTTCATTTACGGATGGCGATGGCGATATCGGAATATTAGAAGGCGATGTGACAACACCTAATGATTATCAATTAAAATATCTTTATAAAGATACGATAGATGGCATTTTCAAACCCTTCGATAGTAATTTAACGACACCAGCGATGGATACTTTATTTTATTCTTATAGAGTTCCAAATTTAACTCCTGAAGGACAATACAAAGCATTAGATGCCGAGATTAGGGCAAAATTAAGAGCCGCTCCAATTTACTATCCGCTTCATACTATTGTAAAATTTGAAATTATGTTAAGAGACAGAGCAGGAAATTTAAGTAACAGAGTAATGACGGATGAAATTATAGTTAATCCTTGAAAAGGATTAAAATAAAAAAAGGGATGATAATCTATCATCCCTTTTTTTATGCACTATTTAAAAATTATAAAAACAAACTAAAAATCCAATAGAAAAATGCTCCCAAAAGTGCACTAATTGGTATAGTTAAAATCCAGGCCCAAAGTAGACTAATTGTAACGCCCCACTTTACTGCTCCAACTCCTTTTGTGGCTCCAACTCCAATAATAGAGCCCGTTATGGTATGAGTTGTTGAAGCTGGAATTCCCATTTGTTCGGTCAAAAACAAAGTGGTTGCTCCTGCTGTTTCAGCACAAACACCTTCCAATGGAGTAACTTTAGTAATTTTAGTTCCCATCGTTTTTACAATCTTCCAGCCGCCACTCAACGTCCCTAATCCAATTGCTAAATAACATGACAAAGGAACCCATTCAGGCATTGATTTAATATCGACAATAGAACCATTTGCAACTAATGCTGCTGCTATAATTCCCATTACTTTTTGTGCGTCATTACCACCATGTCCGATGCTAAATGCGGCTGAGGATAATAATTGTGAACGTTTAAACATAGTAGAGGTTCTTTTCGCAGTAGGCTCTTTAATTTTTTCATTATAAATAAACATAAGTGCAAAAAGGGATAATGCTCCTGACAAACACCAGCGAAGAATTTTGTTATCTGCCTTTTCTATTTCTTTTTTCAAATCAGACTTGATGTCAATTTTCATTGCCTTTGTAAAATCTTTCATCTTATCTGGAGCTATAGGATATTTTGCATTCATTGCAGCAACCATTCCCTCAGCTCCTAAATCAAAATATTTTTTTGTTATTGGTTTTAAGCTATCAATTATATTTTGAGTTGCTTTATACTCAGGTTTAAATGTGCTATCCAATTTTGCTTTATTTTTTACCTGATCAATTTTAAAATACAGATTTAGCTTATCTCCCAACTTACTAATAGTAATATCTTTTAAATCAACATTATCAACTATTCCTGCAACTACCATTTCGGAACCGTGATATTCATAGTTAGATAAGTATGGCGAACATGCAGCTGCTTTCTCTTTCGCTTTCTCTAATTTATGAACTTGTGTTGAGTCGTGTTTAATATCAACTGCATAAGTATATTTATCAACTTTAAAAAACTTGTTCATGTTTTCATTCAATTTGTTTTCCTGAAAACCAATAAACAAAAACCAAAGTGCAACAGCCGATGCTGATAGAATTCCGACTTTCAGCCAGGTTTTATTTTGAATAAAGATGAGCGTAAAAAAAATGGAAATAAGCATACCAATAAGAGGTGCTAACAAAATGAACAAAATTGTTTTACCAATTTTATCGCTATCAATAATTTCGCTTAGTGGCATAAATCCTTTGCTCATAAAAGCATACGCGATTGCTGATCCAGCAAAACCGCCAATAAGTGTATGTGATGAAGAGGAAGGAATTCCATACCACCAAGTAAGTAAATTCCAAAGGATCGCAGCAAGTAATCCGCTACAAATAACAGGCAAAGAAATAAAATCAGAATAAACTGTTTTTCCGATTGTGTTAGCTACGGCATGGTCTTTAAAGATTAAAAATGCAACACAATTAAAAAATGCAGCCCACAAAACAGCTTGAAAAGGAGTTAATACTTTTGTGGAAACAATTGTTGCAATTGAGTTTGCAGCATCGTGAAAACCATTGATAAAATCAAATATTAATGCTAAGGCTATAACTATTACTAGTAATGTCATTGTATCTTGTATTAAGAATAAAAATTAAATTGAATCAAACCACTAAGCATTTTTAATTAAAATCGCGTTGATTACATCTGCAGCATCTTCACATTTATCAGTTGCTGTTTCAAGCATCGACAAAACATCTTTCATTTTAATAACTTCCACTGCATTTTTTTCCTCTTCAAATAATTTTGCAATGGCCATATCAAAAATATCATCTGCATGATTTTCGATGCTATTGATACGAACAGTTGCTTCTTTAATCTTAGTAATATTTTTCAAATTTCTTAATTCGAATACAGCAACTTCTAATTCTTCAGCACCTTTTAAAATAAGTTCTGAAAGCTTAACAATTGCTGGAGTCATTTCCTCTACTTTATATAACTCCATTCTTTTTGAAGCACCATGAATGTAATCTACAATATCGTCAATAGCAGAAACAAGATTGTGAATATCTTCACGATCGAACGGAGTAATAAAATTTAAACTTAATTGATTAAACGTTTCGTGTGTAATTCCATCACCAACATGTTCTAATCTTTCTATTTCACGAAAGAGTTCTTTTCGTCTTTCTAATGAAGAGGTTGTAACAAGTTCTACTAAAACTTTAGAGGTTTCTACTGCATTGTGAGAGGCTTGTTGAAAAAGAAGAAAAAATACTTTATCCTTCGGCTGAAAAAATTGGAAAATGTTTAAGTTCATGCGCGTAAATTTTATATTGTTTAAACGTTAATTTAATGTTATCACAAATGTATGCCTCAAAGTCTAGTTCCATTATTAAGAATAATTACCATTATGTTAACCCAATGTTAAGTTAATGTTACGAAAGAATGCAACTAATTGATTATCAACAAACAAAAAGACCATTCAAAAAATGAATGGTCTTAAAATATGTTATTAAAACAGGTGTTATTCTTTATTTTTTTCGATTTTCGAACGATGCTTTAGAACTTTAGCTTCAATATAAAATATGATTTCTTCGGCCATATTTTTTGCTTGATCACCTACTCTTTCCAACTTTCTAATAATAGACAAGAGATATAAAGTAGCATCTATATTATCTGGGTGGTTTCTAATGTAATCAGCAATGATGGCATTTGCTTTTATATTAATATCATCTAATAGTTCATCTTGCTGAAATACTTTTCTGGCAAGAGAAGTATCTTCTTTATCAAAAGCTTCTAATACTGTTTCCATCATATTGTTTGCAGCAGCATACATTTCTACTACACGAGTAATTTCTAATAATTTCGTGTCAAAATTACTATCCACATTCAACACAAATTTCGCAATACCTTCAACAATATCACCAGAGCGTTCTAAATTATTATTAATTTTCAATACCGCTAATACAAAACGTAAATCAACTGCAACAGGGTTAAATAGCGCAAAAATATTTTCACAATCTCTGTCTAGTTTTAATTCATAGGCATTTACCCTTCTTTCACTTAAAATAACTTCTCTCGCTAAATCTTTATCCAGCTTCAATAACGAATCCTTTCCTTTTACCAATTGCAAATTTACCAACGACCACATTTTCATGGTTTCGGTTTTTAATTGTTGTAATTCGATATCTAAGTGACTCATTTTTTAGTTCAAAATTTAAAGTTAGAAAGTTCAAGTTAGAATTAAAATATTATCCGAAACGACCAGTTACATAATTAAGCGTTCGTTCTTGTTTGGGATTTGTAAAAATAGTTTTTGTTTCATCGTATTCAACAAGTTCTCCCATATAAAAAAATGCTGTTTTATCACTAATTCTACCGGCTTGTTGCATGTTATGAGTAACTATAACAATAGTGTATTTTGATTTTAATTGATAAATCAAATCTTCAATTTTTGCAGTAGAAATAGGATCCAAAGCTGATGCAGGTTCATCCATTAAAATTACAGTCGGCTGAACTGCAAGCGTCCGAGCTATACATAAACGTTGTTGTTGTCCGCCCGAAAGTGCAAGAGCAGAATCTTTTAACTTATCTTTCACTTCATCCCAAAGTGCCGCTTGTTTTAAGGATTGCTCAACCGATTCATCTAATATTTTTTTGTCTTTTATTCCTTGAATGCGCAATCCATATATTACGTTTTCGTAAATTGATTTAGGAAATGGGTTGGGTTTTTGAAAAACCATACCAATTTGTTTTCTTAATTCCTCAACACGAATTTGTTTGTCATAAATATTTGAGCCATCAATTTCTATCTTCCCTTCCATCTTAAAAGTATCTATATAATCATTCATGCGATTAAACAATCGCAGGAAAGTAGATTTCCCACAACCAGAAGGCCCAATAAATGCTGTAACCGTATTTTGTTTTATAGAAATTGAAACGTCTTTTATTACTTTATTCGAGCCATAAAAAACATTTACATTATTTGCGTCTAACTTATTCATTTTAATTTTCTTTTAAGAAATTACCACTTAACCTTTTTCTGCCATCTATTTCGTAAATACATTGCTATTCCATTCATAATAAATGTAACCATTAATAAAATGATGATTGCCGATGCAGCATTTATTGCAAACCCTTTTTGCGGTCGTGATATCCAATTAAAGATTTGAATCGGCAAAACAGAAAATTCATCTGTTGGACTAGCTGGAACAAATGGAACATATGCTAAAGCACCAATAACAATCAGAGGTGCTGTTTCTCCTACAGCTCTTGATAATGCCAAAATAATTCCTGTAATAACGCCACCAAAAGATGCTGGGAGTAACTGATGCCAAACTGTTTGCCATTTAGATGCACCCATCGCAAACGATGCTTCTTTTATTGAAGAAGGAACGGCCTTAAGTGCTTCACGAGTAGAAACAATTATGATTGGAAGAATAAGCAAAGAAAGTGTGGATGCACCTGCTAATAAACTTCCTCCCATTCCCATTATTCTACCGAATATTTCTAACCCCAATAATCCATAAATAATAGAAGGAACACCTGCCAGATTACTGATGTTAATTTCCAAAAGAGTAGCCAACTTACTTTTTTTTCCGTACTCTTCAAGATAAATACCAGCAGCAATACCCAACGGAATAGCAATAACAGCAGTTAAACCCATTATCCACAATGTTCCAACTAATGCTGGCAAAATACCTGCTTTATCAGGATTACGCGAAGGGAAATTTGTAATAAAAGCCCAATCAATTCTTGCTATGCCTTCAATAATAATATTACCTAAAAATATCGCTAACATCGCAAGTCCAAAAACAGTACATGCAATGCCAAAATACTTGAAGGCATTATCTTTTATTCTATTTATTTTAGAACTATTCATATTTCTCTTGAAACTTCTTTTTAATCCAATAGCTAATATTATTGAGTATAAATGTGAAAACGAACAAAGCCATACCTGCGGCAAAAATTGTTTTGTATTCCAAAGATCCATGTGCAACATCTCCAGTACTCACTTGAACAATATAAGTGGTGATTGTTTCTATTGGAACTAAAGGATTCATTGTTAAACGAGGTTGCTGTCCTGCTGCAATAGCCACAATCATTGTTTCACCCACTGCACGGGAAATTCCTAGAATAACGGAAACAATAATTCCTGAGGAAGCTGCTGGAACCATTACTTTAAAAGCTGTTTGCAGTCGTGTTGAACCCATCCCATAAGATGCCTCTCTTAATGATTTAGGAACAGCAAAAAGTGCATCCTCACTTAATGATGTGATTAAAGGAATAATCATGATTCCCATAACAATACCGGAAGACAGAGCATTAAAACCTGCCATACCTGGAATAATGCTCTGAAGAAAAGGTGTTATTACCGACAAGGCAAAAAAACCGTAAACTACAGTTGGAACTGCTGCTAGAATTTCTAATAATGGTTTTATTATTTTTCTAAAACTTTTTGGAGCATACTCATTCAGGTATACTGCTATTGTAAGTCCAACAGGAAGTGCAACTAAAATTGCTATGAAAGTTGTTAGAAAAGTACCTGCGACTAAAGGAAGAATTCCAAAATGTTTATCCGCAAAAAGAGGAGTCCATTGTGTATCTGTAAGAAAATCTACAATTGAAACATCGGAAAAGAAATCAATTGTCTGAGAAAGTAAAACCCAAATAATTCCAATCGTAGTAAGGATTGTTATTACTGCCGCAGATGCTAAACCAACTTCAATTACTTTTTCTTTTATTCGTGGCATACTGTTTATTTTGAAAAGCAATTGGCTCCAAGCATTTAGGAGCCAATTTGCTTTACTACTGTACTGATTTTAACTAAACACAACTTATTTTGCAAGTGATTTTACAAACTCATCAAATTTCAATTTCTCTGCTTTATATTCTTCGTCAGTCATTGCAATATATCCTACTTCTTGAGAAAGTGCACCACCATTTGTTAAATAAAAGTCTACAAATGTCTGCACTTCTTTTTTTGCAGCGGCTGTACTATTTACATATATAAATAATGGTCTTCCAAGTGGAGTGTAAGTTTTGTTTTTAACTGTTTCAATAGAAGGCAAGATTGGTCCTTTACCATTATCATCTTTTAGATCATCTACTGGAATAACTTTTAATTTATCTTTATTCGCTTCGAAATAAGCAATTCCGAAAAATCCTAAAGCTAATTTATCAGTAGAAATCCCTTGAACTAAAACATTATCGTCTTCGCTTGCAGTATAATCACCACGACTAGAATGACTTTTTCCAACTATCGCTTCAGTAAAATAATCATAGGTTCCTGATTCTACACCTGCACCAAATAAATGAATTTCTTCTTTTGGCCATTCTGGTCTAATTTGGTTCCATGTTTTAATTTTTCCTTGTGCTTCAGGCTCCCATATTTTTTTAAGCTCGGCAACAGTTATATCATTGCACCATGTATTTCCAGGATTTATTACTACTGCCAATCCATCGAAAGCAACCTTTAATTCAATATGACCAATGTTATTTGCTTTACACAAACTATCTTCTGTTGATTTAATTGAACGAGAAGCATCATTTATATCAATTTCTCCACGTCCAAATTTTTTGAATCCTCCACCAGTACCAGATAAACCAACAGTAACTTTTACATCAGGGAATGATGCTTTAAAATCTTCCGCTACTGCTTCTGTAATTGGATAAACAGTACTTGATCCGTCTATTTTTATATCCCCAGATATTTTAGTTGAATCGGAAGTAGTTGTTTCTCCACTTTCTTTACCATTACCACATGAACTAATCAATAAAGTGGCAGAAAGTATTATTGCTAAATTTAAAATCGTTTTTTTCATCTTATTTTATTTTTACAAAAGTATTTTTATAATGATTTTATATCCTCAAGCGAAGGTTAAATAATTGTTACCATTTAAACCACTCCTTAAAACGGGTATTCTATATCTATTAAAAATTGAATTGTGCTTGTAATCTTAATAGACTTCCAGTTTGTCTATTGAACTGCAGTTTGTAATCTTCAAATCTTCTTTCAGAAATCGTGTACATTGCAACAAATTCGAAATTTTTGATTGGTTGCCATTCGATTCCAAATTCATATTCGTTTACAGTATAACTTCTAGCATCTAGCTCATGCTTTTTCCCACCATCATAATAATGCCATCTTGCAAAAGGAATAATTAATTGCTTTTTAGCTTTAATCATCCACGATGCCGTTACATATCCACCTTTAAGTTCTTGCGTTTGTATCGAATCGTTCATAGGATTAAATTCTGGTCCAATTCCAACATTGTATTCGGCTTGAATACCAAACGGCTTTGGATACAATACAAAACTAGCTGCTGCACGTTGATCAGTATAAGAAAAATCTTTGTTTTCTCCTTTTACTCCTGTTGATCTACTTTCTACTACATACTTTCCTGTGTAACCCTGAACTCCTGCTTCTATAATTTGATTCCCAATCTGAAGAGGGTACGATAAGCGAGCAACAATATGCGGATCCTGGTTTGCATCTGTTTTATTGGCAGTTTGACCTGTGAACGCTCCAAGACCTAAAACTCCATAATCACCGCTACCCTTTAGACCATCATTCACTAAAGAAGCGAAGAGTTTTCTTGTTTTCTCAGGCGCCCAATAGAAAAACACACCCAAGTCGCGTTCATTTGAAAACGCGCTATTAATCGCGTCATGTCTATCTAATGGCAAACGATTCTGACTGGATTGTAAATTTTCAAATCCGAAAGGAACTTTACTTTGACCTACACGGAAACGGAACTCCTTTTTCTTGTCCAGCGACAAATCAAAATAAGCATCTCTTAACTGAGCAAAATTATTAACTCCAGTTGATGGTGAAGAAGCAAAATCAGGTTGAATATAAATATAAACACGCTCATGAACATTGCCACTAATGATAACACGCATTCGTCTAATAGAAATTCCACCTTTCCCCCAAGATTTATCTCCTTGCTCATTCTGAAGCGAGTCGTTGGTTTCTAGGAATCTATTATATCTAAACTGAGCATATCCTCTTATAGCAATTTGATCATACCATTTTTTAGGAGCCTCTTTTACAACTTCCTTCACTACCTCTTTGGCAGGAACCGAGTCTTTTTTTACTTCAACACTTGCAGGCGTTTCGCTTTTTATTTCTTGAGCCTTAGTTAAACTTATAAAACCTAAACAAATAGTAAAGGTTAATAAAACATTTCTTAAATAGTTCATACGAGTTAATTAATGGTAAATTAAATTTTATCTGCGACAAATGTATAATCACAAAATTCCATTAATGTTATCCGTATGTTAACTTTATGTAAATTTTTAGACAAGCAAAATGATAAGAAAAAATAACAGAAACCACTATTAAAGGATAATACAGAGGGGTGTACTGAAAATAAATGCTTTTTGACGGGCTATTGAAGATGTCACACCGCGTAAAGTCAATGTTAAATTGGATTGTAAAATAATTGTGAAGTAATTGCTTATTTTTCTTTACGAAAATCGGGATTAAATGTTAACCCTAATTGGAGGTATTGTTTGGATTTTGTTCCAACAGTTTGTAAGAGATAACCCAACTGAATATTTGTGGAAGAATTCACTTGATAACCCAACGCACCATATAATCGATTTCTATCAAAAGGAGAATTTGTGAGATTGATAAAAACTTCATTATACAAACCAATAAAAACAGTATTCTTTTTTACTTCTTTATTGTTTAGTGGAATCGTCATTCGCAATAGATAACGCAATCTATTTCTATAATTTGTATTTGTAGAAGTTGAAATCCATCGTTGTTCAAAGCGGTAACGGTGTTCGAAATAAACTCTTCCTGAATTACTTTTTAAAATAATTTGTTCCCAGATTCTATTTTCATCAACGGTTTGATCTTTAAAAACATTTCCATCATTAACGTAATTGGTAATCCAGCCATAACCAGCAGTGAATATTAAAGAAGGATTATAATGAAAACTAAGCCCTCCTCGTATAAGCAACTGTTCTGTGTTTGGCTGAATCTCATAGCTTCGGAATTGCACTTCTGAATGCAAACTCCATTTGTTATGAAGTCGAGTTTGGTTGAATAACATTCCCCAAGAACCAATTTCAGTTGTATTAAACTGAGCAGGAAGTACTGAATTAAATAAAAGCAAAAAGCAAATCCAAATTTTGTGCTTCACTGTTACTGAATTTAAATTACTTTTTAAGAGGATCTATAAGCAATCGGATGATATGCTTTTTTATGCGGACCTAGAAACAATCGAGAATAAACTCGTAGAGCCGCAATTTCTATAAACAGAAAGCTAACAGATGAGAATATGATTAATAAATATTCGTCTTTATGAATATGACTAAACATTAAATCAATTCCAATAAAAGAAGGAGTAAAAGGTAATCCTACAAATCCTAAACATGATAATAAAAACAAGAACCCAATTCCAGGATGCTCATAAATGTGGCCATAGAAATCATTCAAATCAAGATTTTTTTCTGCTTTTTTCAACTTAAATAAACATATAAATCCAACTATTGCAGAAACCAATAAACCACTTATATAAATAAGAATCTCAACATACTCGTATTTATCATTTAAAAATGCGATAGCTAAAATCACATAAAACTGACTCGCAATAATCAAAGTCCAGGCAACGAGTGCGCTTTTTCTTACTGCAAAGGCCTTAATGACTAAAAGCATACCAATAAAGCCAAACAACAAATGCAAATTATTGTCTATGCTTTTAGTGATTTTATCTTCAAATATAAAGCAAAGCAATCCGCCAAAGTAAATCACTGTCAAAAGAGCAAACATTACTTTTGTATTAATAAAACTAAGCTTACGTCCGAACCACTTTATTGGCATCCATAAATAGCGAAACTGAACCACGTCCATATTCCATTCTTTGATGCTCCATAAATAAAAGCTATTACTCACTTTTCGAATAAAAGAGTTGCCTGTACCAAATTGTTTCGGCATGTAACTAAAAAACTGATCGTGAATTAAGTATCCTAACACTGATGGAGAAACGAGCAACTGATATGTTCTCAAAAATGCATTTCCTGCAAAATGCACCAATGCCAATACATGCCAACCCATAGCAACTTCAATAAACATAATACCAATTTGAGCCATCGAGCCGTATGCAATTTGAGTTTTAACAGATGACTGCACCCTAGCGATTAGCGATGCTGTAATAGCTGTGATTAATCCAATTGCTACAACCAATACTTTCATACTCAACATTGTTTCCCAATATGGATAAGTACGTAATAGCAAGAACACACCCAAATGAACAGAAAGTGACCCATAAAATATTGCACTAGAAGTTGTAGGCCCTTCCATTGCTCTTGGTAACCAAGATGAAAAAGGAAACTGTGCAGATTTAATAGTTGCTGCAATTACAAACATCACAATAATAAAGATTGCGAAATAATTGTGTTCTTCAATGTGAGAAAGAACCAATTGAGCATCATTCAATTTATAAAAAGTTATGTTTTCGTGCCAAAGGTGATGGCTCATCCACAATGAAAGAATTAAACAAATGTCACCAACCCTATAAAGTGAAATTGTTTTTAGGCCATTTTTTACGGGAAGGTATCTATCTCTATAAAATACAATCAATAAAAACGAAGTAATCCCTAAAAATTCCCAACCTACAAATAAGGTTTCGAAATTACCTGAAAAGATAACCAACGTGTAAGCAAAATAAAATAGCAAAAGTGTGTTAAAGAATCTCTTAAAACCACTATCTCTATGTAAATAAAAACGACTAAAGACTGCCACTAAAAACGTGATGCCTCCACCAACTAAAGCAAATACGGCTGTAAGTTTATCGAAATAAAAATTTATAAATATTTCGATGTTATCTTCCTTATAAAATGTAAGATGCTTAATATTTAAAACTGGTGAGTTGTGAATAAGCCAATATCCAACAAAAACAAGTAGTGCAACAAAATGGATTGCCATTGTAGTAATTGCAATACCAGAAATCATTTTTTCTTGCTTTCGATCTATAAATAGACTGACTACATATCCAACAAATGGTATTAAAATAAAAAACTGAAGTAGCTGTTCCATTTATGTATTAGTTATAAAAATAAATTGGCAAATTCTCCTGTGTTGCATGAGCAATATGATTTGTTTCCATCTCCTTTGCACCTTCTAATAACGCATGTACATCTTTGAAGAAATGAATTTTATCCGCTAACGGCTGATAAGGAATAAATGCTCCTTTTGAAAAATAGTACAATTCACTTGTTTCAGGATTCACGGCAGCCAAATGCACCCATTCATTAATAAACCACTCGTACATTTCGGGTGTTGATTGAATTGTTTTCAAAACAACATCTGGAAAATGTTCAACAATAATCAACAATCGAACAGGATCATGCACTTCTATCATTTGCCATGGCAAACCCGGACGCAAATCGCCATCACTACTATTGGCTACTCCAAAAAGTCCCATTACATTGTGTGGTAATTTTGTTCCTGCACCCAATTTGTTGTTATCCACTCTAGAAAAATAATATTCCAAATTAATTCCTCCACAAACCGGCCCAAGCGGTTTCATAATGCCTGTTAAAAATTTCCCTTCTGGATCAGTTTTATAATCATACGAATTCAAGAATGCTCTTCTATCTAGAAATAATCCTTTGGTTAAATCTCGCTTTCCAACAATACAAAGTGTATTTGTACCATGGCCTAATTCTGGTCGTGGTTCAAACAAAGAAACAGAACGTTCTTTGATGGCTTGTCTTACTTTTTTAAGGCTATTTTTTGTGTTGATGGAAGCAAATCTTCTTGAACGTTCTTTTGCATTTAAATCCAACGCGTGCTCAAATGCATTTGCGTGCTCTTTGTGCTTTTTTGCATTCAGTTCATTGAGAATATCCAAATCATAAAATTCAATTTCATCCGCAGCAGTATCATGTAA
Source organism: Bacteroidota bacterium (assembly GCA_947504725.1). GTDB lineage: Bacteria > Bacteroidota > Bacteroidia > 2-12-FULL-35-15 > 2-12-FULL-35-15 > 2-12-FULL-35-15. The sequence goes on along the minus strand of CANNHN010000007.1, from coordinate 136,387 downwards.
TCCACCTATAAATTGAGTTTCATTTGGAATGTCGATTCCTTGCTCTTTCAAAACACTTCTTACTTTCGTATTGTTTGCCATAGTCGCAAAAACTCGCGCGTTCACAGAACCCGGTCGACCACTACATGCACCACAATCGTGTGCACCATGATGTGGATTGTTCGCGCTACTGCTTCCGTGAGCAACTACATAAACAATAGGTGCGAAATTTTTCGTTAAAGCAATACCATTTAATAAACTGGCAACACGTGTTGCCATTTCATCCACGGTGAATCCAATCTGTAAATTATTTTCTTGTTGGGAAACATCTTCATTTTCAACAGTCAACTTTCCCTTGCTATTCATATGCGCAAAGGCATTTGAAATAGCCGGAGCCATCTTCGGTTTAAATAAATTTTGAACTAAACGAATCGCAGCCCAAAATCCCAAAGTAAAAGCACTTATAAAACCGGTGAATGATTGGTGTGTTTTATTGGTGTAAAAAAGATCGTGCTTTCGTTTATCAGAAACATCGTATTCTTTAATTAAATATTTTGGAGTAACGGGTGCCGGACAAAGTTTATCGTAGAATTTAGCATTGTGTGCTTGAAAATAAAATTCGACCGTAAAAAATCCAGGGGTACCAAACGTCTCACAAGAAGTATCAATATGCTCAATATGTCTCCGTAAGCTACATTCTCTTTCATCAATACAAAACATCGCTTGGAATGATTTCTGTTCGCTCACTTTTACATCGACATTCTTTTGTTTTGATAAACTCAATTGTTTAACACCTGCTAACACTTCATCATAATAACTCCATTCAAAAGCATCTTGCCAGATTTTAAACACTTCATGTAATTCTGAATTCGAAACTTCAGAAAACAAATCTGTTGGTGCAACATTTATTAATTCACTAAGCGGTTTCCACTTTTCGCCCAAAACATAATCCAAATTATCTATTTCCATTAGTAATTCGAAGACAATTAAGTCATTCAAGGAAATTTGCTTTGGGCTCAATAACGTATCTGGCTTTTCTTCAACTGCGGCAACCATCCCACTCCATCCACGATGACTGAATTGTTGGTCGAAAAGGTATTGTTCAAAATAAGCTTCATTACCAATCAAAATTTTCAGCAGGTCGGTCATCGACAGATTCGGTTGAAACAATAATTTTTTCGCTCGAGCTGTTTTGAACAAACTCGTAAAACTATTTTGTTCCAATTCTTTAATGGAATCTAAAAAACTTTTTCCACCAACAGGAAAATCCCAAATAGCAATGCCTTGATCCAAATAGCTACACAACACACGAAACAATAGTGGTTGCACCATATTATCCAAATCAATCTGGTAACTATTTTTCCAATTTCCTCTTAATTGACCTACTCGCGGAATAATATTTTCATCATACTTTTTAGAAAGAACATTTTCTTTCCAAGTTACCAATTGCTCTTTCCCTTTTCTTTCTGAAATAATTCTCTCTAGTATTTCTGGTCTAATTCTTCCAACCTCAAACAATTTTCTAAAATCATTTAATTCCATGGTGGCTTGGAAGCCAAATATTTTAGAGGCTTTAAAAATGGCATCGTAAAACTTCATACCCTGAAAAGCATGTAACGAATTGTGATGAATAAAATCTTTCAATGGAGTTTGAGAAGGCAAATAATGCTTTAATTCATGCAAAATATGGCTTTCATCAAACGCAACACTTTCACTTGAGCTAACTTTTTTATTTATGAATGTTTCAACCATTTTTTACGTTTTATCAAAGCTTAAGTATGACTTAATAACTCATTTTAGCACGAACATCTGATTTTCCAGAAATCATAGTATCATCAAAAAATTCTACTTTCCCTGTCTCCAAATCGTGTTTCGCACCAATAATTGCTATTTCACCTTCTTCAATCATCTGCTCCAAAATATAACTGCGGTCAACAATAGTTTTTACTGAGCGTTTTACATTGATGGTGGCTACATTTTCAACAAATTCTTCATTGCTCGCATTCCGATGAGATGAATCCAATGTTAATTTTTCCTGATAAACTGCTGGTTGAATTTTCGATAATAATTCCGTTAGATTCCCCATTTCAACGTGATTACAAGCACCTTTGACCGCACCACAACTTGTATGACCCATCACTACAATCAATTTTGACCCAGCTACTTTACAAGCAAATTCAATACTTCCAATAATATCAGTATTGACAACATTTCCGGCAATACGAATAGAAAAAACATCTCCCAATCCTTGATCAAAAATTAGTTCTGCGGAAGTACGACTATCAATACAACTTAATATAACTGCGAAAGGCCATTGCCCTTCTCTTGTTTCATTCGCCTGTTTAAGAAGGTCACGGTTTGCTTGTAAGTTTTTCACAAATCGTGCATTCCCTTCTTTCAAAAAATCCAACGCCTTCATTGGCGTAATAGATGCTTGTGTTTCTGCTGTGTGTGCTTTCATAGTTTTTTATTTTTTTAATGACCAGATGTTCCTTTGAATTCCGGTACGTTTTTAAGTTCGAATTTTATATTTTTAAGTTCTGCTGTACTTTTAAAATTGTGAAAAATCTCAAGTACATCTATATCTATACTGTGTGATTTACTTCCGTCAACTACAACAGAAGAACCTTCAGGCAAATCATCCAATGTAAATGCGATACTTCCTTTATTGATAAAAGAAACATCTTCATCTAACTGAATAACAATTTGTTCACCTTCTTTGTATTCTTTCTTTTTATAATAGTATTCTGCTTTGTAATTGTTTTTCATCAAACGAGTAAGTGCGGACGTCATACTTTCTGAACCTTGTGTTTTTTTGATTCGTTTGTAAACATTCACAAGTATGAAAATAATTGCCACTACCATTCCTATCGCAATACCTTTTAATAAATCAGAAAATTGAATGGCTACAACCGTAATTACAAATGGTAAAAATTGTTCCCAACCCAATTTAAACATGGATTTAAATAAAGAGATCTTAGCAAGTTTATAACCTACCGTTAAAAGCAACGCAGCTAAGCAGGCCAATGGAATTTTATTTAAAACTGTTGCAAATCCTATTACACTTAACAACAAAAGCAAACCATGAATAATGGCCGACATCTTTGTTTTAGCGCCTGAATTTACGTTTGCTGAACTACGAACAATAACTGCAGTTAATGGCAAGCCTCCAATAAATCCAGAAACAAAATTTCCTAACCCTTGCGCTTTTAATTCTTGATTCGTTGGGGTATTTCGTTTGTAAGGATCTAATTTATCGGCTGCTTCTACACTTAATAATGACTCCAAACTGGCAATGATTGCAATTGTAATGGCAACAACGTACACTTGATAATTTCCAAACGCATTAAAATTAGGAAGTGTAAATTGTCCAATAAATTCTTGAGCAGAATTAGCAACAGGTAATTGAACTAATTTTTCACCAGATAAATACAAAGTAGGGTTGTTTGTTTTAAACCATTCGTTTATCAAAATCCCTAACACCACCACCAATAATGCACCTGGCACAATTTTGAAGAAAGCATATTTTTTCAAAAATGGTCGCTCCCACATTATTAATATAAAAAGTGAAATGGCGGCTATAATAACTGCTCCCAGGTGAATGTGATTTAGTGAGGCAAAAATTTCTGAAAATGTATTTTCGCCATCCAGTTGAAAGAAATTTTCATCTCCTTCATTGTCTTTATCATATCCAACCGCATGTGGAATTTGTTTTAAGATTAAAATAATTCCAATGGCAGCTAACATCCCTTTAATTACACTAGAAGGAAAATAATATCCGATGACTCCTGCTTTTAAAAAGCCCAAAATAATTTGAATCAATCCAGCTAATACTACTGCAAGTAAAAACACATCATAACTTCCTAAAGTTCCAATTGCATTCAAAACAATAACAGTCAATCCAGCTGCAGGACCACTTACACTTAAAGCGGAACCACTTGTAAATGCAACTACAGTACCACCAATGATTCCAGCAATAATTCCTGAAAACAATGGCGCACCTGAAGCCAATGCAATACCCAGACATAAGGGAAGTGCCACTAAAAAAACAACCAAACCAGCCGGCAAATCATTTTTCAAATACTTAAACGTTAATCCTTGGGGAGTGCTCATAATTCAATAATTTAAATGAATGATAATTATAATGAAAATTGCAAAAACGATAATCGTTCTAACACTAAAAAAATACATTGAGTTGTTTATTCTAATAGAATACGAGGAGATACTTTAAATATGTTCAGGAGGCATGTACAGCGCTTCACTGAAATCAGAGGGTGTGAATAGGAAATTGTGTCCTATTACAAATGATAATTGATAAATAACAACAAATGAATTGTTCTTTTTGTGAAATAAATATTCTGAAATTTCCTTTTTTTCTTCTTTCTCACTTGATTTTTCAGATTCAGATTTTTCTTCTTCAAAATCGGCTACAAAAGCAATGGATTCCTTAGAGGAATCTAGCAAATAACTGATTGCTTTATAATTGAAAGCAAACATTACAACTATTATTAAACTATATGCAACTACTTTTTTCATGAATTTTGACAAATATGCAAAAAAAACGCGGAAAATATTGCTTTAAAAACATATTTAGTGTTTTTTAACAAGACCCCAATAATAACTAAACAGGTTTAAAGTCAAATCGATAGATCGGATTTAAATCGCTAATTTCATCGACCATTACGTTTAAATCCTTTATCAATCCATCCGACATACCGTACACCCAACCGTGAACTTGCAGATCTCTTCTCGCCCAAGCTTGCTGAACAATTTTTGTTTTCCCAAGATTATGAACTTGTTCAATAACGTTCAACTCGACTAATCGGTTTTCTCTCTCTTTAACATCTGAAATCGCATTTAGTTCCTTGGAATGTTTTTCATAAACTTCCTTGATGTTTCTTAGCCAATTATTTACAAACCCATTGTCGTTATTCGTCATTGCTGCAATCACTCCGCCACAACCATAATGCCCGCATACAATCACATGTTTCACATGTAATACTTCAACAGCATAATACAAAACGCTCAACAAATTCATATCGGTATGTACCACTACATTGGCGATATTTCGATGCACAAAAATATGTCCTGATTTTGTCCCTGTAATTTCATTTGCAGGCACTCGACTATCCGAACATCCAATCCATAAATATTCTGGAGTTTGACCTAACGACAAACCCTTAAAATAGTTAGGATCCATTTTTAGTTTTTCTGCTGCCCAGTTTTTGTTTCCTTGTAAAAGCCTTTCATAGCTTTTTATCATTTCGGCTTTTTCCATTTATAAAGAGTGTTTGTACAAATTTAACAAAATATTGCGGTATGATTTCCTAAAGTAAACTTAATCTTAAATTAATGTAAAACAGGTACAAGCCAAGTAATTTAGCCGAAATTATATGAGCCTAGCTAATTTTAAAATATTGTTAATTGATACGGATGTAGAGCTGTTATCTATTATTGAGTCGGCATTAAAATCGGAAGGGTTCACTGTTTTGACTTCAACAAATTCCAAAGAGGCTATAAAGATAGCTGTTGAAGAATTGCCTCAACTTGTTTTGGTGGACTTGCTAATGCCAGAACTTGACGGAATTGATATTTGTATCGATTTACGTCACAAACCTGAGTTAGCAAATACATTAATTGTTTTTCATACTGAAAGAAGCGAAGATTACTCTCAAATAGCTGCCTTTAATGCTGGTGCTGATGACTATATTATTAAACCCGTTAAGCCTAGAGTTTTAGTTAGTCGATTAAAAGCTTTACTAAAAAGACATTCGAGCCATCAATTAGAAGTTGATACCACTAAACTTACAGGATTAACTATTGATCGCGAACGATATTTAATATTTTTAGAAGGAGAAGAAATTGTATTACCAAGAAAAGAATTTGAGTTGTTGTCATTGCTATCAACTTCTCCACGAAAAGTATTCACACGAAAAGAGATCTCACAATTGATTTGGGGTTATGAAATATATGCAAAAAATAGAACTATTGACGTGCACATACGAAAACTTAGAGAGAAGCTTGGAGATAAATACATCAAAACGATAAAAGGAATAGGCTATAGTTTAGAAATCTAGAAATAAAAAAGCCCTCATATAACGTGAGGGCTTTTTTCGTATAACTTTTTTATTTTATAAAGCGCTATAGGATTTTTCGCTAGTCAAAACACCTTCCTCATTCCACATTAGCCATTTTCCTGTTTTTTCACCGGAAGCATAATTCATTTCGAAGCGCTTTAAACCTTTAGCATCCCAAACCAACCACAATCCATCTTTTTTTCCATTATTATAAAAAGCCTGAGCAATTTTATTTCCCATATCATCCCAACGTAACCACTCTCCCTGTTTTTCATTACTAGCAAAAACACCTGTTTCCATTACTTTTCCATTTTCATAAAAATAAGTAACAGCACCATTCGCCTTACCATTCAATACATCAAACTTTGATTTTTTATTACCAGATTCAAAGTATGCAATATAAGAACCAGTATATAAATTTCCATTACTAGAGTAATAAAATCCATCCTTCAGGACAACACTCTGTTCTGAATTGCTACTAACGATGCTTAAATCTTGAGCCGATACTCCACCAACCAATACTAGGATGATAATGAGTGTTGAGATGATTTTTTTCATAACGTTGAGTTTTTGTTTCTAATAACTTCAACGCAAAGTAATGTATAAAAGTTTTAATATTATGCTTACAACCCAATAAATATTTTTTAATGTTAAGTTAATGTAAAGTTAACGTAGGAGATTGGTGAATTTTAGTTTGATTTAAGCAATAAAAAAGCCCCGAAGTTGCGGTTCGGGGCTTTATTTAAAGAGAATTATAGCTTATCTTGACTCTAATTCCACTACAAGGGCAGAATATGAAAATGGGTCAATGTTAACTTTAGTGTCATTATATGATATGAATGATACAACTACTTCCGTTTTAGAAACATTAATGTTTGCTGAAAAATTACCGTTTAGGTCGGTATACACTATTTTATCAGCAATTTTGATTTCAGCTCCGGCAATTTCTTCTCCACTAATCTTATCGACTACTTTCCCTGAAACAAGCTTAGTGTTAGTCGCGTCTTTATTGTCGATACCGTTTCCAGCAACCACAAGATTTGTTATTAAACTAACTACTAATATTAAAATACTTCTTTTCATTACTTATTTATTACAATACAAAAATACAGCACAATAAGGAAAGTACTAGTGATGGAAAACTTAAGATTATATGAAGAATGTGTTATCAATGTAAAGTTTACATTAATGAAAAAGCCAAGGTTCAACTCTTGGCTTTTTTGATCAACGCAGACTCAACTTCTAATTATTCTCAACAATCTTCAAAACAGATACTTGATTATTAATACTAATCTTAACAAAATATATTCCGGATGTATAACCCAATTGTTTTGCTCCAAAATTATAAATGTAATTTCCAGCAGAAAGTTCAGCATTCACAATCGTTTGAATTTTTTCTCCTAAAACATTATAAACTTCTGCTAACACATTAGCATTTTCTAAAATATTTATTTGGATAGTAGTAAATTCAGTATATGGATTTGGATAAACATCTATTTCATTTACATTTTGTAACGAAGCGATATCTGTAGTAGTGACAACCCATGGAGCAGAAGTTTCTTGACAACCGGCTGAGTTTGATGTAACTACTGTATAGCTTCCATTAGCTGCAATTGCATAGGTTTGTGAAGTTGCTCCAACAATAGGAGAACCATTCAAATACCATTGATACGTTGTAGCAAATGTTGAAGTCAACATTGAACCACTTTGCGAGATCAAAGGAACAGCTGGCAAAGAAAATATTGTAATGAATGTATTTGGAGATGTTGCTGAGCACGAACCATCGTTTACAACAACACTATAATTTCCTTGGTCAAAAGCGCTATAGTTGATTGACGTTGCACCAGGAATAACAGACCCATTAAAAAACCATTGGTATGTTAAACCACTATTTGCGGTAAAAACAACAGAATCTCCATCACATACAGATGTTGGTCCACCTGCAGTGAATGTAGCATTAGGCAAAGGATTCACTAAAACGGTTTGAACAGTTGACGTTGCAGAACAACTACTTGCATTTGTGATTACTACTGAATAATTTCCTGAAGCATTTGCAGTATAATTAGCCGAAGTTGCGCCTACAATAGGCGTTCCGTTCAACAACCACTGATAAGTATTTCCTGCAGCAGTGCTGAACATTACAGTTCCACCCGCACAAAAAGTAGGCGAACCTCCTGCTGTAACTGTGGTTGAAGGTAATGCGTTAACTGTAACGGCTATTGTATTTGAAGGAACAGTGCAGCCAACATTATTCAATTGAACTGAATAAGTACCCGAAACTGTTGCAGAATAAGTTGAAGCAGTAGCTCCTACTATTGGAGTAACGCCATTGTACCACGCATATGTTGCACCAGGTAAAGTGCTAGATGACAATGCAACTGTATTTCCACTACAAAAAGTAGTTGCTCCGGATGCTGTGTTAACAGCTGTAGCAAGCGGACAAGCAATTTCATAAACAGAAGTTGTACTGCTAACTTCATTTCCTAAAACAATTAAAGCTTTTCCAGTTGGACTATTTTGTTGAGAGATGTATAAAGTTCCTTCTGGTCCTCTATCTCCAGTTAATCCAGTTAAACCACGATTGTTAACATATTGAACAAACACTGGTGCTGCAGGATTATTAATATTAAATGCCATCAATCCACCTACACGTTCCATGCTAACAAAAGCATACATATTCCCTGCGATTGATGCAGTAACTACCCCTTCAGGCTCAGGACCTTTATCATCACTTCTATCCTTCTTTGTAATATTAGTATTGCTGCAATTAAACATTGCTCCATACGTAGGATCATTTGCAGTAATTTTTTCCATATCACTTCCACTATCGTATACCAAAGTACCAGTGGTTGCATTCCAAATAGAAAATGAACGTGCACCATAAGTATATATTTGATCAAAGTCGCCATCAGCATCAGTATCACCTAGCTGATTTGTACATTTTAATCTTCCAAGATTTGCATTTGATTTCATTACAGAAGCATACGGAAAAGCAGTCGCGTCTAAAACATATCCAGCATTTCCTATTGTTGTTTCTTCATTCAATCCTGTATAAGCTCTTGCGTCACCTTCATTGGCAGTGATTAGATATTCTGATGCTCCAATATTAAAACGAGTCATTGCATCAGGCATATAAACACCTTTAATTGGCCAATTTGCAATATTTATATTGCTTCCACTATTAGTTGCATCAATTCCATTATTAAGAACAGAGTAATCTTTAAAACCCAAAGGCTTAATATCAGTAATTGTATTGGTAGTCATATTTACATATGCAAATGCATTGTTCTCTTGTAAGGCAACATATGCAGTTTGATCATCCGCTGATAAAGCAATATATTCAGGTTCCATATCTTGCGCAACAGTTGAACCTGGTCCGAAAATTCTTACTCCACTTGCTTTTAAAGTTGCCATTTGACTATTAAAAGATGTGAATAATGCAGTTGTAACATTTGTTTGCAACAATGCTGGAATACCTCCTGAAATATCAATGATGCTTACCGAGCCTTCAGGATCGATTGTATACGCGTCATTCGGCTGTCCTTCATTTGCAGTTAAAACTCTCGTTCCTGCATTATTAAACGTTATCATATCGGGCATTGCACCAACAATAACTTGTTTTTGAAATACACCATTTGTGTCAAAAAACACAACAAAACCATCTAATTCTGGAGTAATATTTTCAATAGCACAAGCTACAATTCCATTCTTAACTGCAACACTATTTATATTTCCATAAGAAGAAATATCAATTGAGGCAAGCAATATCATAGCTGCCGGATTTGAAAAATCAACAATATCCAATTTTCTTCCAATAGAATTTGCTAAAAACAAACGTTGACTTATTGGATCATGTGCAACAATCTCCGAAGAATTTGTTCCTGCTGTTCCATTAGAAAAACTAGAAACAAATGACATAGAAACTTCACCCGTTCCAATAGGCGTAGAATTTTCGTTGTCTTGAATATAAATAGTTTGTTGGGTAATAGTACCCAATGCTGCATTTACAGGATTTTGTAATCGAAGAACAAAATACTCTGAATTTTCTGGCAACAAATCTTCATTAATTGTAATGGTTACTGGCAATGTTCCAGTTGCACTTCCTGGGAAAGTGATAGTTGTTGTTGAGTAAGTAATATCAGACCCAACACTTGCTGTTCCAAAAGGAATGATCACCACATCAACAGATGATGAATTAGCATTTGAACCAGTAATTACAATGTTAGCAGTAATTGTTCCTGCAGCTTCTACAACTGTTTGATTATCTATCGAAAAAGCAAGATTTGCAGGAGGCAATACAAGTGTTACAGTAGACGTTCCATCAGTCATTGCACCGATAGCCCACGTTCTGTTTGCTGTATATGCATTAACTAAAGTATCAAAAGTTCCGGTAGCAACAACTGTGACACCCGATGAAGTAGGATCAACAGCAACAAAACTTCCAGTTTGTATTTTTCCACCAGGATACATATCGCTTATAGGTAATTGATAACCATCTACTCCTGCATTTACTAATGCTGTTCCAACACCAGCTCCATAAAAAATAGCATCAATTGGAACAGAAGAATTTGTTAGTGTAGATATGTCTGCATCAAAAACTGCAATCCCATCAGCATTTGCTCCACCATTTCCAAAAGGACCTGAAGAAGAACTTCCAAATCCATCACCTCCAGTTGTTAATGTATTGATTGCTCTTAACTTAACTCCTGTAGGTGTCATGGATGAACCACCAACATATACAACATCTCCAGGATTTACCGTTCCCGTATTAATATTAAAACCATAGGTTAACACACCACCTGATATCCAACCTGCTGTTGTTGCAGTTCCATTGTTAGCAATTACTACACTATAAGGAGTAACTGCAAAGTTTATAAATTTTGTAGCTCTAAATTCTACCCACTCAAATGGAGAATCTGTTCCCGAAGGATTAACAAAAAATTCAGATATTATTAATCCAGGTCCTGCCTGTGCAGTAATTACACAACCCATAAGCCCAAAAGTTAGGCATAACTTCTTCAACAAATTCATGTACGATTTTTTCATGTTTTTTACTATTTAGTTTCGCAACAAAAGTGATAAGACAAGTTTATTTAAATGATAGCTGAGTATTATGCAATGCTTACTAATCTTACTGCAGTGTAAAAACAAAAGAAACAAAAAGCACAGATAATGTTATCAATGTTAAAAAACAAAAATTCAATCTAAATATATTACATTCAAATATTTTAAAAACAGTTTTAACTCAAAACAATTGTTATAACAAAAGAAAAGAGAATTAAAAAATCATTACGCTTACATCACAATATTAAAAGGACATTCAAGAATATGATTTGGTCGACAATTTACAAGTGTTAGTGTTTATTTTTTTCTCTTTCTCTATATTAACAATTTCTTCATACCTCAAACACAACTATAATTAGGTGTTTCCGTAACATTGTATCCAAACAAGAAAGACATATGACGCAAGTACTCGCATCCAAAAACAGTTTTCATAAATACAATTATTTCCTTAAAACAATTGCTAATAAACTATTTCAGACGGATTCCATTAGAGAAGTTTATGAAATTGAAGAGACGATTGCACTCAAAGAAAAAATCAAAACTATAAAAAGCAATGAGTTAAATGATAGTATCATTTATGCTAAAAGAATTCAAGAAGGAATGATGTTAAAAGAAAAACACTTGTTTCGACTTTTTTCTGAGTCATTTATTTTGTTCAAACCAAAAGATATTGTAAGTGGTGATTTTTATTGGTTTACAAAAATGGAAAACAAAACAATAATTGCTGTAGTAGATTGCACAGGACATGGAATACCTGGTGCATTTATGTCAGTATTGGGAATCAACTTATTAAATCAAATTATCATAGAAGAAAAGAACACAGATGTATCATACATTCTTCAGCGCTTAGATCATAAACTAAAAAAAGCATTTGATTATTCTAACGACTTGATAGATGAAGACAAGCGTCCGTTTGACGGGATGGATATTTCACTATGTTGCATAGATTATGATACAAAATTTTTAACCTATGCCGGAGCACTGCGCCCTTTGTATCATATCTCCAAAAACGATTTCACAAGTTTGGAAGGTTCACATTATCCAATTGGAGGAATGAATCTTGAATCGATTAGAAGATATGAAAGTCAAAGTATGAATTTTAAGAAAGGTGACAGACTTTACCTCTGCAGTGATGGCTATGCTGATCAGTTCGGTGGGCCGAACGATAAAAAATTTATGACAAAAAAATTCAAGTCTACTTTATTAAAAACCGCAAAGCTTTCCATGCAAACACAACAATTAGAATTGGAACGAATGTTTCATGAGTGGAAGGGAAATGTAGAACAAACAGATGATGTTTTAGTTTTGGGTGTTGAGCTATAGGCTATTTTATTGCAGAAATTCTTTATACCAGTATCCTGATTGCTTAACAGTACGCTCTTGAGTCTTAAAATTTGTATGCACTAAACCGAATCTGGGGTAAAATCCTTCGGCCCATTCAAAATTGTCTGTAAATGTCCACACAAAATAACCACCTACATTCACGCCATCGTTTTTTGCACGAAGAACCTCCCCGATATGGCTTTTCAGATAGCTTGTCCTTAATTCATCGTTTACCTTACCGTCAAAAATAGTGTCATGAAATGCTGCGCCATTTTCTGTAACAATAATTTTTTTAATTTGAGGATAGGCGCTGTATTTTTTTAAAATCTGATAAAGAGCATCCGGATAAACCTCCCAATTCATTAGAGTAATTGGAACTTTTCTTTTTTCAGCTTTTATAAATTTAGCATTCAATAATGGTACGAAATAAGAATGTGTAACTATTTCACGCGTGTAATTTTGGATTCCAACAAAATCAAAATCATGTTTCAATAAATGCTCGTCATTCGGCAAAAAATATTTATAAATTCTATCCAATAACTTTATATCAGACGTAGGATAACCTAATCCTAATGATGGTTCAATAAAGAGTCTGTTGATCAATGCATCCACTTTGATGGTTGCTAATCTATCTTTATCTGAACTTGTATTGGGTTCTAAATGAGAACAAGAAAAAGTTGTTCCGACATTAGATAATGGACAAATGTCTTTAATAATCTTTGCTATAACAGATTGAGAAAGTGCAGCATGATGAACTGCAGGAATGAAATTTCGGAGACCTTTTCTCCCTGGGGCATGAACACCTAAAAAATATCCTGCTCCAGTAAAAACCATTGGTTCATTCAAGACCATCCAATTTTTAACTCTGTCGCCAAATTGTTTTGCACACAACTCAGCATAATCAGAAAACCAACCAACTACTTCTCTATTCGTCCAACCGCCTTTATTTTCGAGTGCTTGTGGCAAATCCCAATGATATAAAGTTACCCAAGGTTCAATCCCAAACTCTAATGATTGATCAATTAATTTATTATAGAAATCTATTCCTTTTTGATTAGCATGTCCAGTTCCATTTGGAAGAATTCGTGACCAAGCTAATGAAAAACGAAAGTTGGGAATATTTAGATATTTCATCAACTGTAAATCATCTCGATATTTATTATAAAAATCGCAAGCATGATTGCCATTATGACCTTTAAATATTTTTTTTGGTTGATTAGAGAATTTATCCCAAATAGAATGTCCTTTCCCATCAGAAAGATGAGCACCTTCTATTTGGTAAGCGGCAGTTGAAACGCCCCATTTGAAATCATTCCCGAATTGTTTTTTATCAAACATAAAATGGCAGAGAAAATTTATACACGAGCAAGATGACTCGACTCTTCCCATTTAAAATCCGGCACATAGATTTTTTTACGGTAATGACTTGTAATAAGTGTGTTAATAATTTGTTCGGTAATATCTGGATAATCAACTGGAATAATTTTCCCATATTCTATCCAGTCTTTTATCACCGCATGATGTTTTTTCTTTAAACTTTTTATTACTGGAACACCCATCACTTTTAAAGCTGCTGCATTGCATTGTTGTTCGTATTGAGTTTTCATAGGAATCACAAGCAATTTCTTTTTAAGAAAAAGAGCCTCAGCTGGAGTTTCAAAACCTGCACCACACAATACTCCAGCACAGGTTGCCATACTTTTTATAAACGCCTCATTGCTGATTGGACGAATAATGACATTATCCTCTACAATTATTTTTTTATTGTGCTTACTAAAAACCTCCCATTGAATTGTTTTAAAATTTTTCAAATTCTCCAACAAACGTGCATCATCATAAGCTGGCAAATAAACGGTATAGTGTCGATTGTTTGTAGGTTTTAATTCCCGAATCTCTTGACGAATTACTGGTGTAAAAATATTTTTATCGAAATTGGAGAAATGAAACCCGTACTGAGATGTAGTAGGTGCATAATATTTTAATACCGTTCTCCCGAGTGGATCTTTCTTTTTAGGCTTAGGGGCATTTTTCGAAAGTACAGCGCATTGGTGGCTTAAGGAAATACAAGGCAATCCTTTTTGTTTGCAAGCCCAAGCAGTTACTGGTTCAAAATCATTAATAATTAAATCGTACTCCTCAATTGGAATTTTTTCAATGTCCTTTAATAATTCGCGAGTATCCATTTTTAAATAAGTGCTCACAATGTCAACGCCACCTTTTTTTCCAAAAACAAAACTCAAACCTTTTAATTGATATTTAATTGGAAAAGGCAAACTTACATCCGCTTGAATTCCACTCACTAAGATGTCGACCTCTCCTTTTTTCTGAAGGATCGGAACAATATCTCTGGCGCGACTTAAATGTCCGTTTCCAGTGCCTTGTATAGCGTATAATATTTTCATAGATAATTTTTTTAAGCACGTTTCATTAGATTAAATTCTTCAACTAAATTTTCAAAAAGCTGAACCTTGTTTAAGTTTACATAATTTTTATCTGAAAGATCTATTGATTGAGCAATAAGATCCTCATGATATTTATAGATACTCCAGCTTCCATCATTGTATTCCAAGGAAGTTAAGTTTTCAATCCAATCTCCTGAGTTTAGATAAGTGATTGAGCCTTTATCATTTTTTATTTCTCTGATTTCAGGCTGATGAATATGACCACAAATAACAAAATCATAATCATTTGAAATTCCAATATCTGCAGCAGTTTGCTCAAAAGCATTAATAAATTTAACTGCTCCCTTCACACTGTTCTTGATCTTTTTAGAAAGAGAGATTTTTCCTCTTCCCATTTTTTGTGAAATGAAATTTACTGCACGGTTAATTAAGATTAATGTATCGTATCCTGCTGCACCTAATTTTGCCAGCCATTTTGCATGTTTCATAGTTACATCAAATACGTCACCATGAAAAATCCAAGCCTTCTTCCCATCAATGTTTAAAATTACTTTATTAACTATTTTCAACGACCCCATTTTAAATCCTACGAATTTTCGAAGCATCTCATCATGATTACCGGTTACATAATATACTTTAACGTCTTTCGCGATTAATCCGGTTATATGTTTTATCACTTGCATGTGACTAGAAGGCCAATATCGCTTATTAAACTGCCAAATGTCGATAATGTCGCCATTCAAAATTATTTTTTTAGGCTTAATACTTTTCAAGTATTGCAACAATTCTTTTGCATGACAGCCATATGTTCCCAAATGAATATCTGAGATTACAACGACATCGACTTCGCGTTTTTTTATTTTCATATTTTAAACAATAGAATACGTTTCATCTTCTTTCAGCCTGTTAGACTTAAAAGGAGAGTATAATGCAGACAGTTGTTTCATTAAAACTCTAATTATAAGAGCCTGAAACCAAAATAAAATTGTTTTCATTTTAGTATATATTTAATTGTTAAAAAGGAGAAAAATAAAGGGGGTAGAATGCTGATAAAGCTTATGGCTTCGTTTAAGAAATGAACTATGATTATCTCATAACTCATAAATATCTATAATATATAAAACATATCACAGCACAAAAATAGTGTGGTGATATCAAGAAGGCATTACGTAATAATTAAGGAATATTTAAAATTCAGTGCGAAGAAGTGAACAAATTAATTTACATGCATATCCAAACTTCAAAATTGACTTTTAAATAAACAGAGCCAAAACTAATAAAAATCAGAAAATGAATATTTCGAGCATTCTTTAAAAGCAAGAACAAAAGAAGAGACTAGGCAGCCTTTTCTTCCATTAATTGATTCACCATTGACAATAAATATTCGTATCGAATAGGTTTCGAAATAAATTGATCTGCACCAGACGTCATTGCATAAAGCACCTTATAGTCGTCACTTACTGCTGTAAGAAAGATAAATGGAATTCTGTAAAATGCTTCCATTTTTCGAAGCGTTTTACACATCTCTATACCATCCATTAACGGCATTAATATATCTGATATAATTAATTGAGGTTGTTCAAGAGTAGCTTGACGTATTCCTTCAATGCCATTATTCGCAGTAACTAAAGTAAAACCACTTTTTCGAAAATTATAAGACAAGAACTCAAGAATATCTGGTTCGTCATCAATTAAAAGAATTTTGATATTTGTATTCATCGTTATTTTTTGGAATAAATTTATGGAAGTAATACTTTCTAAACTTTTACAAACTATTACTATTCTGTTATGCTTTAAAAAAAACACCCGTAACAAATGTTACGGATGTTCTTATAAAACTGAATCAAATTTATTATTTAACAACAACCATTTTTAATGTTTTCTTTGCATTGTTTGAAACAATCGCTGTAAAGTAAATTCCAGCTTCTAAATTAGAAACATCTACTTTTAAGCTAGTCATTCCAGCATTCATTTGTCCGTCAAACACATTCGCAACTACTTTTCCAGTGATATCATAAACAAAAACTGAAACGTTTGTAGCTTCATTTAAGTTCACATCAATTGTAGCTACTTGACTAACTGGATTTGGATACAAGTTAGCACCTGCTAATGTTTGAATTTCAGCAATTCCAACATTTACTAATAAGTTAAATGTAATTGTATCAGAACAAGTTCCGTTAGAAGCAATTAATGTAATAACGTAATTTCCGTTTGTTGCATATGCATGAACTGGTGCCATTGCTGATGAACTACTCAAATCACCAAAATCCCAAGAATATGAAGTTGCACCTGTTGATGTGTTAGCGAAAGTTGCAACAGTTCCTGCTAATGAACCTAAAGCTCCAGCAGCTGTTGGAACTGGACTAACAGTTACAACTGTATTTGAAGAAACACCAACACCATCACAAGGATCTGCATTTGTTGTAGTTACATTGTATGTTCCAGCAGCAGTTACAACTATAGATTGAGTTGTTTGTCCGCCTGGGCTCCATAAATAGGTATCAGAAGTTGATGCCATTAATGTTACAGATTGTCCAGCACAAAGTGACGTTGAACCTGTAATTGCAACTGTAGGAGTTGGAGCACTACTTACACTTACGTTTGTAGCAGCTGAAGTTGATGAACAACCGTTAACATCTGTTTGCGTTACAGTGTAACTTCCTGTACTGTTTACTGTAATAGCATCAGTAGTTGCAGTAGTAGACCAAACATTTCCGCCTGTATAACTAGAAGTTAATACTACCGATCCACCAGTACAGAAAGTAGTTGAACCACCCGCTGAAATTGTTGGAACAGAAGGCAATGGATTAACTGTAACTGCAGTGATTGCAGAAGTTCCAACACAACCATTTGCGTCAGTAACCATAACAGTTTGATTTCCTCCTGTAGAAATTACAGCAGAAGAAGTTGTTGCTCCACTTGACCAAGAATATGAACTATATGCACCAGTTGATAAAGTAACAGAACCACCAGCGCAGAAAGTAGTAGCACCACCAGCTGTAACTGTTGGAGTTGGAAGTGTATTAACTGTAACAGCGATTACAGGAGTTGTAACCATACAACCAGCTGCATTAGTAACTGTAACTGAATAATTTCCTGAAGCAGTAACATTGATAGAAGATGTTGTAGCAGTTGTGCTCCAAACATTTCCAGATGTTGCATCAGAAGTTAAAGTAACTGAACCACCAGCACAAAAAGTAGTTGGACCACTAGGTGTAACTGTAACAGCTAAGTAATTAATTCCTGCTGTTGTATAAGGTGTATTTTGAGGATCAAAATTTGTCCAACATTTTGTCCAATCATTAGTTCCATCAAATGCACCACGATAAGCAGTAGGGGTAAAAAATGGATCAGTCAAATTTGGACTAGAAAAACTAGCTCCTGTTAATGCAGGAGATGCAGCTTGCAAAAGAAGATTTGGATTTGTATAGTTATATGGATTTACAGCCATAACATCCATACTATTTGGTAAAATTGAATTTGCATGTGCAGCAAAATTAAACCATCCTAGCATAGAACCATAAGGTGCTCCCCAAATAATGGTAAGACCAGCCGAATCTAAAGGAGTTGTACAACCTGCGATAATATTATTTTTAAATTGCATAGAATTTGTTTTTGCATTTAAAGCTGTATTATCATTTTCAATTTTCAATCCTGTAGGGAAACCTGTAAAAACTGAATTATAAGTACAAATCGCAGAGCTTCTTCTTAAATGTAACGCTCTTCCATAGTTTGTAGCTATTGTAGTTGCTGCTAAGCGTTTTGGACCAAAAATAGTCACATTTGAAAATACTGGACGAGTTAAAGGTGCATTAATACTACCAGTTGCATCATTATCAGATTCAAAACCATTTGAACGAGAAACGTCCGCAATTAATGAATCTCTTATTGATACTGCAAATTGAACTTTTCCAGTGAATCCATAATCGGTGTCGAATTCATCGTCCAAGCTTCTGTGTGAAACTAAATGTTTACAGTTCACACTACCACCAAACCACTCAAAAGAATCATCTCCACCATGACTTACTTGTACATAATCAATAGTAGTTCCAAGTCCAACACCACCCATCGTTAAACCATTAGTTTCACTTCCTGTAAAGAATGAAATACCTGCATATTCTATCCTAACATAACGTACGATACCTGAATTATCATTTGGATCAGTTCCACCATACAATCCTTTAACTGGGTCGATTCCTCCTTCAGCTATTCGAGAGCCAGCTGGATCATTAATTGGCGCTTTTCCACAAAGTAACAAGCCTCCCCAATCTCCTGGTCCTCTTGAGCCTGCCGGTTGAGAAGAAGTAAACACAATCGGTTCTGTTTGCGTACCATCTGCAATAATTTTTGAACCACGAGTAATAACTAAGGCAGCTCCGCTTCCTTTAATTAAAGTACCTGCTTCAATTGTTAATGTAGAATTTCCTGTCACATAAACAAACCCACCGGTTAATAAATAAATATTGTTTTTTGTCCAGGTAGTATTTGTTGTAATATCACCTGATACTGTAACTTGAGCAGTTGAACTGAATATTCCACCCAGTATCATTGCGCTCATTAGTAAAATTTTTTTCATTTTATAATATTTTTGTTTGTTACCGTATTTAAGGGAAGCGGCATTACCCGTTTTAATTAGACTAAGAGTAGTATTAAAACGATGTAAAAGTATATACACAAGTTTGTGTTAGTGTTATCTCGGCTTTACGAATAAATGAATCTTGCTTTACCTTTAGGTTACCAAGGTAAAATAAACATTATGCATAATTACAAAGTCACTACGTATTTATAGTAGTGACTTTATAATCATAGAGGAATTAAAATTTATAGGATAATGAAAGCGAGTAATTGGTCCCGAACCTAATTCCAGTAATTTGAGTGTCTTTATCAGCCTCAAATTTCTTGGATCCATCTTGATCTTGGTAGAAAACGGACAATTGATTAAACACATCGCTTATATTAAGTTTTACTTCCCCATTTTTGAATATTTTCTGACTAATTTGAATATCAAACAAATCACGTGGTGCTTCGTAAACATTGAGATAACCATTTGAACCAACTAAAAATATTCTTCTACCAATCTTATTATATAATAAACTTACACCTAACCCCAATTCTCTATTCAAATATTGAAGACCAACATTCACTACATAAGGAGATTGCCCTTGCATGGGTCGAAGTTTTTCATCATCAGTAACAGCCGTAGCTTGATTAGAAATATCAATTTGAGATCGAATAAAAGTGTAGTTTGTGAAAAATGTAAAACAATCAAATTGTTTTGTGTTAAATAGCGAATCCAACAAATTCAACTTAAATCGCATCTCCAACTCAAAACCATAATTTGTTGCTGAAACTGCATTCTGAAAAGTATACGCTCGACTACCTGCACCTGCTGACAAATCAATAATTTGCTCGATCGGTTTTTCAAACTTTTTATAAAATGCAGAAGCAGAAAAAAGTTGACCAGCACCAGGATAAAATTCAAATCTAAAATCTGCATTTGTAATATTTGTTCCAACCAAAGTTGAATTACCAATGACTGCAGCAGATGTACTAAAATCATAAAAGGAAAAAGGCGCTATCTCTCTAAATTCAGGCCTTGCCAATGTTTGCGATCCTGCCAATCTTATATTAATCTTTTCTGTTAAAGAATACGTAATATTAAGTGAAGGTAAGAAGTCTAAAAAGGTGGTGTCAACTTTAATTAAAGTACCTCCATAAGATGTAGAATTTAAAATCAGATGATAATTTTCAACTCTCCCACCCCACACTACACGGATTTTGTTCCAAATTATATTGTCGAACATAATATAACCAGCAGCAAGATTTGAAGTTGCATTATAATTATTGGCAGGATTTTTTAATTCAGATAATCTAAAACCATCCGGTGCAATATTCTCGGGAGCAAATAACTGATCTTGTGGTTTCGTCAATAAGCTCCAATCAAATAATCCAACATTATTTACTGTGTAACCAAAAAGCCTTGCATCAAATGATCTACTTCGAAATTGTTCAACCCCTCCAATTTTTAGTAATTGCTTTTGCTTTAAAATGTTAAAAGGGATAGCCACTTCTAAATATGCTGCTCTTAAATTCTCTTCCAATCTAGACCAAAATTTCCCAGCAAATGCATTTGAAGGAGCGCCAACAGGAACATAAGCATTATACAATGTATCTGAAACATCAAATGGAATTTCATTTTTAGTATAATACATTCTTCTTAAATTTGGAACAATTCTTTTTGTATTATTATACGATGCACCCCATTTTACTTTAATTTTATATTTAGAAATTAAGTGGTCGCCACTCAATTGACTCGTTAAAAGACTATTACTTGTAAATTGCATCGAATTTGCTTTGATGAATTGCTGTGTATCATCATTTTTACCAGACCGTTCAATCACTGCGTCTTCAGAATTACTACTGTACATATTCTTGAAAGAAAATTTATGATTATCTCCCAATTTATATGCAAAATTCAACATCCCTCCCCACAAAATATTTTCTCTGTAAACATTGTCTCTATATTCAAAAAGACGCGTTAAATCTGGATTAAAATCAGCGCGATCGATAATCTGTAGTTTTCTACTATTATTATACGTTAATGCACCAACTACACCAAAATCATTTTTAAATAATTTCGTATTTGCTCCAAATGATAGTTGATAACTTTGAGCCAATGGAGTTGACTTTTTGGTGTCAATTGCCCAATCATTTTTGAACAGCTTACTTGTTTCATAACGAGTAGATGCATTTTGAATTAAAAGGATATATTCATCTGTTCCGGGCACCGAAGGCATCACTCTTGTTCCATCGTCTTTTCCTAGCCAATCAGTTTTCCCTCCCGCGTAGGTTTTATATTCTTTGAAGGTCGATTGCGAATTGTATCCTGCTCCTGCGGATAAACTAATAAAATTCTCTTCTGGAATTTCCTTAGTATTAATTTGAACGACACCGCCAGCAAAATCTCCTGGTAAATCCGGACTAGCGGTTTTATAAATAATCATATTGTCCAACATATTCGAAGGAAAAATATCAAAAGAGAAAGCTTTTCTATCTGGCTCAGTTGAAGGCAAAGGCAAACCATTTACCATCGCTGTATTGTATCTATCACTTAATCCACGTATGATTACAAATTTATTATCCTGAATACTTGCACCACTTACTCGCTTAATAACATCGCTTGTGCTCTTATCAGGAGAACGCTTGATGCTTTCTGATGAAATACCGTCAGATAGACTTGCATTATTTTTTTGCAGGTTTAACAAATTTGAATTCGTCTCCTTGCTAACAGTAGCAGTCACTTCCACTACTCCTAAATCCGTGGAGGCTGTACCCATTGAAATAGTAATAATTGTAGGCTCTCCTGATTTTACAACAATATCTGTAAGTGTTTTAATATTGTATGAAATCATCTGACACTGAACAGAATAAGTGCCAGGAGCTAATCCTGAAATAGAAAATGCTCCATCTAAATCAGTATTGCTTCCGATTGTTGTTCCCTTAATAACAACTGAAGCACCTGGTAGTGTTTCACCAGTTTTTTCATCTAATACTTTCCCTTTTATGCTGGAGTTTTGAGAAAACGTTACCTTTGTAACAACAATAAAAATAAGCGTGATAAAAAATTTCAATTTCATTTTAAATTCATTTAATTCGACTACAAAGTAATTGAGTGAAAGTCAATATATCGTTAACCGAAAATTAAAATAGTGTTAAGTAAAAGAAATAAACCCTACCCTTTGTTAATGTTATATTAATTTGGATTTAACACCACTATTACAGCTAAAAGAGAACTTTACCCTGAATTAAAATACAAAAAACATGAATAATAATGAATACAAAATATTATTGGTTGACGATGAACCAGATATCTTAGAATTCTTAAGCTATAACCTTAAGAAAGAAGGATACAATGTATTCACTGCCAACAATGGCAAAGAAGCAGTTACTGTGGCAAAAAAAGAAAATCCACAATTAATAATTTTGGATGTAATGATGCCAGATATGGATGGGATAGAAACCTGTCGTGAAATAAGAGATATTCCAGGATTAAAAGATGTGATGATTGCATTTTTAACTGCACGTAGCGAAGATTATTCACAAATAGCGGGATTTGATGTTGGTGCTGATGATTATATCAACAAGCCCATCAAACCAAGAGTTTTAATAAGTAGAATAAAAGCTTTATTAAGACGTGGAGAAAGTTCAGATTCAAATAAATCTACTGACAAAGTAGATATGGGCGGAATTAAAATTGATAGAGAACGCTATTTGATTATTCAAGATGGAAAAGAAATTAACCTTCCTAAAAAAGAATTTGAATTACTAGCATTACTAGCTTCGAAACCTGGGAAAGTATTTACTAGAGACGTTATCTTGGATAAAGTTTGGGGCGGAGATGTAATTGTTGGAGACAGAACCATTGATGTTCACATAAGAAAACTACGTGAAAAATTAGGTGAGAATTTTATTAAAACAGTAAAAGGAATAGGCTACAAGTTCGAATTTTAATTTTTTTACTATCTTGTAGGACATTTCAAAATTGCTTTGTTTAAATGAAATCAATTTCACCCAAAATTGCACTACTAATTGCGGCCATTCTTATATCTGGGCTAATTTATTTCCTAATGTATATTTGTCTTCCTAGTGACTACGGAATAAGAGAAATTGGTGCGATAGGTGGTTTAATTGGAGCACTTTCTTCTACGCTTTTGTTCCTTTTATTTACAAATGCATTTATCTTAAAGAAAATCAACCGTTTATTAAATACTGTAAAAAATTATCGTTCAGGAACTGATATCAAAGATCATCAAGAACTCTATTCTAAAAACAGCATTGAAAATCTCGAGATAGAAATCCGTGGCTGGGCAGAAGATCGAAAAGATGAAATTGAGCGTTTACATAAACTGGAAGTTTATCGTAAAGAGTTTTTAGGAAATGTATCACACGAACTAAAAACGCCCATTTTTAATATACAAGGATACGTTTTAACATTATTGGATGGCGGACTAGAAGACCCATCGATTAATAGAAATTACTTAGAGCGAGCAGAAAGAAGTATTGACCGCATGATTACCATTGTGGATGACTTAGAAGCCATCTCTCAACTGGAAACAGGAGAGTTACAAATTGAACCAGAACGCTTCGACATTTCTATACTAGCCAAAGATGTTGCAGATGCACAAGAAATGAAAGCAACTGCAAAAGGAATTATCCTTACCCTTCCTGAAGATTCAAAACCAATTTTTGTTTACGCAGATAGGTTTAGAATTCGCCAAGTTCTTGTAAACTTAATTGTGAATTCGGTGAAATATGGTAAGGAATATGGTGAAACAAAAATTCGATTTTATGATGTTGGTGACAACATAATGGTTGAAGTTGCCGACAATGGAATTGGCATTGAAAAGGAACATTTACCTCGTTTATTTGAACGTTTTTATAGGGTTGACAAAAGTCGTTCCCGCGACCAAGGCGGCACTGGATTAGGCTTAGCCATTGTAAAACACATCATCGAGGCTCACAACCAAACCATTAATGTTATGAGTACCGAGGGGGCTGGCACCGTTTTTTCATTTACATTGAAAAAAGGATAATTATTTTTCGTACATTTATAATTAGAACATTGCTACTCTAATTATTGAATTTATGGATGTATTACTTATTGAAAAAACGAAAGAAACACCTGAGATTAATTTCAATCATACTACAGGTGTTTTAAGGTTAACAGGAAGGGCTTATTCCAACGATATTTATCAGCTATTTAAACCCTTAAATGCTTGGCTAGACTTATACCTTGCCAAACCAAAAGACATTACAACAATTGAGCTGAGAATAGAATATTGCAACTCCATCTTCAATAAACTTCTTATTATATTTTTGGAAAGCTGTAAATCAGTGATTCAAAAAAATAAAAAGCTAGATATTGTATGGTTCTATGAAAAAAACGACAGAGAAAGCGTTGATGAAGCCAATCATATTGCGAAGCTAATTGGCATGCAAATCGAGAAAAGAGAATATTAAAATTATTTGATTTTAGTCATTACTTCTGCTTGCATCTTACTCAAATTGTTCAAAACAAGCTTATATACCTCTGATAGAAGAATTGGATTTTGCGAATAAAAAGTAAAACTAGTTTGATATTGCTCCTTTGTAATGTTGTTTTTTTTCAGAACATCCGAATCGGGATGAATACTATTCATGATTTGCTGATCTCTACTAAAGGCATTCACATTTAGTGACGCCTCCAGCAAATGAATATCCACAAGCACTTCTGCCATCTTCTCTTGAGCCAAAACAGTATCTGGGATTGCAACTCTGTCCTCAATGGAAGAACAAGATGCTAACAAAACAACACTAAAAAGAAGAATAATTTTTTTCATTTCTTACATACTAAAACTCAATATGAATGCCTTTATTATAAAGACTAACCTATTCGATTATTGTTTAAAATTACGCAAATTTAATACAAAAATTACGCTATTTTTGTAAAGAATGAGTTACCATAAAAACAAGATCGTTTGGATTACCGGAGCCTCTTCTGGTATTGGAGAAGCATTGGCAAAGGCGTTTGCATCTGAAGGAGCAAAAATTGTACTTTCTTCCCGAAGAGTGGATGAATTAAACCGTGTACAAAAATCTTTAAATCTCCCCGATTCTGATGTTTTAATTCTTCCACTTGACTTATCTGATACTTCTACAACAAATGAGTTAACAAAAACTGTTATCGATAAATTTGGCCGTATTGATATCCTTGTAAACAATGGTGGTATGAGTCAGCGTTCACTTACCTTAGAAACACCATTGGAAATCGACAGAAAAATAATGGAAACAAACTTTTTTGGAACAATTGCGCTAACAAAAAGTGTTCTCCCATATATGATCAAACAAAAAAGCGGACATATAATTATAATGAGTAGCATCGCTGGGAAATTTGGATTCTTCTATCGTTCAGCCTATGCTGCTTCTAAACATGCATTGCATGGTTTTTTTGAAGCTTTACGAATGGAAGTTTTTAATGATAATGTAAAAGTCTTACTTGTTTGTCCTGGGAAGATTAAAACAGATATTTCTATCAATGCAATTACTAGCGATGGCGGAAAACATAATAAAATGGACGAAAGTCAAGAAAAAGGCTTAAGTGCAGAAGAATGTGCGAGACAAGTTTTAAAAGGCGTAAAAAACAATAAGTACGAAATATTTATAGGAGGAAAAGAGTTAAGAGCCATTTGGGTAAAACGCTTTTTTCCGAATTTATTTACACGATTAATACGAAAACAGAAACCAGAATAGCAATGTGCTGATGTGATAATTTGCTGATGAATAATGAAAAACAAATAAATTATGAGTAGAGTAACAATAGCAGGAATTCAACAAGTAGGCGTTGGAATTCCAAATGTGCATGAAGCTTTTAAATGGTATGCAAAACATTTTGGAATGGATATTCCCATCTTTGAAGAAGCTGCCGAAGCAAATTTAATGTTGCCATACACTGGAGGAAAACCACATATGCGCCATGCTATTTTAGCTATCAACCTGAAAGGTGGCGGTGGATTTGAAATCTGGCAATACACAAGTCGTAAACCTGAACCATGTTCTTTTGAAATACAATTAGGCGATTTAGGATTTTACTGTGCTAAAATGAAAACCAGCGATGTAAAAGGCTCCTATGAATTTCTGAAATCAAAAAATGTAAATCTTATTTCCGAAATTGTAAAAGACCCAAACGGAAACGATACTTTTTATTTACGCGATCCATGGAATAATCTTTTCCAAGTTGTAAAAAGTGATTCTTGGTTTGGGAAAGGGATGCAATTGACGGGCGGTCCATCAGGAATGATAATTGGCGTAAGTGATATAGAAAAATCTAAAAAATTCTATGCTGATATCTTAGGATATGATACAGTTATATACGACAAGCAAGGAACATTTGATGATTTAAAAACTTTTCCAAGTGGTACGCATAAAGTTCACCGTGTATTGTTAAAACATAGCAAACCCCGTGTTGGAGCTTTTTCCAAACTATTAGGTGCAAGTGAAATTGAATTGGTAAAAACATTAGAACGCACACCTAAAAAAATATTTGAGAATCGTCTATGGGGCGACCAAGGATTCATCCATTTGTGTTTCGACATCAGCGATCAGAAAGCAATGAAACAACTTTGTGCTGATAAAGGACATCCATTCACAATTGATGGTGGCGAAAATTTTGATATGGGAGAAGCAGCAGGTCATTTTAGTTATATCGAAGATCCTGACGGAGCATTGATAGAATTTGTTCAGACTAAAAAAATTCCAATTATGAAAAAATTAGGTTGGTATTTAGATCTACGAAAACGTGATGCTTCAAAACCCTTACCAGATTGGATGCTGAAAGCTTTAAAATTTAATCGTGTTAAGGGTTAAAAAATTATAAATGCAAATTCTACTAACAACCCTTAACGCTAAATACATTCATATGAATCTTGCAATTCGTTTGTTATACGAATTGAACAAAGAGAATAAAGGGCTTAGCTGGAAAGAATTTACCATTAAAGAAGACAAAGATGAAATAGCCGACTACTGTAGCAAGTATGAAGTTGTAGCATTCAGCTGCTACATCTGGAACATTACACCCACACTAGAAGTTGCAAAAAAAATCAAACAGCGAAACCCTAACTGTAAAATATTATTGGGTGGACCAGAGGTGAGCTACGAATGGGAAAACATCATTGCACTTCCTGAAATCGATTACATCATTGTTGGTGAAGGGGAAATCCCTTTTACGGAATTTATTTCACAATTTCCAAACGTAGAAACTGTCCCGGGATTAGTCTGGAAAAAAACAGGAAATGCTATCGAAAATCCAGCACCTCCAATGTTTGATCTTAAACAGTTTGAGAATATCAACCCCTATATTAATGACAATACGGAAGAATTATATAACAAAGTTTGTTATATCGAAACATCACGAGGCTGTCCGTACAAATGTGAATTTTGTTTAGCGAGTTTAGATAATAAAGTTCGTTATCTGCCTATAGAAAACATAAAGTCAAACTTATTGTATTTAATGCAGCATGGCAGAACCATCAAGTTTCTAGATCGCACATTCAACATCAAAAAAGATTTCACGATTGATATTTTCAAATTCATTTTAGAACATCACCAACCCGGAAATGTATTTCAATTTGAAATCACAGCTGACATTGTACATCCTGATATTATTAAATTCATTGATGAACACGTTCCTAAAGGATTATTTCGATTTGAAATCGGGATACAAACTGTGAATCAAAAAGCAAATTTGGAAGTCAGCAGAAAACAAAATTTCGAAAAAACAAAAGGTATCATTCAACAATTAGATCACAAAATTGAAATGCACCTTGATTTGATTGTTGGTCTAGCATTAGATTATTGGGATGATATAAAATATAGTTTTGAAGAAGTATTTAAACTATATGCTCCTGAATTACAATTGGGATTCTTGAAATTTTTGAAAGGCACACCACTCAGAAACAAGTATGAGCAACATGGTTTTAAATTTGACCCGAATCCGCCCTACCAGATAATTGAAAGCAAATACTTGAGTAAGGAAGAACTACATAAGATAACAGTTGTAGAGCATTCCCTTGAAGTATATTGGAATAAAAAAAGAGCTCCACATACTTTAAAGTATGTAACTGCTAATTATTCCATTTTTGATTTCTTATTAGGATTAGGATTGCATTTTGAAACAAAAAGAGATTTTCATAAGTTCTCATTAAACGACATCTATGATATCCTTCACGAATTTGTTACTATTGCTTATTCGGATGATCTAATTTTAAAAGAACTCATCACCATCGATTACTACTTGCACCACAAGGTAAAACCACAAAACCTGTATATTGACGAAATTGAACGCTCTAAAAAAAGCAAATTAATCGCTGAGCACAACTTGAATCATCACAAATACAGATACATCATCATCCCAGTAAGTTTTGATTATCGAGTTTTTAATGAAACAAATACAATTGAAAAGCAGAATACAAACATCATAATTCAATATGATGGAGTAAATAAATCAGAAGTGATACATGAAATCATGGAAATAAAAAATAACACATGAAACTCAACCAACCTGAACTTGTCGACCTTCTAAAGATGGCTTATTCAGCCGAAAAGGCTGCTGCTTTTGCTTATATTGGCCATGCGGGTGCTGTTAAAAATCCAGAAGAAAAAATGGCTATCCGACAAATTGAATTGGATGAATGGAATCATAGACAAGAAGTATTACAAATTATGCAGAAATACGATATTCCTGTTTCAAAATATTATGAATTTCGATTTCACGTGATCGGAAGGATTATTTCTGCAAGCTGTTATATCATTGGTTGGTTTATGCCGTTCTATTTTGCTGGACGACTAGAAAGTGGAAACGTTTGTGAATACTTCAGAATGATGCACATGTTTCATTCATTGGGTATAAAAGAACACGACAAAGTACTATACGAAATGGGCATTAAGGAAAAAGAACATGAAGTCTACTTTTTAGAACAAATCAAAACGAACAAGATGCTACCATTTTTTGAATGGTTATTCTCTTGGGGGAAAAAGAAAGGATTTAACGACATAGATTTAGAAAAAAAGTATTCAATAGAAGAATCAGCAAAATACTGCAAAAAATAAAAATATGAAATTAGAATTTCTTGATGAAATTAATGAATATGGAGATCATGTGATTCGCCTCTACAACTTTGACAAAGCGGAAGCCATAAAATTTAAAGAAGCTATACAAATAAATTTAATAAATAATAATTCCTCACTCGACTTACTGACACTCGACTTTATTGAGCACATCAATTGCAAGTTAATCCTCCACATCTCTGAAACAGATGAAGGGATTTTAACAATGGACAAACAAACATTTTTTTGTGATTTAACTATAGATGGATATAAGAATATGATTCAACTCATAGAGCCCTTTTGTATAAAAGAATCAAAAAGCTTTGTAATGCTCTACGATTTAGATACGGAAGTAGATTTTCTATTCTCTCCGTACGGAAATTAATTTTTACTTATACGATAAATACGTTTCTTTACCATGTCCCAATGCTGAGAGGACTTCATTTCGTTGATTCATTAACTTTTCTACTGTCTTTTTATCTTTACGTACCATGCGAAGTAATTTCCAACGACCAAATATTTTTTTCATACCTGAATAATATTTGATTACAAAAATTCCCGAAACAATTACAGTTAAAGAAAAAAGACCTAGCAGTAACCAGTTTCTGAACACAAGATCGACAATTAAGAGTTGGATTACAAAATAGAAAGACCAAAAGATCAACGACAAGTTTGCTCTAAAAGATGCATAAAATTCATTCTTTCTGACTTTTTTATTCGCAAACTCTCTAGCAATATAATATGGAGGAAAATTTAAAATCAAACCAATAAAATAAATTGGCATTCCTAAATAGATAATTAGATATTCTAAAAAGAAGGTTCCAAAATTCATTTTATTAATACTCTCTTCTCTTAATAAATGATCACGAAGTTGATTCGAATTTAAAAGCTTGAAATATGAATCAAGCTTTATTTTCAAATCAGCAAT
Source organism: Bacteroidota bacterium (assembly GCA_947504725.1). GTDB lineage: Bacteria > Bacteroidota > Bacteroidia > 2-12-FULL-35-15 > 2-12-FULL-35-15 > 2-12-FULL-35-15. The sequence continues at coordinate 105,974 of CANNHN010000007.1, read as the reverse complement.
TAGCTCAGGGCTGCTAACATCCAGCACATTAACAATATCAATTATTTCTTTGCTAGCGAGTGACTGATGATTCAATTTACTAGAATTAAGTCCTTTGTCTTTTAATAATTGATGTGTGTATACTTCTTCGATATTGGCAACTAAAGTATCATTATCAGGATTTACAATGTGATATACATTGTCCTTTAGCTTTTCTTCTAACTGTTTAGTAAAATCGTTTATCGTTCGTACTTTATCCAACTTATATTTTTCTTCATAATCTTTAATTGATATTGGGTTACCAACATCAATAAAAACTTTACTTCTGAATCTTGGTGCAGCCTGATAGTTAAGACCAACAGGAATCACTAAAATATCTTTCGAATAATTTGTAGATTCAAATGTTTGAAAAGCAATTCGCGATAATCCTTTCTTAAGAGATTGTACTCTTCGTTGTTGAACACATAAACCTTCTGGAAAAATCAAAATCCCTTTATTGGAAGTCAACAATGTTCTGCATTCTTCAAAAGACTTGTCATTCTTTTTTATTTCCGCAAATCCTTCTTGCATACGATACATCGGACTAGCATTCATTTGGTTTAAAATCCATTTTGCTACTTTCCCTTTGAATACATCACCTCTAGCAAAAAATCTCACTTTTTGACTGATAAACACAGGAATAATAACGGGATCAACAAATCCATTGGAATGATTGGGAGCAAGAATGAAAGGTTGATTGTGTGGAATTTTATCGAGACCTTTTTTATCTATTCGATAATAGGTATTTAGACTAACATAAACGAATGGTCGTAGTAAGACGTATAAAATTGCCATATCAATATTATCTTACAAAAGTTAAACGTTCACCTTTTATTTCTTCATTAAATAAACCATTTTCATAAACCAAATGGCCACTTACAAATGTATATTTTACTTTAGAATGAAAAGTAACTCCTTCAAACGGTGACCAGCCGCATTTATATAGAATATTTGATTTATCAACAGTTTCAGAAGTATTTAAATCTACTAAAACTAAATCTGCAAAATAACCTTCACGGATATAACCACGTTTTTCAATTTGGAAACAATCAGCAACAGCATGTGCCATTTTCTCTGCGATTTTTTCAAGAGTAATTTTTCCCTGTTTGTGCATTTCAATCATTGCAATTAATGAATGCTGAACAAGTGGTCCACCAGACGGAGCCTTAAAATAAGATTGCTCTTTCTCTTCAATCGTATGTGGAGCATGATCTGTAGCTATGACATCAATTTTATTATCCAATACCGCTTTTAAGATGGCATCTCTATCACTTACTTTTTTTACTGCTGGATTCCACTTGATAAAATTTCCTTTTGTTTTATAATCTTCTTCTGAAAACCACAAATGATGAATACAAGCTTCAGCCGTTATTCTTTTTTCTTTTAAAGGAATATTATTATCAAAAAGCTCGATTTCTTTAGCTGTAGAAATATGTAAAACATGCAAACGTGTATTGTATTTTTTTGCTAGTTCAACTGCCAAAGATGACGACTTGAAACAAGCTTCTTCATTGCGAATCAAAGGGTGACATTCAACGGGGATATCTTCTCCGAACTTATCTTTATACAACTGCATGTTGTGTTTGACTGTTGCTTCATCTTCACAATGAGTAGCAATCAACATTTTACATTTTGAAAACAAGCCTTCCAATGTTTCTTTTCTATCCACTAACATATTCCCTGTAGATGAACCCATAAAAACTTTAACACCACAAACATTTTTCGAATTTGTTTTTAATACTTCCTCTAAATTATCATTGGAAGCACCCATAAAAAAAGAATAATTCGCAAGAGAAACTTCCGAAGCACGTTTATATTTATCTTCTAATAATTCTTGTGTAAATACATTTGGAACCGTATTAGGCATTTCCATATAAGAAGTAACACCACCCGCTACCGCTGCTTTTGCTTCAGTATAAATTTCTCCTTTATGTGTCAATCCAGGCTCACGAAAATGCACTTGATCATCAATACATCCAGGAAATAAGTACTGATTTGTTCCGTCAATAATGACATCCACAACAATATTTATTTCTGATTCCGAGATTTTAGAAATAAATTTACCTTCAATTAATACATCGCCTTTAAAGACTTTTCCTTCATTAACAATGTTTACGTTTTTTAAAAGTGTTTTTTTCATTTTCATCTAATAAAAAAGTCCAGCTGTTCACACTCTGGACTCTATTTTATATTCTTAAATCGCATTTGCAATACGCCCCAAAAAGCTTCTTTAAATATCCCTTTACTCATTTTTGAGGCTCCCTCTATCCTGTCAATAAAGGTTATTGGGACTTCCACAATTTTAAAACCTAATTTATATGCAGTGTATTTCATTTCAATTTGAAAAGCATAACCTACAAATTTTATATCATCGAAATTAATACGCTCTAATACTTTTTTTCTATAACATTTAAATCCCGCAGTTGTATCTTTTATAGGAACCCATAAAACCATTCTAACATAAACTGAAGCAAAATAAGACATCAAGACTCTTCCTATTGGCCAATTTTCTACTTTCCCATATTTTACATAACGTGAACCAATAGCTACATCAGCTCCAGAAACACATGCTTCACGAAGTCGAATCAAATCATCTGGATTGTGCGAAAAATCACAATCCATCTCAAAAATATAATCATATTTTTTTTCTAATGCCCATTTGAAACCATGAATATATGCAGTACCTAATCCTAACTTCCCTCTCCGTTCTTCAATAAATAATCGTCCCGAAAACTCTTGCATTAGATTTTTAACAATATCAGATGTTCCATCGGGTGAACCATCATCAACAATTAATAAATTAAATGGGACGGTCAAAGAAAATACTTTGCGAATCATTCGCTCCACATTTTCCTTTTCGTTATAAGTTGGTATAATTACTAGACTATCTGACACAGCATTGCTTTAGATAACGAAGATATGGCAAATTCAGGAAGAATAAAAGTTTTAACAAAATTTAGATATTAGATAGCTCCAGCCTTTATTTCATCAACAACTGCGGGGTCAAGCAGCGTAGAAATATCTCCTAAATTTGACATATCCCCCTCAGCAACTTTCCTTAATATTCTTCTCATAATTTTACCGCTTCGGGTTTTGGGCAAACCACTCACTATTTGAATTTTGTCAGGTTTTGCAATTGGACCAATCACTTTTGTCACTTCCGCTAAAATTTCCTTTCGCAAAGTATCTGCATCTTTATTTTTATTAGTGCAAATCACATACGCATAAATACCTTGTCCTTTTATATCGTGAGGATAACCAACTACTGCAGATTCTACGATATCTATATGCATATTAATAGCACTTTCAACTTCCGCTGTTCCTATGCGATGTCCACTCACATTCATTACATCATCTACTCTACCCGTAATTCTATAATAACCATCTTCATCGCGCTTACAACCATCACCAGTAAAATACAATCCTGGATAAGTTGAAAAATAAGTTTGTTTACAACGTTCATGATCACCATACGTAGTTCGGATAATTGATGGCCATGGAAATTTAATACATAAATTTCCTTCCACTCCATTTCCTAGAATTTCATTTCCTTTATCATCAACTAAAATTGGTTGAACACCAGGCAATGGCAAAGTCGCGAAGCTTGGTTTTGTCTTCGTAATCCCTGCAAGAGGTGAAATTAAAATTCCTCCGGTTTCAGTTTGCCACCAAGTATCAACAATTGGACATTTACATTTTCCAATATTTTCGTTGTACCAATTCCATGCTTCCTCATTGATTGGTTCTCCAACACTTCCAAGCACTCGCAATGATTCTAATTTATAGGGTTTAACAAAATCCAACCCAGCTGCTTCCAATGCTCTGATTGCTGTTGGAGCCGTATAAAAAATATTGACTTTATATTTATCAATTATTTGCCAAAATCTTCCTGCATCTGGATAAGTGGGAACTCCTTCAAACAGCACAGAAGTAGCACCTGCTAAAAGCGGAGCATATACTATATAAGAATGGCCTGTAATCCATCCGATGTCTGCTGTACACCAATAAACCTCGTCCCCACCCTGGCCCTCCCCAAAGGGAAGGGGATTTTCTCCGTCTGTAACACTCTGTCTCTTGCCCAAAATATTCTCGATTCTTAAACTTATGAAATGTACATCATCGTATATTTCTTCATTTCTGAAACGAACAACTTCAAATCCTTCTTCCTTTAAAAATGCTGTGCGCTGAGCATCTTCTTCTAATTGATGATCGTGTATATCACCATCCACTTCTATCACTAATTTTTTTTCTAAACAAACAAAATCAACTATAAATTTTCCAATAATATGTTGCCTTCTTATATGATAACCCGCCTTGTGTGTTCGCAAAGATTGCCACAACATATTTTCTGCAGAAGTTGGATTATCTCGCATCTCTTTAGCATACTCAGTTAGAAGTTTAAATGTATTTGGATCAGTGGTATAATATCCCGGAGCATCTCCCTTCCCTTTGGGAAGGGTTAGGGATGGGTCGTTATTATACTGAAAAACATTTTTAAAAGTATAATCAGTATATACCATATATCCACCACACGTATGCACAACTCCTTTTGGTTTTCCAGTTGATCCAGATGTATATAAAATGAACAACATGTCTTCAGAATCCATTTGTTCTGCATCACATACCGAAGATGCCGATTTCATTTCTTCTTTCCAAAAAACATCACGACCAGCTAACATTTTAATTGCAGTGTTTGTTCGTTCTAGTACAATTACTTTGTTCACAGAAGGACAAATTTCCAACGCTTCATTAACCACTTCTTTCATTGGAATTGCTTTTGCTCCTCGATAAGCGCCATCACTTGTAATAACAATATTACAATCACAATCTTGAATTCTACCAGATAACGCAGAAGCAGAAAATCCACCAAATACAACCGAATGCACAGCACCAATTCTTGCACATGCCAACACCGCAATTGCTAATTCCGGAACCATCGGCATATAAATACAAATACGATCTCCTTTTTTTGCTCCGTTTTTTTTTAAAACATTGGAAAATTTACAAACTTGTTCGTGTAATTCTTTATAGGTAAGTTTAACTGCTTTTTCATTCGGCTCATTCGGTTCCCAATAATATGCTATTTGATTTGCTCTTGCGGGTAAATGTCTATCCAAACAATTTTCAGTAATGTTTAATTTTCCGCCTACAAACCACTTAGTTTCAGCTGTATTAAAATTCCAGTCCAACACTTTGTCCCATTTTTTTTGCCAAACAAACTCTTCAGCTTGCTCTCCCCAAAAAGCTTCTGGATTTTCTATACTTCTTTTGTATTCTTTATGATAGTCTTCTATGGATGTAATACGCGACATTTAATTTCGATTTAATATTCTTCAAATTTAAACGATTTTTTTGCTATATTTAAGTATCCAAACACAAAACATGAAAACTACATCCAAATTTTTCATTGCACTATCTCTGATAATTTCAGTAGTTACTACATCTTGCAAAGATAAAAAAGAAGAAGAAGAAGCACCACCAACAACTGGAGGAACAGGCGGAATAGATGCAAGCACCGCTGTAGCTGGATTCGAAATTCTATCTCGTTTACCGGGAATTTGGAACGGACCTGTCACATCATCCACTCCATTAGGTGGCTATCCTGAATGGATTGTTGATTTCCGTCCCGTTTCTGGAGCGCAAGTCTCTGCTAAAAATGAATTGGATTCGGTGAACACCATTTTAATGGGCTTTTTCATTGTGAAACATGGTGGTAGTTATAAAATGGCTTTCCGTAACGGAGGAGGATTCGCAGGTTCACAACGTATCGCTTATGCAGTAATTGATAGCGTTTCGGAAACCGTTAACAATTATTTTTATCGATTCATAGATTTTAAAGCAGGTAAAAATAGAGTTTATACAGATGTACTTTTTAAAGACGATAGTTTGATAATGCATGTATATACGAATGTCTATAATTCTTTGCCATCAGCACAAACACATATGTTGTGGAAAGCAAAATTACAAGACAACAGTTCTGCGGCTGCAGCGATTTCAACTTTCAGTTTTCCTCAAAAACAAATGGTAAAAGATTTTACTACAACTTTTGATAGTAGAACAGAAGCGATATATTATTCTGCTGCCGATTTAGCGATTGATCCATACAACGAAGCATCTCAACCATACCTTGGACAAACAACTGTGAACGTTAGTTTTGCTGGAACATACACACCCGATCCTGCTAAAAAAGTCTTCTTAATGATTACTACTCAACCATTGTTTAGTGGAATGACTTACAATCCTGGACAATTAAAATATCGTTCGCGTTACGTATTTTTAGCTTCTACCGATAATGCGTTTACATTTAATTACATGCATCCAGGAAGTTATTATTTATATACACTATACGATGCTAATGGCGATGGAACATTTTCCAGTGGCGATTGGATGAGCAGCAATCTAACAAATACATGGACATTGGGAGCATTAGGAACATCGAATGTAAATACATTGATAGATTTTACGATACCTTAAAAAAGAGTTCACTAAAATTAACAATTACTATATATGAGAAAAATTATTGTCTTATTTATCTTTTTCTATTCAAGTATAAATGCACAACCTGATAAATCATTAGAATATTTTGACGCAGGAAACATTGCTGTAAATAAAGGACAATATGTAATCGCAGATTCATTATTTTCCTTATCCTTAAGACTAAAAGCTACCGCAGATACTTATTACAATAGAGCTGCAGTAAGAAAAAAATTGAATAGAATGGGCGATTATTGTTCTGACATTGGACTTGCGGCATCTTTAAATGACAAAGAATCCTCTGATCTATTTTGGAGAGACTGCTGTAGCAAGGACACACTATATTCAGATAAAGAAGGAGCAAAAACAAATAAAGAAGCTCATGCTTATTTTGAGGTTGTTTGTAAAATGAAATATTCTACAGACAATAGTTACAGAAAATACACTTCGTCCAACAAAAAAATAGTCTCTTTTGATGTAACAAATAATGATACGATATATTCTTTAACTCCAACACTTCCAATTTATTCCGAAAAAGAAGAATTCATAAAAATGATTCTAGTGAATAATTGCGAATTGTAAAAAAAGAGATCAAAAACAATCCTGTTCCGTGGGTTGTTGTATCGTATACCATCGAAAAAAACGGAGAAAATGGAGATATAAAATGTAAATCTAATATAGGATATGTTTATGATGAAAAAGTCGAAGCTGTTTTTAAAAAATATATTAAAAACTGGAAACCGGCTGAATATAATGGTAAAAAGGTAAAGTATGCGATGAGTGTAGCTTTTGTGCCAAAAGTAATTAGCAATAAGTAATTACAGAAAGAGCTATAGATCATTTCGACAACTCACTTGCTCTATCTCTAGCTTTCACAATTCCTTTTTGCAAATTTTCTCCTACACCTGTTTCATTAAAAACGTTGAGAGCAGCTTCCGTTGTTCCTCCTTTGGATGCAACCGCTTTTATTAATTCATCCAATGATTTATCTGCTGTATTTAGCAAATGAAAAGAACCTAACATGGTTTGCTTCACTAAAATTTCCGAAGTGTGCTGATCAAATCCCATTTTTATTCCTGCCTCAACCATATGTTTTACTAAATAGAAAAAATAAGCAGGACCACTTCCACTCAATGCAGTAACGGCATCAATTAAATTTTCATTTTCAAAGAAAACAGTCCTACCGGTTGTAGACAATAAATTTTCAGCTTTCCGGATTTGCTCAATCGACAAAGATTTATTACTTGTAAAAGCTGTCATTCCCATTCCCAATTCTGCTGGGGAATTAGGCATTGCCCTAACAATGAAACGTTGATCCAAAGCTTTTTCAATTCGTTCCAATTTCATACCAGCCATAATAGAAATAATGATATTGTTATTGAGCACTTGTTTTAACTCAACACTCAATTCATTAAAATCCTGTGGCTTTACTGCTAAAATAACAATATCACTTGCAGAAATTCGTGAATCGTTGACTACACATACTTCTCCAATATTTAGTTTTAGCAATTCTTGTTTCCTAGATTCATTTTTTTCAGCTAATAATAAATTTTCTTTGGAAACGATTTTATACTTCAAAAAGGCACGAGCATAAATTAAGCCCATATTACCACAACCTACAATTGTAATTTTCATACTTTTAGTATTAATTCATTATTTCAGTTTGTTTACGTATCGATTCTTCGTGAATCAACACATACAATGAACGGACGAAGCTTTCACTCAAACCCATCATAGAAGCATTATTTAGGCGTTCATTCAATAAGCTCTCCCATCGATTGGTTTGTAAAATAGTGACTTTGTTTTCTTTTTTATAGGCGCCAATCTTTTCTGCCACTAACATTCTATTCATTAAAATTTGCAACAATTCATCATCTGTTTTATTTATTGATTCTCGCAACTCCTCCAATTTTGATTTGAACTCAATATTTTCAGAATTTGATTTTCTAACAACTAATTTTTCAATCAAAGAAGACAATTGACCTGGAGTCAATTGCTGTTTAGCATCACTCAAAGCAATGGAAGGCATACAATGCGTTTCAATCATTAACCCATGCATATCCATATCCAAAGCCTTTTGAGAAATGTAAGGAATTAAATCTGTGTTTCCGCAAATATGACTTGGATCACAAATAATTGGCAACTCGGGGCAAAGTGTTCGCAATTCAATCGCCATTTCCCATTTTGGATCATTTCGAAAAGGAGTTACCGAATGAGAATGAAAACCACGATGAATCGCTGCTATTTTAGTTATTCCAGCTTGATTAATTCTTTCTAAAGCACCAATCCATAATTGCAAATCTGGATTAACAGGATTTTTTACAAAAACTGGAATATCAGTTCCCTTCAAAGCATTTGCAATTTCTTGAACAGAAAATGGATTAACTGTGGTACGGGCGCCAATCCATAAAATATCAATTCCCGCTTTTAAGCATTCTTCCACATGAGATGTATTTGCAACTTCAGTAGCCGTTAACATTCCTGTTTCCTCTTTCACTTTTTTCATCCATTGCAATCCTATACTTCCAACTCCTTCAAAGGCATTCGGACGCGTTCTTGGCTTCCAAATTCCAGCTCTGAAAATAATTTTATCATCAATAGCTGATATCGCTTTTGCTGTAGTAAGCATTTGAATTTCTGATTCTGCACTGCACGGACCAGCTATCATCAATGGTCGTTTTGCACCCTCCAACCAATTACAAACTGGTGTTATATCTAGTAGTTTTTTCATCGTTTTAATTATTTATTGTTGCTTTTAAATATTCTCCCAAAACAGAAAGAGAACTTGTGGAATTTTTTATTTTTTTAATAGCTTTTTGAAACCCAGAATATTCATTCCATTCCAAATCTGTATGAAAAGAATACTCTTGAGGTTGCCCAAAAACTGGCACGCTTTGAATTTTAGAAAGTGTCACGCCATTCTTTTTCAGAACACTTAAAACATCCGCTAATGAACCTACTTCGTGTTTTAAGCGAAAACACACTGAAGCTTTGTTTGGACTTTCCGGTTTTGAATCGCCTTTAGATAGGATGATGAATCGGGTAAAATTCTGTGTATTATTTTCAATGTTTGAAAACAGAATAGGAACATTATAAACCACAGATGACAATTCATTTGCAATAGCAGCAGTGTTCCTTAAATTCTTTTCTCGAATATTTTTTACACAAGAAGCAGTATCGCCTTGTTCAACAATTTTCACATGAGGATATTTCAGCAAAAAAGCAGAACATTGCGCAAGAGCCATAGGGTGAGAATGAATATATTCTATCTCTTCCATTTTCACTCCTTCCAATGACAAAAGATTCAATTCAATTTTTAAATATTGTTCTCCGATAATCCGAAGTTTATATTCTTCAATCAAATTATAATTAGAAAGTATGCTTCCAGCTAAAGAATTTTCAATTGCCATAACTGCATAGTCGGCATCATTCCTTTTTAATATTTCACAACATTGGCGAAAAGTAAAGCACTCAATAATATCTACTTCTTGTCCATAAAATTTCTGTGCCGCTAAATCGTGGTACGAAGCTACTGTTCCGAAAATTGCTACTTTAAAATTGCGCATGTTGTTTAAGTTTAAATTGTTATTGAATAAAAAAAGGCGAGTCCCGATATAATCGGGACTCGCCTTTAAGTAATTACTATGTTTTAAAATTTACATACTACTTCCCCAGCGGTGTCCCGTATAAGAACCCGGATAAAAAGGAAAGAAGAAATATAAATTATGTAGTGTCATTTTGTTTTTAATCTGTGACAAAGATAATGCAGAAATTTATTAGCATCCAAATTTATTTTAAAAATAAATTTTAACGAAGCCGTTTATCCTTTATCTCTACCTGCCGTTTTATGCTCTCTTCTAGGGAAATAAAGGTTTCTGTACGTTGTACTCCTTTAATGGTTTGAATGTGCTCATTTAACACTTCTCTCAAATGTAGCGTATCCCTGCATACTATTTTCGCAAACATGCTATATACTCCAGTAGTATAATGCAGCTCAACAACCTCAGGAACCTTTTTCAAACGTATAACTGCATCATTGTATTCAGAGCCCTTCTCTAAAAAAATGCCCAAAAAAGCACAGACATCAAATCCAACTTTAGAAGGATTAATCTCAAAATGCGAGCCTAGTACAACTCCCATGTCAATTAATTTTTTCATCCTTACATGAATCGTTCCTGCAGAAATAACCAATTCTTTTGCGATTTCAGTATAAGGAATGGTCGCATCCTTCATGAGCATTGAAAGAATTTGCTTATCCAGTTTATCAAGTTGATAATTTTGAGCCATGATTATAAATCTATTTTAACACAAATGTAATATTTTATCTTAATTATTACCATTTTCATAATAATTCATCCATTTTATTACATTTTTACAAATCAATGAGATTCCATTATAGATTTGCAGAAATTAATTTAATAAAATATATATGAAATGAAAACAACCGTTTTAGAAAAAAAAAATGTGCTTGATGAGGCACTAAAAAAAATTCAGAAACCTGGAATTAAAGAAATCCTGCAAGTTCAACAAGCAATTATTAGAGGAACGCACGAATTCATGTTTGAAAAAAACTTAGTTCAAATGATGCCTTTAATGCTATCACCAATCACAGATCCTTTAAACCATAGTGTTGTTGATGCTAGCATTGAATATGCTAATCAAAAATGGAGCTTAATGAAATCAATGATTTTTCATAAACAACTAGCAGTTTCAAATCCAGAACTAGCTGCCATCTATATTGTTTCACCAAACGTAAGATTAGAATTAGCCGACAGACAAGAAACAGGAAGACATTTATTCGAGTTCACCCAAGTTGATTTTGAATTCAACAATAAAAATAAAGAATTCGTGATGGGGTTCATGGAAGAGTTAATCAACTATTTATTTAGCTATTTGAATAGACAAATACCAGAAATATTGATAAAACTTAGAGGGCAACTTCTACCTGAATATGAAAAATTGGCTGTTTATAGAACAGAAGAACTTGAGCAGGAATATGGTGATGATGCTGAAATAAAAAAATCGCTTGATTGCAAGGAACCATTTTGGCTACTAAACCACAAAAGAGAATTCTATGATAGAGAAGATCCTTCAAAACCTGGAACATATTTAAATTACGATATCATTTGGCCACTTGGATTTGGTGAAGGGCTGTCAGGTGCAGAAAGAGAATATGACTATAAGCAGATATTAAAACGAATGGAAGAAACAGGTACAGATAAAACTGTATTCAAGAACTACCTATCAGCTGCAAAATCTGGTTTATTAGTCCCTTCGGCTGGAGCCGGCTTTGGAGTAGAAAGGATGACGAGGTTCATTTGTCAACTAAAAGACATAGATGAGGCTACCGTTTTTTCCAGAAAACCATTTAGTGAATTAATTTTTTAAAAATCTAAGCAGGAACATTTTAAAGGATGTTCCTGCTTTTCTATTTTAACTTAGACATAATAGTTTCCATTTTTTGCACTATCTCCTCATTACCAAGATTCCCTATACTACCCATATGGGTATGATTCAGGTCTCCAACAGTTTCAAAACTTCCGTCTTCAATTTGTTTCCCAATTTTCTTATACGCATCACGAAAAGAAACACCTGAAAGTACTGCATCATTTACGGCTTCAACACTGAACAAATATTTATACATACCATCCTTGAGAATATTCTCCTTTACAATAATTTCGGTCAGCATAAAGTCCGTCATTTCCAAACACGATTTTAGTTCTTGAATCGCAGGGAATAAACTTTCTTTGGTCAATTGCATATCCCTATGATATCCAGATGGCAAATTATTTGTTAGAATTATTAGCTCATTGGGCAAAGCTTGAATTTTATTGCATTTTGCGCGAATAAGTTCAAATACATCCGGATTCTTTTTATGAGGCATAATGCTACTTCCTGTAGTTAATTCATCAGGGAAAGAAATAAATCCAAAATTCTGACTCATATACAAACAAACATCATAAGCAAATTTAGAAAGTGTAGCAGCAATAGAAGCCATAGCCATTGAAACAATTTTCTCCGTTTTACCACGCGTCATTTGGGCATACACCACATTGTAATTCATTGATTCAAATTCTAATAAATCAGTAGTCATTTTACGATCCAACGGAAACGAGGAGCCAAAACCAGCTCCGGAACCCAAAGGATTTTTATTTGCCACATTGTATGACGCACAAATCAGTTCCAAATCATCTACGAGGCTTTCTGCATAAGCGCCAAACCACAATCCAAATGAAGAAGGCATAGCAATTTGTAAATGCGTATACCCTGGCATTAATTTGTCTTTATGCGTATCACTTAACTGAATCAACCGATTAAATAATTCAAAAGTCTTATTAGCAATTTCAACTAATTCAAAACGCAAATACAGTTTTATGTCCGTTAACACTTGATCATTTCTTGAACGACCACTGTGAATTTTTTTACCAGTTTCACCAATTCGCTGCGTCAACATCCATTCAATTTGCGAATGAATATCTTCTATTCCTGGTTCGATTCTAAAATCACCAGTTTGTATTCCCAAAAGGATATCCTTCAATTCTAAATGAATTAACTCCAATTCATTGGCCGTCAAAAGCCCAATAGATTCAAGCATTTGTGTATGAGCAATGGAAGCCTTTATATCAAATTCAGCTAAAACTAAATCCAGTTCGTTATCGTTTCCTACAGTAAACTTTTCAATTACATTGGAAGTTATTTTATTTTCTTTTTCCCAGAGTTTCATTTCGTTAAAAAATTATTTCATTTAACAGTTTTATATACAATTCTATTCCTTCGTTTATTTCATTCAGATAAATAAATTCATCTGCGGTATGCGATCGAGCAGAATCTCCTGGTCCCATTTTTAATGAAGGAAAATTCATTACTGCCTGATCTGAACTAGTTGGCGAGCCGTACGTATTTCTCCCAAGGTCAATTCCTGCTTTCACTATAGGATGATTTAAACTAATTGCGGATGAATTTAGTCGTAAAGAACGAGGTGCAATCTCACAATCAACATGACTCTTAATGATATTAAGAATTTCCAAATTCGTGTAGGCATCCGTTGTTCTAATATCTACAGTAAAAGAACAAGTATCTGGAACAACATTGTGCTGCGATCCAGCTTGAATGATAGTCACTGTCATTTTTACGGAGCCGAGTGTTTCTGATATTTGGGGGAATTGAAAAGTCTGAAACCAATTGATTATTTTCAAAGCTTTATAGATGGCATTCTCTCCTTCATCCCTAGCTGCATGTCCAGACTTGCCATAAACGATACAATCCAAAACCATCAACCCTTTTTCAGCAACAGCCAAATGCATTTGCGTAGGTTCTCCTACAATACCAAATTCTATTTCACCAAATTCTGGCAAGATCAACTCTACACCATTGCGACCAGAAATTTCCTCTTCCGCAGTTGCTGCGTAGATTAAATTATATTTCAAATCGTTTCTTTCATAGAAATAGACAAACGAAGCTAACAAACTAACCAGAGCTCCTCCAGCATCATTACTTCCTAAACCAAACAATTTATCATCGAGAACAAACGCATCAAATGGATTGAAAGTATAACCATTGTTCGGCTTTACGGTATCGTGATGAGAATTCAAAAGAATGCTTGGTTTTGTCTCATCAAAATATTTATTAAAACACCAAATATTATTTAACCTGCGATGAGTCGCTATTCCGTTTGCTTCAATAAATTTTTGAATCAAATCTGCTGTCTTCCCTTCCTCCTTCGAAAAAGAAGGAATAGGAATGAGCTCTTTCAATAATTCAATTGCTTTTATAGACTGATCAATTAATTTGTCTTCATTAAGCAATGAGTGTTGTTCCTGCGTGTTCATTTTTTGTTGTATTAATTAATTCATCAGCATTTGCTATTACTACTGAGCAAACACCCTGTTGAATAGCTGAAAATGCGCTGTCTAGCTTTGGAATCATTCCTTTGGAAATTATTCCTGTTTGTAATAGTTGTTTGTATTTAGTTTTTGTAATTGTTTTAATTACCGAATTTTCATCTTCAATATTCTCTAAAACCCCATTTTTTTCAAAACAATAATTCAATTGAACGTTATATTTATCAGACAATGCAACGGCTAAAACAGAAGCTATCGAATCTGCATTCGTATTTAATAGTTGTCCATTTCCATCATGTGTAATAGCAGAAAAAACTGGAACCAAATTCATTTCTAAAAAAACAGAAAGCAAATTTGAATTTATACTGCTACTCAAAACATCTCCTACAAATCCATAATCAATATCCGCAACCTCGCGCTTACTGGATTTGATAATATTCGCATCCGCTCCGCAAAGGCCAATTGCATCCATATGCTGAGATTGCAACAAAGCAACAATTTGCTTATTAATTAATCCCGCATAAACCATGGTAGTAATTTTCAATGTTTCAGCATCTGTAATTCTTCTCCCATTGACCATTGCTTGCGAAACTCCCATTTTCTTCGCGAATTCACTGGCTACTTTTCCGCCTCCATGAACCAATATTTTCAACCCTTGCATTTTAGAAAAATCCATAAGAAACTTTTCCAATGCTATTGGATTATCAATAATATTTCCACCTATTTTAATAATGTATAATTTCTTCACCTTTTAAAAATGTATTTAGTTGTTCCGATTTATTTTCAATCATTTTTTTTAATACTGCTTGTGCAGCCCACAAACGATTACTTGCCTGCTCCAGCACCAAAGAGTTGTTGCCATCTAATACTTCATCACTCAACTCTACATTTCTTCGAACGGGCAAACAATGCAGTATTTTAGCATTATTTGTAATTTTTAATTTTTCATTTGTTAGCATCCAATCTGAATCTACGGGCAACATTTTTCCATAATCCCTATAACTCGACCAGTTTTTCACATAAACAAAATCAGCGCCTACCAAAGCTTTACTTTGATTCATTTCCATTTTAGCTCCCTTTGTAAAATCCTCACACAATTCATATCCAGCAGGATGAGTAATTGTAAAATCCATATCGGCTTGGCACATCCACTCACTAAACGAATTCGCAACAGCTTGTGGCAATGCTTTGATATGAGGAGCCCAAGTCAATACTACTTTGGGCTTCCTTTTTTCCTTCCAATTTTGTTTTATCGTTATCAAATCTGCTAGACTTTGCAATGGATGAAGTGTTGCACTTTCTAAACTCACAACGGGAACTTTACAATGTTGCATAAATTTCAATAATACTTTTTCACTATAATCATCCTTCCTATTCTGTAAAGAAGGAAAACAACGAATACCAATCACATCACAATATTGTCCGAGAACAGCCGCTGCATCCTTTACATGTTCCACACTAGACCCATTCATTACTGCCCCATCTTCCATTTCTAAAGCCCAGCCTTCCTTATCAATATTCATAACCATTACATTCATCCCTAAATTTATTGCTGCCTTTTGGGTGCTCAAACGTGTACGCAAACTAGGGTTTAAGAAAATGAGTCCTAATGTTTTATTTTTCCCTAAATCAGAAAAAGCAAAAGGATTTTTTTTCATCGATATCGCCTCATGTATCAAACCATCAAGGTCTTTAATATCATTTACTGTTGTATAATATTTCATGTGTTTAAATTCTTTTTAAGTTGTCACATGGTATAGCCATGTATTATTCAAATTTTTACCAATTTGCACAGGGCTATTTCATTTCACTAATTGTTTAGATAATACTGCTTTAAATGCATATAAAAATTGATCCAATTCGACCTTCGTTATTGTTAATGAAGGAAGAACTCTTAATGTGTTTTTATCTGAAGAAGAACCTGTAAATATTTTGTGTTTAAATAATAATTGATTTCTTATTTCACCACAAGGCTCATAAAACTCAATACCAATCATTAAACCTAAGCCACGAACTTCTTTAACTCCTTCTATTTGTTTTAATTCATTCATTAAATAATTTCCCATCTTAAAAGCATTATCTATCAAAGCCTCTTCCTCTATTATGTCTAACACTGTAATTGCAGCAGTGCATGCTAAATAATTACCTCCAAAGGTTGTTCCTAACATTCCATGCTTTGCCTTTATATCAGGATGAATCAACACCCCTGCAACTGGAAAACCATTTCCCATTCCTTTCGCTATTGTTATTATATCAGGTTGAATTTCCGAGTATTGATGAGCGAAGAATTTTCCTGATCGACCATATCCTGATTGTATTTCATCCAAAATTAATAGTGCTCCAAATTTTTCACAATCATCTTTTAATTTTTTAAGAAATGAATTGCTTGGAATATTCACACCACCTACTCCTTGAATTCCTTCCACAATAACAGCACACACATCATTATTCATTGCTTCATCAAAGGCTTTTTCATCATTCAATGGTAAAAAAACAATATTCTCCGTTTCATTTACTGGAGCTAATATTTTAGAATCATCTGTTGTAGCCACTGCCAAAGAGGTACGTCCGTGAAATGATTTTCCAAAGGCAATAATCTTCTTCTTTCCCGTATGAAAGGAAGCTAGCTTTAACGCATTTTCATTAGCCTCAGCTCCGCTATTGCATAAAAACAATTCATAGTTAGAATAGCCAGAAAGCTTGCCTAATTTTTCAGCCAACTCTTCTTGCATAGTGATTTTAACTGAATTAGAATAAAATCCAATTTTATTCAATTGCTCAGTAAGTGTTTCAACATAGGTTGGATGACTATGACCAATAGAAATTACAGCATGTCCACCATACAAATCCAAATATTTTATTCCATTTTTATCCCAAACAAACGAACCTTTTGCTTTTACTGGTTCAATGTCAAACAATGGGTATACATCAAATAGTTTCATCTTTATAATTTTAAAAATAGTTTGCTTTCAATTTCAATCCCGTCTCTTCATCAAGCCCGAACATTAAATTCATATTTTGAATAGCCTGTCCAGATGCTCCTTTAATCAAATTGTCGATACATGCCGATATCAATAGTTTGTCTTCGTGCTTTTCTAAGTGCAACAAACATTTATTTGTATTGACCACTTGTTTCAAATCAATTGAATCCAAACTGATTTTCACAAAGGGGTGATTTGAATAAAAATGCTCATAGATCTTTTGAATCTGATCAATTGTCAAACTGCATTCTGTATAAATACTTGCAAAAATTCCTCGTGTAAAGCTTCCTCTCTGTGGGATAAAATTTATTTCAAAATCAAACCTATTCTGTAATTGGTTCAAACTTTGTAGTATCTCAGCCAGATGTTGATGCTCAAATGCTTTATACACACTTAAATTATTCTGCCGCCAACTAAAATGAGATGTCGCAGTCAAACTTTGTCCAGCTCCGGTTGAGCCTGTAGTTGCAGAAACATGAATGTCGTTTTTCAATAAGCCATTTGCTGCTAATGGCAATAGTGCCAACTGTATGCAAGTAGCAAAACAACCTGGATTTGCAATTTTATTGGCTTCTTTGATCACTTCTTTGTTCAACTCTGGTAAACCATAAACAAAATCGGTGTTGGCAATTCGGTAATCCTGACTCAAGTCAATAATTTTAATTTTTGAATCTATCGAATTTCCATCTAACCACTTTTTTGATTCCCCATGTCCTAGACATAAAAACAAAACATCAATATCATTCGAGATTGCATCTGTAAATGCTAATTGCGTATCACCAATCAAATCTGTATGAATCGAAGAAACAAGATTCCCAGACTTACTTTTGCTGTTTACAAAAACAATCTCTGCATTCGGATGATTTAACAATATCCGAATGAGTTCACCTCCAGTATATCCTGCACCTCCAGCGATTCCAATTTTAATATTTTTCATTCTACTTTATTTACTTGATGATAAATACTCATTTGATTACTCATAATTTTTGTAAAGCCCTTTACATCTTCACCAGTCCAACTATTATTCATTTCGCCATAGCTCCCAAATTTGTTCGACATCAAATCGTGCTTTGATTCAATACCAATGATTGAAAACAAATAAGGCGTTAGCTTCACAAACACTTTTCCAGTTACATTTTTTTGAGTCGATTGAAAATAACTTTCCAAATCACGCATCACTGGATCCAAAAATAAGCCTTCATGAAGCCAGTTCCCATACCACATTGCTTGCTGATCTTTAATAATCAATTGCAATTTTGTAAGGGTATGCTTTTCTAATGCATGATGAGCTTTTATTGTTATTAGTGCCGCTGCTGCTTCAAAACCAACTCTTCCTTTTATTCCAATGATTGTATCGCCTACATGGATATCTCGACCAATTCCATATGGCGATGCAATTTTTTCCAATGCTTGAATGGCTTCTGTAGGATGATTATACAAACTCCCATCTATTCCAATTAATTCTCCTTTTTCAAAAAACAATTCCACTTCCATTGCAATACGTTTTGTAGCCCGACTTGGATAAGCATCTTCTGGCAAAGATAAATGCGAGGTTAATGTTTCTTTTCCTCCAACAGAGGTTCCCCAAATTCCTTTATTGATACTATACTTTGCCTTTTCAGCATTAATGAAAATTCCATTCTCTTTCAAAAAAGAAATCTCTTCATCTCTCGATAATTTATTATCACGAATAGGCGTGATCACTTCTATTTCAGGAATCAGAATATTAAAAATAGCATCAAATCGAACTTGGTCATTGCCAGCACCTGTGCTACCATGTGCTACAAAATCAGCATTCAACTTTTTTGCATAATTGGCAATGGCTGTTGCTTGGGAAATACGCTCAGCACTAACCGAAAGTGGATAGGTATTGTTTTTCAGCACATTTCCAAAAACCAAATATTTAATTACACTATCATAATAATTTTTTGTTTCGTCAATGACTTGAAACGAATCAACGCCCAACTGCTTCGCCTTATTTTCAATATCGAACAATTCGTCTTTGTTAAACCCTCCAGTGTTTACAATCACGGCATGCACTTCAAGATTTAATTCGTTTGATAAATAGATGGCACAATAGGATGTATCCAATCCTCCGCTAAATGCTAAAACAACTTTCTTTTTCATAATTAAAATGTTAATACAGATTTTACTAATTTTTTAACTGCTTGTTTCTTAAAAAAGTTAAACAGTTTATGCTGTTTGATTCGCATAAAACGTTCATACAATTTTGAATTTTTTGAAAAATCCCATTTTTTTCTATTTTCTTCAGGATGAAACAACATTGCAGTGCACATACAGTTCTTCCGTTCTTTACTTTTTAGAATTTCAAAATTCACACAACTTTGACAACCTTTCCAAAATGCATCATCTTGGGTTAATTCAGAATAAGTAACAGGTTCATAACCCAATTCCGAATTTATTTTCATCACCGCCAAACCTGTGGTCAACCCAAATATCTTAGCATGAGGATATTTTTTACGTGATAATTCGAAAATTTTTCTTTTAATTTCTCGTGCCAATCCGCTTTTACGAAATTCGGGAGCGACAATCAATCCCGAGTTAGCCACATAGTTGCCATGACTCCAAGTTTCGATATAGCAGAACCCAGCCCAAGTACCAGAATTTGTTAAAGCGATTACCGCTTTGCCTTCCAGCATTTTGTTAATGATGTAATCGGAAGAACGCTTTGCTATACCCGTACCACGGGCCTTTGCAGACGCTTCCATTTCATCACAAATAATTTGCGAGTAGGATGTATGCTGCTCATTGGCAACAAACACCTTAACTACTGATTTTTCCATCAGTAAAAATTTAAGAATGAAACATAAAGAGAACGACAACACAAGGAAACCGTGCTCTTGAAATATTAAATAAAGTTTTGGAAAATGACCTCTACGTAAGGGGTCGGATTAGATTGTACGACTTAACGTCTCGGGCAATAAGGGATTCTGATGGCAACAGGAGAGGCAACCATCTTAGATATAAACAAAACAGCAACCATGCTGAACATCTTGTCAGCTGCTGAAAGGAAGTCGAAAGACAACTTTACTTTTTTCATTTCTTTTAAGTGTAAAAGATTAAAACTTATTTGAATTATTATTTTATTGCGATGCAAATGTGATACAATTTTTTTATTATTTCCAAAATTATTTTAATTATTTTACCTTTTTCAATAGAATAAGCTATTTCAGGGCAAAAAAAATTCTTCCATTAAGAGAAGAATTTTAATTAAGGACTTTTATATAGATTCATTTACAATCCTAATACAATTTCATTCGGATCTTTTCCACCAAACAGCATCTTCGTAGGATTTTCTAACATCTCTTTTACCTTTACAAGGAAACCAACTGATTCACGACCATCAATTATTCTATGATCATAAGAAAGTGCAACGTACATCATTGGCCGAATAACTACTTGTCCGTTAACTGCAACTGGACGATCAACCACATTGTGCATTCCTAAAATTGCGCTTTGAGGAGGGTTAATAATTGGAGTACTCATCATTGAACCAAATACACCACCATTGGTAATTGTAAAAGTTCCACCTGTCATGTCATCTAATGTGATTTTATTATCTCTTGCTTTTAATGCTAAATTTTTAATCGCAATTTCTATTTCTGCTAAACTCATTTGCTCCGCATTTCTTACTACAGGAACAACTAGTCCTTTCGGAGCACTAACAGCAATACCAATATCAGCATATTTGTGGTAAACAATTTCTTCTCCATCAATCATTGCGTTTACTGCAGGAAATAAATTTAATGCTTCCGTTACAGCTTTTGTAAAGAAACTCATGAAACCTAAATTTGTTCCATATACTTCTTTAAACTTGTCTTTATATTTTGCACGCATAGCATAAATCGCACTCATATCCACTTCATTAAAAGTAGTCAACATTGCTGTCTCATTTTTTACAGCAACTAAGCGTTGTGCTAATTTTTTACGCAAAGGTGACATTTTAGAACGCTCGGTTGTTCTTTCTCCTAAAGAAGATTTTGAATCAAATCCAGCAGAAAGTAAATTTAAAACATCCGCTTTCATGATACGACCTCCCGGTCCAGAACCAGCAACTTTATTCGCTGGAATTTTATTTTCCACCATTATATTTTTTGCTAATGGAGTAGAATTTACTTTTTCAGAAGATTTTTCTGTTTCCTTTTTTGTAGCAACAACTTCCGCTACAGGTTTTGATTCAGCAACAACTTTAGCTTTTGCTTCTACACTTTTTTTCTCAGGAGCTTTAGCACTTGTATCAACCGAACAAACTACCTGTCCAACTCTAACTGTATCTCCTTCAGAAGCCATTAATTTAATTGCACCAGCTTCTTCAGCATTAATTGTTAAAGTTGCTTTATCTGAATCTACTTCGGCTACTTCTTCATCCTTTTCAACATAGTCTCCATCCTTTTTCAACCAACGTGCAATCACCACTTCTGTAATGGATTCACCAGGACTCGGTACTTTCATTTCTACTATTGCCATAATTTTAGTCTTTAGTTATCATTTGACGGGATACTATCGCATCAATAATTCTTTGTTGTTGCTCTCCGTGTGATTTAGAGAAACCTGTTGCAGGGCTAGAGCTTTCTGCTCTTCCTACATATTTTAAGGTGACAACTTTTGTTTCAGGATACTTTAAAAAGAAACGCATCATATGAGCCCAAGCGCCCATATTTTCTGGTTCTTCTTGAGCCCAAACAAAATCTGTAGCTGTTTTATATTTTTCAATAATTGCTCCAATCTGTTTTGCAGGAAAAGGATACAATTGTTCTATTCTTACAATTGCAACATCATCTGCTTCCACTTTTTGTTTTCCTTCAATCAAATCGTAATAAATTTTACCAGAACAAAAAACAACTTTTTTTACACCTTTTGCATTTGCAGAAGTATCATCAATTACTTCCTGAAATCCACCTGAAGTAAAATCTTTTATCGAAGAAACACACGATGGATAACGAAGCAATTTTTTAGGCGTGAAACAAATCAACGGTTTTCTAAAATCTCTTATAAGTTGTCTACGTAAAACATGAAATTGATTTGCAGGAGTAGTGCAATTCACTAACTGCATATTGTTTCCAGCGCATTGTTGTAAAAAACGTTCCATCCTCGCACTTGAATGTTCAGGGCCCATTCCTTCGTATCCGTGGGGAAGAAGCATTACCAAACCACTCATTCTTCTCCACTTCGCTTCCGCAGAAGTGATAAACTGATCTATTACAATTTGTGCTCCGTTAAAGAAATCACCAAATTGAGCCTCCCAAATTGTCAATGCATTTGGAGCAGTTAAAGAGTACCCAAATTCAAATCCTAACACACCATATTCTGATAACAATGAATTGTAAATACTTAGTTTCCCTTTTGCTCCGAAATTATTCAAAGGAGTATATTCCTCTTCTGAATCCTCAAATTTTACAACTGCGTGACGATGAGAGAATGTACCTCGTTCAACATCTTGTCCACTGAATCTAACATCGTGTCCATCTTTCATCAACGAAGCATAAGCCATTAATTCGCCCATTGCCCAATCATAATTGTCATTCGTAATCATTGCAGAGCGATCATCGAATAACTTTTGAATTTTATTAAAAAACTTTTTGTCTTTTGGTAACTCTGTCGTTTTTTTAGCAATCTCTAGAAAAGTTTTCTTGTCAATTGACGTATCGGGTGATTTATCAAAAGCATTATTTTCAGCCATCTTCATTCCTGTCCATTGACTTTTCAAAAACGAAGTGACTTTTGTTTTACCAGATTTTTTAGCTTTATCTAGCTCTTCTTGTAAAAGCTCTTTAAAATTCTTTTCCGTTTCTTTTGCAAACTCTAAATCAATATCACCTCTTGAAATTAATTGTTGTACATAAATTTCTCTCGGATTTGGATGAGCAGCAATTGCTTTATACAATAAAGGCTGCGTGAAACGTGGTTCATCTCCTTCGTTATGCCCATATTTACGGTAACACAAAACATCAATAAATACATCACGCTGAAATTTTTGACGGAACTCCATTGCCATTTTAACTGTAAAAACTAACGCTTCTACATCGTCTCCATTTACGTGAAAGACGGGTGAAAGCACTGTTTTTGCAACATCAGTACAGTATGTACTCGAACGAGCATCATGGTAATTGGTTGTGAATCCTACTTGATTATTAATTACCAAATGAACCGTTCCACCCGTTTTATAACCATCGAGCTGACTCATTTGCAACACTTCATAAACGATACCTTGTCCAGCAATTGCAGCATCTCCATGAATAATAATCGGACAGACTTTTTTATAGTCTCCGTTATGAAAATTGTCAATTTTTGCGCGTGCTATTCCTTCAACTACTGGATTAACTGCTTCTAGGTGGGATGGATTAGGTGTTAAACTAATATGGAAAGCATTACCATGATCACTAATTCTATCACTTGAATATCCTTGATGGTATTTAACATCACCATCAAAATCTGCTTCTTCAGATAAAAAACCTTCAAACTCCGAAAAAATATCTTCGTACTTTTTATTTAATATGTTGGTTAGAATATTTAAACGACCCCGATGCGCCATTCCAATAATAAAATCCTTTATTCCCATATCAGCACCAAGTTCACAAACGGCATCTAATGCAGGAATTGTGGCTTCGGCACCTTCTAACGAAAAACGCTTTTGTCCAACAAATTTTGTATGTAAAAAATTTTCGAATAATACTGCTTGATTCAACTTATGTAAAATCATCAACTTATCGTGCGCCAAAAAGTTTGGAGTGTTTTTAGTCGTTTCCATTTTCTCCTGCAACCAATTAACGATTTCAGGAGTACGGATGTACATATATTCTGCACCAATGGACAAACAATAGGTTTGTTCCAAGTGTGCAATAATATCTTTCAATTTTGCGGGTCCAATTCCAATTTGTGTTCCTGCATGAAAAATCGTTTCTAAATCAAGTTGTTCTAATTCGAAATTTTCAACATCCAGATTCGGTTGATATTGTCTTCTTTCTCGAACAGGATTTGTTTGGGTAAATAAATGACCGCGCGTTCGGTAACCATTGATAAGATTTATTACATTAAATTCCTTTTTTACGTTTAATGGAATTTCACCTTTATCTTCATAATTTTTGCGAGCAAATTCAAATCCTTCAAAAAACTTTTGCCAACCGAAATCTACAGAAGTATTGTCTTTCAAATAATCTTGAAATAAATCTTCTATTGAAGAGATGTGTGCATTACTCAAATAGGAATACTTTTCCATGATACGTCCGTGCTGATTTTACGACCGCAAAATTAATCATTTAAAAGAGAAAATGGAAGTAGAAAAAATACCATTCTAACCAAAAAGAAAGCCACAAACGACTCAATATTAGAAAGATACAGAAAATCAAACTAAAAGATTAATGCTTATTGCAATTAATTAACGCTACGATTATGATTAAAAAAGGATTATCTCAATCCTGAATTAATATCAACTAACATTTCAGAACCTGGACAAAGCTCAGCTTTTGTCAACGAATTTAATGCTCTATCAGAAGTATTTATCATGTGATGTAAATCGTGAGCATCAGGATTTACATATAACAATCCTGTTAAAATTTCGTTTTTTGCCTTTGAATTCAAAACGGCATTCATTGCAGATTGTCTATCAAGTGGATCCCAATCTTCAGATAATTTATGCAATTGAATAACAGAACCATCGTGCATAACTACTTGCTTCTGTTTTCCTTTTCCGTATTCCACACTAATCTCTTGCATTTCTGGAACAAAATCTATTGTTGCTGTTGCCTCTACGTGCTCACGAACATAATCGTAAGATTTTGTAGAACCCATGTTGTTATTAAATGTTACACATGGAGAAATCACATTGATGAATGCAAAACCTGGGTGATTCATTGCTGCCTTGATTAATGGAACTAATTGTGATTTGTCGCCAGAAAAACTTTGCGCTACAAATGTTGCACCTAGCTCAATAGCTAAACTTGCTAAATCAATTGACTCAAATAAGTTGACATTACCACTCTTATTTTTTGAACCCTGATCTGCTGTAGCAGAATCTTGTCCTTTTGTAAGTCCATAACATCCATTGTTCATCACAATATAAGTCATGTTCAAAGATCTTCTTATAGCATGCACAAATTGTCCCATACCGATACTAGCCGTATCGCCATCACCAGAAACACCGAAATAAGTTAAATCACGATTTGCCAAATTTGCTCCAGTTGCAACCGATGGCATTCTTCCGTGAACTGAATTAAATCCATGAGAGTTACTTAAAAAATATGCTGGCGTTTTAGATGAACATCCAATTCCTGAAAGCTTAGCCAATTTATGTGGCTCAATATTCAATTCAAATGCTGCTTGAATAATTCCTGCAGAAATTGAATCATGTCCACAACCCGCACAAAGCGTAGAAAGAGCACCTTCATAATAATCAACAGAATATCCTAATTTGTTTTTTGGCAATTCAGGATGACGAAATTTTGGACGAATATATGTCATAATAATCTAGACTTTTTTTGCTGTTACGTTTCTTAAAATTATTTTCTTTTTTTAGTTGCTTTCTTGAAGTTACTCTTTTTTGCAACTACTTTCTTTTTAGTTGCAACTTTCTTTTTTGCAACCACTTTTATATTGCTTTTCTTCTTCGCAGCTATTTTCTTTTTCGGAGTTACTTTCTTTTTAGCAAGCACTTTCTTCACAACCTTTTTCGTTGCAACTAATTTCTTCTTAGGAGCAACTTTCTTTTTAGCAACTTCTTTTTTTACTGTCTTTTTCTTTGCAACTACTTTCTTTTTCGGAGCAACTTTTTTTGACTCTACTACTTTCAATACAACTGGCTTCTTCGCTGCAGCCTTACTACCTAATCCCTTAGATGATAAATTAGTTTTTACCTGATTTAAAATATTGTCAGCCGTAATTGGCATTCCATCATAGTTCAAAACAGAAACCAATTTTTTAGGCTCAGCATCCATTTCTATCATTAACAAACTTCTCATTTGTGCATCACGATTTTGCTCAATCACAAATACTTTATCATGTGAATTAATAAAATCTTCTACCTCTTTTGTAAAAGGAAAAGCTCTAACGCGAATTGCATCAACAATTATTTTTTCTGATTTCAATACATCCATTGCTTCTTCAGCAGCGTATTGAGATGTTCCAAAAAATAAAATTCCATTTTTTGATTCATTCTTTTTCTTATACACTTGAGGGGAAGGCACTATTTTTTTTGCAGTATTCCACTTACGTGTTAAGCGATCCATGTTACGCTGATATGCTGCGCTATCTTCTGTATAAGTCGCATATTCATCGCGTGAAGTTCCTCGAGTAAAAAACGAACCTTTAGAAGGATGTGTCCCAGGAAGTGTACGATACGTAATTCCATCTTTATCTACATCCAAGTAACGTCCAAATTTTTCAATTTTCTCTAACGCTTCCGCATCCAAAACTTTTCCTCTTTTATATTCACGCTTGTCATCAAATGTTAATGGAGGAGAAACGTGATCATTCATTCCTAAATCCAAATCTGTCATGACAATTACAGGAGTTTGTAATTCTTCTGACAAATCAAAGGCATCTAACATACAATCAAAACATTCTTTTGGTGTGGAAGGGAATAATAAAACATGTTTTGTATCCCCGTGAGAAGCATATGCAGCTTCTAAAATATCAGATTGCTGAGTCCGTGTTGGCATTCCAGTAGAAGGACCAGTACGTTGTACATCAACTAATACCGTAGGTATTTCAGCAAAATAAGCTAAGCCTAAAAATTCATTCATTAATGAAAGACCAGGTCCGCTAGTAGATGTAAATGCGCGAGCACCATTCCAATTTGCACCGATTACCATTCCTATTGCCGATAATTCATCCTCAGCTTGAAGAATCGCTACATTTCTTTTTCCAGTAATTTTATCGATTCGAAATTCATCCGAATAATCCATAAAAGCTTCAATAACTGAGGTAGAAGGAGTGATTGGATACCATCCAGCAACTGTTGCTCCTGCATAAACCGCCCCTAATCCACAAGCAGCATTTCCTTCCATCAAAATCTTATCTTTCAACAAATTTCGTCTCTCTACTCTATACTCTAAAGGATATTTAAAATTTGCATGAACATAGTCAACTCCTAATTTTAATGCTTTTACGTTTGCAGGAATTAATTTTTCTTTTCCTTTAAATTGTTCGGCAAGTAAATCTTCCAACACATTAAATTCGATATCGAACAATGCAGCCAATGCGCCTACATAAATAATGTTTTTAAATAATTGTCGCTGACGAGCATCCGTGTATGCTTCATTGCACATTTGCATCAATGGAATTCCTAAATAAGTAATATCCTCACGGATATATTCTTTATGTAAAGGTTTCGAACTATCGTACATAAAATATCCTCCAGCACGAACATCTTTCACATCCTTTAACATACTTTGAGGATTTACTGCAACCATCAAATCAATTCCTTCTCTTCTACCTAAATATCCTTTTTCATTCACACGCACTTCATACCAAGTTGGTAATCCTTGAATGTTAGAGGGGAAAATATTTTTTGGAGTCACAGGAATCCCCATTCTGAAAATAGCTTTTGTGAAAAGGAAATTTGCACTTGCCGAACCCGTTCCATTTACATTCGCGAAACGAATTACAAAATCATTTATTTTATCTTTCTTAGCTGCCATAATCTTCTATTCTTTATTGTTCGACCCACTCGAGTCATTTTTTTATTTTTTATTTGTCTATTGCAAAAATTGTCTTTTGACTATTTATGTGAGCTACAACCCGTATGCGCTTTTGTTACATTGTAAAAGAATTTCTGCATGTCCCATGCTGAAGTAGGACATCGTTCAGCACACAAACCGCAATGCAAACAAACGTTTTCATCTTTTACCATTACTCGTTTTGTTTTTAATGGTTCTGAAACATATAAATCTTGTGATTTATTTAATGCAGGCATTTTTAACATGTTACGCAAATCTGATTCATCAGCATTATCTGTAAATGAAATACATGCCGTTGGACAAACATCCATACATGCATCGCACTCAATACATTTGTCTGTTGTAAAAACAGTTTGTATATCACAATTTAAACAACGCTGTGCTTCTTTAAAACCTGTGATGCCACTAAACCCTAGCTCAACTTCTTTTTTACGATTGCTAAGTGTTACTTTTTTTTCTGCTTGTGGAACAACATATCTCTCATCATTAACAACAGCGCTATCATAAGCCCATTCATGAATTCCCATTTTTTGAGAAACCAAATTCACGAAAGGTGAAGGACGAACAGTCATGCTTTCGCCTCTGCAAAATAAATCCATTGATATAGCAGCTTGGTGTCCATGAGCAACAGCAGTAATTACGTTTTTAGGTCCCCAAGCAGCATCGCCACCAAAAAACACTTTAGGATTAGAAGAAACAAAAGTTACTTCATTCACTATTGGCATCTCCCATTTATCAAAATCAATTCCTAAATCGCGTTCAATCCATGGGTAACTATTTTCTTGCCCAACAGCAATCAATACATCATCTGCTTCAATAAAAATATCTGGTCCACCAACTGGAACTAATTTACGTTTCCCTTCTTTGTCATATTCAGCAACAACTTTTTCAAACATCATTCCTTTCAGAACTCCATTTTCTACTACAAATGATTTTGGAACATGGTTATCAATGATTGGAATATCCTCGTGAGCTGCATCTTCTTTTTCCCAAGGCGAAGCTTTCATCTCTGCAAAAGGACTACGAACAACAACTTTCACATCATTACCGCCTAATCTGCGAGCTGTTCTACAACAATCCATTGCAGTATTTCCACCACCCAACACAATTACTTTTTTACCAATTTTAGCGGTATGTTCAAATGCAACATTTGCCAACCAATTGATTCCAATATGAATATTTGATGCTCCTTCTTTTCTGCCAGGAATATCTAAATCGCGACCTTTAGGAGCACCCGATCCAACAAAAACTGCATCATAACCATTCGCCAAAGTATCTTTTAAACTTTTTACATAGTGATTAAAATGTGTGTGAATTCCTAAATCTAAAATATAATTTACTTCTTCGTTTAATACTGTTTCTGGCAAACGGAAAGAAGGAATTTGACTACGCATAAATCCACCGCCCAATTTTTGTTCATCATATAAATGAATTTCATATCCAAGTGGAGCTAAATCACGAGCAACTGTTAAAGAAGCTGGACCAGCACCTATCAAAGCAATTTTTTTACCATTAGGCTTGAAAGGACCTTGTGGCATTAAGCTTTTCACATCTCCTTTATTGTCAGCAGCAACACGCTTTAAACGACAAATTGCTACTGGCTCTTCATCCTGCCCATCAATTCTACCTCTGCGACAAGCTGGCTCACATGGTCTATCACATGTACGGCCCAAAACTCCTGGGAATACATTTGAATCCCAGTTTATCATATACGCTTCAGTATATTTTTCTTCAGCAATTAATCGAATGTATTCTGGCACTGGAGTGTGCGCAGGACAAGCATGCTGACAATCTACCACTTTGTGGAAGTATTCCGGATTATTAATGTTCGTTGGTTCCAATATTCAATCTTTTTAATTTATTAAACAGTATAAATATGAGTCTATAAGCTCCTAAAAAACGCAATAAGAGCCCTAAATTGTAAAAAATTGAGAAGAAATCCAAATATTATTGAGAATAAGAAAAAAGCCTTTACTGGCGCGACTTATAATGGTTGCGGATGACCACTTTTTGGAGTTCCCTTTTAATAATGAGGTCGGTTACAATTAACGAAAAAGGCTCCGTTGAATTGGAGTTAACTGCTTTTTGAATCTGTTCGTCACTTAAATCTATTCGATATAAAATCCCAAGAAATTTTTGACGGTTGGTATCGACCATTTTTTTGATGTGCGGTTCTACCTGATCAAATAATTCTTCATACGCATTGTATGCATTACCGGAAAATTTCACTTCCATCCCAAACATTTCAAAATCTTTGATTATTTGAGCAGCTGTATCTTTTATGATATCTAGTTTATTGAAATATGGAGTGAGGTCGGTGAAATTCATATGATGGAACGCGGATGACGCGGAAAAAACGGATTTTCGCTGATAAAATTTTATGATGAGTAGTGCATAGATTTACTTTTTTGAAATATTATTTAAACATAACAGATTGCCAAAGGCAATAAAAATCCGTGATCAATCACACGCCCTAATAAATAAAAAATCCGTGACAACCCTTTTTTTCCGCGTCATCCGCGTTCCATCATTTTTTGCGGACGTTCTCCAACCTCAATCTCTCCACCACTCTATCATTTACAATATGTTCATTGATGATTTCATCCACATCACTCAATTCCACTCCAACATAAAAAACGCCTTCAGGATAAACCACAATTGTTTGTCCGAAATCACAAATATCCAAACAACCTGCTTTTTGTGCACGAAGTTTTATGGGAAGATTTAATTCTTTTAATTTTTTCTTGAAGGCATCTACAATCTCCATTCCGTGTGCTTCTCCGCAACTTTTTCTCGGAGCTTCAGTAGCACGTTGGTTGACGCAGATGAATATGTGCTTGTCGTAAATCATAAATTATGGGTTACATTTCTCTAACCATCAGACTCTCTGCAAAATTTATCAAACTTTGTTTTTTATCTTCTGCAACTGGAATATCTTTTAAGAAAGTTAAAGCAAGTTCATAATGTTTTTGCATTTCTGTTCTTGCTAATTCTTTTACATTTAAAAAGTTGTAAATATTAATCACTGCTTCCACTTTTTCTTTTGCATCAAACTGTGGAGCGGCAATCCATTGATGTAATTCTTCTTTCAGGTATCGATTACTCTCAGCCATTTCTATGGCTTTGAGAAGCAGGTATGTTTTTTTATTTGCAATGATGTCGCCACCTTTTTGCTTTCCAAATTTTGCCGCATCTGCATACACATCTAAAATATCATCTTGTAATTGAAATGCAATTCCAATGTGTTTTCCAAAATCATATAACCGTTGTGCATCTTCTTCACGCGCTTTACCAATCAAGGCTCCAATTTTTAATGCTCCACCCAACAGCACAGCCGTTTTCAATTCAATCATCTTAATGTATTGCTGAATTGAAACTTTTGTCATTGTTTCGTAATTCATATCGTATTGTTGTCCTTCACAAACTTTCACAGCCGTATCGCTGAAAATCTCTAACAGCTGCGGAAGCATTGTTGTATCTGCCAGACATAGTTCTTGATACGCTCTCACCATCATTGCATCGCCACTCAAAATTGCAATGTTATTGTTCCATTTTTCATGAACAGTTGGTTGACTTCTTCTCAATGGCGCTTTGTCCATTAAGTCGTCATGCACCAAAGTAAAATTATGAAACAGTTCTATCGCTAATGCGGGATGAAGCGCTTTGGATGCATCTCCATCAAAAATATCTGTTGCTATAAATACTAAAACGGGACGTAATCTTTTTCCACCTAAAGACATGATATACGAAATCGGTTCATACAATTCTTTCGGATTGGAACCATATTTCTTGTCTTTTAAAGCGTCTTCAATTTGTTGTTGGTATGTGGCAATTGAGTTCATTATTGTTCCGCTACTTTCATCAAATAAGTTCCATAACCACTTTTTAATAATGGTTCTGCAATTTTTTTCAACTGTTCTTTATTAATATATCCCATTCTATACGCAACCTCTTCAATACAACCTATACTTAAACCTTGGCGTTCTTCAATTACCTGAACAAACTGTCCGGCTTGAGTTAAGGAAGCAAATGTTCCTGTATCCAACCAAGCTGTTCCTCTATCCAAAATACCAACTTTTAATTTCCCAGCTTGTAAATAGTATTTATTTACATCCGTGATTTCATATTCACCTCGTGCACTTGGTTTTAATGTTTTTGCAACTTGCACTACGCTGTTATCATAAAAATACAATCCAGGAACGGCATAATTTGATTTTGGTTTTGCAGGCTTTTCCTCAATTGATATGGCTTTTCCGTTTGCATCAAACTCAACAACACCATAACGTTCAGGGTCTGAAACGTGATATGCAAAAACAACTCCTCCTTCTGGATTTTGGTGAGCTTGCAACAATCTTCCTAATCCCGCTCCGTAAAAAATATTATCACCCAATACTAGCGCTACTTTATCGTTCCCAATAAATTTTTCGCCAATCACAAATGCTTGAGCAAGTCCATTTGGAATTTCCTGAACAGCGTAAGAAAATTTACATCCCAAATTTTTTCCGTCACCAAGCAATCTTTCAAATTGAGGAAGATCGTGCGGTGTAGAAATAATCAACACTTCAGAAATGCCAGCCATCATCAAAACAGATAAGGGATAATAAATCATTGGTTTATCATACACAGGCATTAGTTGCTTACTAACAGCAAGAGTTAAAGGATGTAATCGTGTGCCGGAGCCGCCAGCTAAAATAATTCCCTTCATATTTAATTAATTTTTATTTTTTCAATTCTCAAATTACTTCTTCTTCCCACCAATAGTCAATTCATTCAAATCAATGTCCTCTTCTTCATCATATACTTCAATCAAAGGATCTTGTAAAAATGCTTTGTTGGTTAATCGTTTTTCTAAGGATAATAAAAAGCATGGTAACAAAATTAAATTTGAGCAATAAGCAATTAATAATGTTACAGAAATTAAAATCCCCAATGCTGCTGTTCCACCAAACTTTGATGCCGCAAATATTCCGAATCCGCAGAACAAAATAATGGCGGTGTATATCATACTCACGCCTGTTTCCTTAATTGTAGAAGAAACGGCTTTTGAAATGCTAGTATGTCCGCTTTTCATTTCCTGTCGGTACTTTGTCAAAAAATACAATGTTCCATCGGATGCAATTCCAAATGCAATGCTGTAAACTAAAATTGTACTTGGCTTAATGTAAATATGAAAGTATCCCATAATTCCTGCTGTAATCAATAATGGAATTAAACTTGGAACAACTGAAATTAAAATCATTCGTGGCGACATGAACAAAGTATATAAAACAATTGCAATTAATAAAACGGCAAGCAATACGCTTTCCAATAAATTCTTTACTAAAAATTTATTCCCATGCAAAAAGATCATACTATTTCCTGTGATTGAGATTTTATAGTTTTTATATTCAGGAAGCCATTCTTCTTTTTCATAATCATAATTAAAAACACTATCAATACGAGGCTGCAAACGCTTCAACACTTTCAACAACTCAATAGACCCAACATCTTTCATTTGAACGCTGACACGAGTAAATTGCTTCGTACTATCAATAAATGAAGAAAACTGACTCGATTTACCTTCGGCATCCGCCTTAGCAAAATCTGCCAATTTTTGCAAATCCATAGCACCAGGTAAACGATAATCTTTTTTATTTCCATCGTTATAAGCTTGATTGAAAAATTTAATTCCTTCAACTACAGAAACTGCTTTTGAAAAAATTGAATCTTGCATAAACAATTTTTGAAGCTTATTTATTTTGTACAATGTTCGTCCACCATCAGCAAACACTCCGTTTGGTTTTTTAGTGTCGATAGAAATTTCAAAGGGAAGTACACCGTTATAATTTTTTTCAAAATAACGCATGTCTACAAGAATAGGATCACCTTTTGGCAAATCATCAACGATATATCCGAGTGGCAATACTTTAGTAATTCCATAAATAGCAATTATCACAACAACTATTACGATAGCATAAATTCTAGGACGATAGTGATGCACCCAATAATCAATTTTTTGTAAAATTTTGGTAAGTCCTTTGCTTTGCAAATGTTTTATGTGCTTAACTGAAGGTGATGGCAAATAACTAAACACAATAGGAACTAACATTAAAGAAACAATGTACGTAAGCATTACACTCAATGAAGAGATCAATCCAAATTCGAATAATGGTTTACTATCGGTAGAACAAAACACTGCAAATCCAATGGATGTTGTAATGTTTGCCATAAATAAAGAGATGCCAACTTTTTCGATGGAACGCGACAAAGCCTTCATTTTATTATTATGTATTTTATATTCCGTATGATATTTATTGAGTAATAAAATACAGTTGGGAACACCAATTACAATTAATAAAGGAGGAATTAAACCTGTAAGTACAGAAACTTGATAACCACAGAGTACAAGTATTCCCACCGACCAAACTACACCGATAAAAACAACTACGAGCGAGAATACTACTGGCAAAAAAGATCTAAAAAACAACATCAAAATAATTGCCGTCACCAATAATGCGAGAACTGTAAACAATTTAGTTTCGCCCTGAATCATTCGCGCTACGGCAGTTCTGATGTATGGCATTCCGGAATAACGAACTTCGATATTTGTGTTGGCAATAAATTTATCGACTTGCACTTTTATTGAATCAACAATTTCCAAACGCGTTTTGGTGTTCAATAATTTATTGTCGAATGTAATTGCCATCAAGGTGGCATGAGCTGTATCATTATAAATAATTCCTTTATAAAAAGGGAGATCGTAAATTATTTGTTTTACGCTATCAACTTCTGATTGAGTTAATGGTTTACGCGAAAGGATGGGAAAGTTTTCAAATTTTTGGAGGCTATCGTTTTTCTTAAGTGTTTGTAAACGAGCAACTGATAAAACGGCTTTCACTCCCAAAACATCCTTCAATCGATCTCCTAAATCATACCACTCGTTAAAATTTTTAACGTTATACAATGTGCTATCAGAAATCCCAAGAACCATTACAGCTCCATCTTGACCAAAGCGTTTTTTGAATTTTTTGTATTCAACCGCAGTAGTATCGTGAGCTGGCAAAAGATTGGGTGCTTCATAAGAAAGCTCAGCTTTTACTGCATAAAAACCGAAAAATACGGTTAAGCCTAATAGCACAGCGATGATGGCTAACCTATTTCTTAAAATAAAACGCGCAATAAATGTCCACATATTGATAAAATCGATTTCACCCCGAAATTAATCATAATATGCATACTGACAAAGGAGAAACAACAGGATATTATATGAAAACCATTAGAATGTAATAACCAACGAGAGTTTATACGTTACATTTTTCTCTGCTTGTGGCTCTGCATAAGCTCCATAACGCATAAAAGCACCTCCACCCAAACCTAGATAAACAATGTTGTAATAGTTAATACGCACTATATTATTGATTAACAAACCACTCTCATAAAAGCCCTTTTCCATGGTTTTAAAACCCAAATGTGAATGCTGTTCACGGTTTTCTAAACTTCCAATTCCCGCATTGGTGAAAACGACAAACTGTGGTTTGAATTTCGGTCGTTTAAATAAGAGTGAACCGAAATTATGGGAGAAAAATAAATTCACATATTTATCGGAAACAAATTCATACAACCCCATTGTTTGAAAAGTGTTTTCTACATAAATAAAATTTCCTTTTGCATTGCTTCCATTTCCGTTGAATAAATACGAATAAGGAACATTGCCTTGCATAAATCCACCTTCTAATAAAAATTTGGTGCGACCTAAGTTTTTAATCAGAAATGATTTTTCTATTCCTAACGAAACTTTGTTATAATCGTATTTTGCGGTTGGAGTATTTAAATCCAACCCTTTAGTAAATGCAAAATAAATAACTGGAAAATCTGTTCCGTCTGACAATAGTTGTCCAAAAGATTGCACAAACTTTTCTTTGTATGCATATCTTCCTTTTATTCTTATCTCTGTTGATTTAAAATCGATGGATGTAAAAGTTGAATCATCTTTCACTGGCAAAAACATATAATTGTATTTCGGGATTCTAAAACTTTCGTTCAATGCAACATTTGTTGTTAAATATTTGAACGCTCTGAAATTTACGGAGACTTCTTTTTGTTCCATGTAATCCATCCTGGAAGTCATTTGATTCCGGTTGAAATTATATTTCGTATAAAAATATTGCGTTTTACCAGGCTCGGCAATATCCCTTGAATACAAGGCTTTGATGTAATAGTCCTTACTACTCTTTTTCAGAAAAATCTTTGCATCGAAACCAAATTTTGTAATCGAATCTTTATAACCATACGCAATATACCCACCTACATTTCCCCAACGCGTTAATCGATCATTTGTATGCAAACCAACTCCACCTCTGATGATTTCATAATCGTTAAACCCTAAAATTTTATTCAAATCTATACTAATTGGTCCGATTGGAAGTTGCAAAGTGGTTAACCCTTCAAATACTTTTAGCACAGCATCAAACTTTTGTTTTTTACCGAGACTATCAATCACTTTATACGTTTTCTGCTCTTTACTATCAAGTGAATCTATTCGATGTGATTCCCAATAGGATTTATCCTTTCGCGTTGCATTGGGCTCTATTACAAGCGTTTCGAAGCCGAAATCTTTTTTCTTTAAATCTGCATTTAATTTTACATCGGTGATATAACTTTTTCCGATCAACTTCATTCCGATGTATTTTGTTGGATATTTTTTATAGTGCAATTCATAATTCAGTTGATCAGGAAACCATTGCTTCCCTTCAATAAATTTATATTGCTGTTGAATTTTAATATCCACTAAACTTTTTTCATACGGAGCCGCAATCACATTTTGAATGGCATAACCATTTGTGTTGATATACAAAACACCTTCCAATGCTTCGAAGTTTTTTCCTTTTAAAGGACGAAAAGAAATAATATAAACAGAATCATTTCCGACAAACAAAGTATCTTCAATGGCAAAGAAATATTTGCTTGTACTTCCTCCTGAAATTGGGTTCAGGTAGTCTTTTCCGAGTATTGGAAAATAATCATCGTAAAAACTAAACGGTTGTAAATCGGATGAAGAAAGCGTAAAAGATGGATTCTTAAAACCGGAGACTTTGTTGGCAACCACTTTTTCATTCAGGTTTCCAGGATATAAATACTTTCTTTCTTTCACATCTTCCATCATCAACATGTGTGAATTTTCAGAATAAACTCTCAACCTCGATTTTAATGAATCCGTTGCCAGAGAATCTTTTTTATCCTTCACCTCATCCTTATTGTAAACTAAATCCCAATAGGTTTTGCTATAAGTAGTACAAGTATAACTTTGGATTTTATCTGGATTATTTTTATCGCGATTTTTTGTAGCAAGTTTGATGATGCGGTGCGCAGGATTTTCACCAGGACGAACAACCACTTCAGAAAGGTCAACCGTTTTCTTTTTCATCTTCACGATTATTTCTTTTTCATTGCCTAGGGTATACTTATATGATTCGTAACCAACGTAAGTGAATACAATACCAAGGATTGGTTCAGAAGAGTTGAGTTTAAATTTACCGTCAATGTCTGACGAAGTGGTATTCTGCGTGCCGACAATACCAATATTTACAAAGGCAAGTGCTTGTTTTCCGGATGCATCAAGGACTTTTCCTTCAACGGTGTATTGAGCCGAGAGCGGGAAGAAAATAGTTAAAAGGAAAATGGTTAAGAGTGAACGGTGCACTGAATTTTGTTTTGTGCTAAGATAGGGATAATGGATAATGGAAAATGGAAAATGGGAAATGGAAAAATTTCATTTAAAATACATCTTAATTACCATTCACTATTAACTAGTTTTAATTAAACTTTCCCTTTCAACAACTCTTTCAAATTCGGACGCAATCTGCTTTTATATACAGATAGGCAATCTTCTTTTTTTCTTCCTTTGCGAATTGCTCTTTGTTCTTCAACAGGTAAAGATGCAATGTGAACACATTCGGGAGTGCAGCAGCCTTTCATTTTTTCGGCACAGGCATCGCATTGTATAAATAGTAAATGACAATCATCATTTGCACAGTTCACATGATTATCACATGCCGCTCCGCACTGATGACATTGCGCAATTACATCATCTGTAATTCTTTCGCCAACTCTTTCATCAAACACAAAATTCTTTCCAATGAATTTAGATTCCAATCCTTCTGCTTTTATTTGTCGCACATAATCAATCACACCACCGTGCAATTGATTCACATCTTTAAAGCCGTGGTGTTTTAAATATGCACTTGCTTTTTCACAACGCACACCACCAGTGCAATACATAATTATCTTTTTGTCTTTTTTATCTTTCAACTCTTCAATCACCATCGGTAATTCTTCACGAAAGGTATCGGCATCAGGTGTAATGGCTCCCACAAATTTCCCTACTTCACTTTCATAATGGTTACGCATATCCACAATAATCGTCTCCGGATTTTCCATTGCGTCATTAAATTCTTTTGCTGTTAAATGATTTCCAACATTGGTTACATCAAAAGCATTATCATCCAAACCATCAGCAACAATTTTCGGGCGGACTTTCACCGTTAGTTTGTAAAACGATTTGCCATCATCTTCAATTGCAATCTTAAATGGTATTCCAGCAAATAATGGATTATGATGAAGGTTGTATGAAAAGACCTCCCAATTTTCTTCGGGCACACACATTTGTGCATTAATTCCTTCATGAGCCAAATAAATTCGGCCTAGAATTTTCAGAGCATTCCATTGCTCAAATAAAGAATCGCGAAGTTCTTGAGGATTGTCAATAATTACGTAGCGGTAAAACGAAACAGTAATCCGTTTAATGGTTTCTTCCTGAATTCGTTTTTTAAGCTCCTTTTTGTTAACTCTGTTTTGCAGTAACATAGTGTCGAGGGTTTAAAATCGGGACAAAGGTACATTATTCTATAGAATTGAAAATGACTTGCATCATATAAAGAATTGCCTAGAAACAATTAATCAAGAAATTATTTTGATTTTAAAATTAATTAAGGATATTTAGCCTTTCAATTCTATATAAATAATACGAATGAGTGATAAAATATTAGTAATTGGTTCATCCGGACAAATTGGTACGGAGTTGGTTCAAAATCTGAGAGATATATACGGTATTGATAATGTGGTAGCTTCGGATGTGAAAGTCACTGAGCAAGCAAAAGAAGGTCCGTTTGAAGTCATAGATGTAATGAATGCCCAAGGTCTTTTAGAAATTGTAAAGCGCCACAAGATCAATCAGATTTATTTATTGGCAGCACTTCTATCGGCTACAGCTGAAAAAATGCCCAAATTTGGTTGGGATCTCAATATGCAAGGCTTGTTCAATGTCCTTGATTTAGCAAAAGAAAAGATTATTCAAAAAATATACTGGCCAAGTTCAATTGCGGTTTTTGGTCCGAATACCCCAAGCATCAATACCCCTCAATTTACAATTATGGAACCAAGTACGGTATACGGAATAAGTAAACAGGCGGGTGAAAGATGGTGCGAGTATTATTATAATAAGTATGGTGTTGATGTGAGAAGTTTGAGGTATCCAGGACTAATTGGATGGAAGTCGGCACCCGGTGGTGGAACAACAGATTATGCTGTTCACATTTTCCATGAAGCCTTAAAATCAGGTAGTTACGAGTGTTTTTTGTCAGAAAACACCACTTTACCAATGATGTATATGCCAGATGCGATAAAAGCAACAATAGGTATTATGCATGCTGATTCTCAGAAAGTTAAAATACGCTCGAGTTATAATTTGTCAGGTTTTAGCTTTTCTCCCAAGGAAATTGCATTAGAAATCAAGAAACATATCCCCAATTTCAGTATTTCTTATAAACCAGATTCCCGTCAGCAGATTGCTGATAGTTGGCCCAAAAGTATTGATTCTAGTGAGGCAGGAAAAGATTGGGGATGGAAGCCAGAGTACGATTTAACGGGCATGACGAACGATATGCTAAAAAATTTAAAAAAATAATTTAAAATCTGTAACTTTCTTACATATCAAGCGTAGAAAGTAGAAATATATAGGCTATTAGATATTGTTGATTCAAATCTGTCGAAGAAATTTTTTAGTTGGTCTAAAAGTTGATTTAAGTGTAAAAGATTTGTTATAAATTTAACGTAGAATTTCAAAAGATACTACATATACAATGAAAAAGGCTTTCTTAATATTATTTTTTGTAGCTGGTAATATTGTTGTTGCACAGTCGTCTGTAGGAAAAGATACTACAAACTTCACGGATGCAAATGGCAAGAAACAAGGAAAATGGATTATCCTTAATAAGGATGTTCATAAAGAATGTTTTAAAGATGACCAAAAAGTAGAAGAAGGAAAATACTTAGATAGTAAGAAAACTGGTCCTTGGAAAGAATATTATTGTAACACTAATATAAAGAGTGTTGTAACTTACGAAAACAATCGCCCTAACGGATACGCTAAAATGTATCATGAAAATGGTAAGATTAAAGAAGAAGGACTTTGGAAAAACAACCGTTGGGTTGGAGATTATAAGTTATATTATGATAACGGCCAAGTTCAACAAGCTTTCAAATTTAACACTACTGGAAAGCGCGAAGGAAAACAGGAATATTTTTACGAGAATGGTCAGGTAATGATTGAAGGAAACTGGGCAGAAGGAAAAGAAGCTGGTGTTCTTAAAGAATTCCATGAAAATGGCGACATCAAATCTGAGAAAAACTTTAATGGTGGAACATTGGATATAGCATCTGTTAAAACTTTTGCTCCAAAAAAACCAATTGTAAAAGCTACTCCTGAAGTAAAAGCTGAATCACCTCCAGTTGTTGTTTCTAAAAATGAAACCGTAAATATTGGTAAATTTAACGGAGAAGGATATTGGAAACTTTATAACTCAAATAAACAAGTTTCTAAAGATGGTAATTTTGGTAAAAATCGTATGATTGATGGCAAAGTATACTCTTATGACTCAGATGGTATCTTAACTAGAATTGCTGTATACAAAGGCGGGAAATACGTTGGCGATGCAGTTATGGAAGATTAAATTAGACACATATCGTAAAACCTACGAAATCTTAATATCTTTGGACTTATGAAAATCTCATAAGTCCTTTTTCATTTAGTATAGTATGCAAAATAATCTAATAATTTATAACACCCTTTCCCGAACGAAAGAAAAATTCACTCCTATTACTCCAGGAAGAGTTGGATTGTATGTTTGTGGACCAACCGTATATAGCGATGTGCATTTAGGAAACTGTCGCACTTTTATTTCTTTTGATTTAATTTATCGTTACTTATTGTTTTTAGGGTTTAAAGTTCGATACGTGCGCAATATCACGGATGCTGGACATTTGGAAGGCGATAGAGATGAAGGCGATGATAAGTTTGCAAAAAAAGCAAAACTAGAACAATTGGAACCAATGGAAATTGTTCAGAAGTACACACTTGGTTTTCATGACGTTATGCGCGAAGTAAATGCATTACCTCCTAGCATTGAACCAACTGCAACTGGACATATTTGTGAGCAAGTAGAAATGATTAAAACAATCATTGAAAAAGGTTATGCTTATGAAAAAAACGGGACTGTTTATTTTGATGTAGAAAAGTATAACAAGGAATTTTCATACGGACAATTAACCAATCGCAAGTTGGAAGAACTGTTGGAAGGCACTCGTGAGTTAATCGGACAAGATGAGAAAAAAGGAAGATTAGATTTTGCATTGTGGATTGCTGCTAAACCAGAAACATTGATGAAATGGCCTTCTCCTTGGGGATGGGGATTTCCAGGTTGGCACATTGAATGTTCAGCAATGAGTAGTAAATATTTAGGCGAAACATTTGACATTCACGGAGGAGGAATGGATTTGCAAGCAACACACCACACGAATGAAATTGCTCAATCACAAGCATGCAATAACAAGGCTCCGGTAAATTATTGGATGCATACAAATATGCTTACAGTAAATGGTGTACGTATGTCAAAGTCTGCTGGCAATGGATTTTTACCAGGCGAATTATTCACTGGTGATCATCCGCTATTAGAAAAAGGATATAGTCCAATGGCTGTTCGTTTTTTTATGATGCAAACACATTATAGAAGTACACTTGATTTTTCAAACGAAGCATTACAAGCATCCGAAAAAGGGTTTGCTCGTTTAATTGCTTCTATAAAACTTTTAGATAATTTAAAACCATCGGCTACTTCCACTTCTAACATTAAAGAATTGGAACAAGAATGTTTTAATGCAATGAACGATGATTTTAATTCGCCTATTTTAATTGCAAATTTATTTGAAGGATCTAGAATCATCAATTCGGTTAATGATGGCAAGGAAACAATTACTGCGGATGATTTAGCAATGCTAAAAAAATTAATGCACGACTTTGCTTTTGATGTAATGGGATTGAAATCAGAAAATTCAAATTCAACAAGCGATAAAGCATTACAAGGTGTGATGGAAGTTATTTTAGAAATTAGAAAAGATGTAAAAGCAAAAAAAGACTTTGCTGCATCTGATAAATTGCGCGATGATTTAAATAAAGTCAACATCACCATTAAGGACACAAAAGATGGTGCTACTTGGTCGATACAAGAGTAGACCATCACAATCTTGAAAAAAATACTCATCATACGTTTTAGTTCTATTGGCGATATCGTTTTAACTACGCCTGTAATACGCTGTATCAAAGAACAGAAACCGGAGTATGAAATCCATTACCTTACTAAAACAGCTTTCAAAAGTATTTTAGAGAACAATCCGCATATAACCAAAATCCACACAATTGAAAAGGATGTGAAAGAAGTAATTCCAGAATTACAAAAAGAAAATTTTGATTTTGTAATTGATTTGCACAATAACATTCGCTCAATTCAAACAAAAAATGCTTTAAGCAAACCTTCCTCTACTTTTTCAAAATTAAATTTCAAAAAGTGGGTTTTGGTGAATTTTAAAATCGACAACATGCCCAAAGCTCATATAGTAGATCGCTACATGGATACGACTACACAGCTTGGTATTAAGAATGATAACAAAGGATTAGATTACTTTATTCCTGAAAAAGATGAAGTTAATATTGCGTCACTTCCAACTTCTCACCAAAACGGATACATTGGCTTTGTAATTGGAGCAAAACATTTCACCAAGCAATTACCAACTGAAAAAATAATTTCCATTTGCAAAAAAATCAACAAACCCATTATTTTGTTAGGCGGGAAAGAAGATGTTGCTAGAGCAGAAGAAATTGAAAATACTTTAGGAAGCAACATTTACAATGCATGCGGAAAATATAATTTAAATCAATCTGCATCGATTATAAAACAAGCATCGAAAATAATTTCACACGACACGGGCTTGATGCACATTGCCGCAGCTTTCAAAAAAGAAATTATTTCTGTTTGGGGAAACACCGTTCCAAGTTTTGGGTTTACTCCTTACCTACCCGATT
The DNA here is from genome assembly GCA_947504725.1 of Bacteroidota bacterium. GTDB lineage: Bacteria > Bacteroidota > Bacteroidia > 2-12-FULL-35-15 > 2-12-FULL-35-15 > 2-12-FULL-35-15. Next base: position 62,575 of record CANNHN010000007.1, on the reverse strand, counting down.
CGAAATCAAAAATGGTGGAGGTAAAAAATCTATCCTGCAGACCCTGCTCAAAAATCGGATATGACAAATGTCCGAAAGGGCATTTTAAATGCATGACCGAGATTGATGAAGGGGAATTTTAGTCCTAATAAAAAAGTGGCACGCAGATTTCGCTGATAAACGCAGATAAAATTAAAAAACTATCTCTCTTTCACTCTACTATGTCCTTCCGACCGAAGCGGAGAAAACTAACTAGCCATTAAATACAATTCATGATAGATTTCTCGACTTCGCTCGAAATGACAACAAACAAACATTTTGATTCATTGACAATCCTTCACTTGATCTGCAATAAAATTTATGCAAATAACGCTTTCAACTCCGTAGCATCACTTGGTTTCATTTTACCAGCCAATATCAAACTCAATTGTCTTCTGCGCAAAGCTCCATCGTAACGATCTTTCTCTACTTCTGTTTCTGGAATAACTTCTGGAACTGGCAAAGGTGAACCATTTTGATCAACTGCTACAAATGTATAAATGGCTTCATTCGCTTTCACCTTTTCGCCAGTAACATGATCTTCTACCCAAACATCAATAAACACCTCCATAGATGAAGTAAATGCACGCGAAACTTTTGCTTCCAACGTAACTAAACTTGCATGATTGATTGGCATATTGAATGAAACATTGTTAACAGAAGCAGTTACAACTACTCGCTTACAATGACGGTGAGCTGCAATAGATGCAACTATGTCCATCCACTGCAAAAGCTGACCACCAAACAAATTCCCTAATGTATTGGTGTCATTTGGTAGTACTATCTGAGTTTGTATGGTTAACGACTCTTTGGATGTTTTTGCTTTCATGTGTAATAATTTTGTACAAAGATATGAGTATCTTTACCTTAAATTTCAAAGAATGGATAATTTATTTAAATACGCTCTAGCATTGCATATCATCTTCATTGTAACATGGTTTGCGGGCTTGTTCTATATTGTTCGTTTGTTCATTTATCATACAGAAGCTGAACAAAAAGCTGAACCAGAAAGATCCATCTTACAAACACAATACAAAATCATGGAAAAAAGATTGTGGTATGGAATTACTTGGCCGTCCATGATTATTACACTAATTCTTGGTCCATGGGTGATGAGTTATAATTTCATGTATTACATCACTTCCGCTTATTTTATTTTAAAACTTTGTTTTGTTGCAGCACTTGTTTTATATCACATACAATGTCATGTAATGTTCAAACAATTACAAAATGATATTGTAAAACATTCTTCTTTTAAATTACGTTTGTGGAATGAAGTAGCAACTGTTCTTCTATTTGCAATCGTTTTTTTAATTGTTCTAAAAAGTAACACGGGATTAGTATGGGGGATGTTAGGTTTAATTATTTTTTCAGGAACGCTACTATTAGCGATACGAATTTATAAGAAAAGCAGAGAGAATGATGAAACGAATGAGAAGGATAGCGAACAATAATTAATTTTTATACAACCAAGCGTTCGGCAGAACACCACGAAGAGAAGTCAATTCATTCAATGCGTCTTTACGTGTTGCAAAATCTCCACAACTCACTACATACAATCCTTTATTGTTTTGGCCAATAATAGCTGCACTTAAATTTTGTGATTGCAATGTTTGAACAAACTTAACAGCATTTTCTTCAATTTGAAAACACCCAGCAACTAAGTGAAACTTAAAATCTAAATTGATATCATTTTTCGCAACAGCAGTTGTATCTGCAGCTACCAAAGCAGTAACAGAAGGCACTCTAACTGTATCGTAAACTATTACTTTTGAAACAACAGTATCATTAATAACTGAAGGAACAACATTTACTTCTGGTAATTTAACCTCGTTTTTAGAAAACGGATTGAGATTAGCATAATTCACATTCTTTAAAAGATCGGTTTTCAAAGGAATCCAAACCATTGCAAATACTAATGGAAGGGCAACTGCTATTGCAACATAACGCCCAACTTTTCTTTTCTTTTTCTCTACTGGAATCGGACCTCTATCTTTAAATTCCTTTTCAATAATGCGTTTTGCAATGGCATCACGTTTAATTGCAGGGGAATGGAAACTCGACAATCCAAAAGCATCCAACAAAAAGTTTGTTTGTGCTGGTTCAAATTGAATGTTTTTTTCTACATCTAAAAAAAGTGTTCCTACTTCATCAATCTTAACTTTTGCACCTTTTTTTAATTGAAGATTTATTTCTTTAACGAAATAGTCGATATACTTCAACGCTTCAGAATATGATTTTTTCTCAAAAGCAGCAATTTGGTTGGCTAACAAACCATCGTTGTTTTTTAGATTGATATTAAAAACAATATTTTTTGTAGGAGGAGAAAATGTATGTTGCGTAGGATGAATTTTTGCAGGCGCATAATTTGCCACAAACCCACCTAAATCGGGAACGATTACACAATTGTGATCGTACAATAATTCACCAATATGTTTTTCTACATTCATACTTTTAGTTGTCATTTCGAGTTGTCACCCTGAGCGGAGTCGAAGGGCGAGAAATCTGACGAAAGGTAAAATTACAAAAATTTAGCGAGTTTTTTAAGGTCTTCGGGGGTATCAACCGCAACGCTCTCAAAATCAGTTATCTCAACTTTAATTTTAAAGCCATTCTCAAGCCAGCGGAGCTGTTCGAGGGATTCAGCTAGCTCTAGTGGCGACTGCTTTAAAGTTGTTATTTCGGCTAAAACTTTGGTTCGGTAGGCGTAAATTCCAATGTGCTTGTAAAAGGTATAACTCTTCAACCATTCTTGCATTTCCTTACCACGAATATGCGGAATGGTTTGACGGCTAAACAAAATGGCTTCTTTATTCTTATTTAATAACACTTTTGGAATGTTGACATTAAAAAGCTCTTCATCTGTGGTGATTTTTTTCACCAAAGTCGCTATTTGAACATCTGCGGAAGTAAAGCAAGAAGCAACCAAATCAATCTGTTCAGGATGAATGAAAGGTTCATCACCTTGAATATTGATTACCACATCGGCATTCTTGGAAAAAGAATTTATCGCCTCAAAACATCTATCAGTACCACTTTGGTGAGACTCACTAGTCATAACCACGTTTCCGCCAAAAGATTTTACATGTTCAGCAATTCGGTTGTCATCGGTAGCAACCACAACATCTGTAAGAGATTTAGCCTTTTTCGCTTGCTCACAAACACGCTGAATCATCGTTTTTCCGCCAATATCAATTAAGGGCTTAGCAGGAAAACGGGTTGATGCATAACGCGCAGGAATGATTCCGATAATCTTCATAAAGATGTTTTATTAGTACGAATTTACTCAATTAATAAGAATTTAAGCCCCATTTTTTTATTAATTTCGCTATGTGAAAACATCAAGAATAATAGTCGTTTTACTAGTCGCCAGTTTATTCATCGGCAGCTCTTCTCAAAAGAGCACTCCAACGTGCCGTGAAATAATCGAACACATGCTTGATAGCATAAAAAACATCAAAACCCAAGCATGTAGTGTAAAAGCAACTGAACGAATAGGGAAACGTTTTCTAATTGCCGAATCGTATATCAAAATCAATATTAGTCCGCGCAAAATTTATTTTCATAGCCCAGAAAAAGGTGCAGAATTGTTATGGGTAGAGGGTACAAACAAAGGAAGCGCTATTGTTCACTCGAAATCAATTCCTTTAATGAGCTTTGATTTGGATCCTTACGGAAGTATTATCAGGAAAGACCAGCACCATACAATTTTTGAGCTGGGGACCTACTTTATCGGCACAACTATTGCAAATACTATTTTGAAGGCCCCTAAGGAGTTTGATAAACATTTTACATATGCAGGAATGGTAACTTGGAATAATAAAGAATGTTATCAAGTAATCATTAGCTATCCTGATTATAAATACATTGATTACACTACAAAAAAAGGAGAAACGGTAACTAGTATAGCTCATAAACTAAACACTAGCGATTATAAAATTCGATACAAAAACGACCTTTCGAGCTATTTTGGATCTATAAAAACAGGTAAAAAATTAACAATTCCGGTTCCATACTCAAATAAAGCGATTATGCTTATTGATAAAAAAACATACATTCCAATTAGTATTACCGTATATGATGAGGAAGGCCTTTATGAAGCTTATGAATTCACATATATGAGAATAAATCCGATATTTAAATCAGATGAGTTTTTGAAGAGTTATAAAGGTTATAGTTTTTAGTGCCTAGTCGGCCTTTCGCTTCTAAGGTTGGATGTGAAAACGCAAAAAAAATCGAAGTAAAAGCTCTAAGGCGATGGACCAAAACAATAACAAACTTAAATTAAATTAACGTTAAATTAAAAATGAGATTATCTTTGCAAACTATTTTATAATACGAATGAGATTAAAAGCACACCATATTACTTTTGTTATTCTTCTTGCGATAAGCATTTCGCTGTTGTCGTTTCGTTTTAAAAAAACTGAAAATGCTGGAAACAACAGAGAGTTGATTCAAAGCATATTTGATGCAGTCGACAACATTAAAACAATGCGTTTTAATTTGCAATGCAACGAACGTATTAAAGGAAGAATGACACATTATGAATCAGTCGTTAAATTACAGATTTCCCCGCGCAAACTTTATTTATCACTAAGAGGTCCGGAAGTTTTATGGATACAAGGTCAAAACAGTGGCGATGCGTTAGTTAATCCAGGAGCATTTCCATATATGAATTTAAATCTGGATCCTTACGGCTCATTGATGCGTAAAGACCAGCATCACACTATTCACGAAATGGGGTTTCAATATTTAGCCGATATTTTAAAAGATGGAATGAAACGAGCAGGCGATAAACTGGATAAATATTTTGTGGTAGTTGGAGAAGAAAAATTAAACGGAAGAAATTGTTACAAACTTGCTATTTCATTTCCCGATTTTGCATGGGGACCATACACCGTTAAAAAGGGGGAAAATCTAACTGCTCTCGCAAGAAAATTAAAAGTAAGCGAATACATGGTTTTGATGAACAACCCAAAAATCAGCTGGTATAACGATTTGAAAGAAGGACAAATTATTCAAGTTCCAAATGCTTATGGGAAACTGACTATTTTATTAGTAGATAAAGAATTATTATTACCAGTAAGCAACAAAGTATTTGATGATCAAGGTTTATTTGAAACTTACGAATACCACAACTTACAAATAAACACAACTATTCTTCCCGAAGAGTTTACAAAAGATTATAAGGATTATAATTTCTAGCCATTCGCCCCTCGACTCCGCTCGGGATGACCTCCCTGCGGTCGCACTCAGGCTGACAATTTTATTATCATTTCGAGCGAAGCCTAGAAATCAATGTGCTTCTAACCAATTTTTCCCAACACCCATTCCAACTTCCATAGGAACTGTTAAAGAAGGAATTGCATTTTTCATTCTGTTTTCTATAATTGGTTTTACTATTTCCAATTCTTCTTTCAAAACATCAAACACCAATTCGTCATGCACTTGCAAAAGCATTTTTGATTTTATTCCTTTATCAATAAAATCTTTGTGAATGTTAATCATCGCAATCTTCAACATATCAGCGGCACTTCCTTGAATCGGAGAATTGATCGCATTTCGCTCAGCATAACCTCTAACGGTATGATTTGTAGAATTGATATCACGTAAATATCTTCTTCTTCCCATTATTGTTTCCACATATCCTTTTTCACGTGCTTGCTCAATACTTTCATCCATATACGCTTTTATGCGAGGATACTTTTCAAAATAATTTTCGATAATTGCTGCTGCTTCTTTGCGCGGAATATTTAATCGCTCGGATAACCCAAAAGCAGAAATACCATAGATGATTCCAAAATTCACCATCTTCGCATTCCTACGCATATCAGAAGTTACTTCTTCCAAAGAAACATTGTAAACTTTTGCAGCAGTAGCTTTGTGAATATCTTGTCCCGATTGAAACGCATCAATCATTCCTTGATCTCTGCTTAATTCTGCAATCACTCTTAATTCTATTTGAGAATAATCGGCTGATAATAAAACATGGTTTTCATCGCGCGCTACAAATGCTTTTCTAATTTCTCTTCCTCGTTCGGTGCGAATTGGAATATTTTGAAGATTCGGATTATCGGAACTCAAACGACCTGTGACTGCTACCACTTGATTGTATGATGTGTGAATGCGTTTTGTATTTGGATTCACTAACTCGGGCAATGTATCTACATACGTATTTTTTAATTTCACCAATTCGCGATAATCTAAAATCTTACCTACGATTTCGTGTTTCCCAACAAGCTTCGCCAATACCTCTTCGCCAGTAGCATACTGACCAGTTTTTGTTTTCTTTGGTTTTTCAGTAATCTGAAGAACTTCGAATAAAATTTCTCCAACTTGTTTAGGAGAAGAGACATTAAATGTTGTTCCTCCTAGAGTTTGAATTTCTTTTTCAACTTTTAAAATATCCTTTTCAAGTTCTCCAGAAATCTCAATAAGTGTATTTGTGTCCAAAGCAATTCCTTCTGCTTCCATTGCAGCCAAAACAGGAATAAGTGGAATCTCAATTTCTTCAAATAGTTTTTTTGTCGCAGAAGTATTTAGCATTCCATCAAACTTATTTTTTAATTGAAGTGTGATGTCGGCATCTTCTGCGGCATACTCTGTAATGATTTCAACTGGGACTTCACGCATACTAATTTGCCCTTTCCCTTTTTTACCAATGAGTGTTTCGATAGAAACAGGAGAATAATTCAAATACGTTTCAGCAAGCACATTCATATTATGTCTCATTTCCGGTTGAATCAAAAAATGCGCTACCATGGTGTCAAATAATTTTCCTTTGAGATGAATGTTGTATTTTTTCATCACCAAAAGATCATATTTAATATTTTGTCCGATTAAAGTGATTTTTTCATTTTCGAAAACAGCTTTAAATTCGTTTACAATTGCTTGAGTTTCTGTTTGATTAACAGGAGTAGGAATATAATATGCTTCAGAGGGCTTAAAAGAAAATGACATCCCAACCAATTCAGCTATATGTGCATCTAATCCTGTCGTCTCCGTATCAAAACAAATTTCAGATTGTTTGCTAAGTTCAGAAATCAATTGTGTTCGTTTTTCTTTTGTATCTACTAAATGATATGTGTGAGCAACTTCAGAAATATTTTTATACACTTTCGGAGCTACTGTTTCTTCTTCTTCCAACACATCAGTTTCAACACTTGCAACTTCCCCGCCACCAAACATATCCATTTGATCAGGATTCGATTTTTTAACTTTAGGAACAACTGTTTTTGTTTCAACAGGAGTAGAAGTACTTTCTCCAAATATTTGTTCAGCCAATCTTCTAAATTCTAATTCGGTAAACAATTCTCTTAATGCTTCTCTGTTAGGCTCTTCAATCTCTAAAGCTTTTTCATCTAACTCAACAGGCACATCACAAATAATAGTAGCTAACCATTTCGATTGGATCGCTTTTTCTTTATTCAGTTCTACTTTTTCTTTTAGTTTTCCTTTTAATTTATCCGTATTAACTAACAAGTTCTCAATCGTTCCAAAATCTTTCACCAGCTGAATAGCCGTCTTCTCTCCTACTCCAGGAATTCCCGGAATGTTATCCACCTTATCACCCATCAATCCTAAAATATCAATCAATTGATCCACATTAATAATATCCCACTTTTTACACACTTCTGCAATTCCCATAATTTCTGCGCCATTCCCTAAACGAGCAGGCTTATAAATAAAAATATTTTCAGAAACTAACTGACCATAATCTTTATCGGGAGTCATCATATACGTTGTAAATCCTTTCTTCTCAGCCATTTTTGCAAGTGTGCCAATCACATCGTCAGCCTCATAACCCGGCATGCCAATAACTGGAATATTAAAGCCCTCAATTACTTTTATAATGTATGGAATTGCCAATCTCAAATCATCTGGCATCTCCTCACGATTGGCTTTGTATTCAGTAAATTCGATATGACGAACCGTTGGTTCAGGCGTATCAAATACAACAGCGATGTGAGTTGGTTTCTCTTTTTTTAGGACTTCCAATAATGTATTCGTAAATCCTAAAACAGCGGATGTGTTTAACCCTTTTGAATTTATACGATGATTATTAGCAAAAGCAAAATAAGCACGATAAATGAGTGCAAATGCATCCAGTAAAAAGAGTTTTTTATTGTTATCAGACATAGTAATTATGAAATTAGAATCAAGTATAAAAATAGCCCAAATAACTTAGTTTTAATGCAGTGTTTATAAGTATTTCGGAATAAAAAAACCCTGAACATATTGTTCAGGGTTTTCTATAAAAAAATAGCGTTTATTTAGTTAGAAGCCGTCTTATTATAAGCATTAAACAGCTCAACAATATTATCGTAATCATACTTTTTATTTTCAAGTGCTTTTACAATTTCTTCATTATCTGACATCACTTCTTCAACTTGCTTTTTAAATTTTCCTGATTTTATTTTTACGAATTCACCAGCTGCTTTCTCCATATAATAATCCGATTTTACTTTAATATCGTTCATTTGGTAAACTTCAATTTGTGCCTCATAAAGGTTTACAGAACCCTTAGACAAACGCTTAACAAACACCTGTTCACCATCTATGTTTCTAGAAACGAACACAATCCCATCAACAGAATACTCCTTAATTTTTGTTGGATTAAAGGTCTTGATTTCAGAACCATCCTTTTTACGATAAGCTGCTTTAGCAAAATTATCGAAATCTCGTTTTGGGTTCTTTTTTATTTCACCTTTTAAAGTGTCCCCAGTAAGTGTAATTACATAGCCAGGAAAATATTTCGCTTGAGCATATGCACTTTCATTAAAAGCTACAACTATAGCCACCACAACTATAGATATAGAGAAAACCCTGTTTAATTTCATAAATAAATTGAATGATTAATTATCCTGTTTTTTAGCAAGGACAAAATAAGAAGAAATTTGACATACCAATACCTTACCGTTAAAAACTTTTAATGATTGTTAACAACTTATTGGAGTTCAAACATAGCCCTGAATAAGGATTTCTTGCTTTATTGGGCTCCAATATCAAGGAAATTAATGTTTTAGGATGATGTGAAAGCAATTTTGTAAATTTGACAAAAATCCACCTCTTGTATTCGTATCGCGTCTTATTCCTTCTTTTTTCAGTTACAATCATCCTTGGTTGTAATAAATGTTCTCAAGAAAAACCACAAGAAATTGTGCTTGTCGAAAAACCAGAAATGGTTAACGAAGAAGTTGCAAAACTGATTACCAAAAGTTTATCAAAAATAGATACTTCTACAATTCTTGTGATTGAGAAGGATAGTTTATTCGCAACACAATTTGTTTCCGATTTTTACAAGCAAAGAAAATTCACTGTTATTTTCACAGATAAAGGCATTATAACAAAACAAGGTGACACTCTTTTGAATATTATTAAAAATGCAGAAGTGTACGGATTAATTCCCGAAGATTATCATTCAACAAAAATAAGTGCACTTTTAAAAACAGCAAAAGACAGTGCAACACAAAAATATGATGCTGTTAAATTATTGAACGTTGACCTACTATTAACTGATGCATTCTTTACAATGGCAGTGCACATTAACAAAGGCCGGTTAAATGCTGACAGTTTAACTTTTGAATGGAAAGGCAAACAACTCGACACCAACATTGTTGAGATACTAACCATAATGCTTCCCAAAAATGCCATTCGTGCTGCTATTGATTCTTTGGAACCACAAAATGAATATTACCAAGGACTCAAACTTGCATTAAAAAATTTGCAATATGAATATAAAGATGTGGATTGGGACAGCATAAAAGATAGAAATTCTGACTCCACTACATTTATGACCAGACTAAAAAATAGGCTTATTAAAAGTCATGATTACATTGATGACTTTTCAAGTTCCGATTCTATCAAATTATATAAAGCTGCAAAAAACAAACAAAGTTTTGTTCTAACTGAAACATTAAAGGATTCCATCAAATTAGTAAAATCAATCAAAGAATTTCAGTGTAAAAACAATTTAACAGAAGATGGTAAAATTGGCAAACTAACTTTCAAAGCATTACAACGTACGAAGCAAGATTATATAAATCAAATTGCTTTAAACATGGAGCGTTGGCGCTGGTCAAAAACACCTACTGAAAAACAATATGTTTGGGTAAACATTCCGAAATATGAAATGATGGTTGTTGAGAAAGATACTTTAGTTATGAAATCGAGAGTTATTATAGGAGCTCCAGACCACCAAACACCTTTATTAAAAAGCACCATTCGCTACTTTCTAATTTACCCATATTGGACTGTTCCATTTAGTATCGCAACGAAGGAAATTTTACCAATATTAAAACGCGACACATCTTATTTAAGAAGAAAGAACTTTCAGGTGCTTGATGGAAACAATCAAGTGGTAGATCACACAAAAATTAAATGGAAAAAATATACGAAGACCTATTTCCCTTGGCGTTTGCGACAAAATATTGGCGAAGACAATTCACTAGGAATTCTAAAATTTAACTTCGAAAACAAATATGGTGTATACATGCACGATACAGATAGCCGAAGACTATTCAATAGAGAAATGCGTGCAATGAGCCACGGTTGCTGCCGTTTAGAAAAATTTATGGACTTTGCAAAATTTCTTATTAGAGATGACAGTGTAAAATATCCTGTAGATTCTCTTTACGCTGATACTGCAAAGTCGATTCAAAAATATGTTTATATCAAAAAACCAATTGCATTGTACATAACATATTTTACAGCTGAGGTTGATGACTATTGCGAATTAAAATACTTTATTGATGTTTATAAAAGAGACGAGAAAATGATGCTAGCATTGAGAAGAGGAAGAAAAGGAATCGCAACAAAAGTGTCTTCTGACGAAAAGCAAAAAGCTCCTCCTAATTAGTACAAAAACTTATTGTAAGGATATCTTTTCTGATGCATATCCTTTACTTTATCATAAAGCACTTTCTTGAATTCATCAATGTTTTGTTTTTCAACAGCTGAAACAAATAAACATTCTGAATGAAGCTTACTCATCCATGTTTTTTTCAAATCATCTAAACTTAAATTTTTCTTTGTAGAAGGAGTTAGATCATCTTCATCTTTTTGTTCGAAAACAAAAGCATCAATTTTATTAAACACTAGTAATACAGGTTTGTCGCCAGCACCAATATCTGTAAGAGTTTGATTTACTACATTCAATTGATCTTCAAAACCAGAATGAGAAATATCTACAACATGAATCAAGATATCTGCTTCTCGAACTTCATCCAAGGTTGACTTAAAAGACTCAACCAAAGTAGTTGGCAATTTTCGAATAAATCCTACAGTATCGGATAATAAAAAGGGAAGATTTTCAATCACCACTTTCCTTACAGTTGTATCTAATGTTGCAAACAATTTATTTTCTGCAAACACTTCGCTTTTACTCAACATATTCATAATTGTAGATTTACCAACGTTGGTATATCCTACTAAAGCTACGCGAATCATATCACCCCGATTTTTGCGTTGTGTTTCCATTTGTCGGTCAATGACTTTCAATCGCTCTTTCAACAAAGCAATTCTATCGCGCACAATTCGTCTATCGGTCTCTATCTCCGTTTCCCCTGCCCCTTTCATACCAATACCTCCTTTGATACGGTCTAAGTGGTCCCACATTTTAGTTAATCGTGGTAATAAATAAATGGATTGTGCTAATTCTACTTGCGTTTTCGCATGCGCTGTTCTAGCTCGAGCTGCAAAAATATCTAGGATTAATCGGGTACGATCAACCACTTTTACTTTGATTTCTTTTTCTACGTTTATCTCCTTCTCCAAATTTCTTTGTTGCGCGGGAGATAGTTCATCATCAAAAATAACGATGTCTACATTATTGTCAGAAACAAATGTTTTTACATCATTTAACTTCCCTGCACCAATAAATGTTCTTGAATCAGGATGCTCTAAACGCTGTGTGTATCGCTTTAAAACTTTTGCACCAGCAGTTTCAGCTAGAAATTCGAGTTCATCCAAATATTCTTTCGCAGTATCTTCATCCTGACTTCTATTAATCAAGCCAACCAAAACGGCAGTTTCCAACTTCTTCCCGGTATCGTACATTCTTTATTAATTATGAAGCCTTGAGAAAATTAATTCTTTAGTGTCTCCGTATATTCTGCTACCGCTTTAATTTGCTCTTCGTTCAACATGCCCAAAAATGGAGTCATTGCATTTTTGCCATTCGTAATGATTTCGATGCGAGCATTCAAATCCATTGTAGAAATTGACAAATCTTTTGCACCCATCAAATTCAATTTTCCATCGGCACCGTGACAAGACAAACAACTTGCATTGTATAGTTCCTGCCCACTTACGTTGCTTTCAGATATCCCTTCCATGCTTTTAGATTTTTGCTTTTTACTCATCTCAGCTAAACCGTAAGCTGCAATTATCAATATCAAAGATGCTACAGCTAGCATCTTGTTTTTCTTTTTAAATGCGATTACAGCTAAAGGAATTGATGCAAACACAGCAACAATTTTTATAATTAATAACGATTTAATCTCAGGCAGCTGAATCATCATATAAATTCCTGTTCCTAAAAACAAAACACTAATAATCATTTCTGGAACTTTAAATCCTTTAGAAAATTTAGCTAATGCTTCTTCTTTATTCATCAACAACAAAAATGTCTTGATTAAATAAATCGTCAAAAATAAAATAACGGTTAATAAGTGTGTGTGGCGAATTCCTGTTTCCATTTGGTTATATATTTATCAGCCCAAAAGTAGTAAAAATCTAGTGATTTTACCGCTCATACATTTTTAAAGAAAAATCAGTATAAAATGCTAATTTTGTTAATAACAATAAAGCTATGAAGAAACTCATTTTAGTACTTTTTGCAATTTCAGCATCTATCGTTGCAAAAGCCCAAGAGACCTTTCCTGTAAACGGGACAGCAAATAAAAATCACACCATTTATGCATTTATAAATGCTAAAATAGTAGTAGATGCTGATGAAGTAATTGAGAATGGAACGATGGTCATTAAAGACGGTGTTATTTCTTTAGTAGGAACAAAAATCAATATTCCACAAGGCTCCGTTATTGTTGACTTAAAAGGAAAAACTATATATCCTGGATTGATTGATGCATACTCTTCTTACGGAATGCCAGAAACAAAAAAATCTCAAGGTGGAGGATATCCACAAACTGAAAGCAATACAAAAGGAGCTTATGGATGGAATCAAGCAATTAAACCAGAAACAGATGCTTTAAAAATATTTACAAAAGATAGCAAATCAGCAGAAGAATTGAGAAAATTAGGATTTGGAGCTGTACTAACTTTTCAAAAAGATGGTATTGTAAGAGGCTCTGGAACGATTGTAACATTAGGAGAACTTCGCGAAAATGAATTAATTGTAACTGATAAAGCTGCTGCTTTATATTCTTTCGACAAAGGAACATCTTCTCAAGATTATCCTTCATCTTTAATGGGTTGTATGGCCTTGTTGCGTCAAACGTATTTGGATGCAAGTTGGTACAAATCTGACAAGACTAAAAAAGAAATCAATATTTCTTTAGAAGCATTCAATGCTCTACAAGCACTTCCTCAAATTTTTGAAACAAACGATAAACTAAATGTTTTACGTGCAGATAAAATTGGGGACGAGTTTAAAACCAATTACATAATCAAAGGTAGTGGAAATGAATATCAACGTTTAGATGAAATAAAAGCAAGTAATTGCAAGTTCATTCTCCCAATTAATTTCCCATTAGCATATGATGTTGAAGATGCTTACGATGCAAATTATGTATCGTTGGCTGAATTAAAACATTGGGAAATTGCTCCAGCAAATCTTTCTGCATTTGAAAAATATTTTATTTCATTTGCAATAACCACCTCTGATTTAAAAGACAAAAAAGATTTTTGGAAAAATTTGCGTAAAGCTATTTCTTATGGATTATCTGAAAAACAAGCATTAAGATCACTTACATCCACTCCAGCTGAAATGTTGAATATTGGAGATAAATTAGGAAAATTAAAAAGTGGAATGATTGCAAACTTTATTATCACTTCAGGAAATTTATTTGATGAAAAAACAATCATCTACGAAAATTGGATACAAGGAAATAATTTTAAAATAACGGACTACAACACCATTGATGTAAGAGGGAATTACGATTTTTCATACGGGACAAGCATAAACCACCAATTAAAAATAGAAGGTGATTTGGAGAAACTAAAAGCAACCATGATTACTGACACTGTAAAAACACCAGTGAACATTATTGTGTCTGGATACTCTATCTCTATAAGCTTTTCAACGAAAGACACAACTGGATCCATTAGGCTTAGCGGGAATATTAATTCCCAACCAATGAAATTTAATGGCAAAGGACAAACATCTGATGGAACTTGGATAGACTGGAACGCATCATATAAAGATGCATTTGTTTCAACTGCGAAAAAAGACACAATTAAAAAAACAACTGCAAAATACGGGCAAGTTATATATCCATTTACTGCTTTTGGCAAAGGTGACGACCGAACTGAATTTGAAAAAATTGTTGCAGATATAAAAACACGTTACGATGCAGTTTTGATTAAGCATGTTACTGTTTGGACGAATGAAGCAGAAGGTATTTTGAAAAATCAAGATGTATATATTACTGAAGGACGAATTGTTCGCATAGCAGATGATATTAGCGCTCCTAAATTAGCATTCGCAAAAGTAATTGATGGAACTGGCAAACATTTAACAGCTGGTATTATTGATGAACACTCACACATTGCATTAAGTAGTGTAAACGAAGGCACACAAGCTTCTAGTGCTGAAGTAAGAATGGGTGATGTGATAAACTCTGAAGACATAAATATTTATCGTCAGCTTTCCGGAGGAGTAACAACATCTCAGTTACTTCATGGTTCAGCAAATCCAATAGGAGGTCAATCTGCAATCATTAAATTACGTTGGGGCAAATCACCAGAAGAAATGAAATTTGAAAAAGCGGATGGCTTCATCAAATTTGCTTTAGGTGAAAATGTAAAACAAAGTAATTGGGGAGATATAAACACTGTTCGTTTCCCACAATCTCGTATGGGTGTAGAACAAGTATATTACGATGCATTTACACGTGCTAAAGAATACGATGCGAAACAAAAAGCTTTTGGTGGATTGTCAGAAAAAGCAAAAGCAAATATAGCTCCGATAAGAAGAGATTTAGAATTAGAAGCAGTTGCAGAAATTTTAAACAAAAAACGATTCATCACTTGTCACTCTTATGTACAATCCGAAATAAACATGTTAATGCATGTGGGCGACTCTATGGGCTTTAAAGTAAATACATTTACGCACATTTTGGAAGGATATAAAGTAGCAGACAAAATGAAAGCTCACGGAGCTGGCGCATCCTCTTTTAGTGACTGGTGGGCATATAAAATGGAAGTAAAAGATGCTATTCCATATAATGCAGCAGTTTTAACAAAAATGGGCGTTACTACTGCAATAAATTCAGATGATGCTGAAATGGGAAGAAGATTAAATCAAGAAGCTGCTAAATCCATCAAATATGGCGGACTTACAGAAGAAGAAGCATTAAAATTGGTAACCCTAAATCCAGCAAAATTATTACACATCGACAATAGAGTTGGTAGTATTAAAGTTGGAAAAGATGCTGATGTAGTTTTATGGTCGGACAATCCATTATCCATTTATGCAAAAGTTGAAAAGACAATTATTGATGGACAAGTGTATTTCGATAATGAAGAAGATGCAAAATTGAGAGTAGACATCCAGAAAGAACGCGCACGCATTATTCAGAAAATGTTAGATGAGAAAAAAGGTGGAGCGCCAACTCAACGACCAGTAATGAAGAGAAGGCAGCTGTTTGAGTGTGATACAATGCAAGAGGATTATCTAGAAATAGCTGAGTAATTTCGACTGACAAAAAATGGGAACGCAGATCTTTTAAGATTTTTATGATTTGTTAAGATAAAAAATTAAAATTTATTTATGATTGGAGACAATTTCAAACATTCGGATAGAACCAAGAAAATAATAAAAGCGTACTACAATGTTTACAATAATTTAGGCTACGGATTCTTAGAAAAAGTATATGAAAATGCAATGATCATTGAGTTGGGTAAACAAGGATTAGAGTGTGAAAAGCAAAAACCAATTACTGTGTATTATGATAAAATATGTATTGGTAATTACTTTGCAGACCTAATTGTAGAAAACAAAGTTATTATTGAATTGAAAGCATGCGAATACTTAATGGAAGAACATGAAATCCAATTAGTAAATTATCTAAAAGCAACCGAAATCGAAGTTGGGTTATTATTAAACTTTGGAAAGGAAGTAGAATACAAAAGAAAAGTATTATCAAACGATTTTAAAAGAAACATAACACTAGAAAACATAAAAATATCATAAGACACACAGCTATCTTTTTTTATCATAAAAATCTTAAAAGATCTGCGTTCCTATCAACATCAGCAACCATGAGAAAACCAATCCTATTCGCATTACTACTCATCACCACTATCACGTTCGCACAGAAAAGTGTATTAATCATGAACGCCACAGCTCATATCGGAAACGATAGTGTGATACAAAATTCTATCATCGGATTAAAAGGAGGGAAAATTGTTTTAGTTGCAGATGCTACCACGGCTAAAATGGACAAAGCAGGATACGATGAAGTGATTGATGCCACAGGAAAACATGTTTATCCAGGAATCATCGCTCCGAATTCAACATTGGGATTGACAGAAATTGAATCAGTTCGTGCAACAAACGATTTTAGAGAAACGGGAACAACATTGCCAAACGTTCGTTCACTTATTGCTTACAACACAGATTCAAAAATAATTCCTACAGTAAGAAGTAATGGAGTTTTATTAGCTCAAATTACTCCTCGTGGAGGGTTAGTTTCTGGAACATCAAGCGTTGTTGTTTTAGATGGTTGGAATTGGGAAGATGCGGCATACAAAACCGATGATGGCATTCATATCAATTGGCCAACCATTCAAAGTAGAAAATTTATGGATGAAGACAATATTTTTCCTGGACCATTTGAAAAGAACAAAGATTATATTAAACAAACTGAATTATTAAAAAAATTGTTTGCTGATGCAAAAGCATATAACGAAACAACACAAAAAGAAGAAGCGAATCTTCGTTTCGAAGCAATGAAAGGTTTATTTAATGGAACACAAACCTTATTCATTCACAGCAATACTGTAAAAGAAATGGTGGAAGCAATTAATTTCACCATTCTAAATAAAATATCAAAGGTTGCGATTGTTGGTGGGAAAGAAAGTTGGATGATAACAGATCTATTAAAACAAAACAATATATCAGTTGTTATTGCGAGAGTGCATGACCTACCAACATATCCAGAAGATGACATTGACTTACCTTATAAACTTCCATATATACTACACAAAGCAGGAATCCTATTTTGCTTGAATAATGAAGGAGATATGGAAGCTATGGGCGCAAGAAATTTACCATTCATGGCAGGGACAGCGGCTGCATACGGACTAACAAAAGAACAGGCTTTAAAATCAATTACACTGAATACTGCAAAAATATTGGGCATTGACAAAACAACAGGAAGCGTTGAACAAGGTAAGGATGCAACCATTTTCATCTCTACTGGCGATGCCTTAGATATGCGAAGTAACAATGTGGAGCGAGCTTTCGTAAAAGGAAATAGTATTGACTTAAATGACGATCAAAAAGCACTTTACGAAAAATACAAAACGAAGTACGGGATAAAATAGTGTGCTAATGTGTTGATGTGCTAATGTGCAGTTTAAAAAAATGAAAAAATTATTATACATATTATTAGTATCTCTCCTTATTGCTTCTTGTAAAAAAGAACCTAAAACGGTTTATGTTTCTTATAAGATAATTGAAACGAGTGCTAACTCTCCTACTTATACTGTTGGTTATTCGCTCGCTGATGGTACAACCAAATCCATTGGAGGACTAACGAGTTCAAAATGGGTTTCGGATAAAATCACAGATGTTGAAAGAGGGAAATATGTTTCTCTTTCTGTGGAAGGAAATGGTGGTGGCGCTTACGAAATGTATATTTATATTAATGGACAACTAGATTCCAAAAGAATTGCTGGTGATGGCTTTGGAAAACAAACATTAACGATCCAAATTCAAAATTAAATTTTCAATCCTAATTTTTCCCGAACTCGTTTCAAGGTAGCTTTTGCAATTTTTCTTGCTTTATCTGCTCCTATTTGCAACTTTGCATCCAACTCCGAACGGTTGTTCATGTAATACGTATACGTTTCGCGTTCCTTTTTGAACTTTTCTAAAATCAATTCATACAAAGCAGTTTTTGCATGACCGTAACCATAACCGCCTTTTAAATAATTCGTTTGCATTTCAGCAATTTGTGTGTCACTTGCCAATAACTTATAAAGAGCGAAGACATTGCATGTATCTGGATTTTTAGGATCTTCCAAAGGAGTGGCATCTGTAACAATGCTCATCACAATTTTTTTTAATTCTTTTTCTTCTAAAAATATATTGATGAAATTATTTAAGGACTTACTCATTTTCTTTCCATCAATCCCAGGAATAAGCATTGTCGCTTCGTTTACTTTTCCTTGTGGAACCACAAATACTTCCCCATATAAATTATTGAATTTCTCAGCAATGTCGCGTGTCATTTCCAAATGCTGCATCTGATCTTTTCCAACAGGAACATAATTTGCATCATACAAAATGATATCAGCAGCCATCAAAACAGGATAAGTAAATAAACCTGCATTCACATCTGCCAAACGTTCCGATTTATCTTTAAATGAATGCGCATTTGCTAACATAGGAAATGGAGTAAAACAATTCAAATACCAAGCAAGCTCACAAACTTCCGTCACATCACTCTGACGATAGAAAATATTTTTATCCGTATCAAATCCAAAAGCCAACCAAGTTGCAGCAACAGCATCTGTACTTTCTTTTATGAATGCAGCATCTTTAATTGTTGTTAAAGAATGTAAATCAGCTATGAAAAAAAGTGATTCATTTCCTGCTTGCTTCGACATTTCTATTGCAGGCAGGATTGCACCCAAGATATTCCCTAAGTGTGGAATGTTTGTACTTTGAACTCCTGTAAGTATTCTAGACATATTTGGTTGTTAGTTGTTGGTTATTGGATGATATAGAATCTACGCCAAATATACAGAAATTTAAAACCACTAAAACAGCCTTAAATTTTCCTATCTTTGTCTTCCCGTGAACTTTTTGCTAATCATACCGCGAGCGCTTTGGAAGCTGTTATTTATCCTCAATTTTGTGTTGGGAATGATAATTTTATATCCTTTGTTCTTCGTTTTCCTTTCAAAAAGAGAGTGGTTTCCCATTGCTTTTAAATTGAAAAAATTCTGGGCAAGATGGATACTAATTGTACCTGGTATATTTGTCGAAGTGAAGCGAGAAACACCTGCAGAGTCACTTCCTCAACCAGCAGTGTTTTGTGCCAATCATGCCTCTTATTTAGATATTGTTATCAGTTACTTATTAATTCCAAAGTATTATGTTTTTATGGGAAAACAAGAATTAGGGAAAATTCCTCTCTTCAAAATTTTCTTTAAAAGAATGAATATATTGGTTGACAGAGGAAGCAATTCTTCATCTCACAGAGCCTTTGTGCGTGCCGGACAAGAGATTGACAAAGGCCACAGCACTTTTCTTTATCCCGAAGCTGGAATTTCAAGCAATGGAAAATTAAGAGGATTTAAAAACGGAGCATTCAAATTAGCCATAGAAAAACAAGTGCCTATTATTCCAATTACGTATTTAAATAATTGGAAAATATTACAAAACGGAGGATTCTTTAAATCATATGGCGGACCCGGTATTTCGAAAATTATTGTCCATACTCCTATTGTCACTACTGGAATGACTGAAAATGATTTACTATCTTTGAAAACGAAAGTGCATAATATAATTTCGAGGGAATTAGAAAACTATGATTTCTCGCAAGCTCGAAATGACAAAAAAGGAAAAAAATGAAGATAGATAACGACACAGTAGATAAGATTGCTCATTTAGCACGTTTGGAATTTGCAAACGAAGCGAAAGAGGAAATCAAAAAAGACATGAACAATATGTTAGGCTTTATTGAAAAGCTAAACGAATTGGATACTTCGAGCGTTGAGCCGTTAATATACATGAGTGATGAAGTGAATGTATTACGTGAAGATGATGTTATACAAGTAATCAATCAAGAAGAAGCTTTGAAAAACGGACCAAAACATGATTCCGATTATTTTAAAGTTCCGAAGGTAATTGAGAAAGCTTAGAACACTGCTACCTTTTCCGACTCGATTTTATTTCCCAGAAACCATTTGTCGTTTATCTTTCCACAGCCCCAAAGTTTTAATTCGTATTTTAATTCTTTGTTGTCGGTAATGATGATAAAAATATCCGCTCTTTCCTTATATGTTTTGTCGCCATCTTTCAACACTGCTCTGGTAGAAGAACTTAACGTTTTTGATCCTTTCAACGGCTTTAGATCCGTAGAAGATATTTGCTTCAATTGTTCGAGCAATTTTTTTTGATCTTTCGAATCTGCAGGAAGAAGCGCCTTCAGCTTCTCTTCACTATAATTCATCAAGCTATTTGTAAACGCTTTGCTCAACTCTTGCGGAGTTGCTTGTCCAGATACCTTTCCAGCAAAAAGTGTAGCAAAAACTAAAATCAGTAATACATTTTTCATCGTATGATTATTTTAATTGGCACATTAGCAAATTAATAATTAGCACATTAATTAAATCCAGTTTTTTTCAAAAATATCCTTCGTATGATACGTGATAATAATATTCGCTCCGGCTCTTGCAAACGCGTGCATGTTTTCCATTACAATTTTCTGTTCATCAATCCAGCCCTTTTGCGCTGCAGCTTTTACCATAGAGTATTCACCAGAAACATTGTAACAGGCAATAGGTAAAAGTGTATGCTGACGTAAATTAAAAATCACATCCATATAAGCCAAGGCAGGTTTCACCATTAAAACATCTGCTCCTTCTGCTTCATCCAATAATCCTTCTGTCATCGATTCGTTTCCATTTCGGAAATCCATCTGATAGGATTTTCTGTCGCCTTTTTGTGGAGCAGAATCTGCTGCTTCGCGGAACGGACCATAATACGCTGAAGAATATTTTATAGAATACGACATGATAGCTGTATTCTCAAAACCGTTGTTATCTAACAATTCGCGCATCGCTCCTATTCTACCATCCATCATATCACTTGGCGCAACCATATCCGCTCCTGCTTGTGCGTGCGCGAGTGCCATTTTTGCCAAGACTTCAACGGACGAATCGTTATGCACATATTCATCGTGTAAAATTCCACAATGTCCGTGAGTTGTATATGCGCATACACAAACATCTGTAATCACATATAAACTTTCTCCAAATTTTTCTTTCAATGCTTTTACTGCTTTCACAACAATGGAGTTGTTACTGAACGATGAACTAGCATCTTCTGTTTTTTGTTCACCAACTCCAAACAATAAAATTTTGTTGATGCCAATTTTCAAACCTTTCTCTACATCCTTCACCAATTCGTCTACCGAATAATGATTAATTCCTGGCATGGCATCTATACCATGAACTACATTTTTTCCATCCACCACAAAATAAGGGTAGATAAACATATCTTTTGAAAGACGTGTTTCAGCAACCATTTCACGAACGATTGCATTTTTTCTTAATCTTCTTGGACGTTGTGCTTGCATATGCTAAGTATTATTGGAACGCTGATTTTTTATGATGGTTATGATAAAATAAGATTTTTTTCTTTGTTGGTTTATGATAACTTATGATTTACTTAACGCACTAAATATTTTATCCATTTTAATCATAAAAATCTTAATTGATCTGCGTTCCTATTGAATCCCAAAAACAGCTTCTGCCAAACCAACTTCATCAAATGATGCTGGTAGCAAACAATTTTGCACTCCGTGTTCTGTTAATTTTTTTTCTGTTGATTTTCCTATTGCAATTACTTTTTGTGTCGAAGAAATTTTTGTCTTCTCGAAAAAGGATTCTACGTTTGACGGACTTGTGAAAACTAGAATTTCTGCATCTGGTAATTTTGCATTTTCTTTTTTTACTGTTTCGTAAACTACTAAGTCGGTAAGTTTAGATGCATCTTCAAACTGTTGTTGAATGGTTCTTAATCCGCCTTTTGCTTGTGGAAACAAAACTGTTTCATCGCCAACTGTTTTTGCGAATTTCTTGCCTACCACTTTTGTATCTGGAACAGAACCAACAAATGCAGCGTTTCTGTTATGCTTTTTTAATTCCTGTTCGGTAGATTTTCCAATTACTCCGAATTTTGTTTTTGATTTTAATTCCGGATTCTGATTAAAGAAATAATCCACAGCGTTAGAACTCGCAAAGAATACCCAATCTGCTTGCGGAACAGAAAGTATACTTACCTTTTTTGTTTCGATAAAAGAAATCCCTTCAACTTTATATCCGTTTCCTTCTAATACATTTTTGAAAAAAGAATCCTCTTTTAAATCGCGAGTAATCAAAACAGAACATCCTTTGATTGCATTTAATCGATTCACAATTTTTTGTGCAAACCCATCCGTTGTAAACGATTCAAAATATAAACGCTTCGGCATTGCGTTCCATGTATCGGCTTTGGATGTCCATACTTTAAATTTGTTTTCTTCTTTGATGCAAAACACTCCTAATGGCAAAGAGCAACCACCATCAAACAAATTCAACACTTTTCGTTCAATACCAATTGTATCTTCTACTTTTTCCGAGTTTAATTTATGAATATATTCAAATAATTCATGATCATCTTCACGGATTTGCAATCCCAAAACACCTTGAGCTGGAGCAGGAATAAATTCTTTTGGGTCTAATCGCAAAACTTTAAATTCACTTAAATCGATGCGTAAACGTTCTACACCAGCTGCAGCTAACATAATCGCATCGTAATTTTTATCGCGTAATTTTTGAATGCGTGTTGGTACATTTCCTCTTAGGTCTTCAATGGTAATATCTTTTCTAAATGCAAGCAATTGTGATTTTCTTCTAGCCGAAGAAGTTCCAACAATTGCATTTTTTGAAAAAGAATATTTCTGTGCATTGTCGACACACTCTTTTCGAATCAAAATTAGTTCGGCAGCATCTTCCCGTTCGGAGACAGCAGCAATTTTTAATCCTTCAGGCGAAGTAGTTGGCAAATCTTTATGCGAATGAACAGCTAAGTCGATTTCTTTATTTAAAAGTGCTTCTTCAATTTCTTTTGTAAAAAAACCTTTCCCTTCCAGTTTGTCAAAACTCAAATCCTGAACGGCATCACCTTGTGTTGTGATAATTTTTATTTCAGCTGTTAATCCAAGTTTCTGAACTTTGCGCAATACATAATTAGCTTGCCACATTGCTAAATCACTTCCTCTGCTACCTATGATAATTTTTCTTTCCATTGATGTTTTTTTCCTCCCCCTGCCCCCTCGGTGAGGGGGACACGCTTCGTAATATTAATTTTCTTTAAATAAAATCTTTACTGACTCTACCATTTTGTTTTTGAATCTTCTATTAAAATATCTTTTGCCATTTTCATAGGAACGCTGATGTATTTTTTTTCCATGTAAGAAATTATTTTATCCAACACTTCTTTTGATTCAGGATTTAATGCATTTAATTCTTTTGCAAAAACTTCATTTGCTGTTTCACGAATCTCTTTCACTTTTTTCGGAACTTCACTCATTGCCAATTCCACTTTTCGAGTTTTTAATATCTGGCGGAATTCATAAATGTTTGCTTCGATAATAACTTTACAAGTATCCAATTCTTGTTCCCTAGCTTTTAAATTTTCTTTTGCAATTTCTTGAAGGTTATTGACCGCAATTAAATTCACATCGTAGTTATTCAGAATTTCTGCATCTAAATCGTTTGGAATAGCAAGATCGATTACTACTTTTTGAGAAGTATCACTTCCAACAAGGCTTTTGTACAACTCAAGAGTGATAACGCTTTGAGAAGAACCTGTGCAAGTCAATATAATATCAAACCCTTCTTTATAATTAGTGAGTTCAGAAAGCGGAAATGCTTTTCCATTTAGTTCAGCTGCCAGCTTTTGAGCATTAGCAACCGTACGGTTAAAGATTGTAAAGTTGGCGAACTTGTGCTTTTTAAGATATTGCGCCATGGTAGTATTGGTAACACCTGAACCGATAACAATAAAACGAGCATCCTTTTTTATATTGAGTGAACGTAGTTTTCTATATGCAAGTGAAACAACAGAAACTGGATTTCTAGCAATGTTAGTCTCTGTATAAATCTCTTTTGCTGTTTCAATGGTTTTTTTCACAACAAGGCGAATGAGATCACCAGTCAATCCATATCCATCACATTTTTCATACGCGTTGCGAACTTGAGTAATTATTTCTCTTTCTCCTACAACTAATGAATCAATAGAAGAAGCAACATTGAATAAATGACGAAGTGCATCTTCTCCTTCAAAAACCTGAACATTGTTTAACACCCAATCAATATATTCCGCGTTCCAATTTTCATTAAACGCCTTAAAAAATCCTTCTAGAAAATTGTCATCGATTTCCTGATCAACAGAAATCATAAACTCCACACGATTACAAGTACTCAAGTAAAGCAACTCCTCAATATCCATAACCGCTTTTACCAAGGCTAGTTTTTCACTAGCTTGATGATCTTCCACATGCAATTTCCCGATATCGTTAACATCAGTTGTTTTATGTGTAAATGCTATTATTTTAAACTTGTTCAAGCGTTTTCTATTTGGTCTACAAAATTGAGAATGATTCTTTATAGAATTGTCACACTAGTGTCAGAACACTTAAATAGAAAGATTTTAAATAACGACTATTCAGGCCATAAGATTGATTCTTTCATAAAAAGAGATTTAAGAAAATTGAATAACTGAAAATCAGAGGCAAAGAATTAGGAAATAAAAAAACAGGTCAAAAAGAAGGAAAGAAGAGCTTGACAAAAAAGATGTTTTTTGAGCAAAAAATCATCATTTTTACCAGTTTTGCGTCATTTACAAGAAAAATATAGCTAAAATCATCGTTTTTGACGATTTTAATCAAACAAGGAAATTGATCAAAAACGGACAATATAGGGTTTGTAAAATGTATAAAAGCCCATTACGAGCATTAATAATGAACATTTATTTGTGAATTATTTTGCTAGAAATAAAAATGTGCTTATCTTCGCGTCCCGTTTTAAGAAAAATACGGCATTTTTAGTACATAAATTAATATCTAAATACAGTGGAAGCAATTAGTTACAAAACGGTTTCAGCAAGTAAAGAAACTGTTACAAAAGGATGGGTTATCGTAGATGCAGAAAACGAAGTATTAGGTCGTTTAGCGTCAAACGTAGCTTACATTTTAAGAGGAAAAGACAAAGTAAACTTTACTCCTCACGTAGACACAGGTGATAACGTGATTATCATCAATGCAGAAAAAATCAAATTGACTGGCAACAAGGTAGCTGAAAAAGAATATGTTCGTCACACTGGTTATCCAGGGGGACAACGTTTTGCAACGCCTAAATTACTTTTAACAAAACGTCCAACTGAGATTGTTAGAATGGCCGTTAGTGGTATGTTACCAAAAAACAAATTGGGTGATGCATTAAGAAGAAATGTATTTATCTACGCAGGTGCAGAACATCCTCATGCAGCTCAACAACCGAAACAAATCAAAATAAATACAATTAAATAATAAAAATGGAAGTAGTAAATACTCTTGGTAGAAGAAAAACCGCTGTAGCACGTGCATATGTGCAAAAAGGAAGTGGCGAAATTGTAATCAACAATAAAGATTACAAAGCGTACTTCACAACATCCGTTTTACAATACAAAGTTACACAAGCGTTCGCTGTTACAAAAACAATGGATCAGTTTGATGTAAAAGTAAATGTAAAAGGGGGCGGGGTAACAGGACAAGCAGAAGCTGTTAGATTGGCAATTGCTCGTGCTTTAGTAGAAACGGATGCAAATCTTAAGCCTTTGTTAAAAGCAGAAAGCTTAATGACACGTAATCCTAAAATGGTTGAGCGTAAAAAACCGGGTCAGAAAAAAGCTCGTAAGCGTTTCCAATTCAGTAAACGTTAAGATCAATCTTCAACACAGTATTAATTAACATTAAATTAAAGACGAAATGTCAAGAACAAATTTCAACGATTTATTAGAGGCTGGATCTCACTTCGGTCACTTAAAAAGAAAATGGAATCCAGCAATGGCTCCTTATATCTTCACAGAAAAAAATGGTATTCATATTATCGACTTAAATAAAACAGTTGTGAAAGTGGACGAAGCAGCAGATGCTTTGAAACAAATTGCAAAATCTGGAAAAAAGATTTTATTTGTTGCTACAAAAAAACAAGCAAAAGATATCGTTGCTGATAAAGTAAAAGCAATTGGTATGCCTTATGTTACTGAGCGTTGGCCAGGTGGTATGTTAACTAACTTTGCAACTATCCGTAAAGCAGTTAAGAAAATGGCTACTATTGATAAGATGAGTACTGATGGAACATTTGATAATATTTCTAAAAAAGAAAAATTACAAATTTCTCGTGAGCGTGCTAAATTAGAAATCAACTTAGGTTCAATTGTTGACCTTAGTCGTTTACCAGCAGCTTTGTTCATCGTTGATATTTCAAAAGAACACATCGCAGTTGCAGAAGCAAAAAGATTAAACATCCCAACATTTGCAATTGTTGATACAAACTCAGATCCAAATGCAGTTGATTTTGCAATTCCAGCAAATGATGATGCTTCTACTTCTATCGCTTTAATTACTGGTATCATTACTAAAGCAATTGAAGAAGGTTTAGCTGAACGCAAAGTGGATAAAGAAACTTTAGCTGAAGAAAAAGAAGGAACAAAATCTTCTCGTGATGAAGCTGAGCAATTAGGTGATGGTGCTAAAGTAAAATCATCAAATGATGGTGAAGCAAAAGGACCAGGAAAAAAACCAAGAAGAAAAATTAATAGTTAACAAATAGATAAAATTTAGATGAGAGATTTGAGACGTGAGATTAAAAATTACGTCTCAAATTTTTTACCCTAGCTCATCTAATATATAAAATCTCATATCTTCAATACTATAAAAAATGACAACAATGACGATTACAGCAGCAGATATTAATAAGCTAAGACAAATGACCGGTGCCGGTATGATGGATTGCAAAAAAGCTTTAACTGAAGCAGAAGGTGATTTCGAAAAGGCAATTGATGAATTACGTAAAAAAGGACAAAAAGTAGCTGCTAACCGTGGCGATAGAGAGTCTAAGGAAGGCGTTGTTCTTTCTAAGGTTACTGCTGATAACAAACGTGCAGTAGTTTTAGCAATTAACTGTGAAACAGATTTCGTTGCTATCAATGCAGAATTCATTAAAATGACAAACGCAATTTTAGATATAGCTGTTGAGAAAAATGCAAAAACTGCTGATGAATTAAAAGCATTGCCATATGATGCTAAAATTTCTATTGCTGAAAAATTAATTGAGCAAACCGGTGTTATCGGAGAAAAAATTGAATTAACTAAATTCGAGACTATAGAAGCACCATTCGTTTTTTCATACAACCATCCAGGAAACAGATTAGCGAACATTGTAGGATTTTCTTCTACAACTGTAAATGCTGATGTTGCAAAAGATGTAGCAATGCAAGTTGCTGCAATGGCTCCAGTAGCTGTTGACAAAGGCGATGTAGATGCTGACACAATTAAGCGTGAAATTGAAGTAGGTAAAGAACAAGCTCGTGAAGAAGGGAAACCAGAAGAAATGCTTGAAAAAATTGCAATGGGTAAATTAAATAAGTTCTACAAAGAATCTACTTTATTGAACCAAGAGTTTATCAAAGACAATAAAAAAACGATCGCTCAATATTTGAACGAATCTGAAAAAGGATTAACAGTAACAGGATTCAAACGAATCGCTTTAAGTTAATTAGTTATATATTTTTAGTCCCGATTTATTCGGGACTTTTTTTTAGCCCCATCCCAACCTTCCCCGAAAGGGAAGGAGTCGTGTACAAAGAAGATGGAATTTAAAATCAAACATCGGCATTAGAAATTAACAACTACAAACAGATTCTATGAAATACAAACGCATCCTTCTAAAACTAAGTGGTGAATCACTTATGGGCAACAAACAATTTGGAATCGATCACGATCGTTTAACTGAATATGCTGCCGCTATTAAAGAAGTAGCTGCAATGGGAGTTGAAGTAGCTATTGTAATTGGTGGCGGAAATATTTTCAGAGGAATACAAGCTGCTGAAGGTGGAATGGATAGAGTGCAAGGTGATTATATGGGAATGCTTGCTACAGTTATCAACTCAATGGCCTTGCAGTCGTCATTAGAAAAAGCCGGAGTAGAAACTCGTTTGCAATCAGCCATTAAAATGGAACAAATCTGCGAACCTTTCATCCGCAGAAAAGCAGTTCGTCACCTAGAAAAAAATCGAGTTGTAATTTTCGGAGCAGGAACAGGAAATCCTTATTTCACTACCGACACAGCTGCAACTTTAAGAGCGATTGAAATTGAAGCAGATGTAGTATTGAAAGGAACTCGTGTAGATGGGATTTATACAGCTGATCCTGAAAAAGAT
Organism: Bacteroidota bacterium; assembly: GCA_947504725.1. Lineage (GTDB taxonomy): Bacteria > Bacteroidota > Bacteroidia > 2-12-FULL-35-15 > 2-12-FULL-35-15 > 2-12-FULL-35-15. Next base: position 33,951 of record CANNHN010000007.1, on the reverse strand, counting down.
AAAACTGCAACAAAATACGATACAATTTCTTTTGAAGAAGTCTACTCTAAAGGACTAGAAGTAATGGATATGACAGCTTTTACACTTTGCAAGGAAAACAAGCTTCCAATAATTGTTTTTGACATGAATAAAAAAGGGAACTTAAAACGCTTGGTAGAAGGTGAAAAGGTAGGAACATTAGTGGAGTTTTAATTTGAAAATTAAAAAATTTGAAAATTTGAAAATTGGGTTCTTGTACATTTTTGTACTTTTGTCTTGATACCTGATACTTAATACTTAAAATTATGACAGACGAAATTCAATTTATATTAGACAGCGCAAAAGAGCAAATGGAAAAAGCTCTTGATCATTTGGAAGCAGAATTAGTAAAAGTACGTGCTGGAAAAGCGAGTCCGACAATGCTAGAAAGTATTTCTGTAGATTATTATGGAACGCGAACACCATTAAACCAAGTAGCAAATGTAAATACAGCGGATGCTAGAACTTTGGTTGTTCAACCTTGGGAAAAATCAATGTTGACTCCAATTGAAAAAGCTATTATGGCTGCGAACTTAGGATTGAATCCACAAAATGATGGTGTATTGATTCGCATTTTAGTTCCTGCATTAACAGAAGAGCGAAGAAGAGATTTAGTGAAGAAAGCAAAATCGGAAGCTGAAAATGCAAAAGTTGTTTTACGTACAGCTAGAAAAGATGCTAACGAAGAATTAAAAAAATTGCAAAAGAACGGAACGCCAGAAGATGAAGTAAAAAGCGCTGAAGTCCTTGTTCAGACACTGACTGACGGGTACGTTGTAAAATGCGATAAACATTTAGAAGTAAAAGAAAAAGAGATTATGACTGTCTGATGTGCAGATTAGTAGATGTGCAGATTAGTAGATGTGCAGATTAAAAAAAAACGCTTTGATGTATCAAAGCGTTTTTTTATTACAATTCCCCGTCACTTCGAGTGATTTTGTGTAACAAAATTGTATCGAGAAGTATTGTAACGCAAAAAAGATAATTATCTGTTCATTCTCGATACGTTTCTACTGCTTCCAGCATCAGAAACACTCGAACTGACATTGAACGTAGTTCGTATAACGACACCACGCAATCGTGACAAAAATCATAATAGATAAATCCAATTAGTTTTCAAACCTATCTCCAATTTATTAAATTTGCTTAAATCACTCATTCATGGAAAAAATAATCTACCCCAGATTTTTGATCGTTAAAGATAATTTTTACGACAAGCCAAATGAAGTACTGCAAACGGCTTTGAAATCGAATTTTTATCAACCTGAGCACGCAACAGGCTACCGCAGTGATAAAGTATATCACCCCAAAGGTGTTAAAGCGAAACTTGAAAAAATTCTAGGTTTAAAAATCACCCGATGGGACACTGATCCATTGGAAGAGAATGGCGTATTTTATTTTGGATTTTCTGAGGGGAAGAAAAAAGAAAAACCAGGTGTTCATTCAGATGAACCTTATAACGATGTTACGATTGTCGTTTACCTCACTCCCAATATACCGATTGACTGTGGGACATCATTATGGATGCACAAACAAACAGGGTTAACGAATCCAGTATCACCCGCAGATGCAAAAAGATTGAAGTTAAATTTTCCAAAACTAAGAGCTCAATTAGAAAAAGAGAGCAAAGACAGATCGAAATGGATTGAGATTGACCGTGTAGGATACCTTGTAAATCGCATGGTAGCATACCCTTCCGGTGTTTTTCATTCTGCAACCAATCACTTTGGCGATAGTCTTTCCAACGGAAGAATCTACCAAACGTTTCGGGTTGGTGTAGATTGGAGCACCTTTAAAATGAACAAAAGTTAATGTTCAAAAATTTGATTTAATAACTTTTGATACGCATACAGATCATTTGTTTTCGCAAAAACCAACTGCGAGAATATTTTAATCTTTTCAGGATCCGAAATTTCAAACGCATTTACCCACAATGCCACTTCATTTAAAATCGCCTTTTCATCTTTTGATTGCGGTAGTGGTTGTCTCGTTTTTTCCAAAAACAATTCAACACTCTTCCTTTCAGCCAACGTAGCATCATTCTTATACTTTTTAGATATAAGGATTTTAATCTTTTCGGTAATATCTGCTACTCGAACCGGAATTTTCTTTTCCATGTTCAATGCTACATTTGATTCGGTGAATTTCAGCAATGTTTTTTCACTACTCCGATAATTCTTTTTCGTTTGAATTTTCGCAAACTCCGAATTCGATAACTTCAACAAGTCGTTGTCGAGTGGTCGGAATCCATAACGGTAATAGAACCAAAACGCACCACTGGTAATACCATCCGGATTATCCAAGCCAAACTGATACGCTTCAATTTCAATATAAGTGAGATGGAAGGCTTGTTTATAAACTCTTAACAATTGACACATCACATATCCCGATTCACCACCTCTGAATGATTCTAAAATATTCATTCCAAAATTGGCACCTTTGCCAAAAACCCAACCTCCACCATAAGAACAAGGAAACCCATTTTTCAAGAGTGTAAATCCAACATAGGATTCGTAAGGTAATTGGCGATCAGGAACCATCCCATAAATACAAACACTCATCCCCCGTTCCAAATCAAACACCTTCAACGAAGAAGGTTCAATAAAAGTAGTTGGATCCGTTTCACGCGCTGTCAAAGCCATTGCATTCTTCAATACATCAATCAAGGTTGCCGTTTCTTTTGCATCCATACTGCGTTCAGCAGGAAGTTTAGAATTTAACAACACCTGATGATCAAATTTTTTAAGCAAGGAATCGTGAAAAAACGGTTGCTTCATTTTGATACGATTGTACGTTCTTGAAAACAAATCATTTTTCGGAACAAGCTTCACATATACTTCTAGTCGTTCAAATAAAAAATCTTTAATCAATGGATAATCATTTAAACGCTCGATCTGATTCACTAAAAATAAAAGATAATCTTTAGGAGCCACACCCAATTCTTCCAACAGCTCTTTATCCTCTAAACCAGCAGTCGTAGTTGCCTTTAAGGCAGTCGGCAAGGTTAAATTTAATACTTCGTTGAGCGTCAACGTTGGATCGGAGAACGAACTAAATCGAAGCGAAAGATCTGTATTCGTGCTTAACCATTTTAGAAAATCCGGAGTAAATCGGGTAACTGTATTTGAATAAGGCAATCCTTCATTTTCAAAAAAGGTGGAAGCTGTTTTAGATGATTTTTTTAAGAATAAGGCAATTCGTTTTAATTCCTTTTCTACAAGATCTAAAACTTGTTTATTGTTGGGATGAGCGCACATAAACAATAAACACTCGTGGTATTCCAATAAGGCTTTATTGACAAGCAATTTAGACCCACTTAACTCCTTTAAAGCATGTTGTTGAACAGCCAATGATTCCGAATCAAATTTATTGATTACGGCTTTTAACTTTTTTAAAGTAGCATTAAAATTCGTTTTCATATCCGTTTTTTTCTTAAAATTAAAAAAAGATTATGCCCACACTTTTGTTCCTTCAGTACAATTTTTGCAGATGTCGATTTCGGAGCGCGAACGTAAAACAGCACTTCTAAAATTTTTATACTTCTCCCCTTGCCACATATCCTTGAACGATTCTGTTTTTAGATTCCCCAATTGATGTTGTGCATCTTTATCAAAACAACACGGAACAACCAATCCATCCCATGTGATAACGGTTGAATGCCAAAGCCTCCAGCAATGATTTAGCATTTCGTTTTTGATGGCATACGTTCCATCATCTTGCTTTTTATAACGCGAATATTTTTCAATAGTTGGAATAAGTTTATTGCCATTCACATAATCGTACATCTGTGCGGTTTTAAATCTCACCTCGTCCACTCCTACTTTTTTTGCCAATTCTTGCACATCATTTATTTGATGCTCATTTGGTTTCACTACCAAGAACTGAAAAATAATGTGTGGCGTTTTTGATTTCAATTGTTTTTTCCACTTCACCACATTTTCAGCACCTTCAATTACTTTATTTATGTCGCCACCTATCCTATACTGTTCGTAGGTTTCCTGAGTAGTTCCGTCAATGGAAACAATCAATCTGCTCAACCCACTTTCTACCGTTTTTTTTGCCACCTCATCGTTTAAATAATGTGCGTTGGTAGATGTAGCAGTGTAAATATTTTTAGACGAAGCATACTGTACCATTTCTAAAAATTTAGGATTGAGATATGGTTCACCTTGAAAATAAAAAATCAAATACGAAATTTCTTTATGCAACTCGTCAATCGTTGATTTAAAAAAATCGTTTTGAAGCATTCCAGTGGGACGAGTAAATTCTCTTTTTCCACTTGGACATTCAGGACAACGTAAATTGCAGGAGGTAGTTGGTTCAAACGTAACGCTGATTGGAACTCCCCATTGAATAGGTTTATTTGTCCATTTAGAAATATAAAAGCTCATCACTACTTTGGTGGCATTCCATGCTCTTCCGAAAGTAAGTTTTGATAAAAAATGTAAGCCGTCTGTAATTCGTGGACTCAATTGATTTGCTTTTATGTAAAGATACAAAAACAAAAACGCCAGCAATGAATTAACATTACTGGCGTTTTAATAATTGGTAAAAATTTATTTTGTTACTTCAAACTTACCTCTGTTAATTACTTCTTTCTTATCGTTCAATACATTATAAATATACATTCCTGAAGAAAAAGAGGATGTTTCAATTGTTAATGAATTACCAATCATAGAATATGTTCCAACTTTGCGACCAGTTACATCAGAAACTTCAACAAAATCAGCATTTACTGAGCTAGTGAAGCTAATGTTGTTTGTGGCAGGATTAGGGAAAATAGAAATGTTGCTAGGAGCAACTATATCATTAATTCCAGTGAAACCTGACCAAGACATCGCATCAATATAAAATGTGCTACCAATTTTTGCACCTGGGTGACTATATACACTAGAGCTAGCAAAAACTAACATCGTATCAGCCCAAACAGAACCGAATGAAGCGCCATAGCTCATTGTTAAACTATTGGCTGCATAAGCTGTAGTTGTAGCACCAGTTGCATATTTACCCGAAGCAATAGTGTCTCTAGAAGAACCATTATAATGAGTTAAATATGCCAACACAAAAGCAGAATCACCAGCCATTGGGGTATATTTAGAAGAAAAGGATAAGGTAGAAGGACGACCAGACATTGGTTTACCGTATGCTAATCCTGGAGGCGAAATATTGATTGTTCCCATAACTAAAATTCCAGCTGTATCAATATCTCCTGTAGTATATGGATTAGGAATAGCAGCACCGACTACATCAACGGTTCTAATTTCTGCGCTTATTAAGCCTTGATTAGGAGCAACTGTTTCTTTATAAACCGACAATGAAGTTCCAACCAAATTGAGAGCATTTAAACTTGCCCAACCAACGGGGTCTTGGTTTGTACTAAAAGGTAAATTTGCCCAATTTTCAAACATTAAGTCTGGAGCTTGCGCTAATCCGTTAAAAGCAAAAGCAATTATCGCAGTTGCAGAAAGTATTATTTTTTTCATTTTATGAGGTTTAAATGTATCTAACAAATATAGCATATTTATTTTCTTTAATCAATACTGATAAACAAAAAGCGTCCTACCAAAGGCAGGACGCTTTTATAGAAATTTAAGATTATCTTATTTTGATACGGTAAATTTACCTCTATTGACTAGCTGACCAATTTTACTAATCAATGAATAAGAATACATCCCATCAGCAAATAAAGCAACATCAATTTTAGTAATTGCATTTGACACAGGGTATGAACCAATCATTCTTCCTGTCAAATCATATACTTGAATTGCTGACACAACAGATGCGTCAACATCAAAAGTAATTTCGTTTTGTGCAGGATTTGGGTACACATTCACCTTTGAAACTGAAGAATAATCATTTATACTAGCTGTTGGAGTTGCTTTTAACCAAGAACCATCTCTAACTGTATCAGCAGCCCAATTTGTATTTAATTCAACTAATGGAAAACCAATTCCGTTTGCCCACCAAGAAAATGATTTTGAAGAATCAATTGTTTCTTGAAAGAAAACCCAGCCCGTGAACGTTGAATAAATAAACAAACTATCTGTATTGTGTTTTGTTGAATAATAACGCAAACAAGGAGTGGCTGATAATAATGGAGTAGTTATTGTACCCCAAGCATCAACATTAGAATATTTTGTAATAGTACTTTTCAAACCAATAGAATCGATAACAAAACCAATTCCTGGATCTATTCCAAAATAGAATTTTCCTTCATTTAAATAAGTTTGAGTAAAAGTGCTCAAATACGTAGAAGGGAAATTTGTTAAAATTTCAGCAGGTGTTGTTTTTTGCACTACAGCTGTTGGTCCAGCACCAAAATCTTGAATACCTGAATTCCCCATAAGAGTAAAGGAAGAAGCTGTTTTATTCGCATATGCGTAAGCGCTTTGTCCACCAACAAATTGAATAGCCAAATTTGCTGTTGGAAACTGTGCTGCAGCAGGAGCCCAAGTTGGAGAAATAAAGTTAAGCGTATCCGTTGTATGTGTATTTAATGCCGACATGTTCCATGTTTGGCTAATTCCAGAACCTCCAACAGTTACAGTTGGCATTGTATCTTGCGCTTGTTGAATTACAGTTATTGGCGATGCAACATCTGCCATGTTAATTGAGATTTGAGCATTCGTTGCCAAAGCACCTAAAAGCAATGCAGTAGTAAGTAGTAAGTTTTTTTTCATGTTTATTTTTTTAAGGGTTAATATCCATTTTTATTGTAGACAAATATACGAATTTTACACATAAAATTTAGTATTTGGTAGTTGAATGAAAATTAGATGATGGAAAGGCGGGAAAGTTTAAAAATTAGCAGAATTTCTACAAGAAGCATCTTTAAAATCCCCCTGGCCCTCCCGAAGTCTCGGGACAGGCTCTTTTCCAAAGGGGGAATGCGAACTAAAATGCTTTAGGAGTTAAACAAAGGACTGCATTTCATGCAATTTGGAATAGGCTCCATTAAGAGCTAGTAATTGGATATGAGTTCCACGCTCTTTGATAACACCTTTTTGCATCACAATAATCTCATCGGCATGCTGTATAGTGGATAAACGGTGAGCAATTACCACGGAAGTGCGATTTTTCATCAAATTGGACAAAGCATCCTGCACCAAACGTTCACTTTCTGTATCCAAAGCTGAAGTTGCCTCATCTAAAATCAAAATAGGAGGGTTTTTAAGAACGGCACGAGCAATACTCATCCGTTGTCTTTGTCCGCCCGACATTTTACTTCCTCTATCTCCTATATTCGTTTGATAACCGTCTTGCATTTTACTAATAAATTCGTGCGCATTGGCAATTTTAGCGGCTTCAATCACTTGCGCTTCTGTTACACCTTCAATTCCAAATGCAATGTTATTAAAAACGGTATCGTTAAACAAAATAGACTCCTGAGTAACAATGCCCATAAGCGCACGTACATCTTTAATATCTGAATCTTTTATGGCTACTCCATCAATCAATATTTCTCCTTTGGTTGTATCATAAAAACGAGGCAACATATCCGCTAAAGTGGTTTTTCCGGAGCCAGATTGTCCGACCAAAGCAATCGTTTTACCTTTTTGTATTTTTAGATTGATATCACTTAATACCCAACCCGTTTCACCTTCGCGATAAGCAAACGAAACATTTTTGTATTCAATTTCCTTTTCAAATTTATTAATCGATATCGGATTAGAAACGTTTTTAATTGATACTTCAGCATCCAACACTTTATCAATTCGTTCAGCGGAAGCCAATCCTTTTTGAACACTGGTATAAGCTGAAGTAAAAGCTTTTGCTGGACCTAACAATTGAGCAAACAATGCCAAATAAGTAATAAAAACTTCTCCATCCATCGAAAAATCGCTGATTACCATTTTACCACCAACATACAGAATGATAACCAAAACGGATACGCCCATAAATTCACTTAAAGGAGAAGCCATATCTCCTTTTCTATACATCCGAATACTTATGTCGGTGTATTGCTGGTTTTCATTTCTAAATTTTTCGCTTATATTTTTTTCTGCATTAAACCCCTTTATGATTCTTAAACCGCCTAGGGTTTCTTCCATAATTGAAAGAAGAATTCCCATTTTTGCTTTTCCTTTAGCAGAAGACCGTCTTAAACTTTTTCCGATAAGACCAATTGTTACGCCCGAAATTGGTAAAAGAATAAGCGCAATTAAAGTTAAAACGGGATTCATAAACACCATCATTATCAGAAAGAAAATAATGTTTAATGGTTCTCTAAAAATCATTTCAAGTGATTGCATGATGCTCCATTCAATTTCTTGAACATCAACAGTCATTCTACTCATAATATCCCCTTTGCGTTCTTCAGAGTAATATGAAAGTGGAAGATCGAGCGATTTATTAAATATTTTATTCCTTATATCCCTAACAACTCCGTTTCTTAATGGCGCCAAGAAATACATTGCCAGATAACGAAATAAATTCTTTAGAAAAACCATTATCACGGTAAATAAACAAATCCAAACCAACACACTTACTTTTCCATTATCTACAGCTCCCTTAGCTAAAGTATGATTAAGTAAATCAAGAAGTCCACTAGTACTAAAACTCCACACGGGGTCTTTGGCGGCAATTGCTTGAAGTGCGTTAGAATCGTTTGAAAAAAGAATTTTCAAAAACGGCAACAACATTAATATTGAAAAAAGAGAAAAAATAACGGATAAAATATTGAAGATGATGTTCAAGATAGCATAGCGCCAATATCCTTTTACGTAACGGAGAACACCGAAAAACTTTTTCATAAGGCAAAGATAGTGTTTGTAGGCTTAATTTTGCTAATTTTACAGTCATAATAATCGTTAAATGGATTCAACGCGTCAGTTAAAAGTATCTCGCTTAATACAAAAGGAGCTTGGTGAAATTTTTCAAAGAGAAACTCGTTTGCTTTTTGGAAATGCCCTTATTACAGTAACACAAGTTCGAGTGAGTCCGGATTTAGGAATTGCGAAAGTGTATGTGAGCTTGTTTAACGTTCCTGACAATAAAGCATTGCTAAAATTAATTCAAGAAAATACAAAAGAAATAAGAATGAAACTTTCGGAACGCATTAAAAAGCAAGTACGAATCATTCCAAATTTAGTTTTCTTTCATGACGATTCGTTGGATTATGCGATGCGAATTGATGAACTGTTAAAGAAATAATTAAGCAAATTGGCAATATGCAGTAGGCAATTGCGCAATTTTTTTATTGCCTACTGTTCAATTGATCTAATTGCCTGCTGATTTTGAATCTACCTCTCTTCATAGCAAAACGTTATCTGATTTCTAAGAAGTCGCACAATGCCATAAATATTATTTCGGGTATTTCAGTAGCAGGAATTTGTATTGGCACGATGGCTCTTGTGATTGTGCTTTCTGCATTTAATGGATTAACAGATTTAGTTCAATCACTTAACAATTCATTTGATGCTGATATAGAAATTACTATCAAACAAGGAAAAACATTTGATCCAAACGCCAGTATTTTTCAGAAAATTTTAAAATCAGAAAACATTGCACACTACACCGAAGTAATGGAAGGAAATGCATTGTTAAAGTATGACGACAAACAATCTATAGCTACAATAAAAGGAGTAAGCGCAGGATTTCAGGAAATGAGTCGATTCGACACACTTGTTCGTGAGGGCGATTTTAATATCAGTAAAAACAATATTGTAATAGGAAGAGGCGTCAGCTACATTTTACAAACTCGTCCGAACGACCTTTCATCTCTTATTTCTATTTATGCTCCTAAGCGCGGGAAAATCACTTCCATGAATCCTGAAGACGGATTAAATGAAATGAAAGCATATCCAGCTGGAGTATTCTCTATCAATGATGAATTAGATAATTATATCATTTTGGACATTGCAAGAGCAAGAACCTTGTTGGATTACACAACAGAAGTAACGTCTTTAGAAATAGGAGTTAAAAAAGGAACGGATGGAGAAAAATTTCGAAACGAAATCATCAATTTGTTGGGCGGCAACTATGAAGTAAAAAGCAGAGAGCAACAGAACTCTTTGTTATATAAAACGATGCAGTCGGAAAAATTATGGACATTCATTATTTTAATGTTCATTTTAATTATTGCAACATTTAATGTCATCGGTTCTTTAACGATGTTGATTATCGAAAAGAAAAAAGACATCACCATTTTGAACAACATGGGTGCAGATATAAAATTAATTCGTAAAATATTTTTAGTGGAAGGGATTTTAATTACTTGTATTGGAGCAATATTAGGCCTAACATTGGGGCTACTAATCTGTTGGGTGCAAATTCAATTTGGAGTAATTACCATGTCAGAAGGCTATGTGGTAAATGCATATCCTGTTCAAGTAAAAACATCAGATATCCTAATGATCATTTTTGCTGTACTGACAATTGGATTTCTTGCATCATGGTATCCTGTAAGGATTTTTACAAAGAAACATTTGGCGGTTTAATTATGCTACTTCCAATGCACCGTATTGCTTTTCCACTTTATCTAAAAGCATAATTATTTCTTCGTATGAATATGTGGTAACCAATTTCAAACGAAACTCTTTAAAGTTTGGCAACCCTTTAAAGTAATTAGTATAATGTCTACGCATTTCTACAATTCCTGCATGATTACTTTTCCAGCGCATTGAAAAATCCAAATGCTCTTTACAAACTCTTACTCTATCTGAAATTGTTGGAGGTGCCAAATGTTCTCCTGTTTTGAAATAATGTTTTATCTCATTAAAAATCCAAGGATAACCAATGCTTGCTCTACCAATCATAATTCCATCCACACCATATCTATCTCTCATCAACCTTGCTTTTTCTGGAGAATCCACATCACCGTTTCCGAAAATGGGAATTTTAATACGCGAATTATTTTTGATGTCACCAATCAAGCTCCAATCTGCTTCACCTTTGTATAATTGTGCACGAGTTCTTCCGTGAATCGTTAAGGCTCCAATTCCAATATCTTGTAAACGTTCTGCGACTTCTACTACATTCTTTGTATTGTCATCCCAACCCAAACGTGTTTTAACGGTAACTGGACGAGTAGCAATTTTGATGATAGCAGAAGTCATTTCCACCATTTTTGGAATATCCTGCAAAAGAGCCGCACCAGCACCACGACATGCAACTTGTCGTACCGGACAACCATAATTAATATCAATCAAATCAGGTTTGGCATTATCGGCAATAATTCCCGCTTCACGCATGGAATCTATATCGGAACCAAAAAGTTGAATTCCTATTGGTCGTTCATATTCAAATATATCGAGCTTTTGAACACTTTTAGCCGCATCACGGATAAGTCCTTCCGATGAAATAAATTCGGTGTACATTAAATCGGCACCATTTTTTTTGCAAACTGCACGAAAAGGCGGATCACTCACATCCTCCATGGGAGCAAGTAATAAAGGAAAATCGCCTAATTCTATGTTACCTATTTTAGTCATTACTCATTTTTTGCCACAAAGATTCGTAAATTCGCAGCCATTAGTCATCTGAACAAGTGCAAAGTTACCAAAAATAAGCCTATCAATGCAAAACATCGAGCAAGAACGCCATTCCTGGATAAAATTAGCTGTCATTTTTTTATGGCTGGCATTGTATGCAACAGCTACAATTGCAGGAAGTGGTGCTGAAACGGAGCTAAATTTAGACAATTCAACCACTGTTAATTTGCTCTATTTAGGTCAGTTAATTGGTGTGCTTTTTCTTTTTATTGTTCCTGCTATTTTGTTTGCTGGCTTATGGACCAAACAACGAATTCCTTATTTGGGAGTTACAACAAAGGCCTCTTTTACAACTTTAATTTTAGGAAGCATTGGAATTTTATTTGCCTTACCAACCATCAATTGGATTGCTCAACTAAATGAACAAATGCATTTACCTGCTGCATTAAGTGGTGTAGAAGAATGGATGAAACACAGTGAGGCAAAAGCTTTGGAGATGACAAAACTATTTACTGAAGGGACTTCTGTTAGTGGATTGATTTTGAATTTGTTTGTGGTTGCTTTTATGGCGGCCATCAGTGAAGAGCTTTTTTTCAGAGGAATGATTCAAAAAGTATTGATTGAATGTTTTAAAAACAAACACATTGCAATTTGGACTGGCGCCATTTTATTCAGCGGATTCCACATGCAATTTTTCGGATTTTTTCCTCGCATGTTAATGGGTGCTTATTTGGGTTATTTATTTTTATGGAGCGGATCTTTATGGCCAGGAATATTGGCACATTTCTTCAACAATGGAATGGCTGTATTTTTAATATGGCTATCAAATAGAGGAGTTATTTCTGCTGATGTAGATAAAATAGGAACTTTCGAAAATGAAATGATGTATGTAATTATAAGTGCTGTATTGGTTGCTGCAAGTTTGGTGTTGGTTTATCGAATGGAGAAGAAAAGGAAAAATAGTCTTACAACCTAAAAACTTTATTACATTTGCAACCCGATTCGGAGAGGTGTCTGAGTGGCCGAAAGAGCAAGCCTGGAAAGTTTGTATACTCGCAAGGGTATCGTGGGTTCGAATCCCACCTTCTCCGCAGATGAATCAAATAAAGCTCCGCCTTTTAGCGGAGTTTTTAATTTTAGGGGAAATCCTGAAAGCTTTGCTTTCGTGGATTTGCAGGAAAATTGAAAATAACGAAGTGCTTTATTTGATTTTGACAATGGGAGACTAGGGATCATGAAATAATCCCACCTTCTCCGCAGATGAATCAAATAAGGTCCCGCAATTGTGTGGGACTTTTTATTTTCCTTAAATTTACAACCATGGAGTACATTATCATTTGTTTGGTTGCATTTCTTGGGTCGGGATTAACGCTCTTCTCTGGCTTTGGTTTAGGAACTTTACTCTTACCTGTATTCGGAATTTTTTTTCCAATTGAGTTATCCATTGCTTTAACTGCCATTGTCCATTTCCTAAACAATCTTTTCAAATTAGCATTGGTTGGAAAACATGCCGACAAACAAACCATACTCCGTTTTGGAATTCCATCCATACTTGCTGCTTTTATCGGTGCTTATGTTTTGCAGCTTTTGAGCAACATGCAACCCTTGTTTGAATATGATTTATCAGGTCACCATTTTGTAGTATTACCAATCAAATTAATTATTGCCATAGTTTTATTATTTTTCTCTTGTTTCGAAATTATTCCAGCTTTAGCAAACATGCAATTTGATAAAAAATATTTACCATTGGGTGGATTGTTGAGTGGATTTTTTGGAGGACTATCAGGAAATCAAGGTGCTTTGCGCTCCGCATTTCTAATTCGTTCCAATTTGTCAAAAGAAGCCTTTATTGCTTCCGGAGTTGTGATTGCTTGCATGATTGACATTTCACGCTTGTCGATGTATTCCAAACAAATATTTTCCAATGAGCATCCTTTTAATTACCCATTAATCATTGCTGCTACACTAGCCGCTTTTGCAGGTGCTTTCATTGGTAATAAATTATTAAAAAAAGCAACAATCAGCACCGTTCAAATTTTTGTAGCTATTTTCCTTTTTATTTTCTCGATATTATTAGGAGCTGGAATCATTTAATTTTAAAAACATGAAAAAATATTTTTTAATCTTTCTTTCTTTATTCTTTATTCAAAATACATTTTCTCAAAAGCAAAAAGTGGTAGCTGCTGCAGATGGAAAATGTGCAGAAGAAAAATGGGTTCTTGATTTTGAAGATAATTTTGATGGAACTTCTTTAAATACCAATACATGGGTCAACCGAGTATCGTCACAAGGAACATTAATCAACGAAGGAGTTGGAATGTATTTAACACTCGACAACATAAAAATAGAAAATGGAATTTGTAAAATGATTCCAAAAAAAGAAAAAGTGACTCGCAAGGCTGTAAGCTGGCAACCCGACAGTCTTATTTTAGGTGACGGACTTCCCAATTTAAGAACATACGATTTTACTTCTGCTTTTATAGAAACAAAAAATCAATATTTGTATGGCAAGTTTGAAATACGTTGTAAAATCCCCAAAGAAAAAGGAATGTGGCCTGCATTCTGGATGTATGGTGAAAAAGATAAAGTGAATAATGAAATTGATGTTTTTGAATTTTGGAATTCTGAAACTATTTTTGGAAAATACAATCCCAAAAAATCATCTAAAGTAGTGCGCATGACCGTTCATTACAATCACAAGTTTAGTGGAAAAAAATACGAAGGAGTTGATTATTCACAAGACTTCCACATTTTTACTGTTGTATGGGATAGCACTAAAATAGAGTGGTTCGTAGATGGGGAATCAATACGTCTTAGCACCTACTATCAAACTAAAAGTGGAAAAAATGTAGAATGCAAAGATGTAAAAGCAGGAAAAACATATTATACAAATCCAATCTTCCCAAATGAAAAAGCGGTCATCATTGCTAACTTAGGAATACAAAGTGGTGATAATGCACCAGAAGTAAATACTTTTAGCAACTCATTTGACATTGATTACATCAGATATTATAAATCTGTTCCCTAATTTTACCTCTTTTTAATATTCCAAATTGAAAATAAACATGAAGCAACTTACTTACATTTTAACAGGCGCTATTTTTTTAATGCTTGATTCATTTTATAATGGATTTCCAATTGTTTATTCAGATACATCCACTTACTTAGCTTCCGGTTTTGAATTAGAAACTCCATTTGACAGACCAATCACCTATGGTTTATTTTTAAGAATAGCGAGCTTAAACGGCTTATCAATGTGGTTGGTTATATTTTTCCAAGCACTCATACTCTCCTATTTAATTTTTTTATTGGCAAAAGCAGTTCTAGGTGATAAGCATTTTTTAAAATACAGCTTAACTATTATTGCAACATTGTCATTATTCACAAGTATCTCATGGACAGTATGCCAAGTAATGCCTGACATCTTCACTGCTATTGCTTTTCTTTGTATGACATTGCTCTTATTGGAAAAACACACTAAAAAAACTCAAGTGCTTTTGTATTTTATTTTCTTTCTTTCAATTGCTATGCACATTTCTCATTTTCTAATTTTCTTATTACTACTACTTATATTATTTACTTTAAAAAGATACATTTTTCCAACAAAAGATTTTTTTAACACAAAAAAGCATTTTGCATTATTATTCATTTTATCAGCAATCTCGATAGTTACAATGGGATCTGCATTGTCTAAATCCAAACACATATTTTTTATGGGTGCAATGGTAGAACATGGAATTGCAAAAAAGTATTTAGATGACCAATGTGAAAATAAAAATTATAAATTATGTACTTATAAAGACTCTTTACCTTCTAGAGCATATGAATTTGTTTGGGATGAAAAAAGCCCCGTGTATAAAATTGGTAGTTGGAAAGAATCCAAAAAAGAATTTAATGAAATCATATATAATACGCTTACAGAGCCAAAATACATAAAAATGCATGTCGTGGAATCTGCAAAGGCTACATTTGATCAACTGACAAAATTTGGAATCGGAGAAGGAAATGGAAGTTTTTTAGAAGGGACACTTTTGCATGAGCGAATCTCAAAATATTTTTCCAGCGATCTTAAACATTACGCATGCTCCAAACAAAGTGAATCAAAATTGTCGGGTTTGGAAAAATTTAATCTTATTTCTTACTTTGTTGTCGTGCTAAGTATTTTGTTTATAATGATAGTTTTTTTATCAGACGAGATCTTTTTACCAGTCCGATCAAAATTGTTTTATTTATCTTCTGTGTTGGAATATTAATAAATGCATGGGATTGCGGAACATTTGCGAATGCTATTGAGCGCTTAGGCTGTAAAGTAATTTGGCTAATCCCTTTAATTTCGCTGCTGACTATTTCAAAAATATTAATGAAACCAAAAACTCAATTAATCATTTGATAAAAATTAAATTGTCATTTCTCCCCTTAAATCACTCTTTAATAATTTTTCGATTTCTTTTTTGTTAGATGATGCTCCTAACACAAACATTAATTTTGCAACAGCAGCTTCCGAAGTAATATCAGAACTTCCAATCACGCCAATCTTTTTGAATGCTGCACTCGTTGCATATTTCCCTTGCTCTACTTTTCCAGCATTGCATTGAGTCACATTTAAAATAACGATTCCTTTATCGATTGCTTTTTTCAGCGCATCAATAAACCATTTTTGTGTACTGGCATTTCCGGAGCCGAAAGTTTCTAAAATAACTGCCTTTACATTTTTTGCATTCAAAATAGCTTCCACTACATTTTGTGTAATGCCAGGAAACATTTTCAGAATAGCAATATTCGAATCTAGCGAAGCATGAACTTTTAATTTTTTTCCACCTGCCTGTCCGGCAGGCAGGTTGCCTTTTTTTAAAGCACTATAATTGTATTTCAAATGCACACCAGCTTCTGCTAATACTGGATAATTTGCAGATTGAAATGCCTGAAAATGTTCAGCATTAAATTTATGAGTGCGATTACCACGATACAATTGATATTCAAAATAAATACACACTTCGGATACAACAGGTTTTCCTTTTTCTTTTGCTGCAGCAATTTCAATCGCTGTAATTAAATTTTCTTTCCCATCTGTACGTATCATTCCAATTGGCAATTGTGAACCAGTAAGTATCACAGGCTTATTCAAATTTTCCAACATAAAACTTAATGCTGATGCTGTAAACGACATCGTGTCACTTCCATGCAACACCACAAATCCATCAACCTTCTCATAATTTTTTTCAATCATTTTTGCAATCTCTATCCAAACGGATGGTTGCATATCACTTGAATCAATAGGATTCGCAAATGAAATAGCCGACAAAGTCACATCGAATTTATTTAACTCCGGAATCTGATCGGTTAATTGTTTAAAATCGAATGGTTTTAATTGACCCGTTTTAGCATCTTGCATCATGCCGATGGTTCCGCCTGTGTAGATTAATAATACTTTACTTTTGCTCATGAATAAAATTATTGACTATAAAACAATCATCGAAATCAATCCCCCTTGCCCCATTTTCAAAGGGGGGAATAGATTCTGCTTAACAATTAACATTATACCTAACAACCAAAAATGTCTTTTGAATTTTGTGTTGTTACCTCCACAACTTCTTCTAAACTAATATTTTTTATCTCAGCAATTTTTTTTGCTATCAGAATTAAATATTCAGGATTGTTTGTTTTTCCTCTATGCGGTATTGGTGCCAAATAAGGCGCATCTGTTTCTAAAACCAAATGTTTTAGATCAATTGCTTCTACTACTTTATCTAATCCCGAATTTTTGAATGTTACCACTCCGCCTATTCCTAATTTAAAATTACCCAAATCGATTACCTTTTCGGCTTGTTCAATGTTTCCGCTAAAGCAATGAAATATCGCTTTTATATTGTCGTTTTTAAATTCACTTACAATTTCAAAAACTTCGTCAAACGAATTTCTGGAATGAATCACATAAGGTAAATTGTATTTTTTAGCTAATTGAATTTGCATTCTAAAAGCATCTTGCTGTTGTTCAAAAAATGTTTTATCCCAATACAAGTCAATTCCGATTTCACCAATGGCAACAAATTTCCGTTTGTTCAGCCAATACTCTACCACCTGCAATTCCTGCTGATACTTAGCACCTACCGAGCAAGGATGTAAACCCATCATTGCAAAACAATTATTGGGAAATTGTTTTTCTACCTGAAACATTCCTGGAATAGATTCACTATCCACATTGGGCATAAACAAACGAGTAATTCCCGAATCAATCGCTTGCTGAATTAAATCGTTTCGATTCGAATCAAACTCTTTTGAGTATAAATGCGTATGTGTATCTGTAAGAATCATTGACCAAAATTAAGCATTTTCAATCTGTTTAAAGACAACATATTTCTTTATCTTTGTAAGAGTGAAACTATTCTATAAAATATCGCTTCTTATCATTTGCATATCTATTGCTTCCTGCAAAAAATATGAGAATGGTCCCGCTATTAGCCTGATGAGCAAAAAAGCTCGCCTTGCCAATATCTGGAAAGTAGATACGTATATTTTGAATGGGGAAGACAAAACAGAAGAATACCGTTCGCTTGTTACCAGAGAAAAACTTGTCATTTTTCAATCGGGCGAATTCGAATACTCCGAAGTCTCCAGCTGGATATGGGCAACACCTCAATACACAGGAAAATGGGAATTTGCAAACGACAAAGAGGAACTTTTGATGACTCCATATAACACAGCAATCAAACCCAAAACTTGTAAAATATTACGATTAAAAAACAAATCGTTATGGCTACAAGAACGAGTTTCTGACGATTCTCTGGTGGAATACCACTATTTACCGCATACAGAAGAGTAAATTCATTCCTGACAAAAATAACTTTTTTTTCCTTCCAAATATCCTATTTTTTCATTAGATTTGTTTTATGAATACTATCGGCAAAGCACTTATTATCGATATTAAACAGATTACAAAACGTAATCCTGAGTAATCCATTCTTTTCGAAGAAAATCTTGTGTAATTCTACACATCATTTATAATTTATCATTCACCATTTATAATTTCTAAAATGCCTATCTATCATAAATTGGGATCATTCCCTCAAAAACGTCATACACAATTTGAGAAACCGAAAGGCGGATTGTACTATGAACAATTATTTGGAACAGAAGGATTTCACGGACATTCATCATTGCTCTATGAAGTTCATCGTCCAACTCAAGTAAAAGAAATTTTGAAGTCGTACGATGTTTCTCCAAAAATCGCTATCAACAAAAATATCAAAGCACTTTTGCTAAAAGGATTTGAAGTAAAACCAACTGAAGATTTTTTAGAGAGCAGAAAAGACATGCTTGTTAACTCCGATTGCATCATTGGTTTAGCAGCTCCGCAAAAATCATTACGCACCTATTTTTATAAAAATGCCGATTCGGATGAATTGCTTTTTATTCATAAAGGAAAAGGGAAATTGCGCACAATGATGGGTAACATTTCCTTTGAATATGGCGATTATCTTATAATTCCGCGTGGTATGATTTATCAAATTGATTTTGACACAACCGAAAATCGTATTTTTTATGTAGAATCTCATTCTCCTTTTTATACTCCAAAACGTTATAAAAATGAATCTGGACAATTGTTAGAACATTCTCCATTTTGTGAACGCGATTTTAAATTGCCTAACGAGTTGGAAACATTTGACGAAAAAGGTGACTTCTTAATCAAGATAAAAAAAGAAGGAATGATGCACGAAGTTGTTTACGCTACACATCCATTTGATGTAATTGGTTGGGACGGATACAATTTCCCTTACGGGTTTAGCATCCATAACTTTGAGCCAATTACTGGTCGCGTGCACCAACCGCCTCCTGTTCACCAAACTTTTGAAACATCTACTTTTGTAGTTTGTTCATTTTGTCCGCGCTTATATGATTACCATCCAAAATCAATTCCTGCGCCATACAATCACAGCAACATTGATAGTGATGAAGTTTTGTATTATGTGGATGGGGATTTTATGAGCAGAAATAATATTGAGCAAGGACATATTACTTTGCATCCAAAAGGCATTCCACACGGACCAGCACCTGGAGCTTATGAAAGAAGTATCGGTCATAAAGAGACTCAAGAGTTGGCTGTGATGGTAGATACTTTTAAACCATTGATGGTGACGGAAGCAGCAATGGGAATTGATGATGGGAAGTATTATAAGAGTTGGACAGAATAACTAATGTGCAGATGTATTGATATGCAGATGTGCAGATTAAAAAAATAAAAATTAATTTTTAAAGAAATAAAAAAATGAGTAAAGAAATAAAAAATGTAGAGTACGGTTTAGAAAAAATATTTGAAGGAGCACAAGATTACCTTCCTTTATTGGGAACCGATTATGTAGAATTTTATGTGGGCAATGCAAAACAATCTGCACACTTTTATAAAACCGCTTTTGGTTTTCAATCTTATGCTTATGCAGGATTAGAAACAGGATTAAAAGATCGTACTTCTTATGTATTGAAACAAGATAAAATCCGTTTGGTTTTAACAACAGCATTAACAAGCGATTCAGCAATTGGTGAACATGTTAAAAAACATGGTGATGGAGTAAAAGTAATTGCACTTTGGGTAGAAGATGCTCGCAAATCGTGGGAAGAAACTACTAAGCGTGGTGCTAAATCTTTTATGGAACCAACTGTTGAAAAAGACGAACATGGAGAAGTAGTTCGTGCTGGAATTTATACTTACGGAGAAACCGTTCACATGTTTGTGGAACGTAAAAATTACAAAGGAGAATTTTTACCTGGATTTAAAAAATGGGAAAGCAATTACAATCCTGCAGCTGTAGGATTAAAATTTATTGACCACATGGTTGGGAATGTTGGCTGGAATGAAATGAACGCTACTGTAAAATGGTATGAAGAAGTAATGGGCTTTGTAAACTTTCTATCGTTTGACGACAAACAGATCACAACAGAATATTCTGCATTGATGAGTAAGGTAATGAGTAACGGAAACGGAAGAATTAAATTTCCAATCAACGAACCTGCAAAAGGAAAGAAAAAATCACAGATTGAGGAATACATTGATTTCTATGAAGGTGCAGGAGTTCAACATTTAGCGTTGGCAACAGATGATATTATCAAAACGGTAGAACAATTAAGAGCACGTGGTGTTGAATTTTTACCTCCGCCTCCGCAAGCTTATTATGATGATATCCCAAATAGACTTGGTGTTCACATGGACATCATGAAAGAAGACATTTCTAAATTACAGGAGTTGTCAATCCTTGTAGATGCAGATGAAGATGGATACTTATTGCAAATCTTCACAAAACCAGTAGAAGATCGACCGACATTATTCTACGAAATCATTCAACGTATGGGTGCCAAAGGATTTGGTGCAGGAAACTTCAAAGCATTGTTCGAATCAATTGAGAGAGAACAAGCAAAGAGAGGAACGTTGTAAGCAGTAGGCAATAGACAATTTAAGTGCTAGACGCTTAAAGATACAAACAAATAAGTCCCAGTTCGTTAATACGGATTGGGCTTTTTTTTGCCATTTTCCCCTTAAAATCACTACTTTTGTGCGCCATTTTCAATTTTAGAATGAAGTATTTCATTACATATTTATTTTTCATTTTTATAACTCTTTCGCAATTAACTGCGCAGGAGAATCCTTCTATTGATTCACTTCAAAAAGTAATTGCTACAACCAACGATAAAAAAGTAAAAGCCGATGCAATGGTTGACCTGTCGGTTGAATACACCAACTTTGATTCCCCGAAAGCTTATGAATACGCCAAACAAGCTATTGATTTTTCTAAAAAAATAAATTATCCGCACGGAATAATTGAGGGGATGAATTCCCTTGCTACACTAGAGAATAATCGAGGCAATTTTTCTGCAGCATTAATTACTTTGCGTGATGCACTTGTACTGGCTGAAAAAGCAGCTGACAAAAGTGCAACGGCTAGATGCTTTCTGAACATGGGAAACATTTATACTACTTTAAAAAACAATCAAAAAGCAATCGACTGTTATCAAAAATCGTACGACTTATATTTTCAAAATAAAGATTTTGATAAAAGTATTACTAGCTTAAACAGAATTGCAAATCGTCATATGGATATCGGAAACGAACTGAATGACACAAACTATTATTTTAAAGCCATTAAAATTTATTCCAAAGCTTTTCAAATTGCAGTTAAAATTAATGACAAAAAGAAAATCATTAATTCGTATGCAAATATGGCCGACTCCTACAACTTATTAGGAACTAAAACAAAAAATAAAAGTCACTTATTCTATTCGCTTGATAACTCAATGAAAGGATTGAAATTGTCACGCGAGAGCAATCTCCCTCGTCAAGAAGGTCTAAACTTCTTGAATATAGGTGAAACCTACGAACGCTTAAATCTCCCTTTTAAGGCCATTCACTTTTACGAAGAAGCACTTCACAAATATGAAAGCGCTGGCGATAAAACCTGGGTTCAAAACACACATCGTCTATTAGGTAATATTTACCACGATTTAAAGAATTATGAAAAAGCAATATTTCACATCAACAAAAGCATTGAACTTGCAAAAGAACAACGTTTGATTTCTTACCTAAGAGATAACTATGAAATCCTCTCTAAAATTTATGATTCTAAAAATGATTTGAAAAAATCGTTGGAGTATCATAAACTTTATACAGAATATAAAGACAGTATTTTAAATGAAAACTCGGCTATCAATATTGCTCGGCTGCAAACAGAATTTGAGTTTGAGAGACAAAATCAGGAGATTGAACTCTTAAAAAAGAATACAGAAATTCAAGAAGAAAAAATTAAAGCCCAAACCACACAACGTAATTTTTTAATATTGGTAATTATTGGTGTTTTAATTTTATTAGTGATTATCTATTATCGTTACCGCGAAAAACACAAAGCTCAGGAACAAATCTTAAAAGCAAAAGAAGCAGCTGAGTTAGCAAAAGAAATGCAAGAACAATTTCTGGCAAACACCAGCCACGAAATCCGTACACCAATGAACGGAATCATTGGCA
Organism: Bacteroidota bacterium; assembly: GCA_947504725.1. Classification (GTDB taxonomy): domain Bacteria; phylum Bacteroidota; class Bacteroidia; order 2-12-FULL-35-15; family 2-12-FULL-35-15; genus 2-12-FULL-35-15. Next base: position 11,496 of record CANNHN010000007.1, on the reverse strand, counting down.
TGACTAGTCAGTTACTCGACAGTAAACTTAGCAGCGAACAACTTGAATATGCTTTGGCAATAAAAGAATCGTCTAATAATTTACTCGTTATTATTAATGACTTATTAGATCTTTCGAAAATCAAGGCAGGAAAAATGGCTTTTGAAATGATTCCATTTAGTCTTTCCGACTTATGTAAAAATTTAGTTTTTACCTTACAATATCGCTCTTCTGAAAAAAACATACATCTAATTTCTAGTGTTGATGAAAAAATTCCAGCAACATTATTAGGAGATCCAGTTCGTTTAAACCAAGTATTGTTAAACCTTGCAGGAAATGCAATAAAATTTACAGAAGTAGGTGAAGTAAAAATCACCGCAAAACTTTTGAAAGACGATGGTAAAAAGGTGCGTTTATTATTTTCTGTACAGGATACTGGAATTGGAATTCCAAACAATAAACTGGATAAAATTTTCGAAAGTTTCACTCAAGTTAATGCTACCACCACTAGAAAATATGGTGGAACAGGTTTAGGATTAACCATTGCAAAACAAATTATTGAGCAACAAGGTGGAACTATTTCTGTAAGCAGTAAAGTGAATGAAGGATCAACATTTGTTTTTGTACTCGACTTTTTAAAAACAAAGAAGAAAGTAAAAGAAACAAAAGAGTTGAAATTTTCGGATCCATTCCGTCAGAATATTAATCTTTCAAAAATAAATATATTGGTTGTTGACGACAATCGTGTGAATCAGCGGGTAGCAGCACTCACTTTAAAAAAATGGAATATAAATGTAAGCGTTGCCGATGATGCAAAGTCGGCCATAGAACAAATAAAAGCAAATACATTTCATCTTATTTTGATGGATATCGCTATGCCGGAGATGGATGGATTGGAAGCAACTAAATTTATACGAGAACAATTGCCTTCTCCAATTTGCAATACTCCAATTGTTGCGATGACGGCCTCTGCTTTGATTGGTGAAGAAGAAAAATGCATCAGTGCCGGAATGAATGATTACATTTCAAAACCATTTAATCCGAATGATCTTTTCAATAAAATCATTCAATTGGTTCCAAAGGAATTAATAAAAATCAGTGAGAAATCCATTGACCTTACATTATTAAATAATCGGGCGGAAGGAGATAAAGAATATTTAAAAGAAATTTTTGAAACTTATATTACAGAAATGCCAAAGTATTTAGACGAATTGAATCAATATATTGATAGTAGAAATTGGCCAGAAATAGGGAATCAAGCTCATAAAATGAAAAGTCCGATTGCTCTGGTAGGCGCTTTTGAGTTAAGACAATTGCTTGAAAAGATAGAAAAAGAGGCCAATATAGAAAGTAGCAGAGCCGCATTGGTTGAATTGTTTGAAAAAGTGAACCTACTTACCCTTAAAACCATTGAAGACATTAAAAAAGAACTTCTTAAGATTTCGTAAAACAATCTTTCAGAATGCTTTTATTTAACAATTATTTTTCTGTACTTTGCTTTTACAATGATCAAAATGGCTAATCGAATTATATTACTATTTATTATTCCTCTTGCATTTGCATCTTGCAAGCACGAAACTGTATTTACTGAAGTGAAAGTAAATAATAGATATTCGATGAGCATTCCCGATTATCTTCAACCTTGCACCGATTTGCATAAAGATGCATCAATGCAATACCAAAATGTAGAAAAAGATGTTTACGCAATGGTGATTGACGAGAAAAAGAAAACCATGCAAAATTATAGTTTGGATTACGACATAGATACGTATTTCAACAACATAGCTTCACAAGGATTTGCAGATAACATTAAAGATGGTAAAGTAAGCATTCCTGGTCGCCAGGAAATAAACGGACACAAAGCATTAATTGCTGAAGTAACAGGAAAAATTGAAAACAAAGAAGTGTATTATAAATTAGGATTAATAGAAACACCTTATGAGTTCTATCAAATTTTAGTTTGGACACGCGGACAAAATAAAGAAGAACTAGAACCGGATATTTTAAAGATGGTAGAATCCTTTCAAGAGCTTCCACATTCAGCCGAAGAACTGCCTGATCCAAAGATAAGCGATAGTGTAACTATCAACCAAAACTGGGGTGCAGCAAAATAAAAAAATCCTGCTAAACAGCAAAGGTTGTGAAATATTCTAAAGCTATCACACTTTCTCGATACGTTTCGCGAAAAGCGAAACACTCGAAATGACAGCACACTTAATTTTCTTACTTCTTCAACTCAATCATCAACTCATCCAACTGGGCTTGCGCTATTGGTGATGGTGAATCAATCATCACATCTCGTCCTGAATTATTTTTAGGGAAAGCAATAAAATCACGAATTACGTCTGCACCACCAAACAAAGAACACAATCTATCAAATCCGAATGCTAATCCTCCGTGTGGAGGCGCACCAAATTCAAATGCATTCATCAAGAATCCAAACTGTGCTTGTGCAGCCTCTTTACTGAAACCTAACAAGCCGAACATTTTCGCTTGCAAATTTTTATCGTGTATACGAATAGAACCACCACCAATTTCAACACCATTAATTACCAAATCATAAGCATTTGCACGAACAGCACCTGGATCAGTTTCCAGCAAAGCAACATCTTCCAATTTAGGAGATGTGAACGGATGATGTTTCGCATGCCAACGGCCACCCTTTTCGCCAACGGAAGTTGAATCCACTTCTTCGCTGAATTCCAACAATGGAAAATCAATAATCCAGTGACAAGCAAATTTATTTTTATCTCTCAAACCTAAACGATTGCCCATTTCTAAACGCAACTCAGATAATGCTTTACGAGCTTTGTTTTCTTCGCCTGCAATCAACATCATTAAATCACCTGGCTTCGCATCAAATGCTGCAACCCATTTTTTTAATTCCTCCTCATTATAAAATTTATCTACTGATGACTTAATTGTTCCATCTAAATTATAGCGAGCATATATTAAACCGGTTGCACCAATTTGTGGACGCTTTATGAATTCTGTTAATTCATCCATTTGTTTACGTGTATATTCTGCTGCACCATTCGCACAAATACCAACTACTAACTCCGCATCGTCAAACACTTTAAAATCTTTCCCTTTCACAATATCATTCATCTCCACAAATTTCATTTCGAAGCGAATATCCGGTTTATCGTTTCCATAAAATTTCATAGCATCGGCATACGTCATTCTCGAAAGTGTTGGAATGTCGAGTCCTTTAACGCTCTTAAATAAATGACGAATCAATCCTTCAAAAGTGTTTAAAATATCTTCTTGCTCCACAAATGCCATTTCACAATCGATCTGAGTAAATTCAGGTTGACGATCAGCTCGCAAATCTTCATCTCTGAAACATTTTACAATTTGATAATAACGATCAAAGCCACCCACCATCAACAATTGTTTGAACGTTTGTGGTGATTGGGGTAAGGCATAAAACTCACCTGGATTCATTCGAGAAGGCACCACAAAATCTCTTGCGCCTTCAGGAGTTGATTTAATTAAAACAGGCGTTTCTACTTCTAAGAAATTTAATTTATCTAAATAATTACGAACTTCAATAGCAATACGATGACGCAACTCTAAATTTTTGCGCACCGAATTTCTTCTCAAATCTAGGTAACGATATTTCATACGAATATCATCACCGCCATCTGTTTCATCTTCAATAGTGAAAGGAGGAGTAATGGCAGCGTTTATAACAACAATTTTTTCAGGATTAATTTCAACATCACCTGTCTCTAATTTATCGGATTTGGAGTACCGCTCCGCAACAGTACCTGTAACTGAAATTACAAATTCACGGCCCAAGGTACGTGCAACATCCACCAATTCTTTTGAAGCTTTATCGGTTTCTATGGTAATTTGAGTAATTCCATATCTATCACGCAAATCTATCCAAAGCAAAGAACCTTTATCTCTAACTCCTTGAACCCATCCGCTTAATGTAACTGTTTGTCCAGCATTTGAAATACGCAATTCTCCGCAAGTGTGTGATCGTAACATTTTTTTGATATTAGATGTTAGATATGAGATGTTAGATTATTTAAAATCTACATTTATACCTTAAATTATAATGAATGCGAAATTACTAAAAATTAGGCTATGTTGGAAGGCTAAAATCGAAGTCCAATTACAAGGATGTCATCCACTTGTTCTAGGTCGGATTGCCATTGGCTAATGTCTGCTTCCAGCTTGTTTCCTTGTTCTTTTAGCGACAAAGATTGAATTGCTTCTAATCGCTCTTTTAGGCGCTTTGTTGAGTATTTTTTACCCTTTTCTCCACCAAATTGGTCTACATATCCATCGGTAAATAAATAGAATGTATCTCCTTTTTTTAATTCAAAATTATGGTTAGTAAAAATATAATCGTCTTGCATTTCTAATCCACCAATGGATTGTTTGTCTGCCTTTACTTCTTTAAATTCATTTTCAGTAAAACAGAACAACGAGCGCTTAGCACCTGCATATTGAAGCGTATTAGCAGTCAAATCAATTACAGTCAAAGCCAAATCCATTCCGTCTTTTGATTCATAACTATCTCTATCTTGTTTTAAAGATTTCCGCACCCCATTGTGTAGTTTTTTTAATACGCTTGCAGCATCGTGATTTCCTTTTTTGCTTACAATTTCATTTAACAAAGAGCTTCCAATCATGCTCATAAAAGCGCCAGGAACAACATGTCCAGTACAATCTACTGCTGCAAGATATATGAAATTATCCTTTCTATTAAACCAATAAAAATCTCCACTTACAACATCTCGTGGTTTAAACAAAACAAAAGATTGTGGCAACGCTTTATTTATTTCCTCTTCTAAGGGCAAGATTGCATCTTGAATTTTTTTCGCATAATTGATACTATCTTTTATATCTTGAAAAGCAACAGAAAGTTTATCATTCGCATCCTTCAACTCTACAGTTCGTTCCGTAACTTTTTCTTCTAAGATTTTTTTCTCCTTTGCAAGTTGAGCTGTTCTGTAATTTATAAACCCCAAAACACCTCCAACAATTAGTAAAGCAGAAAGTGTATAAAACCACCATGTTTGCCACCAAGGAGGATTAATGGTAAATGAAAATGATAACACTTTATCGCTCCATATTCCATTGCTATTTATGGCCTTCACTTTAAATGTATAAGTCTTGCCGGGATTAATGTTTGTAAAAACTGCTTCTGATTTAGTAGACAATGGCGACCACTGCTCATCCTGTCCTTCCAAAATAAATGTGTATTTTACATTATCAGTAGTAAACGCTTGAAAGTCGAATGATAGATTATTATTTTTATGTGACAATGATAAATTAATTGGTAGGCCAGAAAAAACATCAACAGAATCTGCATAATTTTTCCAATCAACAACTTGATAAGCTAATTTCAAACCGTTTATATGAAGTTTAGGAGGTGTTGAATTAGGGAAATCATATATTCGATTGTATCGGCTCAATCCATTTGTGCCACCAAACCACATAATGCCTTTTGTATCCAGAATTACTGAATTTGTATTGGTTGCAATTCCTTGATAACCCTCTTGTTCACCATAATAACGGATGGATTCAATTTCAAAATTTTTCTTGAATTTAATTCTATTAATTCCTTTTTCAGTTCCTATCCAAATACAATTATCAAGTTGATCATACACAATACCTGGGACATAATTTGAACACAATCCATCAGAAATATTTACCGATTTAAATTCTTTCCTATCATAAATAAACACCCCACTTTCATTTGTACCTAGATAAAGTATTCCATTCTTATCTTCAGTTATACTCCAAATTCCTTTGTCTGTCAAACCATCCTTTAAAGTATACTGAGTAAATTTTTGTCCGTCATATTTTACCAACCCTTCATCTTTTGTTCCAATCCAAATAATGGATTTACTATCTTTGAAAATGGTAAGAATATTATTTGAAATAAAACCATTTTCTTTAGTAAACAATTCACTTGTTGCTCCGTTAATTTTAGCAATTCCAGAGCCATAAGAACCTAGCCAAACAGAGTTGTTTTGATCTTCTACAATAGCAATCACATTATAAAAAATTGTATTGTTTATTTTTTCAAAATTCTGTTTTAACGTATACAGTGCTCCTTCTTTTTTAAGAACAAAAACACCTTCTTGCGTTCCTACCCAAAGCTGTTTGTTTTTATCCAGCATTGTACTTCTTACATTACAACTTTGAACCTCTTTTGAATTTGATAAAGGCGAAAAGGTATTGGCTTGAGCATTTAAAACATTTAAACCTAATCCTGATGTTCCTAAAATATAAGTATCATCTGATTCTTGAATAATAGAAACAATATTTTTATTTAGAAGTCCATCCTTTTCAGTATAATTTACAAATGATTCATTATTAAAAAGATTCACTCCCCCATCCTGTGTTCCAATCCAGATGTTATTTTCGTAATCGTGACAAAGTGAAAGCACGTAATTGGATGCTAATCCTTCTTTCTCTGTGAATAGTAAAAATTGTTTGCCATCATACTTTAAGGCTCCATGGTCGGTAGCAAACCACATATTATTTTTATTGTCTTCTGTGATACTTCCTATAAAATCATTTTCAACAGCTTTAGGTAACACGAACCTTTCAAAATCTGTCCCATTGTATTTAATAACCCCATTCTCCTGAATTCCACCAAACCAAACATTTCCTTTAGAATCTAAATAGGATGAAAAATACGTTTTGTTGTTGACAGCGGGATGTTTATCATAACTCGTAATTCTATCTCCATCGTATTTAGCAATTCCATTTGATAATCCAAACCAATAATTTTTATTTTTATCTTGAATAATTGTAAAAACATTATTAGAAGGCAAACCATCCTTCAATAATAATTGTTTAAAATTTTTGCCATCATAAATATTTACTCCTCCATCTTGAACTGCAAACCAAATGGTATTTTTTTCATCCACATAAATACAGTAAACCACACCACTTGCTAAACCATCCTTTTGAGTATAATTCGTAAATGTAACACCATCAAATTTTGATACACCTCCAGAAGTAGCAATCCAAATATTTCCACGTTTGTCTTCTGTAATGTATGTTACATCATTATCAACAAGTCCTGATTCTTTGTTGAAATTTTTAAATACTTTACCATTGAAACGGCTAACACCTCCACCTTGCGTACCAAACCAAACATAACCATTACTATCTTGAAAAATACTGTTGACGATGGAACTCGCCAATCCATTTTTAGGAGTGAAATTTTTAAAATTATACTGCTGAGCATTTAGAGTGCTTTGCAAAAAGCACATTAAAATGGCAAAAAGAAAGTAAATATTTAAATAGTGTACGTTTCATTAAAGGCTTAATTCCTAAGTAAATTTCAGGATATACAAATTTAAAATATTAATTGACAATCGCCCTTAAATTAACCTCTGTTTATTGAACAAAATCAAAGGCTTTTTTGAAATTTGTGTTACTTTTACAAAACAATCAACCACAATGGAATTAACTGTATTTAGTAACGAATCGTTTATGCGAGAGGCATTAAAAGAGGCACAAAAAGCATATGATGCCGATGAAGTGCCTGTTGGAGCGATTGTAGTTTGTCAGAATAAAATTATTGCCAGAGCACATAATTTAACCGAACGGTTGAACGATGTTACTGCTCACGCAGAAATGCAAGCAATTACTTCTGCAGCCAATTATTTAAATGGGAAATATTTAAACGAATGCACGTTGTATGTTACACTCGAACCATGTGTAATGTGTGCAGGAGCTATATCTTGGGCACAATTCGGGAAAATTGTTTATGGGGCTGCTGATACTAAACGAGGATTTAATCTGATTACACATTCACTATTACATCCTAAAACAGAAATAGTTTCAGGAATATTGGCAGATGAAAGCGCTGAATTATTGAAATCTTTTTTTCAGAAAAAAAGAGAGTAATTAGCACTCATTCACTTTAGAACGTCATTGCGAGGAACGAAGCAATCTTTCAAAATGAGAAACATAGCTACCAATTAATAGAGATTGCTTCGTTCCTCGCAATGACGGACACAAGATTGACTTTTTTTGAAATCCGAAATGATAGTTCTGATGATCATTTCGAGCGAAGTCAAAAATTATCTTGGGTTTTCTGCATTTCTTGGAGGCGGCTTTACCGTTCCATTTGGGTTGCTTTCAGCACCAGTAGTATTAACAGGTCTATCAGTTGGTCTATAAACATCCTTCTTCAAATCAGGCCCTTTTATTTCATTACCATCAGCATCTAATTCAATCACTTCATAGCCGAGCTTCGTTAATGGCAAAAGAACTTTGGATTTATCGCCAACTACTAAAATTGCCATCTTATCATATTGCAATTGTTTTTTTGCCAACAAATTAACTTCTTCTTTGGTAATAGCCTTTAATATTTCATTTTGTTTATCTGTGTATGTTTTTTCTAGATTGTAATCTAAAATACGTTTCACAAATCCTGCTTTCTGTCCAGCTGTCTCATATTTCAAAGCTTCATTTTGCCCCATAGAATTTTTGGTAAACAGCAACTCTTCATTTGTAATACCTTTATCGGCAAATAACTTTATTTCTTTCATAAATTCAACTACCGAACTATCTGTTGCATCACCGCGCACACCTGCACTTGCAGTATATGGTCCCGCAAACTGATTTCCGGAGAAACCAGAACGTGCTCCATACGTAAATCCATGCGCTTCACGTAAATTTAAATTAATTCTACTGTTGAATGCTCCGCCCAACGCAAAGTTCATAATTCCAGATTTATAAAACTCACCTGTTGCATCGTAAGGCATAGACATAAATCCAATTCGAATTTCTGACTGTGGCGCTTTATCTTTATTCACAAAATATATTTTTGTTTTATCACTAGTTGGAACTGCTACTTCTGGAGCATGTTTCACTTTAGGACCTTTCCAATTTTTCAAGAAATTTATTTTCGGCAAAATTGCTTCTTGAGTAACATCACCAACAATAACAAGGGAAGAAATACTAGGTGTAATATTATCCGCATAATATTTTTTTACATCTTCTAACGTTATCGCACTCACTGTTTCTTTTGTTCCCATTGATGGAATTCCCATAATGTGATCTTTCCCATAAATTAATTTTGCATACACATTGTTTGCTACCGTTGTGGCTTGAGTAACTTGATTTGCAATTGCTTCAATACGTTGCTTTTTAATTAATTCAAATTCCACGGCATCAAACTTAGGTTGAAACAACATTTCTTCAGCGATTGCCAAAGTTGCATCAATATTTTTTGTTAAAGTAGAAACATACAAAACAATATCTTGCCCGTTACTACCAATACTAACACTACTACCTAACTTTTCCAACATCTCACCAATCTCTTCAGCACTGTGTTTTGTAGTAGACTCATTCATGACACTTGTAAGCAATTGAGAAATTCCCGCTTGCTCTTTTTTCTCATAACGATGTCCAGCTTCAATACTAAGTTGAAAAGTAGTACTTGGCACTTCATCGCTTTTTGCTCCGATAATTTTTATTCCATTATCAAAACTCTGCTTCCAATATGTAGGGGCTTTCACCACTGGATTTGGACCTGCAGCGGGCTTTTTACTTCTGTCAAATGTATCTTTCGCTTTATTATAAACTAAATTTTTGTATTCAGCAGCTTCTGGAGCATTTACGTTACGCTTTTCTGGAACATAGTTATCGGGCTTCGCAGCAAGGTTCGATTTCCCTTTCGGACAAACACTTAAAACAACTGCATATTTATTTTTGATGTATTTATTATACACACGCATTACATCTTCTTTGGTTACTTTGTTGTAACGCTCAATTTCTTTTGTAATGTAATTTGCATTTCCTGTGAACGTTTCATAAGAAGCAAGCATTCCACCTTTACCTTGAACACTTGATAGTGAATTAATCATTTGTGTTTCAAATCCTGCAATGTATTTTTTTATGTCTTCATCTGTAACACCTCGTTTTTCAAATTCTAACAACGAATAACGAACTAACGAATCCATTTTTGCTAATGATTTATCAGGAAACGTGCGAATTGTAATATCAAAACTACCTGCTAATTCAGCAGTAGGATGACCAGCACTTGCCGACAATGCCAATTGTGATTTTACAAAATTCTGATAAAAAATGGAAGACTTTCCACCCGCTAAAATATCTGCCAACACATCCAAAGGAGCTTCGTCTGGTGAGCGAGCAGGAACAGTTGGAAAAGAAAGATCTAACATCGGAGAACGAATATTATCTTCGTAAGAAACATATCTATCTTTATCTAAAACAACTGCAGGAAATGTTTGTGGTTTAACTTCTGGACCCGGAACAATTGGTCCGAAATATTTTTCTGCCAACTTCACTACTTGATCAGGAGTAACATCTCCAGAAACAGTTAATGTAGCATTGTTCGGTCCATACCAACGCATAAAGAATTTTTTTAAATCGTTTACATCTACACGATTTAAATCTTCAATGTATCCAATCGTTAACCAAGAATAAGGATGTGTTGTTGGATAAAGTGCTGCAGATGATTTTTCACCAGCTAAACCATACGGACGATTGTCATAATTTTGTCCTCGTTCATTTTTTACTGTTGCACGTTGCACTTCAAATTTTTTCTGCGTTACAGAGTCTAACAAAAAACCCATTCTATCCGACTCCAGCCACATTGCAACTTCTAATTGATTGGAAGGCATTACTTCAAAGTAATTTGTTCTATCTAAATTGGTAGTTCCATTTAATGTTCCGCCTGCTTCACTAACAATTTTAAAATGTTGTTCATCACCAACATGTTCTGAACCTTGAAACATCATGTGTTCAAAAAAATGTGCGAAACCCGAACGACCATCTTGTTCACGAGCAGAACCAACATGATACGTTACATCTACATAAACGATAGGATCAGAATGATCTTCATGAACCAAAATGGTTAGTCCGTTTGCAAGTTTATATTTTTCGTAAGAGATAACTAATTCAGAACCCTTACGAGTTACCTTTTCAATTAATTTTGTTTGTGCTACCATTGTAGTAGCAAAAAATGTTGCTACTATTAAACTTAAAAATGATTTTGTTTGCATATAATTCTAAAAATTAAATTGATTACAAATTTTAGTATAGATTGTTTTTAAAATTATAGAGGCGAACCTTTTAGTTCGCCTCTATTTAAGAAAATTCAGGCAATTTATTATTGAATCACCACGCGTTTGAATGAACTATTACTCTCCGTTTGAAGGTTCACAATGTAAACGCCTTTCGTTAATTCACTAACATTAATAGTATGCGTTAAAACTCCATTGTTTGAAGCATCATTATCTAATTGCTCATTCAAAACCATTTGACCTAAGGCATCAAATAATTGCAGTTGATACTTTTTAAATCCAGCAGGATAATCAATTGTAATCATGTCAATTGCAGGATTTGGGTACACGTGTATGTCTTCAAAGTAATTTGAACTTTTCATTAAGGAGTGTTTATTGTTAATTCAAAGCTAAGTTATTTTTTTTGTTTTTCAATTTTAATTTTTCGTATTCCATTTTTCTGCTCCTAATACAATTTTGTTTTATTCGTTCTCTTTCC
>CANNHN010000006.1 GCA_947504725.1 Bacteroidota bacterium | reverse complement strand
TTGAGTACTTCTAAAGATCAAATTGCGGTTGCACCGGGATATTTATTAAAAGAGTGGGAGCAAGATGGTAGAAAATATTTCCATTATAAAATGGATTGTAAGATTTTGAATTTCTATTCTTTCTTATCTGCACGTTACGAAGTGAAACGAGATAAGTGGATTCCGAATGCTGGCTCCGCAAACAAGTTACCCGTGGCTATTGAAATCTATTACCACAAAGGTCATGAGTATAACATTGATAAGATGATTAACGGAATTAAAAAGTCGTTGGATTATTACACCAAGAATTTTAGTGCTTACCAACATCGTCAAGTGAGAATTTTAGAATTTCCACGTTATGCAACATTTGCCCAATCATTCCCAAATACAATTCCTTTTTCAGAGGGAATAGGATTTATTGCGAAAGTTGACACGTTGGATCCCGAATCAGTAGATTATCCGTTTTATGTTACAGCACACGAGGTGGCGCATCAATGGTGGGCGCATCAAGTGATTGGTGGAAATGTGCAAGGTGCAACGGTGATGTCGGAAACGATGAGTCAATATTCTGCTTTAATGGTGATGGAAAAGGAATTTGGGAAACAAGCCATGAAGAAGTTCTTGAAATACGAAATGAATCAATATTTGCAAGGCCGTGCAACAGAAGGAAAAAAAGAACGTCCGTTAATGTTGTGTGAAAATCAACAATACATTCATTACAACAAAGGAAGCGTTGTGATGTATGCCTTGCGCGATTACATTGGTGAAGATTCGTTGAACGCGGCTCTGGCAAAGTATATCAAAAAAGTGGCTTATCAAGAACCTCCATATACAAATTCAATTGAGTTCTTGAGTTTCATTAAAGCTGCTACGCCTGATAGTTTGAAATATATTATTAATGATATGTTTGAAACGATTACGTTGTATGAAAACAAAACAACTAAATGTTCTTACACAAAAACATCAGATGGTAAATATTTAGTTAAAATTTCTGTCGACTGCAAAAAACAAAAAGCGGATAGTGTAGGAAAGATGAAAGAAGTGGCAATAGGCGATTGGATTGATGTTGGAGTGTTTTCAAGCAAAGATGTGAATGGAAAAAAAGTAGAAAAGGAATTGTATTTACAAAAACGTAAAATCGATAAGAAAGTAATGGAGTTTGAGATTATTGTAAATGAAGAGCCTGAAAAAGCAGGGATTGATCCTTACAATAAATTGATTGATAGGACTCCAGATAATAATACGCGTAAGTTTACGGATACTGCTCCTGCAACTGATGCAACTGAGGGTGGAGCTACGGTGACGATTGGTGGATAGAACGCTTAGGTGTCGCAAGAGATATGTTCCTTGTTTGTCATTTCGAGCGGAGTCGAGAAATCTATCATGAATTGTAGAAGATGATAATTTAGATTCCTCCGCGTTGGTCGGAATGACAAGTACTACGATGGTTTTTTTTTAGAAATTCATCATTATTTATTTTTAAAACATTCATTATGAAAAAACTAATGCTATTATTTACACTAATATTATTTACCATGAACACGTATTCTCAAACAGAAGATGTAAAAGTAATCATCACAAAAATTATGCAAGACCAGGAAGTGGCTTGGAACAATGGTGATATAGATGCTTTTATGGTTGCGTATTGGAAAAGCGATAGTTTGAAGTTTATTGGAAAGAATGGAATTACATACGGTTGGCAAAATACGTTGGATAATTATAAAAAATCGTATCCCGACAAAGCAACCATGGGAATATTAGATTTCACAATTCTTAGTATTGATCAAGCATCACCAGGTACCGCTATCGTTGTTGGTAAATGGTTTTTGAAAAGAGAAAAAAGTGAGAAGGGTGATGTTGGTGGTTATTTTACGTTGATTTGGAAAAAAACTGAAACACATTGGGTGATTGTAATGGATCACACGAGTTAAGTTTTATTCTTTCGAGTAATTTATTTTTTTTAAGCTTTCTAAAAACGGACCAATTGCTGTCCAATATTCCTCATTGTTTTCGTCTGTTTTCCATAAGGCTCTTGAGCCATTAGTTCCAATAGACTTTGGAATGAATTGAATTTTTGTAGCGTCCATTTTTACATTGGCCAACATTTTTGTTGTTTCAGGTGCTTCTTCTAGCGAAGATGTAACAAACATCGGAATGCTTAAGCGCTTTAATTTTTCAGTTAATGAACCTTTTTCTTCAACAAAATAATCACCTGGAGAAAAAGAAATCACAGCGGCTACATTTTTATTTTCTAAGGCAATCCATAATGCTAGAGTAGAAGAGTAGGAGCTGCCCCAAAGAATTACTTTTTTATTGTATTTATTTGATGTGTAATTAATTGCTGCAATAATATCTTGTTCTGCATCTAAAAAGTCAACAGGTCTTCCCAATGCTTTGGCTTTTAGCATGGTCTCGTTTTCTTCTTCAATCAATGGTCCGCCCGAGCGTTGATCAATAGCAAGACAGTTAAATCCTTTTTCTAGAAGTGTTTTAGCTATTCTTGTATATTCAAACTTGTTGTATCTAGCTTGGTGACAAAGAACAATAAATGGTGCGCTAGAATCTTTATAATACAAGTTAGCTGTAATAGGTATGCTATCTAAAGAAGGGAAAGTGATTTTTTCTGGTTGTGCTTTCTCTGTTTTTTGTTCAGCAACAATTGTTTTTTCTTCGGGTTTGTTTGTGCAACCAGCTAAACTAATCGTGATAATTAACAAGAAGAATATTTTTTTCATTGTATATTTTTAAAAATGTTTATTTTCCTCTCCCTTTATTCTTCTGCATCCAATTTACATCATTTGTATCGTAACGACTACCACGTTTTGCTTTGTAAACATCAAAACGTGATTTGGTAATTGTTTTTGGCCACGAATTATTTTTCTCATCTATGTCTGCCGTTTCTTTGAATGGGTCAAGCACAATTGATTTTACTTCTTTGTATTTTGCAAAAGTCTTTACAACGTTTTGTTCGTTCTTTCTCCAGATATAGGCGCTGATTTGTTCCGTTTCGCTTGTTCCATCTACATAATTCCATTGAATGATTATTGGCATTACCAATCCACCTTTATTTGTAAAAGACAATTCGTAGTAAAAGTTGTTTGCAAACGCTTTTATTTCTTCATCAGATAGTACAGCCAATTTTGCATTCGCGTTGTACTTTACTTTTTCAGGGTACAGTAGTTTTGGTGCCTTGTTATAAAAATAGTAGTCTCTCAAAGCTGTGTCTGTATCTACTAAAAATTTCATTCCGCTTTCTTTGTTTCTAAGTTTTGAAACATGTTGAAAGTTTTCGTTCGGATTCACTTCTGGGCGTTTCCACGTTTCCATTTTCTCTTCCACTTCTTTTGAATTTTTAACTGTGAACATTTTCACTCCATCTAAAGAAATATCTACAGGATCTGTATCATAAAACCAACCTCTCCAAAACCAGTCTAAATCCACACCCGATGCATCTTCCATTGTTCTGTAGAAATCAGCAGGAGTAGGATGTTTGAATGCCCAGCGAGTTGCATATTGTTTGAATGCAAAATCAAATAATTCACGACCCATTACTGTTTCTCTCAAAATATTTAATGCAGTACAAGGTTTTCCATAAGCATTCGCTCCGAAATTATTAATGTTCTCACTGTTGGTCATAATAGGTTCTAACTCATTTTTAGTAGAACGCATGTAGTCGGTGATTTTATCTGCTGGTCCGCGACTAGATGGATAATTATTATCAAATTCCTGCTCCGTAAGAAACTGACAGAAGGTGTTTAATCCTTCGTCCA
Source organism: Bacteroidota bacterium (assembly GCA_947504725.1). Classification (GTDB taxonomy): domain Bacteria; phylum Bacteroidota; class Bacteroidia; order 2-12-FULL-35-15; family 2-12-FULL-35-15; genus 2-12-FULL-35-15. The sequence continues at coordinate 182,597 of CANNHN010000006.1, read as the reverse complement.
TCCAACTCCATTGACGCTCGTCACTATTAATAATCATTGGGAAGAAGTTATGACCCACTTCGTGAATGATTACTCCAATCATTCCGTATTTTACTCTTTCTGTATAGGTTCCATCTGTTTCTGTTCTTCCGTAATTGAAACAAATCATTGGGTATTCCATTCCGTTTGCCGCTTCTACGCTTATTGCAACTGGATATGGATAATCAATAGTATATTTCGAATACGTTTTGATTGTATGAGCAACAACTTTTGTAGAATACTTTGAATACAGTGCATACGATTCTTTGGGGTAATAACTCATGCACATTACATTTTTTTCACCTTGCTTAATGCTCATAGCATCCCAAATAAATTTACGAGAACTTCCCCATGCAAAATCGCGTACATTTTCTGCACTGTATTTCCATGTTTTGAATTTTGATTTATCTGGATTTTTTTCTTTGTCTTTTGCTTCAGTTAATGTTGCAACTTCAACTGGTTTGTCTGAAGCTTCTGCTTGTTTCCATTTTGTAAGTTGCTCTGGAGTCAACACTTCATTGTAATTGGTACAAGTTCCTGTTGATGCAATAATGTGATCTGCAGGCACAGTCATGTTTACCTTGTAATCACCAAATGCTAGTGAGAATTCACCTCTTCCAGTAAATTGTTTGTTGTTCCATCCGCCATAGTCGTTGTATACACACATGCGTGGATACCATTGTGCCATTGTGAACAATGCACTTCCATCTTCGAATGGTTCGAATCCACCTCTTCCTCCAATTTTTGTGCGTTCTGGAATTTTATAGTTCCATTTTATTTTAAAAATATATTTTTGTCCCGATTTTAAAACTTGAGGCAAATCAATGCGCATCATGGTATAGTTAACTGTGTAAGGAAGTTTTTTTCCTGCAGCATCTTCTACATAAACAATGTTAACGCCACCGCCATCCAATTGCTTTTTGACATCTAAACCCATCAATTGTTGATCGGTAACAGGCAAGTTTACTTTGCTACCATCAAAATAATTGGATTCGTTTTTAGGATTGTGTTGGTTTTCGTCTAATTGCAACCATAAATAGGAAAGGGCATCAGGAGAATTGTTGGTATAAGTAATAGTTTCTTCTCCTTCTAAGGTTAGTGTTTTTTCATTCAGGAAAGCATCAATTACGTAATCGGCTTTTTGTTGCCAGTATTGATTACCCGGAGCACCAGAAGCAGAACGAAAATTATTTGCATCAGGAAGAATTGTTCCCAGTTGTTCAAACTTGTTTCCGTGATTTGACTTCGGATTGTTTTGAATGTTTTGAGCAAACGAACAATATGTAAAAATAAATGCGGTTGTTAAAAGCGTAATTTTTTTCATTAGAGAGATTCTGTTAATTTTTATCTAAATCTAAGGAAAAAAGGAATAAGTGATGCTTAATTATGATGAATGGTTGGTATCGCTTATGGTAATTGTTTAAATTTGTTTAATGGTAATGGTTTAAGATGGGAAATGGAAGATGGAAGATGGAAAATGTAAGATGGAAATTAAAAATGGGAAATAGGAAAACAGTATGGATAGGCTTTCTAAGTGCGGTTTGCATTTTGATGATGTCATTTGCTCCGAAGATGCATAAATATTATGTGGGCTTAACGGAAGTAAACATTGATTCTAAAAAGCATACGTTGGATGTAAGTACAAAGTTATTTATGGATGATTTGGAGGCTGGATTATTAAAGGCCTATAATAAAAAAGTGGATTTGAGTACTTCGGTTAATAATAAGGAAGTACAGACTTTGTTAATGAATTATCTGGATGCGAATTTTAAAATAAATGTAGGAGGGAAGTTGTATAAATTGAAATTTGTAGGATACGAAGTGGAAAATGATGCGGTTTGGTGTTATTCGGAAGTTCCTAATTTTAAAGGAAAAGGAACCGTTTCGATTTACAATACATTGTTGTATGAAAGTTTTCCTGAGCAATCCAATCTGATGAATGTAAATTGGGATGGAGTGAGTAAAAGTGTGAGGTTAATTAATCCTGAGAAATTAGCAGAGTTTATTTTTTAAGAAACCAACTGTTCGAAAAAACCTCCAATTTCAGCTTGTTTGTCGATAAAATGAATTTCATAAATCCAGAATCTTTCGTTTCCGAGTTTATCCAAATTAGACATTCGTTCAGTATTTTCGGGATGTATATAATTGATTTTCTCTTCGCCTAATAGTTTTTCGTGTGGGAAGTTTCCAACTAAGTGGCCACAATGTTCGTTGCCGTATTCCCAACCAAATTGTATTGCTAAATTTTTTGTGTAATTGTAAAAATCAGCACCCGTTAAATCTTTTTTGTTCTTATGGTAAAAGACTTTCCCTTCTTTCCATGCCAACTCGGTTTCTTCTTTTAATTTTAGTTTTAATTTGTCGCTACCTAAAACAAATGTTTTGCCTATGTCGGCTTCACAGTCTTCAAACACAGGGCCGAAATCAAAAAACAGGATATCATCTTTTTGTAAAATTAAATCAGGTGGGTTTTCTTTGTATGGAAGTAGGGTGTTCTTGCCAGATCTGACAATTCGTTTATGCCAAAATTTTTTAATACCAAGAACTTCTTCGGCAAGTTTAAATATTTCAGAATTAAGCGTGTGTTCGGATTTGCCTGCAACAACTAATCCTCTCTCTTCAATTATTTTGAATAGAAGTAAGGCTTTCTTTTCAGCTTCAATTAATTGATTTCTCATCAGGTTTATTAAACCTCTTCATTCACCACACCCATCGCACAGAATTTATCGATACGTTGATTAACACGTTTTTTAGGATCAATTTTTTCTAAAGCAGTGATGTGTTTTATGATTTCTTCTTTTACTGTTTTGAAAGTAGCTTGTTGATCGGTATGTGCGCCTCCAATAGGTTCTTTTATAATTCCATCAATCAATTTATTACCTAACATATCATCTGGAGTCAATTTTAATGCTTCAGCAGCACGTTCTTTGTTGTCCCAGTTTCTCCATAAAATAGAAGAACATGATTCAGGAGAAATAACCGAGTACCACGTGTTTTCCAACATCAATACTTTGTCGCCTATACCAATTCCCAACGCTCCACCCGAAGCACCTTCACCAATAACGATGCAAATAACAGGTACTTTTAGTTGCGACATTTCCAATAAATTTCTTGCAATTGCTTCCCCTTGTCCACGCTCTTCTGCTTCCAATCCTGGAAATGCACCTGGAGTATCAATTAAAGTAACGATTGGTTTGTTGAATTTTTCTGCCAATTTCATTAAGCGCAATGCTTTTCTATATCCTTCTGGATTTGGCATTCCGAAGTTACGGATTTGGCGCATTTTGGTATTGATACCTTTTTGCTGACCAATAAACATAACGGTTTTGCCATCTATACTTCCGAAACCACCCACCATTGCTTTATCATCTTTCACGGTACGATCGCCATGCAATTCTATGAACGTTCCATCAGTGATATAATCGATATAAGCTAAAGTATAAGGTCTGTCGGGGTGACGAGAAACTTGCACACGTTGCCATGGAGTTAGATTTCCATAGATTTTTAGTCTTGCTTCTTTGATTTTTTCTTCCATTTCAGAAGTGATTTTGGAAACATCCATACCACTTTTTGCTGCAGCTTCCTGTATTTTCTCCAATTGAGTTTGTAATTCTTCAATTGGTTTTTCAAATTCTAAATAGTTCATGCGTTCATTTTTTAGAGAGTGCTAAAATACTAAAAAAGCATGAATATTATATCTTCTTGTTTATCAGGTAGTTTTGGTGGAAAAGGGTCTAGTGAAACAGGTAAATCAATCCCACAATTAGCACAACAATACCTGTGGCTGTTAATCCATAAAGCGGAAAGTCGAGGGAGGTGGAGCCATTTAAATGGAGTAGAATGCTGGTAATAAAACCAACACCTAAAAGAACAACTCCCAAAAGGATTAATTGTGTTCCTTTTTTATTTCTTTGGATATGATTTAAACGCTTTAGTTGTTTTAGGATTTCTTCCAAGTCTTGTTGCTCAATGTTTTTTTCTTTGAGTTTGGTTTCAATAAATGTTAAGTCTTTCCCTTGGTCAAATAGTAAGTGGGCATAATTTAAATGCTCTCCAAATTGTGAATTTTGATTCATGGCTAAAGGGTTAGTGTTTAAACAAATATAGAATTATAGCTGAGGTAGCAAAATGACATTCGTCATGTTCTTCGGCATTGTAAGATTCTGAAAGGACGATCCGCTAATCATGAGATTGCCACGGTCGTTCCTCCCTCGCAATGACGTTCAGGAGTAATCTATAATCATCTAATTTTTTTCTTCGTGATTCTTTATGTAGCTTAGTGCCTTAGTGGTAAAATTCTATGATTACTTTTCCAAATGCAAAAATAAATATCGGACTCAACATCATCGAAAAACGGGATGATGGCTTTCACAACATTGAAAGTGTATTTTATCCTGTGAATGTATGTGATGCATTGGAAGTGGTTGAGAATACCAAAGAAGGTGCAGAGCGTTTTACATTTACTTCATCAGGAATAGAAATTCCGGGTGATGCAACCGATAACCTTTGTTATTTTGCATATCATTTGGTTTCGCAGGATTATCCAGTGCCTGCAGTAAAAGTTCATTTGCACAAACACATTCCTATTGGAGCAGGATTAGGCGGAGGTTCGGCTGATGCAGCATTTTTCATAAAACTATTGAATGATAAATTTGAATTAGGAATTTCCTGGGGAGAAATGCATAATTATGCGCGACAACTAGGAAGTGATTGTTCTTTTTTTGTAAGTAACAGACCTTCTTTTGCAGAAGGAAGAGGAGATCAATATGAATCCATGAAATTGGATTTGAGCAAATATTATGTTGCACTTGTTTATCCTAATATTCATGTGAATACTGGAGACGCTTATAGCGGAGTTATTCCAAAAGCACCAGTACGTTCATTAGAAAACGATATTTTGAATTTACCTATTGAACAATGGAAGGAATTTATTCAAAATGATTTTGAGGCTTCCATTTTTCCTCAGTTTCCTGAAATAAAAAACATAAAAGAAAAATTATATTCGAAAGGAGCTATCTATTCAGCAATGAGTGGAAGTGGTTCAACGGTGTTTGGGATATTTGATAAGAACACTGATTTGAAATCAGAGTTTGATGGGTGTTTTGTATTTGAAGGGAGAATGTAATTTAGAACTGTCATTCCGACCAGCGCGGAGGAATCCATTTAACATTATCCGCAACTCATGATAGATTTCTCGACTCCGCTCGAGAGTCGAGAGAACTCTACTTAATTCCACTTAATTCTATTTAATTACTGAATATCAATAACTTGTAAAATACTAAATGGGCATTGAATGTTCATAAAAAGTATTAAAAAGAGCACTTCGATTCAACCATGTTTCAACCAAAATGATTATATTTGTTTTGCAAAAAAATTAAATTCAATCATGTCAGCACCAAAGATAGCCATTGTTTATTATACCTACAAAACTTATTCAAATGGTACTCACCCTATCATGCTCCGAATAACAGCTAATCGTAAATCAAGGTATATCTCCACTGGTTATTCTGTAAAACCTGAAAATTGGGATGATGAAAACAATTGCCTTTATATCACTCGTACAAAGAAACATCCGGGAAAGAAAGCTTTATCCAATGCCAAAGCAATCAATTCAGACATCGAGCAAAAGTTAAATGATGTTATCCGGGTAAAGCAGCAGGTTTCTTTAACTGATGGCTCACAGACATCTCAACACATTAAAGACAAAGCAACCAACAAATACAATGCTTCTTCTGATTTTTTAGTTTATGCAAAAAAATCAGTGGATCATTTAGTGGAACGAAATAAACTTTCTACAGCAAAGAACCATCTCTCTGTTCTTAGAAGCATTGAAAAATATATTAAGAAACAATCGCTTCTTTTTGATGAATTGGATGTTGAATTTTTGAGACAATATGAATCTGCAAATGCCTTTACAAAATCCTGGCTTATACCGTAGCCACCAATTTTGTAGCAGTCTCCCATCAATTTAGTTTAGCAATAGTGTTTTGTGCAAATGTGATTTGTGCAGTTGTAATTATTAAAATTGTAATTAGAATTATTTTTTTCATAATTAATATGTAACTGTTTTTATTTTATTGATTTTTCTTTCTCGGCCGCTTTATAGTACCATTCCTGTGCTAGGGATTTATCTTTTTTTACTCCTAAACCTTTTTCATACAATCGAGCGATGTTACGCATGGCAACAGGCTCATCTTCGGCAGCTTTTAAATACCACTCCATCGCCATCGGATAGTTTTGAATTACGCCATAACCATTCTCATGAATCTCACCAATATAGTTCCAACAAATAGGGTATTCTTCTGCTTGAATAAAATACTCAAGAGCTTTGCCATAGTCTTGCGTTACGCCATATCCTCCTTCGTAATAAACCTTACCCGCATTGAGAGCAAATTCGCGGTAAAAAATTTTGTTTGCAGCCAGGCCATTTTTATAAATTTCAAGAGCCTTGCTATTGTTTTTTGCAACTCCATTGCCAACATTATAAAAACTACCCAAATCAAAATAAGTCATTGCATCATCAGGTTCTTTAGCAATTACGTTCTCATAATATCTCATTGCCTTAGCATAATCCTGAGACACCCCTTTTCCTTTTTTATATCTATAACCCATTTCCTTAAGGGAGTTAATTCCACCCATTTCTGCCCCTTTACGAAAATATTCCACAGCTTTATTGAGATCTATGTTTATTAATTTAGCCCCATTTTCGTACAACTTACCTAAACTATAATAAGCATCTACCACGCCTTTATCTAATGCTTTTAGGAGCAAATCACGGCCTGTAATAGCTATTTTTCCTTCTGCTCCATCTTTATCTTGACTAAATCTTTTCCCCAATATGCACCAAGCATTCGGGTAACCAGCGTTACTAGCTTTTATCAAATATTCAAAAGCTAGCTTTTCAGCTGATTCTTTAGAATAACCTTTCATATATTTTAAATACAATTTTAATTCATAAACTTTTACCATTGCAGCATAGCTGCCTTTTTCTGATGCCTTCAGATACCATATCAACGCCGATTCTATTTGTTTGTCGCCTTGGTAAAGTAGTCCAAGTTTATATGCTGCTTCAACATTACCACTGTACGCTAATTTCACAATATCAATGACTTCAGGTTTTTTTCTCAAATCATTAATGGCACTTTCATATTTCTCCTGTACTTTGAAAACCTCCCTTGTCTTTTCTTCAGCTTCAGCTATGGCAGCATAAATTTTCATATATAAATCAGTCTCCATTATTAGTAAAGCTAAATGTTCAATGCTTTGGTTTCTGTTTTCATTTTTGAGATCATTTTGTAATAATTTATCCAAAGTAAGTATTCTTAAATGGGTAATAGGCGGATTAGATTTTTCGAATATCTTCTCAGCTTCAGATAGCTTTTGAAAACATGCACCGTAGTTTCCATCACTAAAACTTTCTTCAGCACTTTCAAATTTTAATTTAGCAATAGTGTTTTGTGCAAACGAAAACTGAGCTGCTTCAAATAGTAAAACAGTGAGTACGATTATTTTTTTCATTTTATTTAGCTAAGTTTTCATTTATTGAAGTAATAGAAATGGCATGCCAATAAAAAGAACTCCACATAGTATCTTTTTTATAACAAGAAAATATAAATCTAATTGTTTTGCCGTTTTTCTCCCAAGAATATGAAAAATTATATTTATTCAAATAAGATAATTTCCCATTCAGTAATTCTGTAGAAGGGGAAAAATTAAATTCATTTTGGAAATGATGTAAGATAGTATATGCATCTTGTAATATTTTGTCAAATTCAACTTTTTCTGTTGCAAAAGAACCCTGCTCAAAATTAGCTGATTGGATTTCACCATAATAACCTATAACTTTATCGTTTTTTACATAAAATCCAAACCCTTTTTTAGAAGAAACTAGTTCGTCAGGTATACCTACTTTTTTTATATTCAAATATTTAAGTTGTAATTCAGGATATTTTTTTTTAGTTTCTTCGATTGAAAGTCCAGTTTCGTAATTGAATTGATTATAACTCATAAATAAATCTTCATGCATTTTATTCTGATATATCTCTTCCTCTCTTTTAGCCTCTTTTTCTGTTTCAATTCGTTTTATTTCACTTTCAAACTCCTGTTTTGTAATCAGGAATTTCTTTGAACTTTCAGATATTTTATAAATCTCTCTGTACTTGTCTTCGTTTTCAGGTAAATTTTCATAATCCATCAAATATTTATTTATAGATTTTTTTGTACTTTCAATTATATCATAATCTCCCAAAGGATTTCTTTCAATAATTTTTGTTTGAGATAAAATTTGCAAGTATAAAGTTCTCGGATTTGTTCCTTTCAATAATGTTTCAACTTCTTTTAGTTTAGTCAAAGTCAATTCAAAATTATTGCTAGTATAGGCCTCTTCGGCCTCTTCAAATTTTAGTTTTGCAATTGTGTTTTGTGCAACCGAAAACTGAACTGCTGCAATTAGCATAAAGGTGATTAGTGTGTTTTTCATTTTGAAATTTTTAAAGTGGATGATTGTTCTCTTAGTTTTCGGATTTGTCAATTACAACTTTTGTAGTGTATGGCACTTCATTTCTGTAATATTCAAATTCCCTTGCATCTTGTGTAACTGCTGTTATGCGTTCGCCCACTTCATAAGTTAAAGAGCCTATTTTCTTAGTAATATTTTAATAGCGTGAGTGTATTTTGTGCAACGCTAAATTGAACATTTACAAATAGTAAAACAGTTAGTAAGATTATTTTTTTCATTTTATATAGCTAAGTTTTTGATTAATAATACGTAAGACCTTGCAGATCATCAATAATTTCCTTTACGTATCCTGCATATTTTTTAGTTTCTAATTTCAATAAGGTACTTCCGTTAAATAAAATAGAACCATCTTCTTGAACTAATAATCTACAACGATTATCATATTGTTCACGAGTCATATCCTCAGTAAATGGGTATAACTCATCAAAATAATATTGTTTGCTGTTAATTATTATGAAATCATATTTTCCGGGAGTTATTTCAAATATAAAATCCATACTGTTGTTTTTTCTATTTGCATTTTCACAAAAAGCTTTAATATCTAAAGCAAAAAACTCTTGTAATAAAGGTCTCACCCATAGTTTATATGTCTCTTCTGTATTGGGATAGTTTTTAATTTTTTCGGATATTTTATAAATTTCCCTGTACTTATCTTCATTATCTGGTAAATTTTCATATTCTTTTAAATATTTTTTGATATTTTCTCTGATATTTTCAATGATAGAATAAGCATATGTAGGTGGGTAATCTCTTATTGATCTTGGCATTCCCTCTATAATTTTTGATTCTGTTAAAATTTTAAGGTATATAATTTTTGGATTACTTGAATTCAACATTTTTTCAACTTCATCGATTTTAGTAAGGACTTGCATATATTTTTCGTTTGTATATAGTTCTTCGGCCTCTTCAAATTTTAGTTTAGCAATAGTGTTTTGTGCAAACGAAAACTGAACTGCTGCAATTAGCAAGAAGGTGATTAGTGTATTTTTCATTTTGAAATTTTTAAAGTGGATGATTGTTCTCTTAGTTTTCGGATTTGTCAATTACAACTTTTGTAGTGTAGGGCACTTCATTTCTGTAATATTCAAGTTCTACTATTTCACCCGGACTATATAAAAAAACAGCGGTGCGCAAATCGCTAAAAGAATAAATTTTCCGGTACCCTATTCTGGTAATAATATCATTTACTGTTAAACCTGCCCCCAGTAATTCTTCGGCTTTATTAAGATGCTCCCTAACTTCCGTATATTTTTTTGCTGCCAAAGTTTCTTCTGCCATTTCATATTCTACTTTTGCAAGGTAGCTTTTATCCTGTGCCATACTGCTAATGCAAATACTTAATAGAATACTAGTGATTAATCCGGTTTTTTTCATGATTTATTTTTAAAATTCGTAGTTAGATAAAAATTATTCTTTTATTGGATTACCCCAGTAATCCAAACTAGGTTTCGACTTTACAGGTTCTTGTATGGATGGTGAATTTGTGGATGTCTGTTGCTCTGTTTTTTTTATTGGATTTCCCCAATAATCGACAGTGCCACTTGATGTTTCCGAAGATTTTTTACTTGTATAACTAATTTTATTCACAATAAAGCCATATTCATTTGCACTATTAATAAACAATTGTTTTTGCTCAGCAGCTTCAATTTGTGTCAAGTAGTATCCAGACAATGTAAAATCAAGTCCTTTATTTGTTTTTGCAATCTTTTCCATCAAACTGGCCTTAAATGGCCAAGTGCCATCAGCATACTTTGCTAAAGAAAACTCATTCGATATATATATTACTGGTGCATCGCCCCCAATTGCAGCAGCTTGATAGCTGTATACAAAATAATATATTTCCGTAACATCTTTCACCTCATAGGAGAGAGGAGTTTTACTGTCAGGGAATTTTGCGATTAGGGATTTTCGGTTATTTACTAGTTTCTGTTTATTTGCCTTTACAACAGCCGCTGCAGCCTGTCTGCGCTCATCTTCTTCTTCTCTTTCTTGTTGTCTTTGCGCTCTAGCCTCATTTTCAGCTTGCATCTGATCCCCCCATTGGTTTAACGCTGATCCAATTGCATTTGCGGCCTGTGTATATGAGTTATTAGTTGAATTAGAATTAGTCATTGGGTTATTATTATAAGAATTTGTTGTTGGCTCTTTATAATTTCCTAAAGGGTCATTTTGTTTTCTTATTTGTTCGTTAGTAGCCGCAATTTGTGCATTGCTAGCACTAACGGTTTGTATTTTGTCGAAATACTGTTTGTCTGTTTCTATGGTGCTTCCATTTTGGTTTTTAATATAATAACGACCATCTTGTTGGTATACTTTAATAGATTCTTTAGAGCCTTCTATGCCTACATATTCAGACATATTAGTTATCTCACCACTTTGCTTGTTGTTGTTATTATTGTTTGAACTAGATTGACTATTGTTAGAAGATGAGTTGGCGGCTGGCATACCTGTGCTATTCGATTGATTATTGTTTTCAGAAGTTGAACCGGTACTTTGAGTTTGTGAATTAGAAGTATTGGCGTTTGTGTTATTTGTTTTACCTGTTGCGTTTTGTTGGTTTGCCGATGAACCTGAATTGGAGCTGCCGCTTTGAGTATTATTGTTTCCTTGACTACTCGCATTATTTTGAGTACCATTTGAATTCGTTGAACCGCCTGCTGTATTATTATTAGCGCTCTTGTTTTTGATCCCCTTTTCAAAATTAGTTATTCTTTCGCCAATACAATTTGAACCTTGTTGGCCAATGCTTGAACAGGTTGATAAAACAGGATTAAGAGATAAGTTATTAAGGTCTTGTGTTTTGCTTATTTCTCCGAGCTCAGGTATATTGTGAACGGCTCCGTTATAACCGAATTTTTTCGGATAACCATCAACACTCAAGTTGTGAATACTTACTCTATTTAATATGATATTAGTAAAACAATCATCTCCTCTGGAATCAGCACTTTGAAGCACATCTTGCGTATACAATTTCTCATGCATCTTATACCTATATCCACCAAATTTAGGCGTGTACTCCATGCTTTTATAATGTATATTTATACCAAGAAAGGTTTTATCTCCAAGTACTTCACGGAAAAAAGAATATTCCAATTCAACTATGGCGTCCATGGGTCCACCATAAAACGTTGGATCCGTAACAGAATAAGTCCACAGAATAGTTTTGACATCTGATCTTGAGGGTGTTGCTGTTGTCTGAGAAAATACTTGTGCTGTGTTCATTAGTAAAACAATTGCACCTAAAAAAAATAGATTTTTATTTTTCATTTTGAAAGCTTAATTAATAGCGGTTGTAAAACTAACCTCGTTGGTATAGTTTGAATAAAGATTGTTTCCATATTTATAGCGTGCTCTTACTCTGTAAATTGTATTTGGAACTAAGGCATTTAAAATACAAGGACTTCCCGAATTACAGACAACCTCTTGCCAAGCAGTGGTGCTGGTTTTAAATTCAATAATCCGAATTTGGGTGGAGGCCGAACCAGCACATGGGAAGGTAATTGATGCGGTCAGGCGTTGACTATTAACTTTTGCAGAGTTGTTGGTAATATTTTCAACGGTTAAATTGCCCGGCTTGGTGCAAGCTGTGGTAAATCGAATAATATTTGTAGGAGCAGAGACTTGACCATTATCACAAGTGGTGATTAATCGAACTTCATATTTAGTACAAGCATCAAGCCCGGAAATTGTATGTGTGTTTTTTCCGCTATTTTCGCGTTTTTCTGTTGTCCAATAAATCTCTCCTTGTTTACGGAATTCTATAGTAAAAGATTTTGCTTGCGGATCTGTAGATTGTTTGAAATTGCCACTTGCATCAACCACGTTTGTTTTGGTAGACAAAGACCACCATTCTAATGCTACACAGTTATAGCTTGGTGAATTATTGCTGAATTTAAAACCATATGTGGGGCAAGACCGAATAGTAGCTGTAGTTCCTCCTCCGGATTGTTCTTCGCCCGGAGTATCTTCTACACCTTTTCCGCACCATGTATAGATAATAGTTGGCTGGGTTGTATAGTCTTTTGGAAATTTGGTTACCCGTTCGTTTAATTGTTGTTTGCAATTTTCAATACTGGTTCCTGTTTGGTAACTCACAATAGTTGGAGAGCAATTCCAACCAGATACCTTACGTTGATATTCATAAACAATTACACATTGTTTTGCAGATACAAATTTTCTAGAAGTAGAAAAAGATTCATCATTCTTATGCTCTTCTCTAAATTGCAGTTCTCTTTGCTTATATTCTGCAAGGTCAATAACTCCTTCATGAATCCAGGTTTTATCGCTGCAAATACCTTTTTTCTCCTTGTCGTAAATGCCAATAAATAAACACGGCTTAGTTTCTTGAGCAAAAATATTTATATACGATAATGTTAAAGTTATAAGCAAGATTGTTTTTTTTGTCATGATTTTTTTGTTGAATCTGATTATTAATGTAATAGTAATACATTCTGAGTTAAAAAAATCATTTGTTGTATTAAGTTATTGAATTTACGCTCAGTCTTTTGGGTGACGCATAACGGTTTCGGGCTTGGCGAAGGTGGCGATTTTCACCACAAATGTTGATGCGGAGAACCAAACCACAAATGTGTCTGCGGAGCACTGAACCGCCACTTTTGCCAAACCCGTGTTATAAGCCGTTTTTATTTTCTTCATTTTACTGAATATGCTTCTTTAAAATTGAAGTTGTTCATTAAGCATTATTTTAGAATGACCGCTTTTGATTCATTAAAATTACTTACTTTAATCGGTGACCCCTCTAATATTAAATCAACAGCTTTGTCGAAATAATAACGAAGGTCCATTTCTTGGGGATTATTTGCAGCGGTGTAATAAAAACCGTCTTGCTTCAATAATCTTTTAGAGCCATCAGGTAGGGATAACTTGATTGGAATTAAATCTGGTACTGTATGAATTTCTTTGTAGGAATAATAAAATTTATAATTCAAATAGATATTGTTCGTTCCCTCTAGCGTTGGGTATCCGAAGCTAACTACATACCCTAAACATCTTGTGTCTTTACAACGATCTTTGTCTTCGAAATCAATTCTCATTTGAGTTCTAAAATAGCCAATATCCCCCTCTTGTTTTTCTAATTTATACCTTATCTGCATGGCGTAATAAGGATTCTTAATTGTTAACCAATCGCTATAAACCGAATTATTTTTTGCTGTAGCGACTTGCATCTTATTGACGTCTGCGGTTTGATCTTGAATATTTCCAGCTTTCTTTTTAGCGTAGGTAGTTGTAGTTGTTTCTCCCATCAGTGCTATTAATTCAGCTTTTTTTGTTGGATATTCACTTGCACCCAAATTAAGTATTTGTTGCCTTTTCGCAGTTGCTTCAGTTGTTTTTCCTTCATTCAATAGATTCCAATAATCTTGAATGAGTTTTTGCATATTGGGATTAAAATTGGACAAGTTTTTAGTGGGATTGAGTACAGCGCAAACTACTCGTGCTGTTAAAAATTTTGGCTTTTCTAATAATGTACCTGGGTCGGGGGATAAGCACCAATAAAAATCAGATGGTGCAGAAAGAAGTGTTTTCTTTTCGCCTGGTTTCAATACAATAAAAATATTACTAGGAATTATGGCTGTAGTGAGTTTTGGCGCTTTGCTATCCGCCTGCCATTCTTGCCCATGAACATTTTTAGGGCATATAGCACTAAAACTCCAGTCGTAGATAGCAATATCATTTGATCCATTATTTTGAATTGTAATAATAAGTTCAAACACGCCCTTTTCTAGTTTCCTTTCTGGAGCACCATCTAAGGTTGCTAGATTAGTGGTTTCTTGTTTCCAAGAACCTAATGTCATGCCAACTGTAAGTCCGTTGGGATTCTGCAAGGGTTTGTCGCGTTCTATATTGAAATCTATTGGAGCTATCACACTATTTTGACCTTGTACTGTATTGAAACAAACAATAAACAGATATATCAGCACCCATTGAATTGTTCGGAGATTTATTCGCCTTGTGTTGTTTTCAAGTTCTTTCTGAACATCATCACTATATTGAAACGGAGTCTCAAGTGATTTACTTGTTTTTGCTACTTTACTGGTGGTGTTTTTCATTTTATTTGTTTGATTTTAAGTGTATATTATGTTTATTATCTGAATATTTAATGATTTAGTTGGTGTCCTAAAATGGCTTATAATCGGGTCACGCAAGGGAATTTCACCCTCACGTTCCCACGGAACCGTGCTTGAAACTCTCGCTTCACACGGCTCTTCTTGCTCAATCACAAATGTAGTTAATACATTATGGATGTACCAATTTCCAGTGAGGAAAAAGCAAAGGCATTTCCTTATACTTTTTCTTTAACCATTTTATTGAAACACTCTCTTATATTTGATTAAAACTAGTCCACTTTATGCTGAAGATTTACAGCCACGAGTTGAAATATAAAATGGCACTCTGGCTTCCCCTTGATTTTCGGGTTTAGGAGAAGGTTCATTTGCAATTCTCATCTCACTTATCCAGTTTAACATTTTCTTATTTCTAAACGCCACATCTTCAGGGCGTGTTCCGAACCCAAGAAAATATTCATTCGGAAAAAGTAAATGATTTGCCTCTGTTTTTCTTATACCAACTTCCGTTTGTTGTTAATACTTGTGCTTGCGCAAAAGTATATGTATCATTTACTTTATCGTATTTAAAATTTGCAACATTATAAGCTGTATCAGGTGCATTGGAAGCCACTTCCGGAATTGCAACCATGATGTGTATTCCTAAATCAATAGCAGTTTTAATTTCACTTATTATGTGGCAGGATTATATGAAATAGATTAACTGAAGATTTAGTATCTTCGTACAAGAACATTATAATACTCTAATACAAATATGTTTTAACTATGTTTCAACCAATAAATTATTTTATTTATAATGTGTTGAATACTAATATATTAAATAATTTTTCTCGACTCCGCTCGAAATGACAAGCAACAAGCATTTTACTGAGCCAGATGCTTATTTTGAATCAACTATTTCTGCGCCTTCTTCAATAAATACCACGATAAAAATCCAAATAATATATTCGGAATCCATACCGCTGCTAATGGGGAAACTAATCCACTTGCGGCAAAGGTGGTGCTTACTTGCATAAACATTATAAAAGTAAAGCTGATAAAAATTCCTAGACCGATGTGCATTCCAATTCCTCCGCGAATTTTTCTACTGGCGATTGAAACTCCAATTAGTGTTAAAACAAATGTTGCAAATGGAAAAGCATTTCTTCTGTACTTTTCAATAAGATAGGATTCAATATTGTCGGAACCTTTTAGTTTTTCGGATGCTATGTAGTCGTTGAGTTCGTAGTAATCCATCGTGCCAACGGTATTGTCTTTTCTGCCAAATTCTTCAGGTGTAAAAGCAAAAGTGGTATCAATTTTATCACCCTTTTGGACAAATTCTTCCATTCCATTAATGTATCGTATATAATAATTGTTGATGGTCCAGTCGCTTCTTGTGCTGTCCCACTTTATATTTTCAGCCATTAACTTATAATACAGTTTTCCTTTGTTAAATTTTTCAATGGAAAATCTATAACCTGTGTTTTCTTGTGTGCTGTAGCGTTCTAAGTAAATGTAGTTTCCCGGTGATATTTGTTTGTGAATGTTTCGATCGTGGTTGTGGAATTCATTTCGAATATACATGTCTTCAAACTCAATTTGTTTTTTTGTAGCGTGCGGGATCACAAAATTGTTGAGATAAAGTGATAGTGCGGCTATTACAGTAGCAGCAAGTAAGTATGGGAAAAGTAAACGTGTATAGCTTACTCCGCTGCTGAGTATTGCAACAATTTCGGTGCGGGTTGCCATTTGAGAAGTAAAAAATATAACAGCAATAAAAGTGAATAGCGGACTGAATAAATTTAAAAAGAAAGGAATGAAATTGAAATAGTAATCAAAAACAATTGCTTCGAGTGGAGCTTCTTTTCCAATGAAATCGTCAATTTTTTCAGAAATATCAAATACCACCACAATTAAGATGATGAGTCCCATGGAGAAAAAGAATGTCCCCAGGAATTTTTTGATGATATAACGATCTAATAATTTCAAATTATCTTATTGATGAGATTGCCACATCCCGCGAAAATGCGGGACTCGCAATGACGTTGTTAATTATAATCTAACCCCTAATTGTAATACCATTTTGTTTTTCCATTCTCTAAACGTTCCAGCAATGATTTGATTGCGTGCTTCGCCCACCAACCACAAATAGAAAGCCAAATTGTGAATACTGCAGATTTGAGCAGCTAATAATTCCTGTGAATGTACTAAATGACGCACGTAAGCCTTTGTGTAAGCTTTGTCGACATAAGAAGTGCCAGTTTCATCCAAATTCGAAAAATCATTTTTCCATTTTTCGTTTTTCATGTTCATAATTCCGTTTTGCGTGTAAAGCAAACCATGACGAGCATTTCGGGTTGGCATTACACAATCAAACATATCAATTCCCAAATCAATGGATTCCAAAATATTAATTGGAGTACCAACACCCATTAAGTAACGGGGCTTGTCGACTGGTAATATATCGCAAACTACTTCTGTCATTGCATACATATCTTCAGCCGGTTCGCCAACGGATAATCCGCCAATAGCATTTCCTTCGCGGTTTTGCTCAGCAATAAATTCGGCTGATTTTTTACGTAAATCAGGGTAAACACTGCCTTGAACAATCGGGAAAAGGGTTTGGGAAAAGCCATACTTGCCTTCAGTTTCATCAAAACGATTACAGCAACGCTTTAACCAACGGTGGGTCATGTCCAGCGATTTTTTCGCATAATCATATTCGCAAGGGTATGGAGTACATTCATCAAATGCCATAATGATATCGGCACCGATGGTTCGTTGGATGTCCATTACGCCTTCAGGAGTAAAAACGTGTTTGCTACCATCAATATGAGAGGTGAATTTAGCGCCCTCCTCCGTCAATTTCCTTGAATTTGATAGAGAATACACCTGATAACCACCGCTATCGGTTAGTAAAGGTTTGTCCCAACCATTGAATTTATGCAATCCTCCAGCTTGTTCAATTACTTCTAAACCCGGACGTAAGTATAAATGGTAAGTATTTCCTAGGATAATTTGTGCTTTTATGTCTTCTTTTAGTTCGTGCTGATGAACGCCTTTAACAGTCCCAGCAGTGCCAACAGGCATAAAAATGGGGGTTTGTATCACGCCATGGTCGGTGGTGAGTTCTCCGGCTCGGGCTTTACTGTTTTTGTCGGTATGTGAGATACTAAATTTCATAATAATGGAAGATGTATGATGGATAATGGAAAATGTATGGTTTTACCCTTTTCCATCTTCCCTTTTCCATTATACATCACTATTGTTAATTACTTTGTTTAAATCATCGCAAAGATAAGAGAATACTAAAGAACCTTAAATCTATTTTTGTGTGAATATGGGGTTTAATAAGGATAGGATATAAATTATGGATTTTTCGGTATTTAAAACATTTTCATTTGGTTTGCTTGCGTTCGGTTTGTTTGCAATCGCACTCTTAATTCAGCTATGGTATTATCTTGGATTTTTTAGTCGATTAGCGTTTCATAAAAAGAAAGGACTAGCTTCCAATACTCCGTCAGCATCTATTGTTATTTGTGCGAAAAATGAAGATGATAACCTTGTGGAATTTCTTCCTTTAATTTTTGAACAGGAATATCCAGATTTTGAAGTGGTGGTAGTGAATGATTGTTCATGGGACAATACAGCAGATTTTTTGAAGGAGTTTGCAACAAAACATTCGAATTTAAAAGTAGTCACAATCAAAGAAGACGACACCTATTCACACGGTAAAAAGGTTGCACTGATGATGGGGATAAAAGGTGCAAATAATGAACATATGTTGCTAACGGATGCGGATTGTAGACCCAATAGTAAATATTGGTTGCGAGATATGATGCAACACTTTAGTAATGAAACCGAAATAGTATTGGGATATGGCGGATACGAAAAGCAAAAAGGGTTTTTAAATAAAATTATTCGTTACGATACCTTTATGATTGCGGTACAGTTTTTATCATTTGCATTGGCTGGTAAAACTTACATGGGAACGGGAAGAAATTTAGCGTACAAAAAATCTTTGTTTTTTAAAATGAAAGGATTTGCTTCTCATTATCATATTGAATCTGGAGATGATGATTTATTTGTGAACGAGGCTGCAACCAAACAAAATTCGAAGATTGAAGTAAGCGTTGAAAGCCATACCATATCTAGAGTGAAGAAGAGTTTTAAATCTTGGTTTCGACAAAAGCGAAGGCATGTAACTACGTTTAAGTTTTATAACGGAGGCAGTAAGTTTCGTTTAATGATGATTAGTTTGAGTCAATATTTGTTCTTTATGTCGTTTGCAGCAGTATTGATATTGCAATTTCAACCGATAGTCGTATTATCTCTTTTTGGATTGCGATTGTTAATTCAATTGATTATCTTTAACAAGTCGATGAAACAATTGGCCGAAAAAGATTTGTTGTGGTTAGCGCCTTTGATTGAAGTAGTATTATTGTTCATCTATCCGATGATTACTGTATCGAATATGTTGATGAAAAAAAATAAGTGGAAATAAAACATAAATAATTTTCGAGTAAAGTATGGATGACTTAGAATTTGACCCGAATCTTTCAGTAAAAGCGGTACACGATTATCATTTGATTCGTGCAGCATTGGATAAAGGAGATCAAAAAGCTTATGCCGAATTGATGGGCCGTTACCGTGATTCTGTTTATTTTATGTTACTGAAGATGGTTAACAATAAGGATGACGCGGATGATTTGACTATTGAAGCATTCGGAAAAGCATTTAAACGTTTGAGTCAATATACGCCCAACTATGCTTTCAGTACTTGGTTGTTTAAAATTGCTTCCAATAATTGCATTGATTTTATTAGAAAAAAAAAGATGACTACTTTTTCTATTGACCGTACATTCGAAAACGATGAAGGTGGAGAGATGAGTATGGATATTAAAGCAGAAGGCTTGAACCCGGAGGAGAATATGGTGAAGAAGCAAAAAGTGAAGCATATGCGTGATGTGGTAGAAAAACTAAAGCCACGTTACCGAATTTTATTAGAGATGCGTTATTTTGAAGAACTTTCGTATGAAGAGATTGCTGCAAAATTGGATTTGCCTTTGGGTACTGTGAAAGCACAGTTGTTTAGAGCGCGCGAGTTTTTAGCGAATATTTTGAAGAACTCGGAAGGGAAGATATAATTGAGAACGTTCAAAGAACTGTCATTCCGACCAGCGCGGAGGAATCTAACCAAACATTATCCGCATTCATGTTAGATTTCTCGCCCTTCGATGTGTCTGCTTCAACGAAGAATGCTCAGGGTGACAACTCGAAATGACAAACAATAAGCAATAGTCTAGAAAAAATGTCAGACATATCCATTATCCTCAAATACTTTCCAAACATTACACCCACTCAACAAGAGCAGTTTGCAAAATTGCAAAGCTTGTATGAGGAATGGAATGCGCAAATAAATGTGATTTCCCGAAAAGACATTGAATTGCTTTACGAGCGACATGTGTTGCATTCGTTGGGAATTGCAAAAGTTATTCAATTTAATCCCAAAACGAATGTAATGGATGTTGGTTGCGGAGGTGGTTTCCCAGGAATTCCACTCGCAATATTATTTCCAGAGACTAATTTTTATTTGGTAGATTCAATTGGTAAAAAGATAAAAGTGGTGAACGAGATTGCTCAAGCACTGGGATTAAAAAATGTGAGAGCAGAACACAAGCGTGCTGAAGAGGTGAAAGAAAAGTTTGAGTTTGTAGTGAGTCGTGCGGTTACAGAATTTCCGACTTTCTATCGCTGGGTGCAAAATAAAATTTCTAAAAATCAATTCAACAATTTACCAAACGGAATTCTTTATTTAAAAGGAGGAGATTTGAAAGAAGAGATGAAGGATTTTGAAAAACGCATCACTTACTACAATCTTCATTATTATTTTAAAGAAGAGTTTTTCGAAACAAAGAAAGTTGTGTTCCTGCCAATGAACTAAGCCAATTGCGTTTGCAAATTACTCAAGCTGCGATACATTCCGTTATCCAAATGCATTAGCTCTTCGTGTGTTCCAACTTCTCTAACAGCACCTTTATCAATTACCACAATCTTATCTGCTTTACGGATAGTAGATAAACGATGAGCGATTACAAATGAAGTTCTGCCAACCATTAATTTATCCAAAGCTTCTTGCACAACTCGTTCTGATTCTGAATCGAGAGAACTTGTTGCTTCATCTAAAATTAATATACTTGGATCTTTTAATACAGCACGTGCAATCGCAATACGCTGACGTTGTCCACCCGAAAGTTTAATTCCTCTTTCGCCAACAATCGTTTCAAATTTTTCAGGGAAAGTATCAATGAATTCCAATGCGTTTGCTTTGCGAGCAGCTTCCGCTATTTCAGCAATAGTAGCATTTGGTTTTCCGTATGCTATATTCTCTTTGATTGTCCCACCAAACAATAAAACATCTTGAGGTACAATCGCCATATTGTTTCGAAGAGCAGTTAAAGAGTACTCTTTTGCATCTTTATCATCAATATATAATGTTCCCTTTTCAGGATCATAAAAACGAAGTAATAATCCAATTAATGTAGATTTACCGGAACCGCTCGGTCCGACAATAGCAATAGTTTCACCTTTTTTAGCAGTAAGAGTTATGTTTTTTAGGACTTGAATTTCTTTACGAGAAGGGTACGTGAATGCTACTTCATCAAAACGAACATTCCCTTCTATTCGGTTTACATTTGTTTGAATTGTATTGATTTCAAGTATTTCTGGTTTCTCATCTAATATTTCAAAAACTCGTTCCACTGAACCAATTGCTTTTTGAATTTGTGCGTATAATTCAGCAACGCCACCAAAAGAAACACCCACAAACGCTGAATATAATATGAAGGAGAATAATTCACTGATTAAGAGCTGTCCTTGTGACGCGAGGTTAATTCCGTACCAAATAACGGCTACAATTGCTCCAAACAAACAGAAGATAATAAAGGAAGCGAAAAATCCTCTGTATTTACCGCCTTGAATAGCATTTTTTACAATTTCTTCTGTACTTTTCTTATATCTCACATTCTCGAAAAATTCATTCGCAAACGCTTTCACATTTACGATTCCTTGCAATGTTTCTTCAATTACCGTATTTGATTCTGCTATTTTTTCCTGAACCAATTTTGATGTTTTTCTGATAAATCGTCCGAAAACGACAGCCGCAATTGCTACAACTGGAACAATTCCCAACATCATAAGGGTTAATTTTGGAGAAAGGAATAAAAGGAAAATAATTCCACCAATTATGAGCATAAATTGGCGCAAAAATTCAGCTATTGTCGTAGTTAAAGTGTCCTGAATTTGAGAAATATCGGCCGACATACGGCTATTTAGGTCGCCAACTCGCTGTTGAACAAAAAAGCTCATCGGTAATGTAATTAAATGAGCATATACAGCTTGACGAAGTCCAGCAAGTGTGTTTTCGGTATAATTCACAAAAAGGTAAATGCGGAAGTAAGAGAAAACAGATTGTAAACTTAAAATAACAATTAAATATAGTCCGATGGTATTGATTTTGTCATAATCCTTTACTTCTACGGTTTTAATCAAATCGCCCAGCATCATAGGAAAAACTAAGGCGGTTCCTCCAGTAAGCAGTAAAAAGAACATTCCAAGATAAAGCTTCCACTTGTGTTTACCAGTATAATAAAATATGCGTAAGGCTTTTTTTAAGGAAGTTTTATTGACTTTTGCTTTTGGTAAATCGTCTGTTTCTTTAACTTTTCTGGCCATTTATTGAAAATTGTGGTGCAAATGTATGATTTTTTGCCTCTTTGGTTCTATTATTTAGATTAATTCTATCCTTTATATGAGACGAATTCCTCCTCGGAATACCTTAAAAAAAGGCTATTTTCACTTATTACAACATCAATTTCATTAAAAAGTTTGTAGAAATGAAAAAACTTCTATCTTTGCATTCCGAAATTCAAGAATAGAACAATAACAATAGTTCTTCTTTAAAGGAAGAACATAACATAAGAGAAATAATGAAAGCATTACGTACTTACCAGCCATCAACAAAAAAGAGAAAAAACAAACACGGTTTCCGTGAGAGAATGGCATCTGCAAATGGTCGCAGAGTATTAGCTTCTCGTAGAGCGAAAGGAAGAAAAAAATTAACTGTTTCTGACGAAAAAACACATAAATAGACTCAATTTGAAAATTTGTCAATTTGATAATTATATAATTAAATGCTTCTCGAAAGAGGGGCATTTTTTTTGCCCTAAAATGTTGAAAACCTATTATAAAATATCAGAACAAAAAGACCATAAAAACAATAATTTCGTAATCATTT
Source organism: Bacteroidota bacterium (assembly GCA_947504725.1). Taxonomy (GTDB): domain Bacteria; phylum Bacteroidota; class Bacteroidia; order 2-12-FULL-35-15; family 2-12-FULL-35-15; genus 2-12-FULL-35-15. The sequence goes on along the minus strand of CANNHN010000006.1, from coordinate 159,697 downwards.
ACAAATTGAATAATTTTCAAATTTTCAAATTAAATATATGCCAAGAGATAATTCCATAAAGTCAGTTTTAATCATCGGTAGCGGTCCAATTGTAATCGGACAAGCATGTGAATTCGATTATTCAGGTTCACAGGCTGCTCGTTCATTACGTGAAGAAGGTGTAAAAGTAACTTTGATTAATTCCAATCCGGCTACCATTATGACGGATAAGGTAACAGCAGAGAATATCTATTTGTTACCATTGGAAGCCAAGTCCATCATTAAAATTCTAGAAGAGAACAAAGATATTGATGCGGTATTGCCATCGGTAGGCGGACAAACTGCTTTGAATCTTGCGATGAAGTGTGATGAGATGGGCATTTGGAAAAAGTATGGTGTTCGAATGATTGGAGTGGATATTGAAGCGATTGAAGTAACAGAAGACAGAGATAAGTTTCGTGCTCGTATGGAATCGATTGGCGTAGGAATGGCTCCATCAAAAATTTGTCGTTCGTTCTTAGAAGGAAAAGAAATTGCACAAGAGTTTGGTTTCCCATTGGTAATTCGTCCTTCTTTCACTTTAGGTGGAAGTGGAGGAGCAGTTGTGTATGTGAAAGAAGAATTTGATAAAGCAATTAATAGAGGTTTGCATACTTCTCCGATTCATGAAGTATTAATTGATAAAGCAGTGTTGGGTTGGAAAGAATATGAGTTGGAATTGCTGCGTGATAGTAACGATAACGTTGTGATTATTTGTTCAATTGAGAATTTCGATCCGATGGGAGTTCATACTGGGGACAGTATCACTGTCGCTCCTGCAATGACTTTATCGGATAGCACTTTTCAGAAGATGCGTACACTGGCAATCAAAATGATGCGAAGTATCGGAAATTTTGCTGGAGGTTGTAATGTTCAGTTTGCTGTTAATCCGGATGATTCAGAAGATATTATCGCTATTGAAATCAATCCACGTGTTTCTCGTTCATCGGCATTAGCAAGTAAAGCAACAGGTTATCCAATTGCGAAAATTGCTGCTAAGTTGGCGATAGGATTTAATTTAGATGAATTAGAAAATCAAATTACAAAATCTACTTCTGCATTTTTTGAACCGACATTGGATTATGTCATCGTGAAAATTCCACGATGGAACTTTGATAAATTCAAAGGTGCTAATCGTGAATTAGGATTTCAAATGAAATCGGTGGGTGAAGTAATGGGAATCGGGCGTTGTTTCCAGGAAGCATTACAAAAGGCTTGTCAGAGTTTGGAGATTAAACGTAACGGTTTAGGTGCTGACGGTAGAGAAGTGAAAAATCAAGAAGAATTATTAAAAAGTTTAGAGCGTCCAAGTTGGAATCGTTTGTTTCATATTTACGATGCTATCAAATTAGGTATTTCAATTAAAACTATACAAAAATTAACACGTATCGATATGTGGTTCTTGAACCAAATCGAAGAAATGATTTTGTTGGAAAATGAAATTTCGAAATATCCTTTGAAAGATTTGTCTCGCGAATTATTATACGAAGCAAAACAAAAAGGATATGCTGATAGACAAATTGCTCACTTGCTAAAATGTTTGGAGAGCGAAGTGTTTAATCGCAGACGAGAGTTAAATATCAACCGTGTTTACAAATTAGTAGATACCTGTGCTGCAGAGTTTGAAGCGAAAACACCTTATTACTACAGTACATTCGAAGATGAAAATGAATCCATTGCATCCGACAAGAAAAAAATTGTTGTTTTAGGAAGCGGTCCGAATCGAATTGGACAAGGAATTGAATTTGATTATAGTTGTGTACATGGCGTATTGGCTGCAAAAGAATGCGGTTACGAAACCATCATGATTAATTGCAATCCTGAAACAGTTTCAACGGATTTCAATGTAGCAGATAAATTATATTTCGAACCTGTTTTCTGGGAACACATTTATGATATTATCTTAAATGAAAAACCAGAAGGTGTGATTGTTCAGTTAGGCGGACAAACAGCTTTGAAGTTGGCTGAGAAATTAGAACGCTACGGGATTAAAATTATCGGTACCGATTATAAATCGTTGGATTTAGCCGAGGACAGAGGAAGTTTCTCCAATCTGTTAAAAGACAATGGCATTCCATATCCAAAGTTTGGCGTGATTGAAGATGCAGAACAAGCAGTAGAACTTTCAAAAGAATTAGGATTCCCATTACTAGTTCGCCCAAGTTATGTGTTGGGTGGACAAAATATGAAGATTGTAATTAACGAACAGGAGTTAGAAGAACATGTTGTTAAGTTGTTGCAAGATCATCCAGGAAATCAAGTATTAATTGACCACTTTCTAGAAGGTGCAATTGAAGCAGAATCAGATTCTATTTGCGATGGAACGGACAATTACATTATAGGAATGATGGAACACATTGAGCCTGCAGGAATTCACTCCGGTGACTCCTATGCTGTTCTTCCACCATTTGATTTGAGTGATAATGTGATTAAACAGATGGAAGACCATACAAAGAAAATTGCCATCGCTTTAAAAACAGTTGGATTGTTAAATATTCAGTTTGCGATTAAAGATGAGGTGGTGTATATTATTGAAGCAAACCCACGAGCATCACGTACGGTTCCGTTCATTGCAAAAGCTTATGATGAGCCTTATGTAAACTATGCAACAAAAGTAATGTTAGGAGCAAAAGTGAAAGACTTTAAATTTACTCCACGTAAAAAAGGATATGCAATAAAAATCCCAGTGTTCTCCTATGAGAAATTCCCTGAAGTAACAAAAGAGCTTGGGCCAGAAATGAAATCAACTGGTGAAGCGATTTACTTCATTGATGATTTAACCGATGAATTTTTTCATACGATTTACTCTGAACGAAATTTGTATTTGAGTAAGTAGTATAAACTCACTAAAGATTGAACAGATTTACACGGATTAATTTTTAATCCGTGTTTTTTTATTTGACCAAATGTTATCTGTGCCTATTTGTGTAATCTGTGGTGAAATTAAGGTCTCAAAATAAAATCACCCAAAGCATTCGTGTAATTCCAAAACCCCATTGTTTGAGGAACACTACTATGACCAGCGCCAGCAATGCGATGTGCTTCCTTGTAGCTTCCCTGATAATTATTGTAGACAACAGCTCCGTGGGAATCAATATTTAAAAAATCATCCGCTTCACCGTGCACCCAAAAGAATGGTTGAGAAACGGATTTTATTTTTTCTCCGTTGTTAATTTCCAATGTTGTAAAAAAATCGCCCGGCATTGCTAATCCCGAACCATCTTGTATCATTGTTTCGGCAGATGCAAAGGGTGCTTCCAAAATTAATTTTTCTGGTTTCATGCTCCAGTTTTCGGCACTTAATTTTGTTGCAGGAGCTGAGCCCATACTAAATCCATACATGATTAAACGTTCGTTGGAAAGTCCTTTTGTTTTTAACCAATTTAATGCAGCATCCACATCGGCATATAATCCCGCTTCGGTTGGTTTTCCTTCCGACATGCCATAACCTCGGTAATCAATCATCATGACTCCAAAACGATTTTTGCTTTTTGTGTTCGCTAACAATTTTGCACGTTGCCAATAAAAATCCATGTGATCTTTGTTACCGTGGCAATACATGATGACTGTATCTGTTGCAATTTGAACAATATCGCCAATGTATATTGCATAAATAGTAGTTGCACTTGATTCACCAGCAGCTTTGGATGGCAATGTGAATAGATGAACCAAGCTATCGGGAATGGAATAGGAACTACCTAAAATAAAATCTACTTCTCCAGTATATCCATCTAGTTTGTAGGATTCTAGTTTTGAGTTGTTGAATAAGTTTTCGTCAAGTGTTAAGCAACTTGATAAAAAAAGTATGGATGATAAATAAAATAGTTTTTTCATATTTGTTTTGTTTTTGTCAGCCTGAGCGCAGTCGATGGCTAGAATTTTCTTGTTATTCCTAAGTATACTCCAAATGCACCTTTTGTATTGAACGGTGTTACATAATCCACAACTAATTTTTCGTTTGATAAATTGGGTGCAATTACTTTTGCTTCGATATTGAAATTCCATTTTTTTTGAGTGAAACTATGTCCAATCATTGGCATAAAAATCCAACGATTTTGTTGTTTGATTTCATATTGGCGTTTGGAAGCCAGTTCAAACCAGTTGTCGATACCTACATAAACAATGTTTTTTCTTTTTCCATATTCCAAGAATGCATTGACTGCTAATTGAGGATATAACTTTTTAGCATCTTTATTTTTGTAGATGATGTTTGCAATAGGTGTTACACTTAATGCTGGAATATATTTATGTTGTTTCAAGATTTGCTTGGTAGCACCTAACTCCATTTGAAAATTCCCATAAAATGCAGAAGTAACATTGAAAGAAGCAAATCCTGTAAAAGTGCTATCGATTCCATAACCATAATTGGCTGTAATAAATGGAATAGGAATGGTTGCTGTTCCGAATTTGATAAGTGGTCCGCCTAACGAAACATTGGCTGCATGTTCCTTTTTTTGCAATGGTTTTACAAAGCGAGCAGGAGCACAGGAAAAGAGTAAACAGGTTAAAAAGAGTGTGATTATTCGAAAGCGCATAATTGATTTATATTATTTCTGTAAAGGTATTCATATTTAATAAAAACGTAAATTTGTATTTCAACAATGAAAGACATTTTCTATACTTTAGTAGTAGTATGGCTCGTTTGGAGGATTCTAAATAGTGTGAACTCACATCGTGCGAAAAAGGCTAGTCAACAACAAACTACTACGAAGAAGGAAGGAGAGACTACTGTGAATTTTGTACCACCGAAAAGAAAAAATCCTTCTGATGATGAAGGAGAGTATGTTGACTACGAAGAGATTAAATGATTTGCTGATTTGCTAATAGGGAGATCCCGTGTCGTGGCACGGGATGACGGTAACGAGAAAATTAATCCTTAGTCATGCGTCTCATCAACTTAAAAAACATCTTTGGAAAAAACTGTTTTACGTAAACAGAAAAGATTTCATAGTTGCCAATGTATTTATGGTCGCGGTCGTTTTTAATTGCTTTAACAATTCCTTTTGCACAATCGGTTGCGGACATTCCTTTTTCTTGAGCATCACTTTTTATTCCGTATGGAGTTCCGTCTTCTTTTAAAAGTTTGGTGCTTACATCGGTGTTTATAAATCCTGGAGTTGCAATTAATACACTTACATTGTCGTTGTATAATTCTTGTCGAAGTGATTCAAAGAAACCAAACAAGGCGTGTTTGGATGCCGAATAGGTAGAGTAGAGTGGGAGTCCGTATTTTCCCATAATGCTTGTAATTACAACCAGTTTCCCGCTTTTTTGTTTTTGCATTAATCTGGCAACAGACTTTGTTAAGTTGATGGTTCCGAAAAAATTCACTTCCATCACTCTTCTGTCGATTGCCGTTGGAGTGTTCACCACTTTTGTACGGTGCCCCATTCCACTGTTATTGATAAGTATATCAATACGACCAAATTTTTGTACGACTTGATTTACTTTTTCTTCAATATTTTCTGTGTGTTCTAAATCGAGTGGTAGCACTAAATAATTTTGTGAATCGATATTGCAATTAGTTGCAACACGTTTTAATTCTTCTTCTCTGCGTGCAGATAGAACAAGCTTTGCTCCTTCTTTAGCAGCAGTATAAGCAAGAGCTTCACCAATTCCTGATGAAGCTCCAGTGATCCAAACTATTTTTCCGTTTAATTCCAATTACTTTTTGTTTTTATCTTGAAAATCTAAAGATGTAACGCCAATAAATTTCAAAAACTTTTTAGCATTAATTTTTATGGTTTCTTTGATTTCTGTCATCGCTGTTTTAGCCATGCCTTCATCTGGACGGGTTTTGAAACGGGAATCTCGGTAAACAAAGTCTTTCCCTACAGGAGTATAATAATAGCAATAGAATGATTTGCGACTTTCATCTTCCGGGATATTAATTTTTGCATAACCGTGGTAAGATGTTTCATCCGTAACCATAATGGCTGCTTGGTTGAAATAAGGCATTACTTTCGACATGCAATTTTTTACATCTTTATCCCAAAACTCCAATGCTCCACCATATTCATCTTTCCAGTTTTTGTTCAAATAAATTAAGAGGTTGTATCGTCTGTGTAATTTAGCAGCAGTATTTGAGTTTACGTCCACATGTATATCAACAAAACTCCCTGGTCCGCCTTGATGAACTCCTGAGCCTAATGAATCGTACGTAGAACTTAATCCTTCTGTTCCTGTTACTTTACTCATCCATGCATACATTTCGGGAGAGTTTAAAAAATCTCTTAATTCATTAAATTGTGGGTGATATCTATCCAAGTGATACTCTTCTGATTTGTTTTCATTCATGCTTTTGCGTTTCACGTTCAATGCTTCCAGTTTTGGGAAGTTCGAGTATAACGTATTGGCAACATCGTCTAATAAAAAATTAGGCAATGCTATGTGTTTACAAGGAATAGCAGACTCGAATTGTGCACGAATCTCTTTTATTTTTTCTTCGCTAAGATAAGCGGGATTAACCAAATTTTTCATGTGTAGAAAGGATTTCAAACACAAAAGTACGTAAATAATGGAGACCTTGTTTACCTATTTCTAGGTAAAAAAAATGATTTTTGGCAGTTTTTGTGACTATTCTTTAGCTGTCAGAATAGGCTTTTAACTTATATTTGTGGGTATACTAAAATAAAAAGCATTCAATACTATGAAGAACATCAATATAAAATCACTTTTGCCAATTATTACAGGAATTGTAATTTTTATCGTTTTAACGTTCGGCTATTTTACTCCTTTAATGAAAGGGAAGGTAATTGTTCAGAGCGATATGGTTCAAAACAAAGGGATGGCAAAAGAAATTGTTGACCATCGTGAAAAATATAATGAAGAACCATTGTGGACCAATTCGATGTTTGGTGGAATGCCTTCTTTTCAGATTGCTATTACTTATCCTTCAAATTTAATTACTCCTTTGCGTAATGCACTGTTTTTAGGTTTTCCAACTCCTGCAAACATGGTTTTTTCTTATATGTTGGGCTTTTTTATTTTATTGTTGGTATTAAAAGTCGATAAATGGTTGAGCATTGTAGGAGCAATAGCATTTGGTTTTTCGGCATTTTTCTTTTTGATTATAGATGCTGGTCATAATACTCAGGCACTAGCAATTGCCTATATGGCACCTGTGTTTGCTGGCGTAATATTAGTTTGTAGAGGACAATATTTATTAGGCGGTGCTTTAACAGCATTATTTTTTGCATTAGAATTGGTTTGTAATCACCCACAAATTGCTTACTATCTCATTTTAGGTTGTGCTATTTTTGTGATGTTCGAATGGATTGCACGTATCAGACAAAAAGAATATAAAGATATTCTGAAAGGGCTTACTGTATTTATTATTGCTGGTGTTTTAGCTGTAGGCTGTAATATCACCAATCTCTGGAATACTTATGATTATGCGAAATCTACAATACGTGGACCATCAGAATTGACATTAACAAAAGAAGGCACAAAAAATCAGACATCAGGTTTAGATAAAGATTATGCAACCCAATGGAGTTTGGGTAAAGCGGAAACAATGACTTTGATGATTCCAGGATTTAAGGGACGTTCTTCAAATTTGTTGTATAAAGAAAATAAAAGTGCATTGAAAGAAGCGGATCCGCAATTACGAGAAACAATTGCTAATTTTCCTCAGTATTGGGGTGCACAACCATTTACAGATTCACCATACTCAGGTGCAATCATTGTGTTTTTATTTGTACTTGGATTATTTATTGTTCAAGGTCGAATGAAGTGGGCTTTGTTTACAACAACTATTCTTTCAATAATGTTGGCTTGGGGACATAATTTTATGTCGCTTACCAGTTTCTTTTTGGATTACTTCCCTGGTTACAATAAGTTTAGAGCCGTTACAATGATTTTAGTACTTGCTGAGTTTGCAATTCCATTGTTGGCTATTCTAGCTCTTGATAAGATTCTTAAAACACCAGATATTTTTAAAAGTAAAACACATTTTTCATTTACATGGAAAGGTGTAAAATTGTTTGACAAAGAAGTGAGCTTTCAAAATATTTTTATAATCTCATTTGCTTTAACAGGTGGCTTGTGTTTGATGTTTTATATAATGCCAACTGCATTGGCTGATTTTACATGGGTGCAAGACATTACATATTATAATCAGTTTAAAGAAAGCAATGGTGCAGACATAGCTCAGCAATTTATTGATAATATGGAAGCAGTTCGTGTAGCCATATTTAAATCAGAAGCAATCCGCAGTTTCCTGTTTATTTCTGTAGGTGCAATTTTAGTATGGCTGTATGCAAAGTCAGTAATAGGAAAAGCAATTTTGATTCCAGTACTAGGATTATTGATTTTGTTAGACTTAGGAATGGTTGATAAAACATATTTAAACGATAAAAACTTTACAAGCAAAAAGGAGTCGGTAAATCCTTTCCCTTTAACAGATGCTGACAAAATGGTTTTGGAAGATAAAGATCCTAACTATAGAGTGTTGGATTTGATGGATATGCAAAATGGTCCATTTAATAATGCACGTACTTCTTACTATCATAAATCTATTGGTGGTTATCACGCTGCAAAATTGAGAAGATATCAGGAGTTAATTGAAGGACATATTGGTAATAATATTTCAAATATTGTTGGCGCATTAAATTCGAATCCGACTGATTCATCTTTACGTGCAGCATTTGCGCAGCAAGGTGTCTTAAATATGTTGAATATGCGTTATGTGATTTACAATCCATCAGCACAACCACTTCAAAATAGATATGCTTTAGGAAATGCCTGGTTTGTGAGCGATGTGAAGATGGCTAAGAATGCAGACGAAGAATTGAAAATGGTTGGAGAAATTAATCCTGCTACTACAGTTGTTGTTGATGAAAGATACAAAGCACAATTGGATGGTTTTACTCCAAAAGCAGATCCATCGGCTACAATCAAGTTAACGGATTATAAAGCAAACAATTTGAAATACGAATCAAATGCAACATCAGAACAATTAGCAGTGTTCTCGGAAATTTATTACAAAGATTGGGTAGCATATGTTGATGGAAAGGAAGCGCCATACTTCACAGGAGATTGGGTTTTACGAGTAATGCGTGTTCCTGCAGGTAAGCACAATATCGAATTCAAGTTTGAACCAAAGAAATACTTCACAGGCGAAAAGATAGCATTGGCAAGTTCATTGTTGTTGTTCGGATTTGTTGGGTTGTCGTTATTCTTAGCTTGGAGAAAGAAGGAATAAATACAAAGAATTAGTTTATAATAAAAAACGTTCTGCATTTTTTGCAGGACGTTTTTTTATTTAGATGTTTATAGAAAACCGTTTCAGGTTTTTACGAATTTTATTATTCAATTCAGGAGTCGCTTCCGTTTTTAGAATTAGTAAAATAAATATTCCACCTACAACACTGCTTCTTATGGCTATGTCAATGTACTTGTCGAATGTCGGAATAAAAAAGCTGGGAAGTATTGCTACAGCCGCAATCAAAATTATTTTTAATGAATTGAAATCGTAAGGCTGCATTTGATATTTTATTTTTAAAAATATAAAACGTAAAAAATTGTTTGCGAATACTGTTATTGCTGTAGCAATAGCAGACCCTGTAATTCCATAGATGGGAATAAAAATAAGATTAGCAATGATCACAAGTCCAACCATTAGAAAAACAAAAAAAGCATCGAAGCGATAATATTTTGAATTGGCAATAATTACCTGATTGATTCCTGTTGCCATTTCTATTAAATAGCCAAGACTTAAAACCAGAATTACATTTTTTCCGGATGCATATTCTTTTGGAATCAACTGCATGATGTTGTCGATGTTTGCATATATGCCTATGAATAGAAGTATGCCAATAGCCAATTGGTTGTTACACGATTTTTTGTACAAGGATGCAACCTCTTGAATGTCATCCTTTTTAAATGCTTCTGCAACGATACTTGTCATGATACGATAAAGCGAACGTGCGGGTATCAAAATAATGGTTCCGATTTGAAATGCGATTGAATATACTCCAGCTTTAGCTTCTCCTAAAATGGAGTTAATCATTATGGCATCAATATTTAAAACTACAGCACCTGCACCACCTGCAATAATAGAGTAGGTGCCAAGCTTTATCATGTCGGTACGTAATTCTTTACTCATAAAACCTTTAACTGGTTTTACATGCCATTCCTTTTGTACAATGATGAAACAAAGCAAAATGATGGTTGGCAAACAGGTAACGATTATATATAGCAGAATAAAAATCTTGAAATCAATTAATTTCAGAGCAAAAATGGATATTACAATTAATATAAATATCCGTTGAAGAAAATCTTTGCTGAAAGAGCCAATTACAGAGTTGTATCCTGCTCTTAGGTAGCTGTCGAAGATGTTAAAGAAGACGGTGAAGAATGTTAATGGCATTAAATAGAAGAGAACAGTAATAAAAAGCGGAGACTTCTCTTGGTTGTTTTCTATTAATTGGGGTTGTAAAAAAATAAAAATGATATAGCACAATAAAAAACCAATCAATGTAACAATCAACGCGTAGAATAAGAATCCGTGATGACCTTTTTCTTTGTTTCTAAAGTATGGGAAGAAACGATTGGTGACAGAGATGAAACCAAGATTCGCAAATTGTGCAAATAAGGCAGAGTAAGAAATCAATAATCCTCTGGCGCCATTTTCGGCAGTTGTTAAAACATGAGCAAGCCACATAACGGTAAAAAAACCTAAACCTGCTCCTAGATAAGAGTAGATGGCATTTTTGGTGGCTTGTTTTTCTATTATCCCCATTTGGTTAATTGACTTTCGATTGAAACAATAAAAAAAGTCAAAGCAATACTACTTTGACCATTTTATATTTTAATTTATATCAATACTATAAACTGTTTTTGTGATTACTCAATTATTATTTTTCCAGTTCCGATTAATTTTTTAGAATCAGTTATTTTGAAAAAATAAGTTCCTGTACTTAAACTCTTTTTTTCAATAATTATTTTATCCTGTTGAACAGATGTGGTTTTCTCTACTAATTTCCCAGATATATCAAACAATTCGCAGCTGATGTCGCCATTAATCTTGAATTTGCTGATGTCAATGGTTGTTGAATTGGTAAAAGGATTTGGGTAAGCTGATAATGTTTCTACATTCGTATTTTCATTTTCTAAGATACCTACATTGGTAGCACATTTCAAGATTGTTCCATTTAAACCTACCGCATAACCAGTATTTGCGCTTGAGAAATCAACATTCCCTAATCTAGGAGTTCCAGGGAGGTAACTGGTCCAGTTCAATCCTCCATCTGTGGTAGAAATGATTAAACCTGTATTTGCTCCTATGTTACCACCAGTAATAAATCCATAATTTGAATTTACGAACGTTTGGCTATGTAAAAAATCTGGGGTACTTGTCATAACAACAGTTGACCAAGTAGCACCTGAATTTGTTGTTCTTCTTACAACACCACTTGCACCAACAACAACACCAGTTGTTGCACTAGTGAAACAAATTGTATTTAATTGAGTGCTTACACCAGTAGTTGTAGGCATCCAATTATTTCCACCATCTGTAGTTTGCAATATTGTACCGTCAAAACAGCCAGCATAACCCATTGTAGAAGAAGTGAACCAAGTTGAGTAGATTGCACTAGATGTACCTGTTGAGGTAGTTGACCAAGTTGATCCACCATTAATGGTTTTTAAAATCAACCCATTGTTACCAGTAATGAAACCAGTTGTAGTATTAGTGAATCTAACAGATCTCAATGATTCTGAAGTTATTGAAACAGGTGTCCAGGTAGTTCCGCCATTCGTTGTTTTTACTAAAGCGCCATTATCACCAACTGCGAATCCGTTTGTGCTATTATAAAAATCTAATCCATACAAAATTTGAGATGTTGAACTTGTTTGAGAAACCCAAGTTAAGCCTCCATCGGTAGTTTTCATGATTTTTCCGCTAGCTCCAGAAACAAAACATGTATCATCACTTATGGCTGATACTCCTAGAAGATTAAGTGTAGTACCGCTGGTTAAAAGTGTCCAAGTTGCAGTTTGTGCTTCAGTCTTAAAAGTATTAAATACTGCGATGCATAGCACAATCAGCATTAATGGAGTTTTTTTTGTCATTTTTCGGATGTGTATTTAGTTTCCTTACAAATATACTAAATAATAGCTAGCGTCTTATTTATTCAATAGGAATTCAATTAATGCATCTAATCACTACAAAAGCTTCAGCAAAAGGCTTTCCAACAGAGATGCCCCAACGTTGAGCTTGAATTTTTAATGCTTCTGGTGATCTTGGATGCGGGTATTTTCTTTTTTCAAATTCATAAGATTCCATGCCTTTTATTTTTGCATTGATATTCTTTTCAGAAACTTCGAAAAATAAAGTTGGGATAAAATGTCTTGGATCAGAAGATGCACGCCATTCGGTACCTGATGGTGTTTCGAAAGTGATAATTGTATTCACTTGTTCGTTTTCCATTGGACGTGTAGCTGTAATGACAGCTTCAAATGTTCTTTGGTGATCTATATTCAAATCGCCACCATGGTGTGTGAAAATGACCGATGGTTTAAATTCGTTTTTTTCTTTTTCAATTACTTTAACAATGTCCAAAAGATTTACATCATCAAAACGATTGTCTGGAAAGTCATGAATACTTACGCTCTGATATCCGATGCAATCTTTTGCAGCATGAATATTTTTTTTGTGAGTTTCGAGCTCTTTCTTCCAAGATTCAGAATCTCTTTGGTCGGAGCGGGATGTAATTCCTTCTCCTAAAATAACTACATGTGTTGATACATTGTATTCTGTTATCAATTTATTCATTGTAGCACCCAATCCTAATAGCTCATCATCAGGATGTGCTACTACGATCATAATTTTTTTGTTTCTTAGTGATTCTAACATGGTTTAATATTTAAAGTTGTTGCCAAGCTTTGACTCTTGGTATTGCTGGACAAATTGCTTGATTAATAGCCGATAATTGAGTGGTTTTATTATGTGAATCTATAAAAAAATCTCCATCTAAACAAAAAGCGGTTAGTGGTTGCTCTTTTAAGTAACATGCAGCGGTATCGATTCCTATTTTTTTTCCATCGTAGAAAGGAGAGTAAAAACCGGTATGTCCAAAAATGACAGTTTTTTCAAAGTGTTTTGATGGATGCTTTATAAAATCATATCGGTTAAAAAGTAATTTCTCCACTGGGACATTTTCAATAGGAGTATTATAAAATTCGGGAGGAATCCCGCTGTGAGTAATTATATAATTGCCATGCTGATGGTAATTCTTTAATGAAGAGAAAATGGATTTGAATTCTGCAAATAGTTTAGTTTTTGTTTCAACAAACGATCCTTCTTTGTTAATTGAATGCACTGTATTTAATCCACCATATTTAATGAGTTGTCCGGCATATTGATCGGAATTGCTTTCTAGTAATTCCCAGTAATATTCATGATTTCCTCTTAAAAAGATGCAATTGTATTGGTTTGATAAATCTGTTAAGTATTGCAATGTTTGATAAGAATTTTCGCCTTTGTTGATGTAATCGCCAATAAATATTAGTGATGGATTCTTGTCAATAGTCAATATGTTTTTTAGAAGCAATTTTAATTTTGTTTCTTCACCATGTATATCGCCAATTACGTAATTCATTATCAAATACTTTTTAAATAACTTTTTAGTGACGATATATAATTGTCATTGATAGTGACATATTGTTTAACCTTACTATTGTCTAGATAAAAATCAACATAGCCTTTATTTCCTTTATGAATAATCTCGGAGGTTGAGTTTAATGTTTCTTTTATTATGGAAGCACAATCTATAAAATCAGTTTTTGTTCCGTAGCTGATATTAAAGATGTTGAAATTGTTTTTCCAATCGTAATTTTGAATGAATTCATTTATTGAAACACTCAAGTCGTTAATATGAATTGTTTCCCAATATCCAAGTGAGCTTGAATCAATCGCAATCGATTCATTCTTTTTGCACTTTTGTGCTGTGTTGTATATAAAGCCAGATGTTCTGTTACCACCATAAATTCCAGGGATTCGTAAAACAACACCTTTTGTTGTTGTTGACTGGCAATGAAATTTTAAAATAGTTTCTCCCAATACTTTGCTTAATCCATATGTGCTTAACGGATTCAGAACTCCGTCTTCTTTAACAGGAAGCACGTTATCTGTTCCGTAAACGGTCATGGAAGATGTATAAATAATTTTTTCGGTCAATTTGTTTTCGTTTACGAATTGAAGAAAATTAGAAAGACCAAGTGTGTCGAGTTGAATGTATTCGTTTTTTAGTTCTGTTGTTCCTAATCCAAGAAGGGAAGATGCAAGAATGAAAATACAATCGTAGTTGGATTGTGTTTTTATGTTATCGAATGTTTTGGTATCTGAAAAATCAAGTTGAATAGAATTTTCTCTTCCTGTTGTAGATGTGAAGAATAAATTATAATTGGAAATTACGTTTCTAAGATGATTACCCAGATAACCAGAACCTCCAACTAATAATATGTTTTTTTTTGCATTACTCATAGAAAACATTTTCCCATCTTCTATGAAGAATTAACTTTTCTTTTGGTCGGATAATAGAATCGGTATATTTTTTGTCGAAAAATTTTAACCATAATCCAATTTCATCCTTGCCATCTTCGTAACTCATAATGCTAGTTGTAGAGAAGCGGGGGTTGATTTCAAATATTTTTATTTCTCCTTCTGGAGTGATGTATAATTGAACATTAATAGGACCTTTTGGTTTCAGCTGTTTATTGATTTCTTGAATTGCTGTTTCAATCTGAGGATTATTTTCTGTAATGGCTTTAATGGTAATGCCTTTTTTGATAAGTATTTTTCTGCAACTGATGTATATAATGTCATCATTCTCATTAATAAGAACTCCAACAGTATACTCCTGACCTTTTATACATTCTTGAATAAGAATATCTTGTGGTTCATATTTCTCAAGAATATAATAAGCTTCTAATTCCTGTTTTGAATTAATTTTTCTGATTCCTCTGCTCCCTCTTCCTGAAATAGGTTTTACAAAGTATTCTTTTCCATCTTCCCAATTAAAAGCATCTCCAGTCCAAGTAGGAATAGAAGAAATTTTATGTTTGTGAAGTTCTTTCATCAGTAAATCTTTTCTCATCGATAAAAGTGAGAATGCTAGAGTGGGAGAAAGCAATTTTAGTGATGGAACGAGTTGTTTTATTTTATGTGCAACTTCTATCTCTTCATCGATTAATGGAATGTAAACATCAATTTTATGTTTATTGATGAGATCGGTTATGAAATTGATGTAACGAGGATCAGTAACAAGCGGAGCAGGAAAGAAATTGTAATCCGGATAAAGTTTTTTTAGTGAACTATCTGCATCAACGTAAAATAATTCATACGATTCTTTTAATTTTTCATGGAGATAAGGGAAAAGTGATCCGCCTAATCCTGATAATAATAGTTTAGGTTTACTCATATCATTTCCCATGTTATCGGTTCATCGTCTTCAATATCTTTTTGAGCAATTTTACCTATTACTAAATTTATTTGTGAAGGGTGAATTCCAAGTCCTGGTCTTTTTACAATGATATCATCACTTTTAATCACTTGGCCTTTGGTAATTTTATTTTTAGCAATAATGCTTCTACGAGCTTTAGTATAAAGTTCTTGTTCTTCTTTGCGTGGACCATTTTTTAAACCATCACCAAAAGCAGCTTCAATGTCTCTGATTTTGTTTACCATTGCTTTTAATTCTTCTGGTTCAATGGCAAAGTTGTGATCAGGCCCTGGTAAACCACGTCCAAGCGTGTAGTGTTTTTCAATGACTTTTGCTCCCATTGCAACAGCAGCACAAGGAATGTGATCACCAAGAGTATGGTCGGAATATCCAGTGATTACACCAAACATATCCGCCATCGTTTTCATTGAATGTAGATTGGATAAGTTTGCTGGTGCTGGGTACAAAGATGTGCATTGCAAAACAATGATATTGTTATTTCCATTGTTGCGACAAATATTAACAGCTGTTTCTATTTCTCCAGTAGTTGCCATTCCAGTTGAAAACATAACACCTTTTCCTGTTTTAGCAATTGCTTCTACCAATCGGATATCTACCATGTCATAAGATGCAATTTTGATAATTGGCATTCCTACTGAAACGGCTATATCAATAGCTTCTTTATCACAAGGTGAATCCAGGAAATCAATGTTTAATTTATTACAAAGTGTGGCTAATTTAGAATGCCAGCTACGATCAATTTCAAGTTTTTCTATCAATTCATAAATACCTTCTTTGTATAAATCAATCTTAGGAGTTCTCTTAGAATAATGATCTTTTGCTTTAAATGTTTGAAATTTTACAGCATTTACTCCAGCATTTTTTGCTTTTTCAATTAATTCACAAGCCATATCGAAATTTCCGTTGTGATTACTGCCAATTTCAGCAATTATATACGAAGGTTGGTTGTTACCAATTTCGAAAAATTTAGTTTTTATAGTATTTGCCATATGTTGATAGTTGCTGATCCCAATTATTAACCAGCAGAATTGATACAAATATAATAAAACTTAAGCAGATGTAGGGTGTTTAATTATTGGGTAAGTAATTGAAAATCAATATTTAGTGGAGTTTTGTCTGGTAAACATTGTACTCTTCCTTATTAATAATACTGGATTGCATTTTTTTAAAGCCTAGTTTTTCAAATACACGGTTGGATGCAACATTGGATTGTTTTGCTTTTGCAATAATTGTATCGTTTGGAAAATTGAGCATGTATAATTGAAGTGCATTTTTTAGAATGATTTCACCGAATCCTTTTCCCCGAAATTTTTGAGAAATAGAATAATCGATTTCAGCATTGTTTTTTTCTCGATCTAAGCGAACTTGTCCCAGAGGAATTCCATCCTTTTCAATAATATAAAGTCTTGAATCTTTATTTTTCAATTTGGAGGCAAACCATTTTTTGTGATTGTCAAGAAGTATTGGAGCTGTGTTGATCGAGTTCTTACGCACCTCTTTGTTATTGGCCCATTTGAAGTAAGTAAGTGTGTCGCCAGTTTTGGCTAATCGGATTGTTAAATCTCTTTCTTTTTCTAAATTTTGAAATACAGAAATTAAATTTTGTTTAGAGTTACCTGAAAAGTAATTACTTCTGTTAATGAAATATTCAGTTGCGACCTTTTTGCTTTTCAAAGTAAGCAAAGTCTTATCGAATAAGTGAAGTGGATAAGCCACTTTTGATTCAATTAAAAATTTATAAATGTTTTTTTGATTTTCGACAGTTTGATAAACAAATAGAAATCCACCTATTGATGCATACTCATAAGAAATAGTACTTGCAGAGCAAATGGCTAATGATGATTGTTTCATTAAAGAACAAATTTGCACTTCCGAAAGATTACTGTGAACCTTGATTGAAATATGTTTGTTGGACTCAATGATTTGATTCAATTGCTTTTTATAAGGATAGAAACTGCCAATCACTACATCGATAGATTTTATAGTTTTATTGTTAATACAAGTGCTTAAAGCCTTTTCCGTATAATTTTTCTGATCCGTACCTCCCATATTTATAAAGGCTTTGTGAGTTGTAGATAAAGCTGGCCGCTTACCAGTCGCCTTTTTTAAAAATGATTTTCGAAGAATTGCGTATTGAGTTCCAAGATAAAGCTTTGAGAATTTTTGGATAGAATAGTCTTGTGGTTTTATTCCTTCACCATGATTTATAATAATATCAGCTATGAATTGTCGGTCATGGATGTCATCAATACAAACCAATTTAAAACAATGTTTTTTTATTTCTTGCTGGTAATTTAAATCGTATGTGTAGCCATCTAGTACTACAATGTCGCTCGACTTAAGTATGTTTTTGGCAATTTTTTTTGACTCAGCTTTACCGTTGCCTGAAACAGGAATTTCGATTAGCTCATCACAGCCATTTTGAATTTGTTTTTTTAAAAAATCATCCGTTTTTTGAACTATAAATACAAGGTGATATTTATTTTTAAGCATGGCAGCCAGACTTAATGATCGAATAATATGACCATAGCCTGCTACTGTGTTGCCATCAGCTCTAAATATAATTCTATTCTTTTTCACAATGTATTTTACTTTACAGGAATTTTAGTTACCCGATTTAATGTGTCAATCAATGTTTTATCGTCTTTGTATTTCACTGCTAACGATTGATTTATTTTTGCAATCTCAGGATTTGCATCTAAAAACTTAAAAATGTTTCTTAATGTTGGCTCTGTTTTGCTGTCAACAAAGTGTTTATCGATAATATTAAATAAAGTTAAATCTTCTTCGTAGTCAAGAGTCAATCTATAATCACGAATTAACTCGTCAGGTAAATCTACTTTATTTAATTTAAAATATTCAGGGTTGTTGGTGAAATAGAAAGACATGTATTCAGAA
The DNA here is from genome assembly GCA_947504725.1 of Bacteroidota bacterium. Lineage (GTDB taxonomy): Bacteria > Bacteroidota > Bacteroidia > 2-12-FULL-35-15 > 2-12-FULL-35-15 > 2-12-FULL-35-15. Next base: position 141,314 of record CANNHN010000006.1, on the reverse strand, counting down.
TAATCTGCATTTGGGAAATAGCTTTTCGCTTTTCTTAGAGCATCCGAGTTAATGATTTCTAAATTGGTTCCAATAGCAGCTTTTGTTCCAATGGTATAATCTGCTTTATTATCAAGGTGTGATTTTAATACAATTTGAAAAATTTCATCGGATACAAAAGGCATGTCAGCAGTAATTCTTACAAAAACATCAATGTTGTATTTGTTTACAACATCAACATAACGTTGCATTACATCATCGGGCTCTCCTTGAAAAAATTTTACATCCGAATGATAGGTGTGAGCTGAAAGTTCGCCATCCTCTATTGATGTTGATGTTGCAAGAACAGTGGTGTTTACATTTTTAAATGATAAAGTATTTTTTATGCAATATGCTACGGAGCTGATGTCACCTATTTTTAATAATGCTTTTTTAGGAAGTCTTGTAGACTTTAATCTACATGCTATAATTGCTCCAATAGTTAAGTTGTGATGATTTTCCATAAGAATAGAATCCAAATTTATAAGAGTATTTTTTCTAGTTGATTAATTTCTTCTAACGAATCCAGTTGTGTTTGAAAAATGAAGAGCCATTTTGATTCACCTTTTTCCGAGAGTTCACGTAGTATGTATACTAGCCTCTTCAATACATCAATCTTTGCGGAAACAAGTAAATCTTTGAAATTGTTTTTTGGAAAGTGAAATTCAAACTGAGTTCTCAGTTTATGTACAATTTCTGTAAGCTCTTTTTGTGTGTTTGATTCGTTTATGGCCAATAATTGTCTGGCACATTTGTATAATCCAAATCCTAAGCTTATTTCAACTGTAGTAGTTAGAAAAGCTTCAAAGTCTGTAAGTAATAGAAGTTTATTATTGTGAAAGATCAGGTTGTGTGGATGAATATCGACATGAAAAACACTTGTGTTGTATTGATGTTTGTTTTGATTGTAAAACAATTTCATTTTTTCGTATTCAAATACAATTGTTTCAACATCCTGTTGCTTGATATTATCACTTGCTTTTACTTTTTGTATTAATTGATTTTCCTCTTCAGTGAAAAATAATCGTTTTGGTAGAATGCTTGATTGTTTTACTTTTAAGGAATAATCATACATTTTTTTTAGATGGCACATTAAATCCGACCATTCATTAATGCTTGCGCCAAAATAATCACCCGATTTAAAAATGGTCATGCAATAGATGTGTTGTTTATCTATGCTTATAATTTTACCATTGCTATTATTTAAAAAAATTAAGGTTGGAAAATCTGTTGATGAAAGTTCTGAAGTCCATTCTGCTTGGGATTTCAAAGCTTCTAGTTTTTCAAGAGGTGCTCGTTTAAGAATATATTCTTCTTGATTGGTTACAATTTTCCAATTATTACTATTTAGTTCAAATGCACCAATTCGATGTATTTCTTTTACTTGTAAAGCAGGATAATAGTTATTGATGATCGAAATAAGATCGCCTGTTTCCGAATCTGCTAATTTGGAAAATGTAGGTGAAGGAGTAGAGAAGATGTTTTTCTTAAACAAATTCATTAGATCTAAAAACTTTTTTTAACAAGTCCGCCATCAACAGGGATAACTGTTCCTGTTATATAGTTTGCTTCTTCACTAGCCAGAAAAATTGCTAAATGTGCAAAATCTTTAGGGGAAGCAATTCGTTGAATAGGGATAGTTGTTCCTACATTTTTGATTGTTTCATCCAATGTTTTGCCAGTGCTATCTGCTTGTTTCTGAAATAAACTAATCAATCGGTCGGTCATAACGGCTCCAGGACAAAGGGTGTTGATTGTAATTCCGTCTTTTGCAATTTGAAGAGCGGTTGATTTTAGGGCGTTAATTAGCATAGCTCTAAAGCTAGCTGAGAGTATCATTCCTGGAGTTGGTTCTATTGCAATTGTAGAACTAATGTTTATGATTCTTCCCCAGTTACTTTTTTGCATTGCTGGAACAAATGCTTTCATTAACATCATTGAGCTTTTAAATTGCTGCTGGTAGTTAATGTCCCAGTCTTCCAAAGAAATATCTTCAAATGTTCCTGGATTAGGTCCACCTGAATTTAAAACTAGAATATTGGGTTGAAGCGAAAGAGCATTAATTGTTTGAATTAAATTCTGAATAGAATCTGCTGAAGAATAATCGGTGTTGATAGCATGAATTTTTGCAGATGGAAAAAGTTTTTGTAATTCTTCTTTCGTTCCATTTAAACGAGCTGTTCTTCCTGTAATAATAACCTCAACTCCTTTTTCAATTAGTCCGAGAGCAATTGCTTTTCCAATTCCAGCGGATGACCCTCCAATAAGTGCAACTTTTTTTGTCATGGTTATATTGTTTTTTGATATGCTACCAATTGTTGTTTAAGTTCGTCAGAATAGCCCAACTGAGCTGTATCTGTTAATAGTTCGTCAAGATACTTTCCTAGTAAGGGATTATAGTTTGAAGCAAATGGTAAAAGTTCTTCTCGTATTTCTTGGATATAATTTTTGCGGACTTCATCATCTGGATTTAAACCCAGCACAAAAAGATTGTCTATTTTATCAATTAGCTTTACCATTATCAAAGCAGTTCCTTTTGAAAAAATGGCTTTGTAATAGTTTTTTTGAATGCTAGGAAAATGTGCTGCTCTATCAATAACCAATGTGTCTATCCCAGATGATATCGTTTCATTGAAAGTTGTTTTTAATTCTTCAATGGTTATTTCTGTAGTTTCTGGAACATTGTGAAGCAATGCGATTACAATATAATCGGAATGAATATCAGGTATTATTTTTATTAGGTAAGATGCTAATCGTAAAGGATGACTTAAGTAACTTGATTTTAAGTGATTCTTAGAAAAGTTAAGGTTCTTTGCGTAGTTAAGAGCTTCAAGAATGTTTTTTTCTTTTCTATTGTGAAGAGCGAGTAGTTCAAGAAATTGTTTTTCTGTCTGGGCTGATTCGGAGCACAAACTGCTCATTTTCTCAGCTCTTTCAGCTTCAATGCTTTTAAAAATTAGAGTATTGTTTAGAGTGAATTCCATTTATGTTATTCTAGCGTACCATATTCTGGCACGAGTTTTAATATTTCCAGGTTTTTTTTCTTCGCTTCTTCAAATGCTTTGGGGTCGAATCGTGATGCTTGTAAATAACCTCTTACATCATCTCTGCCTAATACATGTTTTTCAATATATCTGTCCAAGTGTTTTGATTTTAATCCGAATGTCATAAAAAGAGTAGCTCTTTCTTTTTGCTGATCTCTTTTCATAAAAGCCGGAATCCAACCTTCTCTTCTAGCTTTATTAATCATTAAGTTTTTGAAAAATTTAAAACGAACAGCATTCCCACTGTGCATGGTTCTTAAACTCCAAATAGCTACATCTCCTACTTCGCTGTCAACAAAAACAGGTTTTCCTGATGGGTTTTTATGTGAGCCCACTCTAATTTTTAAACCACCACTATATTTTTTGTGATCTTGCATGTAGATAGCTAAACGAACTATAGGATAATCTCCATCCCAATCAGGTGCAGTTAGATCTGTTCTATCTACATTATCTCTGTGAAAACCTCTGAATCCTGTTCCGAAATGATAATTGCTATCTCCAAAATATACAGGGTCGGCACCCAATACTTTTTTTACTAAAAATAAAATCCTGTCATCTAAAACATATTTACGTAATAAATCTTTACTAAAAATATCTCCTTTTGCATATACTGCGTTCGACATTTTAGAAGGGTGCTTAAAAGTTAATCCCTTTTTTTTATCTTCTTCAAAAGATGCATAGGCATCCTTACGCATTTGTTCTATTTCTTCATTTGAGAAAACATTTTTAATTAGCAAATAACCATCTCTGTCAAATGCTTCTTTGTCGATGTTTAAATTGATACTCATGATAAATTAGTTTAATTATTTTTTTCCAATAAAAACATACAATCCACATTTGATGGATTGTCAACGTATGGATACATTTCTTTTTTTACCAGTTTTAAATCTGGAAACTGAGTCATAAACAATTTAGCGAAATCCGATTTCCATAAACGGTTGTTGTGTCCACGATAATTAATTTCTGTTGTTTTCTCAGCAAAATATTCAAACCCCCAAATGTATTTTTTTGAGCAACGATACATTTCAGCCATAATTAATGAAATGTCATTTGGTGAAATATGAATTAGAACGCCATTGGTACAAACGATGTCAAAATACTTGTCTTTAAAAGGCAAATCAAATCCCGACCCACAAACGATGTTTACATCCTTAGTGTATTTTTTTGCTTCTTCGGCTGCGTATGGCTGTAGCTCAATACCATAGAGGTTTTGAAAGCCCATGGTTTGTAAGCCATTTAATTGCATTCCGGTATTACATCCTACTTCTAAAATTTTTATGTCTTTAGGCAAATGACCAATAAATGCCTTGTTCATGTCAATTTTTGTAATGCCCCACATTTCCATATAGGTTTTATTCCATTCTTCATGTGTGCGTGAAGTGCGGTCGGTATATTCTTTACCAAATTCTCCTGCCCAAAAATCTATTTGTTCTGTTTTTATCATTTGAAATTTTTATTGAATTATTTTATTCTATTTAAGACTAAGCAGTAAAAGTACTATCAACATGTTCAATTATTAGTTTTCTTATTTCATCCACACCAACCCATTCGTTGTTTTCACCTGAGTTGTATTGAAATCCTTGTGGAACTAATTTTGCATTAAAATGTTTTGTAAAATCTTCGAGTTTAAAGCTAGGTACTTGAGGAAGTATTGCGTAATACTTTCCTAAATCATAAGTTGAAAATGAATCGGAAGAAGTAATCATTTCTTCATGCACTTTTTCTCCTGGACGAATACCGATTACTTCGTGTTTGCAGTTTGGACCAATTGCTTTTGCAACATCGGTTATTTTGTAAGAAGGAATTTTTGGAACAAATATTTCTCCACCCCAAGCGGTTTCCATTGCATGTAAAACCATATCCACACCGCCTTGTAATGAAATGTTAAAACGAGTCATGTTCGGATCCGTAATCGGCAAAACACCTTCTTTTTTCTTTTTCAAGAAGAAAGGAATTACTGAACCATTTGATCCCATTACGTTTCCATAACGAACTACGGAAAATTTAATATCTGCTTTTCCTTTGATGTTGTTAGCAGCAACAAACAATTTATCAGAACATAATTTGGTAGCACCATATAAGTTGATAGGAGCAGCAGCTTTATCGGTCGACAAAGCAACAACGTTTTTTATTCCCATTTCCATACAGGCATTGATGACATTCTCAGCGCCAAGCACATTTGTTTTAACGCATTCCATTGGATTGTATTCAGCAATAGGAACGTGTTTCATTGCTGCAGCATGAATTACATAATCGATTTCGGTAAATGCTTTTTTTAAACGCTCAAAATCTCTAACATCTCCTATGAAATATCTAATTGCGGGATATTTATTATTAGGGTATTCTTGAGCCATCTCAAATTGCTTTTGTTCATCTCTTGAAAAAATGACTAAGCGTTTTACTTTTGGAAATTTGGAGAGAATATTTTTAGTTAAATGTTTTCCTAATGATCCAGTTCCTCCGGTAATTAAGATTGATTTGCCGTTTAAATCTAACATATTTTAGGGTTTTCGAATAAGTCCCAAAATTAAGCAGAGTTTAGCGAAATACCAAAGATTTTGAAGAATGTGTGAATGGGGGTGAAGCCCTTTATTTTAATGGGTTTTGGGCCATAAATTCACCAATATTTTGAAACTTCTCTTTGTTTGCTTTCAACCATTCAAGGTCTTTATCCCACCATTTGAAAGCAAGTAAGAACTCTATTTCATCCTGGCTAAAGCGATATTTGATGATTTTTGCTGGAACTCCACCAACAATGCTATAAGGTTCAACGTCTTTTGTAACAACAGCTCCTGAGCCAATAATTGCACCATGACCAATGTTTATACCATATTTAATGGTCACATTGTTTCCAATCCATACATCGTTACCGATAGTTGTTTCAGGGAATTCATCAAAAAGATTTTTGTCAACGATTACCATTCCAGAACTTTGCCCTAGTGTGGAGTAGAAAAGAGGGTGGCTCGATACAAATTCAGCGGACGGATGTGCACCCATGCCAGTGTTTACATTGGGGCCTATGCAGGTGAATTTACCTACTTTGGTATTGTAAATTTGGCAATTGCGTGCTGCATAACTGAAATCTCCAAACGAAGAATCACGCAAACGCGAATATTTGTAAATGGTATTGTAATTATTGAAAGTGCAATTGTTGATTTCTACCATGTATTCCAACTTCAACTTTTGCTTTCGGTATTTTAACTCCAGCTTCCATTTCGTAAACAGCCAGCGGAGCCAATGAGTAGAAGGATTGTTGAAAATAGCTAGCATGACTTAAGGTTTAATTCGTTTAAATGCGTCAATAAATGATGTTTCACTTGCATTGTAAATAGTACAGTTTTGAGAAACGGCATATTCATTCAAAGCGACATATCCGTAAAATGTTTTCCCGAAAATGATCAGTATTTCATCCATTCTAAAAACTTCCTTTGTATGGATGCCTTTATAAAATGGAGTGTATTTTATTTGTTCCTCGTTTTCATAAAAGTGTACATTTTTTACACAAACAACATTGTTTTCATCCACATGCAAATGTTCGTGCCAAGTATGATCAGCTCCCACAACATAAACATTTTTGAATCCCATATTTACACCAAGAAAAATAGAAGCAACCACAACATTTTGACTTTGAGGCATGGCTAAATTCTTTTTATAAAAGCTATGTGCAATGCTTTTGAAACCCTTAAAAACAGTATAATTGAAATAAGTGGCTTTGATATTTTTGTTTTTTTCTACTAACTGTTGAAACAAAATAGATTTTTTTGCAGCAGGCGGAACAAGTAAATGCAGCTCCCAAGTTGTTTTTGTTTGAATGCTGTTGATGGTGTTATTCACTAAATCACCACTGCCCAACCAAAATCCTGGATCCAACATCACATAATATTTAGGCTTTAATTCTACATATTTTTCGGTTACGGCAAAACTGTTCACACAAATTAAGGGATGCTTTTTAAAAAAATCGGGATGGTTTTTAAACGATTGGTTGAGTGAAGGACCGTTTCCTAGAACAATACAGGTTTCTTCTGAAGCTTTTGGTAAATGAACTCCGAATTTAGAACGTAGCAGTATCTTCAAAACAGAAATGCAGGTATTTGCAAATTGTGTAATAAATCCACTCGCTTCTTTATATGATTTTTCGGCCGACATGCATTACAAATGTAATAAAATTATGCATTACCGATTTCTTTTAAAAATTGCTTTAGAAGGGTTAAAATTCCCAAACCTTCCTAAAATTCATTAATATTGTAGTCTAATACTTTTTTGATAAAATGAATAGTTTAGAGCGCATAACAAAAAAAATATTTCAAAATTTCGGTATTTTAATCCGCAAGTACAATGCTGCTACCAGTGAGGATTTGAGACGCATTAAACTTTTTGAACATTACAACATTGATTTGGTTTTTGATATCGGAGCCAATGTTGGTCAATATGCTACTGGCATTATGGATGCTGGTTACAAGCACAAGGTTGTTTCTTTTGAGCCTTTGTCGTCTGCACGTGCTATCATCAATAAAAAAAGCAATGGTTTCCCCAATTGGAGTGTTGCTCCACGTTGTGCTATTGGTTCTAAAAAAGAAGAAATTGAGATTAATATTTCTGCAAACTCAGTAAGCAGTACTTTGCTGAATATGTTGGATTCTCATATTGACGGTGCTCCGGAGTCGAAAATTATTGGAAAGGAAAAAGTACAAGTTTTTCCTTTGGATGAAATTGGTCCAGGTTACGTTGGTAATGCAAAAAACATTTTTTTGAAGATTGATGTGCAAGGCTTTGAACAAGAAGTTTTGAAAGGAGCAGGAGAAATGGTAGCAAAAGCAACTGGCATTGAAATGGAAATCTCTTTGGTTCCTTTGTACGAAAATCAAACCTGGTTATTGCCCCAAATTTTGGAGTATATGACAGAAAAAGGTTTTGTCTTAACCAGCATTGTTCCAGCTTTTACAGATAACAAAACTGGTAAAGTGTTACAGTGTAACGGCATTTTTTATAGAAAATAAATGCAATTCAATCCTAAAATAAGTATCATCACTGTTGTTTATAATGGTCAGTCGTTGATTGAACGAACCATTAAAAGTGTGCTTTCACAATCCTATACCAATATCGAATACATTATTATGGATGGTGCTTCTTCGGATGGAACATTAAAAATTGCCGAAAAATATCAACACCAAATAGCAGTGATCCAATCCGGAAAGGATAATGGAATTTACGATGCAATGAACAAAGGATTAGCAATAGCAACTGGTGACTATGTTCTTTTTTTAAATGCTGGGGATGAATTGTATTCGAATGAAACAATTAAATCTGTTTTTTCTTTTGGCGATGCGGATGTTTATTATGGGAATACAGCTGTTGTAAATGAGCAAGGACAAGTACTGGGCGACAGAAGATTATCTCCACCTGGACAATTGAATTGGAAAAGTTTAAAATACGGAATGTGTGTATCGCATCAATCGTTCATTGCAAAACGTTCGTTGACTGAAAAATATAATTTAGATTATTCGGTAAGCTCCGATATCGATTGGGTAATTTCTGTTTTGAAAAAATCGTCTAAAATAACGAATATCAAAAATTACATTTCTAAATTTTTAGAAGGCGGAACATCTAATAAACGGAGAAAAGTAGCCTTGGGCGAGCGTTTTAGCATCATGTCGAATCATTATGGTTTTTTTCAAACACTACTCAATCACATTTATATTTTATTTAGATATCCTTTTCACAAGGTTTCTAAAAAGTCGATGACTTAGTCTCACAATTTCACAGTAAAATACTCGTTACTTAAATAAAAAAATAAAACATTGAGCACGATTAAAAAGCAAGGAATTCAAAATGCACTCATTACCTATTTAGGTGTTGCTATTGGATTTGTAAGCTTAATGTTTATTCAACCAAATTTGCTAAAAGCAGAAGAGCTTGGTTTAACAAGAATATTAATAGCTGCAGCGAGTTTACTTTCTACTATTTTACCACTTGGAATTAGCAGTATCACCACCCGATTTTTTCCTTTTTTTAGAAACGAAGAAAAAAATCATCACGGGTATTTTGGTTTCATGATGTTGTTTCCGCTTTTGGGAACAATCATTTGCGCAATTCTAGTTTACTCATTCAAAAATGTGATTGTTCATCAATACATTGATCAGTCTCCTATGTTTACTTATTATTTTGATTTGTTATTGCCACTTGCAACAATTATGGGAGTAAATATGGCTTTGAATGCTTATTCAGCTTCGCTTTTCAAAACAACTATTATTACTTTTTTAGAAGGCATTTTATCGAGAGTTATTTTTATAATTTTAATCGTAGTCTATTATTATGAATGGATTACTTTATCACAGTTCATTTATTTGTTTGTATTTAGTTATTTATTGCAAACCATTTGGATGTGCTTGTATTTGTTTGCCATCGACAAACCATCACTAAAAATTGATAAAAATTATTTCAAAGGAGTAGGCATAAATAAATTGATAGGCTATGGATTGTTTTTGACACTTACCAATGTTGCTTCGTTAAGTTTAAAACATCTGGATGCCATTTTGATTGGTAAATACTGGGATTTATCGTACGTAGGAGTGTTTGCCGTTGCAGCATACATTTCGCTGATTATTGAAATTCCGTTAAACTCACTTGAGCGCATTTCACATTCAAAAGTGGCTCAAGGATTTGCCAATAACGATTTAGAAAGCATTAAAAAAATATATTACCAATCGGTGAAATATTTGATGTTGATGGGTGGATTGTTATTGGTTGGAATTGTTTGTAATGTTCATGAACTTTTAAGTCTGCTTCCGGAAGAATACCACGTTGGTGCAAACGTTACCATTATTTCTTGTTGCGCAGCATTTTTAAATGTGTCGACTGGAATAAATACTTCCATTATTTTTAATTCTACGAAATATGTATACGGAACAGTGTTGTTAATTGTGTTGATGATTTTAGCATTGATTTTGAATATCTGGTTGATTCCAATTTATGGAATGGTTGGAGCAGCAATGGCAACAGGAGCGTTGGCCGTGATTTATAATGTAGCGAAGTTTGTGATGATTCTTGTTTTCTTCAAAATGCAACCTTATGATTTCTCGAGTTTGAAAATCCTTACTGTGATTTTAGTTTCTTTTGGAATAGCCAACTTATTACCTCAAACGGATAGTGCCATTGTTTCGATGATTGTAAAAACAATTGTAATCAGTACGACTTATTTGGGCCTGTCTTATTTTATGAAAATTGCTCCAGAGTTTCATAAACATTTACCTTTTCATAAAGGTGAATAAAAATATTATATAAGTCTTAAAACATTTCGACTCCGCTCAATCTGGCAAACACGTTGTCAGTCTGAGCGGAGTCGAAGACTATTTAATAATTCTAATTCAACTTCTTCAACAAAGCTTCACAATCTTTCTTCGCTTTAACATCATCATCGTTTGAAGGTGTAATTTCCATTGCTTTCTTTGCCCAAAGTTTTGCTTCTACATTTTTACCCATATCAGCATAGGTTTGTGCTAATTCATATTGATGGTTCATGTACTTTGGTTCAAGTCCAATTGCAGTCATAAATGATTTGATTGCATCTTCATAAGAGCCACCTGGAGGCACACCACCGAAAAAAGAATTGATCATTGCTTTCTCAATTGAGCTAAAGCCAGCAATTGTTTTGTGCCAACGACCTAAAATATGATGAGCACCACCTAATTTTGGATTTAATGCAACGGCTCTGTCTCCTTGTGCTTTAATTAGCTTAGCATTAGCAATTTTTTGTTTTGAACTTGCATTTTCATTTATGCGTCCTAATGCCATTGCATAAGCATAATGTGCATCTGCACTTGCTTCATTAATCTTTATCGATTTTTTTGCAAGGTATTCTGCATTTTTATAATACTTCATTTTTTCTGCTTCTGCAGTGACATAATAATACCCGTATTTTGAATAGCAATAACTAGCATATTGCAAATAGCTAGCATTATTTGAATCAGATTTTACCAATGCTTGAAAAATTGGAAATGCTTCTTTGTATTTGTATTCTGATTTTAATTTCATGCCTTTTGTGTATTGCTCATCATTAGATTGGGCAATTACTGAAACACATGTAATGATTGCAAATGTAATAGCGAATAATTTTTTCATTGTTTTTATTGTTTTTATTGTTTGTTTTTTATTTTAAAATGTTCTACTTACTCCAATTACAAAACGGTATTGAATATAATTGTCATCCGTTCTCGGGATTTTATTTAAGAAAAGTGGCATATCAAAACGGATGGTTAGTGGTTCGACCGTTTGTAAAGGACCAAATTTCTTGATTGTTAAAGTAGCGCCAACTCCAGCATCTGCACGCAAATCCGACATTTTTAAAATGGGATCTGCTGTTTTGTTGTAATTGATAATTCCTGCATCACCAAATATATAAGTAGTGAGCTTAAAGGTTTTTGTTAACCAATTTTGTCGTTTAATTTTAACAATGCCGCTAAACTCTAATTCTGCATTTACTGCAGCACCAGTATTCCCCTTGTATGTGTATACAATGCTTCCATCACTTTGTAATTGTGGAGCAAGATATCCTGAATAACCTCTTAGGTTCAATCCGCCTCCGTGATGAAAAATATTGGTTGTTGCACCAATTTCTGCCCAAGTAGGATCAAAAAAGCCTTGTGAACGAGTATATTTATTTTCCATCATTTCTTCAGGGTTTGCACCCGCTAAAAATAAAGATGATTCATTTGCCCAATTATTTCCTGTTCCGTATTGTCCATATACTCTTGTATTCAAAAGCAATCGCCATAGTTTGGTGCTGTTTGTTGCTGTTAAATTGATTGTTTGGAAATCGTAATCACTCATAATAGCAGATGATCGTAAGCCAAGATTGATTTTTCCAGTACCTGAAGAATAGCTGTATGAATGGTCTAGGCCAACATTAATTGTGTTGTTTAATTGATTTGGGATCCATTCTTTTGGTAACATTAAATAAGGAATATCATTCAACCCTTTTCTGTACATCGATTTGAAATAAAGGTATATTTTGTTTTTTCCTTTAATGTCTTTGCGATCGAATCCAACTGTATATCCATTTAAACCATCCAATGCTTTTGCGGAAAAATAAAAAGAGGAACCTTTCATAAATTTATCAGTAGCGGTTCTGTAATTTAATCTGAAACTCACATTGTCATATAAATCTTTTGCACCATTTTCGGTTGCTGTATCCAAGTAGTTGTGTCCAATTCCTGTATTGAACCAAACTGTTGCATCAAAAATATGTTTGTAAGCCATGTAGTTGCCATTCATGTTCAAGCCTACTTTTAACCCATCGTAACCGTTGTACCAAATATCGGGACGAGCAAATAATTCGTAACGTGTCCAATCAGATGGATTGTAAATTTTAGAATCGAAACGGTATTTGATTGGAAATTTTTGATTGTTGTTGAGCATGTTTACATCTGCCAATCGTGTGCTAGGATCGATGATGACATTAGCAATTCCGCCTGGAATGGTCACTTCGGCAGTATATGTTTTTTGCACATTGTCCCAGCCAATCCATCGTGGTAACACTTTTGATTTTGTTTGTTTTACAAACCATGTATTTGGAATGTGATAATAATAAACGCTGTCGTTTTTTCCAACGATTGCAAAGTCAATTGGCATTTGCATTCCTTTGCGCTCTAAAGTTACTTTGTATACATAATCACCTTTGCCCGACTTAACAGATTTAACGGCATAATCAATTGTTTTTGAAGTTTCCATCCATTCATCAAAAAACCAATTTAGATCAACATGTGTGTATTGAATTACTGAATTTCTAAAGTCTTCTACAGTAGGATGAGCAAATTTCCATTGGTTAAAATAATGACTGATAGAAGCTTTGAATAAAGAATCACCCAATGTATATTGTAAGTTGTACAACATGGTTGCTGTTTTCATATACACTTGTGAGTAGCCGCCACCGTGACGAATTGCTCCATTGTACATGTCTGAATGGATATTCATAAATGTTTCAACATCTTTGGTTGCAGAATTCATATAACCGTTATACACTTCGCTATTACGAACATAATCAGGTTCGGTAAAACGATTTACGTAATTCGATTTTGGTACATACCCAATGCGTTGCTTTCCATCAATTCGTTCATAGGTCCAGTTTGTAATAAATTGAGTAAAACCTTCATCCAACGATGGACGATAAGTTTCGTTAGAGCCAACCATTCCGAAAAACCAGTTGTGACTAATTTCATGTACAAACAAGTCACGATAGTTTGGATCAAATCCTCCGCACAATGTCAGCATTGGATATTCCATCCCATCTTGCGCATCAGCAACCACCATTTTTTTGTAGCCATACATCCCAAAATCTTCGGAATTTATTTTAATAATTTTTGCAGTGTATTCAGCTGCATTCAACCAGCCAATAGCATGTGGTTCCTGCACCAAAGCAATACATTTGATTCCATTCCATTCTGTTTCGCTGATACGATATGTTGGATCAGCAGTTAATGCAAAGTCGTGTACGTTTTCTGCATGAAACATCCACGTTTTGGTTGTTCCATTTGGTTCAACAACGACTGATGGTTTTTCGTTCCAAGGTTTTTTTGCAAAATTTTTGATGTCAAGCTTTGCACGTAAATCATCAGGCAATACATCTTTTTTATTCAATAACATTCCTGTTGCATCCAATATATAATTATTAGGAAAAGTAAATGCGACATCAAATGTTCCGTAATCTCCATAAAATTCATGATCCATGTGTTGGTCGGTATCCCAACCAGCTTTACGATCATATACAGAAATACGTGGATACCAATGTACAACGTCATAATGTTTGTATCCAAATGCATTAAACATTTTCATTCGGTTACGGATAGAGCCGTTGTCGAAATAGGTTTTGAAAATTAATTTGAAAGTGATGTTTTCTCCTGATTTTAGTGGAGTAGGGAGGTATACTTTTAAAACAGTATTGTCTAGTTCCATTTTTAGATCAACACCATTTGTACTGATTTTTGAAACAACTGTTCCTAAACCTTGTTCTTGGTACTTTCCGAATTTTACTTTGAGATTATTGTTTTTATAAAGATTTTCTAAATATGAACCTTTGGTTTGGGCGTTATTGTAAAGATGGAAGTATACGAATGCTAATTCATCAGGAGAATTGTTGTAATAAGTCAACTCTTCTGTTGCTTCAATGATATCTGTTTTATCGTCTAACGAAGCATTTATTTTATAATGCACATCTTGTTGCCAATATCCTTCAATTGGTTTACGATTTTTCCAATAGTATTGGTTGCTGTTGCTTTGGAAATTAGATTCAGGAAACTGAGCTAATAACCCTTCGGCAAATGAAAATAATGTCAGTGTAATAAAGATTAACTTCTTCATATAATTGTCGTGCGTAAATTCTATTGTAAATATAGAAGATTTTTTGAAAATAGGAGGGGCGAATCAGAGCTAATTTGTCTATGCGTGTAAGTCTTTGATAGAACCAAAGCCAATCACATCTTTTACCGCACCTTCATCGTTTAGTTCGGCTCCCCGCATGAGCTTGTTGAGCCCGAATTTGTATTTTAATGCATAAACAGTTTTGCGGAGTTTATCTTTTTTGCTATTGTCTTCAAACATTCCGTATTGAACCATGCTTTCGTTTACAAAATTGCCGACAAATACGCTTAGGGAAGTAGAATTTTCATTGATCACCGTTTCACATTTATTGGTGTCTTCAAAATGTTTCATGCGTTTTTTCAAGGCTTGCAATATGTCCACCCCATCTTGCATCGGAATGCTCGTGTTAACATTATCGCTGTAACCATAACCATTTTCGTAGCTTGTATTAAAACCGATTGTTCGACAAAATACATTGGCTTCTACCATACGTTTTTCAAGCGTTAAGCAAAGCGATAACAAAATCGATTCGATGTTTTCAATCTCTTTGCGTTGAGCTAATGATAAGTGTCGCATGGCTTGCATGGTTTTGTATTCGCTGCGATCATACATATCCACTTCTCCAAAATTCAATCGTCTATGCCAGTATTCGCCCGTAATTCCTTTGCAGATAATTCGCAACCGTTCGGGAGAAGTATGTCGCAATTCCACAGGATTGTTGATGTTGGCTCTTTGTAAACGCTCGGCCATATTTTTGGCGATACCTGGTAAATCTTTCAATCGAAGTTTTCCTAACACATCATCAATGTTTTCTGGAGTGATGATCGTCAATCCGTCTGGCTTTTGAATATCACTGGCCAATTTTGCTAAAAAAGCATTGGGCGCAATTCCGATTGAACATTTCAGCCAATCACCAACTTCATTTTTAATGTCGTATTTGATTTTCTTCGCGACTTCAACCACATCCTTATGTATTAAGTGATAGTTGTTGAGATTCACAATTGCTTCATCAATACTCTTGGGAATAACATCGGCCGAATATTTTTTAAGAACCTTCATTATCTTGACGTGAAAGTCGCGGTAACGAGCTGGGTTGGTTTCTAGCGGGACTAAATCCGGACAAATGACCATCGCTTCGTTGAGTCGCATACCTGTTTTTACACCTCTTTTTTTTGCTTCAATAGAAGGAGCAATGACACAACCAAATTTTCCCGTATAAACACAAACACCAACTGGTCGACCACGTAACCAATAATTTGCTTGTTGTTCACAGCTCGCGAAATAACTGTTCATATCAACAAATAATACGCGGGATTCGGTTTTGGTATGGAGAGAGTTTTGATTCAAAGTTCATTGTTTTATTCGTTCTGCACATTTTTTTCATCTCAATCGCAAACCTTTTTTGTCATTTCGACTGCAGCGGAGAAATCATTGTGAAGGCAGCGAGACAATCTCTTTAAATTGCTTTTTTTGAAATTGCCTCGCGCCTCGCGATGATTATGTTGTTGTTTTCTCTTTCATTATTAATTCATTATTTCAATCGCTACCATTTTTTCATTTCGATTGATCAGTTTTTGTCATTTCGACCTTCACTTTTGTCATTTCGACCGAAGCGGAGAAATCTAAAAATCGGGGTGGTTTCATTATTTAAATAACCATGGCGTTGTTTATTTTTTTCTTGAAAACAGCACCCCGATTCGTAAGCAGGTAAAATCTAAAATCACAAACAAAATAATTTTCGATTTACACTTGCAAATGTGCAAATATATTTAGTATATTTGTGCTAAATATATTAGCAATGTCAAAAATAGCCAAAAACATTAGTGTTCTGAGAGCACTAAAAAAACTATCTCAAACTCAGTTAGCGGATGAATTAGATATTTCCCGCTCCCGATTAGGGTCATATGAAGAAGGAAGAGCCGAGCCTCCCTATGATTTATTGATCAAAATAGCCGACCATTTTCACATTGCAATTGATGCCTTGGTGCGAGGAGATTTGGCAAAAACCGACCCCGAATCTTTATTAGAAATCGGGAAAAATAGAATCCTATTTCCGGTGATTGTTGATAGACAAAATCAAGATATGGTAGAAGTGGTTCCTGCAAAAGCGGTAGCTGGTTATTTAAATGGGTATGCTGATCCTGAATTTATTGAGGACTTACCAATCATGAATTTGCCGTTTAAAATTGTTGGAAAGCATCGTGCATTTTCAATCAAAGGAGATTCGATGCCACCATTAAAAGATGGAACTTTTGTAGTTGGTAAATATGTAGAATCGATGAAAGAAATAAAAGAAGGGCAAACATACATCATCCTTACCAAAGAAGATGGAGTTGTATATAAACGCCTTTATCGTGAAGATAAAAAATCAAACGATGTATTTCAGTTCCACTCCGATAATCAAATATATACTCCATATACTGTTAAGGCAGAAAACATCATCGAAGTATGGAGTTTCGTATGCAGCTTAAATATTGGCGAGTTTAAACCGCAAGATTTAAATTTAGAAAGTATGATTCGTTTTTTGCAATCATTCAGAGTGGAGATGGGGAAATAAACCGCAGAGAAAAATGAGAAAATTCGCAGAGGTCCGCAGAGAATAAGTTTCTTTGCGGACTTTTCGCTTCGTAGATGGAAGGTTTAAACACATAGACACATAGTTTTAAATGAAAAGGTAGGATGTGTTATTGGATAGAAAAATAAATTTTTACACAGAGAGATCTCTATGTGGCTGAACCTGGTTTCAGCCTATGTAAATTATAAACTAAAACCAGAAAATTCATTAGGGAGAATAATCATGACTTAGCAAGACTTTCTTTAATGCGCATAAATAGCTATGTGTCTATGTGTTTAAATTTCCACACAGAAAACGGTAGGCACTAATAGCCGTTATTTTTCTATCTTCGCAGTATGTTCGCCATCATCGATATAGAAACCTGCGGAGGTAAATTCAATTATCCTACTGGACGAATTACAGAAATCTGTATTTTAATTCATGATGGATTAAGTGTAGTCGATAAATTTTCTACACTCATTGATCCTGAATGCTATATTCAGCCTTTATACACAGACATTACTGGAATCACCAATCAAATGGTAGTTGGCGCTCCGAAATTTCATGAGGTAGCAAAAAAAATTCATGAACTCACAGATAACAAAACCTTTGTTGCACACAATGTGAGTTTCGATTATAATTTTATTAAAGCAGAGTTCGCTTCCTTAGGTTTTCATTACGAACGAAAAAAGTTGTGCACGGTTCAACTAAGTAGAAAATTAATTCCCGGACATAAATCGTATAGCTTAGGAAAAATATGTGATGCATTGAATATTCCTAATAATGCACGACATAGAGCAGAAGGTGATGCTGTGGCGACAGCGCATTTGTTTGATATGCTTCTGCGGGCAAAATCTGGAAATCATCTGAAACTATTTGTAAAATAAACTGCTCTGCCGCGTTATTCGCATTTCATCTAATTCCCCAACTTCTTAATTCCCTTCCAAACAATATTCAAATCATTTTCGATCTTGTAATCTTTGGAATAAGCTAAATGCAAACGATTTCTTGTGTCGGCATTGATGCTGAAGTTCTTGATGGCATCAGCAGGAGAAAGGGCTGATGGTCGGAGTTTCGGTAAGTGGTCGTGTTTGTCGGTTCCATATCCAACCCAGGATTTGTATCCAAATAAAACAGCAAACATGTTCTTAAGAAATCCAGCTTTGTTTTCTTGTAATAAAACTAGTAAAGGTGAAAAGATGATAATTAGTATGGAAGACAAGACATCGAACAAGCGTTTGTTGCGTTTGTTCTTTGGTTTTCCGATAGAATTTACATCAATGATATACAAATCACCGGCAGTGTCAATCGAATTGCTTCCAATGATAGACAAGCTTTCTGGAGGAGCAATTTTAAAATCGACATCTGCAGAAACCAGAGTATGCATGTAATCAATAATGCCTTGTGAAGAAATATCGCGGGAACAGAAAATTACTTCGCTGATTTTATAAATTTCAATGACCTCTTCAATCTGATTGATGTTGCCCACATAATCTGCATGGTTGTTTCCTTTGTCGTCTGCACTGATGAAAAATAAAAAACCAGTGCTGCTGTTTGTTTGTTTTAGTAGTTGGCTAACACGTTCGTATTCTTCTTGCTGGCCAATGATGGCAATGCGTTTGGTTTTGTCGGGATTTAAGTTGAATGATTTAAATCCTGCAAAGTGAAATGCTAATCGGGAAATCAAATACGATAAAACAACCCAACCCATTCCCAAAATAATTAAGGCTCGGGAGAAACGGTATGCTTCAGGAAGTAAAGAGTAGCCAATTAAAATAATTCCAGTGCCGACTAAAATTCCTCTAATGATTCGGAACAAACGGATGGGTTTGTCGTAACCACCACTTAAATAAACGGTGAACATCCAAATTAGAATGTAGGATGGGAAGGCAATAGACGTAAGCGCATCGGAATACGAACCACCTTCAATGAACTTGATGTTTTTTTCGTAATAATCTTTTATCAGGAGCAATCCTCCCATGATTAAGGCAAAATCAAATGCAGGTAATGCAATTGATTTTAGGAATCGAATAAAAATCGCGGCACCTGCTCTTAAATAAATAGCGATGTTTATTAAGAAAGAAAAAGTTTTTGCATTGTTTTGCGAAAAATGTTTGTTGGCGAAAATTACCATGGCTTTGTAAAATACAAATACATAGTTGACACTGCTCTTCTTGGTGCTTTCTCCTTTGTAGTGAATGATACGGGTTTCGGGGAAATAGTAATTTTTATAACCACCTAAAATAATTCTATACGAAAGGTCAATATCTTCTCCGTACATAAAAAAAGTTTCATCCAGCAATCCAACTTTATCCAATGCTGTTTTTCGCATCAACATAAATGCGCCTGATAAAATATCCACTTCATGTGTTTTGTCTTTATCTAAAAAGCCAAGGTGATATTTTCCAAAAGTCTTTGATTTTGGAAAAAGTCGAGAGAATCCGAAGATCTTATAAAAAGCAACCGATGGAGTAGGTAATCCTCGTTTTGATTCAGGTAAAAAATTTCCTTTGCCGTCTAGCATCTTTACACCCAATCCGCCAGCATCAGGATGCGAATCCATAAAGGCTATTACTTTTTCAAACGTATCCTCTTCAACGACAGTATCTGGATTTAAAAGCAAAAAGTATTCACCCTTTGCAATGTGCATCGCTTGATTATTCGCATAAGAGAAACCTGTGTTCTTTTTATTTTCGATGAGTCGTGCTTCAGGGAATTTTTCCTTCACCATATTCACAGAGCCATCCACAGAATTATTATCGACAACAAAAATTTCAGTCGAAACATTCTTTGAAGCTTTACGCACAGAGTGTAAACACTGTTCAAGAAAATGTTGAACATTATAGTTAACAATGATGACTGTTAGCTTCATTTAAAGGAAAGAGAGTTTTCGTAAAGAGTACGATTCACAATCGAACGACCCAAAGTAACTTCATCTGCGTACTCTAATTCGTCACCAATTGAAATTCCGCGTGCAATGGTCGAAACCGTTACATTAGATTCTTTCAATCGTTTATAGATATAGAAATTGGTAGTATCGCCTTCCATTGTTGTACTTAAAGCCATTATCACTTCTTTTATTTCTCCAGCAGAAGCCTTTTGGACAAGTGTTTCAATATTCAAATCACTTGGACCAATTCCATCCATTGGAGAAATGATTCCACCTAAAACGTGATAAACGCCTCGATATTGTTGTGTGTTTTCAATTGCCATCACATCGCGGATGTCTTCAACAACACATATGACGCTAGCATCTCTATGTGGATTTGCACATACTTCGCAAATAGGTTTATCAGAAACATTATGACATTTTTCGCAATAGCGTAATTCGTTGCGAAGTTTGATGAAAGCTCCGCCAAATTTGTTGACTTCAGCAGCATCTTGTTTCATCAAATGCAAAACAAAACGTAAAGCAGTTCGTTTGCCAACACCAGGCAACTTACTGAATTCGTTTACAGCTTCTTCGATTAGTTTTGAGGAGAAGTTCATGACATCAAAAATACTATTTTTTGACGAGTTTATTTAAGCATAATCTACTCCCGATTGTGTATTTTTACACAATTACTTTGTTAATAAAATGAAACTCCATAAAACACTTGTAAGTGCTGTAATTGAAACCCTTCAACAGATTTTTGTTCAAGGAGTTTATGCTGATAAAGCTGTAGAGCAGGTGCTAAAGCAGAATTCTCGCTGGGGCTCTCGCGACAGACGATTTATTGCTGAAACGACCTACGAAATGGTGCGTTGGTGGAGATACCTCACCCTAGCCCTCTCCAAAGGAGAGGGAACAGATTCCTCACATTATTATGAGTTGTTTGCAACCTTACAAATATTAAAGGAAACGGAGCTACCAGATTGGGAAGAGTTTAAGAACATTGATAAAGATCAAATCCTTGAAAATGCAGAAAAGGCAACGCAAATCAGAAAATACCGTGAATCAATTCCAGATTGGTTGGATGAATTAGGATGTTCGGAATTGAGTGAGAAGATTTGGGAAAAAGAAATTCATGAACTCAACAAAGAAGCTCAAGTTGTTTTGAGAGTAAATACTTTAAAAACAAATCCAATTCAATTAAGAAAATTGTTGGAAGAGCAAACGATTGAAACGTTTCCTGTTGGTGATTACTCGGATGCATTAGTGTTGGTGAAACGACAAAATTTACAAAATGTAAATGAATACAAGCAAGGTTTGTTTGAGATTCAAGATGCGTCATCACAATTGATAGCGCCCTTTATGGAACTGAAAGAAGGAATGACGGTGATAGATGCTTGTGCCGGAGCAGGAGGAAAATCGTTGCACATTGCAGCTAAGATGAACAACAAAGGCAAAATTATTTCAATGGATGTAGAAGAAAGAAAATTGCTTGAATTAAAAAAACGTGCAGATAGAGGAGGAGTGAGCATCATTAAAACACAATTGATTAATGATGAATCATTGAGTAAGTTGAAAAACACAGCAGATCGACTTTTGTTGGATGTCCCTTGCACTGGCTTAGGTGTTATCAAAAGAAATCCAGATGCGAAGTGGAAATTGAGTTTAGAGTTTGTTTCAGAGATTCGAATAACTCAACAAAAGATCATTTCAAGTTATTCTCAAATGCTCAAACAGGATGGGATAATGGTTTATGCAACCTGCAGTATTTTACCAAGCGAAAATCAAAAACAGGTAGAATTGTTTTTAGAAAACAATGAAAATTTCGAATTGATAGAAGATAGAAAAGTATTGCCTAGCGAAGGTTTTGATGGTTTTTATATGGCAAAATTAAAAAAGAAAAATTAAACATGGTTGATGTTTCTACTGATAATAGTTTGATTTATTCTGTTTTGGAAAATGCAGATGCCTTGCCCTTACGTTTTGATATTGATAACGTTTTTACAGTTGATCAAGATGACTGTTTTTTTTTAGTGATTTATCTGTCTGAAGATCGTAATTTTATTTCTTTTAAAGCCAAGGATTATCTTCATGATAACAACGCATTGATTTTTTTGCAACAAGTTGTTGAAAATTATGATAAAATTGAAATTCCTGTTAATATCGTAGATGAAGCGTTGCAGTTAATTGAACATAAAATGCATACGAAAAGCAATAATCGATATTATTTTGATGCACATTGATGAATATTTATATTAGCAGGACGTATGATTAATTCTTCAAAGTTTTATCTTGAATTGATTCAGCCAGGAATAATTAAAGTTTGCTCGATTGATGGACTTGAAATCGAATTGGAAGATGCAAATGAAATGATTCTTGCAGCGACCGATTTGGCTGGAGGGAAAGAGTATGTTACAGTGTTTGATGCAAGAAATGTGGCATCGATTAGCAATGAAGCAAGAGAAGCGTTTGCGCTTTCACCTAAAAGAATAGCTGCAGCAGTTCTTGTAAATACATTGGCAAATAAACTGGTCGCTAATTTTTTATACAATTTCACAAACCCCTTTATCCAACTCGAATTTTTTCCAATGAAGTTGATGCATTATGTTGGTTAAGACAAATATTATCTGAAAAGATTATTGACTAATCGAAGATTTAAAATCTTGTTTTTACTATTGAGTAGTTAATTCGATTAATTTTTTATATATTAGCTTGTTTATCCTTTATAAATAACAAAGGTTACTCCCTAACAAATGATTGATTCCTTAAAAAAAATCGATAATAGAGTGTCTACTCGATGCGCTTCATTTAATTTGATAGAAGAAGGTGTTTTGCATATTGTTCTTATGGAAGATTCAGACATTGATATTGATGAGTCGAAATTGATGCAAACAAAATCATTAGCTCTAACTGAAGGAGAAAAGTTTGTTGCATTGATTGATGCCAGAGCAAAAATTAATGTTTCAAAAGAATCTCGTGAATGGGGTTCTACAGCCGAAGCTCAGATAAATATGATTGCTCAGGCAATCTTAGTAAATACGTTAGCAAATAGAATAGTAGGAAATTTTATTATTAAATTTCACAAACCCATTGCAAAAACAGCTTTGTTTACGGATGAAAAAAGTGCATTGACTTGGCTCCGAGAACAAAAAAAATTAGCTGATTTGAAATAAAAAAGTCCTGAATTTCTTCAGGACTTTGATTCGTAAATTCGTAAAAATTCGTTATCCGTAGCTTACATATGAATCACTTCACCATAAGCAGCAGCAGCAGCTTCCATAATGGCTTCACTCATTGTTGGGTGAGGGTGAACGGTTTTTATAATTTCATGTCCAGTTGTTTCCAATTTACGAATGGCAACAATTTCTGCAATCATTTCTGTTACGTTAGCGCCTATCATGTGAGCACCTAATAATTCGCCATACTTTGCATCAAAAATTAATTTCACAAAACCATCTTTTGCTCCAGCAGCACTAGCTTTTCCGCTAGCTGAAAATGGGAATTTACCAATCTTGATTTCTTTTCCAGCTTCTTTTGCTTTTGCTTCTGTCATTCCAACAGATGCAATTTCAGGTTGACAATAAGTACATCCTGGGATGTTGTTATAATCTAATGGCTCTGGGTGATGACCAGCAATTTTTTCTACACAAATAATTCCTTCTGCCGAAGCAACGTGTGCTAATGCTTGTCCGCCAACACAATCCCCAATTGCATAGTAGCCTGGGATATTTGTTTGGTAGTATGGGTTTGTTAAAATTTTTCCTTTGTCGGTTGCAATTCCAGTTTCTTCTAAACCTAAATTCTCAATGTTAGCTTGAATTCCAACTGCTGATAAAACGATTTCCGCTTCAATAATTTTTTCTCCGTTCTTCGTTTTAATTTTTACTTTACAATCATTTCCTTTTGTATCAACACTTTCCACATTTGCTTCCGTCATTACATCAATGCCCATTTTTTTGAAAGAGCGTTCCAATTGTTTTGAAACTTCTGCATCCTCAACCGGGACAATGCTCGGCATGAATTCTACTAAAGTTACTTTGGTTCCCATTGTTGCATAGAAGTATGCAAATTCACTTCCAATAGCTCCGGAACCAACAACTACCATTGTTTTTGGCATTTTCGGTAATACTAATGCATCTCTATATCCAATTATTTTTTTACCATCTTGAGGTAAATTTGGTAAAGCTCGCGAACGAGCACCAGTAGCAATTATAATATGTTTAGCTTCGTAAGTAGTTGTTTTGCCTTCAGCAGTTACATCTACTTTTTTACCAGCCTTTATTTTTCCTGTTCCCGTAATGACATCAATCTTGTTCTTCTTCAAAAGAAATTGAACTCCTTTGCTCATCCCATCTGCAACATCGCGACTGCGTTTTACAACAGCAGGAAAATCGGCTTCTCCACCTTTTACAGTAATTCCATAATCAGCAGCATGGTTTAAGTATTCAAATACTTGTGCACTTTTTAATAAAGCTTTGGTTGGAATACATCCCCAGTTTAAGCAAATACCTCCTAGGCTTTCACGTTCAATGATTGCTGTTTTTAAGCCTAACTGTGATGCTCTGATTGCAGCCACATAACCACCAGGACCGCTACCTACTACTATTAAATCGTAATTCATATGATTTTGAAATTATATATTTAAATGTTGAATTATTGTTTACGAAAGTAACAAAAAAAACTGTTACGAATAACGAATCTGCACGAATTTACGAAACCTTCTATTTTATCGCTTGTAATTTGTAATTTCGTTTTAAATTCATTCGATTTTATCAGAAACCATGAAATATAGTATATCCTTCGTCAAGCCTCATCAACACTTTATCGATATTGAGTTTATATGTAAAGTGAATCAATCTGAAACACTCATTCAGCTGCCTGCATGGCGTCCAGGAAGGTATGAATTAGGGAATTTTGCAAAAAACGTACAAAAGTGGGCTGCTTATGATGAAAAAGGCAATTCATTAAATTTTCAGAAAATATCAAAAGATTGCTGGAAGGTTGAAACCACTGGTGTGACTGAATTGCATGTGAAGTATAATTACTATGCGTTGGATTTAAATGCTGGATCTACTTTTTTGGATGCTACACAATTGTATATGAATCCAGTTAATTGTTGTGTTTTTATTCCTGAAAAAATACATGAAGCCTGTGAAATGGAATTGCACTTGCCAAAGGATTATAAAATAGCTACAGGTGCTGTTTGTAAAAATAATGTGATTTTTTGTCGGGATTTTCATGACTTAGCGGATTCTCCTTTTATTGCTTCTGCAACATTGCAGCACAATAAGTTTGTATGTGCAGGTATAGAATTTAATCTTTGGTTTCAGGGGGAGTGTAAGCCCGATTGGGCAAAATTAAACACAGATTTTATTAAATTTTGTAACCATCAGTTGGAAATGATGAAGCAGGCTCCGTTTGAAGCTTATCATTTTTTATTTCAAATAGCACCTTATCGCACTTACCATGGAGTTGAACACATAACTTCTACTGTTTTAGCACTTGGCCCTGGATACAATTTAATGAAAGGAGATTTGTATGAAGATGTTTTGGGTGTATGTTCACATGAATTATTTCATGCATGGAACGTCAAAACGATTCGCCCAATTGAAATGCAGCCGTACGACTATACAAAAGAAAATTATTCGAAATTAGGATACGTTTGTGAAGGTGTAACCACTTATTATGGTGATTATTTACTTTTTAGATGTGGTGTATTTAATGAACAACAATATTTTAATACGTTTGATGAACGCTTGCAAAAACATTTCGATAATTTCGGAAGATTTAATTTGTCGGTAGCCGATTCTTCATTCGATACTTGGCTTGATGGTTATACTCCAGGGATTCCAAATCGAAAAACTAACATTTATGATGAAGGGAATTTGTTGGCGTTTGTGACGGATATGTTTATTCGTAAAAGTTCTCAAAATAAGTTTTCGCTGGATGATGTTATGCGTCATTTGAATGAAACGTTTGCGTTGCATCAGAAGGGATATTCGGATATTGATTATAAAAAGACTGTTGAGCACTTTGCCGGATCATCGTATGACACAATTTTCAACAACTATATCAATGGCAAGAGTGATTATGAACCCTTGTTGAAAGAGGCAATGAATTATATCGGTTGTGAATTAATTCAAGAACCTAGCGCGAAGTTCAATGAACATGCTCTAGGAATAAAAATAAATGAGGTTGCCGGAATAAGCAAGGTTACTGCTGTTTATCAGGATTCAATTGCAGATAAAGCAGGCATTGCTATAAATGACGATTTGATTTCTATTAACGATGTTCAGATAAAACCAGATGGAAGCGGAACTAATTTTATAGAGTGGTGTAATTATTTCGGCAATGCAACTGAAAAAATTGTTTTTGTAACCAATGGAATAGTGAAGACAGCTGAACTTGCTCCTTTACCCAATTCATTCTATAAGACAGTAAAGATTCGCAAAGCAATTAATACTCATGAGGAACAGAGAAAGAATTTTGAATTGTGGAGTGCAAATAAATTTTAATGGATATGGATAATATGGAAGATCATCATACTGCTGATGAACAAATAAAACGACCACGCTCCTTGTCTGTGTTGTGTATTCTTACGTTTGTTTTTACAGGCTTGGGAATTTTATCCAGTTTAATTACACCTTTAACTGCTGACATTGTAATAGAATTTATGAAGGCATCTCCAAGTTATGACGAAGAGACAATGGGGGAAAGCTTACGGGTAATTGGAGCCGGTTGGGGGTATTATTTAACAACGTTAGTTTTTACTTTGGGGTCACTTACTGGTGCAATACTCATGTGGAATCAAAAAAAACTAGGGTTTCATTTTTATGCCTCTTCTAATTTGTTGATTATGGTTGTTCCAATGCTTTTTTTGAACATTACAATTAGTTGGTTTGCAATCTTTTTTGCAATAGCATTTATAAGTTTTTATGCTTTTCATTTGAAGTTTATGAAATAGCTTCATTTTTACCCCGTACTTTTTATGTTAAGTTAATTGTCAAATTGCTTGATAATCAATCAGAAATGATGCCTTTTTTATGATTTTTGTCATATTATCACTCATAACTTGTTAATAACATATTTTAAATAGCTTTTGGACGAACGCCCTTTTTTTGTATATTAGCTAATGAATTTCAACTATTAAACTAAATAAAACTAAAAACTAAAACTATGGAACAAACAAACAATGGCGGTGAAGCCGCAAAAAGACCAGTATTTTTAACAGTATTATGTATTTTATCATTTATTGCTGCAGGTCTTGGTATTCTTGGTTACATCACATTAATAGGAGCTATGGGAATGGTAGCAACTGTTGCTAGTGGTATGGAAGGTATGGAAGGTATGGAAGGTCTTTCTTCTGCAATTTCATCTGGTCCTAGCGCTGGAATGACTTGGGCTTACATTATTGTAGGTTTTTTAACTACAATTGTAGCTCTATTTGGAGTTATTAAAATGTGGAAATTGAACAAAAGCGGTTTCATGTTATATGTTGGCGCTACTGTAGTTTCAATCATTATGTCAGTTGTTTATTCAGGATTCGGTGCAGCTATTTTTGGAATCGTAATTTCTGCAGCATTCATCGTGATGTACGGATTAAACATGAAGCACTTAAAATAGTCTTTTATGTAATTTTTGTTAAAAATACTCCCATCATCGGGAGTATTTTTATTTTTACAACATTCGTAAAATAAATATTTAATAAATTATAACATGGAACAAGAGAATCAAAGTGAAATGGTGCAAGCAACATTGCCAAAGTTTTTAAAAGTGCTATGCATTTTAACATTTATTGCAGTAGGATTGGGACTAGTTGGTGGATTATACAATTTAGTAAAAGCACCTTATGCCTTGGAAGAGTATGAAACAATGATGGAAGTATCGGGCGGTGCTTTTGAAGGCGAAGGTTTTATGGGTTCTATGATGGAAATGGCTCATGCAAATGCATTGAATGCACTTCCTCTTGCTTTAACAGCTGTTGGAGCAAATCTATTTTGTTTATTTGGAGCGTTAATGATGTGGAAACTGCGTAAAGTAGGTTTCTATGCTTATGTATGTGGGCAAGTATTAGGGATTGCTATTCCTTCAATATTGATGGGTGTAAGTGGATGGATGATGATAGGTGCAATTTTCCCTATTGCTTTCATTATTATGTATGCTGTTAACTTAAAGCATATGTCTTAATCAATTAATTATTGAATTAAAAAAGCCTCTTAGAATTTTTTCTAAGAGGCTTTTTGTTATTAAAATAAATTATTTTATTGCAGTTACGCTAATCTCTACATTTACATTCAAAGGTAATTTCGAAACTTGCACAGTTTCTCTTGCAGGATAATCACCTGTAAAATAAGAACCATACACTTCATTCACTGAAGCGAAATCATTCATGTCGGTTAAGAAAATAGTTGTTTTAACAATGTGAGTAAAGTCCATTCCAGCATCCGTTAAAATTCCTTTTACGTTTTCCATTACTTGCGTAGTTTCTGTTTTAATATCAGCAAGCATTAATTCACCTGTTATTGGGTGCTTTCCTACCTGACCGCTTACAAATAACATGTTTCCGGATTGCACCGCATGACTATATGGTCCTATTGGTGCCGGTGCGTTTTTTGATGTGATAATTTTTTTCATATTTTTATTTTGTTTTAATTTTTTAGTAAACAGAGAACTTTAAACTTTAAACTGATTTATTGGTAATCCTGCCAACCTCGTCTTCTACTTAATTTCAGATCTCTTAACACAGATGATTTTACATTGATATCGATAGAGAAACTTTGACGGAATCCGAACGGAACCCAATTAAAACGCATTTCCCAACAATGCAAATCTCTATAAACATTTACAGATGTTAAGGTCATTTGTTTTTGTGTAAAGTCATAGCCCGAAGATAAGCTAATCTTCCATTTTTTTGTTAAACTTAAATCACCATTAAAAGTAACAGATTGAGAAACTGTTTCTTTTATTCCAGGTTTACTATAATTGATGTTGTAATACACGTTTAAATTCCAAGGTACGTCAAAGTCAACATAAGCATCGCGATGAGTGTTGATGTAATCCAATTCGTCTTGCGTTCCCATCACACTCGTTTTGGGCTTATTTGCATCTTTATCTTTGCTTCTTAAATTTGTGCTTAACGAAAGATTGGAATTAGTGATTCTTCCAATTTTATTATTCTTGTATTCAAATTCTTCTTTTCGGTTTCCAATCGAATCAATTTGGTATGGATCAAGCAATGCTGTCGCATTAATATCTAATAAATTAAATAATCTGGTGCGACCATTAATATTAATAGAAGACCAATTAAAATTTTTCGCAGCCAAATTATATGACATTCCAATGTTAAAGCTTTCCAGAAGATTTATTTTTTTATCGACATTACCTGAATCCGTTTTTTGACGAATTTTTGCTTCCAAGGAGTTGTTTAGGTTAAACCCAATCAACCCCGACTTTCCTGCTTGGGGTGAACCATAAATTCCATTTTGGAAAATAGAATATTTTTGTTCGTTACCGATAGCATCAGATGGAACACTTTTGTAATAGCCATAACCACTCTCACTAAAATCTGGGCGATAACTTGCACTAAGGGTGGGAGTTGCTACATGACGAATTTGTTTTAACCTTTTTGTTTTGAAAAAATAATCGCCATACAAGCGTGTGCTTAAGCCTGAAGAAAGACTAAAATCATTTGCCATTTTTGCTCCAGTAATTGTGTCTGTAAAAATATAATTGACATTCGGGTCATATCTTTTTTGAACCGTTTCAAAATAAATATTGCTTGAAGTATTAATTGTAGGCGTCAATGTAAAATACTTTAATACGTTAAATGATGTGCTTATTGGCATTGTAAATCGAACACCATTTCGCATTTGCTTTAATGTTCTGTCAGTAAACAATGTTGTATCATAAGTGTTGATATCGTTTCTTGCATTTGCAGTTGCACTCAATCCGATTTTATCGTACCATTTGTTTCCAACACGTTTGTTGTTTTTGAAGGGGTAAATTCGATTCATAGTCAAAGCCAATTCAGGTAAACTGATATCTACTTTTTTATTAATGGTATTCTGACTGTGACGTGCACTGGCAGAAAAATTAAAAGGCGTTCCAGAAAAAGATTTAGAATAAGAAATATTTGATTGCATGGTGTTGGTTAAATAATCACCCTCTACATTTCCATTGAATTTATTATAAGAACTGCTTCCAGCATTTACATTGGCTGAAAAACGACTATTCGGACGAGATTTTGGGTCTTGCTGATGGTTCCATCTTACTAAGAAATCATTACGGGTGATTGAATTTGGCAATTCTTTGTCGCCTTCTATAAAACGTGAATAATTAAAGTTTATTCCACCGTTGTATTTATAACGTTGTTTGTAATTACTTGCGGCCTTTGCTCCGAAACTGCCATTTGAATATACATCACCTCTTAGTGCTAAATCCACTCGTTCGTTCATGCCGAAATAAAATCCACCATCTTTTAGAAAAAATCCTAAGTTGAGAGATTCTCCATATGTCGGCATTAAAATTCCAGATGCTCTTCCTTTTTTATTAGGAAAGTAGCCAAAAGGTAAGGCAAGTGGTGTAGGGATGTCTGCTATGTATAGCATGGCAGGACCAGTAACGATTTTGTCGTCCGGAATAACTTTGATTTTTTTTGCTCCAATATAAAAGTGTGGATGTTCTAAGTCACAGGTGGTGTATTTCCCATGTCCCACAAAATATACATTGTTTGTGTCTTTCTTTATATCTCTTCCATGGATGTATCCTTCACCCTGTTGAGTGATAACATCCACAATTTTCCCTTTTCGCGTATTAAAATTATAGGAGATTTTTGCAGCCGTAAATTTGTCTGCACCTTGTTCAAAAACTGGCTTCTGAACATCTTTGCCAGTCGTATCTTTCATACTAGTAGCGTAAACAATATTGTTCTTAAAATCTATTTCTATATATCCGGCTTTCAAATTCAAACCATCATAAATTACTACTGCATTATTATATAGGTACGCTTTTTGATTTACCCTATCAATCATCATCGAATCGGTAGCATTGTATATTACTTTTTCTTTTAAGAAAGGCTTGCTTTCAAGCGACTTTTGGATGGTATCACTGGCTTTAGCGATAGTGTCAACAGGCAGTTGGCTAATAGCAAAAGCCGAGTCTGTTGCAGTTATTAACAAACAAACGAGGATAAAAAATGATTTTAGAGAAACGATGCGCAATTTTAACGAGTAATTTTGTTTTTATTAAAGTTGTTAACGCTCAAAACTAAGTAAAAAAATAAACAGTTGACATTCGACAATAGCCGTTTGCCAACATTGAATTGTTGTTAATTTATTCCCTTTAAAACAGTGAAAAAGCTCCAATATATACTACTTCTATTTGTCACTTGTTTTTTGGTGAGCTCGTTCTCTCCAAAATTCAAGCCAGTTTTTGCTATTAAAACCATTGTTATTGATGCAGGACATGGGGGAAAAGACCCTGGATGCCACGGTGCGAAGTATAAAGAGAAGGATATTGCCCTTGCAGTTGCCCTTAAATTTGGGAAATATATCGAAGAGAATATGAAAGATGTGAAGGTTGTGTACACTCGCAAAACAGATATTTTCCCTTCCTTACAGGAAAGAGCCAATATTGCAAACAGAGCAAAAGCCGACTTATTTATCAGTATTCATTGTAATTCGGCTTGTTATAGAGATAAAAAGCTTAAAAAGGACATCTGTAACAACGATGCACATGGAGCCGAAACCTATGTAATGGGTATCAAAAATGAAAAAGGTAAAATGGATGTTTCCCAACGAGAAAATGCCGCTATTTTATTAGAGGATGATTATGTGAAAACCTACCAAGGGTTTGATCCTAATTCGGATGAGTCGTATATTATAATGAGCATGTTTAATGATAGTTATGTAGATCAAAGCTTAAATTTTGCTTCTAAAGTTCAAAAGCAATATGGTGAAAAAATTGGGCGTAAAGATAAAGGTGTCAAACGAGCTAGTTTACTTGTATTATGGAAATCCTATATGCCTAGTGTGTTAACCGAAATTGGTTTTTTAACGAATCCTGCTGAAGAACAATTCTTAGGTTCAGCTAAAGGGCAAGATTATCTAGCTTCTGGCTTATTCAGAGCTTTTCGTGAATATAAAGATGAGATAGAAGGAGTTACCAAAAAATACGATGATGCTTTTGAAAAACAAGAGAAATACAAAATGACAAAAGAGGATTCATTGGAATTAAAAGATATCAGCAAAAATCTTACTCCAATTGCAAAAACGGACTCACTTAAAGACAATCAGGAAGACATTGAAGTAGTAAAAACAGACAGAGAGGAAAAAGATGTAATCAAATCTGAAAATCCGATTATATATAAAGTGCAAATAACCTCATCTGATAAGCCTATCCCATTAAATTCTGATAAATTTAATGGGGTCGAAAAACCAGGAGAATATATCGACAAAGGGGTATATAAATATACCGCAGGGGAGTGTAAAAGCCAATCTGATGCTTCTAAATTGCAAGCCGTATTAAGAAAAAATGGGTTTAAAGACGCATTTGTTATTGCCACTCAAGATGGTAAAAGAATTCCTCTCAAATAGTCCTAATTATTTCTTAAATTTGCCCAACAACGTTATAACGTTTTAGAAGTGAAAATAACAAAAGAAGTAAAAGTAGGAATCGTTACCACACTTGCCATTGGATGTTTTATCTATGGATTTAATTTCCTTAAAGGAAACGACCTTTTTTCGTCACAGCGTAAATTCTACGCAGTTTACAATAATATAGATGGATTGGTTGAAGCTAATCCTTTAATGATAAATGGATTTAAAGTAGGTATCGTTGGAAAAATAGTTTTATCAAATGATACTTCTACAAAGGTAATTGTAACATTGCTTTTGGATAATGATGTAAAAGTGCCTAAAAACTCTGTTGCAAAAGTAGTGAGCTCAGATATTTTGGGTTCTAAGGCTGTTCAGTTGCTTTTAGGAACAGGCAATCTGTATGCAGAGAGTGGCGATACTTTAATTTCAGCTCAAGAAGATGATTTAAAAACAGCTGTAAATAAAACAATTGCGCCTTTACAAGAAAAAGCGGTTGGATTAATTGCTTCTATCGATTCTGTGATGATTGTTGTTCAGCAAGTTTTCAATGAAAGTGCACGTCAAAATCTTGCAAAGAGTTTTGAAAGTATAAAACTGGCAATCACATCTCTAGAAACAACTTCTTATCGATTAGATACGATGGTGCAAAGTGAGAAAAGCAAAATCTCAAGCATTTTGTCAAAAGTAAATACCTTGGCTACGACTCTCGCTAACAACAGCGATAAATTAGGAAACGTGATAAATAATTTTTCTAATATTAGCGATTCTCTTGCAAAAGCAAATATCACTTCTGCTATTAACAATGCCGATGTTGCTTTGGGACAAGCGTCAGAAATCATGACAAAAATTAATACAGGACAAGGTACAATGGGTATGTTGATTAATAACGACAGCTTGTACCGCAAACTGGATAAATCATCCGAAGATTTAGATAAACTATTAAAAGATTTAAGAATCAATCCTGAACGTTATGTTCGTATTTCTGTATTTGGTCGGAAGGATAGAAATAAACCTAAAGATTAGCCCTTCGACTACGCTCAAGGTGACTAAATTTAGGGTTAAGGATTTATAATTTTCTATTATGGCTTCAAGCATTATTTTCATTTTATTATTCCTCGGAGGCGCAGTTTTTTTTACTATCAATGCCCGAAAAGTTAGACGAAATATTTTATTAGGAAAAGAGATTAACCGAACAGATAAATTTTCTGAGCGTGTAAAGATTATGAGCTTGGTCGCACTCGGACAAAAGAAAATGTTCGAACGACCTATTCCAGCCATTCTGCATTTGTTTTTATATGTAGCGTTCGTTATCACACAAATCGAATTGATAGAAATTATTATGGATGGCTCAATTGGAAGTCACCGTATGTTCCGTGCTTCATTAGGCGGGTTCTATACTTTTATGGTAAGTTTCATAGAGATATTATCAGTTCTAGCATTTATTGGAACGATTGCTTTTTTAGCGAGAAGAAATTTATTGAAAGTGCCTCGTTTAGTAAAGAATGAATTGAACGGTTGGCCAAAATTGGATGCTAATTTAATTTTGATTAGTGAGCTTACTTTAATCTGTTTCATATTCATGATGAATGGAGCAGATGAGGTGTTGTACTCACAAGGATTGTCACACGCAGCAAATTTAGGAGATGGCTCTTTGGGATTATCTATCAGCAGCCATCTTGGTCCAATGCTCTTTGGCGGAATGTCACCGGAGGCTCTGCACATGATTGAACGAATTGGTTGGTGGGGACATCTTGTAATGGTATTAGGCTTTCTAAATTACTTACCTTATTCAAAGCATTTCCATATTCTATTAGCATTCCCGAATGTATTTTATTCCAACCTTGAACCAAAAGGGAAATTCACAAACATGGAATCGGTTACCAATGAAGTGAAAGCTATTTTTGATCCATCATTCGTTCCTCCAATAGTTGATCCAAATACTCCAATGCGTTTCGGAGCAAAGGATGTAACTGATTTATCTTGGAAACAATTGTTGGATTCATATACTTGTACTGAGTGTGGAAGATGTACTTCAGCCTGTCCAGCTAACATCACTGGGAAATTATTGTCGCCACGAAAAATTATGATGGATACACGCGATAGATTGCAAGAAGTTGGAAAAAATATGGACACTAACAAAGGTGAATTTAAAGAGGACGGAAAATCATTGTTAGGAGATTACATTACACCTGAAGAATTATGGGCGTGTACATCCTGTAATGCATGTGTTCAAGAATGTCCGGTTAACATTGATCCGTTGAGTATTATTATGGATATGAGAAGATTTATGGTGATGGAGCAAAGTTCGGCACCAACCGAATTAAATGGAATGTTTACCAATATTGAAAATAACGGAGCGCCATGGCAATTCAGTCAAGCGGATAGATTAAACTGGAAGAACGAATAACCATTGACTCCGCTAAGGGTGACAAAATGAAAAACGAATTTATGAAATTAATAGAGAAATTAGAAAATGGACAATTGATTAGTCCAATATTACCATCAAACATTAAAAACTATTTGATTGATATTGATGGAACCGTATGTGATGATATTCCCAATGAACAGCCTGAAAGAATGGCTACTGCTGCTCTTTATCCTGAAGCGTTGGTTACCTTGAATAAATGGTATGATGAAGGCCATATCATTACATTTTTTACTTCTCGTACGGAAGCGCATAGAGAAGTAACAGAACAATGGTTGGCGGATAATGGTTTTAAATACCATGGATTGTTGATGGGAAAACCAAGAGGTGGAAATTATCATTGGATTGATAACCACATGGTAAGAGCGACACGATACGAAGGACGATTTACAGATTTAATCCAGAAAGAAGTTACTATAGAAGTATTTGAAAAATAATATTTAACATGAGCGCCCTTCGACTCCGCTCAGGGTGACAAAAATGATTGTTAGTAGTATTATATTAAATGGTAGATGAATCTATTCCCTCTTTGAAAAGAGGGTAGGGAGATTGAAGAGAATGTTTATTAGAAATAGAATTATAAAATGAGTGAAAATCAACAATTGATCGTACCAACAATGGCCGATTACATGGCTAAAGGAGAATCTCCCGAAATTTTATTTTGGGTAGGTTGTGCAGGTAGTTTTGATGATAGAGCTAAAAAAATCACCAAAGCTATCGTAAAGATTTTGAATCATGCGAATGTGAAATTTGCTGTTTTAGGAACTGAAGAAAGTTGTACAGGAGATCCGGCAAAACGTGCAGGAAACGAATTTTTGTTTCAAATGCAAGCAATGACAAACATTACGGTGTTGAATGGTTATGAAGTAAAACGAATTGTAACAGGTTGTCCGCATTGTTTCAACACACTTAAAAACGAATATCCTGCTTTGGGCGGAAATTATGAAGTGGTGCATCACACTCAATTATTACAAGAATTATTAGATAGCGGAAGAATAAAAATTGAAGGCGGAAGTTTTAAAGGAAAAAAAATCACGTTCCATGATCCTTGTTATTTGGGGAGAGCCAATGATGTTTACGAAGCACCTCGTTCTGTCATGATTAATCTCGATGCAGAGTTGTTGGAAATGAAACGTTCTAAAGCAAACGGTTTATGTTGCGGAGCTGGTGGAGCACAAATGTTTAAAGAAGCTGAAAAAGGAAACAAAGAAGTAAATATTGAAAGAAGCGAAGAAGCATTAGCGTTGAATCCAGATGTAATTGCTGTTGGTTGTCCGTTTTGTAATACAATGATGACGGATGGAGTAAAGCATTTTAATAAAGAGAATACTGTTAAAGTATTAGACGTAGCAGAATTAATAGCACAAGCGAAAGATTTATAATGACCACATTTAAAAATATGCCATCCGATGCCCGTTTATGGGTTTATCAAAGCAACAGAATTTTATCTGATGCTGAGGTGAAAGCTATTGAAGAAGAAGGATTAAAATTTATTTCCGACTGGGCAGCTCACGGAGCAAGTTTAAAAGCAAGTTTTGATGTGTTGCACAATTTGTTTGTTGTAATAGCTGTAGACGAAAAACAAGCGATGGCAAGTGGTTGCAGTATTGATAAGTCGGTTCACTTTGTGAAAGCTTTGGAACAAAAATTAAGTTTAAACTTATTTGATCGTATGCAAGTTGCTTATCGCAGTTCAAATGAAATTAAAGTTTGTAAGTTGTCTGATTTCGAAAAACTGGCTGCTCAGGGCATAGTGAACGAATCGACAATCGTTTATAATAATATGGTAGATTCTAAATCTGCGTTTGATTCTTCATGGGAAGTCCCTTTAAAGGATAGTTGGCAAAAAAGAGTTTTAGTTTAGTCCTTAGAGTTGGAAGCGTCTTCAGTCTTTTTCCAACCTTCTTCACTCAGAGCATAATCATTTAACGTTTTTTCCAAATCAGTAAGTGCTTTTGGAGCACCACTTCTTTCTTTTATCTTTTTTGTTTTCCCGTTCTTTGTGTATGTAATGTATTTGATTGGGAAATCGGTAATGTTTCCTAAATACTCATCATTTAATGTGAAAAATTGTGCATCGTCAAACATTTTAATGAAAGCTTCTAGTTCTTTATTTGAGATAGCTTTAGTGTAAGTGCCAATTTTTTCAATGTTTTTTTCTCCAACAAATAACGCAGTTTTTGATTCACCGTTTATTGTAAGTGTATATATAGGACAGCGGCCAAAACATGGCGTTGCTTTATATACAATAGTTACTTTGTTGTTGTTGTTAGTTGGGCTTTGAATAATTTTTTTAGAGCTATTGCAAGGTGCAATAAACAATAATAGGAATGGATAGATTAATAATTTCATTTGTATGTATTTTTAATTACCAATTAAAAATTTCTTTAGGTGTATTTGGTCTGTCTTTTTTTCTCCAATTAAAATCTTTTAATTTTAATTCTTTAATATTTACTTTATCCAGTGGAAAAAGGGTGGCATCGGGTTTTGTTATAAAGGTGATTTTATCTATTTTGCTATCTTTCAAATAAACATTTAGGTCGCTGCAGTCGGCTCTGTTTACAGCTTTTATTTCTTTCTTTTCTTTAATAAAATATAGCGTTTGTCCGTTTCCTTCAACGTTTATCAAATATAATTTATTTTTTTGAAAATATCCTTTCATCATTTTTCCTCTTATTTGGTTGAAACGAAGGCTGTCTTCTTCTGACACGATGAATGCAGCGCCTTTTAATTCAATTGAGCGAATAGATTTGCTTCCTGTTCTTACTTTGATGCTGTCAGAAGTTAATTGATTTTCGTCAGACCATAACACTGGTTTTCCGAACATTTTCATACATGAATCAATAGAGTTGTAATACAGTGAATCACATTTCCCTTGTAAATCTTTTTTAAAAAACTTCACTTTGTGATATGCAAACAATTGTTGAGTATCTGCTTTAATAGTTTCGTAAATAATAGTAGTATCAGTACCAACAATTTTTATCTGTTTGATTTTTCTTAATGGAGGACTTGGTCTGTCTTTGATTTCAGGTTCTGTTGTTGTTGTAGTTCTCGGTTTGCTGGTGCTTCCAATTGCTTTTAAAGTATCAGCATGCAAATAAAGAGTGTCTTTTTCATATATCTGGGTCATTAAAGCATCACCTGTAACAATTGATAGGTTTTTAAATTCATAATGGATGGCGTAAGCTCCTTTGATATCTATATTTTGAGTTGTGTCAATTATTTGTACGTTTTTTATCGCTTTCCCGATTCCTTTTTTTCTATCGTAGTACAAACTGTCGCCATACATTTTTTGTTCTTTGGTAAGAATGTATGAATTTTTGCTAAAGCGCGATTGGTCGTTATAGGTATCGTACCAGCCATCTTCAGCGTAAATGAGATTGTCTTTACTTTTAATGGTGGTAGGGCCAACAAAAAAAGTGATTTTGGATGTTGTGTTGTAACGCATGGTATCACAATTGATCACGAATTGCGGATTGGTCAACACTACATTTTTACGAAAAGTAAGATCATTGCTTTTTGCAAAGAAATAACCTGTGTTGCTAGTAAGTGTGTTTTCTTTGTTGATGATACGAGCGGGAGTAACATAATAACCAACACTTGTAGCGATATCGTAATTTAATTCGTCAGTTGTCAACTGCATATCACCTTTATTCACTACTACATTTTTAGTAATCAACGCTTTTTTTGTATTTCCATTATATTTCAATAGTTCTCCATATAAGTGAATGCTGTCTCCTTGTTGAATATGAATATGACCAAAAGCATCCAAGGAGTTGTCTTTGTAAACATATGCACTATCACAAAACATTAGTGTGTTATCTTGGCTGAAGCGAACATCGCCAATTAATCGTTGCGCTCCGTTTCCAAGTTTGTTGTCAAATTTTAATGAATTAGCGTGTTCAATTTTTATTTTTTTTCCGCCAGATTTTTTTTCATTTTGTGAAAAGGAGAGGACGGGATAGGTGAGAAGTAAAAAATAAAAAACAGGAAACAAAAACGATCTTATTTTAGTTGCGATCAAATTTTTATTTCCTGTATATTTCATATGTGGTATAATGTGTTGTTGCGATTAGGCCTGCAGAACTATTTAGTTCATTTTGGCCGGCCGGCCTTAACTTTTTTAGTTAATTAGGGCAGGCAATTACTATACCAATTCTTTCTTACGCATTAGTGTTTGTGTCCTGTCTGGACCAACAGAAACGATGGAAATAGGAACACCAACTTCCTTTTCAATATAAGCGATGTATTCATTTAGTGCTTCTGGCATTTGTTCTGGGCTGTTTAATCCAGTCAAATCTTGATTCCAGCCTTTTAATGAAGTATAGACTGGAGAAAGCAATTCAGGAGAACAGTCGTAAGGTAAATAATCAATTTTTTTTCCTTGATAG
The DNA here is from genome assembly GCA_947504725.1 of Bacteroidota bacterium. Lineage (GTDB taxonomy): Bacteria > Bacteroidota > Bacteroidia > 2-12-FULL-35-15 > 2-12-FULL-35-15 > 2-12-FULL-35-15. The sequence goes on along the minus strand of CANNHN010000006.1, from coordinate 102,062 downwards.
TTGTAATGTGTACATACTTGAATGGTTTCGAATCCGCTTAAAATATCAGCTTTCATCATCATTAATTCGGTAACGCCATTTATCATTACTGCATATTTTAATGCTGGTAAATCCAACCAACCAGTTCTTCTAGGTCTGCCAGTTACGGAGCCGAATTCACGACCGTTGTTTCTAATTTTATCTCCAATTTCATCGTGTAATTCTGTTGGGAAAGGTCCACTTCCTACGCGAGTACAATATGCTTTAAAAATTCCGTAAACTTTTCCGATTCTGTTCGGTGCAATTCCTAATCCTGTACAAGCTCCAGCACAAATGGTGTTAGATGAAGTAACAAATGGATAAGAACCAAAATCGATATCTAACAAAGAGCCTTGAGCACCTTCTGCTAATATAGCTTTGTTGTTTTTATAAGCATCATTGATATAATGTTCGCTCTCTATTTGTTGAAATGATTTTAATTGATCAATCGCTTTAAACCACTCTGGTTCCATTGCTGGTAAGTCGTATTCAAATTTATGATGAGCAAGCATTTGTTTGTGTTTTTCAACCAATGCATCGTATTTGTCTTTAAAATTCGGCAAGGAGATATCACCGATACGAATTCCGTTTCTTCCTGTTTTGTCCATATACGTTGGACCGATTCCCTTTAATGTAGAGCCGATTTTCTCTTTCCCTTTTGCTGCTTCTGAAGCCGCATCAAGTAAACGATGAGTTGGAAGTATTAAGTGAGCTTTGGTAGAAAGTAACAATTTTGATTTTACATCTACCCCCATTTTAACTAATGCATCAATTTCCGACATTAAGACAACGGGATCAATTACAACACCGTTACCAATAATATTTACAGCTTTATCGTGAAATATTCCAGAAGGAATGGTTCTCAAAACGTGCTTTATGCCATTAAATTCTAATGTATGTCCAGCATTTGGGCCACCCTGAAAACGACCAATAATATCGTATTTAGGAGTTAACACATCAACAATTTTTCCTTTCCCTTCGTCTCCCCATTGAAGACCTAATAAAACATCTACTTTCATGAAATAATTTTTAAATACTAAATATTAAATTCTATAATATAATTAAACAATTTTATTTGTTCAAAATTTCAATTCCTTTTTCAACACTATCACAAACATTAAAAACACTATTTAATTTTGTAATAACTAAAAGTTCTGTAATTTTTTTGTTGACGTTACAAATTGCAACATCTCCTCCAGCTTTCCTTGCTTTAGTTAAAATGTTGATAATGATATTTAAACCGCTACTGTTAAGATATTTTAAATCTGCAAGATTTAAAAGTATTTTGGTCTCATTTTTAGCAACTGCAGTTTCTATTTCGTCCAAAAGTAATGTTGCTTGCCCGCGATCTATCAATTCACCATAAAATAGATAAGTATTAATATCTCCTTGTTTACTTGATTTGTAATTGAATATCATGATTTTGTTTTTTATCTTTTATTTTTTTTGTGTTCGCAAGTACCATTTGTTGCTAATTTATTACACTTGCCATAAAAATTAAGTGAATGATGACTTACTTTAAAGTCTAATACATCCTCTGCCATTTTTTGAATTTGTTGAATTCGTGGATCACAAAATTCAAAAACTTTTTCGCAATCTTGGCAAATTAAATGATCATGTTGCTTGAATTCGTGTGATTTTTCAAATTGAGCTAAATTTTTTCCAAATTGATGTTTTGTGACTAAGCTGCAATTTAAAAGCAGTTCTATTGTATTGTATAGAGTTGCTCTACTTACACGATATTTTTTATTCTTCATGTGTATGTAAAGAGACTCAATATCAAAATGTCCACCATGAGAATAAATCTCACTTAAAATAGTAAAACGCTCAGGCGTTTTTCTGTGACCATGATTTTCAAGGTATTCAGAAAAAATTTGTTTTACTGTTTCTTTTGTATCGGTGCTCAACATTCCTTTTTTTAATAGAGGTATAAAATTACGAAATTTATTGGTTTGAAATCCGAAAGATATACACAAAAAAAGGACATTCAAATGCGTTGCAAATGAGCTATTTAGGTGGTATTTTATGGTGTTTAGTTGTTGCTGTCAACTCTTGTTACAGTAAGTACCCCGTTTACTTTTTTAAGTTTTTTCATTAATTCTGTCAAGTGGTTTGTGTCGTGTACAAAAACCATAACCGTTCCTTCAAATGTTCCATCATTTGTATCAAAACTTATTGAACGCATATTTACGTTTAATTCGTTTGAAATTATTTTGGTTATATTGTTTACTAAGCCAACCTCATCGATCCCTGTAATTTTAATTCCTGACAAAAATGAGATGAGCTCTTGACTTGTCCATTTTGCTTTTACCACACGATATGCATAGTTTGATAATAATTGAATTGCATTTGGACAGTTGACACGGTGAATTTTAATTCCTTCATTAATCGTAATAAATCCAAAAACATCATCACCTGGAATAGGTGTACAGCATGGAGAAAGTTTGTAATCAATTTTATTTAAATTTTCGCCAAGCACCAACATGTCCGATTTTCCACGCGCTGCAGTAACCATTTGTTCTAGTGATTGCGCAGATTCGGTTTTTTTGATGCTTCCAGATTTGTGAACAATTTTTCCGTTCTCTTGTCTAAAATCTTTGAGATGTTTTATATTTATATTTCCAAGGGCTATTCTGTAAAACAATTCTTGACTGCTTTGCAATTTAAAATAGGTTGCAAGTTCATTGATGTTATTAACAGTAAAATCAATTTTTAAGGTATTAAATTTTTTCTGCAATATTTCTCGACCATCTTCTGAAATTTTTCTTCTTACTTCTTTAAGGGCATTTTTAATTTTCGATTTAGCTCTCGCAGTTACTACATAACCAAGCCAATCTTCTTTAGGAGTTTGTTTATTTGAAGTTAGTATTTCTACTTGATCTCCACTTTTGAGTTTGTAGCTTAATGGAACGAGTTTGTGATTCACTTTTGCACCAATACATTTCTCACCCACTTTTGTATGGATGTCAAATGCAAAATCTAAAGCTGTAGCGCCAATTGGTAAGGTTTTCATTTCCCCTTTAGGTGTAAAGGCGAAAATTTCTTCAGCAAAAAGATTCAATTTGAAATCATCCAAAAACTCCATTGCATTCTCTTCAGGACTTTCAAGTATCTCACGGATCTTACGAATCCATTCATCTAATTGACTTTCGTTTGCGCTGTCTTTGTATTTCCAATGAGCAGCATAGCCTTTTTCGGCTAATTCATCCATTCGAACGGTACGGATTTGAACTTCTACCCATTTCCCTTCGGGACCCATTACGGTAGTATGTAAACTCTCATATCCATTTGCTTTAGGAGTAGAAACCCAGTCGCGTAAGCGATCCGGACTTGGGTGATAGAAATCGGTTACAATAGAATAAACTCGCCAGCAGTCAGTTTTTTCATTATCAAGTGGAGTATCGATGATAATTCGAATAGCAAATAAGTCATAGATTTCTTCGAATGGAACTCCTTTGTTTTTTATTTTATTATTTATTGAATAAATTGATTTTGGTCGCCCAATAATTTTAGTTTTCAAACCTTGCTCCTCTAAAATTTCTTTTATCGGAATCATGAATTTATTGATGAACTTTTTTCGTTCAGGTTCAGATTCTCTCAAACGTTTTTCAATATCATCAAATACATCAGGTTCTGTATATTTTAACCCTAAATCTTCCAATTCTGTTTTAATAACATTTAATCCCAAGCGATGTGCTAATGGTGCATATAAGTATAATGTTTCTGAAGCGATTTTTAATTGTTTATCGCGTTTCATGCTTTCCAACGTACGCATATTATGCAATCGGTCGGCTAGTTTGATAAGGATTACGCGAACGTCATCCGAAAGCGTAAGGAGCATCTTTCTGAAATTCTCTGCCTGCAAGGATGAACCTTGGTCGAATACTCCGGATATTTTAGTTAAGCCATCAATAATCTTGGCTTCTTTTTCTCCGAAAAGTCGTTTTATGTCTTCGAGTGTGAGGTCGGTATCTTCAACAACATCGTGAAGCAAGGCGCACACAACAGAGGTGGTACCAAGTCCGATTTCTTCAGCACAGATATGAGCAACTGCAATCGGGTGATAGATATAAGGTTCACCAGACTTTCTCCGCATATTTTTATGCGCTTCCAATGAAATTTCAAAGGCTTTTCGGATAAGAATTTTATCCCCTTTTTCAAGGGTTCTTTTACAAGCTTTAAGAAGCGCGCGGTAACGTTTTAAAATTTCTTTTTTTTCGGCTTCTATATTAATAACGGGCTCTTCTTTCATACACAAAGTTCAATTTGACGTAAAGTTAATCATTTATGGTATTTTATGAAAATATGTTAAAAGGTTGTAAAATCGTTTGAATAGTAACGTTTTTCGAGGTAATTTCTATACTTTTGTTCTGCATCCCCATGCATTTTTACAAAACTACTGATGAATAAAGTTGTTACGTCTGTTGCAGAGATGCAGATTGATGAGGACGGTATTTTAAGAATTAAGATTCTACCTGGCGCTAATTTAACCCTTGATACTGTAAAAGAATATTTTGAAGCCACCCAAAAGCTTTTAGCTGGTAAAAAAGCTTTGGTTTTATTTGAGGCGGTTTCAGAATATACGATTTCCGAAGAGGCAAAGGCATTTGGATCAAGTGATGAGGTTGTGGATACTAGATTTGCAATTGCTTATGTCACAAATTCAATTACCAATCGGTTGATTTATAATGTTTACGTTAGTGTGTATAAGCCTAAAGTTCCTATGAAAATGTTTTCTTCAGAAGAGAGTGGATTGAAATGGTTGAAATCATTTTATGTGATGCCAGGAGATAAGTTTGAGAGGAAGAAGAGGAAGTGATTATTATCCGATGCTCTTCAAATTAAGCAATTTTAATTGTAAAATTATATTAACTGAATGTTTTGGTTGGTAAACTTTTTACTACTTCAAATCGCCTCTTAAATTTTAAAAAATAGCTCTCAATATAAGCATAAGAAAGGTAGGATAATATAATTGTCGTTCCTGTGATCACGCAATAAACAATTATGTATTTTATAGGAGTGTAAATTGTAAGATTGGAAAGTATTTTTGAAAATAGAAAAATTAATAATGGATGAATTATATAAATACCATAAGAAATTTTCCCTAAAAAATCCATGATATTTATTTCCAAATTAACAACTCTGTTTTTAATTCTAATTTGACCAATTATTAAAAGTATCGCAACCACAGAAATGATTTCATTGTCAATAAACGAGGCAATATGAAATTTGTTTAAGACAGCCATAAGCACAATGAGCCAACAGATAGACTGTGTTATTTTGTTGTCTGCTGTTTTAAGAAACAGTTTGTTTTCCTTTTTGTAAAGTACTGCTCCCAATGCTCCAATCATCATACAATGGAATCGTGTGATATGAATAGCAGATTCTAAAATTGAATTTGGATAGAACAAATGAAGCAAAACTTTTGTGCCTATTAGTATAAAAATTAACAAGACAATTGAGATTACCAATGATTTGATTTTTTTATTTACCCAAGGCCAAAATAAATAAAACTGTTCTTCTACTCCTAATGACCAATAGTGAGCTAAGAAGGGCAATGCGGTCTTTAAAATAAAAGGAACATTTGCTGCATAAAATAAATATAAGAAAAGCAGTTTTAGATTCAATTCGAGCCCAAGAGTGATAATAACTATAATAGATATAATTAGATACAAGTAGTATAAGGGCCAAATTCTTAATATTCTTCTTAGATAGAACTTCTTTATATCGATTGCTTGGTGATCTTTTTCTGCTTGAAGTAAAAAGGTTATTAAGAATCCACTAAGTACAAAAAAAATGCTAACCCCATATTCCGCAAGAAAAAGACCCAGTGGATTGCCATCTTTCGTTGAGCCGAAGATGTGTGGATTTAAATTAAATTGTTTTAAAGCCAATGTAATGTGCGAAATTACAACGGCCATAACTGCAATTGCTCGAAGTCCATTAAGGCCAGGAAAGTATATTGGTTTGCCGTTTTTCAATTCAATTAGTACAAGTTTATTTGTTTATGTTTTGTTGCTCTAATTCCCACTTCCATGCGGAACTCATCATGTCTTCTAAATTATATTTCGGAATCCAATTCAATGTTTTTTCTACAAATGAATTATCTGAATAGATGGCAATTACATCACCAGTGCGATTAGGTCCAATAGAATAGTTAAGTTTCTTTTCGCTCACTTTTTCAAATGCTGCTATTGCTTCTAAAACACTTATTCCATTTCCGGTTCCTAGGTTGAAAATAGAAAAATTGGAAGTATTGTTTTTATCTATAAGATACTTAAGAGCTTTTATGTGAGCAATTGCTATGTCAGTTACATGCACATAATCTCGAATGCAAGTGCCATCTCTAGTAGGGTAAGTGCTTCCGTGAACATGCATTTTTTCAATTTTGCCAATTGCGGTATTCGTAATAATTGGCACTAAATTACTTGGTTTGTTAATGTCCAACTCTCCAGTGAGTCCTGACATATGAGCTCCAACAGGATTAAAATAACGTAAGGCAATTGTTTGTAATTTTTGATAGCCTATGGAATAGTCTTTTAGAATTTCTTCGCCAATTTGTTTGGTGTACGCGTATGGAGATTCTGCTTTTCCAATAGGTGTAGTTTCCTTTACAGGTAGTTCATTAATGTTTCCATAAACAGAGCAAGAAGAAGAAAAAATAAAATTGGCAACATTATATTTTACACAACAATCCAAAACATTAAGTAAAGAATTAATATTGTTGTGATAGTATTTTTGAGGATTTAAAACAGACTCTCCAACAGCTTTAAATGCGGCAAAATGAATAATTCCAATAATTGAATTGTCATTCTGGAAAATTGGTTCTAGTAATTCTTTGTTGCAAATGTCAATGTTGTGGTTGTTTATTTTTTTTCCAGTTATTTTTTCAATTCTATCAAAAGTTTTAGAGGATGAGTTTGAATAATTATCAATAGAAACAATGTTAAAATCAGTTGTTTCTAATAGTTCGATGATTGTGTGTGAGCCAATGTATCCAGCACCTCCTGTGATTAGTATTGTTTTCTTTGTTGACATTTTAAGTTAGTTAAGATGCAAAATAATGTATTACTAGCTAAAAGTACTGCAATTTATAAAACTTTGTCCTATTTTTGTGAAATAACAACTAGGCATACTACTCAATGGTACTTACAATATTTGATTGGCTATTAATTCCTATCTATTTTTTAGGTATCTATTTTATCGCAAACTATATTCAGAAAAAAAATATTTCGAAGCAACCGCTTTATAAATGGTATACAAGAGGCTTAATGGTGAAATTGATTGGAGCAATTGCAGTTTGTTTGATTTATCAGTTGTATTATACTGGTGGAGATACAACTTGCTATTTTGAGACTTCTCGGTCAATTCTAAACCTTGCAAGAAAGGATATTATAGTTTTTATAGATATTCTGTCCGGTGCAAACACTCATGAGAATTACACCAGTTTTGATGCGAGTACTGGATGGCCAATTTATTGGTATGATGATAAGGCTTTGTTTGTTTCTCGACTTCTTGTACCTCTTTGTTTTTTTTCTTTTAATAATTTTGTTATTACTGCCATTTTGTTGGCCTGGTTGTGCTATACGGGAGTTTGGAGACTGTTTTTGTTGTTTAATGAAGAATTTCCTGTACTTCAAAAGCAATTAGCCATTTCAATCTTGTTTATACCTTCTGTGGTTTTTTGGGGTTCAGGATTGTTAAAAGATACAATTACCCTTTCTGCCGTAGGTTGGTATACTTACCATTTTTATTATTTTTTCATTAGGAAAAAATACAGTGTTGGTAGTGGAATTTGTATTTTTATTAGTGCATTTTTATTGATTGCCATTAAACCCTATATATTGTTTGCATTGCTCCCAGGTTCTATTATTTGGTTATCAAATCAACGTTTGAAAAAAATCCAAAGTAAAGTATTACGTTCTTTAGCTACTCCTTTTTTTATTTCGATAGGTATTGGGTTGGGCGTTTTAATTTTGTCACAAATGGGGGATGTTTTAGGCGTTTATGCAATAGATAAAGTTTTAGATAAAGCTGTAGTGTCGAATATGGATCAGAAGCAATCGTATTATAATGGAAACAGTTTTGATATCGGTGATTTTGAAGCCACTTTGCCAGGTGTAATGAGTAAAGCACATTTGGCCATAGCTGCTACACTTTTTCGACCCTATCTCTGGGATGCTAGAAACCCCGTTATGTTTTTGTCAGCACTCGAAAATACTTATATCCTATTGCTCACTTTATTTTTGATGATAAGGTTGAAGTTTTTCGGATTCTTTACCTTAATTGGAGAAAATCCTTTGCTTCTTTTTTCCGTGCTATTTGCCTTGTTTTTTGCATTTTCGGTTGGACTTGCAACATCCAATTTTGGCTCTTTGGTTCGTTTGAAAATCCCTTGTATTCCATTCTTTGTTTCCAGTTTATTCGTTTTGAAACATTTTTATGAAAAAAAGGCGAACGTAAAACTGCGATTTTGAAAATATACTTATGGAAAACTACTAATCTCAACAAGCGATTTATGATTCCCCAACTTTCTTTATTTAAAAGAATTTCAGTTTATGCTTTAATAAGTATAGTCACAAGTAGTATTTCGTTTTTCTTTTTGCCTTTAATTACAACTTATTTGTCTGCAGAAGATTATGGAACTTTATCAGTATTCAATGCTCTTGTTCGATTTTTTGCAGCCATTATTCCTTTAGGGATGGGACATTTATTGATGGTTTACATCTTTCAAAAAAAGGATGAATTCCCTAATTATTTTTCCAGTTTCTTAAAAGTTACAATCTTGTTTTCTCTCATGCTGTCAGCAATCTTGGCGGTATTTGTTTGTTTTAAAAGTGATTTTTTTGGGTTACCAGTTTTTGTTATTATTTCACTTCCTCTTATAGCTTTTATATTGCAGTTTTATGAACTAATGGGCAGCTATTTCATTTATACAAAACAGTTGAAGTGGTTCACATTCAATTCGCTTTTTTACTTTTTTTTAGAATTAATTCTAATCATATTGCTAGTGGTCGCTTTTCCCCTTAATTGGGAGGGACGAGTAGGAGCCATGGTGATTAGTTTGTTTGTGTTGTTTTTTGTAAATACATTATATTGTATAAAAAAGGAGATTTGGATATCAAAAACCAATATTGTTTATGCTAAGGAATTAATCGTAAAAGGATTTCCCTTGCTTTTTATGAGCTTGTCTATTATGATAATGAACCTTTCGGATCGTTTTTTTATTGAACATTTCTGGGGATTGGAAGAAACAGGATATTATGGAATTGCGTCTACCATCTCAGGAATGTTATTGGTCGCTATTGGTGCTCTGATTAATACGATTCGCCCACAATTGTTTGAGTTTTTATCTTATGATAAAACAAATAAGCAAATCAACAAGTTGACATTTTTGTTCTTTAGTGGGTTGACAATCGTTACTATTGGACTTTATTTTTCCACTCCTTTGATTTTTTCAATAATGATTAACGAAAAGTTTATGCAGGCCGAATATATGGTGGCACCCTTAGTAGTGGGCTTGTTTTTTTGGGGAGTATATAATTATTTTCTGTCTTTTTTAATGTACAAGAAAAGTAATAAACTGATTGGGTACATCTCTCTCTTGGGTATTCTAGTCAATATTTCATTGAATTATTTTCTAATAAAAGATTATCATGCAATGGGAGCCGCGTATGCAACACTTTTAACTTATATTTGTATGGCAAGTGTTGTTTTAGTAATACATCTTAGTAACAAAAAGAAAGAAAGAAATGTTGCATAAAGTATATAGAAAAATTTCAAAAATAAAAAGCTCCCTATTTTCTGAGTTTCGTATTCTATCCTTAAAGTTAAAATACCCAGATATTAAAATATCGGGAAAAACTTTTATTGGTAGAAATTGTGAAATTGTTTGCGTAGATGGAGGGAGCTTAATTTTGAGCGATGTCCATATTAATTACGGATCATTTATTCATTGTGAAAAAAATGCTGTTTTGAATATTGAATCAACCTATGTAGGAATGAATGCAGTAATTGTTGCGTTAACTAGTATAACCATAAAAGCGAACTGTGAAATTGCTGAAATGGTTGTTATTCGTGACCAAGATCATAAGCATGACTTGACAGATGTTCTTATTAATAAACAAGGCTTTAATTCTGCTTCAATAGTAATAAATGAAAATTGCTGGATAGGTGCAAAAGCAACTGTTTTAAAAGGTGTAGAAATAGGCAGCAACTCAATCGTTGGTGCGAATGCTGTTGTTACTAAATCTTTCCCTCTATCAAGTATTATTGTTGGAATACCTGCAAAAAAAATAAACTAATGAACTTTAAAACGAGAATTTTTAATATCGGAAGATTGCTTTTTATGTTTCCTTTTTTAGAAAAATATTTACGAAAAAGGATGTTGTCTAATCCCAATAAATTTGTGGAAAAATTTATTCCGAATAATTACCAATATCCAATCAATACATATAGAGTGTTTAACTATAAAGGTGTTGATTTGAAAGTTGATATTCGAGATTATGTTGGACATTACTTATATTTTGGTTTCAAAGATTCTGGTCAGGAAAAATTAATGCAGTTAGTTAAAGCTGATTTTGTGGTATTGGATATCGGAACAAATATCGGTTCTACATTATTGCAGTTTGCAAATTTAGCAGGTCACAAAGGAAAAGTAATTGGTTTCGAACCTGACCCTTTTAATTACAAGAATTGTATTTATAATATTGGTTTAAATTCATTTAACAATGTAATAGTTAATAATATTGGCTTAGGAAATGAAACGGGTGAGTTCTCGCTTGTTGTTGATACTCCAACAAATAGAGGTGGAAATAGAATCCAGTTGGATAATCCAGATGGCAAAGAAGTGGTAAAAATCAAAGTTCATAAATTAGACGATTGGATAGGTTCTGCAAATATTGTAAAAGTGAACCTAATTAAAATTGATGTTGAAGGTTTTGAAATGAATGTATTAAAAGGTAGTTTAGAGACTTTGAAGACGCATAGACCTGTTTTTTTTATTGAGCTAGATGACAACAATTTAAAAATGGTTGGAGCAAGCGCAAAAGTATTGGTTGAGTTTTTAGAAATTAATGGCTATTCAGTTGTGAATGCTGAAACAGATGAGAGAGTAACAGGAAGTTCAAATTTCGAAAATTGCCATTATGATATAATTTGTAGACCTAAATAAACTTGCCCAAAACTAAAGTAACATATATACTATCGAATATCGACAAAGCAATAGCCTTTGAATGGATTTCGGAGAAATTAGATGATAAAAAAATTAAACTTTCTTTCATTCTGCTTAATGATAAGTCGCCTTATTTATTAGATTGGTTAAAGCAAAGAAATATTGAGTCTTATTACATTCCACATTTCGGTAAAAAATCTTATCCAAAGTCTTTTTTTAAGCTATTGTTTATTTTGAAAAAAATAAATCCGCAAATTGTGCATACACATTTGCTAGATGCTAATTTAATTGGATTGTCTGCTGCAAAATTGCTAGGAATTAAAAAAAGGATTTATACTCGTCATCATTCTACTTTTCATCATATATATTTTCCTAAATCGGTGAAGTGGGACAGAATTACAAATTCATTAGCTACACATGTTGTTGCGATTTCTGAAAACGTCAAAAAAGTTTTAGTTGAAAGAGAAAATGTACCGCTTGGAAAAATTTCTTTCATTCATCACGGGTTTAACTTGGGTGGTTTTAGTTCCGTAACAGATGATGAGATTAAACAGTATAAATTAAAATATGGAATTGGTTCTACTAATTCGCCTGTGATAGGAGTGATTGCGAGATATGTTAAATTGAAAGGAATTCAATATACTATCGTTGCTTTTAAGCAATTATTAGTAGATTTTCCTGATGCAAAACTTGTTTTAGCCAATGCAGTTGGTCCTGACAAAGATTATATAAAAGCTATTTTAAAGAAACAGTTAAAGCCAAATCAATACATCGAAATATTATTTGAACCCAATTTGTTTGTTCTCTATAAGCTCTTTGATGTTTATGTGCATGTCCCTATTAATGAACATATTGAAGCTTTTGGACAAACATATGTAGAGGCTTTAGCGGCTGGAATTCCTTCTGTTTTTTCCCTTTCTGGTGTGGCAACTGAATTTATTAAAGATGGCGAAAATGCACTTGTTGTTAACTATGAAAATAGTAGCGATATTTATACTGCAATTAAGAAGATATTGGAGAAGGCTGACCTTAAAATGAAACTTGTAGAAAATGGGAAAAAATCAATTGCTGTTTTTGAGTTAGATATATTTATTAGTAAATTGGAAAAACTATATGCATAACATTTTTTTTTCTATTGTAATCCCTACATACAATAGGGCAAAGTTTATTGACAAAGCAATTGCATCTCTGTTGAATCAAAAGTATGAGGATTTTGAAGTTATAGTAGTGGATGATGGTAGCACAGATAATACAGAAGAGGTAGTAAAGTCTTTTAACAATAACAAAGTAAAATATTATAAAAAAGAAAACCAAGAACGTGGTGCCGCTCGTAATTACGGTGCAAAATTAGCAAAAGGCGAGTATATTAATTTTTTTGATTCTGATGATATTGCATACGACAATCATTTGCAAGTAGCATTAGAAACAGTTATTTCTAATGAGAAACCAGATGTCTTCGCCTTAAATTATGACTTATTAGTTTCTGAAAATAAGTATAAAAATGTTGTAAAATTTAAGGACATAAATAAACAACTTATTAATAAAAATTTGCTTAGTTGTAATGGTGTTTTTGTAAAAAAGGAGGTTGCTATCCAAAACCCTTTTTCTGAAATACGTGAGCTGTCGGCTTCTGAAGATTACCTGTTGTGGTTCTTATTGGCTTCTCAATTTGAAATAGTGTCGAATAATATAATTACTTCTACAATTGTTGAACATACTAACAGGAGTGTTGTTACGATGGAAGTTGATAAATTGATTATCAGAAAAGAAATTTTTCTGCGTGAGGTTTTTTCTAACAAACTTATTTTAGCTTTTTATAGTAAATATTCAAACAGAATCAAGTCACAAGTGTTTTCTTATATCGCTTTGCATGTTTCACTTACTAAAAGAAATAGAAGTATTAGTATTAAGTATTTATTTAAAGCTTTGTTGCAATATCCATTCTTTGTTTTTTCAAAGAGATTTTTTGCAATTATTAAACATTTAATTTTTTAAACAATGTGTGGGATTGCAGGTATTTATTCTTTTTCTGGTAGTGTTTCAGCTAGGGATATTCAGTTGATGAATGATACACAAATTCACAGAGGCCCGAATGCAGAAGGTTCTTTTGTAAAAGGGAATGTTGGTTTAGGACATCGTAGGTTGAGCATTTTAGATTTGTCAGAGAATGGAAATCAGCCCATGACTTCAAAATGTGGACGCTACGTGATGGTATACAATGGTGAAATATATAACTACCGAGAAATTGCTGCCGAGCTTCAGGAGCAGTCTGATGCTGCAATAGTTTATGCATCTTCAAGTGATTCAGAAGTTATTTTAGAAGCCTATGCCAAATTAGGAATTTCTTTTTTATCGAGATTGAACGGCATGTTTGCCATTGCTATCTATGATAATAAACTAAATGAATTGGTCGTAATCCGAGATCGAATAGGAATAAAACCTGTTTATTATTATCTCGATTCCAACCATATTAAGTTTTCTTCAGAATTAAAAGCAATAAAAAAAGTTACTCCTTTAAAGATAAATAAAAATGTAATACCCTTATTTCTTAATCTTGGTTTTATCCCAGCTCCTTATAGCATTTATGAAAATGTTTTTAAGTTGGAACCTGGATGTTATATGAAAATTAATAAGAGCGGGGTTGAAATAAATAAATATTGGTCGGCATTTAAATCAATCACTGAAAATGTTATTACAAGTGAAAAAGAAGCAATTGTTAAGCTAAGCGATTTGTTAGCAAGCTCTGTTCAATATCAACTTAAAAGTGATGTGCCTTTTGGTGTTTTTCTATCGGGTGGAATTGATTCCAGTTTAATTACTGCACAGGCTTCTGCTATTGCAAATACAACAGTAAATACTTTTTCTATCGGATTTAAAGAACAACGATATAATGAATCGTTGTATGCACAACAAGTAGCAAAGCATTTAAATACCAACCACAATGAGTTTCTGGTTTCTGAATTGGATGCTATTGAATTAATTGATTCTGTGATTACTGCGCATGATGAACCATTTGCTGATTCATCTTCTATTCCTACAATGTTGTTGTCAAAACTTGCGAAAAAATCAGTAACAGTTACTTTATCTGGTGAAGGCGGAGATGAACTGTTTTTTGGTTATGGTTCACACCTTTGGGCTAAAAGATTAAGTAATCCTTTGGTGCTGGCTTCAAAACCTTTGATTAAAAAGCTATTAAAGAACATGTCGGATAGTAGATACAAGAGGATCTCACACCTGTTTGATTTTGAAGACACGAAACACATCCAACAGTATATTTTTTCACAAGAACAATATTTCTTTTCGCCTAAAGAGATAGATGCATTGTTAATGGAAAATTTAGGAAGCTGTAAATTGGACATAGATTTTTCTGCAACAAGAAATTTGACGCCAATTGAAAAGCAGGCATTATTCGATATAAAATATTATTTACCTGGTGATTTGCTTACAAAAGTAGACAGAGCAAGCATGTTTTATTCATTAGAAACAAGAGTTCCGTATTTGGATCATCGCATTGTTGAGCTGGCTTTAAATATTTCACCAGCATTAAAATATAAGAATGGAGTAAGCAAATATATTCTGAAGGAAATTTTGTACCAATATGTGCCGAAAGAAATTTTTGACAGGCCAAAGCAGGGATTTGCAATCCCATTAGCAAAATGGTTAAAGTCTGAACTTTCTTACCTCATTACAGATCATTTAAATAAAACCACTATTGAAAAATTTGGAGTAGTAAATTATAAAGAAGTTGAGCTTATCATTCAAAGATTTAACAGTGGAGAAGAATATTTATACAACCGAATCTGGTTATTGATTTTACTGCACTATTGGATGAATAAGAATGAGGTTTCTGGATAATAAAATGATAAATAATACAATCTTTCAAAGCTTTTGAAAACAGAAAGGATGAATGCTTCTGTAAATTTTGAAATAATTTCTTCCGTTTATATCACTAACTCTGGTATTGCGCTCAAAAATTTACGTTTGGTGAAAGCTTCCGTATTTAATAATGTTTCATCATTCTATTTTTATAAGTATGCCATTTTTAAGCGATTTGCCGAGCCTAAAATTAAGATTGATGGAATAAACAATTTAATGATTCATAATCATTGGAGTTCAGGTTATCATCATTGGATCACAGAGTCTTTAGTTCGCTTGTTAGGTGTTAATACTCAAGAGTATAATTTAATTATACCTGCCGATTATCCAAAATTTGCTTTTGAGACCTTATCAACTTACTCATTCAAATCTGTTATAAAGCTTCCCGCAAGAACAGGTGCTTTTGTTGAAGATCTTACAATCCCGTTTAATCCGGATTCGGGATTTTATCAGAAGAAACAATTGAATGCGGTCAAAACTCATTTTCTTAGTTATTATACTATTCGAGTAACAGCTCCCGTTTCCAAAATTTACATTACGCGGAAAAATGCAGCAAAAAGAAAAGTGGAGAACGAAGATATGTTAATGCCAATTCTGGAAAAATTCGGATTTGTTGTTGTGGATGCTGATAATTTGTCTTTTTTAGAGCAGATCAAGCTGTTTTCTTCTTGTAAAATTTTAATTTCTATACACGGAGCTGCACTTACAAATTGTATCTTTATGCACGAAAATACAACGATACTGGAATTGTATAAAAAGAATGCATTCATCAATTGTTGTTACGAAAGAATGGCAAAAGAACTTAATATTAGCTATACTCGGTTGTTGTGTGATTGTGGAGCAAATGCAAATGCACCAGTCGATATTGCCGACTTGATCATAAATGTAGCTGAGTTTGAAAACATATTAAACAAATTCGAATGACAACTGTTTTGGTAACTGGATGTGCTGGTTTTATTGGGTCGCATTTATGCGAAATATTACTGTCTCATAACTTGAAGGTTATTGGAGTTGATAATTTCGATGATTTTTACCCTCGCTCTATTAAAGAAACAAATCTTAATTTATTTATCAATCACCCCAACTTTGTTTTTAAAGATGCCGATTTAACTATTAACGGAAGCTTGTCAGATATTGATGGTGTTGATGTTGTAATTCATTTAGCTGCCAAAGCAGGTGTTCGCCCATCTATTTCTAATCCTTTGCACTATCTTAATTGCAATATTGTTGGAACTCAAAATCTTTTAGATTTTTTGGTTGAAAAGAATATTAAAAAGTACATCTTTGGTTCCTCTTCTTCCATTTATGGAAACACATCTGTAGTTCCTTTTACAGAATTAGATGCTTGCAACTCACCTATTTCTCCTTATGCTTATACAAAAAAGGCAGGCGAATTGATGAATTATACTTATCATCAATTGTATAACATCGATACAATTAACCTTCGCTTTTTTACTGTTTTTGGTCCTCGTCAACGACCTGATTTAGCCATTTTTAAATTTGTTAAGTTGATTAAGGAAGGAAAATCAATCGAAATGTTTGGTGATGGCGAAACAGCTAGAGATTATACGTATGTTGCAGATATTGTTGAAGGTATTTACTGTGCTCTTAATTATTTAATTCAGCATGAACATGTTTATGAAAAATTTAATATTGGTAACAACTATCCAGTTACCCTTAAAAAATTGATTCAAACGATTTATTCTGAATTGAATGTAAAGCCAAATATCATTCGGAAAGAATGGCAAAAAGGTGAAGTGGAAATTACCTATGCAGACATTTCAAAAGCTGATAAAATGTTGGGCTATCAACCAAAAGTTAAATTCGAAGATGGAATAAGTGAGTTTATTAAATGGTACGATGGAAAAAATGTCTAAGGTTCTCTATTTGTCTTATGATGGAATGACTGATGCTTTAGGTGAATCACAAGTGTTGTCCTACCTCATTGGTTTATCAAATGGTGGACATCGAATTACGCTTATCAGTTTTGAAAAAAATGAAGCTTTTGAAAAGAAAGGCAATAGAATTAAAGAGTTGTGTTCTACTTCAAACATTGAATGGATTCCTTTAAGTTATACTTCCAATCCTCCTATTTTATCTACACTTTTTGATTTAGTTAAATTACGCAGAAAAGCATCTAAGTTTAAAAATCATGACATTGTTCACTGCAGAGGTTATATAACTAGTTTTATAGGTTTGGCGTTTAAAAGCAAGTTTAAAGCAAAATTTATCTTTGATATGCGAGGCTTTTGGGCGGATGAGAAACTTGAAAGTGGTCATTGGGCTGGTAAGATGTATCGTCCGATATATATTTTTTTTAAGAAGAAAGAACGAAGCTTTTTTAAGTACTCCGACATTGTAGTGTCTTTAACTGAAGCAGGAAAGAAAGAGATTATAAATTCTTTTAATATTGATTCAGATAAAATAAAAACAATTCCAACATGTGTGAATCAGAAAATTTTCAGAGCTTTTGATACTTCTGTAAAAGATGATTTAAAAAAGAAATTAAACATCGATCCAGCAGAAAAAATTTTCCTCTACAGCGGATCTCTTGGTGGTAATTATGATATAAATATTCTAATAAAAGCATTTGAGTCGTTTCTTAAATCGTATCCCAATTCAAAACTTCTCATTCTTACAAAAACACTGGAAGATACATTCCCGAAATTAGCACCTGAAATAAGTAAAAAAATTATAATCAAATCAGTTGCATACACTGAGGTTGCAGAATACTTAATTGCAGCCGATTTGGGTTTTGTGTTTTATAAAACAGGTTTTTCTACTATTGGCAGATATCCTACCAAACTTGCTGAGTATTGGTCGTGCGGTTTGCCTTGCTTGGTTTATAACAAAATTGGGGACACACAAAAGCTAATAGACGACTATCCTGAATTTGGTTTTTATTATTTTAATGAAGAAGAGTTGGATCGTAAAATGAATTCTTATAATCTGAATGTTGATAAGATTAAAATGAGAGGCATTTCAACACAACTTTTTTCTCTTGATAATGGAGTTAAATTTTATGACGATATTTATAGAAATTTGTTAAAATAATGCCCTCTAGAAAAATACTTTTTCTCTCTCCTTACCCTGAAAATAAGGCTCCGAGTCAACGCCTTAAATACGAGCAATATTTTGAATGCTTTGAACAAGCAGGCTTTGAACTTACCACAAAAGCTTTTGTAGACTTAAATTTATGGAGTATTCTTTACAAGCCCAATTATATAATCCAAAAGTTGTACTATACACTTTTAGGATATATAAATAGATTTTTAATTTTATTTAGTATTCATAAATATGATATTGTATACGTTCATTTATGGGTAACTCCAATCGGGCTTCCGATTTTTGAGTGGATGGTTTCGAAACTTTCTAAGAAATTAATTTATGATATTGATGACATGATTTTTTTAGGTCATTCGAGTGATGCAAATAAATTATGGGAGCCTTTAAAAGGCAAGAAAAAAATGATTTATTTGATGAAAAATGCAAATCATGTAATTACATGTACACCTAAATTAGATGAATTTGTAAGGAAGTATAATTCAAACGCAACAGATATTTCTAGTACAGTTAATACAACTGAACGATATTTTCCAATTTTGGATTACAAAAACAAATCTGAAATTATTTTAGGATGGAGCGGAAGTCATAGTACTTCAAAATATCTTTATTTACTTACTGATGTTTTTGTAGAACTTTCTAAAAAATACAAATTTAAACTCGTTGTAATGGGCGATAAAGATTTTTTCATAGAAAACATCAGTGTTGAGGCGTATGAATGGAGTGAGAAAATTGAAATCCCAACCATTCAAAAATTTGATATAGGCCTCTATCCTTTGCCTAACGAAGAATGGGTGTATGGTAAAAGCGGATTGAAAGCAATTCAATACATGGCAATTGGCATTCCAACAATATCAAGTGCCATTGGTGCTAATTTTAGAATTATTCAAGATGGGGAGAATGGTTATTTGGCCGATTCACAAACAGATTGGGTAAAAAAATTATCAGCATTAATTGAATCAAAAGAACTTCGCGAAAAAATCGGAAAAGCCGGAAGAAAAACAATAGAAGAAAAATATTCTGTTGAAGCCAATAAACAAAAATATTTAGATGTATTCAATCAATTATTAGAATGCAATTAATGAAACTCGTCTTCGCAACAGCCAATCAAAATAAAGCAAAGGAAATTCAGTTGTTAATCCCGAATTCGATTGAAATTTTGAGTCTCAACGACATTCACTGTCAGGAAGAAATTCCTGAAACTCAAGCTACAATTGAAGGAAATGCTTCACAAAAGGCTTTTTATGTATATGAGAAGTACAGTCAAAATTGTTTTGCCGATGATACAGGCTTGGAGGTAGAAGCACTGGATGGTCAGCCGGGTGTGCTTTCTGCTCGCTATGCTGGTGAGGCTAAAAATGCCAACGATAACATGGATAAGGTTCTTTTGGAAATGAAAGGAATGAGCAATCGAAAAGCACGTTTTAAAACAGTTATTTCATTGGTAATCAATGGGAAAGAGTTGCAATTTGAAGGAATAGTCGATGGAACAATTCTGACCGAAAAGCGGGGGAATAGCGGATTTGGATATGATCCGATCTTTTTGCCTGATGGAAGCAGTAAGTCTTTTGCAGAAATGGACCTTTCGGAAAAGAACAGAATCAGTCATCGTGCTATAGCTGTTAATAAACTAGTTGAATACTTGAAGACACTTGCTTAAAAGAGCCGTTTCTTAAAGTTAAATTTGTGGGTATGAAAATTAAAATCGGAATCATTTTTGGCGGTTTTTCTAAAGAGCGTGAAATCTCATTTGCTGGAGGAAGAACTGTTTACGATAATCTCAATAAATCTTTATTTGAAGCCGTTCCCGTTTTTGTCGACAGCTTCGGAAATTTTGTTTTACTCAATTGGGAATTTGTTTACAAAGGAAGTGTCCGCGATTTTTATCCACCCGCAGAATTTATTCCTACAAAGGATGGCGACTTTCAAATTTATGCTGAACAAATTGGAGCATTGTCTTCCGCTCAGCAATTAGAACTCATTAATAAAATAGGAAAGAAACTTGAACCGAATGAATTAAAGTCACAATTCGATTTTGCTTTTTTATGTTTACACGGACCATTTGGAGAAGACGGAAAAATTCAAGGCTTGTTTGAATACCTTGGAATTCCATACTCAGGCTCCGGAATTTTGCCTTCGGCTATCGGTATAGATAAAAGCGTTCAAAAACGATTGATGGTAAATGCAGGATTTAATAGTCCGAAATTTTTTACCATTGATAGAGAAGAATTTATTAGTGGTAACTGCACAGAAGTATTACGTAAAGTAAAAGAAGAACTTGGATTTCCTTTAGTTGTAAAACCAGCAAATCAAGGCTCATCTATCGGTATAAGTATTTTGCATGATGACGAAAATTATGCTTTAATGGGAGCCGTTGGAAAAGCATTTTTTACAGAATGGATTGATGCTGGACAATGGAAAAAACTATCTGACGAAGAAAAATTTAGTTCACTACGTGCAATTGCTGATATCCGTGAAGGTATTGGAATGCCTTTGTCTGTTTGGACTTCAACATATCCAGATAAAAAAACAGTTTATCATCCTGCGGATTTGAAAAATTATTTGGATACACTTTTTGAAAAAGAAAAAGAAGGTGCAGTATTAGAATCACTTGATGGCGAAAACAAAGTGCTAATTGAAGGTTTTATTGAAGGAAAAGAATTCTCATGTATTGTAGCACAAGATGAGCAAGGAAAAGCAATCGCATTGCCACCAACGGAAATCAGAAAAGGAAAAGAGCTATTTGATTACCGTTCAAAATATTTACCAGGCTTATCACGTAAAATTACACCTATTGATATTCCGAATGAACAAATTCAAGCCATTCGAAAAGAATGTGAACGTTTGTTTTATGAGTTAAAATTTGATGTATATGCCCGTATCGATGGATTTATTTCAAAAGAAGGGAAAATCTTTTTGAACGACCCTAATACTACTTCTGGAATGATGCCATCCTCTTTTTTCTTCCATCAAGCAGCTGAAATTGGTTTAAATCCTTCACAATTTTTAACCTACATTATTAGAACATCATTGGCTCAAAGAGTTATTGCCACAAAGAATAGCGGATTGTTTGATGGATTATTAAAGAAGTTAGATGTCTCCATTTTAGAAGATCAGAATTCTACAACTCAAAAAACAAAAGTAGCTGTGATTCTTGGAGGGTATTCTTCAGAGCGACATATTTCCGTTGAGAGCGGAAGAAATATTTATGAGAAACTAGCATCCTCTGCAAAGTATGAGCCTATTCCTGTTTTCCTAACTGGAAGCAATGATGAGCACATTATGTATCAGATTCCAGTCAATATTTTGTTGAAGGATAATGCGGATGATATTAAAGACAAAATCGATAATTATAAAATTCACGAATTAGTAAAACAAATTATTTCTGAAAGTTCAGAAATCACAACGAAGTATTCGAACATCGATAATTTAGCGAAACCAACACGTATTACTTACGATGATTTAGCGAAAATGGTGGATTGTGTTTTTATTGCGTTGCATGGTCGTCCAGGTGAAGATGGAGCAGTGCAAGTGAATTTGGAAAGAGTCGGTTTGCCATACAATGGTTCTGGAGTAGAGAGTTCACAAATCACAATTGATAAATACCGTACCAACGAAATTCTAAAACAAAATGGATTCTTGGTTGCCGAACATTTGTTAGTAACCGAAGCAGATTGGAATGCTGATCATACCAAAATATTAACGACTATAAAGGATAAAATCCATTATCCATTTATTGCAAAGCCTGTTGATGATGGTTGTTCTTCAGCTGTCAAAAAAATAAAAACAGCAGAAGAATTTGAAGCATTCGCAAAATTAATCTTCCGTAAACAAGAAGCTTTGGACGAAGCGGCAGCAAAAGTATTACACATCAAAGACAAAGAAGAGTTTCCTCAAAAGCCAGTAATCCTAGTTGAAGAATTGATTTCGAAAAGAGATGCAAATCACTTTTTGGAAGTAACAGGTGGAATGTTAACGAAATATGCATCAAATGGGACGGTTGAATACGAAGTTTTTGAAGCATCAGAAGCATTGAGTGAAGGAGAAGTTTTATCGTTAGAAGAAAAATTTTTAGCGGGACAAGGTCAGAACATTACTCCAGCTCGTTATTCAAAAGATAATGCTGAGCGTCAGAAAATTTCTGATCAGGTAAAACAAACGTTGGGTGGCGCTGCAAAATTATTAAACATCAATGGTTATACTCGTATTGATGCTTTTGTCAGAATTTACGATGTAAATAGAGTAGAGGTTGTATTTGTTGAAGTGAATTCCTTGCCTGGAATGACTCCTGCAACTTGTATTTTCCACCAGACAGCCATCAATGGCTATAAACCTTACGATTTTATTGACCGTATCCTGGATTTTGCGTTTCAAAAACGAAAATTACTCGTTAAGTCTTAAATTTTGTAGAACAAAACTCTGTGTCACCCTGAGCGGAGTCGAAGGGCGATAAGCGGATGTTTTTGAAAGTCAATCAATTTTTATGAAGACAATGTATGTTTATATCTTAAGATGTTCTGATGACTCATTTTATGTTGGTGTAACAAATGATTTAGAGATGAGATTTGAGCAACATACCCAAGGTGTTATAAGGAGTTGTTATACTTTTTCTAGAAGACCATTAGAAATCGTATTCTATGAATTATTTAATGACCCTTTATCTGCAATTAGTTTTGAAAATAAACTGAAAGGATGGAGCAAAAAGAAGAAACAAGCTTTGATTGATTCTAATTGGGATAGATTGAAGCAACTTTCCGTTTGTAGAAATGATTCTCATTCCAGTAATGCCTTGTAGTCCACACCCTTCGACTCCGCTCAGGATGACATTTGGGATAGTAGTATAAAATGAAAAACCCCAAGACGACAAGAGGTTGAAGGGGTTTCCTGTGCTGAATAAATATTACTTTTCACCCTAAAAGATGCAATTTCTGAACCTTTCTTTCGTTTCTCTAAAATTCGTACATTCGTAGTCTAATTTCGTTTGCAAACATATATGTTCAAAGGCTTATTTCAATTTATCAAGAGTAAAACATTCCTCAAACATTTGGCCATTTATATTGTGTCATTTACATTGATTATGTGGCTCGTTTTTTCTTGGTTGAAATCCACAACAAATCATGGAGAAGTAATAGTTGTTCCTGATTTTTCTGGGTTAGGACTGAAAGAACTGGACAAATTTGTAGCAGATAAAAACTTAAAATACTTAGTAATTGACTCTATTTACGATACAAAAGCAAAAAAAGGAGTAGTTGTTAAGCAAGAGCCAGAAGCCAATGCAGAAGTAAAAGAAGGAAGAACCATTTATTTATATGTGACTTCTATTTTGCCACCTACAATTCAAATGCCTAAATTAGTTGACCGATCGTTGCGACAAGCAGCGGCTATGATTACAACGTTTGGATTGAAAATGGGTGCAATCAAATTTGTTCCTGATCAATGTGCAAATTGCGTTTTGGAGCAAATGGTGAAAGGGAAAAAAATTGCTCCTGGTGATTTAATTGAAAAGGGAACCGTTATTCAATTAATTGTAGGAAAAGGATTAAGCGATGAAGAAGTGGGCGTTCCTTGTTTATATGGTTTATCAAGAAAAGAGGCACTCGCTAGATTAACAGAATGTTCTCTGAGTGTTGGTTCTGTCGTTTTTGATATACCTAAAGATTCTTTAAGTGGCAGAGTGTATCGCCAAATTCCTTCTTGTGGAAAAGAATCAATGATTAATATGGGTGGTACAATTGATTTATATTTTACAACTGATAAAGTTAAACTTTCTTCAATGCCCGATACTTCAAGTGTAAAAAACGATGATGAAAATTTCGATGAATAAAATAAGAATTTTATTAGTTTTTTTGATTCTCACCAATTTTAGCTTTTCTCAAGGTTTGGTTGAGTATGAATTAACAACAAATGCTACTCTTATTAAAAAGTACAATGAATTAAAAGGAAAACTAAGGACGCCTTTTATTTTTGATACAATTAACTTAGGTACTGATGGATTTTTAGATGATTTTTCTGCTTCAAGTTATTACCCAGACACAAATCTGTGGCTAGATAATAAGGTATACATCAATCGTACGTTTGCCAAATCTCCAATTACGCTTGGTGTTGCAACATTTGAAGGATTGGATGAAACAGGTTATCCTTACGATTTTACTGCTGGACCAAGTACTTCTGCTATTGCAGATTATCTTACATCTAAGCCAATTAATTTAGGTGGAACACTTACAGATTCTGTTTATTTGAGTTTTTATTATCAACCTCAAGGAAATGGAAATGGCCCCGAAACAATGGATTCATTGGTTCTTCAATTTAAACATTCTGTTTCGGGATGGAGAAATATTAAAGCAATAAAAGGAACTACATTGGCAACGAACGATAGCTCGTGGACTTTAGTAATGATTCCAATTACGGATACAGCCTATTTAAAAGACGATTTTCAATTTCGATTTTTTAATAGAGCAACGATTAGTGGAAATACAGATCATTGGAATATTGATTATGTGTATTTGAATGATAACAGGAGTTTTGATGATACAGTTTATAATGATGTTTCGTATGTATACAATGGTGCTCCTCTTCTAAAAAATTACAGAGAAATGCCTTGGAGGCAATATAAAAAATCGGAGCTAAGAGATTCTGTTGAAAATTTACTACGCTATAATTACACTGTTTTTTCACCAGCAACAACTGTTTCTTATGGACATGTTATAACAGATGATATTATTCCAAGTGTTTTGTCAACATTTACGGCAGCTTCTTCTATAGGATTATATCCATATGGAAACACAAATACGTATACCGCTTGCGATTTTGGAGTATCCTGTTTAAGAAGGATTAGAATTGACACTGCCGTGTTTGCACCTCTATTTACTGCGCCATGGAGATATACAATTAAACAGTTTATTGGCACAAGTGGTATTAATCCTCAGAATGATACGATGGTTGTTGAACAAAACTTTTATAACCATTTTGCATATGATGATGGAACTGCTGAAAACTCATTTGGATTAAGTGTATTGAATTCACAACTTGCCGAAAAATTCACTTTAAATGTTGGCGACTCACTGCAATACATTGATATTTATTTTAATCCTTTCGTAGTGAATGCTTCTATTTATTCTTTTAATTTACAAGTGTGGGGAGATGGAGGAGGCTCACCTGGTCCGATATTATATACAGGAGCAAATGCAGAAACTCCCGATTATAGCCAAGTAAAACACAATCAATTTATCAGATACAAATTAGACGCACCATTGTATTTGGGTGCTGGAGTAACATTTTATGTAGGATTTACACAAAATACTAGCCAGTTTTTATATATCGGTGTAGATAAAAACACAAATTCACAAAATAAAATATTCTATAACGTAACAGGTAGTTGGAATACATCACCTTTTGTTGGTTCCCTCATGTTACATCCTGTTTTTGGTTCTGCTTCTGAATTTATTACCGGCATTACTGATTCCGAAAATGACAAAAATGAACTAAGTGTTTTTCCGAATCCTGCCAATGATCGCTTGTACATTAATAATAATTCAGATTCAAATAAAATCACTTTTTCGATCATTGATTTGTTAGGTAAAACAATTATCAGCGAAAGAATGGATGCTGATTACATTGATATTTCAAGGTTAGAAAGTGGTGTGTATTTTATTCAGTTGAGTACAGAAAATAAAGTCTCAACAGCAAAATTTATTAAAGTAAAACAATAAAATTAATTTTATATCCTGATGATTGACGAAGAAATAGACGTTGCTGAAGATAGCGAAGATCAGGAATTGTATGAGCATCTACGAGTAGTTGTAGATAAAGGGCAAGGATTATTACGCATTGATAAATTTATAATGAATCGCACCGAAAATGCGACTCGTTCAAAAATTCAACAAGCAGCAGAAAACGGAAACATTCTCGTAAACGAGAAACCTGTAAAATCAAATTACAAGGTAAAACCGTTTGATGTTATCACCGTAGTTTTTGCTCACCCTCCGCGTGAAATTGAGTTAATTCCACAAAATATTCCGATAAAGATTGTGTATGAAGATCATGATTTGATTATCATCAACAAAGACCCTGGAATGGTTGTTCACCCTGGATATGGTAATTATACAGGAACACTAGTGAACGCACTTGTGTATCATTTTCAACAGTTGCCAGTAAGTAATTATGCCGCTACAACAAAAGCTACTGTAAGATCAAAAGAACAAGCAGTCCTACGGCCAGGTTTAGTTCATCGCTTGGATAAAAACACAAGTGGTATCATGGTGGTTGCCAAAAGCGAATTGGCTATGGTGAAATTAGCGAAAGATTTTTTCGATAGAAACTTAGATCGTATTTATCATGCTTTGGTATGGGGCGATTTTAAAGAAGATGAAGGTACTGTGATTGGAAATATAGGAAGACATTTAAAAGATAGAAAAAAGATGGATGTATTTCCTCCCGACAGTGAAGAAGGAAAACATGCCGTTACACATTATAAAGTATTGGAACGTTTTGGCTATGTTACACTTATCGAATGTAAATTAGAAACGGGACGTACACACCAAATTCGTGCACACATGCAGCACATTGGTCATTCGCTTTTCAATGATGAAACGTATGGTGGCGATAGAATATTAAAAGGTACCACTTTTGCGAAATACAAACAGTTTGTGGATAATTGTTTTGCGATTATACCCCGTCATGCCTTACATGCGAAATCATTAGGTTTTAATCATCCTGTTACAGGAAAGTATATTCACTTTGATTCTGAATTGCCAGATGATATGCAAGCTGCAATTAATAAGTGGAGAGGATATTCTGTTTCAATGGCAATTGAAGAATAAGTATAATTATTAAAAATTAAATCAAAATGGAATTTTCTGCCGAACAAATTGCTGGTTTATTGCAAGGACAAATAGAAGGTGATTCTAGCGTAAAAATTAGTAAACTTTCTAAAATAGAAGAAGGAGAACCTGGTTCTATTTCTTTTTTAGCTAATCCAAAGTATTTGCAATACATCTATTCTACTAAAGCTTCTTTAGTTATTGTAAATAAAGATTTAGTTTTAACGTCTCCTGTTGCTGCAACATTAATTAGAGTAGAAAGTGCTGATATTGCATTTTCTAAATTATTAGAGATGTACAATCAAGTGAAATTGAATAAATCGGGTATTTCAAAACATGCTTATGTTTCTGAGAAAGCTAAAGTGGGAGAAAATATATATGCAGGTGAATTTGCTGTGGTTAGTGATAATGCTAAGATTGGTAATAATGTAAAAATTTACCCACAAGTATTTATTGGAGAAAATGTTGTGATAGGAGATAACACCACATTGTTTGCTGGTGTGAAAGTTTATTCAGAAACGATTATAGGGAAAGATTGTATCATTCATTCCGGAACGGTTATCGGAAGTGACGGATTTAGATTTAATCCCGAAAATAATAATCAAAAAATTCCACAAATTGGAAACGTTGTAATTGAAGATAATGTTGAAATTGGAGCGAATTGTGCGATTGATAGAGCTACATTGGGATCTACCATTTTGCGCAAAGGCGTTAAGTTTGACAATCTCATTCATATTGCGCACAATGTAGAAATAGGGGAGAACACATACATTGCAGCGCATGGAGTGATAGCAGGGTCTACTAAAGTTGGGAAAAATTGTATGTTTAGCGGTCAAGTAGGAATTGTTGGACATTTGGATATCGCGGATCAAACAATGGTAACAGCTCAATCTGGAATTTCTAAAAACACCAAGAAGGGTGATGTTTTAATGGGGTCTCCTGCTTTCGATGCTAATAAATACAGAAAAGCGTATATTCATTTCCGTAATCTCGATTCAATTGTTCAGCGTATCGATAAAATAGAAAAGCAGAATAAGGTTTCTGAAAATAATTAGGTTATGCTAATTGGAATGGTCTAATTCTGAAAGAGCAATCATTCTATTCTGCTCGGAATCCCATAATTTTAAGCGCAAACAAGACACGATATCCGAAAATTTGAAGGTGGTAATTTTCGCTTGCTGAAGTTCAGAAATGTTTTTCATAGCTTCTGGTAAACGGTAGAAAGGAATTCTTGAGTTTAAATGATGAATATGGTGATAACCAATATTGGCTGTTATCCAACTCAAAACTGGATTCATTTTTAAAAAGCTGGATGATTCTAAAGCAGCTTCTGCATAGGTCCATTCTTCAT
The DNA here is from genome assembly GCA_947504725.1 of Bacteroidota bacterium. GTDB lineage: Bacteria > Bacteroidota > Bacteroidia > 2-12-FULL-35-15 > 2-12-FULL-35-15 > 2-12-FULL-35-15. Next base: position 73,762 of record CANNHN010000006.1, on the reverse strand, counting down.
TACTTTTAAACGATACACCTGGGAAAGTATGCTGAGCATAAAACAAATAGGCTCCAATCATGTGTGAAATAAAGAAAGGGAGAAAAAATGCTAGAAACCAAGTTAATGGACCAGCATAAATTATTATAGTAACTGCAATTCCAACATGCAGTATTAAAGTGGCTAAAGAATCCCAATGTCTTCTAGGACTACTTATAAAGGATTGAATGCACATACCATAAATAAACATGGTGAAATAAGCGAAAATCATGTTAAACGGATGACGGATAGCTAAATAAATTCGTTTTTCGTTTTCCGTAGCTTCCATAAACTTTTGCTTTGTCATAATTGGAAAGGATCCAATATTAGCACTAAATAGTTTCGCATTATTATTATGATGGAAATCGTGCGAACGCTTCCAAATACTTGAAGGAGTTAACATATAAAAACCATAAATAGTAAATATGATGTTTGCTAAAGGTGACTTTTGAAGTATAGAGTGATGCTGATAATCATGAAAAATCATGAAAAAGCGAGTTAGGAATATTGCTGCAGAAATGCTACAAATGATTTTCCCGTAAAGAACTGGAACAAAATAGGTTCCTAATAGTGAAGCAATCAAGCAAAGCAAAGCAGAAATCGTATAAAACCAACTTTTCCAGCGAATTTCTTTAGCATACGGTTTTGTTGCAAGAATGAGTTCTTTACCTTTTAACATCTGTCCGCAAATATACTAAGTTTTTTAGTATAATAAAGCCTTATTCTACCTATGCAAGCTTTGATTAGGCGGTTACTGAAATTATGTCGACAGGAGCGACTTTATTACTTGAGTTTGTCTTTGAAAACCTTCTTGAATTTTTCAACTTTCGGTTGGATTACAAATTGGCAATAAGACTCGGAGCCATTTTGATTAAAGTAGTTTTGGTGATAATCGTCTGCTTTATAAAAAGGGCCAATCGGACTTATTTCAGTAACAATTGGTTTTGTCCAAGCTCCAGAAGCATTTAATTGCTTTTTATAACTGTCTGCTAAATTCTTTTGCTCTTCACTGTGGTAATAGATAACAGAACGGTATTGCGTTCCTACATCATTTCCCTGTCTATTTAATTGTGTGGGATCATGAGATTGCCAGAATGCAGCTAATAACTCATCATAAGTGATTTTTTTTGGATCAAATACGATCTGACAAACTTCTGCATGTCCAGTTGTGCCGTTACAAACTTCTCTGTAAGCTGGATTTTTCACCGTTCCACCTGAAAATCCAGATGAAACAGATTGGACACCATCTAAAATTTGAAATTGAGCTTCAACACACCAAAAGCATCCAGCTCCGAAAGTTGCAGTATCCATACCTGAGTTTGATTGATTATTAGTAATAGCAATTTGTTTTTCAGCTTTTATATCCTGTTTACAAGAAACAAGAGCACAGCTTAATAACAAGAATAGTATCTGTTTGTTCATATGATGATATACGTAAAAATAAAAAAAGAGGTTTTTGAAGACCTCTTTTTTGTGAAAAATATTATTTTTTTGGCTGCTCAGCTGGTGGAGCAGTGGTAGAATTAGCAGATTTTCGCTTATTTCTCTTCGGAACACCTTGTTCAGATATTGCCATTCTAGTTCCTCCGCCTGATGAATCTGTTTTTGCTTCAGATTTTGAAGCGCCTTCAGCAGGAGCAGGAGCAGTTTTTACAGGTTCTTGCTTTGTTGCTTTTGCAGGATCTTGTTTTTCATCAACAGCCTTTGGAGCCTCTAATTTATCAGCTGTTGCAGCAGCATCTTTTTTTATTTGTTCTTGAGCCATTAAAGAAGAGCTAAGAGCAATTCCGACCGTTAAGAATGTAAGTTTTAGTATGTTTTTCATTTTTTTTATGTGTTTGTTAATATGCTTAAGACAAAGATAATGCCATTATTTAGAATATAGAGTAATTAGTTTTTTAAAAGCTCCAATGCCTCTTGAATAGTAATGTATTCGCCATTAAAGAATGCTAATATAAAGGCATCTTCTATGCCGATATTTTTAATTAGGTTTTCCTTAGCAGCTTGTGCGGCTGTGTAATCAGAATAAGGGCCAACACAATATCTATTTAAACCGGTCGGTGTAGTTTCTTTCGTCATACCTTTTACTTTTTCATACTTCGCTAATTTATCGGCAGGTGGTTCGCTCTTGAAAATACCTATTTGAACTTTAAAGCTTACTAATTTCTTATTTACTGCATTCACTTCTGTATTATCCGAACCCGATTCTTCGAGATCTTCCTTTTTCTGAGGTGTAGCTCCTGCATCTCTTAAAGATACTCGTTTACCATCTTTGTAAGCTGTTATAAACGCTCCTTGGTACCCTTTTAATAACAGATTCACTTTATGTTTAGCGGCATCTTCTACTGATGTAAATGAGCCACTCATGTATTTATAAAGGCCATCTTCTGTTTTTATTTCAATTAAATCGTTAATGTCTTTAAATACATTTTTAGATAAACGGTTTTTATATGCTCCCAATTGAACCCGAATTACAACTGGGCCAGTTGATGCAGTTGTAGCGTTTGTAGTGTTATTCGATGTTGTATTGTTGCTACTTGAATTTGTATTGTTTGTTGTACTATTTGAATTAGAGTTTGTAGTGCTATTAGAATTAGTGTTTGTATTGCTATTTGTGTTAGCATTTGTATTGCTATTCGTATTTGTATTTGCAGTTGTATTGCTATTCGTGTTAGTATTGTTAGCTGTTGTATTTGTTGTTGAATTATTATTAGCAGCAGTATATGCAGGAGCATCGTAAAACTTGCCTCCTTGTTTATAAACGACTTTAGCATTTGTTAAACCCTCTGATACCAACTGTTTTTTTCGTAATTCAGCATCCAATAAACTATTGAATTTTCCTGCAGTATAAATTGTTGTTGAGTCATCAATATTTGTACTTGATATATCACTAATGCTAAGAAATTTAGTCATAAGCTCAGGTGGAAGGCCCTTTTTAAAGGTTCCTACATCAACAGTATATTCTTTTTGGTAAAGACTATTATAGAGTTCTTTTCCATTGTGATCGTGTTTTACAACTGTAGCAAACGCTCCAGTTGAATCCATGTAAAACCTATATTGATAATCAATAATAGAATCGTTTAACTGCACACCTTTTACATCAACAAAGGCGTCTTTTGGGGAGTCTAATTCGTCATCTTTAAAGTTAGGAACTTCATCGTTGTCATCGTCTAAAGGACAACCTTTTAAATCTACAGGAATACCTTCAGGAGTTCCTTGGCAAGAATCATTGGCATCAGTAACGCCATCTTTATCTATGTCAGATAAATCAAGTGCAAAAAAATCAACATCTTTAAATGTGTCTTCATCCATTTCTCCAACTTCTTTTTCTTTCATCCCAAAATTATAGTGGACAGAAAAAGAGCTCATCATAAACTTATCGTTGCTTTTTTTACCTGTTCGGTTACCTATACTTTCATTTGAAACACCATCAATATAATCTGTTAAAGTAAAATGCATTGTCGCTCCTACTTTAAATGTCCAAAAATCATCTATTTTAAAAAGCACTCCGGCTCCAACAGGTATTGCCCAGCTACGTTCTGCATATTTTCCAAAGCCATCAAGATTCAGTGTGCGAACATCCGATTCGTAGGAGTAGTCTCTTTTTATTTCAACGGCCATAAATGCTGTTGGTGAATTCTCATCAATATTACGCGTAGAGCCATCCGACCAATAATAATATTTATTACCATTCTGGTCATATAAATCTGTTTTAGAAAGAAATTCAAATGATTCAAAGCCTAAAGAAATATAAGGGCTAGCATCTCTTTTTTTAGGAAGTAAATGGTCAAAATTGTATGTTAGATTTACTCCTCCAGCACGAATTTGAGATTCGAAATTCAAATTTCTATTGTTTGGTGCGTTTCTCTCGTTCGCGCCTAGTTTTCCAAATAGCACATAGAAATTTAGCTGTAGATAATTATTCAAACGTTGAGAAACATTTAAATCAAAGCCAATTCGGCTAACCATTGGAGCTTGAAAGTTTTTAGAGTACAAGTCGCCATAAAAAGAAAACATACCTGTTCCTAGACCTAAAGAAGGTTTAAATACAAATCCTTCAGGAGTATTTTTTTCTTTTGTTAGAGAAGAAATACTATCAGAAAGTGATTTCTCGTCTGTTTGAGAAAACAAGACAGGTGTTAAAAGTAAGAATAATAGAGTAAATTTTATTCCTTTATTCATAATCACAAATATAAGACAAAAAACCCAATCTAACCGCGCTTAGATTGAGTTTTTTGGTAGTGCTAATATGTATTATCTATACCATTTTTGACTAGTGATCATTAATGCTTCTTGAACAGTAATGCGTTTTCCACTATTATATGCTGTAACAAATGGACCTACAACACCTTTATTTTTAATGGTTTCTCTCGCATCGCGTGCTTCTTTATAATCGTTGTGAGAACCAACAGTGTATTTTGTAAAACCGGCAGCCATTTCAGTATTAACAGTAGTATTAATATTGTATCGTGCAGCTAATGAACTTGCATCTACTGCTTTGTAAAGTGCCATAATTTGTACTTTATAATTGACGTTTCCTTGAGGCGAAGGGATTGTATTGTTTAAAGAGTTGTTTGTTGTATTTGTGGTATTCGTAGCTGTTGTGTTTGTGGTATTCGTTGTCGTGTTATTAGCTGTGTTTGCTGTAGTGTTATTAGCTGTATTTGTTGTCGTGTTATTAGCTGTGTTTGCTGTCGTGTTATTAGCTGTATTTGTTGTAGTGTTATTAGCCGTGTTTGCAGTAGTATTATTAGCTGTGTTTGTTGTGTTCGTAGTAGTGTTAGCAACTGCGCCTCCACCCATAGAAATTGAAGAAGTTGGTAAAATAAATTTCTTCGTTTCATCATTCTCGATATAAGAGAAAACGCCATCAATGTTTTGTGTTCCAGATACTCCTGCTGGAACAGCTACTTTATAAGAAATACGGAATTCAGTTTGAGTTGGCATTGAGACCCAAACAAATTTAACTTTTTGTGTTTGTCCATCAAAACTAAAAGAAGCACCATTCAAATCACCAGCAGTTGCAGTAAATCCTGCAGGAAGAGTTTCTAACAGTTTTGCAAATCCTGTAACATTTCCTTTGTTTACTACGATTTCTACGGTGAAATTATCCGTTACGCTACCTACCGTTCTCGCACAAACAACGGATGTTTGCTCTGTATTATTAGGCGTAGTAGTAGTTGTAGGAGTAGTTGTTGGTTCAACCGTTTTCACAGGTGGCTCAGTAGTTGTTGTGTTTGTTACAACTGGTTCAGTAGTGGTAGTTGTTGGTTCAACCGTTTTTACAGGAGGCTCAGTAGTTGTTGTATTTGTTACAACAGGCTCTGTAGTAGTTGGTTCAACTGTTTTTACTGGCTCAGTAGGCGTAATAGTTGCTGTTGCAGTCGTTGTTGGCTCTGTAGCTGTAGTGTTAGTTGCAATAGGTTGTGAGGACTTTTCACCAACTGTAATAATAGAAGGAGCAATTTCTATTGCTTGTTTAACATTGTCTGAAACATAAGAGAATTTTCCAGCCATTGTTTTATCTCCGTTAATTCCAGCAGCAACTTTTACTTTATATTTAATCTTAAATTCTTTATCTGAAGGTAAAGACATCCAAATAAACTTTACGGATCTCGTTTCAGGTGAAAATGTAAATGAAGCTCCGTTGTTGTCATCTTGAACAGCAGTAAATCCTTCCGGTAAGTCTTGTTGAAGTTTTGCAAACCCGCCAACAGATCCTTTGTTAATTGTTATTTGAACAGTAAACTCACTGTCTGGTTTAACAGAAGAAGGGATGTTTTGAGTAACCGTAATACCATCAGCAAAAAAGAACTGATATATCAACAATGCAATAGTGTTGAATAAGAGAGCTGCGTATTTTAACATAAGTATAGAATTAGTTTTTAATTATTTTCGTTACTGTTCAAAGAAATAGTCAATTAAGTCGTTTAGTTTTTCTACAGAAAAATTTGAATCGCCTTCAAAAAACAAATCTATTGCGCTTGCAATTTCGTCTGTAGAAATAAAACCATCATTGTTTTTATCTGCAGGCTTTAATGCAATAGGTATATTGTTCGAAGTGTTTGGATTTGTTTTTCGAGCTTCAGTAGATTTAGCTTCTATATCTTTTAAATAAGATAAGCTTGGGTTTTCATTAAACAATTCACTTCTTTCAGTCGCAAGTGAATCAAATTTGCTTTGATTCTCTTGTAACATTTTATCGGTTTGTGTTATTCCATTAACATCTACAACTGCACCTTGCTTAGTCATCAGTTCTTTATCTTTATAGTCAGGAACACCATCTTCGTCATTGTCGTCTGGGCAACCTCTACCATTAGTTTTAACACCTTTTGGAGTTCCAGGACACCTATCATCGCCATCGCTTACACCATCTTCATCAGAATCTAATTTATCGAGTGCCGAGAAATCGACTGAGTTGTAAATAGGATTGCTTTCTTCTTTGTCTTTCCCGAATGTATACTGAATTGATACGTTAGCAAAAACATACTTGTCATTTTTACCTTCTTTGAAATTGTCTATCCAGTCAGAAAAGCTCAGGTAGTATGTAGCACCAACATTAACAGATAAATTGCGCAATACTTTTAAATTGAACCCTCCTCCAATTGGAATAGCCAAAGTTCCTCTTTGGTAATTTGTAGAGGAATCGGTTAATTGAGTTTCAAAAGAATAATCTCTTTGAATAATTGATGCACTTGGCGATAAGGGGTCTGTCTCAGATAAATCACGAATCGTTCCATCGCTCCAATAGTTGTAAGAACTATCATTTTTGTCCTTTAAATCTCCATAAGGGTCAAATTTTAAATATCCAATTCCTACAAATAAGTAAGGTGCAAACACGCTATTTCTTTTAAAGATCAAATCATTGTCAAAGTGAAGTACAAGATTTAAATCACCTTGCATTATTGTTGTTTCGAAATTTAAATTTCTTTCCTTGCTTCTTTCACTATCAGATAGCTTTCCATATATACCATTTAAAGAAACGCCAATGTATTTTCCAATTCGTTGTTCGATAGTTAAATTGTAACCCGCTCTAATTCTACTGAAAGAACTTAAATTAGCACCATTTCCAATGTCTCCATTAAATGATAGTATTCCTGCACCAATAGCTACTGAAGGTAGTTGTTTTGCTTTTTCAGTTTTTTGTCCGTAAACACAAGCTCCTGCTACTAGCAATAAAACAAACAATAGTGCTTTTTTGTTTTTCATATTGGTGTGTTTAGTAATGTATACCAAAACCTGTTCTATTGAAATAGTAATGTTTAAAGCGTTTTAATAATTGTATTGGAGCAAAACTATTGTAGTTTGAACTGTAATTTAAGGAGTATGTATTGTAATTACAAACAACTGTTTGTTAATAACCGTGACATAACCCTGAGTTAATGAAATGTTAGCATTGGGTTGTGAAATTAGCTATTAGTCAATAAAAACAGGTGTTCTGTCGAGGTTTTGTAATAGATGTATTTTGTAATATTTTAGGTTATCAACATTTGTCTTTTAATAAAACAAATATAGGATTTAGGTAATGTTTAGTTGGAGCGAGTTGAGTATTCGTGAATTTTTGCATTATACCAAAATCCTATTGTATTGTTGTATTTGAAAACAGGTAAGTCAAGTTTCAATTCCATTGTATATGGTTTTTGAACATAAAAATTATCATAAATTTTTCCTTTATAGAAATATTGAGGTTGATTGATGTTGATATAAAAAAGCACTCCATTTTGGCCGAGAATAAGGCTCTTTGGATTTACAAGTGGTAATGGATAGATTTCTCCTTCATAAATAATTTTCAATTCTGAATTATAGGAGTAGTATAAAATATTTCCTTTACCTGAAAAAAAATCTGGACTGCGGGAATCAATTTTTGTTATGGCTCCATCATAAAAGATATAAAAATTATCTTTTGCATCAACATAGGCAACCATATCATTTATAACGAGGTATTCTTTAATTATTTCTTTGCTAATAATTTTAAAAACTCCTTTATAGAAAACATTAAATGTGCTTTTGTACTCATCAATGAAGGCTACAATGTTGTGGCCGCATTCGTAGTTCGTTATCCTGTTGTTGTTAGAAGTGTAAATTTCTCCATTAAAATATACTTTTAAGTCATTGTTTAAATCATTAAAAGCCATAATGTTATTGTTGATTTTGTAATCATTTATTACACTAGAGTTCGTTGCTTTGATAATTGTTTTAGTTTCACCATTTACATATGCCATATAATCGAGGCTAGGTAATGCTTGCCAAATAACTATTGAATCACTTGCAAAAAATACATCTGCCCTTCTTGCGAGTTGTTTTGTTTCTCCTTTTTCACAAATCATTAATCGTTCTTGCATTTTATAAATTAATGCAGGTGCTGTAGCCACCACTTTGTTAGGGAAATTTTCTTCTAAAACTTTTTGATAACCATTGTAATAATAAACGAAACTTAATTTAGAGTCGGTGTATGCAACATAGTCGTTGCCAGAATAAATATCGGTTACTCTATTGACTTCTGCTTGACGTTCAATTCCTTTGTCAAACACATAAAAGGAATTGTTGTAATCATGGTAATATCCTTGCCCATTTTGTGATAGGAGAAGCATGAATTTCACACAAAGAAGGATCGAAAACCAATATTTCATGAACTAGAAATTTGGTTTTAATAAATACTTAGAATAAAACTCATTGATAATAGAAACTGCTTCATCTGCAGTTTCAACTACTTTAAATAATTCTAAATCTTTTTCACTTATGTTATTTTCTTCAAGTAACATGGTTTGTTTTACCCAATTTAACAACCCTTCCCAATATTTTTTTCCAACTAAAACAATAGGGAAGTGTGCTACTTTATTTGTTTGGATTAAAGTAATCGCTTCAAATAATTCATCCAACGTACCAAATCCTCCAGGCATTGCAATAAATCCTTGTGAGTATTTTAAAAAAATTGTTTTGCGAACGAAGAAGTAATCGAAATTTATGTTTTTGTCATTGTCGACAAATAAATTCGAAGATTGTTCAAACGGCAATACAATGTTTAAACCAACTGACTTTCCACCTCCAGCTTTTGCACCTTTGTTTGCAGCCTCCATTATTCCCGGCCCGCCACCACTTATTACTCCATATCCTTCTCGAGTGAGTTTAAACGCAATTTCTTCTGCCAATTTATAATATGGATTTGAAGTTTTAGTTCGTGCTGATCCAAAAATGGAAACGCATGGTCCGATTCGACTCATTTTTTCAAATCCCTCAACGAATTCACTCATGATTTTAAAAATTTGCCATGAATCAGCTGCTTTGATGTCATTCCAGTCTTTTGCTGCAAATGCTTTTCTGATTTTGTCTTCGTCTTGGTTTGTCATATGATATATATATTTATTTTGTGTACAGAAGTCGATTTTTATTTTTCGTTCCTTTTTCTTTGTCTACTATCCAATGCCTTTAACGATATTCTTCTTTCAGAAATTGTGCCGTATAACTTGTTTTGTTTTTAATTATTTCTTTGGGCGTTCCTATACATAGTATTTCTCCACCAGCATTTCCGCCTTCTTTACCTAAATCGATAATATAATCCGCAACTTTTATAATATCCATATTGTGTTCAATTACCAAAACGGTATTTCCGCTATCTACTAATTTATCCAAAACTTCTAATAAAATTCGAATATCTTCAAAATGCAAACCAGTCGTTGGTTCATCTAAAATATAAAATGTATTTCCAGTATCTCGCTTAGATAATTCGGTTGCTAGTTTAACGCGTTGTGCTTCCCCTCCAGAAAGTGTTGTGCTTTGTTGCCCAAGTGTGATGTATCCTAGTCCAACTTCTTTCAGTGTTTTAATTTTTTGAAGAATAGAAGGGATGTTTGCGAAAAAATCAACAGCAGTATCAATGGTCATATTTAGAATATCACTTATCGATTTTCCTTTAAAACGAATTTCTAATGTTTCTTTGTTATAGCGTTTTCCATTACAGGTTTCGCAGTTAACATAAACATCGGGTAAAAAATTCATTTCGATTGTCCTCAAACCGGCACCTTGACAAGTCTCGCATCTTCCACCTTTTACATTAAAGGAAAATCGGCCTGCTTTATACCCTCTAATTTTTGATTCAGGAATTTCTGCAAACAATGTTCGTATGTCTGAAAATACATTTGTGTAAGTTGCAGGGTTGCTACGCGGTGTTCTTCCAATAGGTGACTGATCAATGTCTATTACTTTGTCAATATGTTCGAGTCCAGTAATGGATTTGTAAGGCATCGGCTTTTTTTCGGAGCGATAAAAATGTTTGTTTAAAATTGGATATAGTGTTTCGTTAATGAGGGTTGATTTACCACTTCCTGAAACACCTGTTACACAAATTAATTTACCTAAAGGAAATTCAACAGATACATCTTTTAAATTATTTCCTTTTGCTCCTTTTAATACTAAGGATTTACCACTTCCTTTTCTTACTTCTTTGGGAATTGGAATTTCTTTCACGCCATTTATGTAATCAGAAGTAAGTGTGTGAAATTTTAAAATCTCTTTCGGTGTTCCTTGAGCAATTATTTTTCCACCATGAATTCCAGCAGCTGGACCAATATCAATCACATGATCAGCTGCCAAAATCATTTCTTTGTCATGTTCAACAACAATTACGGAGTTTCCAAGATCACGTAAATTTTTTAAAGCATTTATCAAACGAACATTGTCGCGTTGGTGTAAACCAATACTTGGTTCATCTAAAATATATAGTACTCCAACTAATTGAGAGCCAATTTGTGTAGCCAATCGAATACGTTGTGCTTCTCCACCAGATAGCGTTCTGGAGCTTCTGTTTAATGAAAGATAATCCAATCCAACATCCAATAAAAAAGCAATACGTGTTCTGATTTCTTTTAATACTTCTTTTGCAATCGTGTTTTGTTTGACACTTAATCTTTTCTCAATATTTTTGAACCATTCATTTAATTCAATAATTCCCATTTCTGATAATTCAGCAATATTCTTATTGTCGATTTTGAAATGAAGTGATTCCTTTTTTAATTTAGTTCCTTCACATTTTGCACAAGGTACTTTATTCATAAATCCTTGAATCCACTTTTCAATGGTTGGAGAACTTTGCTCGTCATTTTGTTTGATGATGAAACTAGCGATTCCTTCAAATGCTATACTATAGCTTGTTGCGGAGCTATCGGTAAATTGCTTGATTTTAAAAACTTCATCTGAGCCAAATAAAATGGTATCAATTGCTTCATCTGAAATATCTTCAACCGGACTATCCAAAGTAAAACCATATTTATCACCAATGGCTTCTAATTGTTTGAAAATCCATGTTCCTTTGTGCGGACCAATAGGAGCGATGGCTCCTTTTCGAATGGATAATTTTTTGTTGGGAATAATTTTATTGATATCCACTTCTGATATCATCCCTAATCCATTGCATTTTGGACAAGCTCCATAAGGCGAATTGAATGAAAACAAATTTGGTTGTGGTTCATCATAAGAAATTCCAGAAGTTGGACACATTAAATGGCGACTATAAAATTCAACCGTTCCATACTCGTCTTCGATTTTGCCCATTTTAAAGGGTTGAACCATAATGATTCCTTTCCCTTGTTTCATGGCCAATTGCATGGATTCGGAAATTCGAGGACGAGCATCTGCATTTACTTCCAAGCGATCGATAACAATTTCAATGTCATGAACTTTGTACCTATCAAGTTGAATTCTTTTAGTTAATTCTACTACTTCACCATCAATACGAACCCTTAAATACCCCCATTTTTTTATTTGCTCAAAAAGTTCTCTGTAATGACCTTTTCTGCCTTTTACAACAGGAGCTAAAATCAATATTTTTTGATTTTGAAATTTTTCTAGAATAAGTTGAATGATTTGGTCATCGGAATAACGAACCATTTTTTCGCCAGTTACATAAGAGTATGCATCAGATGCACGAGCATATAACAATCTTAAAAAGTCATAAATCTCTGTTATAGTTCCAACTGTTGAGCGAGGGTTTTTATTAACCGTTTTTTGTTCGATGGAAATAACTGGACTCAATCCTGTTATTTTATCTACATCAGGCCGTTCCATGTTGCCCAAAAACTGACGAGCATAAGCAGAAAAACTTTCGATGTACCGTCTTTGTCCTTCCGCGTATATAGTGTCAAATGCTAAGGATGATTTTCCACTACCACTTAAGCCAGTAATTACCACTAGCTTATTGCGAGGAATGGTTACGTCAATATTTTTAAGATTGTGTGCCCTAGCTCCAACAACTTCCAAATAATCTATTTCACTTATACTTGAGCTAGACATGTTATTCTTTAATTATTTCTTCTTTTCTAATGGAATCATTTAATAGAGGACTAGTTGTAATAAGATTTACGGAGTCTGTTGGTGTTAGCTTATTGCTGCCATCATAATTTCCATCCATATCGTATATATTCATACTGCCTTTTGGAATTTCAATAGTGTATTTTTTATTCCCACTATTTGTAAGTGAATTTGTGCGAAGCCAAGGATTAAATAATTTTAATATTTTATAGTTTATTCCTTGATCAATAGCAAAATCAGCAAGATTGCTTATTGTTGAGTCAACTGTGATTTTTTTTGTTGGAATAGATGGGTATAAATCCTTTTTTCGAAGCATATAACCATATACTTTTGGCCTAGAAATGATTTCTTTCATGGCAAGTATCCTATACACATATCTGGCTGTTTCCTCAGTTACGGCTAAATCGTAATAACTACTAACTTTTTGTTTCGCTAATTGTCCTTGAATGCCACCCATGCCTAAGTTATATGATGCGGCAACTAAAGTCCAATTATTAAAATTTTTGTAAGCTTCTTTAAAATATTTACATGCTACTTCTGTCGACTTAACAACGTGATAGCGTTCATCCACTTCTTCAGTAATCTCCATTCCGTAACCAGTTCCTGTCGATTCAATTATTTGCCAAAAGCCTGTTGCGCCTTGCGGAGAAACAGCATTTGTAAGTTGGCTTTCTATCAAAGCGATGTATTTGAAGTCAGAAGGAATGCCGTTTTTTTCAAGAATAGGTTCTATGATAGGGAACCAGCGATTGGCTCTTTTGTGTAATAAGAGTGATTGTGATTGCCAATATGTATTTACAATAAGTTCTCGTTCTGTTGCTTCTCGTACACTGAAATCTGTGATAGGCGTTTTTTCCCCTGCAAAATTTAAATTTTTTGGAATTCGAACACTAAACGTTTTATAGCTGGCATTAAAATAGTCTTGATAATCAACATCTGACAAACTATCGCTAACAGAATAGGAAAATAATTTGACTATGCTAATCAATGCAAGAGCAACCCCAAATGCAATAAAGTATTTTTTTGAAGATTTAAGAATGAAAATTATTTTTTCTTTTCGTTGCATTATTTAGAACGCTTGCGAGTTGGCGCATAAAAAAAATTAAAAAGAAGAATAAAATAGATAGTAAATAAAAGGATATGAATGTAATTCCATTCTTTTATATAGATAAGAATTAAGTAGCTTAGAAACATATTTATGAAACTAATTCCTGCATACATTAATGCAATTCTTTTTTCTGTTAATCCCTTAAAAAAGAAATGGTGTGTCGTGTGGTCTTTCCCTCCAACAAATGGCGACTGTCCTTTTAATAATCGGTTAATTACTACAGTTGTTGTATCAATAATTGGTATTGCAAATGTTAAAATTGATATAAAAAAATGTTTAGTGTCATTAATGTTTTCATGAACAATATTTGCATCTTGAGGTGTCCACAAATATTGAATTCCAATAGCAGCTAGAAATACTCCTAGAAATTGACTTCCTGTGTCACCCATGAAAATTTTTGCGGGATGCCAGTTGTAAAATAAAAATCCGACTAAGGCTGATAAAACGCCAATTAGAATAATAGTATGTATGCTGTGGCCATTTTTGTTGATGTATAAAACAAATAATGAGCTGATGATTATAGTAATAGAAACAATTGTGGTTATTCCATCCATATTATCAAGCATGTTTATTGAGTTCATCATTGCAACAATCCAAAACAACGAAAACGCAAAATTGATGTAGTTATTAGAAAATAGTGTTATGTAGGTACCTGTTGATATTAATATTATCCCACAACATATTTGTATGATGAGTTTTAAAATAGGTTTTGTGTTGTATGCATCGTCTGAAAGTCCCAATAAAAAAGCTAAAGTGCATGCGGCTAAGAGACCTAACAGTTGCTTGTTTACCAGTACATGCGTTTGCTCAAAAAAGATAGAAAAACTTGTTATTGAAAGAAGAAATATAAGATAAAATGAAATTCCCCCTAGAGCTGGTTTTGCAGTTTCACTCCAACGAATGGTTGTTTCTGATGTGTTTCGTATTCCTAAATTTGATGCAAATTTTAAGAATAAGCCATTTATAAGAAATGACAAAAGAACGGTACAAAAAAAGTATCCAGAATATATTAATAATAAATAGGTTTGGTGTTCCATTGTTATATATAGTGCATATTAAAACATGCTTTCAAAATCTTTAAAATGTTTACCTGTTTTGTCTTTTTGTGAAAGATTAGGAGCATTTATTCCCCATTTTATATCCAGTGTTGTGTCATTCCAAATAATTGAATCTTCAGATTCTTTATTGAAAACATTAGTGCATTTATAAGAAAATATTGTATTGTCTTCTAATGTTAAAAAGCCATGAGCAAATCCTTCAGGTATCCATAGCATCGTTTTGTTTGTTTCATTTAAGATGATATCAAAATGATGGCCATATGTTGTTGAGTTTTTTCTAATGTCTACTGCAACATCTAATATCGAGCCTTTAATTGCTCTTACTAGTTTTCCTTGAGCGAAAGGTGGGTTTTGAAAATGAAGTCCACGTAATACTCCTTTTTGAGAAAGAGATTGATTGTCTTGCACAAAATCCTTAGTTATTCCTAGTTTTTCAAATGTGACTTTATTATAGGATTCATAAAAATATCCTCTATCATCTTCAAATATATTCGGCTGAATAATATATAAATCATTAATAGGTGTAGTTATTACTTTCATAAATTCGAATAGCAATTATTTTTTAAAGAAAGATTTTTTTGTTTCTGAACTAGATTTTGTTCCTTCATCGTAATATCCATAACCGTATCCATAACCATATCCGTAACCATAACCATAATTGTAGCCATAGCTCTTGCGATCAATATCAACACCATTCAATACAACGGATAATTTTTTAATATTAGCTTCATTAAATAAACGATCTACATTTTGAATGAAATTTCGTTTTGAGTATTCAGCTCTAAAAATATAGATTGGATAATCAGCCTTTTGAATCATTGGAATTCCATCACTCACCAATCCAACCGGTGGATTGTCAATAATGATAACATCATATATTTTTTTTAGATGATCTAAAATGTCATCCATTTTCGAACTGATAATTAATTCTGAAGGATTAGGAGGAATAGGTCCAGCAGTAATAAAATCAAGATTTTCCAAATTACTTTGTTGTATGGTATCTTCTATTAGGCCTTTTCCAATTAAAAGTGTACTCATACCTTTTGAATTTTCTGCTTTAAATCCAATGTGAATTTTAGGTTTACGCATATCCAAATCGATAATCACTACTTTCTTTCCTGAGAAAGCTATTATACCTGCAAGATTTATTGCAACAAATGTTTTTCCTTCACCAGAAATGGTGGAAGTTAAAGCAATGATTTTTGGGCCTGGCTCATTGGAAATAAATTGCAAGTTGGTTCGTATCGACCGAAATGCTTCTGCAATAAGTGACTTAGGACTTTTATCTACCAAGAGTTGTGATACAGGAATGTCCTGCTTACATTTTGGAACAATTCCTAATATACTAATTGATGAATTCGTGTATTTACTAATCTCATTCAAAGAATTGATTTCATTGTGAGATAAGTATCGGAATAGAATCAAAAATATACTTAACAATAATGCTACAACTAAATAACTGATATAGGTAATTTTTCTGTTAGGTGAAACAGGGCTACTTGGAGCATCTGCTTTTTCTAATAAAATATTTTGAGAAACAAATCCTGCTTTTGAAATGGAATACTCTGTTCTTTTTTCGAGTAATAGAGTGTAATATTTCTCGTTTATATTGAATAGTCTTTGTAAACGAGCATATTCTATTTCGTTTTTAGGAAGCTTAATGAATGAACCAGCAAACTGGTTTGCTTTTTTTTGTAATTCATTTTTTCTTAATGCGATATTTGCATTTACGGCTTTAATGCTTTCTTTTAATAATTTTTTCTGAATACTTATTTGATAATCGATTGCTATAATTCCTTCACTATTTGGTTTTACCTGATAAAGCATTTCTTCCTTTTGAACAAGTAGTCTTTGAATTTCAGCCACTGTTTTTGAAATTGCCACTTCTGATTCTGTTCCTGCTAACATTGCCAACAAGCTGTAGGTATCTGCAGCTTTCGCACTGTTAATGTCTTTCTCAATTTTATTCAAAACATTCGCCTCTAATTCTAAAGCAATAATTTGATCTTCTAATCCATTTAGACGCGTTACATTCGTGTTTTTTAATTCAGAATCTTCAGTAACATTGTTTTCTTTTTTAAAATCCTGGATGGAATTTTCAGAATTTTTTAACTGTTCGTAAACAGCATCTAATTGCATGTCGATAAATCCTATGACACTTTTTGAGCTTTCTCCTTTGCGTTCAATATCAAAATTAGTGTACTCTTCTGTCATTGCAGTTACAAGATCTGAAGTTTTTTGAGGATTAAAATCTTTGAATGAAATAGCTATAGTTTTTGCTTCTTCATTTAATAGTTTTACTTCTAAGAAAGGATAATAGCTGTTTACAAGTGAGTTGGTGTCGTTTACTGAAAAATAGTAAGCATACTCCTTTACTTCATTTTGTTGTTTTTGAATATCTGGATAATTAGAAATTATAACTTTTAGGTCAAACTCTGGAAACTTGAGCCATTTGTCGGATGTGTAGTTCTCCGAATAATTTTTTCCATTAAGTGTAAAATTTACAACGCCACTTTTACTGCTGTTAAAATCAATATATACTTTGGTTCCTGCTATTGAATTGATTTTGCCCTTAATCTCTACGGTATACGGACTGTTGGTATACAGTTCATTATTAAGCAATGTTCCTTCTGTGTAATAACTGATGCCAAGTGGCAGCTTTGCTAGTACTCGTTTTAAGAAAACTTTTGATCGCAAAAGTTCAACTGCTTCGGCTAATCCATTCGTGCTTTCAGAGCTGTAGATGTTCTCTACATCTAATAATTTATTTGCTTGGTTTGCTGATTGTACCTGAATAACACTGGATGCCTCAAAAACAGGAGGCGTATAACGGAGGTATAATTTCGCTCCTATGAATGCTGCTCCAAAAAAAAGTAAAATCCAAATAAGACTTTTTTTTGCGATGAATAAAAAGAGACCAAGCTCAAATTCACCACTGAAATTCGAAATACGATCTTTGTAGCGCTCAAAATTATCGTTCGTCTTGGATATATCTTCCTGAAGCATTTTTAAATAAAAGTTTTAAAACTAATTTGCAAGCCTTTGGGAATAAGTTAATAGAATGAAAATGCTAGTAAGGATACTGACTATCGGAGCAGCTTCTTGTATAAAGCGACTAGCATATTTCTTTCTTGGTTCTACATAGATAATGTCATTTGCTTGTAAAACCATGCTGCCTTGTTTAATGCCTTCTATTTTTGCTAAATCAATTAAAAACACTTCGTGCTTTTTGTCAGGTGTTTCTCTTATAAGTTTTACCATCCAAGCTTTTCCATCATCAGCAATCCCACCAGCTAAAGCTAATGCTTCAATAAGTGTAGTGTTATTATTCAGAAGAGGAATAACTTTCGCATCGCCAGCACTTCCTGGGAAAACAATTACTCTTTTGTTAGAAACCGACATAATTACATAAGGACGAACATAGAAGCTAGAATATTTTTCTTCCAATAAGCTTTCTGCTTCACGTATTGTGTATCCGCTTAGTTTGATTCTGCCCAAAACGGGTAGTTTTGAACTACCATCCGATTCAACCAAATATTGAATGTTTGATTCAAAACGATATCCCATATTAGCAGCATTTAATGACGTTAAATCCACTAACTTAAATCCATCATTTGAATACATACTAAATTCCAAAATATCATTTGAGGATATTTTATAGTCTAAAGCCTTTGTTGTGTCAGAGTTTTGAGCATATTTATAGTCTTTGCCGGTTTTTAACATTATGCTTGGATTTACCCAGGCACAACTCGAGAAAAACAAAGACAATCCAAACAAATAGAGCAGTTTACGCATATGATAGTTTATATTTTAACACACAAAGTTAAAAAATATTACGAAACAGCGACTCACTTTCAATTTTAAAAGAATTTTGTGTTGTAATACCTTGTTTTGTTGGTTTTTATGAAAAAAACAGAGGTGAAGATGGCTTTTTTAGAGGGGTTTGCCTTGCTTTAAGGAATGATATAAATTTTCCATATCGTTCACTAACCTCGTATAATGAAACTTCTCTTTTACGTGATTCCAGCCCTTTACAGACATAGCGTCTCGCATAGTAGTATCTTCAATCAGTTTTAGTAATGATTCTGAAAACTGATCTATATTATTGTTTTCACATAAAATTGCCGTTTGAAATGGAATAACCACGTTTTCTATACCGCCAACATTTGTGGTTACAATGGGTTTGTTTGCTGCTTGTGCTTCTATCAAGCTAACGGGTGTTCCTTCATTGAAGGAGGTAAGTGCAACAATGTCTGATCCTGCAAGTGCTATATCAATTTCTTTTATCCAAGACGTAAACGTTAAAAGAGATTTTTCATTCGTTTTTGTTCCGTCAACAAATGGAATTTTTAAATCTTTTGCTTTCAATTCTATATTTTCTCTTTCCTCACCATCTCCAACAATAAAAGCTCTTATTTTTTTTGATGTTTTCTCGGATACAATTTTTAATGCTTCTAGAAACAATACATGATTTTTTACTGGGACTAATCTTCCAATAATTGAAATTGCAATTTCATCCTCATCCAAATTATACTTTAAACGGAATGATTTTCGTTTTTCAAGAATGTTTTCCTGGAATTTAGAAAGGTCAAAACCCAGAGGAATAACTTTTACTTTATCTGCCCTGCATATTTTATGAATCTCAACCAACTCTTGTTTTTGAATCTCACTTATCGCAATAATAATAGTTGATTTTCTTGCTAAATAACGTTCGATTGTTTTATAAAATAATGTTTTTAGTTTTCCGAAATATGAATGAAATACATGTCCATGAAATGTATGAATAATAATTGGAACACCACAAGAAGAAGCTGCCAAACGTCCTAATGTTCCAGCTTTTGAAGCATGCGTGTGAACTATATCGGGCTTAAATTCCTGAATGATTTTTTTTATTTTTTTGTAGGCAGCGTAATCATTTTTTAAATTAATTTCACGCAACATTTCTTCAACAATGATTGGTTTTAATCCTAAATTGTTTACTATAAAATCAGAGCTTTCTTCTGTTTCATCTTTTGCACCACCCACTAATAAAGTCTCAAAATCATCCGACATATATTTGCTCAAATAAGCAACGTTGTATGTGGGACCACCAAGATTAAATCGATTTATTATGCGTAATACTTTTGTCATTTTTTACCACTAAGACACTATGGTCACTAAGTTTTATTTTTTTTATATCCGCAGATTCGTAATTCGCTTTAATTCGTAATTCGTAGATACCAATATTGAAAAACAATCAATGCCCACACTTTTTCTACAGCATCATTCGGACTACTAGAAAATAATTGTGCTTTTAATATTTTTATTTGGTCTAAATTAAAAATTCCTTGCTTATCAATGAATTTATCTTCTAACAATTCATTTGTAATCATTGATTTTAAATCCGTTTTGAACCATTTAAGCATCGGGACTTCAAAGCCTTGTTTCTTTTTTGATAAGAGTTCTGGCGGTAATAAGTCTTTGAATGTATCACGAATAATTTTCTTTCTCGACTTACTATCAATTTTATAATCAGCAGGCAAAGAAAATGCGAAGTCAACAATTTTATGATCTAAAAATGGAACTCGCACTTCTAAACTCTGACTCATACTCATTCTGTCTACTTTTACAAGCATGTCGTTTTCTAAAACCAATTGCATGTCGGTAAGCAAAACTGAATTGTAATCAACGGAAATGTTTTTTAGAATATTTGATTTGCTTTTTTCGAATAAATCTGCATTTATATCAGAAGCATATTTTTTTGAAAAAAGTTGGTCGCTCGTGTATCCCGACCATTTAGCCCATTGCCAATAGCGTTCTTGCGAACTCATTTTCATTCCTTCCGCAAACTTTTCAAGCTGACGAATCTTATTTCCTGTTTTGCTATTTCTGGATTTTGGTAATTGCTTTAATATGCTGTGAGATGATTTTACCAAACCAGCTTTTATTCCACCTGTTCTTGCTTTCAGTTCAGCAGCATGTTTGTTGTATCCAGCAAAAAGTTCATCTGCTCCATCACCAGACAAGGCAACTGTCACATGTTTTTTGGTATGCATACTTAAAATGTTGACGGCTAGTGCTGATGAATCAGCAAATGGTTCATCAGTATAATCCAAAACTTGTTGCAAATTGGCAAACAAATCGTTGTTACTTAATTGAAAAACGGTATGATTGGTTTTGTATTTTTTTGCAAGTAATTGAGCATGTTCGGTTTCATCAAACAAAGGTTCATCTTTAAAACCAATTGAAAATGAATTTAAATGTTTTGTATTTTGAGCTGCAATAGCTGTAATTATAGAGGAATCAATTCCTCCACTTAAAAATGTTCCCAAAGGTACATCTGCAATCATTCGCTGTTGAACAGAAGATTCTAATAGTCCTTTAAATGTTTTTTGTGCGGATTCGTAAGTCGGAATATTTTTTAATTCACTACTATATGGAATGGCATAATATTTTATCTCATCTGAAATGCCTTTCAGATTAGCTTTCAGAAATGTCCCTGCCTGTAATTTTTTTACGTTTTCAAAAATAGAGTAGGGGCTGGGGATATAATTTAAGTGAAAGTATAATTGTAATGCTGTTTTGTCGATTACTTTCGGAATGTCATATTGCATCAATGCTTTGAGCTCCGATCCAAAAATAAATCGTTCTTCATCTTTATAATAATACAAAGGCTTTATTCCAAATCTATCGCGGGCTAAAAAAAGTTCTTCGGTTTGTGAATCGTAAATGGCAAATGCAAATTCACCATCCAATTGTTCCAAACTCTTTTCTTTTTCTAAAATGTATAGGTGAAGTAAGACTTCTGTATCGCTTTGAGATTTGAATTTTATTCCTTTGCTCTCAAGTTGGTTACGGAGCTGTTTGTAATTGAAAATTTCTCCGTTAAATACAATAGTATATCTTTCTGTTGTTTCAGTCAAAGGCTGAGCTGCAGCATTTGACGTGTCAATTATTGATAGTCTTCTATGTCCTAAAGCTACATTTTTATTGAAGTAGATTCCCTCTCCATCTGGTCCGCGTTTCAATAAAGAATAGGTAGCCGCACTTACTTTATTCAAGTATTGCTTGCCTTTTTCATTGAATGCTAATATTCCAGTTATTCCGCACATAAATTCAGAGAAAATTCTTAATGTTATGTAAATGTAAGTATTGAATGTGAAAAACTTTGTTAATATACTAAAATTGACGGAGGTAGGAAGTTGTCTTTATTTCTTTTTCTTTGTTATAAGTGCAAAATTGCACGTCACCCTGAGCGGAGTCGAAGGGTATAATATTAACTGTCACCCTGAGCGGAGTCGAAGGGCGTAATTCCTAGGTATCATGTCGTCATCCTTAATATTAATTTGTGTACTAGCCTATTCTTTATTGTTGTTCTATGTTACTTGGTGGACATCCAAAGGGGCAAATAACGAAAGCTATTATGTTGGGAATCGTTCTTCTAAATGGTATTTAGTGGCTTATGGGATGATTGGTGCCTCACTTTCGGGTGTTACGTTTATTTCTGTTCCTGGTGCTGTTGGTACATCTCAGTTTGGATATTTGCAAGTAGTTTTGGGTTATTTAGTAGGTTATATGGTAATAGCTTACGTGCTTTTGCCTTTATATTATCGATTGAATCTTACTTCCATCTATAGCTATTTGAAAGGCCGATTTGGAAACTCTTCTTATAAAACAGGTGCTTTCTTTTTTATCTTTTCCAGAGTTGTTGGTGCTGCATTCCGAATGTACATTGTTGTTAACGTTCTACAGGAATTTGTGTTTGATGATATGGGAGTTCCGTTTTTTGTGACGGTTGCCGTTTTTATGCTCTTGATTTTACTTTATACCTATCAAGGTGGAGTTAAAACGATTGTTTATACTGATACACTGCAAACGACTTTTATGATTGTATCGGTACTTTTATCCATTGTATTTATCATGCAGGATTTGAATTTAAGTATTTCAGATACATATCATAAAATTATTGATAGCGAATATTCAAAAACATTTTTTGATGATTGGCAAGCAAAATCATTCTTTCCAAAACAATTTTTTGGCGGTATGTTTATTGCAATTGCTATGACTGGCTTGGATCAAGAGATGATGCAAAAAAATATTAGCTGTAAAACGTTAGGTGATGCTCAAAAAAACGTATTAACCTTTAGTGGGATTTTATTGATAGTAAATATTTTGTTTTTAGTCTTAGGAGCGTTATTGTATATATACGCGCACCAAGAAAGTATTCCTTTAATGATCAATGAAAAAGGGAAAATTATTTCCGACAATGTATTTCCAACGATTGCTTTACATCATTTTGGAACAGTCTCCGGTATTTTCTTTATTCTAGGATTGATATCAGCAGCTTATCCAAGTGCGGATGGAGCTTTAACGGCATTGACAAGTGTGTTTTGTTTGGATTTTTTAGGATTAAAGGAAGACACAACAAAAACAGAAGAAGAAAAAACAAAAATTCGTCACAAGGTTCATATTGGTTTTGCGACTATCTTGTTTGCTGTTATCATTATTTTTAAATTGATAAACAACGATGCTGTTATTAACGAGTTGTTTACTTGGGCTGGTTATACTTACGGGCCATTACTTGGATTGTTTGCATTTGGAGTATTTACCAAATTACAAGTAAAAGATAAACTGGTTCCGTTGATTTGTATTATTTCGCCCGTAATCTGTTACACTTTAAATACTTTTTCAAAAGAATTATTGAACGGTTATAAATTCGGATTTGAAATGATTATCCTGAATGGATTAATTACATTTATTGGATTGTGGTTGATTAAAAGGAAGTAGTTAAAAGCCGGTCGCAAACAAATTCTTAGCACCTTTCATTCCGCATTTTAAATATTGGTGGTAAGCTTCTGCCGCTCTCAAGTGAATTTGTGTTCCCGTTTCATTATTCAACCAGCCATCTATGGCAGCTTTTAAGGTATAAGCTTCTGGACACATTAAATTGGTTGTCCATAAAATAGGATTTGCTCCTGCTGCTTTTACTCCTTCTGTGTAATAACTTTTACTTGCACAAGCTAAAATTATGACATCTTTTTTATCAGTTCCTTTTTTTACGGGATAGTTATCAATTGTAAAATCCATTAATCCATCGTGACCTATGTAACAAACCAATTGTGCAGCATTAAAGTTTAAGACTTTGCTCTTAACCATAATGGTATCGGTAACATTTCCAGATGCAGATTTAAAGAAATTTTCGTTGCAGGTTTTTATTTTGTCGCCTTTGTATCCATCCGCAATAATGTATGCATCTTGTGTGATGTGTTTGAAAATAATTCGTTCTAATATAATTGCAGAGACGGCCTTCCTTTTAGAGACTAATTTCCATTCAGCTGAATTTTTAAAGAAAGTACGAACTCCATAACCACAACCCCAATACAAATTATTGTCAGGATCGTTGCCATTTCCAATTTTCTTTGGAACAGGAACAATGCCTTGACTGTCGTTATCGCAAAGCGCTACAAAAACGTGAATGATTTTTGTTTCAGCATTTACAAAGCTGATTTGGAATAGGAAAAGAAGAAGAAGAAGTTTTCTCATTTTTATCAATTAAATAGTTTAAATGATAATGCAAGGACTAATAAAAAGATACACACAGATTCGTAAATTAGTTTTGATTCGTTATCTGTAACCTATAAGATAAAGATGGCTGCAATTATCATTATGATTATAACTACAACATATTGCCATACATCTGGAAAATATAATTTAATAAACTGCCAAGTGGTTTTTGGTTTGTCTTTTTCTTCCATTATGAAAAATGTTTTTTAACAACATCTAAAAATTCATCAAAAAATGCGGTATTTCCTGCAACAATTTCTTTTCCAAAGATATAATTTCCTTCGCCTTTAAAATCGGTTACTTTTCCACCAGCTTGCTGAACAATAAATGCTCCGGCAGCTACATCCCAAGGCTGCAGACTATATTCATAAAATCCTTCAAATCGTCCACAAGCCACATAAGCCAAATCGGTTGCCGCTGAGCCCAATCTGCGTAAACCATGAGTGTTTTTCATAAAGTATTTAAACAATTCCATGTATTCATCTATCCGATTGTAATCGTAGTATGGGAAACCTGTAGCTAACAATGAATCAGCCAATTTTGCTGTTTTCGTAACGTTTATTTCTTTTCCATTTAAATAGGCTTTGCTACCTTCCCAAGCATAAAAGCATTCATCTAAATTGATTTCATAAATAACTCCCATTACCAATTCCTGATTACGCATCAAACCGATACTTATTGCAAAACAAGGTATTCCATGAATAAAATTCGTTGTTCCATCTAAAGGATCAATTATCCAATTGTAAACGTCTCCTTTTTTTGTGGAGGTTCCTTCTTCCGCTATAAATCCAGCTTCAGGTAATAATTCAGCTAACTTTTCAACTAGTCTTTTTTCGGAGGTTTTATCAACATAGGATACAAAATCGTTCTTTCCTTTTACCTCAACCTTTCCTAATGAGAATTTTTCACCTTCATTTTTGATGAATACACCTACTTCTTTGGATAAACTGCATATTTCTTGGCAAAGTGTTTGTAAGTTGATGCTCATAATTGTATAGTTTATTCACAAAGTTACGTTTAAAACACAATCAATTATAAGTTTATCAAAAGCAATTAATTGATTAGTTTTGATGCAGATTATGAAAACCTGTTCTAACAACTATAGTTCTCCTAAAAGAGCTCAATTTTTTATTGGCTTTCTGTTCCTGTGTTTTTCATCTCTACTTTTTGCTCAAGCTCCTTCATTTAGTATAAAACTTAAATTCTCTGTTCAACAAGGTGGTTTGGAAAATTCATTGATTACGATTACAAGAGATGGTCAACCTTATAGAACGATTGATCCGAGCAAAGGAAAATATTACATCGATTTAGAATTGGGTTCTAATTTCATATTTACATTTACAAAACCGAATCATATTTCAAAACAAGTAATTATTAATACGACTGTTCCAAACGGTAGAGAAAAAGATGAATTCGCGAAATTTACAGCGGATGTTGGGTTGGAAATGCAGTCAGAAGATAAAGTTGTGACGTATACACAACCTGTTGGAAGAATCAAATATAGTGGAATGACTAGCGATTTTGATTTTGATAAAGATTATACTCAAACAGCTACTGAAGCACAAAAGAAAGACAAAGAAAATGCAAAACCGAAGCCGAAAGAGCCAACTCCCAATCCTCGTGTCGAACCTCCAAAACCTGTTGTTGCCGAATTGCCACCAAGCAAACCTATTCCAGTTGTAATAAAGCAACCAGAATATACACCAGAACCGCCAAAACCAAAACCATTGGTGGTTGTACCTGTTATTGATTATAAGCCTGCAACAAAAAATAAAGAAGAGCGAATTATTCAGAAAGATCGTTTAAAAATCACCATAATTATGGTGACAATTAATAATGAAGAATATGAATACAAAAAAGAAGAATATACCTGGGGTGGTTTGTACTATTATAAAGACGGAAAAAATATTACAGAAGGCACTTTTGAAAAGGATACAGAATGATTTCTTAGTTTTTAATCGACAATTTTTCCACGATTGTATTTGTGCTTCCTAATTAAAATTCCTTTATCGTTATATTCTAACCATTGTCCGTGTCTTAGGGAAAGTGGCATGTCGTAACTAACATCTCCTTTTTCATTTGAAACAAATGTTGTAAAAGCTCCTTTTGTTTTTATTTTGCCATTTGAGAAATAAGAACAATATTCTCCTATTGTATCCAAACTTACAAAAGCGAAAGTGCTATAAAAACTTTCAATTAATAAACCATTTAAATTATGTATTTTAATATTAGCTGTGTCCTTTCCAAAATACATTAGCAATTTCTCTTTCGACTCCAGCGTTGCTTTTGCATACTCGCATTTGATTGGCTTGTTGTTGATTGTGCAAGTGCGAAATGCAGGATCATAGACCAATCTGCAGCCATAACCACATTCTAGATCTGTATAGATTTTAAATTCTTTTGCCTCTTTAAAACCTTGAGCACTTAAATTTAATCGGGTTAGAAGTATTATAATAATCGTTAAACAAAATCTGAATAGTGTCATGAAATTATTGTAGTAATTATTAATCAATTGTTCGTTTTTCTTTCTCAGCTTTTTTTCTAAAATAAAAGATTCCAATCACACCTAAAATAAAAAGAATAGTTGAAATTAATTCTGCTTGTGTGAATTTAAATCCGTTTACATCGTACAATGTATTTACTCGTATCTTTTCAATAAGAAAGCGCTCAATACCATTAAAAATAAGGTAGATGGAAAATAAAACTCCTGGCGTTTTAATCCGTTTGCGAATACTCCAAAGAATTGCAAATAAAAACAAACACATCAATGTCTCGTAAAATGGAGTAGGGTAAACTGATGGAACTAAGTGATTGCAATATTTATCTGTTACGCAATTTAATATTTCAACACCATCATTTACTACGTTGTGAGGATAATCATAACTCCACACCCAATCTGGAGCCCAGCTTAACCAGTTAGGTTTTGGATTTAGATTTGAAATTCCCCAATCTCCATCACCCGACATGTGGCAACCTATTCTTCCAACAGCATACCCTATCATAATAGAAGGTGCAGAAGAATCAATTAAATGGGGAGTTGGGATTTTATATTTTCTTCCATATAAGATTAATGCAATTGACGCTAATATTAATCCACCATACATGGTTAATCCATCAAACGATAATAATGCTCCAACTGGGTCAGCAATAAAGGTGCTCCAGTTTTCTAAATTGTGAAATATTTTTGCGCCCAGTAACCCTGCAAATGCTGCAATCAACGTCATGTTTCCAACATGCTGATAGGGATGCATTACTTCTTCTACCCAAATTGGTGTTGCTAATTTTGTTTTTTCTTTTTCGCGGTATTTTAAGTAAACAGATATAGCTCCGAGAATAATCCCGCCAACTATATTTCCTTTTGTGGATAATAAGAATCCTTGTGTATCTTCTGTGAATGCATTGAAGTTAATTGCGATGTAAAGTAATTTGTATCCTATTAAAAAGCCAAGTAGCCCGGAAAAAAACAATTCAGAAGAAGTCGCTTTTTGGCCTTTTAAAACTTTGTTGGTGGTTGTGCCTAATAACCCTTCATTTTCTTTACGTTTTAATTCTTTGGTCCAGAAATAAGCAGAAGTCAAGAATGCAACGGCAACAAAAAATCCGAACATTTGAACCATTTTTAAACCTGGCCAATCTAATCCGAATAAATCTTTAAAAGCGTAATAGAGTGATGGATACATAGTTTACGGATAACTAATTTTATGCAAATTTACGAATCTTTAATGGAACGTATGTGTATTTTTTAATGTCATCCCGTGCTACGACACGGGATCTCCTCATTAGGATATTTGTCGCCACTAACAGGGAGATTCCGTGTCGGGGCACGGAATGACGGCTAGTCAAGGTGTTTCTCTTCACTCCAATCCAAGCATTGCTCTGAATGATTCTTTTCCTTCTTTCGTTTTTTTGAGATTTGTTATCAGTAGAATGGCTCTATCTATTCGAAGTTGGGAATTTTTAACAGTGTTGACGTAGTGAATAATGTAACGTTGTTTTCCTGGGGTCAACATCTTAAATCTTCTCATTCCTTCTTCATCTTGGTCTAAAAGTTCTTTCAACTCTTCCGATAATGTCATTCCGTATTCGCTTTCGTCTTTTTTTAACGAGATTGTTGCGGTGTCTTTGAATTTCAAACCTAGTTTTTTTAATCGTGTCATATTGATACTAATATAACCGCTTCCATTTCCTAAAGCCACCAATCCACCTTGGAAAGTGAGTTTGCCATTGATCGTACACAACAAACGCATTTTAAATTTACCACCTAGTTTGTCAATAATATCAGGAGGAACTTCAAAATAGTGCATACCTACCAAGTGTTCCAGCTTGTAGATTTTACTTTTATAAGTTATTTCAGTTTCTTTTTTCTTAGCCATTTTCGTTTAGAAAAAAAGGGGCAGAAGCCCCTCTTAATACGTCATACCGTGCTACGACACGGTATCTGTTCCTTAATGGTGAGATCCCGTGTCGCGGCACGGGATGACTTTTGCGAAGAGAAGTCGATATATCAATTATTCCTCTTTCTCAGCATTTTCGTATTTCACGATGTCTGTAGCGAAATCCATGAAGAATTTGTGAGCAGATGTAAATACAAAACGGTTATCACCTGTTTTTTCGATGATGTTTCTTCTATTTAAGGTGTTAATGAAGTTCTTACGAGAATCCGCATCTTTCAATTGCTTGTTTGATAGAATCAAATCGATGTATGATGAGTTGGTGAAATAGTTTTCTATTTCTTCCATTTCAAATTCTGAGAATTGAATTCTTTCCAAGAAATTTTTTCCATCTCTGTCCAATTCATAACTCAATAAAGAAATGAAAATACAAATGTCTCGAGACAACATTTCTGCTGATTCTTCAGATACAAGATATGCGTAGTCTTGAGTTAAGCGCAATTCATAATTGAATGACGCTTTGAAAAAATAGGTATACGATTGCTCGTTGTCCTTTACCGTTTGGTATGTACGTTCGTTAGGCAGCATAAATTTGCCCGACATAAGATCTTCTACGATTTGGCGGTGGTGGTTAGGAAATTCCATCTTGTGTATCGATTATTAGTGATTGTTGGTTAATAGTAACTTTCGGAACTGTTAATGTTAAGTCGTTGATTTTGATTTTATCGAATTCTGGTTTTGCGCCATATTCACGCTCAATATCTTCATCAAAAGCTAATGTAGTTAAAGCAAAGAATTTTTCAATTTCTACTTTTTTATAGTCTTCTTTTAATGTTTTGTTGCACCAGTTAAAGAAGTTGTGGACAGGTAAATTGTCTTTCAATTTCTTTGTATAATGTTCTTTGTCAAAAATCCACTTTTCTGCTTCGTTTTCTTCTTCTTCAAAATAAACATCTGTTTCGTTTTTAAATTGTTCAAATATCTCCGAAGCATTGTAAAACGTATCTTTTGAATAAACAGAAACTTCTTTTCGTTTAAGTAATTTAGGTGATTTTCGTTTGTAAGGATTTTTCAAATAAGTAATCCACCCAGTTAAAATAATTGACTCCGTTCTGATACGTTCAATTAATGGCAATAATTCATTTGTCAAAATTTTTGATTGACGTAATAAATTGTCATTCACCTGAATTAGTTGAAAATAAAGCTTTTCGAACTGAATGCGAGCATTTTCATCATCAAAATTTAAACGATACTTGTTCGAAAATTCAGAAATTTCGTATAATTTGTTTGCTACAGATGTTGAATGATTTATATCCAAAATTTTATTTAAAGGAATAATATATTCGTCAATCCAACGAGAAGCACGAACAATTTTTTCGCGATAATTGATTTTTTTAACGTTTGCTTTTAATTCACGCGTTTCTTGCAATAAACTTTGAGTGTTGCGTTCCACCATTTCGTAGAACGAACGAACTTCAATCGCTAAGTCATTCAAGCGTTGGCTTAACGTTACTTTATCGCCATTGATATTTTCTCTGATTTTGCGGAACAATTCTGCAATTGACGTATGGTACTTTTCAATTGTTTCTGGCAGCATTGGTTTGAACTCGCTCAATACGAATTCAATCAAGTTGTAATAAACAGTACGAATCTCGTAGTTGTCGTTTACCGGACTCAATATCTTGTATTCAATCAACTGCGGACGAACATCACTTTCGTGTTTCGCTACAATTTGATTTAATACTTCATATTTAATGATGCCTTCTTTGGATTGTGTTTCAAACAATTCAGCAATCACATCATAATGTTCCAGTAAAAAGCGGAGTATTGTTTTTGGTTCTGCTTTCATTAGCTATAGTATATTGCTTAGTTCAAATTCTTTAAATTCTTCTTCCCAACAACTTTTTCAACTACACCATTTCTTTCAACAATCACCGCATTTTGCTTTTCGTTGATATTGATTTTTCCTTTTGAAGGATAAATGAAATAATATTTGTTGAATCCTTCTACTGCATCTGGTGCAGCAAAAATTGGAATAAAGTTGTGTGCGTTACAAAATTTAACAAGCTCTGGACGATTTTGTTTGTCAATCGTTGCAACCTCATCGATAAATAAGGTAATCTTGTTTTGTTCGTCAGTAATTGCCAAACGGTTGATGATTGCCATGATGATAACTAAACGAATCATTCTATCTGTTCCATCCGACTCAACTTGGTTAGCTAAATCCACGCGTTTTTCTGTTCCTTTGATTTCTAATAACAATTCGATGTTGAACAATTCATCAAAATGAACTTTTTTGCCAGTATCTAAATAAGTGTTTAGGATTTTTAAGTTTTCAGATTGATCAAAATCAAAACTCATTTGTCCGTTAAACTCCTGAATTGAACTAATAGCTTTTAATTCACTCATGATACGTTCGTTATCAATCAAATCAATTTTTAATGATTCGATATTTGATATACGTGTTGTAGCCAATTTTGAATTGAACTTGTCGTAAACGAATTGTTTGAACTCCTCGTAACGTTTTAACAAAGTAAAAGCTGGATTTGCAAATTGAGTAGAAATACTTGACAATAAACCGTCAATACTTCTTTCTTTGTCGCTCAAACAAGCAATTTCTTCTTCAACAAAAGTGATGAATTCTATTTCGTCAGCAATGCTGCTTCTCAAACGATATTTTAGTCCTTCAAAAACAACATCTTTGTTTGCTTTGATATCGTGACGATCTTTTTGGTGGATTTGAATTTTTGAATAGATATAATCTAAGTTGTCGTTTGTCTCGTATTCGCGAGGTTCAACTTCAATAGATTCCATTTCCATTTTACGGTCTTTCAATTCTTTTACTCGAAGTTCAAGATTGCGTTTTTCTTCATTCAATTTATCTAACATGATTTGTTTAGAAGCAATTTCCTTCACTAAATCATTCAATTGTAATTCTAATTCCTTCTTCTCTTCATTGAAAATTTTGATTTCTTCAATTATGCCTTTAACAGCTCTTTCTAATTGTGGTTTAGTTTCAATTCCTTTGATTTTTTCTTTGATAACTTCAAGTTCTCCAAGAATACTTTTCAATTTGAAATCTGTTTTCTCTTTGTCTACAACTGTTTTTAAAAGTTCTTCCGTTATTTTTTTCTCTGCAAGCAAAACTTTTAGTTCGTCTTTCAATTCTTTTACAGAACGGAATTCAGTTAATTCTAATCCTTTTGAAATATCAATTTCACCATCAAAAATGTTCATCAATTTATCAGATACTTTTTTGATCTGCTTTTTGATTTGTTTGCTTGGTAAACTTAGTACTTGCTCAGAAAGAATCGCATTTAATAACTGTTTCGTTTTTTCGTCATCAGAAATTTTGTGAATCAATAAGTTGTTGTAGTTGTTGATTTGGTTTTCAACAGAAGCAATTTTATCGGTCACTTTTTCTAAACGAAATTCCAAATGTTTGCTTGATAGTTTTTGGCTTTCAATTGTAGTGATTCTGTTTTCGATTTCTTTACGTTCTTGATCCAAATTCTTCATGGACTCTTTCAAGAACTCAATTGTTTCGTATTTATTGATTTCATGCAATTCTAATTGCTTTTCGTTCAAGAAAGTAGTTTTGTTTTTTATCTCAGCATTCTTTTCTCCAATGTAAGAAGCGAAATTCAATTCTTTTGGTTTTAAAATTTCATTGATTTCGTTGTGAACTGCTGCAATGTGTCGGCCTCGCTCAACTGATGATATTTCCAATTCTGGAATTGCAGCAGTGTAGGCCGTATTGAATGCATAAAGCAATTCACTTACAATCGTTGTTTTTGAATTGTGAACTTTTACTAATTCACGGAAGTCTAAGAAGTCAGGACGAACGGCTTTAATGCTTTTAATTTCTTCGTTGATACGAAGTAAATCGGTAATATCTTTTTTGTTTTTCTGTGAAAAATTTAATCCTTCATTTTCGCGATTATCAGCAATAATCAATGATTCTTTCAATGTTTTGTTGGTGATTAATTTTGAGTTAATCAAGTAACGATATACTTTTGAGAAGTTATTGCTCAATCCGTCTGCTTTTACTGTATCTTCCAACCAAACTACCGCATTGTTTTTTGTTCCGCGGTGGTAAACAGCGTTAAACACATCTGTTTTTGTAGCAAACTTGCTATGCATAACACCTCGTTTATTTAAGTTCTCGATAACTTCGTCAAAACTTAGCAAACGTTGGTGAGTACCTTCTAGTTCAAAGAAAAAATCTTCGTTGTAATCACTTTCAATTTTATAATATTCCAACTCACCATCTGTGTTTCGTTTTACCAAAATGCAGTAGTAGCCCATTTTGTTGATTTCAAATATCAAGAAACTCTTATTATGGGTTGGAAAGTAGTGATGGATTGTTTCTTTATCACCTTTACGCTGTCCACTGAACGACATTTTCTGTCCGTCAACCACAAACAGGAAATTCAGCGCATAGATTAGCGTTGATTTACCAATGTTGTTCGGCCCAACCAATTGGATAGAATCACAATTGTCGAGTTTCATTTCGGCCTTGCCGTAACCTTTTGAGTTAATTAAAGAGATTCGAGTAAGCATCTTTTTATAGGATTATAAGATTTATGCTCAAATATACTTTAATGGCTTGGCCTATTTGTTGAGTGAATAGCCTGTTGATAACAATTCCTTTAAAATAGGGGAGAAGGGAGGTTTTATGTTAAAAAAATTAAAGTTTTTAAAAGTTTTAACAGACACTTGATTTTTGATTAAAAATGTGTATAATAATCTTATAAAAAACTTTTTAACCAAGTTACTGCTGATTCCTCTCGGGTCATAATTTTTGTTGGAGTAATTGGTTTATTGAAGGTGATATAAGCATTGCCCATTATTTTTTGGATGCTATTTTTTACCACGAACACGCTTGCTAACGTGTATTGATTTGCTTCTATTCCGGATGCATACTTTCGAGCATCAGGGCTGGCTAAAGCAAAATCTCCAGCAATAAATAAAAGTGGATATTTTTTTCCTCCTCCTATTTCGGCAAAAGCATTTACCATTTGTCGGGCATCTACTAACTGAAGTGTATTATTGGCTTTCATGTCAATTTGAATAATTCCATCACTTCTTAAAGAAATGATTGAGCCAAAAGTTGTTGCCGATTTTACAATTGTAACTTCACTCATTTGTTTTTTATTTTAAAATCGTTCCTAACCAATCTATTGCTTTTTGTTGGTCAGTAAATAGTTTATTTGGAGCGGATGGTTTGTTCACTTTAATATATGCATTTCCTAATAATTTCTGCGCTAAACTTTTCACAACTATTGCAGCTGCCAAGGTGTATCTATTGCCTGCTTCTGTTGCACCAAATTCTCTAGCTTCTTTATCTACAAGAGAAAACTCACCGGTAGTAATTAATATTAGAAATTTTTTACCTTCTCCAATTTCACCAATATATTCTATCATCTTCACGGTATCTTCCCGAGTAAGAGATTTATTTGCTTTGATATGAAGGTTCACTATTCCATCACTTCTAAAATTAACTTCAGAAGTTTTTAGATCTAAATGTTGTTGTATTGTTATAGTTTCTTTCAATTTGGAGTAATTGATGAATGCAAATCTAAACTAAAAAGAATAAATACAAAGAAAAGTTTAAGCTAAAGTCATAACAGGCAAATCTACAAGCACACAGCCATCTGCATCCAATTCTTTTAAATCAACTTGTTTTAGTTGGTTCACTAAATCAGGATTGTAAAGTGTTTTTACTTTTATGTAATTATCGGTAAAACCATGCATGAATCCTTCTTTGTTATCGCTTTCAAAAAGCACAGTTCTTGTTTCACCTAAGTGTTGTTCGTAGAAATGGCGTAATTTTTTTGCAGATAAAATGCGTAACATTTTATTGCGTTTTTTGCGTGTTGCAACAGGAACAATATCTTTCAAGTGAATCGCATCCGTATTATCTCTTTCTGAATATGTAAATACGTGCAGATAAGAAATTGGTTGTTCGTTTAGGAAATTATAAGTATCTAAAAAGTCTTCATCCGTTTCACCAGGAAACCCAACTATTACATCCACTCCAATGCAACAATGTGGCATCAATGTTTTTATTTTTGCAACGCGTTCGCTATACAATTCACGCAAATATCTTCTGCGCATAGCTTTCAACATTTTGTTATTTCCAGATTGAAGTGGAATATGAAAATGTGGAACAAAACGCTTGGATTGAGAAACAAATTTAATCGTTTCATCTTTTAATAAATTCGGTTCGATGGAAGAAATTCTGAAGCGTTCAATTCCTTCTACTTTATCTAACTCTTGAACTAAATCAAAAAAAGTTTCTTGTTTGCGATTACCTTCTTTAGATGCATTATTTCCAAAATCTCCTAAATTGACACCTGTCAACACAATTTCTTTTACATCTTGTTTGGCAATATCGTTTGCATTTTTAACAGCATTTAAAATGCTATCACTTCTGCTGCTTCCTCTTGCCAAAGGAATGGTGCAAAACGAACAGTTGTAATCACAGCCATCTTGTACTTTTAAAAACACTCTTGTTCTGTCGCCAAACGAATAAGAATCCACAAAAAAGTTGGCTTCTTCAATTTCGCAACTATAAATTTCGGCTTTCGATTTTTTGCTTATATCGCTGAGGTAGTTCAATAATTTGAATTTTTCGGCAGCTCCCAAAACCAGATCAACACCTTCAATATTTGAAATTTCTTCAGGTTTTAGCTGAGCATAACAGCCAACCACAATCACAAAAGCCTCTGGAGCAATACTCAATGCGGATTTTACGATTTGTTTGCATTCTTTGTCGGCATTTGCTGTAACGGAGCAAGTATTGATCACATAAACATCACTAGGCTGTTTGAAATCAACCTTTTGATAGCCTTGGTCTTCGAATAAACGAGCAATGGTGCTAGTTTCCGAAAAGTTGAGTTTGCAACCCAATGTATGAAATGCGACTTTTTTCATTATAGAACGCGAAGTTACTAATAATCTGTTTATTATGCCAATACTTACTTGTGTAGGCCTACATGAGCAGTTGCTCTAATTTGTTCAAAAAACTGTTAATAAGTGCAAGAAGGTCATTCGTTTTTACGCAAAAGGATTCCTTAAACTTGAACTGTGTTAAAATTCAGAATTTTAGAAGTTGAACATCCCGAATAATAATAGCGTATGAAAAAATCATTTTTGTATATTTCTTTTTGTATTTTACTTGTTGCATGTTCTTCGGGTGGAGATCAAAAAGAAGATGCACGTACGGTTTTTAAATATAATGATATGGCTGGAGTAAGTTCTCTTGACCCAGCTTCCGCTTCTAATTTCGAAAATATTTTAGCTGTCAATCAGCTTTATAATGGGTTGGTAGAGATGGACGACCTTTTGAAAGTTAAACCATCAATTGCAAAATCATGGGAAATTACAAATGAAGGTATGACCTATACCTTTCATTTGCATACGGATGTTTTTTTTCATGATAACGATGTTTTTGAGGATGGAGTTGGAAGAAAAGTTACCTCAAAAGACTTTGTATATTCATTTAATCGTTTGCTTGACCCGAAAGTTTCAAAAGCTACAACATTACTAACCTATGTAAACGATAGAAAAGGGTTTGAAGCACCAAACGATTCAACCTTCGTGATTCATCTCGTTCGGCCATTTACTCCATTCCTTGGGATTTTAACGATGAAATACTTTTCGGTAATTCCTCAAGAAGTAGTTGAAAATTTTGGCGAAGATTTTAGAAGAAACCCTGTTGGTACAGGACCATTCAAATTTAAAATGTGGAATGAAGGTTCAAAATTGGTATTTGTTAAAAACGAAAAATATTTTGAATTTGAAAATGGAAATCGTCTGCCTTATCTGGATGCTGTTTCTATTTCATTCATTAAAGACAAGGAAACATCTTTTCTAGAATTTTTAGAAGGCTCGGTTGATATGGTTTCTGGTATTGACGCTATCAATACGGATGAAGCATTTACTGTTGAAGGGGAGTTAAAAGAGAAATATAAGGGGAAATATGTTATGCAAACGCAACCATATTTAAAAACTGATTATCTAGGATTTTTGATTGATGAGAATCTGCCACAATTTAAAAAATCTCCATTAAAAATAAAAGCCATTCGTCAAGCTATCAATTACGGGTTCGATCGCAAAAAGATGGTGATGTACTTGCGTAAAAATATAGGAACGCCTGCAACAGCTGGTTTTATTCCTCCTGGATTGCCTTCATTCAATAGTTCAAAAGTAAAAGGATATGATTACAATCCTGATAAGGTTAAAGAACTTTTGTTTTTAGCTGGTTTCCCTGATGGAAAAGGATTGCCTGATATTACGTTGTCAACAACTGAGCAATATTTAGATCTTGCAGAATACATTCAATCTCAATTAGCTGAATTTGGTATTAATATTAGAATTGATGTGCAGAAAGCAAATGTCTTAGGTGAAGCTATTGCTAATTCTAAATTAAATTTTTTCCGTAAATCATGGGTTTGTGATTATCCAGATGAAGAAAACTTCCTTTCTTTATTCTATAGTAAAAATTGGAGTCCGAAAGGATTTAATTATACACATTATAAAAATACACAATTTGATTTGTTGTATGAAAGATCACAATCAGAATTAAATGATTCTATCCGTTACGATTATTACCAACAAATGGATCAGTTGTTAATTGACAATGCGCCTGTTGTTCCTTTGTACTATGATCAGGTAGTGAGATTGGTTCAGAATAATATTTCGGGCTTGACTTCGAATTCTATGAACTTGCTTTCATTGAAGAAGGTGAAGAAAGCTGCTGTTGCAAAATAGATCAAAGTAGGGTGTCGTAGTTAAATTAACTTTAAACTTCCCAACTTTAAACTTATTGTATCTCCAAATAACAAACCACAGGATAGTGATCAGATAATTCTTCTCGTATTGTTCTGAAATTATACGATTTAAATTCTTTTCCATAAAGAATATAATCAATTCTAAAAGAAGGAAATTTGCCAATATAAGTTCTGCCAAAACCATTTCCACTTTCTACAAACGCATCTGATAAATTGCCGCCAATTTTATTTCGAGAATACGATGCTGGCGTGTCATTAAAGTCGCCACAAACTATTACAGGGTATGGAGATGAAGTTATGCTTGCATGAATTAAATCGGCTTGTTTAGCTCGTTTAATAAAGGCAAGATTTAATCTATTTAAAATGCTTTTTGAGCGTTCAATGTCTTCCGTTTCCACATCATTCTGTAAGTCGTCAATGTATTTATAATCATCTTTTGAAAAGGCAATGGATTGTAAATGCATGTTGTAAATTCGAAATGTATCTTTTAAACAAACGATATCTGTATAGATGCATACGTTATTGCTTTTATATCCAAAATTTACTTTGCCTTTGTTAATGATTGGATAGTTGCTAAATGTTGCAATCCCAAAATGCTGTTTTGGTTTTATATCGGAAGTGTATTCAATGTGATAATATTTATATTTAGAGCGCTTTAATAACGAATCAGTGTTTGCCCATTTACTACTGTCGCGATGGTAATATTCTTGAAAACATCCTATTTCAGTAGCTTCTGTGTTGATGAGATTAAATAAGTCATTGCGAGTTTTTTCGTTTTTGCTCCATGCATACAAGTCGAATACTTTGACATTGTATGACATAACTCGAATTAATTTCTTAGACCCATCAGGTGTATGATTGAACGTAAATTGAACGTAATTTTGTAAAGTTGAGAATCCAACCAGTATCACTAAGAATGAATAAAGTGCACGTTTCTTAATTTGAATGGCCCAGTAAATAACAAATAACAAATTTATAATGAGCAAGATAGGGTAGAATAAGCCAAAAAATGAAATGATCCAAAATGTTTCCGGACTAACATGTTGAGCCATATAAGAAACTAGCAAAGCAACAACTGCAAGGTGATTGCAGAACATAGCGATGCGGTTAAAGAAATAGCGTTTGCCTTTTCGTTTTCTCTTTTCCTCTTGTATGTTTTTTTGTTCCTCCAATTGTACTGATAGCGAATAAAACGAATTTACGAATCTATGCTGCTTATTTATAATGAAGTATTAGCTAAAAAAGATACGATGATTTGTCCTGATACCTTATACTTACTACTTGATACTATTTGTTCCCACTAGCTTTAAATAAAATTTCTTTTTCGCTTTTTGATAAACTCTCGTATCCTGATTTTGAAATTTTATCAAGTATTTTATCAAGTATTTCTTGTTCTACTTTTTTATTGTAGTTATACTCTTCGTCTGATGTACTTCGTTTATAAGCAACTTTCATTTTGCTTATAGGTCCCGATTTGAATATGCCAGAAGTCCAATCGAAAAAACGATTTATTCCTTTTGATAAATCGACCCCCTTTTTATATTGAACAATAAATAAATATCCCATAAAAGCACCACCTAAGTGAGACAGATTTCCACCAACATTATTATAGGAAGCAACGCTCAAAACATCAATAAAAATAACAAACAAAGCAACATAAATTAATTTAACCGGACCGATAAACATCATGTTCATGTTTACATTTGGAATTAGCGTAGCAGTTGCAACAATAATTGCCGTAACGCCAGCGGATGCGCCAATCATAGGAGCTCCAAGATACGCTTGAAAGGGTGTAATAATTGTAAATAAGCTAATCGTTATTAGCGCACCTGCTATTCCTCCTAATAAGTATAATGGAATCAGTTTTTTTGAATTGGTGTAATTAATAAAAAGTTCACCGAACCAATAAAGTGTAATTAAATTCCAAAATAAATGCATCAAGGAAAAATGGGTGAACATGTATGTAATGAGTGTCCAAGGTTTGTAAATTAAACCGTTAAAACTTAAAGGAAGAGATAAGTTGCTTTTGATGAACTCTTCAATAGTAACAAATAATCCTGATTCGCCACTAAGGAATGAAATGATTCGAAAAAGACTAACGAA
The DNA here is from genome assembly GCA_947504725.1 of Bacteroidota bacterium. Lineage (GTDB taxonomy): Bacteria > Bacteroidota > Bacteroidia > 2-12-FULL-35-15 > 2-12-FULL-35-15 > 2-12-FULL-35-15. The sequence goes on along the minus strand of CANNHN010000006.1, from coordinate 34,440 downwards.
TAAAAACACAACCACATTTATCATTATTAAACGTGTGATTGGATTACCGTTTCGTATTTTTGATTTAAAGTCGTCTATTATTGGGTTTGCCATAACTAGTAAAAATGATTACTCTTTTTTTTCCAATATAATATCAGGATAATTCCAAATAGCATACCTCCAAGGTGAGCAAAGTGAGCTACATTATCACTTGGTCTATTAGCTATTCCAGAAAATAATTCCATTGCTCCATACAAAACAACAAACCATTTTGCTTTAATTGGAATTGCAAAATAAATATATAACATCGTGTTTGGAAACAACATTCCATATGCAAGTAAAATTCCGAAAACAGAACCAGACGCGCCTACTACGACAGGGCCATTTAAAAAATCAGCTTTAAATGTTTGCATATAGTCTACTGAAATTCGAAGTGCTTCTGTGTAATTTTCAGATCCTATAGCTTTGTTATAGTATGTAGGTATATTCTCATTGAAATGGTCTACCATTTCAGATGTTGTTAATTGGAAATTTGCCGAATCTAAAAATGCTTTAAATGATTCCAAAGATGGATTAGCGATATAAGAATCAATTATGTTTAACGTTGGTTGTACTTGAAAGTATACAACTGCGTAATGACAAACAGCAGCTCCAATTCCTGTGATGATGTAATAAGTCAAAAATCGTTTTGGTCCCCAATAATTTTCCAAGGTGTTTCCAAACATCCACAAAGCAAACATGTTGAAGAAAATGTGCATCAAGCCTCCGTGCATAAACATGTAGGTTATTATTTGATGCGGCTGAAATTTTTCAGATAAAGGAAAGTGTAAGCCAAGTTTGTCTGTTAAGTCGTACTGACCTTGGAATACCATTGTTGCTAAAAAAAATAATCCATTAATAATCAATAGATTTTTAACTACCAAAGGCAAAACATTAAAACTATTCGGACGATATTGTTGGTAAGACATATTTATTTCTTAAATCGTTTATCTAAATCATCACTTGAGAACGTTGTAATGGTTGGCTTTCCACTTGGAGTATTATACGGCATTTTGCAGGCAAACAATTCATCAATTATGTTTTGCATTTCTTCTTGCGACAATCCTCTTCCTGATTTTATTGCTGTATTTCTTGCCATGGAACGAGCTAAATTTTCTCTTTTATCAGATTTTAATTCTAGTAAATTCTGTTTGTAGTTCTCCAATAATCCTTCCAATAATTTTACGGAATCATAATCTGACGTATCGGCAGGAACGCCATGAATCACAAAGGTGTTTTTGCCAAATTCACTGATATCAAAGCCCATCGACTGAATTTCTGACTGTAATTCTTTCACCAGTTCAAAATCAGGGGTGTTGAGTTCAATCGTTTTTGGGAAAAGTTCTTGTTGTGTAGCCGACTTATGTTTTTCAAATCCTTCTAAAATGCGTTCATACAAAATACGCTCGTGCGCACCTTGCTGATCAATCACCATAAAACCAGTTTTGATATGTGTTAAAATGTACTTGTTGTGTAATTGATAAGTCGATTTTTTATTGCTCTCGTGTAAATCGTTGTCCCAATCTGTGTTTATCGTTTGTTGTGTTTCTTCTTCTTTCTTTATCTCAAATTCTAGTTGATTGTCAACATGTCGACTATACAACTTTTCCCAGTTGGCTTTGTTTGAAAGTTCGCGTTCAGCAATTTCTTTCTTTTCTGTTTTAAACGGATTGTAATTTTCATCCACCTTAATGGTTGGTTGTTTGTAAATCCCGTCAACAGGCTTTAGGGGCATGTTGTACAAATGTGCTTCTTGGTCAAAATCCAGACTCGGAGATATGTTGAATTGTCCAAGAGATTTTTTTACAGCAGAACGCAAAAATGCATAAATCGCTTTCTCGTCTTCAAATTTTACTTCCGTTTTTGTCGGATGAATGTTTATGTCAATTGACTTAGGGTCCACATCCAACATCAAAAAGTAAGAAGCAAAACTGTCTTTAGATAATAATTGCTCGAATGCCGACTGAACTGCATGGTGCAAATAACCATTTTTGATAAAGCGTTTATTTAAAAAGAAAAATTGTTCGCCACGAGTTTTTTTAGCGAAATCAGGCTTTATCACGAAACCTTTGATTTTTACAATACCTGTGTTTTCTTCTACAGGAACCAATCTCGAATTATAAGAACTTCCGAAAATTCCCATTAATCGTTGTTTTAAGGAACCAGACTCCAAATGAAAAATCTCCGTATTGTTATGATGAAAACTAAAAGCTATTTCCGGATTTGGTATGCATACACGTTGAAATTCATCGATGATGTGGCGTAGTTCTACTGAATCGGTTTTTAAAAAATTTCTTCGGGCTGGAACATTAAAAAACAAATTTTTAACGGAGATGGAAGTTCCTTCGGCACAACTAACTGTTTCCTGGCGTTTGATTTCGCTTCCTTCAATGTCTATTTGAACGCCCAAATCATCACCAATTCGTCTAGTTTTTAATTCTACTTGGGCAATGGCAGCAATAGATGCTAGTGCTTCTCCTCGGAATCCCATCGTTCGGATAGCAAATAAATCATCTGCTTTTTGGATTTTTGAAGTAGCATGACGCTCAAAACTCATTCGAGCATCGGTTTCACTCATTCCGCAACCATTGTCGATTACTTGAATGAGTGTTTTTCCAGCATCTTTTACAATCAACTTAATCTTTGAGCCACCAGCATCCAATGCGTTTTCCATCAATTCCTTAACAGCAGAAGCTGGTCGTTGAACCACTTCCCCTGCAGCAATTTGATTGGCTACCGAATCGGGTAAAAGATGTATAATGTCTGGCATAATTGTACTATTATAATCAATACTTAGCTGAATCCCGCAAGTGCGGGATTGAGATTAGTATTGTAAATGCCGAGAGAGTAGCTGTTTTAGTGTCCCGATATTCGGGAGACTATTACAGATACCGATTCGGTATTCTCACAAAAATAATACTAATTAATCGAATAAAAGCAGGCGAAAGAAGGAATGATAGGTTGTAATAGCAACGCCTATTGTAAGTGCTTTATTGGTAAGTGTTTGTAGGTGTTTATTGTTGCATTTTAGTTTTCAACACTGTCCATAAATTGATGTCGAACCATTGATGTAAATAAATCACGAAAAGAATACCAAATACACAGATAAATGATATGAGTAAGCCCATGTTTTTGCCAAAGGAATTGCTTCCCGAAACCAATACACGAGCCACTAGTAGCTCCACTTTGGGTTTCATATAGCTATAGGCTGGGACAAGTATAAAAACCAAGGTTAACATTGCTATTCCAGTAAATTTATATGGATTAATTCCAATGTCGTAATGAACAATATAATCGGTTACAAAGCCTGTGATAAGGTTAAGCGTTAAAACACTTATCATTAAAACCATGATGTTGAACAGTTTCTTGTACATGTAGCAAATCTACGAATCATGTAAAAGCAGAGATTGTTTGCTTTAAGATGTCATTAACATTCTATCGTTGAAAAGTATAACATACTTCGAGAGACGGCTTGACGTTAGAAGGTAACTTAGCATCATAATTGTACAGCCTTATCAAATTTAATTTTTTAATGAAAAAAATCATCTTCTATATATTTTCTTTTTTTGTTTTTATTTCACTGAGCTTTATTCCGAAATCCACTGTCACGAAAAACGATGAGCAGGATCCGCCATTTTATATGAAAGATACGCGTTGGGCTGATTCTGTTTTTAAAACACTTACTCCTGACGAACGACTCGCACAATTGTTTATGGTTGCAGCATATTCTAACAAAGACAATGCACACGTAAAAGAAATAAAAGAGTTAGTAGACAAATATAAAATTGGTGGCTTAATCTTTTTTCAAGGCGGACCAATCCGTCAAGCAATCCAAGCAAACTGTTATCAATCCTGCTCAAAAGTCCCTTTGTTTATGTCGATTGACGCAGAGTGGGGATTGGCCATGCGATTGGACAGCACTACAAAATTTCCTCGTCAAATGACATTGGGAGCCATTCAAGATGATTCATTGATTTATGAAATGGGTTTCGAAATTGCTCGTCAATGTAAACGATTAGGCATGCAAATAAATTTTGCTCCTGTTGTGGATATCAATAACAATCCACTAAATCCAGTTATAGGAAATCGTTCGTTTGGTGAAAATAAATACAACGTTGCCAAAAAATCTTTGATGTACATGAAAGGAATGCAAGACAATCATGTACTTGCCAATGCAAAACATTTCCCTGGTCATGGCGATACCGACAGCGATTCACACAAAACGTTACCAACTATAAATTCATCTCGCGAACGATTGGATACTTTGGAGTTATATCCTTTCAAAGAATTAATTGCACAAGGATTGGGAAGTATGATGGTGGCACATTTGAGTATTCCTGCTTTGGATACAACACGCAATCAAGCATCTACACTTACTAAAAAAATTGTTACAGGTTTATTGAAAGACACACTCGGATTTAAAGGATTGGTTTTTACCGATGCGTTGAATATGAAAGGGGTAAGTAAATTTTACAAGCCAGGAGAAGCAGATGTAAAAGCACTTTTAGCGGGTAACGATGTTTTACTTTTTGCAGAAGATGTTCCAACGGCTATTGCTGAAATTAAAAAAGCTATCGAACGCGGTGATATTTCTCAGGAAGAAATTGATAAACGTTGTATGAAGATATTGTTGGCAAAACAATGGGCTGGATTAAATCACTATTCAAAAATTAAATTGAAAAACTTGTATGAAGACTTAAATACTCCGAATGCAGAATTGATCAATCGCAAATTAACAGAAGCTTCACTTACTTTGTTGCAAAACAAAAATGATATTCTTCCATTGCAAAATTTAGATTCTTCAAAAATTGCTTCTGTATCGCTTGGATACAAAGGGTTGAGCGTCTTTCAGCAAACGCTTTCCAATTATGCTTCAGTAAAACATTTTGGAGTAGATAAAGATGCAAAAGCGCCTGCTTTCGATTCGTTATTGTCTCAATTGAAAAACTTCAATCCGATTGTTGTTCACATCAACAATACCAATAATAAACCTGATAAAAATTTTGGTTTAACTCCTCAAGTATTTGCAATGTTAAAAGCAATTATCAAAGAACATAAAGTAATTGTGAATGTGGCTGCAAATCCATACATCCTGGCTAAATTGGATAGTATTCAATTTGCTGATGCGGTAATTATGAGTTATGAAAATAGTGATTACAGCGAAAGTTATTCTGCACAATTAATTTTTGGTGGAGTAGGAGCTTCTGGAAAACTACCTATTACCGCTAGTTCACATTTTAAAGTTGGAACGGGAATTGACACCAAACCTGTTCGTTTAAAGTATACTATTCCCGAAGAATTAGGTGTAGATTCAAAAAAATTGGCGAAGATTGACAGCATTGCAATGAATGGAATAAAAGAAAAAGTTTTTCCTGGTTGTCAAGTCTTAGTCGCAAAAGACGGAAAAGTAATTTATCAAAAATCATTCGGGCATCATACGTATGATACAAAAATAAAAGTGAAGAATACTGATTTGTATGATATTGCTTCCATTACGAAGATTGCTGCATCTACAGCATCTTTAATGAAATTAGTGGACGAAGGGAAAGTGAATTTAGATAATCCATTGTGTTATTATATGCCGGAGCTGGAAGGAAGCAATAAACAAAACATTGTAGTTCGTGAAATGATGACACATCAAGCGGGATTAAAAGATTGGATTCCGTTTTGGATCAGAACAGTGAATAAAGATGGAACTTATAAAGATGGAATTTATAACAAGACTCCAAACGATTTTTATTACAAGCGTGTTGCGAATGATTTATACATCAATAAAAATTACGAAGACACTATTTATAAACGCATTATCGAATCACCTGTAAAAGATGCGGGAAAATATTTGTACAGTGATTTAGGATATTATTTTCTCAAAAAAATTATTGAAAAGGAAACAAAAAATGCATTGAATGTGTATGTGCAAAATTCTTTTTATGCTCCATTAGGTTTAACAACAATGGGATACAAACCATTAGCTAGATTTGATTTAAACAGAATTGTGCCAACAGAGTTTGATGCAAAATTTAGGAAGCAACAAGTGCACGGTGATGTACATGACCAAGGAGCAGCGATGTTGGGTGGAGTAGGCGGACACGCAGGGTTGTTTTCCAATTCAAATGATTTAGCGGTGATGATGCAACTGTTCATGAATTACGGAACTTACGGAGGAAAAAGATATATTGATTCTGTTACACTTAATAAATTTACCGAATGCCAGTATTGCATAGATGGTGAAAACAGAAGAGGAGTTGGATTTGATAAACCAGAAATGAATCCTGATAAAGACAGCCCAGTTTGCAAAGCTGTTTCGTATATGAGTTTTGGACACGCAGGTTTCACCGGAACATTGGCTTGGGCCGATCCTAAAACTGGAATTATTTATATTTTTCTATCCAACAGAGTTTATCCCGATGCGGATGATAATAAACTTTCCAAAGCCGGAACACGCGGGAAAATTCATGCGGTGATTTATGATGCGGTGAAGTAATCCTACATCCGCTCAGGAACTTCAATTCCTAACAATCCCATAGAATTCTTAATGGCAATACCAATAGTCTTTGCCAATTGCAAACGGAACAGGATCAAATCTTTTTGTTCTTCTTTTAAGATAGGAGTATCGTGATAATACTGACTGAATTCTTTTGCTAAGTCGTAAGTATAGTTTGCAATTAATGCCGGACTCAATTCATTTGCCGCTTGCTTCAATACAGCATCAAAAGAATGTAGTTTAATGATCAATTCTTTCTCTTTAGGTAAAAGTGTTATGTTATGTGTGAACACATCCAAGTCTTCGAAATTGAATCCTTCTTTTGCTTTACGTAACAATGCTTGAATCCTAACATAGTTAAATTGAATGAAAGGAGCAGTGTTTCCATTAAAGTCGATTGACTCGGCAGGATTAAACAGCATTTTCTTTTTCGGATCAATTTTGAGCATAAAATATTTTAATGCTCCCAAGCCAATTGTTTTGTATAAATGATTCGCTTCTTCTTCTGTTAATCCTTCTACTTTTCCTAATGCTTTTGTTGTTTCTGCAGCAGTATCAATCATCACTTGCATTAAATCATCGGCATCTACAACGGTTCCTTCACGTGATTTCATTTTACCTTCAGGAAGTTCTACCATTCCGTATGAAAGGTGATACAAACCATCTGCCCACGCGAAACCAAGTTTTTTTAAGATCAAAAACAAAACTTTAAAATGATAATCTTGTTCATTACCAACAGTGTAAATTAGTTTTTCGAATTTTACTTCGTGTTGACGTTGAAGAGCTGTTCCCAAATCTTGCGTCATGTACACAGATGTTCCGTCCGAACGTAACAATGTTTTTTCATCCAATCCATCAGCTGTTAAATCAATAAAAATAGATTTATCAGCACGTGTTTTCAAAACTCCCTTTGCTAATCCTGTATCAATAATTTCTTTTCCTAAAAGGTACGTATTGCTTTCGTAATATGTGCTGTCGAAATCTACACCCATCATTTTATAAGAAGCTGCAAATCCTTCGTAAACCCAGCCATTCATCATTGCCCACAAGTCACGTACTTCTTTGTCGTTCGCTTCCCATTTCAACAACATCTCTTGTGCTTCTAACATTAATGGAGCAGTTTTTTTTGCTTCCTCATCGGTTTTTCCTTCCGAAATTAAACTTCCGACTTCTAACTTATAATGTTTATCAAACTCTACATAATATTTTCCAACCAGGTGATCGCCTTTTAATCCAGATGATGCAGGTGTTTCACCATTCCCAAATTTTTGCCAAGCAATCATACTTTTACAAATATGAATTCCACGGTCGTTCACAATGCTTGTTTTCACAACTTTGTTTCCAGCTGCTGTCAATATATTTGAAACAGAATATCCCAACAGAATATTACGTACATGTCCTAAGTGCAAAGGTTTGTTTGTATTCGGAGATGCATATTCCACCATTACAGCAGGGGCATTGGCTGGAACGGGTTGAATAAGTGATTTAGAATTGATTGTTTTAAAATAGTCCAACCAAAATGAATCGGCAATCACTAAATTCAAAAATCCTTTTACAATATTAAAATCAGCAATTTCAGGAACATTGGCTTTTAAATACGTTCCAATATCGTTGGCAGTATCTTCTGGTTTTTTTTTAGAAATCTTCGCAAAATTAAAAACCACCAATGTTAAATCACCTGTAAAATCAGGATTGGTTTTTTCGAAAGCTATTTTATCAGACGAAGCACCGTAAAGCGATTGTAATGCTACGGCCGTTTTCTCCGTAAGTTTTTGTTCTAAGTTCATGGTTAATTTTCAGTGGGCAAAAGTAATAAAACTAAATCATAATCTCGCATCGTCATCCCGTGCTGTCACCCTGAGCGTAGTCGAATGGGCGGGATCTCACGAATATGAGCAGTGCGCTTAACCGACAGATTCCGTGTCGTGGCACGGAATGACGAATACGAGGAGAGGCATCTTCGCAAAAGTCTAATAACTCCAAACTCCTGACTCCGAACTAATACGTTAACTGACTAACCACTTTCTGCAATATCTCAAAAGTATTCTCTGCCATTAAGTTCTCTTTATCAAGCGTTGGGTTGACTTCACAAATCTCAAAACAGCATACTTTTTGGTTTTGAATGAGTCGGACACATAAACTTCCAGCTTCCTTTTCGGTTATTCCGTTACGAACTGGCGTACCTGTTCCTTTCGAAATGGAAGAATCCATGCTATCTACATCAAACGAAACGTATATTAAATTACAGTTTGATAGGTGCGCAAGGGTGTCACGAGCAATCTTTTCAACCCCATTCCGTTTCACTTCAGCAGTAGTAAAGGTCTTTATCTTGTGCTTTTTTAGTAAGTAAGTCTCTTCTGGTTCAACATCTCTAACTCCTATATATACTATATCGCTATAACTAATTTTAGGAGCAATCCCGCCAATTTTCTTCAATCTATTCCATAAGTCAATGGTGTCTTTGTCTGGTTTATTCATCTTATTGGCCATATTGTCTTCATTTAAAGAAACGGCAATCGGCATACCATGCATGTTTCCTGATGGAGATGTATATGGACTGTGGATATCGGCATGGGCATCAATCCAGATAACTCCCAATCTACTTTTCGGATAAGCCATTTTGATTCCTGCAATGGTTCCGCCAGCTGTACTGTGATCTCCAGCCAGTATTATAGGGAAGTTGTTTTTCTTTAATGTTTGAGAAACAGTAGTTGCAATGCGCTCATAAATCGCCAAAATTCCTCCAATACGTTTAGCATATTGAGTTTTAGGGGGCTCGAATAAGAGTTGATTTTCAACCTTTATCTCAATGGATTCAATTTGTTTGAACATATTGCTTCCGTAATCCAAAGCAGCAATCTTTATGGCATCAACGCCCATACTTGCGCCTCGTGTGCCAGCCCCGATTTCGGATTTTACCTCAATAAACTTTAAATTTTTCATATGATTGTCTATGTATTGTATAAATAAGTAGTTATAGGTTCCTTAACCGATTCTTGATTAAATGTTAATCTAAATCACTTACTTTTGTCATTATTTATCAATGTAAGTTGCTTACATTTGCCTTTTACTTTAAAATCAATCAAATATGGAAAATACATACCGTGATTTAATTCAACAAACCTTCGATTTTCCTCAGGAAGGCTTTAGTGTTGATGATGATAGTCTTCATTTTAATGATATTCCCTTAATGGATATTATTAAACAGTATGGGACGCCTCTAAAAATATCTTATTTACCAAAGATTAGCTCCCAAATCCAAAAAGCCAAGAAAATATTCAATGTGGCTATGGCTAAAGCCGATTACAAAGGCAAATATACGTATTGTTATTGTACTAAAAGCTCACATTTCCAATTTGTATTGGAAGAAGCGCTTAAAAACGATATCCATTTAGAAACGTCTTCAGCTTTTGACGTGCCTCTAGTAAGGGCTTTGTACGATTCTGGTAAAATTACAAAAGATACGTATATCATCAACAATGGCTACAAACGACCAAATTATTTAAAGTACATAAGCGAGTTGGTGAATGATGGTTTTGTGAACTCTATTCCCATTTTGGATAACATTAATGAGCTTCCTTTATTAGAAAAACTCTGCAAAAATAAGTTCAAAGTTGGTATTCGAGTTGCAACGGATGAAGAACCCAAGTTCGAATTCTATACATCTAGATTAGGAATTCGTCAAGCTGATATCATAGATTATTACCATAAAAGTATCAAGAATAGCACTAAATGTGAGCTTAAAATGCTACATTTTTTCATCAATACGGGGATAAAAGACACTACTTATTATTGGTCGGAGTTAACAAAATGTATCAATGTATACTGTGATTTGAAGAAAGTTTGCCCTGCATTGGACTCATTGGATATTGGAGGTGGCTTTCCAATTCGCACATCCTTGAGCTTCAATTACGATTACGGATACATGGCTGATGAGATTATTCAAAAGATAAAAAACATATGTGATGAGCGAGGAGTAGCTGAGCCCAATATTTTTACCGAATTCGGTAGTTTTACTGTAGGAGAAAGTGGTGCAGCATTGTATTCGATAGTCGACATTAAGAAGCAGAATGACAATGAGTTATGGTATATGATTGATAGTTCTTTTATAACTACTTTACCCGACACTTGGGGAATCAAACAAAAGTTCATTTTATTGGCAATTAATCACTGGGATAAAGATTATCAACGGGTGAATTTGGGTGGATTAACATGTGATAGTGAAGATTACTATAATGCAGAATCTCATTTGAATCAAGTTTATATGCCTACTGTCACAGACAAACAAAAGGAGCCTTTGTTCTTAGGTTTCTTTCATACAGGTGCGTATCAAGAATCGCTTGGTGGTTATGGTGGAATTCAACATTGTCTGATTCCTGCTCCAAAGCACGTAATAATCGATAGAGATGAAGATGACGAAATTCAAACATATCTTTTTGCTAAAGAGCAAAGTTTTAAATCGATGCTAAAAACCTTAGGTTACTAGGAATTTAGTAAAAAAGCATTTTTTTTTTGCTATTATTATTTTATCGTTATCTTTAGCAACTTAATCGGCAAATATTGCATGTTAAATTGAAGAAAGCATAAACTACTCCTAGATTATTTTGATGAAAAAAAGATTTATTCATTGCACTTTTGGAATTTTATTGATGCTGATTATTAGCTCATGTGGAGGAGATGGTGGAAAAGTTGCTGACGAAGGTACGATTGAATATACTGCTTCTGTAGTAGATCAGGCTAACCCTATGGCTGGCTTAGCTCCCAGTAAAATGATCATGAGATTTAAGAACAATAAAGCTTGTGCAGAAATGAGTGCTGGAATGGGACTGTTTAGTACAACTTTTATTACAGATCCTGAGAAAAAAACCCTTACTCAATTAGTTAAGCTTCTAAACAAAAAACTTTCTCTTGTCTTGAATGCAGCTCAAATAGAAAAAGAAAATGCTGTTTATAAGCTTGATGTAACCCCTTTGAAAGGAGTAAAAACTATTGCAGGATATAAATGTCAGAGTGCACATGTGAAGGTTCATGATGATTTTGATACGAAATTCGATATCTTTTATACTACAGAATTGAAAATTGACAATCCAAATTTTGCTACTCCTTTCCATATGATTGATGGCGTTTTGATGGAATACCAAATGAAAAAATTTGGATTAGAAATGAAGTTTACTGCAAAATCAGTAAAAAAGGAAGACATTGAAGATTCTATATTCGAGCTTCCTGTTGAATACAAAGCTGTTTCTCTCGAAGAAATGAATACGCTTTTCGAACAATTACAATAACCCTAAAACAATTTTGATGAAAAAAATAGTATTAGCAATCAGTATTGCTTTGTTTTCTACATTTAATTTAGTTGCGCAAATTTTTGAAGGAGTTGTTGTTTATACGATCTCTTTCGAAAATTCGGGATTGCCTCCTGAAGCTCTTGCAATGTTTAAAGGTGCAGAGTCCTCTGTTTACATTAAAGGAGATAAACGCAGAATTGATATGAATACTGCTTTACAAAGTACTTCAACACTTATTGATAACAAAACAAAAATGGTGATGATGACTATGGATATCATGGGTCAAAAGTATTTGATAAAGATGAATGAAGCGGATTTGAAAAAAGAAAAGGAAACGGCACCAGTTACCACTATTAAATATATTGATGAAACCAAAATGATTGCAGGTTATAAGTCTAAAAAGGCTGAGGTGAAGATGAAAATGCAAGATGGAAAAGAAGAAACGTTTATTGTATTTTATACAGAAGAAATTCCTGTTAACGAAACAAAAACCACTTTTGAAGGATTAAAAGGGTTCCCTTTAGAGTATTCGATTTCTCAAAGTGGGATAAAAATGACATTTACTACTAAGAGTATCGATAAATCCCCTATTCCGGATTCTAAATTTGATTTAGTTAAAGCTGGATACAAAGAAACTACTTTAGAAGAACTTCAGAAGTCGATGATGGGTGGGAAGTAAGCCTTATGATGTCATTCCGACCGAAGCGGAGGAATCTAATTATACTTTGTCTCCATTTATGTCAGATTCTCGCACTTCGACTCCGCTCAGGGTGACAGCTCGAAATGACATGCAATGGTCACTTTGGTTGACATTTCAGATCTGAATTCCCAACCTTATCTATTAACAATCCCACGTTTATAAGATTTTCACTAACTGTGAGTTACCCCTAAGCCATTTAGTAATTTTGAAGGATAAGTGGATCGTTTCCTCTTATGATTCATCATTTATAATTTCAGAATGGCTGAGCCTAAAAAAAATACAGTTAAAAATACGTTAAAAGAAAAAGAAGACGTTGTTGACGAAAAAACTCCCAAAGAGCCAAAAGCTAAAAAGGAAAAAACGGCTAACGACCCTAATAAAATTTCTTTCTCCGAAAAAATAAGCAATCAGTTTGCATTTGCTCAAAACGAACGTTTCCAAAAAATTGTCGGACTTTCTCTTTTACTTATATCTATTTACACGGCAATTGCTTTTACATCTTTTTTATTCACTTGGCAAACTGATCAAGACAAAGTATTAGGAAATTTATTTGCTGCTGATGTGGTAGCGAATAACTGGCTTGGGAAATTTGGAGCGTTAATCTCTCATGTGTTTATTCATAAGTGGTTTGGTATTGCTTCTTACATTTTTTCTTTCTTGGCCTTGCTAACGGGTATTCGAATTACTTTTAATTTAGAATTATTAAATCTTAAAAAAACATATATCAATAGTTTTATCTTTTTGATTTTTGTTTCTGTAGCTCTAGGATATGTTTTTAACGATGCTTTTTTCTATTTGGGTGGTGCATTCGGATTCACCATCAGCAATCAGTTAAATTCCATTATTGGTTTTGTTGGAACAGGTGTGCTGTTGTGTTTTGTTTTACTCGTTTACCTCGTTGCGGTATTTAACATCTCCTTCGATTTAAGTAAAAAAGATCCTATTACTGATGAGGTGAGTGATGAGCCTATAGTGGAAGAAGAAATAGTCTTGCCAATAAATACTTTTAAAGAAGAAGTACAAGAAGATGTGGAGGAAATAGTAGTAGAAAAACCAATTACGCAAGAATTGGAAATCACAAACGAAGAAAAGCATGATATAGTGGAAGAGGTAATAAAACCTTTAGAACCAATTGAAGAGGTTAAACCAATCATAATTTCTACAGATGATAACGGAGTACAATTTACAGTCGAAAAAGTTGAAGAAAAAGAACAAGAGTTAACTCCTGAGCAAATTGCTGCTGCATTGGTTGATCAAGTGGGTGAATACGATCCAACACTTGATTTAGGAACCTACCAATTTCCTCCATTAGATTTATTAGAAAATTATGGCGGATCAAAAGATATAGTTATAAATACCGAAGAGCTTAATGCAAATAAAGACAGAATCCTTAAAACACTTAGTGATTACGGGATTGAGATTGATAAGATAAAAGCTACTGTTGGGCCAACCGTTACACTTTACGAAATTATTCCGGCAGCTGGTGTTCGTATTTCTAAAATTAAAAATCTAGAAGACGATATAGCGTTATCACTTTCGGCCTTAGGTATTCGTATCATCGCACCAATTCCAGGGAAAGGAACAGTTGGTATTGAAGTTCCAAACTTAAATCCAGAAATGGTTCCAATGCGAACACTGATTGCTTCTGAAAAATTTCAAAACACAACAATGGATTTGCCAATTGCATTGGGTAAAACGATTAGCAACGAAACATTTATCACAGACTTAGCTAAAATGCCTCATTTGTTGATGGCTGGTGCAACTGGACAAGGAAAATCGGTAGGACTAAACGCTGTGCTCGTTTCGTTACTGTACAAAAAGCATCCTTCACAAATTAAATTTGTATTGGTAGATCCCAAAAAAGTAGAATTAACGTTGTTTAATAAAATTGAACGACACTTTTTAGCCAAACTTCCTGATAGTGCAGAAGCTATTATTACTGATACTAAGAAAGTAATCCATACTTTAAATTCGTTGTGTATTGAAATGGATCAACGTTATGATTTATTGAAAGAAGCGCAAGTGCGTAACATAAAAGAATACAATACAAAGTTTATCGCGCGCAAACTAAATCCGAATAACGGACATAAGTTTTTACCATACATTGTTTTAGTTGTAGATGAATTTGCCGATTTGATTATGACGGCCGGAAAAGAAGTGGAAACACCAATCGCGCGTTTAGCTCAACTTGCTCGTGCAATTGGTATTCACTTAATTATTGCTACACAGCGCCCATCTGTAAACATCATTACAGGAACAATTAAAGCCAATTTCCCTGCGCGAATAGCATTTAGAGTAACTTCTAAAATTGATTCGCGTACGATTTTAGATTCGGGTGGAGCCGACCAATTGATTGGTAGAGGTGATATGTTGCTTTCAACTGGTAACGACCTTATTCGCTTGCAATGTGCCTTTGTGGATACACCAGAAGTAGACAAGATTTGTGATTTTATTGGAAGTCAGCGTAGTTACCCAACAGCATTTATGTTGCCTGAATATGTGGATGAAAATGGCGAAGGAAGTGGTAAAATGGACGATCCATCTGAAAGAGATGCTTTGTTTAACCAGGCAGCCGAAATAGTAGTATCTACTCAACAAGGTTCAGCGTCATTATTGCAACGCAGACTGAAGCTTGGCTATAACCGAGCTGGACGTATAATTGACCAGCTAGAGTCGGCTGGAATCATTGGCCAGTTTGAAGGTTCAAAAGCCCGCGAAGTTCTTATAAAAGATATGTTATCTTTGGAACAGTTTTTGAATAAGCCCGATAACAACTAATACTCTATTTATTATGTTTATGAAACAATCATCAATTATAGCTCTTTTGGCTATTGTAAGCTTAAGTGCAAGTGCACAAGATCAAGACCCGAAAGCAAAAAAAGTGCTGGACGAACTAAGTGTTAAAACGAAAGCATTTACAACCATTAAAGCAGAGTTTTCTTGGGTTGTTGAAAAAAAGGACAAATCCAAAGATTCACAAAGTGGAAAAATTCAAACCAAAGGTGCCAAATACAAGTTAGAGATTCCTGGGCACGAAATTTATTGTGATGGAAAAACTGTTTGGGATTTCATAAAAGATGCCAACGAAGTTCAAATAAAAGACATGGAAGTTGGAGGAGACGATGCAATAAGTCCAACAAATATCTTTACGATTTATGAAAAAGGTTTCAAATATAAATTTGATGGTGAAGATGCAGCAACGCAAACCATCAGTTTGTTTCCCACGAACCCCGATAAAAAGAAATTTCACACTATTAAATTGACGATTGATAAAGCAAAAAAGCAAATAAGTAGCGTAAAAATGTTTATGAAAGATGGCACAACTCAAACGTATACTATCAAAACATTTTCGGGAAGCACGCCTATAGCCGATACCGATTTTGTTTTTGATACAAAAGCACATAAAGGCATTTCTATTGAAGATTTAAGATAGTAGAAATTAAAAATTTAAAAACGTATTTCTTTATATCAAAAAAGCCAATCCAGTTCACCTGGATTGGCTTTTTTGATTCTACCACTACTAAATTATTTTTTCATCAATCGTTTGATAATCCACAAAACGATAAAACCTAAAGGAATGAAAAACGCCCATAACGGATAAGCTGTTACGGTGTTATTGAAACTAAAATCTTCTGTATAGATGCTTAAATTTTTATTTGAGTCAAACTTTTGAATAAAACTAGCTTGCCCATCCACAAATTCTAAAATTTTGTCTTCACCATTAATAATGAAACTAATTTTCCCTTTATTTAAAAGTAATTTAGTGTGATTTGGATTAACGAATCGAAGCTTAATCTCCGCTTCTTTGAAAGTGAATATCATTGAAGGTAATGTAACTTCAATATCTGTGTTTTCAATGCGATCTATTACAATCGAATTATCCACAGTTTCAATCTCCTCCGATGGTATTTCCTTTGCAAACGTTGTAAAAAATGTACAAATGAAAAATATCGCAAAAAGTACTTTTTTCATGCTTTTTTAATTTGAGCACAAATATAGTCGTTTCATAAAACTAAATGCAACTTTTTAGATAAATGGGTTAAAATAGGGGCTAAAGTTTTAAACATTGTAAACAAAGTGCCCCGTCACGAAAAATCGGAACGGGGCAAAGTTTTGGGGATGTTGCTATACTAATTAAATTACAATTTAGTACCTAATTAGTCGTGGTATAGTGCCGATGCAATATATGTTTAGGCCACTTTATTGGGCTATTACATAGATGCTTTCGGTATTTAACTGATTAGTCAATCAGTTTAGCTTCAGGGTATTTCTCCTGCCAAGCTTTTAAGGCGCCTGTTGTCCTTACAGTTATAGTTGTTCTAAAATCAATTTGTAACTTGAATTTTGGACGGGTATCTATAACTTCTTTTTTTGCTTTCATAACTTTCATTTTCTTTTGATTTTAATTACCTATTATATAACACAATATGTCTGCCAATTGTTTTACGGTTAACATATTTTAACAGTAAATTATTTTGTCTTTTCCTTTTTACCTTTCTTATCAATGTCAATAGGATTTCTGAATACAAACTCATTGTTGAATACATCCAAAACAATTTTGGCGTCTTTTTCTACTTTTCCTGCTAAAATCTGTTTGGAAAGTTCGTTCAATACACGTTTTTGCATCACTCTTTTTACTGGTCTTGCTCCAAATTGGGGGTCGAATCCAAGTTGTGCTAACCAATCAATTGCTTCTGCTGTTGCGGTTATATGAATATCGTTTTCTTCCAACATTTTAGCAATTCCGGAAAATTGAAGCTCAACAATTCTGTGAACATCTTCTCTGTTTAGAGGTGTAAACATGATGGTTTCATCAATTCTATTTAAGAACTCTGGTCGAATTGATTTTTTAAGTAATTCAAAGACTTCTATTTTGGTTTTTGCCATAATCTGATCTCTATTCTTGTCCGTCAACTTCTCAAAATTTTCTTGAATTAAGTGTGAGCCCATATTGGAAGTCATGATGATGATAGTGTTTTTAAAATTCACCACACGTCCTTTGTTATCTGTTAATCGTCCGTCATCCAAAACTTGCAATAAAATGTTGAAAACATCAGGATGTGCTTTTTCAATTTCATCCAACAAAACCACACTGTATGGTTTTCTTCTAACAGCTTCAGTTAACTGTCCGCCTTCTTCATAACCCACATATCCCGGAGGCGCTCCCACTAATCGACTTACGGCATGACGCTCTTGGTATTCACTCATGTCGATACGAGTCATGCTGTTTTCGTTATTGAACAAAAATTCAGCTAAAGCTTTTGCTAATTCTGTTTTACCAACACCAGTTGTTCCAAGGAAAATGAAGGAGCCTATTGGTCGCTTGGTATCTTGTAGTCCTGCGCGACTTCTTCTCACGGCATCGCTGATAGCTTCAATGGCTTCTTCTTGTCCTACAACACGTTTGTGTAATTCATCTTCAAGATGCAATAATTTTTCGCGTTCGCTTTGTAACATTCGAGATACAGGAATGCCAGTCCACACAGCAATCACTTCGGCAATGTCTTCGCTTCCTACTTCTTCTTTGATCATTTGAGAACCGCTTTGTTGCATTTCTGCAAGTTTGCTTTCAAACGATTTTAATTGTATTTCAGCATCTTTAATTTTTCCGTAGCGGATTTCAGCAACCTTTCCGTAATCACCATTCCGTTCAGCTTGTTCGGCTTCAAATTTGAAGTTTTCAATTTGTTCTTTTACTTTCTGAATGCCTTCAACTACTTCTTTTTCTCCTTGCCATTTTGCACGCAAGTCGCTACGTTTATCTGAAAGTTCAGCAATTTCTTTATGCAGTTCTTCTAATTTCTTTTGATCGTTTTCACGCTTGATTGCTTCACGCTCTATTTCCAACTGGCGAATTTTTCGTTCCACTTCATCCAGTTCAATAGGCATCGAGTTGATTTGCATTCTCAGTTTGGATGCAGCTTCGTCCATTAAGTCAATGGCTTTATCGGGTAAAAAACGATCGTTGATGTAACGTTGAGATAATTCAACGGCTGCAATAATTGCTTCATCTTTGATACGCACTTTATGATGCGTTTCGTATTTTTCTTTTATTCCTCGTAAGATTGAAATGGCATCTTCTGAATTTGGTTCATCTACCATTACTTTTTGAAAACGTCTTTCGAGTGCTTTATCTTTTTCAAAATATTTTTGAAACTCATTTAAAGTTGTTGCTCCAATTGCACGTAATTCGCCTCGGGCAAGAGCCGGTTTTAAAATGTTTGCAGCATCCATAGCACCTTCGCCACCTCCGGCACCAACAAGTGTATGAATCTCATCAATGAATAAGATGATTTCTCCTTCAGCAGAAATAACTTCTTTTACTACTGATTTTAATCGTTCTTCGAATTCACCTTTGAATTTTGCACCTGCAATTAATGAACCCATGTCCAAAGAAAAGATCTGTTTTGATTTTAAATTTTCAGGAACATCGCCATTAATGATTCGATGCGCTAAACCTTCAGCAATGGCTGTTTTACCCACGCCTGGTTCTCCAACTAAAATCGGATTGTTCTTTGTTCTACGAGATAGGATTTGCAAAACTCTGCGTATTTCTTCATCGCGACCAATCACTGGATCTAATTTTCCTTTTTTTGCTTGTTCGTTTAAGTTGATAGCAAATTTGTTCAAGGTATTGTATGTTTCTTCAGCTGTTTGGCTGGTAACTTTTGCACCTTTTCGCAATTCACTAATGGCTGCTTTTAAATCTTTCTCTGTTACACCATTGTCTTTTAATAATTGAGAAATAGTATCTTTTGTAGCCAACAAAGCCAAAAGTAAGTGTTCGATTGAAACATATTCATCACCGAATTCTTTTAAATAAGCACTTGCTTTTGCAATTGCTTGATTTGCATTATTCGATAAGAAGGGCTGTCCACCTGAAACTTTTGGATAGCTCTCTACAATTTTATCCAAAGCTTTTGAAAAGATGGATGTATTAACATTCAACTTTTTTAAAATAAAAGGAGTTACATTTTCATCAACTTCAAGAATTCCCTTTAAGATATGTCCGTTTTCAATGGATTGTTGTCCGTTTATGGTTGCAATTTGCACAGCTTGTTGAACGGCTTCTTGCGATTTGATGGTATAGTTATTTAAGTTCATGGTTTTGAATTTTTACATCAACAGAATGTCAAAAAATAGTCCAATTAAAATGGTGAACAGAAATAGGACAAATAGTCTGCTTGTACTATTCTTTAGTGACTTTTTGGCTTTAAGATTATGTTTAGTCTGTCTATTTTGCAGTCCGTTTTTTTATTAATATATTGCAGGATATTAAATAGGTTTATGAAACGCTGCTATCTATTCATAATTGTCGTTTTTTCTTTTATTCATTCCCAATCCATTTTTGGTCAACAGGGAGTAGCTGATAGTTTGTATAAAGAGTACACAAAAACAAAAATAGATACGGTTAAAATTAATTTACTTAATTCTATTTTTAAAGCGTACACTCAAATTGATATTTCAAAGGGTGTTGCATTTTCTAGAGAAGCATTAGAGTTGGCAACTCGGATTAATTATCAAAAGGGAATTTGTGTTTCCCATACACAAATTGGGGATTATTACTATGAGCAAGTAAATTACTCTGAATCTATAAAACACTATTTGGAAGCTTCAGTTGTAGGAGAAAAAATTAAATTTTATTCTCAATTATCTGCTTTGTACAATAGGATAGGGATTATTTATTCTAACCAATCGAAAGAAGAACTGTCTCTGAAATATTTTTTTAAAGTAGTTGAAATAGCCGAGAAACAAGACAATCCGAAGCGGTTAGCGATTGCGTATAACAACATTGGTATTTCTTATAAAGATTTAGGCCGTTATTCAGAAGCGAAAAAGTATTATGTAAAAGCATTGGCAGAATTTGAAAAGTCGGATTTTAAATTAGGAATAGCTTCTGTGAACAATGGTTTAGGTATCATTAGTCACTTATTAAAAGATGATGTTGCCGCTTTAGATTATTATGACAAAGCGATGCTTAATTTTAGATTAATTAATGATACGTTGAGTGAATATGGCATTTTTACAAATATTGGTGAGATATACAATGATAAAAAGGAATATTCAAAAGCGCTTGAATGCTATTTGAAAAGCTTACGTGCTGCAGAACAATATAAGAATGATCGATTTCGATTAGACTCCTATGATGGCCTGTCAGAGGTATATGCGAATGTTAAGAATTATGAAAGGGCCTTTTATTTTATTAAAAGACATTTGGCTTTGAAAGATTCTATCGAAGATAAAGATGGTATGCTTGAAGTGCAAGCACTAGAAAAGCGTTTGGAAAATGAAAAGAAAGAGAAAGAGATTGAGATGTTAAAGCAACGCGAAGAAATTCAAGCGTTAAAGGTGCAGTCGCAATCTGTAAAATTAAATCAAAGTAAAATTATTATCTATTCAGTTGCCGGGATTTTGTTGATAGCGTTGGTGATGTCATTTTTTATTTACAAAGCTTATAAGCAAATTAAGAAAACAAATGTTGAATTAGCAGAAACGAAAAAGGAGATTCAGGATAGTATTAATTATGCTAAGAAGATTCAGGAGTCAATGTTGCCAGATGTAAATGTTTTGGCAAAGTATTTCCCAAAAGGTGGTTTTGGTTTGTATTTACCAAAAGATGTAGTTAGTGGAGATTTTTATTGGTTTAGTGAATTGAATGGTATTGTTTATTTTGCTGCTGCAGATTGTACGGGGCATGGTGTTCCTGGTGCTTTTATGAGTATGATTGGAATTGATAAGCTAAATAGTTTTATAGATAAAAAAGTAGAGCACCTTCCACAAATTCTTTCTCTTTTGAATATTAGTATTAAGCGTGCATTGAAACAAAGCAAAAATGTATCGTCTTCAAAAGATGGTATGGATATAGCCATCTGTTCTTACAACATCAATACAAAAGTATTGAATTATGCTGGAGCTAACCGACCAATATGGATTTTGAGAAAGAAGGAAATAATAGAATACAAACCTACGAAAGCTTCTATTGGAGGGCACGTTGAAGATCATCAAGAATATATTGGTCATATAATTCAATTGCAAGAGGATGATATTATTTACATGTTTACTGATGGATTTGCAGATCAGTTTGGTGGGACAAATAAGAAAAAGTACATGTCGAAACAGATGAAACAAACATTTGTCGATATTCATGAGTTGTCGATGCCTCAGCAGGAAGTTAAATTGAATCAACTATTTAATGAGTGGAAAGGTGATTTAGGACAGGTAGATGATGTATTGGTTCTTGGATTTAAAGTATAAGTATTTAGATCTAAAATGAAATATTTTTTTAGAAGTTTAATAGTAATTTTTGTTTTCTTTTATACAACTACCAGTGGTTCGGTTGTAAAGGATTCATTGTATTCTGTTTATAAAAAATCTCCAAACGATTCTATCCGATTTAAGGCAATTGATGATTTTGTTTGGGAATACATGTATGAAAATCCTGATACTGCTTGCATCATTGCTAAAAGCGTTTTCAATCAAAATCGAAATACCCTAAAGGGTTAGCTCTATTGCTAAGAACGATAGGCGCTTCTTACGTTTTGCGTGGTGAAAATGAAAAGGGCATTTTCTATTATTCTCTTTCTTCTGAAATCACGAAACTTTTAAAAGATGACGATGGACTAGCTTCTTCAAGCAATGGCTTAGGTATTATTTTTTCTAGACAAGGGAATTATTCTAAAGCAATCGATGAATATTTATCTTCACTAGCTTCTTATGAAAGAATGAATGATAAGGATGGGATGGCGATTGCGTATAACAATATTGGTTTGAATTACGAACGCCAGTCTCAATTTTTTAAAGCCTTAGATTTTTACTCTAAAAGTTTAAAAATAAAATTAGAGATCGGGAAGTCGTTGGGAGTTGCTCAGGCAAAAATTAATCTAGGTAATATTCATCTTAGTTTAAAAAAATACGATAAGGCTTTGCAATATTATAATGAAGCAATGGTTATTCAAAATGAGTTAAATAATATTTCATTAGAGGCAGCTCTTAATAATAGTATTGGTATTATCTATCAGGAACAAAAAAACTATGATGCAGCTGTTGGCTATTTTATGAAAGCCTTGGTTTTACGAAACAAGATGGGGGATAAATATGGCGCAAGTGATATTCGAAATAATTTAGGAATAATTAATAGTATCCAAGGAAAGTATCCTCAAGCGGTTGAGTATGCATTAGAAAGTCATTTGGTGGCGAATGAAATGCAAAATTTGGAATTAATAAAGCAAAGTGCGCAAACACTAAGTTATGCTTATGAACATATGGGTAAAGCGGGAGAGGCTTTAAAATATTATAAAATTTTTAATGCGTATAAGGATAGTGTGTACAATAAAGAGAATACTGAAAATTCAATTCAGGCTGAATTGAAATATGAATTCGCAAAGCAAGCTCAAAAAGAGAATCTTGAACGGGAGAAGGATGAGCTTGAACAAAAGGAGGCTGCTAAGCGCCAAGTTATTATTAGAAATTTTTTAATTCTAGGTTTCGTTTTATTATTAGCTGTTGCCTTTTTGATTTATAGAAATTTACAACAAAAGAAAAAAGCAAACGATAAATTGCAAAATGCATATGTAGAAATAGAAGTGAAAAGTAATTTGTTAGAAGAAAAAAACAAAGAAGTATTTGATAGTATTAATTATGCAAAGCGTTTGCAAGAAGCTATTCTTCCAAACAATGAATTTATTAAAAAATTATTTCCTGAATCTTTTGTTTTTTACAGACCAAAGGATATTGTTAGTGGTGATTTTTATTGGTTTGAACAATGGGGGGGTAAAAAAATGTTTGCTGCTGTAGATTGCACAGGACATGGTGTTCCTGGTGCTTTTATGAGTATTGTAGGCTGCAATTTATTGAATCAAGCGGTAAACGAACATGGCTTGACTCGTCCGAATTTGGTTTTAAATGAATTGAATAAAGGAATTACAAAAACATTAAAACAAACATTCGAAGATTCTGCAGTTAAGGACGGGATGGATATCGCATTGTGCTCGTATGATGAAAAAACAAATATTTTAGAATATGCAGGAGCATTTAATTCTTTATGGCTATTGAGAGACAATGCAATTATTGAAATAAAGGCTGACAAACAACCTGTTGGTTTGTTTTTAGGTGAAGAGCTTAAAAGTTTCACCAATAAAGAAATGCTCCTTCAAAAAGGGGATACAGTTTATGTTTTCACTGACGGATTTGCTGATCAATTTGGTGGTCCGAAAGGAAAGAAATTCAAATACAAGAATCTTCAGAATATCCTATTAGAAAACTCATCTAAATCAATGGCTGAACAAGATGCTATCCTCCAAAAATCAATTACAGATTGGCAAGGTAGTTTAGAGCAGATTGACGATATCTTAATTATTGGTATACGAATTTAATGTTATCAACTTGTATTGATAAATACGAATCTAATTCATCGGCACTTCAATCACCAGCACTTCAGAGTTCGTAGCTATTTTAAAATTTATTGAATCCGTTTCCCAAATTCCAATTGCATCTCGCTTACCTGTTTTATTTCCTTCTATGTTTGCTTCTCCCTCAACCACAAAAATGTATGCACCATTTCCTTTGTGTTGAATTTTATAATCAACAGAAGTTTCCGAATCAAATTTACCTAATGAAAAATAGGCATCCTGGTTAATCCACATCACATCATCTGCTTTAATTGGAGCAACTATGGTTTTGAATTTTCCTTTTTTATCTTCTTCTGAAAATATACGTTGGTCATAGCGAGGAGTAATGTTTCGTTCTTTTGGAAACACCCAGATTTGTAAAAGATTAATTTCTTCTGTTTTTGAATGGTTATATTCACTGTGCATTAATCCGGAGCCAGCACTCATAGCTTGAATTTCATTTGGACGAATGACTCCAATGTTTCCCATACTATCTTTGTGCTCCAATGTTCCACTTAATGGAATCGTAACAATTTCCATGTTATCGTGTGGATGCATTCCGAAACCCATTCCGGGTGCAACAATATCATCATTTAATACGCGTAAAAGTCCGAAATGAACTTTACTTGGATCGTGATAACTAGCAAAACTGAATGAATGTTTTGCATTTAACCAACCATGGTCGGCATGGCCACGATTTGATGCTTTATGAAATATAGTTTTCATTTCTTTTATTTTTCAAAATTGTTAGCTCTGTGTGCCCCATCGCAATAAGGTTTATTTGTTGAATGTCCACATCTGCAAAGTGCAGTCATTCCTTCTTTAATTGTTTCATTGCCATCTTTATCTACGATCGTGCATGTTCCGTTCACTAAAAGTGGACCGCCTGCAGCCACTTGAATTTTTACATTGTTTGTTTCCATTTTTTTGTTTTGTTAGTTCATTATTAATTTTGGTAATTCGTTTGAAAGGCTATTGTGAAATGCAAGTTCAACTATTTCTGGATTCATAAAATGTATCATTGGAAACGTTGCCAATATATCCATTGCTTTGTTTTCTGAAGAGGGCAAAAGTGTAACCCATACTTTTGATCGATCAATAGCTAATGAATAATTAAGCACTATTCCTTTATCCATTAAGTCATCAATTTTTTTTCTTTGTTTAGGAATCAACGAAACAAACTCTTCGGTTATTTCAGAAGGTAAGTCTATGCATATCATGTAAGTTTTCATCTTGTATCGATTGGTTTATGTACTAAGTTGCGCAATTATTCAATTTGTGTGTATATACACATATTACATCAAATTTTTTTATCCTCTAAGTTTATCGAGAAGCTGATTCAAGGTTGTTGCTTCTTTTTCTGAAATGTTTTTAAGTTCTTTCAATATTTCTCCATCCAATTTATCTAGTTCTTCCAAAAGATCCAATCCTTTTTGAGTAATAACAACATTAACAGCTCTTCTATCATCTGGGCAAACAGCACGGTCCACTAGTTTTTTTACTCTTAATTTTTCTACTAATCGGGATGCATTTGAATTTTTATCCAGCATTCTATCAATCAATAAATTTACTGTTGCAGGTTTTGGGTGTTGCCCTCTTAAGATCCGTAATATGTTAAACTGTTGTGTCGATATTCCGTAAGGTTTAATGTGACATGCATGTTTTGCACTCAACCATCCGCTGGTAAATAATATATTGATGAGCATTTTTTGATGCTCATTTTTAAATTTAGATTGCTTTATTTCTTTTCCAATTTCCATTTTATTTTATTTCACATTACAAAGATACGTAAACTTTAAATACAAATACATTATATGTATAGACATATATTTATAATAAATGTTAAATTATATTTTTTGCCACTATCCATGAACCACTCCAGGCATTTTGGAAATTAAATCCACCAGTAACACCATCTACATCTATTACTTCGCCAGCAAAGTGTAGTCCAGGAACAATTTTGCTTTCCATCTTCGCAAAGTCAATTTCCTTTAAATTGATTCCTCCGCAAGTCACAAATTCTTCTTTAAACGTTGTTTTGCCTTCCACTTTGTACTCATCACTCACTAAAGAATGTGCTAATAAATTGGCACTTTTCTTTGATAAATCAGCCCAACGAACCGCATCGGATATTCCGGCTTTTAAAACCAAATGTTCCCAAAGTCGTTTGGGTAATTCAAACGGACAACTATTTAAAATTGTTTTCGCAGGATTTTCTTCTTTTTGATTGTTGAATTCAATTCTGATTTTCTCTTCGGTATGCATCGGCAACCAGGAAACAAGTGTCGAAAAATTATAATTCAAATCACTTAATATTCGTGCGCCCCATGCTGATGCTTTTAAAATTGCTGGTCCGCTCAATCCCCAATGTGTAATCATTAATGGACCTTCGGTTTCAAGTTTTGTGGACGCGACTCTCACTTTAACATGCGGAACAGCAATGCCCATTAATTTGGTAATGTCATTATTGGGAATGTTGAATGTGAATAGGGAAGGTACAGGTTTTGAAATAGTATGTCCCAGTTTTTTTAACCAATTGTATGCTTCTTCTTTTGAATTCCCTCCAGTTGCAATTACGAGTTTATCGCACTTGAATTCGCCTCCGCCATTCGCTTTTAAAGTGAATGTGCCATCTTCATTTTTAATTATTTCTTCAATTGATACATTTAACTTTATGTTTACATCATTTATTTTTGCTTCCTGTAATAGGCAATTGACAATTGTTTCGGAGTTGTCGGTTGTTGGAAACATTCGGCCATCTGCTTCGGTTTTTAATTCAACACCTCTTTCTTTAAACCAATTAATTGTATCTGTAGTTGTGAATCTGCTAAAAGCGCTTCTCAATTCTTTCTCACCTCGGGGATAATTTTTAATTAATAAATTAGTATCAAAACAAGCATGCGTTACATTGCATCTTCCTCCACCTGATACGCGAACTTTTGAGAGCACTTTATTGCTTTTTTCCAATAATGTAATGTTAATATTAGGTGCTTTAGGACAGTTAATAGCAGTGAAAAAACCTGCTGCTCCACCACCAATTACTATAATATGATTGGACTTCATTATATCCTTATATTTTTTGTAAGTATAGCTATTTTCTGTATATATTTGAAAGAATATGAAAAAGCGTTTAAATAATATAAATCTAAAAATATGGGATTATTTGATAAATTAAAAGGAGAATTTGTAGATATAATCGAGTGGACAGATAGCTCGAATGATACAATGGTATGGCGTTTTCCACGCTACCAAAATGAAATAAAAATGGGCGCAAAGTTAACTGTGCGCGAATCACAAGTTGCAGTGTTTGTGAATGAAGGCAAGATGGCTGATGAATATAAGCCTGGAATGTATGAGCTTCAAACTCAAAACATGCCCATCATGACAACTTTAAGAGGTTGGAAGTTTGGATTTAACAGTCCGTTTAAAGCGGAAGTATATTTTGTTAATACAAAACAATTCACGAATCAAAAATGGGGAACGAAGAACCCAATTATGTTGCGCGATGCTGAATTTGGTCCAATCCGTATTCGTGCGTTTGGAAGTTATGCGATTCGTATTATAAATGCATCCTTGTTCTTAAAAGAAATTGCAGGAACAGATCAGCATTTTACAACTGAAGAAGTAACCGAGCAATTAAGAAATATGGTCATTACTCGTTTTACTGATGCGATTGCTGAAAGTAAAATTCCTGTTTTGGATATGGCATCAAATTATGATGAAATGTCTAAACTTGTCGGAGAAAAAATTAATCCTGAGTTTAAAGAAATTGGAATTGAAATAACCAAGCTTCTTATTGAAAACATTTCTTTGCCACCAGATGTAGAAGCTGCGTTAGACAAAAGAAGTAGTATGGGAATTATTGGAAATCTAAATGCGTTTACTCAATATCAAGCAGCTAATTCTATGGAGAAGGCAGCAGAGAATGGGAATAGTATGATGGGTGCTGGGTTAGGAATGGGAATGGGTATGGGAATGGGAAATCAGATGGGTAACATGATGAACCAAAATCAAAACATTAACAACCAAAACAATAACAATACACCGCCACCACCGCCACCTGCAACACAATACTTTGTTGCTGTGAATGGTGCGCAAACTGGTCCGTATACTGAGCAAGTTATGGCTCAAATGATTCAACAAGGTTCTTTGAAAAAGGAATCAATGATTTGGAAAAATGGAATGGCTGCGTGGGCTGCTGCTGATCAAGTGGCTGAAATAGCGAAATTATTTACTGCTGTTCCACCGCCATTGCCTCCACCTATGTAAAAACAAATCACTATTAGTATGTCATTTCGAGCGGAGTCGAGAAATCTTTATTATAAGTAACTATGTCCTACGAAGAAAAAACAAACGAAGTTAGCAATCAACTCGACTGTAAAGATTGTGGTGCATTGTTGAAATATGCTCCAGGAACAGAACATTTGAAATGTGAATATTGCGGAGCTGCAAATGAAATTAATGAAGCAGTTGAAGCAACAGTCGTTGAAGAAATTGATTTTGAAAAATTCCTGAACGAGAACAATAGCAATGTTGAGAAGCAAGAAGTTGTTACGGTAAAATGTGGCAATTGTGGTGCATCGAGCTCACTTAAGCCTAATATCACTTCTGATAGTTGTCCGTTTTGTGCATCACCGTTGGTTATAACTGGTGGTACAACAAATACTATAATTAAACCAAAATATTTATTGCCATTTAAAATAGATCAGAAAAATGCTTTTGAAGAATTTAAAAAATGGGTAAAAAGTTTATGGTTTGCTCCAAATGATTTAAAACATTATGTAGATAATGCGGATAAGTTAAATGGAATGTATATTCCATATTGGACGTACGATTCAAACACAGAAAGTGATTATACTGGTCAGCGTGGTGATAATTATGTGACAACAGAAACATATACAACAACTGTAAACGGAAAAACACAAACACATTCACGTGCCGTTACAAAAATTCGGTGGAGTTATGCAAGCGGACATGTTCACAATACGTTTGATGATGTTTTAGTGCTTGCTAGTAATTCCTTGCCAGAAAAATATACGAGTGCTCTTGAACCTTGGGACATGGAAAATATTTCGGCATACAATGATAAATTTTTGAGCGGATTCAGAACTGAAAGTTATCAAGTGGATGTTAAAACAGGTTTTGAAAAATCAAAAGTAGTAATGGATGCTGGTATTCGAACGACTATCTGTAGAGATATTGGTGGTGACCATCAACGTATTGGTTCCGTAAATACAGTTTATAACGATATTACATTTAAGCATATTTTATTACCCATTTGGTTAAGTGCTTTCCGGTATAACGAAAAAGTATATCGATTTATGATAAATGGTAGAACGGGAGAAGTACAAGGAGAAAGACCCTACAGTACTATTAAAATAGTATTGACAGTATTAGCGGTTATTGCAATTGGAATAGGAATTTACTTTGCAATAGATTATTATAATAATAGCGAAGCCAATTATTAAGATTGTATGCGTTAAAAAAAGGCTCTTCGATTTTTCGAAGAGCCTTTTTTTTATTCGTTATAATATTCTCGTTACAACCCATACTCACTAATCATCCAAATTAGAGCAGATAAAGCAGCGCCACCTAATTCGAGTTCGCGTTTATTAATTGCTTCAAAGGTGTCGATTGCTGTGTGGTGATAATCGAAATAGCGTTGCGAGTCGGGCATCAATTCAAAAACAGGTGTTCCTAACGCATCATGCAATGGACCAATATCAGCTCCGCCACCATCATTATCAAAATCATACACTCCATAAGGTAAAAATAGGGGTGCCCAAGTCAATAATTTTTTTCTTTGTTCAGGTTTCATTTCATTGCTGAAACCTCTTGGAGAAAATCCTCCAGCATCCGACTCAATAGCTGCTGTATGTTTTTCTTTTTTAAGAACGGCTAGTTCAGCATATTTTTTTCCGCCACGCAAACCATTTTCTTCATTCATAAATGCAACTGCTCGTATAGTACGTTTTGGTTTTAGTCCCAAAGCTTTGTAGATGCGCAATACTTCGATGCTTTGTACAATTCCAGCTCCGTCATCATGCGCTCCTTCGCCATTATCCCATGCATCTAAATGTCCACCAACCGTAATTATTTCATCTTTTTTCTCTGAACCATAAATTTCGCCAACAACATTGTACGATTTTTCTTCTGGAAGAAATTTGCAACTCATTTTCAAATAAAATTTCAATTCTTTATCTGTCTTCAAATAAGTGCTCAACCAATTAGCAGCATTTGTACTAATTGCGCAAGCTGGAATTTTATTCAAACTATCTTTATAACCCATTGAACCTGTATGTGGATTATCATCCTGTGCCATCGTAACAGAACGAACAACAACAGCAACAGCTCCAAATTTTACAGCTTCAGAAGCTCCAGCCCAACGTTGATTTACAGCTCCACCGTATGAACGAAATGTTTCAATGTTTGTTGGATCCATCGGTTTGTTGAAGAAAACAATTTTACCTTGAATTTTTTCTTTACCAATTTTTTCTAATTCTTCAATTCCGAAAACTTCAATTACCTGAGCGGTAATTCCATCAGCAGAAGTTCCAACTGAATTTCCTAAAGCACAAATAGGAACTTCTTTGATTCCTTTTCCACCTGTAGAAATAACTTTTCCAACTTCTTTTTCGCCTCTTACCCAATGTGGAACCATACATTCTTGTAAATAAACAGTATCAGCTCCAGCTTCTTTCATTGATTTGAATGCCCATTCCACAGCTTGTTGTGCTTGAGGAGAACCTGCCAATCGACCACCAATTTTTTTACACAAGTAGTTTAAATTGGAATAACTTTTCCCATTCGTTAACGCTTCGTTATATATTTTTTTGAAAACAGCAGAATCGGTTTGAGAATAACTAGCCGTTGTAAAGAATATTAGAATTGAGATTGTAAGTTTACTTTTCATGTTACATTTTTTAATTTAATAATATTTAATCAATTTATCAATGTTGACTTGTCTCCATATCGTGAGATCCCTTCTCGTGGCAATGAATGACGGCTCCAAAAGAATGCCCCTTGTCACCTAATCACTTATCGTAAAATAACGTCATTTATAACTTCTGTTCCAACTTCATCGTTCAGCATTTTTACAATTTTTGTTTTTGCCAATGATAATTCATTCCTCAATGCTGCCGAATCTAAAGTAACAAAAAGTTGTTTGTGTTTGATATATAAATCTTTTGTGTGTTTTGCAATCATAACCCCCATAACACTTTCCCAAGAAGCGATAAGCTTTCTTTCAGCAAGTTTTTCATCCAATTTATAAACTTTCAATAGTTTTTCGATGACTTCTTTTAAGCTATGTTCGTTGTGTTTGCTCACAATTAATTATTGGTTGTTAGTTGTTGGTTGATTCAGCTAATATAACATTGCCATTTGCAATTTTAAAAACTTTAAAATCTACACGGCTAGTTGCAAACAAATCAGCTAATCGTGTTGGATGTGTATCTGTAATAAACAATTGTCCGAAATTATCGCTACTTACAATTTCCATTAATTGTTTTACTCTTAAATCATCCAGTTTATCATAAATATCATCTAACAATAAAATGGGAGTGATTTTTTTTATTTTTTTAATAAAATCGAATTGTGCAAGCTTTAAAGCAATCAAAAATGATTTTTGTTGTCCTTGTGAAGCAAACTTTTTTATTGGATATTCGTTGATCGTAAATTCCAAATCGTCTTTGTGAATTCCCACCGTTGTATATTCAATTGCTCTGTCGCGGTTTAATGCTTTTTCCAAAACATCTTCAAATGCATTCTCATTTAAATGAGAAAGATAGAGGATGTTGACTTTTTCTTTCCCTCCTGAAATTAATTCGTAATATGATTGAAATGTTGAAACAAAACTATTGATGAACTTTTGTCTACTATTGTGCACCTTTTTTCCGTGTTCTACTAGTTGCATATCCCATATTTCAAGGGAGGTCTTGTCGAATTGTCGACTATCACCAAATTGTTTTAGCAAAGCGTTTCTGTGGGAAAGGACTTTATTATAACTTATTAGGTTTTCGAGATAATCTCTATCAAATTGAGCGATAACGCTGTCAATAAATCGTCTACGGCTTTCACTGCCTTCAGTAATCAGCTCCGAATCAGCAGGAGAAATCATTACTAAAGGATAAAGTCCAATATGATCTGCTAGTCTTGAATATTCTTTTTTATTGCGTTTAAATTGCTTTTTTTGATTCCGTTTTAAGCCACAATAGACCTCATCATCTTGCTCAGGCATCTCAAAAAGACCTTGAACCATGAAAAATTGAGAATCGTGAAGGATATTTTGGCTGTCAATTGGGTTGAAAAAGCTTTTACAGAAGGATAAATAGTGAATAGCGTCAAGAATATTAGTCTTTCCCTCGCCATTGTTGCCTGTAAGGCAGTTTATCTGTTTGCTGAAGCTTAATTCAGCTTCGGGGTAATTCTTAAAATTGAGGACAGATAATTTCTTTAAAAACATTCGATTTTCGCAATAAAACAGACCGATTTTGTGCACTGAAGCCCTTTTTGTCAAAAGCAAGCAGGAAAAAGGACTCGCTGGTAAAAATAACCAAAAAACAGGCTAAAAATCAGATTGTTCAGAATTAATTATAGATATTGCAAAAAAAACTTATTTTTGCAATCCAATTATTAAGATTAATAAGATTATGGCTAAAGAAATAAATGACGAACCAATTGTTGACGTTGAACAGGCGTTTGGAAAAACAGAACTTTATATTGAACAAAATAAGAAAAGTCTTGGAATTGTTTTCGGTGTAATTGTAGCTTTGGTAGGTGGGTATTTTGCTTACAAATACTGGTATGTTGCAGGTGAAGAAGTGAAAGCAAGAGCAGAAATGTTTATGGCTGAAGACTATTTTGGAAAAGATTCTGTAGATTTTGCAATGAATGGCGATGGAAAAGGATCAATCGGATTTATCGAAATTGTTGAAAATTACGGAATTACACCTTCTGGGAACTTAGCAGAATACTATTTAGGTATGTGCTATTTGAAAAAAGGTCAATATGAAGAAGCAATTGCTCATTTAGAAGAGTTTAATGGCAAAGATCAAATTGTTGCTCCATTAGCTACTGCAGGAATTGGTGATGCGCATATGGAATTAGGAAAAGTAGACGAAGCGATTACTTTATACTTAAAAGCTGCTGAGCAAAACAATAATCTATTTGATTCTCCTATCTGTTTGAAAAAAGCTGGATTGGCTTATGAAGAAAAACAAAATTATGCTGATGCAATTAAAATTTATGAACGCATCAAAAATGAATACGCTGAAACAACTGAAGGTAGAGAAATGGACAAATTCATTGCTCGTGCAAAAGTGCTAGGTAATTTATAAAAGCATATTACACATATTTTCAAAGGTGATTTTTGTAAAAGAATCACCTTTTTTTATAACAGAATAAATGAACTTTTAATTTTTTAAAGAGCTATGTCATCTGCAGATAAAAATCTATCAAACTTCGAGGGGAGCGAAATTCCTAATGGAAAAGGAATGCGCATAGGAATTGTAGTTGCGGAATGGAATATCTCAATTACAGGTGCTTTGAGAGATGGAGCAATCAAAACATTGCTTGATAATGGTGTTTCTGAAAATGATATTGTTGTGAAATATGTTCCAGGAAGTTTTGAATTAACGTTGGGAGCACAATTTTTATGTGATGACAAAAGTATTGATGGCGTAATTACTTTAGGCTGTGTGATTCAAGGTGAAACTCGTCACTTCGACTTTATTTGCGATGCGGTTGCTCATGGTGTTACCAACGTAAGTATAAAATATAACAAGCCAGTGGTTTTTGGAGTGCTTACCCCAAATACACAAGAGCAGGCAGAAGATAGAGCAGGTGGGAAGCATGGTAATAAAGGCGATGAAGCAGCTGTTACTGTTTTGAAAATGATTGCTCTTAAAAAAGGCATGTAATTACAATTAGAATAGTTCCTTCTCCTTTTTATTGATAAATTGTCTTTTAATATAGAAATAGGCTACACAAACCATACCTCCAACAAATAGAATTCCAGCGTAATTTTTTAATTCTTCATGTTTAATAAATTCACATATCATCCAGTATGAGTTTGCGGATATCCAAAAACATATAGCAAGATTAATCCAAAATTCATCGTCTTTATCTTTCCATGATTTAAAAGCAATTATAATTGCAACAGTTATAGTTGGAACAATCATAATCATTCCCAACACTTTCCATTGAAGCATCCAACATGTGTCTTTTAATAACCATAAGGGTATGTGTAGGTTTTCGTAATGACGGATTTTTCTCATTTTATTGTTTTTATTTACTGTAAATCTTCAGCATAAAGTGGACTAGTTTTAATCAAATATAAGAGAGTGTTTCCAATAAATCAATAAATTTATATAACCATGGAAACAAAGAAAAAACAAACCACCGAAAATTTCATTAAAGAGATTCGCAGAAAAACTAGAAGAGTTTTTAGTTCAGAACAAAAAATCACAATTGTAATGGAGGCTTTGCGGGCAGAGATGTCAGTATCAGAGCTATGCAGAAAGTATTCCATTCAGGAATCACAATTCTACAAATGGAACAGAG
>CANNHN010000005.1 GCA_947504725.1 Bacteroidota bacterium | reverse complement strand
TACCATTTGCTTGTTGATGATACTGGGTTATTTACTTTAGATTATTCTGAAAAAATAAATTTCTCAAGACCAAGTATTGATCTAACTTTTGAATGCTTTGCAAATGCTTTTGGTAATCGTTGTATTGCTATTTTGCTTTCAGGCGCAAATTCTGACGGAGCTAAGAGTTTAAAAATA
The DNA here is from genome assembly GCA_947504725.1 of Bacteroidota bacterium. Lineage (GTDB taxonomy): Bacteria > Bacteroidota > Bacteroidia > 2-12-FULL-35-15 > 2-12-FULL-35-15 > 2-12-FULL-35-15. The sequence continues at coordinate 235,963 of CANNHN010000005.1, read as the reverse complement.
ATACAGGATAAAGGAGGTTTAGCAATAGTTCAATCGCCAGAATCTGCAACTGTTGCAATCATGCCAATGTCTGCTATAAATTTATTTAGCCCGGATGTAATTGCTGATATTCCCGAAATTATGGGTATGCTCTTAGAAGCTGCAAAATATCCCATAAAGCAATATATTAGTCAAATAAAGCATGGCGAAGAACTAAATATTAGTATGCCAACAATTTTAATTGTAGATGATTTGGAGGATAATCTATTTTCCTTAAACGCTGTATTAAAATTAGAAGGCTATAGTATACACCAAGCAAATTCTGGCCCTCTAGCAATAGAGATGGCAATGAAAGAGCAGTATGATTGTATCGTTCTTGATGTTCAAATGCCAAAAATGGATGGTTTTGAAGTGGCACATATTCTGAGTCAAAATGATTTCACTAAACATATTCCTATCATTTTTCTTTCGGCATTAGGATCAGATAAAGAAAAGGTTTTACAAGGAATGGATACGGGCGCCATAGATTTTTTAGCAAAACCAGTTGATCCTCCTCTTATAAAAGCAAAACTGAAATTATGTATAAAATTAAGTTTAAAACATAAAGAAAGTAAAAAAGCTATTAGAGCAATTAAAGAAGAACATTCTTCGCTTAAAGAAGTTAATAGCGATTTTTCGGCTAGCTTACGTTACGCTCAAAATATACAACATGCAATTTTGCCAAAAGTAGAAGTAATTAATGCCTTATTTAAAGAAAACTTTGTCATTTTTCGACCGAAAGAATCCATTGGAGGAGATTTTTATTTTATTAAAGAACTTGGAAATGAAATAATTATTATATGTGGAGATTGCACTGGCCATGGTGTTCCTGGAGCTATGATGAGTATGATTAGTTCGAATATTATTCATAATATTATTGATACAAAAAAAATATTGACTCCAAATTTAATATTGAGTTCTATGGTGATGGAATTCAGAAAAACATTTAGAAATGAATTTTCAAATATTACCATTGAAGATGGTTTAGAATTAGCTGTTTGCACCTATCATAAAAAAGAAAAAAAACTGCAATATGCAGGTGCTGGAAGGCCTCTTATTATAGCTAGTCAAGGTACCATAAATACTATAAAATCTTCTTCGTGTGGCATCAGTGGAAATATTTCCGAAAATTATGAGTTTGCATTAAATGAATTTTATTTAGAGGAAGACATTCAAATTTATCTTTATTCAGATGGAATTGTTGATCAATTTGGAGGACCAAACAATAAAAAGTTTATGACAAAGCGCTTTATTCAATTAATATCATCTTGTTCAACGCTACCTATGGCAGATCAAAAAGAAATTATTGAAAATTCTATTCTCACATGGAAATCAGATTACGAACAAATTGATGATATACTAATTATGGGAATTAAATTATAGTGCAGCTAAATTCACTTGACAGTTTAATTTTAAAATAAATATAAAAAGCATCTTAATTTAATACTTTGCTTACGCTATTTAAAAATAGAACTTCTTTTCATCACGCACCATCATCTTCAGCAATATTGAAGGACGATATCGGTCTTCATTATACAATTCATACAACACATCCAAAGAAGTATACACATTTTTCAAGCCGATTTCATCTGCCCACTTCAACAATCCTTTCGGATAATTTACACCTTTTGTCATCGCCAGATCAAGATCTTCTTTAGTTGCCAGCTGGAGATAAAGCGAGTCAATGGCTTCATTGATTAGCATGCAGATTACACGATTAAAAATATATTTCCCGAGCGTTTCGTCTTGTTTCGGCTGAGGCATTTCAACACCTTCCGCATAATTATAATATCCTCTCCCCGATTTTCTTCCGTATAATTTTGCTTCGAACAATCGTTTTTGAGTGAGAGATGGTTTGAACCGTTGTTCAAAGAAGAATTGTGTCCATACACTTTCTGTTACTTTAAAATTAATATCGTTACCAATAAAATCCATCAGTTCGAATGGACCCATTTTAAATCCACCGTAAGTTTTTAAAGCCCAATCGATGGTAGCAAAATCAGCCATGCCTTCTTCATAGATACGAATAGACTCACCATAAAAAGAACGAGCAACTCTATTGACAATAAATCCGGGAGTATCCTTTGTAAGTACAGTTATTTTCCCCCAGCTGTCGATCAATGCTCTGCATTCTTTTACAACAGTATCATCCGTACGAATTCCCGGAATAATTTCCACCAATGGCATTAAGGGAGCGGGATTAAAAAAATGAATTCCGATTACACGTTCCGCTTTTTTACAAGATGATGCAATGGATGCAATGGATAAAGAAGATGTGTTAGAAGCTAAAATACAATCCGAAGAAACAATTGCTTCTAAATCAGAAAATAATTTTTGTTTTACATCAATGTTCTCGATGATCGCTTCAATAATTAATCCACAATTTGTAAATTGATTTAAATCGTTTACAAACTGAGTGTTTGCTAAAATAGATTTTGCCTTCTCCTCTGTGAGTTTTTGTTTCTCAAGCAATTTTTTTAGAGTAGAATCTAAATTTGCTTTTGCTTTTTCCAAAGCTGCTTGATTGTTATCGTATACAATTACACTATGACCAGCAGTAGCAGCTACTTGTGCAATTCCAGCGCCCATTGCACCAGATCCAATTATTCCTATTTGTATCATAAATTATTCTCCCTTGAATATTGGTTTACGTTTTTCCAAAAATGCATTCACGCCTTCAGTATAATCATGTGTTAAAGTAGCTTGTACTTGAACATCTGCTTCATATGACAATTGTTTTTCAATTGTATTTTCCAAGGACTCATTCAGTAATCTTTTTGTTAAACCCATGGCCTTTGTTGGCATATCGCCTAATGTTTTTGAAATAGTCATGGCATCACTTTGCAAATTTGTATCTTCAGTAACTTTATAAATCATTCCCATTCTTTCTGCATCAGTAGCAGAAACTTTATCTCCTAACATCATCAATGCAGATGCTTTTCCAAAACCAATTAATCGAGGAAGAAAAAATGTTCCACCACTATCTGGAATCAATCCAATTTTACTAAATGCTTGAATAAATGAAACTGACGCAGCAGCAATTACAACATCACAAGCCAAGGCAATGTTTGCCCCCGCTCCGGCTGCAACACCATTCACAGCACAAACAACTGGTTTTTCAAGTTTTCTTATCTTTAAAATAATTGGATTGTAATGTTCACGAACAATTTTTTCGATACCAGGACCATTTGCATCTATTGCTTCCGACAAATCCTGTCCCGCACAAAATGCTTTTCCTTCTCCAGTTAATAATACTGCACGAATCGAATTATCAGACGCTGCTTTATCTAAAGCATCTTGCAATGCCAAAGCCATTTCACGATTAAAACTATTGAATTTATCAGGGCGATTTAATGTTATTTTTAAAACACTGCCAACTAATTCTGATTTTATAAATGTCATAATTCACTATTTAATTACCAAATATAATCTTTTGAAGGGAAAACATCAAAGACACTTAAAATAATCGAAAGGTTCTTTGCAATCGAGGCAACGATAAAGCGCTTTACATGCGGTTGATCCAAATTGAGAAATCATTTCTGTATTTTTCGAACCACACTGGGGGCATTTTAAATCGCGGGCTTTTCCAAGTAGTACTTTTTTATCTTGACTTGAATGATCAGGTGGAGCAATTCCATAAGCTCTTAATTTTTCTTTCGCTTCATCAGAAATCCAATCAGTAGTCCAAGCAGGCGAAAACACCAATTCTACTTTTACTTTTTCGATTCCAATTTCTTTTAATTTGATTTTGATATCATCCTCAATAACTTTCATTGCGGGACAACCTGTATATGTTGGAGTGATAACTACAACACATTCATCATTTACAAACTTTACTTCACGCAAAATTCCGAGTTCAATAATATTAATAACAGGAATTTCGGGATCAGGAATCTCGGAAAGGATTTTGAAAATTTGTTCTTGAGAATAAGTTTTGGACATTCGACAATGATTTGCTTCATCCCCCTGCCCCCTTAAAAGGGGGACACGCTTCGAAATAATATTTCATTCAGACAGATTCGTAATTCGCTAAAGTTCGTAATTCGTAGGAGTGGCTACCATTTAGCCCCCGGATGAGCTCTATGCACATATTGCATTTCTGCCAACAAGAATCCTAAGTGTTCAGAATGTTTTCCTTCTTTGCTACCTTTTTGTTTAAAAACAGTAACAGGAATTTGAAGAGTAGCTTCAGCGATAACTTCATGCACTCGTTTTTCCCAAGATACTTTTACTTTATTTAAATCAGGAACAATTCCTTCTTTTATTAATATTGCATCCACCTCATCCATATCGAACATTTCTGAAGTATACATCCACAAATCATTTAATCCATTTTGTAAACGCTCATGACTTTCCACTGTACCATCACCGAAACGATACATCCATTCAGTTGTATGACGTAAATGATACGTAATTTCCTTATGAGATTTTACTGCAATAGCTGAAATAGTTTCGTCCTTACTACTTTTTAATTCTTCATACAGAAAATACATATACGTGTCAAATAAAAATTGACGAGCAATTGTATTTGCAAAATCACCATTAGGCTGTTCTGTAATTAATAAATTACGATACTCACGTTCATCACGTAAATATGCTAATGCATCTTCATCACGACCTTTCCCTTCAACTTGTCCAGCATACGCTAAAAGCGATGTTGCATTACCAACAAAATCCAATGCAATATTTATTAACGCAATGTCTTCTTCTAAAATTGGTCCATGTCCACACCACTCCGACAAACGATGTCCGATAATCAAACTACTATCGCCTAAGCGAAGTAAGTATTCAAATTTTGCTTCTTGTACTGTCATTTTTTATGAGATACGAGATTTGAGATTTGAGAAGTGAGAGAACAATCTAATATCTCACGTCTAACATCTCACATCTATTTATAAATATTTTACTCCTTCAGGAATTTTATAAAAAGTAGGATGGCGATAAGGTTTATCGTTTGACGGTTCAAAAAATGCACCTTGATCTTCAGGGCTAGATGCAGAAATTGAATTTGCAGGAACAACCCAAATACTCATCCCTTCACTTCTTCTAGTATAAACATCACGCGCATTTTGAATTGCCATTTCAGCATCTGTAGCATGAACGCTACCTACATGCTTGTGAGGTATTCCTGGATTACCTTGTAAAAAAACTTCCCAAACAGGCCATTGTGAATCTTGACTCATAATAAATTTAGTTTTAAATTTTAAGCAATTGCTCTTTCTTTAATTTGTTTTGCAGCGTATGCGGTAGCTGCTTCGCGAACCCATGCGCCTTTTTTATCTGCTTCAGAACGATCCTTCAAACGCTTTGCATTACATGGACCATTCCCCTTAATTACTTCGAAAAATTCGTCCCAATTAATTTCACCATGTGTGTAATGACCTGTTTTTTCATCAAAAGTCATATCCGCATCAGGAACTTTTAATCCAATAAACTCTGCTTGTGGAACTGTTCTATCAATAAAGCGTTCACGAATAGCATCATTGCTTTCCATTTTCACTTTCCATTTCATTAATTGATCGCTGTTTGGTGATTTATCATCACTTGGTCCTAGCATCATTACTGCCGGCCACCACCAGCGGTCCAAAGCATCTTGAGCCATCGCTTTTTGTTCAGGAGTGCCTTGAGCTAAGCTCATCATAATTTCATATCCTTGGCGGTTATGAAAACTTTCTTCTTTACAAATTCGAACCATTGCACGAGAATATGGTCCGTATGAACCTCTAGCCAAAGCCGTTTGATTCATAATTGCAGCTCCATCTACTAACCATCCAATTGCTCCGATATCAGCCCAAGTTAAAGTAGGATAATTGAAAATGCTGGAATATTTTGCTTTTCCTGTATGTAATTGATATAACAATTCTGTTCTATCAACACCAAGTGTTTCAACTGCACTATACAAATACAAACCATGTCCAGCTTCATCTTGTACTTTTGCCAATAATATAGCTTTTCTGCGCAAGTTTGGAGCACGAGTAATCCAATTTCCCTCAGGCAACATTCCAACAATTTCGGAATGCGCATGTTGGCTCATCATTCGAATCAATTGTTTGCGGTAAGCCTCAGGCATCCAATCCTTAGGCTCTATCTTTGCACCTGAAGCAATTTTAGCTTCAAAGGCTTCTAATTGTTTTGCGTCATCCATAATTGCTACAAAATTACTTAAATCTAAGACATAAAAATATGACTTTTCTCACTGTTATCAAAGATAGCAAGAAAAATACTAGTAATACAACCATTTTAAGGCTGATTTGTTCAGTAAAATAAGAGGAAACAACTCTACAATCCCTTATCGTAATTCACCACTACTTTGTCAGTAGTAGGACGACTTTGACACGTTAAAATAAAACCTTGTTTTACTTCAGATGCAGAAAGAGCATAGTTTACTGCCATTTCTACTTTACCATCTTGTAAGAGTGCGCGACACGTACAGCAAGAACCACCTTGGCAAGCATAAGGAGCATCTAAACCTATGCGGATTGCAGCTTCTAGGATAGTTTCGTTTTCTTCTAAAACAACAGCATGTTCATCCCCATCAATAATGATAGTTGCAGAAGCACCACTTGCAGCATTTCCAGTAGGTTTTATTTCTTCTGCATTTACAGGAGCTGTAAAATATTCAATATGAATCTGAGATTCGTTAATTTTTAATTCTTTCAAGGCATTCACAACATTCTCCATCATCGGTCCTGGACCGCATATAAAATAAACATTGTCAGCATTTATATCTACATACTCCTTCACAAGTGCCATGTCTTTTTCCTTGGTCATCAAACCTTGTAAGTTTGCAGGATGATTAGCCGGAGCGGAATTCAGGATGTGATATACTTTAAATCGACTTGCATTTGAAATCGCTAAATCATCAATTTGTTTTTTAAAAATAACAGATGCTATATCATTATTACCATAAAACAAAGTAATAGTACTTTGTGGCTCTGCTTTTAAAACAGTTTTTAGAATAGATAACATTGGAGTAATTCCACTACCACCGCCAAATAAAACATAATTCTTTTTGTTTGACGCATTCATTTCGGTAAAGAAATTACCCATTGGAAGCATCACTTCCACAACATCACCAGCCTTTAAATTATCATTGATGAAAGAAGATACTCTTCCGTCTTTTACTTTTTTAACTGCAACACGCAATTCATTTTCGTCAACGGGACTGCTACAAATTGAGTATGATCGTCTTAACTCTTCCCCTTTTACATTAAATTTAAGGGTTAAATATTGACCTTGCTTGTATTTATAATCCTGTTTTAAGTTTTCAGGCACTTCAAACGCAATAGAAACAGCGTCAGCAGTTTCACGAATTACATCTATAACTTTTAATGAATTGAATCTCGACATTTTAACAAATTAATTTAGGGCGCAAATTTACAATTAATATAGAAATGAACAAAGATTAAAACGTAAGCTGATTTTCAAAGAGAAAAATCTATAAATTGCAACCTATCCTGAGATATTCGGTAGCTATTATTGACTTTATTATATGATTGACTCAAACAAAGTGTTTTTTCCTAACCTCGAAGGATTGCGTTTTTTCGCATTTTTTGTTGTATTTATTAACCATGCAACAGGTTCCTTGGGTTACAACAACCACTCAACAACATTTGCATATATCCGATCTCATTTCTTTTGGAATGGCGATTTAGGAGTGAGCTTATTTTTTGTACTCAGTGGATTTCTTATTACTTACCTATTATTAAAAGAAAAAGAACTGAGTGGAAAAATTAACGTCAAAAACTTTTATCTAAGAAGAGTATTAAGAATTTGGCCATTATATTTTCTAATAGTTGCAATGTGCTTATTCGCTTTTCCGATGTTAGAAAATATTTTGCCACAATGGTTCGCGATTGGAGTTAGTACAGATGAAATCAACAAATGGTTTTATCTGACATTTACTGGCAATTTTGATTATATCTATAATGGCATAAACAATTTTATGATTGGGATTTTATGGTCCGTTTCTATTGAAGAACAATTTTATTTATTTTGGCCTTTAATTATTGCATTTGTACCAAACAAATATCTTTTAAAAACATTTATCATAATCATTCTTGGGTCAATTGCTTTTCGTTTTTTTTATGCGCAAGGCAATGCTATGATTATTAAATACCATTCGCTTTCTTCCATGTCAGATTTAGCTTCCGGAGCGGTGATTGCGTATTTATCATTCCAAAAAAGTGTAATTGAGTGGATGGAAAGAATTTCCAAAAGAAGAATCATTTTGATTTATCTACTATTATTAATTTTGATTCCACTCCGTTTCTATTCATGGAAATTTGGTATTTATTATAACCATGTTTCATCCATTTTACCTGTAGTTTTTTCAAGTCTTTTTGCATTTATAATAATGGAACAGAATTTTGCAAAAAATTCGTTTTATAAAATCAAAAACTGGAAAATTATTTCTTCATTTGGAAAATACACATACGGAATGTATTGTTATCACATGATTGCATTTTTTGCAGTCTTATGTTTGTTTTATTTTATGGGAATAGATCTGCAACACATGAGTAAATATGTTTTTCTAATTTTAGTTTTTGTTTCCTTTTTTTCAACGTTATTCATATCTGAATTAAGCTATCATTATTATGAATCAATCTTCCTTAGAATGAAGGATAAATTTAGTTTTATAAAGAAAGAATGACAGAACACAGATGCCGTGGATAAAACAGATGGTGACTGATAATTATTTTCTTCAGTGTTATTCTAGATTTGTGATTGACTTCGACAATCGATAATAAAAAAAGCCCTGCTCTTTACAGAACAGGGCTTATATATTTTTGAATACTTTATTTAGAAACCACAATTCGGTGAACTACTCTTCCTTTATTTGTTTGCAAAACAACAAAATAAACACCTTGCGATAACTCGCTAACATTAATTTGTTGCTGGTATGTTCCAGATACTTGTGATTGATCAGCTATAATAGAAATTGTTTTTCCAACAATATCGGTCATACTAATTTTCACATTTGATTTTTCCAATAACGTGTATTGCAAAACTGAATTATCTACGACAGGATTTGGATAAACAATTGAATTAAAATTATCGTTTGAATAACTAGAAATACTCAATTGAGGAACACCGGGAAGTAGCGTGTCTTGATATTCAACATTCGTTATGGTTATTGTCCCTAAAACATCAGAAGCATCCACTTTTAAAACAGGAATTTGCATTGCAGTTGCCAACCATTTATATTCAAAACGTAATGGACGAGGAATGTCTGTGCCAAATCCTAAAATATCCAATGCTAATGTATCAATAGCTGCTATTGTTGATTTTACACGCAGAGTATTAAATGTCCCAAACGGAGTAGTTAATGTCCCCCAACCATCAACAACATTCACTCGATGCCCTTCAGACCCATAATATCCGATGCTCGGAATAGGCAAACCAAATTTATAATCGCAAGAATCGGTATCCAAATAATCCAATGGAAAATTATAAATAATATCATTTGAAGAATAAAGAAAAGGCAATGGAATTCCGTTCAACGTATATCCCGCACCTACTTGGCGAAATTGAGATGAGGATTCTTTAAGAAAATCGTAGGCCATATCTAATGTAATTCCAGGTATAGGTAAGCTAGTTAAGATATTGTTTTCATTTCCATAAGATGTATTGAACGGATTGAAAAGCAAATTAAAAGGTAACGGAAATGTAAGTGGTGCATCAAATTTTTCGTAGCGTTGGAAATCTGGAATCAACGTAGAATAATCCCACGTGTAATTTGCACCAGTTGAATTAACATCGTTCGTATCAATAGAAGTAGTTACACTTATCAGAACAGAATCACCTGCATTTGGCATATCTGAAGAAACAATTGTTATTTGTGCGCTTAACGTTCCAGTAAAAGCCATTAATAATGATAGAGTAATTTTTTTCATCATCTTATTTTTTAAAAATATTCAATATCAAATATATTAAATTTCAGATAGATAGAGCTCTTTTTTTTGTATATTCGTATTTCAAAAATCAGAAAGATGAAACACTTAAAAACTCCACTACTATTCACAATTGCCTTGACAACAATTCTGGCATTTAACGCTTGCAAAAAAGATAAAGACGAAGAGCCTGCAACCACACCGACTGCTCCTTATGTAGCGTGCGCCCCTGCAACGGTTTATACGCCAACATCTGCAACTACGCCAAGACTAATCTTTAAATTCAAATTTGATTCAACTCAAGTTCGATTGGATAATTTTGGAAGCCCATCCACTGTGCCAGCTGGAAATGCTGCTCAATCTCCTATTTTTAATTTAATGAGTCAGCATTACATTGAATTAGCTGGTGATTTAGATTTAGTAGGAAGTGGAGAAGTTATTCATATTGGTGCACAAACCACAACTGGAGGCTTAACAGCTATTGATTATTGTTCATCTATTCAGTCGGCCGAAAATGTAACTTTTTTTTCAATTCCGTTGGACTCAATCACTCCAGGATCATATAAATGGTTAAGAATTTCATTGGCATATCAAAACTATGACATTACTTATAAATCTACTTCCCTGCCTACAGGTTATGGAACAGGTACTGTCGCATCTTTCATTGGATTTAGAAGCTATATTCCAGGATATCAAATGAATGGATCTAGTTTTCAGCCAACAGCAGGAACTGGTGGTGCAGGAAATCACAACCAAGGATATTGGGGATTTTTAACCAATGTTTTAGGCACAAACTATTTCTTAGATGGCCAATCAGTAGGAACAACTGTTCCGAATCCATTGTTTGCAACATCTCCAATTCCCTCAGGGAGTTGCTTAGTTACTGGTCAATTTGTAGACAATGTATTTGCTAATTCGCCTTTGGTAATAACTGGCTCTGAAACGGTTGACATTGTTATTACCGTTTCCTTATCAACAAACAAAAGTTTTGAATGGATCGACTCAACTCCAGATGGTTATTACGAACCAGGTGTTGGCGAGACGGTTGTGGACATGGGAATAAGAGGATTGATACCAATTAAAGATTAAAAAAAACGAATACAATCAAAGCCTCCATGATTATACTGGAGGCTTTTTTTGTGCTTTTTAAACAATAAAGATTGGCTAATTCCGTTTTAAAAAATTGTTCCCTTTTAGGACAATAAATGCGTACTTTTGAGTGAAACTAACAAGCAAAAAATGAAAAAATTTATAACACTATTTATAATTACTCTTCTAATACCAATTTTTTCTTATTCGCAAAAAAAATCTCCCAATTCTCAGGATGGGAAACACGATTTGGTTCAATTTTCAGGGGTGGTTGTTGAAGGCGATAGTTTAAAACCAGTGCCCTATACAAGTATCATTGTTCAAAATGGACACAGAGGAACAGTTAGTGATTATTTCGGGTACTATTCATTTGTAGCCCAAGAAGGTGACACCATTGAATTTTCTGCAATTGGTTTTAATTCAGCTTTTTTTATTATTCCAGATACACTTACAAATAACAAATACTCATTGATCCAAGTACTAACGATGGACACCGTGAGACTGGCAATTACAGATGTATATCCGTGGCCAACAAAAGAACAATTTAAAAAAGCATTTTTAGCTTTAAATTTACCTGAAGACGATATCATACGTGCAGACAGAAATATGGCAAGAGCAGATGTAAAAGAAAGAATGACAGGCATGGCAATGGATGCTAGCTTAAACTACAAATACAACATGCAACAATATCAAAGTAAGCTATATTATGCAGGACAGCTTCCTCCAAATAATTTATTAAATCCAATCGCATGGGCTAAATTTATAAAAGCTTGGAAGAATGGCGATTTTAAAAAGAAAAATTAAAGTCAGATTTGATTTATTGTGAAATCCCCTGTTATTTATCATATAAAATGCTACACGAAGCAACTTCTATTTATAGGAATTTTCATTCTTGCAATAACAAATTTATTTTCTCAAAATAATGCAACTGTTTTTGGTAAAATTACAGACATCGACTATTCTCCAATTGAAGACGTCAGTGTTTCTATTCTAGGATCCTCTGCTACTCCAACTTTCACAAATTCGAAAGGAGAATTCTCATATATTATTCCCGCTAACGAAGACATTACAATAGTATTTTATAATTTAAACTATATTCAATCTCAACGAACTGTAAAATTATCTCCAGGTGAAAAGCTAGACATTAGCAGACGAATTAGCTCAAAAGAAATAACAATGAATGTTGTAGAAATAAATGATGGAAGCAGATTCAAAGATCTTACGCGACTAGACCCAATCAACATCACTCACATTCCTACCGCAAGCCAAGATTTTAATGCTATCCTTTTTACACTTCCAGGAGTTTCAAACAGAAACGAACTAAGCTCCGCATACTCTGTACGCGGAGGAAATTTTGATGAAAACTTAGTATATGTAAACGGAATTGAAGTCTATCGTCCATTCTTAACTCGTTCTGGACAGCAAGAAGGATTAAGTTTTATAAATCCTGATATGGTTGCTTCTGTTTTATTTTCGGCTGGAGGATTCGAAGCAAAATATGGCGACAAAATGTCAAGTGTTTTAGATGTGCAATATCGAAAACCAAGAAAATTTGCTGGAACTGTTTCTGGAAGTTTACTTGGTAGTAATTTGCATTTAGAAGGCTCCTCAAAAAACTATCGCTTCACTTGGTTGATGGGTGCTCGCTACAAAACAAATAAATATCTATTAGGAAAAACAGATTCAAAAGGTGATTACAAACCATTTTTTGCTGATTTTCAGATGTACACAACTTATGATTTAACTTCCAATTGGGAATTGGATTTTTTAGGAAACTACGCAAGCAATAAGTATCAATTTGTTCCAGAAAATAGAGAAACTGATTTTGGAACACTCGACAAAGCACTGCGTTTGAAAATTTATTTTGATGGACAAGAAATTGACCAGTTTAATACCATGATGGGGGCATTATCTGCAATCTTCAATAGTGATAATGAAAAAGTAAATTTAAAATTCATTGGTTCGGCCTTTAGAAGTAAAGAAGAAGAAGCATTTGATATTCAAGGGCAATACTTTATTGGAGAGTTAGAAACAGATTTTGGAAAACCAAATTTTGGAGATGTTGTTACTGAAAGAGGAATTGGAACTTATATAGATCACGCACGTACAAATTTAGAAGCTTATGTTTTTAGTGGTGAACACAAGGGTACTTTCACAGAAGGAAAAAAACAATTGCTTTGGGGAGTAAAATATTCAAACGAACAAATTTCAGATAAATTAAGCGAATGGAAATTTATAGATAGTGCTGGATTTTCTTTGCCAAATACCCCTGGACCAATCATGGATCCAGGCGACATCACTTTGCAAAATGTAGTAAAAACAAAAATTAAACTTTATTCAAATCGAGTTTCAGGATATTTGCAAAGTTCGTTAATGAAAGAAACGAAAGACACAACTACATTATCAGCTACATTAGGTTTGCGTGCAAATTATTGGGATTTCAACAATCAAATTTTAGTTGGACCACGCGGAACATTTGGAGTAAAACCAAACTGGAAACGAGACTTCTTATTTAAATTTGCTTCAGGATATTACTATCAACCGGCTTTCTATAGAGAATTAAGAGGTCGAGACGGTGTTGTGAATCAAAACATAAAAGCTCAAACATCAATTCATTTTGTTTTAACAAGTGATTATAACTTTACTGCATGGAAGCGTCCATTCAAATTTATTGCTGAAGCATATTATAAATATCTTGATAATTTAATTCCTTATGAAATCGACAATGTTAGGATTCGCTATTCAGCACAAAACAATGCTCGTGGTTATGCAACCGGTGTTGATTTAAAAGTAAATGGAGAATTTATAAAAGGTTTGGAATCGTGGTTCTCGCTTTCAGTTATGGAAACAAGAGAAGACTTAAAAGACGATTTCTATTTTGATTATTATAACAGTGACGGAGAAATAATTGTACCAGGATTTACAGCAAACAGTGTTGCTACTGATAGTATTAGAAATGAGCCCGGATACATTTATCGTCCAACAGATCAACGTGTGAGTTTTGGATTATTTTTTCAAGACAATATGCCGAAGCTTCCTGATTTAAAAATGCATTTGAATTTATTATTCGGTTCAGGTGTTCCTTTCGGAGCTCCGGGAACACAACGTTATCAGCAAGTTTTACGCATGCCACCTTACAGAAGAGTGGATATAGGATTCTCTTATCAAGCTATAAAAGAAAACAGAACACCTAAACCAAAAAGTCCGCTACGTTTCTTAAAATCTTTATGGATAAGTTTGGAAGTGTTCAACTTACTTGGGACAAACAATACCGTTTCATACATTTGGGTAGAAGATGTAACAGCCAGACAATACGCTGTTCCTAACTACTTAACTCAGCGACAGCTTAACTTGCGAACTATTATAAAGTTTTAGCCTTCGACTTCGCTTAGGCTGACAATATAATGCAAATTCATTCACATGGTAAAAGCAAAAAAGATAATTCCATTTAGTTTTGCAATCGAAAATTTATTTTCCCGTGATCCAATTATAAAAGCAATGTTTGGTTGTCATTCGATTTATATCAATGACAAGATTGTTCTTTCATTAAGAGACAAAGACGATGAAGACAGCGGAGTTTGGATTTGCACTTCCAAAGAGTTTCATGCCAGTCTCAAGACAGAATTTCCGAGTATGCGTTCAATTCAAATATTTGGCCCTGGCACCAGCGGCTGGCAAGTCATTCCAAAAGATGCCGATGATTTCGAATCTAGCGTAAACCGTTTGTGTGATCTGATTTTAAAGAACGACCCGCGTATTGGGAAAGTTCCTAAGACAAAAAAGAAAAAAAACAACTAATTCGGTTTTCTATTCGTAAATTTGAATATAAATGCATTATCCCAAAGAAGCCATAGAAAAAGCAACAGCCTGGGTGGATGGAAGTCCGTCAGCAAAGTTATGGTTGGAAGAAAACAATTTTCCGGAATTGGTTTATTTGAGAGATGCGGCAAGTAGACACTCAAAAGCATTTGAATATTTATTAGTTCACAAACACATCATACTGGCTACTTTTGTAAATGCAATTTGGGATGATAAAAAAGCATTCACGCTATTGATGGATGGCAAACAATATCATTGGGCAGCAATGGCAAACTACATCAATGGTGATGACAATGCTGCTGCATTTTTGAAAAAAAACAATTTAGCTCATTACGCACAATTAGCACATGTAATACAAGCAAAGATTCGAAGAGAAGGAGATGAGGGAACAAACATTTTTAAAAGTGGACCATATAAAGGGTCGTAGACAAAAGACAAATTAAAAAAGAAAAAAATGCGAGTTATTGCTAACATCCCTCATCCCAAGATCACCATCAACATCTTTTCGATGAATGATAAATATCAAATTCAGTTTTTGGCTGGGAATATGGAACAAACGTTTAAGATTGGGCATAGTGAAGTAAATGGTGTTGAAGGAATACAGAAATTGGTGGATGAAGTCTTTTTACAAAAAGTGTTGGATCGATTTAATGAAATGTATTTGAGTTTAAAAGAAACCAAGGAACGAAATGCTTAAAAAAATAATTATACTTCTTACTATTACAATAAGTTGGTTAGCATTTATTCCGGCTCCAACATACCAAATTGCCTTGTTGAAATACAGCGGTGGTGGCGACTGGTATGCAAATCTGGAAACTTCACTTCCTAATTTAATTGAGTTCTGTAATACCAATCTAAAAACAAACATTAATCCTCAACAAGCAACTATTGAAGTTGGGAGTCCGGATATATACAACTACCCTTTTGTTCACATGACAGGACATGGAAACGTAGTTTTTAATTCACAGGAAACAGAAAATTTACGCAATTATTTAATTGGCGGAGGATTTTTACATATCTCTGATAACTTTGGAATGGATAAATTTATTCGTCCACAAATGAAAAGAGTATTTCCAGAATTGGATTTTGTAGAATTACCTTTTTCACATCCGATTTATCACCAAAAATTTGATTTCCCGAATGGCTTACCAAAAATTCATGAACACGAAGAAAAAGCACCACAAGGTTTTGGAATAATTTATCAAGGAAGATTGGTTTGTTATTATGACTTTGAGTGCGACTTAGGCGATGGATGGGAAAGCTACGAAGTTCATAAGGATTCACAAGAAACTCGTCAGAAAGCTTTAAAAATGGGCGCAAATATTATTCAGTATGTTTTGATGGGTGGCGAAAAGAGTGTGGGAAAATAATTATTACTTCAACTTCTCTAATTCTATATTTATAATCGCATTTATTTCTTCCGCTTTATTTATAATCATAAAGTGACTTCCACCTTTTATCGTATAATCACATCCTTTGAGTTTATAATATGGTAGCACTCGATCTAAAGTTCCATGTATATGAATTAAATTTTCGGGACGCTTTTCATTTTTCCATTTTACAATACAATGCACTGCTCGACTATAGTAATTTTCAGGAGCCTCATTTAGCATCTTACGAAAATTGGCCATTTGCTCTTCTGTGACAATACCAAACTGCTTTTTAGTTAGGACAACAGCATTTTTATAAAAACCATCTCTAAACAATCTATAGAGAGGAAGCACCCTCCAGAAACTTAATTTGAAAGGAAGTTCACTGTGAAATTTATTACTGGAAATGATAAATGTTTTAAGAGGTTTAAGTTGTTTTGCTATTTCCACACTACACATCCCACCAAAAGAAACACCTAGCAATACAAATGGTTGATTAGAGTCAATTTGTTGAGAAAGACGTTTTGCATAATTTGGAAGCAATTCATTTTGATATGGTGTTACCCATTTAATATGATGAATCGTGCAGTTATTCAAATTGAGATTTCTGAATAAACGCTCATTTACGCCCATCCCTGGGATGCAATAGACGTTAAGCATTACTTTTCAAACTTGTTTTTATAATCTTCTCTACTTCTTTTAATCACTTCATACGCTTCTTCTCTACCATAAATATGAGTAATCTCACACGTTGGTTTTTCTGCCCCTGGAATATTTTTGTAGGTCAAAAAATAATGTTTCAATCGATCAATTACTGCTTCGGTACAATCTGTAATGTCTTTCCAGTTTTCAAACACTTCATCCGATTTCATCACTGCAATAATTTTATCATCTGCTTCTCCTTTATCAATTAAACGAAAACCACCGATAGGAATCGCTTGTAAAATAATATCACCATGGGTGATGGTTTTTTCACTCAACACACAAATATCCAATGGGTCGCCATCGCCTTTTGATACAACCTTTCCGGATTTCAATGCGGCATACTCTGCCACCTTCACATCGCAATACGTTTGAGGAATAAATCCATACAAAGTTGGAACAACATTCGAAAATTTTTGAGGACGATCTATTTTTAAATATCCTGATTCTTTATCAATTTCATACTTTACAGTATCTGTAGGAACAATTTCGATGAAGGCTGTTATAATTTCTGGCGCATTTTCTCCAATTGAGATACCATGCCAGGGATGAGATTTAAATTTGTTCATTTTTATTTTTTCTTACGTGTTACAAAATAAACTATTGCCATTGCCAAAACAGAAATCAGCAATAACACAATTTTACCCCAAGATGATGGCTGTTCGTTATGTCGACCAATATCTGTGACTGTATTATTAACAACAGTAGATTCAACTGTTTCTAGTACTGTTAAATTAGTTTTTAAAAAATCTAACTCTTTTTCAAATGTTCTTTTAGAAACAATCAGATAAATATCTTCTTCACCAGCATTAAATTTTTTACGATTGTGGTCACAGATCGAAATGTTCAGAAAATCAAATTTCGAATACTTTGCATAAATAATCCAGTTGTCATCAGTCGCAAAACTCATCATGCACTCTGTATTGCAATCGAAATTAATTTTCACTTGCTTCTGGACATTCCCTTTATACAATTCAGTTATTGTAAAATACGCAATAGCTGTTCCCTCTTCGCCACACAAGCCAACAGAATCAACTATTCCACAAAAAACAACATCGTAATTATTGGAAAGCTCTTTAGAAATTGGAGAAAGCGTAACGCACTCACAAGAAATGCTGACAGAAGAAATAAAAACAAAAAACGATACCAGAATTAGTCTCATTAATAAACAATCATTTTTTTAGTGAGTGCAAATTCATCACAGGAAATTGAATAGTAATAAACTCCCGGCTTTAAATTGTAAGCTGAAGCATTAAATATGTAATCGTAATTACCTTCATGAAACTCTTCATTTCTATAAAGAGTGGCAACTCTTTTTCCTAAAACATCAAAAACTTCCAGATTTACTTTCCCTGCTTTTTTTAAACCGAATTTTATCCAAGTTGTTTGAGAGAAAGGATTCGGGTAATTTTGTTCCAACTCAACTGGAGAAAAAGCATTTAAACCTGATTCATCAATACTCATAGTTGAACCATCTACCAAGGCAGTCCAAACGCTCAACGTAGATGAACTATAAGACATCCAAATAGGACGAACCATATTGTTATATGCAGAAATTCCAGTATAATCTCCAAAGAAAATAGCAGGACTAGGAATAAAACTCGTTTGATTTATTTTGTAATTACTAAACGTATTTCCACCATCTGTTGATTTTGCCATATATACATCTGTTTGCTGACTGGTTGAAGAGAAGTTTCTTCTGTCGTAAAAAACACAATATAAATTTCCAGTAACAATATCTACATCCATCCAAGTTAAAAATTGTTGACGCCCCGGAACATCATCATTTACTCTAACGGGTATACTCCAAGTAGTTCCACCATCTGTTGATTTCACTAACCACACATCTGTATCTGTCGTTCCATTTCTTTGATCTGTCCAGTTAACGTATATCGTACCATGGTTTGGTCCACCACTTAAATCACAAAGCGTTTGAGGTAATCCGTTGCAACGTTGCAAACCTGCAATGTTATAATCCCAACCTCCAGGCATTGATGTAACGGGTGTTTCATTTGGCAACCATGTTAATCCACCGTCTAAACTTTTATTAAATACAATTCCATTCGGACCAGTCCACACCACATAAATTTCTCCTGCTGGGCCAACAGCTGGAACTGCACCTTCCACAGTATTATCACTATCTACACAATCACCAGCAACGCTACTCAATCTAATTGGTGTGCTCCATGTTAAACCGGCATCGGCTGATTTTGAAAAACGAATGATTGAACTATCACTCGGTGATGAACTTCCATAATTATCAAATTGTGTCCAAGTAACATAAATTTCATTGTTGACTTTATTCACTACAATACCTTCTTTATCCTGGACTTTCGTTCCGTTTTTTCCAACAGCAGTTCCGCTTGGCCACCAAGTTGCACCACCATCCGTGGATTTTGTAGTTACAATTCTATCCACCCAACTTCCACCTGAAGGAGGATTAGATAAATGTGAATAATAAAAAGCTCCTGTTGTATCGTTAAAAATAATTGGATCTCCCCAAACACCAAAAGAAGCATCATTCAGCACTCCAATGGCCCAGGTTGCTCCTCCGTCATTCGAATAATAAACGTTATTCAAATTCGCACCAGCAACTACTTGATTTGGATTTTTAGGATTGATACGAATAGAAACTTCTTCAGGGTCGTTCGTATTACTGATCATCACATTGGTGTATTGTGCTGAGAGCAAGTTTGTCAATAGAAAACTGAATGTTATAAAAATTATTTTTTTCATTTTAATGATTTATTTTAAAAACGTAATCCCCTCGTAAAACGTTCAGCCTTGATGTCACCCTGAGCGGAGTCGAATGGGCGGCATCTCCCCATTAGGATTCGTTTTCACAATTATGAGATCCCGTGTCGTAGCACGGGATGACGGTTGCGATGTAAGGAATCCTCCTAAATCGCAAATTGTATTCCTTTCAAAAACTGAACACTCTTTTCAATTTCTGTGTACATGATTTTATCTTCTTCTACAAAAGGAACAAGTCTTCTGTAATCAGCAACAATTTTTTGAATAGTACTTGACGATTTCAAAGGTTTTCTGAACTCCAAAGCTTGAGCTCCGTTAAATAATTCGATTGCCAAAATACGATTCAGATTTTCAACAACTTTGTAGCATTTTGTAGCGGCATTTGCTCCCATCGACACATGATCTTCTTGTCCGTTTGAACTTACAATAGAATCAACGGATGCTGGCGAACACAATTGTTTGTTTTGACTCACAATACTTGCAGCTGTATATTGTGGAATCATGAATCCAGAATTTAATCCAGGCTTCGCAACTAAGAATGGAGGCAATCCTCGTAATCCTGCAATCAACTGATACGTTCTTCTTTCGGAAATGCTTCCCAATTCTGCTAAAGCAATTGCCAAGAAATCCAAGGCTAATGCCAATGGCTGTCCGTGAAAATTTCCTCCTGAAATAATTTCATCTTCGGCTGGAAAAATTGTTGGATTGTCTGTAACCGAATTAATTTCTGTCAGAAAAACAGTTGAGACATATTCAATTGCATCTTTGGAAGCACCATGCACTTGTGGAATACAGCGGAATGAATAAGGATCTTGTACGTGTTCTTTTTTCTGCTTGATAATTTCACTTCCTTCCAACAACTTGCGCATATTCTCCGCAGTTTTTAATTGTCCTTTGTGCGGACGAATACTATGAATGTGCAATTTGAATGGATCCATTCTTCCATCAAAACCTTCTAATGAAATAGCGCCAATCACATCCGCAGCGATGTTTAATTTTTTTGTTTGCAACAAACACCAAACTCCGTAAGCACTCATAAACTGTGTTCCGTTCAACAAAGCCAAACCTTCTTTTGATTTAAGCGTGATTGGTTTTAAGTTTAATTTATTCAACACTTCAGCAGAAGTTTGTTTTGCTCCTTTGTAATAAACTTCTCCTAATCCTAACAATGGTAGACTCAAATGAGCCAACGGAGCTAAGTCGCCCGAAGCACCTAAAGAACCTAATTGAAAAACAACTGGCAAAACATCGTTATTAAAAAACTCAACCAAGCGTTCAACGGTTTGCAATTGAACTCCAGATTTTCCGTAAGAGAGTCCTTGTATTTTCAAAAGCAACATCAACTTCACAACATCTTGAGGAACTTCATCGCCTGTTCCACATGCATGCGACATTACAATATTTTGTTGCAATTTTTCCAAATCTGAATCTGGGATAACTACATTGCACAAAGAACCAAAACCTGTATTGATACCATAGATAGGCTCCTTTTGAGATGCCATTTTTTTGTCTAGGTATTCGCGACAAGAAGAAATGTTCTTTTTAGCTTCTTCGGAAAGAGCAAGTTTTTTGTTCCCTGAAATGATTTCAGAAATCGTTTGTAAGGATAATTGGGTTGTTGTTATTGTGTGCATACTGATTTTATGTTGTGCCGTCATTGCGACCTGTCCCGATTAATTCGGGAGTCCCGCATTTTCGCGGGATGTGGCAATCTCATCTAAAATAGGGTGAGATTGCTTCGTTCCTCGCAATGACGTTCTTAAATTACTTTAGTTTATTAATAATATTTTCAATACTCAGTTCTTCTTTCTCTCCACTCACAATATTCTTCAACGTCAAAACACCTTCTTTAACAGAAACGACAAAAGGAATATTTTTAGATTCACCATACGTGAATTGCTTTTTAGCGTCTGCTTTTGTGTTTGGATAAATTTCAGAATTAATTCCAGCCTTCCGAACCTTTGCTAATAAAGGAAGCATATCGCTTTGATCTTTTTCATTAAAAGCAACAAACAATAATTTTGTAGATGCAGAAACTGTATCAGGATATAAATTCAATTCGTTTAATACATCATAAATTCTGTCTGCACCAAACGAGATTCCAACTCCACTCATATCCGGCAAACCAAAAATTCCAGTTAAATCATCGTATCGACCACCACCACAAATACTGCTGGTGAATGTTCCTACATTTGCTTTTACTTCGAAGATGGCTCCTGTGTAGTAGTTTAAACCGCGCGCAAGTGTAATATCTAATTCTACTTTCGCAGTATTTAATTTTAACTCATCTACCGTTTTGAAAATGTATTCAACTTCTTCAATTCCTTTTAATCCAATTTCAGAAGAAGCTAAAAGCGTTTTTAAGAAGTTCACTTTTTCAAGTGTTGTTCCTTTGAATTCAATTAATGGTTGTAATTTTTGAATAGCCGAATCACTCACACCATTTTCTTTCAATTCTTTATTTACTCCATCAGCACCAATCTTATCTAACTTATCAATTGCAACAGTGATGGTCACAATCTTTTCTTTTTCGCCAATCACTTCAGCAATACCACTTAAAATTTTACGGTTATTGATTTTGATTAAAACAGGAACTTTCAATGTTGTAAAGACATCATCAATCATCTGCGTCAACTCCACCTCATTGATTAGGGAATTACTTCCAATCACATCGGCATCACATTGGTAAAATTCACGGTAACGACCTTTTTGTGGTCTATCAGCACGCCAAACAGGTTGAATCTGATAACGCTTGAATGGAAAAGTAATTTCGCTTTGGTGTTGTACAACGTAACGAGCGAAAGGAACTGTTAAATCGTATTTGAGTGCTTTTTCTGAAATCTTATTTACCAGTTGTTTTGAATCAACACTCATATCAACACCTTCTTTAAAATCTCCACTATTCAAAATCTTAAAAATCAACTTATCGCCTTCTTCACCATACTTTCCCATGAGGGTAGAAAGGTTTTCCATGGCAGGAGTTTCAATGGGCAAATAGCCATATCGTTGAAACACTTGTTTAATGGTATCAAAAATATAATTTCGTCTCACCATTTCTTGTGGTGAAAAATCTCGAGTTCCTTTTGGTATGCTAGGTTTTTGTGCCATTTTGTAAAATCCTAAATCTGATATTCTTAAATCCTAATTTTAAACCACGAATATCGTGAATTTTCCCCTAATAATCACCTTGCCGTTCATCCTAAAATATTAGCCATTTATAACTGATTTTAAGCCCTTTAGCTTATCTCTGATTGTTATTTCATTATAATTTATAGATTTGTATCCTTATAAAAAAAAACGACTATGAAAAAGATCACAATTGCACTTTTGACTTTCCAACTTTTAACTTTTAACTTATTAAAAGCTGATGAAGGCATGTGGCTTCCGATGCTTTTGAAAGACAACTACGATCAAATGGTGAAAGCTGGATTAAAGCTTACTCCTGAACAATTGTACGACATCAACAACGCAAGTTTGAAAGACGCGATTGTTTGGTTCAATGGTGGTTGCACTTCCGAACTTATATCCGACAAAGGGTTATTATTAACAAACCACCACTGCGGTTACGAAGCAATTGCAAATCACAGTACTGCTGCTGACAATATTCTTGACAATGGTTTTTGGGCTAAGAATTTTACTGAAGAAAAAGTGAATCAAAACTTATTTGCCTCTATTCTTGTAAGAATGGAAGATGTTTCTGAAAGAGTAAACAAAGCAATTGCGGGTGATGCTAGTGAAGCAAAAAAGCAATCCATTTTTAAAGGAATTGTTGAGGAAGCAACAAAAGGAACCCATTACGAAGGTTTTGTTCGTTCATTCTTTAAAGACAATGCGTACTATTTATTTGTATTCGAAAAATTTACAGATGTTCGTTTAGTAGCAGCGCCTCCACAAGCGATTGGTAAATTTGGTGGCGATACCGACAACTGGATGTGGCCGCGTCACACAGGCGACTTTTCGATGTTCCGTATTTATGCTGACAAAGAGAATAAACCTTCAAAATATTCGGCAGACAATGTTCCTTATAAACCGAAAAAGTTTTTGACTATTTCTAACAAAGGGTTGGAAGAAGGTGATTACACAATGGTTTATGGCTTCCCTGGGAGAACAAATCGTTATGAAATATCTCATGGAATTGAATTAGCTACTAGTAAAATCAATCCTGCAATTGTTGCTTTGCGTGATATTCGTTTATCATCTTGGAAAGAACAAATGGATAAAAGTGATAGCACACGATTATTAATGTCGGCTCAATACGCAAGAATTTCAAACTATTGGAAATACTTTATTGGTCAGACAGAGCAATTAAAACGTTTGAAAGTTTACGAAGAGAAAAAACAAACCGAAACAACTTTCACAACTTGGGCAAAAGGGAAACCAGAATATGAAACCATCTTGTCGAATTACGAAAAAGCTTACGCGAACTACAATCAATATGCATTGCATTCAACATATATGAGAGAAGGAATTTCTGGTTGTGGCATTTTGGCTGCTGCAATGAATTACACTTCGCTGGAAAAAGCATTGACAACAGATGCACAAAATGCTGATAACGTAAAAAAAGCAACAGATCGTATACAAGGATTCAATGCGAACTTTTACAAATCATTCAATAAAGTATCTGAGCAAAAAATTCTAGCAAAAATCATTCAGATGTATTATGAAAACATTCCAGCAAATCAGCAACCTGCTTACATGGCAGAAATGATGAAAAAGCACAAAGGAAAAACCACAACAGAAACATTTGAGAAATTTGCAAAAACTGTTTTCGAAAAGAGCTTTGTTGCCAACCCACAAACTGCAGCTAAATTTTTAGAAAAACCAGATGCAAAGAAACTTCAAAAAGATCCCGCATACGCATTTGTAAAAGCTTGTTTCGACAACTATAATAAAAACATTGAATCACACATCGATGCATTCAACACCGCAAATGCCGCAGAAGGCAACAAGTACATAAGAGGTTTAATGGCAATGCAAGCAGATAAAAAATTCTATCCAGATGCAAATGGAACATTGCGCTTAACTTATGGAAACGTAAAATCATATACTCCAAAAGATGCAGCTTATTTTAACTACTTCACAACATTGAATGGAATAATCGAAAAAGACAATCCAAATGATTTCGAGTTTAAAGTTCCTGCAAAACTGAAAGAACTATACAAAGCAAAAGATTTTGGAAACTATGCCGACAAAAACGGAGACATTCGTGTAGCTTTTATTAGCAACAATGATATCACTGGTGGAAACTCTGGAAGTCCAGTACTTAATGCAAATGGCGAATTAGTTGGTTTAGCATTTGACGGCAATTGGGAAGCTATGAGTGGGGATATTTATTTCGATAGCAAATACAAACGCACCATCAGCAATGACATTCGTTATGTATTATTTTTGATTGATAAATACGGTGGAGCTACTAATTTGATTAATGAAATGAAGATTGTAAATTAATTTGAAAATTTGTCGATTTGAAAATTTGAAAATGTAAATACAGTTTAATTAAAAAGCCTCATTCCATTTTAGAATGAGGCTTTTTAATTAAAGACGATGCAATCCTGATACTTGATACCTGATACTTGATACCTGCTACTTAATTTTATCAAGTATCTTCTTAATATTTGCTTTTATCTCTTTCCCAATAATTTTCTTTGCTTCAACAGGTGAATCTATAGATGTTTTTAGAATTTCTATTTCATCGTAATAATTAAACTTCCTATCCTTATTTGTATCAAAGCGAACTTTCATTAAAATATTGTTTGTTGGCATATCTATAAACCAATCTACCAACTGAGTATTATCTGGAGTAATTTTAAACATTGTTTTACCCGACAAGTCTGATAAATAAACTGTTTCAGCATCATCTTCATTAATATAGCCATCCAAATTGGTATCATCTTCAAGAATACCTAAAAGAATAAAATAATATTTATCTCCCGTGTATTCTTTGTCATAATAAGGAAAATAAAACTGAGAGATAATTGCAGGTTTTTGAAGCAACAAATGTGTTTCATCATTTTTTTTGTTGTAAAAAATAATATTGTTGCAATTGCCAAAGTCTAATGAGTAAAAATTGTATTTATAACTTCTATAACTTCCAGTTGATGCATCTGAGTATTCATCGCTTGACTTAGAACGCAAACCTGCATCTTGTTTTCCATCCACAACTTTCATCCCTAAAGGAATTAATAAATAGTCGGTGCTATCTAAATCCATGTAATCACCATACACCAATATTTGCTGATTTTTAGGCTCGGCAGTTGAAGTAGAATCATTTGTTACCAAACGCAATCCACCTTTATTGTCGGAGCGATTATTATCAAATAAAACCATTACCAACAGAACTAAAACAGCTCCAACAATACCACCAATTACAATTCCGAGTATTAATCTTTTTGAGTTCATTATTTATTTTTTATCCAATATTTTTTTGCTATTCCATTTTCAGTTTCTATTTGAACAATATAACAAGCAGAATTTAATTCGTTCAAAGTAAGAGAATATTCAAAGGTAAATACATTTGCATTATCAATACGCACTAGATTCCCATTAGTTGAGTATATTTTTATTGACTTAAGTAATACTTTTTCCTGAAAATGAATATTCAAACTGTTAGAAGGATTTGGCTGAATGCGTATTGAATTTACTAAACTATTTCCATGAAAAAAAACAGACGTATTAGGCAATAATCTACAAAAATCATATGAATTCATAAGGGTCAAAGCAGAACCGGTACTGTCAACTCTGTATCCTTCAAAAGCAATGCAAATCGAATCTCCACCAGAATCGTAAACATCTACTTTTCCAAATTGTCCAACCGTATTATCGGGATTCATGAAATATCCCCCTTCACTAAAAACACCGCCTTTATATGAACCGCCATTAACGATAGCAGCCGCTTGAAAAACAGGGTAACTATAAGATGGACAGGAGCTGGAAGAAAAATTACCATTGATACCATTATCGATGGCTAACATATGTGCATCACCCGACAGAATAAATAAATTTTTAATGTCGTTGCAATAAAAGAAATCGTTAATATCTGTTCTTTCGGATGAAAAAAATGCCCAATTATCTGTTCCAGTACCGTACCAAGAATATGTGCTCATCCAAGCAATTATTAAATTATTATCTCTAGCATACAAACATTCGCTTTCGAACCAAGCACGTTGAGCTGGTTTCATAATCTGAAATGTATATCTTTCAGATCTCAAATCCGTTAAAATAAAATGCACTCGACCAACTGTAAATGATTGCGCTATTGGCTTTGTTGGGCCAAAACCAAATGCTAAAGGATAATGGGGAACATATTCGTGATACGCAATTCTAGCATTTTCTTTTCCGACAAAAGAACTATCTGAATTATTTCCGCTAAAGTCATGATCGTCCCAAACATAAGTTATCGGTACATTTTTGAGAAATTGAGAAAACTTAGTTTTAGAAAGGACAGCATTTTCATATGGCAAACGATGAATATTTATATCTGTTCCACTATTCGGATTTTCATAATGCAAATCACCCATATTTATATAAAAACTAGGAGACATATTTTTCATCACATCAAAAACTTTATGTTCCCCATTAATAATACAACTACCGATAACAAAAGAATAAGAAAAAGGGCCATTTGCAAAAGTTTTGAAACTTCCCACATCTTCAGCACTCAAATCAATTACCCCACCCGCCTCTACAGCATAGAAATATTTCGTTTGCTGTGCGAGACCATTTATATCCATAGAAACCATATAATTTGTTGACGAATCAACTGAATAGTAAATTGAAAAATTTGGAGATGAGAAAGTGCTATCATCGTCCACAACTAATCTAATAGTTGCAGAAGTATCCGACATTTTCGCGTTTACTTTAGCAGAATTAAAAGTAATTGCTCCGCTCCAACTATAAATCACTTCATTTTGTGAAAATAACTGAACAGCTAGAACTGATAATAGAATAAAAACAGCGTTGCGCATGTATTAAAATAAAAATGAGGAACTCATAATTGAATTCCTCATTAAAGTTAAGCTATTTTTACGAGACTGATTATACTGTCAATTTCTTGTAACGCACTCTTCTTGGCTCCACATTCCCTAAACGTTTTTTCTTATTCTCTTCGTATTCAGAATATCCACCTTCAAAATAATAAACAGTTGAATCGCCTTCAAACGCAAGAATGTGCGTACATACTCTATCCAAGAACCAACGGTCGTGGGAAATAATTACTGCACAACCTGCATAACTTTCTAAACCTTCTTCCAAAGCACGGAGTGTGTTAACATCCAAATCGTTGGTTGGCTCATCCAATAATAATACGTTTGCTTCTTTTTTCAGTGTTAATGCTAAATGCAAACGATTGCGTTCACCACCCGAAAGTATTCCGCATTTTTTTCCTTGGTCGGAACCATTAAAGTTAAACTTTGAAACATAAGCTCGAGAGTTTAATGTTTGTCCACCAATCACAATATTCTCAGAACCACCCGTCAACACTTCATAAATCGTTTTCTCCGGATCAATTTCTGTATGCGATTGGTCAACATATGCAATCTTAACCGTTGATCCCACCTTAAATTCTCCATGATCTGGAGTTTCTTCTCCCATAATCATACGGAACAATGTAGTTTTACCAGCACCGTTTGGTCCAATAATACCAACAATTCCAGCAGGTGGTAATTTAAAATTTAAATGTTCGTATAATAATTTATCTCCAAATGCTTTTGATACATCAATCGCTTCAATTACTTCATTACCTAAACGCGGACCGTTAGGAATAAACAACTCCAGTTTCTCTTCTGTTGTTTTTGCATCCACACCCAACATTTTTTCATAATTCTCTAAACGTGCTTTAGATTTTGTTTGACGACCTTTTGCACCTTGACGCACCCAATCCAACTCTCGCAATAATGTTTTTTGACGCTTGCTTTCCGTTTTTTCTTCTTGTGCTAATCGTTTTTGCTTTTGATCTAACCAATCAGAATAATTTCCTTTCCAAGGAATACCTTCACCTCTATCTAATTCTAAAATCCATCCGGCAACATTGTCTAAGAAATATCTATCGTGAGTAACAGCGATAACTGTTCCCTTGTAATTTTTCAAATGTTGTTCTAACCAATCAACCGATTCAGCATCCAAGTGATTGGTAGGCTCATCCAACAATAAAATTTCTGGTTCTTGAATTAACAAACGACACAATGCCACTCTTCTGCGCTCCCCTCCTGATAAGTTCTTCACGAGCGCATCGCTTTCCGGACAACGCAATGCTTCCATTGCTTGTTCCAAACGATTATCCAAATTCCATAAATCAAATTGATCAATTAAATCTTGCAATCTCGCTTGACGATTGATTAATTTATCCATGTCGTCAGCCGACATTTCTTCTGCGAACTTATTATTTACTTCTTCATATTCTTTTAAAATATTCACATGCTCAGCAGCACCTTCGCGTACAATTTCGATAACTGTTTTGGTATCGTCCAATTGCGGCTCTTGCTCCAACATTCCAATTTTGTATCCTGGAGAAAAGTGAATTTCACCCTGGTAGTTTTTTTCAACTCCAGCAATGATTTTCATCAATGTAGATTTACCCGAACCATTCAATCCGAGAATACCAATTTTTGCTCCGTAATAAAAAGATAAATAAATATCTTTTAAAATAGTTTTACCTGCAGGCAACGTGCGACTCACGTTCACCATCGAAAAAATAATTTGTCTGCCTTCTGACATGTTTGGAAATTATAAATTGTGAATTATAAATTATTAATTTAGGAATGCAAATATCGTAAATTTTAGGGAAATAATTGGGTTATTTCGAAGCTAAATACAAAGGATGTTTCTCATTGTACTTTCGAAGATAAATGAAGATAGAATCGGCCTTTGCACGCTTTTTCAACTTCATAAACTGAGCAAATAGCTCTGCATCGTCCTTAAGTAATAATTCCATGTTTTTTACATTGAAATCAAACACTTTATTGGCTTTTGTATCAAACACAAATTGTTGCAATTCAGTAAAACTAGGTTGTATAGCATACATATCACCAATCGGGTCGTTACGCATTGGAGATTGAACTACCAAAGCAGAAAACAGACTCAAATTACCAATCACATTTAGTCGATTAAAATCACCTTTAAAGTTGATACAAATGGTTCTATTTTGACAAAAACCCCAAACCGAATTTGTTTCTATTTTTTGCTCAATTCCAGCAGTATCTTTATAGGTGATTGCTTTTTGCTCTAAAACTTGTGTTAAAAAATCAATCTGATCTTTTGGCAAAACGGACACAATCGCTGACTTCGGAATAGGACTATTTTTTTTAAATTGTTCTATTGTCAAAAACACACCTTCCTTAAAATCATAGTCGCGCGAATAAGCAATACTATCCGACTGAGCCTTACAGCACAACGAAAAAAGAATGAATACAATTACAAAAACTTGTTGCATAGGAATTAGTTTTTCTCCGCTAAGAATCGTAAATTTCGTAAATATTTACGTATAAATATGAAAAAATTACACTCCATCTTTTTCATACTATTGATTTTTTCAATCAATGTATTTGCACAAAGCAAAATGAATCTTGCGTTGGCTTTAAAAAACAATCCAACTTCTACGGAAGTAATTGATGTTTTTGTAAAAGGGGATATAGAAACCATCAAGCAATTAACCGCTTCGGTAAACGGAAAGATCAAATACGCTTACGGAAATATTGCTGCCATTAAAATTTCTGCTTCAGCTCTTTCTTTATATGTAAGTAATAAAAAAATTCAACGAATAGAAGCATATCCTACTCATTACCAGCCAATGAATGATACGATGCTTTTAAATAGCAACATCCTTCCCGTTCATGCTGGAACAATTCCATTAACACAAGGATACAATGGTAGCGGGATTGTTATGGGAGTTATTGATACCGGTGTCGATTTTTCTCATCCTGATTTAAACGACAGCCTCGGAAATTCTCGAATAAAATATCTTTGGGATCAACGACTACCTATTGCAGCAAACACGCCTGTTTATGGTTACGGACAAGAATGGAACAATACTGAAATTGATGGAGGACTTGCAGCTGCTTCAACTGATATAGATTGGTATGGACACGGAACGCATGTTACCGGAATTGCTGCTGGAAATGGGTTAGCAAGTGGAACATATAAAGGAGTTGCACCTAAAGCAGATATCGTGGTTGTTGCTTTTGACTTTTACAGTTCAAATCCAACTTTAATGACCGATGCTGTTGATTATATTTTCAACAAAGCAAATAGTTTGGGAAAACCATGTGTTATTAATGCTAGTCTGGGTGATTATTACGGATCACATGATGGATTAGATTTGCAAGCACAACTTATAAAAAATATGATTGATGCACAAAGCGGAAGAGCATTTGTTGCTTCTGCTGGCAATGCAGGAAATGTTCCTTTTCATTTAGGATATACTGTTACAGCTGATACTAATTTTACATTTTTTGATAGTGGAAGTCAATATTTCACCATGTATGCTGATACAAATGATTTTAATTCAGTTGAATTTTCAATTGGAGTAGACAAGCTTGTTCCATATTATTCAAAAAGAGGCGCTACAGCATTTACTTCAATAGCCAGTCATTTAGGAATTTTAATAAACGACACCATTTACAATGCAGGAAATCGAATTGGAATAATACAATCCTATGGCGATTCAGCAGCAGGTGTTTATACCATGGAGTTTAATATTATAGCAGATTCTGCTGGATATAACTGGAGATTGAATACCACTGGAAATGGAAAATTTGATGTTTGGAATTTTAATTTAAAGAGCACAGGAATACCATCCGCTGCAACGATGCCAGATAGCATCTTTTATAAACTTCCTGATTTAAACCAAACCATCGTTTCTAGCTTTCAATGTTTAGATAATGTAGTTACAGTTGGAAATTATACAAATAGAAGAAGTGTGCTGAATTACAACAGTGTGCTATTTATTGACTCAACGCGCACACCAGGTCAGCGTCATCCGAATTCCAGCTCTGGACCAACAAGAGACGGAAGAACAAAACCAGATATTGCCGCTCCAGGCGATTTTATTATGTCCTGCTCACTATTATCAGTACTTCCAGGTGATGGAATTTTGTACCCCGACTCATTTGACCCAGGCGGATTTCACACGCTTGGAGGTGGAACATCTGCATCTAGTCCAGTTGTAGCTGGAATTGCAGCTTTGTATTTGCAAAAAAACCCAACCGCTACTGCAATAGATGTAAAGAATGCTATTACAAATTGTACAACGGTAGATGGATTTACTGGCGTTGTTCCCAACAATCAATATGGACATGGAAAGGCAAATGGATTTACTGCTTTAACAGGATGTTTAACAACAGGACTAATAGAAACATATAACGACCCATCCTTATTCATTTATCCCAATCCTTCCATAAACGGTAGTACAATAGTAATTCAAATTCTATCCAATTTACAAAATAAAACTTCCGAACTTTTGATTTACAATTCTATCGGACAATTAATTACTAGCGAACAAATCAAAGGATCAACTGTTGAATTAAATACACTTAGTTCAGGAATGTATTATTGCAAATTAGTTCAAGATGGCAGAATCATTGCTACAAAAAAAATGATAATTTTGTAGTATGAACAAAAAATTACAAATAATTGGAGTAATAGCCGTTTGCTTAGGATTCCTATCAGCAGCATTATGCTTTTTACCTTATGGATTATTTCTATCTATTCCAGTAGGCTTTTTAGGGATGATTACTTCAACGTTATATGTGTATTATGATAGTAAATATCAAATCAATACAAAAAAAATCACTCCAGGAATTATCGGAATTGTTTTAAGTTCAATTCCAATAATAACAATCTTGATTATCATTTTTATGAGCAAAAAATAATTTCAAATGGAATCCAAAACGAATACATTTAGTAATTATTTATCTTTAATAAAATTTAGTCACACTATTTTTGCATTGCCATTCGCTATCATCGGTTATTTCTTAGCCATTGCTTATACCGAAGCACAATTTAACATCAAACTTTTTGTATTTGTAGTTTTATGTATGGTATTTGCGCGAAGCGCAGCCATGGCTTTCAACAGATACATTGATAGAAATATTGATGAACAAAATGCACGCACAGCGATAAGAGAAATTCCTGCTGGAATTGTAAAACCACAATCGGCATTGATATTTGTTATTGTAAATTGCGTGTTATTTGTTGGGACAACTTACTTTATAAATCCACTTTGTTTTTATTTATCTCCGATTGCCTTATTAGTTGTATTAGGCTATAGCTTAACAAAACGATTTACCGCTTTTTGTCATTTAATTTTAGGATTGGGCTTGTCACTCGCTCCAATTGGCGCCTATTTGGCTGTCACAGGCAAATTCAATTGGTTGCCACTCTTCTTTTCATTTGCAGTATTATTTTGGGTGAGTGGCTTTGATATTATTTATGCTTTGCAAGATGAAGAATTTGACCGTTCAAAAAATTTAAAATCCATTCCTGTATTGCTAGGAAAAAAAGGAGCCTTGATGCTATCTAATATTTTGCATTTGATAAGTGCAGGTTTTATTATTTATGCTGGCATTTATGCAAATTTTGCATTGTGGTATTGGATAGGAGCATCAATCTATACTTTACTTTTATTTTATCAGCATACTTTAGTTAAACCAAATGATTTATCAAAAGTAAATTTAGCTTTCTTTACTACGAATGGAATTGCAAGTGTTGTTTTTGCTGCATTTGTACTGATTGATCTATATGTTTGATTCACCACAGATAACACAAATCAAAACAGATAAAAACTTAAAACAATTCACTTCTTCACCAAACAACTTAATATCTTCAGTGCAAATCTGAGAAATCTGTGGTAAAATGCTCAAAAAGTTAAAACCTATTCCTCTCAAGAAAACTTTCAAATGGTCGCTGATACTATTTACGCTGCTTGCATTATCTATTATACTTAGCAATTACTGGATTATTAAAAGTACAAAAGCACAAATTTATTCTGATGCATCTTTAATTCCTGAAAATGATGTTGCTATTTTATTAGGTGCAAGCAAAACATTACAGAATGGGAGCGAAAATTTATTTTTCAAATATCGAATTGAAGCAGCAGCGCAATTGTATAAATCAGGAAAAATAAAACACATTATTGTGAGTGGCGACAATTCAAGAAAAGAATACGATGAGGCCACCGACATGAGAGAAGCCCTGGTTGCAAAAGGTGTTCCCGATAGTAGTATCACGCAGGATTATGCTGGATTCAGAACATTGGATTCGATGGTGAGATGCTTAAAAGTATTCGGACAAACTAAAATCACAGTCATCTCACAAAGGTTTCACAATGAGCGCGCAGTATTTATAGGTAATTTTTATAAAATGGAAGTTGTGGCATTCAATGCAAAAGACGTTCCTGATACTTTTTCTTTAAAAGTTAGAACAAGAGAACATTTCGCAAAATTCAAAGCTGTTTTGGATTTATATCTCTTTAGCAAACAACCAAAGTTTTTGGGAGCTAAAGTTTCGATTAAACTTTAGCTTTTAAATGATTCTTTTTAACAACCTCAATCTGTGAGAATAATCTTTTTTATCGTTGTTAAAAATTCCTTGATGGTCAAATCCATCAATACGAACTTTTCCTGAAGCGTGAATGATTTTATTATTGTCCATTACAATTCCTACGTGCACAATCTTGCCTTCATCGTTATCAAAAAAAGCTAAGTCGCCCGGCTCTGATTCTTCAACAAAGCTCAACGTTTCACCTTCTTCTGCTTGTTGGTATGCATCCCGTTTGATTTTGATTCCGTTTAGCTTGTAAACCATTTGAGTAAATCCAGAACAATCGATTCCGAAAGGCGATTTGCCTCCCCACAAATACGGAGTATTTAAATACATCATTGCGGTATCGATAATTCCGTTTTTCGAAAAAGGAAGATGTCCGTTTACGTATGCTCCATCATAAGTGTACGTAGAATTTTCTACAGCACATTCTCCATTATCAAAATTAGGAAGAGTACTTCCAATACAAACAGGAAACAGTTGAGATACTTTTGAATCGGTGATGATTTGAATCAATTCGTTTACACAAAATGTTTCGGTGGAACTTAAGATATCAAACGTGTGATGGGCTATCGGAAGAAATTGTTTTTTATCAATCCAACAATCGTAATCGTCATACGCAATTTTTATTCTGCACCAAGAACCTTGCACCTCCAATATTTCGAAGTGGTCACCAAATAGCAACTGAGTAACCATTTCAGAGCGATCCGAAGGTTCTTTTCTACAAGGGACGATGCTTAAATTACAAATTCCGAACATATTTTACCCTAAGGCAATTGGTTAAAACAAAACATTCTTAGAACCGTCATTCCGACCAGCGCGGAAGAATATAACTAAATCCTATGCAATTCATCATAGGTTTCTCGACTCCGCTCGAAATGACAACCAAGCAACTTTAATCTAACGAGCTTATACTAATTCAATTACAACAGCACTCGCTCCGCCACCACCATTACAAATACCAGCAGCACCGAACTTTGCGTTGTTTTGTTTTAACACATGTATTAATGTAACAATAATACGTGCTCCGGAACAACCTAACGGATGACCTAATGAAACTGCTCCGCCATTCACATTTACTTTGCTAGCATCCAATTTCATTTTTTGCATATTCACAATTCCAACAGTTGAAAATGCTTCATTCAATTCGAAATACTGAATGTCTTCCATTTTCATTCCCGCTTTTGCAACTGCTTTCGGAACTGCCAAAGATGGGGCTGTTGTAAACCACTCAGGGGCATGTTCTGCATCAGCTGCACCACGAAGAATCGCGATTGGCTTTAGACCTAATTTTTCTGCTTTTTCTTTGCTCATTAATACAACTGCTGCTGCTCCATCATTCATTGTAGATGAATTTGCTGCTGTTGCTGTTCCTTCTTTTGAAAATGCTCCTTTTAATTCCGGAATTTTATCGAAACGAACATTTTTATATTCTTCATCTTCTTTCATTAAGATGGGATCACCTTTTCTTTGAGGAATTTCTACAGGAACAATTTCGTCATTAAATTTTCCTGCTGCCCATGCCGCTTGAGAACGTTTATATGATTCAATTGCAAATGCATCTTGTTCTTCGCGAGAAATATTACATTCTTTTGCACATAAGTCTGCTGCATTCCCCATTGGATAATTGTGGTAAACATCGGTTAAACCGTCTTTTGCCAAACCGTCAATCATGGTAACATTACCATATTTGTTTCCCCAACGCAAATTTTCTGAATAAAATGGAACCTGACTCATATTTTCCATTCCACCTGCAACTACAACATCCGCATCACCTAACATTATACTTTGTGCACCAATCATAATAGCTTTCATGCCAGAAGCACACACTTTATTAATTGTTGTGCATTGAACGGTATTTGGCAATCCAGCAAAAATAGCAGCCTGGCGAGCAGGTGCCTGACCTAAATTCGCCTGCAATACACTTCCCATATATACTTCTTGAACTTCTTTTCCATCAACACCAGCTTTTGCCAATGCTCCTTTGATTGCTGTTGCTCCTAGTTTGGTAGCAGAAACGCCTGCCAATGCTCCGCCAAAACTTCCCAATGGTGTTCGAACTGCGGATATAATGTATACTTCTTTCATAATAGAATTGTTGATTTATTGTATTAGAGATTTAGAGAATTATAATAAGACAAATTTAAGCATTATTAAGGTTTTTAACAAATTGAAAGATGCCTTTATTCACAGCCCTTTCCCTCTACAACCGTCATCCCGTGCCACGACACGGGATCTCACGAATGGGAGCAGTGCGTTTAACTGGCAGATTCCGTGTCGTGGCACGGAATGACGGTATTTAAGTATTAAATGTCTTCGAAAGAGCCCCATCGCGGATTGTGAATAAACCTGTGTACAAACTACCTTCTTCTCCCTTTCCAAACCACTCAACTATTAGTTATTTTCGTATATGAAAAAATTCATTTCTTTCATTCGACATTCACACCCTGAAATATATAAGGGTATACTTTTTTGTATCGCAGTAGCAGCAATTGTTTTTATTTTTCCAAAACAAGGCAAGTTCAAATACGAATTTCAAAATCTAAAAGGAAAACCTTGGTTACACGAAGATTTGATTGCTCCATTCGATTTTGCAATAAAAAAATCAGCGGATGAAATACGAAAAGAAAAATCTGACGTTATTTCCAACTCAAAACCATATTTCAAGATCGACAAAAATATTGTAGCAGCTAAAAAAGAACAACTAAGATTTGAAATCGACAAAAGCTGGGACAACAAAAAGAACAACGCACTAAAAACAAAAACACTTGCTTTAGGAGAAAAGATTTTAGACTCAATATATAGCAAAGGAATTGTTGAACCTAACGCAAGTATTGACACAAAACCATCCGACTTCTCTATTTATGTGCTAGACAATAATGTTGCTGAAGAACATGAATTACGAGACTTCTTCACCATCACTTCTGCATATGAATACCAGCAATCGAAATTAAACAATGTAAACGGTGTAGATTCAAAACAATTATTACCAATTTTAGAAAATTGTATTGCACATACAATCTTTTACGACAAAGGAACCTCTGAAAAAATACTAAAACAAAGTATCGATGACATATCTCCATCTCGAGATATTATTCTAAAAGAACAAAGCATTATTTCAAAAGGAGAAATTATTGATGGGCAAAAATTTCAAATCCTCGAGTCTCTAAAATCTGAATACGAAGGACAAAGTGGGAGTTCTAATGATTATTTATTCATAATACTTGGACAAATTTTAATTGTTTCATCTTGCTTGTGTGTATTGATAGCATTTCTTGGTTTTTTCAGAAAAGATATATTTTTAGATAATGCAAAAATCACATTTATATTAATATTAATTTTCTTGCAAGTATTGATGGCGCATTTTTCAAATGGCTCTCAATCTTTCAGCATTTATATTCTACCATTTTGCATTTTACCTATAATTATAAGAGCCTTTTATGATACTCGTATCGCTCTATTCACACATTTGGTTACAGTATTAATCGTTTCGTTTATGGCACCAGATCGATTTGAATATACATTTATTCAATTACTTGGTGGAATGGTTGCAATCTTTAGCATTGTAAACATGCGTAATAGATCGCAAATATTTATTTCTTCAGGAGTCATTTTCTTAACATACAGTGTTGCATTTGTTGGAATAACAATAATTCAGGAAGGAGGTAGCGATGCTATTTTGTTAACAGATTTTGCTTGGTTTGGAATAAGTGCATTACTTACTTTATTTTCATATCCACTCATTTTTGTATTCGAAAAATTATTTGGATTTATTTCAGATGTTTCTCTTTTGGAATTATCAGATACCAATGGAAAGCTTTTAAGAGAATTAGCTTCGCGTGCTCCTGGAACATTCCAACACTCTTTACAAGTTGCTAATTTAGCTGAAGAAGCCATTTACAATATAGGAGGAAATGCCTTACTAGTAAGAACAGGAGCACTCTATCACGATATTGGAAAAATGGAAATGCCAATGTATTTTATTGAGAATCAAGCGAACGGAATGAACCCGCACGATGAAATGAGTTTTGATGAAAGTGCTGCCATAATTATTTCTCACGTAATCAAAGGAATTGAAATTGCTAAGCGCAATAATTTACCTGAACAAATCATTGATTTCATCAGAACACACCACGGAACTAGCATTACTGGTTACTTTTACCGTTCTTTCCAAAATGCATTTCCTGAAGAAAAAATCGATGAATCAAAATTTCATTACCCTGGACCCATTCCATTTTCGAAAGAAACAGCTGTATTGATGATGGCCGACTCGGTAGAAGCAGCATCTCGCAGTCTAAAGAAATATGATGTAGAAAGTATTGATGAACTAGTTGAAAAAATAATCAATACACAAATTGAACAAAATCAATATGCTAATTCTGATATTACTTTTAAAGACATCAATACACTCAAAAAAATCTTTAAAAAGAAATTAATGAACGTATATCACGTAAGGGTTGAATATCCCCGTTGAACTTAGACTGAATCAGCAATCTCCTTCAAAGCTTTTATAAAAAAAGTCAACTCATTCGTTGTTGTATAAACATGCGGGGTAATTCTAACTCCATGAACACTTGCAGAATCAATCGCAACTGTCCATATTTTATATTTATCTAATAAAATTTTCGCTAAATCAGCTGGTTTAATTCCTTCTATGCCAACGTTAGCTATTCCGCAATGCCTTGCTGGATTATCTGGAGTATTCAAATACACTTTTTTTATATCTGTCACTTTAGAAGTCCAAAATGTTTGTAAATAACGTAGTCGTTCTTCTTTTCGTTTCCCACCAATTTTTTGATGATAGTCAATTGCATGATGAATGGCAATATCAATTGAAACAGGATTCGTTCCTGTGTGATTCAATTTTTTAACATCCGTCTCTGCAAAACTATATTCGCCATAAATCGGCCACAAAGCTCTTATTTTTTCTTTACGTATATATAATATTCCTGCTCCCATTGGAGTGCCTAACCATTTATGTAAACTACTTCCATAATAATCACAACCCAGATCAGAAATTTTAAAATCAAAATGCGCAACTGCATGTGCACCATCCACCATCACTTCTACTCCTTTTTTATGTGCCATCTCACATATTTTTTTGATTGGCAAAATTTGTCCTGTAATGTTTATCATATGACAAACCATCAACAATTTTGTTTTGGGCGAGATAGCATTTGAATACAACTCTACTATTTCCTCATCTGATTTAGGATGAAGTGGAATTGAAATTATTTTATTGACTATACCATAACGTTTACTTTGTTGCTTAAACATATCGAGCATACTTCCATAATCTTGCTCTGCCATAACAGCTTCATCACCAGCTTTCCAATCAATACCAGAAATTACTGTATCTAAGGATTCGGTTGTATTACGCGTAATAATTAATTCATCGCTTGCACAACCTAACAATTCTGCCAACCTATCATTTACTTTTTGCTTATTATCAAATTGCACAGTACGCATATAATAAGATGCTTCCGTATTAATCATCCGCACATCCGCCAAATACTTTTCCAATACAGGTTGAGCCATCATGCTGAAATAACCATTCTCCAGATTAATATAATCAGGTTTTAATTTATAGTCGTTACGAATCTCCAACCAGAAATCATCAAATTTTTCTTTGATAAGTTCTTCCGGAATTTCATCCAAAATATTTTTCGCTTTTGAAGTGAACGGAATTGCTGAAAATAAAAGCAATGATTTGAGAAAAGTTCTTTTGTTAAGCATAGGAAGTATTTTATATGATTAGTAAATATAAAACAAATAAATTTACTTTATCAAAAACTCAATCATTTCATCTAAATGTCCCGAAGAACAATAACAACCAACCAAATGGCATTGTCCAACGGAAGACAAATTGAACAAAAGTATGGGAGAGTTCACGAACTCCTTTGCAAAGTATTTTTTTAAATCCAAAACACACCCCTTGTGATTACAACCTAATGTTGTATTCACATATCTAAATGGACCTGGCCCAAACCAACCTACTTTTTTTCGTAATACAAAATCGTGGTCATTATAACCAATCAACAATCTGTAATTATCTTTCTTTTTAAAATCAAGATTTGTTTTACGATTATAATACTTTTCAAATGATTCATCGGCCGAAAGCGCAGGAGCAATTAGACAAAGATTTATCCTATTATTAGTTGGAGTAGGCAAATCACTTTCGCTTGAATTAAACAAGGAGTTCAAAGCAACCTTTGCACCTAAACTATGAGTAATGATATTAACGGTGTCGAATTTTAAATTACAAAACACTTTACGTAAGCCTTGTCCCACTGGGATTGCATTTTTTTCTGCTTCTTCCAATAGTCTGTACAGAACTTTGTTCTTTTTTCTATTTGTTGAATAACAACAATCATACATAGCATCCCAATACACTTCAACAAACAAAGTATTTAATTTTAGCTGAAAAGTTTCCTTCATAATAGCATAATCTCTAGAAGAAGTACGATCGCCATTTGATTTTACAAAGGGTTTTCTGTAACCATGAATCAAAAAACTAACAGAAGTAGTTGTTCCTTTTTTTGAAAAAATTGATTTTTTTATGGATGAGATAATGGAGTCGTTTAAGATATTGCAATTTTCGACACTATATTTATCAAATAAGCAATTGTATTTTTTTGAAATTACCATAAAATCGTTTTGATTTTTAGAGTACCAATTTATAAGAGAAGCGTTACAATTATCCAAAGAGGAATTGGAAATTAGATAATCAGGATAAAAACTTCCTTCTTTATCGATATAAACAGCAGGCTGTTCGATTTTTAAGTCACGTTCTCCGAAAAGGACATTCGTAGATTGCCCAGATAAAAATGAGCAAATAAATAAAAACAAAAAAGACAATAGTACTCTCATTTATATAAAAAAGACTGTCTAAAAAAGAAAACTATAGGTGTATTCATAACACATTACTTTTGCGTTTTTCGAATCGCTTCAGCGATCTTAAAATCATCTTTGGCTTTTTCGAAACTCCCTAAAGCTTCATAAACTATTCCACGACTCGAATATGATTCTGAATTAGATTCATCTAATTCAATTGATTTAGTAAAATCTTTTATTGCTTCTTGATACTCCTTTTTTTCTGCAAAAACTGTTCCTCTATTACAAAATACAGATGAATTCAGGGGATCCAATTCAGCCGATTTATTATAATCCAGCATTGCACCATCAATATCTTTCAGCATATATTTCGTTTGCCCTCTTTTATTATATGCTTGTGCGTAATTCGGATCAATACCAATTGCAAGGTTCATATCAGCCAATGCACTTATAAAATCATTCAAGAAAAATTTCGCCATTCCTCTATTATTATATGCCCTTGCATCATTGGGAACATTCTTAATAACTACATTATAATCAAGTATAGCTCCATTGTAATCTTTCAATTTCTCTTTCGTATATCCTCTAAATAGATATGATTTATAATATGTAGAATCTAACTCAATAGCTATATTAAAATCTGAAAGAGCTTCTTTGAATCTATTTAATTTATAAAAATTTGTTGCTCTTGAATAATGAGCATCTAAATAATCTGGTTTAATTTCAATGGCTTTGTTGTAATCATCTATTGCACCAAGATAATTTCCCATCCGTTCTTTAGAAAAGCCTCTACTGTTAAGAGCTTGATAATCGGTTGGTATTAATTCAAGATAGATGTCAAGATCTTCAACTGAACTCTTATAATTACCAATCTGTGATTTGTAATATGAACGCCTTAAATATGCTTCCG
The DNA here is from genome assembly GCA_947504725.1 of Bacteroidota bacterium. GTDB lineage: Bacteria > Bacteroidota > Bacteroidia > 2-12-FULL-35-15 > 2-12-FULL-35-15 > 2-12-FULL-35-15. The sequence goes on along the minus strand of CANNHN010000005.1, from coordinate 194,042 downwards.
AATTTTTAGCATCCAACTTAATTAAAAATGTTTGGTCGCTAATTCGGTATCTTAGAACTTGATAGCCGGAAGTATCTATCACTTCATTTTGAGCTATACTAGTAATCGTTTGTATAGAAAGAAATAAAAAGAGTAGTTTTTTCATTTTATGACAATTCTGAGAATTAAAAATACAAAAAAATCGCCTCATATCTAATAAGATAGGAGGCGAAATTACTTAGAGGAGAGCTCTCAGTGTTATTCTAACTTTTGCAACCAAACATCAGGATATTCCGTTTTATATTTCACTTGTTCTGCTTCAGCATCACCTTGCTTATCTAATTTGTTTACAAATACATAATATGCCTTCGTTTTATAATTCTGAACTATTTGAGTATTCGTGTATCCTTTTATAATATTTGCATACTTAAACTTAGTTGCATTGTCTTTGCTACTAAATGTACCAATTACAACATAAAAACCTGCAGACATACCCATTCCATTGTCATCCACAAAATCACTTGAATTACCAGTACGCATCAAGTTTTCAGTTAAACTTTCTGTATTTTTAGGTGTAGCAGTTGTTGCTTCACCTGATTGCAGCTTAGCCAATGCATCTTTCAAACGCTGAATTTCTAATTCACTCGTATCTGATTTAGCTTTTAGTTTTGCTATCATTTCATCTACTATTGCATCTTTAGGATCTTCCTTTACTATTTCATCATTTTTAACACCTCCACCAAATGTATAGCTCAACAAAAATTCTGACGATGATCCTGTGAATTTTTTCACTTTCCCAATTCCTAAATCGTAAGCATATCCAACGCCTATATTCTTATAACGCAATCCACCGCTAATAGCAACTGCATAAGTACTATGATAAGTAACCCCGATCCAACCAATTTTTTTCCAATCCAATACAGCATTTACATCGTATTGAAACACAGAACCAGTTGCATAACGCACCATGATTAATGGATAAGCTGTGATCTCTTTATCTTTTACAACATCAAACACATATTTGATAGATCCTTGATAATGACGAGCAAATGTATAATAGCTACTTCCATCATCTGTTTTTTTATACTTCATTGTGTTCCCTAAAATTTGAGGAGCTGAAATTCCAACTTCTAATTTTTTGAAAGTATAACCCAATCCAAAATCTGCAGAAAAAGCAGTTTTACTTTGTGACTCTGTAAACAAAAACGGATCATTTACATCGCGAACAACCGCTTTTGAAAAATCTATCTTATTGTTTATTGCACCAAGAGCTAATCCGATAAATAAATTATTATCGTCATTAATTTTTAGTTTATAAGAATAGTTTGCAAATGCTCCAACTCGACTCATAATATCCGTTACATCCGAATATACGTTTAAACCTAAACCAATATTTTTTGCTTCAATTGGTCCATCAATCGTTAAATAACTAGTTTGCGGAGCACCACTTATACCTGTCCATTGTGAACGATGAGTTAAAAATGCATTCACTCGTTCATGATTTCCTGTAAAAGCAGGATTTGTCACAAATGAATTTGTATAATATTGACTGCTAAATGGAACTTGCTGAGCAATTGTGGTTCCTGTTACTAAAATAAGAGCAAATTGTATAATTAAATTCCTCATAGGATATAATTTTTAATAGTGTAGTTTTAGTTTCGTTTTTGTTTCTTGCTATAGATTATTTAGAACCTTCTTTTAAAATAGTAATGGCTCCTTTATAAATCTTTTCATCATTGTTAAATTGAATGATGTAATAATAAGTTCCATCAGGTAATCTGCCACCAGTTTTACTAGTACCATCCCAATTGTTATCATAAGCATCTGAACTAAACACTTCTTGTCCTTCACGATTTACGATAATTACTTTTGTATCCGGATAGTTTTCTATATTTTGTACAACCCATCTATCATTAAATCCATCGTCATTTGGTGTCATTAAATTAGAGACAATAACATTGTAATCCATATTTACAGTGATTGTCATTGTGTCCACATCAACACAACCATTTGCATTGGTACCCGTTAGTGTATACATTGTAGTAACAATTGGAGCTGCTGTTGGATCCGAAATAGAAGAATTTGTTAATCCGGTATTCGGGAACCAGAACCAAGTTATTATTCCAGAACCAGAACCTTCTAAACCAACTGTACTTCCTAAACTTAATTGAATATCTGCACCAGCAGAAACAGAAGGTGAAGGTAAAACTGAAGTTGTTACTGAGTCCATATTTACACATCCAGTTAACGAATCTGTAATAGTAAGAACGAAGTTTCCAGAAGTAGCTACCATTATACTAACTGTAGTATCTGCTGTACTCCACAAATAATCGAAAGCACCTGAAACTGCACTCAATGTTAATGTATCTCCACTACAGAAATCTAAAGGCCCACTTGCTGATATTGTTGAAGAAGGCAATGCATTCACCAAAACATTCACGTTTGCTGTATCCAAACAACCTTGATTAGAAGTTAAAAGTAAAGTAACAACATATGTTCCAGCTACCCCGTAAGTATAGGTTGGAGCAGGAGACAATGAATTATTTCCATCCCCAAAATCCCATTGATTAAACTGAATAAATCCAGAAGGTATAGTTGATGTATTTAAGAATGTTGTTGCATTTCCATAACAAACAGTATCTGCCGTAAACGAAGCAACTGGTTTTGGATAAACAATAACCGAAACTGGAGCTGATGTATCTGCAGAACAAAGATTGCTTTGCACTATTACTCTATACCAAGTTGTGTCTGTTAAGTTTAAATAGGTCTGAGTTGTTGTCGTATTTACTAAACTAACCCAAGTTGCACCCCCATCAATGGATGATTCCCAGTCAGAAACAGTTCCTACAATACCCGTTGCAGTTAATGTTCCAGAATTTGCGCTTTCACAACCAGGAGCAGCACCAGTAATAGTTCCTGCAAAAGATGCAGCATCAACTGTTATCGTATCAATATTTGAAATTGCACCCAAACAAACTCCACTATTTACAAATGCTCTATAGTAAGTAGTAACATTTAAATTCAAATATGATTGTGTAGGAGTTGTATTTGAAAGTGCAAACCAAGTAACACCATCTGTTGTTGTTTCCCAGTTAATAATTGTACCTATAAACCCTGATAAAGTTAATGTGCCTCCATTTGAACCAGCACAAACAGTATCGTTAGCTACAAGATTTCCAGCAAACGGAGGATTATCTACAGTTATAGAAGCAGTTAATGAAGTATCGTTAGAACAAACACCATTTGCAACAATTGCTCGGTAAACAGTTGTTGACAATAGATTTAAATACGATTGAGCTGCAGTGTTATTTACAATGCTAGTCCAAGTTAAACCTCCATCAATAGATGATTCCCAAGATTGAACTGTTCCAACGTAGCCAAATAAATTTAAAGTACCACTGTTAGCTCCTCCACAAACAGTAGTAGAACCTGAAATTGTTCCACCAACTGAAACTTGATCAACAGTTAATATTGCTGTTGCTGAATTAACTGCTACACATGAACCATTTTGAACAACAGCTCTAAAAACAGTTGTAACAATAATGTTTGAATAAATATAAGTAGGAGTTATATTAGCGATTGAAATCCAATTAATTCCACCATCAGTTGAATATTCCCAACCAATAACATTTCCAATGTGACCAGAAAGTGTTAATGTGCCACCATTATTTCCAAAACATACATTCGTACTTGCTGATATTGTTCCACCTACCGATGGAGGCTCAACAGTTATTGTATCTATAGAAGAAAGAACAGAAGGACAAGCACCACTAGTAACATTTGCTTGATAATACGTTGTAGCTGCAATATTTAAATATGTTTGAGAAGTTGAAGTGTTTACTATGTTCGTCCAAGTAATTCCATCCGTAGAAGATTGCCAGTTACTCACTGTCCCTGTTTGACCTGCCAAATTAATTGTTCCACTATTAATACCACTACAAACAGTATCATTCATCGTGACAACACCACCAGCGCTTGCCGGACTAACAGTAATGGTAACCGTTCCAGAATTGATAGCTGCACACGCACCACTTTTTACATTTGCACGATAAATTGTTGTTGCTACTAAGTTTAAATAATTTTGTGTAGATGTAACATTAGCAATATTGGTATATGTAATTCCACCATCGGTTGAAAACTCCCAATACATCACGGAACCCACATTTCCTGCTAACGTAAGTGTTCCAGCATTAGCTCCTGTACATACAGTAGCAGCGGCTGTTATCGTTCCACCAACGGAAACAGGATTTACTACTATTGAATCTGGAGTTGAATACGCGCCAACACAACCTGCACTTGTAACAAATGCTCTAAAATAACGTGTAGCCGATAAATTCAAATACGGTTGTGTAGTTGTTGTGTTTACAATATTAGTCCATGTTACACCAGCATTTGTAGAAAATTCCCAACGAGTAACAGTACCTGTGTGTCCTGATAAAGTCAAATTACCTGCATTTGCTCCACTACAATCAGTTGTACCACCCGCAACCGTACCACCAACTGAGGGAGGATTTACAGTAATAATTGCAGAAGTAGAATTTGCAGTTGCACATGCTCCACTTTGCACAACTACCCTATAACGAGTAGTTGTTACTAAATTTAAATAAGCTTGCGTTGTTGTAACATTTACAATATCTGTCCAAGTTGCTCCTGCATCTATAGAAAACTGCCATTTAGTTATCGTCCCAACCCTTGCACCTCCGGCTGTCATAGTTGCTCCGTTCACTCCACTACATACTGTAGCTGTTCCGGATACAGTTCCACCTGCAGAAGTAGGATCAATAGTCATTATTGCTTCTGTTGAGTTTGCAGAAACACATGCCCCATTTTGAACCTGTGCTCTATATCTAGTAGGCAATGTTAAATTTAAATAACTTTGAGTTGTTGTCACGTTTGAAATACTAATCCAAGTAGTTCCACCATCAATTGAGGATTCCCAATTAAGAACAGAACCAGTATGACCAGACAGGGTTAATGATCCTGCGTTAATTCCAGTACAAACATTCGTTCCTCCTGAAACTGTTCCACCAACGGAAGAAGCGACTGAAGTAACCGAATAACCTATAAATGCATCATTTGATGCATTTATATCCCCAATTAAAGCAGTATTGGCATCAAAAAGATAAACGCCAGGAACACTTAAATTTGCTTGGGTAGTAAATGTATAGAACATTGTAGAAGCATTCAATAAGTTAGAAGCCAAGGTAACAGTTTCTGTTACAGGCGCACCTGCATTTATTGTATAGGTGACATCAAACGTTTGACCTGCTAATAAAGTAGTACCAAAATTAAATATTCTGATCGTCACATTTTCAGTTGCCGTCAAGGCACAACCTGAAACAGGAGCAGTTATTCCAGTAACACTAATATCTTGTGCTAAAGAAATATTACAGATAAAAGCTAAGGTGAGGAGAGTAAAGATTTTTCTCATAAAGTAGTTTTGAGTTAAAATTTAGGTTTAGTTTTTAGTTAAAAATACCGAGACGTTTTACGGATTGCAGGTTTTAAGGTTACGAATATATAAAATAAAATGATTCTTTTAAGGATTACTCAAAGAAACTGGAATAATTTTTCCGTTCATCGTTTTGTGCGCATTAGTCACAAAATCAGATATATACGTAGCCATTTCGGAAGCAGAAATGGGTGCTTTGTAGCCCGGAAACGCCTCATTTAACATTTCTGTTTGAACGGCTCCTAAAGCCAAACAATTGAAGGCAATGTTTCGATCTTTAAACTCTTCAACCATGCATTCTGTTAAACAAGCCAATGCTGCTTTACTAGAACTATACACTGATAATCCAGCAAATTTTGAGCTTCCTTGAAAACCTCCCATACTGCTGATGTTTACAACATGCGACTTTTGCTTTTCCTCCATCAAAGGCAATATCCCTTGCATTAATCTAATTACAGAAAACACATTCACATTATATATATAGTCAAACTCTGACTTAGAAATTTCAGAAAAAGGCTTATTTATAATTGCTCCTGCATTGTTCACAAGTGCATCAATAGATGTAGTATGCTTTTTTAGATTATTGAGTAAACTAATAATTGAAAGCTCTTTACTTAAATCGCATGTGATTGTAATTACATTTTGATTCGAACAATCCTTTTTTAACAACTCCAATTGTTGCTCGTTTCGGGAAACTGCAAAAATAGTATTCGCTTCATTTTTACTTAAGACCTTTACTAGTTCATAACCAATTCCTCTACTCGCTCCTGTGACAACAATTTTCATTTTTGTATCATTTTAGTGAATACCCAAATTAAAGCATTTTTTTCTTAACTTTACTATCTAACTATATGCGTAAATTCATATTTCATACAAGTCTTTTCATTTTTTGCATTGGATATTCTAATTCCATTGCACAAGATAGTGCAATGATTCGAAAACACCCCCCTAAGAAAAACTTCATGGACAAAGTGTTTATTGGTGGAAATATCGGATTGCAATTTGGCACCATTACTTTTGCTGACATTTCTCCTTTGGTTGGCTACCAGTTTACCGAAAAAATTTCTGCAGGTATCGGAGCTACCTATCAGTATTATCATTACAAGGATAAATATTACGATTTCGAAACAGATGTATATGGTGGAAGAGTTTTTGGAAGATATCATTTTACTGATTATTTATTCGGACACGCAGAGTACGAATATCTAAATTTAGAAACGTTTGATTTTAGAAGAAGACGAGTAGATGTATCGAGCTTAATGGCTGGAGCGGGGTATATTCAAAAAATTGGTAATCGATCAGGAATTGTAGCAATGGTGCTTTATAATTTCACCGAATCCGTTTACACTCCATATCAAAATCCAATTTTTAGAATTGGATTTGTGGTGGGATTATAAATTTCTATTCGAATACCGGCAACACACGTTGATTCGGATCCACATTAAAACTATGAATCGCCATTACTCTCCAACGTTGTGCAGCTTCCGCATTTAAAATATCTAACACAGGATATTCGTCTTTCAGAACAACAGCATCATTCATATCCATATTTTTTTCATCTATAAAATCGGGATGTGATTTAATTTCTCCAGTTGAAGCATAAAATAAAATATTGCGTTGGTCCGGATTTGGATCCGTTGTTAAGGCTTCTACATTAAACCCTGCGGCTTGGAATGTTTTATATACTGAGCGCATCGATTTACCAATACTTCCTTCAAAATAACCCAAACTATTTACAAATATAATTCCGTTCGGATTCAACATCTCTTTTAAAGCAGTTAATGATTCTTCGGTAAAAACATGATTCGGAGGATCTTCTCCTTTAAACATATCTAAAACTATAATATCATATTTTTTTTTACAGGTACGAATAAAATGTCTACCATCATCTACTTTAATATTTACTTTCGGACTCAAATAAAAATAGTTTCTTGCAACATCAGCAATCCGTTGGTCTAATTCGCAAACGTCAACATCAAAACCTTTTTCAATTAATTTTTTAGCAACACTACCTCCACCTAATCCAATTAAAAGCGATTTGGAAGTTTTTGGAAAAGAATCAACATAATCGGAAATACGATAGACATAGGTGAAGTATTTTTCTTCACCATTCGACTCGTCAGCTAAAGAATCATACATCGTTTGTGAAACACGATTTACAAACAACCAACGACTGTATCCATCCTGAACTGTGTCAGTATTGTAATGAGGATAATCCAACACAGCAATTTGTCCGAGCAAGCCTTCAGCAGTATAAACTCGTTTTATAGAAGAAGAGTAACTATAAGAGGAAGTAGAAATTGCCCAAACACAGAGCAAAAAAAAACCTGATGCTTTGGCAATTTGTTTCTGTTTGACAATTACAACAAGTGGGATAATTCCTAAAACAATACCAGTAATAATTGACGGAAGTGTTAAACCAAAATTAGGAATAATATAAAATCCAAAACTAAATGTTGCTAAAATTCCACCGACCGTAGAAATGGCGTAAATCGCTCCAGCCGCTTTTCCTGATTGCTCCACATCAACTGTGATTGCGCGAATAATTAAGGGCGAAACCATTCCCATCATAAATACGGGTGGAAACAAAATACATGAAGCTGAGACTATAACTGAAGGAATTAGACTATGAGAACCTACCAACCACAAAATCAATTTCGAAGAGAATGGCATTAAAATGGTAAATGCTGCAGCTGCTATTAAAACATAAAATAGTGTAAGTGGATTTTTACTTTTATAAGAAAGTATTCCGCCAGCATAATACCCAACAGCCAGTCCGCCTAGAGTAATAGCCAACACACTTGCCCAAACATATAATGAAGAACCAAAATATGGAGCCAACATTTTAGCACCTAACAATTCTGCTGCCATAACAGAACCTCCTTCAATGAATGAAAGCAGAAAATAGAAATTTTTGTTTTTGAACATTTGCATACTTGGCAAAGATAGAGAAAAAATGGAACGCGGATGATACAGATAAAATGGATTCGCGCGAATTTTCTCGTTGGCACTCTTCTATAATATCAACACCGTATTGATTATTGCGTGTCATTTCGAGCATTCTGCGTTGAAGCAGACACATCGAGAAATCTAGATTGAATTTCAAATAATGATTAGTTAGTTTCCTCCACTTAGGTCGGAATGACTGTTTCTATAAAACTTGAGACATCACTCCTCAAACGGAGTGCTAGAAAAGTAAACAACAACAGTACCCGTTACATCTACATTTTTTTTATTTGGCTTGATCACCACCTCGCCTCGGTATTTATCTTTTTTAGGAAGAATAACATAACCAGGAATCCATTTATCTATCTGCTTTAAAAACTTCAGACAATTCATATGTAAATTATTTAACTCATAGGTTCCAGATTTATTGTCGAAAGTTGCGGGTAAACCCTTTACCATCATAGTCGGACTTTTATCTTTAATATATACTTTCCCATTTTCCAAAATTTTCACTTCTACAGTTACAGTATCTCTTGTTTTTCCTTTTAAATCTATTACCCTTTTACTAAAACAATCATTTAAATATTTATTGTAGTTAAAAGGATAAGCATACCCTTCAACTACAGGAAAAGGCTGAAATTTTTCAACACTTTCGAATGCACCTTTCCCAGCAGCAACATTGTACATATTAAAATTATAAACTGCTTTCACATAAACTTCTCCGTCTTTAGCTTTTGCAATTTTTATTGTTCCACGCACTTGAGTTGTATCTGTTTGGGAAAAAACAAAACAAGAGGTAAATAATAATAAAAGAAGGAAATATTTTTTGATAGTGTTATTCATAATTACACTCTTGTGTCCTCTCGACCGAAGTAGAGAGAAATTTCTAATAGCATTTGAATTTATAACGTAATCGATTTCTCGACATGTCTACTTCAACGCAGAATGCTCGAAATGACACACAACAAACATTTAGTTAATAATAAATCTGTGACAATCCGCTTTTTCCTTGTAATCCGCGTTCCATCTTAAAAATTAAAATACGCTTTCATATCTTCCACTGTCTCAAATTTCTGATCAACTTTTTTCATCACTAACTCTTTTGTTCCACCGTTTATGGAATTAAATTGTTCCGGCTTTAACCAATACAACACTCCATGCTCCACTGTCCACAACATATTTTTTGATTTCGGATTAAAAGATAAACGTGTCACCGGATTTTGATAAAATGTAAATAATCCATTTTTTCCTTTATCTACAAGATAGACACTGTAACACATTAAATTTGTATTTAAATCATTTTTAATAGTTGCAAAGCAAACAACTCCAGTAGGATAAGCACTTGGATTATCACAATTATATACACCAAAACTACTTACTGTGAAAGAACGCATTACTTTTTGAGTTGTTTCCATTTGTTTGAATTCATTTGCAGCACGCTCCTCATTTGCTTTTACAATTGCTTCTTGTTGTCTTTTAAATTCAGCCACTTTGGCTTGATACACTTCTTCAATTCTTTTTTCTTCAGCAATGCGTTTATCAAGAGTTACTTTGTATTTAGAAAACTTTTCCTGATATGTTTGCATTGCTGTTTCATAATTCTTGCCTTCAAAAACAGGATAAACGACAAGATCATATTTTTTCAAACCTTTTACCAATGTAAGATTGTAATTCGCCCCAACTTTCATTCCTTCTTTTATCATCGCTTCGTCCCAAGTAATGTCATACATCGATTTATTAAAATTGACATTTTCATCTCCTACCTCGAACAACAATCCTTTATAAACTGACAATTCCGGAAACTCTTTGGCATCCACTTCTATATTAAAAGTATATTTTCCTTTTTTCACTTGTGCCGGTTTTACAGGCTCCGCAATTGGCTTTGGCAATGCAGCAATTTGCGTTACTTTTTCCTTACTCGCTTCATTTTTTTTCTTTTCAATTGTTGCGTATGCAGGTGTATCTTCCACAACAAGAACATCTGTAGGTTCCGAAAGAGCTTCGAATACAGGACTTGCAGGAGCAGCTTTGGGAACCACTTTATCTTTTCCTAAACAACTCCAATTGTTTGCAACAGTATCCAACTTGTAAAAATTGTATTCTGTTCCTTTATAATTAGAGGCCATTTCTATATCAATTGCTTTTTTCGGAGCCATGTTCACTTGCTTTCCATTTTGGTAAGCCAACACCTCCACCATTCCAGCTGATTCAAATTGATACTTCACTCCTGCACTATCATACGTCATTGGAATACCCGAGACAAAGAAATCAACTGCATCATGAAATTCACGATAACGCAATTCAACTTCTCCTTTTAATATGTTTCCATTCTCATCTGCAAACGCATTCTTGGGAATCCGAATTTTTGATCCTGTTTTATACTCCAAGCTTGCACCTTTTTCTGCAATCACTTTGAAAGTGGTGTAATGTACATTTAAGCCTTTAATTGGGGGAGCGATGCATGGCTTTGCTTCTTCTGCTTTGTAGAATTCAGCTAAAGCTAAACTGTCAGCCACTTGGTCTTTTATGTCTGCAACAGTCAAGTCTGTTTTATTATTCTTATTCAAGAACACAACTGTTGTAACAATTGCGATGGTTACTGCAACCACACTCGACAAGAACCAAGGCTTTTTAATCAATGGTTTTGCTCCTACATTTGTTGTTTGTTTTAAAACCGAATCAAAATTCTTACGCTTGGCTATTTCTGCTGAGCTGATTTCTGGACGGTTTATGTTTACTTTTCGTTTCATTTGAGTAATTGTATATTCAATATTTTCCCTTTAAATTTTACCACTAAGGCACTGAGGCCACTTAGCTTTCTTTCTTTGTTTACTGTCTACTGATTTAATTGTCTATTTAATGATTTTCTTTAATTTTTCAAGAATCCTGTATGTTTTCACCTTTGCATTGTTCTCAGTAATCTCCAAAATTTCACCAATTTCTTTAAAAGAACGTTTTTCAAAAAAGCGCATCTCTATCAATTGCAATTCATCTTCTGGTAGCTCCTGACCGATAATGTCCACAATCTTATCGTGGTACTTATCAATTTTTGTTTCTTCCATCTCCTCTATCATTCCGTAAACTCCAACTGAATCAATATTTACGGTGCGTTGTTTTTGTGCGCGGTAGATGTTATTCACTTCACTAGATGCTATTCTGTATAACCAAGAAGCGAAAGGCACACCACGAAACTCGTATTTATATATGCTTTCCATTGCTTTTATAAAAACCTGTTGTGTCGCATCAAAAGCTTGCTCTTTATCATCCACACGCTGATAGATGTATCTGAAGATTTGTTCGTAATACTTATCATACAAGCTTGCAAACTTAGCAGGATCCTTTTTGGCAGCCTCTACTATCGCCTGTTCATTGGCTAAGTCGGTTTGTGTTGCATGATATTTTGATGTTTCAATCATATACGATCTTCTGAATTCTGAACTTATAACGTAATAGTTTTAAAAAGATACGGGTTAAAGTTGAAATTTTATTGGTAATACATACCTCATCGGCAATTTCTCACGCCCATATACCCCTGGTTCCCATTTGGGCATAATACTTACAATTCTCAAAGCCTCTTTATCCAACCCCGAACCATCTTGAACACCCTGAGAAATGCGACTACTTGTAATACTGCCATCGACCCCAACCACAAACCCCACGTAAACAGTTCCCTCAATCTTAGCATTTTTTTCTGCTTCTGGGTATTTCAAATTCTTTGCAATAAATTTATTCATCTCCAGTGGCCCTCCCTTGAACATTGGATCTTGTCGAGCTACTGTATAAGCAATCTCGCCTTTATTTACATCCACATCCTTTTTCACCTTCTTTACCCTAATTGTTCCTCTTTTAGTTTCCTGAGCAAAAGAAGAAAGGGAGATTAATAAAAATATGATACTTACTATTTTTTGCATTTTTTTGAATTGTACAGGTATAACGTAAAAGTAATTAAAAGATACTGCCAAAAAGTAGCAAGGTGATTAAGTAAAAAGATAATTAAAGCAATTCCACTAATTACAACTAGCAAGTGGCTATTCGCTAGTGAAAAATTCCTATTTTTGTTCCTCTCAATTAAAAACTATGATAAAAGCTAACGACCCCTCACTAAAATCCTGGATAGAAGTTTTACCTAACTGCGATTTCCCCATACAAAATTTACCATTTGGTATTTTCAAAACACAAAGTTCTAGTCCACGAGTAGGTATTGCTATTGGCGACCAAGTATTGGATTTAGCAATTTTAAACAAGTTGGGCTTTTTAGATAAGTTAAAAATTGACAACGCCATCTTTACTAACCAATATTTGAATGATTTTATTGCATTAGGAAAATCAACTACTGCTGCAGTTCGCGAATCGGTTTCTCAATTATTAAATGTAAACACTCCTGATTTACGTGATAACAAAGAAGCAAGAACAAAAGTATTTCAATCCATTAGCAATGTGCAAATGCTGATGCCAGTGCGAGTGGGCGATTACACCGATTTTTATTCCAGCATCGATCATGCTACCAACGTTGGAACAATGTTTCGCGATCCAAACAATGCTTTGTTACCCAACTGGAAACATTTGCCGGTAGGTTATCATGGCAGGGCTTCTTCCATTGTTATTTCAGGAACAGAATTTCACCGTCCGAAAGGACAAACCAAACCAGTTGAAACAGAACCACCAGTATTTGGACCTTGTAAGTTATTGGATTTCGAATTAGAAACAGCATTTATTATTGGCAAATCAACTCAACTTGGAGAAAGTGTTTCAACAGCTAATGCCGAAGAACATATTTTCGGGATGGTATTGTTCAACGATTGGAGTGCACGTGATATTCAAACTTGGGAATATGTTCCATTGGGACCATTCCTTGCAAAAAATTTCGCTTCAACAGTTTCTCCTTGGGTAGTTACTATGGATGCTTTGAAACCATTCCGTGTTGCGGGCTATAAACAAGAGCCAAAAGTGTTGCCTTATTTAGAATATACAGGTACTAAAAACATCGATATCAACCTGGATGTATTTATTGCTCCAGAAAAAGGAGAAGAGAATTTGGTGTCGCACTCCAATTACAAATTTATGTATTGGACCATGGAACAACAATTAGCGCACCATACGGTTAATGGATGCAATATGAATGTTGGAGATATGTTGGCCTCTGGAACAATTAGTGGACCTACTCCTGATTCATTTGGTTCCATGCTAGAAATATCTTGGAGAGGAACAAAACCTGTGAAAATGAAAGATGGAACGGAAAGAAAATTTATTAATGATAACGATACAGTTATCATGCGAGGTTATTGCGAGAAAGATGGAGTAAGAATTGGATTCGGTGAAGCAAAAGGAAAAGTATTAGCAGCGAAATAATATGAAAGCACTTTCAATTATAGGAATGGTATTTAGCTTGGCACTTATTCTACTAAGTTTCGCAGTTTTAGATATCCGTTGCTACGATGATTGGGGTTCTAGTCATCCTGGGCAAGAAATAGGGTTAATTATCTTTGTTTTATCTACATTTTTTCTCGCTTTTTCAATAGTTGCTTGCGTAACTGCCTTCCGCAAGAAAAAAGTTTAACTATTTCCTACCTATAAATAAAGGCTTTTAGCCGAATCTGAGGTTTTTTTTAGTATTGAAATAAACTTTTATGTTTTTCCTTCGTCATAGATGCAAATAAACATAAAAACAACAATTAAAACTATAAAACTAATGAAAACAACAACCGCATTTAAATACATAATGGTAGTAGCTACTGTTGGTATGTTATTTACTTCTTGTAGAAAAGACAAGGATGAAAAAGACACGGATACTTCATCTGCTTCTGACAATGCATTAGCAGAAGGAACATATAATGATGTAAATAATATTGCTGATGAAGCTGCGGAAGGAAATTTATCTTCTTATTTAACTCCAACACCGTCTGATAACAAATCAATTTTAAGCACTTGCGCTATTATAACACACGACACAACTGTTACTCCACGATTATTAACAATTGATTTTGGAACAACAAATTGTTTGTGTAACGATGGCAGAAATCGCAGAGGTATCATCAATGTATCATACTCAGGTCAGTATCGCGATTCTGCATCTACTCACACAATTTCTTTTACAAACTATTATGTAAACGATAACCAAATTTTAGGTACTAAAACAGTAACTAACAACGGTCACAATGCAGCTGGACATTTATCTTATTCAGTAAATGTAAACGGACAAATTATAAAAGCAAGTGGCGGAGGAACCATCAACTGGACATCAACACGTACTCGTGAGTGGATTGTAGGAGAAAGTACTTTACCTTGGAGCGATGATGTATACTTAATCACAGGTTCTGCAAATGGAACAAATGCTTCAGGAAATTCATTTACTATGGCAATCACAAGTGCTTTGAGAAAAGAAATTGGTTGTCGACATATCGTTAGTGGTTCATTAGCATTAACTCCATCAGGAAAACCAACACGCTATGTTGATTTCGGAACAGGCGCATGTGATGACCAAGCAACAGTTACAATTAACGGAAACGTTTACAACATTACTTTACGATAAATAGAGGCTGTAAATAAAAAAACCGCTCCTTCGAATCATCGAAGGAGCGGTTTTTTTATTTATTTATTTATTTGAGTTAAAATTTAATGCTAAATCCTACTGAAGCATTGTAACTTGAATGTCGGTGCGGATGGGCTCCTATCTCAGCAAAAACGCCAAAATTATTTCCGAAATAATATCGAGCTCCAACAAATGCAGATACGAAAGGACTGAATGGATTAACAGAAATAGAATAATCCTGATTAGGGTCATTATCGTTATACGTATATATATTCAATCGAGCTCCAATTAAAACACCTCCATAAACTTCTGCTTTTTTTGAATTCAATACATCCTAATGATACGCAGCACGACCAGCAATTGTATAGTAACTGTGACGTTTTTCATAACGATATCCATTGCCGTAGAAAGGGTTGTAGTTGTATTCGTATTTTTCAGTCTTATATCCAAAATAAGCTCCAACGCCTAAAAATCCAGGTCCTAATTTTTTCGGCCACGGCTGCTCATAGGATAAATTTAAATATGGACTTGAAGAATATTTTTCGCCACCTACTCTTAGATAATATCCTGAAGACAATCCAACACCCACATTAATTATATGAGTACTCTCGTTAAAACATTTTTCTCCATCACCTGAATTTAAAAATAACCGATTAGTATTATTAGGCTCTCCTGCGAAAGAAGAAACTAAAATTAGTATCCCTAAAATGCTTAAACATATTTTTTTCATAATTTTCTATTTTTACAAAGTTAAAAAGTAAAATTCATTTATAATAAAATTATTATAAACAAAAAAAGTGCCTCTTTTTTCAAAAAGGCACTTAATCTGCTAATTATCAGTCTGAGTAGATTCGACTCCGCTTACCATAAACTCAGTCAAGGTCTATCGTATCACTAATTTCTTGGTGATCATATCTTTTCCAGATTTCAAAGCAACAAAGTAAATTCCTGCTTGCAAGTGCGAAAGATCTGTTTCTATACTTTCCGATGTCACGTTCTTGTACTCGTAATGAAAAACATTTTTACCTAAAACATCTACTATATCAACTACTCCATCTTGCTTGGCAGACATATTAATATCTATAAAAACATGTCCGTCAGTTGGATTTGGATAAACACTTAAAGTAGTATTTTCGGTTACTATATAATCGTCCACATCACTCGTTAATCCTACAGTAAATTGCTGATAAATTTGCCCACCACAATCTGTCGGGTAAGTTTTGATAAGCGTAGCAGGACTCACTTTTCTTAAGCGTAGATAACCACTTCCTTGTGAAGGGTTTGCCCAAAAGGCTAAACCATCTTCTCCAGAATCCGTTAACTCAAGAGTATAACAACCATTCACTAAACTCACAGTATCTTTATAAATAGTATTTGCACTTAATGTTGCACCATTTCTGGAAACGATAATTGTTCCTGCATCATCTTTCAAAGTATACTGATCTTCCCAAGGATAATTATTTGTTCTGAATTCAATTGTTATCATTGAAGGCATTACAGAAGGGTAAGTGTATTTATTCACTTTGGTATTGTTCAACGGATATTGATCTGTTCCACCATTCGGATTACTTATTGTAACTGTAAAATCAGTTGCGCCCATTGCCCAATTGAATGTTCCCAATGTAACGGTTGCAATTTCCATAAATGGTAAACTACCTGTCCATGTATAAACCGATGGAGTAGCGCCATTCATTCCATAAGTAATTGTTAATGACGTCAATGTTGTTGAACCTGTATTTTTGATCCGGATGATTGGAGCTGTACAAACAGGATTCAGTCTTGTCCACATCTGATCTTTGCTAGGTGATAATACATCTTCAATTGCAGCATCCAATGTAAAATTCGGAGCACTGTAACTTACCAACTGATCTTCTATCTGATAATAATCCCAACCACCGGTATGCACATAAAGTTGTACATCGTGATCTAAGCTCACTGAAGTTCCAGGAGTTGTAAATGGAGTTAATTCCCAATCATACGTCCACACTTCAGCACCCGGACACCAATTTGCTCTATCGTAAACCCATGTTCCTCCTTGCGGATACAACGGATTCACATCACAGTTGTCGCGCCAAACTAATTTTGAAAATTGTTGCACCCCATTCACTTTAAAATAATGTGTTTTTGCACAAAACTCTGCGCAATTTTCTGGAGTATCCATTCCATGTCCAGTGATACGAGATTTCCATCTTGTAGAAAATCCATTCGCAGGAATGTTTCTAATCAAGGCTGGTAGGTAATTATCTATAGGGTCACCAGGTACGCCATAATTGAATCCGCCATTCCATAAATTTTGAATACCAACAACATCACGAGGAGGAGTTCCTTCAATCATTAAAAATTCAACATCTAATAATTCTTGCCAATTTCCTGCTTCTAAGTGAACACTATCAGCAAGTAATGTTCGGTAATCACTAACATCAAACGTCCATGTCCAGCCAGTTCCCAAGCTCAATCCGTTTCCGTAAGGTGTAATGTATCTTGCTAGTTCGTAACGAGTAACCTGCGGAAATTTTTTGTACCACTGATAATAAACTAAATGAATTGTACTATCGGGAGTTACAAAAGTTGAATCGGTAGCATTTCCATTTACATCGTATACATAGTTATTATAATATGCTGGCCAAACAGTCATTGTATCCACTGCAACACCTGGATTACTAATTGAATCTGTATAAGTAATAATTTGAATTGGAGCATTCATAGTTGAATCAACAATTAAAGTAGAATCAATTACAGTTGTAAAAACTCCTTGTTCAAACGTGATATTTGGACGTAAAGTTGTTTGAGAAAAATTGCTAATCAATTCAGAAGGAGTTCTCAACGGATTATCAACACTTACCAAACTTGCAGCTGCGTGCGCTCCTGGAGCTGCATCTGCAAACGTAGAATAGTTTCCATCGTTGCATTGATAATACAAAGCAAGATTTGCATAGTTCGGATGTGCAGGCGTAATTTCCTGATTCATATAGTTCAGAATCGTAGTTGCATTTAACTCTGTATTAAAGACTGCAAACTCATCAATTTTACCAGCATAGGTTTGAGAGCCACCCCAATTACCTCTTCCGATTTTAAATTTCGAAATGCCTTGCATCGATTTTACTTTTCCTGTTCCGCTATGCCAAAGCACCCCATTCAAATAAACTTTCATGGAGCCTGTTGCAACATTTTTTGTAAAAGTCCAATAGTTCCATTTTCCTTCAATTTCTGTTGGAGTTGCTGCTTTGTTTATTCTATCGTAAGCTGTTCCGCCATATCCAGCATCCCAGTATACATTACTATCGCTCCATGGCAAGTGACTGTTCAATAATCTTCTATCTAATGAATCAACTGCTTCGAAAGCTGTTCCATCCATTGGTTGAGCAGGTGCTCCAAAACACCAAAATGCAACGGTCACAAAAGAATCAATCGCCACTAAATTTGAATTCATTGGTACATCCACATAACCATAAGTGCTGAAAGAAGCAACTCTATCTGCTCCAGCATTTGTTAATCCTGAATTAAATGCAGTAGTACTTGCGGCTACAAGATTATCCATTGCAGTCGCCATGTTCTGGTATGTAATTTCGATAAGCAAGTTGGAGATTCCGTTCCAGTTAAATGGAGTTGTTAATTGCAAACTGTTCCAGCCTAAAATTGTGAACTGAGTATTTTGAGAATATACAGTTGTAAATCCAGAATTATTAAAAGTGCTTTGTGTCAATGAATCTAACGAAACTGCTTTGATGTTTATCGTCATGTTCTGCATTTGTGCACCAAGCGTTTGCAAATAAAATTGCAAACCAGTAATATTCCCAGCACTCATTCCAGCTGCAGAAATTTCAGAAGCTTTCCAAAGATATTGTGTGCGAGAAACAGGAGCCGAAGTACCAAAAGGAAAAGCATCATTGGTTGTCCCTAATCCTACTCCATAAGTATTTAAAGAAGTTGTATCGGTATGAACAGCATTGTATTGCCAATGTGTATCGTAAGAAAAAGAAGGAGAGTTCATATACATCACACTATCCGGAGATGCACCATTTACCGTATAAGTCGGCTGATTGATTAAAGTTGAATCCAACAAACCTGTATGATCATATAAATATGTATAAGTCAAGTAATCCCACTCGCCACAAGCGGGTGTTTGTGCAGGATTACATTTCAAAGTATACTTCATTAATATTTTTTCAAAACGAACGGTATCAGATGGAAAAACAAACCAAGCATTTTGAGGAGTACCAAAAGCAAAGGTTTGCACAACAACAGTATCACCTGGGCCAGAATTTGCCTTAGTGTTCGTAACCATTAGTACCAGAAAAGAAGCAAATAAAAAGAGTAGTTTTTTCATCGAGGAAATTTTATAAAATTTAAGCTACTAAAATACTCTAAATGCAGCTTGCGAGCAAAAAAGAAAGGAGAAATTCTTAGCAATTGATGGCCTTTTTCGATTCAGTTCAGTGAATTAATTATCTGATAAACCACAATTTACTGAGAATAGAAGTATAATAATTTATTCACTATCTTGCAGATGGATAAAACACTATTGCGAACATCTTATTATTTGATTGATATTTTAAAGCCTTCTAACCAAACTTTAAACAATTCACTATGAAACAAAAATTACTTTTTGCACTATTCCTTTTTACTAACGTTACTTTTTTTTTCGGACAAGGAAAACAGACTGAAAAAATTAACATTATTGAAAATAAAGGTCAATGGGCTTCGGATATTAATTACATGGCTAAAATCGGAGGGGGAAATGTTTGGTTTCAAAACAACGGTTTCACTTTCGAATTTTTCAATCAGGATGATCTTCAAAAAGTCCATTTGGCAACACACGGAAAAAATGCTCCACCAGAAAAGTTGAGACAACATGCGTATTCGCTGAATTTCTTGAATGCCAATTCAAATGTAAAAATGAAGTCAAACGAGAAGTTTGATTTTTATCACAACTATTACATTGGAAATGATCCGAGCAAGTGGGCTTCCAAAGTAAAATTATTTGGGGAAGTTTTGTACAGCAATCTTTATAATGGTGTAGATGTGAAAGTTGGAACATCTACTGAAGGATATTTTAAATACGATTTTATCGTACATGCAGGTGCGGATGCCTCCCAAATAAAATGGTCGTACAACGGAATTTATCCTCAGCTAAAAAACAATAAACTAATTTTTAATTCTAACGCGGGGGAAATTATCGAATCCCTTCCTGAAGTATATCAATGGATCAATGGAGAAAAAAAATTAGTTAATTGTAAAATTTTATTAAATGACAAAACTGTAAGTTTAAATTTTCCCAACGGTTATAATACAAATTACGATTTGATTATTGACCCGACTTTAATTTTTTCTACCTACACAGGTTCTACAGCTGATAATTGGGGATATACTGCAACAAATGATAGTTTGGGAAATGCGTATGGTGGTGGAGTTGTTTTCAGTGCAGGATTCCCTGTTTCGGTTGGTGCTTATGACAACACTTTCAGTGGCGGAGGAACGGTTACAGATATTGGTATAATAAAATATTCACCTACTGGTGTAAGCAGATTATACGCCACATATCTCGGAGGAACCGGAAGTGAATCTCCGCACAGTTTAATTGTAGACAGTCAGGATAACCTTATCATTTATGGAACAACCTCTTCATCCAACTTTCCTGTTTCAGCGGGTTGCTACGACAATACCTTTAATGGCGGAATTAATGTTACGATGGACGGTTATATTTCTTATGCTGCAGGAGTTGATATTTTTGTTACAAAACTTGATGCAACAGGTGCCAGCTTATTAGGTTCCACTTTTGTTGGTGGAACAAATAACGAAGGAATGAATAACTCAGCCACGCTGTATTACAATTATGGAGATGAAGCAAGAGGAGAAGTTATTGTGGATGCCAGCGACAATATTATAGTTGCTTCTTGTACACAGTCTTCCAATTTCCCTGCAACAGCCGGAGCATTGTCACTTGCTTTACAAGGGACACAAGATGGTGTTGCTTTTCAATTAAGTCCTAACTGCGGCATTTTAGATTGGTCAACTTTTTTAGGTGGTCTGAGTACTGATGCTGCTTATGGTGTAAAGGTCAACCCTTCCAACGGAGATGTATATGTTTGTGGTGGAACCAGAAGCACTAACTTCCCGACTTTACCCGGAACAATTAATCCTTTATCAATTGGAGGAATAGCAGATGGTTTTGTGGTTGCATTGAATCCAACTACTGCATCTTTGGTTACAGGAAGTTATTTAGGAACAACTGGATATGATCAAGCATATGCCATTCAAATTGATATCGATGGAGATGTCTATTTAATGGGGCAATCAACAGGTAGCTATCCTGTTGTTGGTTCTGTTTATAGTAATCCTGGATCCTCTCAATTCATTCATAAACTAAATCCTGCTTTAACAAGTACAATTTGGTCAACTGTAATTGGAAGTGGAACAACTGCAACAATTAACATTTCACCTGTTGCATTTTTGGTCGACTATTGCAAAAACATTTATATATCGGGCTGGGGCGGATCAATTAATGCAGGATATGGAAATGGAAACACAACGGGTATGCCTGTTACTGCAGGAGCATATGATGTTTCTACAGATGGAAGCGATTTTTATTGCATGGTATTAGAACGTGATGCAGCATCTTTATTATACGGTACTTTTTTTGGCGGTGCTGGTGCAGAACATGTGGATGGCGGAACCAGTCGATTTGATAGTGATGGAACCATCTATCAAGCTGTTTGTGCTGGATGTGGTGGGTCTAGTGCTTTCCCAACTACACCTGGAGTTTGGTCACCAACAAACGCTAGCTCCAATTGTAATTTAGGATTATTTAAAATGGAATTTAATTACAATGGAATTATTGCTGATGCAAATGCTGCCCCAAATATAATTGCTTGCGACCCTCCATACATTGTCAACTTCACCGGATCTGCTGCTGGAGTTCAACATTTTTGGGACTTTGGAGATGGAACACCAACATCAAATTTATTAAATCCACCACATACTTTTACTGGCTTAGGAATATTTACTGTCATGTATGTTGCAATTGACTCTTCAACTTGTAACATAGCAGATACAGTTTATCTAACGGTAGAGATTCTTGCAGCTGAAGTATTTTCAACCACATTAAATATTCCACCATACAATCCATGTGTCGATAGTGTGTTTACTGTAAATTTAGAATTTACGGGAACAGGTGCTGATTCTTTATTTTGGAATATGGGTGATGGAAGTACATTCATAAATGATACGTCTATTAATTATACGTATCTGACAACTGGAACGTATATCATTTCACTTACCGCTTGGGATTTTACGTGTAGTAATACCGCCACCATAACGGATACTGTATTTTTTAACAATTCTGTTTTAAACGCAACGGCAACTGCTGCACCAAACATAATTGAATGCGATCCACCTTTTGACGCGAACTTCACAGGCTCCAGCTCACCGCAACATTATTGGGATTTTGGAGATGGAACACCTACTTCGTCAGTTGCAAATCCAACTCACACTTTTACTACCATAGGAACTTATAACGTTATGTATGTAGCGATTGATTCAAGCACTTGTAATATTACGGACACTGTTTTTCTTACAGTACAAGTGTTAGAACAGGAAATTTTTGCTGCTACTTTCAGTGCTGTTCCTCCTCAACCTTGTAAGGATACTGTTTTTGTAAACATTGCATTTACTGGAACAGGAGCCGATTCACTTATTTGGAATATGGGTGATGGTACAACTTTTACAAATGATTCTACTGTTTCCTATTATTATACTTCACCAGGAAGTTATACTGTATCCTTAACTGCGTATGATAATACGTGTGGGAATGTTGGAACAATAACTCAAACCATTATTGTAGATGAAGCCGCTCTTACTGGGACTACTCTTATCCCAAATGTGTTTACTCCTAACAATGATGGCGACAATGATCGCTTTCAATTGTTGTTTTCTGCCGCCCCTGGCGTAAACCCTGCTCAATATTATGAAGAGTATTCAATGCAAATATTTAACAGATGGGGTAAAAAAATATTTGAATCAAACACAGATAGTTGGGATGGAAAAATAGATGGAAAGGTTGCTAACGAAGGAGTATATTTCTACATCATTGAATACAAACCAATTTGTTTGGAGGATGAATTAAAAATAGAAAAAGGACATGTTACTATTTTGAGATAATAGAATTCCTTAAATAAAAAAGAGTCACGAACTATTCGTGACTCTTTTTTATTTATAACAATGACTCGAGAATCATTTTTTCAAAAGTGTATTTTATACTAATATTTCATTCCTAAATTATAAAACACAAAACTCCAAATATCAGCGTACTCTTCAATTTGTTTAGAAGTAGGCTTACCAGCTCCGTGACCAGCATTTGTATCAATACGAACCAATACTGGATTTGAACCTTTTTGTTTTTCCTGCAATGTTGCAATGTATTTGAATGAATGTGCAGGAACAACTCTATCATCATGATCTCCAGTTGTTACTAAAGTTGCAGGATATTCAACTTCTTTCACATTGTGTAAAGGTGAATATTTTAAAATACAATCAAACTCTTCTTTGTTTTCACTTGAACCATAATCACTTGTCCAAGCCCAACCAATTGTAAACTTATGAAAACGCAACATGTCCAAAACACCAACAGTTGGAATTGCTACTTTTGCTAAATCTGGTCTTTGTGTCATCACAGCCCCAACTAACAACCCACCGTTGGAGCGACCATGAATAGCTAGTTTTGCTGAAGAAGTATATTTTTCTTTTATCAAATATTCAGCTGCAGCTATAAAATCGTCAAACACATTTTGTTTCTGACATTTCGTTCCCGCCTTGTGCCAATCTTCACCATAATCACCACCACCACGCAATCCAGGGATAGCATAAATTCCTCCATTTTCTAAAAACACTGCTCTATCAATTCTGAATTCAGGTGAATAATAAGAATTGAATCCACCATATCCGAAAAGAAAACATGGATTTGTTCCATCCAATACAATTCCTTTTTTATGAGTAATAAACATTGGAACTTTTGTTCCGTCTTTACTTGTATAAAACACTTGTTTGGTTTCGTAGTCATCCGACTTAAAATCAATTTCGGGTTTGAACCAAACTGTCATCGCACCTGTTACCATATTGTATTTATAAACCACATCAGGAGCAGTGAACGTTTTGTAAGAGAAAAAAGCCAAACTATCATCCTTATCACTGTCGAATGCATCAATCTTACAAACTCCTGGCAATTTAATTTCACTTTCTTTTTTACCGCTCATATCGTACACGTACAAACGTGTAGTAACATCTTTCAAATATTTTGCAACGAATTTTCCATTTGCCAACGAAACACTTTCTAATAAATCAGCCGATTCAGGAATTAATTTTTTCCAATTTTCGTAATCTGGTTTTCCGTGAATATCAATTTCTAACAACTGATATTTAGGAGCGCCTTTATCTGTAACAACATAAAGCTTATTTCCTTCATTATGAATCACACTATAATTATTATCAAAATTATTTACTAGCGTGATAAATTGAGAATTCGGCTTGTCCAACTCTTTTACTGCCAATGAAGAACCGCTGGTAGATTCAGAACCGTACAACAACAATAATTTTTCGTCTTCAGAAATTCCAGCAGAGAAATTTCTCAACGGATATTTTTTATCTTCAAAAATCAACACATCTTTATTTTGTGCTTCTCCAAGCTTATGATAAAACACTTTATGATATTCATTTTTATTCGAAAGTTCACTTCCGCCTTTTGGAGCATCGTAAGCACTATAATAAAACCCATCACCTTTCCATGCCATATCTGAAAACTTCACCCACTTTATTTCATCCGCCAATTTTTTTCCTGTTTCAATTTCCATAGCATAAATCTCACTCCAATCACTTCCCGCACGATTGATACTGTAAGCTAGATACTTTCCGCTTTTGCTAATTGACATTCCACCCAAGGAAACTGTACCATCTGCTGCTAAAGCATTTGGGTCAAGCAATATTCTTGATTTCCCATCCAGTCCTTCTTGCACATACAACACGCTTTGATTTTGGATTCCATCATTTTTATAGAAAAAATAATTTTTACCTTTTTTAAATGGGGCACTCACTTTTTCGAAATTCCAAATCTTAGTCAAACGCTCTTTTACTTTTTCACGGAACGGAATTGTTGCCAAATAATCAAACGTTACTTTGTTTTGTGCTTTCACCCATTCACCTGTTTCAGCCGAACGGTCATCTTCCAACCAACGATAAGGATCAGCTATTTTTGTTCCGAAATAAGTATCAACAGAATCTGTTTTACGAGTTGCTGGATAATCCATTTTTGCTTGTTCAACTTTTTCTTCGCCACTTCCACAAGCAGTGAAAATAGTTAACAAAATAATCGGGGATAATTTTTTGTACATAGGTTTGTTTATGAAAATTATTTATCAAAAATAGGAAAATTAATGGGTGGTATTTTATAAAATGATTAATGGTTGAAACAAATGATGAGTGGAGAATAAATACAGAACTGTTATTTTATGTTAAGATGATACTTAGAAGCCAAAATTAAGTACCTTTAGCTTTCAAAAATTTCATACATGAAAAAAGCGTTTTTAGCATCTATCGTTTGCATCTCACTAGCATCCTGTGGAGGCGAATCTAAACCTACAGAAACAAAAACCGTTGCGGATATGAATCCACAATTTGATAAATACAAGGAACAATTCATTGAAGATCTCTGGAAAATTTATCCAGGTTGGGCTAGTTCACAAGGCTACCACAAATACGACAGCATTTTAGTTGTACCAAACGATGAGGCTCGTGCTAAAGAATTGACCTTTGCCAAAGCCAATTTAGATTCTCTAAAATCGATTAATATAAATGGTTTGTCCGACAATAATAAAACGGATTATTACATGATTGAGAATCAGTTAAAAGCAACTGAATGGGGAATTATCGAGATGAAATCTTACGAATGGAATCCTTCAGAGTATAATGTTTCAGGTGCTTTCGCGGAAATTTTAGCAGGCAATTATGATTCTCTAGATGTTCGTTTGCGCAATTTTTATTTGAAGATGGCCAACATTCCTGCTTATTACGAAGCAGCAAAAAAGAACATTAAAAATCCAACTTTAGAACATACACAACTAGCCATTGAACAAAATTTAGGAGGTATTTCAGTATTTGAAACCGACTTACACGATGCATTAAACAAAGTAAAATTTGGTGAGCACGAAAAACAATCCATTGAAGCAACAGCAAAACAAGCTATAGCAGCAATTAAAGATTTTGCAGATTGGTTGAAAAAATTAGACAACAAAAACCCAAGAAGTTTTAGATTAGGAAAAGACTTGTACGCTAAAAAGTTTGAATTCGATATTCAAAGTGGCTACACCGCTGATATAGTTTACGAAAAAGCATTGGCTCGCAAAAAAGAATTGCATGAAAAAATGTTTGAGTTAGCTGATAAACTTTGGGAGAAGTATTTAAACAAAACCGAAAAGCCAACTGATAAATTAGTTCTTATCAAACAAGTGATTGATAAAATTTCAGAGAAACATGTGAAGCCAGAAGAATTTCAAACAGCTATTGAAAAACAAATGCCAGAGCTAGTAGAATTCATCAAACAAAAAGATTTAATTTACATCGACCCGTCTAAACCACTAGTTGTTAGAAGAGAACCCGACTACATGGCAGGAGTTGCGGGAGCATCCATTTCAGCACCTGGTCCGTACGACAAAAATGGAAACACTTATTACAATGTTGGAAGTTTAGCAAGTTGGGATAAAGACAGAGCAGAAAGTTATCTCCGTGAATACAATCATTATATTTTACAGATTTTAAATATTCACGAAGCCATTCCTGGTCATTATACTCAATTGGTTTACGCAAACCAATCACCTAGTTTGATAAAAGCAATTTTTGGAAACGGAGCAATGATTGAAGGCTGGGCGGTTTACACAGAACGTATGATGCTGGAAAGCGGATATGAAAATAGTGATGAAATGTGGTTAATGTATTACAAATGGAATTTACGCACAACGTGTAACACCATTTTAGACTATAGCGTTCACACAAAAGAAATGAGCAAAGAAGACGCATTAAATTTATTGATCAACGAAGCGTTTCAACAAAAAGCCGAAGCAGAAGGGAAATGGAGAAGAGTATCTGTAACTCAAGTTCAATTATGTTCCTATTTCAGCGGTTACACAGAAATTTATGATTTCAGAGAAGAATTAAAAAAACAAGCAGGCGACAAATTTAACTTAAAACAATTCCACGAGAAATTTTTAAGTTATGGAAGCGCTCCTGTGAAGTATATTAAAGAATTGATGTTATCGGAAACGAACAAATCAACCAACTAATTGTTGACCATTTAAATGCTAATTTCTTGTTCTAAAATACCCAACAAAAAAAAGTCTGCTTTACGTAAAAAAGCTTCAGACTTTGCTTTCGCTATTTACGATTCTGTTTCAATGATTAACGCAGAACATTGGAATCGCATTGTGGTTCATGGAAGTGAGTTTCTGCAATTACCTTTCTTAAAGGTTTTAGAAAATGAACATCCTGATAATATGCATTTTCACTATGCAATTATTTATCAATCCGACAAACCAGTTGCTATTTCCTATTTTCAAGTAATTGATTTTTCTTCAGACAGTTTTGGAAGCAATTTAAAAGAATCAGAAAATGAATTTTCATGTATCATTACAGATTATTTAAAAAAACACATTACTAACCACCTCATCAAAAGTGCAGATAGAATAAATATGCGTTTATTGATTTGTGGAAATGCTTTTGTGAGCGGAGAACATGGTTTTACCTGTAGTCCAGAAGTAGATAAAAAAGATGCGGTTGATGCATTAACTGATGTAATTTATCGTATTAGTGATGCTGAAAAATTAAGAGGCAAAATAGCGGTAGTATTAGTAAAAGATTTTTACCCTTCTTCTATTCAACACACTAAAGAATTTGAGGAATACAAATACCACGATTTTCTTGTAGAACCGAATATGGTATTGGAAATCCAATGGAATAGCTTCGATGAGTATTTAAATGCGATGAGTAAAAAATACCGCAATCGAGCTAAAAATATTATTAAAAAAGGTGCTGTGATCGAGCGGAAAAAATTTTCAGTAGAAGACATAAAAACAAACGAAAAACAGATTTTACAACTCTACAACAATGTTCATCTGAAAGCAAAATTCAGAATGGCTTCTCTTACTCCAGACTATTTCGCAGAAATGAAAAAAGTTCTTGCCGACAAGTTTGATTTTGTAGGATATTACTTTAACGAAAAATTAATCGGCTTCCGAAGCACCTTCATTTTAGAAGAAGACATTGAAGCACATTTTATTGGTTTGGACTATTCCTTCAATAAAGAATTAGATTTATATCAAAACATTTTATGCGATTATGTTAAAGATAGTCTGCACAAAAAGGCGAAACACCTCTTTTTAGGAAGAACTGCATCTGAGATTAAGAGCACATTGGGAGCGGAAGCCTTAGAACTGACATGTTATATTCGTCATCGCAACCCTTTATCAAATCGAATAATCAAGCCAATAGTAGATTATTTAAAGCCATCCGAATGGGTTCCACGCAACCCTTTTAAAGAAATAAGCGTCTGATATAAAGAACATTAAGGAACTATTGGAAATCCCAAGATTTTCTTTTACATTGGCTAAAATTTTTTATATTCTATAAAGACTTTAGACTAATAATATCAGCATGAAAATTTTCAAACGCATTTTATTTTTTATTTTCTTCATCCATACTTCTGTATCTATTGCTCAAAGAGGCATTGATGGCAACAGAGTTATAGGAGCAGCAGGAACTATCGTAAACGAATACACCACATTAACGGCTGATGCAGCTTTTGGTGCTACTACTATTACTGTTGGGGCAAGCGGATTAAATGCCAACACTCGTTTCGGAGTGGGAAACAATCTTGCTGCTGGAGATTTGATTATGATTATACAAATGCAAGGTATCAGCTCAAGTACTAGCTCATCTATTGAATTCCCAGCGGGTAGTGGACAGTTTTATGGATTCCCGAATGATTTAACTTGGGGACAAACTACATCATACAATAACTGCGGAAATTATGAATTTTGTCAAGTACGTTCTGTTCCTAGCGGAACAAGTATTACTATAGATTGTGGACTTAAAAACCCCTACACCGCAGCAGGAAGAGTACAAGTTATTCGCGTTCCAAGATTAAACACCTTAACAATAAATGCAGGTGGTGTGCTTACTTGTCCAACTTGGGGTGCAGGAGGAATTTTCACAGGAGGAATTGTTGCCGTAGAAGTTTTTGGGGCAACAACGATAAATGGAACAGGTACAATAAACGTAACTGGATTAGGGTTTAGAGGTGGTTCAAGAGTTGGCGACAATGTTACTATTCTTGGAGGCGGACAAGTTTCTAGAAATAATCCTACAGAAGGTGCTGAGAAAGGCGAAGGCGTTTTCGGATATCAAGCAGATTACAATGTGCTTGGAGGAAGATATTGCAGAGGTGTTGCAGGAAATGCTGGTGGCGGTGCTGACGGACATAATTCAGGCGGTGGCGGTGGATCAAATGCTGGATTGGGTATTTGGGATGGAGAAGGAAATCCAGACGTAAGCGGTGGTGCCGGTTGGGTTGCTGCATGGAATCGAGATATTAGTGTTACTTTCTCTTCCCACGTTTCTTCTGGAGGAGGACGAGGAGGATATTCATTCTCATCTGCAAATAGAGATGCGACTCTTGAAGGTCCTAGACCATTTCAAACGAGTGGAACAAATTTATGGAATGGAGATTATAGATCAAATAACGGAGGTTGGGGAGGTCGTCCTTTGGACTATACTACAGGAAAAATATTTATAGGTGGTGGCGGTGGATCAGGAGATCAGGAAAACAATTGTGGTGGAGCTGGTGGAAATGGTGGTGGAATGGTTTACGTGTTGAGTTATGGAACAATTGGAGGAACGGGATCAATAGCTGCAAATGGTGCAGTTGGATCAAACACGACTTCTTCAGGAGCCTTTTTTGGGATTGACGGTGCTGGTGGTGCTGGTGGCGGAGGAACAATTATTTTAAATTCAGTTGGCACGATATCAGGAATTACAGCTTCTGCTAACGGTGGTACTGGTGGAAATCAAATTCTTCTTCCTGGAATAAATGAAGCTGAAGGACCTGGGGGCGGAGGCGGAGGCGGGTACATTGCAATTTCTTCGGGTGCGATTGCAACCACTGTAAATGGCGGTGCAAATGGAACAACTAACTCGAATGGCTTAACTGAATTCCCGCCAAATGGTGCAACAAGAGGAGCTGCCGGTTTAACCAATCAAGCTATTTCAACAGATACAATTACAGTTGCTAATCAAACAATTTGTTCGGGAAATACTGCTACATTAACTGCAACCTTAGTAGGAGGAATTCCAGCAACAATTACGTGGTACAGCGCACAAGTTGCAGGAACCGTGCTTGGTACAGGGCCATCTTTTACTACTCCAGTTCTTATTACTACAACTACATACTATGTTGGATTTTGTCCAGGCACATTCACTATTCCCGTTACAGTAACAGTAAATACATCACCAACTACTTCAGCTGCTGGTGGCGACCAAACTGTTTGTGCTACCTCTGCTACATTTGCTGGAAATGCTGCTACAGCTGGAACTGGAACATGGACATTAATAAGTGGAACTGGAACAATAACAACTCCTACTTCTCCTACATCAGGAGTTACTGGTCTAGGAATTGGAGCAAATGTATTTCAATGGACAATTACCAATCCGCCTTGCGGAACGTCAACCGATCAAGTAACGATTACTAGCACTGGTGGACCAACAACTTCAGCCGCTGGTGGCGACCAAACAGTTTGTGGAACAACAGCTACACTTGGCGGAAATACAGCTACTACAGGAACAGGTGCTTGGACATTAATCAGCGGTACAGGAACAATCACTACTCCTACTTCACCAACTTCAGGAGTAACAGGATTGGGAGTAGGACCAAATGTATTTCAATGGACAATTACAAGTGCCCCATGTCCACCTAGTACAGACCAGGTAACCATTACAGGCGTTGCAGCACCAACGGTTTCTGCTGCTGGAGGCGATCAAACAGTATGCGCTACTTCTGCAACTTTAGCTGGAAATACTGCTACGACTGGAACAGGAACTTGGACATTAATTAGTGGAACAGGTACAATCACAACACCTTCTTCTTCAACTTCAGGAATAACAGGATTAGGAGTTGGACCAAATGTATTTCAATGGACAATTGCAAATGCACCTTGTCCTTCAACAACCGATCAAGTAACCATTACAAGAGTTGCTCCACCAACTGTTTCAACAGCTGGTGGTGACCAAAGTGTTTGCGGAACAACGGCTACATTTGCTGGAAACATTGCTGCTACTGGAACAGGTACATGGACATTAATTAGCGGTACAGGAACAATTACTACAGCTTCTTCTCCAACTTCTGGAGTCACTGGATTAGGTATTGGACCTAACGTATTCCAATGGACAATTGCAAATGCACCTTGTCCATCAACGACAGATCAAGTTACAATTACAGGCGTTGCAGCACCAACGGTTTCTGCTGCTGGAGGCGATCAAACAGTATGCGCTACTTCTGCAACTTTAGCTGGAAATACTGCTACGACTGGAACAGGAACATGGACATTAATTAGTGGAACTGGAACGATCACTACTCCTACTTCTCCTACATCAGGAGTTACAGGATTAGGAGTTGGACCTAATGTTTTTCAATGGACAATTGCCAACGCACCTTGTACTTCAACAACCGATCAAGTTACCATTACAGGCGTTGCTGCACCAACGGTTTCAGCTGCCGGCCCCGACCAAACGATTTGTAGCACAAGCGCTACATTAGCAGGAAACACAGCTACTTCAGGCACAGGAACATGGACATTAATGAGTGGGACCGGAACAATAACTACTCCTTCATCTCCTACTTCAGGAGTTACAGGACTTGGTCTAGGAGCAAATGTTTTTCAATGGACAATTGCTAATGCACCTTGTGCATCAACAACCGATCAAGTAACAATAACTAGCACGGGTGGTCCTACTACTTCTGCTGCTGGTGGCGACCAAACAATTTGTGGAACAACAGCTACACTGGGCGGAAATTCACCGACTACAGGAACAGGAGCTTGGACATTAATTAGTGGAACAGGAACAATCACTACTCCTACTTCTCCTTCATCAGGAGTTACAGGATTAGGCGTTGGACCTAATGTTTTTCAATGGACCATTACAAGTGCGCCTTGCCCTGCAAGTACTGACCAGGTAACCATTACAGGTGTTGCTGCGCCAACTGTTTCTGCTGCAGGTACTGACCAAACTGTTTGTGGCACAACTGCTACACTTGCCGGAAATATTGCTACTACAGGAACAGGAACTTGGACATTAATAAGTGGAGCTGGAACAATCACTACTCCTTCTTCTCCTACATCAGGAATAACAGGATTAGGCGTTGGTCCAAATGTATTTCAATGGACGATTGCAAATGCACCTTGTCCGTCAACAACTGATCAAGTAACGATTACAGGTGTTGCTGCACCAACTGTTTCAACTGCAGGTCCGGATCAAACACTTTGCGGAACAACCGCAACTTTAGCTGGAAACACTGCTAGTACTGGAACAGGAACTTGGACATTAATAAGTGGAACTGGAACAATAACTACACCTTCTTCTCCAACATCAGGATTAACAGGATTGGGCACAGGTGCTAATGTATTTCAATGGACGATTGCAAATGCACCTTGTCCTTCAACAACCGATCAAGTTACAATTACCATAACACCATTGGCTGATGCAACAATCTCAAGTGTTACTCCTATTTGTATTGGAACACCATCATTTAATTTAAGTGCTGCAACAGGTAGTGGAACATGGACTGGAACAGGAATTACATCTGGAGTAAGCGGAACATTTGATCCTGCTGCTGCAGGAACAGGAACATTTACAATTACATATACAATTTCCGGTGCATGCGGAAATATAGATACAGCATTGGTAACTGTTGTTCCAAATGATGATGCAACCATAACTCCAGTTTCTTCTTTGTGTACAACTACTGCAGCCTTTAATTTAACAGCTGCCACAGCTGGCGGAACTTGGACTGGAACAGGAATTACAAATGCGACAACAGGAACATTTGACCCTGGATCAACAGCTGGAATTGGCTCTTACGCAATTTCATATTCAACACCTGGAGCATGTGGTTCAACAGATAGTATCCTTATAAATATAATTTCTTCATTTGATGCAACCATCACTCAACCTGCAACCATTTGTGTTGGAAGTCCGGCATTCAATTTAGCCGCTGCAACAACAGGTGGAATATGGACAGGAATTGGTATCACGGATACAACAAATGGAACATTTAACCCAACAACAGCTGGTGTTGGTGTTTATGTTATTACCTATTCAATTTCTGGAACTTGCGGAGCTGTTGATACAGTTTCAATAACAGTTACTACATCTGCAAACGCAACCATAACTTCTGTTTTACCAATATGTGCAGATGCATTACCATTTAACTTAACTGCTGCCACTTCAGGAGGAACATGGAGTGGAACAGGAATAACGGATGCAATAAACGGAACATTTAATCCCGCATTAGCTTCAGCAGGAGCAAATACAATAACATATTCAATTAGTGGAGCTTGTGGTGACACGGCTACTCAAACGATTACCGTTAACGCATTACCAACTCCTACATTTACATCTGATGTTACAAGTGGCTGTGCTCCTCTTTGTGTAACTTTTACAGAAGCAGCTTCTAATACATGTAATACAATGTTGTATGATTTCGGTGATGGCACAACATCTTCATCTTCAACTGCAACAACTTGTTATTCTAATGCTGGCAGTTATTCCATTACGATTAATTGTACGGATGTGAATGGATGTGTTGGGATAACGACAGTCTTAAATATGATAACCGTATTTAATACTCCTACTGCAGACTTTACAATATCTCCTTCTGGAATTATTCCTGTTGGTTCAACTGTAACGTTTACAGACATTTCTACAAACGGTGGAATTTCATTGTGGAATTTTGGTGATCCATCTTCTGGAAGCAACACCTCTTCATTACCTAGCGACACTCATGTATATAGTGCTCAAGGTATTTTTTGTATCACATTAATTTCAGCGAATATTAGCGGATGTATTGATTCAACTTCTGAATGTATTACTATTGCTGATGAGGCAACCATATCGATACCGAATGTGTTTTCTCCAAATAATGATGGAACAAATGATATTTTCTATTTCACAACTTCTTCTGTAAAAGAATTAAATTGTGAAATTTATGACAGATGGGGATTAAAAATTGCAGAATGGACAGCTTTGAATGACGCTATAAATGGATGGGATGGTAGAACTACAAGTGGATTAGTCGCAACTGATGGCGTCTATTTCTATACAATGAAAGCAAATACATTAAATGATAAAGTAATAGAACAAACAGGTTTTATTCACCTACTTAAAGAAAAATAAAAATATGAATAAGAATCTACTACAAAGATTATCCATCACATTTGCGATTGTTTTATTCAATGCGAATTTTATTATTGCACAAATGGTTGGACCAAATGCTTACATTAAAGCTACTAGCTTAGAACTTGGATTAGATGGATTAGGAGGATTTGAAGGTTGCAACATTACTACTTCTCCTCCACTTCCAGGAATGCATTTCCGTTCTGCAAATCCATTGTTTGGATTTGTTGCTAATCCACAAATAAATTTATGGGCAACTTTTGATGGAGATTTTTTTACTCCTGGATCACCAGAAAATGGATGGGGAATTGAAATAGGAACTACTGGCGGAGCTGCAGGAAGTAACAATGCAACAAGTCTTTGGGATATTACTGGAACACTAACAGATTGGACACATAACTTTGATTGTTATTCAGCAGACTGGGAAGGCGATATGACTAGCAGTGGTACAGATCTTCATATTAAAATTAATTATTTTTTACAAGAAAATGATTTGTTTTATACCACTACCGTTTCAATTACAAACAATACAGCAACAACAATTCCTGAATTATTTTATTACAGAAATTTAGATCCAGATAATAATGTTGAAATCAGTTTTGATTATACTACACAAAACACAATTGTTAGTCAACCAGGAGTAGGATGTAATCTTGCACATGTAAGCGCAACATCTTTGGTTCCTGCATCACAACCACAATCGTATTTAGGTTTAGCAGCCGTTGGAGCAAACTGGCGTGCAATGTATGGAGGTTTTTCAAACAGAGATGGTTCAAATATTTGGAACGGAAGTACCGCAGGTTTTGTTCAAACAATTGGTGCTACTAACTTTGCAGATGAGGCAATTGCGCTAGGTTATAAAATTCAAAACTTAGCAGCTGGCGCAACAGAAGTTTTAAAGTTTGTTGTGATTTTGGATGATGCATCAGCTTCATTAGCAATCAACAATTTATTATATTTAACTTATCCAGGATCAACTACTACTACTCCACAAGTTTGTACTCCTTACATCGATACAATTCCAACTTGCGGAGGTTTTGTACCAATCGCTGTTAATGGTGTTACTGCGAGTGATTACACTTGGAGCTGGAGTCCAGCAACAGGATTGTCGGGAACAACGGGGTCAGTTGTTATTGCAAACCCAAGTGTTACAACAACGTATGTTGTTGATGGAACTCCTATTTCAGCTTGTGTTGCTCCTGTTAGTTTTACTTTTGTTGTTGAGGTGACTCCTGGAGCAGGTGCTCCACCAGTTATAAATGCTGTACCTCCATTATGTGTAAGTAGTTCACCTATTACATTAACTGTAGATTCAACGGGAGGAACATTTACAGGAACAGGTATAACGAGCACAAGTGCGGGAACTTTTAGTCCAGCGGTTTCTGGTGCTGGAACGTTTATGATTACCTATACAACTTCAGGATTGTGTTTCTCGACTGATACGATGCTAATAACGGTAACTGCTGGACCTGATCCAACTATTACTCAACCAATACCTGTTTGTCTTGGAGATCCTGCATTTAATTTAACGGCAGCAACAACAGGTGGAGTATGGAGTGGTACTGGAATAACATCTGGTGCAAGTGGAACATTCAATCCGGCTACAGCTGCTATAGGCACCCAAGTAATTACTTATAACATTTCAGGAACATGTTCTACAATGGATACTGTTATTGTAACCGTAGTAGCTGCTTTTAGTTCTACAATTACGCCTCCACCAACAGTTTGTCAGGGTACACCTGCCTTTAATTTTACCGCAGTATCGGCTGGTGGAACATGGTCAGGAACGGGAATCACAAATGCAACTTTAGGGACATATAATCCAACAACAGCTGGAACATTTCCTATCATCTATACAATTCCTGGAGCATGTGGCTCAGCTGATACAGTAAACATGATTGTTCTTCCACAAGCGGATGCAACAATCAATCCTGTTACTTCTGTTTGTTCGAACGCTACTCCATTTAATTTAACTGCAGTTGGTTCAGGTGGGCTTTGGTCTGGCGTTGGAATTACTAGTAGTTTCACAGGAACTTTTGACCCTTCTACTTCAGGTGGTGGAACATTTACAATCACTTATACAATTGGAGGAACATGCGGTGATACAGATACTGAAACAGTTAATGTACTTGCGGCACCTTCGCCAACATTTACTTCGAGTGATCCTGATGGATGTGCAACTCATTGTGTGAATTTCTTTGAATCAAGTTCAATTTGTCCAAATGTTATTTATGACTTTGGTGATGGAGATTCCACAACTATTTCTGCTCCAAATCATTGCTATGATACACCAGGAAGCTATTCTGTTACATTGTATTGTATTGCAGCGAATGGTTGTATTGGAAGTTTAACTGTTCCAAATATGATTACCGTTTATCCAATCCCAGTTGCAGATTTTACATATTCTCCGAGCTCACCAATTGCACCGAATACAATTGTGACGTTCACAGATATAACTGTTGGTGGGACTTCATCATTCTGGACATTTGATGATCCGAGTTCAAGTTCAAACACATCAACATCAACTACCGCTACACACAGTTACAATGCTGAAGGCGATTATTGTATTACACTTGTTTCTTCAAATGCGGGTGGTTGTATTGATACTGCTAAATATTGCATAATCATTGTTGGAGAAGCAACTATTTTTATTCCAAATGTTTTCTCTCCAAATGGTGATAGTAACAATGATTTGTTTTTAGTTACATCTACTAACGTAAGAGAAATCACTTACGATATTTATGATCGTTGGGGACTAAAAATAGCAAGTTACAACGGTATTACAGGTGGTTGGAACGGAGAAACTAAAAATGGCAAAATGGCTCCTGATGGGGTTTACTATTATGTATTAAAAGCAGTTGCTGATAATGGAAAAGAGATTAGCCAAGAAGGATTTATTCATTTGTTCTCTGAACGCTAATTCCTATATATTTTAAAATAAAAAATGCCCTTCCTAAACGAAGGGCATTTTTTATTTAATTCTGAAGTAATATAAAGTTAATATAGCTGCTTTAATTTTACTTAAAATAAATATAAAGAATGATTCAAGAAACAAATTCACAAATGACAATTACAGAAGCTGTAATTTATTTAAAAGATGGAAAAAGAAAGCATGGAATGCTAATAGAAGAAATGATTAACGATGCATACCAATTTATTTCAAATAATAATTATTCCTTATTCAAAAAAAACAATA
Organism: Bacteroidota bacterium; assembly: GCA_947504725.1. Lineage (GTDB taxonomy): Bacteria > Bacteroidota > Bacteroidia > 2-12-FULL-35-15 > 2-12-FULL-35-15 > 2-12-FULL-35-15. The sequence continues at coordinate 156,458 of CANNHN010000005.1, read as the reverse complement.
ATCAAGTTTATATTGAAAGAGTTCATCAATCATTAATAGACACTATTGATACAAGCTTAAAATAATACTTAAGCAAATCCTCTTTGTTTTTTAATATTTTCGTAAGCGCTTTGCACTTTCTGGAATTTATCATTCGCTGCCTTTTGAACTTCTTCACCTAATGCAGCCACTTTATCAGGATGGAATTTAACGGCCATTTTACGATACGCTTTTTTCACTTCATCATCCGTAGCAGATGGCGTTATTTCTAAAATTAAATAATCGCTATTCGTATCTCGGAAGTACATTGCTTTTAAAGAATTAAAATCTGCAGAACTTACTCCTAAATAATTGGCAATTGTTTGGATTGTTTGCAATTCTAATTCATGAACATGTCCATCTGCTTTTGAAATTCCGAACAAATAATGTATGATTTGCAGACGCTCCGAATGCGGCATGTATTGCTTTATCTGGATACAGACATCATGCAATGGAATTTCTTGTTTTAGAATTTCTTTCAATAATAATATCTGTTGTTGTGCGTGATCCTCACCAAATTGCTGACTCAAAAAACGCTTCACATAATCTAATTCACTTTTTAATGTTTTGCCGTCACTTTTCATGACAGCTGCAGAAAGCACCAACAAGCTTGCAGCGAAATCACCAACATGAGAACTTCCAACACGAGAAGAATTGCTTGATTTTCCGTTTGTTTGAACAGTAACGCTTGCCGCATCAAATGCAGATCCAAGCGCAAAACCCAAGATTCCACCTAATGGACCACCAAATGCCCAGCCTAAGCCTCCACCTAACCATTTACCGAATTTTAATTTTGCCATAATTTTATTTTGAATTGCAAATTTAATTAATAAAACAGAGTTGGAATAAGAATTGATTAGTATAAATTAGCAAAACAAAATATTAACCAAAAAAAAACAAACTCATGCAAATAGATTTATACACAAAAACAGTATTGACAGTAATTGCAGTTGCATTACTAGCATTAGTATTTAAAAATGGAACTATTGATAACGAAGCAAAAGCCGACAAAATGAGTTTTAGCCGTTATGCCTCCATCCCATTAAACGAAGATGGTTCAATCAATGTAAAAATGGTAAGCGATATGGATGTAAATCTTAAAAGTATTGGCGGAAGTACCGTTTATGGTGCTATTCCTATAAATTTAAAAGAAATAGCAGGAAGCAGTTTTTATGGCACTTTACCTATAAATATTAAGGAATATGCTGGAAGTAGTGTAAGTTCAAGTGGATTGCCTGTAAACATTGAATCTGTGGACGGAATGAGTGTGTATAGTTCAATACCAGTAAAGGAAATGAAATAAACTTACAACAACTTGATTTACAATGTTTTATTCGCTTTTATGCCTATTTAAAACCATTCTATGTAATCCATTCAAAAAATGGTCTAAATTTGCACCCGTATTAACTAACTAAAACTAACTAAAATGAAAAAAGTATTATTATTTGTTGCTGTTGTTACAGCTGCATCTTTTGCTTCTTGCAAAAAAGATCACACTTGTACTTGTACGACTACTTATTCTGGTTCTACAATTACGACTACTGACATCACAACTTTTCCAAGCTCAACAAAAAAAGCTGCTAGTGCAAATTGCCTAAGTTCAACTTCAACATTAGGAACTAGTACTCAAACACAAAAATGTGATTTAAACTAAACTAATTTACAGAATTTAAACTTTAAAAATCTAAAAACATGAAAAAAGCATTATTCATTGCGATATTTGCAACGGTATCATTAGCATCTTGCAAAAAAGACAGAACGTGTACTTGTACATTCTCAAGTACTGACCCATCTTCTACTGCCTCTACTCAAGTAATCACTATCATTGATTCTAAAAAAGGTGATGCAAAAAAATTATGTATCAAATCTACATCAACATATGGTGGTTATACAGATACATCAGATTGCAAATTAGACTAAATAAAATAATATTCATTTATAAAAATTAAACCATGAAAAAAGTAATATTTATTGCAGTATTAGCAGTTGCTTCCTTAGCATCTTGCAAAAAAGATAGAACATGTACTTGCACGGACACTAGCACTCAACCTGGTTATGTTTCGACTACAAATGTAACAACTTACACTGAAGCTAAAAAAGCAGATGCAAGAGCAGCATGCTCAAGCTATTCAATGATTCCAACAGGAAGTACTTATACTTATACAACTACTTGTAAATTAAACTAATTTACAATCATTATTAAAAAAGCGTTCTTCTATGAAGAACGCTTTTTTTTTACCCAAAATAGATAAAAAAAATGGCTAAAAAAATATTCCTTATAACACTTTGTTCATTAATGGGTATTGTATTTATCTATTCTGGTTGGACAAAATTATTTCCAATTGAGCCTTTTGAATATACATTTGTCGATTTAGGTTTTATTAATTGGCAAGTATCCCCGTTTATTGCCAGAATCTTAATTGGATTTGAATTCTTAATCGGAGTATTCTTATTATTCAATACTAATCTTAAGCTTACTTATAAATTAGCAATCGGAACGTTGATTGTTTTTTGTATATACTTAGTTTTACTTATCGTAATTGTTGGAGACAAAGGAAATTGTGGTTGCTTTGGTGATACAATTAAAATGACCCCATCACAAGCATTAATGAAAAATGTAATGATGCTCTCCATATTTTTTATTCTCTATAAATTTCATGAAGGTTGGGAAATTCCAAAAAAACGGAGCATTTTAGTAACTCTTATTTTCGCTTGCAGTATCGCTTTTCCATTCGTGCGCAACCCTATTGAGTTAAATTATTCTGCTGCTTATTTAAATGAAGACACTCAAAATTTCAAATTAGAATTAGATTCACTGTACAACAATGCCAAATTAAATATTCCTCCAAAAACACTTTCTCAAGGGAAACATGTTTTAGCATTCATGAGTATGACTTGTCCTCATTGTCGTATTGCAGCTAAAAAAATGCGTATCATTCACGAACGCAATTCAGAAATACCGATGTATATTGTTTTGAATGGATTAGATGAAAAGCTACAACCCTTTTATGATGATACACATGCAGAAGCAATTCCACATTGCATCTTGAATGGAAAGAATTTTATTTTTTTAGCTGGATTAGATATGCCAAGAATCTATTTAATTAATAATAGTATTATAGAATACGATTTAAATTACATTGATTTAGACCAGGAAGAGTTGGAGAAGTGGCTCAAGAAGTAGCAAGTAGCAAGTAGTAAGACTTTATAAATAAAAAAAATCTCGTGTAAACACGAGATTTTTTTATTTGACGTATACTAAATTTTCTTTTCCTGATACTTGATACTAAATACCTGACACTTCTTTACCAACTACCTCCTGCTCCACCACCGCCAAAGCCTCCACCACCAAAGCCTCCGAAACCACCTGAAGAACCACCTCCACCACCAAAACCTCTTCCGCCACCGCCAAACATAGAACCTAATAAAAATCCAGTTCCCATACTCATTCCACCACCGCCTCTGCCACCTCGTGATGATCTGAAAATCAGGAACAGAATTACAAAAATGATTGGAATAATTAAGCTCTTAGGAAATCTCTTTTTATTCTTTTTTGCATATGCATTGGAATCATATTCTCCTTTTGCCAAAGCCATTAAAACATCAACAGTTTTATTAATCGCTACATAATAGTTTCCTGAAGCTAAACCTGGACCCAATTCATTATCTGAAATTTGATTTGCTGTTGCATCTGGAATAGCACCTTCTAATCCGTAACCCACTGCAATATGTACTTTACGCTGCCCTTTTCCACCTGTTGGTTTTATCAAAATAATAATTCCATTGTCTTGCTTCGCTTGTCCTGCACCCCACTTTTGTCCTAAACGAGTTGCAAAATCCCAAGGTTCCAACCCTCCTAAATCATCCGCTATAACAACTACAATTTGATTAGAAGTTTCATTCGCGAAAGCTGCTAGTTTGTTTTCTAATTGTGATTGTTCTGAAGTAGAAATAAAATCAGGAAACTCTTGAGATAAATTGTTTACCAATCTATTTGGACTAGGTCGTGCTGGAATTCCATCCGACTGAGCAACGGCAAACACTGATAAAAATAAAAATAAAACAGAAAAATATTTTTTAAACATTCGAGTAGATTTAATTATTTACCAAAACTTACATCGTTTGTAAGCTCATTGGTATCATTAGACAGCAAAGGGAAATTCGTTTTCAATTTCTCTCCCGCCATTTCAATTCCTTTGCATAGTCCTTCAGTAAATTCTTGCTTTTTAAAATGCGACAACATCACTTCTTTAATATGATCCCAAAAATCTGCAGGAACTTTTTCATTGATTTCTTTATCACCAAGTATGGCAAACTTATGATCTGTTACAGCCAAGTAAAACAAAACACCATTTCGTAATTCTGTTTTATCCATCTTCAACTCATGAAACATGTTTGCCGCTGCATCCAACACATCACCTTTACATTTATCATCAATGTGTACACGAATTTCACCTGAAGTATTTAACTCGGCATTCGCAATGGATTGTTTAATGGCTGCTTGTTGGTCGGATGAAAAGAAATTTTTTGCACTCATTATATATAGTCGTTTGGAATTAATATTTAAAAAATAGTTAGTCATTCGTAAATACTACGAACGACTAACTAAAAACTACGAACTATTTTTTATCTCTCATGCTCTTAATATCAGGAGCTGTTTCTGCACCTGCTTGTGATTCAAAGTAAGCACGTTTGTGGAATCCAAACATTCCAGCCCAAATGTTTTTTGGGAATTTACGAATGGTTGTATTCAAATTTTGAGCTGCTTCGTTGAAACGCATACGCTCAGTTGAAATACGGTTTTCCATTCCTTCATATTGTGCTTGGAAATCACGAAAAGCACCAACACTTTGTAAAGTAGGGTAGTTTTCAGCTACTGCCATCAATCTTCCTAAAGAAGACCCGAAAGCATTTTGAGCTTTTTCAAACTCTGCTAACTTCTCTGGCGTGATATTATCAGCATTGATTTGAATACTGGTTGCTTTACTTCTAGCTTCCATTACTTCCATCAACGTTGTCTTTTCAAAATCTGCAGCACTTTGTACAATTTCGAATAGATTTTTTGTTTTATCCATACGAGCCTGATAAGCAACTTCTACTTGTTGCCATTGTGCAGTAACACCTTCATCCATTGTAACCATTGAGTTGTACGAGCTACACCCGTTAAATCCAATTAATAATACAAATAAGCCTATTACAGCTAAAATGATAGTTCCTTTTTTCATTGTTTTTTAGTTTGTTTTGGTTAATATGTGCACCTATTGTCAAAGCATATACCATTGTTATGGCAATGACAAGCTGACGAATTTTGTCATAGTTCCTATTTCCCTTTCCTTCGACTCCGCTCAGGATGACGGGCTATTCAGAGTTACAATGGGCAATTTAGTCAATTAAATCAACACTTCTCTTTATGAATTTGGTCAATTCCTCACCTTTTAATAGCCCTTGCGACAACATTGCCAAATCAGCAGTCTGCTTTGTCAGTTGCTTTTTCTTATCTAAGTCCTTCTCATTCAATATTTTAGATATCAAAGGATGATTTGAGTTCACTACCAAATTGTGCATTTCAGGCATGGAACCATAAAACGCCATTCCACCTCCCATTGCACTCATATCCTTCATTCTTCTCATAAACTCCGGCTTCGTAATGAGCATTGGAGCGTCCTTTTCACTCAGACTTTCAAATACTACCGTGAATTTTTCTTTAGGAACTGTTTCTTCCACTATTGGCTTCAAGGTGTTTTGTTCTTCTTCTGTAAGTTTGCTTGGCTGAGATTCTTCTTTCTTAATGATCTTATCAATTACATCTGCATCCACTCTTACAAAAGAAGTGTTTCCTAATTTTTGTTCTAGCTGATTGATGTAATGTGAATCAATAGGACTATCAAATACAATTACATCATAACCACGTTCTTTTGCTGTTTCGATAAAGCTGTGTTGTTCTTCAATGTTTGTGGTGTACAAATAAATAACGCGATTATCTTTATCGGTTTGAGCCACTTTTACTTTCTCAGCATATTCTTCCAAGGTGGAATAAACACCTTCTGTATTTTTCAGAAGAGCAAACTTTTGTGCTTTTTCATAAAATTTTTCTTCCGATAACATTCCGTATTGAACAAATACTTTTATGTCTTCCCACTTACTTTCAAAATCTGCACGGTCTTTTTTGAAAATTTCCTCCAATTTATCAGCTACCTTTTTCGTAATATGAGCAGCTATCTTTTTAACATTGCTATCGCTTTGTAAGTAGCTACGACTCACATTCAACGGAATGTCTGGAGAATCAATAACACCTTGTAACAAGGACAAGAAATCAGGAACAATGTTTTCTACTGAATCGGTAACGAATACTTGATTGCTGTATAATTGAATTTTATCTTTTTGTATTTCGAACGATTTTTTGATTCGAGGGAAATATAAAATTCCTGTCAAGTTAAAAGGATAATCCACATTTAAATGAATATGAAACAAGGGATCTTCAAAATTCATCGGATACAATTCACGATAGAACGCTTTGTAATCCTCATCATTTAAGTCTGCTGGCTTTTTTGTCCATGCCGGAGACGGATTATTAATCACATTGTCAACTTCTACTTCCTTATCTTTCTCACCTTCTTTTTTTGTGCCGAATTTAATTTCTACTGGTAAAAATTTACAATATTTTTGTAATAGATGATCAATTCTTTCTTGTTCTAAAAACTCTTCTGAATCTTCCGCAATGTGTAAAACAATATCTGTTCCTCTTGTTGTTTTATCGGAATCAACCAAGGTGTATTCAGGACTACCATCACATTCCCAACGCACCGCTTTTGAACCTTCTTTGTGAGATAACGAGAAGATTTCAATTTTCTTAGCTACCATAAATCCGGAGTAGAAACCCAATCCGAAATGGCCAATGATTGCATTTGTTTCCGGTGTTTTGTCTTTGTACTTATTTACAAACTCCTCCGCACCGCTGAAAGCAATTTGTGTAATATACTTCTCAATTTCCTCAGCCGTCATTCCAATTCCTTTATCACGAATGGTCAAGGTTTTTACTTCTTTGTTGATGATTACTTCTACTTTGATATCACCCAAATCACCTTTGGCTTCACCTATTGCTGTTAATGTTTTTAATTTTTGAGTTGCATCTACAGCATTGGAAACCAACTCACGTAAAAATATTTCGTGATCGCTGTAAAGGAATTTTTTAATGATTGGGAAAATGTTTTCGGTCTGTACGTTAATCTTTCCTGTTGACATGGTTGTTGGTTATTAGTTAAAGGTTAATAGTATGTTTCTTAGAATGTCCTGTCGACCGAAGTGGAGACATCTTGCATGTTTTAAGTTTAGTGCTAATTTATGAAAGATCTATCCACTTCGGTCGAGATGACACAATTAGTCAATCTACATGCCAGCAGGCTTTTTCTGACAAGATGACAATTTCTTTCAACTTAAAAAGTTGGAGCAATGAACTAAAAATATTGGTGATCATAAAGCCATCCGATGTATAATTGAAGAGCTTCACAAACCTCTGATTACCAATCAAATAAAAATCATTTTACAAACTCGATTGATAACAATCTCAGCAAAATTGAAATTGAATTACAAAAGGGTGAGCGTACATTTGGCACCCAAACATACCTTTTATCATGAAAAAAATTCACTTTTTACTTTTCACATCGTTAATTCTAAGCACTATCTTAAAAGCACAACCTTGCAAAGAAATTATTGGTTATTATCCAAACTGGCAATGGTACGACAGAGGTCAATTGGTAAAACCAACTACCATTGCCTATTCAAAATACTCCGTTATCAATTATTGCTTTTTTAAACCCGAAACATCAGGCTTAATTTCCAGTACCGATGCTTGGGCAGATGAAAATTTATTGCAGGGGCAAATCAATTGGTCCACTACACCGACATCATACTATCCTAATACTTCTGTAATTGATTTAGCGCACAATGCTGGAACCGATGTAATGGTTTCAATTGGTGGTTGGACGTTGTCGGATAATTTTCCGGGGATTGCTGCCAATGCTACAAAGCGTGCAACATTTGCAGCGGAGTGTAATCGCTTGTTGGATTTTTACAATTTTGATGGAATTGACATTGATTGGGAATATCCTGGTTATGTAACACATTCTGGCGGTCCGGCCGACAAAGTAAATTTCACCATTTTTATGCAAGAAATTCGTGATTCTATCACAGCTTTAGGAATTCGAAATGGTAAATCATATAAACTTTCAGCATGTTTCGGAGCGAGCGCAACTTATGCAAACGATATTGAATGGACAAATGTCACTCCGATTTTAGATATGATAAATTTAATGACATATGACTTTTTCGGAACCTGGGATTGTTTGGCAAACCACAATTCACCTTTGTTTGCGCCAACCAGCGGTGATCCTTCTTTTAATTTGAACAGTGCTTTCAATTTACTAACTGCTACTTACGGAGTTCCTGCTTCAAAAATAAATTTAGGAGTTGGATTTTACGGACGTTCACAAACAGGTGCAACCGCTTTACACGCAAGTACAAGTTGCACTGCAAACACCACTTTATTTTTTGCCGATGATGGTTCTCCACTATATTATAATGTAGAAGCGAATATGTCTCAATTCAATCAATTTTGGGACAACACAGCTAAAGTTCCTTACTTATTTGGCAAACCAACTGGTACAGCTCCGGGCACATTTGTTTCTTACGATAATAAATTATCTGTTGGACATAAAGCACAATACATTTTAAACAACAATGCTCGTGGTGCCATCATTTGGGAAATCACGGGTGATTATATGGAAACGGCTCCTGGTTCAGGAATTATAGCTGGAACACCTTTGGTTGATACATTGAACCAAGTGTTTTGTTTAACAACCAACATCGCATCACCCGAAGAAAATAATACTTTCTATGCTGTTTATCCGAATCCGACAATCGGACAATTGTTTGTTACAGTAAAAGACAAAACCGAAGGAGTATTTACGATAAGTGATGTGAAAGGCTCAATCATTCTTCAACAAAAAATGCTAGAAGGAGAAAACAAAATCAATATGCAAGAATTTGCCAAAGGAATTTATTTTCTACAAATTCACTCTGGAAGCAATATCCAACATCAAAAAATAATAAAACAATAACCACAGATTACACAGATAATCACAGATAAGAGAAGTAATTAAAAAATTCTGTGCAAATCTGTGTAATCTGTGGTAAAAAACCTCGAAGGATAATGCTTAATTTAGCACTATGAAACTTGAGGTCAAAAAAGTAGGTACTTTAACTGGACACAGCGGAGCAGTTTATGCTCTGGAACAAGGTGCATCGTCCTCACATTTTTTCTCTGGCAGCAGCGATAAGTTTCTTGCACTTTGGAACTTGGATACCTTGCAACCCGAAAAGTTTGCTGCTCAATTTCCATCCATTGTATATGCGATCTGCCATATTCCAGAAAAACAAATTTTATTGGTTGGAACATCTGCAGGAAGTATTCATGTTTTAGATTTAGAAAAGAAAACAGAATTGAAAATATTACAACACCATACTTCTTCCATTTTTGATTTAAAATATTCTGCCCAAACAAATTGTTTTTATTCTGCTGGTGGCGATGGGAATTTCGCTATCTGTTCTTTAGAAACACTTTCTTTAATTAAAATAAAAAAGCTTTGCGCAGAAAAAGTCAGAAGCATAGCATTCAATTATCACAACAACGAAATAGCATTAGCAAGTGGTGATTGCAACATCCGTATTTTTGATTTAACCACTTTAGAAGAAAAGAAAACGTTTGTCGCTCATACACTTTCTGCCAATATCATTTGCTATTCTCCTGATGGAAATTTGATTTTAACAGGAGGAAGAGATGCCCACTTAAACATTTGGGATGCAAAAAGCTATACACTTATCAAAAGCATTCCTGCTCACAATTACGCCATTTACGATATTGTATTTTCTCCCGATGCAAAATTATTTGCAACAGCCAGCAGAGACAAAACCGTAAAAATTTGGGATGCCGAAACCTTTGAATTACAAGTCCGCATTAACAAAGAAAATTATGACGGACATGTGAACTCCGTAAATAAATTATTGTGGACGGATAAGTATCTTGTTTCTACGGGTGATGATAGGGCCGTGATGGTTTGGGAGGTAAAATAGATTATGTATTTAACAAACAAGTAGCAATGAAACAATTAGACGACAAACTATTTCCTAAAGATTTTATTCACAAAATTTATATTGAAAATCTAGGACAGATTATTTCAATGGGATATTATTATATAGGATTTGGATTAATTGGTATTGGAATTGAGTTTCTTGGAAAATGCATACAATGCAGCCAAAATCCCAATTGGGATACTCCCCAAAAAGGAAAAGAAAACATCCAGGCAGCAGTTATTGACTTAATGAAGTCATATGAACCTTTTATAAGTCCTGAATTTAATTTTGCCTACAACCTCAGAAATGGAATGGCTCATGCATTTAAACCAAAGGGAAAAATTGAACTTACATTTAGAAAAGAAGCGAGTGAAAGAGGATGGAGACACAAAAATGTAAATCAAAATGGTCGACTGGTCATTTGCTGTGAGGACCTTTATGATGACTTCAAATCTGCTTGCGAAGAAGTTATTAGACGTATTGAACAAAACGAATTTACTAACCCTAACGATAAAATATATAAAGCGTTTATAGACGTCTAAAAGTTAAATGAATAAGGAAAAAATAATAATAGAAAGGAAAAAACGATTTTCAGAATCTAGCTATAGTGTGGGAATTTATGTCAACAATGAATTTATTATCAATACAATTAAAGAAAACAGACAAGAGCTAGAATTAACTCCAGGCAAGTATATTATAAAAGCTAAACAAGGTTATCGGTCAGGTGAAACTGAAATTGAAGTTAAAAAAGGAAAAATAATCACTTATCAATTTTCCGCTACACCTTATACTTATATAATATTTTTTCTTTTTCTTTTTGCAGTATTTTTAACACATATATTTGAATTTACGGAAAGTGGTGAACTCTTTCTATTTATACCTGGGGTTATCGCAACGATATATACATTCACAAGTGGGCGAAACAAATATTTCGTTTTCAAAAAACTGCAAGAAGAAGATTGTTGGATGGATAACTAAAATCGATATTCGCATGACTCTCCAAAATTTATATATTTGTTTTAATGCAAACAAATAATCTTCCTTCATTTCAGGAAATTTATGAGACGTATAAAAACAAAGTTTTTAATACAGTTATCTCCTATTTGCAGAATCATGAAGATGCTGAAGAAGTAACGCAGGATGTATTTGTAGAAGTGCATCGTTCCATCAACACTTTTGAAGGAAAATCCAGTTTAAGTACTTGGATTTACCGCATCTCCATCAACAAATCATTGGATTTTATTAAAAGTAAGAATCGCAAAAAACGATTTGCTTTTATGAGCAGTTTGTTTAATGATGCTGGAGAATTGCGTCATGACTCACCAGACTTTTATCATCCTGGAGTTGCTCTGGAACAAAAGGAAAACTCAGCCATTTTATTTAAAGCGATTCATTCACTTCCAGAAAATCAAAAAACCGCATTTATCTTATCCAAGGTGGAAGGATTGAGTTATGCTGAGATTTCGGAGGTGATGCAACTGAGTGTTTCCTCCGTGGAATCCCTTTTGTTTAGGGCAAAACAGAATTTACAGAAAGAATTATCAAATTATTATAAAAGTTAGCGCAAGTTTTACAATTTAATATCGTCAAAATGGATATGAACAAAGAAAAATGGATAAATGAAGTGATGAATAGTCTGGATGATGTAAAATCTGCCGAGGCTAATCCTTTTTTATACAACAAGATCTTAAACAAACTTGGTTCAGGAGAAATAGAATATACTCCTATGAAACTGGTATGGCTAGCAGCGGCATCTTTTGCTTTGTTGGCTGTATTGAATTTTCAGGCAATGAAGAAAACAGGTTCAACTTCAAGCAACAGAACAGAAGTGCAGGAAATTGCAAGTGCATACAATTTAGTGAATACAAATTCTATCAACTACTAATTAAATGAACAGAACGAAATTATTAACCATTGCAGTCGTTGGCCTACTCCTATTAAATTTAGGAATTTTAGGCATGATGTTCCTTGGAAAATCATCTCCTCCACCCATGCATCCACCGCATGGCGATCCAAAAGGTGAAGGCCCAAAACAAATCATCATTGAGCGTTTGCATTTTGATGAGATGCAACAAAAAGAATATGAATTATTAATCGTGGATCACAAAACAAAAACGGATGAATTGCATGAAGCATCAAAAGAATTACATGATGAATTGTTCTCCTTATTAAAAGGAGATACGATTAATCAAAGACAAAATGATTCATTGGTTTTGGAAATCGCCAACAATCAAAAAGCAATTGAAGATTTAAATTTCGACCATTTTAATGCGATTAAAAAATTGTGTAAAGAAGAACAGGTTGGCTATTTTAATGAGTTGGTGGATGAGTTGGGGAGGCTTTTTGCTCCGAAAGGGGCTCGACCTCCTAAACATTAATTTTTTCACCACAGATTACACAGATAAACACAGAAAAATAATAAATCTGAGAAAATCTGTGATTTCTGTGGTAAAACATCCGCAAGTTTTAAAAACAATCATCGTCTAAAAGTAAAATCAATATATTCTATGAGAAAAATATTCCTTTTTATCGCCTTCGTATTTTCTTCTTTTTTTGGAAAAGCACAATCGTTTTACGATATCAATACCATTCAAACCATCGAAATCAATTTTTCAGAAACCAACTGGGATTATTTAATGGATACTGCCAAAGCAGGTTACGAAACTAACTTGATGGCACAATGGGTGAAAATAAATGGTGTTCAATTCGACAGTGTAGGTGTACGTTACAAAGGAAACAGCACTTACAATGCTGGACAAGTAAAAAATCCACTTCACATCGAATTGAATGATTTTATCAATCAAGATTACCAAGGTTATACAGATGTAAAATTGAGCAACATTGGAAAAGATCCTTCCATGGTAAGAGAAGTTTTAGGTTATTCTATTTTGCGTCAATACATGGCAGCTCCATTGTCCAATTATTCAAATGTTTATATAAACGGAACATTGATTGGAATTTATGCCAGCTCCGAATCTATTGCAGATAATTTTAATGAAAACCATTATTACTCCAACAGCGGAACAGCCTTTAAATGCAATCCACCTGCAGGTGCTGGTCCAGGCACAACCGATTACCCTGATTTAGTTTACCAAGGAACAGACAGCACTTTATATTACGATGGTTATGAATTAAAATCGAATTATGGATGGGCTGATTTAATTAAACTAACAGACACTTTAAAAAATTACACATCGAATGTAGAAAAAATATTGGATGTGGATAGAGCTTTGTGGATGATTGCTTTCGACAATGTGATTGTAAACTTGGATAGCTACATCGGTGGATTCAAACAAAATTATTATCTATATCGTGATGAAACACAACGCTTCAACACTACGATTTGGGATTTGAATGAATCGTTCGGAACATTCAGTCAAACTGGAACAATCATGTTAAGTTCCACAACAGCCAAACAACAAATGACACACACTTTACATTCTGGTGATGCTAATTGGCCATTGGTTCAAAAGCTACTTGCTGTTCCCATGTATAAACGTATGTACATTGCGCACATGCGAACAATTTTATCAGAAAATTTTGCAAGCGGTACTTATTATACAACTGCACAAAATTTACAAACGTTAATTACTCCTTCAGTAACAGCTGACGCAAATAAATTCTATACATTAAGTCAATTTACAAGTAACTTAACAACGGATGTGAGTTCAGGAATGACAAGCGCGCCAGGATTAACAAATTTAATGGGTGCAAGAAATACCTGGTTGATGGCACAAACCGACTTCACTTACACTACTCCAACTATTTCAGGAATTGCAGCTACAACAGCTAGTCCGCTGATGAATAACAATGACACAATTCTTGCAACCGTTACCAACGCAAACATCAATGGTGTTTATTTAGGATATCGTTACGATGTGAAAGATGCATTTAAAAGAATTTTAATGTATGATGATGGATTGCATGGCGATGGTGCAGCAGCTGATAATATATTCGGAGTAGAGATTCCAATCAACGCATCGTATGTTCAATATTATATTTACGCAGAAAATAATAATGCAGGAATGTTTTCGCCACAACGAGCAGAGTATGAATACTACACTTTATTTGCAACAATCAGTATGATGAGTGCAGGAGATGTGACAATCAACGAATTGTTAGCGATGAATACTGCAACAGTTACTGATCCGAATGGCGACTTTTCTGACTACATTGAATTTTATAACAATACATCTGCTATTGTGAGCATGGACAATGCTTATTTATCGGATGATTATTTAACTCCATTAAAATGGGCATTTCCAAACAATACAACCATTGCACCGGGAGGTTATTTAATTGTATGGGCTGATAATGATACCAACCAAAGTGGTTTACACGCTAACTTTAAATTATCAGGAACGGGAGAACAGGTAATGTTATCATACGCGAGTGGAACAGTTATCGATAGTGTAACTTACGGAGCGCAAACGGCAAACACTTCTTATGCGCGCTGTGCAAATGGAACGGGTTCTTTTATTACACATTACCCAACTTATATGTCGTTCAATTGTATTACTGGAATTGAAGAAACTGATTCTTATGCAAATATTCAATTGTTTCCAAATCCTGCTAGCAACGACATTACCATAAATTCGGATAAAGAATTTGAAACCATAGAAATTTACAACCCTTTATCACAATTGGTTTATTCAGCAAAAGTGAACGAAACAAAATCGTTGTCGATTAGTGTTTCTGGTTTATCAAATGGTATTTATTTTATAAAAGTGGATAATCGTGAAGTTAAGAAAGTAAGTGTTGAACATTAGGTTTTCACAACAGATTAAACAGATAAACACAGAAAAATAATTAATCTGAGAAAATTTGTGATATCTGTGGTAAAAATAGAGTGCAAGTTTTAAAAACAACCATCGTCTAAAGAATAAATAAAAAACAAAAGGCATGAAAAGAAAACTATCACATTTAGCAGCTGCAATGTTTGTTTCTGCAAGCGCAATCGCTCAAGTTAGTCCGGCTATTTCTAGTTGGATTCAAAACACAACAGGAATAACAGGTAGACATTATATTAGTGGAAGCTCCACTCCTATTGTGGATGCAAGTTTGCCAGCCAATTGTCAAAGTGTGGCTTACAACACTACTCATGTTTATGTAAGTTGTAGTGGCATTCCTTCTTATGTGATCGGACCATATTTAGATGGCAATCCAAGTCAAGGAGGGAACAATACTAATGTTTACAAAATCCCTTTGAACCCAGTTCAAAATACTGGAACACCAACTGCAACAACTGCAGGAACAATTGGTGTTTTCATCAATGGTGTTTCTTTATTTGATTACAGAGATGGAGTTTCATGGAAAATTTCAACAAATGCAGAAGCAGGCGGACCAATCCCGGGTGGACCTGGAGACGGTGTTTGGAACAGAGATGCAATTCCTGCAGAAAAGCTTGGTTTTGATTGTGCAAAAGGTCATCCAGCTGGAACAAATTATCATCACCACCAAAATCCAAGTGCTTTCAATTTAGATCAAGTAGTTATTTCAACAGTTTGTAATTTATATTTAGCGGATGGTTTGTATGTGATTGATTCAACCGTTCATTCCCCATTGATTGGTTATGCGTATGATGGGTTTCCAATATACGGAGCTTATGGATATAAAAACGCTGACGGAACTGGAGGATTAACAAGAATAAAATCGAGTTATAGTTTAAGAAGCATCACTGTAAGAAATACTTATGCAGATGGAAGTTCAGTAGCAGCTGGTCCGCCAATCAACGCAACCTATCCATTGGGGCGTTACCGAGAAGATTATATGTATACTGCACCTACAGGAGCTCAACCAGATTATTTAGATGAGCACAACGGAAGAATTTGTGTTACTCCAGAATATCCACTAGGAACATACGCTTACTTTTGTACGGTTGATGCGAATTGGAATTCGTATTATCCGTATGCTGTTGGACCAACATTTTATGGAACAAAAGTAGTAACAGAAGGTGCTGCTTTACCTGGAGGATTAACTACTTATAATTCCACTACAGATGTTGCAGATGCAAGCAACGAAAATTTAAAATTAACGATTTATCCAAATCCCGCTAACGATGTGATAGCAATACAATCACACTTAGGTGGACAAACAAACCGCAAAGTAGAATTGATTGATGCATTAGGAAAAGTTGTTCAAACAACAACCTTATTTCAAGGAAGTACCATGTGCTATTTTGATTTGCAAACTGTTTACGCAGGAATTTATTTTGTAAAAGTAACTGACGGAGATACAATTGAAACGACTAAAGTAGTCGTAAGCAAATAATTGAAAAGACGATTTTTCATACTCTTCGGGATACTCTTTATTTTATCCCCATGTGCTACCAATGCTCAACACTCGAAAGGGATGTTGAGCATTGGTTTTAATCATTATGTAGATTCATTAGTACTAAAATTGGATAGCATTGTTTACAAAAATGAATTAGGGCAGACTTACAATATCAACAACTTCAAATACTACATTAGCAACATTGAATTGATTTCTGAAAATGGAAAAAAAATTCGTTCGAAAGAATATTTTCTAATCAATGAAGATATAGAAACTTCCAAAAAAATAATTTTAAATTCTATTCCAGAAGGCAACTATACTTCCATGCGTTTTATGGTAGGTGTGGATAGTTTGCACAATTGCAATGGCGCACAATCTGGAGCTCTCGACCCAGTGAATTCAATGTTCTGGACCTGGAACACAGGATACATTTTCATGAAGCTGGAAGGGAAATCATCTTCTTCAACAGCAACTGGAAAAAATTTTGAATATCACATTGGTGGATATAAAGCTCCGTCCAATGCAATAAGAACTATTACTTTAAAATTAGAACATCCATTGATAATTGAAAAGGGTAAAATATCCGAACTAAAAATCAATGTAAATGCAGCGGAAGTTTTAAAATCACCTACCACTATTGACTTTTCGAAATTGCCAACGATTGTTGATTCAAAGAATGCAACAATGATTGCAGATAATTATATGGACATGTTTAGTATTCAGAAATGATTTATCGAAGCGTCATTGCGAGCGAAGTGAAGCAATCTCTCACGATGATGGCTAATCTCTCGATGATAAGAGATTGCCACATCCCGCGAAAATGCGGGACTCGCAATGACGGCTAAAACAATAAAATGAAAAACAAAACAATCATCTTTCTTTTTATTTCTCTCTCAATTCTTCTGTTGGGTTTTATAAATGAATATTCCATTTCCAAAAAAGATGTCGAATTAAAAATACCGAAAGGATTTCCAAAACCGAATTATGATTTCGCAGAGAATCCATTAAGTCCAGATAAATTTGAATTGGGCAGAAAACTATTTTACGATCCGATTCTATCCAAAGACAGCTCAACCAGCTGTGAGAGTTGTCATCAAAGAGTTGCTGCCTTTGCTCACATCGACCATGCATTGAGCCATGGCATAGATGGCAAAATAGGAACTCGTAATGTACCGGCATTACAAAACATGATTTGGAGAGATACGTATATGTGGGATGGAGGAGTAAATAATTTAGAGGTACAACCATTGAATCCAATTACTAGTCCGATTGAGATGAATGAAACTTTGCCGAATATTATTTTAAAACTAAAAGCAAGCAAGGGTTATTCAGCATTGTTTAAGAAAATTTACAAAGACACTGTGATTAATTCGGAGCGGATTTTAAAATCACTTGCACAATTCACAGGGTTGATGATTTCTGCAAATTCACGTTATGATAAATACAATGCAGGAAAAGACACATTCAGTATTCAGGAAAAAAATGGATTGGAAACATTTAGAGTTAAATGTGCCAGTTGCCACAAAGAACCACTGTTTACAGACAATTCATATCGTAATAATGGAATTTTACCAGATACTTCTTTGAATGATATAGGAAGAGGAAAAATCACAAATCAGGAAACAGACAATTATAAATTTAAAGTTCCGAGTTTAAGAAACATCGAAATGACATTTCCATATATGCATGATGGTCGCTACAAAAAACTGAAAGATGTATTGAATCATTACTCATCAAAAAATCACAATTCAACCGTGGATTCTGAAATTAAAAAGATAGGAGAGTTAAGTGATATAGAAAGAAAAGATATTATTGCTTTCTTGTTGACTTTGACGGACAGGGAGTTTTTGAATGATAAGAGGTTTGGGGATCCGAATAGGAAATAAATCACTTCATCCTTAACCAACCTTCGGGCTTTCTATTTTCACCAATGGTATATGTACCATTATTTACAATCAGTTTAAAAGTTTCTCTTGGACTCATATATATATTTTGTTGAATTACTTCTACTTCATCAGCTGTAACATTAACGACAATTGCCACATGTCCGTATTTCCCGCCAAAAATTAAAATGTCACCAACCATTGGAGTAAATGAGCTTCCATTCGTATATTGAATTAATCCTCGTTCCTTATTTAATTCACCATCCTTTATTTTATCATCAAAAAAATCTTTTGCATTACCATAACCATTGGGCATTTGATGTTGATAATAATCAAAGTAATAGCGTTTGATAAATTCAACACATTGCCATTTTTTGCCATAGTAATAGACACTATCTTTTGAATAATGTTTGCCATAACTTTTAGGATAATTCATGCCATTATTATAGACTACAACGCCATTAAAGGAATCAACGGAATCACCAATTGCAAATGAATGTGTAATTGCATTCAACGGGTAGCGTTTTTGAAGGAAAATAAAATAAATAGCTATTAGAAGAAGAATAGCAATCGAAAGAAATTTGAGAATTTTCTTATACACAGATTCGTAATTCGTTAAAATACGTAATTCGTAGAGTTAATCATCATGCCCCTTCACATCTCTTGTCTTTCCAGTTTTCCAAAGATCTTCAGAAATTTTATTTGCCTGTTTTAAAGAATCAGAAACATCTTTATCGTTAAAGCGATTTAAATTTGGTTTGCCTGCATTCACCCAAGCAGTATACCACAAGCTACCAATAGTAATAATCGCTTCTCGCATCCTACGTTCAACCATTCCATTTAATAAGCGGTCGTAATCCTCAGTATATTCTTTTGAATAAACTTTCATCACAGAAGCACCTCTATTTTCAAAACTATATTTTTTGTCGGAAGGATAAATCGCGTTGAGTTCTCTTTCAAAAATTAAAACAGAATCAACTGCAGCGTGACTGGCTTTTACAACATCCCACGCTTTATTAATTGGTTTCTCAATGTATTTTGCGCGACCAACCCAATAATCATATCCTTCAGATTTTAGTTCAGGAATACGTGATTCCCAAAAGCCATGAATACCTTTTTGATTTGTTAATTGTCCGTTATAATTTTCAGTTGTATGTAATGGAACATGTGCATCAGCAATGTAATGACCTAAATCTGCAGAGTAGTGCAAAATCAAATCCATATTCTCTTCTTTAAATGCTTCCGATAAACGGTAAACCATTTTCTCTATATGCCATGGAACAATTCCGTATGCTTTGAGTGTATCTTCTGAATATTTTGCAACTGCTTTTTTCCACCATTGCGGAACAGAATCAAAAGGGTGTTTTCCATAATGATCGATATCGATGTAGTGACGAGGAGCTTCGTCTTCGTTTGCATATCTTCTTTTGTCTGGATCGACAGCGTGTTCGGAAATGTACTCGATGTGTTGTTTATAGAAACCAATCATACCATCAGGCAAAGTAAACACAGCCATACGGTTGATTTTTTTATGAGCGAAGAATCCCCAAGAATAAGCAGGCTGCTTAGTGGGAACAAGCAACAATACAATCGAAAGAATAAATATGAAAACTATTTTACGCATTTCAATATAAAGATAAGGAATATAAGAATGGGAAAGGTTAAGCCAGTTTTACTAAATATTTACCTTGTAAAACAGGAATAACAGTTGTTTGATCGAGTTGAAAACAATATTTAATGTCTTTCTTCAAACCCATCGCTGCAAGGCGTTCGGCATGAGAAGAGTTTCGGATAAACTTAATTTGACTTTTTTGCGACTGCTCATAGAGGAATAACATCGCTTTAGCAGCATCACCTGTATTGTGCAAACCAGCTTCGAACAATCTGCTTGTTACAGCTCCAGCAAAAATACTGTCTTCCCAATTGAAACGATTTTTCCAACCAGAACACAATAGCAAAACACTTCTATTTTGAGAAACCAAATATTCACACAACGCTGTAATATTTGTAAAGGCACCAATCACTACTTGATGTGCATTTTTTGCCGCTTCTATAGCTTGAGTTCCGTTTGTTGTAGAAATAACAATGGTTTGACCCTTTATTTTTTCGGTCATATAACTAAAAGGAGAATTTCCGAAATCAAAACCTTCTAGCTGAACACCGTTTCTTTCGGCACCAACCATGAATCCTTGTTTTTTATATTCAGCCGCTTCTTCAACAGTAGCAACTGGAATCATTTTATCTACTCCATGATGAAAGGCAGCACACATAGCTGTTGTAGCACGAAGAATATCAATCACTACCACAATTGCATCTTCTCTGTGATGCACAGGGTAGAGATAAGGTGATAAACAAACGTCAACAATTATTTTTTTTTCCATACAATCTTCCTCTCCACTTGGAGAGGGCGGGGGTGAGGTTTATGCTTTCAAAAAAGGAATCTTTACAACTTTTGCTTTAATTGCTTTATCACGAATCATAATAAATATTTCAGAATCAGCTTTTGCTAAAGCTGTAGGAACATATCCCATTCCGATTGCTTTATTTAATGTTGGCGATTGAGTCCCTGAAGTTACAATCCCAATAACATTTCCGTTTGCATCTGCAATGGGGTAATCGTGACGAGGAATTCCTCTGTCAATCATTTCGAAACCAACTAATTTTTTAGTTACACCTTTTTCCTTTTGTTCTAAAAGTGCTTTGCTGTTTGTAAATTCTTTTGTGAATTTAGTAATCCAACCTAATCCGGCTTCAATTGGAGAAGTCGTATCATTAATGTCATTTCCATATAAACAGAAACCCATTTCCAAACGCAAAGTATCACGTGCACCTAAACCAATTGGTTTTATACCGAACTCTGCACCTGCTTCAAAAATAGCATTCCACATTTTATCAGCGACATTGTTTGCAAAATAAATTTCGAATCCTCCTGCGCCTGTGTATCCTGTATTAGAAATCACCACATTCTCTTCTCCGTTAAAGGTTCCTTTTTTGAAAGTATAATAAGGCATTTCCGACAAGTTCATATCAGTTAATTTCTGTAAAGCCAATATTGCTTTTGGTCCTTGTACGGCCAACAATGAAACATCGTCTGAAATATTTTTCATCTCCACACCTTTGGTGTTGAACTTACTAATCCAATTCCAATCTTTTTCAATATTGGAAGCATTCACCACCAACATGTATTCCTTTTCATTCATACGATATACCAATAAATCGTCTACAATTCCGCCTTTGTCATTCGGCAAACACGAATATTGAATCTTATCATCTGCTAATACAGATGCATCGTTTGAAGTTACACGTTGAATTAAATCCAATGCATTCTCACCTTTCAAAATAAACTCACCCATGTGACTCACATCAAAAACACCCATTGCATTTCTAACGGTAGCGTGTTCATCATTTAAACCACTATAAGAAACGGGCATATTGTATCCTGCGAAAGGAACCATTTTAGCACCTAATGAAATGTGTTTGTTTTCTAATGCTACTGACTTTAATTCTGTTGATGTTGTTTCCATGGTATTAGTTTATAGGTTCTTTGGTTCAATAGTTAATCGATATGCTGAAATTAATAACAAATGCTATGTAGTATTGTAGTATTACAAATGTAAGATTTTTATTGTTTCATAAAAGCATAATATTAGGGCTTATGGAAAGAGATTTACACAAATTAGCTCGTATGTTAAAAAAGATATGTTAAAAAAGAAAAGTTAAGGAACTCGTGAACCGGTAACGTGGTTTTGTAAATTCGTATAAATTCGTTATTTGTACCTTAAAAGCCATCCTTTTTTATATCTTTGAGGAACAGATACTATGAAGTTAATCGACTTATTATTTCAGCGCAATATGCCAAGATGGATCATCTTTTTCATCGACCTTGGTATTTGTCTGTTTTCATTGATACTTGCTTATTTAGTTCGATTTAATTTTGCGATACCCAAAGTAGAAATAGATGCATTTCCATTTGTTTTTGGAGTAGCTATTTGTATTCGAGCAAGCAGCTTCTACTTCTCAAAAACATATCAAGGAATTGTAAAGTACACCAGTTCAAAAGATGCACAGCGGATTTTCATTGTGATAAGCATAGGAAGTTTAGTATTTGTTGGTGTTAATTGCATTTTTTACTTTTTTGTAAACAAAACCTTCCCAATCCCTTTCTCTATAATCATCATCGATTACATGGCGACAACTTTTTTGATGATAAGTTTAAGGGTTATGTTTAAAGCATTGTATTTAGAATTAACAAATCCGAATAAAGAAAAGCGCAGTGTAATTATTTTCGGAGCAGGAGAATCGGGTATTATTACAAAACGCACATTAGATAGAGATGCTGGAACAAAATACAAAGTCCTAGGATTTATTGATGATGATATAAAAAAACAAGGAAAACAACTAGAAGGAAGCACGATTTACAATATTGATAAGCTGGATAGCTTATTGGCAGAAAATGATGTTTCTAATTTAATTATTTCGGTTCAAAATTTACCTCCTGCAAAAAAACAGCAAATTGTCGACATCTGTTTAAACCATGATACAAAAGTATTAAACGTTCCTCCAGTTAGTAATTGGATTAACGGAGAATTAAGTTTCCGTCAAATTAAAAAAGTACAAATTGAAGAGTTGCTGGAGCGCGAATCGATTAAACTTGACAAAGAAAATATTCAAAAACAATTATCAAACAAAACCATATTAGTAACGGGTTCGGCTGGAAGTATCGGTAGCGAGATAGTAAGACAACTTATTAAATTTAATCCCAAAAAAATCATTTTATTGGATCAGGCAGAATCACCATTATATGAAATGGAGATGGAATTGTTTGATAAATACAAACAGCAATCATACGAAATAGTGATGGGTGATATTCGAAACAAAGAACGAATGGATAATGTTTTTAAAACATTTCAGCCACAAATTATTTTTCATGCTGCCGCCTACAAACATGTTCCGATGATGGAAAACAACCCATCGGAATCCATTTTTACGAATGTGTCAGGAACTAAAAATTTATCAGACTTAGCTGTGCAATACAAAGCTGAAAAATTTGTAATGATTTCAACCGACAAAGCAGTGAACCCAACCAATGTGATGGGTGCGAGTAAACGCATTGCTGAAATTTACACTCAGTCGTTGGGCAAAAATTCAAGTACTAAATTTATCACCACACGCTTTGGAAATGTGCTTGGTTCAAATGGTTCCGTTATTCCTCGTTTCAGACAACAGATTGAAAATGGCGGACCAGTTACTATAACGCATCCGGATATTACACGCTTTTTCATGACCATTCCAGAAGCGTGCCAATTGGTTTTAGAAGCAGGTGCAATGGGAACAGGTGGTGAAATTTTTATTTTTGATATGGGTGAATCTGTAAAGATAGTTGACTTAGCAAAAAAGATGATTAAACTTTCGGGATTAGTTTTAGATAAAGATATTAGCATCACTTATACAGGATTACGTCCAGGAGAAAAACTATACGAAGAGTTGCTTGCTGACCATGAAAACACTTTACCTACGCATCATAAACAAATTATGATTGCAAAAGTGAAAGAATATGACTTTACTACAATTTCTACTTCTATTGATGAACTAATTGACATGTTCAGCAAACAAAACAATCAAACGATTGTAAAGAAGATGAAAGAATTGGTGCCTGAATACAAAAGCAACAATTCGGTTTACGAAAAATTAGATTGATTATGAATCCATACAAGCACAAAACTCAAATACAAATTCGTTTTAAAGACATCGACAAACTTGGCCATGTGAACAATGCCAACCACGTTACTTATTTTGAATTAGCTAGAGTTGATTATTTCAATTCGCTAGCTGCAGAGAACATAAAAATAGATTGGATAAACGAAGGAGTGATACTTGCAAAAATTGAGATGGAATACAAAATGCCAATTTTGTTGGAGGATAAAGTTTTTGTTTATACTTGGGTTTCAAAAATGGGAAGCAAAAGTTTTGACATGAGTTGTTCGATTGTAAAATTAGAAAATGGCATTGAAGTAGAATTAGCAAAAGGCTTAGCAATAATTGTTTGCTTCAATTACAAAACAAATCAAACGATAATGGTTCCTGAAAAATGGAAGGCTGTGATGATTGGGTAATATTACCCGTGAATAGTTGATTCTTTTCCGTAGCTATTAATAATTGAAGCTTCATATTCCAACCAATCTTTCCATCGTTTATCTACGTCAATATCATCTCCGTATTTTCGAGCAAAGCCAAGAAATGTAGTATAATGTCCAGCTTCCGAAATCATTAGTTCACGATAAAATTTAGCAAGTTCAACATCTTTAATGTTTTCAGAAAGAACTCGAAAACGTTCACAACTACGAGCTTCAATCATTGCAGAAAATAATAAACGATCCACTAAGGATGATTTTCTACTTCCACCTTTTTGCATGAATTTATACAACTCATTCACATAGCTGTCTCTTCGTTCGATGCCCAATACTTTTCCTCTCGCTAAAATTAAATTATGAACCATTTCGAAGTGTTCTACTTCTTCTTTGACGATAATTAAAAGTGCGGAGACTAATTCAGGATAGTTGGGATTGTTAATGATTAACGACAAAGCGTTTGTAGCTGCCTTTTGCTCGCACCACGCATGATCTGTTAATATTTCATCAATATTACTTTCAACAATATTAACCCAGCGCGGGTCGGTAGGCAATTTTAATCCTAACATTTTAATCTATAAATTTTTTCATTAGAGGTCCGCTTGTCAAGCTGGTAACTAACGCCATAATAACAAGCGCAACAAATATTGGTTTAGAAATTAGTCCAGCATTCAATGCCAAGGTACCTAAAATTATTTCCATCGCACCACGAGCATTCATACCAAATCCAACAGCAAGCGCATGATTTTTGCTCATACCACCTAGTCGAGCTCCCAATGTTGCACCAATCACTTTTCCTGCAAATGCTAGTATTAATACAATCAAAACAATAGGTAAATCAAAGTTTTCAATAAAATTTACTTTCAAACCAATTGAAACAAAAAATAGAGGTGCGAAAAAGTTGGTGACAAATTGATGAATAATTTCTCTTGCTTGTTCACGCAAATGAACACTATCACCAAAAGCAATTCCTGCTATGAACGCACCTAAAATAGCATGAATATTAATTGCTTCTGTAAATGCAGCCGACAACAAACAAATTCCTAAAGAAATAGATAGAACTCCACCAGGCCAAGACAATTTTGTTTGCATCCAAGGTAAAGACTTATCAATAATTTTTTTACCGATTGTAAGCATAAATAAACCAAAACCAAGAATATAAGAAACAGTATACCATAAACTTAAATGCTCACCTGCATTCGTTGAAGTTAAACTCAATATGAAAGAAAAAATAAGCCAGCCCAACAAATCGTTAAACATTGCAGAAGCAATAATGACCATTCCTATATTTGTTTTAAACAAATTCATATCCATCAGAATACGTGCAATTACTGGCAAAGCAGAAATCGACAATGCTGTTCCAAAAAATAAAGAGAATAATAATTTGGGACCTTGCTCATTCGGAATTGAAAAAATTTCCGGAAAAAACCAAGCAACTGCGAAACCAGTAAAAAATGGAATAATCATACTGAACACACTCGTATAAACAGCAACTTTACCTTGCTTCAACACAAGTGAGAGCTGCACTTCCATTCCTGCAACAAAGAGCAACATAATGACCGACAAACTAAAAATTCCATCTAATGCAATAGGAATATTACCCGTTAGCGGAAATAAATAATTAAAAATATCTGGATAAAGCATTCCTAAAATTGTTGGCCCAAGAACAATTCCAACAATGAGTTCACCCATAACAACAGGAAGCTTTAACTTTTTACCAAGTTCAGCAAAAATGCGTGATATTATCAGCATTGTGCTAATCGACAAAAGCAAAACAATTAATTCGTTATGTGCTAGTCTTATCATACTAAATACGCGAATGAACAATTAAAAGATTACTAGGCAAATCGGCCAAAATATATTCAATATCATGAGTAAAAATTCGATCGAAAAAATTTAAATGTGTGTCGGGAGAATTAATAACAAGTAAATCGGCCTTTTTATCTTTAGCAAATTTACTTATGGCATACCCTGGCTTACCTTTAATACTTTTATCCGTAACTTTTATATCACCAACATCACATTTATCAATAATTGTTTGAAGCGTTTCTTCTGATTCCTCCGTTATGTTCTTTTTAATTTCTTTTGCTTGAGGTGCTGTGCTATTGTCTGCAATCGCCATAGCTAAACCAGATATGTCTAACTCGTTTACAATCGTTAAGTCTTTAATTTTTAAACTTTTAGCTAAATACAAAGCTGTATTCAGTGTATGAATCGTTTTTGGGTTTTCAACGCCATTTACAATTATTTTTTTAAATTTCAATGGCTCATTAGTCGGATTCGTTAGCAACAACACTGAACATTTTGCTTTTCTACTGATGTTTCTAGCGATTGATCCCAAATAAAACTTCAAAATATTTTCTTTCTCGAGCGCTCCCAAAACCAACAAATCGACAATATTTAGTTTACACAATTTTAATATTGTATCCACCGGATCGCCTTCCATCCAAATGACACGGGAATGATTCGGATTAACACCAATTACTGCCATCATTTCATCCAATTCTTGTTCCTTTTCAACTGTTTTTTCTCCTATATGTAAGAGTAAAAGTGATGCCCCTAAAATGTCTGACAAACGCTTTGCTTCCGCTAATACAGGCTGACAACGTGGAGAAAAAGAAACAGCAACGGCTATCGTTTCGAATGGGTAAGATGGACGCTTTTTTAATTTACTTAAATCCATTTTAAATGTATATATTTTCATGTAAAGATAACAATATCAGTAATTCTGCGAACAATTAACATTTTAAATTTGTTATGAATCTAAATTCAATACTTTTGCGTACTTTACATTAATAACTCGAACTTTAATTATATTATGCCTATACTTTTATTTTTAATTGCACATTGGTTTCTTTCATTATTTTGTCAGACCTTTTTCTTGCACCGCTATTCTTCTCATAAAATGTTTACGATGAATCCATTTTGGGAGAAGTTTTTTTATCTCCTTACATTTATAACGCAAGGTTCTTCCTTTTTAAACCCACGAGCGTATGCGATTCTTCATCGCATGCATCATGCGTATAGTGACACAGAAAAAGACCCTCATTCACCGCATTTTTTTAAAGATGTTTGGCACATGACCATGCAAACAAAAGACGTTTATCTGCAATATGCAAAGTATGGAGCTGAGCCTGAAAAAGCCTTCAGAGGCGACTATCCCGTTTGGAAAGGATTTGATTGGTTCAGTGATTTATGGATAGTACGTTTGTCATTTGTTGCTTTGTATATTTTATTTTATGTACAATTTGCAACATCTTGGTGGATGTTCCTTTTATTACCAATACATTTTTTAATGGGGCCAATTCACGGTGCAACTGTAAATTGGTGTGGTCATAAATACGGATATTCTAATTACGACAATAATGATCATAGCAAAAATAGCTTACCAATCGATTTTTTAATGCTTGGGGAATTGTTCCAAAACAACCACCACAAAAGCCCTAACAGCCTTAATTTCGCTAAAAAATGGTATGAGTTCGACCCTTCATTTCCAGTAATAGTGATGCTAGATAAAATAGGAATTATCAAAATTCGGAAATTATGAATCCCTTCATCCAACTTCCGTTAGTATCATTCGCAGTTCTATCTCTCTTAATGATTATTATTTGGGGGTGGGCGTATCGTATTAAAAATGCTGGTATCGTTGATATATTTTGGGCATTCAATTTCCTAATCATAGCCATCGTTATTGGGTTTTTAGCAGATGGAAATGATATTCGTAAAATTATTTTATGTGGATTAGCAGCGTTGTGGAGCATTCGTTTAGGAATATATTTATTGATTCGTGTAGGTTCTCATTTAGATGAAGAAGAAGGCCGATACAAGCAACTGCGTGCAGAATGGGCTCCTCACGAAAATTTAAAGTTTTTTATTTTTTTCCAGATGCAAGCTTTATCAAATGTATTTTTAGCTATTCCATTTTTTATTATCGCTGTAAATCCTGAAACAGAAATTTCTATATCTGAATACATTGGAGCTGGAATGTGGCTTCTTTCCATCATTGGTGAAGGATTGTCCGATTGGCAATTAAAACAATTCAAAAAAAATCCTTCCAATAAAGGAAAAGTATGTGAAGCTGGTTTCTGGAATTACTCTCGTCACCCAAATTATTTTTTCCAATTAATGATTTGGATCTCAGTTCTCATATTCGCACTTCCTAGTAATTATGGTTGGATTGCAATTGTATGTCCGCTAGTAATTGGATTATTAATTTTTAAAGTAACTGGAATTCCAATGACGGAAGAACAATCCCTTCGTTCAAAAGGTGATTTGTACAGGGAATACCAAAGAACAACAAGTGTATTTATTCCATTACCTAAAAGAAAAAATGGATGATGTAAGATGGAAGATGTATGATGTAAAATCTCCTCTTCCATCTTCCATTTGCCATCTTACATTATACATTCATTTATGTGGTACAATAGCTTATTAGAAAAGAACAGTATTCCTGATTTCTTACTTCGAATCGGGATACGTAAATTATTAAAACAACGTTTACTTCAGGAAAAAAAAGAAACTGTTGAATTACAACAGGCGCATTTGATGAAGTTGATTGAAGAGTTAAAAAGCTCTCCTATTGCAATCAATACAACAGAAGCCAACGAACAACATTACGAAGTCCCAACGAAGTTTTATCAATACTGTTTAGGAAAGAACTTAAAGTATAGTAGTGGATATTGGAAAGAAGGAGTAACAGATATCGACACTTCCGAAGATGACATGCTTGAGATTACCTGCAATCGTGCTGAGCTAAAAGACGGTCAAGATGTTTTGGAATTTGGATGTGGATGGGGTTCTCTTTCGCTTTACATGGCTAAAAAATATCCAAAAAGTAATTTCACAGTTGTATCCAATTCACGTACTCAGAAATTACACATTGATGAACAAGCCAAACAAAGAGGAATCAATAACCTTACTGTCGTCACTGTAAATATTAACGATTTTAGCATTGACAAAACATTCGACAGAGTTGTATCCGTTGAAATGTTTGAACACATGCGCAACTATCAGCTATTGATGAAAAAAGTAGCCGACTGCTTAAAACCTGATGGCAAATTATTCGTTCATATTTTTACGCACAAAGATTTCGCATATAAATTTGAAGTAGTAGATGAAACCGACTGGATGAGTAAATATTTTTTCACAGGTGGAATTATGCCAAGCGATGATTTGCTTTTGTATTTCAACGAACATCTTTCAATTCAACAACACTGGCATGTAAGCGGAATGCATTACAGCAAAACATCCGAAGCGTGGTTACAAAACATGAATAAACACAAAACGGAAATCATGCCTTTGTTTGAAGAAACTTATGGCAAAGACCAAGCTGTAAAATGGTGGGTTTACTGGAGAATATTTTATTTGGCTTGTGCCGAATTGTGGGGATACAACAAAGGAGAAGAATGGATCGTAAGTCATTATTTATTTTCTAAAAAATAAAAAGATGATTAGATTAATAATTGCTGTACTTATATTTTTAATATCTCTCTTGGTTGTTTTTAAAGCGCCAACAAATTTATTATGGAGAACTACTGTTGCGTTAACAGAGTTTCCTCATCTACTAATATTCGCTTCTCTCCTACTCGCTGCATCTTGCTATTGGTATAGTTCTTTCAAACTGCCAACCCTTACATTGTCATTAATTTCTTTTATTATTTTCAGTTCAACAATTGTAAGAGCATACAATCGTGCATCAGCAATTGAAGGCTCATTAGCAACTACCTTTAGCAACAAAAATTATAGTAAATTAAAAAAGCCATTAAAAACGGCCTTTACATTTTTTACACTTTTTACAGGAATAGACAATAAAAATGTTGACTACAAAAGTATTCCATATAAAAAAATAAACGACCTGCAATTATCGTTCGATTTTTATCCTTCTAATACAAATGAAGTTGCACCTTGTATTGTTGTGATTCATGGTGGTTCGTGGAGAGAAGGAGACAGTCAGCAATTACCAAAACTAAATAGTTATTTTGCAGATAGAGGTTACAATGTGGCTTCTATCAATTACAGAAAAGCACCAGAGTATACCAATCCCGCTCCGATTGAAGATACCAAAGATGCAATAAATTACATCGTTGAAAATTGCAAAGAATTAAAAGTAGACACAAACAACTTTGTTTTAATTGGTCGTTCTGCTGGCGGACAAATTGCTTTATTAAGTGCTTACACACTTAACAACAAAAACATAAAAGGTGTTGTTTCCATTTATGCTCCAGCTGATATGTATTGGGGAGCGCAGCATCCAGGAAACAAATGGGTATTAGACACCGATAAAGTTCTTGGCGATTTTGTTGGTGGAAGCGTGAAAGATGTTCCTGAAAAATATAAATTAAGTTCGCCTGTTGAATTTGTCGATAGCACTTCTACTCCAACATTAATAATTCATGGTCAACACGATTGTATGGTTAGCTTTATTCACAGCGAACATTTGCAACAAAAATTAAATGAAAAGAAAGTTCCAAATTATTTTTTGGATTTACCTTGGGCAACACATGGCTGCGACTTTAATATCAGCGGCCCAAGTGGACAAATTACTACTTATACAATAGAACGTTTTGTAAATTCTGTGATTACACAATAATGGAAAAATTAGCAATCATAGGGACCGGAATTGCGGGAATGGGGTGTGGACACCATCTTCATAAAAAATACGACTTAACCATTTTTGAACAAGACAATTATATTGGCGGACATACCAATACCGTTACTGTTGACGAAGAAGGCCGACCCGTTTATATGGATACAGGGTTTATGGTTTTTAATTTTGAAACCTATCCAAATCTCTGTAATTTATTTAAAGAAATAAATGCTCCGATAAAAAAAACGGAGATGTCTTTTAGTGTACAACACACTCAAACAGGTTTGGAATATTGTGGTTCGGGATTAAATGGTTTGTTTGCTCAACGAAAAAATATATTTAATATTTCTTACATTAAAATGCTCACTCAGATTACACGTTTCAACAAAGAGAGCATTGAAGTGTTGGACAATCCAACTTATGAAAATTATTCCTTAGGAAAATACATTCAAGAAAAAAAATACGGAGAAGATATGCTTTGGAAATATCTTGTTCCAATGAGTTCAGCTGTGTGGTCGACTCCTATGGAAGAAATGCTGAACTTTCCTATTGTCACACTTGTTCGTTTTTTTAAGAATCATGGATTTTTAGGATTGAATACACAACACCAATGGTACACGTTAGAAAATGGCAGTCAGTCGTACCGCAAATTATTAATTGCTCCGTTTAAAGATAAGATTCAGGTTAGTAACGGAGCGGTGAAAGTAAAAACAGAAGATGGAAAAGCAATTGTCACCACACAAGATGGCAAAACACATTCTTTTGACAAAGTCATATTTGCTTGTCATGCTGACCAAACCTTAAAACTTTTGGAGAATCCAACAGCTGATGAACAAAGATTATTAACTCCATTTAAATATCAAAAAAACAGCGCTACAGTTCACACAGATGAATCCATTATGCCAAAGACAAAACTAACTTGGAGCAGTTGGAATTATAGAATTGAAAACACAAATGGTCTTCAAGTTCCGTCTACAATATATTGGATGAACAGTTTACAAGGTGTTTCCAAAAAGAAAAATTATTTTGTCTCCATAAATGCAATTCCCGACTCCGTTGATAAAAAGAAAATTATTCAGGAAATCGACTACGAACACCCTTTATTTGATCTTTCAACAATGAAAGCGCAAGAGGAATTGCATAAATTAAACATTAACGGACCATTTTATTTCTGTGGAAGCTATTTTAAATACGGCTTTCACGAAGACGCATACGCAAGCGCTGTTAACCTTTGTAAAAACTTATAAATGAACAGTTGTCTGTATAAAGCAAACGTAATGCACCACAGGTTGCAACCTAAAAAACACAGGTTCAACTACAATGTATTTATGTTTTATATTGATTTAGATGAAGTGGAAATGCTTTCCAAAAAATTATGGATGTTCAGCAAAAACAAATTCAATTTTTTCAGTTTACGCGACAAGGAGCATTTACAATTACCAATTGAGAATCCAGATACATCTAAAAGTATTCGTGAACAAATTTCACTCTACTTATCACAGAATGGCGTAACTATTGGCAAAGGACGAATAATGCTCCTTACAAATTTAAACATTTTGGGCTACAATTTTAACCCGGTTTCCTTTTATTATTGCTTTGACGAAAACAATTCACCCCTTTGCGTTGTTGCAGAGATTGGAAATACATTTGGGGAGATGAAACCATTTTTGTTAGGCCAAGAAAATTTAACTGAAAACAACTATCATTTGAATACGACTAAATATTTTTATGTTTCTCCCTTTATAGATCACGATACAAACTTTGATTTTAACTTGGTTATTCCGGATGAAAAATTAAACATACGAATTGATGATTATAAAAATGGAGAGCGTTTTTTTATTAGTACGTTAACAGGAGTAAAGAAATCGATTAACAACCTAAATTTATTTTGGTACAGTATACGATTTCCGTTTCTTACATTAAAGATTATTTCTTTGATACATTGGAATGCTATTAAACTTTGGTTGAAGAAAATACCGTATCATAAAAAATCGGCAAACCAAGACTTGCAAAAAGACGTATATCGTAGAAAGAATTAATTTTTTGTACATTTAATTTACAAATCGACACTCAACTATGTCAAGAGTATTAGTAAAAATAGCAAAACGTGGTTTTTATGAAAAAGTAATTTTGAGTCTGTTTTCCAAAATGGAAATGGGAACTCTTAACATTACTATGCCTGATGGCGAAATCATCCGATTGGGAAATGGTGAAGGGAATATCGTTGCTAACATTGAAATCAAAGATTATGATTACTTCAAGCGATGTGTTTTATATGGCGATATTGGATTTGGTGAAGCCTATATGGATGTCCAATGGGAAACAGACAATATAACGAATGTTATAAAATGGTTCATCATTAACATTGATAATGCTCCGACAGTTTCGGGGAGCAATGTTCAAAATTTGACTTTGAATATTTTAAAAATATTCAACCATATTTATCATTTCAAAAGAGCAAACAGCGTTAATGGCTCACGAAAAAACATTTCAGAACATTACGATTTGAACAATGATTTTTTCGCCCTGTTTCTGGATCCTTCAATGACATACTCTTCTGCTTATTTTAAAGAAGAAGGCATGAATCTTCAGCAAGCACAAGTTGAAAAGTATGATCGCCTTTGTAAACAGTTGAACATACAACCAAGCGACCATGTGTTAGAAATTGGAACGGGTTGGGGCGGAAATGCCATTCATATCGCAAAAACATACGGTTGCAAAGTAACTACAGCAACCATCTCAGAAGAGCAATTTAAATTGGCAATCGAACGAATCGAAAAAGAGAATCTTTCTGATAAAATCACGGTTGTGTTAAAAGACTACCGTTTATTAGAAGGCGAATTCGATAAAATTGTTTCCATTGAAATGCTAGAAGCTGTCGGACATAAATTTTTAGATGTGTATTTCAAAAAGTGCAACGAACTTTTAAAAAAAGATGGGATTTTAGCCTTACAAGTAATTACTTGTCCGGATTCCCGTTACGATAGTTTGCGCGGTGGTGTTGATTGGATTCAGAAACATATTTTCCCAGGCTCTCTACTTCCATCTGTTTCAGCTATAAATACAGCCATTAACAATACTGGAAATTTAACGATGGTCGATTTAAAAGACATGGGTTTACATTATGCAAAAACCCTTGCTATTTGGAGAGACCAGTTCAACCAAAATCTAGCGGAAGTGAAACAATTGGGATTTGACGAACAGTTTATTCGCAAGTGGAATTACTATTTATGCTATTGCGAAGCTGCATTTGAAATGCGAAACATCAATGTAATGCAAATGGTTTATTCGAGACCGAATAATATTAACCGATAGAATAAGCCCATTCTTCCAAGAAAAAAAATTAAACACATAGATACAAAGAAAAGGAAGATAGGATAGAAAAATAAATTTTTTCACAGAGAGATCTCTATGTCTGAAGCTTGCTTCAGCTATCTACTATTTACACAGCAAAAAAATAAAACTATGTGTCTATGTGTTAAAAATTCACGAATAGAATCGCCATCATCTCTTTTTCAACTCTTTAAAACGTGTAAATATTATTGCTGCTAACAAGCACAATACAAATCCTAATATTCCTGTTAGGCGAATTCCAAAATCATTTCCTACATCTTTCCCGTACAGCAAAAACATTGCAAACAAAGCAATTCCGAAGGTTTGAGCAATCTTCACAAAAAAGTATCTAACTGCAAAATAAATTCCTTCTTTGTTAGTGTTTGTATCCAAGGTGTCTTTTTCTATAATTTCAGCTAAGATTGCATTCGGTAAAATATTTAACGAAGCCAAAGGAATAGCCGCTAAAATAATTAATGAATAAATTTGTAGCTCAGGATTTACATTTCCTTTCCCTAAAAAATAAATTCCTAAAAAAACCATAGAAAGCAAAAGGAAAGAAACAATCACAATTACTTTTTTACCAATTTTTTTAGAAAAGTAATTTACAATTGGATAAAAGATAAACGACACAAGCACCATCGTTATCATAAGCTTATTCCCAAGTGTTTCTGGCAACTGCAGCAACACGGTTACAAAATAA
This sequence comes from Bacteroidota bacterium, assembly GCA_947504725.1. GTDB lineage: Bacteria > Bacteroidota > Bacteroidia > 2-12-FULL-35-15 > 2-12-FULL-35-15 > 2-12-FULL-35-15. The sequence goes on along the minus strand of CANNHN010000005.1, from coordinate 121,406 downwards.
AGTAATCCAGAAGTGATTATTGTAACAGCAATAAAGTAAGAAAAATCAGCTACAATGAATAATAAAAAACGCTTATTACTCAACGTTTCTATTAACGCTTGTTTTAATGGAACAGAATGCGGTTTACTTACACAATATTTTTTTTCATCAATAGCAAAAACAGTTATCGACATAAATATCGCAGCTAGCAAACACATGATCAAAATCGAAATTTGAAGAGCCATTATTCTAGATTCAATTCCAAATGAAGTTTGCAAAAAATCTGTTAGATTAAATGCATTGGATGCAATCGCAATTCCAAACACGTAACCAATCGACTGCCATGTAGCAAGCTTAACCTTGTCTTCGGAAGTTGGAGCCAATTCGGGTAACAAGGCGTTATAAGGTATAATATAAGTAGTGGACGAAACATAAAAGCCAATCAGCATAATAACCAGCCAAACGATATTCATTGTGCTCTCCTCCTGCTTTAAAGGATAAAAAATCAAGAAACAGAAAACAAAGGATGGAATAATGGCCCATTTCATTATGGGAATTCTTCTTCCTTTTGGATTTTTACTGCTATCACTAAATTGAGCAATAAATGGATCGTAAATGGCGTCAATCAATCTTCCGCTGGTGGTAATAATGGCAATCACGTTAAATATTCCAAAAACAGCTACCTGGGTAATTAAATTGGGTAATCCACTATCAGAAGGTGGCAAGTATAAATAGATGAGAATGACACTTATAAGGTTGACCATCACACTCCAGCCCATCATTCCGAAGGAATAGGCCAATTGTTTACTAAATGGAAGTGATTTATGTCTCATTTTAGTGCAATATCGGAAAATTAAAAGACTAAAAATATTTGCCCGGAAACTTTGAAATCAAAAAATGTTTCCATAGTTTTGTACCCGAAAATTAGCAATCCTAGAACATCACTTGATCTTAATTGTTTAATTTTAAAGTAAACTTTTGTGCGTTTCATACGTCATAATTCAAATTAAATTAGTTGATTTTTTATGAGAATTTTTATATCCCTCAAAACATTATTCCTCTCCATACTTTTTATTGCATTTGCATTAAAATCAAACGCACAAGAGAAACAAAAATATACGATTAGCGGTTATGTAAAAGATGCATCTAATGGCGAATATAGTATTGGAGCAAACGTATACATTAAAGAACTTTTAAAAGGGGGAAACACCAATCAATATGGCTTTTTTTCCATCACGGTTGAGAAAGGAACTTACACACTTATTAGTTCCTATGTAGGATATGCTGATTTCGTAGAAAAAATCACACTTGATAAAGACATTCGATTAAATATTGAACTAAAACCTTCTGCCATAAATGTAAAAGAAGTAGAAGTAACTTCCGACAGAGTAGACAAAAATGTTTCTAGTACTACAGTTGGTGCAATCAAACTAGATATGGAAGAGATCAAAAAACTTCCAGCATTTTTAGGTGAAGTTGATATTTTAAAAACAATTCAACTTTTGCCGGGTGTGAAATCAAGTGGAGATGGTAACTCAGGATTTTATGTTCGAGGTGGTGGCCCCGATCAAAATTTAATTTTATTAGATGAAGCTGTTGTTTACAATGCATCTCACTTATTGGGATTCTTTTCTGTTTTTAATGGCGATGCTGTTAAAAGCATCAACCTTGTAAAAGGTGGAATGCCAGCTCAATATGGTGGTCGACTTGCATCTGTATTAGATATTTCTATGAAAGAAGGTAATAACAAAACCTATCATGCTTCAGGTGGAATTGGTTTGATTTCTTCTCGATTAACTATTGAAGGTCCAATAAAAAAAGATACAGGATCCTTCATCGTTTCTGCTCGTAGAACGTATTTAGATGTTTTAGCTCGTCCATTTGCTAAACCAGATTCTCCACTAAAAAATTCTGGCGTTTATTTTTACGACTTCAATGCAAAAGTCAATTATCGCATATCCGATAAAGATAGAATTTTTGCTAGCGGATATTTCGGTCGAGACATTATGACGTTTCAAGACAAAGATGCTGGATTCAAACTTGGCGTTGCTTGGGGTAATTCAACAGGAGTGGTAAGATGGAATCACTTATTTAGCAATAAATTATTCATGAATGTTTCCGCTATTTATAGTGATTATAAATTTACATTCTCAGCTGAACAAAGTGGATTCGAACTAAAATTATTTTCAGGGATTAGTGATTGGAATGCAAAAGTAGATTTCGGATATTTCCCTACAATTCGCCATGAAGTGAAGTTCGGTGTAAACTACATTTTCCACACCTTCACACCAATGGGTGCTTCTGCAAAACAAGGTGATACTGAATTCGACTTAGGTGGAGCAAGAAAAATGCGCGCTCATGATATGGCCGTTTATGTTTCTGACGACTTTGATGTAACAGACAATTTTAAAATTCATGTTGGATTGCGTTACTCCACATTTATGCAAATCGGTCCATTTGAAAGATATGTAAAAGATCCAATTACTGGACAAACTGCTTCAACAATTTATACCGGTCCAAATAAAAAAGTTGCCAGTTATGGCGGACCTGAACCACGCTTGAATGCTCGTTATTCTATCAATACAAAATCTTCCATAAAAGCTTCTTATACTTATAACTTGCAATACATTCACCTTGCATCATTATCAGCAGTTACATTGCCAATTGATACATGGGTTCCTTCTTCTGAATTAGTGAAACCACAAAAAGGTAATCAATATTCTTTGGGATATTTTAGAAATTTCAAAGACAATGCCTATGAAACTTCTGTAGAGATTTATTATAAAGATTTGCAAAATCAGATTGAATATGCAGATGGCTCACTTCCTGGTGGTGGAATTGGCGACAATGCAGACAATCAATTTGTATTTGGAAAAGGTGAAGCTTACGGAATTGAATTGTTTGTAAAAAAGAGAGTAGGAAAATTTAACGGTTGGATAGGATATACACTTTCATATACTAAACGTACGTTCCCAGATTTAAACAGAGGAAAAGAATTTTATGCTAAATACGATAGAAGAAACGATGCTTCAGTTGTATTGAGTTATGATCTAAATAAAAAATGGACTTTTGCTACAATTTTTGTATACGGAACCGGAAATGCAATCACAATACCAACTTCATACTATGTAATTGATGGAAACATTACGTATGATTATAGCGACAGAAATGCTTTCCGCATGCCAGCATACCACCGTTTAGATATTTCAGCCACATTTACTCCCGATAAAATAAAACATATCGAAAGACGAAAAAATCGTGTTAGTAAAAGAAAAGGAATAGCTATTGAAGAAGTAAAATTGCCAAATAAATATTTTAAAAACTACGAATCTAGCTGGAACTTTAGCGTTTTCAATGTATACAACAGACACAATCCTTATATTTTATATTTTGCGAATGAAGGAAGTGCAACACAAGGAAACTTGAAAATTAAAGCAAAACAAGTTTATCTATTTCCAATTTTACCATCTGTAACTTGGAATTTTAAATTTTAAAAAATATTAAAATGAAAAAATATTTTATAATTAGTCTCTCGTCTCTAGCTCTTTTTTCGGCATGTACCGAAGATGTTGATTTGACATTGCCGAACTCAGACAACAAAATTGTAATTGAAGGACTTATCGAAAATGGAAAATTTGCGCAAGTATTAATTACACGAACAATACCTTTGTTTTCTACCGTTACTGGTGCAACTGCTGCTGATTTATATGTATTAGATGCGACAGTTTATGTATCAAATGGAAGTATTACTGATACTTTAGGCTTAACAATCGACAGTTCTTCTTCACTTGGAGTAGTTTATCAAGGCAACTCCATAATAGGAGCATCGGGGCAAAATTATTCTCTAACCGTTGTAACTGCTGATGGTAAAATCTATAAAGCAACTACATCTATTCCATATCCTGTAGCTTTAGATTCAGTATGGTGGAAACCACAACCCCCAGAAGATTCATTAGGATTTGCAAATGCTCGCTTAAGTGAGCCTGCTGGATTAGGAAACAACTATAGATGGTATGCTAAACGACCTACAAAAGACAGACGCTTTCTTGCTCAAAACGGATCAACTTTTGACGATAAATTAGTTGATGGAAAAAGTTTCGAATTTGCATATACAAAAGCATACGACCCAACAGATAATGTAAATTCTATTGAAAATGACTCCGATGAAGAACGATTTTATTATCGAAAATCAGATACCATTTATATTAAATTTTGTTCAATTGATAAAGCGAGCAAGGATTTTTTCACCACTTTTGAAGCGGCACTTTCCAGTAATGGAAATCCATTCGCATCACCAACAACGGTTTTAGGAAATATAGATAATGGAGGATTAGGTGCTTGGACAGGAATTGCAGCTAGCTATGATACCATTATGCCTACACCATAATTGTTCAATTACTAAGAGTAGAATAAAATTATTGTTTTTGTGGATAAAATCTAAACAAAGGCATGCATACAAATGCTATTTTCGTAGCCTGTATCAATGGCAAAATGGAAAAAATTAACCACATAGGTACATAGGTTAAAGAAAAAGATAGAAAAATAAATTTTTAAACAGAGCTGAGCACACTATGTAAAAGAAGCTTGCTTCTTCTGAAATAAACAATAACAAACAAATAAAAAGCATAAAAAAAAGAGATTTATTAAATTTGAATAAATCATTATTAAAAAATAAATAACTATGTTTCTATGTGGTTAAATAGCCACACAGAGCACCATTGAAGAACTAAAATTATGAGTGAACAAATTGAACACGTAAAATGTCTGATTATCGGTAGCGGTCCTGCCGGATATACTGCAGCAATCTATGCTGCTAGAGCTGCTTTAAAACCTGTTATGTACCAAGGATTACAACCAGGCGGACAATTAACCATCACTACTGAAGTTGAAAACTACCCTGGTTACCCGAAAGGAACGCAAGGACCAGAAATGATGGAAGATTTTAAAGCACAAGCCGAACGTTTTGGAACTGATATTCGTTGGGGATTGGCTACTTCCGTAGATTTTTCAGGCCCAATTCACAAAGTTGTGATTGATGAAAAAACGACAATTACTGCTGATACTATTATTATCGCAACTGGAGCTTCTGCAAAGTGGTTAGGATTGCCATCTGAAGAAAGATTAAATGGCTTCGGAGTTTCTGCTTGTGCTGTTTGTGATGGATTCTTTTTTAAAGGACAAGATGTTGCCATTGTTGGCGCTGGAGATACTGCTGCCGAAGAAGCAACCTATCTTGCAAAACTTTGTAAAAAAGTATACATGATTGTGCGAAGAGACGAAATGCGTGCTTCTAAAGCAATGCAAACCAGAGTGTTAAATACGCCAAACATTGAAGTGCTCTATAATTCTTCAACAAAAGAAATTTTAGGTGGAAAATCTGTTGAAGCAGCTTTAATTGTAAATGATAAAGGTGAAGAAAGAAAATTGGATGTTACAGGTTTCTTTGTCGCTATCGGACATCAACCCAATACAGCTATTTTTAAGGATTATTTAACCTTAGATGAAACTGGATATATCCAAACGATTCCTGGTTCTAGCAAAACAAATGTTCCAGGAGTATTCGCTACTGGCGATGCTCAAGACCATATTTACAGACAAGCAGTTACAGCTGCTGGAAGTGGTTGTATGGGCGCTTTGGATGCCGAAAGATACCTTGCAGCCAATGGCATTCATTAAACAATAGTAAACTTTTTGTCAAAATCTCCGTTCAAAACACTATGAACGGAGATTTTTTTTTATATTCACACAATAAAAGCAAACAGAATACCCATTTAATGAAAAAACTACTCTTACTTTTTCTTTTAACTATTTCTATTAAATTGTCGTTTGCACAATTTTTTGGGCAAATTCCTGTGCCTGTAAAATACAATGAAGCAAAAGTGGTTGACCCTACTTACGGAATTACTATGTATGAAAAATTAAATTTTTATACCGGTGGTGATTCAGTTCGTAATGATAAAAAAGGATATGCTTGTCAAGGTTGGTTAGAAGATGTTTATGAAACAGGACAATCATTACATAAAGGATTTTATGAAGACGGTCACTTGAAAATTTACAAAAATTTTTATTCTAATGGTAATGCAGAACGTTCATTTAAGCAATTAGATTTCAAACGTTCCAATTTGCAACTCTTTTATTCCGATGGTAAAATAAAGTCTGATATTACTTTTTATGATGGTAGCGAGCAAGTGTGGACCGATTATTATCCAAATGGCCAAGTTGAATACACGGAAGAAAATTCCAAGAGCATGGAATACTTAATCTTTCGTAAATCCTATACTGAAGACGGAAAACCACAGGAAATTTTTGAAATGATTGATCCTAAAAAGAAAAGATACTCCAAAAAAGAATACTACGAAAATGGAAACATCAAAGCTGAAGGAACAATGATCTTCAACCCAGCTGTTACCGACTACCAGAAAGATGGAGAGTGGAAAGAGTATGATGAAAGAGGGAAAGTGACGCAACAAAAATGGGTTAAAGGAGAAGAAGTAACCAACTAAAATCTCCACCTATATACGTAAGCTTTATTTCAGAGCGTCATTGCGAGGGACGAAGCAATCTCTCATGATGAGGACACTAGCCACCATTGAACAAGATTGCTTCGTTCCTCGCAATGACGTGCAATTTATTAAGTAGCGCAAAACTTGCACAAAAAAAGCCCCAAGTTACCTCAGAGCTTCTCTTTTAATAAAAATGTTTTTTACAATTATGCCTTTTTAACATTTACTGCATTTAAACCTTTTTTACCTTCTGCTTCTTCAAAAGTTACTTTATCACCATCACGAATTTGGTCAACCAATCCTGTAACGTGAACAAACAATTCTTGGTTAGTTCCATCAACTGTGATAAAACCAAAACCTTTAGAAACATTGAAAAATTTTACTGTACCTGTTTTCATTCAATTTAAAAATTAATAATTAATACTATAACAAATATACAATACTTACTTACCAAATCAAATTTTTATTGCTAATATTGATTTAAATAGAACTTACTAGATGAAAAGACCAATTAAAAGCAACATTATCTACCTTTTAATAGCCCTTATAGGGCTTTCCTCCTGCAGCACCTCCTCCTTCTTTTATGCTCCTTACAAAGAATTTAAATACTTTCCTGATACTTCTAAGTATTATTTAGAAGAAGTTAACTTTAAATCTGCTAATGGCAACAACTTAAATGGCTGGTTTTTTAAACCAAAAGACAAACCCGTTATTGGAACTATTTTACATTTTCATGGAAATGCAGCAAACATCTCTTATCAATACCAATTCTCGGATTCATTAATTCAAGCTGGTTTTCAAGTTTTAACTTTTGATTATCAGGGATTCGGAAAATCCGAAGGAAAAGAATCTCAAGAACATGTTTTAGAAGATGGAATTGCGGCTTTGCATTATATCAAAGCAAGAGAAGATGTAAAAAACACAAAACTAGTTTTGTTCGGACAATCTTTGGGCGGACACTTATCTTGTGTAGTTGCAGCTAAAGAACAAAATTTAATTGATGCATTAATTGTGGAAGGAGCTTTTAGCGGTCACGAACTAATGGCTATCCATGTTGGTAAAAAAAGTGGCGCTCCAAAATGGCTGACAAAATTATTGGTTCCCTCAAAATACGATGCTATTGAAGAAATTGATAAAGTAACCATTCCAAAATTAATTATTCATAGCACAGAAGATGAAACGTGCCCATTTTATATGGGGAAAGAACTGTTTGACAAAGCCATTGCGCCAAAAGAATTTTGGGAAATAAAAGGACCACACATTGCCGCAAGTAAATTTTATAGAGGAGAGTTTGTGAAACGGTTTATGGATATTATTAAATGAACACATTCACAAAAAAAATAAACACATTCTGCGAAAACCTCGAAAACAAAAGTGGCTTAATCATAGCTAGTTTTGTAATAGGCTTCATTATTTTAGGATTTGACATGCTTTATATCACACCAAGGTTTGAAGCGGCTTATCATGGCTTACAATATTCCTTACTATCAAACAATCCATTTGATTTTTCGACTCCTAACCCTTTGCGTTATCGCATATTACCTTCTTTAATTGGATATGTTACTTTTTTGCGTGGAGAATTATTTTTTATAATTCCATTAACCTTTTCACTACTTTTTATTTCATCCATCTATTGGGTGTATAGAAAAAAGCAATACAGTCCTATTGATTCAATTTTATTTACAGGACTAATAGCGTTTTCAGCTACTATTTATATTCAGCTTGTTGCTGCTGGTTATACAGATGCTGCATTTTATTTTTTCATCTTTTTGTCATTTGCATTCGTTCGAAACATTTTTTCGACTACCACCTTTTTCTGCTTAGCATTACTAACGCACGAAAGCAGTTTATTTATGCTGCCTGGACTTTTCCTATATGCTCTGTATTGCACAAGCAAATCAAAAACGAATATATTGAAGTACCTTTTAGGATATACACTTGCAATTCTACCTCTTTTAATATACCGTCATTGGGTTTCTATTAATACTCCTGTAGAATATGACTTATCTTATTATTTTTCACAAAAAAATATTGATTTTGCAACAAGTAAAATAGCACCGCTTTTACCCGCAGGATTATTTTTTGCATTTAAGCTCTTTTGGTTTTTCCCAATTTACATCCTATATAAAACATTTAAGAATAAAGAGTACTCTTTGTCAATTATAATTTTAACTATAATAGCCTGTGACATTTTACAGTTAATAATAGCATTTGATATAACACGGATGCTATGCTTAGGCTTTCCAGTTATTATAATTGCTGCCGAAAAATTAAAAATGATATGGGAAACAGAAAAATTTACCCGATTTGTATTAATATTAACATTGATAAATTTTTTAGTTACACCCTATATAGTAAATAGCAGTGGATTTGATTTATTGCCTTCGGCATACTCATTTATTATTGAGGTTATTTCTGGAAATAATTAAGCAATGACAGAATTCGCAAAACAACTAAAACGCAATCATTTTATCTTGGCAATGTTGGGAATTTGCCTAAGTATTTTTATTTCATAAAAAATGCGGTGGCTTGGAGACGATATATTTATTGCCTTAAGATATGTGCAAAATTTTAATGAAGGGAATGGATGGGTTTATAATGCTGGAGAATACGTTGAAGGCTACACCGATTTCCTCTGGCTGCTGATCGTTTCTTTTTTCACTTGGCTCAGGTTTGACGCTGGAAATACAACAATTGTTTTGGGTATGATTTTTTCCACAGGAACATTAATTGTTTTTTCGCTAATTGGGTATAAAATTTCTTTATTAAAAAATAAATTCATCTTCCCATTCATTACACTGGCCTTAGCACTCAACTATGATTACAATGCCTGGGCAACAGGAGGATTAGAAGTTTCTTTTGTGACATTTTTATTAAGTACTGCTTTCTATATTTATTTTTTCACTGAGTTCAACCTCACTAAACGACTTCTTTTATCCGGCTTATTTATTTGTTTGGGACTTATGACTCGCCCGGATGTGATGTTGATTCTCATTTTTATGAATGTATTATTATTCATCCGGAACATTACAAACAGAACAACCACCTCTGAATTAATAAAATTTCATTTCATCTTTAACGCCTCCATTCTACTAATCTATCTCCCTTATTTTTTATGGAGATACAATTATTATGGTTTCATTTTCCCAAATACTTACTATGTTAAATTGGGCTAAGAGAATGCATTTTTCCAAGGATTTTACTATATCTGGCTGTATTTCAAATGTCACTTCACATCCTTCCTTATTATAATCTCATTACTCTTCCTTTTCATTGCAACAATGAAACTAGGTCTTAAAAAAATTATTTTGCAAAAAGAATATAGTCCTCTACTTACAGTTTTAAGCACTTTAATTGTATACCTGATTTTCTTTGTAGCAAAAGTGGGAGGCGATTTTATGTATGCCCGCTTTATAATACCTTGCATCCCTTTTATCTATTTTATAATATTTTATACTTTTTCTTTAATGAATTGGAGGCATTTAAACATGCTTCTTCTGCTTGTTTTACTTCTTAGTGCAAGTGAAACTTTTATACGTACAAAAATGTTTGTTGATATTGATGTAAATGGGAAAGAAGTTCCACTATTTCCTCATGGCATTGCAGATGAACGGTATTGCTATTTATATTTTTCTAATACAGATAAGGATGTAAAAAGAGGAAAAGAATTAAAATCGCTATTAAAAGACATTCCTTACAAGGCCATCATATATGGCGCACAGGCACGCTTTGCTTATTATGCCGATTTCGATTACTGCCAAGAGTATTTCGGCTTGACTGACACACTAATTGCACATTCTCAAATAAAAGAACGAGGAAGGATTGGACATGAAAAACATGGAACTGTTGAGTATTTTGAAAGTAAAAAAATACACTTTTCATTTAGTGCGGGTTCTTTAAAGGAAGATCCATACCGAATCGCACACATTGATTTACCCTCTGGCACTATAAACATGGAAATAATATCATACGATAATAAAATCATTGAAAAAATTTCTCAGAGGCTAGGTAGTAAATTCCAATACATCAATTTTCCAAACTATTTGGATACCTATATTAAAGATTCGCTTCAAGCAATAAGCTCATTCGATCAACTTGAAGTAATCTATAATAACTTTTCTTCCTATTATTTTAAGAACAATGATGACAAAAAAGGGAAACGATCTTTATTGAAAAGCTTAAACGAATTAGACCCTAAATAGATTTATTGAAATTTAATTTTGAGGGAATGCACAATAAAAACGCCCCATATTTCTATGAGGCGTCTACACTTCTACTAATCACAAACTAAAAACTATTTTTTCTCGTCTTTCACTTCTTCAAAATCAACATCTGTTACTTCGCCATCACCTTTAGCTTCTGGACCATTTGCATTTGCTTGTCCGTTACCTTCAGCGCCTTGTTGTGCAGCGTACATATCTTGAGAAGCAGCTTGCCATCCTGCATTTAATTTTTCTAAAGAAGAATCAATTGCTGCAATATCGCGTGAACCGTGAGCTGTTTTTAATTCCGCTAAGGCTTCTTCGATAACTGTTTTTTTCTCAGCTGGAATTTTTTCTCCGTATTCTTTCAATTGTTTTTCTGTTTGAAAAATCATTGAATCGGCAGCGTTTACTTTTTCTGTTTCTTCTTTTGCTTTTTTATCTGACTCAGCATTCGCTTCTGCATCCGCTTTCATCTTTTTGATTTCTTCGTCCGTCAATCCAGATTTTGCTTCAATACGTATGTTATGCGATTTACCGGTTGCTTTATCTTTTGCAGATACTTGTAAAATTCCGTTTGCATCAATATCAAAAGTAACTTCTACTTGAGGCACACCGCGTGGTGCTGGTGGAATTCCGTCTAAGTTAAATTCACCCAACTTACGGTTATCTCTTGCCATTGAACGTTCACCTTGGTATACCACAATTTGTACAGAAGGTTGATTATCGCTTGCAGTAGAAAAAGTTTCTGATTTTTTTGTCGGGATTGTTGTATTCGATTCAATTAATTTTGTGAACACACCACCCATTGTTTCGATACCCAACGAAAGTGGAGTAACATCTAACAACAATACATCTTTTACTTCTCCAGTTAATACACCACCTTGAATGGCTGCACCAATTGCAACTACTTCATCAGGATTCACACCTTTAGAAGGCGCTTTACCAAAGAATTTTTGAACTGCTTCTACAACTGCTGGAATACGAGTTGAACCACCTACTAAAATAATTTCGTCAATATCACCAACACTTAATCCTGCATTTTTTAATGCTGATTTACAAGGTTCGATGGTGCGTTTAATTAAATCATCAACCAATTGCTCAAACTTTGCTTTTGTTAAGGTACGCACCAAGTGTTTTGGAATACCATCAACTGGCATAATGTAAGGCAAGTTAATTTCGGTTGAAGCCGTACTCGACAATTCGATTTTTGCTTTTTCAGCAGCTTCTTTCAAACGTTGTAAAGCCATTGGATCTTTTGTTAAATCCAATCCACCGTTTTCTGATTTAAATTCAGTTACCAACCAATCGATAATTTTATGATCGAAATCGTCACCACCTAAGTGAGTATCACCATCGGTAGATTTTACTTCAAATACACCATCACCTAATTCAAGAACAGAAACGTCATGTGTACCACCACCGCAATCGAACACCACAATCTTCATTTCTTTTCCTCTTTTATCCATACCATACGCCAAAGCCGCAGCAGTTGGTTCGTTGATGATACGTTTTACTTTTAATCCTGCAATTTCGCCAGCTTCTTTTGTAGCTTGACGTTGTGCATCGTTAAAGTATGCAGGTACCGTAATAACTGCTTCTGTTACTTCGTGACCAAGATAATCTTCAGCAGTTTTTTTCATTTTTTGAAGAATGATTGCAGAAATTTCTTGAGCCGTATATTTTCTATCGTCAATTTCAACACGTGGTGTGTTGTTATCACCTTTTACTACTTTATAAGGAACACGAGCCGCTTCTTTTGATATTTCATCAAAAGTATGTCCCATGAAACGTTTAATTGAATAGATTGTTTTTGTAGGATTTGTGATAGCTTGACGCTTTGCAGGATCACCTACTTTTCGTTCACCATTTTCCACAAATGCAACTATTGAAGGAGTGGTACGTTTACCTTCGCTGTTTGGAATTACAACAGGCTCATTACCTTCCATAACCGAAACACATGAATTTGTTGTTCCTAAGTCGATACCAATTATTTTACTCATAATTATTTAGATTTTAAATTTAACGATTAGGCATTTTCAATCATTGTGCCAATGGGAATAAGGGGAAATTATGACATAAAAAAAGCGTCCTTCCGAAGAAAGACGCTAAATATTATGACAAAGAGGCAGATTAGAAACAAGGATGAGTGCCAACCGCATTCACAAATTTAAGTTGTTTGGTGTATTGTCCACAAGCCAATGAATCCCAAGATGTATTATCCAAAGGACGAGAAACGGGTGCTCTGTTCAAACGAGACGAAAACAATCCCAAACCATTGGTAATATTAGTAAATTCTGGACGTTCCTGAATAATACCAGTAGATGGTTTATTTACATCAATAAAAGTACTTAAATCGTCAGAACCAGCAACTAAAAGAAGGTCTACTCTGCCTGCAACACGCTCAACCAAGCCTGAATAATCAGTTAATGTACCACCAATATATTGGTAAAAATCACGACCTTTCATTTCTTGAGTTACAGCAGAAAAGAAATCCAAATCGTCCATTCTTTTAACAGGCAAAGCATATTCAATTGTTCTTGGAACATTCCCAGTCAATGTAGAGTCTGTATAATTTAATCGAAGAATCACTTGATACAATCTTGCATTTTTAGCACTTGTCCAAACCACGTTAAATGGATAATTGGGAACAAATCCAAAAGCAACAAAACTAAACGTTGATCCTAATGGTGAAGGGTTTGTAAAACCGCTTATATCAGTAATCAAGGAAGTTTTACCAGTAACAATGTTCCCTGTTTCGCTATTGTTGATGGTTAATTCGTAGTCACTGTCAGTAAACAAAGGGTAATCAACCGTACTGAAAGAATAAATTGCATTTGCTTGGTCAATTGAATAGAAAACACCTGGATCTTTGGGTTTATTTGTTGGGATTAACGGGATAGTAGGAGGCATATAAACTCCGTTTTTATAACGCTTTAACTGAACTGACAAAACACTTACAAACTGGGCAGAGTCTTTTACCTGAGCATAAATGAAAGCGTCACCTTCTCCTAAAAATGCCTTATTTATTTTAATATATTGTGTATCCTGAGCTTGGTCTAACAAGCCATAAACTACCATTGTTTCTTTATAATCCCCAATTACATCTAAATCGGTGCTACATCCTGAGAACAATACTGTTCCTGCAACAATTGAGCTTAAAATAATGCTTTTAACTGTATTCATTTTTAATGATATTTGATACACAAAAGTATCAATAAATTCGGTTTAAAACCAACAATTATTCAAGCGGTAGGATTTGGCAAATAAACGGCTAAAAACCTTAAAAAACGGAATCCCAAAAACAATTTGTAATTTTGATTCCTCAAGCCAAAAATTGATACAATGCCTAAACAAAAGAAAGAAGTCAAAAAAGTAACCACTCACGTTTTACAAGAAATGAAAACGGCTGGTGAAAAAATATCCATGCTAACAGCATACGATTTTACAATGGCAAAAATTGTAGATGCTGCAGGTATTGATGTGATCTTGGTTGGTGATTCTGCATCCAATGTAATGGCAGGACACGAAACAACTTTACCAATAACATTGGATCAAATGATTTATCACGCCTCTTCTGTTGTGCGTGCAGTAGATAGAGCATTAATTGTTGTGGATTTACCTTTTGGAACTTATCAAGGAAATTCAAAAGAAGCATTGAACACTGCCATTCGTATTATGAAAGAAAGCGGTGCACATGCCGTAAAGCTAGAAGGTGGATTAGAAGTAACTGAATCGATTCAAAGAATTTTAACTGCTGGAATTCCTGTGATGGGACATTTAGGATTAACTCCTCAAAGCATTTATAAATTCGGAACATACAACGTGCGCGCAAAAGAAGAAGCAGAAGCAAAAAAATTAATGGAAGATGCTGTTGCATTAGAAAAATCAGGTTGTTTCGCAATTGTATTGGAAAAAATTCCTGCAAAACTTGCTGAAAAAGTGGCAAAAAAAGTAACCATTCCAGTTATCGGAATTGGTGCTGGTGGTGGTGTGGATGGACAAGTACTTGTTTTCCACGATATGGTTGGGTTGAACAACGAATTTAATCCGCGATTTTTAAGAAGATATTTGAATTTGTATGACGATATTAAAAAAGCAGTAGGCAACTACATCAAGGATGTAAAATCAAAAGACTTTCCGAACTCAAAAGAACAATACTAATTAAAGCTCCGAAAGGACGCCAACGAAATGGAGTATAAGTTAGAAGTACTGTTCGAAGACAATCACATTATTGCCGTTAACAAACGTCCTTCCGATATTGTTCAAGGCGATAAAACAGGCGATACTCCTTTGAGTGATTTCGTTAAACAATACATCAAAGAAAAATACAACAAGCCGGGAGAAGTTTTTATTGGCACTGTTCATCGTATAGATAGACCAGTAAGTGGCATCGTGCTTTTTGCAAAAACTAGCAAAGCATTAACACGTTTGAATCAGATGTTTCAAACCAAAGAGATTCAAAAAACATATTGGGCAGTTGTAAAAAACAAACCGAAAAATATAAACGGACATTTGATTCATTACCTGAAAAAGAATGAAGCAAAAAATATGTCGAAAGCATTTGAAAAAGAAACACCAGGTGCTTTGCGTTCAGAATTGGAATACGAATTAATTTCCAGCTCCGATAATTATCATTTAATAGAAGTAAAACCACTTACAGGTCGTCACCATCAAATTAGAGTACAGCTCTCCAGCATGGGCTGTCCGATAAAAGGTGATTTAAAATATGGTTTCGACAGAAGCAACAAAGATGCATCGATACATTTACATGCGAGGAAAGTTGAATTTATTCATCCTGTAAAGAAAGAGCCCGTTACTATTATTGCCCCTCCTCCGAATGAAGTTTTGTGGAATGAATTTGTTAAAAGAGTTGGATAATAGTTGCAGTAGACAGTAGACAGTAGGCAGTAGACAAAGAAAAAGAAAAGAAAAGAAAAGAAAAGAAAAAGAAATAAAAAAACAAAAGCTGCGTTGTCTTTTTACAAATATTTGAAATGAAAAAATACATTCTCTTATTCATATTCTTTTCTGGAAGCATTTTGGCTCAAGCTCAAAACCCTCCCATGCTTTTAACGTTTGAAGTTAACCGATTTCAAAATGAAGTTGTGCTGACTTGGGAAATAGAATCAGGGAATTTATGTTCAGGAGTACAAGTTGAACATTCAACTGATTCAATAAGTTTCACTAGTATTTATGACTATCCTGGGGTTTGTGGAAGTTCAACTGCCAATGAACGTTATACATTTTCACACACGAATCCTGTTTCGAATGCAAAAAATTATTACAGAATAAATTTAGGAACGAATGGCATTTCAGAAATTTTGGTCATCACTTTTGTTAAAGTAGAAGAAGATGGTTATACCTTATTTCCGATGCCAATTGAATCAAACAGCAAACTCTATTTCAGTAACGATAATAGTGAAACACTTGATTTTTTTGTTTTTAATTCTTCTGGCGCTGAAGTCATAAAACAAGAAGGATTAAAAACGAATGAAATTAACTTGGGAAAACTAGTGCTACCATTAGGAATATATCATTTCAATATTTTGATAGGCAAACGAAAGATTGAAGGTAAATTTATAATTGCCAGAAAGTAACTACCAATCTTTCTTCCTCAGCTTCTTAATATCCGAATCTCTTTTTTTAGAAGTCAATCGTCTTTCTTTTGAACCTTTACTTGGCTTTGTTGGTCTGCGTTTTTTCTGAACCACAAAACACTTATGAATCATCTCATAAAATTTCTTGATGACGATTTCTTTATTGCCTAATTGATTTCGTTCCGTTTGGGAAATGACTTGCAGAATTCCGTCTTTAGTAACTTTGTTATAGAGTTTACTTAAAATGATTGCCTTTTGCTCTTCGGTAAGCAATGCAGAGTTCACAACATCAAAATCCAGCTCCACTTTTGTGGATACTTTATTCACATTTTGTCCGCCTGCTCCTCCACTCCTGCTGGTTTTAAAACTGAATTCCGAATCGAATTGTATGCCTTTGATGTTCATAAAACAAAATTACGCATAAATAATTGGATAGGAATTTGATTAAATTTGGTAACGCAATGAAAACAGCCTTAAATACAGTTATATTCTTACTAATTACAGCATCTTGTTTTTCACAAGACAAGCTTCTCCAATCCAACATTAAATATCTTACTGAAAAAGTACAGAATTATCTCGACAAAGAAAAAACATTATCCGGTTATTATTCTATAAGTGAACTAGGAATAAAGATGTATGCTTCGGTAAGCGATAAGGTTAAGGACAAACCTGAATTTTTTCTTGAATGGAAACATTTACCGGATTATCAGGCTGCATTTAGAAACTGTAACCAATACACATTTGATATATACAAAACTGGGAAATACAATCTGACTATACCTTGTTTAAGGGTTGGCCGGGGGGAATTAATTGATTACATATATCCCCCTATTGAAAATCGTCTGAAAGGCAAAAAAATCGCCATCGACCCAGGACATATTGCTCACAATTTTGAAATGGGTGATTTGGAAAAAAAGCACATCATTATAAAAGGTGATAGTCTAAATGGAATTACAGACTCAATTGAAATTGCCGAGGGGATGCTCACTTATGCAACTGCAATATTGTTAAAAGAAAAACTAGAAGCAGAAGGAGCAATTGTTTTCTTAACTCGCACTGCAGATAAATGCGCCTTCGGAAAAACTTATCAGCAATGGAAAAAAGATGATTTAAAAACTGCAGTGGATAGTTTATATAAAATTGGTGAACTAAAAGCTTGGCAGAAAGATCATTTCAATAGCTCAAAAGTAAAAGACAGAGATATTTTCAGAGTTGTGTTTCGCGACTTAGAATTAGCAAAACGCGTAGAACTCATCAACAACTTTAAACCTGACTACACAGTTGTGATTCATTATAATGTTGATGAAACCAATTTGGATTGGAACAAAACAACCAATAAAAATTACAACATGTGTTTTGTTGGTGGCGCATTCATGAAAAATGATTTATCTACAAAAGAAAAACGTTTTGAATTTTTACGCTTGTTGATTACAGATGATTTAGAAAAATCAATTGCTATCAGTTCATCCGTAATGAAAAGTTTTGAAAGCGAATTAAAAGTTCCAACTGCAACTGCACGAGATGCAAAATATATTATTGAGGGGTGTTTGCCAACAGAAGCAAACGGAGTATATTGCAGAAACTTACAGTTACCAAGATACGTTCACTCTCCTATTGTTTATGGGGAAACATTGTATCAAGATAACATCAATGAATGCAAATTACTCTCCGCTGAAACTGACAAAACAAAAAACAAACGCGTTCAGCAAGTCGCAGATGCTTATTTCAAAGGAATTTTAAACTTTGCAACAACAAAATAGATAAATGAAAAAGCTATTACTTACCTTATTAATATTAATTCTTCTGCCATTTTACGCTTTAGCACAAAAAGAAAAAAATGATAGTTTAATAAAAGTACTTAGCACCACCACAATTGATTCTCAAAAAGTAGATATCTTATATGACTTAAGTAACATCCAGAGCAAACCTGAATTAGCAAAAAGATATGCCGACCAGATTGTTGAAATATCAAAAAAAACAAACTATAAAAAAGGGCTTTCGTTAGGTTACAATGTATTGGGGTCAATATCAAAAAAGGAAGGCGACTTCGACCAAGCACTGAATTATCACTTTCTTTCTTTAAAAATTTTAGACCCTGCAAAAGATTCCCTTAGCATTGCAAAGGTACACAACAACATTGGGGAAGCCTATCGATTAATTGGCGACCATACAAAAGCATTTCAAAACTATTTAAAATCATTGGCAACACTTGAAAAACTAAACAAACCCAAACTTGTCGCCATCAGCCTTAGCAACATTGCAATTATCTATCGTCAGCAAAAAAATATCAGTAAATCATTAGAATATAATTTTAAAAGCTTAGCAATACGGGAGGAAATAAAAGACGAAGCGGGAATGTCTAATAGTTACGACAACATAGGCATCATTTATTACGACCAAAAAAAATATTTAGAGGCAGAAAATTATAGTTTAAAATCGCTTTCAATCAAAGAAAGATTAAAAGATAGTGCTGGGTTGGCTACCAACTATAACAACTTATCCAATATCTATTCCCAGTCAGGCAATCATGCACTTGGCTTAAGCTATCAATTAAAATCATTGGCTATGCGGGAATGTCTGAACGACAAACGTGGCGTTGCGATGAGTTATAACAACCTTGGAAATATTTATAGCATTACGGGCGATTATAAAAAAGCTTTGAGTTATCAGTTAAAGGCATTAGAGTTATCAAAACAAATCAACAGTAAAGAGTTGCTTATCAATAATTATGAATCATTAGTAAAGTTGAACAAAACCACTCGCGATTTTGAGCAAGCATTTTTTTACCAGAATATGCTAAGCGCCATCAAAGATTCTATGCTCAACATTGAAACAAGTAAACAGATTGCAGAAATGCAAACCAAATACGATACCGACAAAAAAGAACAGGAAAATCAAGCACTAACCAAGGAAAATCAGGTAAAAGAAGTGCTTATTAAAAATCAAACAACTCAGCGAAATCTTCTCATTGCCTTTATCATTGCGATCTTATTTGTTGCATTATTAATCTATAACAGATATAAACTTAAACAGAAGGAATTGTTTCAAAAAGAAATAAACAAGCAACAGGAACTTCGTTCAAAAGCAATTATTGAGGCGGAAGAAAAAGAAAGAATGCGAATTGCATTGGAATTGCATGATGGAGTTGGGCAACAGCTTTCTGCAGTAAAACTAAACATGAGCAGTTTACAATCCAATTTAAAACTGGAAGATGAACATCAGAAAACAATGATGCAAAATGCATTGGATTTGATTGATGATTCGGTAAAAGAAGTGAGAAGCGTTTCACACAGCATGATGCCAAATGCATTATTAAAATCAGGGCTTGCTCTTGCTGTTCGTGAGTTCCTAAATCGCATCAGCCACACAGATAATTTAAAAATCGAATTAGACATCAATGGTTTAAACGAACGGCTAGAAAGCACTATGGAAACAGTTTTGTTTAGAGTGCTTCAAGAATTAGTAAACAACATTATCAAGCATTCTCAGGCAACTGTTGTTAATATCCAAATCATACGTCATAACGATGAGTTAACCTTGATGATTGAGGACAATGGAATTGGATTTGACCTAAACAAAGTGATGGAAAAAGGTATCGGATTAAAAAACATTCAATCTAGAATCGAATACCTCAACGGCAATGTTAATTTTGATTCACGCCCTGAAAAAGGAACCACAGTAAGCATTGAAGTTCCTATCAAATAATTCGTATTTTTACAATATGAGCAAAATCAAACTTTTTATTTTGGATGACCATCAAATGCTGGTTGACGGTATAAAAGCTTTATTACATAATGAAAATGCGTTTACTATTGTGGGAGAAGCTACAAAAGCAAGCATCGCTATTGAATTAATAAAAAAAAACACTCCTGATATTGTTTTAAGCGATATCAATATGCCTGAAATGAATGGGATTGAATTTACTCGTTTGCTTAAAAAAAATCATCCTGAAATAAAAGTGCTTGTGCTTTCCATGTTTGGTGAAAGAAGTACCATCTCCGAAATGCTAGATGCTGGTGCATCTGGTTATATTTTAAAAAACACAGGAAAAACAGAACTAATAAATGCATTAACAAAAATTGCTGCAGGAGGCATGTTTTTTAGTGATGAGATTTCTGCTGAGATGATGAAAACACTTAGCGAGCGGGGACAAAAAAAAGAAGGCGAGAACAAAATTTATTTTACGGAGCGAGAAAAAGAGATCATTCAACTTATTGCAAAAGAATATAGTAATGCTCAAATTGGTGAAGCCCTATTTATTAGCGAGCGTACTGTAGAAACACATCGAAAAAACATCTTCAGAAAAGCGAATACCAAAAGCGCTGTAGGGCTAATAAAGTTTGCGATTGAAAACAAGCTGATCGACTAAATCCCCATTATTTAGAGAGCAAACAGCCCACATCCGTACTAGTACGGATACAAATTTACCCACCCATACGGATTGTGTGCACACAAAAGCATATATACTTTTGTGCATATAAACCAAATAAATCCTATCATGAAAAAAACTATTACTACATCAGCACTTTTTTTATCTGTGTGCACTTTAACAATGGCACAAGATGCATCAGACTTTAAACCTGCTGCAAAAGCAAATAATTTAGAATTGAATTTTGTTCCATTAAATGGTAAACCAATTCAATTAACATACATTCGCTACAGAAGATTTTTAAGCGAAAGCACTGCATTCCGTTTAGGAATTGGATTAAGCTATTCATCTACCAAAGCAGACTCTGTTTTTAATTCAAACTTAACAGCGGGAACTACAGTATCTGAGGATTACAAAAAAAGACAATTTGGTTGGAATATCAGACCAGGTTATGAAAAACACTTTGCTGGAACAAATCGCTTGAGCCCATATATTGGAGCTGAATTAGATTTAGCCGGACAATCTTCAAAAGAAGTTACTCCAACAGGACTTGATGCAGGCGGAACAACAGACCAATTTGTAATTCAAACTGACAAAAACAAAAACAAAGGTGGTTTTTTCAGAGTTGGAGCTAACGTTGTAGCAGGTTTTGATTGTTACATTACAAAGCATTTGTATTTAGGAACTGAATTTGGTTTTGGTTTCCAAATGGTAAAATACAGTGACCACAAAATGACTACAACTTATCCTTCTACTTACCCAGCTGTTACACCTCCAGCAGTAGATCCAGGAAATCCTGATCCAAGCAGCCAAGGAAGAGAAGTTAATTTTGGACCAAATTTTAATAGCGCAATTCGTTTGGGATATATTTTCTAGAGAATATTGTTTATCTTTAATGAGGGAGTTAATACTCCCTCTTATTTAACCTCTTAAAATATAAATAACATGAAACAATTTTCGTTTTTATCAAACATGTTGGGGAAAATGTTTGTTTATCCAGCTTTGTTGATGATTTTGCTTAGTGTAGCTTCTTGTCAAAAGGAAAAACAACTGAGCATCGCTAAATCAAACAATACTACCTCGCCTGCAAACAAACAAATGCGTCAGAACATCCAAAGGATTCTTCGCGGTTTTGTTACAGCTCAGGCAGGTGGTTCAAGTCAACAAAGTTTTACAAGTGCTGGATCCGGAACAAACATATACTCAAACGTTACATTCGGCAGAACAACCTATTCAGATCCTGCTAGAACTGTTTATTCATGGAGTGATCCAACAACACCTACAACTTCCTATACTTTTTCTGAATCAACAGGTGGTGGCTTAGGTCAATTATCTTACAACGGAAAAAGTTTTGACTACAATTATGTATTAGGTATCAAAGTAACATCTGCGGATCCTGACTGGGGCAGTATTGCTGGAAGTGCTGAATTAAGAGCAATTGTAGCAATTGATGGAGAAATAGATGGAACAGATTTTATGATTAACAACTTAGCTATTTTTCTTGTAGTTGGTACAGCTGGAGAAGGTAGTTTTGAATTTGGCTTTTTTGACGATGGTGCATCAGGAACTATTGCAATTGGTCAATTACTTGACTTTAGTGATCTTGCTACACCAACCTTGGCAAGCATGGATCATGCAAAATACTATTATGCATCTGATGGACATGTAAATGTTACAGAAACTTCTTTTGAAATGGCTAGTGATGCAAAAGTAGAAGATGTAGTTACAGGTGTTGAGTATAGTATTGATGGCGCTTTAATGAGCGAATAAGTTTTTGTTTAGTTAAATTAAAATGGCTGCCTTCTGATTTTGGCAGCCATTTTTTTTGAGACATCTTACTTATTTCTATATTTAACAAACTAAAAAATGTGAATTAATTAATTTTTTCAAAAATCATACAATCAAAATGAATTACCATAGTTATATATACAGAAAGATAGATTTGAAAAACTTTCTTTTGATTATGTTATTCATTTTTTTTAATTCAAATTTTTCTGCACAAAATCAAACTATCGACTCACTTAAATCCTTTATAAAAGTTAGCAAAGAAGACACTACAAAAGTCAACACCCTCAATAATCTTTGCAGAGAAATAAGGAATACAGGAGATTACTCAAGCGCAAATCAATATGCCAATGACGCATTGGCTGTTTCAAAAAAAATAGGGTTCAAAAAAGGCGAAGGCAAAGCGTATAATAATATTGGAATTATTTTCGACAATCAAGGAGATTACAAAAATGCTTTAAAAAATTATTCAATCTCATTAAAAATTAGGGAAGAAATTAGCGATAAAGAAGGAATAGCAGGATCTTATAACAACATAGGAAATATCTATTATGCTCAAGGCAACTACTCCGAAGCATTAAAGAATCACCTGTCTTCTCTAAAAACCAGAACAGAAATAAATGACAAAAATGGAATGGCAATTTGTTTCATGAATATTGGCAACGTATACCACTTACAAGGAAATTATTCAGATGCTTTAAAAAATCAATTTTCATCCTTAAAAATCAGAGAAGAATTAGGCGACAAACAAGGAATTGCTAATTGTTACAACAATATTGGCAACATCTATTATTCACAAAATATCTATAAAGAAGCATTAAAAAATCAATTGGCTTCTTTGAAAATCAGATTAGAAATCGGTGATAAAAATGGAATCGGGTCTTCCTACAACAACATTGGAATCATACATTACTTGCAAGGCAACTACACCGAAGCACTTGCAAATCAACTGGCTTCATTAAAGATAATGGAAGAGATAGGCGACAAAAGAGGAATCGCTATGTCGTATAATAACATTGGAATTATTTATAAAAACAAAGGAAATTATGAAGATGCTTTAAAAAATCAACTCGCTTCTTTAAAACTTGCAGAGGAACTTGAAGATAAAAATGGCATCGCTAATTGCTACACTAACATTGGAGTAATTTTCACAAAGCAAAAGAAATTCAAAGAAGCGTTAGAATATCTTGACAAAGGATTAACACTATCAAAAGAAATTGGAGCCAAAGATTATATTAAAGATACATACAGCGGTTTAGCTGAATTAGACAGTGCACAGGCAGCAGGATTTCAAACACCAAACAGCGGTCCTGGAAAATTTTGGAAACAAGCTTTCGAACATCATAAAATGGCTATTCTATACAGAGATAGCCTAGTAAATCAGGAGACCTCAAAAAAACTTGTTGAATCACAAATGCAATATGAATTCGACAAAAAAGAATCTATTGTAAAGGCAGAGCAGGAAAAAAAGGATGCATTAAACATTGCAGAACGAAGAAAACAAACCATTATATTATACTTTGTTGGTTTTGTAGGATTTTTAATTTTATGTTTTGCTGTTTTTGCTTATCGCAGCTATCGTCAAAAACAGAAAGCAAACAGCTTGTTGGAAGAAAAAAACATATACATTGAAAAACAAAAAATATTGGTTGAGGAAAAGAACCGCGAAATCACCGACAGTATTAATTACGCGAAACGGATTCAACATTCGCTTCTAGCTAGTAAACAATTCTTAAATACTAATTTACCAGATCATTTTATTTTTTTCCAACCAAAAGATATTGTTAGTGGAGATTTCTATTGGGCTAGTGAATTAAAAAACGGCCAATTTGCATTGGTAACGGCAGATAGCACGGGACATGGAGTACCAGGCGCCATCATGAGCATGCTAAATATTTCATGCTTGAACGAAGCAGTGAATGGACAACAATTAACTGCACCAAATGAAATCTTAAACTATACACGTGCAAGAATCATTCATCATTTATCGAATGATGGAAGTGAAGAAGGTGGAAAAGACGGTATGGATTGTAGTCTGATCAGTTTTGATTTTTCAAAGAAGCAACTAACATACTCTTCTGCCAACAATCCCGTTTGGATTGCAAGAGGAAATGAAATCCTTGCTTTTTTACCAGACAAAATGCCGGTTGGGAAACATGACAAAGACTCTGTTTCTTTTACTCAACATACCATTCAGTTACAAAAAGAGGATGTAGTTTACACTTTCACAGATGGAATGGCTGATCAATTCGGAGGTCCGAATGGTAAAAAATTCATGTATAAACAATTAAAAGAATTATTGTTAAGCATAGCCAAATTACCCTTGGTCGAACAAGGAGACTTGCTTAAGTCAGCTATAAATAAATGGAAATCCCATTTAGAACAAGTGGACGACATCTGTGTTATTGGAATTCGTATTTAAAACATAAAAAGAAAAAAATCTATCTTCTTACTTCCTATTTTACTCCTCCGTGCTAGTACGTAGAAAAATTTACCCTTCTCTACGGATATTATCTCGAAAGAAAAATAGTTTCCTTTGTGTCACTTAAATTAGTGTCCAATTTTATTGTTTTTTCATGAGGCTACTCCCTCATAGCGCCACATGCACATCTTGTGGCGTTTTTTATTGTATCTTTTTTTCTTAGCTAGCATTATGAGGCAAAATTCAAGTTTAATATAAACTTAAAAAAACTCAGAAATCATGGCTTCAGCAAAAGACACCCCACGACAAAAAATGATTGGTATGATGTACTTAGTACTTACCTGTCTTTTAGCATTGAATGTTTCCAAAGACATTTTAGATGCTTTTGTAATTGTAAATAAAGGATTGGAAAACACAAACATCAATTTTACTGACAATAACGAAACGCTTTACTCGATGTTCGATTTAGCGAAGAGTGTAGATCCAGTAAAAGTAACACCCAACTGGAAAAAAGCACAGGATGTAAAAAAGCGTTCTCAAGAATTAAATGATTTTATTGATAAACTTCAAAAAGAGTTGATTGCAAAAACAGAAGGATTGGAGCAAAGTGTTGCAGACACCATTCAAATGGCAAGCATCGAAAACAAAGATGACTACAATATTCCAACTAATATTTTAATTGGCAATTCGGAAGATGGTTCTGCTGGTGCTTCACGCGATTTAAAAAACAGATTGAATGCATACAGAACACAATTAAGCAGTTATATTTTACCGAAAGATAAGTCAAAAGTAAAATTAGACATCAATACAGATGACCCGAAATTCAGTGAAGAAAATGAGAATTGGGAGTTGTATAATTTTTATGACCGTCCATTAGTAGCTAGTCTTACGATTTTATCAAAACTAAAAAACGATGTAAAAAATGCAGAAGCAACTACTGTTGATTATTTATTAAAAGAGATGGATGTAGAAACGATGAAGTTTGATACGATTGCAGCAAAAGTAATTCCGGAAAGTAATTATGTAATGTTGGGTGAAGAATACAAAGCACAAGTTTTTCTTGCAGCATTCAATAAAACTAGAAATCCTGAAGTTATGGTGGGAGATTACAATGAAGCAAGCAAATCGTTTAATGGAACACCAAATGCAATTCCAGTTGAACGAGGATTAGGAAAATATGTAGCAAGTACCAACAAAGAAGGAATCATGACCTATTCTGGAACGGTGAAAGTAATTTCTCCAAAAGGAAAAGAAATGATTTATCCTTTCAAATCGGAATACATTGTTGCAAAGCCATCATTAACTGTTGCAGCTGAAAACATGAATCTAGTATATCGAGGATTAGAAAATCCAATTTCGGTTTCTGTCCCTGGTGTTCCAAATGAAAAACTCACAGTATCGGCATCAAATGCCATAATGATAAGCCAAGGAAATGGAAAGTATATAATAAAACCAATCACTGACGGAGTTGTAAATGTTTCTGTAATCGCAAATTTAGAGAATGGCGAAAAAAGAAATATGGGTGTTCAAGAATTCAGAGTAAGAAGAATTCCAAAACCAAGTGCAAAATTTGCTGAAATGACTGAAAGCGGAAGTGTGAACAAAGGAACGATTACTGTTCAAAAAGGATTAATCGCATTTTATCCTTCTTTTGAATACGAATCAAAACCTGTTGTAACTTCATTCACAATGAGTTTTATAAGCGGAGGAATTGCAGAAGATTATTTTTCAACATCTAACATGCTTACATCTGCAATGATAACACGCTTACAAAAAGTAAAAAAGAATGAACGAATCTTTTTTGAAGAAATAAAAGGAATGGGACCAGATGGAATTGTTGTAGCAATGAGTCCAATGATAATAAAAGTAAAATAGTTGGGGTGGTAGGGTTGGAGACGAAGCCCCCGAGAAATCGGGGCTTCGTTATTTACAAACGCTGCCGGATTTCAAAATTTCTTCCAATCGTTTATTCCACAATGTAGTATCTGCAATATCAAAAGAGGAATAATATTTCACTACCTCATCGCTCCGCAACCAACATACTTCTATAAAACGAGATTCATGAATTGAATTGTTCCAATAGCCTTTTGCATAAAAACAATTCTTGTCTTTTTTCAATTCTTTTTTCTCAATAATTTTTCCTTCCAATTCAGCATCTTCCAATGAATTTTTAAAATACTCTTCAATTGAAACTTCCGAATTGGCTCTCAACAAGCCTTGAATAGCAATTGTATTGTCTTTTTTCGTTTTATGAATAAACGAATGAGCCGCCTTTTCACTTTTTTCGTCAACCAATGTGTATTCACTTAAAGGAAGCAACAAACAATATTCTATCATCTCCATGTTCTGGAAAGTTTCCAATCTGTAGGTTTCAGAAACAGCAGGCTCTTGTGAGGCAACTGTATCAACAATAGCAACTCCATTTTTAACCTCTCCTATTTTTTCTGGTCCGCAAGAGCTTATCAATACTAAAAGACCAAAGAAATAAATACAACTAAATTTCATAACAAATACATTTTACATTGGATCCACATCAATATTTACTCTCACCGACTTATAATCACTGGTCGATTTAAATTTCACAAGCAATTCACTTACTATTTTTTTTACTTGTCCAACCGAAGCATCTCTTTCTACTTTTAATAATATATTTTTATGAAACAAATTACGGATACGAGAAACCAATGGAAACTCTGGTCCGAGCACACGTTTAGCAAAATGTTTTTTTAGTGCATCTGCCAAAAATTTAGCAGACGCATTTACCATATCTACATCTTTATGAATCACCGTAATTTCTATCAATCTAAAGTAAGGAGGGTAATTGAAATTTTTTCTATCCAGTAATTGATTCGTATACATCGATAAAAAATCATTGGCAATTACTTCTTGAATAATACTGTGTTCAGGATTTTGCGATTGAATAATTACCTTTCCGCGTTTGTTTTTTCGTCCTGCTCTCCCCGATACTTGGGCCATCAATTGATAGCTACGTTCAAATGATCTAAAATCAGGGAAGTTCAACATGCTGTCGGCATTCAAAATGCCAACCATGCTTACATTATCAAAATCCAATCCTTTGGTCACCATTTGTGTTCCTACCAAAATATCGATATTCCCTTCTTCAAAATCTTGGATGATGTGTTGATGCGCAAATTTACTTCTAGTTGTATCCAAATCCATACGTGCAATTCTGGCTTTCGGATAAAAAATAGATAATTCTTCTTCAATTTTTTCGGTACCAAAACCTTTCATCTTTAAATCGGTATCACCACAAGCAGCACATTTGGTTGGTGGTTTTATCGAATAACCACAATAGTGACAACGCAACTGATTGCTTAATTTGTGATACGTTAAACTCACATCACAATTCGCACATTGTGGCACCCAAGCACACATATTGCATTCTAATTGAGGAGCAAAACCTCTTCTATTTTGAAACAATATAACTTGTTCCTTTTTTTCTAATGCTAAAGTAACGGTATCTAAAAGCAATGGCGAAAAATGCGACTTCATCATTTTTTTTCGAGTCGCTTCTTTCACATCGGCAATTAATATTTCAGGCATTTGAATTCCACCAAAACGTTTGGTCATTTCAGCAAAACCATATTTACCTTCCTGAGCGTTGAAATAACTTTCCAAACTTGGAGTTGCAGAACCTAACAACGTTTTTGCTTTGTGAATGTGCGCCAAATAAATGGCTGCATCGCGCGCATTGTAACGAGGAGCGGGATCATATTGTTTAAAGGAAGTATCGTGTTCTTCGTCAACAATAACTAATCCTAAATTGCTGAAAGGCAAAAATAATGCGGAGCGCGCTCCAATTACCAATTTAAAATTTGAAATATCCGACTTCAGATTAAGTACATTATTCCATACTTCTACTCTTTCGTTCTCATTGAACTTACTATGATAAACACCCACAGCTTCGCCAAAATATTTTCTTAAACGATTTATAATTTGTGTTGTCAATGCAATTTCAGGAAGCAAATACAAAACTTGCTTTCCTTCTGCAATGGCTTGTTCAATTAGTTTTACGTAAATTTCTGTTTTGCCCGAGGAGGTAACTCCGTGTAACAATACTACATCGACCTCACCCCTGCCCTCTCCTAAGGAGAGGGAGTTTTCGTTGCTTACTATTTTTTTAGATTCTCCATCAAGATTTGCCTTTCCAGAAAACTGAAGATTGATTGACTCCAAGACCTTTTGTTGTTCTTCATTCAGATTTGAAATTTTGTTTTCATTTTCAAAACTTGCCAATCGTCCAACTTCACGTTCATACATTTCAAACGTATTTTTTTTCACTAATGATTTCAAAGCAGCTTCAGCTCCATCCACCATTTTCAGAATATCTGATTTCCTGACTTCAACACGTTCTTGGGAATAACGCTTCGACAATGTGATGTATGCCATCACGACATCCAATTGCTTTGGAGCTTTTCGTTCCAATGCATCAAAAATGGTTTTTAGATTTTCTTCATTGTCGGCAAAGTCTGTTATCCGAACGTAGCTCTCAATCTTAGGCTTGAATTTTTCTTTCAGCTCTTCTTGTAAAACAACAACACCTTTTTCGATGAGTGATTTGATAATCGGATAAACAATTTTTTGTTCGATGATTCCAGAAATATCCGTGAGTGTTAAAACTTGTCGAATTTCGAGAGCATCAACAATTAAATATTCTTTATCGCTTAATTCAATACTAGCGGATTGTTCTTTATAATTTTGGTTCAGTAAAATTTTTGTTTCGCTCGATAAACGCAATCCGCCCGGCAAAGCCGCAATCATCACTTCACCAATGGTGCACATATAATAACTGCTCATCCAATCCCACAATTCAAATTGTTTTTGATTGACGATTGGAGTATCATCTAAAATAGAATCAATGTATTTGGCAACGTATTGCTTTGGGGGATTTTCGTGAATTCTTCGGATAAGTGCAGAATATAATTTCCCTCGGCCAAATTGCACCACCACTCTTTTACCAATTGCAATCGACTCGTTCCATTCAAAAGGCACACGATAGGTGTACAAATTGGGAACCGAAAGTGGCAATATAACATCAACAAAATAGGTGGTGCGACTCATTGAACAAATATACATACAAAGTTTCTCGACTTCGCTCGAAATGACAAAATTGGTTGTGTGGAAAAGTATTTTGAGCTTGATTATGACATAAAATGGCTACTCCTTCTCAAACTTAATATTCTTCCCAAATGTTCCTCTTCTTCGCTGGCGCTTTGTTTGAGTTTCGGTAATGGGCTGGAAATTTTCAACCTTACAATCACTAGCATCAATCTTTGGATAAACATCATCAATTTTCGACAGCGTATCTATTATAAAAGGAATGTGAGCAATTGGCAGCTTAAATCGTATTCGAGAAAAACGCATTAATAAGTTGGATTGAAATGGATCGGAAGCCACAGCTATTTTAGTGAATCCCATTTTTTTTGCAAAGTGATAGGAGTAATAAATATTTTCGGTGCTATGTTCTGCTTTGTCTTCAATAAATATTTTTTCCTTTGGTGTTCCTAATTCTTCTGCAAATTTGGCCATCACTTTTGCCTCAACATAAGGCGTATAAATGGCGCCACCCGAAAAAATAACATTTTTTGCTATTCCTTGTTTAATAAGGTAATCCGCCCAAATCACTCGTCCTTTCATTGCTGTTGTCCAATCGTTGCCATCATACGGACAACCAGGAACGATTATGACATCATATGGTTTTTCGTTTAAAGCACGCTTGTAAAGCTTTTTGGGAGAAGGCCGAAAAAACACACAACTACTGGTTGTAAGTGTAAGAAAGAATAAAAAGAAAAAGTGTTTTGACTTTAGCATGGATGTGTAACAATGGATAATAGAAATTGTTTACTAACTATTTCTCGATACAATTTTGCGCTGCAAAATCACTCGAAATGACATGCGTATTTGAAAACAACATCACTAGAAACGACATGTGATTTTACAAAGAAAGGATCCCAACCATCCGCATTAAATCGGGATTTAATTCCTGAATGTGTTTTACAGCATTTTCAAAAGGAGTGTATTGAATATTTTTATCTACAATTCCAATCATAATATTTTTTTCACCTTTCATCAAGGCTTCCACAGAAGCAAAGCCCATTCTACTACTATTTACTCGATCCATAGCAGTTGGATTTCCTCCGCGTTGAATATGTCCAAGTACCGTTACACGAGTATCATATTCTGGTAAACGTTTTTTTACTTTTTCTGCAATTGCAAATGCTCCACCAGCTTCATCGCCTTCTGCAACAATAATAATTTTTGAAGATTTATTTTTTCTTCCGTTTTCTAAACGTTTTATCAAATCTTCAATATCTGTTTTTGTTTCCGGCATAATAATACTTTCTGCTCCTGCTCCAATTCCAGCTCTTAAAGCAATCAATCCGGCATCTCTACCCATCACCTCTACAAAAAATAATCGGTCATGACTTTCTGCTGTATCTCTAATTTTATCTACGGCATCTACAACTGTATTGATTGCCGTATCGTAACCAATTGTAAAATCTGTTCCAACCAAATCGTTATCAATTGTACCTGGACAACCAACAAAAGGAATGTTGCACATCTTACTAAATTCCAAAGCACCTTTAAATGAACCATCTCCACCGATTACAACTACTCCTTCTATTCCGTGTTTCTTTAAATTATCTAACGCTTTCTTCTGTCCTTCAACAGTCATGAATTCTTTACTTCTTGCTGTTTTTAAAATCGTTCCGCCATGATGAATAATGTTTGCAACAGATTTAGAATCCATTTCAACAAATTCATTGTTTATCATTCCATCATAACCATGTTTAATTCCAACAACTTGAATGTTATGATATACAGCAGTACGAACAACGGCACGCAAACAAGCATTCATTCCTGGCGAATCGCCTCCTGAAGTAAATACAGCAATTTTTTTCATTCGTATTTATTTATTCTTTATTATTATTCTGTTCTCTTCCTTCCATCTTATGAATCTTTTTCGTCCCTTGATACATTTCAAATTTCATAAAACGACATTCTAATGGTCCGTTATACAATTGGATTTTTCGTGAAGGACGCAATCCAACATGTTTGAATGCTTCCATGTTTGAACTTAGTATCCAACAATCGTAACCTGCAAAATTTTTCTTGAACGTATCGCCCATCATTTTATAAAGCTCATCAATATTATCCTTATCCATACGTTCACCGTATGGTGGATTAATAATAACAACACCTCTTCCAGCAGGAACTTCAAAATCTTTCATGTCTACATTTTTGATAGAAACAATATCATCTACCTTTGCGAACTTGATATTTTCTTTTGCCTTTTTTGCAACGTTAGGAGAAAGTTCACCACCTAAAATTTTTTGTTCGTGATTCGTAATTTTATTTACTGCGGAATCAAAAATGGTGTTCCATAATTCTTCCTCATAAGGCATAAATTTATTCCAACGTTGAAATCCAAACTCTTCACGAAAGTATCCTGCGGGAATATTATTTGCAATCAATGCCGCTTCAATTAAAATAGTTCCAGAGCCACACATCGGATCAATAAAATTTGTGCGCTTGTCCCAACCCGTTAGCAAAACCAATCCAGCAGCGAGCACCTCATTGATAGGAGCTAAATTTGTTTTATCTCTATAACCACGTTTGTGTAAGGATTCTCCTGAGCTATCCAAAGCAACTGTGCATGTATCACCAACTATGTGAAGATTAATTCTCAACGTTGGTCTATCCAAATCCACGGAAGGACGTTCGCCATGTTTTGCTCTAAACTGATCCACAATTGCATCTTTTGCTTTTTGCGAAATGTATTGCGAGTGTGTAAATAATTCTGAACTTAAAACTGTATCGATTGCAATTGTATCTGTTACTTCCATGTAATCTTCCCAGTTGATAGATTGCATTCCTACATACAATGATTTTTCGTCACTTACTTTAAACGATTTAAACGGAACTAAAATTCTTAGAGCCACTCTACAACATAAATTGGCTTTATACATAAAACCTTTGTCGCCCGTAAAACTAACGGCACGATTGTGTATTTCTACATTTTTTGCACCTAGTCGTTGTAATTCTTGTGATAATAATTCCTCCAAACCAAAATTGGTTTTGGCAATCATCTTTATGTCGTTTTCGTCCTTCATTTGTGCAAAGATAGCCAATTGCCATAAAAAGTACCATTATCACCTTTTTTTGTACAAACGCTTATCAAATGGTTGGATTTACATTTGTATCATATTAATTCTTAAAAACAGATATAATGAGAAAATCACTAATTGCATTCTTACTTTTAGCAGGCTTAAGTATGAATTGACAAACACTATCGAACCCGGGGTTTGAAAGTTGGACTACTACAAGTTCTTATTCGCCAGATACTGTTCCTACTAACTGGTGGCCATTTTATTGCAATACTGTAAAACAAACTACAGATGCTTTCCAAGGTACATACGCAACAAAAATTCAAGGATGGTTTGCCTGCGGAATTGCTCCAGGAGTTATGGTAAATGGTCAACCTCCTTTGGATTATGGCAGTTTTATGGAATCAGGAACACCTTTTACTTCAAAACCTACTACATTTTCAGGGTTTTATAAATACAACGATCAGGGCACAGGAGATTCTGCAGAAGTTACAGTTGTTTTAAAACGTTACAATACCTTGACGATGTCGCGCGATACTGTTGCTTATTCGGTAAAAACTTTGCCTGCAACAGCAAGCTATACTTCGTTTACAGTAAACATCAACGACTTAATGCCAGGAGTAACGCCTGATTCTATCATTATTATGTTCAATTCTAGCAAATATTATATGTGGAACGACTCTACTTGGGAGCTACCAACTTTGTATATCGACAGAATCAACATACCTGAAACACCTATGTCGATTATAGAAAATGCAAACTCATTGTTATCATCCACCGTTTTCCCAAATCCATTTACAGGTTCTGCAACTTTAGTAATAGATACTAATTTTGAGCAGTTAGAGTCGGCAATTGTAAGCATATTTGATATGTCGGGTAAAAAAGTGATAGAAATCGGGAATCTGACTAGCAACAAAGTAATAATAGAGGAAGGCACTCTATCAAAAGGCAATTACATCTATCAAGTAAATAGCTTCAACAGCATACTATCTAAAGGAAAATTCATAATTCAATAGTTTGTTTTGTTACTCACACCTGGTTAAGAAGTCTAACCAGGTGTGTTTTAGAGAGAGAAAAGCATTCTGAAATTTCAGGATGCTTTTTTATTTACACATATTAAATTTACAATTTTAAAAAAAAACTCAAAACAACCTCATAATCAGGCAGTTTAAAAGCATTTGATTTTGCGAAATTTAAGTAACTCAATGAATAAGAGCACTCTGCAAATGCGAGAGACGTGTTTGGTTTGTAAAATATTAAAAATATGCTGATGAATTGTTTGATTTAATAGATAAAGTATTATTTTTGACCATTAATTATAAAACACTCAATAAAACCCATAATTGAAATGAGATTGAAATTTATCACATTTAGAGGAACCTTTTTATTACTATCGGTTTCTGCACTATTTGCAGTTGGCTGTGGAAGCGATGGCGCAAAAGATCCAGACGCTTTACCTCCAGTTGACAGCACGCAAACAACAATTTTGAATGTTAATGGAGAAATTTTCAGTATCCCTTCACCAATTCAAACAGCATTCTTGATTAAAGGAAGCGGTGCCGCATACAGCAAAGAGATTCTGAATCCATCAAATAAAGCCTCTGATTATTCAACCAACTTTTCAAAAGCGTTGAACTTGGGTATTTATGGCGCAGATTTAGGTTATGTTACAATTTATGATCAAAACCAGGATGCGATTGGATATTTAAATTCCGCTAAAAAACTAGCTGATGAATTAGGTGTTTCAGGCGCATTTGATGCGAATACAATTGAACGTTTTGCTAAAAATTTAGGAAATAAAGATTCAATGTTGGTATTGGTTGGAGTTGCTTATCGCTCAAGTGATGCTTATTTAAAAAACAACGACCGTAGCGATGTAAGTGGATTAGTGCTTGCAGGTGGATGGTTAGAAAGTTTACACTTTGCAACAAATGTTTATAAAACTAAGCCGAACGAAGATGTAAAGCGCAGAATCGCTGAGCAAAAAACTTCTTTACAAAGTTTAATCAAATTATTGACTCAATTCTACAGTCAACCTGAATACACAGAGTTTATTGATAATTTAAATGACTTATCATCCGTTTTTGATGGTGTAGAATTTAAATATACATATGTAAAACCTACTACTGATGCTGAAAAGAAAACAACAACCATCACAAGTAAATCAGAAGTAAACATCACTCCTGAGCAAATTGAGTCAATTACTCAAAAGGTAAAATCTATTAGAAGTCAAATTGTAGGATAATTTCGGTTCAGTTATACACTACTCAATCGTTAAATAAAAATTTATAACAGAAATGAAAAAAGGAATTTTAAAAATAGTATTAGTTGTTAGTGGATTCATTACTATAAACAGCGCATCAGCTCAAATTGCGGATACAATTGCTAATCAATGTGCAAGACACTTAGAAAGTAAGTTTATTTCTGATGGTCAACAATACAGAGCTTTATTAATGAACACAGATGAAACTGCAGAATTCCATACAACACTTTACGGTGGAACATTATATCGTATTGCTGCTTGTAGCGGTTTGTCAGATGGAAATTTAATTTTCTCAGTTTATGACACAGAAAGAAATTTATTATTTACAAATAGCGAATTTAAGAATGCTCCATATTGGGATTTCAACATATCTAACACACTTGATTGTGTTGTTGAAGCAAAATTAAGTGGTGGAGCTCAAGGCTCTGGAAGAGCCGTTTTATTAATTGGCTTCAGACAACAAAAATAATTTTCAAACTGTTTATTTGAAAGGCATTAATTACTGCGGTATTAATGCCTTTTTTTTCTAAAACTACTTAATCACAAAGCAAAATGAGTGAAAGAATATTAAAGGCCCTCATGCAAATGTTTGCAATTATTGCAAGAGTTGATGGCATTGATGACAATGGACGTTTAATTGTACAATCATTTTTAAAACAACAATTAAATCAAGAGCTTGTTGAACAATACTTGGCAATTTTTGATGAATTTCTTGAAGCTCACCACCAAGTTACAAAAAAGAAAGATGGAACAGCAAAACGCACTTCCCTTAATTCTGTTAAAATTTTAAAGATTTGTACCCAAATAAATGGAGAGCTTACGCAAGTTCAAAAAGTTGTTGTATTACTTCGTTTAATTGAATTTATTAATTCCAACACTGAAATCGCTGAACAAGAAATGGAATTCGTAACTACGGTTGCGGAAACATTTAACATTGATGATGAAGAGTTTAAACGTTCTATGCAATTTGTGAGAGCTGGTATAGAGAATATTCCAGAATCACCACAAATTCTTATCATCGACAACAAAACATCACACAACTTAAAAGAAACAAAACATATTTACGCTGAAGGTGTAACTGGACAAGCACGCATTTTGTGGATTCAAAGTGTGAATATGTATGCCTTATTATATTATGGCAAAAGCGATATTTTACTAAATGGACAATTACTAACTCAAGGAAAAGTTTTCATCTTAACTCCTGGATCATCTCTTAGAAGTTCAAAAGTAAAACCTGTTTATTATAGTGATATTTTAAGTTCTTTTATGAGTGATACTTCAAAAGCAAAAGTATCATTTGCTGTAAAAAACTTAGAATTTAAATTTAAAGGTGGGAAATTAGGTTTACGCGATATCAATTTCAGTGAAGATTCCGGAAAACTTATAGGAATAATGGGAGGCTCAGGGGCCGGAAAATCTACCCTACTAAACGTTTTGAACGGAATGGAAATTCCGAGTGGTGGTTCGGTAAAAATCAATGGAATCAACATACATTCCGAAAAGTCAAAAGTTGAAGGAGTAATTGGTCACGTATCACAGGACGATTTATTAATTGAGGAGTTGAGCGTTTTCCAAAATTTATTTTACAATGCTAAACTTTGTTTCGGAAATAAAACAGACGCAGTTGTTACTCAAATGGTAACTGATGTTTTAACAAGCATTGGATTAATTGAAACAAGAGATTTAAAAGTAGGTAGCCCATTAGAAAAAACAATTTCAGGGGGACAACGTAAGCGACTGAATATTGCTTTAGAGTTAATACGTGAACCATCTGTTTTATTTGTTGATGAGCCAACTTCTGGTTTGTCATCTCGTGACTCAGAAAACATTATGGACTTACTTAAAGAACTTGCTTTAAAAGGCAAGTTGGTTTTTGTAGTTATCCATCAGCCATCGTCAGACATTTTTAAAATGTTCGACAAGTTGATGATTCTCGATGTTGGTGGATATCCAATTTATTATGGCAATCCTGTAGATTCTGTTATCTATTTTAAAACTGTTGTTAATCATGTAAACAGTAACGAAAGTGAATGTATAGAATGTGGTAACGTAAATCCCGAACAAGTATTCAATATTATTGAATCAAAAGTATTGGACGAGTACGGTAACATAACTCGTAACAGAAAAGTTTCTCCATCAGAATGGAACGTTCATTACAGAGAGAAGATTGAGAAATCGATTGAGGAAGTTGAAAACATTACTGAAATTCCAGAAAGCACATTTAGAATTCCAAATAAATTCAAACAATTCAAAGTATTTATCACACGTGATGTCTTGTCGAAAATGACAAACACACAGTACATTTCTATCAATTTTTTAGAAGCACCTTTACT
The DNA here is from genome assembly GCA_947504725.1 of Bacteroidota bacterium. Taxonomy (GTDB): domain Bacteria; phylum Bacteroidota; class Bacteroidia; order 2-12-FULL-35-15; family 2-12-FULL-35-15; genus 2-12-FULL-35-15. The sequence continues at coordinate 83,821 of CANNHN010000005.1, read as the reverse complement.
TGCTTTCATCCTTGCATACTTCATTAAATTTGTAAATCTAGATTTATCAAATAAAGTAGGGTACACATTCCGTGAAAACGAAAACATTATTATCTATATGTTTATGTCTGTGGTAGTTTCTTTATTTATTGGACTAACAGTGAGTGCAGAAGAGATTATTAGAGACAGAAAAATTCAAAAACGCGAATCTTTTTTAAACTTAAGTAAGGGAAGCTACTTGTGGTCAAAAATAATTATCATGTTTTCTTTATCATCAATACAAGCCATTTTGTTTGTATTAGTTGGAAATTACGTTTTAGAAATTCAAGGAATGACTTTCCAATATTGGATTTTATTATTTAGCACATTCTGTTTTGCTAATATGTTAGGATTAAACATTTCTTCAAGTTTCAATTCAGCAGTTACAATATATATATTAATTCCTATTTTAATTATTCCACAATTATTGTTTAGTGGTGTAATGGTGAAATTCGATAAATTAAACCCAATCATTACCTCACAAAGTGTTGTGCCGTTGGTTGGCGATATGATGGCTTCTAGATGGGCATTTGAAGCATTGGCAGTAAAGCAATTTAAAGACAACAAATTCACCAAAAAAACATACAAATTCGACAAAGCAATTCACGTTGCTACTTACAAAAAAGATTATTGGTTAACTGAGATTGCTAAAAAAATTGATTTTTGTGAATCGAATTACAAAAAAGCAGAAAGCAGAAAAGAAGTAGAAGATGCTTTAAAGATGATTCAAAATGAAATACGCAAAGAAATAAATGTACCAGGAAACGAGAAATTAAAATGTGGTGGATTTGACAACTTGAATATTGTCTCATTTAGCCCCACTGTTGCAAATCAGGTGCGAGACTTCACAAACAACACACTCAGAAATGTGTATTTGAACAATTTCAAACGAGCTACTACTTTAAGAGAAAAAGAAGTTAGCTTAATGAATAAGGATAGCGTTTCTCGTTTACAATATATTAAAGACAAAAACGAATATGAAAATGAAAGTTTACAAGACTTGGTAACAAATAGAAATACGCCTTATCGTATTTTGGATTTAGATGGAGCTTATGTTCAAAAAATTGACCCTATTTATTTAGATCCAGTAGATTCTGATATGGGAAGAGCGCACTTTTTTGCGCCACGTAAAAAATTCTTTGGCAAATATTACGATACATATAATGTAAATATTCTTGTAATCTGGGGAATGTCGCTAGTATTAGCAATAACACTTTATTTCGACATGCTTAAAAAATTAATCACAGGTTTAGAAATTTTGTTTAGTAAATTAAGCAGAAAAAAAGGACGATAAATAATAGATATTTAAAATTCAACAGAAGCTTCTTTCGAAAGAGAGAAGCTTTTTTGCAAGAAAATAATTGAAAAAGAACCCCTTTACAGAAGAAGAATTAGTTTCCTTATTAAAAAACAAGGATGCAAATGCATACAATGTTTTATACGACAATTATTCTTCTGCTTTATACGGTATCGTAAGTCGAATAATACCTGCAGAAGAAATTGCTCAAGATCTTTTACAAGATGTTTTTATTAAAATTTGGAAAAACATCGAAAAGTACGACACGAGCAAAGGTAGATTATTCACTTGGATGCTCAATATTGCACGAAATTCGGCAATTGACTATTCCCGATCGAAACAATTCAAGTTAGAAAACAAAATCCATGACATCGATAATTCCGTTTATGAAGTCAACGAACAGAATATTGTCTCATTCAATTCAGACACAATTGGAATAAAAGAAGAGGTCCATAAATTAAAAGAAGAATATCGAAAATTAATTGATTTTATTTACTTTAAGGGATTCACTCAAGAAGAAACATCAAAAGAATTGAATATACCTTTAGGCACTGTAAAAACAAGAGTTAGGGCTGCCATAATCGAATTAAGAAAAAAAATGAACTAAATTGAATATTCAAGATTACATATCATCAGGTATTATTGAAAGCTACGTACTTGGGCTCCTTTCTGAAAAAGAACGAGCGGAAGTTGAAGCAATGTCAAGAAAACACGCTGAAGTGTTAGCGGAGATTGAACTTATTGAAGGAACACTAATGAGTCATGCTTCTAAAAATCCTCCTTCGGCATTAAAACAAAAAATACAAAGTGAAATAGATTTCACTAAAAACACAGTTTTAACTCTCCAGCCGAACAAAAATAGATCATGGCTCTTAGCCGCATCTATTGCATTATTAATAGGGAGCTCTATTTACAATGTTATATTACTTAACAATATAAAAGACAATGAAGAACAAATTGCTTCAATAGTTTTAAAAAATGAACAATATGCTACCGATTTTGAATCACAATCAAAATCATATGGAGAAATGGCACAAGAAATGGCTGTTTTAATGCACCCTGAAAACAAAAAAATTATGCTAAAGGGAATGGAAATGTCACCTACCTCACTGGCAGCTTTATATTGGAATCAAAATACAAAGGACGTATACATTAATGTAAATTCTTTACCAATGCCGTCAGACGATAAACAATATCAACTTTGGGCTATAGTTGACGGCAAAGCTGTTGATGCTGGAGTATTTGACATGAAGAGCGATTCAGCTTCTCTTCAAAAAATGAAAACAATTGTAGGGGCGCAGGCTTTTGCAGTAACATTGGAAAAGAAAGGTGGTAGCTCGTCTCCAACAATGAGTGCAATGTATTTGATGGGGAATGTATAACCTTATGCTTTCCTACAAATAGCTAAAACTACAATTCAAAAAAATCTATACGTAAATACTTCAACTCCAGACACTGGACTCTATTATAAAAGTGTGCGGAGTCGAAATAAAAAGACAAAGCGAGACAAAATGCAATGCACTTCATCTCGCTTTAAATATTAATTTAAAGAAAAATTATTCAGCTACTTGAACCATTTTAAAAGGCACATTGATGATTGCTTGATAATCTTCACCCGCTTCTAACATATCCTCATCATCTTCTTCATAGTACCAGTTAATAACAACTGTACTTCCACCTTTGTTAATAGCTTCCAATTTCTTAAATACATCTAAAATACATTTAGATGAACTTGTATTAAAATATTCTAATTGAACATTTACGTTTGTAGCAGCCTGAGGTTTCGCAGCATATTTTTCTAACCAATCCACTAATGGCTTGTAAAACTCAATAGAGTTTTCAGGTATAGAGCGTCCCTTAATTTCCAAAAAGCCTTTTCCAGTATCAAAAATGATTGTTGGTGTTTTTGGTGTTCCTTCAATTGAAATTGTTTCCATAATCTTATTTTTATTGTGATATTTTAATATTTAAACTGAAAAATGAAAATTTATCGTCTACTGGAGAAAAGTTAAAATTCAATTTCTCTCCTGTTTTACGCGCGATATCAATCATTCCTAATCCACCTCCACCTTTCATTGACATTTCACCATTATTTAAAACAGCTTTGTAATATTCCTTTAATTCTTCTTTCGATAATAAATTTATATCCTCTAAACGTTTCTTTAATCCTTCTACGTTTTCTTTTTTAATATAATTTCCTGTTACAATGTTGTATTGATTATCCAACTTGCCAATCATGAAGATTGCAGATCGAATAGCATCATTTTCTTCAGGAGCAACTTCATCCATATGATGATACAGGTTTTGAAGACACTCAACCAATACGTTGTAAACTTTCTTTTTAATTTTAGGTTCTTCTTGCAAATTATCCAATTTGGATTCCATTATTTGCAATATGGAGGTAAGTAATTCAGAAGTGATATCACCTTTAAAAGAGAGCATAATATTATTACGCTCCATTTTATCATAAAAATCGTAAATATCTAACATCATAAACACTAAGTTAAATCGATAAAGCTGACAATTCTGTTTAGTTAATTAAAGCAAATATATAAATAAGTTTTATTAATCAAACAGCAAACACTAATTATTTACTCCTTATTAATTTATCCTTGCAATCTTTCGAAAAACCTTAATAAATAAGGATTTTCATGGATTCATCAATTCATGGTAAAAGCAAAAGAATTACCATTGATAGTAAGCGTTGCCTGATCATCACAAAGACCAGTTCCGTAATCTACGGTACGAGTAGCTTTTCCTTCTGGCGTTAAATCAATTCTACCAGATTGAATCCAAGTACAAGACATGCTCTTAGTAACTGGAGAAACCACGTTTACAGTATATCCTTTACCCTCGCGAGTCTTTCCTACTGCATTACCTGTAAACTGATAAACATCGTTCGTTAAAAGCGTATCACCCAAACCAGCTGTTTGCGTTAAAGTTCTATTACAAGACCATTCTAGGTTCCAAGTAGCAGCAACACATTTTCCACCAATAATATCATTAGTGAACGTTGCTGCAGTAGGGTGACCAATCATTATACTATCGCATGCATATTGAACGAAATTAGCACCAGTAGCCGTTTTAACGTAATAGTTGATTAACTTAACCGTTACATTTGTTCCTAAAGCATCCCAAGAATTACTAAATTTTGCCGTTACTTGTCCTTTTCGTGTTTTTCCATCAACAGGATCTGTTGTTCCTGTTCCATAATCAAGATACATTGTGATTGGAAAACCATCTAGAGTATCAGCGGCAACAAATGAAATAATCGGTTGACCTATTGCTCTCATTGATTTTACTCCTTGTTCTTTGATAGCTATACTATTGATTATTCCCAATCTTCCAGTAAATTCTCCTTCGCAAACACTATTATCAATAGCTGATTGCGTTTCCGTATCTGGATCTTCTTTTTTACAAGAACTAAGAGTTAATGCAGTAACTGCAGAAACAAATAAAAGTGATGAATATAGAATACGTTTCATGTTATTGGTTTTTTTAGTTTCTCAATGTTTTATCCTAACATCAAATATAGGTATTTTTTGCAATTTCTCAAAAATATGTCGAAAATGGAGCGATATAGTTTAAAATCTTATTCCGATTACCAAAATATCATCAATTTGCTGGTAAGAGCCTCGCCAGTTTTCAAACTTTTCATCCAACGTTATACATTGCTCTTCCATGCTCTGTGACTGCATTTCTAACATCAATTCATTGAATCGTTTAACCATGAATTTTTTACCTTTTTCACCACCAAATTGGTCGGCATAACCATCCGATGCCATATAGAATGTGTCACCTTTGTTAATTTTAATGCTATGAGCGGTAAACTTACGATCCGCATCCAATTGAGAACCACCTATTGGGTTTTTATCTGCTTCTACTTTGTCGAATTTTACCCCATTTACAATAAATAAAGGTCGATAAGCACCTGCATACTTCAATTCATTGTTTGCGGTATCAATACAACAAATCGCTACATCCATTCCATCACTCGTATCCACCACATTTGTTCCTTGTTTTAAGGCTGCTTGAACCCCTCGGTGCAAGGCATTCAAAATTTCATCGGGCTGAGTAATGCCATTTTCGCTAATAATTTGATTCAACAAGTTATGCCCGATCATACTCATAAATGCACCTGGAACACCGTGACCAGTGCAATCAACCGCTGCAATTATCTTCTTACCATCTTTCACTCCAAACCAATAAAAGTCTCCACTCACAATATCCTTAGGTTTATATAACACAAACGATTCTGGGAAATGTTTGAAAATCTGTTCCAAAGGAGGCAAAATAGCCAATTGAATTCGTTTAGCGTACTGAATACTGCTGGTAATATCCTTGTTTTTTTGAGCTAATTCTTGCGTTCGTTCTTCAACTTTTTCTTCAAGAATTTTATTTTCGCGCTTAATCGAACTTGTTCTGTATTTCAAGAAACCCCAAAATCCACCAATGACTAAAACAACACAAAGTGTGTAAAACCATTTCGTTTTCCAAAATGGGGGATTAATACGAATGTGAAGTGTGACTCCTTCATTGTTCCATGTCCCATCATTATTTGCTCCACGTACTCGCAAAATGTAATCACCTCCACTCAATTCAGTGTAACTTGCGTAACGCTGTGTACTTGGTGGCGACCAATCTTCATCAACGCCTACCAACATGTAGGAGTATTTGTTTTTTCCAGGCATTTGATAATCCAATGCAACAAAATCAAATGAGAAAAAATTCTGTTTATACGTTAGTTCTAAATATTGTTTATCATAAATTAAAGTATCCAAAAGCACTTCTTTACCAAAACGTTTATAGGAAATAATATGTATTTGAGGAACATTGGGATTGTCTTGGATTTTATCTGGGTAAAAAACATTGAATCCATTTACTCCTCCTAAAAATATTTCCCCATCTTCACATTGATGATAAGCCCCTTGATTAAACTCTAATCCTTGCAAACCATCATTCACATCATAATTTCTAAAAGCAGCACCGTTTTCATTTTTTATTTTAGGATTATACTTTGAAACACCTTTGTTAGTGCTCATCCATAAATTACCTTTGCTATCAGGAAGCAATGAATAAATAAAATCATTCGGCAAACCATCTTTTTCAAAATACGCTTCGAATTTTCCAGTTTTCACATCTAGCTTATTCAACCCATTCGTTGTCCCAAACCACATATTTCCTTCTTTGTCTTCATAAGAACAATTAACGGAATTTGAACTAATACTATTGAGCATTTCATCTCGATTATACGTTTTAAAAACATTTGATTCAGAATTATATTTAACAACTCCTCCACCATCAGTAGCAATCCAAATATTTTTTTTACTATCCTGATATATATTATAAATATTATTAATGCTTAGCCCATTACTACTATCATACTTAGTGAAATTGGTACTCGCTTTATTGTAAAAAAACACCCCTGCTCCATATGTTCCTACCCAAATGTTACCATTTGCATCTTCAAAAACAGAAACGATAGTCCCAGCATTTACTTCTTTAAATTCGGGATAAGAAATAATTTCTTTTGTTTTTTTATTATATGAGTACAAGCCATTCCCCCATGTCCCAACCCATATAATCCCATCTGAATCTTCGCACAAAGAAAGAATTGATTCATTTGCACCTTTGGATAATTGAGGATAATGTTGATAGGTATTCGTCTCTCTGTCGAGGGTTGACAAGCCCCCCCTACCTGTTCCAATCCACAAAAGACCATCCCTGTCTTCTAGTAATGCATAAACGATATTACTTTTTAAGCCTTCTGCTGATCCTGAATGATTCGTAAAAAACTTAAACTTGCTAGATGCTCTAAAATGAGCATTTACTCCGCCACCTTCTGTTCCAATCCAAACCGAACCTACTTTATCATGGTAAATACATTTTATCTGATTACTACTTAAACCTGTAAGAATTTTTTCATCATGTAAAATGCTTCTGAATCTACCCGTTTTTTTATTGTATAAATTTATTCCATCACCATATGTTGCAATCCACAAGATTCCATTCATATCTTCATTAATGCTCAAGACTCTATCGTTGCTTAATGAATTGGGATCCGATTCTGAATTTCTAATATTTTTGATAAATTTTCCTGAATGCGGATCAAAAATCTGAACGCCTTCACCGAAAGTTCCAATCCAAAACATTCCTTCTTTATCTTCATAAATCGTTCTAATTAGATTAATGTTTTCATACAATAAACTACCTGAATTGTTAAACTGATTAAAATGTTCAAACTTCCCTGTTCGCTTATCAAAAGAATTTAATCCTCCGCCATACGTACCAATCCACAACTTACCATCAGTTGCTTCCAACAAACACCAGGCATTGTTATTAGAAATAGAATTTGCATTTTTATTGTCATTAAGATAACGGGTGAATCTTTTTGTTTTTTGATTATACGAATTCAATCCATCATCTGTACCAATCCACAACAACCCTTCTTTATCTTCTAAAATGGATTTTACATTGTTATTGCTGAGACTATTTTTATTGCTTTGTAAACCGATGTGATGTGTAAACTTTCCCGAACTTAAATTGTAAACATCAAATCCACCACCATTGGTTCCAATAATAAGTTCACCGTTTTTAGTTTCGTATAAAGTATTGATAAAATTATTGGAAAGAGAATTGGAATCAATTTGGTTATTCTTATATACAGTGATGTTATAACCATCATATTTATTCAATCCATCTTGAGTACCAAACCACATAAAACCTCTACTATCTTGCAAAACACAATTAACAACACCCATAGAAAGGCCTTGCTCTGAAGTGATGTGAGTGAATTTAAATTCTTGGGAATGTACAGAATTTACAACACCAAAAAAAAGTGTTATAACGAATAAGGAATATAAATATTTAGAGTAAAATTTATTCAAAACCGATTATTTGGAAGTAAAGATATAAAATTTTGGGAAAAGCAACTACGAGATTGAGTAGTATGGATAGACATGCGATTGGGAAACGAGTGATTAGATGTGAGGTAGTATCTATATTAAATAAAACGCTTCTCTTTCTTTTTACTCTAAATACTTTATAACCTGTCAAATTCTTATCCCAATTACAAGTATATCATCCACTTGTTCCAATGTCCCTCTCCACAATTCGTGGTGGTAATTTAAAATGTGTTTTTGTTCTTCCATCGTATTATCTTGCATCTCAATTAATAACTCTTGGAATTTTTTGTACTTGAATTTTTTTCCATTCGGACCACCAAACTGATCAGCATAACCATCCGTAAATAAATAGACAGAATCTCCTTTTTCTAATTTGATTAAATGGTTGGTGAACACTTTCACAGCAGAATCCTCTGTATCTGCACCAATCGCTAGCTTATCTGGTTTTACTTCTATAAATTGCTTTTGACGCACAATGTATAATGGATTATTTGCACCAGCGTATTGCAATTCTAATTTTTCAAAATTGATTGCACACAAAGCCATGTCCATTCCATCTTTTATCGAATTTAATGTTTTGGTGATTTCTTTATTCAAAAATCCAAGTGCATCAGCAGGAGAATTTACGGCTGCAGCAGTAGTCGTTTGGTTTAAGATGGTACTTCCAATAATACTCATCAACGCCCCAGGAACACCATGTCCAGTACAATCTACGGCTGCCATCACTACAATATTTTCCGATGGAGTTCCATCTTGGGGAGTTGTATTTATAACTGTATGCCAATAAAAATCGCCACTCACAATATCCTTCGGTTTAAATAAAATAAAATAATCTTTTAAAACCGCATCTATTTTTTCGGCAGCAGGAAGAATTGCTTGTTGTATCCGTTGCGCATAGTTAATACTATCTCGGATGTCTTTATTTTTTTCTTCAATAATTTCGTTTTTAATCTCCAATAGATTATTGGATTCGGCCAAAGCCAGACGGGCAATAATTTCTTTTTTGGTAAGATTCGTACGTGTATAAATTAGCAAAATGGTAAACAATGCAACTGATAAAGTTAGCATACCACCATTAATCAAAACATCCCCTATTGCTAAATGTCCAAATAACCAAAAACAAACAACATTTGCTAAAAGAGATATAACAACGATCATTATTGAGTATATCGGGCGCCACAATACAAACATTCCAGCTCCAATAAACAATGCTATATATGCGAATGTATGTTTTTGTAATTCATCCACATTCATAACGCTAAACATGTATGCGTTTTGAATAGAAATTCCAACAAAAGGAATAAAAGCAATGTATTCAGTATGATTCCTAAGCTTTTCTTTAGACAATACAACAACTAGCGTGACGAAGGATACTACTAATCTAAAAATCAGGAAATCGATAAAATGAAAAGGGCTGTTGAAATAGTCACCAATCGCCCAAATAGGATTCAAGCCTACAGCCACCCAAGCAATAAGTAAATGATACTTTAAAGCTGCAGCTCTTAGTTCGGTTTGCCAATCAACGGAAGTAATTTGATTGATTTTTGCCATAATGTTTAGTTACTATTGCCAAATTTAATCAATTGGGACTAATAATTTCTATTTTTGTACAAATATTCCTAAAATGTCGAAAAATAAACATCCTGAATGGTTTGAATGCTGGTTCGACTCGCCTTACTATCATATTTTGTATAAAAACAGAGATTTTTCGGAAGCTGAATTATTTATTGATAATCTAATTCAATTGCTGAAACCAGAAAAAACAAACCGTTTTTTAGATTTAGGTTGTGGAAAAGGTCGACATTCGATTTACCTCAACAAAAAAGGATTTGATGTAACAGGAATTGATCTTTCCGAAAAAAGCATTACTTCTGCAAAGACTTCAGAAAACGAAACACTACATTTTTACACACACGATATGCGAAAACTATTTCGCACAAATTATTTTGATATGGTTGTAAATCTGTTTACAAGCTTCGGATATTTTGAGCAAGAACGAGATGACCAAGCAGTTGTAAATGCAGCATGCAAAGCATTGAAGCCAGGAGGATTTTTTGTGCTCGACTTTATGAATTCGAAAAAGGCGATTTCAAATCTTGCTTACCAGGAAGAAAAAATTATTGATGGAATTGAATTTAAAATCAGCAAAACGGTTGAAGATAATTTTATCGTAAAAAAAATTCAGTTTAAAGATAAAGGGAAAGCATATCAATTTGAAGAGTGCGTAAAAGCACTAATACTGAATGATTTTGAGAAATACTTTGAAGCAAATAAACTTAAAATAGTACATTTGCGGGGAAATTATAAGCTGGAGGAGTTTGATGAGAAGAGTTCGGAGAGGTTGATTATAATTGCTAGAAAAGATTAAAACACTATGAATTATTTAATGTACATCATTCTTTTTTTATCTGTTATCATTAGCGGAGTGAGTGTGCTATTCATTAACATTAGTAGTAAAAATTTAAAACTTTTACTTTCTTTTAGTGGAGCATTCCTTTTCGCGATAAGCGTTTTGCATCTTATTCCCGAAATCTATTCGTCTGGAACAGAGAATGTCGGCATCTACATTTTAATTGGATTTTTTGCTCAGATTTTGTTGGAGTTTTTCTCAGAGGGAATTGAGCACGGACATATTCATGTGCACAAACACGATCATCATCAGAATGCATTTCCTTTCGCGATGATGATTGGTCTTTCCATTCACTCGTTTTTAGAAGGCATGCCTTTGGCAGCTACAGAAGCCAACTCACACAACTCTTTACTAATTGGCATTGTAATGCACAACATTCCAATTGCAGTGGCATTAATGACGATGTTATTGGCATCTCATATTAGCAAAAGAAATGCAGTAATATGGCTTGTCGTTTTTGCGCTGGTTACTCCTTTGGGAACATTCATCAGTTACGCCATCGGACAAAACATGATTTTGGATTTATCAATTTACTTCGATAAAATAATGGCGGTGGTAGTAGGTATTTTCTTACACATCTCCACCACCATCCTTTTCGAATCAAGTGAAAATCACCGTTTCAACCTCATAAAATTTGTGATGATTTTATTGGGTGCTGGTACAGCGATTATGTTGATGTAATTACCCCATCCGTCCGCCTGGGCGGACACCTACCCCTCTGGTGAAGAATTCCCTTCGCAATAAAATTGAAAGTAATATTTATGTTGTCCGTTTCACAACTTTTGTGACTACTAATCAGAAGTTAGAAGTTATTATCATGATTATAAAAACAAATCACAATTAAGGAGAAATACCCCTCTCCTTTGGAGAGGGGTTAGGGGTGAGGTCTACAATCCTGCTAATACTTCCTTAACAGCAACAAAATTTGGAAGGTCAGAAGCATTATCTAAAATCTCAGCGTAACGTACAATCCCGTCTTTATCAATTACAAATGCAGAGCGTTTTGAAACTCCATTCATTCCTAAAAACGTTTCGTACAAACAGCCATAAGCAGTTGAAACGCCTTTATTGAAATCAGAAAGCAAAGGGAAGTTCAGATTTTGCTCTGCTTTGAATTTACCCAAAGTAAAACGTGTATCAATAGAAATACCGAATACTTGTGCATTCGAGTTGTTATAAGAAGCGATATCGTCTCGAGTTGAACACAACTCTGCTGTGCACGTTCCCGTAAATGCAAATGGAAAAAACAATAACAATACATTCTTTCCTTTATATTGTTCCAATGAAACTTCATTTTTATCACTATCCAAGAGTGTAAACGCTGGTGCTTTTTGTCCTACTTCAATTTTTATAATTAGTTGTATTTTTAGATGAACAATAAAGATAGTAAATTGTTTCTCCTATAAATGAAATTTGAAGCACCTATTTTCGTAAATTCGTGGCGAAAAATTTTGTTAAACCTAAAAAATATATAAAAAATGGCATTAGTAGGAAAAAAGGCGCCTTTATTTAAAGCGAAAGCGGTAATTAATGGAGGAGAAATTGTAGCAGACTTCTCATTAGAACAATATATCGGCAAAAAACACGTGATTTTCTTTTTCTATCCAAAAGATTTCACATTTGTTTGTCCAACAGAATTACACGCTTTTCAAGAAAAAATTGCTGAATTCGAATCGCGAAATGTTGCAGTTGTAGCGTGCTCTACGGATACAGAACAATCACACTGGGGTTGGTTGCAAATGCCAAAAGCACAAGGCGGAATCCAAGGAGTAAAATACCCTATTGTTGCAGATACTACAAAAACAATCTCTATGAACTTTGATGTTTTATTTGGAGAATATGAAGTAGATGAAAACAATGCATTGATTGCAACTGGACCAATGATTGCTTTCCGTGGTTTGTATTTAATCGATAAAAAAGGAGTTGTTCGTCATCAATTGATAAACGATTTGCCTCTTGGACGTAATGTAGATGAAGCAATTCGTATGGTAGATGCATTACAATTCAACGAAGAAAACGGAGAAGTTTGTCCAGCTAACTGGGTGAAAGGTGAAACAGCTATGAAAGCGACACACGATGGTGTTGCTAGCTATTTGTCTAAAAAATAGTTGTTAACATTTTTTAATAAGAACAGAAACGTCCTTCAGTACTGGAGGACGTTTTTTATTTTATCTTTGAATACAAATTAAATCAAACACTATGAATCAAACTTTTTCTGGCGTTCTAAATATCATATTAGTGATAGCAGTAGCCATCTTGTATTTTTTACATTTTTCGAATCCATCAAGTGCCGAACTGGCTGTTGTAAATGATTCTACAGCAGTAGAAAAACCTATAGTGAAAGCCCCTACTGATATTAAAGCTTCGAAAATTGTATTTGTGAACTTGGACGTTTTGAGTGAAGGCTACGACTTTTTGAAAGACGTAAGTGCATCTGCTCAAGCAGAACAAAATTCGTTACAAACACAATATCAATCGAAAGGCGAAAAATTGCAACAAGATTATATGGCATTTGAACAAAAAGCACAAGGTGGATTATTGTCCGACAATCAAATTCAAGGAGAACAAGAAAAATTTGCAAAAAGAAAAGAGGAATTAGATCAGCTGCAAATGAAATCAGAAGCATTGGGTGAAAAAATCCAAGCAAGAACAGAAGAAGCTCGTAAAAACTTATCCGATTATATTATTGAATACAATAAAGTTGGGAACTACAATTATGTATTAACTTATAGTGAAGGACCATTAAGTCCGGTTTTACTGGCTGACCCAAGTTTGGATATTACCGCTGACATTTTAGATGGAATTAATTCGCAGTATAGAGCGAAGAAAAAGAAGTAAATTAATGTGCAGATTTACCAATTTACTGATGTGCAGATTTAAAAAAAAATAAACAATGGAAACCAAAGAAACAACAGGAACTCTTATTCATAAAATCAGATATGTTGAAATATTTCACGATACTTTTAAAATCGGAAATAGATATACTCCCACTGCTGAAGTTGGTGAAAATGAATACACATTGCGTTATAATCTTATCAAAGAAGAAAACGAAGAGTATTTAGAAGCATGCAAAAACAATGATTTGGTAGAGATTGCCGATGCTTTGGGAGATCAATTATACATTTTATTTGGAACCATTTTGCGTCATGGATTGCAACATAAAATAGAAGAAGTGTTTGACGAAATCCAACGAAGTAACATGAGTAAATTGGATGAAAATGGAGAACCTATTTTTAGAGAAGATGGAAAAATATTAAAAAGCAATTTATATTTCAAACCGAATATAAAAACTATTTTAGAGAAATAACGAATAGTCCTTTTCCACTTAAGACAAGGCAAACAAAGGTCGGATGAGGCTAAGCAAATACTTTATAAATCATTATTACTCCGGAAAGCATTAAAATTATTCCGGCAATGATGCTAATAATTCTCAATACTTTTTCACTTAAAAATTTACTTATTTTGTTTGCTGAATATGCTTTCAGCACATCTGTAAAAAAAACGGTAGTTAATGAAACGATGAAAAACAAAAGGATATGAATAAAAGTATAATCCTTATTTGAACTTACCGTAACTACACAAGCCATCCACAAACCAATAACTACAGGGTTTAATAAATTAAGAAAAAAACCTTTTGTAACGTAAACTGGCATACTTACAGCTTTCACTTCCAAGTTAGCTGATTCAACTTTCTTGCGCTGGAACACACTAAAAAATCCAAACATAACAAGAACTGTCCCTCCTATCAATCCAACATAAATTTTATTTTGAGGACTATCTAAAAACTGAGCAACTCCGAAATAGGCTAAAAACACACAAAGAATATCACTTAAAAAAATACCGAAGGCCAACCAAAATGCAGGACGAAATCCACGCTTAGTACTTGTTTGAATAAGCGCAAAAAACGAGGGCCCCAAGGACAAAGCAAGTGCTAATCCGAGTGTCAATCCCGATAAAATGGCTTTTAAAATCATCCTTTGTTTTTCATTTTCAAATACGACTCCCACTCAAGCAACTGATTCTTTTTTAAAACTCGAGGGAATTTATGCGATGATCCTACTTTGCCTTTGATTTTCATATAATCGTAAAAAACATGTGATGGAAAAATATCAACAATTACATCTTTTAAAGCCGAAATTCTTTCCACTTTGTAATCATCATTCAGCTCCATCAACGTCTCATCAATCCTTTTACGTAAAACTTTTGGATCAACAGCATCGTCTGTACCTATAAACCAATGATGCGCAAACATCGTATTGTAGTTTATCCCTGCAACAGCAAATTCTTTAATGTCAATATTCAATTCAGCAGAAACAAGTTCAATGGCACGATTCATATTATCTAAAGAAAGATGTTCTCCACACAAACTCAAAAAATGTTTTGTTCTTCCAGTAATTACAATTTCATCTTTTTCCAAAGAAGTAAATTTAATAACGTCACCAATCAAATAACGCCAAGCTCCTGAACAGGTGCTTAATAGCAACGCATACTCTTCTCCTTCTTTTACTTGATCAATGTGATAGATTAATGGGTTTGCAACCATATTTCCATCTTCGTCAAAATTCTTTTCGTTAAAGGGAACAAATTCATAAAACAAACCATTGTCCAACATGATTTTCATCGAATCGGATTCTTGTCTGTTTTGAAATGCGATATATCCTTCAGATGCTAAATAAGTATCGATGTAAATAATTGGCCTCTCAAGTAATTTTTCAAAACCTTTTTTGTAGGGTGCAAATGAAACGCCTCCATGAATGTATACATTCAAATTGGGCCAAATATCATGAATGGTCTCTACCTTATAAAACGCAATTATTTTTTCAAATAAAATTTGTATCCAAGCAGGAACACCAGCAATAATACCTATATCCCACTCTTTAGCTTTTTTGGTAATTTCTTCAAGCCGATCTTCCCAATTGCGTTCTTTTGTTATGACTCTTCCTGGTTTATTATATCCTTGCACGTAAAATGGTAGCGTGCCAGTAGTAATTCCACTTAAATCACCTTCATAATAGCTGCCGTTGAATTTTAAATTAGTTGTTCCTCCTACCATCAAAACGCCTCTTTCAAAATGTTCTTTAGGTAAACCATAATGTACTTGCGAAATCATTTGACGTAAACCTACTTTCTGAATCACTTTCAGCATGTCGGCTGTAACTGGAATGTATTTGCTTGACGACTCAGATGTGCCCGAGCTTAAAGCGAAGTATTTTATTTTTTTGGGCCAACAAACATTGGCTTCTCCATCTTTTGCTCGATGCCACCATTCTTTGAAAATTGAGTTGTAATCATGCGTTTTCACTGTTTGTTGAAAAGCAGTAATCACATCATATTCCCCTAATATTTTCGAAAAATTATAATGTTCTCCAAATGCTGTAAACTCAGCTTTAGCTAACAATTTCTTTAATACTTTCGTTTGTTGTTTATACCCGTCTTTCTTACGAATTTTGGGTAATCTTTCTCTTAATTCAAACGATCGCTTTATTACCGAACCAATGATTGCCATTCTAGATAATTTGAATAATTTTTCACTAAAATAGCAATTTAAAACAAAATTTCCTCATTTTTATGATTAAAACACACCGCTAACAAAAAAAAATTAAACACATAGACACATAGAGAAAAAAATTCTATTAAATCCCAATTAATGAAGTAAAGGGTTACATAGAAAAATAAATTTTTAACATAGAAACAGATCTCTATTGATTGAAGCTTGCTTCAATTCTATGCAATACAGCTACAACTTTTGTTCCTTGTCAATTACTCAAATCAAATTATTCAAATTTATGTTATTCAAAAAAGAAAACAATAAAAACTATGTGTCTATGTGTTTAAAAAAACACCCAGCATGTACATAAAATTAGTTGTCGCAGTTTCTGTTTTCCTCTTATGCAATACATTAAGTTCACAAGATTGTATTTTCAAAAACGCACATGCACATAATGATTACAAACAGAAACATCCTTTATCAGATGCATTACTAAATAAATTTGCAAGTATTGAAGTAGATATATTCCTAATAAAAAACGAATTGATTGTATCTCATACTCATCCAGTTTTCAAAAAAGAAAAAACATTAGAAAATTTATATTTAAAACCGCTACTAGACAGCTGCAACAAAAACAATGGATTTGTTTATAAAAAATGTAACGAATCAATTATTCTTTTAATTGATTTCAAAACAGATGGTCAAGAAACCTACAAAATATTAAAAAAATATTTAGAAAAATACAAATCCATCCTTAGCAAATTCGAAAACGGAAAAGTAATTGTGAATGCTGTTACAATTGTCATAACAGGAAACAAGCCTTACGATGCTCTTCAAAAAGAAACTACACGTTATGCCTTTGCTGACCAAAGCTTAATGAGTTTAGACAAATCTCTTGATTCCTCATTTTGTTTTATGGCTAGTACAAAATATTCAAACGTATTAACTTGGAAAGGGAAAGGAGAAATTCCAACAACAGAAAAAGAAAAATTGATAACACTTGTGAATCAAGCTCATCAACAAGGAAAGAAAGTTCGTTTATGGGCTTCTCCCGAAAATATAATTGTTTGGAAAACTCTTCTGGACTGTGGAGTGGATCTGATAAATACAGACGAATTAAAAAAACTGAATTCTTTTTTAATGAAATTTAAAAAGTAATCACGACCCCTTCTACAATTTTTGCACGAAACGACTCAATCTTAGCATGAAGCGCAATCAACTGCTTTTCATTCATCGCAACATCAGAAGAAATGTTATTGTATTCAGAAATGATCAAATTCAACTCTTCTATAACTTTAGAGACATAAGCATCTTTTTTATACTCGTCAAGCAAGTTCACCACAATTTTTAAACTCTGCTTTTGTTCATAGATAACTTTGTACAAAGAACTATTATCAGGCGTTTTAGGAGCATCTATAAAAGTTTTTGTAGAAATATACAAACCTTCCAGCCAACTTCCTGTAACAACCAAAGCCGCCACTCCAAAACGTTCATCGTTCTTTAAGGATTTGTCAACCTGATTATAAGAATCGTACACAATTTTAGTTAATGAATCTTTATTGTCTTTGTACTTAGAATATTTATCCATCATTGCTTGATCAAAAGCATAAGGAATATTTAATTCATCAGCTAAACGCTTCGTAGTTTTAACGCGGGATCCAATCGACTGAAACTCTTCATACGTAACAGCATAAGACAAATCTGCTCCAAAAATGCCTAAATTCATTGCTTTTGAATTATACAAATTACAATTCTCAACATTTGCAACTTCATTCATTGCCTTTTGATTAAACGGAATATTTTTAGAATATAAATTGTCGATAATTTCGAATGGGAATGGAATATCACTAATTACCATTTCATAATTCGATGCAAGAACTGAAGTTGATTTTGTTTGTTGCAAAGCAACAGAATCAATAGAGTTAGAGGTTATCCCTAGCGGAATATTTGAATTATCACTGCATGAACTCAAAAGAAGCAGAGAAGGCAATAAGTATAAATACAAAGTAGTTTTATTATTCATCTAGGGTATTTTATTATGTTTTCATACGAGAACTAATCTAGAAAGTTTTACAATAATAAGAAACACTCATCCTTTTTATTATTATTTTTTAATGTATTTGAAATCATGATTGTTTTTTATAGTCTTTAAAGTCTCAAAAATCAACTTAATTACATTTTCAACATCATCTTTATGTACACTTTCAACAGTAGTATGCATGTAACGGAGCGGCAATGAAATCAATGCCGAAGGAACGCCTCCAACTGAATAGGCAAAAGCATCCGTGTCCGTTCCAGTAGCTCTTGAAGCTGCTGCTCGTTGAAATGGAATTTTCTTTTTATTTGCCGCATCAATTATCAATTTTAGCAGATTATTTTGAACTGCTGGCCCATAGGTTAAAACAGGTCCTTTTCCACAAGCTAAATCACCGCTAGAAACTTTGTTCATCATTGGCGATTGTGTATCGTGACAAACATCAGTAATGATGGCAACATTTGGTCGTATTGTTTGAGAAATCATTTCTGCTCCACGCAATCCTACTTCTTCTTGAACAGAGTTTGTAAAGTACAATCCAAATGGCAATTTTGTTTTGCTTTCCTTTAACAAACGAGCAACTTCTGCAATCATAAAACCACCTACTCTATTGTCCAATGCTCGCCCTACATAATAACGATTATTTAAAACCATAAATTCATCTTCATAGGTAATAACACAACCTACATGAACGCCCAATGCCTCTACTTCCTTTTTAGTAGCACAACCACAATCCAAAAAAATATTTTTTAATGTTGGCGGTTCATCACGAGCTGCATCACGAACGTGAATTGCTGGCCATCCAAAAACAGCTTTTACAATTCCTTTATCCGTATGGATGTTTACTCTTTTAGAAGGAGCAATCATATGATCACTACCACCATTTCTTCTTAAATAAATAAAACCGTCATTTGTAATATAATGTACAAACCAAGAAATCTCATCCGCATGCGCTTCAATCACTACTCTATATGCAGCTTTTGGATTTATAACAGCAACAGCAGTTCCATAATTATCAGTAAAATAATCATCCGTATACGGTTTAATATAATCTAACCAAAGCTTTTGACCTTCACTTTCAAAACCAGTTGGAGAAGCATTATTTAAATATGTTTTTAAAAAATCATGTGATTTAGCATTAAGAATGGACTTAGATGCTTTTGATTTCGGGGTAGATTTTTTTGCCATTTTATTTAGTTTAAAGTTATAAAGTTCAAAATTTAAAGTTTGAGAACTTTACACTATTTAATATTTTTTTCTTTTAACTTTCAAACTTTGAACTATTTCTTTTTCGCTACCCAACTATCCACCATTTCTTCTAAAATATCCATTGGAACTGGACCAGAAGTTAAAATAACATCGTGAAATTGGCGAATGTCAAACTTATCTCCTAATTTTTTCTTAGCATTTTCTCGAAGTTCGATAATTTTGTTCATTCCTATTTTATATCCTGTTGCCTGAGAAGGCCAAACAATATAACGTTCTATCTCTTTCTTATTATCGCCCTCAGGATTGGGAGTATTCTCTTTAAAATACGCCAACGCTTTTTCTCGCGACCATTTTTTACGATGAATTCCAGTATCAACTACCAATCGAGCTGCTCTAAATAATTCCATAGCTAATCTACCAAAATCAGAATACGGATCTTGATAAAAACCAATTTCTTTTGGCACCAATTCCGAATACAAAGCCCAACCTTCTATATAAGCAGTATTGCCACCATACATTCTAAACTTGGGAATACCTTTCAACTCCTGAGCAATCGCAATTTGCATGTGGTGACCAGGAATTCCTTCATGATAAGCCAATGCTTCCATTTGATAAATTGCTTGATCTGCCATATTGTAAAGATTTATATAATATCTTCCTGGACGAGAACCATCAATAGCAGGATCTTCATAAAAAGCACCACCAGCAGATTTTTCACGAAATGCTTCAACTGGCTTAACAACTATATCAGCTTTGGGTTTTGTTAAAAATAATTTATCCAACTCCTTTTTCATATCATCAATGATTTTTACAGCCTTTACACGGTATGCTTCTTTTCCTGCTTCATCATTTGCATAGTAAAACTGTTTGTCTTCTCTCATAAAATCAAAAAATTCTTGGAGATTATCACTTTTGAAATTTACTTTTTTCATAATCACCCTCATTTCATCATGAATACGAGCAACCTCCTTTAATCCAATTTCATGAATTTCATCTGCAGTTAATGCAGTAGTAGTTGTTTGTTTTAAAGCAAAATCATAATAAGCATCTCCATCTTTAACTTTCCAAATTCCATCATCTGTCGTGGCTTTTTTCTCCAGCTCTAAAAAATATACGGATAATTTATCGTAAGCTGGTTTAACTGAAGACTTCAGTGCAATACTTGCTTTTTCAATTAACGCTTGTTTTTCTTCTCCTTTACAATCTTTCAATTCATTAACCTTTTTCATAAAATCTTCCATAAGAGGATTAACAGTCCCTGATTGATCAAAAGGCTTACCACTTGTTATATTTTTGCAATCATTTAAAACATATGGAAAAACAAACTTTGGAGGAATAATGTTTCTTGCTTCTCGCAATTTCAAATTCTCAAGTAACTGATCAAATAAAACACTTATACCATTTAATCTTGAAACATATGCTTCAGCGTCTTTAACATTTTCAATTTTATGCACATTAATTAAAAATGCAGGAATCTCTGTATGCAAGCCACCCATTTGATTTATAGGATAATCAAATAAATGCCAATTATAATTCGCTATTACGTCTTCACACGCTTTTTCAAATAATCGGTAGCTAATTTTAGATTGCTCATCTAATGCTTCTATTTTAAAATTTGCATGTAAAGAATCTAAATATCCTTTCGAAATTTCCACTTCTTTTTGAGCATTGCTCTCACTAATGTTTTGCCATTTATCATAATCCTTTTTAATTCCAAAAATGGATTGCTGCATAGGATCTCTGTCAATTTTTGCATCGAAAGCACGATCAAAAAAAGCACTTACCTTTTTGCTTTCTTCTGCAATTTGTTCAGCAGTATATTCTTTATTAGTTTTCTCTTCTGTTGAACTAGTACAAGCTGAAAACAAACTTGATACAATAATGGAACTTAAAAATATTTTTTTCATATTACAATGATATTAAAATTATCCAACTTTAAATAGAACTATTTTAAAACAGAGAAAACAACATAAAGTTATATTCTACTGAATTTGAGTTAATTAACCCCATCTCTTACACTTTTCTCTAATAATAAGTACTAGATTCTCTAATTTCTGGCAAAAACATCAGCCTTTTTTACTTTAAAAAAATCTTGCTATATTTATCGTATCTAAAACGATAAAATTATGAAGGTTACGAAATTACTACTAGTCGTATTTTGCTCTATTGCTTTGCAAAACCTGACAACTGCCCAAACGGATAGTATTATAAAAGCAAAAATACTTGATGATGGTTCACAAGACGCAGAAAAATTCTACAATAGTGGAATCGCCAACTTCGCAAATAAAAATTTCAGTGGCGCATTAAACGATTTTAATCAAGCCATAGCTTTAAAGGCCGATTTCGAGAGAGCCTATTATAATAGAGGAACAACTAAGTTTGAAATGAAAGATTATAACGGAGCAATTGCCGATTTCGACAAAGCACTTACAATCAATCAAACTGCCGATAGCTATTTTAGCAGAGGCCAATCTAAATATGCACTTGGAAGCAAAGATGGTGCTATTGCAGACTATACAAAAACAGTTGAAATGAAAGCGGATTATGCTCAAGCATATTATTATAGAGGTGGAATTAAATTTGAAAACACTGATTACAAAGGAGCAATTGAAGATTTCACAAAAGCAATAACTGTAAAACCAGATTACGCCTATGCTTACAACGATAGAGGGAGTGCTAAACGTCAACTAGATGATTTAAAAGGGGCCATTTCAGATTACAACAAAGCATTAGTTGCTAATTCAGAGATGGCATTTACACATAATAATCTTGCTAGTGCTAAGCGCAAACAAGGAGATTTTAAAGGTGCTATTAGTGACTACACAGAAGCAATCAATCAGAAAAAAGATTATTATGTTGCTTACAACAATCGTGGAAGTGCTAAACTAGACAATGGAGATTTCCAAGGTGCTATTGATGATTTTTCAAAAGCGATTCAGATTAAAGCTGATTATTCATTTGCTTTTAACAATCGAGCATCCGCTAAATACAAATTAAAAGATTACAAAGGAAGCGTTGAAGATTGCACAAAAGCAATTCAATTAAATGCATCTTATGGTTACGCATACTTAAACAGAGGAATTGCTAAAGAAATGTTGAGAGACAACGCAGGTGCCTGCGCTGATTGGAAAAAAGCAGCTGAATTAGGAATTGAATCAGCTAGAAATTATACTGGAGATTGTAAATAATTTTAAATTATAAACTAGTCGATTTTAAAATAATAATGAAAATGAAAAAATTAATATACATACTCTCTCTACTTTTTGTTTCAAACATTTCTGCTCAAAATGTAGAATTTACTAAAGACAATTTCAAAGACAATAAAGATGGTTTGAAAGAAGCAAAAAATAACATCGAAAAAGGCGATGAATTTTTTTCAATGGCAACTGTTTTTTACAAACAAGCATTAGATCCATTCTATTTGGCTGCACAAAAATTTAACCCAAACAATGCACTGCTAAACTATAAAATTGGTAAATGTTATTTGTATTCAAATTACAAATTAAAATCAATTCCTTTTTTAGAAAAAGCGATACAATTAAACCCTGCTGTTGACCCACAAGTACACTTTTTACTAGGGAAAGCATACCATTTAAATATGGAATGGGACAAAGCAATAAAAGAGTTTCAAACATTTCAACAAACTTTAAAAGGTGAAGAATTAGTTTTATTGATGGGAGATGTAAATGTTCACATCAGTCAATGTTTAAACGGAAAAGAAATGGTAAAAAATCCGATTCGTGTATTCATTGATAACGTTGGTCCAGATGTAAATTCACAATTCCCAGATTATGGACCGGTAATTTCTGCAGATGAATCAGTAATGTTATTTACTTCTAGAAGAACTGGAAGCACAGGAGAATTAATAGATCCAGGAATCAACGAATATTTTGAAGACATCTATATGTCAACTCGAGTAAACGGTAAATGGACAAAAGCAGTAAATATGGGATCTCCTATTAATACAGATAACCATGATGCGAATTCAGGTTTATCAGCTGATGGACAGAAATTTTTAATTTATATTGGTAAAAATAATGGCGATTTATATGAGTCAGAACTAAAAGGTGACAAATGGAGTAAGCCAGATCAGATGAATAAAAACATCAACACATCTTATCATGAATCATCTGCATGTTACACCCCAGATGGAAAATCAGTTTATTTTGTTACAGACAAACCAGATGGCGGATTAGGAGATAGAGATATCTATATCTCTACAAAAGACGAAAAAGGGAAATGGGGGAAAGCAGTAAACCTGGGACCAACAATTAACACACAATATGGTGAAGAAGGAGTATTCCTTCACCCAGACGGTAAAACCCTTTATTTTAGTTCTCAAGGACATAAGAGTATGGGTGGTTATGATATTTTTAAAACTGTGTACAACAGCGAAACAAAAACATGGACAACCCCAGAAAACATTGGCTACCCTGTAAACACACCAGATGATGACGTATTTTTTGTTACATCTGCAAGTGGCAAACATGGTTATTATGCATCTTTCAACGCAAATGGTTATGGTGAGAAGGACATTTATGTCATCACTTTCCTTGGTTTAGAAAAACCTATGGTATTAAACAACGAAGATAATTTATTGGCTAGTCAAGCTGCACCTGTTAAAGAAACAGTTATTGCTCCTGTACTTGCAATTAAAGAAGCTCAGTTAACGATATTAAAAGGTGTAATTACTGATTATTTAACAAAACAACCTTTAGAAGCAACTATTGAAATAGTAGACAACTTAAAAAATCAAGTAATTGCAAGTTTTACTTCAAATAGCGCAACTGGTAAATATTTAGTTTCGTTACCTGCTGGAAGAAATTATGGTATTGCAGTGAAGAAGGACAATTATTTATTCCACTCTGAGAACTTTGACATTCCAAACACAGCAGCTTATCAAGAAGTTGTAAAAGATGTTGCATTGAAAAACATTGCTGTTGGAAGTAAAATTATTTTGAAAAACATTTTCTTTGATTTCGACAAAGCAACATTACGTCCTGAGTCAACAAATGAATTAGAGCGTTTAACAAAATTATTAAATGACGTTCCTACTTTAAAAATTGAAATCTCTGGTCACACAGATTCAAAAGGTGCAGACGAGTATAACAAAACATTATCTAACAATCGTGCAAAAGCAGTTCTTGATTACCTTGTAAAAGCTGGAATTTCTGCAGGAAGATTGACATCAGTTGGGTTTGGCGAGGAGCAAGCAATTGCAACGAACGACACAGACGAAGGTCGACAGTTAAACAGAAGAACGGAGTTTAAGATTTTAAGTAAATAAATTTCTTTATAAATTAAAAAGAACGCAAAGAAAATTTCTTTGCGTTCTTTTTTTATCTACTATGAACAGAGAACTGATTACAACCGCTGACGGATCACATTCATTGTATGTGAAAGACTTAGATGAGCATTACCACTCAATTCATGGAGCCATTCAGGAAGCACAGCATGTTTTTATTAAGACTGGCATTCAATATTTAGTATCACAAAATTACTCCACTATCTCCATTTTAGAAATCGGATTTGGAACAGGATTAAATGCGTTGCTTTCTTTTTTGGAAGCAGAAAAATTAAATGTAAAATTGGATTATACATCTCTAGAAGCTTTCCCTCTCGATACTATGATTGTAAGTCAGTTAAACTATGTGAAATTGATTTCAAAAATTGAAAATAAAAATGAATCGAAATTAGAAAAAGCATTCCTAGATATACACAAAGCAGAATGGGAAAAGAAAATTGAATTATCGAACAATTTCAGCTTGCAAAAAATTAAAAATACTTTACAAGAAATCACCTTCTCCTCCTCTTTTGATTTAATATTTTTTGATGCATTCGGACCAAGAGTACAACCTGATATGTGGACAGAAGAATTGTTTTCGAAAATTTACGTTGCAACAAATCCCAAAGGATGTTTAGTTACCTATTGCGCCAAAGGAGAAGTGAAGCGAACATTAAAAAAAGTAGGATTTATAGTTGAAACACTTCCTGGTCCACCTAGAAAAAGAGAAATGGTAAGAGCGACAAAAAATTAAAAAAATCACACAATGCCAATCAACAAATTCAACATCCGTGTTTATGGAATTCTCATAAACGAGCTAAATCAAGTTCTTTTGTCAGATGAACTTATTAAAGGATTTAAAATCACAAAATTTCCAGGTGGTGGTTTGGAATTTGGTGAAGGGACTATTGATTGTATTATTAGGGAGTTCATGGAAGAAACTAATAATCAAATAGAAGTAATTGAACATTTTTACACAACTGACTACATGCAAATATCTGCATACAACTCCGAACATCAAATCATAAGCATTTATTATTTAGTAAAGCCCTGCTCAACTTTTGAAATAAAGACCACAGAAAAAGTGTTTGATTTTGAAGGAGGAAAAGAACACGAACAAACATTCAGATGGATAGACTTAAAATCAATCTCCGAAAATGACTTTACGCTTGCGATTGATAAAATAGTTGGAGGAATGCTTCAAAAAAAATCCCTCTCCTTATAAAAAGCAGAGGGATTAATTGGGGATGAATATTTTTGTCATTCCGACCGAAGCGGAGGAACTAATTCAATCTTTGCGGTACAATCAATTCAAATTCAGGAATTGTCACATAAAAACGAGCTTTATCAATTTTTCTCTCCATCAGATATTTCCCACTCATTCTTCCCATATCTGTAGTTAAGCTGCATGCCGATTCATATTCAAATACTTCTCCAGGTTCTAACACAGGTTGTTCGCCAACAACTCCTTCTCCATCCACTTCACTATGCTCGCTGCTAGAATCGTAAATATCCCAATGACGTGAAATTAATTGAACAGTATATTCGCTTTTGTTTTCAATAGTAATTCGGTAAGAAAAAAGGAAATGACGATGTTCAGCAACTGAATGTTCAGCTTGAAACTTTGTTTCAACGCTGATTTTTATTCCGTGGGTAACTTGAGTAGATTGATTTCCCATAACATACATTTTATAATGCTTGGTTTGACTATTACAATGATAAACAATTCTTATACTAGACAACAAGTATTAAGCCAAAAGGTTTTCAACATTTGTAGCATCATAACCTTTGATATTAAGACGCTTTTCTAGGCAGAAGGTTGCTTTTCAAAAAATATATCTAACAAAGAATAGGTGATTTTCAATTTTTTGGAGGTGAAATCTTAATTTAAACCTACTATTTAAGAACTAATACTGCTTCATTGAATTCAAACGCTTTACCCCAATTAATTGGTCGTAAAAAGTGCCAGGTTGACGGTGGTAAACATAGATACTGTAGTCATTTTCAGTATCATAATGCATTCCTTCAATTACTGTTTCATCTGCTGCTACCTCCCCATCTTTTAAAAAAACATATTCATAATTATAGTACCCTTGTTTTAAGTATAAAATACATTCATAACCAAAACGAGTATTATTAAAATGTAACAAATTCTCTGTTGTGCATTTCCAGCCATTAAAACCACCAAAAACATACAAATTGCCGTCCGTAAAAGGAACATCATAGGGCAGAAAAAATTTAACAAAGCAATAATCAGCTTCTACCTCACTATTATTTCCTTCTTGAATTCTAATTAGGAAATCACCATTCATATCTGGCTGAGAATAATAACGTTTGAAAGTCCGCTTTTCATCTGTATAAAGCTCAACATGATTCCCTAAGCTGTCTTTCCTAACTTTATAAATTCGTTCGGAA
Source organism: Bacteroidota bacterium (assembly GCA_947504725.1). Classification (GTDB taxonomy): domain Bacteria; phylum Bacteroidota; class Bacteroidia; order 2-12-FULL-35-15; family 2-12-FULL-35-15; genus 2-12-FULL-35-15. The sequence goes on along the minus strand of CANNHN010000005.1, from coordinate 56,760 downwards.
TGATAACGAATACTTTTAATATCAAAAAATCGAAACTCATTTCCTCCATCAAACACATTTTGTTCATCATAATCATATACCAATTCATTGTCTTTTACAAAGATTGGTTTTAGATCTGTTTTAGCATTATCCCAACGCCCATTTTGAGTTAACACTACTTTTAAATCGCTATAAGGATTATTTACTTGATAGCCTGTAAAATTAATTTTAAAATCAATTTCGTGTTTAAATGAACGATATTCAATAACACTTGCTGCTGTAACATTAGATTCAATAATTATCTTGTTTTGAAAAACTAAAAATCTTCTAGTAAGCACAATATTTTCTGGATTACCATCTTGATAAACCTTCAAAATATAATTTCCAGATTTTGTAATCCGCAATGAGCTATTTGGAAAAGTAACATTGTAATGGGTATACTTTTGAAGTGTATTAAAAGAGTATCTAAAATCATTAATGGAGTTATCTAAAAAACCATCAATATATTCGTTAGGCATTAAATCGGATGGTTGCCAGTTTGAATTGCAATGTATGAGGGTATAAGAGTAATTCTTTAAATCAGCATCCAAATCATCAAAACTCAGTTTTAATTTTTCTTCGGAGCCTAAATTTAAAATGGCTTTACTCAAAATAAAGCTTTCATCTCGCAACTCTACAGTTTTAATACTTTTTTTATAAATATAATCTTCGTAACGAATGCTATTATCGCCATAATAATCATCCGCTGAAGTATCTTTCGCAGTAGGTGTATTTAGAGACTTCCACAAACCAACTTTTTTTTCTTTTTGTCCAAACACAAAAGATACTGTTGAAAAAGAAATAAGGAGAATAAAAAAGGAAGATAAAAAATAATTATTCCGCATTCAAATGACTATTTATATAAAGTGTATCGTTTCTATTGCAAATACTGTTCCCTAAATACCAGATATTATTTGTTGCAATATCATTGTTTATTTTTATGTACGAATAATGTATATTCATTTCATTTTCAGGAACGGCTTTTGAGCCAATACTTATGCCAAGAAACAAACAAATCGGGAATAAAACTATTTGACCAATTTTTATTTTTTTATTTTCAAAAGGCAAAGAAAAATTTGTAATATTTCTACGATAAAACCGAATTCCAATGAATGCAAAAAAGGCTGCTGAAGCTAACAAAAGCAATAACGACCAAACTGATAAGAATGTAATTGCTTCTTTAGGATAAACCAGATAAACTAAATCTTCAGTATTTAGCAAAGATCCATATTCACCATAAATTTTAATATTGAAAATGCTTAAAACTGAAACGATAGAAATGAGAAGAATATTGTAAGATAAATTAATTTGATGAATGAACTTACTTTTATAAAATTGTTGAAACGACCACAACACAAAAGGGAAAATGAGCAACATACAAATTGTAGCTAAATCTAAACGTAAAGCGTATAAAAAGCTCAAACTTGTTTCTGAATGCTCTCCATCAGGAATTTTTGCATGGTGATACACAATGAAAATCACTCTAAACAATGCAAAAAACAAAAACCAAAAGACCGTTAGCCTTAATAAATAATGAATTTTTATTTTATTCCACTTAAACATTATTAGTTTGTATAAATTTATTGAAAATATAATTTCCCAGTTCCTTCGTTTGCAACCTGTTGAACTGATGCAGGATTTCCAGAACAATATACGTCACCTTGGGCATCAATCCTATACATTAATAATCCAGCGGTTCTAATATAACACGTTCCACTTGTATATGACTGTATCCATGTAAAATTTGTATTTAATCCAGATGTGTATAAAAAGGAAGCGCCACCAATACTTACATAGTGCTGGTCAGAAAAACCAGTTAATATTAAATCTCCAATTCCATAAATATGTGATACTATTACTCTGTTATTAATTTTCAACTCTATGTTTCCTGCTCCTTCTGTTCTCACATCAAAAGAATCAACGGTTATGGTGTTTAACGATTTAATATTTCCACTTCCATTGGAATGAATATAATTTAAACCAGGAGTTTTGATATAAACATTCAATGGTTTCTTATAACTTCTCGCCCAATTACATTTGTTTTTATTTCTAATAATCAATTGCCCGTTTTCAACTACGGTTTCAACTAATGGAATAATATTTTCACCCGCTTCCACTTTCACTTCAGAGTAAGTATCTTCCGTAATATACACATCTACGTCCTGCTCGGTAAAAATCCTGTCAAATGCTGGAACGGTTCTTATTTCTGTAACAATACTACCAGTTCGTTTAATACAATCACATCTATTTTCTTTTTTACATGAAGAAAACAGAATCATTATAATCGTAATAAATTTTAAAATTTTCATTAATAATTTTTTTTAAAATTCATATCCTAAACCCCATTCAAAATAATCCGCTTTTGCCCAATGTGTGTATAATGTCACATTTGCAATCACATGTTTTGTAAGCATATATCTAACACCAATTCGGTGAAAAAATTTTTCTTTTAAATTATCATTTTGATATACATAGTATCCAAAATCTATCGGAATAGAGATTCTATCTACATGAAAAGCATAACCTGCTTTTATTCCTATTTTCAAAACATCTCTTATTCTTTCAGTAGAAATCGAATCGTGCTCCAAATTTTTACGAGTAGCATTACTATAAACAAACTCTAATCCAGTCCCAAATTTTGTTTTATAACTGGCCGAATAATACAAATTAGCACTTAAATTATATGCCATGTATTTATTTCCCAATGGGTTTTCCATTTCTTTGAAACCAAAAATCCCTAAAACTGAAGGATGCCATCTTTTGGATAGTTTAGGCAAAACAGAGTCTTTACACATTTCTAATTTTTTATTGCCAAACACATAACCAACCCCTAAATTAACAGTAGCCATATTTAGCCCCAAATTAGGTGTTTGAACTGCGCCATTTGATGCATGTGTTAATCCTATACCAGAATCTATACGCCAAGAGCGACCTAACTTAAAGGAAGAGCTGAATCTAATATTTACATAACCGTTTATATGTGAACCAATCGCATTATTTTTATGATTTGTTTCGGGATCAAATGGCTTCGAGAGGTAGGCAACACCCATACCTAATCTTAAATACATTTTAAAATTTCTTTTTTGCTTATTTAACCTAAGGTTCATATAAGGGTAAAGCGCATCCAAATTTCCAATTTGGGAAGGATTCGCCAAATACAAATGCATGTAGCTAAACCCAAATTCAGGATACGCATGTAGTGTTTGCCACGATCTTTTTCCAGAAGTTCTAAATATGTAGGTTAATTCCCCACCACCAATTTGTCCTTTAATCAAATGGACAATACTTTGCCGCTGGCTAATAATATAACCAAAATGTGCATCAGCAACCACTACAAAATCTTTTTTACAAGCATGTTGAGCAATGGCAGACTCTTGCATAAGCAAAATAAAAATGCAGATGATTCTTCCGACTTTATATAATTTTTGTGAAAACATTGTATCATACAAAATTATTAAAAATATTGGCTAAAACACAGCCAAATTTCAACTGAATAATGCTTATTTTAGCTAACATATTAGGGAATATCATGATAAATAAGAAAATGGAAGAAAAATTAAAGGCATTTGAGCGTTTATTGATAATTATGGACGAATTGCGCGAGAAATGTCCTTGGGATAAAAAGCAAACAATTGAATCGTTGCGTCATTTAACAATTGAAGAAACGTATGAGCTTGCAGATGCCATTTTAGATAATGATCTGCCGAATATCAAGAAAGAATTGGGCGATGTTTTATTACATATTGTTTTTTATGCGCGAATTGCATCTGAAACAAACGAATTTGATATTGCTGATGTAATAAACTCCTTATGCGAGAAATTGATTAGTCGACATCCACACATATACGGTGACGTAATAGTTCAAAATGAACAAGAAGTAAAAGAAAATTGGGAAAAATTAAAGTTGAAAGAAGGAAACAAATCTGTTTTAGGTGGTGTTCCGAATTCTTTACCATCATTAATTAAAGCATCTCGTATTCAAGAAAAAGCGCGTGCCGTTGGTTTCGACTGGGATAAGCCAGAACAAGTATGGGGAAAAGTTCAAGAAGAAATTAATGAACTAAAACATGAAATAGATACAAAAGCATCGAAAGAAAAAATAGAAGGTGAATTTGGCGATGTATTATTTTCATTAATCAACTATGCACGTTTTATAGATATAAATGCTGAAGATGCTTTAGAACGAACAAATAAGAAATTCATTAAACGATTTCAATACCTTGAAGCAGAAGCGGGTAAAATAGGAAAACCATTAAGTGAAATGACATTAGCTGAAATGGATGTTTATTGGAACAAAGCAAAAGAATTATAAATGAATTTCTTATCTCACCTATATTTATCAGGAGAATCGGAAGGTTTAATCATCGGCAATTTCATTGCGGATTCAATAAAAGGAAGTGCATTCAATTCGTTTCCTGAGGAAATTCAAAAAGGAATTATCCTACACCGAAAAATAGATGCGTTTACAGACATACATCCTATTGTTGAAATTAGCAAAACACGATTACGACCTAAATACAAAAAGTATGCAAGTGTGATTGTGGATATTTATTATGATCATTACTTGGCTATTAATTGGGAAAACTATTCGAATAAATCGTTAGACCAATACACAAAAAATATTTATTTACTCATCGATAAACACAAGCATACATTTCCGATAAAGTCTCAGCTGTTTACTAAATACATGTTGGAATACAATATCCTATCTGCCTATGCAAATTTCGAAGGAATAGAAAAAGTGTTAAATGGAATGTCGAGAAGAGCCAGTTTTGTTTCTAACATGGAATATGCTATTCAGGATTTAAAAGAGCACTATCCTTTGTTTGAAAAAGAATTTAAAGAGTTCTTTCCTGAACTTCAGAAATTTGTTTACACTCAAATGTAGATTTGATAATACTGCCTTTATAATTCCATAATTCGGATTGCGGTACTTTGCAATAAAAAACATGGAAACTTTCATCTCAATTTTATTCAATCCAGCAACCATAGCAATTGTTGCATTTATTGCAGTAATAGGTTTTTTAGTATCACCATACGAAATACATTTTGATGAAAAAGAAGAATAAGAGATTAATTCAATTTTAATTTCATCTGAATTTTTATTGAAAGAAAAGCAAAAATGGGAGCTGCAAGAACATCTATGCTATAATGTACGTGCTGCACTATAACCAATATTCCAACAAGGCTTGCACCGAAAAGAAACATTATTTTTATTCCTATTTTTCTAAATGCAAAAGCAAACAAAAAAATAGTTGCTGTATGTCCAGAAAAAAATAAATCCTTTAAATTCTCTCTTCCCGAATAAAAAGTAGATTGCAAAAAGGTATCTTTCAACGGAATGATTTTATCTGGAGCTTCTAATGGAATAACATATAAACAAGTTATACGAAATAAAGTCATAATAGTATATGCCTGTAGTAAAGTAACAAACAAAGCTGGCTCACGAAAGGAAATGATTATTCCATATATAGCAAAAAAGTATGTAATAAAAAAAGTAACCTCCGAAATAGCAACCGGCTCAAATAAATTTAAAATTGGATCTTTAAAAACATAGCCAAATCTGTTTTCATTGAATGTAAGAAAATATACAAATGAGATTAGCGTAAGAGTCAGAATTCCGATGGTAAACAGAAATTCCGTTCGCTTGTTTGGTCTAGAAAAATAAAGTTGCCAAGCATTTTTCATTTTACTAAATGTAAAAATTTATTGTAAAGCACAAAACTACAAACTCATCATATCCTTCAATTTTGCTGCTTGTCTGCGCGAAATCTCTATTTGTTCTCCACCCCTAAGTTTAACCATCAATCCACCATTGAACCAACTTTCGATACTTTCTACCCACTTTAAATTAATGATATGTTTTCTACTCGCTCTAAAAAAGGTCCGATTATTCAAACGCTCATCTAAATTATTCAAAGAACGTAGGATCAATGGCCTATTTTTATCAAAATAAATTCTTACATAATTACCTTCAGATTCAAACAAACGAACATCACTCAATTTGACAAACCAACATTTCTCGCCATCCTTAACAAAAACTTGATCATTGTCATTTAAAGGAAGTGACAACTCTTTTGACTCTTGCTTATCACTGTTTTCTTTATTTAATATTTTTTTAACTGTTTCAGCCAAACGATTGGATTGAACTGGTTTTAAAAGATAATCCAAAGCATTAACTTCAAATGCTCGAATTGCATATTCATCGTAAGCTGTAACAAAAACAACTTCTGGCACCCCGCTAATTTCTTCTAACAACTCAAACCCATTTTTTCCTGGCATTTGAATATCTAAAAAAATAACATCTGGTTTCAACAATTTGATACTTTCAATTGCCGTTTCTGAATTGTTGGCTTCTCCAACGATCTCTATTTCTGGATAAGCAGATAGTAAACTTTTTAGTTCTTGTCGTGCCAATCGCTCATCATCAATAAGTACTGCCTTCATTGGTTCTAATTTAGGTTGCTAAATAAAATCAAACTATGTTTTAAATTAATTTAAATGTACTCTGAAGTTTCATAACTAATTACATTTTTAGGAATAATTAACTCCGTTAAAACATTAGAAGAATCGACATTTGAAATCGTCAGTGATGCTGCTTTCCCATACAACAAATGTAACCTCTGTTTCGTATTTTTAATTCCAAACCCGCTATCAGATATTTCACTTAACAGTTGACCACTATTGAAAATTTTAACAACCAGCGCATCATTCTTAACAACAGTTTCAATTTCCAAAACACCACCATTAATTAATTTTGAAACACCGTGTTTAATACCATTCTCCACTAACGTTTGAATCATCAAAGGAGGAATACTAAACGTTTTACTTTCAGGATCAATACGTACACTTGTTTTTAATCGTTCTTCATAACGAATCGACTCAAGTGCTAAATAGTCATTTACAATTTTAAATTCTTCATCAAAAGGAATCACTTTCTTTTTACCCATTTGCAAAGTGTTTCTCAAAATATTTGAGAGCTGAGTGATTGCATCTTTTGATTTGCTTGGGTTCTCATCAACGAGCGCTCGAATACTATTCATAGCATTAAACATAAAATGAGGATTCAATTGAGATTTCAATTTATTTAACTCGATTTCATTTATAGAAGCTTCCCATTTTAAATTTTCTATTTCAGCTTTTTTATAATTTTCTATAAAGTGAAATAAAAAATAAATTAGCGACCATGAAAAAAAGAAAGGAATTAAATTCAAAATATTAGCAACAATCGTAATTGTATTTTGATGTTTATCACCTGCAATTCCAAGTAATAATTCAACTCCATATTGGAAATAATCTCCTAAAATAGCTAGCAAAATACTTGCTAGAACAACTCTAGGAATAAGAAGAATAATCTTTGTTTTCAACCATCCATATGAAACAATTAAATTACGATAAAGATGAGACAATACTATTCCAAAAAACAAGAGCAAAAACTGGCTGGTGGCAGTTTCTAGAGTCAATGCATCACTTAATTTAAGATACAAACTTTGTGCTAAGACTAAAAACAGCCAACCACCAACCTGACATATCCAATAAAGTGCTTTCTTGCTCATTACACTATTTTAATGTTTTCCTATCCAGTCGGTACGCAATTTCAATTGTTCATCTGTAGCATTTGTAAATGGGATTAAATTATTACTAGCAGCAGGAAGAACAGGAAATAATTTTGCTTTTAACTTAATTTTTTTAGTTTTAGAAGTATCTGACTTCCTTCTACCTACAACTACTAGCAATTCGTCCCCCTCTTTTGCATTTTGAACAAAACCACCAATTACTTCTTGAGAATTATTAACAGTCAACTTTTTACCATTGAATTTTATTAACTCATCATATTCTTGATAACCAATTGCTTTTCCAAAATCATCCATTGCTTCGGTATTTACAATCATTAATCTATTAGTGGCTGTGTTTAATCCTATACTAATTCCTCCGATTGATATTTGTTTGTTTCCGCTAGCATCTGCAACCCCAATTCCTACCAACTCTAACATTTCTTTAACAGGCAAAGGCTTGTTGCCTTCAACATAATTGTGAAAAAAATCGCCAATCTCAGGATAAGTCAATTTTACAATTTGATCAAACAATTCATCGTCTTTAAATGATTTATTTTTACCATATGTCTTAGATAAATCAACCATCAATTCTTGCAATCCGTATTTTCCTTTTGATAAATATCTTAATTGAATATCCAAGCACATCCCAATCAATGCTCCTTTTTGATAAACATTGGAATATTGATCTTTATATTGCTTTAAACACCCTTCACTCATTAATGTAAAAGAAATGGAATCGTTAAATCCTTTACTACCCGAAACTTTCGACTCAATTACTTTTAAATAATCTGACAAAGACATGTTACCATATTTTATCTGAACCAAACCAGACGCATACTCAGTAGTACCTTCATACAACCAAAGATGTTTCGACATCTGCGGATCATTGAAATTAAAATCACCGATTTGTTCAGCGTGAATATTCAATGGAGTTACAATGTGAAAAAATTCATGTGCTGAAACATCACGAATCGTTTGAGATAAATATTTCTGATCCATCTCAGGTAAAAAATACATCGAAGAATAACTATGCTCCAAAGCTCCACTTGACCCAGAAATGCCTCCTGTTGAAGTTAAATAAATCAAGTACACATATTTTTTAATTGGCAAAACGCCTCCTAGATATTCCTCCTGAGCAAATAATATTTCTGAAATTTGTTCGGAAATAAATTTTGAGGAAGAAATTTTATTTAGCGAATACACTGAAATTAAAACCTGAGTTTCTCCAATGTTCAAAACTGTTGTATCAGGAACATTATACATCATAGGTGCATCTTGAAGTTCCTTATAATCAACAATTGAATATGTATCCACATTCCCCTTCGATACAACATCTGTTAAACTACATGCACCAAAAAAATCAGAAGGACGTATTATATTTATTTGATAAGGAACGCCCTTCATACCTTCGAAAAATCCAAATAAACAATGAGGGTTTAAAACAAAGTTTTTTCCTGCTTCAAAATTACTTCCACCTGGCTCAAAAACATACGGTTCTTTAATCTCTGTATCCCAAGTATCTTCCACTTCATAAGAAAGTTTTTTTATTTTTTTTGCATTAATTATTTTCCAACTATTTACATCCAATTTCTCAAATTCCATTTCAGTTCCCAAGCTATCATATACTTTAAAATTAGATACAAATCGACCAAAATTCAATATCTCATAAGTGCCTGGAACAATTTTAGGGAGTCGGTAAATTACTTCATTGCTATTCAAATTAGGTGTCATTAACTCAACAAGTAATTTATCTTTCACACACTTTGTTAAGTCAACAGAAAATTCATATCTGTTTTCTGAGTATAAAAAAAGAGTCGAGACAAAAAAGAATATGAAAGAGAGTATGAAGCGTTTCATTTTAACATTTTATATTAAAGATAAAAAGTAATAAGGGAATGGCTGCTACGATACCATTCCCTTTTTTGAATAACCTGTACAAAAAATCAATTTCAGATTAATTCTTTACAAATTTACGTTAGAAACTATTATTTGTTTAAATAAATACACGAAAGGTATAATTCAATTTCTAACGGACTTTTGTCTTAGTTTTCGTGAATAACGATTTTCGAAATTACATCACCGCCTCGAATTTGCTCAATTACATCTAATCCTTCAACTACCTTACCAAAACAGGTATGTTTTCTATCCAAGTGAGCCGTTTGTGCTCTACTAATAACAACAAAAAACTGAGAACCACCTGTATCTCTTCCAGCATGTGCCATCGATAAAACTCCTTTATCATGAAATTGATTATCGCCATCCAACTCACATTTAATGTTATATCCTGGTCCGCCTGCTCCAGTTCCATTTGGACATCCTCCTTGAATAACAAATCCAGGAATAACTCTATGGAATGTTAATCCATCATAAAATCCTTTTTGGGCTAAATCACAAAAATTTTTCACCGTTCCTGGTGCATCTTTTTCATAAAACTCAACCTTCATTGTTCCTTTTGCTGTAACTATTTCTGCTGTTTTCATACGCTTATATTTTCTAAATTAAAATTGTTTTTTACAAATATAACATTAAGATTATTTGTAATCACTATAAATTGCAGAACAAGGTTTTTTATTACGAAATTGTCGTTTACATTTGTCAAAAAATGAACGAATGAAATCTATATTCCTTTTTATAGCCGCGCTAGGTATACTATTTATAAATGCATGTAGTTCAAGTGCACCAGAAGAACTAAAACGAGAACCTGCTAAAAAAGAGGAATTAGGTGAACTACTTTTTTCAGATCCAATACTTTCGCAGAATAATGAAATTAGCTGCGCATCATGCCATATTCCAAGTTATGCATTTTCAGACACTATTGCTTTCAGCAAAGGAGTAAACGGGAAAACAGGTAATCGTAACACTCCAAGTGCAATGAACCAAAGTTCCAGAAATTTCTTTTTTCACGATGGAAGAGCAACTTCATTGGAAGAACAAGCTGCTGGACCAATAGAAAATCCAGTAGAAATGAATTTACCGATTGCAGAAGCAATAAAAAAATTAATTGCAAACAAATATTATCAAAAATATTTTAAAAAAATATACAACGAATCACCCAACAGAACTAATTTACTAGATGCAATTGCATCTTTCGAACGGACACTTGAAACGGGAGACACACCATTTGATCGATTTATGAAAGACGACACAAATGCAATCAGCGAATCTGCAAAACGCGGACAAAAAATATTTAATGAAAAAGGGAAATGTTTTGATTGCCATTTTGGCCCTGACTTCACGGGAGATCAATTCAGAAACATTGGTTTGTATAATGCAAAAGAATTAAAGGACATGGGAAGATTTGATGCGACTAAAGACAGCGCAGATATTGGAAAATTTAAAGTGCCTGGGTTAAGAAACATTTCTGTTACAGCACCTTATATGCACAATGGAATGTTTAAAACACTTTCAGAGGTAATAGATTATTACAATGCACCATCAGATTTTGTAAAAGGAAGTATAAATTCAGACACATTACTTTTAAAACCTATTGCATTATCTAAAATAGAAAAAACGGATTTACTTGAATTTCTAGAAACTCTTACAGACGACCGTTTCAAAGCTATTGTTAAACATTAACATTTGTTTGTGTATAAAATACTTCTGCTTAACAATAATTAACACTTGCATAACTCAAAAAAATGCACATATTTGTAATTCCGATACTTTATTGGAAAGTAAAAAACATGGATACTGATTGTACCAATTTTGCTGATTTACAAATGAACACACCGAATGTGATTCTTATATAAATACATTTATATAATAGAATTACCTCTTTAAGAGCTTCGGAAGTGGTAATTAATATTATATGAAACGATTTATTTTAATATTTTTTCTTTTCACAATACATTTTTCAACTAATTTCCTTTGTGCCCAAACAACTATCGACACTATTCCATTTACGATGGACGAAGACGAGATGATGGATCATACTGATTCTGTAATTTTTTTTCCAGCTAATGGTTTATATTCTGGTTGGGATACTACAAACATTCACACGGCAAAAGCAGATATGAAATCGTTGAATGATAGTGTACGAGAATTTGCATTGTATAGCGAACACAACTGTGGATATGTTCACCCATTTTCAGGAAGAGTAACATCCAAATTTGGCCCTAGAAAAAAACGTTACCATTACGGAGTAGATATCGATTTAGAAACAGGCGACTCAGTAAATGTGGCTTTTGATGGTAAAATCAGAATCGCTAAAAAAAGTAAAAGTTATGGAAATGTGATTGTTGTTCGTCACGACAATGGATTAGAGACTTATTATGCACATCTTTCAAAAATAAATGTTGTAGTAGGACAAGAGGTATTTGCGGGTGATGTAATTGGACTAGGAGGAAATACAGGTCGTTCACGTGGAAGCCATTTACATTTTGAAGTTCGTTATTTAGGCCATCCGATAAACCCAACCGAAATAATTTCTTTTGATGATAAAAAATTAGTCTCCAACATGCTGTGCATCGACATGGCAACATTTGATTATGTATCAGAAGCGAAAAAAGCTGCAGCAAAAAATTATGCTAGTTCAAAAGGAAAAAAAGTACATACTGTAAAAAAAGGAGACACACTTTCAGGAATAGCAAGGCGATACGGAACGACTACAAAAGTTTTGTGTAAAAAGAATGGAATTAAAGCGACTAGCACTTTGAGGCTTGGACAAAAAATAAAACTTTAATTCTAATATCCAACTTCCTTCCAAATATAACTTCTAGTTGCACTATTGTAATATGCAATCTTTGAATTTTTCTCAAATTTAAAAACAGTTTCTTTTTCTTTTGTAATTAGATCTACTTCACATGGAACGACTAACTTTCCTGATAAATCAACCAGTCCCATTTTCTCATCTAACATCACGACACATAATCCATTATTAAAGTGTGCAAAATCGTCTGATTCATCGTATAGAAAATCGATTACTACTTTTCCAGACTTATTAATAAAACCGATTTTATTATTTTTTGTAACGGAAGAAATACAATCCTCAAATTGTTGAACAGAATGATAAGTATAAGAAACAACTAATTTCATTTTCTCATCTATAAATCCCCATTTATCCTTTTTCATAACGGGCGCAAAACCTTCACTAAAAGGCTCTATGCGATCAAAATCTTTAGCAGTAACATATTTTCCCGTTATATCTATCAAGCCTTGTTTGCCATTTTTTTCTGCAACGGCAAAACCATTTTTATATTCGAGTGGCAGCGAAAAATTTCCACTGTAATCAAATTCAAGTGGAACAATTAGTTTTCCTTCTCGATTTGCAAAGCCGTATTTTTGATCCTTCATCACCATCACTAAATCATTTTTATAATCACCAATTAAATCGTATTCACAAGGCAAAACAAATTCTCCTTTTTTATTAATGATGCCTAATTTTTTTAGTGACTTCACCTTCGCCAAACCGTTTTTAAAATTATCAACCCAATCAAACTTAAATCCAATTATTACTTCTCCAAACTTATTGATATAACCAGATTGTCCACCAATTTCAACAGCGGCTAATTCTTCCTTAAAATCAAACGCTTTTGTATAATTAATTGGGATTACAATTTCTACTTGCTCATTTATGTAACCAAACTTATCACCAATGGAAACCGTGGCAAACCCTTCCGAAAATTCTGAAATTTCATCGTAACTAAACTGCAAAATACGTTTACCCAACTTGTTTATTAAACCATACTTTTCATTTATCTTAACTACAGAAAAACCTTTATTGAAAGCGTCTACCTGCTCATACAAAAATGGAATAATTAGTTTTCCAGCTTTATTAATAAATCCTGATTTATTATTTAATCCACACTCAGCTAGCCCTTCTGAAAAATTTTCGACCCACTCATATATACAAGGAATAACAGTGTAACCTGAACTATCAACAAATCCCCACTTACCATTTTCGCGAATAGGTAAAAGAGTTTTGTTGCACAATTCAATGTCTTCTTTTAAAATATCCTTAAAAGGAAAATCTGTAAACTCAGTTTTAAAATCCAACAAAGAAGCAAGATCATAAGACGCGGTATACAATGAATATAATGTCAACCAAGCATAATCAACGTTCGGATTATCCGGATATTTTTGAATAAATTGATAATATTCTTCAACTGTTCCGTTTTTTGTAGCTAAAAAAAATATTTTATTTTTTGCTTCATCTGCAAACGGACTTTGAGGGTCCTGAACAAGAAATTGCTCAAAGGCTTCAATCGTATTGTTTTTTGTGAGTGATTTGAATTTTGTCAGATAAAATCGTTCTGTTGCTTCTTTTAATTCGACCGAGAATGGGTACGTTTCAATAAATCTTTCATATGCTTGATAGGTGTCTAATGTTTTCGTTTCATTGAAAGCCAATTCATTTCTTAACGCTATCGCATCAAAACATTCGGGAGCTGTTACATAATTAGAAATGTATTTATCAAATGCAACTATTGTATTTTGACTTTTATAAAAATCAAAAGCTTTTTTATGAATTTTGTTTTTCAAAGAGTCAATTGACAATTCAGATACTCCAAAGAGCAGATAGTTTAGTTTAGTTTTAGTAGAAAGTGATTGAAATTTTTTTTCTGAAAGAATTATGTATTGGTAAGCACTATCAATATTTGAAAACGGATTATCTGTTCTATAATAAATGTTGCTTAATCCAAATGCAGCAGGAGATGTTTCTTTTTTTAACGACTTTTCGAATAATCGTTTTGCTTCAAAGTAATTATAAATTCTTAATGCATCATAGGCTTTAGATATTTTTCCAGCAATACTATTACTAGAAAAAAATAACAGCATTAGCATTGCACCTATTTTAAGCTTATTCATAATTCCAAAACTCAATTTGTTGTAAATTTAATCCAAATAACACAATTAATTATTTTTTTCTTTTTCAATAACGATGCTATTTTAATAGTACTTTTGTAGTCGATAATTATAGAAAAAATGTTTTCACGCGGACAATTAATTTTTGCAATACTTTTTTTTCTGTCTTTTCTAATCGGAATAATCTGGGCGTATAGAAAAGATAAAGGCAATAATAAAATATTGTTTAAAGGCAGCTACAAAGTATTGCTATTTGCATTATTTATATTTTTTGCCTTGTATGGTATAGTAAAGCTTAAACATCTATTACTTCTTTAATTATCGCATTAAATTCAAATAGTTGATTTTCAACACATTAAGTGTTTTATTGAATTTTTCTTTTGCAATTTTTCAAAAAAAAATAGGATAAGTCTTCGATTAATTATATATATTTGTAGACGAAATGACGAACATTAAACATAAAATGAAAAAAACACTCCTTTTATCATCCTTATTTTTAATTTCATTTATCAATGGATTCTCTGGAATCATTGTAGTGGAAGGTAAATATCAAGACAAAAATTTATATATCCAAAATGGATATGCTGGCAATGGTGTTGGATTTTGCACATATGAAGTTACAATAAATGGTAAAGTATCAACCGATGAAGTAAACTCCTCAGCGTTTGAAATTGATTTTCCCGCATTTTCTATCATACCCGGAACACCTGTTATTGTTGAAATTCGTCACAAAGATGATTGCAGCCCGAAAGTATTAAACCCTGAAGCATTAAAACCAAAAGCTACGTTTGAAGTAATCAATATTAATATAGATAAGAATGGTGTTTTGAATTGGTCAACTAAAAACGAAATGGGTTCATTGCCTTATGTTGTTGAGCAATTCCGATGGAACAAATGGATTCCAGTTGGTGAAGTAAAAGGCGGAGGCTCTTTAGTAAGCAATGCGTATACCTTTCAAACAACTGCTCACTCTGGTGAAAACAAATTCAGAGTTAAACAAATTGGTTACGGAGATTTAGCAAAATCGTCAACGAATGTGCTTTTTGTTTCAGCTACGGGTCAACCTACTTATGCTATGACCAAAACTTCAGATGCTATTGATTTTTCAGCTGAAACAATGTATGAAGTTTTTGATTCTTACGGAAATGTAATCAAGCGTGGTTTTGGAAACAAACTAGACATCTCAAACCTTTCGAAAGGAAGTTATTATTTGTGTTATGATAATATCATGACCGATTTTAATAAGAAGAAGTAATTTTTATTTGAGCAACAACAGCATTTAGTTCACTTATCATCATTGCTGTTGCACCCCATACTGTTAAACCCTCTATTTCATAATAGGGGGTTTTTATTTTGAAACCACCACTCTGCAAAATCGATTTTTCTTTCCGAATATCTTTGCTATTCAATCTCAATAAATCAACTGGAATAACAAGCGCAACTTCATTTGAATCTAAAATGAAATTTGGCTTTTGATTCATTATTCCAACATAAGGTTTCACTAAAAAATTACTTGGTGTGATATACACATCCGTTAAACAACCCACTACACTTATGTTTTCGGAAGAAATTCCAATTTCTTCAAATGTTTCTCGCAAAGCAGTTTGTTTTAGATCTAGATCACCCTCCTCGTATTGTCCACCTGGAAAAGCAATTTGACCGCTATGTACTCCTTCATATTTCCCTCTTTGAATGAGGATTGTTTTAATTGAATTTGCTTCAGGAAAAAGTAAAATGAGCACTGCGCTTTGCTTTGGTTTGTAATTATCTTTAGAAATATCTTGCAAACGCATCCGATTAACTGGTGCCATCGAGAACTGAGCACTTTCTCCTGGTAATTCCTTATTCAAAAGGCTCTCTAGCTGTGTAACAAAGCTCCGAAACATTATTTTTGTGTATTATTTCACTGCAAATATCCATAAAAAAGGGGCTTTAGTATAATCTATCGAAACTATATTACAAACACTGCCGTACTAATCATTAACTCTAAACTATAAACCGATGAACTCAGAACAATTAAAAGAAGTAGTTCAATGGCTGAATCAGCAAATTGTACACGTAAACGAAGTTATCAATGAAGCACATCGAACAAGCAACTTAGGAAGAGAAACGCAATATGAGGGAATGAGAGATGCTTTTATGAGATGCCTAAATAAGCTGAACAAGAATGCAGAATAATTACTTATTGAGCAATACAAATTATCTGCCCTGGTTTGAGTCTTACTCTACCTGTTAAACCATTTATTTCTTTAATTGAAACAGTAGTAGTTGCATATCTTTTCGCAAGTTCAAAAACAGTATCCCCCTTTTCTACAATATGCTCAGCTCCTCCTGTTGGGAAAGCCGCCAAGCCCCATTTTGTTTTTTTAATTGTAATTGCATCGTATAATAATCGTTGCTGTTTGAAAGAAATTAAATACTTAGGATTAATTGGTACACCTTTAAATCGAACTTCAAAGTGTAAATGAGAGCCCGTTGAATGACCGGTGCTGCCACCTAATCCAACAACCTGCCCAGCAATAATTACCTGACCTGGTTTTACTTTTAATTTTGAAAGATGTGCATAAACCGTTTCTAAACCATTGTAATGACGAACTATTACAACATTTCCAAAACCACCATTTCGTTTTGCTATCCTGACCATTCCATCAAAAGCTGCGCATACTTTATCGCCTTTATTTAAATCAATATCTACACCATTGTGCTGAGCGCTATCTCTCCAGCCAAAACCAGATGTCATTGGCCCATTAAATGGATGAAAATAATCTCCTCGTTCACCACCATTCAACAAAAGAGCAACAGAAGTATCTCCTTTCAATTTCAGCATATCCTTTTCTGGAAATAAATTATTTATCTCCCAACTAACATACATATCGGATGCTGGAAAAATGGATGTCACTGTGTTTTTAGACTCGTTCTTATTGTCTTCATTGTTAAATGTTGCAATTGCTTTATTGATTTCGTTCATCAGATCCCTAGGAATAGTATCCATTTCAAATAGGAAATCAACCAAGGAGCTCAACTGCTCACGGTTCATATTTTGGATTAAACTTTTCGGTTTTAATGAAGTTGAAACACTGTCTTCTGGTCCGCCAACAATGTTTTTAGCACTTAACTTAGTAGCAAAGAAAAGCAACATGCTAAGAATTAAAATAGCATTTACTTTGAGAGAGAAATATGTTTTTAATATATCCATTTAGCCCTACCACAGGTTTTGGGATAGCTAAATTAACCATTTTGAGCTAAAAAGCAAATCCCATCTATACATTGTACGGATGGGATGCTGTATTGTTATGAAAAATGACTTAGTTTATCTTTCCTGGATAGACTTTCAAGGCTTCTTGCAGACAAATCATCGCATTTTTCAAATCTTCTTTATTTAATACATAAGCCAAACGAACTTCATTTGTTCCTGCGCCAGGTGTGGAATAAAAGCCTGTTGCTGGAGCCAACATCACAGTTTTACCATCGTGTTGAAACGATTCTAATAACCATTGACAAAATTTATCTGAATTATCAATCGGCAAACGAGCGATGCAATAAAAAGCTCCACTAGGATTCGGACAAAACACTCCTTCCATTTTATTCAATGCTTCAATAACAAAATCTCTTCGGGATACGTATTCCTTTTGTACTTTATCAAAATATTCTTTAGGAGTATTCAAAGCCGCTTCAGCTCCTATTTGTCCGAATGTTGGTGGACTCAATCGTGCTTGTGCAAATTTCATTGCAGTCGACATCACTTCTTTGTTTTTCGAAATCAGCGCTCCGATTCTAGCACCACAAGCACTATAACGTTTTGAGATTGAATCCAATAAAATCACATTATTATCAATTCCGGATAGATGCATTACAGAAACATATTCTTTTCCATCGTAACAAAATTCGCGGTACACCTCATCACTCAATAAAAATAAATCGTATTTCAACACCAATTGCTTTAATGATTCCAACTCTTCTCGTGAATACAAGTATCCAGTAGGATTTCCGGGGTTACAAATCATAATCCCTTTTGTTTTGGGAGTAATTAATTTTTCGAATTCAGCAATTGGTGGCAATGCAAAACCTGTTTCAATAAATGATTTTACCGGAACTACTTTTACATCAGCAGCACAAGAAAATCCATTGTAGTTTGCATAAAAAGGTTCTGGAATAATAATTTCATCTCCATCATTAAAGCAAGCCATCATTGCAATGGAGATTGCTTCAGAACCACCTGTTGTAATAATAATATCATTTTCATCAATATTTATATTGAAGGTTCCGTAATATCCTGCTAATTTTTTTCTGTACGATTCGATTCCTGCAGAATGAGAATATTCCAACACTTTAATATCAGCATTCTTAATCGCGTTGAGCATTGCCTCAGGCGTTTCAATATCGGGCTGACCGATATTCAAATGATATATTTTTGTCCCGCGTTTTTTTGCTGCTTCTGCAAATGGAACTAATTTACGAATGGGTGACGAAGGCATTGAATTGCCTTTGGAAGATACTTTTGGCATTTTTAGTTTGTTTTAAAAAGTGCCCAAAGTTAGTATTTTAATTATTACATAAACCGACAGACGGACAGGTTTATTTTTTCTTGGGTTTCAGCACCACACCTTTAAAACGCAATTCAGATGGAGAATTTACAGCATTGGAAATGACTTTAACGATTCTGTCTTGACGATCATATTTTTGATGGGTATCAAATGTCACTTTCAAGATATATGTTTGCCCTGGTTCAATTGGGTTGGGAATACTCTCCATTTTCGTACAGCCACATTCCACTTCATAATTGGAAACAATCAAAGGTTTATCTCCAATATTTTTTAGCTCATACTCTACTTTCACTGTATCGCCTTCATGCACAAAACCAAAATTGTGTTTCGTTTCCTTGAATTTAATTTCCTGCGAAAAAGCATGTGTTACAAACACAACTAAAAAAAGAATCAATATCGTTTTTGTGAAATTCATATTTAAAGATAGAAATTATTTAGGTAATAAAACTTCACCTTTAACTTTTAAAACAATAGCAGGTCTTTCAGCATCATTGGACTGAACAGTAAGTGTTTTTTCAAATTTTCCTATTCTACTTGTATCGTAATGCGCTTTAATTACACCTGATTTACCTGGAGCGATTGGTTCTTTTGGCCAGCTTGCAACTAAACAACCGCATGAAGAATTTACATTCAGCAAAATCAACGAT
This sequence comes from Bacteroidota bacterium, assembly GCA_947504725.1. GTDB lineage: Bacteria > Bacteroidota > Bacteroidia > 2-12-FULL-35-15 > 2-12-FULL-35-15 > 2-12-FULL-35-15. The sequence continues at coordinate 37,191 of CANNHN010000005.1, read as the reverse complement.
TCTTTACCAATGTTTGTAAATTTAAATTCTCGATTTCCATCGCCATTCTTTTCAATGATTCCATAATCTGCGACTTCAGATTCAAATTTAATTTTAGCACCATTTGAAGCAGAAACAACAGGTTGCTGTGCAGAAGCATTTAACAGGGCTAATGAGAAACACAAGAATACAATTACTTTTTTCATTTTATAGAGTATTGATTTATTTTAAAGTAAATGCAAAAATCAAGCCCTTTTGAACTTAATCAAAAGGGCTTGAAATAGATACTAATAAACAAAACAAATTAGTGTTTTTGCTCAGCAGGCGCAACTGTTCCTGTTGCTGGAGCAGGTGTTGGATCTGGTTTTACAACACCTTTTATTTTAATAACTTTTGAAGGCGTTTCAGCATTTGAAGTTAATGTAATTGTTTTTTCAAATTGACCTACTCTATCAGTAGCATAATGAACTTTAATAATTGCAGAAGCACCTGGCTTAATTGGTTCTTTTGGCCAAACAGGCGTTGTACATCCGCAAGATCCTACTGCATTAGAAATAATTAATGGTTCTTTACCAACGTTTGTGAATTTAAATTCACGATCACCGTTTGCATTGTGTTCGATCGTTCCATAATCCATTGTTTCTGCTTCAAATTTAAACTTTGGAGCATTTGGATTTACGGGGTTTGGAGTTACAGCTTCTTGTGCATTTGCACCTACCGCAACACATAACATTAAGCCAATTGATAGGATAACTTTTTTCATTGTGTGTGTGTTTTTGAGATTTTATTATTTAGTTTAATTGTTTTTAGTGTTTTTCTAATGGAGTTGCGCCATCATCTTTTTTTCCGTTTGATGGAAATGTCTCTTCAACTGGAGCTGCGTCAACTTTGCCCTTAATAGTCAAAAGCTTAGAAGGTGTTTTAGCATTTGAAGTCACAGTTACTGTTTTATTAAAGTTACCTGCACGTTTTGTATCGTATGTCACCTTAATTACCTGAGTCTCACCTGGTTTAATAGGTACGTTTTTAGGATATGTAGGTACAGTACAACCACAAGAACCTTTTGCATCTGAAATGATTAATGGCTCTTTTCCAGTGTTTTTGAATTTAAACTCATACGTTCCGTTTCCTGCATATTCCAGGTTACCAAAATCATGGGTTTCCTTGTCAAACGTGATTTCTGCGTTACTTGAAGGCGCTGGTGGAGCTGCTACTTTTTCCTGTGCTACAGCAACAAATGCTGTCAACAATACTGTTCCGAATGTAAATGCTAATTTTTTCATCTTAATTTAAAATTTAATCGTTTTTAGGGTCAAATTTCTTACTTGATTAACTGCCAAAACCATGCCACAATCAAAAAAAGAAAGGAAAATTAATTTTTAGTAGATTTGCCTACTTTTTTAGAAGAACGAAGTAAGTAAATAAATATGGAAATTCCTAAAACATACGACCCAAAAATTACCGAAGACAAGTGGTACGCCCATTGGTTAAAGCATAAATTCTTTAAATCAACACCAGATGAGCGTGAACCATATACAATAGTTATACCGCCACCGAATGTTACAGGTGTTCTCCACATGGGACATATGCTAAACAATACCATTCAAGATGTATTGATTAGAAGAGCTCGTATGCAAGGTAAGAATGCTTGTTGGGTTCCAGGAACTGACCATGCCTCAATTGCAACAGAAGCAAAAGTGGTTGCTTTACTTGCAGAAAAAGGAATTAAAAAAACGGATTTGTCTCGTGAAGATTTTCTGAAACATGCTTGGGAATGGAAAGAAAAATACGGTGGTATTATTCTAAAACAATTGGAAAAACTTGGTGCTTCCTGTGATTGGGATCGTACCCGTTTTACGATGGAAAATGATTTGAGTGAAGCTGTTATTGATGTTTTTATCGACCTATATAATAAAGGACATATTTATAGAGGCGTTAGAATGGTGAACTGGGATCCGCAAGGATTAACGGCCGTTTCTGACGAAGAAGTAATTCACAAAGAAGTAAACTCAAAATTATATTATGTAAAATATAAAATTGAAGGGAGTGATGAATGGATTACGATTGCTACTACTCGACCAGAAACAATTTTAGGTGATACTGCTGTATGTGTGCATCCCGATGACGAACGCTATAAACACTTAAATGGAAAACGAGTTATCATTCCAATGGTAAACCGTTCGGTACCGATTATTTTTGATACCTACATAGATTTAGAATTTGGAACCGGGGCGCTTAAAGTTACGCCTGCACACGACATTAACGATTACAACTTAGGAGTTAAACACAAACTAGAAGTGATTGACACCATCGCTGCAGATGGGAAAATGAGCGCTGCTGCTCAATTTTATATTGGTGAAGACCGCTTTGCTGTTCGTAAAAAAATTGCGAAGGATTTAGAAGAGATGGGACAGATTGTAAAAATCGAAGACATCAAAAACAAAGTAGGTTATAGCGAACGAACCAATGCTGTTATTGAACCTAAATTATCGATGCAATGGTTTTTGAAAATGGATCAAATTTCGAAACCTGCGTTAGACAATGTGCTGAACGGAGAAATAAAATTGATTCCAGAAAAGTTTGTAAACACATACAAACATTGGATGGAAAATGTACACGATTGGTGTATCTCTCGTCAGTTATGGTGGGGACAACAAATTCCAGCATGGTATGATTCAAAAGGGAATACAGTTGTAGCAAAAACAATTGACGAAGCAATTGAGAAATTCAAAAGTCAAAAATTAGAAGTCAAAAAAGAAGACATTAAACAAGACGAAGATGTTTTGGATACATGGTTCTCATCTTGGCTTTGGCCGATAAGTGTTTTTGATGGATTTAAAAATCCAGATGGAAAAGACATTAAATATTATTATCCGACAAATGATTTAGTAACAGCTCCCGAAATTTTATTTTTCTGGGTAGCGCGTATGATTATTGCTGGATACGAATACCAAGGTAAAAAACCTTTCACCAATGTTTATTTAACGGGAATTGTTCGTGATAAGCAAGGACGTAAAATGAGTAAGTCGCTTGGTAACTCTCCTGATCCAATTGAGCTGATTGAAAAATACGGAGCGGATGGAGTACGTGTTGGAATGTTATTGTGTTCTCCTGCTGGAAACGATTTACCGTTTGATGATAGCATGTGTGAACAAGGAAGAAATTTTTCAAATAAAGTTTGGAATGCATTCCGATTGATTAATGGATTTGAAGTAAGTAGCGATATTAAACAGAACGATGCAAATAAAATTGCAATCGAATGGTTTGACGCAAAATTCAATGAACAGGTAGAAATCATCAACGATTTGTATTCGAAATATCGAATGAGTGAAGCTTTAATGACCACTTATAAATTGGTTTGGGATGATTTCTGTGCATGGTATTTAGAGATGATCAAACCTGAATTTGTAGATGGCAAATCTTTACCGATTGATAAAGCAACGTATGATGCCACTCTTGTTTTCTTGGAAAAAGTATTAAAAGTATTGCATCCATTTATGCCATTTATCACTGAGGAAATCTGGCATTTGATTGCTGATCGTTCGGAAAAGGATTGCATCATTGTTGCCGAATGGCCAAAGACAAAAAACGAAACGGCCGACATCATCAAACATTTTGATGTGGTAATGGAAGTGATTACCAACATACGCAACATCCGCAAGCAAAAAAATATTTCTCCGAAAGAGAAGCTGCAAGTATTTGAAAAAGTAAATCAAGGAGAGGTGATTAAAACCTACGATTCATTAATTATCAAACTTTGTAATTTAAGTAGCTTCGAATATGTTACCGCGAAAGTGGATGGAGCATTTTCATTTGTATTAAAACATGCTGAGTACTATGTTCCGTTATCACAAAACATTGATGTAGCAGCAGAGAAAGAACGTTTGGCAAAAGACTTGGATTACAATAAAGGATTCTTAAAGTCGGTTCAAACAAAGTTAGCGAACGAAAAATTTGTTGCCAATGCTAAACCAGAAATGGTTGAAAATGAAAAGAAGAAAATGGCTGATGCCGAATCAAAAATAAAAGCGATTGAAGAACAATTGGCTGGATTAAACTAACACTAAAACAAAACAAATGGCAAATCGCAGAGACCTTAAAAGAGACATCAACCACATAATAGGAGATGTAATTGAAGAATATTATTCAGCATTGTTAAATGGAGATTCCAAGGCAACGGAAGCTCAAATTGAAAAACTTGTGGACGACTGTGTAGACCTAGCAGATGAATTAATCGCGAAAGTGAACAGCACAAAAAAATTAAAAACAAGAGCAGAAGTAAAAAAGCACTTTTCTCAAATCAAAGAAAAATTGGGTGAAGATGTGATTAAGTTCCTTGCTAAGTCGAAAGAAATCTAAGCAATCTAATGACCGTCATTGCGAGTCCCGTCCCAAGGCCTTGGGACGGGATGTGGCAATCTCCTCCATCATGGGCCGAAAATGCTGGCGTGAGATTGCTTCTCTTCGTTCGCAATGACGTTCTAAATTAGACTACACCTACTGCTCCGTAACAATATTTCTTTTACCATATACGTTCCTGCATAAAATACACATGTATAAGAACTCCCTTCTCCTACTCTTCTGCATCTCACTCTTCTCGTTCAAAACGGATACAAAAACAATTGAGCGTTTAAAACTAAAATCGAAAGATGCTGTAACTTTCTGCAAAGCCAATGGTTATAATACCAACTTCTGTATTTTAATTGACATGACCATTCACTCTGGAAAAAAACGCGCATTTTTATACGATATAAAGAAAGACAGTATTCTTGCGGAAGGAATGTGTGCGCATGGTTGTGGTTCAAACCCTTGGGGAGAAACGTATACCAAAGAAAAACCAAAATTTAGTAATACTCCTGATAGTCATTGCACCGCTATTGGAAAATTTAAAATTGGAAAACGAGGTTATAGCAATTGGGGAATAAATGTGAATTATTTAATGCATGGATTAGAAAGCACCAATAGCAATGCTTTAAAACGACAAATCGTTTTACATTCGTGGGACGATGTAACGGAATATGAAGTTTATCCAAATGGCACACCCGAAGGTTGGGGTTGTCCGGCTGTATCAAATAGTTTTATGAGAATTGTTGATCCTAAATTAAAAGCATCTGAAAAACCTGTTTTGTTGTGGATGTTTAATTGACATTAATGTTTAAATCGGAGCGTCATTGCGAACGAAGAGAAGCAATCTCACATCAGCATCTTCAGCCCATCGTGGATGAGATTGCCACATCGCGCGAAAATGCGCGACTCGCAATGACGTTCTAAAAAAAATTGTAAATTACACTATGAAATTTTTTAACAAAACATTCCTTATTCTCCTTCTCCCATTCTTCCTCTCCTCCTGCGGAATGTTGGGAATCCATTTCAATGTTCACAATCCAAAAAAAGCAGGAAAATATCCCAAAGAAACAAAACAAAATAAGTTATTGGCGGAAACGACTAAATACAGAACGTGTTTTGATGTTTTGCATAACGACATCAACATTGAAGTTGTTCCCGCAAAAAAATTCATTTCTGGAAAAGTAAAAATTACTGCAAAGGCGCTAAATAATTTCGATACACTTCAAATCGATCTTTACAAAAACATGCTTTTAAAAAGTGTAACGTTCGAAAACCAAGCAATTACTTTTAAAAGAGAAGAAGGTGCTGTGTTTGTAAAAATGCCTCGACAAATAAAAAAAGAAGAAATCTTTAACTTAATAATCGCCTATGAAGGCATTCCAATTTCAGCAAAGCGTCCACCTTGGGATGGAGGTTTTGTTTGGAAAAAAGACAAAGATGGGAATCCATGGATTGGTGTAGCTTGTGAGAGTGAAGGTTCCAGCATGTGGTGGCCTAGTAAAGACATCATGAGTGATGAAGCAGACAGCACAGACATGACTATCACGGTTCCGAAAAATTTAGTCGCTGTGAGCAATGGTGTTTTGAAAGACACAAATAGCACTGCTGATAAAAAAACATTTCATTGGCATATTTCTTATCCAATCAACAACTACAACGTTACTTTATATATTGGAAATTTAAAATCGCTAAACGAATCGTACATAAGTGATATCACTTCGAAAACAACCCAGCTCAACCATTATGTTTTGTCCTATAATTATGAAAAAGCTAAACTACATTTTCAGCAAGTGAAAAAGCACATAGCCTTTTACGAAAAAACATTTGGTCCATATCCGTGGCAACGCGATGGTTTTAAATTGGTAGAATCTCCTTATGCAGGAATGGAACATCAATCTGCAATTGCTTATGGAAATGGTTATAAAAACGATTATCAAAATTTATTTGATTACATAATCCTACACGAAACGGCTCACGAATGGTGGGGAAATAGCGTTACTGCTGCTGATTTATCTGACGCTTGGATTCATGAAGGATTTGCCAGTTATTGTGAAGCCCTTTTTGTAGAAAGCATTTCGGGATACAAGGGATATTTGGATTATATGTATTGGCAACGAATTGGAATTTTAAATAAACGACCGGTTGTAAGACAAAAAGAAATTCGTTATTTCGATTATCACGATGGAGATATTTATGGAAAGGGGTCTTGGGTATTGCATTCACTGCGTACAACGCTAAGTAACGATTCTTTGTTTTTTGATATCCTCAAAACATTTTATATGGAAAATGTTCAGAAAGAAATCTATTCAGAAACATTTACCGATTTAGTAAACAAAAAAACAGGAAAAGATTACTCTTGGTTTTTTAAGCAATACTTGTATAAGCGTGAAGCTCCGTTTTTAGAATTCTGCTGGACGAATGATAAATTGTATTATCGATGGAAGAACACCAGTGATGATTTTGTACTTCCTATTAAAATAAAAGTGAGTGATAAAACAATCACACTTTACCCTACTACTAAACTTCAAACAATTGATTTGAGCAATACCTATTCAAATTTTTATGATAACTCGGATGAATTGTATTTTGGAACAGAAAAGAATAAGAAGTTACCAGCCGAATTTAACCGTAGCCAATAACTTTGTATGTGATGTAACCAACTACCTCATGGATAAGGGTAGTCCAATCGTTCAAGGCTGAACTATTTGGAATAAACAAATGATCAAATTCAAATTTGCGTGGACCAGCATATCTATCGGTGCTGTATGGCGTCACTTCCATTCCAACTGTTTCAAAACAGTTTAAACTTCTACGCATATGAAAGGCTGAAGTAATTAATAAAAATCGTCCTTTTAATTTTTTCTCATCAATCAGATTTTTTGTAAACAACGCATTCTCTCTGGTATTCTGCGATTTCGATTCAATAATAAAATCTTTCTCGGGAACGCCCATCAATATTAAATATCGTTTAATATACTCACCCTCTCTCATTTCGGGATGAAGAACTCTTCCCGAGCCACCTGTGAAAACTATTTTTTTAATCATCCCCAACTTATATAACTCAACTGTTTGTAACAAACGATCCACGCCTCTGTAAAACTGTGGGCGCTCATATTCTTCGTCATACACACTCATTCCACCAAGAACAATTGCAACGTCATACATTTCCAAATCTTCGTATTGTGTAGCAGGAACTTCCCATGCTCTTGCAAATTCATCGAAAACAAAACTATTAGAGAAAAATAAGATGAAACCAAATGCCCAGTAGAAAGCTTTTTTTCTTCGTTTTTCATTTTTAGAATATACGAAAACGAAAAGCAAACTAATGATCCAAACAATTGGACTGATTATAAAAGAAAGTAATTTTGAAAGTAGAAAAAACACTTTTTTAAAAATTAGGAGGCAAATATAAAAAAAAATGATGACCTAACCCCTCTCCAAAGGAGAGGGGACGGCTCCGAAAAGCAGTTTTCTCCACCATTTATGACAGTTGCAAGAGAACGATGCTCCTTTAAACCGTCATTGCTAGCAGAGCGAAGCAATCTCACACTAACACTGTCAGTCCATCGTGGATGAGATTGCCACACCCTGTCCCGCCCTACGTATTCGGGGCGGGACAAGACTCGCAATGACGTCCTCAGTAAGCAATATCTTTCACCAATTATCAATACCTTTACACCATGCTTAAAAGCCTTCTGAAGCTCTTCTTTCAGTTTTTTCTTCTTGCATTCTTCATCTTTCTGATGGTAGAGTACAAAGTGGCTATTTATGGACTCCAGCAGGGAAAAGGGCAGCTAGAATTGGTTATGGGAGCTAAGCCTGTGGAGGAAGTGTTAAACGATGGAAGTTTCCCTGATTCTCTCAAACCGAAACTCCGACTCATTATTGAGATGCGAAAGTTTACTGTTGATGAATTAGGTATGAATGAAAGTAAAAATTACACTTCCGTTTACGACCAACATGGCCAATCATTACTTTTAAATGTTTCCGCTTGCGAACCTTATAGTTTCACTCCCAAAGAATGGACTTTCCCATTTTTAGGAACCGTTCCTTACAAAGGTTTTTTTGATAAAAAGGAAGCACAAAAAGAAATTCTAAAGTTGAAAATGCGAGGGTACGATGTGGATGTGTACAGTCCATCTGGTTGGTCCACATTGGGTTGGTTCAAGGATCCTATTCTTTCAAACATGCTGAAACAAGATGAAGGAAGTTTGTCAAATTTAATCATCCATGAATTAACGCACGGGACTTTATTTGTAAAAAACGATGTAAACTTCAATGAAAACCTCGCTAATTTTATTGGCGATAAAGGGGCTGAGCTTTTTTTAATACAACGTTTTGGAAAAGAGTCGAAAGAATACATCGACTATGAACAAGACAAAACCGATCAAAAAACATTTACTACCTACATTTTACAAAACAAGGAAAGACTGGATAGTCTTTACAAAACGATGTCGGGAAAACAAGGACATCTTATCAAAAAACAAAAAAAAGATAAACTTATTATGGAAATTGTACTAGGAGTAAACAAACTTCCATTACATAAAAAGAAGAATTATTTCAAATACACACAACAGGCTTTTTTCGAAGGCAATGCATTTTTTATGGCCTTTGAACGCTATGACTCTCAATACGAAATTTTCGAAAAAGAGTACAAAGAAAAGTTCAATTCCGATTTGAAAAAGTATTTTGAATATTTGAAGGGAAAATATCCTTCGTTGTAAATTCAAAAGCCTCACAATAGTTGTGAGGCTTTTGAATTAGAATAAAAATAGAACCGAATTCTACTTTTGAATTTTCTGAATTTTCTCGCCTGCATCTGTTATTGTTCTTACGAAATAAAAACCGCTAACCAAATCAGAGAGATTGATACTTAAATTGTTTTTACCAGTGCTTTCAGCACGATAAACTTCTTTTCCAACAATATCATAAATCACAATCGATTTTATTGCATCAGCAGATTCAATAAACAAATTTGTCACAACAGGATTCGGGTATACACGTATTGAAGATGCACCTTGCACATCAGCAATCCCAACTGCAGGACAACCTACCAACTGATTATCAATAACATACGACACAGCAGCAGAATCACTACATCCACTTGTATTTGTTTTTGTTTGGTTATAAGTTCCTGCTAATGTTGCAGCATAAGTACTTGCATTTGCTCCCGGTATCAAAACACCATTTCTATACCATTGCAATGAACCGCCTGTAGCGCCTGTAAGTATGATTGTTTCAGATGGGCAAATCAATGTATCATTTGTTGCTTGTGTAATATTAACAACCGGAACAGTTGCTACATTAACAACAATCGTTTCTGACCACATGTAGTTACCGGTAGTACCGATTTCTACTAATGCCTTGTAATTTCCGGAAGTTGCTATCATTATGGTATCATTTGTTGCAGGCAATAACACTCCATTCCTGTACCAAGTAAAATTTGTTCCACTATAAATCAAGCTAATCATCGTGCTATCAGAAGTACCACACACAATAATAGAATCATTTTCTGCTCTTAACATTTTAAAATCTTCAACATCAGCTGTATTGTATGGGCAAGTTGAGTAAAAAGAAGTTAAATTATTTCCTGTTGCATCAGTCATTAACATATCACAGCCGTAACCTGCTGTTACAATAAATTTACTGCCTGTACCCGTCCATTTAGCCCCATGAATTTGAGTCGACCATCCAACCATTGGTGAATTTGTGTTTACTGTTGTTGTTAGGTCAATTGCTTGAACTCTGTTTGCCGATGCATAAGATCCTTCGAAAACATACAAACTGTTGTTTGTTGGATTCAATTCAATTCCATAAGAACTATTTGCAGGATCATTTAATGCAGTAGTAACAACTGTTTCCACACCAGTAGTCAAATTAACAGAAGTAATTTGACCTAAGGTTGCATTGTTTCCTTCAATTACATAAAGAGTCAATCCATCATCACTGATGTCAGCACTACTAACATACGGCACACCTAAGTCACGCACTAAGGAATAAGCACCCGTGAAAGGGTTAAAGGAATATAAATTTCTGTCTCCATCTGCGTTAACATCAAAAATAGCATACAATAAACTATCTTTATTACTCATAAAAACACCCTGACCTGTACCGTAACCACTAACATAATTGATTAAATCAGAAGTATCTGTTTTAAAAAAATTAAATTCACCATCTTCGTTTACTCCAACCCATCTTAAATTAGTTGTGTCTTGAGCAGACACAAAAAAAGAACATAAAGCGCATACAATTGTAAAAATTTTTTTCATATTTTATTACTTTAGTTTGGCCGCAAAGATACCTAAATAGTTTCATAATTCTCATGTTTTCAAAAAAAAAATACACTTACAACTAACAACTAAAAGCCAAACAACAAGTAAACTCATGCAAAACAAGGACTTCAAGCAAATAAAATTCTGCTTGGAATATCACCCTCAAAATCTTATATTTGTAGCTTAAGCTTACAACTATGAACACATTCGTTACAGAACCTTATAAATCCAAAAACAAGATTAGAATTGTTACCGCTGCTTCGTTATTTGACGGACATGATGCTGCTATTAACATCATGCGCAGAATCATTCAAAGCAGTGGTGTTGAGGTAATCCATCTTGGCCACGACAGAAGCGTTGAAGAAATTGTAAACTGTGCCATTCAGGAAGATGCAAATGCGATTGCACTTACTTCTTACCAAGGTGGTCACAATGAGTTTTTTAAATACATGTTAGACCTTTTGAAACAAAAAGGTTGCGGACATATTAAAATATTTGGCGGTGGCGGTGGAACCATCCTCCCTACTGAAATTGAAGAACTTCATGCGTATGGCATCACGCGCATTTATGCTCCAGATGACGGTCGCGCGATGGGATTACAAGGCATGATTAACGACATGTTAGAAAAATGCGACTTCCCTACCGGAAACAACTTAAATGGCGAAGCCAAACATTTAAAAGACAAAGACATTAAATCAATTGCCCGTTTAATTTCTTCTGCTGAAAACTTCCCTGAAGAATTTGCAAAATTTCTTCCTGAAATTAAAAAGAATTCACCGAAGACCGTTACTCCCGTTTTGGGAATCACGGGAACAGGTGGTGCCGGAAAATCCTCGCTGGTGGATGAATTGGTGAGAAGATTCCTGATCGATTTTCCTAAAAAAACCATTGCAATCATTTCTGTTGATCCCTCAAAACGAAAAACAGGTGGAGCATTGCTGGGTGACAGAATTCGCATGAATGCCATACGTAATGAACGTGTGTATATGCGTTCGTTGGCTACTCGTCAAAGCAATTTAGCATTATCCAAATATGTTCAGGAAGCAATTGACATTGTAAAAGCTGCGGATTATGATTTGATTATTCTGGAAACTTCAGGTATCGGACAAAGTGATACGGAAATTACGGAGCACAGTGATATGAGTTTGTACGTGATGACTCCGGAATATGGAGCAGCAACTCAGTTGGAAAAAATCGATATGCTTGATTTTGCTGACATCATTGCTTTAAACAAATTTGATAAACGTGGTGCATTGGATGCAATCCGCGATGTGAAAAAACAATACAAACGCAATCATCAATTATGGGATACCGATGATGAACAAATTCCAGTTTATGGAACCATTGCTTCTCAATTCAATGATCCAGGCATGAACAAATTGTACAAAGCAATTGTAAACATGCTTGCTGAAAAAACGGGTGCTGATCTAAAATCGGATTTTGCTGTTACCGATGAGATGAGTGAAAAAATTTACATCATCCCTCCTAGCCGCACACGTTACTTAGCTGAGATTGCAGAAAACAACCGTGGATATGACAAATGGGTAGACGAACAAAAAGAGCTAGCGCAAAAATTATTTTCTATCCGAAAATCAATTGATACGCTTAAAGAAACAAAGATTGAAGATAAAGACAGAATCATAAAAGGATTAGAAGAAACTTATGCGCAAGTAGCATTGAGTTTTGACGGTCGCAATAAAGTTATTTTGGAAGGTTGGGCTGATAAAGTTCAACAATACAAAAATGAGTTCTTCATTTTCAAAGTGCGTGACAAAGAATTAAAAATCAAAACGCATTACGAATCACTTTCACATTCTCAGATTCCAAAAATTTCTTCTCCACGTTATGAAGCATGGGGCGATATTTTAAAATGGAATTTACAAGAAAATTTCCCGGGAGAATTTCCATACACTGCTGGAGTGTTTCCATTCAAGCGCGAAGGAGAAGATCCAACAAGAATGTTTGCAGGAGAAGGCGGACCTGAAAGAACCAACAGACGTTTCCATTATGTAAGTTTGGGAATGCCTGCACACCGTTTGAGTACAGCATTTGACAGTGTTACTTTATACGGACAAGACCCAGCCATTCGTCCAGATATTTACGGAAAAATTGGTAACTCAGGAGTTTCGATTTGTTGTTTGGATGATGCAAAAAAATTATACAGCGGATTTAATTTAGCAGAAGCGAAAACATCGGTGAGTATGACCATCAACGGTCCAGCAGCAATGTTAACTGGCTTCTTTATGAATGCTGCGATTGATCAGCAATGTGAAATCTACATCAAGAAGAATGGTTTAGAAAAAGAAATAGAAAAAAAGATAGTAGATATTTTCAAAAAACGCGGAGTTATTCGTCCGACTTATCAAGGACCATTACCAGAAGGAAATGATGGCTTGGGATTAATGTTGTTAGGAGTTACTGGCGACCTTGTATTACAAAAAGACGTATACGAAAAAATAAAAACAGAAACGATTGCAGCTGTTCGTGGAACCGTGCAAGCAGATATTTTAAAAGAAGATCAGGCACAAAACACTTGTATCTTCTCTACAGAGTTCGCCTTGCGATTGATGGGTGATATGCAAGATTACTTTATTCAAAAAAATATTAGAAATTTTTATTCAGTTTCTATTTCAGGATACCATATTGCGGAAGCGGGGGCTAATCCTATCACACAGCTGGCATTAACATTATCCAACGGATTTACGTATGTAGAATATTATGTAAGTAGAGGAATGGACATTAACAAATTTGCTCCAAATTTATCCTTCTTCTTCAGCAATGGTATTGATCCTGAATATGCTGTAATTGGTAGAGTTGCCCGCAGAATATGGGCGAAAGCGATGAAGTTGAAATACAATGCGAATGAACGCTCACAAATGTTAAAGTATCATATTCAAACTTCTGGTCGTTCTTTACATGCACAAGAAATCGACTTCAATGATATTCGTACAACATTACAAGCGTTGTATGCGATTTATGACAATTGCAATTCGTTGCACACAAATGCTTATGACGAAGCGATTACAACACCAACAGAAGAATCAGTTCGTAGAGCAATGGCCATTCAGTTAATCATCAACCGAGAATTAGGTTTAGCGAAAAACGAAAATCCGTTACAAGGCTCCTTCATCATAGAAGAATTAACTGACTTAGTAGAAGAAGCAGTATTATTAGAATTCGAACGCATCAGTGAACGTGGTGGAGTTTTAGGTGCCATGGAAACGATGTATCAACGTGGAAAAATTCAGGAAGAAAGTTTATACTATGAAACATTAAAACATACAGGTGAATATCCAATCATTGGAGTAAACACATTCCTATCATCCAAAGGTTCACCTACTATTGTTCCAAAAGAAGTTATCCGTGCAACGGAAGAAGAAAAGCAATATCAAATTACAATGCTGGAACAACTACAAAAAGGGAATAGTGATAAATCAGCACAACTTCTTCGCGACTTGCAAACAGCAGCTATCCAAAACAAAAATATTTTCGAAGGTTTGATGGAAGTGTCTAAATATTGTTCGTTAGGACAAATTACAAATGCCTTGTTTGAAGTTGGTGGACAGTATCGGAGAAATATGTAAAATTTAAGATGGGAGATGGAGAATGGGAGATGGAAAATGGGAGATGGGAGATGGGAGATGGGAGATGGAGAATGGAATAAGTATTTTCAAAACCGTCATTGCGAGGGAAGCATGACCGAAGCAATCTCCTACAAGAAATAAAACTTTGCCGTACTTCTCTGCTTCTTCGTATAGCCCTTTGCGTTAAACTCTGCCATTTTCAGTAAATCTGTCACATTTATTCCAATCCCGAATGATTGGTCCAAATTATGATGTTCCCACTCCGAATAATTACAAAACTAAAAAAATAAACCTCCGCGGCACTCTGCTTTTTCTCAGCATCCTCTGCGGTAAAAACAAAAAACATGAGATCAAATCACGAAATCGACTACAAAATTTTAGGGGAAGAATTACAATGTGTAGAAATTGAATTGGACCCTAATGAAACGGTTGTTGCTGAAGCGGGCAACTTTATGATGATGGATGACGGTATCCGGATGGAAACCATTTTCGGAGACGGATCGAAAGAGCAAGGTGGCTTGATGGATAAATTATTCTCAGCTGGGAAACGATTGATTGTTGGAGAAAGTTTATTTATGACTGCCTTTACAAACTCTGGGAATTTAAAAAAGCGTATCACTTTTGCTTCCCCATATCCTGGAAAGATAATCCCAATGGACTTAAGCACGTTAAACGGTAAGATTATTTGTCAGAAAGACGCCTTTTTATGTGCAGCAAAAGGTGTAAGCATTGGTATTGAATTTCAAAAGAAGCTTGGAACCGGCTTATTTGGTGGAGAAGGTTTTATCATGGAAAAATTAGAAGGTGATGGATTGGCATTCGTTCATTCAGGAGGAATGATTATCGAAAAACAACTAGCCCCAGGTGAATTAATTAAGGTAGATACAGGTTGTATAGTTGCTTTCACTCATGATGTAGATTATGATATTCAGTTTGTAGGAGGCATCAAAAACACCATTTTTGGTGGAGAAGGATTGTTTTTTGCAACATTAAAAGGGCCCGGCAAAGTTTGGATACAATCCTTACCAGTAAGCCGTTTGGCAGGCAGATTGATGGCTTATTCACGAGGTGGTAAGGAAGAAGGCAGTGTGCTGGGCGGATTAGGCAGAATGTTTGATGGCGACAATCACTAAATTAAATTTTTAAAGTTGAATTATATTTATTAATTTTATGCTAACCAAACAAACTAAAACCATGAAAAAAATAATACTTCTTTTTGCTGCAGTTCTATCATTCACCGCAGTAAATGCACAGGAAAAATCTCAAAAAGTAGATGCTACTGCAAAAGCGACTACGATGACAGAAAAAATATCAGCTGTTTTAACACTTACTACTGAACAAAAAGAAAGAGTTCAGGCAGCTAATTTGGAAACAGTTAAATTAATAGAACTGAATCAAACAACCAACGCAAACAAACCAAATGAGCTTGAAGTGGAGAAACAACGTATCCACAAATTGTGGGATACTGATATGACAGCAATTGTTGGTGAACAAGGTTTACAGAAATGGAAAAAATTTCAAGCTGACGAAAAAGCTAAAAAATAATTCACTAAAAACTCTCGATTCAATCGGGAGTTTTTTTTTACTAATTATATGACACAACGACTACAAACACCTCGCCTCTATTTGCGGGAATTCACAATTGACGATGCGCAACTATTGATTGACCTCAACAGCAACCCAAATGTTACGAGATATACCGGTGACGGACCAGTAAAAGACCTGCAAGAAGCACAGCGCATTTTAACGGACATCATTTTTCCACAATATAAAAACAAGATGGGTCGCTGGGCAATTCATTTAAAATCCAATGATGAATTTATTGGTTGGTGTGGCCTCAAACATATTATCGAAGAAAATGAAATTGATTTGGGCTATCGATTATTTGAAAAATATTGGGGTAATGGATATGCATCAGAAGCTGCAAAAGCAACTTTGGATTATGGTGTGAATAACTTAAAGCTCACAAACATTATTGCTCGGGCGGCAAAAGACAATGTTGCATCTATAAACGTTATCAAAAAATTAGGATTGGTTTATTTGAAGAATGATATGTGCGCACATGATCCTGCAGAAATATATATCCTCAAATAATTGTTAAAAAAAATTGAATTCAGACAGCAACTATATCGATATCCATACACATTCACTAAAAAAGAGTGAAACGATTCAAGTATACAATCAACCAATAGAAGAAACGTTTCACGCGAACCTCTGCTCCGTTGGTATTCATCCTTGGCACATCGACATCGCTAATACGAAGCAGCAATTAGAAAAACTGGAAACCCTCTTAGAAAGCAAAAAAGCACTTGCAATAGGCGAATGCGGCTTGGATAAATTAATTGATGTTCCGATACAATTGCAGGAAACTATATTTAAAGAACAATTGCGACTTGCTGAAAAGCATAAAAAAACCATAATTATCCACTGCGTCAGAGCATTTGATGATTTGCTTCGCATCCGAAAAGAAATGAAATTAACCGTACCAATGATTGTGCACGGTTTTAACAACAACAAAGAAATTGCATTACAACTATTAAAATCAGGATGCTATTTTTCATTTGGAAAAGCACTATTAATTAAGGATTCGAATGCATCGCAAGTGATTTCTATAATTCCTTCCGACAGGTTGTTCCTTGAAACGGATGATGCAGACACAACAATTGAAAACATCTATTCAGCTGCAAGCAACATTTTAAATTTGGAAACGGAAACACTAAAAAAAATAATTTCTGCCAATTTCAAGAACGTATTCTTACATTCGTAAAACAAAATAATACTAGTTAAAATTCTTATGAGTGATTTAAAATGGTTATCCCGCACCGAATTGTTAATCGGACAAGAAAACTTAATGAAGTTGCAAAACGCAAACGTACTGGTAGTTGGCATGGGCGGAGTTGGCTCGTTTGCAGCAGAATTTATTTGCAGAGGAGGAATCGGATCGATGACAATTGTGGATGGCGATGTGGTAGACCCGAGTAATCGAAACCGCCAGCTCCCCGCTTTATCAACAACACATGGATTATCCAAAGCGGATATAATGGCGAAACGTTTGCTTGACATCAATCCTGATTTAAAACTAACGGTGATTAAAGAATTTATTAATCCAGATAGAGCGGTACAAATATTATCTACTCCTTATGATTATGTGATTGACGCCATCGATAGCATCACACCAAAAATTACATTTTTAAAAACAGCTTACGAACACAAAGTAAGAATCATTAGTTCGATGGGTGCGGGTGCAAAATTAGACCCGACCAAATTGCAAGTAGTTGATATTTCTAAAACATATAATTGTCCCTTTGCACAATATGTACGCAAGCGATTGCGTGAAGAAGGCATTAAGAAAGGAATCAAAACTGTGTTTTCACCAGAAGAGCCCATCAGAGAATCGTTGATGTTAACGGATGGAAGAAACTTTAAAAAATCGGCTTACGGTACCATATCATACTTACCTGCAACATTTGGAAGTGTTTGTGCTTCGGTGGTGATTCGAGATTTGATTGGAAAATAATCAAAACAATTCCATTTGAGTCACTTCGCCTGGTCTACGGAAAGCTGTTAAATCGTATTCCATTCTTTTGCGGCCTGACAAATGTTTTTTAACTGACATTTTAAAGAGTTGATGAATAGAACGAATCATGTTTCCTTCTCCGCTCATTCTTTTACCAAAGCGATTATCACTTAACTGTCCACCGTGTGCATCTGCTATGTGATGCAATACTTTTTCTGCTCTGTCGGGAAAATTTTTATAGATCCAGTCTTTGAATATTTCTGCAATTGAACCATTCAAACGCACAATTGTATAACCTGCACAATCCGCTCCATGATCGGCTGCAGCTTTTATTAAATCAGGGATTTCATCGCTGTTTAAGCCTGGAATAATTGGGGCTACCATCACTCCAACAGGAACTCCAGCTTTACTTAATGTCTCTACTACTTTCAATCTATTTTTTGCTGTTACAGTTCTCGGTTCCATTTTTAAACGCAAATCATTATTCAAACTTGTGATTGAAACCATCACATGAACCAAATTTAACTTAGCTAATTCTTGCAAAATATCAATGTCTCTTATTATCAAATCATTTTTTGTAATCATTCCGGCAGGGTGACGAAAGTTCAAAAGCACTTCCAACATTTGTCGAGTAATTTTCATCTTCCGCTCAATGGGTTGATAACAATCGGTGTTTCCTGAAAACATTATTGGAGAGACAATCCAATTTTTATTCATGAATTGTTTTTCCATGAGTTGAGGAGCATTAGGCTTTGCAATGATTTTTCGTTCGAAATCCAATCCTGCACTGTATCCCCAATACTCGTGTGTATTTCTCGCATAACAATAAATGCAACCATGTTCACAACCTTGATAAGGATTCATCGAATACATTCCAGGAATATCCGGACTCTTCACTACATTGATAATCTTCTTAGGAGTTTCAATAAAAATCTGTGTTTTGACATCACTCAACAGCGGTTCATCTAACCCTTCGATATGCTCTGCTACATATGTTCCTTTTAGAAAACGATTATCGGTATTGACTTGTGAGCCTCTACCTTTAAAGTATTTTTCTTGTTTTTCA
The DNA here is from genome assembly GCA_947504725.1 of Bacteroidota bacterium. GTDB lineage: Bacteria > Bacteroidota > Bacteroidia > 2-12-FULL-35-15 > 2-12-FULL-35-15 > 2-12-FULL-35-15. The sequence goes on along the minus strand of CANNHN010000005.1, from coordinate 18,426 downwards.
TCGTTTTCCATTTTACAAAATTAGTCGCTGTTCCAATTTATTACAGCCAAGAATTTTAGTATTCTGAAAACTATTTATTTTTGGAATAAAATAGTATTACCTTTAAATACCAAATACTCGATAATGAAATTATTTAACTACAAAACGCTTACACTGTTCTTATTTTTGATTTTCATATCAATAAATAATTACGGACAAAGTTTTTTAACTGACTCTGCTGCCGCTGCTGAACATCACCATTCTCCATGGGAAATATTGAGTGGCGAAGGCGATGAAGAACTTGTCTGTTACAAACAAGCACATCGTAATATGTATGTACTTGTAACTGGATTAATCATTGTCATAGCGTTGATTGCAATGAAACTATTGCGTACAAACAGAAAGAACAACAAAATTTTAAAAGCGCAAAAAGAAATTATCGAAGAAAAAAACAAAGACATTACAGATAGTATTTATTATGCAAGGAGAATCCAGAGATCTCTCCTCCCTCCTGAGAAATATATTCAAAAGAACCTCGACCGATTGAAAAAAAAGTGATGGGGAAATAATATTAGTAAAAAATGTCTCGCAAAATAATACATATCGATATGGATGCATTTTATGCATCGGTGGAGCAACGTGACTTTCCGGAGTACGTTGGGAAGCCTATTGTTGTAGGCGGGAAACCTGAAGGTCGTGGTGGAGTTGTTGCAACTGCCAGTTATGAAGCTCGTAAATTCGGAATTCGTTCGGCAATGCCCAGTAAAAAAGCCTTACAACTTTGTCCGCACGTTATTTTTGTTTACCCTCGTTTTGCAGCATACAAAGAAGCCTCAAAAAAAATTAGAGAAATATTTGAACGCTATACCGATTTGATTGAACCACTTTCGTTGGATGAAGCATTCTTGGATGTAACCGAAAACAAAAAAGGAATTACTTCAGCGATTGAAATTGCCAAACAAATAAAATTAGCAATCAAAGAAGAATTGAATTTAACGGCATCTGCTGGTGTTTCCTGCAGTAAGTTTGTTGCTAAAATTGCTTCCGACATGAACAAGCCTGATGGCCTGACTTTTATTGCTCCTGAGAAGATTGAAGAATTTATGGAAAAACTTCCTGTAGAAAAATTCTTTGGTGTGGGAAAAGTGACAGCCGATAAAATGAAAGGGATGGGCATTCACAAAGGTGAAGATTTAAAAAAGATGACGGAAGAAGAGTTGGTACATTCTTTCGGAAAGCCAGGAAGGTTTTATTATAAAATTGTGAGAGGAATTGATAATCGTGCTGTCCAGCCACATAGAGAATCCAAATCATTGGGAGCAGAAGATACATTTGCAGAAGACTTAACAACAGTTGAAGCAATGAATGAAGAATTGGATAAAATTGCTGAAGTAGTTGTAACACGTTTACAGAAATATAATTTGAAAGGAAGGACGGTTACTTTGAAAATAAAATATCATAACTTTCAGCAAATCACACGCAACTACTCCTTCAACAAAGCGATTAACGACTTTGAAACAATTATCAACACTGCAAAAGAGTTGCTTTTAAAAACTGATTTAGAAAACAAAAAGATTCGTCTTTTAGGAATTTCACTTTCTAATTTTGGGGATGCTCCTGAGAGAGTGGTGAAGAAAAAAAATGAGTGGCAGTTGGAATTGTTCTAATCAATCCAAACCGTATACACATCCGTTTCATTTCTAACTATTGCATTCACTTCAAAACCGCCTTCTTGAGGAATGATTTCTCTTAAATCAAACACTACACAATTTTTACTGAGACCTTCAAAGATTAAAGTAAATTTTTGTCCGGGGGATTTTGGCGTCCATTGCGGATAAAAAGAAACATTAAATGCTGTAATTAATCGTGCTTCTTTACCAGTTCCATGTTCTATTAGAAATGTAGAAGGCCAAATTCTATAATACGCATCTTGGTTACAGACACAATGGACAATAGTTTGTCCTTCCTCCGCCACCATGGTTTCGGTAGCTACTTCTGTTTCTGTTTGATTGCTGGACTTAATAGACATAGCTCATTGTTATAAAGACAAGTCAATTTCAATGAATATATATGTGATAAATTCGTTAAATAAATTGAAATGGCCTGATTTATGAAGGCCAAATTAAGGTTTTTTAATTAAATTTACAGTCTCTAAGCTTTATCAATTATGTCAAAATCGTTTACTTTTTTTCTTCTTTTTTTATCTATTGGTTTGTCGGCACAAAACATTACCGGGATACAAAAAATTCCAGCAACTGCTTTACCCGGAACTGAATTTATTGTGGAAACAACAGTCAACAAAGGAACGATTAAAGATTTCATGAAGTTTTTCCAAGAAATTCCAGAAGGATTAGTTGCAAGTGAAATTGAAAGTCAGAGTGGAACATTTACGTTTGCTGATGGCGGAGCAAAAATCGTTTGGATTACTCCTCCAAAAGAAGAAACATTTACTATCAAATATAAAATAACAGTAAATGGTGGTGTTTCAGGAACTAAATCGTTACCATCAAAAATTTCTTACATCAACAATAACGAACGTAAAGTATTTGATTTCCCAATAGCAAAAATTATTATTGGAACAGCAACAGCACCCGTAAAAAAAGAAATTCCAAGTAATAATCCAACAATAAGTACACAACCTGTAAAAACAAATCCGATTGCCACCACTCCAGTTGCTACAACAACTCCAGTTAAAACGACTCCACCAGTTGAACCTAAAAAAGAAACACCACCAAGCACCACAAATCAACAACCAACAACATTTGCAAAGGTTCCTACGACTGCATTACCAGCTTCAACAGGCAAAATGTATCGTGTACAAATAGGCGCATTTTCTGCAAAACCAAAAATTGATGGCGTTACAGAAGTTACAACTCTTGTCTTGGATAATGGAATAACAAAATATTTTAGTGGAAATTTTTCTACTTACGAAGAAGCATTAAATCGCAAAAAAGAAATGGTAGAAAAAGGTTTTCAAGGTGCTTTTATTGTGGCTTTTGAGAATGAGAAGATCGTAAAATAGCTCCGTAAAATTTTGCTCGCAGATAAGAAATGCGTTTGTAAGCAGTGTTCCCCTTTCAACTGTCATCCCGTGCCTCGACACGGGATCTCCCGATTGCAGACTGCTAACATTAATGAGATGCCGTGTCGTAGCACGGCATGACGATTTCTAATATGATTCAAATAAAAAAGTTCAAAGCCATAAACCGACTTTGAACTTTTTAACTTTAAACTTTGAACTTACTTAAGTCCCAATTTCTTCGCAATCTCCTTCTTAACTCCATCCTTATGAACCATGATGCTAGTAGTTTTGTATTTCACAAATGCTTCTGATGCATAAAAATATCCATCACAATCATTGTTTTTAATTCCCCATGAATTTTTTACAACATAATATTTTGTTCCATTTTGGTCTTTTACAATTCCAACAATGTGCATTCCGTGGTCATCTTGAGTTTCGTAATTATCGAATGCTTCCTGACGTAAAGCCTGAGTAATTGCAATTTCTTTTGTTGGCACAACTTGCACAACAGAATCTATTTTTTCTTTTTTAATACTAGTCCAATCTACATCTGGAACAATGGCAACACCATTTTTGAACGAGAAACCTTTTTCACTAACGTCAGCTCCCCAAGCAACTGAATATCCATTCATGATTGCGTTGTCCATTACATCTATCATTTCGTTCAATGGCAAGTTGTACAATTGATCCCACGACCAATTATCTGGCACTTCAATAGCGAACTTTGTATAAAATGGATGATGAGTAAAAGATGAAATTTCAATGTAATTATCCATATTCAAACCTAATGTAGTCGCAAATGTTTTTGGATCATATTGTTTTCCCATGTAATCAAATTTCTCAGGAGCTTTTCCTAAATACGCATCCAACGTAGCATCAATTGCCTTTGGCCAAGCAGTAGTAATTTTGTTTCCTTTGATTACTACATCCAATTGTGCTTTCAACATATTATCCATTTCTTGATGATTGATGTCTTTTTCACCATTCACCATTCCAACATAAGCAGCTTGTGGCATGAAACCGAAATTTTTAAATACATAAACGGCATCATGAAATGCTCCACCCGGGCTAAAACCTGTAGCACCGTGCATTCTTACATATTTATCCGCTTTTGCCATGTAGGCATTACGCACAACAAACATTTCAGATAAATTTACTTTCGGTTTTCCCATACGAATCATTTCAGATTCAAAAAATGAAAGCGATGAAAACGACCAGCAAGTACTTGATTGTGCTTGGTTTTGCACTTCCGTTGCATCTAAATTTTTCACAACAGTAAATTTGTAGTTACCGTCTTTTTTGTTGGTAAGGGTTTGTCCAATAATTAAATCAGCAGACATAAGTGCTAATCCGAGGATAATTTGTTTTTTAATATTCATTTTTGAGAGATTTTGTTTGTACTAATTTACGTTGTTAAAAGAATCTTATTCTTGAATTTGTGACGAGTGGTTGATAACAAACATTACTGGCAAAAAACAGTTAAAAAGTTGGAAGAAAATGTTTATTGCATGTCCTCTCGACCGAAGTGGAGAGATCTTGCACAATATTAATTCTAGTTCTCATTGGAAAAGATTCCTCCACTTCGGTCGGAATGACAGTTCTAACAAGCTCTATCCTTATCACTTTTTAAGCTTGTGCTGTCGGTCCGCCAAAGTTCATCGGCAATACATTCGGCATTTCCGTGTCTTTAATTGGCCCATGCGTTTGTTCAAATTTTGAAACATTATCTTTCAACGCTTTCATTAAACGTTTAGCATGTTGAGGCGTTAATACGATACGCGATTTTACTTTCGCTTTCGGCACACCCGGCATCATTCTTACAAAGTCAACAACAAACTCCGAATTCGAATGTGTGATGATGGCAAGGTTTGAATAAATTCCTTCTGCGATTTCTTCGCTCAATTCAATATTCAATTGATTGTTTTGATTTTGCTCTTCCATGATTTTTTATTTTAGTTCTGTTTAGTAAAAGAGGGACTAACATTTCTGCTGTCCCTCTTTTTTATTTATCGCTTTAACACGCTTAGATTCGTAACATTCGTACGATTCGTTATTCGTATCTACGCTTCTTCTTCTAATGCAGCTTCTTTTTTAGAAGCCAACAAACGATCGTACTCTTCTTGTGAACCAACAATCATTTTGTCGTAAGCTCTTAAGCCGGTACCTGCAGGAATTAAATGTCCAACGATTACGTTTTCTTTTAATCCTAATAAGTAATCTACTTTTCCGCTTACTGCAGCTTCGTTCAGAACTTTTGTAGTTTCCTGGAACGATGCAGCACTCATGAAACTGTTCGTTTGCAATGATGCACGTGTGATACCTTGTAACACTTGGCTTGATGTAGCAGGAACTGCTTCACGAGCTTCGATGATTTTCATATCTCTGCGTTTCAATGAAGAATTTTCATCTCTCAATTTACGTGCACTGATGATCTGACCAGCTTTGTATAAGGTTGAATCACCTGGCTCAAGAATAAGAACTTTAGCATATAAGTTATCGTTTTCTTTCATGAACTCCGATTTGTTCACCAATTGTTTTTCTAAGAAAATTGTATCACCCGCTTCGCTGATGTCAACTTTACGCATCATCTGACGAACAATTACTTCGAAATGTTTATCGTTAATTTTCACACCTTGTAAACGGTAAACCTCTTGTACCTCATTTACCAAATACTCTTGAACAGCAGTTGGTCCTTTGATAGCAAGGATATCGCTTGGAGTGATTGCCCCATCAGATAATGGCTCACCAGCTTTGATGAAATCATTTTCTTGAACAAGGATGTGTTTCGATAATTGAACAAGGTACGTTTTCTTTTCACCAGTACGAGATTCAACATGCACCTCACGGTTACCACGTTTAATTTTACCGAAAGAAACGATACCATCAATTTCAGAAACCACAGCCGGGTTACTTGGGTTACGTGCTTCAAACAATTCAGTTACACGAGGTAAACCACCCGTGATATCACCTGTTTTACCAGATGAACGAGGAATCTTCACAAGGATTTGTCCTGCTTCAATTTTCGCATCATCGTTTACAATGATGTGAGCTCCAACTGGAATGTTGTAAGTACGTAATGTTTCTTTGCTAACAACAATCTTGATAGAAGGGTTCTTAGATTTATCACGACTTTCAACAATAACTTTTTCTTTAAAGCCTGTTTGTTCATCGGACTCTTCACGGAATGTAATACCTTCTTCAACGTTATCAAATTCGATTTTACCAGCGAATTCAGAAACGATAACAGCGTTATACGGATCCCAATCACAGATTAAATCTCCTTTTTTAACTTTTGATGCATGCTTCACATAAGCTTGTGAACCATAAGGAATATTTCCTGTTGTTAAAACAATTTTTGTGTTTGCATCAATGATGCGCATCTCAGCTGAACGACCAATAACAACATCAACGACTTGTCCATCAGGATTTTTACGTTTTACTGTTTTTAATTCGTCAATTTCGATGATACCATCATATTTTGCTTCAATTTTACTTGCAGTAGTTGTGTTAGATGCAGTACCTCCAACGTGGAATGTACGCAATGTTAACTGTGTACCCGGCTCACCAATTGACTGAGCTGCGATAACACCAACTGCCTCACCTCTTTGAACCATACGGCCTGTAGCCAAGTTACGTCCGTAACATTTTCCACAAACTCCGCTCTTACTTTCGCAAGTTAATACCGAACGAATTTCAACTGATTCAATTGGAGATTCAGAAATAATTTTTGCATAATCTTCAGTAACTTCTTCACCTGCACCGATAATTAAATCTCCTGTTAAAGGATTATAAACATCGTGAACTGCAGTTCTACCTAAAATTCTGTCATATAAAGATTCAACTACTTCATCATTTTTCTTCAATGGTGTAGCGATCAATCCACGTAAAGTACCACAATCTTCAACTGTGATAATTACATCTTGAGCAACATCCACTAAACGTCTAGTTAAGTAACCAGCATCCGCAGTTTTCAAGGCTGTATCGGCAAGACCTTTACGAGCACCGTGAGTAGAAATAAAATACTCAAGGATGGATAAACCTTCTTTAAAGTTAGAGATGATAGGATTTTCAATAATCTCTCCACCACCTGCACCTTTTTGCGGTTTCGCCATCAATCCACGCATACCACCTAACTGACGAATTTGTTCTTTAGAACCACGGGCTCCAGAATCCAACATCATATAAACTGGATTGAAACCTTGACGATCGTTTGTCAATGTGTTCAATACTTTCGCAGTAATGCGAGAGTTTGTATGTGTCCAGATATCAATAACCTGATTGTAACGCTCGTTGTTGGTAATGAAACCCATGTTGTAGTTTGCTACTACTTCATCAATTTGCGTATTTGCATCAGCAATCATTTTACCTTTATCTTCAGGAACAATTACGTCACCCAAGTTAAAAGACAAACATCCACGGAATGCACTCATGAAACCTAAGGTCTTCATTTCATCAAGGAACTTAGCTGTTTTAGCCATACCCGTTTCCTTAACGATGTTACCAATAATATCACGTAAAGATTTCTTCGTCAACAATTCGTTGATATAACCAACTTCTTTTGGAACAACTTGATTAAACAAGATACGACCAACAGTAGTTTCAACTAATTTGTTTGAGAAAGTATCACCTTCTTTTACTGACAAACGAACTTTCACCCAAGCATGTAAATCAACACGTTTTTCGTTATAAGCAATAATCGCTTCTTCAGGAGAATAAAAAGTTAAACCTTCACCTTTAACAAAATCTTCTTTTGTATTTTTCTTTCCTTTGGTCATGTAGTACAGACCAAGCACCATGTCTTGAGAAGGAACGGCAACCGGAGCACCATTCGCAGGGTTCAAGATATTGTGAGAAGCAAGCATCAACAATTGTGCTTCCAAAATAGCAGCATGTCCCAATGGAACGTGAACCGCCATTTGATCCCCGTCAAAATCCGCGTTAAACGCAGTACAAGTTAGTGGGTGCAATTGAATCGCTTTTCCTTCAATTAATTTTGGTTGGAAAGCTTGGATACCTAATCTGTGCAATGTCGGAGCTCTGTTTAAAAGAACTGGATGTCCTTTTAAAATGTTCTCTAAAATATCCCAAACGATAGGTTCTTTTTTGTCAACTATTTTCTTTGCAGATTTTACAGTCTTTACAATACCACGCTCAATCATTTTACGAATGATAAATGGTTTGAATAATTCTGCTGCCATATCTTTTGGCAATCCGCACTCATGTAATTTTAATTCTGGTCCAACAACAATTACCGAACGTGCAGAATAATCGACACGTTTACCAAGTAAGTTTTGACGGAAACGACCTTGTTTACCTTTTAATGAATCAGATAAAGATTTTAATGCTCTGTTAGATTCAGTTTTTACAGCGTTTGATTTACGTGAGTTATCAAACAAAGAATCTACTGCTTCTTGCAACATACGTTTTTCGTTACGTAAGATTACTTCAGGAGCTTTAATTTCGATCAAACGTTTCAAACGGTTGTTACGGATAATAACACGTCTGTATAAATCATTTAAATCAGAAGTTGCAAAACGTCCGCCATCCAATGGAACTAATGGACGCAATTCTGGTGGAATTACAGGAACGATTTTTACGATCATCCACTCAGGACGATTTTCAACATTTTGATTTGCGTGACGGAAACTTTCAACTACTTGCAAACGCTTCAATGCTTCGTTTTTACGTTGTTGAGATGTTTCTGTATTTGCTTTTAATCTTAAGTCAAATGATAAACCATCTAAATCAACACGGCTTAAAAGTGCTTGTAATGCTTCAGCACCCATCTTCGCGATGAATTTGTTTGGATCGTTATCATCTAAGTATTGATTTTCTTTTGGAAGTGTATCTAAAATATTTAAATATTCTTCTTCAGATAAAAAATCTAAATAGTTAATTCCATCAACAGCTTTAACACCAGCATTTACTACAACATAACGTTCGTAATAAATAATCATGTCTAACTTTTTAGTTGGAAGACCTAATAAATAACCAATTTTGTTTGGTAATGATTTGAAATACCAGATGTGAGCAACAGGCACAACTAAGTTGATGTGTCCCATTCTTTCTCTACGTACTTTCTTTTCAGTTACTTCAACACCGCAACGGTCACAAACAATTCCTTTGTAACGAATACGTTTATATTTTCCACAAGCACATTCCCAATCCTTAACCGGTCCAAAAATTCTTTCACAAAACAATCCACCCATTTCTGGTTTGTATGTTCTGTAGTTGATGGTTTCTGGTTTTACAACTTCACCACTTGAACGCTCCAAAATTGCTTCTGGAGATGCGAGGCTGATTGTGATTTTCGAGAAGTTACTTTTTAATTTGATGTCTCTTTTGAAAGCCATGTTTATTATTTATTTAAAAAGTTCAAAGTATAAAGTTTAAAGTTTGGTGTTCCCAATTCAGGAAACACCAAATTTAAATTTCGTTATTAGTCAAGTGAAATATTTAATCCTAATCCTCTTAATTCATGCAACAATACGTTGAATGATTCAGGGATACCAGGAGTTGGCATATTTTCACCTTTAACAATAGCTTCATAAGCTTTAGCACGTCCTACAACGTCATCCGACTTGATAGTAAGGATTTCCTGAAGAATGTTGGCAGCACCAAATGCTTCAAGAGCCCAAACTTCCATCTCACCAAAACGCTGACCTCCGAATTGAGCTTTACCGCCCAATGGTTGTTGCGTGATAAGAGAGTAAGGTCCGATTGAACGAGAGTGCATCTTATCATCCACCATGTGACCAAGTTTCAACATGTAGATAATACCTACAGTTGCTGGTTGATCAAACTTCTCACCTGTTCCACCATCTGTTAAGAATGTACGTCCATTTCTAGGCAATCCTGCTTTGTCTGTCCATTCATTCAATTGATCTGTGGTAGCTCCGTCAAAAATTGGCGTGAAAAACTTCTCACCTAATTTATGTCCAGCCCAAGCAAGAACGGTTTCATAAATCTGACCAAGGTTCATACGAGAAGGTACACCAAGTGGATTCAATACGATATCTACTGGAGTTCCATCATCTAAGAACGGCATGTCTTCATCACGAACGATACGAGCAACAATACCTTTGTTACCATGACGACCAGCCATTTTATCACCTACTTTTAATTTACGTTTTTTAGCAATGTAAACTTTTGCAAGTTGTACAATACCAGCAGGTAACTCATCACCGATAGTAACAGCGAACTTTTTACGTTTAAATGCACCTAATAAATCATTGTACTTGATATTGTAGTTGTGTAACAACATTTTAATTTTGTCGTTCACATCTTTATCAGTAGTCCATTTACTAGCATTCACATTTGCGAAATCAATTTTCTCTAAACTTTTCTGTGTGAATTTCACACCTTTAGCAACTACTTCTTCTTTTAGGATATTGATAACACCTTGAGAAGTTTTTCCGTTAACTAAAGTGAAAAGTTTTTCAATTAATCTTGCTTTTAATGCAGCTACATCAACACCATGCTCTTTATCAATTTTATCAAGCAATGGTTTTTCTTCTGCTTTTGATTTTTTATCTTTAATTGCTCTAGAGAACAATTTTTTATCGATTACAACACCACGTAAAGATGGAGGCGCTTTTAACGAAGCATCTTTTACGTCACCTGCTTTGTCACCAAAGATTGCACGTAAAAGTTTTTCTTCTGGAGAAGGATCTGTTTCACCTTTTGGAGTAATTTTTCCAATTAAGATATCACCTTCTTTTACTTCAGCACCTACGCGGATTAATCCGTTTTCATCTAAGTCTTTTGTAGCCTCTTCAGAAACGTTAGGAATATCTGCTGTTAATTCTTCTAATCCACGTTTTGTATCACGAACTTCCAATGAATACTCATCGATATGAACAGATGTGAAAATATCTTCACGAGCAACGCGCTCAGAAATTACAATCGCATCCTCAAAGTTGTAACCTTTCCATGGCATGAATGCCACTTTCATATTACGACCAAGAGCTAATTCACCATTTTGAGTTGCATAACCATCACACAATACTTGTCCTTTAGTAACTTTCTCACCTTTCTTAACGATTGGTTTTAAGTTGATACAAGTACTTTGGTTGGTTTTACGGAATTTAGTTAATTGGTAACGTTTGATATCATCGTCAAAGCTGATTAAACGATCATCATCCGTACGGTTGTAACGAATAACAATTTCGTTTGCATCAACATATTCAACAACACCTTCGCCTTCAGCATTTACTAATACACGTGAATCACGTGCTACTAATGGCTCAAGACCAGTTCCTACAATTGGAGCTTCAGGACGTAACAATGGTACAGCCTGACGTTGCATGTTAGAACCCATCAAAGCACGGTTGGCATCATCATGCTCCAAGAAAGGAATCAATGATGCAGCAATCGAAGCAATTTGATTTGGCGCAACGTCCATCAATTGTAATTTTTCTGGTTCAACAACAGGAAAATCTCCTTCGTAACGAGCTTTCACTTTCGCTTCTAAGAATTTACCTTTTGCATCCACAGGAGCATTTGCCTGAGCAATAGTTTTAGAATCTTCTTCCTCAGCACTTAAATAAGTAACTGATTTTTCCATATCTACTTTACCTTTGGTAACAGTCATATATGGCGTTTCAATAAATCCTAACTTGTTGATTTTAGCGAATACACATAAAGAAGAAATCAAACCAATGTTTGGTCCCTCAGGAGTTTCAATAGTACACAAACGACCGTAGTGCGTATAGTGAACGTCACGAACCTCGAAACCAGCACGCTCACGGGATAAACCTCCTGGCCCAAGTGCTGAAAGTCTACGCTTGTGCGTGATTTCTGCAAGAGGGTTGGTTTGATCCATAAATTGAGATAACTGATTTGTTCCGAAGAACGAATTGATAACAGATGACAATGTTTTAGCATTGATCAAATCAGTAGGTGTAAACACCTCGTTATCACGAACGTTCATACGCTCACGAATAGTACGAGCCATACGAGCAAGACCAACTCCGAATTGAGAATACAATTGTTCACCAACAGTACGAACACGTCTGTTACTTAAGTGGTCAATATCATCCACATCAGCTTTAGAGTTGATCAATTCGATCAAATACTTAATGATGCAAATAATATCTTCTTTTGTTAATGTTTTTGTGTTAGAAGGTGTGTTCAGATTCAATTTTTTATTGATTCTGTAACGACCAACTTCACCTAAATCGTAACGTTTATCAGAGAAGAATAATTTATCAATGATTCCACGAGCTGTTTCTTCATCAGGTGGTTCTGCGTTACGCAATTGGCGATAGATATGTTCAACCGCTTCTTTTTCAGAATTGGAAGTATCTTTTTGCAATGTATTATAGATGATAGCATAGTCACCAGCATTCACATCTAATTTGTGAAGAATTACTGATTTTACATTTGCATCCACAATCATATCGATGTGGTTGTTATCCAAGATTGTTTCGCGGTCAATGATAACCTCGTTACGTTCAATAGAAACAACTTCACCAGTATCTTCATCTACGAAATCTTCAATCCATGTTTTCAAAACACGTGCAGCCAATTTACGGCCTACTGCAGATTTCAGGGCAGCTTTGCTAACTTTTAATTCATCAGCTAAGCCGAATATTTCAAGGATTTGTTTATCGCTTTCAAATCCGATAGCTCTTAATAATGTTGTAACCGGTAATTTTTTCTTACGATCGATGTAAGCATACATTACGCTATTGATGTCAGTTGCGAATTCAATCCATGATCCTTTAAAAGGAATAACACGAGCTGAATACAACTTTGTACCATTAGCGTGACGACTTTGACCGAAGAAAACTCCAGGAGAACGGTGCAACTGAGAAACAATAACACGTTCTGCTCCATTGATAACGAACGTACCTTTTGGAGTCATGTATGGAATAGTACCTAAGTATACATCCTGAACGATTGTTTCAAAATCTTCGTGTTCAGGATCAGTACAATACAAACGTAATTTCGCTTTAAGCGGAACGCTGTACGTTAAACCACGCTCGATACATTCATCAAGTGAATAACGAGGAGGGTCAACAAAATAATCTAAGAATTCAAGCACGAAATTATTTCGTGCATCGGATATTGGAAAGTTTTCTGCGAAAACTTTAAATAATCCTTCGTTCTGGCGATTTTCAGAAGTTGTTTCTAACTGAAAAAAGTCTTGGAACGATTGAAGTTGAATATCTAAAAAATCAGGGTAATCGATCTGACTTTTAATAGATGCAAAACTTATTCTTTGCGGTTTTTTAGTTTGAGCCAAGGTGCTTAAGTATTATGTTCAATTTACAATAGATGCTTGAAAGTTGAACGAGGTTAATAAGAAAAAACGATTATAATCACCGTTAAAGTCAATTGCCTCATCCACCAAAGTGGATGAGGACTGACTATTAAGAGTGTATTAGAAACAGCTTATTTAACTTCAACTTTAGCTCCTGCTTCTTCTAATTGTTTTTTAATTGATTCTGCTTCTTCTTTAGAAACACCTTCTTTAAGTGGTTTTGGTGCACCATCAACAAGATCTTTAGATTCTTTCAAACCTAATCCTGTTAAATCTTTTACGATTTTAACAACTCCTAATTTTGCTGCTCCAGCTTCTACTAAAATTACATCGAATGTAGTTTTTTCTGCTGCTGCATCTCCGCCACCGCCTGCTGCTACAACTACTGCTGCTGCTGCTGGTTCGATTCCGTACTCATCCTTAAGGATTGTTGATAATTCTTGCACTTCTTTAACAGTTAAATTTACTAACTGTTCAGCAATTGCTTTTACGTCTGCCATTGTATTTGATTTTTAAATTTAATTACTAATTAATTTTTTAACTTCTTACTTTAAACTTTGAGCTTATTAAGCCGCATCTTTTTTCTCTGCATTGCTCTGAAGAGCTCCAAGCACTCGCTTGGCAGGAGACTGAAGTAATCCAATAACTTCACCGATAAGTTCATTTTTGCTCTTAATGTTTGCAAGAGCATTCAATTCTTTATCACCAATGTAAATGTTTTCTTCAACGAAAGCCCCTTTCAAAATAGGCTTGTCGTTTTTCTTTCTGAACTCTTGAATCAACTTTGCAGGAGCGTTTCCTACTTCTGTGAACATGATCGCAGTAGCACCTTTCAATGCTGGGATCAAATCAACCAAACGACTATCAGCAGCTTGCTCCAATGCTTTTTTAAGCAAAGAGTTTTTCACTACTGTCATCGAAATGTTTTTTTGGAAGCAGGATCTTCTGAATTGGTTAATTTTTTCAACGGATAAAGAAGAACAGTCAGCTAGATAGATCTTGTTATTAGCATTGATTCTTTCTACCAGCGACTCGATGATCTTTGTTTTATCTTCTCTTTTCATTTTAATTTAGTTTTTCACTGCTTAGTGGAAGCCAAGGCTAGTGATGGTTTTGTTTAAAAATTATTGCCCTAAGAATTTGCTGTCAATTTCGATACTTGGGCTCATTGTTGAGCTCATGTAAATACTTCTAACATACTGTCCTTTTGCTGATGAAGGCTTTAATTTCATAATTGATTGTAACAATTCATTTGCGTTATCCGCAATTTTGCTGCTATCAAAAGATGCTTTAGCAACAAGGGCTTGAACAATACCCGCTTTATCTACTTTAAAATCTATTTTACCGTTTTTCGCTTCAGTAACTGCTTTACCAATTTCCATTGTTACAGTTCCTGTTTTTGGATTAGGCATTAATCCACGAGGCCCTAAAACGCGACCCAATGCACCAACTTTACCCATAACTGAAGGCATAGTAATGATTACGTCAACATCTGTCCAACCACCTTTAATTTTTTCGATGAATTCATCCAATCCAACAAAATCAGCACCAGCAGCTTTTGCTTCTGCTTCTTTATCAGGAGTAACGATTGCAAGAACTCGCAATACTTTACCAGAACCATGAGGCAATGAAACAGACCCACGAACCATTTGGTTTGCTTTACGAGGATCAACGCCTAAACGAACGCTGATATCGATTGATGCATCGAATTTTGCTGTAGTGATTTCTTTAACGATTTTAGCAGCTTCTGCTAATGTGTACGCTTTTGAAGAGTCGTACTTAGAAAGCGCGAGCTTTCTGTTTTTTGAAATTTTTGTCATTTTATTAAAATTATGATGTGCAAACGGCTTACTTGATTCGGCCTCCATCAGTTAAACTTACTTCTTTTTCAAAGGAGACTCACCAGTGATGGTCATTCCCAAACTGCGAGCTGTTCCAGCTACCATACTCATTGCTGATTCAATTGTAAAACAATTTAAATCTGGCATTTTGCCTTCAGCAACTGTGCGGATTTGTTCCCAAGAAACGTTACCAACTTTTAATCGGTTTGATTCTTTTGAACCTTGTTTAATTTTTGTGATTTCCAATAACGAAACTGCTACAGGAGGGTGTTTTAAAATGAATTCAAATGTTTTATCGCTATAAACAGTAATAATAACTGGAGTTACTTTACCTGTTCTATCTTGTGTTCTAGCATTAAACTGCTTACAGAACTCCATAATGTTCACTCCTTTTGCACCTAATGCCGGACCGATTGGAGGCGAAGGATTTGCTGCTCCACCCTTTATTTGCAATTTAATCATTGCACTTACTTCTTTTGCCATTTTCTTTTTTTAGTTTAAAGTTTAAAGTTTTAAAGTTTAAAGTTTTTGTCGGTCTGACTCTACTTTCTTTTTTCCTTTAAACGGTATTGTTATTTACTCTAATCTCTGATCTTCTCTATTCAACTGTCACGAACCGGTGGAAGCCAGGCTTTTTTTGAATATTAAAATCAATTTTTTTTAATTCTCTTTCTCTACTTCTAGGTAACCTAATTCTAATGGAGTTTTTCTTCCAAAGATTTTCACCATTACCTCTAATTTCTTTTTCTCTTCAATTACTCTTTCAATAGTTCCTGTGAAACCGTTGAATGGGCCATTGATAACTTTTACAGTTTCGCCAACAATAAAAGGAATGCTAATTTGTGCGTCAGTATCCGCTAAATCATCAACTGTACCTAAAATACGATTTACTTCAGCCAAACGCATCGGAACAGGAGTACCGCCTTTAGTTTCACCTAAAAATCCAATTACACCCGTAATTTGTTTAATTACGTGAGCAACTTCACCCACTAATGCAGCTTCAACTAAAATATAGCCACCATAAAAAGGGCGTTCTTTACTAACCTTTTTTCCGTTACGGATTTGATAAATTTTTTCTGTAGGAATTAAAATTTGAGATACAAAATTGCTTAATCCCAAACGATTAATCTCTAATTCAATATACTGCTTCACTTTTTTCTCCTGACCACTGATAGCTCTTACCACATACCATTTTTTAACAGTGTCGGTTTTTGTTTGCTCGCTCATTTTCTTTATAAACTATTATTTTATTAAAATAATTGGTAAATAGCTTCCATTCCTTTGTTGAATGTAAAGTCCATTGCAAAAACAATTAATGCAATAATTATTGAAGCAATAGCAACAACAATAGCGCTGCCTTGCAATTCGCTCCATGATGGCCAACTAACTTTATGAAAAAGTTCATTTGTTGTTTCATCAATGTATGTTTTGAATTTGCTCATAATTTTTTGTTAATTAAGTTAATTGGGTTAATTGAGTTGTTTTGGGAAGGCCCTATTTACTTAATCTACCTATTTTACTATTTTACTTCTTAAGCACAGGTGGAGAGATTCGAACTCCCATCAAAGGTTTTGGAGACCCGTATGCTACCCTTGCACCACACCTGTAAATCCTCCAAACTGTGTTATTTTAAATGCAAAAAACACCGCTTTTTACATTCACCTTATATTAGTAGAAAACAGCACCCCGATATTTCGGGGCACTGTTCGTTACTAATTTGTATACTATTTATTACTTAATGATCTCAGTTACCTGACCAGCACCTACTGTTCTTCCACCCTCACGGATAGCGAAACGAAGACCTTGAGTCATTGCAACAGGAACAATTAATTTAACAGTAATTGTTACGTTATCACCAGGCATAACCATGTCACGTCCTGTTGGTAATTCAATTTCTCCAGTTACGTCAGTTGTACGTAAATAGAACTGAGGACGGTATTTATTGTGGAATGGAGTGTGACGTCCACCTTCTTCTTTTTTCAAAACGTAGATTTCTGCTTTAAATTCAGTATGAGGAGTGATCGTACCAGGACGAACAACAACCATACCTCTACGGATATCTTTTTTATCGATACCACGCAACAATAAACCAACGTTATCACCTGCTTCACCACGGTCAAGAATTTTTCTGAACATCTCAACACCTGTGATAGTAGATTTTAATTTTTCATCTTGCATACCAATGATTTCAACCTCATCACCTGAGTTGATAACACCTGTTTCGATCTTACCTGTTGCAACAGTACCACGACCAGTGATCGTAAATACATCCTCAACTGGCATCAAGAAAGGCTTATCTGTTTCACGAACAGGGATTGGAATGTATGCATCAACTGCATCCATCAATTCCATAATCTTCGGCATCCATTTAGCATCTTTGTTCAAACCACCTAAAGCAGAACCTTGGATGATAGGAGTGTTGTCACCATCAAATTGATAGAAAGACAATAACTCACGAATTTCCATTTCAACTAATTCTAATAACTCAGCATCATCAACCATATCCACTTTGTTCATGAATACAACGATTTTAGGCACACCAACCTGACGTGCTAAAAGGATATGCTCACGAGTTTGAGGCATTGGACCATCTGTAGCTGCAACAACTAAAATTGCACCATCCATTTGAGCAGCACCAGTAACCATGTTCTTTACGTAATCTGCGTGACCTGGACAGTCAACGTGAGCGTAGTGACGGTTAGCTGTAGAATACTCAACGTGAGAAGTGTTGATCGTGATACCACGTTCTTTTTCTTCTGGAGCGTTATCGATAGAAGAGAAATCTCTTACTTCAGATAAACCTTTTTCAGCCAATACAACAGTGATTGCTGCGGTTAAGGTAGTTTTACCGTGGTCAACGTGACCGATAGTTCCGATGTTTACGTGTGGTTTCGAACGGTCGAATTTTTCTTTAGCCATTGCTAGTTATTATTTAATTGTTATTTTATATTTATTTACTTGTTCAAAAATTCTTTTCAAAAATCAGAGCTGTTGAGCAGGATTGAACTGCCGACCTCTTCCTTACCAAGGAAGTGCTCTACCACTGAGCTACAACAGCTGATTTAGTGGTATTTATTCTACAGCTTCTTGTTTGTCCTACTCACATTCAAAAATGTGATTTTTTTAAAAGAGAGGATTTTAGAAAATTCTAAAATCCTACTCTTCTAGAGCGAAAGACCGGGCTCGAACCGGCCACCCTCAGCTTGGAAGGCTGACGCTCTACCAAATGAGCTACTTTCGCGGATTAAAAAAACTGTTATTTAAAGAACTATTTTATATACTCTATTTATTTTCTCTCCTAGTATTTTGTGGGGAGA
>CANNHN010000004.1 GCA_947504725.1 Bacteroidota bacterium | reverse complement strand
CACTGCAATTTTGGAACTTCTTTCCACTAACAAAGGTTTATTAGTGCCTAGAATGAACACTGCTGGAATGCTTGCGATTGCAACTCCTTCAAACTCATTATTAATTTACAACACAGATTCAATGTGTTATTTCTTTTATAGAGTTCCTACTACTTCTTGGATTTCTTTATGTACGGCAGCAGGTTCGGGCTAAACTGGACCAACAGGCCCTGCTGGAGCAGCAGGGGCGGCTGGTGCAGCGGGTGCTACTGGAACTGCTGGAGCTACGGGCGCGACTGGTTCTACTGGACCCGGAGGTGCTGGAAGTCTAGGACCAACTGGTCCTACAGGAGCTAATGGTGCAGCAGGTGTTGCAGGTGCAACGGGAGCAGCAGGCGCAGCAGGAGCTGTCGGTGCAACGGGAGCAGCAGGTGCTGCTGGAGCAACGGGACCATCATGGACTTTAACAACACCTACTTTAAATGCAAATGGAACTATAACTGTAAATGGTACTGCAGGTTCTGGTGGACCAGTTACAACTACAACTCAGGCATGGATTTGTGCGCCAAATACTGCTGGTACAAATTCTTTGACTGCAACTGGTTTCTTAGGAACAAGTTCTAATAATCATATGGATTTAGTATCGAATAATATTGTCCGTGGGCGATTATCAAATCTTGGCTAATTTTTTATTGGAACTACTGCAACAGTATTGGCCGGTGATTTAATGAATGGTGTTGGTAATGTTACTTTTCCTTGGGCTGTAAATGGCTATTCTGCCTTCAATGGTTCTGGAGTATACGGGTCAGTTACCGCAGGAACGACTATCTTTGGTGCTGTTCAAGGGGAATATCTTGGAACCAATGCTGGTGGAGCTGGAGTTAGAGGAATTAGTAATAATGGATCGAATGGTGTCCACGGTCAGGAACTTTCATTCGTAGGTTGGGCAGTTAGAGGTGATGGTGATATTGGAACGACTGGCGGTTTTTTTGTTATTTCAGATGCACGCTTGAAAACAAATATCAATACTATACCAAATTCACTTGATAAAATAATGAAATTAAATGGTGTTAGCTACAATTATAACAACTCTGAATACGGAAAATATAAATTAAACCCACGATTATCTTATGGGTTTTTAGCTCAGGAAATTGAAAAAATCATTCCAGAAGCAGTATCTGAAAAAACAATAACTACTCCAAACAACGGGAGAAACGATTCGGATAAAAATACAGAATCTATGAAAGTTAAAGTTGTCAATTACGATGCGGTTATTCCAGTTTTGGTTGAGGCCATTAAAGAACAGCAAAAACAAATTGAAGAATTAAAAATTAAAATTAAAACATTAGAAAATAAGTAATCTTCCCGACAGTTAACAAAAAACACCTCAACAAAACTGGGGTGTTTTTTTTATTTTTTTAGTTTAAATAAATAGTTTAAATTTGTGTTCTGTTAAAACCCAACAAAACATGAAAAAGCTACTACTAAAATCGATTGTAATTTTTGGTTTAATAACCATCTTCTCAATCCCAACTTCCATATACGCCCAAGATAACGTGGGTATTGGAACAACAACGCCTGACGCAAGTGCAATATTAGAAATGCTTTCGACAAATAAAGGTGTTTTAGTTCCCAGAATGAATACTGCTGGAATGCTTGCTATTGCTACTCCTGCAAACTCATTGTTAATTTACAACACAGATTCAATGTGTTATTTCTTCTATAGAGTTCCAACTACTTCTTGGATTTCATTGTGTACTGCAACTGGTGGCGGCTCAGGTTCTACTGGACCTACTGGACCTACTGGGCCTGCAGGAACAGCTGGTGCTACTGGCATTGCCGGTGCTACAGGTGCTACGGGTGTTGGTGCAACAGGTGTAACAGGTGCTACTGGCTCAACAGGTTCTGTTGGTCCAACAGGATTTGGCGCTGGAACACCAGGAGCAACGGGTGCAACGGGTGCAACGGGTCCGACTGGAACTACAGGAGTAACTGGTGTTGCGGGAGTTACTGGAGCTACAGGGGCAATTGGTGTTACTGGAGCAACGGGTGCTGTTGGAGCAACTGGTATTGCCGGAGTTACTGGAGCTACAGGAGTTACTGGTGCTATTGGAGCAACGGGTGTAACTGGAGTTACTGGTGCTATAGGCGCTACGGGTGTTACAGGTGCGATAGGAGCTACTGGAGCTACTGGAGCTACTGGTCCAAACTGGACAATCACTTCTAACAACTTTAATGCAAACGGCACACAAAATATTGTTACTTCAATTCCTTCTACAATCACTTCTACAAACGGTGCTTGGTTAACAACTGGAAACTCAACATTAACTGCTGGAACAAATTATATTGGAACAAACGATAACGTTGATTTTATCGTAAAAACAAGAGGAACGACAGCTGGCTTCGAACGTATGCGCGTTTTAGGATCTCTTGCTACTGGTAACATCATCGTTAATAATACTACATCAGTTAGTCCAACTACTGATGTATTCTCTGCTTACGGATTCGGATACGCTGGAGCGATAAATACAACAGCTACATTAACATATCCGATTAATGGATACAGCGCAGGTACCGCTTCTGGTATTTATGGAGAAAATAGCGCGACTGGTCAAGGTGTATTAGGAAGTTCTGTTTCTACTGGTATAGGTGTTTGGGGTGATAATATTGCTGGAGGAACTGGTGTAGTTGGAACAAACAATGCTACTGGTGTTGGTGTTTTTGGATTTATTTCTGCTCCCGCTACCGCTGCTTCTGATGCGGTTATCGGACAAACAGGTGGTTTAGGAAGTGCTGGTACTTTCCAAATTACAGCAGCAGCAAGTGCGGCAAATGCTTTTTGGGCAATCACAAACGGAACAGGTCGTGCTGCTGAAGTTCAGATAAATAATGCTACCTCCATACAACCAGCTTTAATTACTAGTCACACTGGATTAGGAAGAGCAGGTAACTTTCAAACTTCTAACGCAGCAAATACTCAACCAGTAATTTTTGCAGCTACTGTTAGTAACTCAAGAGCAGGAAATTTTCAAGGATCTTTAACTACGGCTACAACTCAAATTGTTTTTGCTGATCAATTAGCGAATACTGCTGCTGCGACAAATGCAGCTGCTGTTTGGGGACAAACTGCTGGCGTAGCTGGTGGTGTTTTCTTAGCAAACTTAGCAAATAGTGGTTCTGTCGGAGTTAATGGTCAGGCAACCGCTACCGGTGCTTTTGGTTCTATTGGTGTTGTCGGTATTTCTGCTGCTGCTGCTGCTGGATTCCCTATCGGTGTTTTAGGACAAGCAGCTACTCCGGGTTCTGGAGTATTTGCAAATGGCGATTTGGATGCTTCAGGATTTAAAGCGTTTACAATTGATCACCCCCTTGATCCTCAGCACAAAATACTAAAACACTTCTCTATTGAATCAAATGAAGTGTTGAACATGTATAGAGGAAATGTAGTATTAGATGGAAACGGTGAAGCAACAGTTGAATTGCCTGATTATTTTGATGCTATCAATATCAACTTCAGTTATAACTTAACTGCTATCGGGTCAAAAGCTGATTTGTATATCAAATCTGAAATCTCAAACAGACGTTTCGAAATTGCTGGTGGAAAACCTGGACAAAAAGTATCATGGGTTGTTTATGCTGATCGTAACGATGAGTATGCTCGCCAAAATCCGGACGGTAAGAAAAATGAAGTTCAAAAACCTGCTGATTGGGATGGAAAATATTTCCAACCTAAATTGTTTGGTGCTTCTGAAGAACAAGGCATCTTCTACTATTTAAAGAAAGAAGCTCAACCTATTTTCAATCCTGCTGAAGCTGGAACGAAGCAACCACAGCCGGAACCGAAACTTCAAGGGAAAACAAATAATAGATAAAATTCAAATTATAGAATAAATAAAAAATCCGCTCCGAATTATCGGAGCGGATTTTTTATTTAAAGCATTCTTAAAATCTATACATAAAAAAAGGTTGGCCAAAATAAATTGACCAACCTTTTTTATAATCTCAGTATTAAATACTATACATCAATCTTAGCATACTTTGCATTCTTCTCGATAAAATCTCTACGAGGTGGAACTTCGTCTCCCATTAACATCGAGAAAATTCTATCTGCTTCTGCTGCACTATCAATTGTTACTTGACGTAATGTTCTGAATTCAGGATTCATTGTTGTTTGCCATAATTGCTCAGCGTTCATCTCTCCTAAACCCTTGTAACGCTGAATTCCAACTGTTCCTTCTTTTCCTTCACCACCAGCCAATTCTTTTACATGCGCACTTCTTTCTTCTTCAGTCCAGCAATATCTCTGCTCTTTTCCTTTCTTCACTAAATACAATGGCGGAGTTGCAATATAAATGTATCCGTTCTCAATTAACTCTTTCATGTGACGGAAAAAGAATGTCAAAATTAAAGTGGTAATGTGACTACCATCCACATCGGCATCACACATGATGACTACTTTGTGGTAACGTAATTTCGCAATATTTAATGCGCGCTCATCTTCTGGCGTGCCTCTAAAAACTCCTAGAGCTGTAAAAATATTCTTGATCTCCTCGTTGTCATAAATTTTATATTCCATTGCCTTTTCAACGTTCAAAATCTTACCTCTCAATGGCAAAATAGCTTGAAATGCACGATTACGGCCTTGTTTAGCTGTTCCACCCGCAGAATCTCCCTCGACTAAATACAACTCACACATCGATGGATCCGACTCTGAACAATCTGATAATTTTCCTGGCAAACCAGTCCCCGTTAAAACACTTTTACGTTGAACCATTTCACGTGCCTTACGAGCAGCGTGACGAGCAGTTGCAGCCAAAATAACTTTATCTACAATTGTACGCGCTTGTTTTGGATGTTCTTCCAAATAATTTTGAAGCATTTCACTCACCGCCTGATCAACAGCACCCATTACTTCATTATTTCCTAACTTCGTTTTTGTTTGCCCTTCAAACTGTGGCTCTTGAACCTTAACAGAGATAACCGCAGTCAAACCTTCACGGAAGTCATCACCATTAATTTCAATTTTTACTTTGCTTAATAGTCCAGATTTTTCAGCATACGATTTTAATGTACGTGTTAAACCTCTTCTGAAACCAGCTAAATGAGTTCCACCTTCGTGTGTATTAATGTTGTTTACATAAGTGTGTAAATTTTCAGAATACGATGTATTGTACATCATTGCAACTTCAACTGGAATATCATTTTTTTCGCCTTCCATATAAATTACATCTTCAATCAACTTTTCACGAGTCGCATCCAAATAACTTACAAATTCTCTTAATCCACCTTCAGAATAAAAATCTTCCATTGGATGCTTTCCATCAGCATCTTTTTCACGCAAATCTGTTAACGTGATATGAATCCCTTTATTCAAATATGCCAACTCGCGCAAACGAGCCGAAATGATGTCAAAATGATAAACACTATGAGTAAATATGCTTGTATCTGGAAGAAAGGTTACTATAGTCCCTCTATAATCTGTAGGACCTACCTCTTTTACAGGATACAATGGTTTACCAATATTATACTCTTGGATAAACTCTTTACCATTTCTATGAACATTAACCGTTAAAAGCGTAGAAAGTGCATTTACGCAGGAAACCCCTACTCCATGCAAACCACCAGAAACTTTATAGGAATCTTTATCGAATTTACCTCCAGCATGCAATACAGTCATAACCACCTCTAAAGCTGATTTTTTCTCTTTTGCGTGATAATCTGTTGGAATACCTCTTCCATCATCCTTTACCGTAACGGAGTTGTTTTCGTTGATAGATACGTAGATATTCTTACAATGTCCTGCAAGCGCCTCATCGATAGAGTTATCAACCACCTCATATACCAAATGATGCAATCCTTTTAAGCCGATATCACCAATATACATCGCAGGGCGCTTTCTTACCGCTTCTAACCCTTCTAATACCTGAATACTGTCTGCCGAATAATCTGACGATTGTGCTAAATTTCCATTCACTGCTTCTTCCATAATTTAATACCTTTTTTTATGCTTTTTTTAATGCTAACAAATATAGCTTTTTACCGCGCAAATAGTGGAGTTTCGGGAGAACAAAAAGGTCTGTTTTATTAACATTTAGTTAACAAAAAAAGGCCTTAAAATTTGGATAGTTGAAGGATAGTTTTACTGAAAAAATCGTTAAAATGAATACGATAATCCACCCATAAATCCAATGCGTTGAGTTGGATAATTATTGTAACGATAGTATCTGAAATTTGTAATATTATTAAACGTTAAAAAGAATCCCAATTTTTTTGTGTAACGATATTCTACAGCAATGTTGGCATCAAAAACACCTTTTAATTCTTGCGCAACAACTCTTTTCCCTGTTGATAATGTAGTATCACTAACAAATGTTTTTGCAAACTGATTAGCGATGTAATACAAGTCCACCTTGGCTACTATCTTGTCGCGTAAATTATAATTTCCGGAAAGTGAAAATTTCAACTGTGGTTTATACCAAGCTTTTTCTTCTATCGACATTTTATAATTATAATATTCTCCGCGTAAAATGATACGCAACTTTTCTCTTTGCTGATACGAGATTTCTCCTTTGAACATCAATAATTCTGCGTCATCATAAATTACATCAAAACGATTTGCTACTAATTCATTTGCATTGACAACGCTGTTGGAAACGGTATCGTTCACGTACAAAGCCATGTTATCGATACTGGAATAGGCTGCACGCAAATCATACGCTATGGTTGACGATAAAGTTCCTCTTAAACCACCAAACACTTCGTATTTATAATTAGAATTATTCATTGTTAAATGTGAAAGCACAAATGGATTTTCATCTGTCAACGATTTATAACTATTCTTCTGCAATTTCCCTGAAGCTCCTGCGTATGGAATAATAATGTTATCTACGATGTTGTAACTCAAATCAATATTCGGGTAAAAATAAAATTTAGACTTCACAAAAATATCCGCTACTCCTGTTACACCAATACTCGCTCTGTATTTTTCACCCGTTGCAATAAAATTCGGATTCAAGGTGATGATCGTGTTGTTCACGGTATCCTGTATAGTTTTATAGTTGTAATAATCTACCGCTGCATTTATTTTTAATGTTTCTTTTAAAACTGCTGTTTGCAAATAACCATTCGCTTTAAAATTACTTTCAGAAGTTTTATAAGTATCCTGCAAATTGTAAAAATTCAATTTCACATCGTGATTGTATCGTTCAGCTTTTGCGTAATGACTCTTTAATTCTGCATTAGCTGCAAATAAATTGAAACGCTGAATGGTTAATTCGTTATCTGAAATATCGACCAATGATGTATCATAGCCATAAAAATGCACCACGTTTCGTGCATAATCAAAGTTTCCTGACAGTGTATGCTCCTTTAGAAACTTTTTACCATACAGACTCACTTCATTATCGCTAAAGCCTCCAAAACCATAATCTTCTAAATTGGTTTGTGAGGATAAATGTTTTAATCGCACTCCGTAAGCGTAATCTTTCGAACGAAGATGATTGTACCAAGCTTCTCCATAAGGTGTTGTATAATTTCCAAATCCAATTTTCACTAAACCATTGTACAACTTGGTTAATGGCTCGCCTACCATCTCTGCTGCTTCAATAGGTGCTACATCGTAACCTGTTGCCACCTTTTTGGAATTATTAATACTGAAACCGTTTACTTTCAATTTTTTTGTTGAATCTACAATCACAGGCTTGTCAGCAATCTTAGTTGCATCTACAATAACAGGCTTGTATTCTCCGATGCTAATCACTTGCATTGGATCCAAATCAACTATTTGTGAATGCAATTTTGAAATTGTAGTAACACAAAACAAAATCAGCGCAGAATATTTAAACATTATCTTATTCATGATTTTCTCCTTCCTTCACTTCTGGTACAACTTCTTTAGTTGGTTCGGTAAATAATTTATTGTTATTTGGAGTGTTTCCTTCAAACTCTACTTTTATTGGCTCCTCCACTATTTTCATTTGTTTTGCAGTTTCTTCGGCTGCATTAATTTTATCCAATCGTTCCTGAGCCAATTTTATTAATTCTGGTGTATCTGATTCATCGATTACTATTTTTAAATATCCTTTTGCCTGAAAATTATCTCCTAACGAAACATAATTATCTGCCAATAAAATCATTCCTTTAGTAACCCAATAAGGATGATCGCCATCACCGTTGATCAAATCAAACACCATTTTTTTTGATTGCTTAAATTCGCTTTTCAAATAAAAGATGTTAGCAATGTTATATTGCGACTCCGCTCCGATTTCAGCTTTTGAACTATTAACAACTGACTGAAATTCTGCTTGAGCATCTTCCAACTTCTGCATTCCTAAATATGTTTGTCCCAAATAAAAATGCGCTTCACTACTCAACTGCTCATTTACATTTTCAATTTTTAATACTTTATTAGAGTACGAAATAATGTCATCTGAAGACTTTGTATTATAAAACGAACGCATCAATCCAATTAAAGCTACATTATTGCTTTTCGCATTCTCTGCTTGCAATTCCAACATCTTGTAATATTCAATCGCTTTTGTGTAATCCAATTTCTTAAATGCAATGTCGGATGCTTTGTATAGCGACTGCTCCGTAAATTCTGATTTAGGCTTGCTTATAACAAATGAATAACATTTAAATGCAGCATCTGTATTCCCTAATTTAAACTCACATTCCGCCTTATAATAATTCGCTTGAGTAATAAATATTCCATCAGGAAATTTAGAAATATACTTTTCAAAATCACTAACCACACTTTTACAATCTTGTTCCATGTAATGATTTCTACCGTTATTGTAGGTTAACGAATCCAATTCTCCTTGCGGAATAGTTGCTCCAACCGAAGCCAAATATTTATCCAAGCCATCTGGGTCGCTTTTAGAAGTGTAAATAGCCTTAACAGTATTGATGGCTTCATTCGCTTCAGCTGATTTTCTATCACGTTTAATTAATTTATCGAAATAAGACAATGCTTTATCATCTTCTTTCTTTGCATAATAAATCAAACCAATTTTACTTAAACTAACATTGATATAAGCACTGTTTGGATATTCTTGCACAAAAGCAATGAACTTGCTCAATGCCATATCTTGCTGATTGTCCTTATCATAAGTCAAAGCCAACTCAAATTTTGCCTTTTGAATGTAAGGTGATTTTGTATAAGTAGAAACAAACGTATTCATATCAGCAATCTTTGCTGAATACTTTTTCTGAACACCATAAGCCAATGCTTTTTGAAAAAGAGCATAATCGGCATCCATCGTTTTCATTTTATATGATTGATCGTAATAATCAACAGCATTAGCAAAATCACGTTGCATAAAGTAACCATCACCAATACGATTGTATGCATCGTTTATTTTTTTTGCATTCGCCTGTGGCTTAAACGTTACAAACTTGCGAAACCACAAATTACTATTTGTATAATCTTTTAGTTTATAGTACGAATAACCAATATTGTAATTGGCATCACTCAATTCCATTTTGCCAATTGCGCCTGGCTCCGATGTATAATCAACATAATATTCAATTGCTTCGGGATATTTGTTCAATCGGTAATACGATTCTGCTTTCCAATAAATAGCGTTTGCACGGATGGCTTTGTCGAACAAATAAGTATTTGATTTATCAAACAACTTTATAGCTTCGGCATATTGCATGTTGTTAAACAAATCAACACCGCGGTAATAAGCTACTTTTTGATGTGCTTGTTTTAATTCTGGTGTCAACACTTTTATACTTTCTATCGCTTCCAATGCTTCCTTATAACTCTTAGTTGTTATAAAAACATTTGCTAAATAAGCATAAGCCTCATCAAGATGTGCGGCATTAGGGAAAAGTTTGATGTATTTCTGAAAAGCTTTGATCGCTTCGTTGTAGGGATTAAATGCCAACTCATAAGCCAACTTCGCATAATTAAAAAGCGCATCTTCCTGAACGCCTTTATCGAAATCCAATTTAGATGCTAATCCAAAAGCATTCAAGGCATTTTGCTTGCTGTCGGTTTTGATATAACAATCTGCTATATGATAATACGCACTTTGTGCTAACGAATCCTCTATATTTCCAATTTTTATAAAGTAGTTGATCGCATCTTCATACTCTTTCATTTGATGATGAGAATAACCTAATTGGTAATTATCCTTGCGTGTTAAAGATCCGTTTGCTTTTTCGTATCGCTTTAAATAAGGAATGGCTTGTTTGTATTTATTGGTGCGGTAATACGATTCTCCTAAAATCTTAGCAATCTCCGGAGCACGCTTTGTAACTGCTGAATCCAAGAGAGCTGGAGCGTAGGTAATCACTGTTTCATATTTACCTTGCAAGAAATAAATTTGAGTGATGTAATAAGGAACTACGGAACCGAATGTTTCGTTCGTTTGTAATTTTTCGAAATCAACTAAAGCACTTTCGTAATTTTTTTCGCCATACAAAATATGAGCGTAATAATATTTTGCTGCTGCTGCATATTTATTGTCGACATCTTTTATTTCATAGAAATCTTTTTTTGCTTCCGTTAGTTTCTTGGATTCAAAAAAACTATAGCCGCGTTTGAAATAAAACTCTGCAAGCTCTTCTGTTGTTAAGTCGTAGATATCCACTTTCTCAAACCACTGAATAGCATCTCTGTATTTCTTTTTACGAAAATTATATTTTCCTAAATAAAAATAAGCGGTTTTTGCTTTCGGACTTTCTGGATGATCTTCAATAAATTGTTTGAGGTACAACTCGCCATCTTTATTAAACAGTTCGATAGCACAAATGGCATTGTAATATTCCGCGTCAATGCGGATGAGTGAATGTGCATCTTTGTTTGTTTCTATAACTTTTACAAAACCTTTTTGCGCAGCACCATACTTCTCTTTCTGGAAAAGTTCAATGGCCGTTTTAAATTCTGTATCCTCATGAAGAACATGAACCGTTTTTTGTGAAAAAACGGATACCGAAAATAATAACCCAACTAAAAGTGCAATCCCTTTCAAATTCTTCATTTAATAGCTTAATAGATAATGAATGTAAAATTAGTAAGGATAGCCCCATGAAGTTTTAAGGTGGTTGGAAGTTATTAACGCACTAATGTTGAAAGTATTGCAAACTAATGACACTTGTTCACTCTGCTTATGAGTAATTTTCGGGAATCAATTACCGAAGACAATGGCGCTCGACACGATTATCAGCTTAAACAACGTTTCTATTTTTCAGAAGTACAATCTGGTGCTTGCCAATGTAAACATCAACATTGATAAGGGCGAATTCGTTTACCTAATTGGAAAAACGGGTAGCGGAAAGAGCAGCTTACTCAAAACCTTGTATGCCGACTTAGATTTAACTGAAGGAAGCGGCAACGTTGCTGGATTTGATTTAAAAACCATTAAACGAAAAGAAATTCCATTTTTAAGAAGAAAACTAGGCATTGTTTTCCAAGATTTCCAATTGTTAACAGACAGAAGCGTAAACGATAATTTAATGTTTGTATTGAAAGCAACAGGCTGGAAAGATAAACTAGCCATGCAGAAACGCATTCAGGAGGTTTTAGAAAAAGTAAACTTAAACACAAAAGGCTTCAAAATGCCCCACGAACTTTCTGGTGGCGAACAACAACGTATTTCCATTGCAAGAGCCTTACTAAACGACCCCGAACTTATACTTGCGGATGAACCTACCGGTAACCTTGACCCTGAAACATCTGAAGGCATTATGAATTTATTGGTAGAGATTAGCAAAAACGGAAGAGCCGTGCTAATTGCAACTCACGATATCATGATGTTTGATAAATTTCCTTCCAGAACAATTAAATGTGAAATGGGGAAGGTGATTGATTCGAAATTAAATTAACTCCACTAACTTTTTCACATTTTTCGCATTCGAAAAATTTTCGATTAGCACGATTTCTCTTTTTTGTGTTTCATGCATATCAAAGGGCAATTCAAACAAACGGGTAATTTCTTTTGTAATGGCTTCCGGAGAATCCTGAATGGAACACAATTTTTCCAATCCTGTGTTAGCAACCATGGGAGAGTTCACCACACAATGGCGGCCCGTGAACAAAGCAACCAACAATTTTAATTTTATTCCTGTTGCTTGAAATGTTGGCAATACATTAATTTGTGCAGTTTTAATTAGTTCATCAATATCTTGTGTATTAATGTTTGCTTTGATACTGATGTGGGAATGATTGGATACAGCAGAAATTAATTCTTTAGATGGCTTTCTACCTGCAATAATTAAAGGCGTTTTAATTTTTGAAAAGACTTGATTCACCAAATACAAAGCAGCTTCATTGTTTTCACCTACTTCCAAATTTCCGTGATACAAACAAAAATTACCTTTTCCATCTTTTATCTTTACCTCTGCATTCGGATGAAATGCGGTGATGTGATGTACATTTTGGTAGCGTGTAGAAAGCTCCGTAGCATCTGCTTGAGAAATAGCAGCAACATAGTCTGCCTTTTTTAAAACGCGCTCAAATCGCTCCAGCTTCTTACCTTCCATTCCAAAATAAACTTTTTTAAAAACAGACTTTTCTACTTTCTGAAGGTTTTTATAATACTCGTGTTCAATGTTATGTGTTCTCACAATTTTAATACGTCCCACCAAACGGTTATCATTCAAATGAAAACAGGAATGTAAACCTTCAAACAAAATCGGAAAGGTGTCGCGCAACAAATTCTCCATAAGCTTTTCAGAGGAACGAGTAACCACAACAAAAGGCAGCGGACTAAAGAGCAAAGATTTGCTCATGTTCCGTTTATAGTAATATACTTTCTCGCAAATGCTTTCTAAACTTAAAGCTTCTGCTCTGCCGTATTCAAAACAATGTAAATGAATTTTTATTCCTTCAGCATGCAATGCTTTTATTTTATAAAAAACATCAATCACCCCGCCATAATTGGCTGGATAAGGAACATCAAAAGAAATAATATGCAAATGCTTTTCCACTATAAAAACTCAGAGTATACTTTAATTAATTCCTTCTCCTCTATTTCCCAATTCAATTTTTCGGATGCAATTTTAGTGTTTTTTTTCCACAACTGGAGTTTATTTTCATCCTTCAAAATCGCATTCATTTTTTCAGCTATATGCTTGGGGTCGTGCGAAGAAATACAATCGCCAATTGCGTATTCATCAATTATTTTTTTGATTTCAATCAAACCTGAAGACAATACCGGAACACCTGCATGAATGTAATCAAAGAGCTTATTTGGCAAACTATATTTATAATTGATGTTCGTGTCTTTGTCCAACGTCAAACCCAAATCCGCACAACGGGTGTATTGCACCAATTTTTGAAACGGAACTTTTCCAATAAATTTTACTTTACTATCCAACTTCAAATCAACAACCATTTGTTTTAACACTTCTATCACATCTCCACTTCCAATAATCAACAGCAAAGCATCATCAACATATTGCATTGCCTCTACTGCTTCTTCTGCCCCTCTGTGGATATTGATTCCCGCCCCTTGCAACACAATTATTTTTTTATCGGAAGGAATTCGCAATTGTTCCTTTGTACTATTTTCAACAGTAGTTTGACTGGAAAGCAATGGAATATTTCTTACCACCTTTACATCCACTTTATATTCTTGTGAATAAATTTTTGCTATGGAGTCGTTCACGGTAAATACATATTTCAATTGGGGAAATATTTTACGTTCGATGTTTTTCCAGATGCTCTTTTTCTTGGGATTATTTTGCAATTCGGGAACCTCGCAAAATATCTCGTGGCTATCATAAACCAAGTTTGCAGATTTTAATTTGGAAATCTTATAATTCGGCCAAAGCGTATCCAAATCGTTTGCTACCAAAACATCGGCTTTGTGAAACAGTAAATATAAGTAGAGACGAATTTGGTATTCAGCATAAAAAAGAGGCCCTTTTTCGAACAAGAGAAACATTCGTTTGGTCTGATAGGTTCTCTCGGCCAATGGTAAACTTGCTCTTTGCTTCCGCCCTACCAACGTAACATCAAAACCAAGCTTTTCCAAAGTAGTGCATACTTTGTGAACGCGCTGATCGGTGCTTAAATCGTTTATGACGGAAACAATGGCTTTTTTCACTGGGCTAAGATAGAAATTTTGGCTGAACTGAGCTTTTAGCTTCTAATAGAAAACACTTCGACTCCGCTCAGTGTGACGTCCTAAACAGAGCAAAGTTCAATGTTCCAATCGTCAGGCTGAGCGGAGTCGAAGCCTTCAGTGTTCAAAAAACGCAACAAGAATATCTGTGAGAATCTGTGTAATCTGTGGTAAACATTACCATATAATTATTAAATTTGGCTATGAAAATCCTAGAATACCAATCATTAAAAAAACTCAACACTTTTGGTATTGATGTTACGGCAAAATACTTTGTCGAATTTTCCAGCATTGAAGACATTCAGGAAATTTTATCCAACCCCAAATTTTTAAATACAAAAAAAATAATCTTAGGTGGAGGAAGCAATTTGTTGTTTACTCAAAATTTTGACGGACTCGTTTTAAAAAACAATCTCAAAGGAATAGAATTAGTAAAACAGGATGCAGATTTTTATTATGTAAAATCTTCTGCAGGAGAAGTATGGCATGAGTTTGTGATGCATTGCATCAAACACAATTATGCAGGATTAGAGAATTTATCGCTCATCCCTGGAAACGTTGGTGCAAGTCCGATGCAAAACATAGGCGCATACGGAGTAGAAATCAAAGATGTGTTTTATGAATTGGAAGCTTTTAATTTAGCAGACAAAACTATTCGCACTTTTTCCAAAACAGAATGTAAATTTGGTTATAGAGAAAGTGTTTTTAAACGCGAATTAAAAAATCAATACATCATTACATCTGTTACGTTCAAACTTTTGAAAAATCCTAAATTTAATACCAGTTACGGAGCCATTGAAACAGAATTGGCTGCAATGGGCGTCATTACAAAAACAATCAAAGCCATTAGTCAAGCGGTTTGTAACATTCGTAACAGCAAATTACCAAATCCTGCCGAAATTGGTAATGCAGGAAGTTTTTTCAAAAACCCAGAAGTCGTTAGAGGTAAATACGAATTTCTAAAAATAAAATATCCCAACATTGTGGGCTATGAATTAGAAAACGGAAATGTAAAACTAGCAGCCGGCTGGCTCATCGAACAAAGTGGCTGGAAGGGTAAAACCATTGGTGAAGCTGGAGTGCACAAATTACAAGCATTGGTGTTGGTAAATTACGGAAATGCAAAAGGCAATGAAATCTTTGATTTGTCAACCAAAGTTTTAGAATCTGTAAAGGAAAGATTTGGTATTGAACTGGAAAGAGAAGTGAATATTATTTAGTAGCCGAAAAGGTTAATAATACTGATTAAACTTCTTGCATTTTACTTCGTCCAATTACCGATATTTATATAACGAATTACTCCTCTCATGCAAAAAACTACTCTACTAAAAATTGTTTGCTTTTTTACAATTGCCATGCTTTTTACAAAAAATAGCTCCGCAATTTTAACTCCAATTGTCGACTCAGTAACAATGAGTGATGGAAAAAAATTACTAGCTGATATATACATCCCAGTTGGAATGACAAGCGGACCAGTAATTTTAATTCAAACACCATACAACCGTTTATATTATAGATTAATTGGATTGCCTTTGGGAATTGGAATGGATGTGGATTCATCCAACTACATTTTTGTAATTACAGATTGGAGAGGATTTTATGGATCTACGTCTGCAATGACAGCTTCACCCCCTTCACGTGGAATAGATGGAAAAAGCACAGTCGATTGGATTGCAGCACAGCCTTGGAGCAATGGAAAAGTAGGAACTTGGGGACCATCTGCATTAGGAAAAGTTCAATTTCAAACTGCAAAAGAAAATCCTGCGGCATTAACTTGCATTTGTCCTTTGGTTGCTGGGCCGCAATTTGATTATGATGAATATTTTCCAAATGGCGTTTTACGTACTGAATATTTAGAACAATTGGATGGTTTAGGATTTGGAATTTCTGCTGGTATTATGCCTTTTCCTGTTTATAGCCCTACATGGACCTTTGTAGAAAATACAAATTTTTATCCTTCAAGTATCCAAGTCCCATGCTTTATGATTGGCGGTTGGTACGATCACAACATTGAAGTAATGCTTCCATTTTTTAATGCGATAAGAACTTCTTCGCCTGCATCAGTAAATGCACAGCATCGCTTGTTGATGGGACCTTGGGCTCATGGCGGAAACGGCACCGCATATGTTGGAAGTCCAGCACAAGGAGAATTATTTTACAACAATGCTGGCAGCTGGAACGATTCATTAGCAATGATGTTTTTCGATTATCATATGCGTAGTATTTCTAACGGATGGAATGCTACTCCATTTGTGCAATATTATCAAATGGGCGAAAACACTTGGAATACAAGCTCTACTTGGCCAATAACTGGAACAACAACAACCAATTTTTATTTTCATCAAGATGAATCGCTAGACAATACACTTCCTTCAAATGCTAGCGATTTGCTAACTTACAATTACGACCCGAATGATCCTTCGCCAACATTTGGCGGACCAACACTTCGTCAAGATTTAGATCAAGGTCCCTTTGACCAAAGTGATACAGTTGAAACAAGAGGAGACATTTTAAAATTCACAACTGCAGCACTCACACAAAATGCAGTATTAAAAGGAAGTGCAGAAGTTCACATGAAAGTAGCATCCAATCGCTTGGATACCGATTTTGATATTCGTTTAACAGATGTTTATCCTGATGGTCGTTCGATGATTATTAACGATGGTGCTTTGCGTATGCGATTCAGAGATGGATTAACGGCTGCGGATACTTCTGTGATGGTGCCAGGAACAATTTATGATTGTGTGATAAATTTACCAAATACCTGCAATACATTTTTAGTTGGACATAAAATCAGAGTGGATGTAACTTCTTCCAACTATCCAAGATTCAACAGAAATGCAAATACTGGAGGAGCTATGTATCCTGGCGGAAGCTTGGATTCGCTTGTGAGTCCGGTTGTTGCAAACAACACCATTTACACCAACAATTTAAACACCTCTTACATTTCTCTGCCACTGGTGGGATATGTAAGTGGAATTGATGAATTAGAAACAAACAACATTAACATTTATCCGAATCCGATAAATAATTATGTGATAATTGAAAGTTTGGAAAAAGAAAATGTCGATTTAACTATTTACAATGTTTTAGGAGAAAAAATAGTAACCACTACTTTTTCAGAAAGCATAAAAATAAACACAGAAAATTTTGCAAACGGAATTTATGTCGTGGAAGTACGTTCTAAAAACAAAGTGGCAAATAAGAAATTGGTGAAGCAGTAAGAGTTTACCTCTTAGAAAAAAAGAGAAAAAAGGAGAGCCGCAGAGATTATTTGAAAATTTCTCTGCGGCTCTCAGCGTATTTTTCTGTAACCTCTGCGGTAAAATGTTTGGGTCAGTCGTTTAAATATTTTTCTTTGATCACACCCATATGATGCGTAGCATGTCCAGCAATCATAAACAATAATGAACGTACCGTTACATCCAAGCCATTAGCAACGCCTACTTGACTTAATGCTTCTTCATCCCAGGTTTTAAATAAAGCCAAATTAGCTTCTCGTACAATTGCGAATTCATGACCTAAACTATAAAGCGTTTGTTTGTTAAAATTCGCATTGGCTACATAATGATTTTCATCATAGCCGGGCAATGGTGTTTTGTCTTTTCTCGCAAACCGCATTGCACGGTAACCCAAGACTCTTTCGGTATCAATAATATGTCCGATGATTTCCTTGATGGTCCATTTACCTGGAGCATATGCAAAATCTTCTTTCTCCTCAGGAATTTCAGAAATGATTGCTTGAATATCGATAACCTGATCTCTTAACTCTTTAATAATGTTATCGGTTTTTACATAATCCACATAACTCTTATAGAACGATGGATACTCGATGGGAAGAGGACGTTTCATCTTATGCTCGTTAATTTAATTTTATTATTCGGTATAATTAGAGTTTATCTAATTCGTTTTTAACAAAATCTGCAAGTTCCTTCACATATGCTTGAGAAAAATTAAATTCAATTCCGGCTGTTTTATAAATTTCAGGAATTGATTTAGTATAACCTAATCTCAATGCAGCTTCGTATTGATCTAATGCTATTTCAGGATTTCGTTTATAATTGCGCCAAACTGCAATCGCACCTAATTGTGCCATTCCGTATTCGATATAATAAAAAGGAACTTCATAAATATGCAATTGACTTTGCCAACCTCTTTCTCTTACATCATCCAATCCAGTATAATCAATTTCTTTGCTTGTAAACTGATCAATTAGCACTTTCCAGTTGCTCATGCGTTCCGCAACTGTGTGAGTCGGATTTTCATATATCCAATGCTGAAACTTATCCACTGCAGCAATCCACAACAATGTTTTTAACGATTTATCCAACTGTTCTTTTTTCGCTCGTTTTAAATCATCCGCATTTTTAAAAAACACATCCCAATGTTCCATGGAAATTAATTCCATAGCCATGGAAGCCAATTCGGCAACTTCAGAAGGCGCATTTTTGAAATCAGTGATGGGCAAATCTCTCGTTACGAAAGAATGAATGGCATGTCCGCCTTCATGCACCATTGTTACTAAATCGCGGTGTGTTCCAACTGAGTTCATAAAAATAAATGGAACTCCAATTTCATATAATGGATAATTGTAGCCCCCAGGCGCTTTTCCAATTCGAGAATCCAAATCGAGATAGCCCATCAGTTTCATAATTTGCAAATAGTCACCAAAATCAGAACGAATTTTATTAAAACATTCGATAGATTTATCGGTTAACTCTTCTGCACTTGAAAATGGTTTTAAAGCTGACTTCCCTTCTACATCCACATCCATATCCCAAGGTTTCATCACATCGAGCTTCATTATTTTTTTTCTTTCTCTGTCAGACGCTTCTGCTAAGGGAAGAATTTCTTTTGCTATTGATTCATGAAAATCAAAACAATCTTGAACGTTATAATCAAATCGACCCAACTCATTGAATTTATAATCGCGGTAATTTTTGAATCCCGCATTTATCGCAACCTGATGGCGCAAATGTATAAGTTCGGTAAATAAATCGTTGAGCGCATTTGTATCAACAGATCTTCTTTGTTGAATTTTCTGATACACCTCTTCTCGAATTTTACGATTCACATCTTTCATCAAGCTAGATGCCATCTGCAAGGTAATTTCTTTGCCTTCCCATTCAATAGTCATTGCCGCTGAAATCGCTCCATACTTTTGTGATTCAATTCCAACTTTTGTATGCAAAGGAATATTTTCTTCACGGTACAATTCAAGTGCTTTTTTTATTCCTCGAATGTAAATGCGGTATTTTTCCGAATCAAGATCTTTTAAAAAAGGAGATTCAATTAATTTAATATTCAGTTCATTACTATAAGGAGCAATGTGTGGATCAATTTCGGAAACGAAAAAATTATAGGAGTCCGTTAATTCCTGGCTTGTAGTATCGCACGTCATTTTAATGTAACGCCAAGCAAAATCTTCACTTAAGACTGCCTCCAGCTCACTTCGATCTAACATCCATTGCTCTAATTCTTTTGCTGAAGAAATATTTCGTTCTTTCAGATCAATAAAAAAAGATTCTATTCTTTTCCACGAGTCGATTATTAAATCTTGAGGCAGGAAATTTCGAATAGGTTTTGTTGGAATAGCAACCTGTTTAGTTTTCATTCGAAAAAAATTGATTTAAATACTTTTAAAAAAAACGGAGCGAGAAAAAAGTATTTTAATATTTGAAAAAAATTAAAAGAAAATCCGGTGCCTAGGCAACTCCGGATTTTCTAACACCTTGAACTTTAACTTTTGAACTAGCTGTCTTTACAGTTTTGGGACCTGTATCCTTAACAGTTTTAACAGCTCCTTTTGCATCAGCTAAAGTTTTAACTTTTGATTTATCAGCTTCTGATTCTTCTTTCTTCTCTAACAATCCATCTTTTTGGAGTGAATTGTACCAATTCAACACTTTTTTAATATCAGAAACGTATACTCTTTCTTCATCGTATTCTGCGAAAGCGGCTTTGAAATATTTCTTCAGCTCTGCATCTGCAGATTTGTGGTCGATACATGCTCCACCTTTTTCTTTTTCGTAAATCTTTTGAAATACGTCTTTCAAAGGCACATCATCACCAGTTGAATAAATACTTACATCTTCCAACGCACTAATTTTATTGGTAGAAAAAGCTTGCACTCTTTTTTTGTCGATTAATGATTCTACGATTAATCCGTTTTTTGTTTGAGCGATTACTTTAAAAAGTCCGCTCATTCCTGCGATTGAAATAATTCCACTTAAATCCATAGTTCTTTTAAAATTTGAGCAACAAATGTAAATAAAATATTGCTTGGTGATTTATTTAGTCACCATCAATTTTTGTGTAAACTTTTTGTTCCCAACCGTTAATTGATAATAATACATTCCACTGCTTAAAGAAGCTGTTTCATAAACAAAACGATGTTTACCTGCAGCCATTTGCTCCGAAGCAATTACACTGATTTCTTCCCCTAAAACATTGAAAACACGCAAATCAATTTTGCTAGATTCTGTAAGTGTTAAATCTACAAAAGACTCACCACTAGTAGGGTTAGGAAAGATTGTTAACGCATTGTCGCCATCCAAAGCAACCGAATTGACATCTGTAGTCACGCCCAATCCATCGTACATTACTTGTGCATTTCCAGCACTAATAATCAAATCAGCTAAGTCATCTCCTGCCAATAATGCAAAAGCAACTTTAATTGAATCGCCTGATGCGATAGTATATGGACCAGTACTTACAACATCACAAACGTCAGCACCTAAACCAGCTACTCCGGCAGTTGCACGGTTAGTAGACATAGTAAGGTATTTTTCCTGTCCGCTATAACCATTTGTTAAATCTTGTCCGCCAGCACCACCAGCTACGTTATCCACCGCATAGTGAACAACAGGAGCAGAAGTTGTAAGTAACTTAATTCCGGCATATTTTCCTGCCGCACCTGTATACCATACGTATCCCATTTTAGTTGCAGCATCAAATGCAGCACGGTTTTCACCAAATGTTGTTGCATCTATATCCCAATCGGCAAAAATTCCGGCATACATACTAGATAAACTGGAAGC
Organism: Bacteroidota bacterium; assembly: GCA_947504725.1. Classification (GTDB taxonomy): domain Bacteria; phylum Bacteroidota; class Bacteroidia; order 2-12-FULL-35-15; family 2-12-FULL-35-15; genus 2-12-FULL-35-15. The sequence continues at coordinate 261,141 of CANNHN010000004.1, read as the reverse complement.
ACCTGTATTTGAAATGGTATATTGTACAATTACATATTTTCTGTTTCCAGCTGTACTCCATGCAAATGCTTTGTGGTGAACAGTTATTGGCAATGGCAAAGTAGCCAAGTTATCTCTAAAAGTTCCATCTACATCAAATTCAGAATATACGGATGGAATAACTGGATGAGCTGAAACCAATGAACTCCAATCCATGGAAGGAGTTGACCAAGAACGAACTCCATCCGAAACACGACCAGTATCTCTTCCAATCATCAAACCAGCTTCATATAACAATGCTGTTCCCATGTAGTTGAACCCCAATCCACCTGTTTGTCCATTTTGGCTATATCCAATTCGTCCGTTACTTCCAATCGAAGTAAATACATCATTAATAGTAATGTTCACATAATCCACATTTACAGTTACATAAAAATGTTCTACAGCTGTGTAAGATGTTGCAGGATCAGAATAAGTGATTTTAAATAAAATACTTGAATTCAATGGAGCTGTTGCCAAAATACGAACATCATAAGGGTCAGCGTTATTGTTAGCTACTCCTAATGTTCCAACAACACCCAATGTACTTGAACCATCAAGCACAGTTACAAAAGGAGAAGTTGAAGAAAGTGTTGCAGTTAAATTTACAGTTGGTGCCAAATAGTTTGTAAAGTTTCCTGAAATACGCAAAGTATCATTTGCAACAAAAGTATTATCGTTGTTGTCAACAATCGTACGACTTGTCATTACAACTGAAGGAGTATTTGCATTCGTTAACGCTTTGAATAAGTTGACACGACCGGTTCCTAATTTGTTTGCATAAATCGGACTGTGTAATGGATAAATATTATCACATGTCACTTTCAATCTTTCACCAACCTGTAAAGCAGTATAAGTTGGGAAATACGATTTGATAATAGCTGCAACACCAGCAGCAAAAGGAGATGCCATTGATGTTCCTGTTAAAGAAGAATATGCGTTTGTAGGATATGTAGAGTTGATTCCTGTTCCTGGAGCACAAACATCTGCAGTAAAATTATAACTAGAACCAGTATTTCTTCTATCATCTGTTTTTGTATTTACTACACTAATTGTATAAGTATATGATGCTGGATATTGAAGTTCATCAACACCACCATTACCAGCAGCTGCAATTACCAAAGCATCTTTATTAATAGTAGCGTAAGTAACTGCATCTTGACCAAATGTTCCTCCACCTGCTCCTCCCCAAGAACAATTGATGATATCACATCCATGATCCGCTGCATAAACAATACCTTGATAAGCCATTGTTAGAGTTCCTGCAGTATTTGCAATTTTTACTGGCAAATATTTACATTTAAAACCAACACCAGCAACACCAATTGAATTATCAACTTTAGCACTTGAAATTCCTGAAACGTGCACACCATGTGAATCACCAGTCCAAGTTGGATTATTATCGTTATCTCCTAAATCCCATCCACGGAAATTATCTACGTAACCATCGCCATCACCATCACCACCACCAGGAAGATCGGCAACATTTACTTTTAGCTGATTTTTTAAATCATCGTGTGTAAGCTCTGTTCCTGTATCAGTAATTCCAACAACTACGTTAGTATCTCCACGAGCTGTTGTAGTATTTACACCCCAACCCGCTTCAACTTGTACATTTGTCATTCCCCATTGTGTAGAAAACAAAGGATCGTTTGGAGTATAACTTACTTTTGGAATATAATAAGGTTCAACATATTGAAAAATTCCTGCTGCACCAATTATATTGATTGCTTTTTCTAATCCTACTGCTGAAGAATAAGAGAATTGATAAATTAATGTCAAATCAGCATAATGCTCACCTCTTTCATTCACTTCTCTTTGTGGTGCTTTTACAAAAGGGAATACTTTTTTCAAATCTGTCCCACCCAATTCGGCAAACAATTTATTAAAAATAAGATTCTCGATTTTTGTATCCGAACAATTAGAACGGTACTCAGGTTTAACTTTGATAATAATAGTGTTTTCAAGGTAATCACCAGGAACAACATTATTTGCCATTCTAAACTGAGGTAGTGATGAATTAACACCAGCTTTTGTTTGTGCAATCATTGCTGTAGTGCTTATCACACCTGCAAGAATCGCTAGAGAGATTTTTTTAATTTGTAGCATTTAGGGAACATTTAAATTGTTAATATACTGCAATATAGGAAAGATTTTGAAAAAAAAAAATACCCGTTAAAAGGCAGGAATTTCTTCTAAAAATTGATAGGAATTATTCGAATAGTCCATTTTACAACAAAAGTGATCTAAGCCATTGGTAACAACCAAATACGAGACTTTAAAGGCCATATTATAACGGGCAACCTGATCAAACGTATCTTGGGATATTTTTACTTCTGGAGCCTTGCATTCTACTAATAAATAAGGACTACCTTGTTTATTGTATATTAGAATATCTGCTCGTTTTTGAAGCTCATTGTATTTTAAACCTGCTTCAACAGCTATTAAGGATGCTGAATAGTTTTTTTCTGTTACCAGATATTGCAAAAAATTCTGACGCACCCACTCTTCTGGAGTCAATACCACATACTTTTTCCTAAAAGCATCAAAAATTTGAATTTTTTTGGCTACTTCTTTATACTTAAACTGATATTCGGGCAAATTGAGTGCTTGCATCGCTTTCACGAAGTACGAAAATTTTAATGGCATTCTGATTATTATACTTATTAAAATTTCTTAACAAAAAGTCTATTCACAACACCAAATTTGTAATTTCGCTCAAAGCTAAAAAAGCGAATGAAAAACAAAGAAGAGATTGTTCGAAATTGGTTGCCTCGTTATACAGGAACTCCATTAAACGAATTTGGTAAATATATCCTACTTACTAATTTTAATAAGTATGTGAAAAAATTTGCCGAATGGAATAATGTTGAGATAAAAGGTGAAGATATGCCAATGCCGAATGCAACAGCGAATGGAATTACAATTATTAATTTCGGAATGGGAAGCGCTAATGCAGCAACTATTATGGATTTGCTGAGTTCAATAGAACCAAAAGCGGTTTTATTTTTAGGAAAATGTGGAGGATTAAAAAAGAAAAATGAATTAGGCGATTTAATTTTGCCAATTGCGGCAATTCGTGGAGAAGGTACTTCTGATGATTATTTTCCACCAGAAGTTCCAGCTTTACCAGCTTTCAGTTTGCAAAAAGCGATTTCTACAACAATACGTAATCACAACAAAGACTACTGGACGGGAACAGTATACACTACCAACCGTAGAGTTTGGGAGCATGATGAGGAATTTAAAGAATACCTTCGTTCTGTTCGTGCAATGGGAATTGACATGGAAACTGCCACAATATTTTCAACTGGTTTTCACAATGAAATTCCTACTGGTGCTTTACTTTTAGTTAGTGATCAACCGATGATTTCTACTGGAGTAAAAACTTCAGAAAGTGATAAAGTAGTAACACAAAACTTTGTTGACGAACATTTACAAATTGGAATTGATTCGCTTTATGAGCTTATTAATAACGGATTAACAGTAAAACATTTACGTTTCGAATAAATGGAATACAACGAAATAATATCAGAACTCAAAAAGAAAACGTATCGCCCCATTTATTTTTTAATGGGAGAAGAGCCCTATTTTATTGATATGATTTCTGATTATATCGAGAACAATGTTTTGGATGAATCTGAAAAAGAATTCAATCAAACAGTTTTGTATGGTCGCGATGTTTCTGCTTCTGAAATAATTGGTGCAGCAAAAAGATTTCCGATGATGAGCGAACATCAAGTCGTTATTATCAAAGAAGCACAAGACATAAAAGATTTAGTAAAAAAAGAAAAAGAAGATAAAAAGGAAAAAGATAAAGTCAAAACTCCCTTTGAAGCCTATCTCGAAAATCCTTTACCTTCAACTATTTTAGTGTTTTGTTATAAATACAAAACAATTGACAAACGCACGGCTCTTGCAAAATTGATTCAGAAAAATGCAGCAATGTTTGAGTCGAAAAAATTATACGACAATCAAGTAGCGGATTGGATCAACAATTATTTAAAATCAAAGGATTATACCATCAACCAACGTGCAGCTGGATTATTGAGCGAATATCTTGGAACGAGTTTAAGTAAAGTGACGAATGAGTTGGATAAATTAATCATCAATTTACCTGCAAAATCTGAAATCACAACCGAACACATTCAAACAAATATTGGGATTAGTAAAGACTACAATGTGTTTGAATTACATTCAGCAATCGGCAAAAAAGAAGTATTAAAAGCTAATCGTATCATTAATTATTTTAATGCGAACACGAAAGACAATCCGATGGTCATGACTGTTGCTTCGCTTTACGGATACTTCTGCAAAATCTTGATCTACCAATTTCTTACAGATAAAAAAACAGCGGCTTCTGCAATGGGAGTAAATCCATTTTTTGTAAAAGATTATGAATTAGGCGCCAAAAATTATTCGGTAGGGAAACTAAAATCGATATTCGGCTACCTTCGAGAGTACGATTTAAAATCAAAAGGCGTGGATAGAGGTTCTGCTACTGAGGGAGAGTTATTGAAAGAATTGGTTTTTAAAATAATGCATTAAGCTAATTTCGCATTTCGTTTTATAATAGTAATTCATTGGTATGCAACATTGGTTAGTTAAATCAGAACCCTTCAAATACAGCTGGGAACAATTTTTAAAAGATAAAAAAGCGGTTTGGGATGGTGTAAGAAATTATGCTGCCCGTAACAACATGCGTGCAATGAAAAAAGGAGACTTGGTTTTCTTTTATCACAGCAACGAAGGATTAAACATTGTTGGAATTGCAAAAGTGGTAAAAGAAGCATACCAAGACCCAACTACGGACGATACAGCTTGGAGTGTTGTTGAAATTGCTCCTTTCAAAACATTAAAACGCCCCGTTTCCCTTGCCGAAATAAAAGCAGACAAGCAATTAGAAGGAATTCAACTTGTACGTTTGAGTCGTTTGTCAGTTGCTTCAATCAAAGTGGAGGAGTTCGATAGAATATTGGCTTTATCGGAGATGAAATAAACCATCTTTCATTTATAATTGGGCTTTAGCCCAATCACCAGTTCTGCTTCCAACACAAGAATTTTTCTTATCTTCGCTACTCTTTTAAAAACATCTATTTCAATGAGCGAATTAAATAAACTTACTGCTATATCTCCTGTAGATGGTCGCTACAGAAACACGACCGAAAAACTTGCCGATTATTTTTCGGAAGCGGCACTTATCAAATACAGAGTTTTAGTTGAAATTGAATATTTCATCGCACTTTGTGAATTGCCTTTACCTCAATTAACAGGCTTCGATAAAAATTTATATCCTGCATTAAGAAAAATATATTCTGAATTAACGGAAGCGGATGCACAACAAATAAAAGACATCGAAAAAATTACCAATCACGATGTGAAAGCTGTTGAGTATTTTATCAAAGAAAAATTTGATGCTTTAAAAATAAACGAACAAAAAGAATTCATCCATTTCGGATTGACGTCTCAAGACATTAACAACACAGCTATTCCTTATTCGTTAAAAGATTCGATGAACGAATGTTTATTGCCTGTTTTGGAAGAAGTAGTAAACAAACTTTCTGGTTATGCTGAAGAATGGAAAAATGTTTCGATGTTGGCTCGTACACACGGACAACCAGCTTCTCCAACTCGATTAGGAAAAGAGATCATGGTTTTTGTGGTTCGTTTACAAAATCAAATTGCAATGTTGAAGAGTGTTCCTTACGGAGCGAAGTTTGGTGGCGCAACTGGAAATTTAAATGCACACCATGTTGCCTATCCTCAAATTGATTGGTTAACATTCGCCAACAACTTTGTAAATAAAAATTTAGGGTTGTCACGTTCTTATCCGACAACTCAAATTGAACACTACGATAATTTTGCTGCATATTGCGATGCATTAAAACGCATCAACAATATTTTGATTGATTTGGATCGTGATATTTGGACGTATATATCCATGGACTATTTCAAGCAAAAAATAAAAGCAGGAGAAATTGGTTCATCTGCAATGCCACACAAAGTAAATCCTATCGACTTTGAGAACTCCGAAGGGAACTTAGGGATTGCAAATGCCATCTTTGAACACCTTTCTGCAAAATTACCTATTTCGCGTTTACAGCGCGACTTAACCGATTCAACTGTTTTAAGAAATGTTGGCGTTCCATTGGCTCATAGTTTAATTGCTTACAAATCTTTAATAAAAGGATTAGATAAATTAATTTTGAACAAAGAAGCATTCGAAAAAGATTTAGACAATAATTGGGCAGTAGTTGCTGAAGCTATCCAAACTATTTTACGCAGAGAAGGTTATCCAAAACCTTACGAAGCATTGAAAGAATTGACACGCACGAATTCACACATTACAAAAGATAGTATTTCTGCATTTATTGATACATTAAATGTGAGTGATGCTATTAAATCGGAATTGAAAAAAATATCCCCAAGTAACTTTACTGGAATATAACCGCAATGAAAATTAGTGGGTTCACTATCGCTCGAAATGTTGTCAAATACGATTACCCAATCGTTGAGGCGATTACTTCTATTCTTCCTTTATGCGATGAAGTAATAGTAGCTGTGGGCAAATCTGAAGATGACACATTGGCGCTTATCAAGTCGATTAACTCTCCGAAAATTAAAATCATTGAAACCGTTTGGGATGAAACTCTCCGTAAGGGCGGAAAAGTATTGGCCGATGAAACAAACAAAGCATTTGCAGCAGTTTCAAAAGACAGCGATTGGGCTTTTTACATTCAAGGAGATGAAGTAATTCATGAAAAATATTTACCAACCATCAAACAAGCGATGGAAAAATTCAAAGACGATAAAAATGTAGAAGGTTTGTTATTTAATTACACACACTTTTATGGTTCTTATGATTACGTTGGCGATTCCAGAAGATGGTACAGAAGAGAAATTCGTGTTATCAAAAATGATAAATCAATTTCTTCTTATTTGGATGCACAAGGATTTAGAAAAGAAGGCGAAAAATTAAAAGTAAAACACATCGATGCCTTTGTGTATCACTACGGCTGGGTAAAGCCGCCTGAAGCTCAACAAGCAAAACAACAAACCTTCAACAAGCTTTGGCACGATGACGAATGGATGAAAAAAAATATTCCTAACGTAGATAAATTTGATTATTCACAAACCGATTCGGTTGCATTGTTTGAAGGAACACACCCAAAGGTAATGCAAGAGCGAATCAATAAAATGAATTGGAAATTCACCTTCGATCCAACTCAAAAAAAATTATCAATAAAAGTTAAAGTATTGATGTTCATTGAGAAACTAACTGGTTTGAAAATTGGTGAACATAAAAATTATAAAATTGTTTGACATGCAAAAATATTTTTCCTTTTTCGTTATATTGTTAATGATAACATTTTGTTCTTGCTCATCTGAAAACAACAAAACAACTACTATAGCTGAAACAAAAGATTCAATTCCTGCTAAAGAAAATTTTGCAACAGGACAAGTAATTGAAAACCTGATTAACTTATCAGATCCTTCAGAATCATATGCTCTTTATTTACCCTCTTCATATTCTGCAAATAAAACTTATCCTGTTATTTATATTTTTGATGCAAAGGGAACAGGAAAACTTCCTGTATCGATGTATAAAAATTTAGCGGAAAAATATGGCTACATCCTTATTGGTTCCAACAATTCAAAAAATGGCACACCCTGGGATCAAACACAAGTAATTGCAAACAATTTATTTTCCGACTCACAACAACGTTTATCAATAAATACTGCACGCATTTATGTATTAGGATTTTCTGGTGGAGCTCGTGTTGCTAATGCACTTTGTATTACCAATGGAGCAATTGCCGGAGCGATTTGTTGTGGTGCTGCTTCTCCTGCTGCTAATAATAAAGATCCAAGAAGTAATTATACTTTTTTAGGGATTTGTGGTAATCAGGATTTCAATTATATAGAAATGAGAAAATACGACATGGTTGAGCTTGCTGGCAGACCAGTAAAACATGCTTTTATTGAATTTGATGGAAAACACGAATGGCCAAAGGAAGAGATTATGAGAGAAGCATTTTTATGGACAGAATTGGGCGCGATACGAAAAGAACCTAAATTAAAAAACGATGCTTTTATAAATGAGAATATTTTAATTTATTCAGAACAAATTAAATTAGCACAGCAAACCAATAATACATTTGAGGTGTACAATCTTGTAAGAAAAACAATTAATTTTTTTGATGGATTGGTCGATTTAAAACCATATTTCGACATCTACAAACCATTAAAAGAAAATGCAACAGTAGATAAAAAGCTAAAGCAAGAAGAGCAGATTTGGAAACAAGAAGAAGAATTAAAATCATTTTATAACAGTGCCCTACAAACAAAAAATATTGATTGGTGGAAACAAGAGACTAACTCAATCCTAAAAAAAACTAAATCGGGAAATATTGAAGAAGAACAAATGTACAAACGCATAAGTGACTATTTAAGTTTGGTTGCATATTTGCAAACTACAAATGCTATGCAAAAACAAAATCTTCCAGCTTCAAAAATGTTTAGTCAGATTTATTTAATTGTAGACCCAATAAATAATGAGGCACATTATTTAAATGCAACTATTTTAGCTATCGAAGGAAAAGACAAAGCCGCAACTGCTGCTTTAGACGAAGCTGTTAAAAATGGCTTTAAGGACAATGTACGTTTACAGAACGACAACACGTTTATTCGAATAAAAGACACGGAAGAATTTAAAATGATTTTGAAAAAGATAAACGAAAATTAAAAAAAGCAGTCTTTTCAATAACAAACACTTACATCATTCCTTCGTCTGCAAAACTATAGAATCCATTTTCAGTTATTATCAAATGATCCAACAATGGAATTTCCATTAATTTTCCTGCATCTTTAATATTTTTAGTAATCCGAACATCTGCTTCACTGGGCTTTAAATTTCCAGAAGGATGATTGTGACAAATGATAATGGAACAGGCATAATTTTCCACAGCTGCTTTAAAAATAATTTTTGTATCCACCACTGTTCCGGAAACACCTCCACGAGAAATCAATTCTTTTTTAATAACCAAATTCGCACGATTCAAAATCAACAACCAAAATTCTTCATGTGGTAAATCTAAAAGAATAGGCTTCATAATATCGTAAACATCCTTACTTACAGAAATTTTATTTCGCTTAACTAATTCTGTTTCTTTTCTCCGTCTTCCCAATTCCATGGCTGCCATAACACTTATTGCTTTGGCTTCTCCTATTCCTTTAAATTTAACAAGTTCACTAACACCCAGTTTTCCTAAATCGTTTAAATTATTTCCAACACTAGCTAATATGCGTTTTGAAAGCTCAACTGCTGTTTCATCTCTACTTCCCGAACCAATCAAAATGGCTATTAATTCTGCTTCTGTTAACACATGTCTCCCCTTCTCCATCAACTTCTCTCTCGGGCGATCTTCTTCTGCCCATGATTTTATTCCTAATTTGTTTTCCTCCATACATTTTTCTACTATAGTGATTTGAGTTAGCTACTTTTTTTAAACACATAGAAACATAGTTTAAAATATTATTACGATAAAATTTCAAGGTAATAATCTAAAATACTCGTTAACAAATGTTTTCTGTCCGTCCTGAAAAATATTTTTGCAATTAAAATTGATTAGAATACCCTTAGGTGCTTTCAAAAGTTTCATATAGGTTAGAAGCTGTGCTTCAAACACACTAGACATTTCGTTCACGGATTTTAATTCAACAACCAAACATTGTTCAACAAATAAATCACATCTAAAATCAACATCAAGTTCTCTATTCTTATATATCAGAGGAACTTTCATCTCTGTTAAAAAATTTATTTTTCTATGCAATAACTCCTCCTTTAAACATTGATGATATGCACTTTCTAGCAACCCTCTTCCCAATGTTTTATGCACCTCAATAGCAGCACCTACGACTTCGTAAGTCAAATCATCTAAATACTTCTGTGACAACATTTGAATTCATTAAAACTATGTTTCTATGTGTTTAAACCTTTTTACACAGAATAGGCTTTGTTTTTATCCAGATTATTGAACATAAAAAAGGCTCCGCATAATTGCGGAGCCTCAATTTAAATGTATTAACGTATATTTTTTACGCTATTATTTTTTAAGCGCGTTTACTTTTTTAGTCAACTTTGATTTCAAGTTAGCTGCTTTATTCTTGTGAATAACGCTTTTCTTAGCTAATTTATCTACCATAGCAACAACTTTAGGTAATTTTTCAGAAGCCGATTTTTTACTATCGTCTGCTCTTAATTCCTTTACTGCATTACGCATTGTTTTCGCTTGGTAGCGATTTCTTAATCTTTTAGCATCGTTAGAACGAATTCTTTTGATACTCGATTTGTGATTTGCCATTTTTTCTATTTATTTAAGGTAGTAATCAAAATTAATCAATACCTATTCTTACTTTTTACTATTTGTAGCCCGTAGGGGAATCGAACCCCTCTTACCAGGATGAAAACCTGGCGTCCTAACCCCTAGACGAACGGGCCAAATTAATTACCCACAATTTTGGGAGTGCAAATGTAAATGAAAATTCTATTTCTGCAAAATATTTTCGATACTTTCCGCAAAAATCAATCAATTGTGTCATTATCTGCCTGAAAACGAAAGCCTAAGCGTTTTCCCGTTTTTATTTGCATGCTTTCGCTTACTGATTGCATATCTTGGACACTAATCTCCTTAATTGCATCAAATGGCGGGGTATACAGGTCGAAATTGAGACAATACAGAATAGTTGATTCAAGCATCGCCTTAATTGCTTTTTCGTCAATTACAGCATGTACAAAGTCGTTATACAAGAAACCTAATTGTCTTTTACCTTCCACAAAGTAATGGTTTTCCTTATTTATGAATATTCTACCAATCACATACCCTAAATCATTGATTCTGCTATATTTAAATGAATCATTCAAGAAATTATAGATATTGATCATTCCACAAAATGTGCGTGTATGGTCTTCTTTAATATATGAACTCTTCCAAACCGGATGTCCTTTGTCAAACTCAAAAATATTCGTGTGCATCGCAAAAATCAACAAATCACCTGCAACTCTTAACTCAAACTCAAATTCGCCTTTCTCTTTGTATTCAATTATTACCCTTTTATCAATTGCATTTGCCTCTTTAGAAAGCTCTAAAACGACTTGTTTTGCTGTTTTTTTAAGCGTCAGAAAAGCATTTAGTGTATTTGAATATACATCTTGCTTCATACTCGACTTCTCTTTAAGAGTCTTTATAATCAACTCTCGTGATGTTTTCTTTTCCATTTTCTAGTACGTTCGTAATTCTTAGCTTTAGTATGCTCTTGCAAAAACCACCCGTTGACTCGATGGATTTCCACTATAAATACATTTTCCTGCCTCTTGTTTATTATTTAAAGGAATACAACGGATAGTCGCTTTTGTTTCTTCTTTTATCTTTTGCTCACTCTCAGGTGTTCCATCCCAATGCGCCATGACAAAACCTGGAGTGGTATCCAAAATACGTTTAAAATCTTCGTACGTATCTGCAGAATAGGTTTTAGCCTCTGTCATGGATTTTGCCTTTTGATAAAGGTTGTCCTGAATCTGAGCTAGCAAATGCTCTATCTTATTTTCTAAATCAGCTTGTTGAAGCGTTTCCTTTTCCATCGTATCTCGTCTAGCCACCTCAACTGTACCATTCTCTAAATCTCTTCCCCCAATCGCTATACGAATTGGAACCCCTTTTAATTCGTATTCAGCAAATTTCCACCCTGGACGTTGTGAATCTCTATTATCATATTTTACGCTTATCCCTTTCGCTTCCATGGCTTTCTTCATCTTAGCTACAACCTCACTTATTTGACCCAATTGCTCTTCACTCTTGTAAATTGGAACTATCACAACTTGAAATGGAGCCAATTTCGGAGGCAAAACCAATCCTTTATCATCTGAATGAGACATAATCAAAGCACCCATCAAACGTGTTGATACACCCCAAGATGTAGCCCACACATAATCTTGCTTGCCTTCTTTGTTTGCAAATTTTACGTCAAATGCTTTTGCGAAATTTTGACCTAAAAAGTGCGATGTTCCTGCCTGTAAAGCCTTTCCATCTTGCATCAATGATTCAATACAATATGTTTCAATTGCACCTGCAAAGCGCTCGTTTGGAGTTTTTATTCCTTTAATCACAGGCATCGCCATCCAGTTTTCAGCGAAATCAGCATATACGTGCAACATTTTTTCTGTTTCAATAACTGCTTCAGCAGATGTTGCATGAGCAGTATGTCCTTCTTGCCATAAAAACTCAGTAGTTCTTAAAAATAAGCGAGTACGCATTTCCCAACGAACAACATTCGCCCATTGATTCACTAATATTGGTAAATCACGATACGACTGAATCCATCCTCTATAAGTATTCCAAATAATGGTTTCCGAAGTAGGACGAACGATTAATTCTTCATCTAATTTTGCAGTTTCATCAACTACTACACTTCCATCTGGAGCCGTTTTTAATCGATAATGTGTCACAACAGCGCATTCTTTTGCAAAACCTTCTACGTGGCTTGCTTCTTTACTAAAGAATGATTTAGGTATAAATAAAGGGAAATAGGCATTTACGTGATCTGTATCTTTAAACATTTTATCCAATGCTTGTTGCATTTTCTCCCAAATAGCATATCCATAAGGTTTAATAACCATACACCCTTTAACTGCCGAATGTTCTGCTAAATCAGCCTTCACAACCAATTCGTTGTACCATTCTGAATAATTTCCTTCTCGCGTTGATAACTCGTTGCTCATAATTTTTTTTTGTGGTATAGTATTTGTAATTTTATATTTAACTGTAAAGGACTGTAAAAATAGAAAATTAAACCTTTTCTTAATCCTAATTGTATATTTTAAAAGATTTAAATCATCCCCATTATATTTTAAATAAAAAAAAATGAAAACTTATTTAAGCATTCTAGCATTTGTTTTACTCGCATTTAGTGCATGTAAATCACCCGAAGGTGCTCAATCTAGGGCTTACAACGATGATATTTATTATTCATCAAAAGACAAAGTAGCCGACAACGAAAAACGTGTGTTAGCAGAAGCTAAACAAAATGAGGAAAATAAAAAGCAACTAGAGGAAATGGCTAAAGCCTCTGAAAACAGTAAAACAAGCACAACAACCTCTGACGATTATTATACTCCGTCTGATGGAAAAACCGCTGTCAACAATACTACAAATAATTATTACGATAATTCGGAATTCGACTATGATGATTATTACGATGACGCGTATGCTGTTCGTTTAAGACGTTTCCATGGTGGCAATGTTATAAACTATGGATATTATGATAACTACTATACCAATTCTTACTTCTATAGTGGCAATCCTTACAACTATGGTTCTAGCATATATATGGGTTATAATTTCTGGGGACCGAGTTACAATACCTACTCTTATAATCCAAGCTATTATTGGTATGGAAACCAAGGTTGGGGATACGATCCTTTTTACAATCCTTACGGATATGGTTACGATCCTTATGGATACGGATATAATCCATATGGATATGGTTATGGAAATGGTTTCGGATACAACCCATATGGTGCAGGTTATAACAACGGATATTGGGATGGATATTATTCAGGAATGTATAACAACAATTACTTTAATAGCTACGATAACAATAGTTACTATTATGGACCAAGAGGTACAACGGGATCAAATGGAAGAGAAACCGCTCAACCTACACTTGCTTCTAGAATGGTTAATGAATTGGAGTCGCAAGCAAAAGCAAATCCTGAAAATTGGACAAAAGATGATTACGGTCGCATCAAACCCGCTTATACAAGTTCAACGGAAACATATAAACCAACTAGCATAAGTATTGGCAGTGGTATTAAACCTACTGGTCCGATGAATCCTGCTTACAAACCTGAAAACACAAGCAAACCAACACAAACCGAAAATCCAGCTTACAAAGAAAAACCATCTTATAATAAGGAGCAACCTTCTTATAAAGAACAACCTTCTAATGAGAAGCCTGCCTATAAGGAACAACCGGCTTACGAAGAAAAACCAGCTTATAAAGAAACACCAAGTATCAAAAGAGAGAAACCAGTTGAACAACCGAAATACGAAAAACCTCGTAATGAATCGCTAAGAGTAGTTGAACAACCAAAGGCTACTCCTTCTTCAGCTCCAGCAAGCAGAGGTGGTTCTAGTGCTCCATCTGGTTCAAAGCCTCCAAGAAGATAATTTATTCTGAATGCATTTTTAGTTTTCACATACACCAATGTGAAAACTAAAAATACATCCAACTTTAAAAATATTGATATGAAAAAACAAATTTTTATACTCGGGATTGGACTGTTATCTGCGTGCTCTACATTTGCACAAAACGATATCGATGCAATGCGATATTCACAAATCACTTTTGGAGGAACTGCACGATTTGCCTCAATGGCAGGATCGATGGGAGCTTTAGGAGGGGACATTTCTACTTTAAGTTTCAATCCTGCGGGAATAGCTATTTTCAAAAAAACAGAACTTACAATTTCACCTGCGATATTTTCACAAACAACAAGTTCGGTTTATAATGCAACTACTTCAAGTGATAGAAAATTAAATTTTAATATTGGCAACATTGGATTAGTAGCAAGTATTAATTTAATTAATGATAAAAACACAACCGGTTGGGAAAATATAAATTTTGGCTTTGGCCATAATCGAACTAATAATTTTCATAACCGAATGGATATTCAAGCAACTAATAAAACAAGTTCCATGTTGGATGTTTTTGTTGCAAACGCAAATGGAAATGCGCCAACAGATTTTGACGCTTTCTCAACCGACCTTGCTTGGCAAACCTACTTGATTAACCCCGACACAAATGGCACATACCAATACAATCATGTAATTCCAAACTATGGAACAAAACAAAGAAAACTAGTAGAAACAACTGGTTCAATGGGAGAAACTGTTATTAGTTTTGGTGCTAATTATAAAAGTAAATTATACTTAGGTGGAACTTTTGGAATTGTGAGAGTTCGTTACAATGAAGAATCTACATTTGAAGAGATTGATGAAAAGGATACGATAGCAAATTTCAAGTCATTTACCTATGGACAATATTTAGCAACCAGTGGAAATGGTGTAAATCTAAAATTAGGTGCAATTGTTCGCCCAAATGATTGGGTCAGAGTTGGCGTTGCAATTCACACACCAACATCAATTAGTTTAAACGACAAGTATAGCAGTTCTATGAAATCAGATTTAGAAAATGGAATTAAATACGATACCGTTTCGCCTGAAGGTGAATTTGATTATCGTGTAACAACTCCATTTAGAGCAATTGGAAGTGTTGGTTTTGTTATTAATAAAATCGGCCTTATTAATGCAGAATATGAATATGTTGATTATTCTTATTCGCAATTACATTCAACTCCGAATGTGTTTAGTGAAGTCAATACACTCATTCGTTCAAAATATACAAGTACTGGAAACTTAAGAGTAGGTGGCGAAGTTCGCTTGGATCCAATCGCGGTGCGTTTAGGATATGCATTGTATGGCAGCCCTTTCAAAAGCAACGAAAATAAAAATGCGAAACGTTCTAGCTATACAGCTGGCATTGGTTACAGACAAGATCATTATTACATTGATTTTGCTTATGTACTCACTAACTATTCTGAATTTAATTATTTATACTCCACTCCTACTTCTACAATTGTAGAAAATAGTTATAAAAATTCCAGCTTCATGCTTTCTCTTGGAGTTCGATTTTAATTTCATAATTTGTTTTGCAAAAAACGTCTCGAGCTATCTACTCGAGACGTTTTTTTGTATCTTGTGTGAATGAATTCCATTTTAAATATTCTTTCTGGCACGTGGTTTATCATCAGCACAAATTTTCCGATGTGGTTAGATGGAACAAAAACAAATCCGACTTTCAATTATACTATCACTAAAAAAAATGGGAAAACATTTTTAATTGATGAAGTGAAGTACATTAAGAACAAAAAAACAAAAACCATTAATGGATTCGATTATTTAAATCCAAACAACGATAAAGCATTTACTTGGCAAGGAAAAGGATTTTTAGCAATTGCAAAAAGTCATTGGGAAATAAAATTAATAGATGAGAAGAATGAATGGGCAGTCATCTGGTTTTCTAAAACCTTATTTACTCCCGAAGGTGTTGACATCATAAGCAAGAACAGCAAATTAGATAAATCCATTATAGAAGAAATTAAAACAAAAATGCTAGCTGATAGTGT
This sequence comes from Bacteroidota bacterium, assembly GCA_947504725.1. Lineage (GTDB taxonomy): Bacteria > Bacteroidota > Bacteroidia > 2-12-FULL-35-15 > 2-12-FULL-35-15 > 2-12-FULL-35-15. The sequence continues at coordinate 244,877 of CANNHN010000004.1, read as the reverse complement.
TTTAAAAAAGCATGTGAATAGTCTTATAGAATTATAAAAAAAAGCCCTCCGTGACTAACGAAGGGCTTTTCAATTTTTATTATTCTGAATATTATGCTTTAATTTTTCCAGTTAAGATATCAGCATCAACCAAAATTCTACCGCAATGCTCACACACAATTACTTTCTTATGCGTTTTGATATCTAAATGACGTTGAGGTGGAATTTTATTAAAACATCCGCCACAAGCATCACGCTCTACTGTTACAACACCTAATCCATTCATTACGTTTGAACGTAAACGGTGGTAGGCATTTAATAATCTTTCTTCGATAATGCTTTCAGATGCTTTAGATTTTTTCAGCAACGATGCTTCCTCTTTTTCAGTTTCAGCAACAATTTCATCCAACTCTTTCTTTTTGATTTTCAAGTCTTTTTGTCTGTCTTTGAAATCCTCTTCTGATGCATCAATCACTTCTTTTTTAGAAATGATATTTGCTTTGTATTCTTTGATACGCTTTTCAGCCAATTGAATCTCTAAATTTTGGAATTCAATTTCTTTAGTGATAGCATCGTACTCACGATTGTTACGCACTTTACCTTGCTGAGTTTCGTATTTTTTAATTAACGCTTGAGAATCTTTAATCACATTTTTCTTTTCAGTGATTGATTCTTCTAATGTTTTCAACTCTTCAGTCAAGTTAGTAATACGGGTTTCTAAACCTGCAACTAAATCTTCTAAATCTCGAACCTCCAAAGGTAATTCACCTCTAACAGTTTTGATTTTATCAATCTTTGAATCAACTTGTTGTAATTCAAACAAGGCTTTTAACTTTTCCTCTACAGAAATTTCGTCAGTCTTAGTTTTTGCCATTTTTATAAATAGTTTATCGGATTTGTATTGATTTTTGATAAATGGAGTGCAAATGTAGTAAATTTTCCGCTTAAAATCTCATAAAATAATTCCATCGTGTATTGCTCACTCTCATAATGCCCAATATCAGCAATAACAATCTGATTTTCAGCATCAAAGAACTGATGGTACTTATAATCGGCTGTGACAAATACATCTGCCCCCGAGCTTTTAGCATTCCCCAATAAAAAGCTGCCTGATCCGCCACAAACAGCTACTTTTTTAACTTTTTTACCTTGTAAAGCCGTATATCGAATTCCCTCCGCTTTCATCACTTTCTTCAAATGATTTAAAAATACCGTTTCGTCCATCTCTTTTTCCAACTCACCTACCATTCCAGCACCCACCATATTATTGGCATTAGTTAATGGAATCAAATCATATGGAACCTCCTCATATGGGTGTGATAAAAACAAGGCTTTTAGTAATTTTGACTCTAAATATCCAGGGTAAATCACTTCAATTTTTGTCTCTTTTTCCTGATGTTGCTTGCCCTTTTCACCAACATAAGGGTTTGTTCCTTCTCCCGCCTTGAAAGTACCAGTCCCGCTTGTATTAAAACTACATTCATCATAATTTCCTATCGCCCCAGCTCCTGATTCAAATAAAGCATTTCTAACTATTGAAGCTTTATCATCCGGACAAAGTGTTATCAGTTTTTTTAACGTATTATTTTGTGGGGCTAGTATCTTACAATTAATTAATCCAATCTTTTCTGCGATTTTGGCATTTACACCATTGTGTACATTATCCAAATTGGTATGAGCTGCATAAATGGCAATGTTGTTTTGAATCGCTTTGATAATAACCCTTTCCACATAATTTTTACCATTGAACTTTTTAATTCCTGAAAAAACAATTGGATGATGTGCAATTACCAAATTACATTTGTTGGCAATAGCTTCATCTATAACAGCTTCGGTGCTATCTAAACAAATTATAGCTCCCGTAATTTCCATATCCTGATGTCCACATATTAATCCCGAATTGTCATAACTCTCTTGGTATGCCAATGGAGCAAAGGATTCTAAATGGTTGGTAATTTCTCTTAATTTCATGGTGTACTTATTTTCCTTTTCTTCGACTCCGCTCAGACTGACGTCACACTGAGCGGAGTCGAAGTGTTTTGAATCGCGAATTTACGAATCTATTTAACATTTTTGAATCTGAACATCTGCACATCATCAAATTGTCACATTCATTTCGTATTTTAGGGCTGTGAAGTTTCTGCGAATCATATTATTTCCCGTTTCCATATTATATGGATGTATTGTGTTTTTGCGAAACAAATGCTACGACTTTGGTATATTTTCTTCTAAAGAATTCTCAATACCGACCATCTCCATGGGAAATCTTTCTGTTGGTGGAACAGGGAAAACACCGCACATCGAATACCTAATACTTCTTTTGAAAAAAGAATTTTACATTGCAACATTAAGTAGGGGTTACGGCAGAAAAACACAGGGCTTTGTTTTATCTGACACACAATCAACTGCAAAAGATATTGGTGATGAACCCTTACAATTTAAAAAAAAATTCAGCGGATTAAGAGTTGCTGTAGATGGAAACAGAGTTAGAGGAATAAAAAATTTATTAAAAGAATTTCCTTCTTTACAAACTATTTTATTAGATGATGCATTTCAGCATCGAGCTGTAAAACCTGGACTCAACATTATTCTTACCGATTTCAGTAAACTATATTTGAATGATAATATTATGCCAAGTGGCAGCTTACGAGAATTCAAATCAGGAATTCAGAGAGCTGACATTATCATCGTTACAAAATGTCCTGAAATATTATTACCCATTGAACGCAAACGTTTATTAACGGAAATAAACCCTAAGCCCCACCAACATGTTTATTTCTCATTTATTAAATATGGCGATTTTATTCCTGTGATTGGAGAAGGAACAAATCCACTGGCAAAAGAATACTATTTCGAACGCAATTTTTCAATGGCTTTATTGACTGGCATTGCAAACACAAAACCGTTGGAATATTATTTAAAAGATAAAATAAAAAACATCATTCCAATAAAATATAACGACCATCATCACTTTACAAAAGCGGATATTGGAAATATTCAAAAAATATTTAATAATATTGTAACCGCTAATAAAATTATATTGACTACTGAAAAAGATGCGATGCGACTTAAAAATCCTGAATACGCAGAAGCAATAAAAAATCTTCCTCTTTTTTACATTCCAATAGAAATTGAATTTCACAATAAAGACAAAGAAGCATTCAACGAAAAAATACTCCATTATGTTAGAGCAAATCAAAAACACAGCAGCATTCATTCAAAGTAAAATTTCTTTTACTCCCGAAGTGGGAATTATTTTAGGAACAGGTTTAGGGGGATTGGTTAAAGAAATTAATATAAAGCATACTATTCCGTACGAAGAAATCCCAAACTTTCCTGTCTCAACTGTAGAAGGCCATTCAGGCAAATTAATTTTCGGTGAGTTGGGTGGAAAAAATGTAGTTGCAATGCAGGGCCGTTTTCATTATTATGAAGGATACACATTGCAAGAAGTTACATTTCCTGTTCGTGTTATGAAATTAATTGGTATAAAAAATTTATTTGTTTCAAATGCATCTGGAGGAGTAAATCCAAATTTTGAAATTGGCGATTTGATGATCATCAACGATCATATTAATTTTTTTCCTTCCAACCCATTGATTGGAAAAAATATTAAAGAAATGGGACCGCGTTTCCCAGATATGAGTGAAGCATATAGTAAAGTAATTATTGCAAAAGCAAAAAAAGTAGCCGCTGCAAATAACATTAAAGTACAGGAGGGAATTTATTTGGGTCTATCCGGACCTACATTTGAAACGCCTGCAGAATACAATATGGTAAGAGTGTTGGGTGCTGATGCAGTTGGAATGAGCACAGTTCCAGAAGTGATTGTTGCTCGCCATATGGACATTCCATGTTTTGCTATGTCGATTATTACTGATTTAGGTGTTCCTGGAAAAATTGTGGAAGTAACACATGAAGAAGTTCAAGAAGTTGCAGCGCATGCTGAGAAAAAAATGACCATAATAATGAAAGAGTTGATGAAGGAGCTATAAAATGCTATTTCCTAAAACCTAGCTTTTATGCGGTAAATTCATTACATTTATACTTCAAATATATTATCATGAAAAAAATATTTTTTTTAATTCTAATGTCAATCGTATTGTTGAATGTAAATTCATCAGCTCAATATAGTTCTCAAAATATTTATTTTGTAGGACAATGGTACAATCCACTGCAAGCTCCAGAGCCTACTTATGGAATAAAATACAATAGTGTTTGGGGCTGGGTAGATACCGCTGATTCATTTCGCGAATACGCAATTTTAGGCTCAGGCTCCGGCACTCACATTATTGATGTTTCAACGCCAACGAATCCAGTAGAAATCGATTTTGTTGCTGGAAGAAGAAGTGGTTGCATTTGGAGAGAATATAAAACGTATGGAAAATATTTGTACGCAATTAGTGATGATGCTATTCCAAATAGTTTTCAGATTATTGATTTAAGTTATTTACCAGATTCTGTTCATGTGGTTCATGATGATACAACTATTTTTGAAAGAGCACATACATTGTTTATTGATGGCGACAAATTACATGTTGGAAGTGTGAAAGAACATCCACCATTAGGAGGTGTTTATTCAATGGCTGTATATAGCTTAGCAAACCCCGAAGCACCAACTCTTCTTCGAGCACTAAATCAGGACGATCCTTCTATTACTTGGGTTCATGATATGTTAGTTCGTAACGATACCGTTTATGCTTCATGCGGATTTCAAGGATTGTATTTTTACAAATACAATGTGAGTACCAATAATTACACAACACTCAATTCACTTACTTCATACGTTGATCAAGGATACAACCACAGTAGTGCTTTAACTCCCGATGGCAAAACGCTTGTTTTTTGTGATGAAGTTCCTGCAAATACAACTGTTAAAATCTTAGATGTAACTGACATTACAAATGTGAACATGATGGATACAATAAAATCCAATCAAGGTGCAACGGCCCATAATCCTTATTTATGGGGAACAGACAGAGCAGTTATTGCATATTACCAAGATGGCTTACAGATTTTCGACATCAGCAATCCTGCGAATGTAGTAAGAACTGGATTTTTCGACACAGATACTTTACATGGATTGAATGACGGATTCCCAGGACCTTTCACATATCATGGTGCTTGGGGAGCCTACATTGATTTACCAAGTGGTTTATTTTTGGTAGGTGATATGCAGAATGGCTTATATGTTTTAGATGCTACTTTAGCACTCGGTGTGAATGAAAATGCATTTTCTGAAAATGATATTAGTGTTTTTCCGAATCCAACTAGTAACAATGTATACATCACCATTAAATTACTCCAAGCTGAAGACCTCGTTTTTGAAATGTTTGATATAACAGGAAAGAAAATATTTAGCAAAAAAGAAAATGTCGGAGCTGGAAACACAACTAAATCAGTTCATTTGGAGCAATATACCAGCGGAATGTATATTTTGAAAATTACTGGTAAAAACATTAATTACAATCAGAAAGTAATTAAGAAATAAATCCGCCTTTTACAAGATATTGGGAAATCTCCGTCCATTTTTACCCATTATACCATCCATTTTTTTCGTATCTTTCGCGCTTTAATCAGCATACGAAAAAATGAACATTTACGATAAATACGAAGCCGTTATTGGATTGGAAGTTCACACGCAATTATCCACCAAAAGCAAAGCGTATTCCAGCGATTCAACTGAGTTCGGAGTTTTACCGAATACCAATGTTAGTCCAATTACTTTAGGACACCCAGGCACATTACCCAAATCGAACAAACGTGTTATTGAATATGCTGTTCGTTTAGGACTCGCATGCAAAAGCACTATTCGCGAAGTAAATGAGTATGCCCGCAAAAATTATTTTTATGCCGATTTACCAAAAGGCTATCAAATTACTCAAGATAAAACTCCAATTTGTACAGGTGGTTACATCACTGTTAAGTTAGCAGATGGTTCTGAAAAACAAATCAACATCACCCGCATTCACATGGAAGAAGATGCTGGAAAAAGTATTCACGATATTGATCCATTTGACACACTCATCGATTTAAATCGTGCTGGTGTTGCTCTTTTAGAAATTGTTAGTGAACCAGATATTCGTTCAGGTGAAGAAGCGTATCAATACGTAACTGAAGTTCGTAAACTGGTCCGCTACCTCGACATTTGTGATGGCAACATGGAAGAAGGAAGTATGCGTTGTGATGCAAACGTCTCCGTAAGATTAAAAGGTGCAAAAGAATTTGGCAAACGCACCGAAACAAAAAACATGAACTCGATTCGAAATGTGCAACGCGCTATCGAATTTGAAATAAAACGTCAGATTGATGTGATCGAAAGTGGCGGAGAAATTACACAAGACACGATGGGATTTGATGCTGTTGCGGGTTCCACTTATTTGATGCGTAGTAAAGAAATGGCTAACGATTACCGCTATTTTCCTGAACCAGACTTACAACCTGTTGTTGTTACAAAAGAATACATCGAGAAAGTAAAAAAAGAATTACCTCCGCTTCCAAACGAGTTATTTAAAAAATATACAACACTTGGTCTGTCGGAATATGATGCTGGGGTGTTAACAGATTCGAAAGAAATTGCTTTATATTTCGAAAAAATTATTGCAAAAACAAAAAATGCAAAATCTGCTTCCAACTGGCTGACAGTGCAAATCAAATCACATTTAAATGATAGCGCATTACACATTTCTGATTTTTCAATCACACCTGAACGCATCGCTGACTTAGTTAATTTTATTGACAGCGGAAAAGTAAGTCATACAATTGCTACTCAAAAAATATTTCCAATGATGTTGGGAAACAATTCTAAATCACCTGTAGAAATTGCTGAAGAAAATAATTGGATTCAGGAAAGTGATAGCGGAGCAATTAACGAATTCGTTAAAGAAGCAATCGCAAAATATCCTGATAAAGTTGCAGAATACAAAGCTGGAAAAACAAGCTTGCTTGGACTATTTATGGGTGAAGTAATGAAGCTTTCGAAAGGGAAAGCGGACCCAAAAGTGGCTACTGATTTGGTAAAGGAGATGCTGGAGAAATAGTTGTCAGTTTTTTAGTAGGCAGCTGAGAAGAAAATAAAAAAGATTATTAAAAAAATAAAACATGAGATTAATAAACATATTTATTGCAGTTAGTGTTCTTCTTTTCTCGGCTTGCTCTGATTCTAATCCTGAGTCTTCTTCCAACTTTGAGTTGAAAGGAAAATTGAGTAATGCGCATGGCGACACCTTGTTTTTAGAACAAATGGGAACAGATGGATTAGTTGGTGTAGATACTGCAATACTAGATGAGAATGGAGAATTCACAATGAATCCGAATATCAATGAAATTGGATTCTATCGCTTAAAAACATCAGACAAAAATTTCTGCACTTTCATTTTTGATACAAACCAAAATGTTTCCATCACTGGTAATGCTGTTGATTTAGGAAACTCATATACTGTAGAAGGTTCGGACGATTCAAAATTATTTTGGGAAATCAACACTGCATCAGCTGAAAGTTATCGAAAACGAGATTCACTTCAAAAAATATTTCAAGCATTTGTAAACCTTACACAAATGGATTCTTTGCGAATCGATTCCATGAGTAATGAGTTAGAAAAACCATATACACAACTTGTAAATGAACACAACGAATACCTGAAAAATTTTATAGAGAAGCACTCTTCATCGTTTGCATCACTCGCTGCTATCCAACAATTGCAACCAGATGAATTTATGGATACTTATTTCAAACTAGATGATGGCCTGTTTTCAAAATATCCATATTCAAAATATATTAAAGCTTTTCACGAGGGCGTTTCATCAAGCAGAAAATTAGTACCTGGAACAATGGCACCTGAAATTAGCATGAACACAACAGAAGAAAAACCATTGGCACTTTCCGCTTTAAAAGGAAAAGTAGTGCTGATTGATTTCTGGGCATCTTGGTGCGGACCATGTCGTGCAGAAAATCCAAATGTTGTGAAAGCATATAACAAATACAAATCAAAAGGATTTGACATTTACAGTGTGTCGTTGGATAAAGACATGGATAAATGGAAACAAGCTATTAAAGCAGATGGATTGACTTGGAAAAATCATGTATGTGATTTTAAATTTTGGCAATCGCCTGTTGTTAAATTGTATAATTTTAATTCAATTCCTACAAACGTTTTAATTGATGGAGAAGGAAAAATATTAGCGAAAAATTTGCGAGGAGAAGCATTGGAAGCAAAACTAGCGGAAGTCTTAAAGTAATCTACTCAAATGAAAATTAAATATCCTACTCTATTTATACTTTGTGCATTTGCAACCATTGCGAAAGCACAAACCTATTTTCAACAAGAAGTCAATTACACCATCAATGTAAAGCTAGATGATGTAAAACATGAATTCTCTGGTGATGAAAAAATAGAATACATCAACAATTCTCCCACTACACTTACATTCATATATATGCATCTTTGGCCAAATGCATATAAAGACAACAACACTGCTCTTGCAAAACAATTACTAGAAGGTGGAGAAAAAAAATTGTATTACGCAAAAGAAGATGAAAAAGGATACATCGATCAACTTGATTTTAAAGTAAATGATGTTACTGTGAAATGGGAATACCTAAAAGACAGTATCGATATTTGCAAACTCATTTTAAACGAACCATTAAAAAGTGGAGGCAAGATAATCATCACAACTCCCTTCCACGTAAAAATTCCTTCAGGAGCAATTTCCAGAATGGGACATATCGGTCAGTCGTACCAAATAACACAATGGTACCCAAAGCCTGCTGTGTTTGATAGAACTGGCTGGAATCAAATGCCGTATTTAAATCAGGGTGAATTTTATTCGGAGTTCGGAAGTTTTGATGTAAGTATTACACTACCAAAAAATTATGTAGTAGGTGCAACTGGTGATATGGTAGATGGAGAAAAAGAAATTGCCTGGCTCGAACAAAATGTAAAAGCTACAGAAGCCTTAAAAACGTTTAATAAAGAAGATTTAACATTTCCTCCGTCAGATGCTGAAACAAAAACATTACGCTTCAAACAAATAAACGTGCACGATTTTGCCTGGTTTTGCGACAAGCGATACCATGTTTTAAAAGGAGAAATAATAACACCACATACAAAAAACAAAGTCACCACTTGGGCTATGTTTACCAATTCTGAAGCACACCTTTGGAAGAACAGTATAAATTATCTAAATGATGCTGTTTATTATTACTCATTATGGAATGGAGATTATCCATATGCACATTGCACTGCAGTAGATGGAACTATTAGCGCTGGTGGCGGAATGGAATATCCAAACATTACAGTAATTGGTGGAAGCGGAAGTGCTTTTCAATTGGACGTTGTTATCACACACGAAGTTGGTCACAACTGGTTTTATGGAATGTTAGGGTCAAATGAACGTGAACACGGTTGGATGGATGAAGGATTCAATTCCTTTAACGAACACCGTTACATTGAAACAAAATATCCTGATCAAAAATTACTGGGTGATTTGGCGGATGGACCTATCGGCAAAGCATTCGATTTATATAGATACAAACATAAAAGCCAATACGAATTGCCTTATGTTTTTTCTGCTGCTAAAAATGAAGATCAAGCTTTAGAAACACGCTCACAAGATTTTACACAACTTAATTATGCTGGAGTGATGTATTCCAAAACAGCTATTGTTATGGATTATTTGATGGCATACTTAGGAGAAGCAGAAATGGACAGAGTAATGCAAGCTTACTTTAATGAATGGCATTTTAAGCACCCGTTACCACAAGACTTTAAAAACTCTGTAGAAAAAACAACTGGAAAAAATTTATCTTGGTTGTTTGATGGATTAATAAACTCAACAAAAAAATTAGATTACAAAATTACATTTGCAAACAAAACGCCTGATGGTTCTTGGGATATTGGAATAAAAAACGTAGGTGAGATTCCTGGTCCTGTTTTTATTCAAGGATATAAAGATGATAAAATAGTTGGGGAAGTTGTATACGATGGATTTACTGGCAAACAAGCTTTAACGTTTCCGAAATCTGAAATTGATTATTTTAAGATTGATGCACGCGAAGACATGCCAGAAATCAACAGAAATAATAATAAAATTCGCACAACTGGACTTTTTAAAAAGACGGAGAAAATTAAATTTCAATTCTTAGGCAGTTTAGACAATCCCGATAAAACACAACTATTTTGGACACCTGTAGCTGCATGGAACAACTACAACAGATGGATGTTCGGACTAGCACTTTACAACAACATTATTCCACAAAAGAAATTTGAATTTGAATTGATGCCATTGTATAGCACAACAACAGAAGACTTTGCTGGATACGGACATTTTGCTATTAACATGTTTCCTAAAAACAGGCTACAACACGTTTCACTAGGAATGACGGCAACTAGATATGCTTACTTCAATATTGCAGATGATGGAAGAGGAGATTTGATGGGTTTTAATTTCAACAAAATAGCACCTGAACTTTTTATAAAATTAAAAAAATCCGAATTGAGAAGCCCTTACGACTTGACTATTCGTTTCCGAAACATTAGCATATTAAAACAAACACCAGAAGCAAATTTTTCTGTAAAACCAACTATCTACTCGAGCGATACAACTTTTACAAACTTCAATGACTTAACATTTGTTTTTTCGAAAGAGGATGCTATCACTCCTTACAATTTGAATTTCAATTTTCAGCAAGGAGAAAAAATGATGAAAGCAGCATTGACTGCAAATTATTCCTACAACTTTAAAAATAAAAACAAAGGAGTTGATGTGCGTTTCTTTGCAGGAACATTTATTGGAACCGAAGCTATAGATGCAGGTCCGTATCGTTTTAGAATGAGCGGACAAATTGGCTCACAGGATTATCTGTTCGACAATGTATTTTTAGGAAGAAGTGAAGCAATTGGAACCGGAGAAATTATATCCAACCAATTTACAGATACCGATGGAGGAATGAAAGTGTATTCACCACTTGGACAATCATCCACATGGATTGCTGCCCTAAACTTAAAAGCATCCTTAGGCAACATGAAACTGCCAATTAACTTGTATGCCGACATCGCAACTGCTGACAAAAAATCATTGAGCACAGAAGATGTTTTATATGATGCAGGAGTTTGTCTTTCCCTCAGAAAAAACTTTTTTGAAATTTATTTTCCAATAGTGATGTCGAAAAACATTCAAGATTATCAAAAAGCAAATAATATTAGTTATTTAGAATCTATACGTTTTACATTAAATTTGAATTTGATTAATCCATTTGGGTTGATTAGAAATTTCTCTATGTAACAACTGGGACTAAATAATTATACATACTCAAATTTCTTCTCGACCGATGTGGAGAGAACTAAAAAGTTAATAATTGAAAAAGATTTCGCTGTAGCGTAAAATGACAGTACTTACTAAAATGTTCTCAAGACCGAAGTGGAGAGAACTAGCGAGTAAATAATTTAACAAGATTTCTCCGCTGCGGTCGAAATAACAAACAACGGACATTACAGTATAAATAAACCAAATGACCAACAAAAAAATATACTTTGCATCCGATTTCCATCTAGGTGTTCCAAGCTATGAAAAAAGTTTAGAGCGTGAAAAACGTGTAGTAAAGTGGTTAGATGAAATAAAACACGATGCCAAAGAAATATATTTGATGGGCGACATGTTTGACTTTTGGTTTGAATACAAATACGTTGTCCAAAAAGGCTTTATTCGTTTGCTTGGGAAAATTGCTGAAATAGTTGATTCAGGAATTCCTGTTACTTTATTTACTGGCAATCATGATTTATGGATGTTTGGTTACCTTGAAAAAGAATTGGGAGTAACTGTTCACAAAAATCCGATTACACGTGAATATTATGGTAAAAAATTCTACTTAGGGCATGGCGATGGCTTAGGCCCTGGTGACAATGGCTACAAATTCATCAAAAGAATATTTACTTCTTCTACTTGCCAATGGTTGTTTGCTCGCATTCATCCAAATTTTGGGGCAGGCATAGCAAGCTTTTGGTCGAAAAAAAGTAGAGCATCCAATGCTCCAAAAGACGAACAGTTTAAAGGCGAAGAAAATGAATGGCTAGCACTTTATGCAAAAGAAATTCTTCAAAAAGAACATTTCGATTATTTTATTTTTGGGCACAGACATTTACCGCTAGACATCAAACTATCCGAAAAAAGCCGCTATATTAATTTAGGCGAATGGATCAATTACAACACCTATGCAGTATTTGATGGAGAGAATTTGGAGTTGAAGGAGTATAAGTAATTCTACAGTTTATGTTCTTTTATATATCTGAATGAATCGTTGCATTTTTTTGAAAACCAACCATAATGCACGCACCAATAATTAATAACATCCCAACAAATCCGAATAAATTTTGTTTTTCATTGTAGAATAAAAACCCAATAAGTATTGGAATAACATATTCAACGCTTTGAAGCACACCTATTTTTTGAGCTGAAACCTTTTTTATGCCATTATAAATCAATGTATATGAAAAGACAGTGCATACTACACCAAGAATTAAAATACTAGCAAATGAAGAAATTCCAAATTTTCCAGGACTAAAAAACAAAAATGGTAACAGAAATGGTAATTGAAACAAACATTGATAAAAAACAAGCTCGTGACCATTAAATTGATTAAAGTATTTTTTCTGAATAACAAAATTCAAGCTCAACAAAATAGCTGAAATTATTGCAAACATCTCACCAAGAAAATATCTATAAGTAAATAAATCGGAAATTCCGGTTACTAACATTACCCCAACAAGCGTTATTACACCAGCGAGAATAGTTTGTTTAGAAATTTTTTCCTTTAACATAAGTGCGGCTAGTAATATTATTATTAATGGTTGAGTTCCCAATAAAGTAGAAGAAATTGACATATTCGAAAACTCAATTGCAAGAAAATAAAAAACCATTGCTCCGAGCATTAACAATGACCAACATGTTAGTTTCAAAAAAGTTTTAAGTGGAATCTTTAGAAGCTTACTTCTATTCCTATCAGCCAAATATAAAATTAAGCACGCAATAAATAAGCGACCGAAAAGTAATCCTTGGATACTTAACTCGTTTCCATATAACACACAAACAGGTATTAAAGAAAAAAGCGTAGAACCAAGGATAATTTTAAATTCGCCAGAATTTTTCATTTATTCTACTATCAACTTTTGAGTTTTAGAAATTGTTTTTCCAAACAATTTAACGAGATACATCCCCTTCGAATATCCTTTTAAATTCAAGTGTATATTTTCTGTTCCTAAGGAAACTTTAGAAGTATATAATTCACGTCCTTGAATATCCGTAATAACTAAGTTCATTTCTTCAAAGCCATCTATAATTTCGATTGTGCAATTTTCACTTGCTGGTAAAGGGAAAATACGGATTTTAGTTTTATTTGCATTTTCATCGATTTCTGAAAAATTACTGTTTAAAAGTTGAAATACTGGAACATCCAACAAATTTTGCATATCCACACCTTGCGTATTATAATTGTATGCTATATAATATCCATTAGGTGCAATAACACTATTTATATTTGCGAACATCATTCCACTCGTATTTGCTACTTCTCCATAATGTCCATAATAGTCGACTCCTGCAATAGTATAAAAATCTAAACCCAACCCATAATCAAAGGATGCCGGATCAATTGTTTTCATTTTAGCCAATTCAACAGAATTAATCAATCCACCACTTAATAATGCATTATAAAAAATTATTAAATCCGATGTTGTTGAAACCACATCTGCCCAACCAGTGTATGTTGTAGGATTAATAATAGTAAGGTCTACCCAAGAACCAATATTCCAATAACATCCCATGTGAGGATTCATTATTTGATTAGTTGTTGGAATCTCAGTTTGTGTCAAACCTAAAGGAGTAATAATATTTTGAGTTAGGTAATCTTGATAGGATTGCCCTGTTATATTTTCAATTATCATCGCAAGAATAGAATAATTTGTATTTGAATATCCCCAAGCAAATTCAGGAGGAAATAATTCACCTTGACTACCACCACAGTAAATTGCATATTCAAGTGTACGGGGATTTAGTGGATTTGTAAGCACATCCGTTTGACAAGAAACATTATCACCAGAATTTGCAATTCCGCTTGTATGATTTAAAAGATGACGAATCCGAACAGTATCACTTGGTGCAATAGTATCTGTAATAATAGTTGGCCTTAAATACATATTAATAGGATCTTCGATAGAAAGAAATCCAGCTTGTTCTAACTTTAGAATACAAGTTGCAACCATCGATTTTGTGATGCTACCAACACGAAATTGCGTTGTTGGTGTTGCTAAAGTCATTGGTTGCCCTGCGGTAATTCCAGCAATTGCTTTTCCATTTGAGCTATACCACGACCACTTTCCTGGAACAACAATCCCAATAACTCCTCCAGAATTAGTAAAAGAAGTAGGCATGGATGAATCAAATATGGATTGCAAAGAATCACTTATAATCACAGGAGGCGCTTGCGCCTTTATTATTGTAATAGTAAACAAATAAAATAAAGCTAGAAAAATTAATTTTGTTTTCATATTTTTAAATTTAGGTTATAGATATTTAATTATGCTTAGTTTCTAATTGAGAAAATTCTTCCTTTTGAAATAGTATACCATATTTATTAATAAAAATTGGAAGCGTCTCTATGCCTTTTAAAAAATTAAAAACACCAAAATGCTCATTTGGACTATGGATATCATCGCTATTCAATCCAAAACCCATGAGTATGGAATTAGCATTCAAATGTTTTTCAAACAGTGAAACAACTGGAATACTTCCGCCAATTCGCATTGGGATTGGTTTCTTTCCAAAGGTCTCAAACATTGCAAGTTCAGCTGCTTTAAAAGCAATCGAATCAGTTGGAGTTAAAGCACTTTCACAAGAAGCGATGGCATTTATTTCAACAGAAACTGAACTTGGAGTCAACGATTTAAAATAATCTACAAAAGAATTTATCACCTTTTCAGCAGATTGACCTGGAACTAGACGCATAGAAATTTTCGCATGTGCTTTAGAAGGAATAATAGTTTTAGCACCTTGTCCGTTGTGCCCTCCCCAAATACCATTTACGTCAAGTGTTGGACGAAAAGAAATCTGCTCCAAAGTACTGTACCCATCTTCTCCAGAGGTTTCAATTAAGCCAAACTCCGATTTATATTGCTCCACGTCAAAGTCAACTTGCTCAAGATAACGTTTGTCATTTTCAGAAGGAGTTAGAATGTCATCATAAAAACCAGGTATTGTGATTTTATTCTGTTCATCTTTCAATTTTCCAATTATACCACATAAAACATTAATTGGATTTGAAACTGTCCCTCCATTTATTCCTGAATGTAAATCTTTAGATGGGCCCGTAATTGTAATATCAAAATAAGTTATTCCTTTTAGTCCATAAATAATGGAAGGCGTTTCATTGTCAATCATTGCGGTATCAGAAATAAGCACCAAATCAGCTTTGAGCTTTTCTTTATTATTTACAATAAAATTTTCCAACGATACCGAACCAATTTCTTCCTCCCCTTCAAATAAATATTTCAAATTACAGTTCAGATTATTAGAAGCAACTAGATATTCTAGTGCCTTAATATGCATAAACATTTGTCCCTTATCATCGCAAGCTCCACGGGCATAAATTTTATTGTCTTTAATTATAGGTTCAAAAGGTGGACTATTCCATAACTCGACTGGATCAGCTGGTTGAACATCATAATGACCATAAATCAAAACAGTAGGAAGCTCTTCTGAAACAAATTTTTCAGCATAAACTACAGGATGACCATTTGTTTGAATTATATCCGCAAAATCTGCACCTGCAGCAACTAGATGCGATTTTACAAAACCAGCAGCCTTATTCATGTCAGATTGATGTAATGAATTAGAACTGATGGATGGAATTCTCAAAAAATCGAATAATTCTGAAATGAAACGATCTTTATTTGAATCAATGTATCTATTTATTTCCTTCTTCATCTTACTTATTTTTTGCTTTCCAAGTGTTATAATTTAATTGAAGAATATCAATAGGGTCTGATGGATAAACATTTTCAACATTCAAATTCAGGTAATATTCCGCTGTTTTATCAGCTGGATTAGCAACAATAATAAAAGCTGATAAAGAGGAAACATTTTTTTCTAGGCATCGTTTATCTGCACCTGGAACCTTAGCACCTTGTAAAGCAGACATTAATTTTTCATCTAACTTTCCTTTGCATCTATTAAAACATACTTCCATCGAATCTAAAATTTCAGGTCCTGCTAAAATATTTCCAACAATAACATAGTTTCTTCCTATCCTACTACCCTTATAATCAAAACAATTTTCTCCAGTAAATGCTGCACCACAGCTACCTACTGTTAAATCAATTGCTGCATATTGTCGAATTGAAGGATTTTGTTCAACGTCTCCTTTCTTTAATGAATCCATTATTTGCTTGGGAGAATAATGTTTGTCCATTAAATTTTTAGCTAATTTTTGATTTTCAGAATTCATATAGGATTGAGTATGAACAAAACCAACACCAGGATGAACGTCTGCAATATCATTAACGGTTTGATAACATGTTGCTCCTGCACCACCAACTTGATTAGTAATAGGATCAATTGCTATGATAGAAAAAGTATGCTGACCAAAAGCAAATTGGTTTAAAGCAAGAATAAAGAATAGTATTAATAGTCTTGTTTTCATATTATGAGACAAATGTATTTTAATGATCAATTCTAATACAATCAAAATAACCAATATATAATATTTCATAATATACATATTTGTCACTTTATCCATTATTTTCAATATATTTGACTATAGTTTATAGGATTTCAATGGCAAAAAAGGAACCACTATTTGAACTCATAAAATCATTGAGTCAAAATGAAAAAAGGTACTTTAAACAGTTTTCAAAGCTCCAAAAGGACTCTGAACAAAATGGGTACGTCAAACTATTTAATGCAATAGAGCATCAAGAAGTCTATAGTGAAGAAAAATTGCAACAGATTACTTCACCAAAGTATTTTGCACAACAAAAACTTCATTTATATAAAAAGTTAATGGAATGCTTACGATTATTTCATTCTTTAAAAACAGTAGATTCAGAAATCACCTCCTACTTAAGCGATTTTAATATCCTAATGAATAAATCACTTATACAGCAAGCATCCAAAGTATTGTACAAAGCCAAAAACTTAGCCATCGCTAACGAAAGATATACCGACACTATAAAAATTAACAAATTAGAATCTCAGCTATATTGGACAGAGAATAACATCCCTGCATTGAGTAACCATATTACTTCTTATAAAAGAGAAACAAAGAAGTTGGTACAGATCATAGAAAATCAAATTAGTTTTGAAAAAGAATATTTAAATATCATCAATTGGAATAAAAAAATCGAATTTATCAGAAACGAACAAGAACTTCAGGAATTACAAACAATCCTAAATCAGAAAATATTCAAAAATGAAAATACTGCTCTTTCCTTGTCTGCCAAAATAAATTTCCACTACATAAAAGGGCTTTATTACTTCTTTATAGGAGATTTCCAATTAAGTGAAAACCACTTTTCAAAACAACTTAATTTGCTAAATAAAAACGATGGATTTCGAAAGGATGAAATGTTTCAATATGTCAAATGCCTAAGTAATTTCACCCTGCTTAATTTAAAATTGAATAACTGCGACAAGATTAAACTAGGAATTGAGACATTAAAACAAATAAAAAAACAAAATGAACAGGTACAGAACTATGTGGCCTATACCATTTACTTATTTGAATTGATGGAATTTAACGCTCAATCAAAATACCAAAATGCAACTCAATACATTTCAAAAAACAGTGAATGGATAACAACAATCGAGAAATGGTTTTTTGAACAAAATATTATGGACAACGAAAGAAGTTATGTCATTTTTCAATCCATCTCCTCCTTTATGTATGCGGGCGAATACAAGAAGGCTTTAACATTAATGAACAGTTATTTAAACAAAGACAAAGCCCCTTTTAAGGAGGATTTATATACTATAGCGATAATTTTAAATTTGTTCATTCACTTTGAATTAGACAACAAAGATCTAATAGAATATCAGCTAACATCTGTAGAACGTTATCTAAAATCAAAAAAAAGAATGTATGACTTTGAGAAAACAATTTTAAATTTTATACAAAAAGCTCTAAAATCGAATTCAAAACAAGAATTACAAAAGGAATTTAGTCAACTATCAAATCAATTGAACAAAATCAAGAACACGAAGTTCGGAAAAAATGTATTTGAATATTTCGATTTTTTAGTTTGGGTAGATGAAAAATGTATTTAATAAGATGTAATCTATCCGATTTTTCGAACCAAATCCGCTAACCTACTAGAATACCCATATTCATTATCGTACCAGCCAATTACTTTTACCATATTTCCAATTACGGAAGTAAATTCGGCATCGTAAATACAAGAGTGCGGGTTTCCAACAATGTCTACAGAAACAATCGGATCTTCGGTATATTCTAATATTCCTTTAAGGTAAGTCTCACTCGCTTTTTTAAATGCTGCATTTATTTCAGCAGGAGTAACTGGTTTTGTGAGTACGCAGGTAATGTCGGTAAGTGAACCATCTGGAACAGGAACACGCATGCCGCAACCTCCAAGTTTTCCTGTTAGGTGCGGAAATATTTTTGTGATTGCTTTTGCGGCACCAGTTGAAGTTGGCACTATTGAAAGCGCGGCCGCTCTTGCTCTTCTTAAATCTTTATGCGGTGCATCGTGTAAACGTTGGTCACCAGTATAAGAGTGAACGGTTGTGATGTAACCATCTTCCAATCCCCAGTTCGCATCCAACACCTGTATCATGGGTGCAGCGCAGTTGGTGGTGCAAGATGCATTTGAAATAATCACATCATCGCTTTTTAAAATCTCATCGTTAATTCCAAGTACAACGGTTTTAATTTCATCAGAATTTGGAGGAGCAGAAACAATTACTTTTTTTGCACCTGCAGTGATGTGTTTTCCTGCTGTTACTTTGTCAAGAAAAAATCCTGTGGATTCAATTACCACATCTATATCCAAATTTTTCCAAGGCAAATTAGTTGGATCTTTTTCTGCAAAAACAGAAATTCGTTTTCCGTTGATGATAATTGCTTTTTCTTCGACAAGCACTTCCGCTTTTATTCTTCCATGAACAGAATCATATTTTAACAAATGTGCCAGCGTTTTACTGTCCGTTAAATCGTTGATAGCAACTACTTCGATATTTTCGCGCTCTAATAGAATTCGCAAGGTAACTCTGCCAATTCTTCCAAAACCGTTTATCGCAACTTTAATTTTTTTCATTTGGTGATTGGTCTTTTATTCATGAAATTTCAAACACATAGACACATAGTTTTTTGTTTTTAAGTAACGAATGTGCTTGTGCTGTAAAATTACAATTATTCTAATTTGTTTACTCTTTTTTTCTGTGGATTTTCATAGGCTTGAAGCAAGCTTCAAGGATAGAGAGATGTCTCTGTAAAAAATTTATTTTTCTATGTAATAACACACAACCCTTTTTCCGTTTTTTCTATGTGTCTATGTGTTTAAATTTTTTGTTGATTAGAAGATGTGCTTTTCAGCGTGATAAGAAGACCTTACCAACGGCCCGCTCTCCACAAACCTAAAACCTTTTGACAAACCAATCTCTTTGTATTTCGCGAAAACTTCAGGACGGATAAACTCTACTACAGGCAAATGTTTTGGAGTAGGTTGTAAATACTGACCTAGCGTCAAAACATCACATCCTACTGCACGTAAATCATCCATAGTTTCAAGTATCTCAGCCTCCGTTTCACCCAATCCTAGCATCACGCCACATTTTGTTTTTACACCTGCATCTTTCAAACGTTTTAATACCTCTAAACTTCTGTCGTATTTTGCTTGGATGCGGACTTGTTTAGTTAATCTTCTTACAGTTTCTAAATTATGAGAAACAATATCTGGTTTCACATCAATGATGCGTTGCAAGTTTTCCCATTTACCTTGAAAATCGGGAATTAAGGTTTCAAATTTTGTTAGAGGACTTGCTTTACGAATTGCGTTAATGGTTTCCACCCAAATGACAGAACCACCATCCTTTAAATCATCACGGTCAACAGAAGTAATTACGCAATGCTTTACATTCATCAATCGAACAGATTCAGCAACTCGTTCTGGTTCTTGCAAATCGACAGTCAATGGTTTTCCTGTTGCCACATTACAAAATCCGCACGAGCGTGTACAAATATTTCCGAGAATCATAAACGTTGCCGTTCCTGCTCCCCAGCATTCACCCATGTTTGGACAATTTCCACTTTCGCAGATAGTATGTAATTTATGTTTGGAAACAATTTCGCGAACTTGCGCATATTCTTTTCCTATTGGTAATTTCACTCTTAACCAATCAGGCTTTTTTTGAAATTTTCTCTCTTCTATAATTGTATCAGACATACTCTTTATTGCACTTTTTATTTATAAAGCCACTTCGATCTGAATCGAAGCGCGTTGTAAGTGTTCTAGATTTAAATACATAAAATCTCGATTTTTATCGGGGTGTGCATATATAAAATTTTATTGCACAAAATTAACATAATCATCAAAACCACTTCTTTCCCCAAACTATCTTCAAATATAAAGTTGCGAAGACTTGTTGTTTTGGAGCGAATGCCATCATTGGAAGATGAGTTGGATAAACATCAAGTGTAGCTCCTGTTTCAATTGCTTTAATCACATTGTAACGTTTTCCATATTCAAAACTCAATGCAATCTTTCCATACCCACCAGGAATAATACGCATTTGGTCAAATCCTCTAAAGAATGGTGCTTTACCATAAATATCAGATGGAAAATGTTTATTTGGGTCATATCTTTCCTGAGAAATAGTGTTGAAGCCTGGATCAGCAGTAGGAACTATGATTTCTAAATAAACAGGTTTCGCAAATGCGATAGTCGCTCCCACAAAATATGAGAAACGAATTTCAACATTTTTCTTCTCTTGTTTTTCGAAAAGAATATTTTGAAAACCAATTCCTGGACGAATCAATAAAAAAGAATTTAATTTTCCGTAGATAAACCCTTTAGAATTGTCGTAATAAGAATTTACACTTTTAATTTCCTTTGGATGTTTGAAATTCTGAACTTCTACTTCTAACATTCTTTTTCGTGTTCCATGAACATGATAACCTCTGCGATAAGCCAACCCAATTCCACCACCTGAATGTGCATACAAAGCAAAAGTGGATTCATTGCGATATAGCATCTTCAAATCCTCACCTGCATCTAATCGCGATTGAGAATCTTTTAATTCCTGCCCAATAATTGGAAAGGAAAAAAGAGAAATTAAAATTAATATATATACTTTCTTATGCATTCGCCTACCTTTGGTATTATTGATTCGATTATCTTTACATTCAAATATTGAATCCCGAAGCATCGGGATTTACGATTTTAATCTATTTAGCTTTCTAGAAAGAATCGTTAAACAAATATACGAAACAAAACACATTTATACCATACCTAAAAACGATGAAAACATCTAAAATAGTATATAAAGGTAATTTGAGAACAGAATCTACTCATTTACAATCAGGAGTTACAATTATTACGGATGCTCCAATAGATAACAATGGGAAAGGGGAAGCTTTTTCGCCAACTGATCTTTTGGCAACTTCACTCGGCTGTTGTATGCTCACGATTATGGGAATTGTTGCTGGACGACACAACATAAATATTGAAGGAACAAGTATTGAAATTACCAAAATTATGCTCGCTGATCCTAGAAGAGTGGGTGAAATTATTGTAGAATTTACATTACCAAAAAACAACTATTCAGATAAAGATAAGAGCCTTTTAGAACATGCGGCAAATACTTGTCCTGTTGCCAAAAGCTTGAGTCCAGAATTAAAGCAGACAGTGATTTTTAACTACTAAACACTTGTTTGTCAAGCAGTTATTTAATTCCTATAATTAATAAAGAAAGGGTGATAATTGAGGAAAACTTATCGAATTTCGGCATTAATAGCTTCTTCAATATCAGCTGAAAAAATATCTGAATGTGTAGCCACATATATACACTTCCCTTTTTTTATAACGAGTACCTGCGGTGATTCATGACTAATTCCATAATGCTCTGCAATAGCATTGGAAACTCCTCGATAGTTTAATAAATCCAAAAAATAAGTCGGGACTTCCTTTTCAGATAACTTCCATGATCGCTCCAATCTACCCAATGCTGAAATACTAATGGAACAGCGTGTACTATGCTTTAGAATAAAAATGGCTTTGATATCGTCATTTTGAGACAACAAATCAATATCCATCAACTGTTGCTCAGTGATGAGAGGTAACCAATTCATGAAAATAAGGGATTAAATAGAGCGAGGTAATGCGCTAACTTTTACTTTTTCTACTTTTTGAGTAGTCATACCAGCACAATTACCATGAGACTTGCAAGAAACTAAAATTGAACTAAAAAAAACAAATGAAAGAGAGATTAATGCAAGTTTTTTCATGGTATATTAAGTTTTAGATTGCTTTTTCTGATTTATCGCTATACGTTTTACCTGAGTCGATTTTATTAATTTTTCCATACGCAGCACAACGCTCATGGCTTCTGCAAGATGATAATGTAGCTCCAACAAAAACGACTGACAAAAGAATTACAAATATTTTTTTCATATTGTTGAATATAATTAGTTCTACAAAACATCAAAATGATGAACTACAAAATTATAATAAATATAGATTTAAACAAACCATTTAAAAGATTTTTTTTAACAAAACGGCAAAAACCATAATTTACACTACTTTTGAGACCAAAATGCGAGAAATATGGCTAAAACAGAGGTAGAAATAGAAGATGGGTGGAAAAATGTTTTAAAAGAACAATTTACAGCACCCTATTTTGTAAACCTTAAGGCATTTCTCGAAGATGAAAAGAAAAAGCATGTCGTATTTCCACCCGGGAATCAAATATTTTCAGCTTTTAATCGTACCCCGTTTAAAAAAATAAAGGTTGTAATTATTGGGCAAGATCCATATCACGGTCCAGGACAGGCAAATGGGCTCTGCTTTTCTGTAAATTCTGGACTACGAAAACCACCTTCATTAGTCAATGTATTTAAAGAATTACAATCCGATTTAAATATACCGATTCCTCAAGATGGAAACTTGGAAGCTTGGGCGGACCAGGGTATTTTGTTGCTCAACGCTACATTAACTGTAAGAGCTAGCACACCAGGGTCACACCAAAAAAAAGGGTGGGAAACATTTACTGATGCGGTTATAAAGGCTGTGTCAGACAATAAAAAAGGAATTATTTTTCTATTGTGGGGCAACTTCGCTCAAACAAAAGCTGAGTTAATTGACAAAGAAAAGCACTTCATTTTAACTGCAGCTCACCCTTCTCCTTTGGCAAGAGGTGCATTTTTTGGTTGTAGACATTTTTCAAAAACTAATAAATTACTAGAACACCAAGGTAATTTACCAATCGATTGGCGATTAGAAAAATAGAAAAGCCTATAGTTCAAAATGAACTACAGGCAATTCGTCCTAACAAATAAGCTACTCCTTAATTATTTTTCGAACGAGTTTAGAATATTCAAATTCAATTTCTACAAAATATATTCCAGAATCAAATTCAGATATATCTTGATTAACTAAAACATTCTGATTCGCTATTACATCAAAAGAACGCTCAAGCAATAATTGCCCAATCACATTTTTGAAACGGATAACAATTTGTTCTTGTTTTTGAGATAAGAAATCAATTGCAACTTGACTATTTGCTGGATTTGGATAAATTTTTATTTCAGTTACAAATGAGCTATTTAAAGTACTTGTTGTCGTCATATTAATCGTGTTCGATTGATAAGGACAAGTGTTAAAATATGTAACTATTACATAAAAGTTGCCTCCAGTAGTTGTTGTATAACTTTGTGATGTAGCACCTGGTATCAAAGTGCCATTCCAATACCATTGATAGGTAGAAGCAATAGTAGAAGTCAATACTAATCCAGATTGAGAAATAACTGGCGAATTGATCAAACATTGTTGTTCATTGGTAATTCGTGACGAAACTGCTAAAGAATCATTAAAAATATTCCATGAATTACAATTGTCTTTCAAATAATATTCTAACCATAATTTCAATAAATCTGAAACGGCATCTTGCTGCTGTGTTCTAGTAATTGTGGGAGTTGGAGTACAAGTAGATTGTCCAAAAGAACAATTGAAATTATTATTTGCAAATTCACAATGCGCACCTCCTTTTACACTAATAAAAGTTTTACAAGCTGAAGCAAGAGAATCATACATCGGAATTTGATGATCAATTGGAGGAGCAACACAATCATTTTCTCCTGCAAAAACCAACGAAGGAACTGTAACATTTCGAGCAGCCGCAATTGATGGTGGAGTTGTATTTGCTGCAGCAAATGTTACCAATGTTGTGATGTTTAAATTGCTTTCTGCCGCTAAAAATGCACTACCACCTCCCATAGAATGTCCCATAATTGCAGACTTTGCATTAATATGGTTATAGAAAATAGATGCAACATTTGTAGCGCTTTCGCTTTGAAGTTTAGAGACCAAAAATTTCAAGTCTTTACCGAACTCAGCATGCGAAGGACTAAAACTTCCTTCTGTTCTTGGAAAAGCTACTATATATCCCTGAGGCACCAAATCATCCCAAATATTTTGATACGCATCCCAAGACATCACAAAACCGTGCCCGAAAATAATTATTGGGTAAGTTCCAGACGAAACTGGAACACTCGTTCCTGCAGTTGTAGCAGGATAATATATTTCAGTTTGAATACTTCTTCCTGCTCGAGCTGGGTCAGTATAGGTAATTTGCGAATGACCAACTGCATAAGGCTGAGCATTAAGTATAAAAGAAAAGATCAAAGCAAAAAACAAAACTATTACTTTACTTCTTTTGGATATTACTGTTAAAGAATTTTTGAATTTTATATTTTTCATGGTTTATATTTTTCTACAAATATATTCTGCTCTTCAAAGGAATAAAAGGATGTAATAAATAGTCGTATCAGACAATAAATGACTGCAAAAAAGACAATAAACAAGAGGAATATTGAATTTTGATTCATTTTCGAGTCCCATTCAAAGCAAAAAATCAGAATGAGAATTTTTATTTCAATATTTTTTAGATACTTTAGACCTAGAAAAAAAACAATGCTAAGCATTCAAAGAACAATATTACTATTAGACGATTTTCATTTTGAAGAATTCAAACTTCATTTGAAAAATAGTAATGCTGAATTGCCACTAAAATTAATTATACAAATTCACAAAGATGGCTGGAATCAAAAAGAGTCGGACGATCTTTGCAAAGAGGTGTATGGCACAAAAGACGAAAAGAGTAAAAAGAAATTTTTTCAATTAGTTCATTATACTTTTCGGTTAACTTCATACTTAAGTAGAAA
Organism: Bacteroidota bacterium; assembly: GCA_947504725.1. Classification (GTDB taxonomy): domain Bacteria; phylum Bacteroidota; class Bacteroidia; order 2-12-FULL-35-15; family 2-12-FULL-35-15; genus 2-12-FULL-35-15. The sequence goes on along the minus strand of CANNHN010000004.1, from coordinate 219,457 downwards.
TCACCCTTCCTATCTGACCAATAACATTTCGAAAATTGAGCAACTAATAAACAAAGGTGAATTAGAAAAAGCAAATCAACTTTCTGAAATACTATTAGACATTGCTGAAAAAACAGAAGACTTCCCAACCGCCATTGCTGTATTGAAATATTTTGCACAACAGGCATTTGTATTAGAAAATAAAAATGCATCTGTTAAACATCACCAACGCATTTCGGAGCTTTTAAAAAACGAGCACATTATAAATTCAATGTATTTGTACATGCGCCAAAACCTCAATTTTAAAGGCAAAAGCGTTCTCTCTGACAAAGAGATGTCAGAACATTTAAGCTTCTACGACAAGTATAGAAACAATGAATCGCTTAGCATTCAAATGTTGAGCAGCTATGCTTATTTTCACACATTAAATTATTTGAATGATCCTCGTTTTTATAGTAAAGAAATATTATCAGAAATCAATACATTAATTTATGACTTAGAAAAGAACGCCTATGTAATTTTCTCTTTTTCTGACGACATTCAATTAAATGTTGACTATTTGAAACTGAAACATCTAATTGGGTCAATGAGTAGAGATGAACTGCAAAAAGAAACTGCTTTTTTAATCAAACAACGTGAACCCTTACGCTTCTGGAAAAATTATGTAAATACTCCTGAAATTATATATTTAAGTATTCAGGCAAGTTATTTTATGACGCATTATTGTCAAGGATACAAAGCTGGTTATAACGAAAGTTTACCAAAAGAAATCAAATCGCAAATTGAGTTTTATAAAAAGAAATGCGAAGAAATTTTAACGAAACCAATCTGGAACGAAGGGATGCATGTGCGTTTTATCAACTTAAACAATATTTATTGTGGATTCTTAATCTTAGGTACGAGAGAAGACATTAAAATAGCTGTAGAAAAACTAGAACACCTTTTAGTTAACTTTCAACAAATTGCATTTCAACGTTTATATGATGCCCTATTTGCTACTTTAATACTTGGATATTTCTTTTTGGGCGACAATGAAAGCATTCAAGAATGCTATAAGCGTTATGAAAAGCTAACAGCTAATGTGAATAAGAACATTGAAAATGACTTAACTATAAAAGCGATGTATTACGCTTCACAATGGAATTCAACTCAACGCAAACAATACATAGAAAAATTACAAAGCATTACAGACAAAACCTCTGAAAGCGAAACACTCTGCCATTTAAAAAGTTTCATAACGGATATGGTAGACCATTATGACATTCCAATCAAGACAACTAAATGAGAATTGCATTGCTATACTTCTTGGCATTAATCTATGTAGCGGCAGGAATTTATCATTTCGTGAATCCCAAATTATACTTAAAGATTATGCCGACTTACCTTCCTTGGCATTTGCAATTAATATACATCAGTGGCGTTATAGAAATTGTGTTGGGAGTTTTATTGATTCCTGAAGAAACACGTACCATTGCAGCTTGGTTAATTATTGCAATGCTGATTGCCATTTTTCCTGCAAACATTCAAATGGCTGTTACCTTTTGGCAAAAAAATAATTCATCTCTTTGGATGGCGATTGCGAGGTTACCCTTGCAAGGTGTTTTGATTTGGATGGCTTGGTTGTATACTAAGAGGTAAGATGTATAATGGCAAAGGGAAAAGGTGGCATTAGAGTTACATAATATATTTCACATTTTCCATCTTCCATTTCAAACATATGTCTTCGCCTTTTCCAACGCCTTAGCAATACCCTGCAAATTACTTCCTCCTGCATTTGCATAGAACGGCTGTCCGCCTCCACCACCTTGAATTTCTTTTGCGATATCACGCATGATGGTTCCAGCATTTAAGTTTTTCTCTGTCACCAAATTATCAGAAATGATAATCGATAAACTTGGTTTCCCTTTCACCTCAGCACCTATCACCATGAATAAATTATCTACCTGACTTCTTACTTCGTACAACAGATCTTTAATTGCATCAGCCGAATCCAAATCAATTTTCTCAGCAATAAAATTAATTCCGTTTATCGATTGTTTCTTCGCCAACAATTCTATTTTCAATCCTTTTGCTTTTTCGCGAAACATCTGATCAATTTGTTTTTGCAATTCAGAATTATGCTCCACCAAACCTTGCAAACTCTTTAAAACATCTTTCGGATTTTTCAAAAGTGTTTTTACTTCGTTTACTAAAGCAATTTGTTGATTAAAAAACTCCTCTGCTTTCACAGAAGTGATTGCTTCAATCCGTCTGATACCAGCCGCAACTGCTCCTTCTGAAACAATTTTGAATAAACCAATTTGTCCAGTTGCAGGAACATGTGTTCCTCCGCACAACTCTATTGAGAATTTTTTATCTATTGTAACTACACGAACCAAATCCCCATATTTTTCTCCGAACAATGCCATTGCTCCAGTTTTGCGAGCTTCATCAATTGCCATTTCTTTTATATCAACTGCAATATTTTCGCGAATTTTTTGATTTACAATTGCTTCTATCTGTGCAATTTCTTCATCTGTTACTTTCGAAAAATGTGAAAAGTCGAAACGTAATTGTTCATCGTTTACCAAACTTCCTTTTTGTTCAACGTGCGTTCCCAATACTTGTCGCAAAGCAGCGTGCATCAAATGGGTAGTACTGTGATTATTTTCCGTTAATACGCGTCTTTCTGCATTTACTTTTGCTACAAATATTTTTGTAAAATTTTCAGGAAGTTTATCTGCAAAATGAATAATGATTCCGTTTTCTTTTTTTGTATCGGTAATCGAAATGGTTTCGTTTGCTGACTCTAACACTCCAATGTCTCCAACTTGTCCGCCACTCTCAGCATAAAAAGGCGTTTTGTCCAACACCACTTGAAATTGTTCTTTTCCTTTTGCTTTTACTTTACGGTATTGAATGATTTTACTTTCAGCTTCTAGTTCTTTGTATCCAACAAACAACCTTCCGCCTTCTTCAGCCTTTCTTCCTTCTACCAAAATCCAATCTCCTGTATCAACAGCAGTTGCTTCACGTGAACGATTTTTTTGTTTTTCTAATTCTTTTTGGAATCCTTCTTCATCAATGCTCAATCCATAACCGCGAGCAATCAAAGATGTTAAATCGATTGGGAAACCAAACGTATCATACAATTCAAAAACGATTGCTCCATCTACAATTTGTTTCTTCTCTTTTATTGTATTCGCACACACTTGATCAATTCGTTTCAAACCATTTTCCAATGTTCTGAAAAATGAAGCTTCTTCTTCTTTGATTACTTTTTCAATCAACAATTTCTGAGAAACCAATTCTGGAAATGCTTGTCCCATTTGATGTGCCAACACTGGAACCAAACGATACATAAAAGGTTCTTTCAAATTCAACGATTGATATCCGTAACGAATCGCTCTTCGTAAAATTCTGCGAATCACGTATCCGGCACCGGTGTTTGATGGCAACTGTCCATCAGCAATACTAAATGAAATGGCGCGAATATGATCGGCAATCACACGCATTGCAATGTTTACAATAAGTTGTTTGGGATGATTTTCTTCGTCTTGCGGTTTGTAACGCAATCCGGAAAGCTCTTCAATTTTATCGATAACCGGCTTAAAAACATCGGTATCGTAATTGGATTGTTTGCCTTGTAACACGCGCACCAATCGCTCAAAACCCATTCCTGTATCCACATGCTGTTTTGGAAGTTTTACCAACGAACCATCTGCTTTGCGTTCAAATTCCATGAACACATTGTTCCACACTTCTATCACTTGTGGGTCGTCATTGTTCACTCTTGATGCTCCACTTACTTTTGCAATTTCTTCTTCTGTTCTTCCATCGTAATGAATTTCAGAACAGGGTCCACACGGACCAATATCACCCATTTCCCAAAAGTTATCTTTTTTGTTTCCGCGTAAAATTCTTTCTTCCGGAATAAATTGCTTCCAGATATCATACGCTTCTTGATCGAATCCTAAATTATCTTCTTTGCTACCTTCAAAGACGGTAACGTACAATCTGTTTTTATCAATCTTATACACTTCAGTCAATAATTCCCAAGCCCAAGTGATTGCATCTTTTTTAAAGTAATCGCCAAAACTCCAATTCCCCAACATCTCAAACATTGTATGGTGATATGTATCTACACCTACTTCTTCTAAGTCATTATGTTTTCCACTTACGCGCAAACATTTCTGTGTATCCACCACACGCGGAAATTTGATGGGAGCATTCCCTAAAAACAAATCTTTGAAAGGCGCCATCCCCGAATTGATGAACATCAACGTTGGATCGTTTTTCACAACCATAGGTGATGACGGCACAATTTCGTGTCCTTTCGATTTAAAATAATCTAAAAATGCTTGGCGTACTTTACTTGATTCCATTCTTTATTCAGTTCAATATTTGAAAGTTCAAAGTTCAAGGTTTTAGAAAAAAGACATAAATATTATCTATTGGCTATTCCTTATTCCCTGTAACAAGATTGCAAATTTAGTTTTTTTGCGTAAATTCGCATTAAGCAAAGCCAAGAAAATTGAGCAAAATCAGTTATAAATTCAACACTAAGTCTCTTACCTACGAAAAGGTGACTGTGCCTGTGCGCAAACGCGTATGGCAAGTATTGTCGTATTTGGCTACCGGATTGGTGTTTGCTACCATTACTATCATTATTGCCTTTAAATATTTCCCTTCACCAAGAGAGAAGCAAAAACAACGTGAAATAGAGGAACTAACACTTCAGTATGAGCTCCTAAACAGCCGAATGAATGAAGTAGCAGAAGTTTTGGACGATATTGAAACACGAGATAATAATATTTATCGTACCATTTTTGAAGCAGAACCAATCCCTGCAAGTATAAGAAAGGCTGGTTTTGGAGGAGTGGATCGCTATAAAGAATTACAAGGGTACCAGAATTCTGAATTGATGGTAGAAACCAGCAAGCGACTAGATAGAATAAGCAAACAGCTTTATATTCAATCGAAATCCTTTGATGAAGTTGTAAAATTAGTTAAAGGGAAAGCTCAACTTTTAGCTGCTATTCCTGCAATTCAACCTATTTCCAACGAAGATTTAAGACATCAACCATCTGGATTCGGATGGAGAACGCACCCAATTTATAAAACTCCCGAGTTTCACCCTGGAATGGATTTTTCAGCACCGCAAGGAACAGAAATCCGCGCGACTGGTGATGCAACCGTTGAAAGAGCCGATGCTGCAGCTCAAGGTTATGGAAATCACGTTGTTTTAAATCATGGTTACGGTTACAAAACATTGTATGGCCACATGTTGAAATTTGTAGTTCGACCAGGACAAAAAGTAAAACGCGGACAACTAATTGGATTTGTAGGAAGCACTGGATTATCAACTGCTCCGCACGTGCATTATGAAGTAATGAAAGGTGGCGAAAAAATGAATCCAATTAATTATTATTACAACGACTTAACACCAGAACAGTATCAAAAGTTAATCGAATTATCAGAACAGTCATCACAGTCTTTCGATTAAGAAGTATCAGATATCAGGACACAAGTATCAAGATTTAAAAATATTAGTATCTTTCATTTATAATTCATAATTTTCAATTTATAATTTCTCTACGCATTGCCTTATAAAGAAACCGATACCGTTAAATTGTACTACACCATTGGTGAAGTTTCGGAAATGTTTGAAGTAAACACTTCCCTGATTCGCTTTTGGGAAAAGGAATTTGATATTATCAAACCTAAGAAAAACAAAAAAGGCAATCGTTTATTCACTCCCGAAGACATTGATAATTTTAAAGTGATTTACAACCTTGTGAAAGAACAAGGCTTGACTTTGGATGGAGCAAAAAAATACCTGAAAGAAAACCGCAAAACCGTAAAACACGAAATGAAGATTGAGAAAAATCAATTTTCAGAAATCGAAAATAAACTGAAAGCCATTAAGAGTAATTTAATGGAGATTAGAGCTTCACTTTAATAGTACTTCTTCCCCACCAAATAATTTTTCACATAATCCTTCACCCCTTCTTCCAACGTATGAAATGGTTTTGAGTAACCAATGGATTTCATCTTAGTCATATTGGCTTCAGTAAAATATTGGTATTTATCACGAATATCAATGGGTGTATCCATGAAATCAATTTGTGGTGTTTTATCAACTCCCGCAAATGTGTTTTTCACTAAATCTAAAAACGTCCGTGCTTTTCCTGAACCAAGATTATAAATTCCAGAATCTTTTCGGTGGTGCAATAAAAAATGACATACTTCCACCACATCTTTCACATATACAAAATCACGGAGCTGCTCACCATCTTTAAATTTCGGATTGTGAGAACGGAATAATTTTACGGAACCTTTTTCCTGAATCTGATTAAAAGCATGCATAATTACCGATGCCATTCTGCCTTTATGAAATTCATTTGGTCCGTACACATTAAAGAATTTTAAACCCACCCAGAAGTAAGGCTTCTTTTCTTGCTTCAAAGCCCACTTATCAAAATCATTTTTAGAATCTCCGTATGGATTTAATGGCTTTAATTTTTCGATTATTTCTTCGTTATCGTCATATCCAAATTCACCCAAACCATAAGTCGCTGCCGAAGATGCATACACTAAGGGCAATCCAAACTCCACACAAATTTTCCAGATGTCTTTTGTATAATTCAAATTCAATCTGTCAAAAATTTCTTTATTGAATTCGGTGGTATCTGTACGAGCCCCTATGTGAAAAATAAATTGCACCAAACGTTGGTTCTCTTTTAACCAGACAATGAACTCATCGCGGTGAATTTTTTGAGAATATTTTTTATTCTCTAAATTTTTCATCTTTTCTGCATCCGAGAAATCATCTACCAATATTAAATCAGTAAACCCTTCTTGGTTGAGTTTACTCACCAAACAACTTCCAATAAAACCTGCTGCGCCTGTTACTATGATCATGGTTTACTAATTAAATATTTGTTTCAAACCGTCATTGCGAAGGAGGAACGACTGAAGCAATCTCATTTCTGCAAATGTGAGATTGCCGCGCTACGCTCGCATTGACGTTCATAAAAATATGTCGTGCTCAATCTTATTAATGACTCCCAACTCTTGTGCTTTATCAAACAATAATTTGACTGCACGTTTTCCTTCTGCTCCTAAATCCACCGAATATTTATTTACGTATAAATCGATGTGTTTATACATTACTTCTTCGCTCATCTCTTGAGCGTTTGCTTTTACAAAGTTAAGACTAGATTTAGGGTTTGCAAATGCATATTCCACACTTTTTCGCAAAACACGATCGAATTTCTGTTTCACTTCGTCTGGAAAATTTCTTTTAATCACAATTCCTCCCAATGGAATTGCAGCTTTTGCCAAATCTTCCCAATATTCACCCAAGTCAATAATCTTTTTCAATCCTTTTTGTTCGTAGGTAAATCTGTTTTCATGAATGATTAAACCAGCATCTACTTTTCCAGATATAACAGCATTTTCTATTTCAGAAAATACCATTTCTACTTTATTTCTTGCTTCAGGATATGCTAGTAATAATAAAAAATTAGCAGTTGTATACTTTCCAGGAATAGCTATTTTGAGATGTGACCCTTCGACTCCGCTCAGGGTGACATTTTCTTTTTTAGAAATTAGTAATGGACCACAGTTATTTCCCAAAGCACTTCCTGCATTTAACAACTGATATCCTTTTACAAGATGAGCATAAGCGTGATAACTCAATTTTGTAACATCCAACTCGCCTTTAAATGCTTTTTGATTCAACGTCTCTACATCTTCCATAAACACTTTAAATTCCAAACCTTCCGGATCTATTTTCCCATGCAACATCGCATCAAAAATAAAACAGTCGTTAGGACAAGGGCTAAAACCAAGTGTGATAACTGTAGATTGTTGGTTATTGGTTGTTGGTTGACTCATATTATTTTATTGTCACTTCGACTCTACTCTTTTGTCATTTCGACTCTACTCTTTTGTCATTTCGACCGCAGCGGAGAAATCCTTTATAATGCATTTAAAATTTCAAAAACCTGTTTGTTTAAATTTTCTATCGCCAAAGGAATGTTCCATGCATCGCGATTTCGTTTTTCTACAAAATTAGAAACAGCTCTTATTTGAACGTATGGAATATTTTCGTTTTCGCAGGCAAACATAAATGCAGCACCTTCCATACTTTCAACATAGGGATGAAACAATTCGTATACTTTTTTGATACTCGCATCATTTCCATGGGCAGTATTTACAGTTATTCCGTTAACTTTTGGAAGTGCTTCAATAAAAGCATGCATGGCACCACTTTTGTTTTCGATTTTGGAAACTCCTTGTAGATTCAATGCTTCTAGCGTCAAAAATTTATCATCATCCTCGGCTCCTAGTTCAGAAAAAGAATCCTGATAAACATTTACAACGGTACCAAGTTCAAAATTCTGATTAAAACTTCCGCAAATTCCCAAGTTGAATGCACCATCATACGTTTCATTCAATACTTTTCCTGTATGGTAAGCAGTTGCTACCATTCCAACTCCAGTAATCAAAAAATCAATCTCCAGATTTTTAAATTTACACGAAATTATTCGCCCAACTGGTGAGTTCATTGACTCCATTTTAGATAATAATGGGTCTATCTCAAATTTGGTAGCGGAAACAATTAAGATTTTCATTAGAACAAATATAACATCTTCTGAACAAATGAAAAGGTTGTTTGTTGCAGTATTACTAAGAATACATGTAATTCGGTAAAATTCGTAATTCGTAGTATATTTGCATACTATTTAAAAAACTATGATTTATATAACAAGAAAAGAGCATTTTAACGCAGCTCATAAGTTGCACAATGAAAACTGGACTGATGAACAAAACACTGAAGTGTTTGGCAAATGTGCGAATCCAAATTGGCATGGTCACAATTACAATTTATTTGTAACTGTAAAAGGAAAAGTAAATCCAGATATGGGATATTCGGTGAATTTAAAAGATTTGAGCTCAATTATTAGAACTCATATTACTGATAAATTAGACCATAAAAATTTGAATTTAGATGTTCCATTTATGAAAGGTTTAATGCCTTCAACAGAAAATGTAGCCATTGCTATTTGGAAAGAGTTGTTGCCTCATGTAAATGCAATGGATTGCAAATTACATTGCATAAAACTATACGAAACAGAAAACAATTACGTAGAATATTTCGGAGAAGAATAACGTAAAGAACTTTTAACTTTAAAATAACATGGGACACGATGAATTTGATGATGTTGAAGGCTACAAAAAAATTGACAGATACAATGCAAAATCTGTTGAAAGTATAGCTTCTAAATACAAAAATATTTTATTAGACATGGGTGAAAACCCAGAACGTGAAGGTCTTTTAAAAACTCCAGAACGAGTAGCAAAGGCTATGCAATTTTTAACGCATGGCTATGACTTGAATCCGGAAGAAATTCTTAAGTCTGCAATGTTTAAGGAAGACTACAGTCAAATGGTAATCGTAAAAGACATAGAAGTGTATTCGATGTGTGAACATCATATGCTTCCTTTTTTTGGAAAAGCTCATGTAGCATATATTCCAAATGGTAGCGTGGTTGGATTGAGTAAAATTCCACGTGTTGTTGATGCATATGCTCGCAGATTGCAGGTACAGGAACGATTGACAAATGAAATTCGTGATTGTATTCAAAATACTCTAAATCCGATAGGAGTAGCAGTTGTTATTGAATGTTCTCACTTGTGCATGCAGATGCGCGGAATTCAAAAACAGAACTCCGTTACAACAACATCGGCATTTACGGGTGAGTTCTTGAAAGACACCACTCGCAAGGAGTTTATTAGCTTGATTGGGTCGAAATTGCACTAAAATTTGTCAAAAAACGTTAAGAACACTGACAATTTTGCATAATCCTTCAATCGGTATTATCTTTGCAATGTATATTTTATAAAAAATAAAAAAATGGAAACTAACAATTTTAATTACGTTCAATCAGAACAAGAAACATCTGCAATGTCAAAAACATTTATTGCAAGTGTTTTTTCTTGGATGTCAGCTGCCTTAGTAATAACATCTATCGTAGCTTATTACTTCGGAAATAATATGGAATTACTTTCTTTACTCATTAATGTAGAAGGTGGCGGACTTAGTATATTAGGTTATGTAGTAATGTTTGCTCCAATAGGATTTGTTCTTGCTATGTCTTTAGGATACAATAAATTTTCTTACCCCGTATTGTTACTGTTGTTTTTGGTATATGCAGGAGTGATGGGAGCTAGTTTGAGTTTCATTTTTTTGATTTACACTTCAGGGTCAATTTTCGGAACATTTTTAGCAGCGGCTGGAATGTTTGGATTAATGGCAGTTGTAGGTTATACAACAAAAACTGATTTGACAAAATTTGGTTCTATTATGATGATGGGCCTAGTTGGTATTATTATCGCTAGTCTTATAAACTTCTTTTTACAAAGTGACAGCATGGGTTATATCATCAGCTGTATTGGGGTGTTGGTTTTCACTGGATTAACAGCATATGATGTACAAAAACTAAAACGTATTGGTGCTGGTGTTGAATTTGGAGTTGAGTCCACCAGCAAACTCGTAATTATGGGTGCATTAAATTTATACTTAGATTTCATAAACTTATTCCTTTTTTTATTGCGCATTTTTGGCGACAAAAAATAAGCACACATTTCATTGTGAATAAAAAGAGTCTCAAAGCAATTTGAGACTCTTTTTATTTTATTAATATTGATACATAAACATTAAAAAATCAAAAGAATGAAAGCATATGTATTTCCGGGACAAGGTTCCCAATTTGTAGGAATGGGAAAAGAGTTATACGAAACGTCTCCCTTGGCAAAAGAACTATTTGAAAAAGCGAACACCATTTTAGGATTCAGAATAACAGATATTATGTTTGCTGGAACGGATGAAGAATTGAAACAAACCAAAGTAACGCAACCTGCTATTTTTTTACACTCAGTAATTTTAGCGGCTACTTTAGGAGAAAGCGTGAAACCTGAAATGGTAGCTGGACATAGCTTAGGAGAGTTTTCTGCCTTAGTAGTAAACAAAACATTATCGTTTGAAGATGCTCTTGTGTTGGTTTCTAAACGTGCTTTGGCAATGCAAAAAGCTTGTGAAATGAATCCATCAACCATGGCTGCCGTTTTAAATTTAGATGATAAAATCACCGAAGAAATTTGTGCGGAAATTACAAAAGGTGGAGATGTTGTTGTTGCTGCTAATTATAATTGTCCGGGACAACTTGTTATTTCAGGTTCAATAAACGGAGTAAACATTGCTTGTGAAAAATTAAAAGCTGCTGGAGCAAAACGTGCTTTGGTATTACCAGTTGGCGGAGCATTTCATTCACCATTGATGCAGCCTGCTGCGGTAGAATTGGAAGCCGCTATTAACGCAACAACTTTTAATCAACCTATTTGTCCCGTTTACCAAAACGTAACAGCATCTGCAGTTTCAAATCCAGATGAGATTAAAAAGAATTTGATTGCACAATTGACGGCTCCGGTAAGATGGACACAAACGGTTCAACAAATGATAGCAGATGGAGCATCTTCTTTTACAGAAATTGGTCCAGGTAAAGTATTACAAGGATTGGTTAAGAAAGTAAATCCAACAATGGAAGCAGCAAGTGCTGTTTAATTGTGACCTCAACTTATAGTGTATTTACCGATTGACTGTTTAAATACTATCCTTTTCAGAAGGGCGTTATTCAATAAAAAGAAATCATGAAAAAATTAATTTTATTCTCAGTTACTATTTTATTAATTGTGCAAACAAAAGCACAATTCGTAAATAGTATTGGTATTACTGCAGGTGTTTCTGCGGGGAATCAAAAATTTTTGTTTCTTGAACCACTTTCAATTTCCAGAAAAAAATACATCGTTGGATTTAACGCCAGTATATTCGGAGAATTTTTTAGTCACGATTATGCTAGATGGGTAACCGAAATTCAATACGATCAAAAAGGATCCATCGACAAGCAACCTGAAGGGAATTATGGAAATTCTTTACAATATCTTTCGTGGAATAATTATTTAAAGTTACGTTATGAAATGTATAGCATCATTCCATATATTATGGTTGGACCAAAATTGGAATACCGATTGACGCAAGGAACAAGTTCGCCTCCTATCACAGGTAGTTTTTTACCACTTCATGTAAGCGGTTCTTTTGGTGGTGGCGTTGAATTCATAAGCTATAGCCGGTTCAAGTTTTTGGTAGAAGCATTTTACAACCCAGATATGATGCCTGCTTATATTGGACCAAACTTGCTTATCAAAAACAAAAACATTCAACTAAGAGTTGGTGTGAAGTATCAATTTGGCGAACAAAGAGAAAGCTGTAATACGCCAACTTACGTTGAATAAAATAAAAAATGAGTTATAAAAAAAAGAGTCCCGAGAAAATGCTCGAGACTCTTTTCATTTTAATCAATAAACAAACATTACCTACCTTTTCCGCCTCCACTTTTCTTTCCTGATGACGTACTTGACTTGGCACCTCCAGTTGATCTTTGTGCTGGCTTAGTTGATGCCCTTGACGATGAATTATTTTTTGGTCGAGATGTATTTCCACTGCTACTTGCTGGCTTATTATTTGGCTTTGATTTGCTTGCACCACCATTATTATCATTACGATCTGATTTTGATGTTCCTGGATTTGATTTAGTTGCTCCACTGTTATTGTTATCACGCTTCGCATCTGAAGTATTCCCTGCTTTACTATTATAAGCTGGGTTTGCTTTTCCTCCACCAACTTTTCCATCACCTTTTCTACTTACTGACGTATATGTTTTATGATAAACATTGTCTTTTCTATGAGCACTAACAGTTACAGAAGCCGTGCGATGAGGACCATAATGATTGTGAGCTCCTGGAGCACGATAAAAACTAGTTCTATGGTAATGACCGTAATGGTTAAAATGATTGTGGTTATGGTGATGCCAATAATAATTATGCCAATACCATGGTCTCCATGGTCTCCACCACATTGGATATGAATTCCAATACCACGGAGAAGAATAAACCATATAAGATGGTCCGTAAACATAATGAACAATTGGCCATTGATTTACTACAACATATTGCGAATTTGGTAATGAAGTATTGTAATAGTTATTGGTCGTATTATTAATAACAGTTGTTTTTTCTGATTCAGGAGTTTTTGTCTCAGAAGCTTTTGCAGTTGGATCATTCTCTGCTGGTTCTACAATATAATCTTTACCATATAATTCTTCGTCACCAACAATCTGTACAACTACTTTTCCATCTTTATCTTTTTCAATTTCGATAACTGCGACATCTTGTGTTTCTTTTTCACTTACTATGACTTGAAGAACAACTGCATGTGATTCTCCTTTTTGATTATCAATTACTTTTATGTAATCGGTTTTTTCATCGTTGTTTAAATCAAGGTTATTAATTTTCGAATCTTCTGCATTTAAACTTTTTTCGAAAGCTTCAAATGTCTCGGATTTTTGAAACAAATCTAAAACAGAATATAAATTTAAATTGTCTCCTGGCAAACCAAGAGAATCCATTTTTGCAGTTGTTTGCGAAAATGCGCTTTGAGTGTAAACTATCGTAGACAAAAAAAGCAAAAGTGTTAATTTTTTCATACTGTCTTTTATTTATAGACTAATTATTCCGGGGATGGTTTAATCCTTTATGCCAAAATCATTCCAAATAATTGAAAAATTTCAGAAATGTGTGAATTTTAAAACAAATTGTCGAGTAAACCATCGTCTACCAGGTTAGGCAAAGTCACTTTTAGCTCGGGAGTGCGCGCCATTTCACGTTTTATGGCAAATACGGCTTCTTCGTTTCTCGCCCAACTTCTACGAGCAATTCCGTTGTTTACATCCCAGAATAACATCGATTTTAACCTTCTATCGCTATCGGCAGTGCCGTCCAAAACCATCCCAAAACCGCCATTTATTACTTCGCCCCAACCAACTCCGCCTCCATTGTGAAGTGAAATCCACGTTGCTCCTCTAAATCCATCTCCTACAAAATTTTGGACTGCCATATCCGCAGTAAAACTGGACCCATCATAAATATTAGAAGTTTCACGATAAGGAGAATCCGTTCCTGAAACATCATGGTGATCTCTTCCCAATACAACCGGTGCAGAAAGTTCACCAGATTTAATCGCATTATTAAATGCTTCTGCAATTTTCACTCTTGCTTCCGAATCGGCATACAAAATACGTGCTTGTGAACCCACCACTAAATTATTTTGCATCGCATCTTTTATCCAAACGATGTTATCACTTATTTGCTGCTTAATTTCGTTTGGAGAAGTTTTATACATTTCTTCCAATACTTTCAAAGCTAATTTATCAGTCGTAGCTAAATCTTTTGGATCGCAGGAAGTACAAACCCATCGAAAAGGACCAAATCCATAATCAAAACACATCGGTCCAAGAATATCTTGCACATACGATTTATAAATAAATGTACCATCAGAATTAACGATTGCGGCACCTGCACGAGAAGCTTCTAATAAAAATGCATTTCCATAATCGAAAAAATACATTCCATTTTTTGCTAATTCATTAACTGCATTGGCATGACGAACCAATGTTTTTTGAACTTCTTTTTTAAATTGCTCTGGATTTTTTGCCATCATATCATTGGATTGCTCCAACGAAAATCCTGCTGGATAATAACCACCTGCCCAAGGATTATGAAGGGATGTTTGATCTGTTCCGATATCTACTTTGATATTTTCCTTCACCAAGTATTCCCACAAATCAACAATGTTTCCTTGATATGCTAATGAAACTGCTTCTTTTGAAGCTTGTGCTTTTTTTATTCGAGTAATTAATAAAGCTAAATCTTCAAACACTTCATCTACCCAATTTTGTGAATGTCTTGTTTTTACTGCTTTCGGATTTATCTCGGCAACTACAGAAACCAATCCAGAAATTTTTCCAGCTTTTGGTTGCGCACCACTCATGCCACCTAAACCGCAAGTCACAAACAACTTCCCTTTTCTATCTTCTTCTGATTTAGAAATTTTTCTTGCAGCATTCATCACCGTAATGGTTGTTCCATGTACAATTCCTTGCGGACCGATATACATGTATGAACCCGCAGTCATCTGACCGTACTGCGTTACACCCAATGCATTAAATTTTTCCCAATCATCTGGTTTACTATAATTCGGAATCATCATTCCGTTTGTGATGACTACTCGTGGAGAATCTTTATGCGAAGGAAACAATCCCATTGGGTGACCGGAGTACATTGCCAATGTTTGTTCATCGGTCATCTCTGCCAAATATTTCATTGTGAGAAGATACTGAGCCCAATTTTGAAACACAGCTCCGTTACCACCATACGTGATCAATTCATGCGGATGTTGTGCAACAGCATAATCCAAATTGTTTTGCAACATCAACATAATTGCTGCTGCTTGTTTGGATTGATGTGGATATTCGTTGATATGTCGGGCGTGAATTTTATAATCGGGACGAAAACGATACATGTAAATACGACCATATTCTTTTAACTCTTGTGCAAATTCTTTTGCTAAAACAGGATGATGCTTTTTATCGAAATAACGAAGTGCATTACGGAGCGCCAATTTTTTTTCTTCTGTGTTAAGAATATCTTTTCGCTTTGGTGCATGATTTATTGCTGCATCGTAAGCTTTAACTTCTGGAAGTTCAGAAGGGATTCCTAGTAATATTTGTTCTTTAAAATCAGTACTCATAAATATTTTTTATATTTTCAATTTACTTCTTCTTCTCAATTCGTCCTTTGTCTTTATTAAAACCATACGGACAATGTTTGCAACTATTCTGACAACAATAACCACGTTTTAATAAATACTTTTCAGTAAAAACAATGTACCCTTGCTCACTATAATAAAAATCGTCAGGGTCTAGTTGTTTGTTGTTTGAAAAGCCAAAATCATCTGCCATACAACAAAGATAGTGTGCTAAACAGAATTCCCAAAAGTATTTATTAACTACATCTTTTTACAGGAATAATTTTGATACCCTAACAAAAATTATATCTTTGTAGTATGTGTTCCAAAAGAATAATTTTATTCTCTTTATCGGCTGGATTGTGCTTCTTTATAGCATGTTCCAAGG
The DNA here is from genome assembly GCA_947504725.1 of Bacteroidota bacterium. Lineage (GTDB taxonomy): Bacteria > Bacteroidota > Bacteroidia > 2-12-FULL-35-15 > 2-12-FULL-35-15 > 2-12-FULL-35-15. Next base: position 203,402 of record CANNHN010000004.1, on the reverse strand, counting down.
ATCCGCTCATTCCTTTCGACTTAGGAGAAAAAGAATTAAAACCTGTTTTACCAGAAACACCTTATTCTTATGGGACAGACACACTTCCATCGAATTTTAGCTCTCCACCACTGTCATTTATCAATTCAATTCAAAACCCGATTACGAGTGCTGGTGCAACATTAGGTCGTGTATTGTTTTACGACAAAAAACTATCTGTAAACAACACCATTTCTTGTGGATCTTGTCATGTTCAGTCAAAAGGTTTTTCGGACCCCAATCAATTTAGCGTTGGATTTGAAGGCGCAATCACCAATAGAAATTCTATGGCTATTATAAATACTCGGTATTCCTTTCGCTATTTTTGGGATCAACGAGCAACATATTTGGAAGAGCAAGTGCTTATGCCCATTGAGAACCACATTGAAATGGGAATGAATTTGGCAGACTTACCAAGCAAATTACAATTGGCAGATTATTATCCGACTCTTTTTGAAAATGCATTTGGTTCAACAGAAATCACAATAGAAAAAATAAGTATTGCTCTATCTCAATTTGCTCATTCACTAACATCTTATCGTTCAAAATATGATATTGGTTTACAAAATGGATTTGTAGATTATTCGAGTTTGGAATCAGATGGTAAAACTTTATTTTTTAGCGGAACCGTAAATTGCAATCATTGTCATACTACCGAAAACTTTTATGATACACAAGCTGTTAACAATGGATTGGATTCGATTTATGCAGACAATGGCAGAGGAATCATAACAGGAGATAGCGCTGATATAGCACAATTCAAAGTGCCTACTTTACGCAACATTGAAATGACAGCCCCTTATATGCACGATGGAAGGTTTTCAACTTTAGACCAAGTAGTGGAACATTATAACAGCGGAATTCAACAACATCCTAATTTAGACGATCGCTTGACAACAAATGGAATGACAGGTGGCCCACCTAAACAATACTTTTTAACTACATACGAAAAAGCATCTTTGGTCGCATTTTTAAAAACGTTGACAGACCAAACATTTTTAACTGATGTTCGTTTTTCTGATCCGTTCCGATGATTGAAAAAGAAATTCCTCTCACTAGAGTAAATTCCGATTATATCACAAGCAAAGGTGTTGAACTTTTTGTTTATCGATTGGATTTGAATCATTCACACATCAGCGGAAACAAATTGTATAAATTAAAATACAATTTAGCAGAAGCTAAAAAACAAAACAAAACAACAATATTAACTTTTGGAGGCGCCTTTTCTAATCATATTGCTGCATGCGCTGCTGCAGGGAAAGAATATGGATTTGATACGATTGGAATTATTCGAGGCGAAAAAGTTGCTGAATCAAATCCAACATTAAAATTTGCAAAAGAATGCGGAATGCAATTGCATTTTGTTAGTCGTGAGTTGTATCAAAACAAAGAGGAGTTAGATAAGTATGTGGAAGAGCATTTTTCATCGCTAAATTACTATTCTATTCCTGAAGGAGGTTCAAATGAATTAGGAATAATAGGCTGTAAAGAAATTACAAAAAACATTCCGATTGATTTCGATTACGTATGTTGTGCGTGTGGAACTGGGTCAACAATAACAGGCATTGCACTTTCGTTAAAAGAACATCAACATGCAATTGGATTTCAAGTTTTAAAAGGAGAAAATTATATTAAGAGAGAAGTCGAAAAATGGTTGAGTCATTTTAAGTCGAGTGAAAAAAAGTGGGAAATTAACGAGGACTTTCATTTTGGCGGATATGCAAAATTGAAACCTGAGTTATTAAATTTCATGTTGCAGTTCGAAAAAGAAAATTCAATTCAACTCGATTATATTTATACAGGAAAAATAATGTTTGGAATAATCGAGCTCATCAAAACAGGTAAATTCAAAAAAGGCGACAAAATAATAGCCATTCATACGGGCGGATTGCAGGGAAATAAGGGTTTTGAGAATTAACATCCCAATGTTAAAAAGTAGATACTAATACGTTTTATTTTTCTGAAATAATTCGTAATTTTGAAACAATGCTGAAACACTTATCCATATTAAGTTTATTTACAGTTACAACTTTGTTATTGTCTGCTCAACCAGCTGAGCACAAAATGACTTCCATCCAATATGTTGAGAGCTATAAAGATGAAGCTATCAAAGAAATGTTGATGTATAATATTCCAGCGAGTATAACTCTAGCACAAGGAATGCTAGAGAGTGGCAATGGAAACAGCGACTTAGCTGTTTATGCAAACAATCATTTTGGAATAAAATGTCATAAAGGCTGGGAAGGACCAACATTTACAAAAGATGACGATGCAAAAGACGAATGTTTTAGAAAATATTCTTCCGTTTTAGATTCTTATACCGATCACTCTAATTTTTTAAAAACACGTAGTAGATATTCGGGATTGTTTGAATTAAAAAGAACCGATTACAAAGGTTGGGCAAAGGGATTAAAAGAAACAGGTTATGCAACCGACCCAAAATACACACAACGTTTATTAGAAATAATAGATACTTACAAACTTTACCAATACGACAAAGTAGATGAATTACCGAACATCACTGTTTCTGCCGACAAGCCACACCACCCTGAAACAATGGAAACAAGAGAAATTTTACGTTTTCGTTTCATTAAATACATCATTGTAAAACCAGGTGATTCATTTTATAAAATTGCTGTAGATACAGATAAAGATTTATGGCAACTATACAAGTTCAATGATTTAGAACCAGATGCAAAATTAATTGCTGGACAAAAACTTTATTTACAACCAAAACGCAACAAAGCAAAAGAACCTTTTCATACAGTAAAAAAAGGCGAAACCATGAAATCGATTTCCCAATTGCATGGAATTAAACTAAAAAAACTGTATAAGAAAAACAATATGAAGCCGAGTGAAGAACCCAAAGTTGGCGATCAGTTATATATGCGCGGTCAAAAGCCTTCTGCAAAAAATAGTTAAGCTATCCTTCCGACCGTTTTTTGACAACTATTAACGAATTGTTTATAAAAATCGACCTTCTGGTCTGGTTTTATTTCTACTTTTGGGGCGTTATTTCCAACATAAAAATTCTATCAATAATATTCTAAATAAACTAGCATTATGGGTTTTATAGCAAGCGTACAAGCTCGTCAGATATTGGATTCACGTGGCAATCCAACAATAGAAGTAGATGTAATTACCGACCAAGGAATTATGGGTCGTGCGGCAGTTCCATCAGGGGCATCCACGGGTATTCATGAGGCAGTTGAATTGCGTGACGATGACAAAGGCTATTATTTAGGAAAAGGCGTTTTAAAAGCTGTAAATAACGTAAACACTGTTATCCGTGAAGAGCTGAATGGTGTTTATATTTTTGATCAAAATGCCATCGACAAAAAAATGATTGCTTTGGATGGCACCGAAAACAAAGGGAACTTAGGTGCAAATGCCATTTTAGGTGTTTCTTTGGCTTGTGCAAAAGCAGCGGCTGAAGAAGCTCGCCAGCCATTGTACCGCTATATTGGAGGTGTAAATGCTAACTTGTTACCAATCCCAATGATGAACATTATCAATGGTGGTTCGCATGCTGATAACAGCATCGATTTTCAGGAATTTATGATTATGCCTGTTGGTGCAACTAGCTTTACAGACGCTATTCGTATGGGAACAGAGGTTTTTCACCATTTGAAAAAAGTATTGAAAGACAAAGGATATTCAACCAATGTAGGTGATGAAGGCGGATTTGCTCCTAACTTAAAATCGAATGAAGAAGCTATTGAATGTGTTTTAAAGGCTATTGAAAAAGGCGGATACAAACCAGGTGTCGATATGTTTATCGCTATGGATGCTGCAGCTTCTGAGTTTTATATCAAAAAAGAAAACGTTTACCATTTCAAAAAATCGAGTGGCGACAAATTAACTCCCGCTCAAATGGTTGATTATTGGGCTGATTGGGCAAAAAAATACCCTATTTTATCTATTGAAGATGGATTAGCTGAGGACGACTGGAAAGGTTGGAAAATGTTGAGCGATAAGATTGGAAGCAAAACACAATTGGTGGGTGATGATTTATTCGTAACCAATGTAAAGCGCTTACAAAAGGGAATTGATGAGCAAATTGCAAACTCTATCCTTGTAAAAGTGAATCAAATTGGGTCCTTATCCGAAACAATTGACGCAGTGCAATTGGCTCAGAATAACTCTTACACTTCTGTAATGAGTCACCGTTCGGGCGAAACAGAAGATACAACCATTGCAGATTTAGCGGTGGCATTGAATTGCGGACAGATAAAAACAGGTTCTGCTTCCCGTACCGATAGAATTGCAAAATACAATCAATTGCTCCGTATTGAAGAGCAGTTGGGCGAAGCAGCAAGGTATTTGGGTACAGATTTTAAGTATGTAAAGAATCGCTAGTTGAAGCCTTAGCTTAAGGAAAAGGCCTATCAAAAGCGTCACTGCGAGGAACGAAGCAGTCTCTCATGAATGGCTGATGCGCCACAAATATGGAGAGATTGCTTCGTTCCTCGCAATGACGTTCTAATCGAAAGTATCATAGAATATTGCTCCTTTAAAACAATTTCATATAAATTTCATGTAAGATTGTTTTTATTCTCACAAAATCCTTTTATCTTTCGGGAATAAGAATTGCACGACTAAAATTCATAAAAATCATGGATTCATTAAAAGAAAAACTTGCGGAAAAAGCAGGCCCTATGGCTGCTGAGGTAAAAAAAATCATCAAAGAAAAAGGTGATGTAAAGTTAGGTGAGTATACAGTTGCTCAAGTGTATCAAGGAATGAAAGGCATCGTAGGTTTAGTGACCGAAACCTCAAAACTTGATCCAGAAGAAGGTATTCGCTTTCGCGGATATTCAATTCCCGAATTACGAGAAAAACTTCCAAAAGCTCCAGGTGGAACAGAACCATTGCCTGAAGGAATTTTCTATTTAATGTTGTTAGGAGAACTTCCTACTCAAGAAGATGTTTTGAGTATGGGAAATATGTGGGCACGCAGAGCGATTGTTCCAAAACATGTTTTTGATGTATTGGATAAAATGCCAGCATCAACACATCCAATGACGCAATTTGTTATGGCGATTATGGCAATGCAAACGGAATCTGTTTTTGCAGCAGCTTATAAAAAAGGAATTAGCAAAAAAGATTATTGGGATTATACTTACGAAGATTCGATGAATTTAATTGCACGCTTACCTCGTATCGCTGCATACATTTATCGTAGAAAATATAAAAACGGAGAACACATTGAACCGGATCCAAAATTGGATTGGGCAGCAAACCTTGCACACATGCTAGGTTACGAATCATTCGACATGAAACGTTTGATGCGCATGTACATGACTATTCACGTGGATCATGAAGGAGGAAACGTTTCTGCACATACCACACATTTAGTCGGCTCTGCATTGAGCGATCCTTATTTGGCATTTGCTGCAGGAATGAATGGATTGGCTGGACCATTACACGGATTAGCGAATCAAGAAGTTTTGAGTTGGATCTTAGAATTGCGCGAAGAATTAGGTGGAGGATTACCAACTGAAAAACAAATTGAAGAGTACATCAAAAAAACTTTAGCAGACGGAAAAGTTGTTCCAGGATACGGACACGCTGTGTTGCGCAAAACAGATCCACGTTTTGCTGCTCAACAAGATTTCTACTATCGCTATATCAAACCACAAGGGGCTGATGACTTATGTGAAATCGTACAAATGGTTTACAAAGTAGCTCCTCCAATTTTAGAGAGCACAGGAAAAATTAAAAATCCTTGGCCAAATGTAGATTCACACTCTGGTGTGTTGTTGACACATTACGGAATGGTGGAACATGAATTCTATACTGTATTATTCGGAGTTTCTCGTTCACTTGGAGTACTAGCATCTTTGATTTGGGACAGAGCATTAGGTCACCCAATCGAACGACCAGGTTCTATCACTACTGAAGGCATCAAAAAGAAAATTGCTGCAGCCGAAGCTGCAACAAAAGCATAACAGAAACCCCGAATTTACTTCGGGGTTTCTTTTATTAAAAAAATCTTTTTAAAGTTACGATTATCATCTGTTTACCCTTATTTCACGGACAGTTCAACCATCTGATTATTCCATAAACTTGAAATCTTTTTTTGATTGAATTTTTCTTTACATTTAACAGATTGATATCGTAATCTCTAAACTATGAAAATCAAATTTATATTACTTTTTTTTACATTCGTAATCTCAAATGCTTTTTCACAATCTCCTGACAAAGCTTCAAAACTGAGACCTTCAGAACTTGACTCATTAAATGTAGGTCAAGATATGTTCGATGATTTAAATTTTAATATGGCATTCCCTTTTTTAAATCAGCTTTTAAAAAATCATCCAGACGATTTTCGCTTTAAATACATGGTAGGAATATGCTCGTTAGTTAAACCTGAAGAATATGCTCGTGGCTTGCAACTTCTATTAGATGTTTATAAAAACAATAAAAGTGCTGAAGATATTGAATACTATGTTGCACTTGCCTATCACTACAATGATAAATTTGAAGAGGCCATCGATATTGTAGATGTTTATTTGAAGAAAAAGCTAACCAAACCTCAAATTCGTGGTGCAGAAAAATTAAAAGATTACTGCATAGCCAAAAATAAAATTGTACCCATGGAAGATGAAGGAAAACTGGAAGATTATATCAACATAAATCCAGCTGGCGGAAAGTAAATTTTTAGATTATCCCAAACAAAGATTTCCCTTTCACACCCATAGCATCAACTCGCTTTTCAATTTCAGGGTCTTTCACCAAAGGAGGTGCATGATGTGGTTTTACACGAGCGTCAATAATAAGTGAACCTTTACAACCCCAATGTTTGTTTTCTACAAAACTATCTACACCGTGAATATCGTGTGAAGGATTACTTCGTGTGAAGGTTGCCCAAAGAAAATTGTTTAAATTCTTAGAAAGAAAATCGGAGTCGTCACATATAATTACCAAGGGAAAAGATGTGAGATGTTTGATGTGAGATGTAAGATCTAAAATACCTTTTTCAGCAGTCGTAGCATCCACAAATTTATTTCCTTGAATAGCAATAATTCCTGGCATTACAACTTTTGAATTTTTAAAACCATCTGGTAAATTTAATTCTGGTAGACTTGTCCCTAATTCTCTTTTCTTTTCTCCCGCTGCTGCAATTACCACTTTACTTCCACTGTTTAATCCATCTCCGCTATAATCCAAGGTGTCAATAGAAGTGCGTGTATGAAAATGTAAATCTCTGGTCCAATCAACTCGCTCCAATACATGCATGAAAAAATCTGCGACATCGTGAGTTGTTAATTTTGGATTGTCTTCACCTGCAATGATGAATAAATATTTTGCCAGACTTAATTGTCCTTTCCCAAGAATGTGATTGGCAATGGTTAAAATTTCTTGTGGTTTACGTTCATTGTTATAGGGAGTATAACGTTCACTTCCAATTGCCAATAACAAAGGATGAACTCCTGAAGCATCCACAGCATGTACATCTTTTAATCCAGGAATTTCATTTGGAATCGCATTTCCAGTAATCTCATGAATCAATGCACCGAAGCTGGTATCTTCTTGTGGAGGGCGGCCGACAACTGTGAATGGCCAAATGGCATTGTTGCGGTGATACACTTTGTGCACACGCATCAAAGGAAAATCATGTTTTAAACTATAGTAACCTAAATGATCACCAAACGGACCTTCAGGTTTATTTTCGTTTGGATAAACTTCTCCTGTAATTACAAAATCAGCATCAGAAGCAATGCAAAAATCATCTTCGTAAGTATATCTGATTCTTCTATTCCCTAGTGCTCCAGCAAAAGTAAGTTCACTCATTCCTTCGGGTAAAGGCATAACGGCACCTAAAGTAAGTGATGGTGGACCACCGACAAAAATACTTACTTTCAAAGGTTTGTTTTTTGCATTTGATTTTGTTTGGTGAACACCTATTCCACGATGCAATTGATAATGCAAACCAACTTCTTTGTCTTTCACATAATCGTTTCCGCTTATTTGAATCCGATACATTCCCAAATTGGAATTCATCACTCCTGGCTTGTCAATGTCTTCGGAATAAACCAAAGGAAGTGTTACAAACGCTCCACCATCGTTTGGCCAGCATTTAATTTGCGGCAACGATGAAAGGGTCGTTTGATTTTGCAAAACAGGGTTTGAGAATCTTGATTTTTTTGGAAGTGCTGAAAATGCAGTCATTCCAACATTCGCATACTTGAATGGATGCTTGATGGCTTCCATCGGGTTGTTTTTCAAATCGATGAGAATTTTTATTTTCTCAATCGTATCTCTGAAAATAAATTTACTTCTATCAACTGATCCGTATAAATTAGAAACAGCTTTGAATTTGCAATCCTTAATATTTTCAAATAAAATAGCAGGGCCGTTATTTTCAAACACTCGTAGGTGAATGGCAGCCATTTCTATATCAGAACTAACTTCTTCTTTTATTCGAATAAGATGTCCATGTTTTTCTAAATCGTCAATGCACTCTTGCGTACTCTTGTATCCCATATGTCTTCGTAAGCACTTCGAATCCACTCAGTGTGACAACACGATTGTCAGTGTGAGCGAAGTCGAATACTAATATTTAACGTATAATTTTAAAACAATTAATGTGCAACAATAAATCTATTTTTTGCTACAATACCATCTTTCGTTTTTATAGAAACAAAATACAATCCATTTGAATAAGTGGAAGTGTTGATAGTCATTGTTTGTTGTTGACTTACTTTTTCTTTGGAGATAATTTTCCCAGATATATCTGTAATTACTAACAATGAATTATCAGAAAGGTTTATGTTGGATGCGATAAAGTCAATGGTAATCTTATCTTTTGCAGGATTTGGAAAAACCACCAATGTATTATTAGCAGATGAGGAGGCATAGTTTTGAATTCCAGATGCATAATCCATCATTGCAAAAACATATTCGCCTAACTGTAAAGAGTCAATTGTCATAATTCCACGTTTATCATTATTGTTGGCTTGCATGTTTTTTGTCTGATAAGGATAAACACTCCAGTTAACAGAAGCATTCGGACGATAAAGTAAAACTAAACTATCTTCGAAAGTGGTAATTAAGTTATTATCCAGCCAATAATTTCCTGAAAAAGATGTTGTTCTTCCATCATAAAGAAGAGTCGCTTTAGCACTGAAAGTTGAAGGCAAAATTCCATCCACTTTCCAATATCGGTTTGGCGACAAACGATACGGAATAGCATAAGCAGGATCTGGTGCAGTATAATTATGCTCTACACGAATGAATGCCGAATCGACAATATTTAAAACATTCATGGAAAATTTTGCATTAGGAAAAGATGCTCCTCCAGTCACTTTAATTGTCTTGAATTCGGGAGCTACTGCATGACTAATTTTTTCACCTTTATTAATTGCAACAAATTTAGGATCAAAAGGAACAGAAAAAGTAAAAGAAGAATTTGCACCTGACATCATCAGACTTTGAGTGTTCTCGAGCCAGCTCGCATCTTTAAACGTTACTTCTAATGGAACGTTATTATAATACGCAGGAGCGTCCGTAAGTTTTTGTTTTACAAATACAGTAACATCAAAATTCGGACCGCTAGGAACAACAACCGTTGAATCGATTGAGAAATGAGGCCATCCCGGATTGAATACCCAACCGTTAAAGAAGTCGCTCATATTCATTCCACTTGCTGCTGTTAGTTCATTCATAAAATCGGTACTGGAAACATCTTTGTAATTATTGTTTGCCAGATATGTTTTTACAGAGTAGAAAAACAAACTATCGCCCATATAACCACGCATTGTGTGAGCAATATCAGCTCCTTTATTATAAACGTGATCCCCATACGTTACTGATTGAGGAATATTTGAAAGTGCTAAAGCACCTTCTTTAACGGTATTGAATTGCAAATTCGGTTCGTGATTGTTTCTTACGTAAGATAAATAGTTCGGGTAACCATTTAATGTTTCAAAAAACAAAAACTCACAATAGTGTGCCCAGCCTTCGTTTAGCCACATGTCTTCAGCAGTTCGACAAGTTGCTAAATCACCAAACCAATGGTGAGATAATTCGTGAGCATATAAATTTTGATATGTTGTTGAACCTGTAGCAAATGCTTTTGGATAAGTAATGTTTGAAGCATGTTCCATTGCTCCCGAACTAAATGGAACCATACTATATCCAACTTTGTTCCACATGTAAGGACCAAAATGATTTTCGTAAGTAGAAAGAGCAACTGGCAAATTAATGAATGAATTTTTAATTGCAGATGTATCTGCAGGTACAGCAGCAATTACAATTGGAAGTGTTCCTAAAAGTCCAGCATACGATTGATTGATTTGTGTGTAATTTGCAACAGCAACACAAGCAAGATAGGTAGGAATTTTTTCATTCATAATCCATCTGCGAGTTCTATTTCCTCCTCCATCAGTTGTATCATTTGCAAGGTTACCATTGCAATAAGCGATTTTTCCAGCATTTGTAGTAATGTTGAATTCATAAGTAGAACGCTCTACAAAGTTGTCGAAACATGGAAACCAGACTCTACCGTAAACATGTGGCAGAGCAGCAAATCCAACACCTAAATTATAAGCATAACCGCTTTGAAAATAAAATCCCCCCCAACCAGAAGCATCACCTTGCGGAGTTCCTCTGTAATAGACAACAAGCGTTGTAGTATCACCAATGTTATGTATAGTTGGCAAACTGATATTCAACAAAGTATCGTTATAACTATATTCACTTGTCAATAGATTCACACTACCGATTTCAATCGAATCGATATTGAGTTCTAACAAATCCAAACTCAAAGTAGTTACACCGTTTACTTTCGGAGTAAATTTTACTGCCGTATTTCCATGAATGATATTGGTTGTAAAATCAGTAATATTCAAATTGATAGTATAATTCAAAATATCAATGGTGTCGCTTCTCAAGTTAGAAGCCATAACAGAAACATCATTTTCTTGAGACTTTGCTAATTGAATAGGACTATGTTTTTGCTGACAAGATTGTGCAATTGCGTTAAAAGTACAGAAAGCAAAAATGGAGAAAATAAAAACTTTTTTCATGTTGTAAAATTTGATACTAAATTTAAGAAAATGCTGGGAAATAACCTAATTCGGCTATTTTGTCTTTTCGTAGGAAAACTCAATTCTCTCGTACTTCCCAGCGTTTAAGCCATCTATACAAGCATATAGTTTATTGTGAGGGAGTCGAAAATAAACAATTCTTTGAGGGAAATCATGCTTCAGATTTTCAAAAACAATACTATCCTTTTTAAATCCGGAAAATTTAAAATCGACTTCACCGTCATTTTCTTTCACACTTGGAATGTAATAAACTTCTTCTCCTCGTTGCTCAATTTTAATGTTTTCAGAAAAAACAGTGTCCTTGCCAGAAATTGCCCCACCTTTTCCAATCATAGTATACGCATTCAGGGAATTCCATTCTTCAAAAAAAATCATTTTATCAGAAGTTCCTTCCCACTTTCCTTCCAGCCATGCAAAATTCGAAATAGTAGTTTTACTTTCACTACATGAGATTAAAAACAGACAAACTAAAAGGATAAATAATTTATTCATTTATGAATTTGACTCATCAAACATTTCTTGAATAGCACCAAGATAATAAGCATTCCAACCATCAGTAATACTATTCACTGATTTTTCTGGAACATCTTCGTGCAATAAATCTACTGTTGTTTTTTTACCTTTCCCTTTGATAGTAAAAGTAACTTTTGATGGAGCTTCCCATTGGTCGTAACACCATTCCTGAACCAACTTTTTATTTTTCACCACTTCGAGATTTGTACCAAACATTTGTCCGCCCCAAAGTGAAAATTTAGCACCTACTTCAGGGCTCATCTTTGCTTCGTCACCACTCCAATCCTGGATAATGTCGGCATTTACTAATGCTTCAAACACTTCTTCGGGTGAAGCATTCATTTCATAAGTTTGTTCGATTGTCGGCATTTGAGAAATAGATTAAATAATTATATCCGAAAATTAGTTAAAATATTATTAATATGGCTTTTAGAAATATAAAACTTATCAACCTAAAATTCAGTTGCAACTTTATCAGTAAAATCCATTTTAAACATTTGATCGTTATAAATATTTTGTTCTGGTAAATATTTTATCACGTATCCATCAGTAATATAATCTTTCATTTTTTCAGAATCGATATAAGATTCAAAACGGACGAAACTGTTTTTCGTATTGTTACTAGAAATGATTGTCACCATAATTTCGTTGTACCACCAGCCGGCAATTACAACTGTCTTTGTATTTACATGACTTGTCATATCAATCACTTCATCTGTATATTTCATCTTCTGCAATCTTTTGGAATAGTCAGAAAATATTGGTCCTGAAATAGGATCTAAAAACAATTCCTGGCCGGATACATTAAAAATCATAGCCAATCGTGAATAAGAAGCACCTCTTAATTTATCTGTAAGGTTTATGGAAAAAAGAAATGAGGAAACAATCAAAGCGGAACACAGAAAATTGAACAGTTTACTATTTAAATAATATCCTAAAAGTAGTATCAGAAATGGAATAATTGTAATCATGTATCCAGATTTCTGAGGTAAACGAAAATAAGATAACGTAAATAAAACAATTACAACAAAACTGCTAATAATAATTTTTTTATTAAGACCATTTTCAAACAACTCACCTCTTACAATCTTCTTCCTATAAATAAAAGCTAAAACAATACAAACCCCAAGTGCCATAACACCAAGAAAACCAAACACTCCCGGAATCATTTTGTAAAACACTTTAGCCATAGATGGATAAGGAAATTGGTCGTAATACATAAAAAACGAGAGACCAAACTGATTGATGAGCGGTAAATAAGAAATAAAAATCACAACAATTAAAGAGAGCAGAACTTTTAGACCATTTTTAATATTCTCATTAACAGCATTCTTCTCCCAGAAAATAATTAAAAAGGGAAACAACATAGCACCACTTGTAATTCTACATCCGATAGCTAATCCAAGAAAAATTCCACAAAACACAAATTGATTTTTCAAAAGCGCATAAAAACTAATCAGAATAAATGCGATGGTCCAGATGAAATCAATCGTGTATGTGGAGCTAATATAAAAAACGGGAGTGAATGCTAACGCTAATGCTGCGATAAAAAAATGTTTGAATTTTAATTCTTTTAAAATGAGAGCGAAAGAGACTACAGCAATTGCACTAAAAAAAGCGCTAGAAGCATTGTAAAAAAATGGAGGCAGGCCCCAAAAAGCAGAATAAATAAACTCATGAACTGGATGTCCAGGAAATCTAGACGGTTCGTAAATGTGGGTGAAATATGTATTAAAACCAGCCAAAGCAATCCCCCAAGAATCTTCTTCTACACCATAACCTGCAGATAAAAAAGGAACTCTAGAAATGAATACAGCTATAAACAGTACAATAAACGGAAAATATTTTCTTTCAGAAAAATTCATCTTAATGAACTAAACGTTGGCTAACTGCTTCGTATAAAATAATACCTGCTGCAACAGAAACATTCAACGAACCTATTTCACCCATCAAAGGAATTTTCGCTTTACCATCCGACTTTTGAAGATATTCATTTAAGATACCATCTTCTTCAGAACCCATTATGATTGCAGTAGGAACAGTAAAATCAATTTGGAAATAATAGTCAGTTGTTTTTTCTGTACAAGCAATAATTTGCAAACCACATTCTTTTAAATAATCGATTGTCGTTTTTAAATTTTCTTCTTTACAAACTGGAATTTTTTGCAAGGCGCCAGTTGAGGTTTTAATTGCATCCGCATTTATTTGAGCACTACCACGAGATGGGATAATAATCGCCTGCACACCCGAACACTCGGCAGTACGGGCTATTGCACCGAAATTACGAACGTCAGTGATTCTATCTAAAATAAGCAACAAAGGTACTTTGCCTTCTTCAAAAACTCCTGGTAAAACATCTGCAATTTTATGATAACTAATTGATGAAATGTAACCAACTACTCCTTGATGATTTTTGGAAGTAAGACGATTCAACTTGTCAACTGGAACATATTGAAATGGGATATTGCGTTGTTTTAGTAACCCCATTAACTGACTCACCAATTCGCTTTTTAATCCGCTTTGAACGAATAGTTTATCAATTTCTTTCCCTGCATTAATCGTTTCGATAATCGGACGTAATCCAAAAATTAAACTTTCTTCTTCTTTCTTTTGTTCTTTTGTTTGCATAATTTAAATATATTAAAACTAAATTGTCAATATGAGCACAACCCGAATACTAGTCTTGTAAATAAGTTCTTCCTTGGCGCCAAATGTCTACCGCTATACCCCAGTTCTGCTTGTAAACTGCTGAGCGATCTAAAATATAATCATTGTCAGAAAACGGATTATCTACTTTTGAAAAAGAATAGCTTAATGAATTAATATTATTTGCTTCACCATAAGTCCAGGTTTCTGCATAAGCAGTTCGATAAATAACGTTAGGAGCCCCATAAATCAAATAAATCATTCCTCTATCCGTTTTCCAACCTTCAACATATGATGAGAAAAATAAATTTGCATCTTTTTCTCTATTATAATATTTACGAATAATCTCTTTTGCTCTATCTTGATTTCCTGTACAATTCAGCCAAAATTTTTCGACAGCCGCTTTTGGGTTTGTACTGGCTGAAAGCTCATCATACTCTTGTTTAGAAGTGATAAATCTTAGAGGAGGAACAAGATCTTGTGCTTTTTTTATTTCTGGAAATGTTTCTGAAAAATTAAACAATGTTAAACCTGTCCTTTTTGAAGTGTCCAATTGAAAGTGATAAAAACCTTTTTTATCAGTTGAAAAATTTGCAACTCCATTTTGATCCAATTGAATAGTAAAAAGACTATCTGCTTTATATTGAAAAGGTCTAGGCTCAGCAACAGAGAATGGAGGTGCAGCTAAAGGGAAATTACGATTGTAATATCTTACAAAAAGAGTTACTCCCATTTTTGCTTTATAATTAATGACCAACTGCTCATTCAATTTAAAATAATTATGAAAAAGAGGGACATCATCAACTTTCGACTTCACTAAAAAATTTTGACGATTTAAATCATTGCTTTTATCAATTTCAATTCCCGTAGCAACACTAATATTTCTATTCAAATCTGTAATATTTATTCGCAAATAGTAACTTCTTGGCGTAACTGCTTGCACATTCATTTTACCAATTAAAATTTTATCTGAGTTATCGTTATTCATGTCCACCAGACGAACAGAAGCACTATCGACTACATCCTTCGAATCGAAGTTAGTATATAACCTATAAGAGATTAATACATTGGTATAGAAATTGATTCCATCTGGTCGCGTATAAAGCAATTCTTTACTATTAATCTTGTAATGTAATTCAGTAATATTATCAGTCACATGAAACAAAGCAAATTCAGGATGAATCGTGTTTGAGTCGTGCTTGTAAGTAGTAGGTACAGTTTTATTGCTTTCTGCTTTCTTGGATGTGCCACAAGCAACGAACAGCAACAAAAACAATATATATAAATAGTTCTGTTTCATTACGCTTCTGAACCTTCTGTTAGTTGTGATGCTTCGTTGTTTTCAATAAACTTAGAAGAAATCTGTTTAGATGTTTTTGCACCTAACTTTTCAATATCTTGAGCACGTTTCACCAAGTTTCCACTTCCTTTGTGTAGTTTATTAATCGCATTTTCATAAGCCGTATTTGAAGCATCAATACTTTTACCAATCTTATCCATATCTTCCACAAACCCAACAAACTTATCATACAAAGCGCCACTTTGTTTTGCAATTTCAATTGCATTTTTTGTTTGTCTTTCTTGCTTCCAAACGGATGCAATTGTGCGAAGTGTTGCCAATAATGTAGACGGACTAACGATTACAATTTTTTTATCCCAAGCAAAATTAAATAATTCCTGATCAGCTTGCACAGCGACACTAAAAGATGATTCTATCGGAATAAACAACAATACAAAATCAGGAGTATTAAAATCAGCAGAGGTAGGATAATTTTTTTCACTCAATGATTTAACATGTGTGCGAACAGATAATAGATGGTCTTTCGTTAAGCTCAATCGCTCTTCTTCAGAAGAAGAATTCACCAATGCTTCATAGGCAACGAGAGACACTTTAGCATCAACAATAATATGCTTATTATCTGGCAACATAATAACTGCATCCGGCTGAATACGCTTGCCATCATCGTTGTTGGTGCTATATTGAAGTCTGTATTCCTGATCCTTAACCAAACCAGAGCGCTCTAAAACTTTCTCCAAAATAAGTTCACCCCAATTTCCTTGTGTTTTATTTTCTCCCTTTAAAGCCTTTGTCAGATTATTCGCTTCCTCACTTATTTGCTTATTTAAGTCGACCAAATTTTTGATTTCAGTTTTAAGAGTAATGCGTTCATCCGACTCTGTTTTATAAGACTTTTGAACCTGCTCTTCAAAACGTTTGATATTATCTTTCAATGGATTCAAGATAATATCCATATTGGTTTTATTCTGCTCCGTAAATTTTATAGATTTTTCATCTAGAATCTTATTTGCAATCACTTCAAATTCGGCAGAATATTTTTTGTGAACATTTTCTAACTCCGATTTAAGTGTATTGAATTTTTCTTCTTGAGATTTAAAAATTTCTTCGGCTCTAGCAATTCGATTTTCTGCTTTGGAAAGTTTATCTCTTTCGATATTTAATTCTGAATTGAATTGTTCTTTCTCTATGAAAATTCGTTGTTTTTCTTTTTCAGCAAATGACAAATCCTTTTCCAAGCCAATAATTTTAGAATCCAATACAATAGTATCAGAAGATCCAGTTTGTTTTCCTTTTAAAAACAAATATGCAAGTCCGAAACCTAAAATCAGTCCTATTATTAAAAATAAAAAATTCATGTAATCTTTCGCAAATGTGAAAGGCTAATTTAAGCAATTTTTCGCTTGGTTGAGGGGAAGTTTTTGAACAAAATCGAACTTATAGTAGCGTCTCCTTGTTCAGCCACAATTTGCCTTTCAGAGAATAGTTGTTTTCCGACTTTGCCTTTTTAATAGAGAAATAAATTGCCAATCCCAAGGTAGCAAAACGGAAAATGTTAGCGTTCAAATTACCAGTAACATTCGTTTGTATAGAAAACATATCCCAAGCTAGATCCATAAATCCATGAAGAAAGACGACCATCCACAAACTTCTCCAAGCCAAATAAAACCAAGCAAAACCGGCTCCACCCAAAGCTGTGAACAAAAATACAGAAATGCCATCTGAAAGAGTCTCAGCTTGATACAAATGTCCGATTCCAAAGAACATAGACGGAATTAAAACTGCAGCAATAAAGCCCCAACCAGCATAATAGTACAAAATGCCAAACAAAAATCCTCGATAGAAAAACTCTTCAAAAAATCCAGCTAATACCATATCGAAATGAAAATCGCCTAAAGTAACATCCGTTTTAAAACCAGATGCATATCCGTAACCAATAAACATTGGAAGCGTAAACAAAAAGCCAAATAACATTCCTTTTAAAATATCTTTTTTTAATCCTAATATTTCAAATGGACTTTTTCTAAAAAGCAGAGTCGTTACAATTAGGACAATTGTAATAATTGAATAATTGAGAATGGAAACCTTCAGGTGAAAATCCATGACATCCCACGCTTCTTTTCCAAAAACACAATAACCATATACATATTTAATATTTCGGAGAAGGATAAAAGTTAAAATAACAACCAACGAAATAATAATTTTTCTTTTCATATTTTTAAAAATAATTTACAATCCCGAAGTGGATTTTGCCACTTCTAAGTTGAATTGGATTACTAAACTGCTTACCTAAAGCATAATTAATTGAAAACACTCCTGCTTTTGTCTCAAAACTAATACCCGCTCCGAAACCAAGAGGAGTATCGTTAATATACTTCGCAACTTCATTGTTTTCATACCATGCACCATCACCAAAAACATATAAATAGGAATTCTGTTCCAAAATAAATCTATATTCTAGTGTAAGAATTGAAAACGTTGAGGCATAAATAGATTCTTCATCAAAACCTCTCAATGTTTTTAAACCGCCTATTCTATAAAGTTCATTTTGAAAAGTTGATTCCCCATAAATAAAAGCAGCCTGTGCACCAATTTTTATTGCACTTCTTTCAGCTATTGGTAAAAAAATACTTCCATCAAAATCTGCATTATAAAGTGCTGAAGACAATTTTATTTTTTCATATATAACAGGATTTAATTTATCATTTTTTTTGATTTTTTTTGTACCGGCACTTGCATTAACAGAAAAACTAAATCCTCTTCTGGGATTTAAACGATAATCTAATTTTTCAAACTTCAATCCCAAACCATACATATTTGTACTAACATCAGCGTTTGCAGGCAAAGAAGTAACATATTCCAACCCTTTTGTAGATAGCAAAGTAGATGTTTTGTTATTGTAAAAGATTTTTAAATAATTCCCTCCGATCAACAAATATTGAACTCCTATATTTTGATTTACATCTAAAAATGTGGTATCTTTTTTATACAATTTAAAATTATAATCCAATCCAAATGGAGTACGGAATATAAAAGGGTAAACCAATCTAGCTTTCAAATCTTGAGTTTGTGTTTGCAATCTTCTCCAATTCAAATCTATTAATTCACCTCTACCCAATCCATTTTGCAATTTCAATCGAACATCACCAGTAAACAATATTTTACCTGTAATATTATCTGGCAAAATTCCAATTACACCATCAAACTGACTAGCACGTTTTTTCTCGATATTCAAAATCAACTTGTTGTACTTATCGGTAAAAGTAACAGATACTGGCTTAGACGATTTTAAAAAAGGCAACTCGGCAATTCGTGTATTTACTTTCTTCAGCTGTGATTCATCATATAAGTTTCCTGGTTTGATTCCTAAATAATTGTAGATGTATATTGGAGCGATTTGAGCAGTGCCTTTAATAAGAACACTATCAATTTTAATTTCTGAATTTTTTATTAATTTTAAAACAGCAGCGATGCTTCCTTCCTTTATTACAATACTATCAAGCTTAACAGAGGCGAAAGGATAACCATTGTTTTCATAATAGGTAATTAGCTTTTCTTGTACACGTTTTACATTTTTGTATGAAACAGGTTTATTCGAATACAATTTTTCTCGAAAACCAATCTCACTCAATACTCCTTCGTCAACATTGCCTTTTGTAAGATTAGCCCATTTGTATTGCTCACCAAAATTTAAAAACACTTTCATTGAGAGTGAATCCATTATAACACTATCATATGAAGCAGCTAAATAAGCATTATCGAAACAAGTAAATAAAACGCTTTGAAGCTCCTTATCTCTTTCAGAAAGTGTAAGGAATTGTTTTTTATAGGTGATTTTTTTTAAAAGTGTAGCGCCCTTAACTGATTGAACATCTAAAGTGTAATTTTTTTGAGCAAAATAGGATGAAAAGATAAATAAAAAGCAAAGCAATGAAAAAATGCTTTTCAAATGCTTTGGGATAAATATGTTTACAATAAAACTTAAAAAATGCATCTTATAAAGGTAATCAATTAGAAGAAACGAAAAAATGACCCATAAATTGGCCAAAGAAGAGGAAAACACTAAAATAATTTCGACATTACAATAAAAATATTAGTTTTGTTACAAATGAATTAAACAAATCAAATAAACTACTTTTCAAATGATTCGACTAACGAAGTATATTCCACTATTTATAGCTTCTTTAAGCTTAATCGGTTGTGGGGGATCTGAAAAACCAACAGAAAACGCTAACGATTCTACAATCGTAAAAACGGATATTGACACTTCAAAAAGTGTCGTTTTTTACAATATCCCTTCTCCTTTAGAAACGTTTACGATACTTAAGATGTCTGGTTCTGCTTTTGACAAAACAGTCCTTAATTCGACAGATAAAATGCCGAAATACTTTTCTAGCTTTTCAAAAGCAGTAAACTTAGGCGTTTATTCTACAGATTTGTCATTCTGCTATTTGTACAAACAAAGTCAGGATTTTAATGCTTATTTGAAAAGCATCAATGAATTAACAAATGCGTTAAGTATTGATGGTAGTTATGGTGTTGCAGTAAATAAAAGGCTTCAATCAAATAGTAATAATCTAGATTCCTTAATGGCTATTGTTACTGAAGTAGGAATAAATGCTGAACAATACTTAAAAGATAATCAAAGAAACACAGCTACTTCATCAATAGCAGCAGGAGGATGGATTGAAGCGATGTACATCGTAACTTCTATTGCTGAAAAAACTCAAAAAGAAGATATCGTGGGCTTAGTGGGTGATCAAAAAATAGTTTTGACAAATCTAATAAACATGCTTGATCAATTTAAATCAGATGAAGAGATTAATTCACTACTAATTGACATGAAAGGAATTGCTACTATTTACGAAAGTGTTAATGCAACACAAGACCAACCAGTAGTTTCTGACAAAGACATTATTAGTGTAGGAAATAATACATCTTATAAATTAACTAAAGAGCAACTTAAAGCTATTTTAGAAAAAGTAACTGTTCTTAGAAATAAAATCACTCTCTAATATTTTTCAACCATGAAATTATCTATTCAAATTATAAAATCAATTGTTGCAATTTTAATAGTGCTCTTTGCTTTTACAACAAATGCAAATGCTCAATGTGCAGCAGCAAAAAATGGAATTAATAAACTAACCCCTTTTATGCATAACGGAAAAGTGAATACCGTTACTGTTATTCTAGACGAGCCTTCAGAAATCCACTTATCTATATACAAAGGATTAAACTACAAGTTTCAAATTGGTTCTGAAGCAACTTTAGGCAAAGTAACTTTTAGAATTTTAGATGAATATAAAACGGAAATATACAATAGCGCAGGTTCGAAAGATCCTGAATCATGGATATTTTATTCAAATTCATCACAAAACTTAATTGTTGAAATCTATCCTATTGAAAAGGGAAAAGAAGGTTGCGCATACTTAGTTGTAGGAATTCAACAACCGAAAAGCAACTCCGTAAGAGATTTGTAGCCTCATCCGTCCTACGGACACCTTTTCCATTTAAAGAATGAAAGGCAATAAAAATCCCGCTCCGTAACGGAGCGGGATTTTTATTGATTCGAATTTCTAGATCCCGTGTCTTGGCAGGGATGACGATACGAAAGAGTGTATTCGTGTAATTATCTTATTTCCGCCCCAACCTTTTCTTGATATGTCTTCATCAACTTCTCCATAATTTTTTCAATTTGTTTATCTGTAAGAGTTGCATTTTCATCTTGTAAAATAAAACTCAAAGCATACGATTTTTTACCAGTTGGTAATTTATCACCTTGGTAGACATCAAACAAATTCACATCTTTCAAAATATTTTTCTCTGCTTGATATGCCAATTGTTCCAGCTGCTCAAATTGAATCATCTGATCAATCAATAGTGCCAAATCTCTTCTAACTTCAGGAAATTTAGAGACTTCAGTATACATTGTAGCTGATTTTTTAATCGCCTCTAGAACTAAATCCCAATTAAAATCTGCAAAATAAACTGGTAATTTAATATCCATCAATTTTGATGAAATGGGTTTTGCAACTTCTCCAAACTCAACCAACAACTTTTTGTTCCAGTTAAATGCCAATCCTTGTGAAAAAGTGTCCGAATTCAATTCAGCCAACTTCACATCTTTTATTCCCAAGCGCTCAATAATGTTTTTTACAATTCCTTTTAAAGTATAAAAGTTCATTCCATCGTTATTAGCATTCCAGCTTTCTTCTTGTTTGCGACCAGTTATAAAAACAGATAAATGTTTTGTTTCAATGTATTTCGTTGATTCACCTTTAACAGCGATGTATGTCTTACCAAATTCATATACTTTCAAATCAGCATTTTTACGATTTTGATTATACGCAATGGTTTCTAATCCGCTGAACAATAATGTTTGACGCAATACATTCAAATCACTGCTCAAAGGATTCATCATCGCCACACTTCTATCTTCACTCAATGAACTTAGCTTTGTAGCATATTCTCCTTTTGTCAACGACAAACACATCATTTCCGAAAAACCATTGTTAGTCAATAGTTCCGAAACCACGTTTTGAAGTTTTTCTTTGTCTGGTTTTTCTGCAAACGATAAAGAAGAATTTAATATCGATGGAATTTCAACATTGTTGTATCCATAAATACGCAATACTTCTTCAATCACATCTTGTTCACGCGTAACATCTACCTTGAATGGCGGAACAGACAACAACAGCGCATCATTTCCTTCGTGTTCGATTTCAATTCCTAAGGAAGTGATAATAATTTTCACTAATTCAAAATCGATTTTTTTACCAATCAACTGTTCACATTTTTCAAATGAAAACGGAACTTTGAAATTTTCAATTGGTGTAGGATAAATATCAATAATCTCTGATGAAACTTTTCCACCTGCAATTTCTTTAATCAACATTGCTGCATGCTTTAATGCATACACTGTAATGTTCGGATCTGCTCCTCTTTCGTAACGGAAAGAAGCATCTGTTTTTAATCCGTGACGTTTAGAAGACTTTCTTACCGAAGAAGCATTAAAATAAGCGCTTTCTAAGAAAATATTTTTTGTTTCTGCAGTTACTCCTGATTCAATTCCACCAAACACTCCCGCAATACACATTCCGCCTTTACTATCGCAAATCATTAAATCTTCGGAAGATAATTCCCTTTCCGTTTCATCCAATGTTTTGAATTTCGTTTTATCAGCTAACTTTTTTACAATCACTTTCCCACCTTTAATTTTATCAGCATCAAAAGCATGCATCGGCTGACCCAATTCGTGCAATACATAATTGGTAGCATCCACAATGTTGTTAATCGGACGAAGTCCAATTGCTTTCAATTTATTTTTTAACCAATCTGGTGAATCTTGTACAGTAATATTTGAAATGGATAATCCGGAGTAACGCGGACAAGCAATAGCATCTTCCACAACTACTTCAATTTTAGAAGTTGTTTCATCTACTTTGAAAAGACGTTCATCTGGCAATGTTAATTCATGCGACATTGCAACGGCTTTTGCATTTAATATCGCAACCAAATCACGGGCAACA
This sequence comes from Bacteroidota bacterium, assembly GCA_947504725.1. Taxonomy (GTDB): domain Bacteria; phylum Bacteroidota; class Bacteroidia; order 2-12-FULL-35-15; family 2-12-FULL-35-15; genus 2-12-FULL-35-15. Next base: position 180,345 of record CANNHN010000004.1, on the reverse strand, counting down.
CCCACATGGGAAGTTGCGTCTGCTCGGTTTGGTGTTAATCCTATTTCGAACGTATAATCTTCTTCTATCTTAAAAAATTCATTAGCTGGCGTTCCAATTTTCGCATCCGCATCCAACACCATAATACCTGCGTGTGACGTTCCCAATCCAATTTCATCTTCCGCACAAATCATTCCTTCAGATTCTTTTCCGCGAATTTTTGCTTTTTTGATTTCGAACGGCTCTCCTTTTGTTGGATAAAGCATTGCCCCAATAGTTGCAATCACCACTTTTTGTCCGGCTTCCACATTTGCTGCCCCACAAACAACATTCAATAACGTTCCCGTTCCAACATCCACCGTTGTTAAATTCAACTTATCAGCATCGGGATGTTTTTCTTTGGTCTTAACTTCTCCGATTACAATTCCCTTCAATCCGCCTTTTACCGTTTCGAATTTTTCAATACTCTCTACTTCCAATCCACAATCGGTCAATAATATCCCAAGCTCATCAGGTGATAAGTCGGTTTTAATGTATTCTTTAAGCCAGTTATATGATATTTTCATTGTTCTATTTGTATCCTTTGAATAGGTACAAAAATAAGAAATAAATCGTAGTAAAAGGCATCCTCGTGCTAGCCAATGTTAACGCCATTTTAAACACATAGACACATAGATTTGCTGGGTATGTAAAAGGAAAAGAAAAAGGATAGAAAAATAAATTTTTTACAGAGACATATCTCTATGTTTGAAGCTTGTTTCAACCTATAAAAAACACGTCAAACAAAACGAATTAAACACATTACGAATAATATAAATGAACAGAACGAACACCATAGCCAGAACAAACAAAAAAGCTATGTGTCTATGTGTTTAAATTACCATGAATAGAAGCACAATTACATTATTTACGTAGCTTTGCTCCCCATGAATACCTTATTAACATACTACACAAACAGAATATCCGAGTTCAACAAGGAAATTGATGAACAGAATAGTAAATTCAACAAGATCTTCTATTCCCGAATTCTATTATTCCTTTTAGCTCTTGTTCTCTTTATTTTTTTCTATAAAACACAAGCTGTTTTTGCGTATTCGTTTGCTGGAATAACCGTTGTTCTTTTTCTTTTTTTATTGAGCATGGAACTCAAGCTAAAAAGAAAAACAAGTTTTTTAAAAAATCTAATCAAAGTCAATGAAATTGAAATCCAACTTTTGAAAAAAGATTTTAATGGAATAAATGAAGGAACAGAGTTTATTGATAAACAACATCACTTTATTTCCGACTTAGATATTTTTGGGAGAAAATCTATTTTTCAAATTTTAAACCGGACTTCAACTTATACGGGTAGAATAAAACTGGCACAATGGCTGACTTATCCTTTTATGGATAAAGCAACAATTGTTGCTCGTCAGGAAGCGATAAAAGAATTGTCGGCAAAGCCTGAATGGAATCACGAATTTATTGCATTGGGATTTCAAAATAAAGAACAGGCAAAAGACAAAGAAGTAATTGAAGAATGGTTGAATGAGAAAAACACTTTCTCTACTTTGTTTTTAAAAATCTCTTGTGTTCTTTTTCCAATTTTATCTATCACCGCTATTGTGCTCTATTTCATTGGAATCATCAACGAAACACCGTTCACACTTTTATTTTTTATTCAGCTTGGGATCATTGGTGCGTACACTAAACGCATCAATAAAATTCACGATAATTTAAGTCGCAAGTTTGATTCCATAGAGAAATACCGTCAGTTAATTTCTTTGATTGAAAAGGAGTCATTTAAATCCGATCTCTTAATCAAATTAAAAGCTGCCTTTGTAAACGAGAATACATCCGCTAGCGACAACATCAAAGAGCTTAAAAGCTTAACCGACAAGCTGGATGCGCGCATGAACATTGTGGTAGCTGTTTTACTAAACGGAATTTTACTTTGGGACATTAACGTGATGTGTGGCATTGAAAATTGGAGAAAAAAGAACAAAGATCATTTTATGAAATGGGTGGATGCTATTGGAGAATTTGATGCATTTATTAGTTTAGGAATGTATGCACATAATAATCCTTCTTATGTTTTCCCGGAGGTGGAAACAAATCATTTTAGAATTGAAGCAGAAAACTTAGGACATCCACTTATTCAAGAAAATGTTTTAGTGAAAAATAATTACAACATTTCACACGCACCAAAAGTGGATTTACTAACGGGTGCAAACATGGCTGGGAAAAGCACATTCCTGAGAACGATAGGCGTAAACCTAACCATTGCAATGATTGGAGCACCGGTTTGTGCAAGCCGTTACAAATTTTCGCCAATACACTTATTTACAAGTCTTAGAACAAATGACTCTTTGCAAGAAAACGAATCTTTCTTTTATGCAGAATTAAAACGACTTCATTTATTAACGGAGCAATACGAGCAAGGGAAGCAGGTTTTCTTTTTATTAGATGAAATATTAAAAGGAACAAACAGCAAAGACCAACATGCCGGTTCGGAAGCACTCATCAAAAAGATTATACGATTAAACGGAGTTGGAATTGTTGCCACCCACGATGTGGAATTATCAAAACTCTCTGCACAATTCCCAAATCAAGTTAGAAATTTACGTTTTGAAATCACCATCAAAGATGATAAACTTAATTTCGACTACAAACTATCTGAAGGCGTTTGCTCTACAATGAATGCTTCATTTTTGATGAAGAAAATGGGGATTGTGGATTAATACTATTTAAACTTATCCTTCAAAGCCGCCAACTGACTAGCAAAATCATTTGCAGGTGGTTCAGGTTTTCCTTTTTTATTATTGTTTTGAGCAGGTTTAGAAACAGGTGCGCTGGCAACATTGTCTTTCATTGATAATGCAATTCGCTTTCTTTGTGCATCTACTTCCGTTACTGTTACCATTACTTGCTGTTGAACTTTCACAACCGTGTTAGGGTCGGAGACAAATGTGTTTGACAATTGAGAAACGTGAACCAATCCGTCTTGGTGAACGCCAATATCAACAAAGGCTCCGAAGTTGGTTACGTTGGTTACTATTCCTGGCAATTTCATTCCTACTTTTAAATCTGCAATTTCGTGCACGCTGTCGTCAAACTTAAATACTTCAAATGATTTTCGTGGATCTCTTCCTGGCTTGTCCAACTCATTCATGATATCATTCAAGGTAGGCAGACCAAATTTTTCCGTCACATATTTTTGTAAAGAAATTTGTTTACGAAACTCTTTCTCCGTCATTAATTGCTCAATGGTGCAATTTAAATCCGTTGCCATTTTCTCCACAATAACATAGCTTTCAGGATGCACCGCACTTTTGTCCAAGGCATTTTTTCCATTTGCAATGCGCAAGAATCCTGCAGCTTGTTCGTATGCTTTCTCTCCCATTCTCGGAACTTTCAAAATATCTTTTCTGGATTTGAACGGACCGTTTTCATTTCTATATTCAACAATATTTCTTGCCAATACTCCACCCAATCCAGAAACGTATGTCAACAATTGTTTACTGGCTGTGTTCACTTCCACTCCCACTTTATTTACACAACTCTCAACAACTTCATCTAATTTTTTCTTCAGAAGATATTGATCCACATCGTGTTGATATTGTCCCACTCCAATCGACTTCGCATCAATCTTTACTAATTCTGCTAAAGGATCTGCCAATCTTCTTCCAATAGAAACTGCTCCACGCACAGTGATGTCTTTATCAGCAAATTCTTCACGCGCCACATCGGATGCCGAATAAATAGATGCACCACTTTCGTTCACCATAATTACATTGATACTTTTCGGAAGTTCTTCAATGCTTCTTATAAATGTTTCGGTTTCTCTTCCTGCTGTTCCATTTCCAATTGCAATCGCTTCAACTTTATGTTTATCGCACCAAGCTAAAATCAATTGTTTGGTTTGGAATATTTTATTTTGTTCGTGCGGATAGATTACTGTATCATCCAATAATTTTCCTTGTTTGTCAAGCACCACCACTTTGCAACCTGTTCTAAATCCTGGGTCAATTGCCAATATTGCTTTTTGTCCAAGTGGAGAAGCCAACATCAACTCTCTTAAATTGTCAGCAAAAACCTGAATTGCTTTTTCATCCGCAAGTTCTTTTGTCATCATGCGCATTTCCGTTTCAATCGAACCTTGCATCATTCGGTTGTAAGCATCATCACATGCCAATTTCACTTGTGCAGCAGCAGCATTGTTTGATTTCACAAATTGATTCACAAGAATATCGATCGCTTCATCCTCGGGAGGCATAATGTGAATACTTAATATTTCTTCACTCTCTCCTCTTCGGATAGCCAATAATCTATGAGACGGACAACCCATTAAATTTTCTTCCCAATCAAAATAATCTTTGAATTTTTCTCCAGCCTCTTCTTTTCCTCTCAAGACTTTACTTTTTATAGTTGCCGAACGTTTAAATAAATTACGAATTTTATCTCGTGCTTCTGCGTTTTCGTTGATCCACTCCGCAACAATATCTCGTGCTCCGGAAAGTGCTTCTTCTATTGTAGCAACACTCGGTGTTGTGGATTCATCCTCAGCAATAAACTTTGCCGCTTCTTCCTCTAAATCTACTTTCCCTTGCTCAAAAATTATTTGCGCTAAAGGTTCCAATCCTTTTTCACGCGCAATGGTTGCTTTTGTTCTGCGTTTTGGTTTGAATGGCAAATAAATATCTTCCAATGCTGAAACAGTTTCTGCATATCGTATCAACGAAATTAATTCGGGAGTCAATTTACCTTGACCTTCAATAGATTCTAAAATAAATTCTCTGCGTTTTTCTAAAACGCGTAAACGTTCAATTTCATCACGCACATTCGCAACTTGTACTTCATCCAAACTACCTGTCATTTCCTTACGATAACGGGAAATAAACGGAATGGTAGCTCCATCATCCAACAATCCAACAACTGCATCAACTTGTTTTTCGTTGATATTTAAGCTTAATGCTATCTTTTTATAAAAGCGAGTTTCTGACATATGATATTTAGATATTAAAAGAATGCAACATGGCTTTTAAACACATAGACACATAGTTTTTAAGTGTTTTGTATTTAGGTAATTTAACATAGTTGCAGCAAGCTTCAAACATAGAGCTTATACTATACAACTCAATCTCTATGTTTAAAAATTTATTTTTCTATGATGATTAATTATTTTATTTGACTCTATATTTTTAACAAGAAAAAATAGCTATGTTTCTATGTGTTAAAAACTAGTCTACACAAATATAAGGTTAGTAAACCCTCAATATTTATAATATTTTCAACAGTTTAAAGCATTTTGTTGAAAAGTAAACTTACATTTTGAAATGAATTTTAATTGAAATACTTTTACCAATAGATGTCAAACAACAGTACAATACAATGGTCCGCTCAAAAGAAATTTCTATTTCTTTTCATTTTGTCGTACACCTACTTTTATATTTTCCCTTTCCCTTTTGATGCTTTTCCACAAGTTGATTTTATCTTCAACATTTATGAACGAGTAAATGATGCATTTGTAATTTGGATAGGAAAGAACATTTTACATATTCATAATTTCCAAAAACTAACATTCTCAGATAGTGGAGATACAACATTTGATTTTGCTAGTTTTTTCATCTTTCTGATTTTATCAACTATAACAGCTTTAGCTGTATTACTTATTGATAAAAAAAGAAACAATTACGAGAAATTACAATCTTATTTATTTGTTTATATCCGCTATTGCATTGGATTTTACATGTTGGTATATGGATTTGATAAAATGTTTAAGTCTCACTTTCCTTTTCCTTCTTTAGAAAAACTAGAACAAACATTTGGTGAATCGACTCCTCAAGGTTTATTGTGGGCATTCATGGGATATTCAACCAGTTATACTATTTTCATTGGAATAGCCGAGGTTCTTTCTGGGTTTTTATTATTATTCAGAAGAACAACTGCCCTAGGAGCATTGGTAGTTTTAATTATTATGATTAATGTAGCCGTTATCAATTTCAGCTACGATGTTCCTGTAAAACTATTTGCTTCGCACATGGTTGGATATGCTTTACTATTGCTCTATCCTTTTATCAATTCTATTTTCCAATTTTTCATATTACAAAAAGTAACACAGCTAACACAACAGCCTGAAGTTGTTTTACCACAACGCATTCAATCCTTTCGTAAAATTATCAAGGCAGGAGTTATTGTTTCGTTTACATTATTGTTCATGCATTATAGTTGGGAGAATATGAAAAATGATGGGGATAGCGCTCCGACACCAGCATTATACGGCATATATGAATACAGTGGTTCAAACAGTAGAGATGCCAAAAAATTAAAGAAAATTATTTTTGATAAAAAAATCACACTCTTTCAATGGGAAGATTTGAATAGTTATTATACCGCAACAGTTGATACCATTTCAAAAACAATTTCTTTCCAATCAAATAATGACAAATCAGACAAGCGACTTGTGAATTATGATTTTTCAGAAAACATCTTGACGCTTTCTGAAAATGATTCCAGCAGCGTGCAACTTAGAAAAGTAGATGTAAGCAATTACCCACTACTCAACAGAGGCTTTCATTGGGTGGTGGAGTATCCGGTTAATAATTAGCGCTTAAACTAAAAAGATTTCTCGACTCCGCTCGAAATGACAAACAAATAACATTAGAACTAATACATCAACACCGATTCGTAAAATTCGTTTTTGATTCGATATTCGTACTATGATATTCTACTCCAGTTCGTACGATTGCTATTCATCATTGAAAATTGGTAAGCTATTGGTGCATTCTCAGGATTTTGTAATTCTGCATCTTCGGATAATAATTCAATCACCATATTTCTGGCAGTGTGTAATATTTGAGAATCTTTTGCTAGATCAGCAATGTTCAAATCTAAAACGCCACTTTGCATTGTTCCAGCCATATCTCCAGGACCGCGTAACTTCAAATCCACATCCGCAATCTCAAAACCATCGTTTGTATTACACATTGTTTCCATCCTCAATTTTCCGTCATGGCCTAATTTATGACTCGTCATCAAAATACAATAGGATTGGTCTGCTCCTCTTCCAACTCTACCACGCAACTGATGTAATTGTGACAAACCAAAACGTTCGGCACTTTCAATAATCATTACACTTGCATTTGGCACATTCACACCAACTTCAATCACAGTTGTTGCAACCATAATTTGTGTTTGATGTTTTACAAACCGCTGCATTTCATATTCTTTCGCTTCTGCTTTTAATTGTCCGTGCACAATGCTCACTTGATATTTTGGCTGCGGAAATGCTCTTACAATACTTTCATAACCATCTTGCAAATCTTTAAAATCCATTTTTTCGGATTCTTTGATTAATGGATACACAATATATATTTGTCGGCCCAAAGCAATTTGTTCTTTCATGAAACCAAATACTCTGTCGCGATGATTGTCAAAACGATGAGTAGTCGAAATTGGTTTTCTTCCGGGAGGTAGTTCATCAATAACACTTACATCTAAATCTCCATACAAGGTCATTGCTAATGTACGCGGAATGGGTGTTGCCGACATAATCAAAACATGCGGTGGCTGGGTATTTTTTGCCCACATCTTTGCTCGTTGTGCTACTCCGAAACGATGTTGTTCATCAATGACTACCAATCCTAAATTTTTAAACTGAACAGTATCTTCAAACAAAGCATGCGTTCCAATTAGAATTTGTAATTCTCCATTTAATAATTGTTCGTGTAATATTCTTCGCTCTTTTACTTTTTTAGAACCTGTCAACAATCCAATTTTTATATCGAGTGGTTTTAACAATTCCGAAAGCGTTTCAAAATGTTGGTTAGATAATATTTCGGTTGGAGCCATCAAACAAGCCTGAAATCCATTATCTAAAGCTATCAGCATATTCATTAATGCAACCAGCGTTTTTCCACTTCCAACATCTCCTTGTAACAAACGATTCATTTGTTTGCCACTTCCCATGTCTAAACGTATTTCTTTGATGACTCTCTTTTGTGCATTCGTTAATTCAAAAGGCAAATGATTATTGAAAAACCCATTGAAGTAATCACCTACTTTCGAAAAAATAAATCCTCGATACGTTTTTTCTCTTAATCCTTTTTGTTTCAATAATTTGAGTTGAATAAAAAATAATTCTTCAAATTTTAATCGAAACTCTGCTTTTTTCAATAGTTCAGGATTTTGAGGAAAATGAATTTGTTTCATCGCCTCTTCTCTCGACATTAATTGATAGCGATCAATAATCGTTTTAGAAAGTGTTTCGGGAATATTATTTTTAATGAGAGATGTCAATCCCTTTTGCAAACGGGCAATTCCTTTAGTATCCAGACTTCTTCCCTTTAATTTATCCGTACTATGGTAAACCGCTTGCAGTGCGGGAGCGAAGGTGGTGTTTTCTTCGGTAACTAATTCTATATCTGGGTGAGCAACATTAAACTTTCCTGCAAAAGCTGCTGGTTTTCCAAACACAACGTATTCATTTGTTAAATGTGGTTTTATTTTTTCTCCAATCCATTTTGCACCTTGAAACCAAACTAATTCTAGTTTTCCTGTTCCATCTGTGAAAGTTGCAACAAAACGTTGTGCTCGTTTTACTCCTACCATTTCAGTATGCACAATTTTTCCACGAAGTTGAACATAAGGCAAATCGGCATTGATTTCATTTACCTTATAAAACTTGGTACGATCAACGTAACGAAAAGGATAATAAGTAAGGAGATTGGAATAATTGAAAATATGCAATTCCTTTTTCAAAAGATCGGCTCTTTGCGGGCCAACACTTTTCAGATATTCAATTGGGGTATTTAAAAAATTATTCGACATATTTCTATGCGAATTTACTAAATTATTTCTCGACTTCGTTCGAAATGCCAACGGACTGTCATTTCGAACGAAGTCAAGAAATTTTTATTGCCAACAGTTATTTTTCTACCGGAGCAGGTGGTTGGGGAGCATTTTTAGTAGGCGGAGGAGAATTTTTTCTTTTTTCTTCCCTTTTCTTTTTCATTTCTGCTTCCTTGGCTTCAAATTTTTGAAATTGTTCCGGAGTAAATACAGTTTTTAATTCTTCTTTAGCTTTTCCATTACCTTCCTTTAGATCCTTTGAGGCTTCCAGTCTATCCTGCTCTCGTTTCAAAATAATGGCTTTCACTTTTACTTGTTGCTCAGCACTTAGATTCAATTCCTTTGTCAAACGCTTCGTCATGTTCTCTGCACGTTCTGCAGGCGATTTTTGTGGTGGCGGAGTTTTTTTTACAGGTTCTTGCGCGCTACTATTTACTGACGCTATCGCAACAGCAAATAAAATTAAGATTAGTTTTTTCATGGTTTTTATATTATTTGGCGGTATGACAAAGTAAAATTTAAAAGGTTTAATGCCTCATCCTAAATCCTTCTCCTTAAAGAAGGGGAAGGACTTTAAATTCGTATTTGAGCTAATGATACGAGTTTTTATAAGTACTTTTGAGTAAATGAAAAAATCGATTGCTATTATAGGAGGAGGTTCAGCTGCGTTAATGCTTGCGGCTCAATTGGACGAAAACAAATTTGACGTTACTATATATGAACGAAATGCAGCAGTTGGCAGAAAATTCCTTGTTGCAGGTGATGGAGGTTTCAATTTAACACATTCAGAAGAACTAGAAAAATTCATATCTAGATATACTCCAAGTGATTTTTTAAAAAATAGCATTTCCTCTTTTACTAACGAAAATCTTCGTGAATGGTTCTCAAAAATAGGGATAGAAACATTTGTTGGAAGTAGTAAAAGAGTGTTTCCAATTGAAGGAATAAAACCCATCGATGTATTAAATGCCATTCTAACTGAATTAAAAAGAAAAAATGTTGTGATTAAAACAAATCACACTTGGCAAGGATTTGAAGATTCGAGTTTCAAGGCTGACATCACAATATATGCACTCGGTGGCTCTAGCTGGAAAGTAACGGGCTCTGATGGTTCATGGACAAATTATTTTTCTGAAAAAGGAATTGAAGTTCTTCCATTTCAAGCTTCTAATTGTGCTTATGAAGTAAAATGGAAAGAAGAATTTAAAAGTCTTGCTGAAGGAAAAACATTAAAAAACATTGCTATCAAATGCGATGCGAAAGAACGCAAGGGTGAATTGGTGATTACAAAATTCGGATTAGAAGGCGGAGCCATTTATGCCTTGAGTCCAAAAATAAGAAGCCATTTGAATGATGATGATTTTGCTACTGTTTATTTAGATTTAAAACCGTCCTTATCATTGGAACAGATTAGAGATAAATTTTCTGCAAGAGGAAATCGCTCCATCAAAAAATTATTAATAGATCGATTAAATTTTGATGATACACAAATTGAACTTTTGAAAACACTTTTAAGTAAAGATGATTTTACTTACTTAGAAGATCTAGCTAAAAATATTAAAAACCTTCCAATTACAATTACTTCTGCAGCACCAATTGATGAAGCCATTTCTACAGTTGGAGGAATTTCTTTGAATGAAGTAGACGCTAACTTTCAACTAAAAAAAATTCCAAACAATTATTGTATTGGTGAAATGCTCGACTGGGATGCGCCCACAGGCGGTTATTTACTGCAAGGATGCTTTAGCATGGGTTATTGTTTAGCCCAACATTTGAATAACAACTAAAAGTTCCTTTTTCGCCTTTTTTTCATTAAATTTGATTCTTACAATCTCATTGTCATGAAAAAAATAAAAATTATCCTTCTTTGTTTATCTACTCTATTTACAATTAATGTAAATGCTCAAACAAAGTCAACGAAATTTACAATTCAAAAAGCTGCAACGGTAAATGTTGCGGATATTAAAGAAGACTGGAATCCAGTTGTTCAAAATATTGAAATGCCTTCTCCAGGAGGAAATGGCGAAAAACAAAAATTGAAAGCTATAAAAGATAGCATGTCACTTGTATATCCTAAAAAACATACTGCTTTAAACCAGAAAAGCAAAATGCCTGCTCCTCCTGCACCTTTTCTTGGACAAAACTTGCAAGGAAATTTGTACAACAGCAGCGTTCCGAATGATAATGACATTGCAATTTCTGACGGAAACAAAATTGTATCCGTACAAAATTCTACTGTTTTTAAATATGATATAAATACTGCTACATCTTTAGGATATATTTCTTTAGGGTCTTTTGCAAGTGTACTAGCAAATCCGAATATTAAATACGATCCAAAAGTAATTTACGATCCTATTCAAGATAAATTCATACTTGTTTTTTTAAATGGATTTACTGATTTAACGAGTAGTATTACTGTTGCATTTTCTACATCCAACGATCCAAATGGCTCTTGGAACATGTATGAACTTCCTGGAAATCCTTTTAGTAATGGTTTATGGACCGACTATCCAATGTTAGCAATGACAGACCAAGAAGTTTTTATAACTGGTAATTTACTTTATCCTGATTCAAGTTGGCAAACAGGGTTTAATGAAACGATTATTTGGCAGGTAAACAAAAACAGTGGTTATTCTGGAAGTTCAATTCAAGCAATGGTACATAATAATATTACCTGTGTTGGAAAACCAGTTAGAAATCTTTGTCCAGTTAAAGGTGGAATTGATACGTACGGACCAGAAATGAATTTTCTTTCGAATAGAAATTTGGATCCGCAAAATGATACCATTTTTATAGTAAATATCAACGATACACTTGGAGCACCAGGACAAACAATTACAGTTACTCCACTCATTTCTCCAGTCACCTATTTTATGGCACCGGCAGCACTACAACCTGGACCTGGAGTTCAACTTTTAGAAACAAATGATTCCAGAATATTAGGTGCATTTATTGAGAATGATAAAATTCAATTCGTAAGCAACTGTTTAGATACAGCTACTGGAAATTGTGCCGTGTATCATGGAATTATAAATGATATTAGTACAACTCCTTATTTAACTGCAAACATTATTTCTGATACCTTACTTGAAATCGGGTACCCAAATATTTCTTATGCAGGAAGTGGAACAACTGATCACACATCAATAATAAATTTTGACCATACTGCACAAACAGTTTTTCCTGGAGTTTCAGCACTTACTTCTGACGGCTTGGGAAATTACTCACCTATGACTACTATTAAAGCTGGCCTAAGCTACTTTAGTGTATTAACTGGCAACGAACGTTGGGGAGACTATTCAGGCTCACAAAGAAAATACAATCAACCAGGAAGGGTTTGGGTAAACGGAATGTGGGCAAATGCTTCTAAGAAAAACACAACTTGGATTGGAGAATTATCTTTGAGTTCATTAGCAGGAGTTAACGAACAAACAAATACTTCAGTAAATGAAGTATCAATTTATCCAAATCCTACAAGCGAATTAATGCATGTTTCCATCACCATTGAAAAATCGGATATCTTGAAATTTGAAGTAGTAGATGTAACTGGTAAACTGGTAAAAGTTTTGTTGCAAGACAAAGTAAAAGCAGGAAAAAATAATTTTAGTTTCTCGACAACACCTTTAGCGAATGGAATTTATTTTTTGAAAATAACATCCGCAACAAAAGAAGTTTTGACTCAGAAATTTGTTAAGAATTAGCCATACTTGTCATTTCGAGCGAAGCCGAGAAATCTTGCTAATTGAGAAGAGCATGTTAATTTAACCGCCTATTCTCCTTAATTAAAAATGTTCCTAACACAAACGTTGTTCCTGCAATAATAATTGGATACCATAATCCTGAAAAGATATTACCTGTTGTAACTACAAGCGATTCTGCAATCAAAGGAGTTAATCCTCCAAACACACCATTCCCTATATGATAAGGAAGAGATAAAGAAGTATATCTAATTTCGGGCGGAAATAATTCTACTAAGAATGCGGCTATTGGTCCATATGCCATACAAACGAAAACTAATTGGAGAAAAATTAGAAGCCCGATTATAAAAATGTTTTTTGCTGGCAAATGATTCGTACTTGTCATCTTTGCAACTTTATTGTTTGTTTGTTTTAAAGAATACTCAAGTTTCTCAATTCTTCTCGCACCATTTGTATAACTGAGATAACTTGTAACGGTTTGAATCTGTGAAACAGAATCTACTTTCACCTCTGACATTAAAGTATCATTTACTACGCGAGTCCAATTTTCATAATCCGCCTGCTTTGCCATCCCATGATAAATCGGCATGTATAAACAGGCTGCCAATCCCATTCCCGTTAACATAATCCACTTTCTTCCATACTTATCTGATAATCTAGCAAACACAATAAATAAAGGAGTTCCAATTAATAAAACAGGAATCAACATCCACTGGATTTGTGCTGCTTCAATATTTAAATTTTTAATACAAAAGTTCATTGCATAAAATTGACCTGTGTACCAAACCACACCTTGACCAGCAGTTGCACCAAACAATGCAATCAAAACCAATTTCAGATTCTTCCATTTACCAAAACTTTCTTTCAATGGATTTTTAGATGTTTTACCTGCGGCTTTCAATTCCTTGAACACAGGCGACTCTTCCATCTTTGTACGGATGTAATAAGAAATAACAACTAAAATAATGGAAACCAAAAAAGGAATTCTCCAACCCCAAGTGCTGAAATCATCTGCACTCATAAATGATTTACAAGTAAGAATAACAGCAAGGGAAATAAACAAACCAAATGTAGCCGTGGTTTGAATGAAACTGGTATAATATCCTTTCTTTCCTTCGGGCGCATGCTCCGCAACATAAATAGCTGCTCCGCCATACTCACCTCCAAGTGCAAGTCCTTGCAGTGCACGTAAAACAAAAACGAGAATAGGTGCAAGAATTCCTATCGTTTCATAATTAGGAATTAATCCAATTGCAAATGTTGCACCACCCATAATAAGCAAGGTCAACAAAAAAGTATATTTTCTTCCGACAATATCTCCTAACCTTCCAAAGACAATTGCACCAAACGGACGAATCACAAATCCTACTCCGAAAGCAGCAAGCGTTGCCAAAAAAGCTGCAGTAGGATTTTCTTTTGGAAAAAATTGTGTGGCAATAATTGGAGCCAAACTTCCGAAAATATAAAAATCGTACCACTCAATCATTGTCCCGACTGAGGATGCTGTTATTACTTTTCTTATGGAGTTTGTGACTGACAAATTATTCCTTATTCTTAACCGTAGTAAATTTCTTTTTCAATTTCAGAATCGGTCTTTCAAAAGCATAATATAGAATTGTAGAAAGCACCATACATAAAACGGTTGCTAAAATTGGTAATCCCCAACCAAATGCTGCTTCACTAAAATGAATCTCTTTCTTTTTAAAAAAGGCTATTGCTAATCCGATAGTAATTATATGAGTTACATACATTGCGTATGAAATATTTCCCATGTACCTAGACAACTTCGGTTTCAATTTAAAAAGAAAACTCTCTTGCGTAGAAGCCCAAACAAGATAACCTCCAAAAAGTCCTGTTATTATAAGTGTTGAAACCAACGTTCTATGACTTCCCCAGCCGTTAAAAACAAATCCAAAAAATATTAAAAAAACAATTGCTTGCGTAACAGGCTTAAAGATTGTTTGTTCTAATTTTTTTCCCGGAAACTTTCCATTTTGAATACAGGCTAGCAACATGCCTATTCCAAAATAATAAAAATAACTTGAGCTAACAAAATAGGCACTTGAATAATTCCCTTTAGATGGAACACCTATAAAGTAAAGCCACGAAATAAATCCAGTTGCAATTAAAAAATAGGATACAGAACGAAACTTATGTTTAAAGAGCAGTAGCAAAAACGGAAGAAGAAGATAAATATGCTCTTCAATACAAATAGACCATAAAATGGTATACGTTTTTACAACTTCATTAAAGAGCAATTGGAAGTTAATGCTAAAGGTGCAAGCATAGAGTAAATTTTCTTTAATCATAGTGGGTGACATTCCATTAATTGATGGAATCAACCAAATTCTAACAATTACAGCAAGAAAGTATAAAGGCCAAATCCTGATTATCCTTCTCATGAAAAAATTTTTCAAAGAAAAGGTACCCGTTTCATATTCCTTCATCAAAATAAGAGAAATCAAAAAGCCACTAATGATAAAAAAAACATCCAAAAAAAATGAGCCAGAAAAACGATGAATCGATTCGGCATGAGTAGCAACGCCCTTATCTTTAAGTGTAAGTGTTGCGTGATGAAAGATTACACCCGTTGCACAAATAAAGCGCAGGACATCCATGCCTCCAAAATAACCGATAGATAAGTTTGTTTCTTTTTTCGCGCTCACAATAAATTGATTAATAGATATTTTCACTAATATACAAAACATTCCAAACAAAAAAACGTCAGCAAAGCTGACGTTTAATATTATCTGTGACAATCTGTGTAATCTGTGGTGAACTATATCGCACTAGCACCCAACATCAACACAGGATTTTCCAAATTGTGTTTTAATGTTTGCAAGAATGCAGAACCTACTGCTCCATCAACTGTTCGGTGATCACAAGATAAAGTTACTTTCATAACATTGCCTGGAACAACTAGTCCGTTTTTTACAACAGGTGTTTGTTTGATTCCGCCAACAGCGAGAATACAAGAATCAGGAGTATTTATAATTGCAGTAAATTGTTCTATACCAAACATTCCTAAATTAGAAATGGTAAATGTATTTCCTTCCCAATCGCTTGGTTGTAATTTTTTCTCACGTGCTTTCACAGCATAGTTACGAACTTCAGTTCCAATTTGTGTCAATGTTTTACCATCCGCAAAACGAACAACAGGAACTAACAATCCTTCTTCTACTGCAATAGCAACACCAATATGAATATGATTGTTGTAACGAATCTTATCTCCTAACCAAGATGAATTTACTTTTGGATGTTTGCGCAAACTAGCAGCAACCGCTTTTATTACGATATCGTTAAAGGAGATTTTTAATCCAGCAACTGTATTAATTGCCTCACGTGCTTTTATTGCTTCGTCCATATCAATTTCCATTGTTAAATAGAAATGTGGAGCAGTAAATTTACTTTCACCCAAACGTTTTGCAATTACTTTACGCATTTGCGAAACTGGTTCTTCTGTGAAACTTTCTACGCCAACAAAAGTTGACATCGCACCATTGGAATTAAAGTTATCAATATCGCGCTTGATGATACGACCATTGTCGCCACTGCCTTTTAAAGCTGCAACACTAATTCCTTTATCTTCTGCTAATTTTTTTGCTAAAGGAGATATTTTTGTGCGTTCTCCGTTTGATACAACTGTTTGTTTAACTGTTGTTTTTGCAGCAACCGTAGTTGTTAATTTTTCAGCAACAACCTGTTTTACTTCTTCAGCAACGGGCGATGCAGTTTTATTTTTCTCCGCTTCAACAATCGCTGTCACATCTTCTCCACCCTTTCCTAAAATTGCAAGTATTGATTCAACAGGAGCACGACCACCTTGTTGAACACCAATGTATAAAATCACTCCGCTTTGGAACGATTCAAATTCCATTGTAGCTTTATCTGTTTCTATATCAGCAAGCAATTCACCTGACTTCACGGAATCTCCTACTTTTTTATGCCACTTCGCAACAACACCTTCTGTCATTGTATCACTCAACTGAGGCATACGAACTATCTGAACTGTTTCTGGAATTTTTACTTCTACCGCTTTTGTCACACTGAGCGGAGTCGAAGTGTCAACTTTTTTAGATTCTGCTTTTACTTCTTCTTTCGCCTCTGTCGACTTACTTGCTTCACCAGCCAATAAAGCGGTTATATCTTCGCCTTCTTTTCCTAAAATTGCAAGTATAGATTCAACGGGTGCACCTTTTCCTTCTTGAACTCCAATGTGCAATAAAACGCCTGTTTGAAAAGATTCAAATTCCATGGTTGCTTTATCCGTTTCGATATCAGCAAGCAATTCACCCGATTTTACTTTGTCGCCTACTTTTTTATGCCACTTCGCTACAACACCATCTGTCATGGTATCACTTAATTTGGGCATTCGTACTACTTCAGCCATACTCTTATTCTATTTAGGATTTAGAAATTTAGGATTTAGGATTTTTTAAGCTATTGGATTTTCATCGTTGATATAAGGATAATCCTCTTGCGTATAAACATCTTTGAACAACTCATCTGGTGTTGGATAAGGTGATTCTTCTCCAAACTTTACCGACTCAGCAACTATGTCTTCCACTTTTTGTTCTGCTGCTTCAATATCTGTTTCGCTCATCCAATTATTTTTGCGGATAGTTGCCAAAACTTTTTCAATTGGATCTTGAGCTTGATATTCTTTCACTTCATCTTTTGTACGGTAACTTTGAGCATCACTCATAGAGTGACCTTTGTATCGATACGTTTTCATTTCCAATAAAGTGGGTCCGTCACCTTTACGAGCACGACCAACAGCTTCCTCAATAGCTTCATGAACTGCTTCACAAGTCATTCCATCCACAGGATATGCAGGCATTTCATAAGACAAACCTAATTTCCATAAATCATGAACGTTTGAAGTACGTTCAACCGAAGTACCCATTGCATAATTATTATTTTCAATAATAAAAATCACCGGTAATTTCCATAACATAGCCATGTTGAAAGCTTCGTGCAATGCACCTTGACGAACAGCACCATCACCCATGTAACATAAAGTCACATTGTCATTACCATTATATTTATCCGCAAAAGCAAGACCTGCACCTAAAGGAATTTGTCCGCCCACAATGCCATGACCGCCAAAGAAATTAAATTCTTTCGAAAAAATATGCATCGAGCCACCTTTGCCTTTAGAGCAACCAGTCACCTTTGCCATCATTTCAGCCATAATGTATTTTGGATGTAAACCTCTTCCGATTGGATGCGCATGATCGCGATATGCTGTAATAACCCTGTCTTCTCTTCTTAAAACCGATTCCGAACCAGCTACCAATGCTTCTTGTCCAATGTACAAGTGACAAAAACCACGGATTTTTTGTTGGATATATAACTGTCCAGTTTTTTCTTCAAACTTTCGCATTAACAACATGGATTCATACCATTTGATGTATGTATCTTTGCTGAACTTGGTGGTTGATTTTGTTTCTGCCACTGGTATTGCTTTTTTTGTTTTACTTACTACTTTTTCCATAGTGTTCGATTTGTGTAGAACTACAAATTTAACAATTATAATTCAAAACTAAAACTCTTAACCTTTTTGTCACTTCGAGCGGAGTTGAGACGCCAAATACCAACATATTAACCTTTCTTAAGCTCTTCAGCCTTAAACATAAAAGGCAATAAATCGGCAATGCTATTCATCACTAGGATTTTTCCTGTTTCACCAGCTAAAATCGTTCGGATATTACTTTTATGGCGCATTTCATATTCCGACATGGCTTGTCGACACGCACCACAAGGGGAAAGCGGCTCATTTACCTGAAAAACTTTTGAGTTACATGTTATTGCAATGGTTTTGATCGCCACATTCGGATACTGAGCTCCTGCCGCATAAATGGCTACTCTTTCTGCACATAATCCGCTCGGATAAGCCACATTCTCTTGGTTATTTCCTGTTACAATTACCCCATTTTCCAACAATAAAGCTGCTCCTACATGGAAATTAGAATACGGTGCATAGGCCAATTTACTTGCCTCTTTGGCTCTTTTCAGCAATTCCTGCTCCTCTTTACCCAACTCCTGCTCCGAATCATATTCCGTAAAGACTATTTTTAATTCTTTTTCAATCATTTTAAAGCTATTTAGCCCAAAGATAATGGTTTTCAGTCAACTTGACAATCAAAAACAAATGCCCTATTTTTGATATGGATAAAAATTAGACTGCATTAAACCTTCTTGATATTGTATGGTCTGATAATCTAAACTTAACATTTTACACAATGAAACTAAAAAAGCTACTCCCACTTTTTTTAATCTCAATTTCTTTACTCTCATCTAAAACCAAAGCTCAAACAGAAGGCGATATTTTTTTCGGACAAGCTATTGTTCATGATATATATATGACATTTCCACAAACCAATTACTGGGATTCTCTCGTGGCAAATAAACCATTGGATTTATATTTAAAAGGAGATGTAACTATAGACGGTGTGATTTATCCAAACGTGGGAATAAAGTTTAAAGGAAATTCTTCTTACTCTAACCCAAGTACAAAAAAACCATTTAAAATAGATTTAAATGAATATGGATCAACTAGTGAACTTGATGGAATAAAAAAATTCAATTTGAATAACGGTTTTAAAGACCCGTCTTTTATGCGTGAAAAATTGGCGTTAGATTTTTATAATGAACATGGATTAGCGGCTCCACGATGCTCATACACTCGTGTCTACTTAAATGGAATTTATTGGGGATTATACATGTTTGTTGAAGAAGCAAACAAAACTTTTCTAGATGATCGTTTTGGAAACAAACAAGGGAACATGTTTAAAGGTGATCCATCTGGAGATTTAAGATGGTATGGTACTGCCGCATCTTCCTATTATGCAAAATACGAATTGCATACAAATGAAACAGCAAATGATTGGACCGATTTAGTCGACTTAATTGACAACATTAATAATAGCGCAAGCAATTTTCAAGACTCTTTGGAAGTGGCTTTAAACACTAGTAGTTTCATTAGACATTGGGCAGCCATGAATTTATTTGTCAATCTGGATTCATATATTGGAAGTGGTCACAATTATTTTATTTATCACGATACACTTGCAAATAAATTTGAATGGGTGAGTTGGGATGTCAATGAATCTTTTGGGAATTTCAATATGGGATTAACGAACACACAGCTTAAAAACTTAAGCGCTTATCACGTTTCTACACCTTCAACAAACCGACCATTAGTTCAAAAAATGCTTGCTGTACCATCTTACAAAAGCACATTAACGGATGTATTTTGTCAATGGCTTCAATACGATTTTAGTAATGCTGCATTGGATTCAAAAATTGATTCATTAGCAAATGCAATCCGTACGGATGTTTATGCCGATGGCATAAAATTTTATTCGAGTGCAGACTTCGAAACAAATTTAACATCAGACGTAGGAATGATAATGGGAATAAAAACATTTATTACCGACCGCAGAAATGCATTGATAGCAGAATTATTTTTAAATGGTTGTTATGTTGGAGTAAATGAAAATAGTTCGGAAAACAATCCATTCATAGTTTATCCAAATCCTGCGAACGACTTTATCACAATTAACTTCAATTTAACTCAAACTGAAAATGCAATTCGAATTTACAATTCATTAGGACAAGAAATTTCAAAACTAACATCTCAGAATACTTCCGAAAAGATTGATATTTCAGAATTTCCTTCCGGAATGTATTTGATCAAAGTGAATGAGAACGGGTATTCAAAATTTCAAAAAATAAAGTAGAAAAGGATTGAATTCATTTCTAAATTGATTTACATTTGTAGAAATGAATAAAAAAACCAATCAACTTGTCATTCACTTATTAGGCTGCGCTATTTTCTTAGCACTTCCTATTATTTTTTCGCCTGACCTTTCTCTTGATTTTGATTTTATTCACGCCAAAGGGTTTCAGCGCGATTTACTATTTTCAATTATTTTGATTCCTTTTTTTTATTTAAGTTATTTCGTTTTAATTCCAAGACTATATTTTGAAAAAAAATATTACATTTTTTACTTTGTAGTGTTTTTCTATTTTGCACTAATCTTCTTTTTACCACTTGTACTCATCCCTTCTACTAATTTTAATTCAAATACTTTTGATACATTTTTTATACGAGAAATTAAAATTCGTCTCTTTTTATTTTTAATTGTTTTAGTTTTCTCACTGATGCTTAAAATTAACGTTCGCTTGAAACAATCTGAAAAAGAAAAACTTGATGCCGAATTGGCTTATTTAAAAGCTCAAATCAACCCTCACTTTCTATTTAACACATTAAACAGCATCTACTCCTTGGCAATTGTCCAATCCGACAATGTCGCTTCTTCAATTGTTAAATTGTCAAACATGATGCGTTATGTTTTAAGCGAAAGTTCAAGTGATTATGTTAGTTTAGAAAAAGAAATTGAATACATTCAGAACTTTATTGAATTACAACAAATTCGTTTTGGAAGTTTTATCCAATTTGAATGCACCATTACTGGAGACCATAAAAACAAAACAATTGCACCATTAATACTTATTCCATTTATTGAAAATGCTTACAAACATGGTGTAAATGCTGAAGACAATTCAATAATTAATATTAAGATTGACACAACGGAAAATCAATTATTTTTATTTGTAAAAAACAATAAAGTTTTTGTTCAACGCAGTGCAGAATCCGAAAGTGGTGTTGGAGTACAAAATACAAAAAACAGATTGCAAATGATTTATCCCGGAAAACACAAATTACAAATTAACAATACTGAAAAAGAATATTCAGTTTCACTAACAATAGACCTTAAATGATAAAAGCAATTGCCATTGACGATGAATTACCAGCATTGAAAATTATTGAAAATTTTTGTGAGAAAACTGGATTAATTGAACTACAAAAAACATTTTCAATGCCGAATGAAGCATTGAAACATCTTAGTAAATTCCCAACCGACTTGTTGTTTTTGGACATCAATATGCCTTCCATGTCAGGCATTGAACTTTACAAATCGATTGAACAAAACACAATGGTTATTTTCACAACTGCTTATAGCGAATTTGCTGTGGAAGGATTTAATTTAAACGCCATTGATTATTTACTAAAACCCTATACCTATGAACGTTTTTTACAAGCAGTAAATAAAGCAAAAGATAATTTTGGTTCTGCTGGAACTTTAGAAAAAAACATGGAACAATATTTATTCGTGAGAGCAGATTATAGTCTGATTAAAATTGCCATAAATGATATCGCTTTAATTGAAGGATTGGATGATTATTTAAAAATTCATCTTTTAAATAACCCAAAACCAATAGTAACACGAATGACCATGAAAGGCATTATGGAAAAATTATCTTCCACAGAATTCATTCGTGTGCATCGCTCATTTATTATTCCATTTAGTAAAATAGAAAACGTTAGAAAAAAAATGATTTCGATTGCAGGGAAAGAAATTCCTATTGGAAGCAGTTATGAAGCAGATTTTAATGCCATTTTTAAAAAATAAGTGCCGCTTTTTATCATTTAAACTATACGGCTTTTTGTTCGTCAAAGTATATTCACATCAGGTGAATTTCGATCAATAAAAGCCAAAAAATGCTTGTATTGATGCCGATTTTTTGTTAAATTTACATTAAATTAACATGTGCATTAATATACGCCTACTCTACTGTATTTTCTCTTTAATTTTTGCATGTGCATTGCAGTCAAATGCACAAATTGTCATTAATGAAGTTTCCAACGCGAGTGTTTCTAGTTATTTAGATGAAGATAACGACCAAGAAGATTGGATTGAATTTTATAATCCTACAGCTTCACCAATCAATATGAGTGGATATACTATCTCTTCTATCGAAAATGGAAAAAGTAAATCTTGGACTTTTCCAAGCATAAATATAAAAGCAAACGATTACTTAACCGTTTTTTGTTCTAAGAAAAACCGAAATGCATACTTCGACCATTGGGAAGTACCTGTTTATCCTCAGCTTCCATGGAAATATTTTTTAGGAACAACAAACCCGCCAGCTACTTGGCCTGATATAACTTTTAACGATGCATCTTGGTTAACAGGAATTGGAGGAATTGGTTATGGCGATGGAGATGATAGCACTATCACTCCTCCAATAACTTCAGTTTTTATGCGAACTAGTTTTAATATTGCTGATACTAGTAAGATCCCAACAGCTTTATTGTTTTTAGATTATGATGATGGCTTTGTTGCTTATTTAAATGGTGTTGAAATAGCTCGTGCGAATGTTGGCGTTTATGGTGACCGACCAAACTTTAATACTTGGGCTTATGATGAGCATGAAGCTAGTGTTTATTCAACTGGAAATTTTTCAGGAGCTTATTTTGTTTCACCCGAAGTTGTTGATGCCGCTATCAAACCAGGATTAAATGTATTTAGTGTTCAGGTACACAATTTCTCTAGTGGAACGGACGATCTTTCTATGATCCCCTATTTTTTAATTGGAGTAAACGATACCGCAGTTACGTATTATCCGTTTGCAGCTATTGTTAATTTACATACCAGCTTTAATTTAAATAGCACTGGACAAGAACTAATTTTAAAAGATGCTTCAGGAAATATCGTTGACCAAAAAATAATTGGAGGAATGCAATTGAATAACACATTTGGTAGAAGACCTAATGGAGCTAGCAGTTGGTATTATTTTGATTCTCCAACTCCAGATACAACGAATAACACTTCCGCATTCTACACTGATTATCTAAGTAAACCTTCTTTTTCTTTAAGTGCTGGATTTTATTCTTCAACACAAACATTAAGTATGTCTTCCCCAACAGGATTGGTAAGATATACACTTGATGGAAAAGATCCCGATCAAACATCTGCATTGTACTTAACTCCAATTACTATTGATTCCACTATGGCTGTAAGAGCACGTACGTATTCAACGGACCCATTACAATTGCCAAGCGAAATTATTACCAATACTTATTTCATAAACGAAAACATTGAACTACCTGTTGTTTCCTTAACCAGCGATCCTTATAATTTGTTTGATTACAATTATGGAATTTATGTAATGGGCCCAAATGCTGATACAGTAAATGTTCCTTTTCAAGGTGCGAATTTTTGGCAAGGCTGGGAACGACCTGCGAACATAGAGTATTTCGACCCAAATGGAAATTTAGGATTTGAAACTCCATCTTCTATCGCTATCCAAGGAAATTATTCAAAAGCTTGGCCACAAAGAGGATTTGCTGTAAAAACAAAAGAAAACTACAAAGGCGAAACGATTGATTACCCTTTGTTTCCGGACAAACCATTTGTCACGCAATACAAATCATTCAACATTCGAAATGCTGGTTCAGATTGGAACAAAGCGCATATGCGTGACCGTTTCAATCAAAAAAATGCTCAAAAAAGTACGAGTCTTGAAATTATGGACGGCAGACCATGTGTGCTTTTCATCAACGGTGATTATTGGGGCGTTTATGAATTACGTGAAAAACAAGACAAAGATTATATAGAAA
Source organism: Bacteroidota bacterium (assembly GCA_947504725.1). GTDB lineage: Bacteria > Bacteroidota > Bacteroidia > 2-12-FULL-35-15 > 2-12-FULL-35-15 > 2-12-FULL-35-15. Next base: position 156,366 of record CANNHN010000004.1, on the reverse strand, counting down.
ACAACAGCGGTATTCCTGCCGACAAAATTGATTTTTTACAATTTGATGGAAGTATAATTGAAGGAAGTAATACCGCATTTTTGAGCATGTCAAATTGGATTGGCTCAAACGATATGTCTATTGCTGCAAATTACAATACAGCAAAAAGTCTGTTGGATGTAGAAAATTTTTGCGACTATTTTATAACGGAAACGTATATATTAAATATCGATTGGCTTGGAAGTTACACCAACAATATCAAATTTTGGCGACCAAATAATCCAGTTGGAAAATGGCGTTATGTTTTATGGGATACCGACTTATCACTTGGATTTGCTACTGCTTGGGGCGGAGCAGTAAGCACCGACTTTTTAGATATCGCTATTAACCCCGTTACAGTAAATCCCCATTCAACAATGTTGTCTGGGCTTTTAGCAAATTCAGAATTTAAAAATTATTTTGTTGATCGATATGCTGATTTAATGAACACCATTTTTTTACCAAGCACTATGCAACAAAATGCAGATGCAATGCATGATGAAATGTTACCAGAAATGCCAAGACATTTTACTCGCTGGGGAGGAAGTTTTTGGAGTGGTTTAATTGGTCCTTCTTCAAATGTAACTGAATGGGAAAGTGAAATTGACACCATGATGCTATTTGCGACAAATAGAATTGGATTTGCACGCGACCAGATACAAAGTCAATTTGGATTAACAAAACAAGTGGATGTGACATTAGATGTAATGCCTGCTGGAGCTGGTAAAATTAAAATCAGCACCATTACTCCTGAGTCGCTACCGTGGACAGGCGTCTACTTTGATGGTGTTCCTGTATCCATCACAGCCATTGCAAATCCTGGATACGAGTTCAAATATTGGGAAGCAAATAGTACTATTTTAAAAACTGAACTCGAAAGTATCACTTTAAACATCGATACAAATGATGTTTTCAGAGCACATTTTGATGTTCTTGAACTGGGCTTAGATGTATATCCAAATCCTTTCAACGATTTAATTACTATCAATTTTCAGTTGCCAGAAAGTATGCAAGTAAGCGTAAAATTGTATTCAATAATTGGTCAAGATGTAGCAACCATTGTCTCTCCTGATACTTTTCATGCAGAGGGAAGTTATTCGTTTAATTTTGACACAAAAGGATTGGCTATGGCGTCTGGAATGTACTTTATTGAATTAAAAACAAAAGAATTTACAAAAACAATTAAACTAATTAAAACAAAAACACTCTAAAGGGGCGTATTGTTAATATTAACTTAACAAACTACAGGTTTAATACAGAACATTATTTTAATATTGCTAAACATTTAATTAAACACAATAATACAGAATCACTTATGAGTAAAAAAATCTTATTATTAGCTGTTACTGTAGCACTGATAATTGCATCGTGCAACAAACCAGAAGGAGAAGGCGGACAAGCAACTATTCAAGGAAAAATATGGGTTGAAAACTACAACACATTAGGAAGTATATCTAGTCCTCCCTATTTTTTAAAAGGTGAATTTGCAGGAGCAGATGAAGATGTTTATATCATTTATGGTGACGATATAAGCTATGGTAACAAAGTAAAATCAGGACCTGATGGGATTTTTGAATTTAAATATTTACGAAAAGGCGATTACAAAGTTTATGTAAAGTCTAAAGACACTACACGTGCGTCCTATTTTTATGGCTCAGGAATAAAAACAGTAGATGTTTCAGTAAACATAGCTAACAAAAAAGAAACCGTTGACGCAGGCACTCTAACTATTTATAAATAATAAATCTCATTTCAGAAAGATGAAAATATTCAAAATAATTATTCTATCACTTATATCAGTAAGTCTCTTATCAATTTCTTCATGTAAAAAATCAGAAGGTGAAGGAGGAAAGGCAACAATTACTGGAAAAATTTGGGTAAAAAGATACAACGACCTTGGCATAGCAATCCCTGCTTCACTAGGAGGAGAATTTGCTGGTGCCTATGAAGATGTCTACATCATTTACGGTGATGATGCTACTTATGGCGATAAGGTACAAGCAAATTTTGATGGAATTTATGAATTTAAATACTTGCGCGCTGGCAACTATACGATATATTCTTATTCAAGTGGTACATCCTTAACAACTGTTAACAGGCTGGCCGTTATTAAAGATGTTGAGATCACAAAGAAAAAACAAACGGTTGAATGCGAAACAATCGAAATCGTAAAATAAATAAATATAAAATGAAAACTCAGTTAATATTCCTTTCATTCATCTTTTCTATACTTACACTTACTTCATTTTCACAAAGCAAAAAAGAAGTAAAAAAACTCGGTATAAAATCAAGTGTTACTGTTGTAACAGAATCAATTGAAGGAAAAGAAAAAACACGGACAGACATGTCTCAAAAATTTGACAAAAACGGGAATGTTATAGAACTAATTGAGTACAACAAAGATGGTTCTATCAAGAAAAAAGAAGCTCAGACCTACAACAAAAATAATGATATTACAGAAGAACTTATTTTTGATGAAAAAGGAAATTTGAAGAAAAAGATAACGACTGAGTACAATTCCAACAAAGACAAAACATTTGAAACTACATCTGATGCGAACGGGAAACTTCTAGAAAAAACGCAACATGGATACAATGCAAAAGGTGATAGATCTTACGAAATAACGATGGACGAAAAAGGTAAAATGATAAAAAAATCAATTTATGCTTATGATAAAAATGGTTTAAAAACTGAGAAGAAAACAACCGATGGAAACGGTACGGTCATTTCTATAAAGAAGTATACATACGAATACTAAACGTGGACGAAGTAAATCGCATATTGAATGAATTTGAGCCCATTACTTTAAAAGAAATGGACAGTGTGAAGTTGATGGATAGAACTGACACTAAATTTGTTTTTAAGTTTGAGCTTTTACCTGAATTATTAAATCAGATAAAAAACGATTACAAAATACTAGATGTAAATGGCAACAAAATAAGTAGATACGAGTCGTTATATTTTGACACAAAAGGGTTTGATTTATATCATTCACATCACAGGGGAAAACCAAGCAGATTTAAAGTACGATTCAGAAAATATGTTGAATCTGATTTGAATTTTTTTGAAGTAAAGTTTAAAACAAACAAAGGACGGACAATAAAAGACAGAGTAAAGCAAAAAGAAATTGATGGTTCAATAAAAGAAAAAGCGGAAGAACTTTTAACACATAAAACTCCCTTAAAATCAGACAATTTAGAGGCTAAAATTTGGGTGAATTATTCTAGAATTACGTTTGTAAACAAACATTCACCCGAAAGAGTAACGATCGATTTGAATTTAACTTTTAAGAACGAAGATCAAAATAAAACGATTGAAAAAATTGTAATTGCCGAAGTAAAGCAAGACAAAGCAGTTCCTTCTCCTTTTTTGAAATTAATGAAAAAATATCATATCCGACAAGGTGCAATAAGTAAATATTGTTTCGGAATTATAAATTTATATGAAAAGATTAAGCACAATAATTTTAAACCTAAATTAATTTTAATAAAAAAAGCATTGTATGGTACTACTACAAGAGTTAACTGAAGAAGCTGTTAATACAGGATTTACACTTTTTGAAAAACTGGGTCAAAAGTTTTTTATTCGATTAGCAATCAATCTAGTTTCTGTATTTATTCTAATTCGATTTATCTATTTCCCTGTCTATAAAAACCGTGAAAATTTTTTCACACTCTTTATTTTCAACCTTATTATATTTTTAATCACGTTCATTTTGAACAAATCGGACATGAGCATGGGGGCTGCATTTGGTTTATTTGCTGTTTTTTCTATGCTTCGCTATAGAACGGAAGGCATCTCTACAAAAGACATGACTTATCTCTTTTTAGTAATTGCCATGGGCTTAATTACAGCACTAAGCAAAGGAAACTGGATTGAGATTTCATTCATCAACCTTATTATTATCATTTTCACTTTTGCCTTGGAAACTTCAGTTTTTATGAAAAAGGAGATTTCTCAAAACATTCAATACGAAAACATTGAGATGATTAAACCCGAACTACGAGCAGAGTTGTTAGCCGATCTCGAAAACAGAATGGGTATCAAAATTAATCGTATTTCCATTGGGAAAATTGATTTCCTGAAGGACACAGCATTAATTCGTGTTTATTACAACGTAACAAAATAATTTTTTATGATAAAGAAAATTGCACTGCTTTTTATAATCGCCATTGGCTTAACGTCCAAATCATTCGCACAAGCCAATGATGACGCTGGTTTATGGTGCACTTTTAATGTAGAGAAAGCATTAAATCAAAAATTCAGCTTGTTTATTACAGAAGAATATCGTGTGAGAGAAAATTATTCGCAAAGCAATTTATTTTATACGGATTTAGGAGCTTCATTTAAGCCTACTGATTTCATGAAAATTTCATTGTCTTATCGTTGCATCGAAAAATTCATTGAGGACGATGCTATTAGTTTTCGTCACCGAGTAATGTTGGATGTTCTTTTAAAGAAAAAAGCTGGCCAACTTTCCTTCGCCTTCCGTCAAAGACTTCAAGGAGAATACAGAAATATTTACTCAAGTGAATTAGGAGCAATTCCTGAATGGTACACCAGAAGTAAGTTAACTATAAAATACGATTTAGACAAACCTGTAAAACCCTATATTGCTTGCGAATTACGATACCAAATCAACAATCCGCGTTCAGTTGACGTAAATAACTTATGGCATCGAGGCAGATACATTGTCGGATTAGATTACAAAAAAAGCGAAAGAAACACTTTTGGGGTTTATTATTTAATACAAAGAGAATGGAATCTTTCCGCTCCACAAAATTTATATATCCTAGGATTAGAATATACCATCTCACTATAATTGAAAAATTTTTATTTTTGAATAAGCGCTACTGCATAAGCGCAAACGCCTTCTTCTCTGCCAACATAACCAAGCTTCTCATTCGTGGTGGCTTTTATTCCAATATCATTCACCTCTACATTTAAAATTGATGCCACCGTTTTTTTCATTTCATCAATGTGAGGATTTATCTTTGGTAGCTCCAATACCAATGTACAATCAATATTATTTATGGAATACCCTTCCTTTTGCAAAAGTTGATTCACTCTTTCTAATAATATCTTACTATCAATTCCTTTAAATTCCGAAGACGTATCAGGAAAATGAAATCCAATATCTCGCATACCTGCCGCACCTAACAATGCATCACAAATAGCGTGAATCAAAACATCCGCATCCGAATGACCAACAGCTCCTTTGCTATGAGTCAATTTAATTCCGCCCAACCAGAGATCATTTCCTTCTTTCAATTGATGAACATCAAATCCAAATCCTACTCTTATTTTCATAATTTGTTATCTCTTTTGTGAAATCAATTATAGACTCTCCGTAAAAACTTCGACTCCGCTCAGTGTGACAATTCGTTTGTCAGGCTGAGCGGAGTCGAAGACTTTATATTCACATCATTAATGATGAAATTTTTGCAATGAGATTATTCTGTTTTTGCTTCTTCTTTGTTTTGATCTTTGAATGCATCAAAGTCAAATGTAAGAGTAAAACGCAATGTGTTTTCTAAAGGATTACGTTGTTGAGTTGGAATCAAATATGCAAAATCTAACCCAAAAACATTGTACTTAACTCCCGCACCAATTGTAAAAAATTGACGATTCCCTTTTGTTGGATGCTCATAAAAATATCCTGCACGAACAGCAAACAAATGATTGTACCAATATTCCAAACCAAGCGAATAGTTAAGTTCTCTTAACTCTTCCTTTCCACCACCTGGAGCATCCGTAAACGAACCAAACATTCCTTCTGCTACTCCGCGGTTAGGATCTTTTCCTTTTTCAATTATTGGATTCCCATCCGCATCTACGTCTATTTCTCCTGTAGTTACTCCATTTGCATCAACTTTAAATTTATAAGTGGGAGGAGTTGGAACTAATAATTTATTGATATCTGCTAAAACTGAAATTGAATTATAATCATCCAAATTCACATTTAACGATCCACCTAAACGCAAATTAATTGGAATAAAATCATCGCTATTTTTATCACCTCTATCTGAGTATGACATTTTATTTCCAATATTTGAAATATTAATTCCAAAAGCAACAATTGCTTTTTTATCTGCAAGTTTCACTTTCTCTTTTTTGTATAATGCAGAAAGATCAACGCCAACTGCACGACCTGGACGAGTTTGTGAACTTTGAACAAGTGCATTTCCAGTTAAATTTGAGTTGATGTATCGAACCGCTAAACCAACTGCAAAATTATCTGCCAACTTTGTTCCATAAGCTACATCAAGTGCAAATTCATTTGGACGAAATTGTCCAGTAGTTTGCCCATTTGCATCTGTGAAAGTGATATCACCTAAAGAAAAATAACGAAGTGAACCTGCAATAGTTCCTTTCTTCTTCATCTTATAAAAACCAGTGATGTATGCTAAATTAATATCTGGCACCAACGCTCTTAACCATGGCGTATAAGAAACACCAAAGCCCATTTTTTTTGTTGTAAAGCCTAATTTTGATGCATTCCAATGAACAGCATTCACATCGTTTAAAGACGCAACGCCAGCATCTCCCATTCCACCTGCTCTTGAGTCGGGTGTAATAAGCAAAAACGGAACGGCTGTAGTTATCGTATTTAACTGAAGTTCTTCAGCACGTTGACTTTGACTTGATTGGGATTTAACGCTCTCTACAACTATAATAGCGGTAGCAAATAAAAATATTTTTTTGCTGTATGCTCTAATATCTATCATTCAATTTTTATTTAGGATTGCTAATGTACAAATTAATTTAAAATAACAAGCTTTTCGAATTTTTCGGCTACTGCCCCTTCACTTGTCTTCACTTTTATTCTATAAATATAAACACCTTTTCCAATTCTATCTCCAAAATCATCTCGGCCATCCCAATCAATCGGGTCTGAACGAAAACCTTCTGTTTGTACAAACTGGTCAATACTTTTTACCAATTTACCTGAAACTGTAAAGATCTGAACAGAAACATCCAATACTTGACAGCATTGATTTTGCTCAAAATAAAATTGAGTTTTTGTAGTAAATGGATTTGGATAATTCAATACATGACTCAAAGCTAATTCAGCAGAACGGGCAACAATAAACTCAGTATACGATTGACTCGAGTTATTATAAACATCCCACACTTTTAAACTCAAAGTATGTTTCCCTTCACTCAATTCAGAATAAGGGTAACGGATTGTTCCGCTTTTATAACTATTTAAATCGGCTTGATAATAATCGTTTAATACAACCGAACTTTCTGTATTTCCATCAAGAACTGCTGTAATATCATGTCCAATTCCATTTCCAACAGTATTTACACCATTATCATCCTTCAGAATTGCAAACAAATCAGGTGTTTCATCCGTTAATCCTCCATAAACAAATTTTGCATCATTTAAAAACAAATCAACATTAGGTCCTGCATTATCAATTGCAGCTGAATCATTTGAGCCACCAATAATTACTTTTTCATAATATCCATTTGCATCTTCTGTTCCGTTTTCTGCATAATAACTTATTCTTCCTATTCCAAAGGCATAAGCAATATCTTTTGGTACAACAAAAGAAAATTTGAAGGCTCCATTTGTTACACTTGCTTTTCCTTTGTATAAAATATTTTTTTGCACTCCGAATGTAAATGGAGGGCTTGATAAAGTTCCATCATTAGAAAGAGTTGTAATATTTTGAGACTTATCAAAAACTGTCGGATAAACAACTCCGTTGTATGTATTAATAACCGACCCACTAGTGTTTCTTACAAACCCACTGATTGTTACCAATGAAAGCGCTTTCAAAGTATCTGAACTTGATACAGAAACTGGAATTGCATTTACGGTATCTGTTGAGACATCAAATTTTGGATACGCCAATGTCAACGCTGGGTCGCCAAGCAATGTGAAATTTCTACTGTTTACCGAATTCCCACCGGGCTCGTTTTTGATATACGCAAACAAATCACCTAACCGTGGCATTTTACCAGCAATTGGAAGAAAAGCTCGTTCGTAAAAATCACGATTCAAATAAAAATTTCCTGAAGCAAATACCAATCGAACAGTTGTGAATAGAGCAATTGCTCCACCTTCAGGATTTATAAGAGCATACTCACCAGCTGATGTTCTTTCTGGATCATCAAATCTGCTAAACTCACAAGTAGCAGTAAAAAGCAAGGGTAGATTATTAAAGTTTTTCCAATTATTAATTTGAGAAACATCTATAACTCTTTCGTGTGCCAAACCAACTTCTCCACCGTGCCCAGTGTAATTCAAAATCAAACAACCTTTCTCAATCCTTTTGTTTATTGCTTCAGCTACAGTGGGATAACGATTTCCTCCTGGTGTAGATTCTTGTGGATAGGCGTCTAAATAAATTTTATCTACATTGTAATCGTCTGCTGCAGTGTCTACCATAGTCGCTAATTTATTTGCATCAGATTGGTGCAAGCCGCCATCTTCATCATCACCAATAAAACAAACAGTATTTCTCCAATCGCCAAACGGAGTATTGGATACATTATTTGAACAACCATTATTGGATGTATTTGGCACTAAACCCGTTTTTGTATAATTAAATATTTTACTTAAAACAGCATTTGACTCAGCAGTGTTTTTTACAGACAAACGACCAATCCCAATATCAATAGCATCTGCACTTCCAGCCCATGTTCCTTCAGAATCATCTAACAACCCATAAAAATCATCTGAAACATATGACTGAGTAAGAACTGTTGAATTAAAGGATTGGTATGTAGGAATAAAATTCGTATTGCTACTTGATCTCCTTCTATTGTCATAAGATCCATCGCCATAAAGCAATAAATATTGCGGCAATTCAGACGCGATAGCAGCTTTATCGTAAAACATCTTTACAAAATCTCTTAGCGCACTAATATCCTGAGCTCCAGAAGAAAATTCATTGTAAATCTGCTGAGGAGTTATAACTATCGATGAAAGCGAATCAGTGTTTTCGTGAAATGTAGCTAACTGAATAGCATCAGAATAAAAATCAGGATGAGAAATAATAATGTAGTCTTTATCAGAAAGTGCATGCAAATTTTGATTCGAAACTTTTTCGGAAAATTTTGCAGTTAAATAACTTAATCCAGTATGAGCAATAAATTGTTTTAAAGTATCGGACGGAAGTGTAAACTGATAAGTTGAACCAATTGGGGAAGTTGATTGAGCAAAAACACTTGTTGGTTCTGTAATATCCCATATTTGAATTGGCAAAAAACTTGAAACTGAGTATTGAGCAATATTTCCTAAGCCTACAGATTGAACATCTCTAAAAATCATTTGGTCGCCCGACATTGTTAACTGTCGTCTAACATTCACTGTTATATAATCCAACCAAGCTTGCGCACTCGAAGTTAATTTTGTGACTGTAACACCAACATTCGCGTTATTCGGATTAAAGGAAAAACAACCTGTTCCAATAATTGCATAATCACTATAAGCATCGCCAGGTGTTGCTCCAATTGAAATACTTGTACTTCCTGTTTGACTTGTTATGGAATAACTTGCGGCAGTTGATAAAGAACGTGAAGCAATACTAGCAGCAACACTTGTTGGTACCGACATGTCTATGTTTGGAAAACTAAATGAAAAATTATATGTTGCTATATTGTCAAAAAACTCACCATACCATTGTCTACCAGACTTAATAAAATTCACATTATTAGTTTCATGAAAATTATAATCATCAAATGTGTTTACGATATTCGTTGCCGCAGAAACGGACGAAGCTTGATTTAAAATTCGCTTACCTGCACCCAAATCAACATTAATAAAATAATATGCAGAATCAGAATAAAGATTTAATTCATGAGTAAATTTCGGACAAGCACTTGCATTGTAATTCCAATTCTGAGGTCCTTTTCCATAAAACAAAACATAATCTGTTGCATCAAAAATGCCATCCCCTTCACCTTGCACAAAAATGGCATTTTCAACCAAATCATCCTTTCTAGGAGTTGAATTTAATTCAGGAAGCATGCCGCCTCCGTTCCCATAAATACGAATATTTTGAGGATTTAACGTAGATACATCTATTCCTAAGCTTTGAAGAAAAGAAAATGATAATTTATACACACCATCTTGAGCCAACCCTATTTTATACCAATCACCATTTTGAAGAACAGAATTAGCAGCGTAAGTATGAACAGCACGAGCTGGCACTCTTGATGAATTAGGAACTACAGAAAGATCAAAAGCAACCAGTTTTTCAAGTTTCCCAGTAGATCTATTTTTTCGAATAGGAATAAAAGAAACCGTACCATATTTTTGCTTTTTTGCAATGGAAACAACCGATTTTACCACTATTTCAGTAGAAATAAGTGCTGGATCTTTAATTATAGCAGTTTCAACATCAGAAAGAGCTTCAAAAAGAGGGTTAATAATAGTTGTTTCGAAGCTTAAATCATTGTTTGTAAGTGGTATTTTTTCGAAATAACGAGGCAAAAAAGCATCTTCAAATTGATATTGAGCACCCGAAAAGCTCAAAAATCGTTGGGTCTCATTTTCTGATGGCCTAACAGAACCAGGCTGTTGCCAAGAAATAGCATACTTAGTTGGAATTAGTTTTCCAATAGATTTGGCTTGACCAAATGCGGAAATTTCAACAACTAATATAAACAACAAGGCAAGTATAATTCGCATACGATATGGTTGATTAGATTTCAAATTTAGCTAAAAATGAGGATTTATTGTTGGTTGTATCCATTTTTTTGTATAAGTTTGTACAAACAAAGTTCTAAAAAGTTCTTCTGGTTAACGCTTTTTTTAGTGGTTTATTGTTTAATTCTGCAAAATAATGCTCTCCAAATGTAACATTCTTAGAATATTTTGTGTATAATTGTGTCCCATTAAAATCAGAGATGTTATGTTAAAACGTATCGTTTTAATTTTATTAGTAGTGTTTTCTTTCGGATCTAGCGAAAAATTATTCGCTCAAGACCCTCATTTTACTCAATTCTACGCAAATCCACTTTATTTAAATCCTGCATTTGCTGGAACGGCAAGATGCCCTAGAATTAACTTAAATTATCGTAATCAGTGGCCAAATATTTCTGGTACTTATATAACTTATTCAGCTTCATACGATCAACATATCGATAAAATTGCTGGTGGATTAGGACTTTTAGTTACAAATGATAAAGCAGGACAAGGAACATTAACGACTACCAACGTTTCTGCAATGTATTCTTACCAATTAAATATCAATCGTGAATTTTCAATGAAATTTGGTTTCCAGGGAACATACTTCCAAAAAAGTATTGACTGGAGCAAATTAACTTTTGGTGATATGATTGACGAACGCAGAGGTTTTGTTTACAATACGAATGAAGTTCCGGGCGTATCAAAAAAATCAAACGTAGATTTATCAGTAGGAATGCTAGGCTTTAGCAAACGTTATTTCTTCGGATTTGCAGCTCACCATTTAACGCAACCTGATGAAGGCTTAATTGGACCAAGCAAATTACCTTTAAAAATCACAGGACATGCTGGTGCAGTATTGCCAGTTGGTGACAAAGGAAACGAAACATACATTTCTCCAAACGTGATCTATCAAAAACAACAAGATTTCCAACAGTTAAACTTAGGTGTTTATGTTGTTAGAGGTTCAATTGTAGGTGGACTTTGGTATCGTAACCAAGATTCATTTATTGCTCTTATTGGTTTCCAACAACATTTCTTTAAAGTTGGATACAGCTATGACGTAACCGTGTCTAAGTTAACAAACGCGACAGCTGGTTCTCATGAAATTTCTTTTTCATTGCAATTCGAATGTAAGCCAAAGAAGAAAAAATTCAGAACAGTAAGCTGTCCTTCATTCTAAAAACAATCATTTATACAATTTTATAGCAAAAACATAGTTTTATTACGAACACGCATATTATTACAACAAACTAAAACAAACAAAATGAGAAAAGTATCAAGCAAATTTATCGCACTAGCAGCAATTGTTGCCCTTGCATCTTGTAGCAAAGAGAGATCTCCTGTTACAGCTTGGGAATATAATGAGCCTAGAAACGGAGGATTTGAAGTTGGACCTTATGAAGAGCAAGAAACTGGACCGGGATTAATTTTGGTTGAAGGTGGAACGTTCACAATGGGAAGAGCTGAACAAGATGTTACTTACGATTGGAATAATATTCCTCACAGAGTAACTGTTTCTTCATTCTATATGGATCAAACAGAGGTACGTAACCTCGATTTTCTTGAATATTTGCATTGGACAGGCAGAGTATTTGCTGCCAATTTCCCAGATGTACTTAAAAAAGCAACACCAGATAGTTTGGTATGGCGCGATCGTTTAGCTTATAACGAACCTTACGTAGAATATTATTTACGTCACCCTTCTTACAGAGATTATCCTGTAGTTGGAGTAAACTGGTTACAAGCTTCCGATTTTTGTGCTTGGAGAACTGACCGTGTAAACGAATTTATCTTAGTTCGTGAAGGTATTTTGGATTATGCTCCAACACCAACAGAAAACGATTATTTCAATACGGATCAATATCTTGCTGGTAAATGGACTGGACCAATCAAAAATCCAATCCCAAGTATGGATCCTAACGGAGGTGAGCGTTTAGTTAGAATGGAAGATGGTATCTTTTTACCACGTTACAGACTACCGACAGAAGCTGAGTGGGAATATGCTGCTTATGGTTTAATTGGAAACACTATTGGTGAGCGTATTACCGACAGAAGATTATATCCTTGGAATGGTCACGGTACTCGTAACCCTGATTCTAAATACTTAGGACAAATGTTGGCTAACTACCAAAGAAGTAATGGTGATATGATGGGTAATGCTGGTCGTTTGAATGATGCCGGTGATATCACAACTCCAGTATTCTCATATTGGCCTAACGATTACGGTTTGTATAATATGGCTGGTAACGTTTCAGAATGGGTAATGGACGTGTATCGTATTTTATCTCCAGAAGATAAAGCAGATTTCCGCCCTTTCCGTGGAAACGTTTTTAAAACACAAGAGCGTGATGTGGATGGTATCTTAATTAACGATACTATTAAGTATGATGCTGATAGTAATATTATTTCAATCCCTGGAATGGTTCGTTGGAGAGATGTTAGTACTGCATTCCCTGATGACAATTTGGATGAAAGAAGAAACTATACGTATGCTGACAACATCAACTACTTAGATGGTGACGTTAAATCGCAAGCTGCTACTTTAGTTGGTGGAAGCTGGAGTGAACCATATGATCCATCTTCAGGAAAAGCTGAATCAAGTGGAATGTATGAGTACGGAAACACTTCTATGATTAACGATGAAGCTCGTGTTTACAAAGGTGGTTCTTGGAAAGACCGTGCATATTGGATGGTACCAGGAACAAGAAGATATTTAGATCAACGTCAAGCAACTGCTTGGATTGGATTTCGTTGTGCTATGACACGTGTTGGTAGCCCAGTAGGATTAGGAAAATAATTCTGAACATATTTTATAGAAAAAGCCCTTTCGTAATTTCGAAAGGGCTTTTTGTTTTACACTACTTCTGCAACTGTAAACGTACTTCCACCAACAAACACTAAATCATTTTTTGTGGCCTTCTGTTTTGCAGCTATAAACGCATCTTGAACACAGGCATAAACATTCCCCTTTAAACCTGCTTTCTTTGCTTGAATTGCTAATTCTGGTGCAGGCAATGCTCTTGGAATATTTGCTTTACAAAAATAATACGTTGCTGTTTTTGGAAGCATTTTTAATATTTTGGAAATGTCTTTATCATTCACCATCCCTAAAACAAAATGCAGCTTTTTATACGGAGTTAATTTAATTTGCGACAATACTTCTTTTATTCCTGCTTCGTTATGCCCTGTATCTGCTATAACCAAAGGCTTTTGAGACAACACTTGCCATCTCCCTAATAGTCCCGTTCGATTTTTTACAGTACTAAATCCTTTTATGATTGACTTATCAGTAATTCTCATTCCATGAATGGTCTTTAGAAAAAGAATAGCACAAAGCACTGTTCGAATATTTTTTTGCTGGTACATTCCTGCTAAGTCCGAATCGATACTGAATATTTTTTCGTTTTGACCCATACCTTTAAAATATACATCAGCCGAAAGCATTAATTCTCCTTGCTTAAACGATTGTTTTAGTTTTTTAAGATCAAAAAACATATCTGCAAAAAATATTCCTGAATCTTTTTTCTTGCCGTGCTCAAAAAAAACGTGAGCCACTTCTGCTTGTGTTTCTCCAATAACAGTAATAGAATTTGATTTAATAATCCCCGCTTTTTCCTCAGCAATTTTTTCCAAAGTATCGCCCAACAAATTCACATGATCATAACTGATGTTTGTAATCACCGAAAGTAAAGGATCAATCACATTGGTTGAGTCCAGTCGCCCACCAAGCCCTACTTCGATTACAGCAATATCTACTTTTTCTTTTGCAAAATAATCGAAGGCTAAACCAACAGTCATTTCAAAAAATGAGGGTTGAATTTTTTCAAACTTTTTTTTATGCAACTCAACAAAATCAACAACGGATTTTTTAGGAATCATTTTTCCATTTACACGAATGCGTTCTCTAAAATCTTTCAAATGAGGTGAAGTATACAAGCCAACTTTCAAGCCGGAAGCTTGAAAAATAGATGCCAACATATGAGAAGTAGAACCTTTTCCGTTGGTACCAGCAATGTGTATCGACTTGAATTTGTTTTCGGGATTGCCGAGTAATTTACAAATGGCAATGGTATTATTTAAGTCAGCTTTATAAGCAGCAGCACCAATGCGTTGAAACATTGGCAACTGACTAAATAGATAATCTAAGGTTTGTTGGTAATTCATAATTTACTCCTGTGTTGTTCGACTAAGCTAAGTGCAACTCACTTCCGTCATTGCGAGGAACGAAGCAATCTCTGTTCAATGGTGACGAATGTCCTCATCATGAGAGATTGCTTCGTTCCTCGCAATGACGTGTTTAAATAAAGTAACGTCACAAATTGTAATTGAAGACTTCTACAAAAGTAATTGAATTTTATTCTAAAGTGAAAACGAATGTATACGTTCCACGTTGTTCTTTTATACCTTCTGGACTAGGACTAAACTTCGCTTCAAAAGCAGCACTTCTCGCTTTGGAATATAGTTTTGCATTGGTAGTTGTTGACCCCCGAGAACCTGCTGTTGCTTTTACTACTTTTCCATTTTCGTTTACAATAATTTCTACAACTACAATTCCCTCTTCTTCTGAATCAGTCATTCTAGCCGGTTTTTTCAAAAGAGAACGGCCTTTTAAATCCCAACCCGTTCCTCCGGGTCCACCAGGAGTTCCATCGCCAATACCAGTTCCTGGACCATCACCAACTCCTGTATTATTCCCATTTCCTGTTCCTCCCGTATTTTTTCCTCCATCCCCTTTTCCCTTCTTATCTTTCATCGCTTTAATTTTGGCTAGCGCTTTTTCTAATTCAGCTCGTTCTTTCTTTTCTTCAGGACTCAATGCTTCAGCAGTGCTTTCAGGTGTTGCATTCGGATTTGTTTTTACGCTAACTTCCGTTTCTGTTTCGTCAGTAATAATATTTGGAGCAGTTTCTGAGGAGCTAACAGCAGCTTCCATACTCGTTTCAATATTGGGATCATTCTCCCCAGAACCTCCACTAGCGGTATTTCCAGCCCCTTCCATCCCTAAACCAATTTCAATTTCGGGAACCGGTTTAATTTCAAAAGCAGGAATTGGAGTAACGAAAACAATTAAAATAAAAAGCAGGAATAGCAACGCGTGGAATCCTATTGTGAATACCACTGCCAAATACTTACTTTTAGTTTCGGTTGCTTCCATTTTATTTATCTCCTGACTTTGTAGCCAATACCATTTTAACTCCTAACCCATAACCAATTTGCATAACATCTGCCAAATCCTGAATAGACAATGTGTTGTCCATTTTCAAAACAACAGTAGGCTCCATACCTAATCCATTAATTCTTGCAATTTCTACTTTTAATGCATCTTCCAACTGAGTAAACGAAATAGGTAACTTGTTTATTATAAATTGATGGTCGGCATCCGATTCAATAGTGATTTGTTGTTTAGACATCTGAACACCATTATTAGAACTCGGCAATGTCAATTTCAATACACTTGGATTTGCCAACGTGGATATAATCAAGAAAAAAAGCAAAAGAAAGAACATGATATCGTTTAACGATTCTGTACTTACTTCAGCACCTTCTTTATGTCTGCGCTTTAGTTTCATGATTATTTAGTTGGTTCTTGTAAAAGATCGATAAATTCTACAGATGCTGTTTCCATTTTATTAATGGTTTTATCCAACATTGCGTTTAAAATATAATATCCAATAAATGCAATCAAACCAATAACTAAACCAGATGCACTTGTAATCATCTTTTGATACAAACCACCAGAAATAACACCAATACTAATATTGTCTGTCAATGAAATATCATAAAAGATTTTAATAACTCCAGCAATTGTTCCAACAAATCCAAGAATCGGAGCGATTCTTCCAACCAAACTCAATACACTTAAGTTTTTCTCCAACCTGTTTATCTCCAATTTTCCAACACTTTCCATTGCCTCTTCAATTTCTTTGATTGGTTTTCCAATTCGACTAACACCCTTTTCAATCATTCTGGCTGCAGGACTAATCGTATTTCTGCAAAGTGATTTTGCGGCATCGATGTTTCCATTATGAATAAAATCTTTGATGCTATTCATGAAATTTTTATCCAACTTAGATGCTTTGCTGATTGTCATTAATCGCTCAAAGAAAAAATAAAGCGTAATAATAGAAAGTATACCCATCGGAATCATAATAATTCCACCTTTCATAACGAGTTCAAGTAATGAAAGAGAAGCTTGTTTTGGAGCTTCAGCAGTTGTTGGAATTGGCAGTTGGCTTAGTTGAGTAACAGCAGCTTTAGCTGTGTCAACAACTTGATTCGCTACATTAGTTGCACCACTTACAATTTGTAATAAAACAGAATTTAACATGTTTATTAGTTTAGATTTTATTTAATATAAAAAAGCAATCATGAATGTATAACTCACGATTGCTAAATTAATTATATGAAGTGGCACTTTTTTTATTGTTGATGCAACTTATAAACACTGCATTGTTTATTTAAGACTAAACTTTATTGGTAAATTACATTGTACACGCTTCGGAACCCCTTTCAATGTTCCAGGCTCCCAAACTGGCATCATTTTTACAACACGCATCGCTTCTTGCTCACAGCCATCACCAATTCCTTTTAACAATTTAATATCGGTAATCGATCCATCTCTTTCTACAACAAAAGTCACAAATACAGTTCCCTCTGTTCCATTACCAACAGCATTTCGAGGGTATTTTAAATTATCTGCAATAAACTGAGCCATATTCTTTAAACTCGGCATTATATCAGCATACGGCACAACTTCTGGCAATTTTTCAGGAGCTTCTGGTAATTTAACTACTGGCCCTTCTGGTGCTGCACTATCTTTTCCTGTCGGATTAGGATTTTTACTAATAGGCAGATTATTATTTGCATCTACATTCGTTTTTTGAGGGTCACTCGAAGCAACAAATGCTCCACTGGTAGATTTAGGTGTTTCAGGCGCTTTGGGTGGCTTAGGTTGCTCAAGTGGTTTTGGCATTTCAATTTCTGGACCAGACAAAATTATTGGTGGTTCATTTCCTTCAAAAGTAGGAATCTCAATTTTTGTTTTTGTAAGAGCAAAGCACAACATAACTAATAGTCCAAAAAAGGCAGACGTAATCAATAAAGAAACTGCAATACTGTCCTTTTCTGAATTACGAATAGCATATGCGCCATATGCTTTGTTTTTGTTTTCGAAAAGCAATTCGTTGAATTTGTCTCCGGAGTTGAAAATTGTGTTCATGGCCTTTAAGTTTTAGAGTGAACTATTTTGTTTTGATACTAAGATGCTCTGCTTTATATTATTCCATAATCTAAATAATGATTTTTCAGAAAATGCAATAAAATCAATTAGTATAAGCAGGGGAACACTCCAAAAACAAAGGAATTACTTAAAAGCTTTCAAAAAAATATTAGCGGGGGGATGTAACTGTAATTATGAGAATAACGTTAAACAAATACAATTATTGTATTGAGGTAAAAAAAGTGCACTATTTTATTTAATTCATGATTTTTTAGAATAAACCACAAAC
This sequence comes from Bacteroidota bacterium, assembly GCA_947504725.1. Classification (GTDB taxonomy): domain Bacteria; phylum Bacteroidota; class Bacteroidia; order 2-12-FULL-35-15; family 2-12-FULL-35-15; genus 2-12-FULL-35-15. The sequence goes on along the minus strand of CANNHN010000004.1, from coordinate 138,192 downwards.
AAAATTTGCTAGAAAAAATTATGTATTTATATAATTATGCTTTATTTTTATAGTAGAATGTTAAACTATCGAAAATCGTTAAAAATAAAAAAATAAAAAAAATACATTTATTTTTTGTTTGAAAATAAATTTTTCAGAGATTTGTATATAACATATATATTTTAAGAGAATCAACCAAAACAATTTGCAAAACAAATTTCATTACAAATGAAAAAGCCAAGTAGTTCAAAAAAGAGTCCAGTAAAAAAAAGCACAGATAAAGCAAAGGACTCGGGGGAATTAAGAAAGCCTTCTAAGCTTGTACCTCAAAAAGAGAAAGACAAAAAAAATTGGAAAAGCAGTATGGATGATGATGATGATGATTTCGCAATGGATGAAGATGTGAAACTAGACAGCGAATTTGATGATGACGATGTGGTGGATGATGAATTCTTTGATGATGAGTTTTAAGAAACAGACCTATATATACAGCCTCCTATAAAAAGGGGGCTGTTTTAATTACAGATAGTCCCTCCGCAATTATCCTTAGAAGCGCCAGTTACACTTTTCAAACAATTCACTTCATTTCTCATTCTCAACACACCCAAGAAAGCAAAAATCAATGCTTCTTTGTATTCAATTGTTTTGTTATCTGGAATAATGATTTCGTGCTCGGTATGTTGTTTTATACATTCCATCAAAAACTGATTATAGGCTCCTCCACCCGTAACTAATATTTTGCCCTTCGGTTTACTTTTTAATGACTTTCCAATTTGAAAAGCAATGTGCTCACAAAATGTGCGAAGTAAATCTTCATCCGAAATTTCATATTGCTCAATGAGTGAATTTATATTTTTGATGACCCATTCTTTTCCTAAAGATTTAGGACTATCCATCATCATCTTATAAAAACCAATTTGATTGAATTCATTTAATAGATAACCACTCAACATTCCTTCTTTTGCCATGGCTCCGTTTTCATCAAATGCTTTTCCATTTTTTTCGGCAATGGCATTCATGACAATATTAACCGGACAAATATCATAAGCTATTCTTTGTCCGTTGTGTTCGTAAGAAACATTAGCAAACCCGCCCAAATTCAGGCAAAAATTGTATTCAGCAAACAGCAACTTATCACCAATGGGAACCAATGGAGCACCTTGACCGCCCAAAGCCACATCCAAAGTCCTGAAATCAAATACCACAGGCAAATTACATCGTGAGGCAATGGCGCTTCCTGCTCCTATTTGTACAGTCAACTTCTTTTCGGGTTGATGGAAAATGGTATGCCCGTGAGAAGCAACAAAATCAGCTTTAATGTTGTGACGTATGATGAAATCGGAGACCAAACCACCTAAATAATGCCCATAATCCATATTGGTTTGCTGAAAAAACAAGGCATCTGCTGTTTCCAGACTCAAAATCCTTTGTTTCCAATGGTCGGAATAAGGAATGGTTTGCGTGTTCAAAATCTCGCATCTCCAGGTGTTATTATCAACAGAAAAACGACAAAATGCTATATCCAGCCCATCAAGCGAGGTTCCTGACATTAAGCCTATTACGTTGTATTTCACTTCACTCATATTTGTCGCAAAACTATTAGCAAAATTTGAATATTAAATATACATTTGCTTTCCAACCTAAAAAAGGGGTTGGGCTCAAAAATAAAGCAATTTTTAACATAAAATTTATTACGAATGCTATTTAACTTAACAGAAGAGCACTTAATGATTCAGAAGGCGGCTCGTGATTTTGCGAATGATGTATTAAAACCTGGAGTAATTGAGCGCGATGAGCACCAAAAATTTCCTGCTGAAGAAATTAAGCAAATGGGTGAATTGGGCTTCATGGGAATGATGGTTGATCCGAAATACGGTGGTGGCGGAATGGATTGCGTTTCTTACGTTTTAGCGATGGAAGAAATTTCAAAAGTAGATGCCTCTTGTTCGGTGGTGATGAGCGTTAACAACTCATTAGTATGCTGGGGACTTGAAAAATTTGGAACAGAAGCACAAAAACAAAAATATTTAATTCCATTAGCAAAAGGTGAAATCATTGGCGGATTTTGTTTATCGGAGCCGGAAGCTGGTTCGGATGCAACTTCTCAAAAGACAACTGCAATTGATAAAGGCGACCACTATTTAGTAAACGGTACAAAAAACTGGATTACCAATGGTAACTCTGCTTCTGTGTTTATGGTAATTGCACAAACAGATGTTGCAAAAGGACATAAAGGAATCAACGCATTAATTATAGAAAAAGGAGCACCAGGATTTGTGGTTGGTCCTAAAGAAAACAAATTAGGAATTCGTGGATCGGATACACATTCATTAATGTTTACCGATGTAAAAGTTCCTAAAGAAAACAGAATTGGTGATGATGGGTTCGGATTTAAATTCGCGATGCAAGTATTATCGGGTGGACGAATTGGAATTGCTTCTCAAGCATTGGGAATTGCATCTGGCGCTTACGAATTAGCATTGGCTTATTCGAAAGAACGTAAAGCATTTGGGAAAACGATCAACCAACATCAAATCATTCAATTTAAATTGGCGGATATGGCTACTGAAATTGAAGCCGCTCGTTTGCTTTGTATCAAAGCGGCTTGGATGAAAGATCAACACATGAATTTTGACAAAGCGAGTGCAATGGCAAAAGTGTTTGCATCAAAAGTAGCGATGGCTGTAACAGTTGAAGCAGTTCAGATACACGGAGGATATGGTTTCGTAAAAGAATACCATGTAGAGCGTTTGATGCGTGATGCAAAAATTACTCAGATTTACGAAGGAACAACAGAAGTTCAAAAGATTGTTATCTCAAGAGCTTTGTTAGCTTAGAATAGACAAAAAAACCTCTGACAAAACAGAGGTTTTTTTTATACTTCTTTTCAAAATGAAAGTATTGAAATCCATTTTATTTCTTTTCCTTTTCATTATACTTTTTGCATTTTCTGGATGTAAAAAGTATCCTGATGGTCCTTTAATTAGTCTTCGGTCGAAGGAAGCTAGAGTAACTGGAGAATGGGATGTTGAATATTTTTCTATCAATGGATATGATTCGACAGCCTATCTTAAGAGTAAACCTTTTTATGGAAAATATTATTTTAGCAAGCAGGAAGATAGTCATGGCCGCAAATTTTTTGCTGTTGAGCCTACTAGTTTGACACATACTTATGGATCTTGGGAGTTTACAAATAGAAAAGAGGATGTTAAAATAAGCTGTTATCAAATGAATTGTGACACTCTCTCCTACACTTCGGTTGGAGCATATGGAAGATTAAATATTACTTGGGAAATAAGAAGATTAAAAGACAAAGAACTTTGGCTTAAAACAACATATAATGGGAAAGAATATTTTGTAAAATTCAAGCACTAGAAACAGTTACCATTTTTTTACTTTCCTAAAATACGGAGCACTTATCCCAATTTCAATAATTTCATTTTTACCGATATAACTCATGGTAAAAGAAACCCAAATCAATAAAGGAAGTAAAAAATAAAACAAAGGGTAAAGCCAAAAAGAACTAAGATCGTAAAGTAAAGGCAGATCCGGATTTTTATTGATGAGCAACACAGGAACAGTTTCTCCTACTCCGTAGTTTGTATTTTCTTTTGCTCTGAACTGATAGGTGCTGTCTTTTATTGTGTATTCAATAATCGGAAAAACAACTTGTTCTTCTTTTACTAGCTCGTCAATATAAAAAGCAAATTTCCCAGTGATGACTTGCGAACCAACAACGTGGCGAAAACGATCGGTGGAATAAACTAAGAGCATTATTAGTAAGCCCGATAGGATTAGTTTTGTTTTGGTGAGTTTGAGCATAGGATGATTTTAGTAACGATGATAAAAGATTTCTCCGCTTCGGTCGAAATGAAACACAACAAAGACTTGACTATAACACATCAACAACTTTCTCCAACTTAATTCCGCGTGAGCCTTTTATTAAGATGATTGAGTCAGCAATTTTATTTTGTTTTAAAAATTCAACGGCTTCATCACTCGTAGCAAATGTTTTTGAATTTGTTTTTTTACCCGCGGCAATAAATAATGGTCCTACTAATAACGCATTCGAAATATTTTTTTGTTGTAACAAGTTTACAATTGCATCGTGTTCTTTTTCACTTTCTGAGCCTAGTTCTAGCATATCACCAAGAATCACCATTTTGTTTGGTTGATTTAATGACGCGAAATTTTCAATCGCTAAACTCATACTTGATGGATTTGCATTATAATAATCCAATATCAATGTATTGTTTTTTGTTTTATGTAATTGCGAACGATTGTTGGAAGGTGAATATTCTTTTAAAGCTTGGTTGATTAATTCATCCTCTACTTTAAAGTAATTACCAACACAAGCAGCACATAATAAATTGTAGTAATTGTAAATTCCGACCAACTGTGTTGGAACCAATTCTGATTTTTTGATGTTCACTGCATTGTAACGGGTTGCCCATTGAAATGAAATAAATTCGGTTGTGTTTGTGGCAACAGATCCAACTATGTCGTATAACTTTTTAGTTCCATAAGTTACTTTTTCGATACTTCCAGCAAGCTCTAATAACACCTCATCATCTCCATGAACAAATAATTTGCCCTCTTTACTTTGGATATATTTATACAATTCGCTTTTCCCTTTTTTTACACCCTCAATTCCTCCAAAGCCTTCCAAATGTGCTTTTCCAATATTGGTAATGATTCCAAAATCCGGCTCCGCAATGGTACATAGTTCTGCGATTTCACCTTGGTGATTGGCACCCATTTCCACAATTGCCATTTCGTGTTCTTTGGTAATACTTAACAAAGTAAGCGGAACACCAATGTGATTATTTAAATTTCCAACAGTCGCGAGTACTTTATACTTTTTAGAAAGAACAGCGTTGATTAATTCTTTTGAAGTTGTTTTTCCGTTGGACCCTGTAATTCCAATTACAGGAATGTTTAATTGTTTGCGATGGTAATTTGAGAGTTGTTGAAGAGACTTCAATACATCATCTACTAAAAAATAATTTTCGTTTTTCTGAAATTCCTTTTCATCAATTACGGCATATGCGCAACCCATCTCCATTGCTTTTTCAGCAAAATGATTTCCATTAAAGTTTCCGCCTTTGAGTGCAAAAAAAATGGAACCAGGTTTAATGTCGCGCGTATCTGTGCAAACGATGGGATGTTTTAAAAAGAGAGAGTAGAGTTTTTCAATCATAATTTTGAGACCTCGGCCTTATCTTCTCCTTTCCTTCGACTCCGCTCAGGATGACGGAGACAAAATGTGGAGTTTCGTTAATTTCTTATTTTAATTTATCTGGAACAATACAAACAGGAATAGGATTCATTTTATGTTGATTTGCTTTGTTCCTGCTTGTGTAAATATCTAATACTATTTTTTGTCTATCGCTAAGTGTTGAAAAATCATGTGGGTTTGCGATGAATTTCATTGCCCATTCCAATTCATTGTAAGTCGCACCAATTTGATCTTCATCACTTCTACTATCTGCAAACAAGCCATCTGTTGGTGGTGCAACTTGAATGGAAGTTGCAACACCTAATTCTTTTGCTAATGCATATACTTCTGATTTCATTAAATCGGCAATCGGGCTAACATCCACTCCACCGTCTCCATACTTTGTAAAAAATCCAATTCCAAAATCCTCTACTTTATTTCCTGTTCCAGCAACTAACAGTTTATGGTGACAAGCAAATGCATAAAGTGTAGTCATTCGTAAACGTGAACGCGTATTTGCCATTGTTAACCAATCTTGAATATCGGTTGGCAATGCGTTACTGATTGTTTTAAAAGTTTCGGTTAATTCCACTTCATGGGATGAAACATTTTTGAAATTTTTTTTCAGCCAATCAATGTGTTCATGTCCACGATCATATTCTGCTTTATGTTGGTGGATGGGCATATTCAAACAAATAACAGGCTTATCAGTTTTCGCGCAAAGCGTAGAAGTAAGAGCAGAATCTATTCCACCGGAGATGCCAATTACGAAGCCGGAAGTTTTGCTGTTTTCCGAATAAACGGAAAGCCATTTAACAATATGATTAATTACTTCTATATTTTTCATTACATCAAAAATAAAAATCCCGACCCCATAATAATGAAGTCGGGATAAATCTTACTAACTATTGTATGTTAGAATAAAACGCCAACTGTTAAAACAACTGCATTTGATTTTAACTTTTGAGGAAGTTTTTCATAAGTAGCATTCAAATTTCCATCATATATTTTTCTTTCAATGTAATCAGAATCATTTTTAACGGAATTAGTTAATCCCAAATTATAGTTTAATCCAAACACCAATGATGTTGTTCCAGAAAGATTCATTTCAGCACCTAGTCCAAAAGCTAAAGCGCCTTTGAAGAAGGCCATATCTTTTGTAACATCGATTTTGCTTTTTGTTGCATTTTGGCCAGCACCAACAGAAGGAGATATTACTGTTAATTCATCCGTTGCATTAGCTTTCCATCTGAACGAAGCATTGAACCCAAACTGCCCGAAATAAGTCATTGTTCCGATTTCTTTCGTTTTAAGTTTCAACATAAGTGGAATCGTTACATATGTTGCCTTATATTGACGAGAATTTAATTGATAATGAGTGTTTCCTAAAATCCAAGCGGCAGATGTATCAGATGTATTATAAGGTTGGATATTGTCATCCGCAATATTGTAATAATAACTCATTGTACTTGAATTAGCTGCAATTCCGCCATTGGTATATTTTATCTTTCCACCTTCAGCATCAATTTGAAGTCCTGTTTGGAAAGATGCCACTTTCGCTAAGCGGAATTCCAAAATCAATCCCCCACCAAATTTAACACCGGAACCATTACTAGACATAAGTTTTCCATCCGGCTTAAACCAGTTTACTGAAGGAGTAACTTTTAATCCAAAACGGAAATTTTTCATTTCATTTTCTTGAGCAGAACTAAATTGAGCTATCAAAGCCAAAGCAGTTATTGTAAGAATCTTCTTCATATTTTTCATATTTTTGTGTTTTAATACTAAATTGTCTGTGCCATAAATCTAATACAATATTAAGTATATTTTTTTATATGAGAATTTTCAAGTCCTATATATCTATTGTTTTGTTTTTAACAATTGTTGGTTGTGGAAACGAACGATTGAACGTGGATGTTTCAGAAACGATTGTCCCGGAACTTAAAATAAAACGTTTGGAGCAGGATGTTTTTAAAATGGATACAACCGATGTTGCGAGATCCACAAAGGAACTACAAGCAAAATATGGTAGATTTTATTCAACATTTATTTCAGTAATTTTAAATAACGGAGGATTACGAGATTCGTCCTATGCCTTTCGTATGAAGAGTTTCATCCGCGACTTCTACATGAAAAAAGCGTATGACGACTCCCAAAAAAAATATCCTAACACAGATGTAATTGAGGAACGATTAAAAGAAGCATATGCTTACTTCAATTATCATTTTCCGGATAAAAGTTTGCCTCAACCGATCACAATGATTTCTGGATTTAATTATTCCGTTGTTGTTGCAGATAGTACGTTAGCAATTGGAATTGAAACATATTTGGGCAGCGATAATGAGTTTTACACTGGCTTAGGAGTACCTAGATATAAGTCGATGTTTATGAATGAAGAAAATATGATTCCAGATGCTATTCGTCAATGGATGCTGATAGAATTCCCAAACAACATGAATAAAACTGACTTTTTAAGTGAAATTGTATATATGGGTAAAATCATGTATTTGACAGACGCCCTTCTGCCTGATGTTCCCGATTCATTAAAAATCCAATATTCAAAAGCTCAAATGGATTATTGCACACAAAACGAGTTCAATGTTTGGAGCTATTTTGCTGCTAAAAAAATGTTGTACACAACAGATCAAGCTGAAATCATCAAATTCACAAGTGAAGGCCCGTTTACTTCTGCTTTAAGCAAAGAAGCCCCACCAAGAATTGGTCATTGGATTGGTTGGCAATTGGTGAGACAATACATGAATAACAATCCAAAAACATCATTACAAAATCTTATAAATGAGGTAGATGCACAAACAATTTTAACAAAATCAAAGTATAAACCGAGGAAGTAAAGTCAAAATAAAAGACTGTTGGCAACTAAAAAATAAGCAAAATCGAATAAAAAAAGTAATAAAAACACAAACCGCAGACTAGTGAACTAATGAACTAGTAACCAATGAACTAACTAAAATGAAAGAATCAGAAATCAATTTTAAAATCACTTTAGACGATAACAATTTACCAGAAAAAATCGATTGGAGTGCAACCGAAGGAACCGAAAAAAGCAGTAGTAAAGCAGTAATGATAGCACTTTGGGATGCAAAAGAAAACAACACTTTGCGCATTGACTTGTGGACGAAGGATATGATGGTAGATGAGATGAAACAATTCTATCACCAATGCTTACTTTCTATGGCAGATACATTCGACAGAGCAACAGGAGAAACAGAAGCGGCTAAAGAAATGCGAGGTTTTGCTAACCATTTTGGAGAGAAAATGGAATTAATTGCTAAAAAGCAACCTTAAGGCATAAAATTACATCTATTTAATGTGTCAGAAATTTGGTTTGTTAAGATGAAATCACTTATTTTTGCTTAAGTACTCCTTATACTCAACGATATGAAAAAAACTACTAAACAAATTGTGTTCAGATCTTTATCTGCCATAGCTTTGTTGGCTGGAATTTCTTCCACCTCATCTGCACAAACTATTTTCTTTAACAATGGAGCGCAAGTTTTTACAGCTTCTGCTGCAATTGTTCAAATTAATGGTGGATTTCAAAACGATGGTGCTGCTGGAACAACACCAGTTTTTGAAAACAATGGAACAATGACAATTGCTAACAGTGGAACACCAGGTAGCGTGTTTTTGACGAATGGTTCTACATTGCAAGGTGACGGAACTATTTTTGTTGAGCAAGATTGGACAAATGATGCAACATTTACAGCAGATAACAGCACGGTAAATTTTAATGGCGATTTACAACAATTCATAACGAGTACAATAGCAACTATTACAACATTTAACAATCTTACTTTAAGTGGTGTTGGTGCTACAACTGCTAATCGTAAAAAAACGTTGCAATTAGTAAATGCAAGAGTTGGAACATCCGGAATTTTAACCATCAATGATAGAGAATTAGAAACACAAACAAATACAATGTTTGTTGATAATCCAGCAGTTGCTTCAGTTACAAACGCTACAACTTTTGGCGCTGAAGGATTTGTAAGTAGTGCATTTGGCGGAACACTTTCTAGAGCTACGAATTCAACTTCTGTTTATTCTTTTCCAACAGGTTCAAGTACGGGAACGTTACGTTTCCGTGAAATAAAATTAACTCCAGCTTCTGCTGCCGCAAACGTATTTACTGGTCGCTTGGGAAATAACACAGCAACTACTGATGGATTTAACGTATTACAAATTGACACAACAATGTGTAAAGTAACTGCTTTGTTTTATCACCAAATTACTAGAACAGCAGGTGTTGACAATGCAGACATTGATATTTTTTACAACTTAGTAACGGATGGTCCATGGGATGGTTTAGCAAAATGGAATGCTCCATCAGCAGCATTATGGAACAACATGGGAACAGTAACTGTTACCCCAGGTGCTTACCACGACAATAAAAAATTAGCATGGTCTGATTTTTCTAATTCACCTTATATTTTATCACGTGCAAGATTAGCAGATCCAGTTTTTGCATGTGCTGATGTTTGTGCGAATTCAACAGGAAATATTTTTACAGCTACAGGGGGAACAAACTACGTATGGTCAACACCTGCTGGAACAACAATTACTTCAGGTGTCGGCACAAGCACAATTACTGTAGATTGGGGTGTAACTAGCGGTACAATCATTGTGATTGATACGAATTCTGTTGGGTGTTTTTCAGATCCTGTTTCGTGTTTCGTGAATGTTTCAATACCTCCTGTTGCAGCATTTGATACTACTTCAACTGGATTTACTTATAACTTCACTGATTTGAGCACTGGCGGTGCTACAACATGGTTGTGGACATTTGGTGACGGAAGTTCTTCATCGTCTCAAAACCCATCTTATACATATTCAGCTAATGGGCCACAAACAGTATGTTTAACAGCTGGAAATCCAACTGGATGTATTGACTCAGTTTGTTTCACAGTTGATGTCGATGTATTTGAATTCATTAACATACCAAACGTATTTTCACCAAACGGTGATAATAATAACGATGAATGGTATGTAAATAGTTCTGGAATGAAAGAATTCCGAGTAGATATTTATGACCGTTGGGGATTAAAAATTTGGGAAGCAGAAGCTGCAACGATTAAATGGGATGGCAGAACAACAGCTGGTCTTGAATGTACTGATGGAACTTACTTCTATATCTTAAAAGCGATTACTCAAACAAATAAAGACTATAGCACTAAAGGATTTATCAATTTAGTTCGCAACAGCAAATAGATTATTAAAAAATTCATAAAAAAATCCCGAGCTAACGCTCGGGATTTTTTTATTTAAATAATTTATTGGTGGCCGTTATAAAACCGAGCAATTCTTCTCGTCCTAGTTTTTTTTCTGCGGATGTATAAAAACATTCTGGCAAAGCATCCCAATGTTTTCCCATCTCTTCCTTATAATGTGCGATATTATCGGCAATTTTTTTCTTTGACAGTTTATCAATTTTAGTAAACACCATTACAAATGGAACATTCTTTTCGCCACACCAATCCATAAATTCCAAATCAATTTTTTGTGGCTCTAATCGAGAGTCAATTAAAACCATTAAGCATAATAAATTTTTTCTTTCTAGAATGTATTCTGAAATATACGCTTGGAAGGTATCGCGTTTTTCTTTAGATACTTTTGCATATCCATACCCTGGCAAATCCACCAAATACCACGTATCATTTATTCCAAAATGATTAATAAGCTGGGTTTTACCGGGCTTCCCAGATGTTTTAGCTAAATCTTTTCTATCCACCAACATATTGATAAGTGAAGACTTACCAACATTTGATCTGCCAATAAAGGCGTATTCAGGTTTTAAGGGTGCTGGACATTTTGCAACATCCGTACTACTAATTAAAAATTTTGCTGACTTAATCTCCATCTAATTTTACTGTTTCTTTTAAGCTTGAACTCCGCTCAATATGACAACTCATTTGTCACACTGAGCGGAGTCGAAGTGTGTCTATTAATTACGCTACTTTTTATATGTATTGATGTGCCGTTCTTTTTTAGTTTCATAGATGTCCGCAATCGTTACAAGAATTCCAGTTTCTTCTACTTCACCAAAGTGAGAGTTCATGGAGGTTCCAAACATTTTCATAGTGGCAGAAAGATTCATGTACGCATTTACCAATGGTGGAATGTGTTCCCCTTTTTCACGCACAAATTGCCCTAAAATACGATGTGCTTCTTTATATGATAAACCAGTAATTGCTTTTAAAAAATCAGTCGTATCCGTTTTTAAACCAAGTGGTTCAATTGGAAAAACTAATTTTTCATTATCTGGGAAAAAGTAATTCATAAAGGAAAGAATATAGTCACGAGCATGTACATCAAAATCCGTATACATAGTAACTTTACCATAAAAATGCTTTACATCTGGATTGTCTACAACAATTGCTCCTAATCCATCCCAAAGGTTATCTAACGAAAACAAACCTTTACGGTTATCTACAGATGGTTGGTATTTTGGTTGTACAAATGAACGTCCTAATTCAATCGTTTCAGGAACATATTTTTTTACAAAGTCTGCCGAAAAATTAAAAAGTTCGGTCGTTGCAACATGCACAACTCCATTTATAACGGGTGCATCTTTTAATTTAATATAACGATAGCCGCCAACAATTTCTTTCTCGATAGGATTCCATACAATTAATTGTTTGTAGGGAGCATCAGCTGTATCAAACTCATCTATATCGATTTCTTCACCCGTTCCACCACCAGCTGTTCTAAAAGTATGCTCTCTTAAACGAGCAATCTCTTTCATCACATTTGGTGAATCATGATGTGTAATGATATAGATATGATTATCACCATTGTTTGTTTCACGGATAAATTTATCCGATGAAAGTTCTGACTCTAAAATATTTTTTGCAACCGGTTCTATAATTGGTTTCATATATTTTTTCTAATTCTTTTATGGAATAAGCCATTTTGCTTTTTGGCGTTTGCTTTGCAAACGTGTCTGGCTCATTTCATATAATCTTTCTAATTCTTTTTTAAAGTAGGAAGCATTTTCGCCTTATCTCCTGATTTCAAAGCATAAACATGTTGCTTTACTCTCTCCGACCAATATTCAGCTGTTTTGTCTTTTGTGAATGTTTCCCACGAAATTGCTTCACCGATTGTAAAGATAAGTGTTTTACCTCTCTGTTTGTACATTTCATCAACCAAATAAAACATTTCGATATTTGCCTTTATTCCAATTTTTTTTCTCCAATATGCTAAATTGTAAAAGAACTTGGAATTAGTTCCATCAATAAAAACAGGAACTACATTTTTTTTGTATTGAATTGATTTTGCAATAAAACTTTTTTTCCACACCAAATCTTCTATTCTTCCATCATTTTGTTTTCGAGAAACTAATCCAGCCGGAAATAGCAATAAACACTCGTCTGAAGCATATGTTTCTTCAAATTTTTTAGAGTATTCTGTAGAGTTTTTTCCGTGTTTATTTACAGGGACAAGAATAGGCGCTAAATTTTTAAAAGCCATTAATAAATCGTTAACAAAAAATTTAATGTCTTTACGATGCTCACCCACAACATCCATAAAAGCAATTCCATCCAAGCCACCAAGCGGATGATTGGCAGCCATAATCACACCTCCGCTTTTAGGAATGTTTTCTGCTCCAATAACAATAGGCTTTGCTCTAAACTCCTCCATTGCTGCATCCACAAAATCGTGTCCAAAACGGTTCTTATTTCTTTCAACAGCGACATTCAATTCATCTTGATGAACAGTTCGAATAATATAGTTAAGAATAAAATTGGGTAATAATTTTAACAATCTAGGGTTCTTGCCACCAATTGCTTTTTTTACATCAATAAATTTTTCGGAAAGAGTATTTGATGCTGATTCAGTCATGATGGGTATTTACTATTCAGGGTAAAAATAAGGAATATTCGCAAAACCGAAAATCTATTCAGGATTTACTATAAATGGATAAGTTGTTTTTTGATATTTTTCATACAGAATACGTTCTTTCATTTTCATTGATGTTTCGTACGGACCATCCACTAACGCCATATTTACAACCCAAGCAGGAATAGCACCAGCAGGGTTTACAAGCAATTCGTATTCTATTTCTACGATTCCATTTTTAAGTGGTTTAAGTGTCCATGTTGCACGAAATTCTCGAATTCGAACATGACCTTTTAGCTGTGGAGAATAATCGGGTAATGGGGTTACTTTTTGGTATACAATTTTTGTTTTTGCATCTTGGTAAGAATTCACTTCAACAACCACATCACGATTATCCACTGGCCATGGAGCAACAATTGTTTGATAACGAATTAAATGTTGGTCTGAATTTTTTTTAAGAACCTTGGAAGTTTCGCAACGATATACCCACTGCGGATACGTTTCAACATCATTGAGAAGTGCTATCACGCTAGATAGGGATGATTTTATTTGAAAAATAGCTTTTAGCTCTTTGTATTTAGATGTTTCGGTGGCACGTGTATAAATGGTGATACCATTTTCGATTTTTTTAAGTTCCCAATTATCTTTTGGACTCTTCTGTGAAAAACCCACAAAAAAGTACGCAATTACTAATATACCAATAGCTCTTAGAAGTGACATCGTTTATTATTTCATACAAAGTTTCAAAATTTCTTACTCTAGTAATGCATCCAACAACTAGGGTTGGGTTAAAATCACATTATGGCATAATATTACAATAATAATATTTACCATTTAAAACCAAATAGAAATATCATAAATAATTATCCTTTATGAAAAAATATTGTAGCAAATTTTTAAAGATTGGAATCCTCTGTTTCACTCTATTTCAAATTTTACCAGCGATATCAGTTGGCCAAACCAATAGTAACAAAACTAGCAAATCGGGTATCTACCTTGCTGATGGAAGCAAACTTGATGAATACAAAAAAACATTTGAAATAAAAAACTTTGCTAATCCTGATAAAAAATTACTTTCTGAAATTGATGTTTCAAAGTATTGGGGATTAGCAAAAAAAACAGAACGCACTGAGGTTTACGATTCAACACTCAACGTAACTCTTATTTTATACTCACAAGAAGAAACCAAAGACTTCTTAAATGCTGGCGACTTTCTAATCATAATGCCAACAGGTTATACAAGAGATACTATAAAAACAACTCCATGAAAAAACGGATATTTATTTTATCGATTTTCTATTTTTTGGTTTGTGATTTAACAATCCAAGCACAAGTTTATACGCATCCAACAACAGGAATTGCAAATGAATTTGTAGGATCTTGCCAAGTTGCAACTTGCGCAGGAACATTTTATGATAATGGCGGAGTTGGTGGAAGCACTGTTGCGAGTGGTGTAGCAGGAAACTATTCCAACAACATTGGTGGAATTTATCGAGTATTTTGTCCAGATGTAGCGGGACAATGTCTAACAGCAACCTTCACACAATTCAGTACCGAAGGAGGCTTTGGTTGTCCATTTGATTATTTTGTTGTTTCTAATGGTTCAACACAAAACAGTCCAGCACTTTTTGGAGGATGCGGAACAGGTGCTATTGGTCCATTTACAGGAACTATAAATGGTTGTTTGGGATTTCGATTTTGGTCGGATGGCTCTGTCAATCGTGCTGGATGGGCAGCAACATTTAGTTGTGCACCTTGTGCGGGCGGACCAACAGGAACTAGCAATAATGATTGTGCAAATTTCACACAAGTTTGTGCCAGTACACCTGTGGCTTCAAACAGGACGGGACCAGGCATTCTAGCAGAAGGATGTGGTGGTGTAAGTTGTCCAGCAGGTGGAGAAAATTACAGCAATTGGTTTGCGGTATCAATAGCAGCAAGTGGAACATTTGGGTTTACAATTGTTCCAACAGTTGGAACAGATGATTATGATTACGCAGTATACGGACCAGCCGCAAGTTGTGGAACATTGGGTGCTTCTATCAGATGTAGTGATGCGGGATTAACAGGTAATACGGGATTGAGTGCTGCTGCAGTTGATGTTTCAGAAGATGTGAATGGCGATAGATTTACGGCTGAAATTGCAGCAACTGCTGGCGATGTTTATTACATTATGGTGGATGAATGGACACCTACCGGAGCAGGTTATAATTTAAATTTTACTGGCACTGCTAGTATTAGTTGTACACCTTTACCAGTTGAACTTATTACATTAAATGCAAAGTATCAACAAGAGAATAAATCCGTTTTTATTGATTGGAAAACAGCAAGTGAAACCAACAACGATTATTTTACAATTGAGCGTTCTATGGATGGAGTTGTTTGGGAGCAAATTGATGTAATTGATGGATCTGGAACAACCTCTCAACAACATTCTTATATAAGTGTTGATCACAATCCTTTTCCAGGAGAGATTAATTATTATCGTTTAAAGCAAGTTGATTTTGATGGTCAAATCAAAATTTTTAATTCCGTTGCCGTATTCATAAGCGATCCTGTTTCTCAATTTAGTATTTATCCCAATCCTGCTGGCGAAAGTGCTTCTATAGAATTCAACATCCCTTATGAAAATGAATGTATCCTTAATATTTATGACTATACTGCTAGACTAATTCTTTCTCATAAATTTACTTCAGTAAAAGGAAAGAATATTGTTCCGCTTGATTTAACAGGTTTTTCAAAAGGAATTTACTTTGTAACATTATCAGATAAAGTTGATCAACTAAAGACAACTTTTGTAAAGGAGTAAATTCATTCCAAAATTTTTCCACATCTTACAATTTAGATTGCTCAATAAAGGCAATCTCCACTCTTTTATATTTTTGCTATAATAAAGCAGCGAACTCCCTTTCTAGAAAGCACTTTTAGACAAACACTTCAAAAAAATAGGTGAATTTGCCATTTTTTCGGACAAAATCCCTTTTAAAAGAATCATTTTATCTTATTTTTTCGTATTTTTGGTATATAAATGTTACTCATGTAATGTTTTAGATAAAATAGTTACGAAATTACAATCTACTCAAAAATGAACAAAAAACTTTTACTAAACGGATTTACAGTATTCGCAATCTTGCTAATGTTTTCCAACAGCAAAGTAGTTGCTCAAAATATTGCAATCAATTCAACTGGAACGGCAGCTGTTGCATCAGCTATGTTAGATATAACATCAACAACTTCTGGATTATTAGTTCCTAGAATGACTGCTGCTCAACGTGGAGCAATTGGTACACCAGCAACGGGATTGATCGTTTATCAAACAGATGCAGGAACACTTGGAATCGGTTTCTATTTTTATAACGGAGCTGCTTGGGTGCCTTGGAGTACAAATAGTGGTGGCTGGGGATTAACTGGAAACGATGGAACAGTAGCTACAACAAATTTTATTGGAACAACGGATGCAATTGATTTTGTGTTCAGAACAAACAATACAGATAGAGGCCGATTTGTAAGCGGGGGAGAGTTTGTTGTAGGTAGCACTACAGCTTTTGCAGGAGACGTAATAGCAGGATACGGTACATACGGAATAAATGGTTATTCAAATGTTGCTGGCGGAATAGGAGTTTACGGAGAAAATTCAGTTGCTGGTGCTGGTTCTGGAGTTTTGGGTGTTACAGCTGGTGCGACAGGTTTTGGCGCTTACGGAGGAAACGTTAATGCAAATGGTACTGGAGTGTTCGGGGTTGGAAATAATTTAGGTGGAACATACCTTGGAACAGGAAGTGGTGGTACATTTTCTGGATCCTCTATCGGATTAGCTGCTTGGAAAAATGGCGCGCTGGCAAACGGGACTGGTGCTGGATATTTTATTGCTTCAACAACTTCAAATGTTGGAGTTGCGGTTGCATACAGAACAGGAGGAACAAATTATAAAATCATTAATATGGGTGCATTTGGAGGAAGTGTTTCCACAGATGTTTGGGGATTAAATGCAGACAAAGACAGAAGAATTATGTTTTGTCCAGAAGCACCAGAAATATTTTTCCAAGATCACGGCTCTGGAAAGTTAGTTAATGGCAAAATCCACATCGAATTAGATCCAATTTTTGCAAAAAATATTGTTGTAAATGAAAAACATCCTTTACGTGTGTATGTTCAGTTGGAGGGGGATTGCAAAGGTGTTTATGTTACAAATAAAACACAAACAGGGTTTGATGTTATTGAGTTGAATGGTGGAAATTCTAATATTGAATTTTCATGGTTTGTAAACGCAAATCGAGCTGACTACGTTAACCCAGTTACAAATGAACTTATTTCAAAAAGTGAAGACGTAAGATTCCCAATTGCGCCCGAAGCTCTTGACATGAAAACAGTTGAGCAAATTTCTAAATCACAAAAACAAAAATAATTTTCATCAAATGAAATTTATTAAAAATATACTTTTTTTATTTGCTCTTGCTTGCCCAGTTTTTGCATTTTCACAAGCAAGGCTTGTATTTGGTGGCGATGCTTATATTGTTATATCAAATAGTGCTTTCTTGGTAATTGGCAATAGCAATGCAAATGCGATAACGCAAATAGCAGCAGGAGATGGAAGAATTATTTCAGAAGCTGAAGGAAATAAAGTGCGTTGGATGGTGAGTAATGCAACTGGAGCTTATACTGTTCCCTTTTATGAAAATGGAGAGGCTGTTGAAATTCCAGTTACAGCAACTATTACAGGAGCTGGAACTGCAGGAGCAACAAATAGAATTGATTTCTCTACATACGATGGTGGGTCGGACAATGCTACTTATATGCCTTCAGGAGTAACTAATATGGGTAACGTAACTGTTCCTGCAGCAAATAACTCTTTACAAGTAACCGATCGTTTTTGGGTTCTGGATGCAAATCATGCTACTCGTCCTGCTGTTAATATTAGTTTCACATACATTGATGCTGAAAATGCTGCACCCAATACATTAGCTGAAGCGAACTTAAGAGCACAACGTTGGAACACTACTGTTGGAGATTGGGATGGATTTTTATTTCCACCTATTGGAACTGCTAATACCGTTACAAATGTTGTTTCTGGGGCCATTGCGCCTGCTGCCGATTTTTTTGGTGCGTGGACATTGGTAGATTTTCTCACTCCACTTCCAATTGAATTATTGAGTAATACAGCTACTTGTGATGGCAGTAATGTTGTTATTGAATGGTCTACCGCATCCGAAACAAACAACAATTTTTTCACCATTGAAAAAAGCACTGACGGAATA
This sequence comes from Bacteroidota bacterium, assembly GCA_947504725.1. Lineage (GTDB taxonomy): Bacteria > Bacteroidota > Bacteroidia > 2-12-FULL-35-15 > 2-12-FULL-35-15 > 2-12-FULL-35-15. Next base: position 119,883 of record CANNHN010000004.1, on the reverse strand, counting down.
AATTTTATTGCAATAGGAACAGTTAGCGGAGCAGGGACGAGTAGTAGTACATTAAATTATTCATTCACAGACAATAATACATTAGCTGGAACAATCTATTATCGTTTGAGACAAACCAATTACGATGGCAATTCAGCAACTTTTAACATTCTGACTTCAGAAAATTGTGCAACAACTTCTTTCGTTAACATCAATGCATTCAATAATCAAAATGGAAATATTTCAATTGTGATTGACGATGAAATCAATGCTGTTTATACTGCAACTTTATTTGATGCCATTGGAAAAAAAATAAGTTCAACTGAACTAAAAACTGCTAAAGGAAACAATCAATTTAACATCGATATTACTAACATAAATTCGGGAATTTATTTCATTTCCATAGATAATGGAAAAGAGAAGACTACGAAGAAGATTTTTGTTATGAATTAATCGTTTCTTAATAAAAAACGACAAAAATCACCTTTTTCATCTTATTTATTACATAATCCGTCTAAAAGTCCGATAGAATTAACTATCGGACTTTTGTTTTTGAGTAAAATTAATGTTATATTTGTATTACGATTAATGACTTACTCCATTATGAAGCAATTTTTTAGTTTTAAAATCCTACTCATTTTGTTAGGAATGTTTGTTTTTTCAAATGGATTTTCGCAAGGAACTGCTGTTGTGAAACCATGTGATCCTTTTCTAAATCCTGTTATTTTATCGCATTATACTTTGGCGGAACTTCAAAGTGTAATTCCAAAAAAGCTAACTGCAATAAATTATTATTACACTGAATCATTTATTCTAGACAGCATTGCTTGTAACCAGTGCAGAACTTTTAACAAAGCAACATTTGATGTTTCTCAATTCGAGCAATTTCGAAAACAGAGTGAACGGTATGTGAGAATTTATACCAAATATGGCTATAAACTTACATTACTTTCAAAAGATGAAATGCTATACGAACCAGTAAGATAAAGACTGATGCGAATAAAAAAAACACTCCTACTCACGATACTTTTTTTGACTACTAAATTAATATTTAGTCAAACGGATGGTTGCGGAGCAGGTTCTACCTTACTAACTCCTGGAGCTGTGGGAGCTGCATGCGCACCTGTTGCGGGAAGTACTACTGCTGCATTTACAGATAGTAATCTAGGATGTACGGCTGGTAATGAAAATGATGACGGATTTTTTAAATTTATTGCAACAGCAACTTCACATACAATTACCATAGATGGTGCTGCAAATTTTGATGCAGTAATTGGAGCATACAATACATGCGGAGGAACTCAACCTACAGGTGGAACTTGTGTAGATGTAACGGCAGGTAATGGAATTGAAACATTATCGCTTTCGGGTTTAACCATTGGAAATACCTATTTTATTTCAGTACACGATTTTGTTGCACCAGCTGGAGGGGGATTTGGAGATTTTACTATTTGCATTACAACACCTGCAGCTGCTCCAGCAAATGATTTATGTGCTGGCGCGATTACAACAGCTTGTGCTGGGACCTATACTGGATCTACAGCTACTGCGACTAGTGCGAGTGACCCTTCTGCTTTGTGCGGAGTCACTCCCGCAGGAAATGGTGTATGGTATGTTTTTGCTGGAGACGGAAATGTTATTACTGCAAGTTTGTGCGGCTCTTCGTATGATACAGAATTAAATCTTTATTCAGGTTCCTGTGCTGGATTGACTTGCATTGATGGGAATGATGATTTCTGTGGAACAAGCTCAGAAGTAACTTTTCCAACTTCAATAGGTTATAATTATTATATTTTCGTAAATGGTTTTGGTGGTGCTACGGGCAGCTATACATTAGCCATTACATGTGCTGCTGCTGCTTCTCCAACAGCTGCTGATTGTTCTGGAGCAACTACTGTTTGTACAGATGCATCTTTTGTAGGAAGCAGTACTGGCGCAGGCAACGTTGCTGATTTGAACACTAATAATGATGGCTGTTTAGGTGGCGAAAATCAATCATCTTGGTATTATTTTGCAGCTACTACAACTGGAACAATTTCATTAAATATTACTCCTTCTGCAGCTGACGATTATGATTTTGCAATTTGGGGTCCTGGAACAATAGCTTGTCCGCCTATAGGAGCACCAATAAGATGCTCTTGGGCAATAGGTACAGGAATAACGGGATTGACAACAGCTGAATCTCCACAAACAACAGAAGGCATGTTTGGTAATAGCTTTGTTGATGCCATCTATGCAACTGCTGGCGATCAGTATGTTTTGGTAGTTGACAACTATACAGGTTCATTCTCCCCTTTCACTTTAGATTGGACACTTACAGCTGGAGCAACATTAGGATGTACTCCACTTCCTGTTGAACTGTTAAGTTTTAATGCTATAGTTAATTCTAATAAAGTTGATATTTCTTGGGCAACTGCTTCTGAATTAAACAATGATTATTTTAGTGTTGAACGCAGCAAAGATGGGATTGTTTTTGAAGAAGTTCTTAGAGTTGATGGAGCAGGAAATAGCACTTCAATTATTAATTATTTTGAAGTGGATTACCATCCAATTGTAGGTGTTTCTTATTACCGATTAAAACAAAGAGATTTTAATAGTGTCGTTATTTATTCAAGCATTGTTCCTGTTAGATACCAACCTAATGGAAACTTTGGATTCTCTTTATTCCCAAATCCAGGTGAAGCAAAAGATATAAAAATTGAGTTGACTGCTGCAAAAGGACAAAACATTTTAGTTGTGGTAAGAGACATTGCTGGAAGAGAATTTTATTCTAAAGTTTTTGTAACAGAAACAGATGGAAATAAAATTGAAGCGATTGATACAGAAAACACTCTTGCTCCAGGAATTTATATGGTAACTGCTTCTAGCAACGATGCATTCTATAGCCAGAAATTGGTTATTAAGAAGTAGAATTATCCGTTTGCTTTCAACACCATCTTTTTCAAAGCATCAATCCATTTTGGTGAATCATTCAAGCTTTCTACTAACGTAATTTTTTCACCACCGTTCTCTTTGAAAATCTCATCGTATTCCACTCCTATTTCGTAAATAGTTTCCAAGCAGTCGGCAACAAAGGCTGGTGAAAAAACTAGAATATTTTTCTTTCCTTCTTTTGCTTTCTCTTCAACTACCTTATCACTATATGGTTTTATCCATTTATCATCCAATCGACTTTGGAAGGTAGATTGGTATTTTCCTTCTGGAATATTTAATCTTTTTACTAATTGACGAGTCGTTTCAAAACAATTAGCACGATAACAATATTGATTATTTTTTGTTATTGTGTCACAGCAACTTCCTAGCTTACAAGAATTCGCTCCGTAATGAGCAGAGCCTTTCATAATATGTCTTTCAGGCAAACCATGATATGAGAATATTACATAATCGTATTTACTAATATCATACTTCCCTGCTACATCAACACAAGCGTCAATAAAATCGGGATTATCATAAAACTTTGAAATCACTTCAACCGATGGAGTAACTTCCCATTTTTGTATCAGTCGAATAGCTTCCGCAACGGACGAACCTGTACTAGATGATGCGTATTGCGGATATAATGGAATCATAATAATTTTTTCTACCTGCGCTGCTTTCAATTTATTTAATGCAGATTCTAAACTCGGATTTTGATAACGCATTCCCAATTCAACAACAAAATCATCTCCAAGTTCTTTTTGCAATAAATTTTTCATTTTATTGCTATTCGTCAATAAAGGGGAACCTTCTTTTGTCCATATATGTTTGTATAATTTTGCGGATTTAGATGAACGAAAAGGAACAATAATTCCATTCACCAAAATAAATCGTGCAATTGGATTGATATCTATTACACGAGGGTCATTCAAAAATTGAGTTAAATATTTTCTAACGTCAGAAGTGCTTGGACTATCTGGTGTGCCTAAATTTATTAATAGTACGCCTGTTTTCATAAAAATCGGTGAATTGAAGATTTAGAGAATTGAAAAATTTAGGGTTACAAAATCATCAATTATATATATTGCCCTTTTTACTTTCATTATTTCAAATTATCATTCATAAAGTTACTTGTTTTAATAATTCTAAAACGAATTAACCAAGAATAAATAATTAGCATAAATGCTAAGTACATCGCTATGCGGCCAATATAATCTCCAAAACGAGTATAAAAAGTAAACTCATTGTTTAATTCAACCGTTCCAGCAATTGAAGCAGGAACCCAATATTCCGTAGCTTGAGAAACGACTCCTTGTGGACTAATAAAACAGGAAATTCCTGTATTAGCTGACCGTACAACCCATCTTCTATTTTCTATCGCTCTTAATTTGGAAAGTTTTAAATGCTGAATATGTCCAGGACTATTTCCCCACCAACCATCATTTGTAATCACAGAAATAACATTTGCTCCATTCTTAACATATTCAGTTACATATTCACCATAAACACTTTCGTAACAAATAACGGGGGCAAATTTTACTTCACTATCAGTAGAGGAAAAAACCGTTCGAGTGGATTGAAAACCTAAGCTTCCAGTTGTACCTCCCATTTCAAGTGCAAATTGCTCAAAGTATTTAAAAATAAATTGCAAAGGCATTTGCTCTACCCCTGGAACAAGTTTCGATTTATGATATTTCTGAATAGCTTCAGAATTTTCAAAATGAAAGGCTGTATTATAAGCGTCATAGTAATTTTCAGATTTATAAAACTTGCGTGCCGTTTCTGACAATGCTTCTCCTGGTTTGAATGCCTTTGCAGTAGACGCTCCTATAATTATTTTTAGTTTTGGATATTTCTCAAGAAACTTTCTGATTGTTATAATGGAGCTTGATTGCTCCAACTCGTCCTCCCAAATATCTTCTACCAATGCAGTTTCAGGCAAAACAACATATTCTGTTGTGGAATCAGTTTTTTCAAGTGCGAGGTCCAACATTTTTTGTAATTGATGCTCGTAGGTTCCTGAAAATTTTTCGTTGTATGGATCGATGTTAGGCTGAACGATAACAATTTTATGTAACTCCGTTTCAGAAGTAGGGCTAGAAGAAAAGAGCAATAGAATTGAAATTCCAATAGGAAGAATGATAAGCGCTATTGCTGAAATGAATTTTTTTCTTGTAAAACTCTCGGTGAGGCAAGAAAAAAATATACAATTAATAACCAGCACCCATAAACTTCCACCAAACACCCCAGTGTATTCATACCATTGAACAATACTAGTAGTATCTGCAAAAGCATTTCCAAGCGTTAACCATGGCCATGTTATTTGATCTCCGTGGTAAACAAATTCAAACGTAATCCAGATGGAAATAAACACTAAATACCCCCATTTTTCTCCTACTCTTTTTTTAATTTTATGAAAAAACAAGAAAACAAGAGACATTAGAAAAGAGTTTAATCCAATAGCAATTATAGCTCCACCCCAGGATGCATTTACCAACCACCAAGTAGTAAGCAAATTCCAAATAAAAAATGCTATAAAGGCAGAAAAATAAACTGTTCGTCCTTTGTATTTGTCGGGATTATGAAAAACGATGTATTCAACTGCCATCAAGGGAATAAATGCAATAAATAGCAAAGGAAGCCAGCCATGTGGGAACCAAGCAAGTGCTAACATCAATCCTGTTAGTATTGGTAAGAAGTATAAGTTGTGTTTTTTCAAAAAAAATATTTGTTGTAAAGTTAGCAAAATCAATGATAGACAAGAGGAATCAAACATTTTGGATTCCCCCATCTCCCTTTCCATTCTTTTAAAGAAATAACAGCTCCGTCACAAGTGAGGAAATTACCAAATTCATCTTTTTTTATAATTGTCAATTTTCCTGTTGACAATCCATCCATTATTTTTTTCTGAATGGATATTTCTGACAAACTTCCACTTTTATCAACGGCTGAAACACCAAACTCATTGTTCTTTAAATCCATAACTGTGCTGATAGAGTCTGGCATGGCAGCATCTTCTAATTCTTGCTTTTTGAATTGAAAATAGTTTCCTTTTTCGTGAGCTTTTCCAAGTTTCAATGCTTGTCTTCGACCAATTACTAAGGCAACGGAAGCCATCCAATAAGCATGTTTAAAAGCATCCAAATTTCCTCCATTATTATCTGAGCCAATTATGCCGGAACGCTTTACCGAATCAACTACGGCCTGCACTTCTCGAGTAACTTTAGCTGCCTTTGTTGCTTTAAAAGGATGGCAAATCGCCCAACATTTTTCGGGACGAGATAATTTTCTGAAAGACGATTGCCCCATCAACATAGAACTAAAAAACAGAAAGAATAATATGATTACTAGCTTATACATTTTGCCTTAATTCCTTTAATCTATAACAAAATTAATATTAATTACATTTGTAGGGATATAATAATACCATGAATAATAAATTCATACTTTTCATCATCGCATTGCATATACTAGCTTGGCTAGCACTAAAGCCTGTCTGGCCTTTCAGCGATGATTATTGTTATGCCTATCATGCTCACAACCTTTTGGAGGGGCACTTGAATTTGACTTACAACCAATTTCAAAATAGGTTTGGAGTTTACGTTCCTGCAAGTTTCTTTTTTTACTTGTTTGGCACCAACCCCTATTCAATTGCACTTTGGCCAATTATCATAAGCTCTTTTACTATTGCGATTGTATTTATATTCGTAAACAAAATAGCTGATACCACTATCGCATTACTAAGTGCTTTTTTAATTTCTATAAACACTATACAAATCAATTATTCCGCTGCTATCTTTCCTGATCTGATTGTTTCCTTTTATTGTATTGGCGCTATACTTTTACTCCATTATGGAAGACAGCATAAAAATCAAAAAATATTATACCCTATATTATTAAATATATTTCTGCTCATTGGTTTTCTTACTAAAGAAACAATAGTATTGATATTTCCATTTATGCTGATTATCTTATGTTACGATTTATTCAAAAAGGAAAACACACTTTTCTGGAAAAGAACTCTTGTATTTGGATTTTGCTCTGTTGTACTAATTTTATTAATGTATTATTTTATTACAGGGGATGCACTTTTTCGAATCAAGTCATTGTTCCAATTTAACAATCAACTATTGAATGAAGAAGCCGAAACCTACATACGCGACAATTTTAGTTCTAATATTTTTAAATGGTTGAATTCTGAAGTTGGTCTTGTTTTTATATTTTTATTTGCTATTTCAACTTTATTGACAATAAGAAAATACGACTTGAGTAAGTTCATGAACTTTATTGCTGTTTATTCTTTTTCAACTTTATTACTATTTGTTAGCTTTTTTTATTCTGATAAATATGCTCCATTATTTATGTTAAGCAGAATGTGGATATTACTCATTCCTTCGTTTTGTATTCTTACAGCCTACTTCATTACCAACATGCATCAGCATTTTTGCGTAGTACTTATTATCCTATTTACAATTTTGACTATTTACAATTTTAATGCTTTTGATTACAAGAGAGGAACATTGTTTGCATTATTTTTTGCAACAACACTCGTAACATATTATTTAAGTCGAAAAAACAAACACTGGAAATATTTATTATTGCTGCCATTTACTCTTTTGGCTATTCGTTTTGTTTGGGGAAATTCAAATTACAGGGTCAGTTCTTTGCAATCGGGAGAATTGTTAAGAAATGAAATTGAACGCCTAAATGCTTCTGGCAAGAAAACTGTTTTATGCGAAGATGGCTTTGTTGAAAATCATATTATTTACAATCAGTTTCAAGAATATTTAAATTTAAAATTTTACCCTTTTTGTAAATATGATTCAATAAACGAAGTATCCAATCTTTTCGTGATAGTAAATACTGAGGAAGTAGAAACTCCGGATTATGTTTTAAAAAATACAGCTGAATGGAAAAAAGAATACGATTCAGGAAACCTTTTGATTTATAGGAAAGTGAAATAATTAGCGTATCAAATACATTTTACCAAATCCTTTTTTAAAATATTGATCGGCTCCACTCTCGCGTTTCTCAATATCATCACCACGCAAAGTTGTTACAACTCTATACAAATAAACTCCATTTGCTAATTGGTCTCCAAACTCATCTTTTCCATCCCAAGCGTAATCTGTAATGTTTCTACCCACGTGCAACAAGCCTAGTTCATCATTTGTAATTTCACGAATTACTTTTCCTGTTATTGTTAAAATTTGAATTTTAAAATAGGTTGGCACTTCTGAACCGGTTAAAGTAAACACAAAATGTGTAGCTGTAGAAAACGGATTCGGATAATTCATCACTTCAGTGATAGTAGCTTTATTGATAACCTCAAAATGGATTTTATAATCGATTGCACCTGATTGATTATCCGATTTATCTTTTGCCTGCACAATTAGCTGATACTTCCCATCTTCATACAACACTGGTGTATAATTAAGTTTACAACTATTGTTCGGCAAAACAGCTGGAGTAAAGGTTAATATAGAACCAAAAAAGATTCGAACAGGAACAGATGCTGAAGGACTTTGAATAAAAATTTTAAAATCATTCGTATCATTTAAAGCTAAAAATTGATTCTCATCTTTTAGTTGAATTAAAATATTTGGTTTTGAAGAAACGATATCACTATTTAAAATATGTATTCCATCAAACGTGACATCTAGCAACGGATTTACTCTATCCGTTGAAGTATTAAATGGAATACGAACAATATTATTAAAATGATATTGTTCTAATTGTGTTTTTGGTAAATCCAATGTATCTATTGGAGTAACTGGGTTTACTTCTACCCACAAAGCATTTACACCCGGATAACCTTCTGTGTTTACATTTATAGTATCGAAAATCATTTCATTTGGAGCAAAACCATTCTTTTTTAATTTAGAAGGCAATGGATGATTTATACTATTTGCATCTTCTATCCAATATGTAATTAATAAACTATCTGCAAAAACATATTCACTAATATTTTGAATAGGCAATTGTATGGTAACATTATCACCTTCTTGAACAGAGTCAATTGCAGAATATCCTAACACAGGATTAATAGCTGCTTCTGGGACGGGGGTGTAAATCACTTGCCAGCGTTCAATTTGCGGAGGAGTATTTAATGTATCATCTTTCATATACGCCACCAATCTAATATTTGGATAGATGGCTGCATTCGCATACGTGCTCAAATTTGGAATGTCAACTTGAGTAGAATTAAAATCTGCTAAAGTATCTTCTGAACCATCTGCCATAATTCCTATTAATTTCACATAAATACTATCATACGTTGATGCACCATCAATGTGATGTTGTTTCCACGACAGAGAATCCCAAGTTAATGCAGGACCAATAACTGGAGAAGAAATAGACCCTTCGTTCCAGTTACTTACAATAGTTGTATCAAATTGAAGAATAGAGTTTAAAGAATCGCCAATTACTTCTGCTGCTGAACCAATTGCAGCACCTTTTGTTCCAAACAAAATATAGGAACGTTGGGAAGGAACAGTCCTAATTTGTCCTGCACCTAAACTTTCAAAAGCGGTGTAAACAGAATTTTCATACGATGGAATTGAATGAAATCCTTGAGAATAGGCCAATACATTATAACCTGTTGGAATTACACTATTAATAAAATTTGTTATTTTTAATCTATTAACAGAATCGTTTTCATTGAAATCAAAAGCATTGTCTCTTTTTCCTGGAGTATTTTCAAATGTAACACTACCATATTGCGATTCGTAAAGTGGTGGTCCCGTTGCAATCGATTCCCAATTATCACCACTAATAGGATTGAAAACCGCAAAAGTAAATCCAGGAATAGTGAAACTCCAAACATATTTTGCACTCCCATTAATTTTATAACCAATATCAACCCAATTAATATAAGGATAAATTCCATTTTTGCATTGCAAATTTTTTATATCGTTGACAAAATCAAATCTACGCATTGGGCGATTGAAATTCACGAATTGATAACCATCATTTTTAAATTGAAAAAAATGCGCTTGCTCCCAACCACGTTTATTTGGAATGTATTGAAAAGAACTTTCTCTCCATTTATAACCACTCGTTACGCTGGTTGAATCCGGACTCACACGCCAATAATAAACTGTAAGAGGATTAAAACTAAATGGTGGTTTCCAAGTAATGACTCCTCCGATAGAACTAATCGGAAATGAACTTTGCATAAAAGGACTATTAAACGTATCCGTAGTATCTATCTGAAAAACATAATTGCGGAGCGGAGCAAACATATCTGCTGTAGATGCTTTTAGTGTTATTGTATCTTTCGGAATAATTGCAAACTCATATGGATAAACAGGGACAACGTCTCCACCATTGATAATAAAATTAATATCAGTAGTTACATTGTTCATTTCGTTTAACTCATCAACACGATTAAAATAATCCAATGTGATTCTAACTTTGTTTAACCCAATGTCTTTTGAAAAGTCCCAAGGAATTTTAATTAAGACAGTATCTTTAAATTGTGGAGCTAAGGAAAAAGATAAGTACGTTTGATTACTTCCATCCGGAAATGTTCTATAAGCTTGTGTAAAAATACTATCACCGGTAGCTCTTCCGAGGTTTGTGCGAACAACATAAATTCTAATGGAATCACTTACCTGTGTCAAATCAAAATACACATCACTGTTCGTAATTGCATAATCAGGTTTCTGATGAGCATTGATAACAATTGCAGGATCTCCATGCAACGTCATTTCGTTACAGTTAGCCATTCGTATCGGATCAATAAGTGCGAATGGTTCTTCAAGCGTTATTATATTTTTTATCGTACTTCCAACCGATTTCCCATAATTGCTCAGAGCAGTTTGACGATAAAATTCAGAAGAATATTTATCCAATGCGTAAGGCACACCCAAACTTACAGATGCCAAATAACCAATCATCCCCTTGTTCGCTTTGATCACATAATCTTCAGATGTTGTAAGCTCAGTGGAATGAATATCACCTGAATAACAACCATTCGCCAGCATAAAAGGATAATGACCTGCAATTGGATTGTATGAATCAATATCATCAATACTTAAATCAAATCCACTGCCAGAAGCATGACCAAAAAATGTCATTAAAGAAACGCCTTCATTCATAAACTGCTCCAAAGTATCGGAAGTATTAATACTAATTGGAGAAGAACTAGTTTTAAAAAAACTACTTACTTCACCTCCAAATAATGTATCCTCAATTGTTGTTTCATAACTATTCAAATAATTTTGAAAATTTATTTGTTCGAAAGAACTTGTTCCACCACCAAAATGCAATACATGTTTCATCCATTCGGCAGGAACTTGGCTTTCATAGTCTGTTACCTTTTGTAAATAATCAGCAACATCTGTTGTTGTTTTTGCAGCCAATCTGCCTACTGGTATTACAGGAACAATACTTCCACTCGTTATGCTTGACGTAAGCAAGTTATCACTAGAGGGGTTACCAAATGAAGGAACCAGATCAAGTGGATAATACGTAGGATCGGTTCTCGCTATAACCATATGATAGGATTTTCCAAGAAGAAATAAATTGGACGGTTTAGTTGGAAGTGTATTTACTAGATAATTACTAAATCCTCTTATGGATAATGGACTTTTTATAATTCCATATGCAAACTGATCATACAGTTGATCGATGTCGGCAACTATCACATTGTGAAATCCTCCAGCTGCAGAACTTCTATATGCTTGATAACTTGATGCAGAAGACATTAATACTTTATTTGTTACGATAACAAATGCTGAATCTGCGGCAGTAGAAGTATAATCAACAAACTGTGCGGTTGGACTAACAGGTTGCATTGTAGTAATGCTTGAAATAAAACCATCGGATGTTATATAGCATTTTTTTTCTGCACTATTATTTGCAATCAAAACACTATCCAATGTTCCATCACTAAAAACTTTTATTCTCTTAGCATTTGTTAAATCATACAAATGAATTGTTCCAGATGTATTAAAATTTGTAAACATGAAAAATGTTTTCGGTTGTCCCAAATTTTCAGGAACATACATGGTAAAATTCGAGCTTCCTTCTAAATCTACCGTGTGAGGGTATTTTACATCAATGTAAGACACAACAGTACGATTGGAAGTAAAAGTTGAAGTAACACTTGTAAAATTAAATGAATTGGAACCACTCACAAGTGTTGTTAGAGGAACAGCATAAGTAAACCGATTAGCTTCATAACCTGTAAATGTTGTATCTACCAACATTGTAGAATTACAGACAATTTGCAATTGATGATCAGGAGATAACAAAGAATTTTTGGAAGCCCCCAACACTACAGTTTGTATTCGAGCATTTGGACCAGTAGAATAAATATTCGGAGTGCTTACAAAATAATTACCAGTTCCACCTAAGTTTATCACACCGCCAAACCATCCTTCAGCTTTTGTGTATCGCGAATCCGTTCCACCAACATTGTCTGTGGCTCCTTCATAATATTCATTATGAAATTCGGTGACTGCCTTTTTGAAAAAATAATTATCTGGAATGTATGAGATGAAATCACTTGCCGTGTCAACAAGCATTCGATTATTTGTTGTTAATCCATTCCATGTTAAAAAATAAACAGCCGTGTCGTTTATCAAACTGTAATATGGGTTAGGTACAAAATTGGAATTCACATACAAAAGTGAATCAAGAGAACCATCATTTTTCTGAGCATAAAACTCGATGAAATCGGAGCTATTAAAAATGTTATCACTTTCTCCTTCTACATAAATGTATTGCTGAATTCCTTTGTTAAAAATCTGAAAATTTTTGGGGTTGATACTGCTGAGTGGAATTCCAGCTGCAGCTAAAGTTGCGGAGTCGATACGATAAACTCCATTTTGAGCGATTTTAATTTTGTAATAAAACTGAGAGTAATTAATCCATTCGTTGCCATATGTTTGCGCTTTCACTTGAAAAGTGGTGAACACAATTAAACATACAACAAGTAAACGTTTAATCATTTTGGCTTTTTGTTGATGTCGACTTTAATTGAGAATACGTTTGAATACAACGCGACAGATTTGTCGCCAATGTCAGTTAAAGCATAATCGATATAAACAGATTTGATTTTCACTCCTACTCCAATATTAGGCTGTATCGTATTTATTTTTTTTCCTGCCGCATCGGTATACGTTTGATAGTTTCCAATACCAGCACGTAAGAAAATAATATTCATGTACGATGCTTCTAAACCCATGTGAGGATCTATACTGATTGCTTTACTTTTTATAAGCACATTTCTTTTGCCATCAAATGTTGCATCCAAATTCACTTCAGCGAGCAGAGAAATTTTTTCAGTAAAATCAAATTTACGAGCGCCACCTAATAATAATTTTGGTAAGGTAATTTCTACAGAGTTTCCTGGAATTTCATTTCCAGTAGCAATAAAAACTTGTTTTGTTTCTTCTGATAAATTTGTGCTCCATGCATTGAATGTAGAAGTTACATCACGAGCCATCGCAGCAAACTTCCATTTCTTATAATCGTATTGAGCACCTGCATCCAATCCAAATCCCCAAGCACCAGCAAAATCACCAACTTTTCTGCGAATAATTTTAACATTTGCACCTAAACGCAATCCCGGAATTTTTAATTGTTTAGCATAAGAAACTAAGAATGCATAGTCAACTGCAGAAAAAGTAGTGATTCGATCGTAATTCACATTTCCATTAGCATCAATTAATTCGGTAGTGTTAGGAATATCATCTACACCAAAGCGAATAATACTAACTCCCAAAACACTAGCGGAATCCAGTCTTGTAGCAAAAGCACCATAATCGTATTTAGCAATTCCAGCAAAATATTCGCTGTGCATTAGCGCAACTTGATGTTGATTTTTGATTCCCAACAATCCAGCTGGATTCCAATAACCTGCAGTAACATCGTTAACAGAAGTTATGTAGGAATTAGACATACCCAGGGCTCTAGCGCCCACTCCAATGCTTAAAAACTCGTTACTGTATTTCGGAGCTTGTGCAACTATTATCGATAAAAAGCTAAATAAAGCGATTGAAGTAGTAGAAAATTTCTTATTCATAATTACCATAAAATTAAACTAATTTACATTGAATTCCAAACCTTTTGAGAACGAAATTTCACCTCAAATATTGCTTGAATCACCTATATTTGTTAAAATAAAAATAATTTGGCCAAAACAAGTTTCATATATAGTAACATCAAGTATTATCGGTTTGTAATGTCGCTGCTATACAAAGGCAACTATTACAAGCGGTTCGAGCCAATATTGAACCGAATTTCTGGCAAAAAAGTAACAGAAATCTGTTTTGGAGATACCATTATAGCTGAATATTGTAGAAAAAAATCAATCGAATGGAAAGGCATTGACATAAACGAAGTTTTTGTAACAAATGCTTTAAAAAAAGGGCTTTCAGCTGAACGAAACGACATTTTAAGCATCGCAAAATTGCCTGAAGCAGATACGTGTATCATTTGTGGCTCTTTGTATCATTTCAATATAAGTCTGGAAAGCCTATTTACAAAAATGCTTGAATCCGCTCCACTAATAATAATTTCGGAGCCGGTTTTAAATCTATCCAACAATAAAGGAATAATTGGTAAATTGGCAAAAGCATCTGCCAATGTGAATGGAAAAAAACAAGCATTTCGATTTACTGAGGAAACATTATTAGCTGCATTGAATCATTTGAAAGAAAAATTAAAGTTTGAATATTCTATTGTTGATCGATTCGAAAAAGATTTAATCATCGTTATTAAAAAATGAAAGAAATAGAAATAAGCATAGTGATTCCAGTTTATAACAGTTCTTCTATAATTGAAGAACTGCATAAACAAATTGCAGAAGCGATGACTGTTTCGTACGAAATTATTTTTGTTAACGATTGCAGCATAGATGATAGTTGGAAAAAAATTATTTCACTAAGCAAGCAAAACAAGCACATTACTGGAATTAATCTCAGAAAAAATAGCGGACAAGACAATGCATTGCTTGCTGGACTTAGAATAGCGAAAGGAAATTATTGTGTGATTATGGATGATGATTTGCAACACAATCCTATTGACATTTTAATTTTACACAACGAATGTAAAAAAGGTTTTGATGTTTGTTATGCCAATTTTACATCGCTAAAACAAACAACTGTAAAAAATATCGGAAGCAGCACGAACGGAAAAATGGCGGAATTACTAGTATCCAAACCAAAAGGAATTTACCTCTCTCCATTTAAAATCATAAATAAATCAACAGTTTTAGAAGTTGCAAAATTTGCTGGACCATATCCATATATAGACGGAATAATTTTAACCATCACACAAAATTTATGTCAAGTTAATGTAGAACACCAAGTACGACATAGCGGAAAAAGTAATTATACATTTTCGAAATCAGCTACTGTCTTTATGAAATTGTTCACAGGCTTTTCTGTGCTACCATTAAGATTAGCTACCATCATAGGTTGTATTGCTACATTTACAGGAATTATTTTATTAATAAAATACTTATACGATTATTTTATTGCTAAAAATTTCATCGAAGGCTGGACAACAGTTGTTGTTCTGATCATTCTTTTTGGTGGATTGATTTTAATCACACTCGGAATTATTGGAGAATACATCGGCAGAATGTACTTAACGTTAAACAACAAACCACAATACAGTATTTCTGAAATTGTAAAAAGCGATGACGAACACTAAAATTCTTCTTCCTTTTTTTATTCTACTTACTCTTCTGACCTTTTTCAGCTATCAAATTCCATTTTTTTGGGATAGCACTTTTTTTTCTGCCTTATCTGTCAATTTCTATAATTCAGGAATGAATGGATTCATCGCACCTGAATCATTTGACACAGGCGGATTCCCTTTATACTCAATATATTTAACGATGCTATGGAAATGTTTTGAAAAAACACTACTTGTATCACATTTAGCAATTCTTCCTTTTTTATTCGGAGTGGTTTATGAGTTTTTTAAACTTGCCAAACGTTATCTGAGCGACAAAACAATTGTTATCGCAATTGTTTTATTGATTTTAGAACCTGTATTTATTACTCAATCGATATTAATGGGTTACGACATTATTATCGCTTATTTCTTTTTGCTTTCTCTAAATGCATTGTACAACAACAAAAACAATCTACTCTCAATTGCTTTAGTTTTACTCTGTTTAATAAGTATTCGCGGAATTATGTTAGCATCAGCAGTATTTATTCTCGACTTATTATATAACAGAAAACTCAACTTTCATTTTTTACGAAATTACATTCCTGCATTTCTAACCTTATTGCTTTGGGCAATTTATCACAAACAACAAACCGGCTGGTATATTTTTTCACCTATCCGGGAAGGTAACGCAGAACAATTTTCAGGAATAAGAATGATGTTTCATCAATTTATATACATCCTCTGGAAGAATCTAGACATGGGAAGAGTAGCGCTTTGGATGACCCTGGGTTACTTTTTTTTGTATAATATTAAGAAAATAAAATCTATACAACATAAAGAAATCATAAGAAATCTTTGTGTTCCTTTTTTTGTTTTAGCATTCTTCATGATTTTAATCAAAAATCCAATTGGGCATAAATATTTTTTGGTTGTGTGTAGTATGCTGATTATTGCAACTTGTTATTTTATTCAGCATATAGAAAAACAAAACATCAGAAGACTATTATTTATAATGCTAGCAACATGCTTGATAGCTGGCAATTTCATCATTTATCCACAACGTTATGGAAATGCATGGGATTCATCCTTAAAAATTATTCCTTATTTCGAAATGGAGCATCGAATGAGACATTACACTAATATGAATCACATTGCTCCCGAAACAATTGGCACACAGTTTCCATTAACAAATGATTTTCACAACTCCACTCTGAATAATGATCCGAACAAGCCTTATACTGACATTGAAACCAATTCAATAAACAACTTTGCTTATTTTTTATACAGCAACATTATTAACTCGGGAAGAATGGATGATCTTGAGAACATTAAAAAGAATTGGTTTGTAGAAAAAGAAATAAAAAGCGGAATGGTGGAACTTATTCTGTATAAGAATCCTAATTTTTAGTTCGCTTTAATTTTCTAGAAAGCTTTTCTCCGTCAATACAAAGCATACAAATAGCAAATAAAAACGGTAGCGCTACAACCTTGTAACGCACCATTGCACCAATAGCAGGTGTTACCAATCCAATCATTGCAAATTGTAAAATCGCAAATACGATACAAAATACAAGTACTTGTTTGTGTTCAAGAATTTTTTTATCGAAAAATAAAATTGCTAAGACAAGCAATAACAACAACCAAATATTTTCCAGCCATGCAAATAATTGTAAGCTATTCTTAATTTTAAATAACGTTGGCTGAAAAAACACATTAACAATTGCTTTGGGAATATTTTTCAGCATTCCTAAAAAAGAAGGATCCATCTTCTCCATTCCAAGCGTTGAATTGGCCGGTTTTATTTTATACAATAGTTTATACGCATTCGTGTCTGTCGAGCTCACAACAAAAGTTGTATCCATCATATTATCCAACTTCCACGACAAATGAGCACTTCCAGGCTGAATCAAAAATGTAGAATCGGGTTTCATCAATAAAAAAGTAGAGTCGTTATAATTCAAACAAATAAAATTGCTTTCGTTTGCTAAAAATATTCCGCCTTTTGATTCACTTATTGCCTTTGCTTGTTTATCGGCAATCAATTGATAGAAATTAGTCTTGTCACTCATTTTAGAAATCAAATGAAAAATGCCGACAAAAAGAATAAAACCTGCTATAAATTTAAGAGCGTAATTTTTATTTTCCATTTTAGAAATACAAAAATGAATCAGTAGCAAAGGAAGCAAACATGCTAAAACATATATTTTCAAAAAGAACAACAGCACAATTAACAAAGTCAGCAACACTAAACTTTTGATTGAATATAACTTAGCCAGCCCAAAATCGGAAACATATATAATTAAGCCAACACACATGATTGCTATTGCTTCTTTATAAATTCCTGATGTCCAAAACAAGACAGAAGGAACAATGTAAATTCCAAGTACAAGAATGTTTTTCTTTGTCGGAAAATAGTTGTAAAATGAATTATACAATGCTGTTAATCCTACAAAGGAAAAAAAGCAAAAGAACAGAATATGTACAAATGGATTATTAAAAGAAATGAATTGAATAAAAAAATTGATGTAGATAATTATTCGAGAGTTGTTATAAAATGCATCATCAAAACTCGAATCCCAACCCATTACAGCAGTTGAATTGGCATTTCCCATAAATTGATCGAAAATATTTTTACTGCCTTCTAAATAAAGATAAGAATCAGATTGAGGGTAATAATATGTGTAAATATAAAAGCCAATTATTCCAGCAATTCCTTTTAAAACAAACAAACCGATCAATTGAAATTTGGATAACTCTCCGATACTAAAAAATTTGAGTTTTAATATCAAAAAAATGAAAAGGGTGGCGTAAGTAAGTGGCAAAAGGAATTGCATAGGATAAAGGTATTAATTTTTGCTAATGGTAAGAATGTTGCATCATCAAACCTCAATAATTTTTAGTAATTTCGCTTGGAATGAATATCAAAAAACATATACCAAATGCTATTACTTGCGGCAACTTATTTTGCGGTTGCTTAGCAATTGTTGCAGCCTTCAAAGGGAACTTGGTTATGACAGCTTATTTAGTTGGAATTGCAGCAGTTTTGGACTTTTTTGATGGTTTTGTTGCTAGACTATTAAAAGTAGGTGGTGAATTGGGAAAGCAGTTGGATTCGTTGGCGGACATGGTGACTTTTGGGGTTGTGCCGGGGATTGTAGTTTTTCATCTTATAGAACAGAGCATTAAATACAAAGAGTATTTTTCTCAAGGAATTCAGGACACTTCAACAATTGGGATGATTGCCCGATTTTTACCATATTTTGGATTTCTTATTACCATTTTTTCATGTCTCCGTTTAGCAAAGTTTAATATTGATACTCGCCAGACCAATTCTTTTATCGGAGTTCCAACTCCAGCAAATACAATCCTAATTTGTTCTTTACCATTAATTATGGAATTTCACAGAAATGACTATGGAAAGTTTCATGAATTTCTCCTAAATCCATATTTATACATCGGGCTTACAATAATCATGTCCTACCTCCTAATCGCTGAACTCCCTTTATTTGCTATGAAGTTCAAAAATTTCGGATGGGCCGACAATAAGATTCGCTACTCATTTTTGATAATTTCCGTGATTTTGTTAATACTATTTCAGTTCATTGCAATCCCTTTTATTATATTTTTGTACATCGTTTTATCCATCATCAATAATATGATGAATAAAAACAAAACCGTTGAACATTAAAAATCAAACCATATGAAATTCAGAGCAGAAATTGATGTGATGCCATTAAAGGCATTATTAGATCCACAAGGAAAAGCAGTAACAGGAAGCATGAAAAACTTAGGATTACCTGAAATTGAAAACGTTAGAATTGGCAAACACATCACTTTAGAAATTGAAGCTGATTCAAAAGATGCAGCAACAACAAAAGTAGATGAAGCATGTAAAAAATTATTAGCAAATCAAATCATGGAATTTTATGAATTTGAATTGTTTGAGAATTAATAAGATTATTCTTTAATAAAGAAACCCGTCATGATGATTCGTGATGGGTTTTTTGTTTGAAAACGGAGCCAAACATTTTCAAACACTTCGACTCCGCTCAGTGTGACGCCACGTGATGTCACCCTGAGCGGAGTCGAAGGGCGGCATCCCCTGTTGAAGATACAATCTTCCAAATGAGGAGATCCTGTGTCGGGGGATGGGATGACCGTTAACTAAAACATCGTACCTTCGTAATATGTATACAAAAACTAAATATTCACTTTTAGTAGGCATTTGCTGCTTGTCATTTTTTGCTTTTTGTATTGTTCAACAAAATTATCAATTATCCTCACCTGATAAATCTTATACTCTTCCACCTTCTTTAAATGAAATTTCAGGAATTACCTTTTTGAATGAGAATGAAATTGCCTGTGTACAAGATGAACTTGGAATAATATACATATACAACCTGAAAGAAGGTAAAATCACAAAAGAATATAAAACCGGTTTAATTGGAGATTATGAAGGAATCACCTTGGTTGGAAATACCATTTTTCTTTTAAGAAGCGATGGCGTTTTGGTTGAGTATCCAGATTTCAGAGCGCCTAACATGAAAATCAAAGAATATTTTTTGAATTTACCATCACTTAACAATGAAGGCTTGTGCTATGATATGGAAAATTATCGCTTGTTAATTGCTGCTAAAATTAAACCAGGAAAAGAAATTGAAAACAAAGATCTTCGTTACATCTACAACTTCGATTTAAAAACTAGAGCTCCCAACAATATCCCAATCATAAAATTAGATGTAAATGAGATTGAAGCATTTGCCCGCAAATTAAACATTCCAATTCCTTATCGTATCAATAAACAAACGAGCGAAAAAGTGGATGCATTTAATTTCAGACCTTCAGAAATAGCTGTTCACCCAATCAATAAAAATATTTACATTTTATCATCCAACGATAAATTACTATTAATGATTAATAAATCGGGGGGAATTAAAAATTTGATAAAACTAGACCCTAAAGTATTTAACAAACCTGAAGGCTTGTCGTTTTTATCGGATGGTACAATGCTAATTAGTAATGAAGCGCAAAAAGGAAAGCCAACATTATTAAGCTTTAAATATAATTAGTTTATACCGTCAACTATATTATCTGCAATTCCGCCTAATAATTCCAATGTATCGCTAGTAGAATCAGTCTCTTCCTTTTTTTTACTTCTTAGTTCAAAATTCTTTCCAAGGTAAACTCGTCTAACTTGTTCATCGTTCGCAAGTTCTTCTGCCGTTCCTGCTTTTAGAATACTTCCTTCGAAAAGCAAATACGCTCTATCGGTAATTTGCAGTGTTTCTTGCACATTATGATCGGTAATTAAAATTCCGATATTTTTTTTCTTCAACTTTGCAACAATGCTTTGAATATCTTCAACGGCAATTGGATCAACTCCTGCAAATGGTTCATCCAATAATATAAACTTCGGGTCAGCAGCTAAACATCTTGCAATTTCTGTTCTTCTTCTTTCTCCGCCTGATAATCTATCTCCTAAATTTTTACGAATGTGTTGCAAGTGAAATTCATCCAATAAACTTTCTAACTTCAAACCTTGTTCCTGCTTATTCAATTTTGTCATTTCCAAAATTGCACGAATATTATCTTCTACACTTAGTTTTCTAAAAACTGATGCCTCTTGAGCTAAATAACCTATTCCTAATTGAGCACGCTTATACATTGGTTCATCAGTAATGTCTTTATCGTCTAAATATATTTTTCCTTCATTGGGTTTTATCATCCCTACAATCATATAAAAAGAAGTTGTTTTACCAGCACCATTTGGGCCGAGCAAACCAACAATTTCTCCTTGCTTAACATTTACAGTTACCATTTTTGCAACAGTTCTGCTCTTGTATTTTTTAACTAAATTTTCGGTACGTAAAATCATAATAATACGTTTTTTAAAATGTAAACTGCATAGAAGCTTTAATACTAAATGGAACTGCTTTAGGATTATCTAAATAAGTCAAACGCCAAACAGCATCAACTCTAAATATTTTGAAAATATTTTCTATTCCTGTTGTTGCTTCAAGATACGGTCCGCGATTTAAAGAATACAAATGTTCTGGAAAAATCAATAGATTCCTATTGGCGTCACTTACTCTTCCAACAAGTGCTTTGGCACCAACAACCTCACGCCATTTCAATTTCCGCATTAATGGAATTCGATTTAAGAAAAACCCATCGAAGTGATGTGAAATAGTTGCTGAGGCAAATTCATCGCTTACAAATTCATAGTAATTCATTGAATTGTAAGCATACAAATCAAAAACATATGTTTCATTACCACCATGAATTTCAAGCAAAGGATAAGAAACAGGGTTCCATGTTTTTCCATATGATAAAATATAATCGAAATATCCAATTGGATTAATTCGAATTCGATCATCCACGTTTACTGTCAGCTTGTGATAATCATAATCGCTGTGAAATAAATTTTTAATGCCCATTGTATATTGCGCCTGCACTATAGGATAGCGTGTACTTAAACTAATTCGAGTAAATTCTCCATCTAAATATTTTTCGTTGTAAGCCAATCTTACCATCAATCGAATTTCAGAAGTGGTAATGCTTTCTTTAAATGCTGTAGTGTTTGTTGTTTTTTGAAATTCATACCGAAAATCTGCTAAAGGCATCATCGTACGATTATAAAAACTCAATTTGGTACTAAAACCAGAAAACCAAAAACGCTCATAATAAGCATGAACTTGTTTTACATTTGTCAAATTTCGCAATGGAGTGACTCTAAATACGGATGCTAGAATATTATCTGTTGTAAATCCATTCTGACTTTGCCCTAAAATTTCGTTATCGTTTTTATAATACATCCCCACCATTGCGCGCGGCTTCTTAGTTATAAAGGAACGAATCCCTAAACTGTATTTGAATTTCTCATCTCTTGTGCCGTAAGCTACATAACCACTTAACTCGTACCACTTGCTAAATTGATTGCTTGTTCTTCCACCAAATCTAAAACGATTTCCTTCAATTTCATTAGTACTAAACATGTTGTAATACGGACCATATTCAAAATTTCCTTTTACTTTATAGCCCGTAACAAAAATGGTAATCACATCAATCCATGTTCTATAAATGGGAAGCGACTGCAAAGTATCCACCATTTTGTAAATTTGCTTTTCGTTTTTCGACAACGTATCATGTCGATGTTCATCCCAATAGGCTTCTGTTTTTTTAAAAGCATCGTCATTCACTTTTAAATTTTCCGTCATCGAATAAAATTTATCCTCATGTAGTTGATTGATTTTAAAATTGCTGTAGTCAGCAGTTTTACGACCATAAACACCCATCGTATTTTTTTTCTTTTGGTCGATTGGAAAAGGATTAAAATCAATAACCAAACGCTCTTTTTGCATCATCCAGACGCTATCAATGTATTTATATGTTTGAACAACAGCCGTTGAATTAATAAAGTTGATATTTGCATCATCCGCAATACTCATTTCAATTTGTTTAATTCCAAATGTTGTATCAGCCGCCCAAAGATTTCCAACAAATGCTAATTCCTGTTTTCTTTTTGGTTTAAATTGCAATTGATAACATTTGTGACCATCAATAACCATACTATCAATCAAATAAAATTTGTAAAACAATAATGCGTTATCAGAAATCGGGCTGACAAAATTTTTCCCGAAAACTAAAATGGTGTTGTCGTAAATATTTACATTTTGGTACATATCACCCATAAATTGTGATACACTGGAATTTTCCAATCCTGTAACTTTACTAGCTTTAATGACTTCATTTCTAGCCTGAGGTGATTTTCTGTAATAAAAATCCGACAATGCCTCTGTCATAAATACAGGCAAATAAGGCTTTTCCTTAGCGTTAGTAGTATCAATATTGTCGAAAATAAATGAAAAAGGGTGTAGAAGTTTATTGCTTTTGAAATCTTCGCTCAAATTATTTAAATCGAATTCTACTTTATTGTAAACTTCATATTCATACGATTCTAATTTTTCTCGATCATTGTCATCTTTATGGGCTATAATTTTTCGAAGAATGCGATGAGCTGGATTGTCACCAGGTCGAATTTCAACAACGGTTAAATCCACTCCTTGGCTCAATCCAATGTTTGCAATTTGGGTTTGACCATTTTTCACAAAACGGGTTAACTTATTATATCCTACATAAGAAATGGATATGGAATCAACACGTGTATTTGAAATAGAAATAGTATAGTTTCCTTCAATGTCACTTGCTCCACCAATTACTGTTCCTTTAAATACAACATTTACAAATGGTAAAGGCTCACGAGTAATTGCGTCAACAATTTTTCCGCTTACTACAGTTGATTGCGAAAAAATCGAAAAAGAGGAGAACAACAAAACAAAAAGCAATGTTGTTTGTAAAAAAAAATATTTGAACTTATTTTTCAATCAATTATGCATTATTTAATTCTTCCCAAAATTCAACCGCTCTGCGAGTATGAGGAATAACAATTGTACCACCAACAATGTTTGCAATAGCAAACACCTCAAAAACTTCTTCAGAACTCACATTATTGTCTTTACATTTTTCCAAGTGATATTTAATACAATCATCGCACCGCAAAACCATTGAAGCCACTAAACCCAACATTTCTTTTGTTTTAACGGGCAAAGCGCCTTCTGCATAGGTATTTGTATCTAAATTAAACAGTCGTTTTAAAACGATATTATCAGCTGCCATGATTTTTTCATTCATTTTAGCACGATAATCATTGAATTCTTTTATTGAAGACATAGAAATTAAGTTAATTGGATTAAATGGGTTGATTAAGGGTAAAGGAAATCAGGTCGCCCATATTTCACCTATTTACTTATTGACTTAATCAACTGATTTTTCTTTTCTCTTTACTACAAAGTAAGAAACAAAGATACTCGCTTCGTACAAGAAATACAAGGGAAATGCAACCAGTAATTGTGAGGTTACATCTGGGGAAGGGGTGATTATTCCGGCAACAATTAAGATAACAATAACCGCATGTTTACGGTATTTTCTCATGAATTGGGGACTAATTAATCCGAATCTTGTTAAAAAATATACTAGAATTGGCAATTCGAATATAAGACCA
Organism: Bacteroidota bacterium; assembly: GCA_947504725.1. Classification (GTDB taxonomy): domain Bacteria; phylum Bacteroidota; class Bacteroidia; order 2-12-FULL-35-15; family 2-12-FULL-35-15; genus 2-12-FULL-35-15. Next base: position 95,291 of record CANNHN010000004.1, on the reverse strand, counting down.
GTGCAAAGGGTGAGCGTGGTAACGGTAGAAATGTATGAATCCATGGTAAAATTGTTCTCTATCTTGTCGCTCACTCTGTAATTACCAAGAAAATTAATCATCAGAGGGGCAATGATAAAGTAACTGAAACAAGTACCTAAAACAAACAACATTGAAGCTGAACTGATAAAAAAAGTAGATGCTTTTCTCTCTTTTTCTTTTAAAGCAGGTTTGATAAAGCGCCATACCTCCCATAAAACGTAAGGAGACCCAAGAATCAATCCTCCAATGAAAGCAATCCACATCTGAGAAGTAAACTGATCGGAAAGGCCTATACTCTGAAGATGAAAAGTCGCTTTCCCAAAACACAAATCTTCTCCTAAGTTCAGGAAATGACCTAACTTACAGAATGCTCGGTACGTAGGGAAATTTTCTTCCATCGGACCAAAAAGAATAGTATCGAATAGAAATTCAGGAAAACAAAAAAGCACTATTGCAATAAGAACAACAACTATGGCAGAACGAAAAAGATGTCCTCGCAAAGCATCAATATGCCCCCAAAAAGACATTTCGCCTTTGTTTTTTCCCGATATATTAAAAAGTCCGAATAGTGCCATATAGAAAGGACAAAGTTAATACTATTTAGCTTGCCAGTTTCTTATAAATCGAAAGAAAAATATGTATTTTTGATAGCCAGAATGGTGTTTTTAAGTTTTATTTGATATGCAGAAACAACTCAAGTTTTACGTTTTAGCAGTATTTGCACTAATATTGTTAATTGGAGCTTACTCGAATCATTACGAGAATGGGTTTCAATTTGACGATGCTCACACAATTTTAAACAATGAAGCGATTAAAAGCCTCAAGAATATACCTACATTTTTCACGGATGCATCAACTACCAGTTCGTTGCCAGCTAACCAAATTTATCGTCCAGGACTTACTACTTTAAATGCAATTGATTTTTGGTTGGGAGGCGAGCCAAACCCTATTCCAAAAGTCTATCATCGTTCTATTTTTATCTTTTACATTTTATTGGGTGTCTTGCTGTATTTTTTATTTGTAAAATTATTTAATGATAGCTTTGAGCATAAGTGGAATAAGTACTTTGCATTATTTGGTGCTACTTTTTACAGTTTACACACTGCAAATGCTGAAACTGTTAATTATGTCATTGCTCGCTCCGATTCTTTTTCAACGTTAATGATTGTTCTTTCATTACTGATATATTTATACAAACCAGTTTGGAGAAACAAGTTGATTTATTTAATCCCCGTTGTTATTGGATTCTTTGTAAAAGAACCAACTATTATGATTGCTCCATTACTTTTAATTTATGCGTTATTATATTTCAAAAATCTTTCAATACTAAAATGGTTTTCATTAAATGGAATAAAAGAGAGTTTTAATTCTTTAATCACATTACTTCCGCTATTTATTTTAGCTGTATTACTTTTCATGTTATCAAAGTCGATGGCCTCTGAAACATTTATTCCAGGTGGGGGATCACGATATGAATATATTTTATCTCAACCTTTTGTAATTGTTCATTATTTCAACAATTTTCTTATTCCGTTAAATTTGTCGGCTGATACAGATTGGTTACCAATCTCAAATATTTTTGACGACAGAGTAATAACTGGAAGTATTTTCATTTTAGGATTGATTGCTACTGCAGTTTATTGTTCAACAAAAAGAATTCTATATCCAATTGCATTTGGGATATGCTGGTTTCTATTAGCGCTACTTCCAACTTCTATCATTCCGCTATCTGAAGTATTAAATGACCACCGTACCTTTTTTCCATACATTGGTTTAGTAATTTCTACAGCATGGCTACTTGGTTTAATAGCAATTCGATTTCAAGAACGAATTGAAACTAAAATCCAGATTAAGTTTCTGTTTTTTGCATTACCAATTTTACTTGTATCGGCACATGCATATGGAACGCATGAAAGAAATAAAGTTTGGCTTAATGGTGAAACGCTGTGGCTAGATGTGATTCAAAAAAGTCCAAACAATGGCAGAGGATTAATGAATTACGGACTGGCAATGATGGGTAAAAAAGATTATCCAGCTGCGTTAAATTATTTTGAACGTGCATTAAAAATCCTCCCGAACTATTCATACTTGTACGTAAACATGGGCGTATTAAAAAGCGCAATGGGCAATCAACAAGAAGCAGAAGCGAACTTTAAGCAAGCACAATTTTTAAACCCAGGCAACCCAGAGTGTTACTATTTTTACGCAAACTGGCTTCGCTCACAAGGAAAATTTAAAGAAGCTTTAGAACAAGCTACCCAAGGATTAAAAGTAAGTCCAGGCCACTCAGGAAATAAATTGCTTTACAACGACTTAATGTTATTAGCTGCAAACGAAAGCAATCAAATTCAAATTGCAGAACAAGTTGCTAAAGACAAACCTACAGTAGATAATTATATTGCTTTGAGTTTATTGTATTATCAAAAACAACAATACCAAAAATGCATTGACGCTTCAACTGAAGCGATCAAATTAAAAGCTGATTGCATTGAAGCCTATAACAACATTTGTTCTGCACAGAATCTTTTAGGAAATTATGACGAAGCCGTAAAAGCTGGAGAGCAAGCATTAAAGATTGACCCGAACTATCAGTTGGCGAAAAACAATTTAGCAGATGGTTTAGCAAGAAAAGAAAAAGAAAAAAACGCACTAGCACTTATTCAAAAGGATCCATCGGAAGCAAGTTATATTAATTTGAGTTTGGAATATTACAATTTAGGACAGTTTCAAAAATGTGCTGATGCTGCTGAACAAGCAGTAAAAATAAATCCTAATTCGGAAAGTGGTTATAATAATATCTGTTCTGCATACAACATGTTAAAGCTTTGGGACAAGGCCATTGAAGCCGGAGAAAAGGGATTGAAAATAAATCCAAATAATCAATTACTGAGAAACAATTTAGAAGTTTCTAGGAGAGGGAAAGCTGGGAATTAATAATTTCATCATGTTTACGGAGCGTCATTGCGAGGAACGAAGCAATCTTTCGTAGTGATAATTTTCCTCCGCAAGAGATTGCTTCGTTCCTCGCAATGACGTTCTAAAACTAATTTTTCTTCCTAATTACAATAATATGATGCAAAGCAAAAATCGAACTGAAAGGAATAAACAAAAATTCGAAGAACTTAATAATTGGAGAAAAGAAAGAAGGAAGAATTTGTCTAAAATTTAATCCGCCAGACAAAACATATCTCATGTAATTATTCAACGGTCTTTGTACCACAACTTCTAAATTAGGATACATTTTTTCAAACTTCTCTTTGTCGCGAATAAAAACAACATATGAAAGCGCTTGATTAGCTCCATTCATAAATCCTAACGATTCATTTACCCATTCCTTTTGAGTCATATCAAACGTTTCGGTGTCAAATATTTTTTTATAAAAACGTTTTGCGATTGTTCCATAATAAGGATCTATCAAAACACAACCGCAGCCTTTTTCTAAAACTCTATCTAATTCATTAAAAAATAAATTTGGATTTGGAAAATGATGAAAACAGTTTATACCATAAATTGCTCTCACGCTATTATTTTCAAATGGCATATTTTGAGCATCTACAACCATATCGAGATTCTCTGCTTTTTTAATGTCTGTTGAAATAATTTCTGGATACATCTTTTTAAAAAAACTCACACCTGCACCAATCTCCACACGCTTGGCTTTTGTTTGAGAAAAGTATTTATCATCTAATTGGATACACGTATCATAAAATTCAGAGAAAACCTCCTTCATCATTGGTTTTTCATACAACACCTTACTATGAATCTCCAACATTTCCTCACTATCCGGATTCACACCAATTAAGCGGGGTTCCTGCAACCAGGTTCTTACGTTTTTAAATATGCTCATATATCTAAAATTTAATATGCATCAAAATCAAAAGCATAAAATCGAACTTTTATTTTTTCTAATTTCCTATTTGCGCCAGTAAGATCTTTGAAAATTAAATTTAAAGGTGACGGACGCAAACTATTCGGAATATTCATATACATCGATGTACTCCAATCTAAAGATGAGTCAATACCCATCCACATTTTCACAGGTCGGAATCCAATATTAACATTATTATTTGGCAATGCATACACATCCGAACAATCGAGCAAAACTGCTTCTATTAATGGTTTATCAGTTACAGAATAAATTACACCATCCAAAATTTTATAGATTGATTCAGGGTTAGCTAATTTCCATTGAACCAGCTCTTTGTTCCAATCTGTAATAAATTGTATTCCTTCAAGTTTTGCAATTGCAGGTATTTTTCCAAATCCCAACTTAGCATCTAATGAACCAACCAATTGAAAACCCAATTTATTAACAAATCCAGGAGTGCTATTTGCATTTGCTACACCTATAACAAAACCACCACCTTCAGCAGCTGCAGATTTATATGTCATATCTGCAAGTGTAGTAAATAATTTCTTCCCTTGATGATTTGGATGTGTTGCAGTGTTTAACGACAAAAAACCTTTTTCAAGCTTCCCAAATACATTTGCAAAAATTGGAATCACAGCATAATGAGCAACCAATTGTCCATTTTCATAAGCATTGCATCCGCAAACCTTTCCATTGGGGTTGTTTGCATATTGCCAGTTGATAAACGCTTCTGAATATTTTTTCGTTTTTGGAAAAACAAGTCGCAGCAAATTAGCAATTTCTCTAATTGCGTGATTACTGGTTTCAACTTGTTTATATTCGTAACTCATCTTATATCAAAATTGATTTTATACTTTCAGAATAATTTTTCAAAGTAACATCCAATTTACCTAGATCAGCTTTTGTATCAAATTCAATTAATTGCTTTAATCCCAATACACTTTCAGAAGAAACTGGCACATGCATACCAATTGCTTCAGCAATCTTACAAATGAAAAATAATAAAGGAAGTGGAAATGGGATAAAAGTTATTTTCTTTTTTAACTGTATTGCAATTTCTTGATAAAATTGTTTCATTGAAATAGCTTCCACTTCAGCAACATGATATAATCCTGTTACATTTCTTTCAAAAACCTGCTCAATAATAAGACAAAGATCATCCACATGTATCGTTTGAAGAGGCTGATCGCCACCACCGATTAAGGGAAAGAAAGAAGAATTATTTATAGTTTTAACAAGTTCCGAAGCCAATCCTTTTTTACCGATAACCAATCCCGGTTTTAAAACAACATCTGTTGAGATATCGAATAATTTTTCACACTCCAACTTTGTTCGTCCATAATGAGATTCAGCGTATTTATGTGCAGAAAAGGAGGAAAGAAACAAGGGTTTAATATTTTTTTTGCGACAAATATTGACAATTATTTTTGTCCCTTCAACATTGATTAGATCAGCATTATTACTTTTATCATAACGCATGTAGGCAGCGTGGACAAGATAATCGACCGAATCAAAAATTGTCTCATCAGGTATTCGATTTAAATCATATTCAATGTATTCTACATCTCTCACAATTTCTTTCGGAACATTTCGAACAAGTGCTTTCACATGCCATCCATTTTCAAAAAAATAATGAACCAGTTCTTCACCGATAAACCCATTTGCTCCAGTAATAACTATAGTAGGTTTAACCATTTTTCAAAACATTTTTTGCAACATTGTAAGCATTTGCCATTAATGTAAAAGTCAACCCTTTTGCTGGAAGATATTTGAATCCAGAACCATCGGCAACAAATACATTTTTTGTTCCACCCAATTTTCCATTAGAATGAATTGAAAAATTTTCTCCATTATCATTAAAAGGCAATGTTCCTGCATAATGAATACTTCCTCCATGTGGAGTATAAATAGTCTTGAGTGGCTTGCAACCTAGTGAATTTAATGCCGATTTAATTTTCTTCTCTCGGCTTTCATTCGTTTTTATCTCTTGTTCAGATAAAATATATTGACCCGTTAATATATCACCTGTATATGTATTTGCATTTTGTTCCATACGAATAAATTTAGAGGCCGAGCCTTTCTCCGGATGATGAATCCCTGCAATGGTAAAGGATGATTGTAAGTATTGCATAATGATGCGAGCATCCGCATAATTAAGAGGCGTTTCTTTAATTAGCTTAAACAACAATAACGAACGATAACTAAACAATGCAGCCATACCTACATCAAAATTATCATTCTTCTCATCCAAATACATTACCAATTGCCCTAAACTCGTTTTCTTTTGTTCTATCTCCTTCCCAAGCATTCGCCATTGCAAACAAGGGATGTAGCAATAAGGATTGCAAATGACAGGCAGTTGTTCTTTTTTATAATCGAATGAGCGAATCACAATTCTGGCTGTACCTAAAACTCCCGGAGATAAAATTAATTTTTTACAAGAAAAGATTTGTTCTTCGCTTGTATCTGTTCTTTTTACAATTACATCAACTCCTAAATCATGTTCTTTGAATTTCAACACCAAACAATTTTTATGGTAAACAAAATTCGATTTACCCTTTAATTGATCAATAGTCATCCAAGAACGGTATGACGATTTATCTGTATCGCTCCAAAAATCCATATCCTTGTATTGAACTGCCGACCGATTGTCTCTTTCTTTTGTAATAACAGCCAAAGCAGAACGCCCGACAAATATTCCTTTGTTGTTTAAATTCTTTTTTTGCTTGTTATAAGAAGTAAAAACGCCACTCAAATTTTGCTCCAGCTCCGAAACAGGCTGAACATTTTTTAAATCTCGCAAACAATACGGAGCAGCATCATCTTTTATTCCTGATACACCAATATGATTTGCAACAGCATCATAAGCAGGCAACATTTCAGATTCTTTTAATCCAATTGCATCCAATTCGGGTTTTGAAAATTCATAACAACCAAGCCCCCAGCCACCACCTAATCCGCCTTTAGCCATACTCTCCATCGGTTTAAAAGAATCGGACTCGAACGGAATTAATTTTTCAGTGAGTTGTGTTAAAAAATTTCTCGGTGGAGTTAATTGTGAACCCACTTTAGATGTTTCCCAAGGAATGCCTTCAAATTGTTTTCCTAAAAAATAATCCTGTTGATTTTCATCTTCTTTACGAATGGAAATAAAATCTTTGTTCGGAATAATTTCTTTGTACAGTTCATCTTCTACTCCAACATCCAAGACAGCAATATTTACTCCAGCTTCAACAAGTGAATTTGCAACAATGGCACCTGTAGCACCTGAGCCAACAACAATATAATCGTAGCTTAATTGCATTTTCGTTTTATAGAGTTGATGATGAAAATTCCGATTGCTGCTCTCCAGACTGCTCGTATTCCTACAAGTCCGATTTTAAATATGTAGAAGAAAGAAAAATTACGTGAAAGAAAATAAGAAGTGTAATTGGGAGACGCTTCCAAAATAGCAAGCATCGTAAATAATTTCCTACGCACATTGTTGTTTGGTTCCTTCATTGCCAAAGCAGCATCAATACAGGCCATTTTACTCTTACTCTTAATCATCTTCTCCCAAAGTGCTTGTTCATACTTTGAAAACTGAATGTTCAATTTTTGCATTGCATCCGCATACGTATTCTTTTCAGAATCCTGAACATTAATACCCAACAAATAATTCCCTATTCGTTCAGCTTCAAAAATATGTACACTTTTATTTTCCATTGAAACTATCAGCGTATTCTTTGTAGGTTATTATTTTACAATCAAATGTTTCCATGATTGTATCCAATCTATCAAACATGCTTTCACGATTGTAATACATCAGTTTATTATAGAACCAGCTGTTATTGATTCCAGGATGCATAAATTTTTCCTGCTCGACATCACTGTCGTAAGGATGAAAATAACTTGTAACAGCTAATCCATTTGAAAAATGTTTATCAAATCCTTTTTTGATTATCGACATTGGCAAAACTCTGAAATAGACTCCACCCGAAAAAGGAACATTCAAAAAACTGGTTCCTCTTACACTTACTGGAATTTCCAAAAGCTTATCATTCATCATTCTTGGTTTTTCTCCAAATCCGTCCCAACCAAACAATGGATTTTTTGCAGGAAGAACTGAGCTGGAATATGTAAAACCTAATTCAGATAAAATATCAAATGCCCATGGAGTTTTTTCTGTGATTGAATAAACTGGAGCACGATACCCACAAATATTGGCAGCACCTGCCTTGTTTAAATTTTCCAAATTTTGTAATAAATCGGATTTAAAGGCTTCTTTGGTTTGTTCCGTAACAGGAACGTGCTTATTAGAATGACAGGCAATTTCGTGTCCTGCAGAAATGATGGTTTTTATCAGACTGGGGTAATGCTCGGGAATATCTCCAACGGTAAAAAAGGTAGCTTTGGACTTGTGCTTATCAAGAAATTGAAGGTATTGTTCCACCATCTTTTCCACTCTGGACTTGTATTGCAAGCCATCCTGCATTCTCAGCCGAACGTCTTCCAGATCTACACTAAACAAAAATATATTTTTAGCGGTGTTCGCCATTCTACTATCGCGTAATTTTTGTTATTTTGCTTAAAATTAGTGAAAAATTACGGAAAATTTAGCATAATAAAACAATTAAAAATGATAATCATTACAGGAATTACAGGCGGAATCGGCAATTTTTTATTCAATAAGTTTTTACAATCTGGAGAAGAAATTATTGGCACTTATCATTTGAATAAATCAGAAGGTAAAATTTATGAAAATACAGTTGCATTAGACATCACTGATTTTTCACAAGTAGAAAAATTTATCTCATCCATTAAAGCAAAAGAGATTACTTTGATTAATTGTGCGGGGGTTAGCGCCAATGCATTTGCTCATAAATCAAGTGTGGAAGAATGGACGAATGTAATTCAAGTCAATTTAACAGGAACATTTCATTTAGTTCGTGCAACATTACCCTTTATGCGCGAACAGAATTTCGGACGCATCATTAATTTATCTTCTATTGTTTCTCAAACCGGAGTAATGGGGACCAGTGCTTATGCGGCTTCCAAGGCAGGAATTAACGGTATGATAAAAAGCATCGCATTAGAAAACGCAAAAAAAGGAATTACAATCAACAATATTAATCTTGGATATTTTAAAGTTGGAATGATTAACACTGTTCCAAAAGAAATTCAAGAAAAGATAAAATCCAAAATTGCTTCTAACGAATTCGGTGACCCTGAAAATATTTTTTCTACAATTCAATATATTCGAAATACGCCTTATTTAAATGGAGCTTGCTTGGATTTGAACGGAGGATTGGTTTAAAAAAAGAAAGCAGCACTAGGCTGCATTTCTTAATTGATTGTCCATTACAAATCATAATAAAGTAAATTTTTTGCTCTCTATAAAAAATTCACGTAGGTATGTTTGTTTATTTTCTTCTTTATTGAACAACCAATTTTTTTGTAACAACCATTTGATTTAATTCATCCACTAACTTTATTAAATAAATTCCTTTTGTAAATTCAGATACATTGCACTCTAAAAGATTATTGCCTTCAGTTACTATTTCTTTTCTGACAGTAATTCTATTTCCGTTCATATCATATATTTCAATTACTATTTCAGAATTAATGTTTGAAACAAACTCGATACTAAATTTTTCAATAGCTGGATTAGGATAAATTTTAATTTCAAATGGAATTTGAGAAACAGAATCTGCAATTGCAGATACAAAACTATGACAACCTGCTAAAACTTTGGATCTAACTCCACTAACGCCACATGTGTTATTTGAAACAACAGTAATATTACCTGTCGCAACTCCCGGTGAAATTAAAACTGAAATTGATGTACTAGTAGTAGTAATAGGTGATGACCCAAGCGTACTTGTAACTCCTAAAGGTAAAGTCCAAGTATAGGAAGTTGAACCAGCAACAGCTGCAATACTATAGGTAGCCGAGGTCAATGAGCAAATGTTGCTTGGCCCTGATATTGTTCCCGGAGTGTTCGGTGTTAATTTTAATGCCAATGATCTAAGACCGCTACTTGAACAGGAATTATTTGCTTTTACAGAAATTGATCCAGAGGAAAAAGCAGAGGATATATTCACAGTCAATGTTGTCCCAGCAGTTGTTATTGGAGAAGCTCCAAGTGCTGAGGTAATTCCAGTTGGCAAAATCCAAGTATAAGATGTTGCTCCAACTGTTGCAGCAACAGTATAGGTAGTGCTTGATAAACCACATATAAGTGTAGTCCCCGAAATTGATGCAGGAGCTGCAGGAGCCCTGCTTATGGCCAGTGTTCTTGCAAATCCACTTGTACATAAATTGTTAGCTCTTACTGAAATTGAACCACTATTAAATGTTGAAGCAAAATTTACTGTTAAAGAAGCCCCCACTGTTGTTATTGGTGAAAGACCCACTGTTGATGTAACACCTGCAGGCAATGTCCATGTATAGGAAGTGGCACCAGGTACAGCGGCAGCAGTATATGTTGTGGAAGTAAGCCCACAAATAATTGTACTACCTGAAATTAAAGATGGAGCAAGAGGTGCTGTTGTAACGGTAATTGTTCGTGCTAAACTCGTTCCACAGCCGTTTGATTCAGTTAATGAAATTACACCTGTTGTAAATGTTCCACTAAAAGAAACAACAATTGTTCTTGTTCCTAAACCACTTGTTATTGTTGCTCCAGAAGGAACTGTCCAATTATAAGACACATCCGTTAGTAGTGGTGCAGTATAAACACCTGTTACAATGGATGAAGTACAAGTCAAATTTAAGGGCCCACTTATAGACGCTGGTTTAGAAGGTGGATTTGCAGTAACTACAATACTTTTTATAATTGAATCATTACCTGCTGGACTAAAAACAAGTAATTTAATTATTTTTGTCCCTGTTGTAGAATAGCTTACTGTTTGAGATCCCGAGCTAGTTGAAGTTGCAGGGGAAGCTCCAGCGCCAAAATTCCATAAATAAGAAACGCCACCAGTTGAATAATTATGAAACATTATACTTCCACTCACATTGCAAATTAGCGTTGTAGCACTTGGAAAAAAACTGGCAACTGGCGGATTTCTAATTTCAAATGATAAAGAATCATAACTTGTGCCACCTAATCCCGGGGCATTTACAACGTTAGTAATAGCAAATTTTCTTATTCCTGCTATAGCTGTTGAACTGACAGAAACATTAAGTGTCAAAGTGCTGTCATTATTAATTGTTGTTGAATTTATAGTTACACCTGCAACAGAATTTACACTGGTTGCTCCGCTGATAAATCCTCTTCCACTAAAAACAACAGTTGATGTTAATCCAATATATCCATAATTAGGAGAAAGAGAAATTGCTAACGGAGTTGGATTGAAAATTCCAATTTGAACAGCGCCAAAGGTTGAAATATTTTCTACTGATAAAATATTATTGTTGTAAGATCCTTGATCAGTATTTACCCATGAAGATCCAGAAAATACTTTAGCACCGGCATAAACTTCATTAAATCCAAGATCTTTATCAGAATTAACAAATTCCAAATCCAAACTATAATAATCAAATGTTAATCCGCTGCCCACCAAATTCCAATAGCGGTTTATTGTCTTCGTTGAATCTAACCCAGATGAAGCAATAGAAGGATGATCATTCGAAATTGTATTTACAGTTAAATATCCATCAGTTATAACACTATTGAAATAAATATTAGCGGGAGTAAATCCACTTAAATTTCCAATCTCAAAAATTACAAATGGGTTAAGTGCATCAACATATTTCTTTAAATACCCATTTACATAACCTGCAAAATATGAAAGGGAGGCACCGTTTGTTATCTGTAAAACATTTGAACCAGTGGTAAGGATTCCTGAAACCAATTGGCACCCCCCATTTACATTTACATTTGAATTTATTGTTAGTCCACTTGGATTATTTAAATTTAGGTTAAAGAAAGTTGTCACCCCCGCAATCGTTTGCGAAGAACTCCCATTAAAATTCACATCGCCTCCGGTGGCTACAAATGTTCCATTATTTATCCAATTACCAACAACTGTTAAATATCCATTTCCGTTCATGGTTAAGCTAGCGCCAGAGTTGATTGTAATGTTTTTTGCAATTGCTCCTGCACTCGAAATGATTGGCATATAAGAAGCGCCTGTAGAAATAACCACATCTGAAGTTGAAGTAGGAATTCCTCCACACCAGTTGCCTGAGTTAAACCAATCAGTACTAATACTTCCTAACCAATTACTTGTTCCAGATGAATTCACAGTTACAGAAAATGTACATGAAGTAGTACAACCACCACTAGTTGTTGCAGTTGCTGTTACGATAGTAGTTCCGATATTAAAAGAAGACCCAGATGCTTGAGAATAAGTTATTGTTGGTAAAGGTATTGTTGATGAACTTGCGCTATAAGTTACAATCGCGCTGCATGAACCACTTGTTGCACTAACAATAATGTTTGAAGGGCAACTAATTATTGGAAGCGGATTCACAGTAAGAGAAGTGGTACTTGTTCCTGTGCCACCGGTTAATGTAGTTACCGATATTGTTCCGGAAGCGCTACCTGAAGGCACAACTGCTGTTAATTGTGTAGAGCTAACAATTGAAAAGCTTGCAGCATTTATTCCATTGAACTGAACAGCTGTAGTATTTAGGAAGTGAGAACCATTTATTGTAATTGTTGAACCAGAGCAAATTGAAGTTGGTGAAAAGCTTGAAATAATAGGTTTCGCTTGTCGTATTTTTAAATTATCCAAGAAACAATTATCTCCATATTGAGAGGTAAATAAAAATCCTACCAAAACATTCGCACCAACTGCAGCACTTCCTATTTCAACAGTTTTCAAATTCCATTGAATTGCTCCAGAAGCAAGGGTTGCATCTTGTCTAGGAAAAAAACTTCCACTATTTGTCCACGTTGTTCCACCATCTAATGAATATTGAACTTGAACACCTTCGGTTGTCATCGTATATAAAGGACTATTCTCATTTAACCAATAAAAATCTACTGCTAATCCTGTTGTTCCAATTGTATTCAATGGCATAGAAAACAATCTAGCAGTTGTACCTGCCGATAAATTATATGAATTAAATTGTATCATTCTATCCCCTTCTTGAGTGGCGCAAGTTGGAAACGTTCCAGCAGTTTCCAGACTAATGCCGGAACCTTGCAAACGCCAACATCCAATGGAAGACGAGGTAGTATTCATGGTTTCAGTTACAAAAGCACTTGTACTTACAGTTGATGAATTACATAAAGTTAAAAACGATCCTGAACCTATCCAACCTAGTTGTGAGGCACCGCAATTTGATCGAACCCAAAAATAATAGGTTGTATTTGCTAATAGACCTGTTAGGCTTGCTGATAGAACTCCAGCACTAACACTTCCGGTAGGGACAGTTGTTGAAATTGGCGCAGTAGCTGATGTTGACAAATAATACTGATAACCGCTAGCCGGAGCAGGAGAACCTGCTGTCCAAGAAATTGTTGCGGCTGAAGCTGAAACTGCAGAAGAAGCAAGAGCACTTGGTGATCCTGCACAAGCTGGTGCAACACACGTTAATGCAATATTAAAAGCAGCATTTGAATTAAAACCACTAACGCATATCCAATAAATTTGACCCGAAACAGAAGCCCATGAGTAAGATGCGGATGAACTAAGGCAAGCTGGGCCGTCATCATCTATTCCACCAACACAAACTAAAGATGACGAAGTTGCTCCTTGATAAACATTTATTTTACTATCCCATGCAGTTGCACATAAGGAAGCTGTCATAGTGGATCCATCGCCATTAACCTTATACCATACTCCAGGCTGAGTTTGTGCAGTTCCACAAGTTAAGCCCTCATAGGTCCCCGACAATGTTGCTCCAATAGTTGTTCCAGCTGTATTTGAACCACACGAAATGAGTGGAGCATTGGCTACTAAGTCATTCCCAGGAGCTGCTGATATACAAGCAACTCTTATTGTTCCAGTATTTGCTGAAATATCTTCATCATCCATCATAAAATAATATGCTACACCCGCAGTTAAATTAACATTCCAGGTTTCTCCTGTACCAAAGATATCGTTAACATACGTCCAACTAGTTGAATTACATCCAACGGATGCAGCTTTCCAGAAAAAGTCGTTATAGCCAGTTGATACCGACATTGTTACGGCATAAGAACCAGTAACTGTAGGGGTGAACTGAAATAATTTTTCCTGACCTGGTACACTAAATGTACCACCATAAGTATTCCAAGCCCCTGCAGATGCAGCCATACTATAGGTAGTAGCAGCAGCACCGCAAGTTAATGTAGGGATAGTTGTACAAGGGTTGTAAGCTGCTGCTGGTGCCGTAATAGTCAAATTTGTAAAAGCAGTACACGAAGGTGCTGCCCAAGTATCCAACATTAGAAAATATGTTGCTCCTGCAGTAACTGTTGCAGTAAAACTCTTTGTAGCCGTGTTATTTTGAACTCCTCCTATGTAAGCAGTGAAGGGGCAACCTGTGTACAAATACATTCCTAAGTATGCACCGGTAGGTTGAGTCACAGAAATTGTAATACTTCCGGATGTAGAAGGTACAAATCTAAAGATTCTGTCCTCACCGGAAAGATACGATGTACTCCCTCCAATTGTTGTGGTGTAATTATTAACTGTTCCACATGTAGTACCTGAGGCCAGCGTGTAAGGCAAAGCGGCTATAACCTGCGGTGCCGCACAAGTATTTTGTGCGGTTGCTTTGAAATTTCCAGAGAAAATAAAAATTAAGGAAAGACGCAGAGCGGCAAACCAGACTTTTCGTAAATAATGTATTTCGATTTTTTTATTTTTATTTTTCATTTCTTCTGGTGAATTAACATTCACATTTGAACCGAAATCCAATAATTTTAAAATTGAATTACAAAGTTTCTGAATTTGTAGATTTTTTTTCATACAGAGTAGCCCTTTCTTTTAATAATAAATACCTGTTAACTTCTTAGTTTAACGGAGAAAAATAACGCGTTAAGAAACTTTCGAAGAATGGCGCTTTTTGGACGGAGAATGGAAATGTCGAATATTAAGTTGTATAGCCAGCCAAACAATGTAAACCAAGAGTGGAAAAGGTTCGATTGAAGGAAATTTAAATCGCAAAAACAATAATAAATAAGGCAGAGTTTGCTTGAAGAGGTGTAGTAAGGATAGGAAGGAAATACGGATTGACCAATCTGGTGTAGAAAAAATCAGGAATTTATAGCAAGGTATAAAAACGAACAAAAAACAGAGGAAATAATCAATGAAAATACTATATCCTTTAATGCCCCAAAGTCTTTCAACCATTTATAAGTTTGCACAGTACCTTCAGCAATACCTATATCTTCTGCTTGAACTGAACTAGAGGATAAGAAACTAAACCTTTCCATTAATACTTTTAGAGCTTTTAAAGAATTTTTCATGGTACAACACTTTGAGAATGAATACAAAACCGTTGTTTATATATTCTTAAACGTCTAATACTTAGAAATTGTAATATTTTCGATAAAGGAGGCGAATTTATCGAAGAACGGAAATCGACATATTGATAATAGATGATATTTGAACTAAACTCACAAATGGAAGCTCAAAAAATTAAATTATCTTAGGACGAAAATAGTAAGAACCTTTTAATTAAATAATCGTATAACTCAGTATAAATAAAAATATTAAATATATGTACGGAATAGTAAATAAAGCAATCCAGGGATTAGTAATCGAAAATTTTGGATTGGATTCCTGGGAAAAAATAAAAAAACAAAGTGGTGTTTCAGTTGATGGATTTCTCAGCAACGAACCTTACCCAGATCAAACAACTTTTGATTTAGCCATTGCAGCATCTGAAATCTTAAAAATAGAACTGAAAGATGTTTTAATTTCATTTGGCGAGTACTGGGTTTTAAAAACAGGACAAGAAAGTTATGGTGCATTAATGAAAGCTGGTGGTGAAAATTTAAAATCTTTCCTTATAAATCTTCCGAACTTCCATAGCCGTGTAATGCTCATATATCCAAACCTTACACCACCAGAATTCAAAATCAGTAATATTGAAGAAAACTCTTTGGATGTGCACTATTTTTCTACAAGAAATGGCCTTCACTATTTTATGTATGGCTTACTTCAAGGATTAGGAAAAATGTATAAAGTAGAAACAAAGATTGAAGTAAAAGCTTTGAAAACGGACGGAGCATATAATGACATCTTTCGGGTTAGTTGGTCCTAAATTATGAGTGAACAAAATAAAATATCCTTTAATAATTCGGAAATAACACTACTATTTCCATTTTATTTCGCAATTAATAATTCTCTGAAAATTGTTTCTGCAGGAAATAGCATTTTAAAACTTATTCCGAATATTGTCAATTCCGATTTCAAAAATGAATTTGAGTTTAAGAGACCGTTCAGTGTATCCTATACATTTAATTCAATACAAGAATATTGTAACCAAGTAATAATTTTAATTTCAAAAAAAGTCCCTGATATACTATTCAGAGGCCAAATATTGAAATCAAGCAACGATAACATCATATTTATAGGTAGTCCATGGATTACCACTCCTGAAGACTTGCTTAAATTCAATCTCACAATTCCAGATTTTGCAATTCACGACTCTACTACAGATATGATTCAGCTAATCAACAATAAAGAAATCATGTCGAAAGACATTTTATCTCTTGTTGAGAATCTCAAAAAACAGAAATTAGAAATTGAAAAATCCGAATATGAATTAAAGTATAGCAATAAAAGATTTTCAGCACTCATTCAAAACATGCAAAGTGGAATTTTGCTTGAAAATAAAGAACGAAAAATTGTATTAACAAATAAAATATTTTGTGAATTATTGAACATTCCAGTGAAGCCAGAACAACTAATCGGTTATGATTGCAAGAAATCTGCAGAGGAATCAAAACATAACTTTAAAAATCCTAATTTATTTGTAAAACAATTAGAAAAAACGCTGACAAACAAGGACCTTGTCTTGAATGAAGAATTAGAATTGGCAAATGGAGATTTCTTAGAACGCGATTTTGTTCCAATTTTTTCCGACAATGAATATAATGGGCATTTATGGATTTACAGAAATATTACACAAAGAAAGAAAAATGAAATTGAGCTAATAAATGCAAAAGAAGAAGCAATCATTTCTAAAAAAACTAAAGAACAGTTCTTAGCGAATATGAGCCATGAATTACGAAATCCAATAAATATTATAACCGGTATCACAGGATTATTGGCTGAAACAAACTTATCAGGGAAACAAAATGAATACTTAGGGATTATTAAAACTGCGTCAGAAAATCTGCTCTATCTCGTAAATGACATTCTCGATTTCGAAAAAATTCAGGCAAAAAAAATTAAATTTCAAATTTTACCTTTTGACATTTTTAAAGTTGTAAATGAAGTTTACAACTCAATGAAATACTTGGCTGAAAACAAAAATCTTAAACTTAATTTAAGAACAGATGATTTCTTAAAAACACATCATGTTGCGGGAGATCCTTTCAGATTGAAGCAAATCCTTTTCAACTTAGTAAATAACGCAATAAAATTTACCGAATCTGGCAACATAGATATAAAGATAACAATGGAGGAAAATAGTGGGATGATAAAATTTATTAATATCGAAATTAAAGATACCGGAATTGGAATTTCCGAAGAAAATCTAACAAATATCTTCAACAGATATTCTCAGGTTAATTCAGAAACTAGTAATTTTTCAGCAGGAACCGGATTGGGATTAACCATTGTAAAAAACTTGGTTGAGCTTCAGAAAGGGACAATAAAGGTAAAGAGTAAGGAAGGTTTGGGGACAACATTTTTCGTAACTATTCCTTACGAAATAATTGAACATATCGAAAAACCAGCAATCCAGATTTCAAAATCAACTCCTGTAGACTTAAAATCAAAGAAGATACTTGTTGTTGAAGACGACAAATTCAATCAAATGATCACTAATTCAATGCTTGAGAAATATGGCGCCCAAACTGAAACAGCTGATAATGGTAAAATTGCACTTGAAAAATTAAAAACAAATTCCTACGACCTAATTCTAATGGATCTACAAATGCCTATTTTAGATGGATATAAAACAACAGAGGCAATCAGAAAAAATAAATTAGGTACGAATTCAAAAACGCCAATAATTGCAGTGACAGCAAATATTTTAAATGGAGAAAAAGAAAAATGCATTGAAATCGGAATGAACGCATACTTAAGCAAACCTTTCCAAGAAAATGAATTATTAGAGAAAATTAAAGATTTATTAGTTAAGAACAATGCAGAAAGAGTGTCTGTAATTGATTTGGCCTATCTTAAATCTGTTGCCTCAGGCGATACACCTTTTTTCGAAAAATTAATTGAAGAGTTCCTGATACAGACTCCAGAAATTATAAGTCAACTAAAACGTGAAATGCATAAAGGTGACTGGCCAAAAATGAGTGAATCTGCTCACAAATTAAAAGGGCGAATCTCATTTATAGGCACTCCACTATTTATTAAAAAAGTTACGGAAATAGAATCAAATTGCCTAAAAAAGCAACATTTAAATTTATTACCAGAAATGGTTACTGAACTTGAATTTAGCTGTGAGTTGGCCTATTCCGAATTGAAAACAGAATTAAAAAAATAAAAATATGAAATGTATAATTATAGATGATGAGAAAATGGCCAGGGATATTCTGCAACAATTGATTGCAAAATTTCCGGGACTAGCTCTAATAAACTCCTTCGAAAACGCAACAGAGGCTATTTCATTTCTGAAATTGAATAAAATTGATTTGATATTTCTTGACGTTGAAATGCCTCAAATGACAGGAATAGAATTCATCACTTACTTTGCTGAAAAACTACCTAAGGTTATACTTACAACCTCACACAAAGATTTCGCTATTGAAGCATTCAAATATAATGTTTCAGGGTATTTAGTTAAACCGATCAATTTTGAAAACTTTTCACTTGCCGTTAAAAAGGTTTTAAACAAAACATCAACAGAAAGTACAATTAAATTTAATGATAATATAGTTTTCGTAAAAGATGGAAAAACTATTGTCAAAATCCTACTAAAGGAAATAAAACTTATTGAGTGCATTGGCGATTATGTAACGCTTTATTGTAATGGGAAAAAATATATTGTTCATTCGACAATGAAGGAAATGGAAAATAGATTTAAAGACCCTGACTATATTAGGGTTCACCGGTCTTATATTATTCGTTTTGATGCAATTGAGGACATTGAAGATGATACTATCGCTTTTGGAGAAAAGCTTGTACCTATTGGTAAAACATATAAAAGTGAAGTTTATAAACGGTTAAATATTATGTAGCATTATTTCCGTTCGTCTACATTTTTCTTTCTTTTTGCCCTATTTTGAATACTTTCTTCGAATTTCTATAATTCTGATATTTTGTTGCGTTTAACTAGGTGTATAAACCTTAAAAACAAAATATCATGAAAACTTCAATCAAAAAAAATAAGGAATCAGATTTAAAAATGACTGGCTATGCTGGTATTGTAGTGGTGGTTATTACTCTTGTCGCTTTTAGTTGCCGGTATGTTTTTCATATTCTTTAAAGATAGCAATTGCATATTTTATTGATCACCTATTGGAACTTTAAACAAATTCTTATAATTATGACAAAAGAAATTCAAGCAACATTAGTCGATAAACATGCAATTAAAGATTGCAAGTTTCCAAATGAAAAAATTCAATTATCAACTACGGAGGTGAGTAATTTATTGATTAAATTAAAGGTTGCAACTATTCTTGGAAATATGGAGAAGATTAAATGTCGGATCTTTTTCAGAGATTCGGAAGAATTAAAAGTTGTGGAAACAACAATTTGGGCAACATGTGAAAAGAATATTGTTTTGAAAGCAGGAATTTTCATACCTATCAGAAGGATTGTTGATGTTCTAATTTAATAAATTAATTATTACATCCAAGAATTTTCATTAAAAAGAAATTTTCATATTCACTTTTTCTCCATTTTCTCCTTCAATAAAGCAATATCCTGCGCTAATTGTTTATTCTGTGAATGCAGTTTAGAAACCACTACACTCAAGTGAAGTAAATAAATAAAGATGGCGAAAATCGCAGCAGTAAAAACCAAATTTGGTGGTGATAAAATTCCTACCAAGTTGGAAACTACTTCCAAGCCATCTCTCCAAAAAGAAAAGAGTACCAGAATAACTGTACACACAATCCATACTATAGAATATTCTTCACGAAGCTTCCCTTTAATGATCAGTCTGACGATATAAAACAAAAACAATATACTGATTGCAATTGCGATGATCTGAATTCTAGCCATGATTTTATTTTTTGAATTTGATTCTTATAAATGTATAAAAAATTGCCAACGAAACTTTAAACATATAATAAATAGAAGATGTTGCACCAATAGAAGAAACACCCCCTTGGCGCTCTCTCATACTTACAGAAACTTCTCCAATTTTTAATTTGTTCAATGAATATAAAATGATTGCTTCCGGCTCCGGATATTCATCGGGGTAATAGTCGCTCACTATTTCCAAAACTTTTTTATTGATTAGCCGAAAGCCCGAAGTACTATCATTTACAGTAACACCCACCAAAAAACGATTCAGCCATTTAAAATAATTTATTCCCATTCGTCTGACTGCCGAAGATTGAAACCCTTCTTTAGAAATAAATCGCGAACCAATTACAACATCTAAATTATTTTCTTTTGCCGCGTTTATAAGTTTTGGAATCTCTGATGCAGGATGTTGTCCGTCACCGTCAATTTGAATAGCATAATCAAATCCATTTTCAAAAGCATATTTGAATCCTGTCTGCACAGCACCGCCAATACCTAAATTCACTGGCAAGTCCAATGCAATACAATTTAATTTAGAAATAATTTCGAAAGTAGAATCTTTAGAGCAATCGTTGACAACAATAACGGTGATGGATAGATTTTGTGATTGAGCAGTTTGAAGAATATCATTTACAACAGCTGTAATTGCCTTCTCTTCATTATAAGCGGGGACTATTGCTGCTATATGGTTCATTTTTGTTTTAAAGTTGTAAGGTTGAAAGGTTCGAAAGTTGCATTAATATTCTGATTAGTTTTAACCTTTAAACATTTCAACTTTCTAACCTTATAACTTCTAGATAATTCCTTCTTTCAACAAATCATGCAAATGAACAAAGCCATGGTATTTGCCTTTGTCGGTAACTATAAGTTGTGTAATATTATATTGCTCCAATAATTGCATTGCATTTACTGCCAATTCTCCTGCTTCGATTTGTTTAGGAGTTTTATTCATAATATCGGATGCTTTCAAAGAGCTAATTGCATCTGTTTTTTCAAGCATTCTACGCAAATCTCCATCTGTAATTACACCAACTAGAATTCCATTGTCAACTACTGCAGTCGCACCCAATCGCTTAGAAGAAATCTCCATAATAACTGTCTTTATTGAATCATCTGGCTTCACAACTGGTTTTTGATTTTGTGATGCTATGTCCCCTACTTTCAAATATAGTTTTTTTCCGAGTGCTCCACCTGGATGATATTTTGCAAAATCGCTACTGGTAAAATCTCTGCAATCCAATAAACAAACAGCCAATGCATCACCCATTGCGAGTTGAGCTGTTGTGCTGGAAGTTGGCGCTAAGTTGTTCGGACAAGCTTCTTTTTCTACAGTAGAATTTAAAACATAATCCGATTGCTTTGCTAAATATGAATCCATATTTCCAACCAAAGCAATTAATTTGTTGCCACCCGTTTTTAATAAAGGAACGAGCACTTTTATTTCGGGTGTATTTCCACTCTTAGAAATGCAAATAACTACATCCTCTTTTTGTATCGTCCCTAAATCACCATGAATGGCATCCGCAGCATGCATAAAAATGGATGGAGTACCTGTTGAATTCATTGTTGCTACAATTTTTTGAGCAATAATTGCGCTCTTTCCAATGCCAGTCACAACTACTCTTCCTTTAGACTCATAAATAAGCTTTACGGTAGCTACAAAATCGTCATTGATGTATTTTTGGAGGTTTCTAACCGAATCTGCCTCAATATTTAAGGTAGTTATAGCTAGGTCTTTTATTTTATCGATAGATTTATTCACTTCGTAGGGTATTTAAAATAAAGTAGAGAAATGTTTGTCTGTGTAACAATTTTTTATTATATATTTACATTAGATATTTAGAAAACGATTGTTTGTTGATTTCTATATATAAAGGTATAAAAATAGTACATTTTAAAGATAATCTCATTATAATCATTAATTAAAAAAAACAGGAATTGAAAACGCTCGATGTTGAAACATCTCTTCTAGACTGCTTACAGAAATATTTTGGATTCAAAAAATTCAAAGGACCTCAAGAAGCTATTATAGCAAGTTTGATGGAAGGAAAAGACACCTTTGTAATTATGCCGACTGGTGGTGGCAAATCATTATGCTACCAATTACCGGCTTTAGTTAGCGAAGGAACTGCAATTATTATTTCTCCACTAATTGCTTTAATGAAAAATCAAGTAGATGCTTTACGCAATTTCGGAAACGAAGAAGGTATTGCACACTTTTTAAATTCATCTCTTACAAAAGCTGAAATCACGAAAGTGAAAAAAGATATTACTGACGGAAAAACAAAACTTTTATATGTTGCTCCCGAAAGTTTAACCAAAGAAGATAACATTGCATTTTTCAACGAAATAAAAATTTCCTTTTTTGCGATTGACGAAGCACATTGTATTTCAGAATGGGGACATGATTTCCGTCCCGAGTACAGAAGACTAAGACCAATCATTGAAGAAATAGGGAAGGTTCCAATCATTGCATTAACTGCAACTGCAACTCCAAAAGTTCAACAAGACATTCAGAAAAATTTAGGCATGAGCAGTGCCAATCTTTTTAAATCATCTTTCAACCGCTCCAACTTGTATTATGAAGTTCGTCCGAAAGTAAATGTGATTAAAGAGATTATTAAATACGTAAAAACACAACAAGGCAAATCGGGAATTGTATATTGTTTGAGCAGAAAGAAAGTTGAAGAGCTTGCACAAACATTACAAGTAAACGGAATTAAAGCATTGCCTTATCACGCGGGACTTGAAGCCAAAGAAAGAGCAAAAACACAAGATGCTTTCTTAATGGAAGATATTGACGTAATTGTTGCAACCATTGCATTCGGAATGGGAATCGACAAGCCCGATGTTCGTTTTGTTATTCACCACGATATACCAAAATCATTGGAAGGTTATTATCAAGAAACTGGTCGTGGCGGAAGAGATGGTGGAGAAGGAAATTGTGTTACTTTTTACAGTCATGATGATATTGTGAAATTAGAGAAGTTTATGAAAGGCAAACCTGTTGCTGAGCAAGAAATTGGAAAGCAATTATTAACTGAAACGGTTTCATACGCTGAAACATCTAGCTGCAGAAGAAAATTTTTATTGCATTACTTCGGTGAAGAGTTTGATGAAAAAGGATGTGGTGGCATGTGCGACAACTGTCGTAACCCGAAACAAAAATTTGATGGAATGGATGACATTGCATTGGCAATTGAAGTGGTTACCGATGTAAAAGAGAAATTCAAAACAAAAGATGTTATCAATATTCTATTAGGCAATATTACATCTACAGTAAAAGCATACAAACAAAATGAATTAGAATGTTTCGGAAAAGGAACTGAGGACGATAAGAACGAAAAATATTGGAATGCTATTTTCCGTCAAGCATTGGTTTCTGGATTAATGTCAAAAGACGTAGAAAATTACGGATTATTGAAAGTGACCAAAGAAGGAGAAAAGTTTTTGGACAAACCATATAGTATGATGGTAACCAAAGATCACGATTACGAAGGTACGGAAACAGATGATGATGACGGAGCTGGAGGCGGTGGAAAAGGTGGATCAGGAGCAGATGCAGTTTTGTTTTCTGCATTAAAAGATTTGTTAAAACAAACTGCCAACAAATTAAAATTACCTCCTTACGTAATTTTCCAAGAAGTTTCTTTAGAAGAAATGGCGATTCAATATCCAATTAAAATGGATGAATTGGTAAACATTACTGGTGTTGGTCAAGGAAAAGCACAAAAATTTGGAAAAGCATTTCTTGATTTAATTTCTAAATATGTAGAAGAAAACGAAATTGAACGACCATTGGATATGGTAGTGAAATCAATCGTTAACAAATCAGGATTAAAAGTATATATCATTCAAAACATCGACAGAAAGCTGCCTTTAGAGGATGTTGCAAAAGCAAAAGGCTTGAGTTTGTCGGATTTAATAATGGAGATTGAAAGTATTGTTCACTCTGGAACAAAAGTCAATATCAGTTATTATATAAATGATATTATAGATGACGACAAACAGGAAGAAGCAATGGCTTATTTCAAAGAATCAAATTCAGATTCAATTGCTGATGCCTTAAAAGAATTGGGAGAAGATGAATATACTGAAGAAGAAGTTCGATTGATGCACATTAAATTTATGAGCGAATTCGGAAATTAATTTTTGTTTGTGAATAATTAAAAAGCCTCTCGTAACTGAGAGGCTTTTTTTATTTTGTCGTTTTTCCTTCATACAACTTTGTAAAAGACCCATCAACAGGCTCCCAAAGCACTACTTTATTGCTATCGCAATCTAGTATGTAAAGAAATTTTCCGTAGTCGTAAGTTTCAATTGTATCAAGCACTGTTACTTTGTTTGCTTTTAACTTTTTCAACATTGCTTCCAGATTATCGACCCGATAATTAATCATATAATCATTTTTTGAAGGTTGGAAATATTTAGCTTTTCAATTCATTTACAGCCAACCAAGCCATTAAACCAACGCCAATTTCCAAGGCTTGTTCATCGATATCAAAGGTGGCAGTATGAACACCACTTGTAATTCCTTTTGATTTATTGCCTGTCCCTAATCGATAAAAACAAGCAGGTATTTGTTGTGAGAAAAACGCAAAATCTTCTGCTGTCATTCGCAATGGCAATTCTTCTACATTTTCTTTACCTAAATAATCTTCCGCAGCCGCTATAGCTTTTTTTGTAGTTGCTTCGTCATTCACTAAAAAAGGGTAACCATGTTCAACAACAAAATCACACGATCCGCCCATATTTTTTGCAACCTCTTCCGCAATTGATTTCATTTTTATGTGTGCTTCTTTTCTCCACACTTCATCCATGGTTCTAAAAGTCCCTTCCAGCTTAACTTCATCAGGAATCACATTTGTCGCTCCGTTCCCAATAATTTTACCAAATGCTAAAACTCTTGGTGGTCTTTCATTGTCTCCCTCTAAAGTAGAAAATGAAGGAGCCTGAATCATGAATGCCTTATTTAACTCTATTAAAATTGCAGAAGCGATTAATAAAGGGTTATTGTATTCATTGGACATCGCAGCATGCCCCCCTTTGCCTTTTACAGTCACATAAATTTCATCTGTACTAGCCATGTACATTCCTGTTCTAAAACCAACTTTGCCGACTTCCATACTTGGAAAAACATGTTGAGCAAAAATACTTGTTGGTTTTGGATTTTCTAGAACACCTTCTTTAATCATTAAAGAGGCACCACCAGGTAATTTTTCTTCTCCTGGTTGAAAAATCAATTTAATGGTTCCTTCAAACTCTCCTTTTAATTCATTCAATATTTTCGCAACACCTAACAATGAAGAACTGTGAACATCGTGCCCACAAGCATGCATAACCCCTTCATTTTTTGACTTATAATCGACCGTATTTTTTTCAAGAATAGGAAGTGCATCCATATCTCCACGTAAAGCAACTACTTTCTTAGAGGGATTTTTCCCTTCAATCAATGCAACAATTCCTGTTTTTACAATTCCTTGTTGAAAAGGAATATTGTATTCTTTAAGTTTAGATGCAATATAATTTGAAGTGTTAATTTCCTCGAAGGAAAGTTCGGGATTGGCATGTAAATGCCTACGAATAGCAATTACTTCAGACAATGAAGATTTGGCAAGAGATTTTATTTTTTCTTTCACAGTCGTTTTCTATTTACCAAAAATCATTTTTAAAGAGAGTAATAAAATAATTACTCCGAATACTTTTTTCAACGTTGTTTGGTCAATTGCAATAGAAATTTTAGAGCCGAAATAACTACCGATTAAAAATGTACTTGCAATTATAAATGCAGTTTTCCACTCAATATGACCTGCTTGATAATAATTAAAAACACCTAAAATTCCGATTGGCAACAAAAACATAAACAAAACTGTTCCTTGTGCTTGATGCTGAGAATATCCTAAAAAATAAACTAACGCGGGAACAATAACAATCCCTCCACCAATACCCACCAAACCGCTTAACATACCTGCAACTAAGCCGAGGCACAGCAAAATAATTATTGTTGTCATATGTAATTCAGATTTTTTCAAGAGTCTTAAAACTTAGAAATCAAGTGAGAGCGATAAATACCAAATTGGCTTGAGTACAATTCCATCTTGTACACCCCAAGCTCTGTCTACGCGAATAAAATAACCGAATACTCTACTTCTTACACCCCAACCATAACCTCCCACTATTGGATTGTGTTGATTTTTTAGAGTAATAATTAATGGAGTGATTGAACTACCAACGATTGTGGTGTTCAAAGCATTGTTTTCTGAATATGGTGAGTTGCCAGTCCATGCAGTTCCCAAATCACCAAATCCAATTACCTGGAAATTCTGAATAAAATCGGAACGAATTGGTCTCTTAAAAAAATATTTAAAAATCGGGAAACGCAATTCACTATTTAGTACGACAAAGCTGTTCCCGTTTCTTGCGTTCTGAAAAAATCCTCGCATGTTCGTTGCTAACGTTTGATAAGTATAGTTTTGATCTGTCGCAATATTAGTTGTATTATCAAATTTAGGGTTGAACCAATTATCAACTCCGCCCATGTAATAAATCAATTTATTATTTCCGAAAGAAGTACTAGCAGCTAATCGATTAGCCCAAATTAAATCACGATGTATTTTCTTGTAATTACGAACATCTAACCCTAAAACAAAGAAATCTACTTTTGGAACTTCTTTCAAATAGTAAGCCTTTACTAATCTATCCACACGATTATAATATTCACCAAATACTTTTGCTCGAGTGCCATTAAATAGATTCAATCCTTTTTTAATAGTATTATCAAAAATCCATTCCAATTTTAATGACCCCCAATTTTCATACGAATTCTTTCGTTGTAAATTATTTAAATCAGTCCCTGTGTAAACAATTTTATCATTACGATAGTTCAAACTTCCACGCAAACTAGTCACCTCATTGAATGGATATTTCAAAATGAATTTAGCCCCATGCGTGTATATTTTAACAAGTGAACTATTATCAACTATATCTAATAATGATTGACGATGTAAGACAACTTGCTTGTCAATATTTTTTATCCTATTCTCGCGACTTAAAAAGAATTCATTACTATTTAAATCGCCAGAAAATCGAACACCACCAACAATTCTATAATCCTCAAATAAATCACTTACCCCTACTTTAAAAAAAGCATTGATACCTGGATTCAAATAAATCGGGCTTCCGCCACCAGCAAATTTTTGATAGTTTGCGTTTAAAAAAGAATTGTCGATTTGCGAAACAACATAATCAACAGAATAATTAATGTTATAATTTTTTTGTTTAGATAAAACAAAATCTGCACTTGGGTTTGCTATTGCTTTGCTAGATGTGTCAACATTTAAAGGTGGCTGAACAATACCATCTTTGCCTACTTTCGGTTGTTCGTTTTCAAACGTGTAGTTATTAATATCTACTTCAGTAGAATCTTTCTTTTTAACTGGCTCACTTATGCTGATTACAATTTTTACATTTTCAGCTTTAGGAGTTTCCTTTAAATTTTTATCTTTTGTCTGCGCTTCAACTTCTTCTTTATGCTCAATTCTATTTTTGTAATCACGATATGATGTATTCTTAAGTTTAAGTTTTGTAACTTGATCAGATGGAATTAACGGAGCTACATATAATTTATACTTCCCATTTTCAAAAATTATTTCTGAATACTTATTCCCAATCGAGTTTACATCCTGCTCAATAATATTGCGTTTGTAATTTGTGATCGGATAAGAAGATACAACCGTGCGATAATGCTCTGATGTATCCACAAAAGCAATTACACTATCAAAACGAGCAATATATCGATTACGTATACCATTCAAATCACTCAGATAAGAAATGTGAGTGCTATCATAGTCAGCAGGGTAAATTTCATCTATATATGGCGTATTCGTGACACGTTTCAAAACTCTGGATTTAGCGACATTGTCAAAGACAAACAAATCTTTATTGGCCATTGCTGGTTCTGATTTTCTTTTTGGATCATAAAACAAAGTATCCAATGGGCGATTAGAAGAGAAAACAATTTCTTTTGAATTATGTACAAAACGAGGTGTTAGATCATCATAAATATCATTTGTGATTTGATCGTAACCACTAGATGCTGCAATAAAAACAAAAATGTCAGTCTGCCCCTTTTTAACTGCAGACATTACAAACTTTTTACCTTCATTGTTATACGAATAATCCAATATTTTTTCGAAACCCGTAATGTTACGTTCTGTCCGGTCCTTTGTCTCTAATTCATATGTTGTTAAAACCAAATAACTTTTTCGCTCAATGATATAGGAAAATAATTTTCCACTTGGATGCCATGCCACTAATGGAAAAGAATAGTCACTCGGACGATCAATTTTTTGTCCTGATTTTAAAATTCGTTTTGCTTTGTTTTTTTGAATATCATACAACCAAATTTTGTATTGTCCCATTTCATTAGTTGTATATAAAACATAATTACCATCTGGACTCAATTTCATTTGACCATATACACGCGCTGCCTTCGGTTTTTTAACTTTTAAAGGAATTTGTTTCGGCATTGTGGAAGCAGTATCTCTCTCTACATATTTACCTGTATAAGAATCGTAGCATTCACTCCAAAGGTTTTTCACCGAGATTCCCAAAACAAACAATGAAGAATTATCAATGTTTCGACTAACTTTTGTCATGTACAAAATATTGGAGATAACAGCTTCTCCATAATTATCAGCTATATGTTTCCACAATGCATGTCCAGCATACTTCGCATCGTTACCTTCCAAACGATTAATGTTTTTATATCTTCCACTTGTAATTCCATCTCTAACCCGACTATCAATATCTGAATTCCAATCACAAGCAACATAATCTACTAAACCTTTAATATACCAATCTGGTAAATTTAAAAGCGTGCTATTTTTCACCATCTCACGCACATTCCCACCGTACATCATTTCATTAATTAGCACCTCTGCCAATCCTGAACGAATTTGTGCATCAAGTTTCGCATGGTCTCCCTCGTAAAACAAAATCACCTTTGAGCCAACCACTCGTGTGACACCACCTGTATTATAATCTTCTTCAGAGGAAAGTCCGATGTTACTTTGTTTGTAATCAGATTGTTTATTGTAAACGATAAATTGAACTTTATCTTCAAACGAATAATCAAATAGTTTTTCTACTTTTTCCATCTGTGTTTTTGCAGAAACAGAAACATAGTTAGACAATTCTCTCCCTTGCTCGTAAAAATAAACTTCGTATTTAGGATAAGAATAATAGGTCCAGAAATAGTTATCGTATTTAACACGATTTTTTCCGAAATCGGTTTGGGAACCACTGTAAAATTGTGCAGATAGATTTGTATTCGAAAAAACAACGAATACCAAGATAAGCTTTAGAAATCCTTTTTTATATGTAGAGGTAAAAATCGAACTCACGTAAAATCTGATTAGAATGCTAAATTACTAAATAATGAAGGCAATAACAAGGGACAAACCTGTATTTTTGCTACTTTTGAAACGTAATTTTAACGACTTTATTATGATTTCAATCCATTCGTTCACATTTAATCCAATTCAAGAAAACATGTATCTCCTTTGGGACGAAACCAAGGACTGTATTATCATTGACCCAGGTTGTTATGACGATTCGGAAAGGGCTATTTTGGCAAAATTCATAGCTGATAAGGGACTAAAACCTGTAAAACTACTAAATACCCACTGTCATTTGGACCATATTTTCGGAAATCGATTTGTGGCGGATACGTATAAGTTGAAACTGGAAATGAACAAGAATGACCAGCGCATTTTGGATGCTTTTCAGATGACTTGTGACCTTTACGGAATGAATTGCGACCCTTCACCTCAACCTTCTGTTTTTTTAGAAGAAGGAGATCTTATTGAATTCGGAAACTCGAAATTGGAAATTTTATTTACACCTGGACATTCACCTGGAAGCATTACATTCTATAATCGGGAAGAAAAATTTATGATTGCGGGTGATGTTTTATTTTACGGCAGCATTGGAAGAACCGATTTACCTGGAGGAAATCATGAAACGTTAATTAATAACATTAAAACAAAATTATTTCCACTGGGAGATGATTTTAAAGTGTATAGCGGGCATGGGCAACCAACTACGATTGGTTTTGAGAAAAAGCATAATCCGTTTTTGACATAATTTTCACCACAGATTACACAGATTTTCACAGATAAAATTTTATATTTTGACTAGTATTTTGATGTAAGACGGATCCATTCCCCCTTTGAAGGGGGCAGGGGGATGATGACTATCATTGTTAGTAAATCCAACCAATATTAAAAAGATGATCAAACTCGGAAAATACAAACACTACAAAGGCAAACAATACGAAGTAATAGGAATTGCACTCCACAGCGAAACACTAGAAGAATTAGTTGTTTACAAAGCCTTGTATCAGACAGAAGGAGAAAGTTTGTGGGTGCGACCTTTGGAAATGTTTTTAGAAGAAGTTGAGATAGAAGGAAAAAAAATGCCCAGGTTTGAATTCCTGGGCAAATGATTTAAAACTTTCAAATTTTACTTTATCATATCAAACCCACAATAAGGAACCAACACTTTCGGAATTTTAATTCCTTCTGCTGTTTGATTATTTTCTAACATCGTTGCAACAATTCTTGGTAATGCCAATGCACTTCCGTTTAGAGTATGCGCCAATACAGGCTTTGCATCACCATCTTTGAAACGTAATTTCAATCTATTACTTTGGAAAGTTTCGAAATTAGAAACAGAACTTACTTCCAACCATTTTTGTTGCGCTGTAGAATATGTTTCGAAATCGTATGTTAATGCAGAAGCAAAACTCATATCACCTCCGCATAGTTTCAATATTCTGAAAGGCAATTCCAATTCACGCAATAATCCTGCAACATAATTACGCATATCTTCCAATGTTTCATAAGATTTATCAGGATGAGCAATTTGTACAATTTCTACTTTATCAAATTGATGTAAACGATTTAATCCACGTACATGTGCTCCGTAACTTCCTGCTTCTCTTCTGAAACAAGGAGTGTAACCACAATTTTTAATCGGCAATTGATCCGCTTTTAAAATGACATCACGGTAAATATTTGTGATGGGAACTTCAGCAGTAGGAATCAAATATAAATTATCAATTGTTGAATGATACATTTGTCCTTCCTTATCCGGAAGTTGTCCTGTTGCATAACCTGATGCTTCGTTTACTAAAATGGGTGGTTGAATTTCTAAATATCCAGCAGCAGTTGCTCTGTCTAAAAAGAAATTAATCAATGCTCTTTGTAAACGAGCTCCTTTTCCTTTGTATACGGGAAACCCAGCACCAGTTAATTTAACTCCCAATTCAAAATCAATCAAATCATATTTTGTAGTAAGTTCCCAATGTGGTTTTGCTCCATCGTATAGTTTTGGAATTTCTCCTTCTTCATAAACATTCTCATTGTCTTCCGGAGTTTTTCCTTTTGGAACTTTTGTACTTGGCGCATTCGGAACTTGAACTAATAAATCGTGTTGCTCTTTTTCAATGATTGTTAACTGCTCTTCTAATTTTTTAGAATTTTCTTTTAGCTGTGCGCTTTTACTTTTTAAATCATCGCCTTCCGCTTTTTTTCCTTGCTTGTATAAATCACCTACTTGTTTAGCAAGAACGTTTGCTTCATTTAAGATAGCATCCAATTCATTTTGAATTTTTTTGCGTGTAACATCCATTTCTAGAACATTTTCTAGAATGTTTTTTGCGTCAAAATTTTTGATTGCTAAACGAGCAATTGCTTCGTCTTTATTTTCACGGATATAATTAAGTTGTAACATAAATGAGATGTAAAATGTATGATGTTAGATGGAAGATGTAATATTCACTTGAATTAAATAAAAATCTCCCGAACCTCGTTGGAAGCCGGGAGATAATTATAAATTATATTTCCTATTATGCTTCAGTAGAAAATGGAACAATCGAAACATATGATCTATCATTACGTTTTCTTTTGAATTCCACTGTACCATCTACCAATGCAAATAAAGTATGGTCTTTACCAATACCCACGTTTTCACCTGGATTGTGTTTAGTACCTCTTTGGCGAACAATGATGTTACCAGAGATAGCTAATTGACCACCAAAAATTTTAACGCCTAGGCGTTTGCTATGAGATTCGCGACCGTTCTTAGAACTACCCGCACCTTTTTTATGTGCCATTTTTTTAAGTTTAAAGTTTAAAGTTTAAAAGTTAAAGTACTTCTAGGCTTTAAAATATTATTAAAAATTACTCTTCTGTTTTCTTAGCTGCTTTTTTAGGAGCTGCTTTCTTTTTTGCAGGAGCCTCTTCAGACTTAGCTGCTGCTTTTTTAGGAGCTGCCTTTTTTGCTTCTACTACTGGAGCATCTGCTTTTGGCGCTTTTTTCTCTACCTTAATCTCATCTTTCAACGTTTCGCCTTTTCCTAAAATTCCTTGTACAAGAATTTGAGTTAATTGCTGACGGTGACCATTTGATTTTTGGTAACCTTTTCTGCGTTTCTTTTTAAATACGATGACTTTGTCACCTTTTAAGTGTGAAAGGACTGTTGCAGCCACTTTTGCACCATCAATTGAAGGAGTTCCAATTTGAACTTTTCCGCCATTGTCAACCAACAAAACTTTGTCGAATTCAACTTTAGCCCCTTCGTTAGCATCTAGGCGGTGTACGTAAACTTTAACTCCACGTTCAACCTTAAATTGTTGCCCTGCTATTTCTACGATTGCATACATTGTATAGGGTTTTATTTGTTTATAATTCCAAGACATTATTTTCTTGGGGGCACGAAATTAAGAATTTATTTGAATGTGGCAAAGGTTTTAGGGTAATTTTCCTAAAAAAACCTTATTTTTTGGAGGTAGGAGCCTTTTTGTTGACCAAATAAACCCCCAACAAAATTATTGTAATCCACACAAAATGAAGAAGTTGAACGTATTCTCCATCTAAAATACCCCACATTAATGCTACAATTGGAATTAAGTAGGTAACGGATGAGGCAAATAAGGCATTTGTATTACGAATAAGAACATTAAAAATTATTACCGAAAGGGCTGTTCCGAAAACTGCCAAAATCACAATATACCCTAAACTACTATATGCCATTGGATTGGAGCTTAGTTTGGTTGTAAAATCGGTGAACCCAAAGAGGTAGATTCCAGCAAACGGACCAATAAACATCATCGCCCAAACGGTAGCTGCAATTGAATTAACTTCGTTTAAATCTTTTTTGATGATGTTTACACTTAACGCATAACATACAGTTGCCAAAACCACATAAAATCCAAAAAACAAATTATTAGTCATGTCTTCGGATTTACCAACTAATAATAAACCAATTGCTCCAACAAATCCTATTAAAATTCCAACCACATTTATCCATTTTGTTTTTGATTTGAATAACAATACACCCAACAACAAAGTAAATAACGGAGTGAGTGAATTCAGCATTCCAGTTAACGAACTACTGATTCCTGTTTCTGCTTTTGTAAATAAGAATGCGGGAATTAAATTGCCAAGCACGCCCATTCCTAAAAATCCTTTCCAATGTTTGAGCAAAGGCTTTTTAACATACTTGAAAATAAGTGGAGATAAAAAAAGAAAAGCAATAAATATTCGCAAGGCCGCAACTTCTTCACTAGAATAAACATCCATTCCTCTTTTCATCAGAATAAATGAGCTTCCCCAAGTAAGTGCTAATGCAATTAAAATAATCCAGTTGATAGCCTTTGTGTTCACTATTATAATTTTAGTGCGACAAAGATATTAGAATTGTTGGTTAGAAAGCTACAATACAAAAATGCTGTCACTTCAAGTGTTTCTAAAGTGAAACGAAAGAAATGTATCGAGAACTGATTGCGAAGCCTATTCTAATTTACAAATACTTCTCGATACAATTCTTCTCCTTTGTCGAAGAATCACTCGAAGTGACATTTGATTTAATAATTACAGCCCTTTCAACTTGTCTAATGCTCTCTTAGAATAAAATCCTTTTTCATTTACAATTTCAATCAAAAATTGTTTTGCTTTTGCTTTTTCACCAATTTTTAGATTAGACAAAGCTAAATTCCATTTTGCTTCCGGATGAAACGTATTGTTAGCCGATTTTAAAACTGCTTCTAAATTTTTTATACTGCGATCATATTTTCCAATGTGATAGTAAGAAACCGCGCTGTAAAACAAGGAGTTGATATCGTTAGGATTTGCGTCTAACAAGATTTGAAACTCTCCTAATGCTTTTTCGTATTTCCCTTTATTGAAGTGCGTTAATCCGGCCTTTAACACCTTATCAGCTGCAATAGTTTGTTCAAAATCTTTTTCAAAAAAAGTGTTCGCACTTTCTTTATTTTCCTTATTAGGAGGCGTGTGACCCTTAATTTCGAATATATTTATCTGATAATTAAAATAAAGTGCATTGTAATTGGTTACTTTCAAATCATATATGTAAATAACATTTGCATTAAAAACATTTTCAACGAATACATCGGAAGTTTTTACAGAGTTGTGAATTAAATCAGGTGTAATACTTTCCATTGGCTCAACAAGAATATTTAATTTTTCTACTACTTCATTTTCTACAACTGTTTCATTTTTAAAATTTTCTTTGGGAACAGAAACCACTTCAGGTTCAACAACTATTATAATTTCTTCAACCAAAGGCAATGTGATTGGCTTTACATTTTCTAAAACAGCTAATGTTGATTTGTTATCTGAAAAAGAATTGGCGAAAAAATAAAATCCAAAAATCGTGGCTATAGAAACACAAGCAATCAAAACATGTGCAAAGGTTAACGGATTTGCGTGTATAGCATTTGTTTTCATGTCAATCTGATGATCGATGGCGTCAACATCAGCAGAAGTAAAAGAAATGGCAGTAAATCCGTTAACCGCACAAGCGCACAATTCACACGTAGAAATGTGCATATATAAATGAGCGTGTTCTTCTTTATCACTTTTATGAAGCGAGTATGATTGAAGTTGCTCGAAAGATAAACAGTTGATGTAGTTCGTGTTCATGGGGACGGTTATTTAATATTTGTGATTATCATTTTTAAATTTCTTTTACCATTCTGAATATAGCTTTTCACTTCATTTACCGAATAGCCAGTCATTTCAACTATTTGAGTGTAGCTCATGTTTTTCAGGTAAAACAATTCAATGCATTTTTTTTGAAATGGATTTAAACTTTCCATCGCTTTTTCCAAAGCCTCCAGTTTTTGCTCTTCCTGAACCGATTTTTCAGTATCATCTTCATGTTGTTGAGATTTTAATTCGTATTGATATTGTATATCGCGATTTAATTGTGTTTGCATTTTTCTTAACTCGGAAATGCAATAATTGCGAACAACAAATGTTAACCATGCTTTAAAATTTTCCACTTCCCGTTTTTTTAATTCATCAAACAATTTTTCGAAAATTTGAAGCGTCATATCTTTTGCAACATCTCTATCTTTAAAATAGTTGATACACATTCCAAGAACCAAATGCGTATATCTTTTGTACAATTCTCCCACATAAATTTTATCCCCAGTAATTTTGTACTGTTTTACCAATTCATTATCGGTTAAATGGCTTTGATTTGAAGTAGAGTAACTCATAATCCGATGTTTTTAAAATGATCCGGAATCGGTGCTTGATAGTTAGACGTATTGGAGTATCAGATTCCATATAGTTAAACCACCATTTTAAAGATTAGTTTGTTGGAATGAGTAAACGGCAGGTTTTGTGATTAAATGGCAATGCGCTAAATGGTTAAATTTATTATTTATGGAAACCAAATCAGCAATACGTCTTATCAGCAAACAGAGCAAAAAAGCGCAACATCAAAATACATAAACCTTTTAAAACTTAAACATATGAAGACTCTAAAATCAATTTTAATCTTGAGTGCATTGATGCTTTCAGGTAACATTTTCGCACAAAGCGAAGGAACAATTAAAGGAACTGTTCTAGATGAAAGAAGTTTGCCATTACCTTTTACGCAAATAGCTATTTTACAAGACTCAACACTGATAGCTAGTAAACAAGCGGATGAAAATGGAGAATTTACATTTAAAGATATCACTGCAGGCAAATACAACGTAAAAGTATATGCAACAAGTTACAACATTCACTTGCGAGAAAAAGTAATTATTCGCCCAAACAAAACAACGTATTTAAATGTAAATATGGTTTTGTCTGCTACAAATTTAGGAACTGTTATTGTTTCAGAAAAATTTAGACAGCCAGTAGTTGATCCTGAATTTACGGCCCTTACATCAATTTCAATTGATC
Source organism: Bacteroidota bacterium (assembly GCA_947504725.1). Taxonomy (GTDB): domain Bacteria; phylum Bacteroidota; class Bacteroidia; order 2-12-FULL-35-15; family 2-12-FULL-35-15; genus 2-12-FULL-35-15. Next base: position 58,829 of record CANNHN010000004.1, on the reverse strand, counting down.
AAATCGAAAATGCTGCAGTTGGCAAAACTGATATTATCGGATTAATTACAATGGTTACTCCTGGCGTATTAGCAACGCCTGATGGAAAAGATATTTACGTTAGAGGTTCCAGAAGAGGAAGCACTATCTACTACGTAGATGGAAACAGAACGATGGACGTTCCAGATGTACCTGGAATGGGAATTGCAGGAATGGAAATATTAACAGGTGGTGTTCCAGCTTCTTATGGCGATTGCACTGGCGGTGTTGTAGTCATCACTACAAAAGAATACAAATGGGAAATGAACCGTAAACAAAATAAAATTGACGACCGCAAAGAAAGAGATGCTGCGAGCAATGCAAAGAAAAAAGAAATTGAAGAATACGATTTGTTTGAGTAATTAATTTTTATAAAAATCCGATTCCGTTTCTGTGATAGTTCTTTCACAAAAACGGAATCGATTTTTTTAGGCAGTAGGGATTTTTTTCTTTTCTTTTATTATAAACAAATTGAAGCCAAGTCCGAATGTAACTCTCAACTCTTGCAAAGAAATAGGACTAGGAGCTTGAGACAAATGCATTCCATATACATATCGAGTTTCCACAAACAAATGAGCAAATCGTTGAAAGTAATAATTGAACCCAACACCCGCTGTAGCAATCGGACTCACTGTTCCTGGATAGAACTTTCTGACTTGTTCTTCTTCTGCTGTCAACAGAGGAGGGCCACTTTTATAAGAAGAAGTATAAGCCAATCCTGGTTGAAAAATAAAATACGGATCGAAATGTCCTTTTGTTGGAAAATGATACGCAGCTCCTAAATAGATGGAATGAAAATCTTTCAAACCCATTGAGTCTTTTGTTATTCCAGAACTCCCTAACATATAACTAGCAGAACCTCGTACAGATATTTTATTATCCAAATAATATTCAGCACTTCCATCTATATGAACAGTTTTCATTCCTTCTTTGAATAAAGATCCAGCAACAACTGAAGCTGTAGCACGCATCAAATGTTTGTGTATGTATTGAGTATTTTCTTGCTGAGCAAAAACAACACTATAAAAACATACAAATACTAAAATTAGATTCTTCGTTTTCATAATTTCTATTTTAAAAAAATTCGTTAGCAATTGAGTTAAGAAAAAAATTAAGCAGTTTTCTTTCTTTTATGATGTTGATCCCACATATCGAATAACCGAACATTTAAACTAAGATTTATAAGCATATGACCTTCGATGCCTCGCACTTGAGTTTTTTCAATGTGCACATGCTTATTACCGTCATGATCTGCAATGTGTGCATGAATGTCTTTTCCCATATGCATCATATATTGTGCAGTCAACGAAATATCCGTTCTATCAGTAATGTTATAATGTGCACCCAATCCTAACTGAACGGCACTACTTAATTTATCTAAGTAAAAACCATCTTTATTACTAGTCACTTTAGAATAATCAAAACAATGACCAGCTAAAATGTAGGGTGTAATTTTTCCTTTTGTTGTATGGTAATTAAAAGGATAAGCTAAAACCGACCAACCTATGTGCACATCTTCTCTTTTTGCCAATCCACCGATATCTGTAGTGATAAAATCGGCATACCAATCGGTATTTATTCTATTCAACACTCTGATACGAAATTGACCTCCCATACCAAAACCATTGGCTCCGTCTTCACTAAATGTACTCATCACATTTCTAACTCCTAATTGAAAATAACCACTTTCTTTATCGAGCTGTTCTTGCGCTATGCCCATCACTGGAAGAAGCAAAGCAATTAGAATTATCTTGTTCATGGGGATATTGTTTTTAGTTTATAGGTGTAAAACAATTGGCGTTACTTAATTATTGTTGTAACCTTTTTGAATAGAGGTAAATGATTCTAAATGATAGGTTAATCTAACTTAATGACAATAATCATAGCGCGAGCCTAAACATTTAGTAATTTTGTCCTTCGACTCCGTTCAGGATGACAATGGATTTGAAATTTTATGGAACCAAAAAGCATACATCGTTTTATTCTGATTGCACAAATTACATTGATATTAATTTTCATTGTAATCATAGCAGGTTCAGTAGTACGTGCTACGGGCTCCGGAATGGGCTGTCCGGATTGGCCAAAATGTTTCGGTTCTTGGGTCCCACCAACCGATGTTTCTCAATTACCTTCCAACTATAAAGAATTGTATGCAGGCGAACACCATGCAGTTGCAGAATTCAATGCTTTAAATACATGGACTGAATATTTAAACAGATTAGCAGGCGCAATTTTAGGAGTATTTGTTTTTATCCAACTGTTATTATCCATAAAAATCAGAAAATACGACAATCGCATTTTTGTAATGTCGGCATTGTCTTTTTTTATGATTGGATTTCAAGGTTGGTTGGGAGCAAAAGTCGTTAGTAGCAATTTAGCTCCGATGAAAATTACGATTCATATGGTGATGGCTTTACTGATACTAGCTGTTGCCGTTGCAATTATTTATCGTGCTAAAAAATTAATTTCTGTTAGTTCTGAAAAAAAAGCTCAACCAGTAATCATACAATTAAGTGCTATTGTTTTCTTTTTCACCATCGTTCAAATAATGTTGGGCACACAAGTTCGTGAAGAAGTAGATGTTTTACTGAAGAATTTTGACGCCAATTTCAGGGGCGATATTGTTGAAAACCTTGGGATCTCTTTTAAGGTACACAGGAGTTTTTCTATTGCAATAATGCTGGTCAATCTTTTTATGATTTATAAAATTGTAAAAAGTGGTGCGACAGATACTTTGAAAAAATTATCGAAAACCTTAGGGCTAATTTTAATTGCAGAATTATTAGCAGGAATTATCTTAAACCGCTTTGCATTGCCCGCAGCATTACAACCTATTCACTTATTGCTGGCATGCTTTGCTTACGCTTTGCAATTTTTAATTATTTTGAAGGTGGTAAGGAAATAGTTTTTGTGGCCTGTTTCCATTCAAATGTTTCTATCAAGTGATAGATATCTTTTCTAACAAAATCAATTACAGGCGAGATAGAATCCGTATTAGGCGCAACATTAAAATACAATGCGCCTCTTAAAAAATGGTTGGTGCTATCTGTTAAAAAAAACTGGATAGATGAAGCGGCATTTCCACCAATCTCATAAATTAATCCGTAAACTTTACTTGAATCTTTTGAAACTAGCTTCTCTTCTATCCCCGAAGCCTTTATCTGATGTTTAGAAGCAAGCTCATTGGTTTCATCCAAATATTCATTGATATCGCCATTTAATGGATGATACGTTAAGTGAAGCGTTCCATTCAAAGAAGTAAACTCAAGATTTAACCAACACGGCTCAGCACGATAATTTTTATCGTTTTCCATTTTTGTGTAAGCAGGAATTTCACATGTGAACGGACAAACAGAATCGTAGGAAATATATTTTTTTTCAGGAAGCGCTAATCGAAAATATGCTCTTGGTTTCGGAGCAATGGTTTCATCATCATCGCCTCCGCAAGCAGGGAACAAGATGCAAGACAAAAGTATCAAGACAAAAATGCCTGATACTTGATACCTGATACTTGATACTTTATTCTTCATCGTTCGGTCTTTCAATTGTAATTTTTACGCGTTTTATTTTCCTGTTATCAGCCGATTCAATTGTAAAGGTTAAATTTTTAAACACAATTTTTTCATTTTTAGTAGGGATTCTTCTTTCAACTTCAATAATCAATCCAGCTAAACTATCCGACTCCCCTTTTGATTCTTCAAAATCGACACGGTCAATTTCCAAAATTCTGGCAACATCATTTAAGGCTGCTTTCCCTTCAAATACGAAATTATTATTGTCTAATTTGGAATAAACCAAATCATCGTCATCAAATTCGTCATTAATTTCTCCTACAATTTCTTCAATTACATCTTCTAAAGTAACAATTCCAGATGTACCACCGTATTCATCTACAACAACAGCTAGGTGAATTTTTTCATGTTGAAATTCTCGCAATAAATCATCTATCTTTTTATTCTCAGGAACAAAAAATGGTGGACGAACAATTGCTTGCCAATTAAAACTATCCTTCTCATTAATATATTGCAACAAATCTTTTGTATAAAGCACACCTGCTATATTATCCAATGTATCTTTATAAATAGGAACCCGAGAAAAACCAAAAGCTGTTATGTCTGCCAACAGTTTTGTGTAACCAATTTTATATTCAAATGCAGTTACATGTGTGCGCGATTGCATAATTTGTTTCACATCAGTATTTCCAAATTTAACAATCCCTTTTAAAATCTTGTGATCTTCTACAGGAATGTCCTCATCAGAAGTTAAATCCAAAGCTTGAGACAATTCATCTACTGAAATATTATGCGATTTGGGTTTAATTAATTTATCCAACAAAGAAGTTGTAAAAATTAAAAATGAGCTAATAGGATAAAAAATTCGTTGCAAAACGAGTACAAAATAAATAAGCTTACGAGATACTTTCAATGGATTTTGAGTAGCATAAATTTTAGGAGTCACTTCACCTATCAATAAAATCAAAAAGGTAACAGCAATTACTTGGATGAGGAAACCTAAGGTTGGACTACCAGGAAAATCAAACCACCCTTCGGCACCAAAAATAAAAGAAGCATTTATTATAACTATAGCAATATTAATAAAGTTAATACTTATTAAAACCGTTGCTAACAATCGCTTAGGAGCTTCAATAAGTTCAAGAATTTTTTGGTCGGATTTAGAATCGGATGTTTTTAATTCATCCATATCGTTTGGAGTTAGAGAGAAAAAAGCTGATTCGGCAGCAGAAACCAATGCAACAATCAGCAATAAAACAAACATGATGATAACTGCCAGTAAAATGCTAAAGGAAAAAGGATTTACAACAATGCTTAAAAGCGAAGGATTAAAAAGGAGACTGGTACTCGTGACGGCCAAAATTTTTGGTATTAGTTAAACTTATATAAACGCAAAGATAGTGCTTTGTAAACAAACACATTAAAATGGTAAATCATCGGCTGTTTTAGGGCCAGAATTGTCGCTTTGCTCATTGTTTCCAGTCGACTGATTTTCTTTTTTACTTAAAATCGTAAACGTGTCGCCCACCACTTCAGTCGAATAACGTTTATGACCTTCTTTATCATCCCAAGAACGCGTTCTCAGTTTTCCTTCTATGTATATCGTCATTCCCTTTTTTAAATACTTCTCTGCAATTTCTGCAAGCCCTCTCCATACAACTATATTATGCCATTCGGTTTGTTCCTGACGCGCACCTGTTTTATCTTTATACACTTCTGTAGTTGCAATAGAAAAACTTGCAACAGCGGTACCACCTTCTAAGTGTCGAACTTCAGGGTCTTTACCCAAATTACCAACCAATATTACTTTATTAACGCCTGCCATTTTTGAAAATTTATCTATTTAACAAATATAAGAAAAAATCGTTTTAAATCCAAAGACGAAATCATTGTAGTAAGTCATTTCGAGCTGTCACCCTGAGCATTCTGCGTTGAAGCAGACACTATCGAAGGGCGAGAAACCTTACCAACATTATTTATAGTCAAATTTATAATTGGTTAGTTCTCTCCACTTCGGTCGAGAGGATATTCTAAAAAGCATTTGGAAGGGATACTCGAAATGACAGCTCTAAAAATTATCCTGGATACTACAATCTTTCTAAATACAACTCCACCAACCTCGGAACAGCATATTTTTGAATTTCACTTTCCTTTATAATAAGAATGTCATTCGGTAAAAATGTTTTTAGCGATTCTTTGCAATCAATTTCTATAAATCGCGCAAAAATTTTTTGATGACTCAAAATATGTTTGTAAGAAGTGGAAATCGATTTGATCGAATACTTTGTTTTGCCCAACATTTTTTTCCATTCAGGCGATTTAATCAATTGCTCTTCGGATAATTCATTAGTCGTTTCAATCAATGGAAAATCGTGGAGATTAATCCAAATGTCTTTTGCTGTGCGTTTATGAATGGCAATTGTTCCTTTGTTACGAAATACCATATAATTAAAATAACGGTTTCGCACTTTCGTTTTCTTTTCCTTAATCGGCAAATCGGCAACCACCTTCTTCGCGAAAGCGTAACAATTGGTGTTTAAGGGACAAACCGAACAATCGGGATTCACGGGTTTGCATTGCATGGAACCAAATTCCATTATAGCTTGGTTGTGAAGACCAGGATTTTTTATATCGATGAGTTCGTTGGCTAATTTATAAAACTCCTTTTTACCTACAGAACTATCAATCGGAGTTTCAATTCCAAATATTCTTGAAAGCACACGATATACATTTCCATCCACTACAGCATGTGGTTTATTAAACGCAAAAGAAGCGATTGCTGCTGCGGTATAATCTCCAACACCTTTTAGAGTAAGAATCTCTTCATGGGAATCAGGAAATTTACCTTTATAAATAGTATAAATGGTTTTAGCAGTTGTATGCAAATTTCGAGCACGGGAATAATAACCTAATCCTTGCCAGAGTTTCATCACCTTATCATTATCAGCCTGAGCCAGATGTTTTACGGTAGGAAAATGCTCTGCAAACTTTAAATAGTATGCCATTCCTTGTTCTACACGGGTTTGTTGCAAAATAATCTCCGAAAGCCATATTAAATAAGCATCTTTTGTATTCCGCCAGGGTAAATCACGCTTATTTTGATTGTACCAAGTAATTATTTTTGTAGAAAAATGCTTCATTTTAGGGCTTTACTGCTCGATTTTAATCAAAAGTAGCTCGAAAATACGATTTAAATTTTTGTTTGAATATTAAAATACTATCTTTGCCTCCCGAAAAATTATTATTGTATTAATTGTTTGATTATAAATAGTTTATAGAAGTATGACAAAGGCAGACATCATTAACGACATTGCAGAAAAAACAGGAATTGAAAAAGTAGCAGTTCAGGCAAGCGTAGAAGCATTTATGAAATCGGTTAGAAACTCAATGGTGAGTGGAGAAAATGTTTATTTGAGAGGATTTGGAAGTTTCATCGTAAAAAGACGAGCTGAAAAAACAGGAAGAAACATTTCTAAGAACACAACTATTATTATCCCAGCTCATTACATTCCGGCATTTAAACCGGCTAAGACTTTTGCTGAGAAAGTAAAGAAAAACGTTAAAAAAGAAATACCAGCATAAACATTTAGGATTGCGGGGTTTAGGATTAATAATAAATCCTAAATCATAATTCCTAAATCATTAATAAAAAAATGAAACTGAATAAAACTCAAATAGCAGTCATTTCAGGTGCATTATTACTTATCGTTCTTTTATTATTTGCAAACACAAAACTTCTTCCTAAAAAAGAAGAAGCCCCAGTAGCAGAACACAACCATTCCGGAAGTGCAGAATTTACCAACATGGTACAAGCTGCAATTAACAGTTTGGGAGCTAACGAAAAAACAGCAGTTCAAAAATTGGAGGAAGCCATCAAATCTTCACCCGATAAAAAACTAGCTTTCGAAAACATGATTAGCATGTGGGACAGTTTGAGAAACCCTTCGGTTGCAGCTTATTATATGGAGCTAGCAGCAGCAGCTTCTCCTACTGAAAGCAATTGGATGGAAGCAGCGAATCGTTATTATGCCGCTACCCGTTTTGTAGAAGAAGCAGCTCGTCCGCTTTTATTCAACAAAGCAATTGATTGTTTTGGTCATGTGTTAGAATTGAATCCTAAAAACGTGGAAGCGAAAATTAATTTAGCTTCGTGTTATGTAGAAGGCAGTCCAGATCCGATGAAAGGAATTGGAATGTTGAGAGAGATTGAAAAGACAGATTCGAACAATATAAACTTGCAATTGAATTTTGCATTTTTTTCGGAACGATCAGGACAATGGGATAAAGCGATTGCACGATTTGAAAAAGTGTTGAAGATTCAACCTGATTTTATTGAGGCCTATTTGCATTTAGCGGATGCATATCAACAAAAGGGGGATAAAGCAAAAGCAATTGAGAGTTTAAAAAAATATGTTTCGTTAGTAGATGACGTAACAATCAAAGCAGAAGTACAAGATTATATAAATAAATTAACCACTGAGGAAACTCCTGGTCACAAATAGTAAACAGATTTTATAAACATTAAATTTTTAAGTCATGCCAAGCGGTAAAAAAAGAAAAAGACATAAAATGGCTACTCACAAACGCAAAAAGCGTTTGAGAAAAAACAGACATAAGAAAAAATAATTCCTCCTCGGGGGATTATTTTTAATTGTGTGATTAGCAGCGTCATTTTACAGAATAGAAATTCAATTTTCTATTCTGTTTATTAGCACACGTCTGTTTGTTTTCTTTTCGTTCCGATAAATTCGGGAGAAATTAAGCTCAATCAACTTATTAAAAAAGTCCACAGGCTCCCAATAGAGGAGTGCTGCGGATATTGTATTATTTAAAAACTTTAGAGTGAACAGCGAATTAATCATTGATTCCAAACCCTCAGAAGTTGTTATTGCATTATTAAATGACAAACGATTAGTAGAACTTAATCGAGAAAAAAGCAACAATAACTTTTCAGTAGGTGACATTTACCTAGGACGCGTTAAAAAAGTGATGCCTGGTTTAAATGCTGCCTTCGTGGATGTTGGATACGAAAAAGATGCATTTTTGCATTACCTGGATTTGGGGCCTCAGGCCGCATCATTCGGGAAGTACACCAAATTGGTGCAAACAGGGAAACAAACTACTTCCAACTTAATGTATTTTAAGTTTGAAAATGATATTCCTAAAGATGGCAAAATTGGAACCATCATTAATTCCAATCAGCAAATCTTAATTCAGATTGCCAAGGAACCTATTTCTACAAAAGGTCCAAGAATCACTACCGAAATTTCTTTAGCAGGACGCTATTTAGTTCTGATTCCATTTTCAGATAAAATATCCGTTTCTCAAAAAATTAAAACCAACGATGAGAAAACACGTTTAAAAAAACTCATCGCGAGCATCAAACCAAAAAACTTTGGTGTGATCATCCGTACCGTTGCTGAAGGAAAAAGTGTAGCAGATTTAGATACGGATTTAAACGACTTGGTTAAAAAGTGGGACATCTGTTTTGAAGCATTAAAAACAGCACAACCACCACAAAAAGTATTAGGAGAATTAGATCGAACATCTGCAATATTGCGCGATTTGCTAAATGCAAGTTTCAACAGCATTCACGTAAACGACCAAGCATTGTATGACGAAACAAAAACGTATTTACATGCAATTGCTCCTGATAAAGAAAGTATCTTAAAACTTTACAAAGGCACAACTCCTATCTTCGATAATTTTGGAGTTGATAGACAAATCAAAGGACTGTTTGGAAAAACAGTGACCATGAAAAGTGGTGGTTACTTAATTGTAGAACATACAGAAGCTTTACACGTAATTGACGTAAACAGCGGTAATCGTGCAAAATCAGACAATTCACAAGAATCAAATGCGCTGGAAGTAAACTTAGAAGCAGCCGTTGAAGTTGCTCGTCAGTTACGCTTGCGCGATATGGGCGGAATTATCGTAGTCGATTTTATCGATTTACATTCAGCCGAAAATCGCAAATTACTTTACGAAAAAATTCGTGATGAAATGGCGAAAGACAGAGCGAAGCACAATATACTTCCTCCAAGTAAATTCGGACTTATCCAAATTACTCGTCAACGTGTTCGTCCAGAGATGAATATTGTAACTGTAGAAAAATGCCCCACATGTAACGGAAGCGGTGAAATTCAAGCTAGCATTATTTTGATAGATCAGATTGAAAACAATTTGCGTTATATTTTAAAAGAACAAAACGAAAAAGATGTGACACTTTGTGTACATCCTTATGTTGAAGCTTTTATCACAAAAGGATTTTTCTCATCGTTAAAAGGTAAATGGGGGAAAAAATATGGCCGTAAATTCAAAGTACGGGCTGTTTCATCTTATACTTTTATGGAATACCATTTCCTGAATAAAAATGAGGATGAAATTAAAATTTAGAAATTAAACTAAAAAACGCCTTGAGAAATTGAGGCGTTTTTGGTTTTAGTCAACTTTATATTAATTAAGTTAAACACAATGAATAAAACTATCGCAATAATACTAGTACTATTTCTATTTAGTACAATCCACGCACAAGTTACTAACCCCGATTCTGTATACATTGTGACCAACTATTACAAGATTGAGCGCAGCATCCCAATGCGTGACGGAGTAAAGTTGTTTACTGCTATTTATATTCCAAAAGATGCTTCAAAAAAGTATCCGATTATGATGACGCGCTCACCATACTCATGTGCCCCTTATGGAGAAAATAAATTTAGAGCATTCTGGACAAGAAATACTAAAGAATATTTTAAGCAGAATTATATTGTAGTGCTACAGGATGTACGTGGTGCGTATATGAGTGAAGGTGTATACGAAGATGTTCGTCCGTTCAACCCAAATAAAAAATCTAAAAAAGATGTTGACGAAGCAAGTGATACGTACGATGCAATTGATTGGATGATAAAAAACATTCCTACTAATAATGGAAATGTAGGAGTAAGTGGAATTTCCTATCCTGGATTTTATTCAACGATGGCTGCATTAAGTGGACATCCAGCATTAAAAGCTGTAGGGCCGCAAGCCCCTGTTACTGATTGGTTCATTGGAGATGACGTTCACCACAAAGGTGCATTTTTTGTAATGGATGATTTTGATTTCGACTATTCATTCGGTGTTCCACGCCCAAAACCAACTACTAAAGATGGTCCTGATTTTAAATATCCTACTCCTGATAATTATGATTTCTTTTTAAAAGTTGGAACATTAAAAAACTTAACCAAATTATACATGGGTGACTCCATGAAATTTTGGAACGAAGAAATGAATCATGGAAATTACGATGCATTTTGGAAAGCGAGAGCTGTTACCTATCATTTAAAAGATATTAAACCAGCAATTTTAACAACGGGTGGACTGTTTGATGCAGAAGACGTTTGGGGAGCTTGGAACACATATAAAGTAATTGAAAAGAACAGTCCAAAAACAAATAACAAAATTGTAATGGGTCCTTGGGTTCACGGTGGATGGGCAAAAACAGATGGAAGTTATTTAGGGAACATCCAATTCGGAAAAGGAAATTCAGAATACTATTATAAAAATATTGAAATGCCTTTTTTTAATTATTATTTAAAAGGTGAAGGCGATGCAAGCAAAATTGCTGAGGCAACAATATTTATTTCAGGAGAAAATAAATGGTCAACATTTACGGAATGGCCACCAAAAAATGTGGAAACAAAACCTATTTATTTAAAAGAAAATGGTGGCTTGTCGTTTACAAAATCAACAACAGCGAATAGTTTTACAGATTATGTGAGTGATCCTGCGAAACCAGTTCCATATACAGAAGATGTACATTTACACCGCACGCGTGAATACATGATAGACGACCAACGTTTTGCTGCACGCAGAACAGATGTTTTGGTTTTTTCAACTGAAATTTTAACTGAAGATATTACATTGGCAGGTCCAGTTATAGCAAACTTACTAGCTAGCATTTCTACAACGGATGCCGATTTTGTTGTAAAACTGATTGATGTTTTTCCAAATGATTTTAAATATTCGGAAAACGATAAATATCCAATGGGCGGTTACCAAATGTTGGTTCGCGGAGAAGTATTAAGAGGAAAATTCAGAAATAGTTTTATCCCTGGAGATTCGATTGGGAAAAATCCAGAGCCTTTTGTTCCAGGAAAAGTAACAGAAGTTAGTTTTGAATTGCCCGATGTAGCTCATACATTTCAGAAAGGACACAAGTTGATGATTCAAATACAAAGCTCTTGGTTTCCACTAGTAGATAGAAATCCACAACAATTCTTAGACATCTATCATTGTGATGAAAAAGATTTTATTAAATCGACTATTAAGATTTATCATGATGCAACCAATGCATCTAGCATTTTGTTGCCGATTCTTAAGAAGTAAAAAATGACAATCGTAATCAAAATCATAATCGGATTAGTAGCAATCATTCACATATATATTTTGTGGTTAGAAATGTTTGCATGGACAACAAGAGGAAAAAAAACATTCAAAAATTTTCCAGAACACTTATTTGAACCAACTAAAGCATTAGCTGCCAATCAAGGCTTGTACAATGGATTTTTAGCGGCTGGATTAATTTGGTCGTTGATAATCAAAAATGATATGTGGTCAGAAAATATTTCTATTTTTTTTCTAGGATGCGTTTTGGTTGCTGGAATTTATGGGGCACTAACTGCAGATAAGAAAATATTTATGTTTCAAGGGTTTCTTCCGTTGGTTGCGTTGTTGCTTATCTTTTTGAAGTAACAGAAGTCTACAAGATTTTGAAAGTGATTAGGTAAATATGTACGAGGACGATAAAAAACCCAAGAAAAAACTCACACCCAACCAGGCAACGGTCAAAGCACAGAATTCCTGTGCTTATCAAGAACGTTGCCAGCAAGAAATGCGAGACAAACTCTATGAATGGGGTTTATATAGTAACGATGTCGAAAATATTATCGCCAATTTAATTTCTGACAATTTTTTAAATGAAGAACGATTTGCAAAAGCTTATGCTGGTGGAAAATTCAGAATAAAAAAATGGGGAAGAATAAAAATTAAAATAGAATTAAAAAGGAGAAAAATATCAGACTATTGTATAAAAAAAGCGATGCAGGAAATTGACGATATCGATTATATTAAAACACTAAAAGATATTCTTACAAAGAAATTAAAAGAAAATCCAAAAGGCAAACAGCAAGTAAGGAATTACAAAGCAGCACAGTATGCAATGTCAAGAGGATTTGAAGGAGATTTGATTTGGGACGTGCTAAAGCAGTTAGAAAGTTAGGAAGTTCAAAGTTGGAAAGTTCTGTGTTTGTTAATTAGCATAGTTCAACTTTGAACTTTCTAACTTTAATCTAATCCTGTTTCTTTCAAAACCGCCAACCCCTCCTGTTTATACTTTACAGAAATGCTTCTTCGTAAAATTTTTCCTTCCGGTCCTTCAAAATAAATCAAAACTCGCGGGTAAGAAAACATGGGAGTTTTAAAATGTACATTTTTTATTTTATTTCTTTTAATAGTTGGTGTGCTACTACTCACAAATGCTTCTTTTATTTGAATAAACGAAAGGACTAATAAAAGTAACGCTCCGTAATTAAGAATATGCTTAAAGAAATTTACCCCATAATAAGAAAGTGAAAACATGGTATAGAAAAGAATAAAAGCAAAGAAAATATAATTCAACACACTCTTAATTCCCCAAGCATCGCTTACTTCATGTTCTAAAGGAATACGAGTTGGTTCTTTAGTATTGAATATAAAAACGGTATCATCACTGATATGGCAATATTCTCCGGTTGTTGTTCTAAAATATTTAGTAGGCTTCATATAAAATCCTTTATTCCTTGCTTGTCTTACTGAGCGAAGTCGAAGTACAAAAATACTCTTATTTCTCTCTCAAATTCCCAATATTTATTAACTTCGCACTATGATTACTACAGACCAACTAAAAGACCTTCGGGAGCGCACCAGTGCGTTAAGGGGGCATCTTTGACATCGATCGTAAGCTTCGCGAAATAGCTGAAGAAGAAGAGAAAGCACTCGCACCGAATTTCTGGGACGACCCAAAAAAAGCAGAAGAACTGCTAAAACAAACCAAATTAAAAAAGAATTGGACCCTGTCATTTGCTAAAGCACAAAGCAATGTGGATGACCTTGCTTTGCTGTATGATTATTTTAAGCAAGGTGAAGCAACTGAGCAAGATGTTGAACAACAATATCAAACAACCATTCAATTGTTGGAAGAAATTGAATTCAAAAATATGCTCAGCGGAAAAGAGGATATTTTAAGTTGTGTTGTACAAATAAATGCCGGAGCTGGTGGAACTGAAAGTTGTGATTGGGCAGAAATGCTCATGCGTATGTACATGATGTGGGGGAGTAAAAATGGCTATAAAGTAAAAGAAACAGATAGAACAGATGGTGATGCAGCAGGAATAAAATCTGTTACTTTAGAATTTGAAGGCGATTATGCTTTCGGATATTTAAAAGGTGAAAACGGAGTTCATCGTTTGGTGCGTATTTCTCCTTTCGATTCAAATGCTAAACGTCATACTTCTTTTGCTTCTGTTTATGCATATCCATTAATTGATGATACAATTGAAATTGATGTGAATCCTGGTGATTTAGAATTTGAAACATTTAGAGCTGGCGGTGCAGGCGGACAAAATGTAAACAAGGTAGAAACAGCAGTGCGCTTGTATCACAAGCCTTCTGGAATCATCATTAAAAATCAAGAATCACGTTCACAATTGCAGAATAAAGAAAATGCAATCAAATTATTAAAATCACAATTGTTTGAAATTGAATTAAGAAAACAACGTGAAGCAATAAATGTAATTGAAGGAAATAAAAAGAAAATTGAATGGGGTTCACAAATTCGAAACTATGTTTTTCATCCGTATAAGTTAATTAAAGATGTAAGAACTGGACACGAAACATCAAACATTCAAGCCGTAATGGATGGCGATTTAAAAGACTTTATAAAAGCTTATTTGATGGAGTATGGTAATTCGTAGACCTCGCCCCTAAACCTCTCCAAAGGAAAGGGGATTACTCCGAAACAAAAAATTGAAAACATGATAAAGACAAAAACTACTAAAACAAAAACGGAGACAACTCTCTCTCCTTTGGAGAGGGCCGGGGTGAGGTTATACCACAACACCCGTTGCTCCAAAAGCAGAGACGTTTGTACTATCTTAGAAAAAAAGAAAGTTAAAACCGAGATTGTTGAATATTTAAAAACACCACTTACTCAAGCTGAAATAAAAGAGCTTTTAAAAATGCTTGGATTGAAAGCTGTAGATTTAGTGCGAAAGAAAGAGCCAATATTTTTGGAAAAGTATGAAGGAAAGAATTTAACTGAAGCGCAATGGATAAAAGCTATGGCTCAAAACCCTATTCTTATTGAGCGCCCTATTGTTGTTAAAGGGAAGAAAGCCATTATAGGCAGGCCACCGGAAAAAGTGCTGGAGTTTTTGAAATAACTTTCCTCCCCTGTTAAATTTCACTACATTTGGTACACCTACGATACAACGTAGTTTTACTTTCAGAAAAACCGGAATATTGAATGATGACTTATTGTATAGGATATTTTGTAGATTTTGTATCGGGAAGTAACCAGCCTTTGCTTTTCTTGAAACAATATATATTTTCGCTCCGAGCTACTCCCTCAAATATTATTTTAATCGCATGAAAACATCAGTATTTTCATTGGGGTAGTTTGAATGATTCCCTATTTGAAGAAGCAAAACAATTTTTATACAAACAATTTTAGAGAATAATTTATGGAATCAAGACGTTCATTTGCTCAAAAAATGCTTTTTACTGCTTTTGCATCCCTTCCAACTATTGATGCATTATCAAAGCTTTTGAATATTCTGCCGGATGCTCTTGACGAAGCAATGATCTCAACTGATTTTCATTATTTTGATAACAATCTGACCAATTTACATTTCTATTTTATTAATGCGGAAATTAAAGTTGACTGTATCGTAAAGTCTGATATCAATTCAAAAAGCTATATGATAGTTAAGCTTCCACAACAGCATATTTCGGAATTGCTATTGAGAAATGCAAAGTTTGAGTCTGAATATTTAAATACAAATAAAAGAACAACATCCGAAATCTCAGGCTTTTCCTTTTTAGCTTTCGAACTTTTCCCTCCCGCTGTTAAACCCACCCCTAAAGGTAAAAAGATCACATACATTGATCTAAGCAAAATAGAAAATTTATTAGCCTGGAATAATCCATTATACTATAAGCTTATAATTCCAAATGAAGCAGATTATATAAAATTTAAAAAACAGAAGTGGTCTGACTTTGAAAAAGGAGATGAGGCAAGGATTGTGGATGTCGACAAAAAACCAACCAAAGGCTATATCATTAAGCTCTACCAATCGATCTGCGAAAAATTATTTAAGGGCGGTAATTATCCGATGACCCTTCTTGAAATACCTGAAGGATTATTATTATCCCCTTATAACAAAGAAGGCACAAGAACCTATATGGAAACGTATAGGATTCCCAAAAAAAGGTTTTTATATAATAATGCAAATAGAAAAGTGACGCGAACAGTTGAAGAAATCTGGTCGGCACAAATGTTTTTCGAAACCGCGGATGGCATCAAAAGTCCTTCTTTGAGGGCTGTCGGTTTTCTCCCTCGGGGCGTCAAGGAGGGTCTGAGAGATGATGGCGAATGTCCTGTTGAAGAGATAACATATCTTCCTACTCTACTTGATAAGAACGAACTTGTTTTTTTAACCAGCCTGGGTAGAAACCTTAATTCAGATAATGAATGGAACATAGAAACAAAAGGATTAACATTTACAGGACTTGGAGCCATAACAAAACTTCATTATAAAAATTTCAGTCCTCCTGACGGGACAGATCTTGCAGAATATGAACATCACATAACAATGGGCCGTGATGAATATATAAAAGTAGCAAGGATCGGTGTTATTTCCGTAACAGGTCAAAAAGCTTTACACGTTTATATTGGAGAAAGGAAAATCAGGAACGGGATCAGTTATATGGAATTCTATGAATACATTGAGATCATACAGAAAGAACTCACGTATTTCGACAATAACTTATTTATACCCGGAGACCTCAATCCTAAAGAGCCTCAAAATTATATTCACGCGAGAAAATACCCTCCGGTTTATTATACTTATAATGATAACAGAAAACCTCCAAAGCCGGATGCAATTATTCATAGCATTGATCTTCTTGATAAAGAAACGGACAATACTTACAGAGATTCGGTTATATGGGCTATAAAGGATTATCTTCCAGAGCACCCTTATACCGATCAGAAAAAAAACTGGCACACAAATTATAAACGATGGCCGTTTAAAAAAGTCAAATCGGTAACTTTTATAACTCCCCGCATAAACTCGACAGATCCGGAGGCCCGTAGCTATGCAGCACCAGGTTGCGATTGTGCAACTTTTTTTTGGCCGGTAAAAGAAAATCAGATAAAGGATGCAGACAATGACTGTTATCTAGATTTTATTGGTTTTGATTGGAATGATAAGGAGATCAAATTTTCAAGCACTTTTCTTTTTATCAGAAAAAAAATCATTGAATGTCAAACCGGGGAACAAAAAATCTATGAGAATCTATACAGCGACAGTAAACTTGGTTTTATAAACCAGAAATTCGATAGAAGAGCTATCAGATTCATTGATCAGAGCATAGCCTTTACTCCTGACTTTATTCCAACCGACCCTGAAATAAAAGGTTCTGTACCAAATAAAACCAACATAGCCAAAACCGATTTCCTGGAATACTATTTCAGTATTTGTTTGGAACCTACACGTTCTGTAAAGACCGAAACTGGAACGGTGCTGATTCCTACTGACGCTGAGATTGCTGTTGGCCAAAGTTCCATTTTTAATGAAAGAGCATTTCCGCTTTATCCTCAAGCGAAAAAAGCTCAACTGTATGTAGAAAATATTCAAAGTTATACTCCGGAACCTATCGCCTCGATTGTTGAATATAATGATGATTTTATTAATTACGGCTACGCAGGTAAAGTAAGAGACAAAAGCGGAAAAACACTTATCCGGATCAATGAAAAAGGACAGCCAGTAGAAAACATATATAATAAAGCAAGACTTATTTTTAATCATACAGACAGTTTTATTAAGAAAGGAGAAACTGTACTGGAGAATATAAATGGCAAATGGCAGGAAAAAGCAGATAGTGGTTATAAGAAAATCAAAGAAGCATTCGGAGGTGCAGGAGAAACAATTGGAGGAATGGTTAACCCTGATTTTGATATTCAATCAATTGGGCTAGTCAAACAAAGTATTGCTGTTGGAAAAGATATTAATAAAAAATATGAGAATGCTGTAAATATTGTTGACGAAATTAAAGAATTCAATCCTTCAGATCTTTTAAGACAAGCGCCTGAGATCTTTAACGGAATAAGCTTATTAGATATTCTGCAGGAAGTTTTCCCTGATTATGAAGCACCTTTGAATGAGATAAAGAATATCAGTTCAAAAATAGAAGCTATCAGAGACGAGTTTCTTAATAATTCCATCTACCTTGAAATAGAAGGAGATCTGCGTACTATTAATGATACTATAAAAAATTATCTGGATGATATTGAAGCTATAAGTAATACAATAGCTACTTATCAAAATACTCTTAAAGAATATAAAGACAAATTTAACATAGGCTACCTTGCTTCTGAAATTGAGAAACTGGTGGAAAGTGCTGTTTCTAAACATAAAATAAGATTCCTCCAAGTCCAAAATGAGATTGTAACATTTGGCACCACGCAGATGAATGAGATTGTTAATTACTTCGCTGCAGAATTAATCAGCCGTACAGAAGCTATTTATCCTTATTATCAAGCTTTAAAGGATGCCAAAGACTCATTCGATACACTAGCAAAAACACCCAATCTTGGTCCTGAAACAAAGACCCTTATCAATAATTTTGTAAAGAATTTTTTGAACGATGATCAGATTCTCATCAACCTTGCAGCACCTTCAAAAGATAAGATCATCAGAGAATATTCTCAGATTCATTTATCAATAAGCAATAAAGTTACGAGCTTCTACACGCTATATAAAAAGTATTCGGAGGATATAGGTAAGGAGGTAACAGCATACAATTTGTACATTCAGCAACAAACCTCAGTTAATTACAATAAATATCTTGCTATTAAAAAAACTGCACTTGATTCTAAGGAAAAATATGACCAGGAGATAGAAAAAATTCAATCCGCCAAATCAGACGTATTTAAGTTATTAACTGAATTAAAAAAATACCCGACAGATTTTGCATTGATAAAAGAATATGAACCTGCTATTGTATCCGTACAAAAATCTGTTTTTAAACTAACTGAAATCCTTGAAACGATTAACCTGCCTTATTATATAAACATGTATGATAAGGCTATGAAAGACATTAATACGTTCAAGTCTAAATTAAAACCGAATGAATTTCTTTTAGGCAATGCTATTGATTCTATTATTAATCGTGTAGAACATAAAGACTTTATAGCATCAGTTCAGAACGAAAGAAAAAAGCTTGAAGCATTTTATTTAGAAGAGATACAAATCACTCCTACTTTAAAAAAACTTAAATATGATATTTTAAAAGACAATTTTGACACTCTTGTTTTAGAAAGTAAAACTTCTATTGCCGCCTATACCAAAAGCATAGGTGTCGATAGAATTGAAGAAATCATGAAAATCCCACAAAATGGGTTTAAAGATTTTAAAGAACAGATAAGAATAAAGGAGGATGAACTAAAGGCTGAGATACAAAAACAAATCAAGGCATTAAAGATTTTTGAAGAGTTCACAAAAAATCAGATTGCTGCAGGCAAAAACATTGTAGAATTGGTAATTCAGAAAGTTAAAGATAAAGAAAATGAATTATTAAATGACCCTGATAATAAAGCGCTTATAGATGCAGTAATAAAAGGAAAAGAGTTGTATAATATTCTTTCCTCTTTATCCAAAAAAGAAATAAATTATAACTGGCAAACCTCTTCCTTTAAAAATGCAGATTTTGGTATTGTTAGTTTTTTAGCATCTGAAAATCCAAAGACCTCACTTTCTGTTAAAGTAAAGAACACCATTTTCTTTCAACCAAATAAATTTCCTGCCGTCATAAGCAAGGTTGAGTCTAGCGCAGAAAACAGACTTAATAATTTCGGAATCAGCCTTTTGAAAGCAATCATAATTAATTTCAATGAGGTAAGTTTTGTTGCAGGCACCAATCAAAAATCAAAATTTGAAGTTAAGATCAGGGATGTCCAGTTTGCTGGTGCATTTTCTTTTGTGCAGGCACTTGAAGCATTATTTAAAAAACTGCTCGGTGATAATTTCTCTGTAAGAATTTCTCCTCAAAATGTTGAAATCCAATATTTGCTTCCAATAGCTTATGCAGGGGCACCTTCCTTCGGTTTTAAAGATATACTGTTTAAAATAGTATATACCTTATATTTCGATAAAAAACCAATGGAGTTAGGTGTCGGAATTGGCACACCTGAAAACAGAACGAAATTATCTGTTGGTATCTACACCGGTTTATTTTATTTTATTGTTATTGGTAATCCAAAAGAGGGAATCACAACAATAGAGGTAAGTATTGAATTCGGAGGGTATTTCGGGTTGAATCTAGGCCCACTAAGAGGCGAAGTAAAACTTGTTGTAGGACTGTACTATAAAAAGGATAGAACGGGAGTTGTTATAGAAGGCTATTTCCTTTGCGAAGGAAGAGTGAAGCTCTGGTTTATTATGATTACTGCAAGGTTCTATATGGGAGTAAGAAGTCAGGGCGCATATGTGGAAGGCAGATGTACCGTTTCTTATGAGATACGCTTGGGCAGATTCTTTAAGAGATCTTTTTCGGCAACATATTATAAAAAACTTGCAGGCGCAACTCCTGGAAATAGCCAGTCGGGAAGTATGTTGCTTGCAGTTCAAAAATACAACACACTCAAGCTGTTATCGGCCGAGGATGTTCATGACAAAACAAAATATAGTGCTGTTTTGAAAACAATAACAAATCCCGTTGAACGAAAAGTTAAACCACTGACACGATTACAATGGGAAATTTTTATTAACTCTTATATTGATTAATATGGAAGATTTTAAACACATCCGCACAAGCATTTTGCCTTTCGGAACTAGAACTGATGAATCAACCAATTTATGGTATAGATTTTCTTTATGCATAGATATTAACCCTAATTTCCCTTCAGAAGGAGACGATAAATTGCTAGTTCCTTCCTTAGTGGCGCTTCAGGAATTTATTAAGACTTTCGGAATAGAAAACAAATCTGTTCATGAAAAACTCATAAAAAATTTAAAGGTTAAAATAGTGCAAGGGCAAAAGGCAATAAGTGTTTCACAATTGTGTTTTCAGAGCTTATCAGATAAAGTCCCTACTGTATGGAATGAGTTAAATAAAAGTCTCCCTAAAAGAACCGATAAACGCAGCGATAAAATTAAAAATTTTGCCCCAAGTTTTGACCTTAGTGCAAATTCAACAACATCTTTGTTTGGTAAAAACAGCTTACCTGATACTGATCAGCCACGAAAAAAAGCGATTGAAGCATTCGCCACAATCAAGAGTAAACAGTTAAAAATTGTTGGTGCAGCAAAAATAGATAATGTTTTCAGTGCTGACTTAAAAACCGACATCCATGCGTTTAACGACAAATTGAATGGAATTACACTTTTTTCGGATGAAACAAATACGCAAGAATATAAAGCATTGCATCTTGCTGACGAATTGCAACTAAAGGATATTTTGGATACCATCGATACTATTTTGGACTTCTGGTCTGTATTGGATTCAAATATATTATTGCAAAGATTATCTGGGAAAACGATTGATTTTGAAATACCAAAGAAAGTTTTAGAGGATTCTTTACCTGAGGGAATTGATGCGTTTGGAATCGTTTTTGATTTTCCTGAATCTATTCCTGAAATAGCAAATTTAAATTGGGAACACCTTGAGACTCCAATGAAAATTTATCGCGAACTTAATGTTTTGGTCGTAGAGGAAGCAGCCCCAATCCAAAATGTGGTAAAACAATACCAGGCGAAGAATCATGATATTGGCGGCAAGTTGGTGGGATTAAAAACAGTTGAAGAAAAATACAAAAATTATATTGAACAACTAAAAGATCCTTCAAAAAAAGAATCTGAACGAAATGCCATTATAAAACAATTACTATCTGTTGATACAGCCGCTTTAACCACGGGAATGAGCATGTACAATAGTAATCTGTCGGAAGTACTGAAAGCTGAAGAGCAAGTTGAAGCAGGAAATTTGAAAAGCAACTATCTCTACAGAATTACCAGAGGATACCGGTTTTTTGCAAAAAGCGAAAAAAGTCAGTTTCTGCCCCTTGGAACCAGAGCTGTTACTTTAAAAGGCAGCCTAGGTGCAGAATTAAATGCGTTGCTGCCAAAGGAATTTACAAAACAAGAATTTGCTATCAATACCGATGCAGGAAGTCATGCAATATTAAAAGAGGAAATAACAAAACCTACTGGTGCCAAAGAAGAAGTACTCAAGAAAAAAGTAATCCTAGACCAGGCGTTATTAACCTGGTCAGGTGAAAACATTGGAATGCCAAGTGCCTTTTCAAACCAGGAAAAAGAGGAAAATTTTGAGGCTATAGTTGATGAAGGTTCTACCACTCCATCGACTAAACTTGTTCTTGAATCAATGAGCAAATTTTTTATGGAGGATTATGAAACGTTAGGCGTAGAATATACAAATACACTAACTGAAACGGAAAAGAAAAAAGCAATTGTTAAGTTGAACACAAACAAAAAAATTGTTCCACTTTTATTCGAATATTCTTCTTCTGATATTAAAAATAAAAAATTGTTGTTTGGAAAAAACATTCAAATATTGGCTGTTCCTGAATACAAAAATGGTTTTGCTATTGACCCGAAGTTTTTAACGAAAATACAATCAAATTTTATTGTTGTTGATGATTTCACCTTTAAAAGAAATGAACCGGTTAAACCCATTGAGCTTTATCTTCAGGAAAAACTAGTGAATGAAAAAGGAGAGCCTGAATGCTTAAGAGAAGGTGAATCCTTGACTCATCTTGTTATTCGCAATTGCAGTAGAGCTGACAATGACAAAATATATAAAACCACTCAAACTTCTGTAAGACACATTTTGCCACCTGCAATTTCTTTTCAGCAAGCTTTCTGGCATAATAAACTTTTTAAGAAAGACGGAAAAACAGGGATGGATCTTATTGAATCATATAATTGGTACATGAAATATCACTTCCCTGCAATCGAAGATGAAGTCGTTATGTTCACGGATATGAACGGAAACTGGGTTCCAAAAGAAAAGCCTAAAAAAATTGGTGAAGAACCAACATATTGGAAGTATGATCTGGAAGAATCCATTAAGGGTTCTACAAGGATGAGAGATGCTTATTCCGGCAATTGTAATATAAATTATTTACCGGATCCTTTAAGTAAAGGATTCAGATTTGAATTTTATAAAAACAAGGAACGCACTATCAAAGCTGAAAACTATGAAAAGTATGAGCAGCTTGAATTTTATTTCACTGGGAAATATCCTAACATAAATGCCTGGAAAATTATTTTGAAGGATTATGATCATACTAACAGAGAATTACTGACTTTTAATACTGTCGGAGAGGAAATTGTAATCCATCTGGAAAAAGGACAGGAAATTTTTGTTACTGCAAGAACGATCCTGAACGAAAAATACGAGGCTGAATTTGAAACATACGGCAACTACAATGATTTTACCAGATATGGTAATAATGATCTGTTAACACCACCTCTTGAATTCAGTATGATCCATGCCATTCAACGTCCGTTGGTTCGCCCTAAATTCATGAATACACTTAAATGTATTAAGCAAAAAGACAAGACAATTGTCTCTTATGAAGGCGCGGTCCATTTGGAACAAATAAATATTTACAAAGACGAAGCAGGAATTGTTCGTTTCATTGATGAAACAATGCCTACAGGAAATGTCGAGATCTATGCAAAGTGGGAAGAGTACAAGGATGACCCTAAACATGTCACCACCGTCAACGATAGCTGGACACCTCTCAACCCTGTGAATAAAGTTAATCTCGATCATTTTGAATCAAACCTGAATGATCATACCGAAATGCCCGCAATATTTGAAACTAGCGTTGATGTTCAAAAGCAACTCGGCACTTGGGAAAGCAGCATTCATAAAATTGCAGATGATAATAATGATTCAAAAAATTATTCCGTAACCGTGAATCTGAATTATGATATCAAAGAAACAAAATTTGTTGAAAAAATATTCTGGATAAAAAATAAATCAAAGTTTACTGCTTATTATCCTAAAACATGGGGTGTAATTGAAGACAATAAGGAAAACAAAATAAAACTCCAAACGTCTTATGAATCATCAGCAGAAACCTTTAACAGGTTGTCATATGAACCATTCCATGTTAAAATATTAAACAGCAAAAAACCTGGTCTTCCAATAATTGCAGATAAAAATATTACACTTGTTTCTGTAATTGAAGATTGGAAAGAAGGTAATTCAGATGTACGGAAAATCACAATGAACAGGTTGAGATTTTTCTTTGAACGAGGAAGACTAACTTCCGGACAAGGAGAAAGAATTGGATTTGTAGTTAATGAAGTAGAAAGCAAGTACAATGATTATTTTGTTGGGAATGGCCTAGTATCAATGGTTGGAAGAGATGTTTTGTCAGATACGGTAAAACCTTATGACGGCTTGAATAGAAATGAAGGAGTATTATTGGCAAGATCTAACTTCGACATTAATGATCCGTTTGACTTAACAGATATGGCAGGTAATAAATTGGGGGATCTTGAAGATTTTAGTCCAAAATATGTTAAAGAACTTGGTATAATGACCTACCTTCCTAAGTTTGATAAATCACTTAACCTTTGGTATGTGGATGCTCAACTCGACATTAATGATGCATCAGGAAAAGAATTGCATAGTCCGTTCCTGAAATTTTTCCTTGTACATTATCAGGAGAACTCATCTAATTATAATATTGAAGGAGAATACGATATTTCCAAAGATTGCAGAATTTCCGAGACATTTAAATCACGGTATGCTTATATCATGGGTAGCAGAACCATAACAATAGATTATGGGAAATGGTTTATCCAGCCCAAGCTTCAATTCGACATTACAACTTTGAAAGGTGATCCTTCAGAAAATCTCTCAAAATTTTATGCAGTTGTCCGTCATAGAAAATCAGGTACAATAAAATGGGATGTTGCAGATAAAGAAAAAGAGAATGATAGGTCGGCCTTTTTAAAACTATCGAATCTTCCCGGAGCAGAAAATGAAAAACTACACTATATCAACTATTCAAATACTGAATACCAGGTTGTAATTATTGAAACAGAGGATTGGGGTAATGATAATGATACCAATTATGATAATATAATCGAAAACAAAAACAGTCGAATTGTTCTTTCAAATGTTTTCACAATTTAAAAACTAAATAATATGAAAAAAACAGCAGTAAAAAACAAAGCACCAAAAAACAAACTACTTAAAACAGAGCTTGAATTTATAGATTTAAACAATTTTAAGAAAGGAATTGATGTTTCCCATCATCAAGGGGCAATAGATTGGGACAAAGTGAGTAAAGTTGTTATTCCGAATGAACCAATACGTTTTGTTTACATAAAAACCACAGAAGGTGCGACAATATCAGATCTCAAAGCAGAAACGAATGCAAAAGAGGCTAAAAGAGTCGGCTTACCTTTTGGTTATTATCACTTTGCATTTCCGGAAAACAAAGAAGGAGATGCAGTTACTGAAGCTAAATATTTTATTGCGGCTCTTAGAAAACTACCAAAGCCAACATTGGCAAAAGCTTATGTTTTAGATTTGGAAAAAAATAAGGATGCATTAAAAAAAGCTGACTATTTACAATGGATCCTTGCTTTTATAGCAGAGTTTGAAACATATAGTACTGAGCCTCTAATTATTTATGGAGGTCCGTCTTTTTTAAATGACAATCTACCTTCAACCCACACGCTTGGGAATTACCCATTGTGGTTGGCTCATTATCAAACTCAAAAACCAACATTGCCAGTAGGATGGACTGAATGGCTTATGTGGCAATGGTCAGAAAAAGGTTCAGTTAATGGCATCGCAGGAAATGTAGATCTAAATTGGGCATCTCCCGACTTTTCTTTCTCAAAAGATAAACATAAATAAACTTCACGGGCCTGTTGATCTGTTCAGCAATTCTGCTCTGGACCAATCGATTCTGATTGTTTAAGAATTGGTTGGACCAGAAATGAAGAAATAAAATGTGAAATTTCAAAATTAGATATATGAACATAAGAAAAGATATCAGAAACTACACTTCAGACGAACTCAATAAATTGAGAATAGCAATGAAGACTTTCCAGGAAAAAATTGGAGAGTTCAGTTATATTGATATGGCCGGATACCATGGGATCCCTAAAGCTCTTTGTCCACATGGAAGTTTCTTATTTTTACCATGGCACAGATACTATATTTTCAAATTCGAATCAGAACTAAAAAAAATTGACAGCTCTGTAAATTTACCGTATTGGGATTGGACTTCAATGGAAAGCCTGCAGACTGGTATACCAGATGGATATAACGATCAGTTTTACAATTTACAATCAGGAGTAACTGAGGAAAATTCCTTGTATAATGGACCGATTGAAGATCGAAGCAGAAAAACAAAAAGATTTCCTGGGAGAGTTGAACAATTAAAAAGTATAAGTGATTCTGCTAAACTGGCATACAAGAACAATACTTATGAATCATTTAATAGTGCAATAGAAGGACCTCACGGAAGCATTCATGTTTGGGTTGGTGCAGGCGGTGCAAATCGTGGTGAAATGTCTTCTGTGCCGCGTGCGGCATTTGATCCGATATTTTGGGCTCATCATACAAATATTGATAGACAATGGGCTGTATGGCAAAGCCCCACTTATTATAATCAGCACTGTAGCCCGTAGGGGGATCGAACCTGAATTTTCACCCTTTCCCACTGCATTTCGGGTTTTTCTGAAAGTAAAACTACGTTCATTCGTAGGTCTAAGATAGTCAAAAAAACTATTATGCTGAACAACAGTCTTTTAATCTCGGTCCCAATTTACACTGAATGCATTTCGAACAGGAATTTTTTTTAACTCTTTTTACCACCGCATTCCTTCTCCTCTTCTTAAGATCAAATTTTAAAGGAATATTGAAATAGGCTTCATAAGGAGTTCTCGGACTATGCCGATAGTGAGGTCGAAGCTCATTATAATCGTGCACGGCCCAATCGAGGTATTCTTTTAAACTTTTCATAGTAGCGAATATCTGTTTTGGGAGATAACGCCCTTTCATAATCTTATGAACTGCTTCAACTGGTGAATTCGAAAATTGAATTTCCTTCAGCGCTCTTATCTTAGTGAGTTTATGTGTCTTGGATTTCCTAATAAATTCTTCCATCAGCTTATTATGGTTTTCTTTTCCGCCATCAGTTACTAAGAAAATATGAGAGTGATTTGGATGCTTAAGTATCACTTCAATCGCTTTACGTAAAGCTACTAATGAGAGATGCGCAGTTTTTCTTCTTCCGATATGAAATCCAAGAATCATTTTCGAATAGTTGTCCATCACCACCGACATATAAGCTTTCTTTCCACCAACAATTAATTCAGTGAGGTCTGCATGTAAATATTCGTTCGGATAAGTTGCAATCAAACCAATTTTCTTTTGATCCTTTCTGGAAAACGGTCGGGTAACACCATAAAGTTTAGCATACTTATACCAACTGTACAAACTCGCAATGATTTTTCCTTCGCGCAAGCCAAACGCAGCGATGGACAGAATAGGCCAATGAGCCAACTCTGGATCAAGAAGCATTTTTTTTATTTTTTGAATTTCTTTATTTGCCAATTGGTGCGGATAACGTTTCACACAAAGTGCAGTTGAAGAATCAAAACATGAAAACTGTTCTTCCAAAATCCACTGACGATATTGGGATTTTGTGATTCCTAATAATTTAATAGTCTTCTCCGTTCCTAAATGTTCCTTCATGCATTCAATTGCATGAAGAAGTTTTTTTCGAAGTGTTTTATCCTTTCCAGCCTTTTTCAATACCGGTTTAAGAAAAACAGAAAGCGTAAGCCAAGATCTGGCAAAAGCAATCAAAGCGCGTTTTTGTTTTCTGTAATTAAATTTCAATTCAGCGCCTTCAAAAGCCTCATCAAAAAAATACCGAAATTCATTTCCAATGTAAGAACTATAATCCGCCTTTCGCCAGGAAGAAATAGTAGTGTAAGGTATTTGTTGCCTGAATTCTTTTGGAAGTAAAGCTTCGTTGCCAGTAGCATAAAGAAATACTACAGAACTATCATATTTTTGTCTCATGAAATTTGGTTTTGGTTTGAGAGTGATACGCAGAAAGCGAGAATAGGAACGCAGATTTCTTATGATTTTTATGATTAAAAGGATAAAACAATAGTGAAATAAATTATGATTTATATAAACATATTTTATCTTAATTATAATTAACCAATACACACCCCTGCCTGTCCGGCAGGCAGGCCTAGCTCCTCTCAAGAGGGGAATGGAGTATCTTATGATTACAAGAAACCCCTTAAAATCATACCTTATCATAACCATCATAAGAAATCTGCGTTCCCATACTAATCCTCATCAAAAAAACCTTAAATTTGAATCTAAATTAATCAACACTATTACATTATAACCTTATCACTCTATCACTATTATGGAATACAGAATCGAAACAGACACAATGGGCGAGGTAAAAGTACCTGCCGACAAATATTGGGGAGCACAAACAGAACGTTCCCGCAACAATTTTAAAATAGGACCTGAAGCAAGTATGCCGAAGGAAATTATATATGCATTCGGTTATCTGAAAAAAGCGGCTGCAATGGCTAATTGTGAATTGGGTGTTTTATCGGCTGATAAAAAAGACCTTATTGCAAAAGCTTGTGATGAAATTATTGCAGGGAAATTAGATGATCAGTTTCCATTGGTAATTTGGCAAACGGGTTCAGGAACTCAATCCAACATGAATGCGAATGAGGTAATCGCCTACCGTGCACATGTAATGAGTGGTGGGAAACTAGCAGACGAGAAAAAAGTATTGCATCCAAATGATGATGTAAATAAATCACAATCGTCAAACGATACCTATCCAACTGCAATGCACATTGCATCTTACAAACAAGTTGTGGATATTACACTTCCTGGAGTTGAAAAACTAAGAGATACATTAGTAAAAAAATCAAACGACTTTAAAAATATTGTAAAAACGGGTCGTACTCACTTTATGGATGCAACACCTTTAACACTTGGACAAGAGTTTGGAGGATATGCACAGCAATTAACGAATGGCATCCGTGCAATTAAAAATGCTTTGGAAATGGTTCGTGAATTAGCATTGGGCGGAACAGCTGTAGGAACAGGATTGAACACACCAAAAGGATACGATGTTTTAGTTGCGAAAAAAATTGCAGAATTAACAGGCTTACCGTTTGTTACTGCACCAAATAAATTTGAAGCACTTGCTGCACATGATGCTATGGTTGAATTATCAGGAGCATTAAAACGTACAGCTGTTTCATTAATGAAAATTGCAAACGATATTAGAATGTTGTCTTCTGGTCCGCGCTCAGGAATTGGAGAATTAATTATTCCAGATAACGAACCGGGTTCTTCAATTATGCCTGGAAAAGTAAATCCTACACAACCAGAAGCATTGACAATGGTTTGTGCTCAGGTAATGGGAAATGATGTTGCTGTTTCTATTGGTGGAATGAACGGACATTTTGAATTGAACGTTTTTAAACCAGTGATTGCTGCAAACGTATTGCAGTCGGCACGTTTGATTGGTGATGCTTGTGTTTCTTTCAACGATAATTGTGCGGTAGGAATTGAACCAAACTTACCAATGTTAAAACAACATTTAGAAAATTCGTTGATGTTGGTAACAGCGTTGAACACGCATATTGGTTACGAGAAAGCAGCGAAAATTGCAAAGACAGCACATAAAGCAAATAAAACGTTGCGTGAAGCAGCTATTGAATTGGGTTATGTAACCAACGAACAGTTTGATGAATGGGTGAAACCGGAAGATATGTGTGGATCAATGAAGTAGCATTTTCTTTCTAATGGGGAAGATTGCCACATCCCGCGAAAATGCGGGACTCGCAATGACGGTCAATACAATGATACGTTTTTAAAGAACGCCATTGCGAGCGAAGAGAAGCAATCTCTAACATGAATAAGAAACAACACACTATAAGTAGGACAATCTTCGTTAACAATAATCATCCCCTTTAATATTACTTTTACGATTTTGAAAAAGCATTTTTACTTTCTGATATTCTTAGCAATTAATTTTATTGCTACTTCTGCTTTTTCGCAAACCGATACAGTGATAAATGGTAAGCGCTATAAAATAGTTGAAGAAACTCCAGAAACACAAACGACAATAACTGGGAAAAAGAAAAAACGCCTTCCTCCTGTTGATAGCACATTTGTTTTAAAAAATAAAAAATTGCGCTACTACAACAATTGGCTAACTGTCGGTGGTGGGTTTAATCAGAATTTAACATATAAAAGAAAAATTGGTTTTGCTGGCGGCCTAGATTTCAACTTTCATCTGAAACAACATTATTTTCAGTTAGGAACCTTTATCTCTGGAGAATCATTTGGATTTTACGACAACTATCAATTCCATGCAGGATACGGAAAACGATATGAAGACAAAGATATTCACTTTGCAGGATTCGCTGGATTGTCTTATTCAACGGGATATGCCAAGGTAGGTGATACTGTTTATACTCGACCGTTTAGCAAACCAGGTATTTATGCTCAAATTGAAGCAGTAAAAAAAATCACCTATGATGTTGGAGCGGGTCTAACTTTTTTTGCAGACTTGAATCAAGAACAAGCTATTTTCGGAGCGAAGTTCATTGTGTATTTTTCAGGAGCGTATAGAGGAAAAAAATTTACTGATGGAAAGGCTGTGGATTAAACAAACTTATCACCTTTGTGAACTTTAACATCGTTTACAAATGTTTTGATTTCCTGTTCATCTTGTTTTTTACAGATTAACAAGATTCCATCCGATTCAACTACAATGTAATCTTCCAAACCTTGCATCACCACCAATTTATCTTTTGAAACATTTACGATACAATTTTTAGAATCGTACAACATCACATTTTTTCCAACAACAGCATTGTTATTGTCATCTTGTTTGATGTGATCATACAACGAGCCCCATGTTCCTAAGTCACTCCAACCAATTATGGATGAACGAACATACACATTTTCTGCTTTTTCCATAATAGCATAATCGATAGAAATATTTTTACAACCGGAATATGCCTTAGCAATAAATTCTGCTTCTTTAGGAGTATTATATACATCATTTCCTTCTTTAAAAATTGCATCCATATCAGGAGAATGTTGTTCAAAAGCTTTGATGACACTTTTTACACTCCAAATAAAAATACCGGAATTCCATAAAAAATCGCCACTCTGCAAAAAGAATTTTGCCATTTCTAAATCTGGCTTTTCAGTAAATGTTTTTACTTTTTTAATTCGTTTGTCTTTTTCTTTTGATTCAGATTCAACAAACTGAATATAACCGTATCCAGTATCTGGTCGACTTGGGCGAATTCCAAGAGTTACCAAACAATCTTCCGAAGCTGCTTTTAAATAACAAGCTTTTATTGCTTTTACAAACGTTTCTTCTTTAACAATCAAGTGATCTGAAGGAGCAACAACTGTTAATGCATCTGGATTCATTTGTGCAATTTTATAACAGGCATATGCTACACACGGAGCTGTATTTTTACGAGCCGGTTCACTCAAAATATTCTGAGAAGCAATTCCTTTGATTTGCTCTTTTACCAAATCAACATATGCTTCGTTGGTGACAATGTAAATGTTTTCTTTCGGACAAAGACGTAAAAAACGATTATAGGTTTGTTGCAAAAGTGTTTTGCCGGTTCCTAAAATATCCATGAACTGTTTAGGATGAGATGTTTTGCTCATCGGCCAAAAACGGCTTCCAACGCCACCTGCCATTATCACACAATAATTATTCTTCACAAATTTTATTTTAATTTTTTTAATGCACTTCTCAAACTTTCAATCACTGCTTCTATTTCTTCTACTTTGCAAGTTCCAACCGACAAACGATACCAATTTGAATCATCTGACGCACCAAAAGCATAAAAAGGTACCAATGCAACTTTTGCTTCATCCAAAATATATTTGGTAACATCCTGAGTTGTTTTCAAAACCGTTCCATCCGCTTTTGTTTGTCCATGCAATGCAAACTGCACGGTTAAATAAATGGCTGCTTCCGGAGCGATAGCATCTACTTTAAATCCTTCTGCTTTTAAACTTTGGAAACCTTTGTAAATTCCAACTAATCGGTCGTTGATCTTTGATTTGATATCACTTAAAAATACTTCGTAGTTTTTTAAATCATTCAGATAGACTGCAGTTGCCATTTGTTCTGCCTTAGGAGCCCAAGCTCCAACATGCGTTAAAATGGATTTCATTTTTTCAATAATTTTTTTCGGACCCATGCTCCAACCAACTCTTACTCCTGTTGCTGATAATGATTTAGAAATTCCATCCACAAATACGGTATAATTTTTCATTGCTGGACGAAGAGAAACAGGATTATAATGCTTCGTTTCTCCAAAAGTTAATTCCCAATAAATTTGATCGTACATCAAATACAAAGGTTTTTTATTCTCTGCTAAACGTTTATCATTTTCAACCAAAATCATATCGCAAATTTCTTCTAAATCTTTTTTACGAAATGTTGTTCCTGTTGGATTTAAAGGTGAGCACAAAGCGAATAAATTTGCTACTCCAACATACGGTTTAAAATCAGCCGCAGTTGGCATAAATTTATTTTCAGGAGTTGTTTCTATCAACACTGGCTTAGCATTGTTTAAATATGTATAGTGATTATTGTTCCAAGAAGGAACAGGAAATACAACAGTATCTCCCTCATCTACTAATGCTTTAAAAATCGCATAAATAACTGGACGAGCTCCACCAGCAATTACGATCTCATCTGTTTTATAATCTAAGTCTCCACGTTCTTTCAAAAGTTTCGCTACCGATTGACGCAATTCCAACATTCCATCTGCAGCAGGATAATTTGTTTGATCATCTTCATACGCAGCAATAATTGCAGCTTTTAATTCTGCAGGAATAGGAAACAACTTTGGATTAAAATCACCTATCGTAAAATTATATACTTTTTCACCTTGCTTAATTTTTTCATTTACCTCAGCAGCCAATTTTATAATTTCCGACCCAATAATATTTTGAGCCAGTTTAGATACTTTTAAATCGATGTTTTTTTCCATTGTATTTGCACTCATCTTTTGAAAATTTTAAGCGTTATTAATTGGTAAATCTTGCTGTAATACCGAAAGCACATCTAATATAGTCTAATTGCATAAGCCTATTTATATGTAGCATCGGCATTTCAGCAAGTATAATTGCATTAAAAAACAAATGCAATTACTTGCTGAAACAAATTTAACAAAAACCCAATACCTTGTGCTTATTTGTTGATTAATTATTGGTGATTTTTGCCTTATTTTCGGCAAACAAAGGAGTATGAATTACCAATACTTCGGTAATAGGGTTAAACAGGTAGGTCGCCTTGCTATTCACATCTATACATTTGATGCGTTTTCGGGATTGAGGGCCTTTTATGAAGTGACGATTATCATTATACGAGAAGGTTGCTCCTTCTGGAATATCTTCCAAAAGAACTGTATTTTCACGAATATCGTAGTTTTTGAGGATTCGTAAAAGGTTGGTATCCGAGCAACTGGATGCCGCTGGATTGTTCATGTATTTCCGCAAAGCAGTTATCACATCTACAGGAAAAATATCTGGAATCAAAAACTGTTGCATCAATAATTTATAATGCAACTTCCACTCATCTCCATGCGGTTTTACATTGTCTTTGTGTTTATTATACGTTGACAAATGAGCAATTTCATGAACAAGTGTAATCAGAAATGCATACTTGTTCATATCGTAATTAATCGTGATCAAATGGTTTTCTCCTCTAAACGGAGGACGATAATCACCATACTTTGAACTACGACTTTTTTTAATTTTTAATTTGAAATCGAATTTATAAATCCACTCGGAAATAACAGGCACCGCATTTTCAGGAATATATTTATGAAGGATGGATTGATTGCGTTCGAGCTGATTCACAAAACAAATTTACGAATCTAATTTGTTGAAAGTCTACTTTTTTATCAACCGTTATCCCGTGCCACGACACGGGATCTCCCTGTTAGAAGCACTGCACACAATAAGCAGATCCCGTGTCGGGGCACGGGATGACGTTCGCGAGAGAGTATTGTTAAAAAGAAAAAACAATGAACTACTTTAATAACTGGTAGGTAATAAAACTAGAAAGATAAGCAAGTGCGCCCATGAAGAAAAACTGAACAGTTGGCCATTTCCAGCTTTTTGTTTCGCGATAAACAACTGCAAGTGTACTCATGCATTGCATGGCAAAGGCATAAAAAATCATCAAAGAAAATCCTACTGCTATTGAATACTTTGCTTTTCCAGTTACTGGATCTTTTTCTGCTAGCATTTTTTCACGAATAGTTTGTGTGTTATCTGTATTTCCTGCACTGTAAATTGTTGCCATTGTCCCAACAAAAACTTCACGTGCTGCAAAAGAAGTGATTAAGGAAATTCCAATTTTCCAATCGAAGCCCAGAGGTTTAATTGCTGGCTCTATTGATTTTCCAAGCATTCCCGCATACGAAGCTTCTAATTTTTCAGACTCAACTTTTGCACCCATCTCATCAGGTGTTTCTTTCCAAAAAATATTTCCTTCATATTTTTTATCAATCTCCGCAAATTTATTTCCTGGCGCATGTGAGGATAAAAACCAAAGTATGATAGAAATCGCAACAATGATTTTCCCTGCATCAAACAAAAACATTTTTACTTTATCGTAAATAGTCAACCCTACTGTTCGCCATTGTGGACTGCGGTATACCGGCAATTCCATAATGAAATAACTTTTTTCCTTTGCTTTCAAAATCCACTTCATCACCCATGCAGCTCCAATCGCTGCAATAAATCCAATGAGATACAAAGCCATCAATATCAAACCTTGATAATTAAAAAATCCAGAATTTTTATCTTGAGGTACAACTAATGAAATCAACAAGGTATACACAGGTAGTCGTGCCGAACAACTCATCAACGGTGTTACAAAAATAGTAATGATACGCTCTTTCCAGCTGCTGATAGTGCGTGCGCTCATGATTGCGGGAACGGCACAGGCAACTCCGCTTATCAATGGGATAACCGAACGGCCGTTTAATCCAAATTTTCGCATCAGTTTATCCATGATAAAACTCACTCTTGCCATGTAACCTGTATCTTCTAAAATGGCAATGAATGCAAACAACAATGCAATTTGCGGAACAAATACTACTACTCCACTCAAACCTGCAATAATTCCGTTTACCAATAAATTGCTAAGTTCTCCTGCAGGAAGAACGTTAGCTGTTGCTTCAGAAATAAAAACAAACAAACTTTCAATCCATTCCATTGGAAAGGCTGCTAGAAAAAAGATTGTCTGAAAAATAAAAAATAACACCAAAAGAAAAATGGCGTAGCCCCAAATGCGGTGTGTTAACACACCATCTAATTTATGAGTAAAGGATTCTGTTTTAATTGATGATTTATGCGTGATGCATTCTTCAACAATACGATTGATGACTTTATATCGTTCAACACTTTCGAGCGATTGAAGCTTATTGGTATCAATAATTAAAGTATTAAGCGCATCTGTAATTTTGATTTGCGTTTCTTTATTCTGCAAATAATTAATATCAGAAAGATTATTTATAATTTGAAAAGCGGCAAAATCACTTTTCACCTTTATCACAGATTTCACTTTTTCAATTGCATCAGGAGCAATTTTTTTTATGTCGATGAAATCGTATTGAGGAACAGAGAGAGGTTGCAACAACGCCTGCTTCAACACCTCCACGCCTTCATTATTTCTTGCACTTATTCCAACAACCTTTACTCCCAGTTTTTCTGAAAGCCGAATTGCATCAATCACATCACCATCTTTCTCCACCATATCCATCATGTTCAAGACTAAAATCACTGGAATTTTTAAATCAATGATTTGAGAAACCAGAAATAAATTTCGTTTTAAATTACTGGCATCAGCAACTATAATGGTAACATCGGGATGATTGGAATTTTGATGGTTGCAAAGCACTTCAAAGGCTACACGTTCATCTAGCGATTTTGGATACAAACTATAGGTTCCAGGCAAATCAATAAATTCGGCAGTAACAGTTGGACTTAATTTAGCGAATCCTGATTTTTTATCTACTGTAACACCTGGAAAATTTCCTGTCTTTTGGTGAAGGCCAGTAAGTGCATTAAATAAAGTAGATTTTCCACTGTTAGGATTTCCAACGAGGGCAACTTTTAAAGTTGATTTATCAGAAAAATTAACAAAAGATGCGTTTGGCTCCACAACAAAATTGGTTAGCTGGCTGGAATGAGAGATACAAGAACTGTAGAAGCTTCTGCTTTTCTTA
Organism: Bacteroidota bacterium; assembly: GCA_947504725.1. Taxonomy (GTDB): domain Bacteria; phylum Bacteroidota; class Bacteroidia; order 2-12-FULL-35-15; family 2-12-FULL-35-15; genus 2-12-FULL-35-15. The sequence continues at coordinate 22,654 of CANNHN010000004.1, read as the reverse complement.
AACTAAGCAAATATCCAGCAACTGAAATAGCAATCGGGTCACCTAATGGAGCAATTCGGTCGAGCTTTACAACTTCGCCAGGAGTGCAGCCCATTTCCAATAGTTTCAATGCCATATCTTGATCGGTAAACGAATCGATAATGGCACTTTGTCCTATTTTTAGTTCTGCTAAATTTTTCAACGCTTTTATCATGTATACTCGCAAAAGTACGCATTTTAACCCATTTATTGAGCAAAACGGATACCTAAAAGGTGGTATTTTAAAACGAAATTGAACGTTATTTAATCAGAAAATCAGTGAATTCGATTTTCCATTTCGGGCAATCGCCACAACGGTTTTTCTTACGAGTAGCAAAGCAACTAGAGACTAATGAAATCACTAGTACGATTGCAATTAGTTTTAAAGATGTTCGGATACCGTGTCGCATGATCGAAAGGTTGATATACAAAGATAGCAAAAACAAAACATATCATTTGTGGTCAATTATTCTTATTTTTACCCTGCATTCAACTTCAAAATTGGCATAGCCACAAATGAATATCTTTTTTCACTTCGGTCAATATTATATTCTGATGAAACGGGCTTTCGGCAAGCCAGAAAAGTTTTCCATTTACCGCCATCGGATAATGGAAGAGATGTATTCACTTGGAGTTGGATCGCTAGGAATTGTTGCCATCATCTCCGTTTTTATGGGTGCCGTTATTACTATTCAAACGGCCTTTAACTTTGAAAGTCCGCTTATCCCTCCTTACGCTGTTGGTGTTGCTGTTCGTGATACAATGATTTTGGAGTTTTCACCCGCTATTGTAAGTTTGATCCTAGCTGGTAAAATTGGCTCTAGCATTGCATCCGAGATAGGGACAATGCGTGTTACGGAGCAGATCGATGCTTTAGAGATCATGGGAATCAACTCTGCCGGATATTTAATTGTCCCTAAAATAATTGCTTCTGTTCTATTCAACCCCATTTTAATTATATTCTCCATGTTCTTAGGTATTCTAGGCGGTTACGTTTTCGGCTTGATGGCTGGAGTGGTGACTGATTTCGAATACATTCTCGGAATCACTTATCAGTTCAGACCGTTTAACGTTATTTATGCGTTGATAAAAACAGGTGTCTTTGCTTTTCTAATCGCTTCTGTTCCTGCCTACCATGGTTATTATACCAAAGGTGGCGCTTTGGAAGTAGGTCGCTCTAGTACCAAAGGTGTTGTTTATACAAGCGTTTTAATTCTTGCTTTCGATTTAATTTTAACACAAGTTTTATTAGTTTGATACAAGTTAACAATATATCAAAATCATTTTCAGAACGAAAAGTGCTGAACGATATCACGTTCACTTTTGAGCAAGGAAAAACCAATATGATTATTGGAGAAAGTGGCTCAGGAAAAACAACTTTGCTAAAATGCATGGTTGGATTAAATGAGATTGATGAAGGTGAAGTATTATTTGATGGAAGAAATTTTTACAACTTAGATTTCACAGGAAAAAAAGATATCCGCAAAGAAATTGGAATGTTGTTTCAAGGAGGCGCATTGTTTGACTCTAAAACAGTGGAAGAAAATGTAGTATTTCCATTATCCATGTTTACCGATTTAAGCGAGAGTGAAAAAAGAGACAGAGCTAATTTTTGTTTGCAAAGAGTAAATTTACCAGATGCAAATAAATTATATCCAGCCGAACTAAGTGGCGGAATGAAAAAACGAGTAGCCATTGCAAGAGCCATTGCTGTTCAGCCAAAATATTTATTTTGTGATGAGCCAAATTCTGGATTAGACCCTAAAACATCTATTGTAATTGACAATCTGATTAAAGAAATTACAGATGAATACGGAATTACAACAATCGTTATTACACATGATATGAATTCCGTTATCGAAATTGGCGATAATATTATGTTTATTTATAAAGGTGATAATTGGTGGCAAGGAAGCAAAGAAGAAATATTAAGAACCGACAATAAAGAAGTTTGTGATTTTGTTTACGCAACAAAGTTTATGAAAACATTAAAGACGAAATTATAATTAACGAAATTATAATTAGTAAATAAATAAAAAGGGCTCTGCAAATATTTGCAGAGCCCTTTTTATTTATTTGAAAAGACAATGATTATTTCATAATTGTCATTTTCTTAGTCAATTTTTGTTCTCCTACAGTTAATGTATAGAAATATACACCAGCATCAACGTCAGCTGTTTCAACTGAAACTGTATGCATTCCAGCAGCTAAACGTCCAGCATTAATCGATTTGATTAATTTACCAGTTACATCATAAAGTGCTAAAGAAACTTCATTTGCTTTAACGATTTCGAAATTCACTGCAGTATTTCCAACCGCTGGGTTAGGAATATTTTGGTGCAATACAGCATTTGCTGCATCGATTTCGTTTAAACCAAGATTAAGTATTTCCAAATTTAAATGCAAGAATGGAGCTTTTTGAATCCAACCCCAAGCACCAGTTCCACCTGCATCCACAAATGTAGTTTGCGCTGGTTGAGTACCTTCTAATAATACATCATTAAGGATATCTAAATCAAAAGCAGGAGCACCATATACTCGTACACCAATAATATAAGTTTCTCCAGCAAGAACAGGATATGGTCCACCAGGTGTAATAAATGGCATTGTAACCCACTTATTTTTATCTGCTGTACCAGCAACAACATAAATATCAGAGTTTGCAACTTCAACAAAAGCGCCTGTACCATCAATATTGTATAAAACAAAATCAAATGATGCACCATTTTGAGTTGACGTAGCTACGAATGCTGAAGCAGTAGTAATTGTACCTGCAGCAGGAAATTCATACAACGTACCGATTACTGATCCATCAACATCACCACCAACATAATCAGATGGACTTAATGAAGAAGAAATACCAGCTCCGATAACACCATTATCACGAGCATAAACAGTATCAGAAACTTTTATTACTTGAGTGATACTGTTGTTAGCAATCAATTCGTCTGTTTCAACTTGATCAACTGTATAAACAATATTATAAGTACCAACAGCCAAAGGATCGAAAGTAGGCGTTGTAATTAATAATGTATCTCTAGCGAACAAAGGCATAGAAGTAATAGTATTACTATTTTGGCTGTATGTTCCAGCACCAGTAACACTTACGTTCATATTTACAGTTGTTTGAGCGATACCACCATCATTCAAAATTGCACCTCTAAAAGTAATTGGCGCAACTTGACCTGCAGGTGTTTGTGTGTAATATCCACCATCTGTATAACTAAAGTCAGCATAAGCACGCTCTAATTTAACATCATTTGCTGGACCTTCAATAATTTGAATGTCGTCAATTTGCCAGAAATAAACTCCTAAACCACTATCAAAAGTAAACTTCACTTTCACATTGCTAGATCCACCAACAGCAGCACTAATGTTAATAGAAACTAATTCAGGATTCGTATTATAACTATTGATTCCAGTAGTTCCTTTTACATCATAATCAACCCAAGTTCCACCACCATCAGGACTAACAGAAACAGTTAAAAAAGTAGTAGTTGGTGAGCAACACAATCTAAAATATTGTTGGAATGTCAAACGTACATTTGGTTCCCCTGTTAAATTAATTACTCCACTCACAACTTCAGCAGTTCGCTGAGCGTAAGTAGCGCCCGTACAATCTCCAGTAAGTGCCTCATTTATTGAATCTGCATCATAAATTAAAACACCATTCAACTTCGTTGTTGAGTTTAACGTAGCAGTTGATGTTCCAAAACATCCAGTTGAACCAATCATTGTTTTTTTCCAACCAAGATCTGCACCTGCTTCTGTCCATGTAGCAGGAATAGCTCCGATAGTTGTTGTTCCAAAATCTTCAGACCAAAGAACATCAAAAGGTGCTCTCACAGAAGTAGAATTTGATATCACTACTTCGTCAGAAGACTTTGTCATCACTGCATTAGCAGCGTTTGTTGAAACACTTCTTTGTGCCCAAGCTCCAGCAGACAAAACTACAGCAAGTGTTAAAAGGTAAATTTTTTTCATTTTTTCAGGTTTTAAATTTTGAGTTTTTCTTAAATTGAGGATAAAGATATAAAATAGTACTATAAAAAACAATAGTTCATCGATTAATAAAAATAAGAAAGCCATCCTTCTTTCGAAGAATGGCTTTCTTAAAAATAGAGTACCTAATTATTTAGAAACAACCATTTTTTGAGCAATGCGTCCTTTACCAGCAGTTAAAGCATAGTAATAAACACCTGCATCAAGGTTAGCAGTTTCGATAGTAAGTGAATGCTTACCAGCTGCTTTATTTCCTTCATTGTAAGTTCTAACCAATTTACCAGTTACATCAAAAATAACTATAGAAACGTTATTTGTGCTGTTTTCCAATTCGTAAGAAACAACAGTGTTGTTAACTGCAGGATTTGGAACGTTTTGTCCTAATCTAGCACCGTTAAGGAATCCTTGCTCTTCAATACCAACGTTGATATCAACTAAAGCCCAGATAAAGAAATCGATGTCCAAAGGCCAAGCTTGGAACATTGTGTGCCAAGAGTTATCAGACCATTGTTCCCAAGATAAATCAGTTGCACCAGCATCACCATCAGTACTGTGGATCATACCTACAGTATCTCCAGCAGCTAATGTTTGAAAGTTAACTCCGATTGCAAAATCACCAGTTGTGAAAACTGGCGTAGAGAACATAATTGTGTTAGCTCCGTCAACATAAGCAAATCCTGTGTCAATTGCAGCAAAAAGAACATCTGTTGTTGCGTTAACAGTTCCAGGAGCTGAAGTACTAGCTCCAGTTGAAGTAGTTCCAGGAGCAGTTAAAGAATGGTGACGAACTTGGATCTTAGAAGTTCCAGAACTTCCCATATCACTTTGTTTAGCACCAAACCAGATAATAGCACCTTCTACATTGATGTTACCAATTGTGTTAATGAACGATTGTGCTTTTTGAAAGTCATCGTACCCGTTATTTCCTGCAACATAACCACCGTTAGCAGAGCCAATAAAAGTTGCTCCAGTAGCAGCTGCGTTTGTCCAAGAATAACCAACCAAAGTATCAGTTACAGTTCTATCATTTGAAAGAGTAGGAACTCCTACAGTACTAATAGGTGTAACAGTTGAAACTGTTCTCTGAGCAGTTGCTGAAAAAACAACCGCTACAGTAGCAATAAGTGTGTAAATTTTTTTCATGTTATTAATTTTTAGTTATTATTTAATTCTAATTATGATTATGATTACAAATTTAACAAAAAGCCTTCAAAACACCAAATTTTATATTACTAATGCTCCAAACCTACGCCAATTCAGGCTCAGCGTAAGCTTCAATTGGCGGACAAGCACAAATTAAGTTTCTATCACCGTGTGCGTTATCAACACGAGCAACACTAGGCCAAAACTTAGCATCTTTTACCCATTTTAATGGATAAACCGCTTTTTCACGAGAATAGCTATGCTTCCAGTCATCAGAAATAACAGACTTAGCTGTATGTGGCGCATTTTTAATCACATTGTCCTCTTTATCTGCTTTTCCAGAAATAATTTCATCTATTTCCTTTTTTATAGAAATCATAGCTGAGCAAAAACGATCCAACTCTTCTTTTGATTCACTTTCTGTAGGTTCAATCATTAATGTATCGTGAACAGGAAAAGAAACTGTTGGTGCATGGTAACCATAATCCATTAAACGTTTAGCAATATCTCCTACTTCAATTCCGGCTTGACGTTTAAATTCCACACAATCCAAAATCATTTCATGGGCACATCTTCCGTTTTTTCCAGTATATAAAGTTGGATAATGGCCATTCAATGTTTCCTTAATATAATTCGCATTTAAAATCGCCATTCGAGTTGCTTCTGTAACTCCTTCTCCACCCAACATTTTAATATATCCATAAGAAATTAATAAAATTAATGAGCTACCAAATGGTGCTGCTGATACTGCAGAAATTCCTTTTTCGCCACCTGTTTTTACTAAAACGTGCGATGGCAAAAATGGGACTAGTTGTTTTGCCACTCCAATTGGACCCATACCTGGACCACCTCCACCATGCGGAATTGCAAATGTTTTGTGTAAATTTAAGTGACAAACATCTGCCCCAATATTTCCTGGAGAAGTTAATCCAACTTGTGCATTCATGTTGGCTCCATCCATGTAAACTTGTCCGCCATTTTCATGGATGATGTTTGTAATTTCAATAATGCTTTCTTCATAAACACCATGCGTACTTGGATAAGTAACCATCAAACAAGATAAATTATCCTTGTGCAATGTTGCTTTTTCGCGCATATCATTTACATCGATGTTTCCTTTTTCATCACACTTCACTAATACGATTTTCATTCCACACATGGCAGCACTTGCTGGATTTGTTCCATGTGCTGATGTTGGAATTAAAGCGATGTTACGATGTGCATCTCCACGTGATTGATGATATGCTTGAATAACTAACAATCCTGCATACTCGCCTTGAGCACCAGAATTGGGCTGAAAACTCATTTTTGCAAAACCTGTAATTTCACTTAGTGAACGATCTAATTCGTCAATCATTTCGATATATCCTGCTGCTTGATCTATTGGAACAAACGGATGAATGTGTGCAAATTCAGGCCAAGTGATTGGCATTAATTCAGAAGCTGCATTTAATTTCATTGTGCAAGAACCCAAAGAAATCATAGAATGCGTTAACGACAAATCTTTATTCTCCAATCGTTTGATGTAACGCATCATTTCTGATTCGGAGTGATACAAATTAAAAATTGGATGAGATAGAATTTCCGACTTACGAATACTAATTGCTAGTTTTGCAGAAAAAACAATTTCTTGTGTAACTTTAGAACCTGCTTTGCTTGCTGCTTTTGCGAAGATATCGATGATATCATTTAAATCATCTGCAGCTGTTGTTTGATCTACAGCGATTGTAATTCCTGTAGAAGTATATCTGAAATTAATTTGAGAAGCTTCAGCTAATTTTTTGATTGCCGATGTATCGGAAGAAGTAATTTTAATTGTGTCGAAAAAATTGTCATTTTCAATTGTGTATCCTAATTTTTTCAATTCGCCAGCCAATGTAACAGCTGACAAATGCACTTGCTGCGCTATTCCTTTTATACCAGCTGGACCGTGGTAAACCGCATACATACTAGCCATAATCGCCAACAATGCTTGAGCAGTGCAAATATTAGAAGTTGCTTTATCTCTACGAATATGTTGCTCACGAGTCTGCAATGCCATACGCAAAGCAGGATTGCCTTGTGCGTCCACAGAAACACCAATGATTCGTCCAGGAATAATACGTTTGTATTCTTCGCGACAAGCAAAAAATGCAGCGTGCGGACCACCATAACCCATTGGAACACCAAAGCGTTGTGAGTTTCCTACAACCACATCTGCACCCCATTCGCCTGGAGGCGTTAACAATACTAAACTTAAAATATCTGCCGCTACTGCAATTGCAATTCCTTGTGCTTTTGCCTTTTTTACATATTCTGCATAGTCGTTTACTTTTCCATCAACTGTAGGATATTGTAAAATCGCACCATAAACAGATCCATCTAACTGAGTCGTTTTCCAATCACCGATAACCAATTCAATTCCCATTGGAGTTGAACGTGTTTTCAATAAATCAATCGTTTGAGGATAACATTCGTTGGAAACAAAAAATTTATTCGCTCCATTTTTTACTTGGTCACGATTACGACTACTGAACAACATTGCCATTGCTTCTGCAGCAGCAGTAGACTCATCCAACAAAGATGCATTCGCAATTTCCATCCCTGTTAAATCCATTATCATGGTTTGGAAATTCAACAACGCTTCTAATCTGCCTTGTGCAATTTCTGCTTGGTAAGGCGTATAGGCTGTGTACCAACCTGGATTTTCCAATACATTTCGTTGAACAACTGGGGGAATAATCGTATTGCTATATCCTAAACCAATGTAGGTTTTAAAAACTTTATTTTTTGAGGCGATTACTCTTAGGTGTTTATGGTAATCATATTCGGTCATACCTGTAGCTAAATTCAACGGCTTTTTTAAGCGAATAGCTGCCGGGATCGTTTGGTATATCAGCTCATCAACACTTTTAGCTCCAATTTTTGCAAGCATTAATTTTATATCGTTTTCACGAGGTCCGTTATGACGGTCTACAAATTTGTCGGTTGTAATCATTGTTTAATTATTTTTTGAGGAATGCAAATATAATTAGAAAAGAGATTTTATCATACGATAATTATCAACAAAAAATAATAAAAATGATGGTGTAATTCAGAATGGTTATCTTTGACTAAATTATACTGTTTATGATGTTTAAACACATATCTACTAAAATTGTTTGGCTTCTGATTATCTTTGCTTCCAATAACTCAATTGCTCAAAACGGTAAAGACACTATTCTTTTGTTAAATGGTGCTGTAATGACTGGAACTGTAATTGATACTACGAATGGGGTTACTTCTATCAAGAATCCAAAAGACAGTACAAAAAACATCATTATAGAAAACGACAGGATATTCTCAATAACCAACTCAAGAGGAGAAAGTGTTATGTATATGTATGACACTATTATTGGAAATGAATTTACAATAGAGGAAATGCGCTATTTTATTTTAGGAGAGCAAGATGCTGAAAAAGGATATAAAGCAAAAGGCGCATTTTGGGGTAATATGCTTTTGGGAGCTGCTGGCGGTGTAACAGGAAGTTTTTTAAGTTTGATTCCTCCTTTTGGATTTACCGCTTTATCTGGTCTGCCACGCGTTAAGGTAAAAAGCAACACAATTTCCAATGTTGATTACATTAAACACGACACCTACATCATGGGATACGAAAGAGTTGCCCGCAAGAAAAGAAAAATAAGTTCATTAATTGGTGGCGGAATCGGACTGGGTGTTGGAATCGGAACAAGCATTATTTTAGACAAGACAAACAACGCAATTAGTTTTGACTAGACGTTCAACTTTAAAAAATTGATTTTTCTAAAACGCCTTTTTGATTTTATTCTTTTCGGCAACATATACATTGCAATTGCATCTGTTTGTTTGATACAAAGCACGCTCATACAACGGGGAATTACAGATCATTTACTTTCCTACTCTGTACTTACCTTTTTTGCAACTCTATTTATTTACAATTTACAACGTGTTTTTTATTCTCCTCAAAAAGACAACAGTTTACATTCTATTCGCAGAAAATGGATTTTCGAAAATCAATTTTCAATAAAAACACTTTGCACTATTGGATTTGTTGGAGTGGCGATTTCGTTTTTTTACACCGATTACAAAATTGTTTTTTACTTATCTCCTTTGTTGATTTTATCGATTGCCTATTTTTTACCATTCATAAAACTCCGAAAAAACACATGGTTTAAATTATTGACATTGGCCATTGTCTGGACAACGGTAACAGCTATTGTTCCCATACTACTTGGCGATTTGAATCCACTTTCAACAAACAACATTCTGCACTTTTTTGCGCGCTTTATTTTTCTAATAAGTATTTGTATTCCATTTGACATTCGCGATATGGAGGTAGATAAAGCAGAAAACATATTTACCCTTAGTCAAAAATTTGGAGAAAATAAAACACGTTGGGTTGCACTTGGATTTATGCTGATTTACATCTTTCTAATTATCACAGAATATTTCTTAGAAATATTTTCAATGAAAATTTTTGTTGCGTTGATGCTAACGGCAATTGTAAACGCAAGCATTGTCTTTATGAGTTCATCGAAACGGAGTGAGTATTTCTATACCGCATTGCTGGATGGAACAATGATTTTACAAGGAGTTCTACTGTTCCTTATTTCATAGCAATCTCCAACGCTTCACCAAATGCTTTTGCAGTTTTTATCAAATCTTCTTCTGTATGTGCTTCACAAACAAAACCTACTTCATAACCAGAAGGACCTAAATAAATTCCTCTCTCCAATAATTCTTTGTGCAAGACTCTAAAGTACTTCATCGAATCAGCATCTATTTCTTCTGCAGAACGCACGACCTCTTTATTAGTGAATGCAATCCAGAATATAGAGCCAACAGAGAAAATGTTAAAAGGGATAATGGAAGATGGAAGATGTGAACGAATCTCTTTAATCAAAAACTGAGTTTTTCTTTCCAACTCTTGATAAAAATTCGGTTTCAAACATTCGGTCAATTGTGCAATTCCTGCTGCCATCGCAACTGGATTCCCGCTTAATGTTCCTGCTTGATACACATTTCCTTCTGGAGAAATATTACTCATGATTTCTGCGGAAGCACCATACATTCCAACTGGCAAACCACCACCAATAATTTTTCCGTAAGTAATAATATCTGGTTGAATATTATAATAACCTGCCGCGCCTTCAAAACCAATTCTGAATCCATTGATCACTTCATCAAAAATCAAAAGTGTTTTGTTTTCTGTACAGATATCGCGCAGAAATTGTAAATATTCTTTTCGCTGCAATAACAAACCGTTATTTGCTGGAATCGGCTCAATAATCACACAAGCAATTTGGTCTTTAAATTCTGCAAACGCTTGCTTCACAGCAGCTTCGTTATTTAGAGAAACAACAATTGTTTCGTTCACAAAACTTTCTGGGACACCTGCAGAAGAAGTGTTTCCAAAAGTCACTAATCCTGAACCTGCTTTTACTAAAAGTGAATCACTATGTCCGTGATAACACCCTTCAAATTTTAAAATCTTATCCCGTTTGGTATAACCTCTCGCTAAACGAATAGCACTCATCACCGCTTCCGTACCCGAACTTACAAAACGAATTTTTTGAATGTATTTGTTGTTATTTAAAATCAATTCTGCTAAGTCATTTTCCAAAGCCGTTGGCGCACCGAACGAACTCCCGTTCTCCACCGTTTTTTTAATCGCATCAACCACTTTATCATTCGCATGTCCTAAAATCAATGGTCCCCAAGAACCACAATAATCTATAAATTCATTCCCATCAGCATCCCAAATGTGAGAGCCTTTTCCTTTTTGGATGAACAAAGGTGTTCCTCCAACCGAACGAAATGCCCGCACAGGACTGTTTACACCACCTGGAAAATATTTTTTCGCTTTCTCAAATAAAGCTTCAGATTTTTCTCTCTTCATAATTGAAAATATTAGGATGCAAATATATATCTTTGAAGCTACAGATACGATTAGAAATTATGAACTATATCAACACATTAGAATTTGCCAAACAACAGGATGCAGCTGATCCATTAAAAAGTTATAGAGAGAAATTTTATTTTCCTATGATGCATGGACGCGAAACTGTATATTTTACGGGAAATTCATTAGGATTGCAACCAAAAGCAACGCAAGATTATGTTTTGAATGAATTGGAAGATTGGGCAACTTTTGGTGTGGAAGGACATTTTCATTCGCGCAAACCTTGGATGCCGTATCATGAACAATTTGCTGAACCTGTTGCGAAAATAGTGGGTGCAAAACCTGAAGAGGTGGTTGTAATGAATCAATTGACTGTAAACCTTCACATGTTATTGGTGAGTTTTTATCGTCCTACAAAAACACGTTACAAAATTTTATGCGAAGCAAAAGCTTTTCCTTCCGATCAATATGCATTAGAATCACAAGTAAAATTTCATGGGCTGAATCCAGATGATGCAATTATTGAAGTTGGTCCCCGCGAAGGAGAAGTTTGTATCCGTCACGAAGATATTTTAGCTGCTATCGAAAAAAACAAAGATTCGATTGCAACAATTATGATTGGTGGTGTAAACTATTATAACGGACAAGTGTTCGATATGAAAGGCATTACAGAAGCAGGACATAAAATCGGAGCAACAGTTGGTTTTGATTTAGCACATGCTGCAGGAAATTTAAAATTGGAATTGCACAATTGGAATGTCGATTTCGCTTGTTGGTGCAGTTATAAATATTTGAATTCGGGTCCGGGTGGCGTTGCAGGAGTTTACATTAACGAACGCCATTTGAACAAACCAGAAATTATTCGTTTTGCAGGATGGTGGGGACACGACAAAGACACACGATTTAAAATGAACAAAGGATTTGTTCCTATGGCTACTGCCGAAGCTTGGCAAATGAGCAATGCTCCGGTATTATCTATGGCTGCTCACAAAGCATCAGTAGATATTTTTAATGAAGTGGGAATGGATGCATTGGTAGATAAAACAGAAAAATTAACAGGCTACCTGGAATTTATTATTGACGACATAAATAAATCATTGGATAAAAAATTAGAAATTATTACTCCACGCGATAAAAAACAAAGAGGTTGTCAACTCTCAATTGTCGCACACGGAAGAGGAAAAGAATTGTTCAATAAGCTAACTGAAGCAGGAATTATATCCGATTGGCGCGAACCAAATGTTATTCGTTGTGCACCAGTTCCCTTGTATAATTCTTTTGAAGATGTTTTTAGATTCGGAGAAATATTAAAAGCTGCATTATAATAGCTGAACTGACTTTCGTCATACAGTATTAATAATCAAATCTGTTTATTTGAAATAAAAAAGATATATGAGTAAAAGTGTAAACATTATCGGAGCGGGTTTAGTTGGGTCATTATTATCTATCTACTTAGCAAAACGTGGCTATAAAATTGATTTGTTTGAACGCAGACCAGATATGCGAACTGCAAATATTTCTGCTGGAAAATCAATCAACCTTGCATTGAGTGATAGAGGCTGGAAAGGATTAGAAGGAGTTGGTATTGCTGATGAAATTAAAAAAATAGCCATTCCAATGTATGCTCGTGCTATACATCACAAAGATGGAACTACGGTTCATCAACCCTATGGAAAAGACAATCAAGCTATCTATTCTGTTTCTCGTGCTGAAATAAATATGCGCTTGATGGATTTGGCTGAACAACAAGAAAATGTAAAAATTCATTTCAACGAACGTTGCACTTCTATTGACAGAGCAAATTTAGAAGCGAATTTTGAAAATGCAGAAACAAAAAAAATGAGTTCTGCTAAAAGTGATTTACTTTTTGGATCTGATGGAGCATTTGCTGCATCACGATTAAATATGCAGCTTTCAAGCGATCGTTTTGAATACAATCAACATTATATTTCTGCAGGTTATAAAGAATTAATAATTCCTCCCGGACAAAATGGAGAATTTTTATTAGAAAAAAATGCATTACACATTTGGCCTCGCGGAAGTTTTATGATGATTGCTTTACCTAACATGGATGGCAATTTCACTTGCACATTATTTTTTCCTTTTGAGGGCGAAAAATCTTTTGCAGCAATTAAAACACGTGAACAAGTGCAGAAATTCTTTGAAGAAGAATTTCCAGATGCTGTTCCATTGATGCCAACACTGGTTGATGATTACATGAACAATCCTGTTTCTTCTTTGGTGACTGTAAAATGTTTCCCATGGACCTTTGATAATAAAGTTGGATTGATTGGAGATGCTGCTCATGCCATTGTACCTTTCTTCGGACAAGGAATGAATTGCGGTTTCGAAGATTGTGTAGTCTTAAATGATTTAATAGGAAAACACAAAGAAGATTGGAATAAAATATTTCCAGAATATGAAGCATTGCGAAAACCAGATGGAGATGCCATTGCCGATTTAGCAATTGCTAACTTTATTGAGATGCGCGATAAAACAGCAGACCCAAAATTTTTACTGCAAAAGAAAATTGAAGCACATTTCAGCAACAAACATCCCGACAAATGGATTCCACTTTATTCGATGGTAACATACAGTCCGCACATCAGATATTCAACTGCATTAAAAGAAGGACAAAAACAAGAAGTCATCATGCAAAAAATTATGGCGATTCCTGATATTGATAAAAAGTGGGACAGCGAAGAAGTCGAGAAAGCAATTTTAAACAGTATCAAGTAGCAAGTTTTAGTTATCAAGATTTCTTTCTTTCTGTGCCTTGATACCCGATACTTCTAAAAATGATTTACCACAAAAAATACCTCATTGTAAAATTGCTGGTTGAAAATCTGAGCAAATATGAATTAATGGGTATTTATCGTCCCCAAGCTTACGTTAAAGGGTCAAAAAGCTATTCAACGGAATGCCAGATCGAACTCTACAAAAAGCCAATAGAACAAGGCCAAACAGCCGTTTTAAATGCTGTGTTTTATGCACCCGTTGGATTTGGTGAGCATTTAAGAGAAGGAAGTTTAGTAACTTTACGAAACGGAACAGATATTGAGGCGAAAGCTGTCGTGTTGGAAATAATTGGATATAAACAATGATTTTAGATTTTAGACGTTAGATTTTAAATTGAAATACCTTAAACACATATTATTTTTCGCATTTGTATTTATACAGATTTTCACATTTGCCCAACCTGGAACAGATGAGCAACTTGCTTTGCAGTTTTATCAAAACAAAGAGTTTGATAAGGCTTTAGATTACTACGAGAAACTTTACAATAAAAAATCTCCTCAAGTTTTTTACCTTCCTTATTTAAATTGTTTGTTAGAAACAAAAGATTTTAAAAAGGCAGAAAAAATTGCAAAAAAACAAATCAAACAAAATCCAGATGCACCAAACTACATTGTTGACTTGGGGAATGTTTATTTCAGAACTGATGATGTTGAAAAAGCAAAATCAACTTGGGAGTCGGCTGTAAAAGCTATTAAATATGACGAACAAGTATTTGCTGTTGCCAATGCATTTACTGTTCTTCGTCAACACAACTTTGCAATTGCAACTTACTTAAGAGGAAGAAAAATTTCACAAAACAATTATCCTTTCAGTTTTGAATTGGCGGATGTATATAACACACTCGGAGACCGCACATCTATGATTAATGAATATTTGGATGTTTTAGAGACACAAGACTCCTACATTCAAAGTGTTCAAAATGCATTGCAGACAAGTTTCGGAAACGATGCCGATCAAAAGCAAAATGAATTATTAAAAACAGAACTGTTAAAACGCATTTCAAAAAATGCGGACAAAACAATTTTATCCGAGTTGTTAATTTGGATGCAAATTCAAATGAAAGATTGGGAAGGCGCATTTGTACAAGGAAAAGCACTCGACAAAAGAAAAAAGGAAGAAGGCAATCGTGTGATGGCTTTGGCTCAATTATTTGCACAAAACGAAGCATACGATATTGCCATAAAAGCGTTCAATTATGTAATTGCAAAAGGACCTGACGTTTATTATTATACAAACGCTCGAATTGAATTGTTAAATGTTTATTATCAAAAAGTTGTATCAAAAGGAAACTACACGCCTTTGGATTTAACTGAACTTGAAAAAAATTACCTCACCACTATCTCTGAATTAGGAAAATCTCCCAGCACGGTTCCATTGTTAAAAAATCTTGCACATCTTCAAGCTTTCTATTTAAATAAAACGGATGAAGCGAAAATGCTTCTGGAAGAAGCGATTAACATGCCTCAGCTTGCGGCAAACATACAAGCAGAATGCAAATTAGAACTTGCAGATGTTTTATTAATGACTGGCGATATTTGGGAAGCATCTTTAAGATATTCACAAGTTGAAAAAGCATTTAAGCATGATGCCATCGGACAAGAAGCAAAATTTAGAGTTGCAAGGATATCTTATTATACAGCCGATTTTAAATGGGCACAAGCACAATTAGAAGTATTAAAAGGTGCAACTGCAAAATTAATTGCAAATGATGCGTTACAATTATCTTTAACGATAAGCGATGCTTTGGCTATAGATACAAATGAAGCACCATTAGCACTGTTTGCGATGGCCGATTTGTTTGCGTTTAGAAATTTGGACGACAATGCGCTTCTCCTTTTCGATTCATTAAACAAAACTTATCCCAACCATGCACTGGCCGATGATATCGTTTTTAAGAAAGCACAAATCGCATTAAAAAAAATGCAATACGATAAAGCCGCAGAATTTTATGAAGAAATTTTAAAAAATTATGGTGATGATATTTTAGGCGATGATGCGATGTTTAAATTAGCAGACCTCAATGAAAATCAATTTAAAAATATTGAAAAAGCAAAAGAACTTTACCAACAACTATTAGAAAAATATCCTGATAGTTTATATGTTGTTGAAGCAAGAAAAAGATTTAGAAGATTGAGAGGGGATAGTATAAATTAACTTTATTCAAAACGTCATCCCGTGCTGTCACCCTGAGCGGAGTCGAAGGGCGGGATCTCATGAATAGAAGCAGAAGGCATTAATAAACAGATTCCGTGTCGTAGCACGGAATGACGGTAAAAACTAAAAGCATACTTATTAAATGATAATTTACAACGTAACCGTAAACATCGACAAAGATGTGCATGATGAGTGGCTTGAATGGATGAAAACAAAACACATTCCAGACGTAATGGCTACAGGTTTTTTTATTGAAAATAAATTATGTAAAGTATTGGTTGATGAAGAACAAGGCATCACCTACTCTTTTCAATACACTTGTAAAAACATGGAAGACTTAAAAGAATACCAAAGCCTTCATGCACCACGCTTACAAAAAGATGTAGCAGATAAATATGCAAACAAATTTGTTGCATTTAGAACATTGTTGGAAGTGATAAAATAATTGTTTCAAAAAAATATGAGCGATCAAGTACGAGCAAAGAAACATTTAGGACAACATTTTTTGAAAGATGAAACCATCGCTCTAAATATTGTTAAAAGTTTAATCCATACTTCTCAATATAAAAAAGCCATTGAAGTCGGACCAGGAATGGGCGTTCTTACTAAATACCTAATTCAAGAAACTGCTTACGAAACTCACATTATTGATATCGACCGGGAATCCATCGCATATTTAAAACAAAATTTTCCAAGTTTAGAAAACAAAATTATTGAAGGTGATTTTTTAAAATTAGATTTTAATAATTTATTTAACAATGAACCTTTTGCAGTAATTGGAAATTTTCCTTACAATATTTCTACTGAAATTTTATTCAAAGTATTAGACCATAAAAATCAAGTTCCTGAAGTTGTTGGAATGTTTCAAAAAGAAGTTGCTGAACGCATTGCATCGAAACCAAGAAATAAAACCTACGGAATTACAAGTGTTCTGCTTCAAGCATTTTATGATATCGAATATTTATTTACTGTGGACGCTTCCGTTTTTAATCCGCCACCACGAGTTCAATCTGCTGTTATTCGTTTAACAAGAAATGCTGTTCAACAATTAGATTGCAATGAAAAACTATTCAAACAAGTTGTGAAAGCAGGATTTAATCAACGCAGAAAAACATTACGAAATTCTATAAAAGCATTCAAGTTAAAACCTGAATTCTTAGACCATAAATATCTTACCCAAAGAGCCGAAGAATTATCGGTTGCCGACTTTGTTGCACTCACTAATATGGTGGAAGCTTAAATTTACGTTAAACCTACGCTCCAATAAGGATAAATCTTACCTTTGCCCCCGAAAACCAGATGCTGAAATAAATTCAGCATGACAAAGTAAGAAAATGCAATTTGAATTAACAGACGAATTTTTAATAAAACTCCGTGAAGCAATCAATGCTAGAAACGGATCATTTGTCGTGGAGCATTTCAAAGAGCTTTATCCGCCTGATATTGCTGTTATCTTTAATGAACTAGAAATTGAAGAAGCAAAATATGTTTATTCGCAGTTAGATGAACAAATTGCTGCCGATGTATTGGTTGAATTGGATGATGATGTGCGAGAAGATTTCCTTGCATCACTTACTTCAAAAGAAATTGCTGAGCACATAGATAATATGGATTCGGATGACGCGGCTGACGTTATCGCTGAATTACCAGATGATGTTCAAGGGGAAGTATTGTCGCACATGGAAGACAGTGAGCAGGCTAGCGACATTGTTGAACTTTTAAATTACGATGAAAATACTGCTGGTGGTTTGATGGCTACCGAGTTAGTGCGTGTACATGTTAACAGTAACTCGATTGAATGTGTTCGTGAAATTCGTGCGCAAGCAGATGCTGTAGAAAACATTTACGCCATCTATGTTGTTGACGATGATGAAAAATTAGTTGGATTACTTTCGTTAAAAAAATTAGTGATCTCTCCTCCAAATTCGAAAATCGCAGACATATATGATCCCAAGATTATTTCTGTTAAAACAAATACGGATGTAGAAGAAGTAGCAAACATTATGGACAAATATAACTTAGTTGTATTGCCTGTTGTGGATGCGCTAGGCAGATTGGTTGGAAGAATTACTGTGGATGATGTTGTTGATGTACGAAGAGAAGAAGAAACGGAAGACCTTCAGAAAATGGGAGGTATGGAAGCCTTGGACGAGCCCTACATGAACATGTCCATTTGGGGAATTCTGAAAAAACGTGCTGGCTGGTTAATCATCTTATTTTTAGGAGAAACATTAACAGCCACTGCAATGGGATTTTTCGAAAATGAAATTGCAAAAGTGGTTATTCTTTCTTTGTTTGTTCCTTTGATTATTTCCAGCGGAGGTAACACAGGTTCTCAGGCATCTACTTTGGTTATTCGTGCGTTGGCTCTAGGTGAAATTACAATTCGTAATTGGTGGACCATTTTTCAAAGAGAAATTAAAGTCGGTTTAGTCTTAGGATTAATTTTAGGAATTATTGGATTTTTAAGAGTGGCTGTTTGGTCACAATTCACCCCAATTTATGGTCCACACTGGATGGAAATTGCTCTTACAGTTGGAACTTCACTTGTGGGCGTTGTATTGTGGGGAAATATCATTGGCTCTTTATTCCCTTTGATTTTAAAGCGTTTCGGATTCGACCCAGCTGTATCCTCAGCCCCATTTGTTGCAACATTAGTAGATATAACTGGATTAATTATCTATTTCTCTGTGGCATCAATGCTTTTAAGCAGTGTTTTAGTGTAATTTTTCGTTTTTAGCCTTCGACTACTAAATAATTCACGTTTTTTGTTTGCTTTTTCATCCTTAATGGACTAATTTAGTTGCTCTCTAAACTTAATATTAGACCAATGAAAAAAATCATTACCCTCTTTTCTTTAATTGTTGCTACAAGTGTAACAATAGCAGGAACCCCAACTAGTGCTAAATTATTGAATGTCGACAATGGCGTAACTACTATAAAGTTTACTCCAAGCAGTCCAATATTTAAAAATGTAACCACCCCTTCAGGTGTTTCACAAATCGTATCCATTGATAATGGAACTCCTTTGTTAATTGAAGGAGCACCCGATTTACAAAAACTTACCACTTCCTTAATCATTCCTGATTTTGCGAAAATGGAAGTTACTATTGTTTCTAGCAATTTTTATGATTTAACAGGTATTGAAATTGCTCCTTCAAAAGGAAACCTGAAAAGAAACATTGACCCAGCAAATGTTGCATATACTTATGGTGCAATGTATGGTTCAAACAGTTTCTATCCATCAAACATTGCAAATCTAAATACTCCTTATATAGTAAGAGATTACAGAGCTCAAACAATTAGTGTATGTCCATTTCAATACAATCCTATCACAAAAGTATTGCGTGTATACACAGATATCGTTGTATCTGTAAGTACAAAAACTGCTACTGGTGGAGAAAACGCATTCGAAAGAATCCACTCAGAAAGCATAATTGATAATGAATTTGAAGCAATTTACAAAAGACAGTTTATCAATTATCCTTCAGAAAATCGTGGAATGATGTATGCACCAGTTTCTGAAAATGGTTCAATGCTTGTTATTTGTTTCGATTCATTTGCTCCAGACATGCAGTCATTTGTTACCTGGAAAAACAAAAAAGGTATTGCTACAGAAATGGTTCTTAAATCAGTTGCAGGAACAACAGCTGCGGCAATCAAATCTTATATCACAACCTATTACTCTACACACCCAACTTTAAAATATATTTTATTGGTTGGTGATGCTGCTGAAATTCCTTCACCAGTTACTGCGTATGGCGATTCTGATAATAGCTATGGTTACTTAGCTGGAACAGATTCTTATCCTGAATTATTTGTAGGTCGTTTTTCGGCTACTACTAATGCACACGTACAAATTATGGTAAATCGTACATTGAGCTATGAACAAACTCCTCAAGCTGGAGCAACATGGTATAAAAAAGGAATTGCAATTGCATCTGACCAAGGACCTGGTGATGATAGTCAAATGGATTATGAGCACCAAAGAGGTTTAGCTACTGAATTGTTGTCGTTCACGTATAATAACATTTCTGAAAATTTTGATGGTTCACAAGGTGGAATTGATCTTGCAGGAAATCCAACTGCTACAAGTATCGGATCTCAAATAAATGCAGGTGTTGGTATCATTACTTATACTGGACATGGAAGTGATTTTTCTTTCGCAACTTCTGGATATTCTACAACAAACATTACAACATTAACTAACACAACGGCTCACCCTTTCATTTGGTCTGTTGCTTGTGTAAACGGAAACTTTGTTACTAATGCAACATGTTTTGCTGAAGGTTGGTTGCGCGCAGGAACACCTGCTGCTCCAGAAGGTGCTTTAGCAACATTAATGGCTACAATCAATCAAAGCTGGAATCCTCCGATGGAAGGACAAGATGCAATGGTTGACATTTTAGTAGAAAACAATGCAGGGAATATCAAACGTACATTTGGCGGATTGTCAATGAATGGTTGTATGCAAATGAATGATGCTTATGGTACTGCAGGTGATGAAATGACTGACACATGGAACTTATTCGGAGATCCTTCAGTTATGGTTTTCACTGACACTCCAACTCCAATGGTTACAACTCATGTTAGCGCTACAGCTTTAGCGACAACTTCTATCGTTGTTAGTAACAATACTGTAAATGCACTTATTTGTTTATCAAAAGCAGGAGTAATTTTAGGAACAGGCGTTTCTAACGGAACTTCAGCAACAATTACTATTCCTGCTGCTACTGCTGGCGTTATTGATGTAACTGCAACTGCATTTAATAAAATGCCTTATACTGGAACAATTAACGTTTCTGGTAGTGTTGGAATTGTTGAAAATAGCAATGCTGATGCATTTGTTACTTTCCCTAATCCAGCTAACACTAGCTTAACGATGAATTACACTTTCAATGCATCGGAGAAAATAAAATTAGCACTTTACAATTCACTTGGACAACAAGTAATGGTAATTGCTGACAACACAGTTTCAGCAGGTGCATTTACTACAACAATTAACATCAGCAATTTAGCTTCAGGAGTTTACTCTTGTAAATTAGAAACTGAAACGACTGTTATCACAAAACAAGTAGTTATTCAAAAATAAATTTAGCCCTTATGCTTCGACTACGCTCAGCATGACGTCAGAGAAATCACTCCGTCACACTGAGCGTAGTCGAAGTGTTAGAGCGGAAACATTAATATATTAAAACAGGGGCTCAGGTCCCTGTTTTTTTTTACATTTGATGCTACGAAACATCAATAGCAATGAGAATTCTTTTCATCGACTCCAATCATTCTTTGTTACACGAAACGCTGATTAAAGCGGGACATACCTGTGACTTGAATTATACTTGGACAAAAGATGAAATTGAAAACAACATTCATTTGTACGATGGTGTTGTTATTCGCAGTAAAATAAAAATCACGAAAGAAATTATAGACAAAGCAGCGAAGCTAAAATTTATTGCTCGAGCCGGAGCGGGAATGGAAAACATTGATGTGGTTTATGCTGAAAGCAAGGGAATAAAATGTTTGCATGCACCCGAAGGAAACAAAGATGCAGTTGCCGAACAAGCAATTGGAATGTTATTGGGCTTGTTTAATAATTTATTCAGAGCCAACAAAGAAGTGCGCGAAGGAAAATGGATTCGTGAAGGAAACCGTGGTGTGGAATTGATGGGCAAAACAATTGGAATTATTGGTTACGGAAATATGGGGAGTGCTTTCGCAGAACGATTAAAAGGATTTGGCGTGAATGTATTGGTGTACGATAAATACAAAAAAGGATTCGGGAACGATTCTATTAAAGAAACTACTTTAGAAGATATTTTTAAAACTGCTGATGTAGTAAGTTTGCACACTCCATTAACCGATGAAACAAATTATTTAATCAATGACACTTTCATCAATCATTTTTCGAAAAACATTTACATCATCAATACAGCTAGAGGGAAATGTTTAAATACTTCCGACTTGGTTAAAAATTTAAAATCCGGGAAAGTACTTGGTACTTGCTTGGATGTTCTGGAATATGAAATGGTTTCGTTTGAAGCTTTAGATGCGAATCAACTTCCTGAAGCATTTCAATATTTGATTCAATCGGATAAAGTAGTTTTATCGCCACACATTGCGGGTTGGACGCAGGAGAGTAATGAGAAGATTGCGAGGGTATTGGCGGAGAAAATTCTTGGAATTTAAAATCCAAAGTTCAAACAACCTACGTTGTATCGTAGTTTTACTTTCAGAAAAACCAGAATAATGAATGACGACCTATTGGATAGGATTTTTTATAGATTTTGTATCGGCAAATAATCGCGTTTTAATCCAGCATAATTCTCTATACTCCATCACGACTTTTTACGTTTAATTAACTGCTTTTCAACCGCTTACAAGGGTGTTCTGTTAGGAAGTATTTTGTGAACTTGCCACGGAATAGGTGAATCTTTGTCACAGTTTTGTTACAATCGAAAAAAATTGTAACAGGATTGTAACAGAAATTTAAACCTAAAAGCCATGAATGTAAAAATCAGAAAACGATTAACGAGTCCTGAAAAAACAAGTCTCAATCTTGAAATTACCAAGGACGGAAAAAGAATAACTGAGTCACTCGGCTTATTCATTTACAATTTTCCAAAGACCAAATTTGAAACT
>CANNHN010000003.1 GCA_947504725.1 Bacteroidota bacterium | reverse complement strand
TCGCAGGATTTGTAACAGTAACAGTATATGTATTTGCAGCATTCACAGTAGCTGTTGAAGTAGCAGCACCAGCAGTGATTCCAGCGCCAGTCCAATTAAATGTTGCACCAGGAGTTAATGAACTTGCAGTAATATTTCCACTTAATGTTGTACATGTTAATATTAGTGGTGCTCCAGCTGTTGCTGTTGGAGCAGTTGTATTTGTAGTTACAGCAACAGTTGTTGTTGCAGTACATCCATTCGCAGGATTTGTAACAGTAACAGTATACGTATTTGCAGCATTCACAGTAGCTGTTGAAGTAGCAGCACCTGCAGTAATTCCAGCGCCAGTCCAATTAAATGTTGCACCAGGAGTTGTTGAGCTTGCAGTAATATTTCCACTTAATGTTGTACATGTTAATACTAAAGGTAATCCTGCTGTTGCTGTTGGCGGTACTAGAACGGTTGTAGGAATAATAATTCCTTGACCACATCCTTCGCTATCAGTTAGTAAGCAATCTACCGAAGGACCAGGATATCCAATAGGTATTGTAACAGCACTTGCTGTGCCTAGCACTATTGGACCCCATGAATAATTAACTATTGGGCCGTTACTAGAGAATACACCAACAGTGATTGTTTCCACACAATTAATAATTGAACTTGTATAGAAGGGATCTGGTGGTGTTAAAATAGATATATAAACACTATCAGTTGTTGAACAACCTCCAGCATTTGTAACTGTTAAATAATACCACCCCTCATTAAAAAAATTAAGTCCCAAATGAGGTGGATTAGTAGGGTTTTGAAGCGTGCTACTAAACCCACCACCAAAACCAGGCCCTGTCCATAAATAAGTACCAATTGACGGTGTACTTAATGTTACAAGATCATGGTCACATACCGTTGTATCGGCTATGATTGTTACAATTGGAGCTCCATAAACTGTTATTGGAATTATTTTAATTGATGTTTGACAGCGCTCGGTTAAAGTTAAAATTACACTGTATGTTCCAGGAGAACTGAAAACATGTGTAGGGTTTGTTAAAGAAGAAGTATTATTTACACCAGAACTAGGGTCGCCAAAATTCCATAAATACGTAGGACAATCATTGATATGAACGGATATATTTGTAAAATTGGTTGCCGCAGGCAAACATGCTGTAACAAACGTAAAATTTGCATCAATTAAAGGTTCTGCATATGTAGGGTCTTTAAACCAACTTTGAATATAGTTAGCGCTGGAAAAATGACCTGTATAATTAGGAGTAA
The DNA here is from genome assembly GCA_947504725.1 of Bacteroidota bacterium. GTDB lineage: Bacteria > Bacteroidota > Bacteroidia > 2-12-FULL-35-15 > 2-12-FULL-35-15 > 2-12-FULL-35-15. Next base: position 449,482 of record CANNHN010000003.1, on the reverse strand, counting down.
GATTCGATAATGGAAAGGAACCTGCTGAAACATTACACAACGCACCAGGTGAATTCGGATTATTAATTACGGTACCCAGAGGGTTGCCAGACCCAAATGCATACAACTTACAATCGGGACCTAAATGCATTCCACCATAAATGAAAGTTCCAACGGCAAATGGATCGTAAACCATCACTCCTGTTAAATCAACATTAGCTGCATATGCATCATATTGCCAAATTCCTTGAAACATATCATTTGCATAGAAATACTTTCCGTTGTTCGAGAAAGAGCAACCATAACCGCCATGTGTGAGCGTTTCTTTATAACAAGCCTTTCCTGTTTCGTTATCGAATTGAAATAAGACAGAAGTAGTGTTCTGAACAGAAAGTGCAATATGTCTTCCTGTTGGTGATGCTTTCATTTGTCCTGGTGAAGATGGTAAAACAACTGTCGCAGCGGAAACCACTGGAGCGGAAATTCCACTTGCGCTTACACGGAAAGAATAAATATTATTTGCATCATGCACAATTACCCATGTTTCACCTGCGATACACGATTCTACAGCTGTGAGATGCTCTGGAACTCCTGCCAATAATGGAGTATTTTTTGTCGCTAGGATCACATCACCAAGACCTGAATCTGCAAGAAGGTCTATTTCTGAATAGTAAAATCCTGGACTGCCATTACTACCAATCGTAAATAAATAATATCGATTCGGATTCGTTGGGTGAGGCACTGGTAAAAATCCTTGCGATGAAGAATAATCCGTTTGCAATCCATTACCATTTGGCATAATTACATGATTTTTATTCATCACAACATTATTGAATGCGTAGAATAACAAATTGCCATTAACATCAGAAATTGAAACATTGTTTTCCATATTTCCAGAATAGCTCGATTGGCCATCATTCAAAGGTGTTGGCGGAGATCCACATAAAAAATTAAGTGCAATCCCATCACCCATATACCATTTTGCTGCTTGCTTTGTATAACACAATGCAACTCCTGGTGTAATTATAATTGTGTAAGTACTAAAAAAGGGTGATACGCAACCTGCAGTTACTGTAGCTGTAAAAGTAACAGTGTAGGTGTTTGGAGTAGATGCTGCTAAATTGATAGCACCAGTTGTTGCATTAATGCTTAGGCCTATAGTGCTCGAAAATAATCCGGTCACTGGATACGAAGAAACGAAAGATGGAATTGGTGTAGAAGGATCTCCTTGACAATATGTTGCGCTAGTTGAACTTCCGCCTGGATATATAAATTTTGTTGGAATAAAATGGAGTAAACTAGGCAAGCCTAGACGGACTTCATTGCCAAGTAAACCTGGATCAATATCAAAGCCAGTTAAATCCCAATTACAACCAACACCAAGTGTGTTAGGGGAATTTATAATACCAAGTGGTTGTGTTCTCGTTTGGGCACAATAAATTTTACCATTAGGCGCTAATTGCAATTGACAGAGATTATTATCGAAAGGAGCGCCAACAATTAAACGTGAAGCCGCAATTGTAGCTGCAACACCTGAACTAATATTATATTGTATAACATTATCACCATTTGTAACATAAAGAATTTGATTGTTAGGCGAAAATTCCAAGCCATATAATTTACCAGCATCAGCAACATTAAAAATATTTAATCTGTTAGAGAATACACCTGTAGTTTTATTGAAATCCAAAATATCAAGAATATCGCTATTATTTAGATTACACATTGCTAATTTATCTCCGTCATGCGAAAACTTCATAGACCCAATACCTTGATCCCCAGCTGCTCCGCCTATATTGGTAACAATCGGTCCGATAGCGCTTAAAACAGGAGCTCCAACTCCTGAAGCACTCAATAATACCGCCCTGTAATTCGAAGAATTAATATCGTGCGTAGCTATCCATATATCTGTTCCGTTGCAATGATAAGTTGCAGCAATTTTTTCAGAAGTTCCATTAAATATAAGCGTGTTTTTAGATGCTATTACTACATCTCCTAAACCAGCGTTAAGGCTCATATCAACAATTGAATAACTAAATGGATTAGGGTTATTGCTTGATTCAGCAACAGTGAAAATGTAAAATAAAGTAGTTGAACCAGGTTTTTTAATAATTATGCATGATTGAGTGGATGAGCCTTGATAAATATAACCTTGTATATTATTTCCATTTGGCATTAAATTATTACTTGCATCATACACGTTGCCTCCATCTGAATAAAACAAAAGATTACCATTTGCATCAGAAATAGAAGAACTACCCTCTTCAGTAAAAAATGCATTATTTGTTGTTGCAACTGGCGCCCCACCTAACGGAAATAAAACAGAAGCGTTGTTTCCGAAATTCCAATTATCATTTCTACCTTGACTAAAGCAAAATAAAGTGGAAAAAATAAAAGCGAGAAGAAGAGTAGATTTAATTTTCATATTAATTCAATTTTAAAATTTTGTTATGTTCAATTGTTCCACCATTGGAAATAATATTAATAAAATAAATTCCTTTTGATAAATCAGACAGTGAAAGATTAACTTCATTAATTGATGAATAATTTGAAGCATGAATAATTGCTCCATTGCAATTAACAATTTCCAATCTCGAAATATTTTTGCCAGAAATGGTTATGCTGTTTGTAAAAGGATTTGGATATACCGAAGAAGTATATTCTAAAGTGTTTTCATCAATACCAACTGTTACAATAGCTGCGTTGCTCTTTATTCCCAAAGACTCGTTGTCATAAGTTCCTGAAGGTGATACTTTCTTTTCAACGGCCTTCACATAATAATAAACAGTACCCGGAATTGTTAAAGCATTATCTATATAATTCGTACCAGTTAAAATTGCGGTATTTAATTTTAAGAAATTTGTAGAATCGGAATACCTTCTGTAAATATTGTAACCAATTTCTGATCCACCAGCATTCCAATTAAGCGAATTTGAAATACCAGTAGAGGACAGTGTCAAATTTATTGGAGCAGGAATATAATTATTTCGAAGGGATGGCTCTCCCATTAAGTTTATACTTACCATTCTACTCAATCCGCTGAAAACACTATTTGCAACATACAAGCCCGAATTGTTTTGTGTTAACAGTGTTGAGTATCCAATATTTTCACCCATTGCCATGTGTTGGTATTGCCAATTAGGGCGACCTGCCCAAGCATTTGTTAAGGTATTTCCAGATGCTAGAGCACTTCTAAGAAAAGCATTTGAGTAATTCCAATCTCCAAAATAACTTCCAAACAACATAGTAAACACAGAGCTCAAACTATCAGAAGCAAAATTAGTTGAAGAGCCAATTCCTGCTGCACTTGTATAATTTCCGGCCCCACATCCAAACGACCATAAATACGTTCCTGATGTTGATGTGTTATAACTCAATTGAGTAAAATAATCAGCCTTCGAAATATTGTTCCGCCCAACTAATGCTGAAAAGTTTTTGTAGCCATTTTGACTAAACCCTTCGGTATAACTAGTGAATTCATCATCTATTAATGCTTTTTGCTGAACAACTAATTGTGCTGATTTAAACCTATGCAATTTGCTTAAATACTTTAGCAACAAATTTTCTTCACCAGCTGAAAAAGTTGGAAGGTCCGATAAATCAATTCGACCTACTTGCAATTCCAAATTACTAGGAATATAATCTTCATCAAATTTTCCATCACCTGGTATATTTTGATTACGAGGATTAGCTGATACAAGATCATTCACTGAAACATCATTCCAGGTGCCATCCATATCTGCATAATACGTATCGGTTGGCCAAGCACCTTGATGGTCGGGATGACCATCCGGATTAATATCACCAGAATATGGAACGGGAACATTCCCAAATAATACAAGTAATTTAGTTCTACTTGATTCTTCGTTATACTTAAGAACGATTTCACTTTTTACAGAAGGAACCAAATCTGTTTTATTTACATAAATTGTTTTTGGAAACCAGCCATCGTTTTCCAAGTCTCCTAGAAGTAAATCGATTGCAGCTTGAAAAACAGGATTCGCAATAAATGAATTTTCAATTACAACAATTGCAATTCCTCTATTGCTATTCGCCTTCACATCAACCCCTGAAGATAAATATCCATATTTTACTAATGTTGAAGGGGAATTCATTTGGATCTTATAATCATATAGGATTCCTGAGCTAACTGATGCATCGATATATTGAGTTGAGCTTGCAGGTAATGTTGCCAATATGCTTCCCCAGGATGTGGCCGTTTTTAATTTCCTGTAAATAATGAAATTAGTCGCATCGGCATCAGACGACCATGTTACAGTAATGGAAGCTGGGCTGTTTACGATTGTCGCTTCCGCTTGAATAGAAAGCGAGTCACCAAAGGTGGTTTGAGCTATAGAATTTAGAACTCCCAAATGGAATAAAACAAATAATAAGAAAAAATTTAAAGCAGTCGTTTTCATGTTTTAGTATCTGTTTCAAAGTTATTCCAAAAGAACGATTAGTAGTTAATAAAATTTACCTATATTTACATGTCATAAACCTAATATTGTTACTTATATAATTAATATTCAATTAGTTACATTTTTAATTATTACAATTCGTAAATGATAAAAGACCAACTTTGGGAGCTCATTCACCACCTTAATCCTACTGAAAAAGCATATTTCAAGAAAAATTCGAAATTACATTCAGTTGGTTCAAACTTTATTTATCTGAAGCTATTTGATGAGATCAATTCATTATTTATTTATGATGAAAAGAAATTCGGACTGATACTAAAAAAGTACAATCAATCATCTCGCTTAAAAAATTATTTATATGAACTTATTTTAAATTCACTTGAAAGTTATTCTACAACAAATGACATCACATTACAGACCAAAAAGTTAATTAATTACGCAAAGATTCTTCTACAAAAAGGTGCGAAAGAAAAAAGTAAACAATTCATAGATAGAGCAATGAAAATTGCAATTGAAAATTTCGACTACCAATCTCAAATAGAAATACTCACATTTAAGAGAAAAATTTACAGAGTAGAACTTAATCTCGAAAAAGTAAGAGAATTAATAAATCAAGAACTCCTGATATTTGATATTCTTAAGGAAATATATGAATTCGAAGCTTTAGCATTAATTTTGTCTGAATTCTCATTTAAATCGGGAAACATCTTAAACAAAAACCAATTAAATGAATTAAAAGAATTTACCTCAAATAAGCTTTTGGCAGACGCTTCTAGTTGTAAATCGGCTGTGGCTACCGCTCATTTTTATGCTATTTGGTCTATCTATTATATTATAATAAAGGATCCCGAAAAATCTTACAAATACTCTTTGTTACGCTTAAAATTTGGCGAAAAAACAAACTATTTCAAAGTAGATATTCAGAGTAATATAAATGTTTTGAATAACTTAATTGAACTTTCAATTATATTAAATAAATATGATGACGTAGCAAAGTTAATGCAGAAATTAAAGGAAATAAAAGTTACCACTGGATTTTTGAAATCACGAAAATTAATTCGACACACAATTCAAAATTTACATTTTCTTCTTGCTAGTAAGAATCCTTTTGACCTTAAAGAATTATCTGCTATTTCAAAATTGTGCTTAGAAAGTAATTCAAATCTTATTAGAATAGATGAACGTATAGAAATTATTTTTTCAATGACAACGCTGTGCTTCAACAACAATCTTTATAAGGAAGCCAAGCGATGGCTTATGTTGTTTTTTGAAGAGCCTGTCTCAAATTTTAGAATTGAGCTTCAATGTTATTTGCATATTATAAATTTGTATTTACATAATCTGACGATGGATCTTGAATATGTTTCCCATTTATTAAAAAAGACATATAAATTTTTAAAGGAAAAAGAAATTGTGGGTGGTCAAGAGGTTGTTCTTTCAGATTTTATTAAGCTACAACTATCACAAAAGTTTAGCAAAAATGATCTGCAGAGAGAAATGCTTTTGTTTAAAAATAAGATTGAAACGCACAATAAAAAAACTAACAATAATAGTTTAGGCAAGTATATTATTTACCCTATTGTTAAACACGAACAATAAGATTGTTTTCATTTGTTTCAAAAAAAAAGTCCCGCGAAAAAGCGGGACTTTTATATTCACTGTGGAGTCGGAGAGATTCGAACTCTCGTCCAAACATCGTATTAATAAGCTTTCTACATGTGTATCAGATATTTAATTTTAGATATGTTTCAGGCAAACCTGCAGGCCACAAAACATACTTAGCTTCTTTATCTCGCCACGGATCAAAGCTCTCCGGAACTATTTCTTCATTTGTGGTGCTTCACAGGAGACGCAGAAGATCAAAGCTTCTCCGGAAACAACGGCACTTAATACTTGGTATTAAGCAGCCATAGACAAGTTAGACTCGTCAGATAGAATTTTGAGAATTAAGATTAACGTGTCATATTCACAACACACGACATGCTTACATAAAAATCGCAACGCTGTCAAAACCATACGACCCCATTTAAAAGAACTTTATTAATACAAAGGTACAACAATTGATTAGCCAAAGTCAAATTATAAACAGTAAAAACAAAAAAGCGGAAAATGACATGCATCATCTTCCGCTTTAATAAATTGTAGACTACTTTTATTTGATAATTAACTTTCCAGTAGCAATTTGTTCTGCATTATTAATTAACTTATAAATATAAATCGCCTCAGACATAGAAGTGTTTTCAAAATTAAATTCATGTGATTCAATTTTTGAAACTGAAATTAATTTTCCAACCACATCATAAACTTGAAGTTCCGCATTTTTTAATTGAATAGATCTATCAATTGTTATTGTAGTATTTCCATTAAATGGATTTGGATAAACAGAAACAGGGTTCTGAATACTTTCAATGTCATTAACTGAAGTGGATGACGCATTTAATGCTGCAATTGCATCTACAACTGATGTTGGATCAAAGACGTTACAAAATTTAAATGATTGCGTTCCACCTGGTGCCAAAACGGGGATTTTATAAGCTAAATAAATAGCTTCATCCGCAAAATTAGTTGCACCTACTGTTTGTGTAAAGGCAACTCCGTTATACATATTTGATGCATCTCTGTTTGCAAAACCACCGTATCCAGCAACCCAATTAGAATCAACAGCTAAAAACTCAAAATACGAATTCCATGGTAAAGTTTGAGAACCGCTTACACGAGTATTTGGCCCTCCTGTTGTAATTTGGCTAATAATGGTATTTTGTGTTGTATAATCTGAAGTCAACATAATATTATTGTCTGGATCAAGATTTCTATAATAATAAAAATCTGTGATTGGAGAAGTCGTGTTATTTGTTACAAATATGGTTGTGATATAAAACAAATCATTGTCTTGTAATTCATAATTGATTTTAAAATGAATGTCGGTACCTGAATTTGCATCACCTTCCCAATCACAAAGTATTTGAGGAGCTGAATAATTCCATGAAGTGATTGCACCATTTATTTGTTGTAAATAAGAACAATTATTTCCTTGAGAGACACCACCTGTATCAGCAATTTCAAATCCCCATCCATTTTCGGGACTACCAGGAGTAAAAAAGTCTCCATCAAAAGTTGTCCATGCATTTAATTGTGGATTTGCTACAAAACCAAAGTATGGATTGTTAGAACGATAATGTAATCCAGCAGGCATAAGTAATGAATCATAAGGAGCACCTTCAAAACCGCCCAAGCCAGAAATTCCAATTTCTACATTATTTCCTTTTAAGTAAGCGTTAGATCCAGCCATCTGAGCATTCAGCGAAGATGAGAAAAGAAAAAATCCGCTAATTGCGAATAAAAATTGAGTAGCTTTTTTCATGTTTATTTTTTTAAATTAATAGAAGGAGTAATCAAATATAATTTATTTAATCGACAAAAAAAAATCCCGCTAATTACTTAGCGGGATTATATAAAAATTCTTGCTTTTTATCTGGCAATTTGGAAGAAGCCAGCTTTAGGGCTATCAAATTTCGTATTCTCTAATACAAAATAGTAAACCCCATCTGTGTGTCCATCACCTTTCCAATTGTTTTGGTAATCTGCATTTTCATAAATTTTATTTCCCCAACGATTAAATATGGTTAAAGAAGTTCCAGGGAAAAAATTTATATTTTTAAATGCTAAAAATTCGTTGTCTAAATCTCCATTAGGTGTAAAGATGTTTGGAATTAATATATCAGATGCAATTATATAGTCAAAGTATATCGTATCCCAACAACCATTATTACTTTGCACAGCAAGCATTACAGGATAAGTCCCATCAGTTGCGTATATATACGTTGGATTTTGTACTAAAGATGTGCCTACACCATCACCAAAATACCAAACCCAATTTACGATTGTTCCAGATAAAATTGTAGACAAATCAGTAAAATTAACTGTAGTTCCAGGGTTTGAAGTTCCAAAAGGATTGGTTGTGTAATTTGCAAAAGGAGAATCGTATTGTGAAATCGTAATCGTATCCGCAGCGTTACAACCATTAGAATAACTTACTGTGACAATTACTTGTCCCGAAGCACTTACAACTGTTGAAGAAGTATTATCAGAATTCGACCATAAATAACTAGCACCTGTAGGTATTGTAGGAACAGCATTTAATGTGATGCTGTCTTCCGGACAAAATGGAATAGCTCCAGTAATAGTTACATCTGGGTTTGCATTTATAACAGTAACGGGTGGTGAAGTTCCTACACAACCAAAAAAATCGGTAACCGTAACAGTAAATGTTCCTGTCAATACATTTATTGAATCGTTTGTACTCGAAGTAGACCATAGGTAATTTGTGTACAAGCTAGTAGAATCAACTGTAAGATCAGTAGTGTTTGTAAAACAAGTAAATAAATTTCCGATAATTTCTGGAGTTGGATTTGGATGTTCCACCACATCTACTACAATTGTTTTATAACATCCGTTTTCATGAACCGTGCACCAATATTGTCCGCTTGAGTCGGCAACAATAGAAAAGCCACCAGTTCCATCATTCCAAATATAATTATCGAAAGTTGTAGGAGCAATGCTCAATGTAGTACTGTCGCCCGTACAAAAATCCAATATTCCGGAAATAGAAGGATTAAATGCAGCTAAGCCAGTAGTATCAATAAATACATTTAAATTAACTGTAGTAACTCCAGCAGGAACACCATCGTCTGTAGCAACAAATTGAATGGTTTGCAAACCTGCATTGGCTGGAGAAGCAATAATTTGAACATTGGCCGTTGCAGAGTTACCGGGTGTATTACTTAATACTGAAAATCCTGGAACAGCTGGTAGGTTCACGACAATGCTGGTAATTTGTCCAATTTCGGGAGACAAAAACAAAGCACTTACAATCAATGTATCGCTAGTACCGCAGAGTTTTAAAGTATCACAAGCTCCGCCCCCGCCTAATAAAGGAGGAGAAATACTTACAATTGGAGGAATGTTATTTCCTGAACAAGAATTAAAAAAGAAGGATTGATTATCTAACCAACTAACACCATCGTTAGCACCATAGCCACCATCGTATGCAGCGCCTGGTTGGTCAAAGCGACCAATTTGAATATAGTTTAATCCTGGAGCTCCTTGGTTTACACCAACAGTAGATGGCGTTCCACCGAATCCACCAACACCCGAAGATGCTGCTCCTGTTGTCCATTGCATATCGCCATAACAAAAAGCAATGTTGTTGCCCGGAGGTAGAATTGGATCTGTACCATTCGTAATAATTAATTGGAATGAATTCACTTTATCCGTCATTGAAGCATAATAACCAACTGCTTCCCAGTTCACGTATAATGCGGTTGGGGTTGTTTTATAATAAACAACTCCAGTTCCTCTTGTATCAACATCTCCCCAAAATGGTGCAACCATTACATAACCAGGATCAGGAAATGGGAATGAAGAAAATGTACCATATGATGCACCGAAAGAAACGTTACCATTGTTGTTAATGAACAATGTAGTATAATTTGTCCCATATAAACAAAAGCTGAAAGGAATAGCAATTAAACCTGTACTGAAATCGTCATTTGGTGCCATAGCAACAGTATATGTTGCATCAGGAGTGATGTAACATCCACAGCCTGAACCCGGCATTTTATGAGTAATGCCCATATTTTTTAGATCATCAAACGAGGGCTGAAAAGATGTACTTTTATTTTCAAACATAGTACCCGAAGGTATTTTGCCTTCCAACTTCATCTTCTCATATTCCTTTGTATCAGTTGCAGGAAGTGTAACGGACTGTGCAAAACCTTGCAATGAAATTGTTGCAAGTAAAACGAAAGTAAAAATGTTCTTTTTCATTTATAAGTGTTTGATTTATAGATTTTTAAAATGATGAGGACAAATATAATAAAACTTCATATTAATCACCACGTTAATTAGACGATTTTTTAGTCTTCGAAGTTGCATGTTGTTTATAAAAATAGATGATTTAAGCTATTTAAACGAACGAGTCTAAAGTTCTGAAGATTAAATTACCTTTACGACATTATGTCAAATTTACTTTCCAAAAACTATCTCACTAATTACAAAGCCACATTTTTACTTGCATATCCAGTAGTCATAAGTCAATTAGGACATATTATGGTGGGGGTTGTGGATACAGCAATGGTTGGGCAAATTGGAACCATTGAGCAAGCCGCAGTTGCGTTATCAAATAGTTTATATACGCTAGTCTTAGTATTCGGGTTGGGAGTTTCTTACGGAGTTACTCCTTTGGTTGCAGCGGCTGATAGTTCAAAAAATCACTTGGAAAATGCAGCTTTGTTAAAAAATGGAATTTTCATTAACACGATTTTAGGATTCTTACTTTTTTTGCTTCTATTTTCCATTTCCCCTATTTTAAATCTATTTAATCAAAAACAAGAAGTGGTTGATTTAGCGATTCCATTCTTAAATGTGATGATGTTAGGAATGATTCCACTTTGTATTTTTTCTGGGTTTAAACAATTTACGGAAGGACTTTCTTTTACAAGAATTGCGATGTGGATTACCGTTGTTTCCAACTTATTAAATATTCTGTTAAACTATTTGATGATTTTTGGTCATTGGGGATTTCCAGAAATGGGATTGATGGGCTCCTGCTGGGCAAGTTTTATTTCACGTGTTGCAATGGCTATAGCAATGTTTGTTTATGTTTATTATAATAAGCATTTCAAAATTTATTGGGAAGGATTTAATTTTACGATTCGCGACTTCATTAGAATTGACAAGCTATTAGTGAAAAAAATTCTTGCGATAGGAATTCCGTCTGGATTGCAATGGGTATTTGAAGTTGGAGCATTCGCCTTTGCAGTTATTATGATTGGTTGGATTAGTCCGGATGCTCAAGCCGCACATCAAATAGCATTGAGTATCGCAGCAAGCACTTATATGATGGCCAGTGGATTATCAGCAGCAGCATCGGTAAGAGTAGGAAATCAATTGGGATTAAAAAGCAGAGAAGGTGTTAGAACAGCTGGATTTAGTGCTTTTGCAATGGTTTTAATCTTCATGGGACTGATGGCTGTTTTATTTATTCTGTTCCAGCAATTTATACCAACGCTTTTTAGTAAAGAATCAAATGTAATTTCGATTGCTTCATCTTTACTTGTTATAGCAGCATTTTTTCAATTGAGTGATGGCGTTCAAGTTGTAGGTTTGGGCGCTTTACGAGGAGTTAAAGATGTAAAAATTCCAACCATCATTACCCTAATTGCCTATTGGGCAATCGGCTTACCGATGAGTTATGTTTTTGGGTTTAAAATGAATTTAGGTGTTGAAGGCATTTGGTATGGCTTGTCGTTAGGGCTTACCATTGCTGCAGTGTTTCTACTTTGGAGATTTAATTATGTGAGTAAGCGAATCTAATTTTCGTCACCCACTATGCAAAAATTGGAACGCAGATTTTTTATGATTTTTATGATAAAAAATGATTTTTTATTTACTGTGTTTTAATATGATAAAAATATGATCTCTCCACTTCGGTCGAGATGACAACAATCGGTCGAGATGACAATCTTTTATGATTCTTTAATCTCAAATCCCAAACTTTTTAAATCGTTCCAGAAATTAGGGTAAGATTTTTTTACAACTTCAGGATCTTCAATTGTAATTTCATTTAGCTTCATAGCTAAAGCAGAAAAGGCCATTGCCATACGGTGATCTTCATAAGTTTGAATGGTTGTTAGTTGTTGCCCTTCGACTCCGCTCAGGGTGACAACTTTAGGAGGAATAATCTTAATACTATTATCATTTAATATTTCTACTTCTGTTCCAACTTTTTTTAATTCTACTTTTAAGGCCTCTATCCTATCCGTTTCTTTTATTCTTAGCGTATGCAGTCCATTAAATAAAGCAGGAATTTTTAATGCGCTAACAACAACGGCCACTGTTTGTGCGATATCAGGACAATCAGAAAAATCGAAGCCAAAATGTTCATCCTTGATTCTGTTTTTTGTAATTCTAATTCCGTCTGTGAGATATTCCGTTTTTACTCCAAAAAAAGTGAATACATCTGCTAGAATTGAATCGCCTTGTAAACTTGGATGTTTTAACCCTTTGATTGTTAAATCAGCTTCTGAGCTCAAGGCTACCATTGCATACCAGTAAGATACTGCACTCCAATCTCCTTCTACTTTGTAAGTATAATCTTCTTCGCTCTTTTTATGATAATTCTGTTTGCTAACAGAAATAGAATTCTCATGCCATTGACCGTAGACACGAAACTCTTCCATCATTTTCAAAGTCATGTTAATGTATGGACGAGATGTTACTTCACCTTTAAACTTAATTACTAATCCATTTTGCAATTCAGGAGAAATCAATAACAATGCGGAAATAAATTGACTACTAACATTTCCATCCATTTCAATTTCGCCACCCTTCAATGCTTTTCCTGTAATTTTTAATGGAGGATATCCTTCTTTATCTAAATATTGGATATGGGCACCCAAATCTCTCAATGCATTTACTAAAATTCCAATCGGTCTCTTTTTCATTCTTTCGGAACCAGTTAAAGTATGTGTTCCGATTTTCGTAGAAAAATATGCTGCTAAAAAACGCATAGTTGTTCCTGCCGCTCCAACATCGAGGAGTGCCCCTTCAACTTCGCTTTGAGTGACATCCGAATGCAGAATTTGATTGAGTGTAACAGTATCTTGTGCTTTTGCAAGATTTGAAATTTCAAATTTTTCTGAACACAATGCTTGAATGATTAATGCTCTGTTGCTTTCGCTTTTAGATGCAGTGAGTTCAATTGTTCCTATTATTTTTTTTGTAGGATGAGAAATCGTGTATCTCATTATTTCATCAATTTAATTTGTTCTGTGTAATATTTTAGCGATTCAATAATTTGATCAGCTTTTGCTTTTTTATTTATTTCACACTTTCCTATTTCTGACAACAATGAAAAATTAATGTCGCCCTTTTCGTTTTTCTTATCGTGTTGCATTAACTCAATCAATCTATGGAAATCTAATTCATCTAACTTCACCGACTTGAATTTTCCAATAATAAATTCTGTAATTTCTTTTAACTCATCTTTCGACAATTTGCATATTTTGTGGGAAAGATAAGCTTCGCAAACCATACCTACTGCAATTGCTTCTCCGTGCAACAAATGTTTTTTATTTTCATGTTCAAGAGAAAAAGTCTCAATAGCATGTCCAATTGTGTGACCAAAATTTAAAACTTTTCTAACATTTTGCTCGGTCGGATCTTCTAAAACAATTGTGTTTTTAATATGTATAGAAGTTTTAATCAACTCCTCAAAAGAATTCAAATCTGCGAAATCTGCATTCATAACTTTTCTCCAATAGTTTTCATCAGCAATAAGAGCGTGTTTTATTATCTCTGCAAAACCTGATAGAATTTGGCGCTTATCCAATGAATTTAAAAATGCACTGTTAATAAAAACAGCTGCAGGATTATTAAAAACACCAATTTCATTTTTAAGATGATTGAGGTCTACTCCTACTTTCCCACCAATAGAGGCGTCTACCTGAGATAACAATGTTGTAGGAATATTTATAAAATCGATTCCACGTTTAAAAGTAGAAGCAATAAATCCGCCCATATCGCCAATCACTCCGCCACCAATGTTCACAAAAAGGGATTTTCTATCAGCACCATATTCGCTCAAAGCGCTCCAAATTTGAATACATACCTCAAGTGTTTTACTTTGTTCTCCACTATCAATTTCAATGATTTCACCATCTTCAAATGCTTCTATCTTTTCAACCAATTGAGGATAACAAAATTTCAACGAATTTTCATCTACTAAAATAAAAAGCTTAGAATATTTTGTTTTATTCGCTTTTAAAAATCGGTTGATTTCTTTAGCGATATCATTAGAAATAAAAACAGAATAATTATTGGATCGAATTTCAGTCATAAATTGTATTGTAGCAAGACAAATATAAGAAAAACTCAATGATTGCAGCATCAATTAAATGAAGGTATTTTACTATATTTGCATGCTTAAATTTCAGCTATGTTATCATTCAACAATACAGAAGTTTCTTTTTCAGGAAAATCCAATAAAGATCTTAATCGTTCATACTGGCTTTTTAAAATGGTTTCCAACCCTACTTTTGTTTCTTTGGGAAAATCATTAACCAACTTTGCTATCAAAATGCACTTACCTATAAAGGGAATTATCAAAGCAACAATATTCAAGCAGTTTTGCGGAGGAGAAACGATTGAGGAATGCTCCAAAGCAATTAATGAGTTAGGGAAATATAATGTTGGAACTATCCTCGACTATTCCGTAGAAGGAAAAGAATCCGAAAACGATTTTGACGCTTGCACAAACGAAACAGTTGCAACCATCCGCAAAGCAAAAAACGATATTCATATTCCATTTTGTGTTTTTAAAGTCACTGGATTAGGTCGATTTGCTATTTTGGAGAAAGTAAGCGCTAAAATTGCTTTGTCTGCTGAAGAACATCTAGAATATGAAAGAATAAAAAATCGAATTAATGCAATTTGTAAAGCAGCTAACGAAGCAGGAATTCCAATCTTTATAGATGCTGAAGAAAGCTGGATTCAGGAAGCAATAGATATGGTAGCCAACCAGATGATGCAACTTTACAATAAAGAAAAAGCTATTGTTTACAATACTTTTCAATTGTATCGTAAAGACCGATTGTCATATTTAAAATATTCTTTTGAATTAGCAGAAAAATCAAATTACTTTTTAGGTGCAAAGTTGGTGCGCGGTGCGTACATGGAAAAAGAACGCAAACGAGCTGAAGAAAACAATTATCCTTCTCCTATTCAAGATACCAAAGAAGATACTGACAAAGATTACGATGCAGCCATTGAATTTTGTGCTAACAACATTTCTAAAATTGCTATTTGCGCAGGCACACACAATGAAGACAGTTCAATGAAACTTGCGGAGCTGATGCAGAGAAAAAATATTTCTTCTGACAATAAACATATTTATTTTTCCCAGTTATTGGGAATGAGTGATCATATCAGTTTCAACTTAGCAAATGCCAACTACAATGTTGCTAAATATGTTCCTTATGGTCCAGTAAATGAAGTATTGCCATATTTAATTCGCAGAGCCCAGGAAAACACATCTGTTAAAGGACAAACAGGGAGAGAATTGAGTTTGATTATTAAAGAGAAAGAGAGAAGAAGGCAAAAATAATGTCAATAAAAACACTCCATTTAATTTTTACATTTTTTGCAATTAATTTTTGCACATACACATCCTTTTCGCAATCCTCACATCTTGACTCGCTTCAACTTGCACTAAAAAATGCAAAACACGACACAACTCGAATCCGTTTACGTGCAGAAATTGGTGAAGTTGCTTCTATCTTTAGAATTGGCTATTGGGATACACTTGCCAAAGAGTCCAATAGGTTAGACGTTAAAAAAATTGAAGCTGCTTCATTTAACAATATTGGATTTCTTTATTACAATCAAGGCGAAACAACAAAAGCATTCGAAAATTTAAGACGCGGATTACAAATTCAAGAAGAATTAAATGACAAAAATGGACTAGCTAGTTCACTTAACAACATAGCAGCCCTTTATGAAAACCAAGGTGATATTTCAATGGCAATAAGCTACTATCAAAAAAGTTTAAAAACACACTTAGAAATTGGTGATAAAGAAGGAACTGCATTGTTATACAACAACATTGGTCTTGCATTTAACAAACAAGCTGATATTAATAATGCTTTGCAATGTTTTAATAATAGTTTGAAAATTAATGAAGAGATTGGAAATAAAAAAGGACAAGCTAATTCATTAAACAGCATTGCACTTATTTATAATAATCAGGGTGATTTAACAAAAGCATTAGAATATTTCACAAAAAGCTTAAAGCTATTCGAAGAAGCAGAATACAAAGCAGGTACTGCATATGCACTTATAAATATTGGAACTTATTATAAAAGTAAAAAGGAATTCAAAAAAGCATTAGAATATTATAACAAAAGTTTAAAAATAAGAGAAGAACTTGGCGACAAAAGAGATCTAGCTGCAGTTTTAAGTGCAATTGGAAGTTTAAATTTTGATGATGGCAACCCAACCTTGGCATTAATCTATTTTGAGAAAAGCTTAATCATACAGAAAGCAACGCAAGATAAAAGAGGAATTGCAAATACTTACAATTGTATTGGTGCAGCATATTTAAAACTTTTTTCACTTGCAGAAAGTCAAAATGAAAAACAAAAAAATTTCAAGCTAGCACTTTCTTATACAGATAGTTCACTAACCATTTCAAAAAATCTTGGAATAGCAGACTGCATTTTTCGCGCTGAACGCTTGCAGTCAAGAATAGATTCAGCAAGTGGAAATTACAAAGGAGCATTTGAACACTACAAACAATTCATCATCTTTAGGGATAGCATTACAAATGAAACGAACCGCAAAGCAAGTATAAAAAGTCAATTAAAATATGAATACGATAAAAAGGAAGCGGTCATAAAAGAACAGCAAGAAAAAGAACGTTTAGTAGCTCAAGAAAAAAATCGTTTTCAACAAATTGTAATATGGTCTGTAATTGTTGGATTACTTTTGGTTATTGTATTTGCAGGATATATTGTTCGTACCTTAAGGACAACTCGAGTTCAAAAAGCAATCATTGAAGAAAAACAACGAGAGATTTTAGATTCCATTCATTATGCAAAACGAATTCAAAAAAGTTTATTACCTACCGAAAAGTATATTCATTCCAGTTTGAAAAGAATGAGAAAATAAAACAAAATTAACCGTTTTGCTCACTTTTCATTGCCAGCCAATAAAATCGTATCTTAGCATTAGCATTTTCCCTATTCCAATATGAAAAGATATTTAAGCAATATTCTAATTTTTATATGTGTTTCAGCTGTTTTTACTAGTTGCAACAACTACAGGAAATTACTTACCGATGAAGTAGTTCTAAAAGACGGCAACTCACAAACAGGGACAATCATACTTTGTGACTCCACAAATCTGAAAATCAAAAAAGTTGATGAATCCATTAGTATAATTCCATGGTCAACAATTGATACCGTTCAAGGTAAAAAACTGAAAACATTTTTTTGCGGAACAAATATGGGTTACTATAACACTCCTTATTTTTCGGTTTTTAGAAATGAGCCCATGGCTGGTCAAGCATTTGGAATTCAGTTTAAGCTCGGCTTTGCTTTGCGAGGGAACAAACTATTGTACACACATCTTACACATTCTCCTGCGACTCCTTACTCAATTACCAAATTCGGAATGGGTTATCAGAAATATCTTGGGAAAACAACTTATCAAACTAAGAATAGCTATTTCTGGGGCTCCGAATTCAACTTTATGGGTGTAAAATATAATAACGGAGCTCAAACCACTCTCGAGCCATTTACTGGCTACGAGCGCAAAATAAACCCAACGATTCGAGTTCACTGTAAACTTGGATTGCAATTCAACATTGCAAACAAAAACAAACAAACAGGAGTGAACTTCACAATAGGAATTCATTTTATGAGACGAAACTTAACACGTTATTACGAAACATTAAATAGTGAGCACAGACTTTTGCACAAATGAAAAAACTAATTTTATATTTTTTATTTTTCATTGGTATGCATTCACATGCACAAACTGGCAATGCCGTTTTTAACGATACCATTCTTCACACCATTTATATTGAAACAAGTTTACCCGATTGGATTGGAACGCTTGATTATGATTACGCGCAAAATGCAGCCAATCCAATACTTTACCCGGAAATTTATAGAGAATGTAATGTCACATTTGACGGTGTCACTTTTAATAATTGCGGTTTTAGAGAAAAAGGGAACGCTTCAAATAGCTTCACCACTTATGGAAAAAAGAAACCACTAAAAATTTCTTTTGATGAATTTGTTAATCAGGAATTGGATGGATTAGAAAAAATCAACTTGAGTAATTTTACAAATGACCCATCACTTATGCACGATGCTGTTTGTTATAAGCTTATGCGTGACGAAGGACTAGCAGCCCCTAGAACTGCATTTGCTAAAGTTTATGTGAACAACGAATACATCGGCTTGTATTTAATCATTGAAAATGTAGATAAAACCTTTTTAAAATTTGAGTATGGTAGCGCCAACAATGATGGCAATTTATACAAAACCGATAGAGGTGTTAGTGTTTTTTTAAACTGGTTAGGATCAGACAAAGGAGCTTATAAAGACCAAGGATTAAAATTAACCACGAATGAAACTGCTGCTGATTGGAGCAAACTCATCAACTTTATTGATTTATTAAACAATTATCAAGGTGCGGATCTGAAACAACAGATTGAAAACAATTTTGATGTTCACAGTTATATTAAAATCTTGGCAATTGAAAAAGTAGTTCGCAGCTGGGACAGCTATTGGGGAGGAGGAAACAATTTTTACATGTACGAACATCCAGATGGAAAAATACGTTGGATTCCTTGGGATATGAATGAAACCTTTCAGGATTTAAAAATCATCAGTGGTACTTCTTTTTTTGATGGATACTTAATACCTGCTAATCAATTTGATGAGCGACCATTACTCAAGAGAATATTTGAAGTGCCTGAATGGAAAGAAGAATACTTAAACTATTCATGTGAATTAATCAAAACAAGTTTTACGATGGAACACTTAGGTCCATTTTTAGTAGAAAGACATGCATTAATTGATGAAGCTTACAAAACGGACACCTACAAGTACAATTCATACAATGCTTTTAAAAAATCGTTGACCGAATATAACGAAGATGAAGTTTCGATTGGGACATCAGCTTATGTTTTGCACATAAATTATCCCGGAATTTTTCCGTTCATTCAATCACAACGAGAATGGGTTGTTAAACAACAAGAAGGTTGGGGAAAAGAATGTTCGATTGAAGACAATGGAATTTACAATTTGTATGTATATCCAAATCCTACGGATGATTATATCAATATCAATAACGAAGCAACAGGTTTTGAATATGCTCAATTTCAAATTTACAATTCAACAGGAAAGTTATATCGACAAACTAAATTTGATGTAATGAGCGGCAGTTCATACAAACTAGACCTTACAGGAATACCACAAGGATTTTATATGCTACTTAAAATTTCTGCTGATGGAAAAACTGGGAGAGCAAAGGTGATTATTAAATAAATTTCTATTTACAATCACAACTATCATTTTCCATTTTCAAATCAATTGCAGTCACCACTCTTGAAATGGAATCAGCATCAGCAATTACAATACGTAAACTTTTCCCTGAAGTTGTTGTACCTTCAATTGCGTATGTTGGAAAAGGTTTATCGTGTACTTCACTTTTATCATAATTCACTTTTCCTTTTCCTAAAGTCTGCCCTACTCCAACTAATTCTTTAATTTCAGCTTCAGTGATGTGACGGCATTCCATACGGCATGCACCATGTTTTGTGAATTCTAATTTTTGCCAACCCAATTCTTCCAACTTCGCAGAAGAAGGCAATTGACAACCTTTGTTTTTATTTAAAACACCCGCAACTAAAATAATTCCGAGTACTAAACCAAAACCATAAAATTTTAATCTTCTGAAAATGTCTGCGTTTTTACTTGGGATTGCCATAAATGAATGTTAAATGTAAAATGGTAGATGTAAAATGTATTATGTAAAATGGTAGATGATTACAATGCAGCCATTAATAAGTTAATGTCTTTGTAAGGAAGTTTAAACATTTCACCTAACACTTGATTGGTAAGTGTTCCGTTGTATAAATACACGCCATTGCGAACACCAGCATCTCTGCGCAACATATTTTCCACTCCACCTTCTTCACCAATGTTGATTAAGATAGGAGCAAAAATGGTACTCAAAGCATAAGATGCTGTGCGGGAAACACGAGAAGCAATATTTGGAACACAATAATGAATAACACCATGTTTGCGAAATACAGGCTTAGTATGATTTGTTACTTCAGAAGTTTCGAAGCATCCACCTTGATCGATACTTACATCGATAATTACGGAGCCGACTTTCATTTCACTCACCATTTCCTCCGTGACAACACAAGGCGTACGACCATGTTGTGAGCGAATCGCACCAATCACAACATCAGCTGTTTTTAAATGTTTTGCTAGGACGCGAGGTTGAATTACTGAAGTAAAAACTCGTGTGCCTATATCACTTTGTAATCGCCTTAAACGATAAATATTATTATCAAATACTTTAACCGATGCACCCAATCCTAATGCAGCACGAGTAGCGAACTCACCAACTGTTCCAGCACCTAAAATCACCACTTCAGTTGGAGAAATCCCGGAAATACCGCCCAAAATTGCGCCTTGTCCGTTATTCACATTACTTAAATACTCAGCTGCAATTAAGATAGACGTTCCACCAGCAATTTCACCCATTGAGCGAATGACAGTATAAATTCCATCAATGTCTTTTATCCAATCAAATGCAATAGCAGTAATACGCTTGGATGACAATTGTTTTAAAAAATCTTCAGGTTGAACGGTTAATTGAAGAGCAGAAATTAACGTTTGTTTTTGTTGCATCATCTCAATCTCTTGCGGAGAAGGAGGTGCAACTTTTAAAATAATATCTGCTTTATAAACTTCTTCAGCACTGTAAACAATTTGAGCTCCAGCTTCGCTATAATCATGGTCTTGAAAATTAGCCATTTTACCGGCATTCGTTTCCACAATAATCTGATGTCCGTTATTTACTAATAACGCAACCGCATCCGGCACAAGTGCAACACGATTTTCTTGAAACGAAATTTCTTTTGGGATACCAATAAATAATTTGCCTTTTTTACGAGCAATCTCAAGCATTTCTTCTTGAGGCATTAATGCTGTTTGTGAAAGTGAAGCCAGTAACTCTTTTGATGTTTTCATTTTCTTTAGCTAGAGAGAAAACAAATTTACGAAAAAAAAGGAAATGGAACGCAGATGACGCGGATAAAACAAATTTTCGCAGATTTTTTATTGACAGGTAGCTTAAAATTCAACCAATCTCACCCCATCCTTGACAGAAATATTCACTATCAAAACACCTACTGGCATCAAGTCCGAAATCTTCTCAGGCCATTCAACGAAACAATAGGCGTCCGAATAAAAGTATTCTTCATAGCCCATATCGTAGGCTTCACTTATTGTATTGATTCTATAAAAATCGAAGTGATATATTTTTTTTCCAGATGAGGAAAGATATTCATTCACTATGGAAAAGGTAGGGCTACTGATGGTTTGTTTTACACCTAGAGCTTCGCAGATTGCTTTTATCAGAGTAGTTTTCCCAGCTCCCATTTCCCCTTTAAATGCAATCACTTTCTTTGTACCAAAAGCTTCAATCAACTCTTTTGCAATAACGGGTAATTCGATAAGATTATTTATTTTTAAAGAAGTCATTATTTTTTCACGTAAAGAACTGCGTTTCCTCCATGCACTCTGCTGCCTTCATATTTCCAACTACTTTCAGAAACTTTTTTAATGGCGTTTTCTTTTGTTTTTTTTACTAAGATAGAATTTACTGAAAACCAATTCTGAAATTCTTTATTTTTATATTTCTCCCTTGCATAACCAACACCTTGTTTTGTATCCAAAACACATAATGAACCGGGCGAAATAACTCTCAAGCTATCAGGAAAACTCATATACTTCACATATAAGGTATCCGTTGTATGATTTTTTACGCAATATTGTATCTTATAATACGGATCGCATCCATAAAACAAAACTACTATAAATATAAAAAGTAAAAACCTCATGCAGGTAAGTAAATTCGTTTTGGCTCGTAATCCGTATCCTACTTTGCTGACAATGTTATAAAAGGAATAATCATTTCCTCCAAACTCAAGCCACCATGTTGAAAGGTGTTTCTATAATATCCAACGTAATGATTAAAATTATTTGGATAAGCAAAAAACTTGTCTTCTTTCACAAACACAAAAGCGCTACTCACATGCTGTTTAGGCAAAAATGCGTCCGCTGGATTTCTAACCTCAAAAACATCTTTTTTCACGTAATCAAGGCTTTTACCTTGTTTATATCGCAAATTGGTATTTACATTTTTATCCCCAACTACCTTTGAAGGCTCAGTAACTTTAATTGTTCCATGATCAGTAGTAATAACCAACTTGCATTTTTTTGCTGCAATTTGTTTGATAATATCATGCAAAGGAGAATTTTCAAACCATGACAAAGTAATAGAGCGATATGCCTTTTCATCATCGGCCAACTCACGTATCACTTCCATTTCAGTACGAGCATGTGATAACATGTCCACAAAATTGTAGACAATCACATTTAATTTATTCTGCATCAAATTACCCATATTTTCCGACAAACGTTTGCCTGCAGCATGATTGGTAATTTTATTATAACTCAGTTTCACATCCTTTCCTAGTCGCTTTAATTGCTCTACAAGCAATTCTTCTTCATGCATATTTTTTCCGCCCTCATCTTCATCGTTCAACCATAATTTTGGAAAACGCTTTTCAATTTCACTTGGCATCAATCCTGCAAAAAAGGCATTACGAGCGTATTGTGTAGCTGTTGGTAAAATAGCACTGTACAACTCTTCTTGTTCTACTTTAAAATACTCCGCAACAATTGGCTGAATCATTTTCCACTGATCGTAGCGTAAATTATCGATTAAAACAACAAATGTGGTTTCATGTTTATCCAACAATGGAGCTACTTTCGCTTTAAAAATAGTATGTGAAAACAAAGGTGGATTAGACGTTTTACCATTCAACCAACCGATGTAATTATTTTCAATAAATTTTCCATACAGCTTATTGGCTTCTTCTTTCTGCATTTTCAAAATCCCAATCATGCTTTCATCTTTGCTAGTATCTAGCTCCAATTCCCAATAAACTAGCTTCTTATATACTTCTACCCACTCAGGCCAGTTCAACCTATCGCCCATAGTCATTCCTATCTGTCGAAATTCTTGCTGATAATTAGAAGTCGTTTTTTCACTAATTAAACGTTTATTGTCTAACGTCTTTTTTAATGAAAGCAATATTTGATTAGGGTTTACAGGCTTAATCAAATAATCAGAAATCTTAGAACCAATTGCATCTTCCATCAGATATTCTTCCTCACTTTTGGTTATCATAATTACGGGAAGGTCCGAACGCTTTGATTTTAAACGATTCAGAGTTTCTAAGCCTGATAATCCAGGCATATTTTCATCTAACAAAACAACTGAAAAATTATTACTCTCAATTAATTCCAAAGCCTCATCACCACTAGTAGCAGTGGTTATATCGTATCCTTTATCCGTTAAAAATAAAATATGTGGCTTCAATAAATCAATTTCATCATCTGCCCACAAAACACTAATTTTTTCCATAAATATCATATAAATTGAGTTTAAAGTTAGAAAATTTAATCTGCTTCGCTCGTTAAAAAAAGATAAATTATCTTTGCAGCGATGAACTCATTCTCAAACAAGTTGAAGATCTTTAACGATCCTATTTACGGTTTCGTATCTCTACCGTATGAAATAATTTATGATCTTATAGATCACACCTATTTTCAACGCTTACGAAGGATTAAGCAATTAGGATTAACGAACCTTGTTTACCCCGGAGCGTTGCATACGCGATTTCATCATGCGATGGGTGCAATGCATTTAATGGGCCAAGCAATAGATGTGATCCGCTCAAAAGGGCACGAAATTACTGAAGAAGAAGCTAAAGGTGTTACCATTGCTATTTTGTTGCACGATATAGGACATGGCCCGTTTTCGCATGCGTTAGAACATAGCATTGTAAACAATGTAACTCATGAAGATATTTCAGAATTATTTATGAGTCGATTAAACGAAGAATTCAATGGAAATTTAACGTTAGCAATCAATATTTTTCAAAACAAATACAAAAAGAAATTTTTACATCAACTGGTTTCAAGTCAACTGGATATGGACCGTTTAGACTATTTGAATAGAGATAGTTTTTTTACTGGAGTATCTGAAGGAGTCGTAAGTTCAGATCGCATTATTAAAATGTTGAATGTAGTGAATGACCAATTAGCGATTGAAGCAAAAGGAATTTATTCAATTGAAAAATTCATCATCGCACGCAGATTGATGTATTGGCAAGTGTATTTGCACAAAACCGTTTTGAGCGCAGAAAGCCTATTGGTTAACATTTTGAAACGCGCGAAAGATTTGGCAGAAAAGAAAGTAGAATTATTTTGCACACCAGCATTAAAAATATTTTTGTACAATAAATACAGCGAAAACGATTTTAAAAAAAGCCAAAAACTACTTGACACGTTTGCACAATTAGATGATTACGATATTATGACTTCTATAAAAGTTTGGGTGAATCATAGCGATATTGTACTTTCTGCTCTGTGTAAACAATTAGTTGATCGTAAACTTTTTAAAGTAGAATTACAAAATCAAATTTTCAAAGAAGATAAAATCAAGTTAATAAAGCAAGACATAAAAAAACGATTTAAGTTGAATGATAAAGAAGTCAACTATTTTGTTTTCACTGGAATTGTAACCAACGATGCTTATCGCTCAGATAAAATCCGAATTAATATTTTATTTAAAGATGGCAGTGTATCCGACATCGCAGATGCTTCAGATCAGTTGAGTATTGATGTTTTGGCGAAGACCGTGAAGAAACATTACCTCTGTTATCCAAAATAGTTCACTTGTTCATTCGTTAATTGGTAATGAGAATCTCTTCTGAGTTGTTATCCCGTGCTACGACACGGGATTTCATTATTGTGTGTGGATTTCCTAACAGGGGGATCCCGTGTCGGGGCACGGGATGACAATTACGAGAGAGCCCGCTCTTTACAAAACATCACTCAAAAAAAGCTATTCAGAGCATAATAATTAACAATATTTTGTTACATTTGAAGCTATAACGAAATAACCCTATGAGCGTAAAGCAAAGAACACTTAAAACAGCTGTGACCATTTCAGGTGTTGGATTACATACTGGAAAACAAACCAATTTAACATTTCGTCCAGCCCCTGACAATCACGGGTACAAATTTCAACGTGTTGATTTACCTGGCAACCCAATTATTAATGCCGATGTTGACAATGTGGTAGACACTTCTCGTGGAACCACATTGGAACAAAACGGAGCTCGAATTCACACAACTGAGCATGTTTTAGCAGCACTAGTAGGTTTAGAAATCGATAATGTATTAATGGAAATGGATGGCCCTGAAATGCCAATTATGGATGGAAGTTCAATGCCATTTGTAAAAGTTTTAAAAGAAGTTGGAACTGTTGATCAAGATGCTGAAAGGATTTACTTTGAATTGACAGAAACATTAACATACGAAGACCCAATCAAAAAAGTAGAAATGCTTGCTGTTCCTCAAAACACAAACAGAGTAACAGTAATGGTGGATTATAATTCTGAGGTTTTAGGAACTCAACATGCATCCATGTATCATGTTGGAGAATTCGAAAAGGAAATCGCTCCGTGTAGAACATTTGTTTTCTTACATGAATTAGAAGCTTTATTAGCTCACGATTTAATTAAAGGAGGCGACTTAAATAATGCGATAGTATTGGTTGACAGGGAAGTTTCACCTGAACAAATCAAACATCTTCAAAAAGTTTTTCATAGAGAAGATGTTGAAATAAAAGGCAAAGGTGTTTTAAATAATACAACGCTTCATTTTTTCAACGAACCTGCTCGTCATAAACTATTAGATATCGTTGGAGATTTAGCATTAGTTGGAATGCCTTTAAAGATGCATATTCTAGCAGCTCGTCCGGGTCACGCAGGAAACGTTGCTTTCGCTAAAAAAATCAAAGATTTAATTAAAGCGAAGAAGAAAGAAAAATATTTCGACTTAAGTAAAAAACCTCTTTACGATATAAATGACATTTCAAAAATGTTGCCGCACCGCTATCCATTTTTAATGGTCGACAAAATATTAGAAATGGATGCTTCTAGCATTGTTGGAGTAAAAAATGTAACTCTAAACGAACCTTTCTTTCAAGGACATTTTCCCGACAATCCAGTTTTTCCAGGTGTTATGCAAATAGAAGCAATGGCTCAAGTGGGAGGTATTTTTGCTTTATCTCAAGTTCAAAATCCTGAATATTACAGCACCTATTTCATGAAAATTGATGGCGTAAAATTCAAACAAAAAGTAATTCCTGGCGACACAATAGTTTTCCAATTAACTCTTGAAAGTCCAATCAGAAGAGGCTTAGTAAACATGCGTGGCATTGGATATGTAAATGGAAAAGAAGTTTCTGAGGCAACCATGTTGGCACAAGTCATTAAAGATAAAGAACCAAAAAAAGAAGACGCTGCAACAGTATAATATGAGCAACTTAAGTCACATTGATCCTAAAGCTAAAATCGGAAAAGACGTAGTAATTTCCCCTTTCTCATTCATTGATGAAAATGTTGTGATTGGTGATGGAACTTGGATTGGGCCGAACGTTACAATTTTTTCTGGCGCTCGAATTGGAAAGAATTGTCGTATTTTTCCTGGAGCTGTTATTTCTGCTATTCCACAAGATTTAAAATATAATGGAGAAGATACAACCACAGAAATTGGAGATAATACAACTATACGTGAATGTGTAACAATTAACAAAGGAACAACAGATAAAATGAAAACAGCTGTTGGAAATAATTGTTTGTTGATGGCTTATGTGCATGTTGCGCATGATTGTATTTTAGGCAACAATATTATTATCGCGAATAGTGTAAACCTTGCAGGCCATGTTACTATTGAAGATTGGGTTATACTAGAAGGATTAGCTGCGGTTCAGCAATTTGTAAGAATTGGTGCTCACGCATTTATAACAGGAGGATCATTGGTTCGGAAAAATGTTCCACCATTCACAAAGGCTGCTCGTGAACCCTTGCAATATGTTGGAATAAATTCTGTAGGAATGCGTAGAAGAGGCTTTTCAAATGAAACCGTTTTAGCAGTTGAAGATATTTACAGAACACTTTACGTAAAGGGACACAATGTAACCAATGCATTAGCCGTTATAGAACAAGAGGCTCCTGCATCAGCTGAAAAATCTCAAATCGTTACTTTCATCAATGAATCGAAAGATGGAATTATGAGAGGGATAAGTTAAGTCAAAAGTCAAAAAAGCAGACAATCGACAAGAGACAAGAAGTTAAAAATTCTAATTTTTCACTAAAAATATTATTGTCACACTGAGCGGAGTCGAATTGCGAAGGGCGTTGGCTGAATTAAATTTACTATCGATAATCTTCTCAAAGAACAAAGTGCAAATCAACCTTAACAATATTGGCAAACGATACAACTTCGAATGGATTTTTCGAAAGGTGAACTATGATTTTACTTCTGAAAACAATTATGTTATTTTGGGTTCCAACGGTTCAGGCAAATCTACATTGCTGCAAGTGATAGCAGGAAATTTGACTCATTCAGAAGGAGAGGTTCAATTCAATGTTCAAAATTCAAAGTTCAAAATTGAAGATGAGGATCGCTTCAAACATTTAAGTTATTGTGCTCCTTATTTAGATTTATTTGAAGAATTCACACTTACAGAATCCATTGAGTTTCAAGAAAAATTCAAACCTTTTCAAGCAGGATTGGATGTCAAAAAAATAATTGAACTTGCCGAATTAGAAAAATCAAAAGACAAACAATTAAAATATTATTCTTCTGGAATGAAACAGCGTGTTCGTTTAGCATTAGCTGTTTTAGCAGACACGCCTCTCCTATTACTAGATGAACCAACTTCTAATTTGGACAAAAAAGCAATCGACTGGTATCAGAAACTAGTGCCGGAGTTTTCAAAAAATCGTTTGATTATTGTAGCTTCAAACCAACAAGAATATGAGTATCCTTTTTGTACTAAGCAGTTGAATATTGAGGAGTATAAGCAGGCTTAATCATCTTACTTCATTTTTTGAATATTCCCCTATAAACCTTATATTTGCCAGCCCGAATTAAACGCATACCGTTCTGCGGGCAACACTTTAGAACTATAACTAATTAATTTTATACTTTAAACTATTTTTTAAATGGCAAACTCAGGCGACATCAACGTAGGTACTGTACTTCGTTTTAACGGAGAACTATGTAGAATTGAAGAATATCAGCACCGCACTCCGGGAAATTTACGTGCGTTTTATCAAGCGCGTATGCGTAACTTAAAAAACGGCAAAATTGTTGAAAATCGTTTCCGTGCAGGTGAAGCGGTTGAAGTGGTTAGAGTTGACTATAAAAACATGCAATTTATTTATCCTGAAGGAGAATTTATTGTTGTGATGGATAACGACAATTATGAGCAAATACATCTTCCTGCATTTTTATTAGGAGATTCACTTAAGTTCTTAAAAGAAGGAATGGAAATAAAGGTCTCTTTTGAAGGAGACGACCCAATTTTAGCAGAGCCACCAGTTTTTGTTGAATTAGTAATTACTTACGCTGAACCAGGAGTAAAGGGTGATACAGCTACTAATACATTAAAACCTGCAACCATGGAAACAGGAGCGGTTGTTAACGTTCCTCTATTCGTAAATGAAGGCGAAAAAATCAAAATTGATACACGTACCAACTCTTATGTTGAACGTGTTAAGTAGACCTCACCCCTAGCCCCTCTCCAAAGGAGAGGGGAATAGATTCGCAAGAATAACATTGCACACCTGTTTATTTTTTCAGCGTAACCCTTAATCTTCCTGGTTAGAGAATATTTTATCCAATTGCCACAGGCAATAAATCATAAATACACAGAAAAAATCATTTTTTATCTTAAAAATCATGACAATCTGCGTTCCAATTGGATGTTCATATGTACTCTGATCACCTATCTCAATCAAATAATTATTATATTTGAGAAAAGAATCCTGAAATGAAATTACCATCATCACATAAATTAAAAGACATTGCAGCAATTATTAATTGTGAATTTGAAGGCAATCCAGAACATATTATTTCAGGATTAAATGAAATTCATATGGTAGATGCTGGTGATATTGTTTTTGTAGATCATCCAAAATATTATGATAAAGCATTATTATCAAAAGCAACGACAATCTTAATTAACAAAAAAGTAGAATGTCCGAATGGTAAGGCTTTATTAATTTCAGAAGACCCTTTTAGAGATTACAACAAATTGGTGGCCTATTTTCAACCAACGAATTATTCCTTACAACAAATAGGTGATACTGCTAAAGTTGGCAAAACCAGCATCATTATGCCGGGAGTCTATCTTGGCAATAATGTAACTATTGGTGAAAACTGTGTTATTCATCCAAATGTGGTGATTTACGATAATTGTCATCTCGGAAACAATATTATTATCCATGCAAATACTGTGATTGGTGCTGATGCATTTTATTATAAAAAGCGAGCAGATTTCTTTGATAAAATGATTTCATGCGGAAGAGTTGTTATTGAAGATAATGTTGAAATCGGGGCAATGTGTACTATTGACAAAGGTGTTTCGGGCGATACAATAATTGGAGCAGGAACAAAACTAGATAATCATGTACAGATTGGACATGATACCCACGTTGGAAAAATGTGCTTAATGGCATCTCATGTTGCGGTTGCTGGAGTAGTTGTTATTGAAGATGGAGTAACTTTATGGGGACAAGTAGGGGTTCGGAGTGATGTTAAATTAGGAAAAGGGTCTGTTTTATTGGCTCAATCAGGATTAGGTGAAGACATTCCGGCTGGTAAAACCTATTTTGGATCACCAGCAGGCGAAGCAAGAAGCAAGATGAAAGAAGTGGCAGCCTTAAAAATGCTTCCTAATTTGATTAAGAAGATTACAGAGAAGTAGATTTACATCGTTCATATTCCCTTTTTTGTCTAATTTTAACACCAACACCGCTTAAATACTATAAATTTGCTTTTGTAAAATCAGTATATGCCTGTTACACCAACAAATAAAAATCTTTCTAAAAGAGTTAAGGACATAAAACTTAATTCCCTGTTGGAAATTACCAAAGCAATTAACAATAACTTTTCCACGGAACAACTACTTGAAATTTTTGTTGAAGTTTTAGAAAAACAATTAAATATTGGTAAACTTGTTTTGTTTAGCAATGAACATGATTCTTGGAAGTGTGTTTTAAAATATGGAGTTGGTGACGAATACAATGACATTGATGTTGAACGCGACTTATTGTCAATCACCGAAATTGGAACAATTAATTTTTCTCAAAAAAGATTAAGTAAAGCATTTGAAATCGTTATTCCAGTTTTTCACAAATCACAACCATTAGCATATGTATTGATTGGTGACTTGGAAGATAAAGTAGAAGTTAGTCCTGCCATCAAACACTTACCATTTGTTCAAACGCTTACGAGTATCATAGTTGTAGCAATTGAAAATAAAAAATTAGCTCGAGATACTATTCGCCAAGCTGCAATGCGCAAAGAGTTAGAACTGGCTTCAGAAATGCAATCAATGTTGTTTCCTAGTTCCTTACCTAGCAATAAAAATATTGATACAGCTGCCTTTTATTTACCACATCAACAAGTGGGTGGTGATTATTACGATTTTATGTGGCTGAATGAAAATGAATGCGCTTTTTGTGTTGCAGATGTTTCAGGAAAAGGAGTTGCGGCAGCATTATTAATGTCGAACTTTCAAGCTAATCTTCGTGTTTTATTTAACCACACTTCTAGTTTAACAGAATTGGTTAGAGAATTAAACACTAAAGTAATGGCGAATGCAAAAGGTGAAAAATTCATTACACTTTTTATTGCAAAATATAACATAGTAACACGCACACTTACCTATGTAAATGCTGCTCACAATCCACCATTAATTGCTTCAGGAAATTCAATTAGCACTTTAAAAATTGGATGTACCGGACTAGGAATGTTTGATGAAATTGATAAAATCAAAGAAGGAATTGTAAATATTTCTCCAGGAACAACTATTGTTTGCTACACAGATGGATTGACTGAATTGGAAAACGATAAAGGAGAAGATTATGGAATTGATTCGTTAAAAGAATTAATGAAAAACAATTCCAATCTAAATATGATGGAGCTGAATGTTAAAATTATGGAGACGGTAATGAACTACAAACAAAGTCGCCCATACACTGATGATATTGCGTTGTTTAGTATAAAAATTTTCTAGGCTTCTACCCGCTCTTCTTCAGCACCATTTTTATGATAGATGTCGATTGCAACTATTGCAGCGACAAAACCCCAGAAAGGAACAGCTGCTTTATCTGTATCTAAGAAGTTATTCAAGCCTCCGTGTACGATATACGTTATAAATCCCAAAAGAATAACGAGGACCATTTTTTTGACTTCATTTTCTTTCACAGTATAATACAATCTAAAACCCTTAGAAAGCACCACAATTACAATAAAAATAAAGGTTAAAGCCCCTAACACCCCCGACTCACATAATGGTCCGATATATTCACTGTGCGCATTTCCTTTATCGCCCATATTTGTGGAGATGATTGTTTTTTCGTGAGCATGTTGAAAAGGTGCATATTCAAAACTATACGTCCCAGGACCCCAACCGAAAATCGGTCGCTCTTGAAACATTCTAAACGCAGCATTCCATCTATTTAAACGTTCCAAATTGGATGCATCCGTAGAAATGTTAGATATAGATTCGATGTGCTCATTAAAATCCTGAGAAGCATCTTGTCTATTTTTCTCCAGTTTCATTACAATTTCCGTTTGATAAGCGATCGCGACAATACAAAGCCCAAAAAAAGCAATCAGAATGGTTCTAAATTTAACTCTTAGAAGCAATAAGATATATGCTAATAATGCTATTACTAAACTCACCCAAGCAGCACGTGTATATGAAAAAATAAGCGCAACAAGAAACAAAGTCAAAAACAAAAATGCCGCAAATTTGATACTCCCGCTGAATTTCTTATTCATTGTATAAAAAATCAACAACGGTAAAAACATCGCTAACATTGCTCCGTAGACTGTATGATCGTTATAGAAAGGCGACATAATATAATTTGCAATTTTCTCGTCAAAATTTACCAATGCATGATTATACAATGTATAAATAATGATAATGGAAAAAGAAATGATATAAAGCCAAGTAAACAGTTTAATGTTGTTGAACTTTTTAAACAACTGAGTTCCTAAAAAATAAAATGCGATAATGAACCATAATCTTGAAATTAAAAACTTAAACGAGACAACAGGCAAATCGCTAGTAATTGATGTTATCAATAACCAAACTAAATTTATAAGAATAGCGATAGTCACAGGATGTTTCATGAGTTTAACATCCATGGTGTTTGTGTGCAATTGCTTAAAAATAAAAATCATCATTATTCCAAAAATAATGGGCTCCGTAGGCAGACTTAAACCTAAGCCACCATCAATATCTTGAAGATTTATTGCGAGAGGGGTAAGAAAAACAACAAATAAAATTAATTTATCCAATGAAAACAGTGCTAACAAAAGAACAAGTATAGCAGCTGGAATGAGATTAAAATAATAGAATTCAAAAAATGTACATATAGCATTGATAAGTATAAATGCTATACTCAAGGCGTAAACCCATTTTATATTTTTTTGTTGTAACAAGGGCTATGATTATTTTTTTCTACTATCTAAAACGATAAATAAAATAAAAAGCAACAAATTAGTTGAAGCAACAGAAGCCAGTACAATTAACCAACGAACAGGATATGCTTTTATAAAGGATGGTGCTGGTTTCGTAACAACGTTTGAATATGTAAGCTCTTTATTTAGATCTTTCACCACAACATCATATTCCAACTTTGTAATATTGTAGCTTTCTAGCAAGGCTTTCATGGTTTTTTGTAACTGATAATACTCTCCTCCTTTTTCTTCCAGATTGCGCATCATTACATCAATCTCTTTTAAATTTTTACCCCCTGCAGCTACTGCTTTTAAATAACTTTTCGTCACTTCTTTTACTTGCATGTCGTAATCAAACAACTGGTATTTTACACGTAGTTCATGTAAACGAGCATCTATAGAATCCACATTGCGTTTTTTCAAATCCAATTGATTCTTAATAACAACCTCTACCTCTCTGGATTTCTCTCTCTGCAGCTCTCTCGCTTTTAAGTTCATACAATGGATAATTTCTTCCACCATTTCACTAGCTCTTTTCGGATCTTCATCCAAAACTGAAATTTCAATTGATTCGTATTGTGTACGACTTACTTCTACTCGTGATTCGTACATATCCATCATTCTAACTGTAGCTGATTTATCAGCTGAGTCAATTTTATAATAGGAATACAAATTAAATTTCTTCACAACAGCGTTTCTGATGTCGGATGAACCAAACAACTGCAACATTTGTTCAGATGCACTTTCTTCACTATATGGTGTAATGTTTGATGGATATAAAATTGCAAACGACTTGTATCTTGGCTTTATAAACCATGGACTAGAAAACAAGGATGCAACTATTATAGCAACTAGTGATACGACAATAAAATGAATTTTTCTTTTTATTATCAGTTGAATAAAATTGTAACTAGCTTCTGTATACTCTGACATTATATTTTTAATTGTCGGTTTTACTATGTTTTGGTTTAAAATCGGTGATTTTAAAATATTCTCTTTAAAATCATTTACTTTTTCAATAATTAAACTTCCTACTTTCTTGGTACTTGCTTCTTCAGCTAAAGTAGGTTTCCGTATTCATTCGGTTGCTGTGCTTGATCCACTCTTAACCTCTGTACTAATTAATTTTAAATTTTCAATTAATAAAATAGCAATAATTGCAGCTAATAAAGTTGCGAACGTTGATACAACAACAATGACCCAACGTACAGGGTATGATTTCTTTTCTGCAGGGTATGCATTACTCACAACGAATTTCTGAGGTAATACTTCTGTCGCATCCACCTTTACCTCTTCGTATTTCGTTTTTAGTAAGTTCAGTTGTTTACGTTGCATATATAGATTCTCTCTTAAAGAAACATAAGCACCACCATACTTTCCAATTATCTTAAGTTTCTCTTCTAAAAGGTTAACTGCGCGTTGATCGCCTTTTGCTAAAGCGATAGCATATTGTTCACTTGTTACTTCTGATTGAGACTCGTAATCGTAAATACCATAACTATTCAACACTTGCATGGAATCAACTCCCGATTTTACATCTTGCACTTTCTGAAGATATTCCTGCTCCACAATTTTTAAAGAGCGCATTGCTCTATCTCTTTGGATACGTATTTTTGATGAATCGTGTAAAGCAGCAATGTCGTTAGCCATAAGTGAAGCTAATTCAGGATCATTGTCCATAACTTCAATCTTTACCGACATGTACTCGGTACGCTTAAAAGTTATATTACTTTGAAACTCGTCATACAATTTAGTACGCTTTAATTTATCGGTTGGATCAATTCCATAGTGTTCCATAAGTTTGTATTTCTCACAAACTCGAGTACGAATTTCGTCTGAATTAAGGATTTGAAGCATCTGCTCAGCTTCTTCTTCTTCACCAAACTGCAAAACGTCTTCTTGTTTCGCATTATTCTCTGTTAATAAGGCTTTTGAAATGGAATTGGTGGTAGCTGGAAACAAAATAACGGTTGATTTATACTTCTCCTTAATAGTTAATGCAACTATACAAGAAATAATAAAGGCTGCGACACCAACTATAATAAGCTGTTTACGCCATTTGTATAAAAAATACAATACGTTAAATGAATTGAAATCCGATGCTGCTTGAACCTTCTTGTCCATCATAAATAAGTATAATTTGAATATGGGACAACAAAAATAGAAAAAAATGGCAAACTGCCCAATTTTAAGCGGTTTATCCGTATTTAAGAAGGCGAAACATTGATTTTATGCTGATAATACCTGTTATAAATGCCCACAACCCACAAGAAATAACCATTATGGCGAAATTTATCATCCAATCGAAAGGAAGCATTTTTGAGCCGTAATTGATGGCAATTACACCAAATAAAAAGGTTATTAATATGTTTATTAAACGATAATTGACTTTAAATTTGAATATCTTTTGGACAATTGCTACTTGAATAATTGCAGTTAAAAACTGTGTTGACATACTTGAAATAGAAGAACCATAAGCTTCAAATTGTCGAATTAAAATATAATTAAAAACAATATTCAATATCATTCCTGATGCAGCCATGTAATTCATTTGACGCAAATTACCATTTGCAGTTAACAGCGTACCATAAATATAAGACGTTGACACTGCGATAAAACTTAGCATGAGCAAACTAAATATTTTGGAGGACTCTTTTAAATGTGCAGAGGCTATAGCTAATTCATTAACATCAGTTATTTTATCTATATTTTTATAATATAAAAGACTAATTAACTCCGTATTATAAAACGCACACCCAACACCAATTACTATCGCTGGCGTTAAAAGAAGTGTAGTAATCAATTTTACAAGTGATTCGACCGACTCTCTTTCTTTCAGCATTCTAGAAAAAACAGGTAAAAGAACTCCAGCAACCAAAAAAGCTATCATGTTGGTAGCATCCAAAATACGAAAGCCTTGTGCATATATACCAGATTGAACATCGCCATCTGGCAACATACGTTCAATCATTACAGAATCTATACGATTATAAAATGACATCAATAAAGTAAGTATAGCGAAAGGGAAACTCTTTTTTAGAATCATTAAAGAAAACGGCCAATTCCAGCTAAATCTAAATGAATGTGTTTTTTTAACAATAATAAAAAAGGCAATAAAGGTAGTTAGCAACAAAGAACAAGTTTGCATATAAACAAAATACATTATACCATTTCCGGAATATAAAACGCCCGAATTAAGTAAAAAAACACCACCAATTATTAAGATAGAGCGATCCATAACAGAAATAATCCCATCTGTTTTAAAAAGATGTAAGGCCGCAAGATTTGAACGCAAATAATTAATAAAAAAGACAAGGAACATATTAAACCCTTGAATTAATAACAATTTCATTAACCGAGAATCATAGCCAACTACTAATCCCATAACTACAACTATAATAATATAGATAACAGCGAGAATTAATTTGAGAGTAAATAAACTAGAAAAATGTTTTGTAAACAGATGACTGTTTTGCGCTATGTTCTTATTGTTGAAATTGGTAATTCCAAAATCGAGAACAATCGTTAATAAGAAAGAAAAGTTTAATATGGCGAAGTAAATTCCATAATCAGCAGTACCAACTTGCTCTTGAACTGCTTTTTCAATACCAAAAATATAAATTGGCTTGATCAGCAAATTCAAAGCTAAAATTAAACCTAAGTTGGTTAAAAACTTTTTTTGCATTCTTAAATGTACTTAATTAAAAACTCAGGAGTTTGTTAAAAATATAAAATTTTGAGTTTTGTGTTTCGCTCTATCAAACTCTACTGCCTTTTTATCAACCACTACAATTGTTTTATAATTCAATGATTTGAAAAGCTCGAAACATTTTTCTCGGTTTTCATTTTCCCACAATTCAGCATAAACTACAGGTCGGTTTTTTGCTATCAATTGTTTAGCACCATCCAAAACAAAAAACTCGAAATTTTCTACATCTATTTTAATTCCACTGATACGTTTTGGCGAGTTTGTGAGTTCAATCATATTGTCCAGCATCTTTAAAGGAACTTTGATGCGTTCTCCTATGTTATTATCAGGAATTGAATCGTGTACCACATGACTCAAACCTTGCATTTTCACATTTGAAATAATCGGCATCACCATCTCCACTTCTCCTTCTGAATTACCCAAAGCTATTTCAAACAATTTCACATTGTCCAATTTAAAATACTTCACAATACGTTTAAAAGCACCAATATTATTGGGCATTGGCTCAAAACTATAAACAGTAACTCCTTTTATAGTACGCGCTAAATGCACAGTCATAATGCCAATATTTGCACCAATATCCAACACAGCAGTATTAGCTGGAAGCAAATGCAGGAAAGCAAAAAAGTCTTTTTCATTTTTGTCTTTTCTCAATGTCAGTATTTTATACAATGAGAAAATGAAAAGATAATTTTTGAAACCTAACAGTTTGTGTAGGATATATTTTGCCGTGTTTTTCATTCGGGCTGTAAAAGTATGATTTTTTACGTAATTTCGTTGCGAAACAGCAGTTTAATAATAATGAATCCCGCATTAACGCGGGATCAATTCGGCCAAGGTTCTTATAAAAAAAATAAAAACCGGTCTCATGGAAATGGAAATAGTAGTAAATACAAGATTATTGATCAAAAATAAGCTCGAAGGAATC
Source organism: Bacteroidota bacterium (assembly GCA_947504725.1). Lineage (GTDB taxonomy): Bacteria > Bacteroidota > Bacteroidia > 2-12-FULL-35-15 > 2-12-FULL-35-15 > 2-12-FULL-35-15. The sequence goes on along the minus strand of CANNHN010000003.1, from coordinate 411,955 downwards.
GGATGGTTTACCTATGAGACGCTGAAACGTATAACTGAAAATCATCCTGAACATCATTTCGTTTTCTTGTTCGACAGAGATTTTGATGAAGATTTTATTTTTTCCGACAATGTTACACCACTAATTTTATCACCTCCAGCTCGTCATCCGTTTTTATTTTACTGGTGGTTTGAATTTTCTGTAGCGAGCTTTTTAAATAAATTCAAACCAGATTTGTTTCTTTCTCCAGATGGATACATGTCGCTGAAGGCTAACTGCAAGCAACTAGCCGTAATTCATGATATCAATTTTGAACACCACCCGAAAGATGTTTCATGGATTGTAAGAAAATATTACAAACACTTTTTTCCAAAATTTGCTCGCAAAGCAACCAGAATTGCTACCGTTTCTGAATTTTCTAAAGATGATATTATCAAAAGTTACAACATAGATGCAAAGCTAATAGATGTTGTTTACAACGGCTGCAATGAATTGTACAGCCCTATCAATGCTGCGTTACAATTAAAAACAAAACAAAATTATTCGAATAGTTGTGATTACTTTTTATTTGTAGGATCTCTTCAACCACGGAAAAACATCTCCAGATTGTTTCAAGCATTTGATAAATTTAAAGCCAATGAAAAGAATGATGTAAAATTGGTGATTGTTGGTGAAAAGTATCGCTGGACAAAGACAATAAAAAACACGTATCTAAACATGAAATTTAAAGAGGACGTAGTTTTCACAGGTCGTCTACATTCTACTGAATTACATCATGTAATTGCTTCTGCTTTAGCGATGACCTACATTCCCTATTTCGAAGGTTTTGGAATTCCAATTTTAGAAGCGATGAATTGCGATACTCCAGTTATCACTAGCAACATTACTTCCATGCCTGAAGTAGCAGGAGAAGCTGCTCTTTTAGTCGACCCACTTTCCATTGATTCAATCAGCAATGCAATGGTTTATATTTATAAGGATGTTGACATGCGAAACATTTTGATAGAAAAAGGTAGAAAAAGGAAACTCGATTTCAGCTGGGATAAAACAGCAGAGGCATTGTGGAATAGTATTGAGAAAACGATTAATTCAAAATAAAAATTCGCATAAGAAATGCTTAAAAAATATTTCAATAAAACCTTAATTGAAGCGGGCTGTGATGAGGCAGGAAGAGGCTGTTTGGCAGGACCCGTGCATGCTGCTGCTGTTATTCTCCCTAAAAATTTCAAAAACAAATTACTGGACGATTCAAAAAAATTAACCGACAAACAAAGGAAAGAATTACGTCCAATTATTGAAGAATCAGCAATTGCATGGGCTGTCGGAATCGTAAGTGTAGAAGAAATAGATGAGATTAATATTTTGAATGCATCCTTTTTAGCAATGCACCGTGCGCTAGATCAACTTAAAACGATTCCAGAAAGTCTGTTGATTGATGGAAACCGCTTTAAGAAATACAAAAACATTCCACACAACTGCATCATCCAAGGTGATGGGAAATACCTGAGCATTGCAGCGGCATCTATTCTTGCAAAAACTTACCGCGATGATTTAATGGACGAATTACACGAACAATTTCCACAATACGATTGGTTGCACAACAGGGCTTACGCTACTGCTAGCCACCGTAAAGCAATACAAAAATATGGCATTACCGAGCATCACCGCAAAAGCTTCAAGCAGCTTCCTGATCAATTGAAATTGGAGCTTAATTAGATAACTGAAATTATTACAGCACTGTCATTCCGACCAACGCGGAGGAATCTAACCATACACTATCTCAATTCATGCTAGATTTCTCGACTCCGCTCGAAATGACACACAACAGACATCTAACAATGCAACTAGCAATTTCAACTCTACAATGTTGGTAAGTTATGCTATCGGAGGACTACACGAGCATTCCCTTTACTTAATTTAGTAGTGTAAAATGACAAGAAAAATTATCTTCGGAGTTGTTATCTCTGCTATACTTATTGGCGGAGGATATTGGTTTTTTCATACCAAGGAAGCTCGTATGCCTATCAGCGATGGAATAAATGCTATTCCAGTTGATGCTGCCATTATTTTTGAAAGCAAACAATCTAAAAACACCTGGAAAAAATTATCCCAAACCAATATTATGTGGGAAGAATTGTTGGGCACAGAAATCATTTCCAAAATAAACCGACAAGGGACATCTTTTGATTCCATTCTGCAATCCGCTCCGGAAATATCACAGCTTTTAGATGAACATTCCATTTATATTTCAGCACATGCAACTAGCAAAAACAATTTTGATTTATTATATACTTACAGCTTGCCAAACTTGACCTACAAGAGTAGCATTGAAGATTATTTAAAAGAGAAAATACATTTGATTAAAGTTCCATTGGTCACTTCCGAATTTGACGGAGAAACCATCAACACAATTGCCACCAACAAAACAGCTCGTTTCCATTATGCGATTGTGAATGGTGTTCTAGTCATGAGTATTAATCAACAACTAGTTCAAACGTCTATACATCAACTAAAATCTGCTATATCATTAAACAACGATAAAAATTTCAGCAAAGTCATTCGCACTGCCGGCAAAAATGTGGATGCAAATGTTTACATCAATTATGAAAAGATTTCGGAATTGACTTCTCCCGTTTTGTTTCCTCCTTCAGAAAAAACATTTTCTGTCTTGTCCAATTTTGCAGATTGTTCTAGTTGGGACATCTCCATAAAACCAAATGCTTTGATGCTTTCCGGCTTTACCTCTGCAAGCGATTCAAGCAAACGATTTTTGAGCTTATTTAATAAACAAAAACCACAAGAAACAGAAGTCATCAAAATTATCCCTTCAAATGTTTCTGCCTTTTTGTTTTTAGGAATGAGTGATGTAAAAACTTATCATGAAGATTACAAAAATTATTTAAAGGCAAACAAAAGTTTTTCAACGTACAATTCATTCATTCAAGAAACAAACCAGAAATACAAAACAGATATTGAAGAATTAATGTTAAGCTGGATGGACAATGAAATGGCATTAGTGATTACAGAGCCAGAGAATAGTGACTTTTCAAACAATTCTTACGCCATCATCCGATCAAATAACATTGAAGATGCACTCAATTCTTTAAATGAACTAAGCACAAACGAAGAAGAAAAAACGGATACTTCCTTTTACAAAGGATACAGCATAAATCTTCTGAAAATCGAAAATATTTTACCAATCCTATTAGGCAATCAATTCGAAAAAATTAAAACCAACTACTTTACGTCTATTGATAACTACATAGTGTTTGCAAATACTTCAGACGCTTTAAAAAAGTATCTGGACGAAATAGAAAGTCGCAAAACATTATCCAACGACAAAAACTACAAAGCATTTTCTGAAAACATTTCTGCCGAATCAAATGTTTATTTATATAATTCAATCGCTCGTTCTAAAAATGTTTACAGCAAATTTCTCAATGAAGAATTAGCAAATGAATTAAATTTAAAAGAAGAGTTGCTAAAAAAATTCGAAGCTGTGGGAATTCAATTCTCATCAAACAATAAATTATTCTATAGCAACATCTATCTAAAATACAATCCTGAGCAAAAAAAACAAACTGGAACCCTGTGGGAAACAAAGCTTGATACAACCATTAGTAGCAGACCATATTTGCTGGTGAACCACAAAACAAATGGGAAAGAAGTCTTTATTCAAGATGATGCAAATAAAATTTATTTAATAAGTAACACTGGAAAAATCCTCTGGACAAAACAATTGAACGAAAAAATAATGAGTGATGTTTCTCAAATAGATGTTATAAAAAACAACAAACTACAAATTCTATTTAACACACGTTCTTTCATCTATCTATTTGATAGAAATGGCTTCCCAATGGATGGCTTTCCGATAAAACTAAGATCGCCAGCCACAAATGCAATTACCGTATTTGATTATGAAAAAAATCGCGATTACCGAATTTTCATTGCTACTGAAAACAAGCGTATTGTTTGCTACAAAGCGAATGGTGAACAAATAACGGCATTTGCGTTTGACAAAACAATCGATCAAGTATTTTTACCTATTCAATATTTTATCGCAAACAACAAAGATCATTTGTGTGCAATTGATACAAAAGGGAAAATCTACATTCTGGATAGAAAAGGTGCTACTAAAATAAACATGAAAGAACAAATGGAACAAGGTGTTCGAAATTTCTTTATAGAATCTGGCAAAGATTATACTAAATCATACGTAATTGCATCTGATACTTTAGGGAATGTTATCAAAGTGAGTCTAGCAAATCAGAAAGAGAGCATTAAAGTACAAGATTTTGAGACATCTCCATACTTTGATTTTAAAGACATCAACAATGACAAAACAAAAGAGTATATCTTTTTATCAAGAACGGAATTGAAAGTTTTCTCTCAAGACAAATCACTTCTATTTAAATATGATTTTGAAAACAAGCTTACCCATACGCCACAATTTTTCTTGTTTCCTGATGAAAATGGCTTAATTGGAGTAACCTCAGAAGAATCCAACGAATTGTACCTGTTTAACAACAATGGCTCTTTATTTGAGGGATTTCCTTTAAATGGAAAAACGGCCTTTACCATTGGCGACCTTAATAGCGAAGGACATTACAATCTTATCACCGGAAGTTCAGAAAACTCCATTTTTGTCTACCAATTGAAGTAATTTTTATATCTTTATTCGGTAAAATTTACAATCAATCTTATGAAAAAAATTACATTATTACTAGCATCAGCGTTGATGCTTTCATCAGTTGCATTTGCTCAGGATTTTCTTGGATACATTAACAGTAATTATTCTGGAGTAACAGGCACGGACATAAATCCCGCAAATGTTGTTGATAGTAGATACAAAGTAGACATTACCCTTGCAGGTGCTAGTTTTGCATTGTTTAATAATTATATTGGAATGGACAAAAGTGCGTTAAAAAAAGATCAAAATGGCCATTACTTTGCATTTGATGATACACTTTTTAGAGAAAAATACCTTACACCACGTGATAATAATATTAATAAGTCGCTCTATTTTTCAAATCAAATTTATGGTCCGTCCTTTTTAATAAGCATCAACCAAAAAAATGCGTTTGCTGTAAAAACAAAACTACGCACACTTATTAATCTTGATGGATTGGAACCAGAATTAGCGAAGCTAGCCTATAGCGAACTTCTTGATTCATCCTTATGGTTACAACGACATAGCAACCAGAATTTTAGTGCTCAAACCATGACTTGGGCCGAATACGCTGTTTGCTACGGACACGTATTCAAAGATGATGGAGCACATGCATTTAAAGCAGGTATAACCGCTAAATATATTCAGGGAATACAATCTGCATATATGAATATCAAAGACCTTGATTACAACTTCACAAACGATACTACGCTTTCTCTTTTTCAATCCGATGTAAGCTATGGTCACTCTTCTACCTGGGAAGGTGATAAAATAGAATTGGGATATAAAAATGCATCTCTATTTTCATGGGGACTTGATTTAGGTGTTGTGTATGAATTCCGTCCTGACTTTGAAAAATTCAAATATGATATGGATGGAGAAACAGGCTTGTGGAGAAAAGATCAGAACAAATACAAATTAAGAGTAGGTGTTTCTGCACTAGACATTGGTTACGCAAAATTCAAAAAAGGAACCTATTCTCGAAATTTCACTGCAGATATCAACCTTTGGAACCTTCACGAATTTGATAGTGTATCATCAATAGACAGTTTTGATAGTCTCTTGAATGCAAACTATCCTATGAACAAAGGAGATGAATATTATAAAATGAATCTGCCCACTGCATTTGTATTACAAGTAGATTATAATATCTATAAAGATTTTTATGCAAACTTTACAGCTTATTGGTCGCCACGTTTTAAAAAAGATGCTGAAAAAGTACACGAGCTTACAACCTTTAGCATTACACCTCGATGGGATCATAAATGGTTTGGTGCTTTTGTTCCTGTCTCATATGACTTGACTGGAAATTTCAAAGCAGGAATTGCACTTAGAGTTGGGCCATTGATTTTAGGAACCAATAGTTTAGGTCCTTGGGTATCAAAAAGCAAAATTTATGGTGCGGATGCTTATGCAATGTTGAAAATACCAATCATGTATGGAAGACCTAGAGATAAGGACAAAGATAAAGTATCTGATAAAAGAGATAAGTGTAAAGAAGTACCAGGTACATGGGAATTCTTAGGATGTCCTGATCGTGATGGTGATCATATCCAAGATAAAGATGATGCTTGTCCAGATGAACCAGGAACACCTGAGTTCCAAGGTTGCCCAGATAGAGATGGAGATAAGATTATTGACAAACAAGATGCTTGTCCAGATGAACCAGGTCTTCTAGAATTCAATGGCTGTCCTGATAAAGATGGAGATAAGATAATGGACAAAGAAGATGATTGTCCAGAAGAAGCAGGTTTACCTCAATTCAAGGGCTGTCCAGATAGAGACGCAGATGGAATTATGGATAAAACGGATGAATGTCCTGACAAACCAGGCCCAGTAACTAACAATGGTTGTCCTGAAGTAAAATTAATTTTAATTGATGCTAAAGGAAATACGTTAAGAACGGCTGTTCAAGCAAAAGATGGCAGCTTCAATTTCGATGAACTTCCTGCTGATGAATTAGTAATATTCAGTTTAGAAGGAGAGAATACTGAAGTATATACTGAAGTAAAAGTTTTAGTTGGCGGTATTGCTAAAAAAGCAATACGCGATAAGAAGAAAGATCTTTATTTCCGATTTATTGTTCTCAAAGTTGATGACAACAAATTGAAACCAGAAGACAACAAAGATGTTGCTATCAAGCTGAATAAAGAAGAAGCCGAAGTATTGAAGAAAGCATTTGATAACTTAGAATTTGCTACAGCAAAAGATATTATCAAAACTGAATCTCTTACTTCATTAGATGAGTTAGCAGCATTAATGGCTAAAAAACCAACTTGGAGATTAAAAATTTCTGGACATACAGATAGTCAAGGTGATAAAGCTAAGAACTTGAAGTTATCAGAAAAACGTGCAAAGGCAGTACAAACCTACCTAGTAGGAAAAGGTATTGCAGCTGATAGATTCAAACCAGAATGGTTCGGTTCTAAAAAACCAATTGCTGACAACAAAACAGAAGCTGGTCGTCAGAAAAACAGACGTGTTGAAATGTTAATTATTGAGTAATTAAAAGAAAAAAAGTACAATGAAGAAAATTATTTTATCTCTGCTTATTATAGCGAGTGGAACATTCGCAAAAGCCCAAGATGCAAAATCAGCATTATCTGCTACAGAAATTGTTTGGTTCGGTTTGGACTTTACGAAGGCAAAATTTGTAGGAGCATTTGACCAAGCGGGCGGAGCTGCGCCTGCAACAGGTTCAGACATGAAAAACAAATGGATTCCAGGTTGGAATGCACTTGTAGCGAAAGAACCACAAAATTTTGATTTTAAAAAATCGTTCCGTAAAGACAATGTCATATACGATTTGAAATCAATGAATGAACTGAATAGCAAAGTAGATCCTGATGAATGTATGGTTTACAATCCAGGAAGCATTGAAAAAACTGCTATTGATGGAATGGTTAAAAAATACAAAGCAGAGGTAAATAAATCTGGAATTGGTGTTGCTTTTATTATTGAGAATTTTAACAAAGGAACACAAGAAGCTACTGTTTACGTTACATTTTTTGATATCGCTTCCAAAAAAGTGTTAGTTTGCGAAAAAATGACCGGCAAAGCAATGGGTGTTGGTATGCGAAATTATTGGGCAGGTGCTATCAAATCTATTTTAAAACAAATAGACGCAACCGAATATAAAAATTGGAAGAGCAAATATTAAAACAAATTTTTAATAGTCTTCGACTCCGCTCAGACTGACATAGGGATGGTCACACTGAGCGGAGTCGAAGTGTTTACAAGACTGCATCGAATTTTAGATCTACATAAAACAGATGAAAAACTCAATTGTATTTTCAATTACCTTTCTTTTTGTCACCGCTTGTAATGTAAGTACAACAACTGAAAACAAGGGCTCAGTTCAATTGGACAGTATTAAAATTGGCAGAGAAACAGCCTCAGAAATTAAACACTTTCAAGGATTGTATCGCTCTCATCAATCTAATTTTTTAGATTGTGTAAGCGGACAATTGTTTGTTCTAAAAAACACAAGCATTGTTGATTCACTTTACAATTTAATATTGCCAAATGCATATACAGATGAGGCGATATACGTTGAAATGAAAGCATCAACTGACATCAACGACTCAGGTGCATTAACTTATTCAGATGGAATAAAAGCTGAACAAAAAAATTATAAAAACAACTGTATCATTTCTGATTATTGGTGCACAGGATTTGAACCTTTTTGGGTAATCCAAATTTCGAAGAATGAAGATTTAATTGATTTCTATAATCCTATGGAGCAAAAAACTATTCATTTTGTTTATTCTCAACCTGAAATTAAAAATGGTGTAACTACTTACTCTTCAACAGATGGTGAAAACACAATCAAGATTAGCATTAAAGAAGAAAAATGCAATGGGGCCATCGACAAGCAATACGATTTCTCAGCAAAAGTTCAATTAAACAATAAAACATACAATGGCTGTGCATTAAAAAACTATTCAAATACTGCAGGGCTTCAATAAAATTAGAATTATTCGACATGAAATTACACGTAATAAATACAGGGAATTTTAAATTAGATGGTGGAGCGATGTTTGGAGTTGTACCAAAATCGCTTTGGAGCAAAACCAATCCAGCTGACGAGAACAATCTTTGCAATTGGGCAATGCGTTGTTTATTAGTTGAAGATGGTAATCGTTTGATATTAGTTGACAATGGAATAGGTAACAAACAAGATGCAAAATTTTTCAGTCATTACTTTTTAAATGGAAACGACACCTTAGAAACCTCTCTAAAAACTGCAGGTTTCAGCTCCAATGATATTACGGATATGTTTTTAACTCATTTACATTTTGATCATTGTGGTGGAAGTATAAAATATAATCAAGAAAAAACAGGTTTTGAAACAGCATTTAAAAATGCTAACTATTGGAGCAATGCCGAACATTGGGAATGGGCAACAAAACCCAATCCTCGCGAAAAGGCTAGTTTCATAAAAGAAAACATTATTCCTATTCAGGAAAGCGGTCAACTAAAATTTATTGATGGAGAAAACAGCAAACAACTAGGAGAAAATATTTCTCTAAGTTATATGCGTGGACATACAGATGCAATGATGATTCCACAAATTAAATACAAAGGGAAAACTGTTGCTTTTATGGCAGATCTACTTCCTTCAACTGGACATATTCCTCTTCCTTATGTGATGGGATATGATACTCGTCCTTTGCTTACGCTTACTGAAAAAGATAAGTTTTTAAAACGTGCTGCAGATGAAGAATTTGTTTTATTCTTAGAACACGATTCTGTAAACCAATGTTGCACCGTTCAGAATACAGACAAAGGAGTTCGATTAAAAGAAACTTTTTCTTTTGATGAATATTTCGGAAAGTAAGCAAAAGAAGCAAAGCCTATGTTCCGACTTCGCTCCTTTCTCTCCTAAACAAAACTAATTTAATCAGAATATAATTTTCATTTCTTTTTGCAGTATACCATCTGCATTAACTCTTGCGTAATAAGTTCCTTGCGGTAATTCTTTTATTCTGAAAGTATAATAATGTTTATACTCGCCTTTATCACTTTGTAAATTTTCAAAAATGAGTTGCACAACATCTCCGTGCTCATTATAAATAGCCATAGTTGAGTGACAAGCCATTGGTAACGAATAATCAAAAACACCTTCAATTCTAACTGCTTTTCCCATTGCACTGCCATCATTTCCACTTTGGTATCTCACATCGTAAGGCGGGATTACTTTGCCGGTCAACTTTGAAACAAACGTTCTCAAATTGTTTTTTATTTCTTTATCCCCATCATCAATACTTCCTAATGAATTATCATCAGAAACAACCCAAACAGATTGTTGGGCAGAATAGTTTGAATAATATTTATTTTTATCAATATACATCGCTAGTTTTATTAAACTGCTATCGGCCAATTTACCTACTAAGTATTCATGCTTAACTGTCGGAGCAGCATTGTGTGCTTGACAGCACATTCCGCTTACATTGAACCATTTTGTTTGATTTGCATTTACAAAAAACTCCTGTTCTTTCGTTACCAGAATATCTTGTTCATTTTGTTGTTTAGAATCCAATCTTCTTCCTGCTTCAAGTCTTAGATCTAATTTTCGGTTCGTTAAATTCTGTACTTTCATTTCTATAACATCTCCGGTATAACCGCCTTTGCTTTTGATAAACAATTTTACAAAACCTTTTTTTGCAGCTTCTTCAACAGATAACATAGCATTAGCAAATACGGGCGTATCACTAAGACTAAAAGCAATTAACATAAAACTAATGGGGTGAAACGATTTCATTTTTGCCTCCTTTTTTTAAGAACTTTATTCTTATAACGGAGAAAAGGAATGAAGATACATGTGAAAGTAAAAAAAATCAAAAGAGATTCCAGACGGTCTCTTCAAAACCAATGTAAACGCCATCGTCACGAATTTCAATGGGGTAAGGTTGAACACAATCTCCTCCTCCACTCTTTGCTCTACCTGTTTTTAAATCGAAATGATATCTATGAACGGGACATACCACACTTCCTTGGTCGGTGCAAAAGCCACTACCTAATGATGCTCCGTTATGCGGACACTTATCATTAACGGCAAAAAAACCTTCAGAAGTATGAGCTACACAAACTTTTTTCTTTCCTATTTCAATAGTTGTTACTTTGCCTAAAGCAACTCTGTTGTGAGCAGCCTCTAATGTTGGGAAGAGTTTTATCCAGGTAGTTTGTTTTTTGAAAAACATCAAATTCGTATTCCAATTACTAAAACATCATCGATTTGTTCCAAGCTTCCCCTCCAGCTTTCAAAAGCATTAGCAAGAGCTAGTTTTTGTTCACTACCAGATTTTTTATGATTGTCTAATATCAATGCTTGCAATGGCTTATACTTGAATTTTTTTCCTAATGGACCACCAAACTGATCTGCATAACCATCAGAAAACATATAAATCATATCTCCTTTTTGCACCGGAATTTCGTGGCATTTAAACAATCTAACTTGGCTATCAATAAATGCACCAACAGGAAATTTATCCGCTGTAAATTCAATTAACTCATTATTTCTAATGAGCCACATTGGATTGAACGCGCCTGAATACTCAACAATCATTTTATCGTGATTGAAAGAGCACAGCGCAATATCCATTCCATCTGTTACAAAAGAATCTGAATCGCCTTTTTGTTGCAAAACTTTTGTTAATCCTTTATTAATAGAATTCAAAATGGCAGCCGGTTGCGTAATGGCATATTCATTTACGGCTTGCGACAATAAATTACAACCGATAATCGACATAAATGCTCCAGGAACACCATGACCTGTGCAATCTGCCGCAGCAATCAAGGAAAGATTTCCAAATTTTTCAAACCAATAAAAATCTCCACTCACAATATCTTTTGGTTTAAATAAAACAAAACCATCATCAAAGTAATTTGTTAATGTGTTTTCAGGTTTTAAAATTGCCGTCTGCAAACGTTTTGCATAACGAATACTATCTGTAATATCTTTGTTTTTTTCTTCAACAATTTTATTTTTTTCTTCAATTAAAATATTTTTTTCTTCTAATTGTAAATTCGCTTTTTGCTTTTGTTTATAACCTTTATAGATAAAAAATGCCAGACCTAAAACTAGTAGAAGTCCAAAAGAAACAGAATAATTAATAATTTTTTGTCTGTTAATACTCAAAATTTGTAACTCATTTTCTTGTTTTAAAATTTGATTTACTTTTTCCTTTTTCTCAGTATCAAATCGTGTTTGCATCTCTGCTATATTTTGATTCGTTTCCAAATCATAGATTGTATCCTTCAAATTCAATAATTTGGTTTGATACTCAAAAGCATGTTTATAATCACCTGAAAACTGATACCCTTCAGCTAAAAATACATAACAAGCCGCAATATTGAATCGATCATTTAATCGAGTAGATATTTTAAATGCCTTTAATGAGCAATCAATTCCTTGTTTATAATCACCCATAATATTGTAAACGTTTCCCACATTAGCTAAACACATAGCATAATTTACACTATCATTTAATTGAGTAAAAACTTCCATAGCACCTTTGTAGTTAGCAATTGCTTCTGGATATTTTTCAAGTTCATTATAAATACTACCAATATTGTTTTGAGAAAGAGCTACATTTGTAAATTCTCTATTTAATTTATAATAAAGCAAAGCAGATTTAAAATAAGTAATAGCTTTTTCCAATTCATTCATATCATAATACACGGCACCTAATCCATTCTCTGAAGAAGCAATGCCAGCATGATTTTCCAACTTCTTATGCAGATCCATCGCATTTATCATAAACTCAATCGCTTTGGGATAGTTTCGCATCTGCCTGTATACTTCACCAATATTGTTACTAACTGATGCTAATCCAATTCTAAAATTTGCGTTCTCATACAACTCACTTGCTTTCAAATAATACTTTAGAGACTTATCAAATTCTTGTTTGTTTTGATGTATAATTCCTAATTCAAAATATGGACTCACTTTATCTTTAATCGAACTATCAGAAATGGATAATTCTAAAAGTTGTTTTGCGAAAATGAATGCAACATCATATTGACCGTTAGCTCTATTTGTTTGCGAAAGTTTAAGTAAAAAATTAAATTTTTCATTCCCTACTTTAGCATTTACGAGCTTTTGAATAGAATCAACATTGGATTGAGAGAATACCGAACCAGCTACTAAAAAAAGTAGAAATAGGACAAAAATTAATTTTTTATTATGGAGAGTCATGAATAAAATAACCGGACGACTTCCATCGTCCGGTTTAATTAATTAAAAAGTTTATTTTTTTAAATCAAGGCAAACAGCAATAAAAGAAGCTGTTTTAGGATCAATTATTCTTTCAAAAGAAACAACTGAACCCTTTCCACCTTGAGTAGGAGCAACAAATCCTGATTCTTTACAATATGTTTGAGCAAATGGAATAACTAGATTAGTTGCTTTATCCAACAAAGTGCCACCATCGTTTGTAGTATTAATCGTTTGAATAACGCCTCTTTCCAGAAGCTTAACCGAATTAGCAATATTTTTACCATTGATAGTTACAAATTCATAACTTACTTTCAATCCATTGGCTAAACCAATTTCTATTCCAAAAGATTGCTCAAAATCTACATCCAATCCTGTAACACTATCAACAATCTGTCCAGCAACAACACTTCCAACAGGAGTGGTAGCGGCATAACTAGTTGTATCAGTATTTTTTATTGTGTCGTACTCAACAGTAATAACCGTTTTAACAGGTGTTGGTGTTGTTGTTGGAATTCCTTTTACCGTGCCTTTAGCCATAATTTCTAAGTTTTTAAGGTTTAATAATTAGTTAATTGTTTTTGTAAATATAATAATGCTTACGTAAAATCAAAACTTTTAAACGTTTAAATTAAAAAATAAAAAATCCTCCAAACATTTATGATGTAAGGAGGATTAAGATAATGTATAAATATATCTAATGTTGTAAAAAGCTATTAATATTCGTTTCCACACGTTTAACCACATCAGTAGCATCAGCTTTAATAAATTTTTCTCCAACAATATTCTCATAAAGTTCTATGTATCTATCAGATATAGAAGCAATTATTTCAGGAGTCATTTCAGGAATTTTTTGTCCATCCTTGCCTTGAAAACCATTTTCCATCAACCATTCGCGCACAAACTCCTTTGATAATTGTTTTTGAGGCTCATCTTTAGTTTGTCTTTCAGCATATCCATCTTTATAAAAATAACGTGAAGAGTCTGGAGTATGAATTTCATCTATCAGATAGATAATTCCATCTTTTTTACCAAATTCATATTTTGTATCTACTAAAATCAAACCCATTTTAGCTGCCATTTCAGTCCCTCTTTGAAAAATTGCACGCGTATATTTTTCTAATTGCTCATAATCTTCTTTAGAGACAATCCCTTGTTTCAAAATTTCTTCTTTAGAAATGTCTTCATCGTGACCAACAGAAGCTTTAGTTGTTGGTGTAAGAATAGGCTCAGGAAATTTGTCATTTTCTTTCATACCCTCTGGCATAGAAACACCACAAACCGTTCTTTTTCCAGACTTATATTCGCGCCAAGCATGGCCTGATAAATATCCACGAATAACCATTTCTACTTTAAAAGGCTCACAAAACAAACCAACTGTTACCATTGGATCCGGAACAGAAATCACCCAATTTGGTAAAATATCTTCCGTAGCTTTTAAAAACTTTGCTGCAATTTGATTCAGCACTTGTCCTTTGTATGGTATGCCTTTAGGCAAAACAACATCAAAGGCAGAAATGCGATCACTCACCACCATTACTAATTGTTTGTCTTCAATATTATAAACATCACGCACTTTTCCTTTGTAAAAACTTTTTTGTTTCGGAAAACTAAATTTAGTTTCTGTTATCGCTTCCATTTTAAAAAATTATTGATTTATTGATTTTTTATTTATTGCCTACTTTTAAAATTCGCATATTCAACTCCTTTGTTCTCGACTCCGCTCGAACTGACAGGTATTACTTTGCCTTTGGGACAATTGTAAATTGTCTACTTTTTTATTTGTCTACTTTTTTGCATCGTACAACTCCACAATTTTCTTTACCAACTTATGTCGAATAACATCAGTGCCATCTAACTCAACAAACACAATTCCGTCTACTTTGTTTAATAATTTTATCGCTTGTGGCAAACCTGAAGGCTGATGTTTAGGCAAATCTATTTGAGTAATATCGCCAGTAATGACAAACTTTGCAGAAGAACCCATTCGCGTCAAAAACATTTTCAATTGGCCTTCTGTAGCATTCTGAGCTTCATCTAAAATCACAAAAGCACTATCCAATGTTCTTCCACGCATAAAAGCTAAAGGAGCAATTTGAATTACTCTATTTTCCAGATAATAGGTTAATTTTTCAGGAGCAATCATATCTCCTAATGCATCGTAAAGTGGTTGCATGTATGGATCCAATTTCTCTTTTAAATCTCCAGGTAAAAAACCTAAATTTTCTCCTGCCTCAACTGCTGGACGAGTTAATATAATTTTCTTTACTTCTTTATTTTTTAATGCTCGAACAGCTAATGCAACAGCTGTATATGTTTTCCCAGTTCCAGCAGGACCAATAGCAAATAGCATATCATTATTTAGGATGGCTTCCACCATTTTACGCTGATTATCAGTTCTTGCTTTTACAATTAGTCCACTATTTCCAAACGTAATGACATCGGCCGCACCATCCGCATGTTCTACACTACCATTGCGTTTTGCTCTTCCATTTAGAATTTGTTCAATTGCATTTTCAGTAAGATTTCCAAAACGATTATAGTATGCAATCAAAATATTTATTACCATTTCAAACTGATTCAACTCTTCCTCTTCCCCACTTGCTTTAATGGTTTCTCCTCTTGCAACAATTTTTAATTTTGGGAAACGCGTTTTTATCAACTCTAATTTCGAGTCATTCACACCATAAAGATTAATAGGTGCAATATCTTCTAAAAGTATTTTCTTTTCACTCACGCTGCTGATCGAATTAAATAAAAACTTGTTTTTTTTCTCAGAAAGCACGAAAATAACATATTTTTGTGTATTCTTAAGGTTAAACGGAAACCGAAAAAATCACAATTTACTAACAAATGGCAATCATCACTCTTACTACTGATTTAGGATTGAAAGACCATTATGTTGGTTCCATAAAAGGTTCTATTCTTAGTCGGGTTCCAAATATTACCATTGTAGACATTTCGCACCAAATACCAACATACAACATACAAGATGCGGCATATATCGTAAAAAACGCCTATACAAGTTTTCCAAAAGGAAGCATTCACATCATAGGAATTAAAGCCGAACAAAATAGCCAATCTTCACATGTCATCGTTTTTTCGGACGGACATTATTTTATAAGTGCCGACAATGGAATTTTCTCTTTTTTAGATACAGCCATCGAAAAAATAATAGAACTACCAGCTACTATTTCTACTTTTCCGACACGTGATGTGTTTGCAGTTGTTGCAAGTGCAATGGCAACTGGAAGTAAAATGGAAGAATTAGGAATACCCAAAGAAAACTTATTGGAACGAATGCCATTCCGTGCTGCCACAATGGGCGATATGATAAGAGGAACTGTTGAATATATTGATTCATATGGAAACGTCATGTGTAACATCACTCAAAACTTATTTAATCAAGTTGGAAAAGGGAGAGAATTTGAAATTGAATTTGCTCGATACAAGATTGATAAAATCAGCAAAACCTATAACGATGTTCCAGAAGGAGAAATTCTTGCACTCTTCAACTCAGCTAACCAATTGGAGATTGCTATGAATAGCGACAGAGCAAACAGCATGCTTAACTTAAAATTAAATGATTCTATAACCATCCGTTTTCAATGATTATTCGCATCGTAAAAATGACTTTTCAAATTGAAAAGATAAATGAATTCAAAACTATTTTTAATGAATCAAAACATCTCATTAGAAACATGGAAGGATGTTCACATTTGGAATTATTAAATGATGTGAACGAAACGAATATTTATTTTACCTATAGTTATTGGGAATCAGAAACTGATTTAAATACCTACAGAAACTCGGATGTATTTGCAAAAGTATGGTCACAAACAAAAGTTTTGTTTAGTGCTAAACCAGAAGCTTGGAGTGTTGAGCAGAAAGTAGTTTTATAACTAAACACTTTCGCCTAACTCCAACCAACGAAAAGACTTTTCATCCAACTTAGAAATAATCACTCCCACTTCTTCGCTCCACTTCATAACATCTTCATGATTATCGCTACCAGCATTTAATAAAGAGGTAATTTTTGCTTTTTCTGTTTCCAGATTTGCAATTTCTTTTTCCAACTGATCGTATTCCAATTTTTCTTTGAAACTCAACTTCTTTTTTGGTGTAGCGACTTCTTTTGTCACACTGAGCGTAGTCGAAGTGTCCACTTTAGCAACTACAACTTCTTTCTCAGAGACAACTGCCTGTCCTAACTTACTAGCTGCCTTATCTTCTAACTCTTTTTTATCACGATACTCGGTATAATTTCCAGGAAAATCGCGCAAAACACCAGCACCTTCAAACACAAACAAGTGATCCACCATCTTATCCATAAAGTAACGATCATGCGTTACAATTAAAACACAACCTTGAAAGTTGGTTAAGAAATCTTCCAATACACTTAACGTGACAATATCCAAATCGTTTGTTGGCTCATCTAAAATTAAAAAATTTGGATTTTTAATCAGAATGGTCATCAAATACAATCGTCTACGTTCACCTCCACTTAACTTGGAAACCATGCTGTATTGAACTTCTGGCGGAAACAAAAACTTAGTCAACAATCCCGATGCAGAAAGTTTAGAACCATCTGCTAACGGAATAAATTCTGCAATATCTTTTACAACTTCAATTACACGTTTATCCTCCGTAAGTTTTAATCCTTCTTGTGAGTAATATCCAAACACCATTGTTTCGCCCGTTTGAATATCTCCTGAATCAGGATTTTCCAAACCCATAATCATATTTAAAAAAGTAGATTTTCCAACTCCATTTTTTCCAATCACACCAATTTTTTCTCCTTTTTTAAAGATGTAAGAAAAGTCGTTTACAATTTTTGTTTCACCAAATGCTTTTTTGACATTTTTGAATTCAAGAATTTTTCCACCAATCCGACTCATCTTAACACCCAACTCCAGCTTGGTTTCTACCTTACCACTAAATGCTTTGTCTTTTGTATCTTCAAAAGCATTCAAACGCGATTTAGATTTTGTGCCACGAGCTTTGGGCATTTTTCTTACCCACTCTAATTCTCTTCGAAATAAATTTTTTGCTTTATCAATCTCGCTTCCTTCCATTGCTTCGCGCTCCGCTTTTTTCTCAACATAATATTGGAAATCGCCTCTGTAGTGATGAATTTTCCCGTCATCTATTTCAATAATCTCATTACAAATTCTATCCAAGAAATAACGATCGTGCGTAACAAGCAACAATGTCATGTCTCTCGAAACAAGATAATTTTCTAACCACTCAATCATTTCAACATCCAAGTGATTGGTAGGCTCATCAAGGATTAACAAATGTGGTTCATCAATTAAAACTTTAGCCAATGCCACCCGTTTCTTTTGTCCACCCGACAACATTCCTATTTTCTTATCTAAAAAAGCAATTTTTAATCGTTGTAAAACCTCCTGTACCTTCGCTTCAAATCCCCACGCATCTAACTTGTCCATTTGGGCAGTGCACGTTTCTAATATAGCAGAAGTATCATCGTTGTAATCTTTCTCAAACGCCACAAGTGCTTCTTCATAAGCTCTTACAGCATTCAACATCGGATTGTCTGAATTATAAATGGCTTCTAAAACGGTATCATTTTCATTTAACAATGGATTTTGATCCAAGTAGGTTACTACAATGTCTTTACGAAAAGTGACAGACCCTTCATCAGCAATCTCTTTCCCAATAAGCACTTTTAGCAAAGTAGATTTTCCTGCTCCGTTTTTTGCAATCAAAGCAATTCTATCCCCTTGGTTTAAGCCAAAACTGATTTTATTAAATAATGCCTTTACTCCGTATGATTTTGAAACGGATTCTACTGATAAATAATTCACAACGAATAGGGTAATTAAACTTCTAAATTTATTTTTAGAAGGCGCAAAGGTAGGTAAAATTAAGCTTTGGACATATAGTAAATAATAATGAAGTCTTCGACTCCGCTCAGCCTGACGTCCTAAATGTCACACTGAGCATTCTGCGTTGAAGCAGACATTATCGAAGTGCGTACATTTTCTGAATTATTCTTCTTTATCCTTTTCAATAAAAGTATAATTGACATTAATTTGATTGGGAGGCTCTTCTTCATGTATTACTTGGTCATCGCCACTGACATCAATTTTTTCATTTTCTTCGTCATCACCAAAGTCGTATTTGCGAGGAGGCGGACCTTCCTTACGGAAGTTATAAGCAGTAATTAATCCTGCCAAAGATCCAAGCATATGCGATTCCCATGAAATTCCCTTTTGATATGGCAAAACGCCCCAAATAGCTGAACCGTATAAAAATGTTACAAATAATGACAATGCTAAAAGCCTTGTGTCTTTTCTGAAAATACCGCTAAAAAACAAGAAGGTAATAAAGCCATAAATGATTCCACTAGCCCCAATATGGTAAGCATCACCTCCAGCAGCCCACACCCAAACTCCTGTCATAATATAAACCCAAAAGAAAACATTGAAAGCGATGGATCTATAAAAATAGAAAATGATTGGCCCTAAAACCAACAAAGGAAAAGTATTCGAAATTAAATGTGGTAAATCACCATGCAACAATGGAGCGGTAAAAATTCCAATGAGTCCATCCACCCTTCTAGGATACAAACCATACCACGACAAATTAACCTGTTCTACTATTTCAAATAATTTAACACCCCAAAGCACAATCACAAACAAGGAAGGATATAAAAAGCTGAAGAATAGTTTTGAGGTCGTATTTCGCATAATGATTAAATATAACAGTTTTCCAGAGTCAATGTTTATACCAAAGTAGAAAAACGACAAAAAGACAGAGTTTGATTTTCGAATAGTAAATGTTATATTTGTTTATTAAAATGAAAAAGGCAATCTCCATAGTATTATTAGGAATCTTCTTGTTTAACACTACAGGCTATTACGTGTTTTTTAAAATAGCTCAAATTGAAATCAAAAAAGAAATCAAGAAGGAAATCAAACTTAGCCTCCAAAACGATGAACTTACAGTTATTACATTTTTAAATTCCGATATCAATACTATTCACTGGATTGAAAACAATAAAGAATTTATTTATCACAATCAAATGTTTGATATTGTTAAAAGTTCAAGCAACAATAATGAAACAACATTTTATTGTATTAACGATAAACAGGAAAAGAAATTATTTCAAAATCTCGAAGTACAAATATTAAAACAAATAGAACACACTAAAAATTCTAAAAGTGATTCTTCAAAAAAGAATGCAGACAATATTGTTAAGACTTATTTTTTTGAAGAGCTTATTTCTAGTCTATTTCATGACTCTTCATCATCCAATTTCAAACACTTCACAAAATCATATACATCCGTTGATGTTTTGATCTCTACTCCACCTCCCCGCTGTTAAAATAGCTAGCAACACATTTTTATTTATAAATCGACTTATTAAAAGTTGATTGATGTTAAATTATTTTAATTCAAATTTATGAATAGCAAACAGATTCTGTCTGTTGTATTTATGTTATATACATTAATAGCAACAGCTCAAACGATTACAGTAGTTGATAAAACTACACGAGAAACAATACCGGGTGTGATTGTTTTTTCAAATCAACCAAAATTATCTAGTGCAACAAATAGCAAGGGACAAGTTGAAATATCCACATTTAAAACTGCTGACACCATCTTCTTCAAAATAGTTGGCTATGCACTTGTATCATCCGATTACAAAACCCTTGAATCAAAAAAATTCAAACTTGAATTATCGGAAAGCCCTATTTCACTTGCCGCTATTACTGTTTCATCCAACCGATGGGAAGAAGATAAAATTGAAACTCCCAACAGAATAGAAAAAATAACGAAGAAAAATATTGCATTTCAAAACTCGCAAACATCTGCAGATGTATTAGAGACAAGTGGTTATGTTTTTATTCAAAAAAGCCAACTTGCAGGTGGATCACCTAATTTAAGAGGATTTGCAACCAACAGGGTAATGATTGTTGTGGATGGAATACGGATGAACAACGCCATTTTTAGAGCAGGGAATTTGCAAAATGTTATTTCAATTGATGCTTCTTCCATTGAAAGCACGGAAATTCTTTTCGGCCCAGGTGCTGTAATGTATGGCAGTGATGCTATTGGTGGGGTAATGGACTTTCACACATTAAAACCAAAAACGACAACAGATAGTGCTCGCAAAATGTCACTTACAGGAAGTGCATTTGGAAGATATTCAAGTGCAAATACAGAAAAAACGGGGCATTTTGATTTTAACATTGGACTAAAAAAATGGGCATTTTTAACAAGTGTTACCTATTCCGATTACGATGACTTAAGAACAGGGACTTATGGGAACAATTATTTTTTACGCCCTTCTTATGTTGAAACAGTTGATGGCAAAGACTCCATGTTTGTGAACAATGATTCTACCCTTCAAGTTGGTTCTGGATTTAGTCAATTGAACTTAATGCAGAAAATTCTTTTTCAACCAAACAAAAAATTTGAAATCGAATACGCATTTCATTATTCGGCAACATCAAATGCACCTCGTTACGATCGTTTGTATTTGGATGCAAACACAAATGGAGTTTTGGATAATGCAGAGTGGTATTATGGTCCCCAAAAATGGATGATGAATCGTTTAGGAATAATCAGCACTAAAAAAACGAAAGTATATGACCAATTTCGGATTTCATTTTCTATGCAGAACTATGAAGAAAGTCGACACGACAGAAGATTCAACAACAAAAAACTCCGTAATCAAACCGAAACCGTTGACGCTTATTCTTTGAATGTAGACTTAGATAAAAAACTAAATGAAAAAGCAACTTTGTTTTATGGTTTAGAGGGCATTTACAATCTTGTGGGCTCAAAAGCCAACAGAGTTCACATAGAAACGCTTGTTGAAGAACCAACCAACACTCGATATCCGGATGGATCCACTTGGCAAGCCTATGGTGCATATTTAAATCTGAAATACAAATTACACCCGAAATGGATTGCCAATATTGGAGTACGTTATACGCAGTATATGATAACTGCAGATTTTGATACCACACAATTCCCCTTCCCATTTGTACATGCCGAAAACAATAACGGAGCTTTGAATGGCAGCTTAGGAATCGTATTTAATCCAAACACAACTTGGCAACTTTATACAAACGTATCTTCGGGTTTCAGAGCTCCTAATATTGATGATATGGGAAAAGTGTTTGATTCACAACCCGGAACTGTAGTTGTTGCAAACGCTAATCTGAAGCCAGAATTCGCATACAACGGAGAAATTGGCACCGTTAAAACACTCGGACGATTTGTAAAAATTGATATGGCGGCATATTATACTATAATGAAAGATGCGATGGCTAGAGGAGCTTTCAACTATAATGGGCAAGACAGTATTATGTATGATGGACAATTGAGTCAAGTAATGGCCGTACAAAACATTACTCAAGCCTATGTTTATGGAATACAAGGAGGTATTGAAATTAGTTTCGGAAAAGGGTTTGGCTTTAAAAGCACAATTAGCTATCAAAAAGGCGAAGAGCAAAGTGAGGACAGTTTACTTTATTATCCCAAACCCCACGTAGCTCCTTTGTTTGGAAGCACACACTTGACATACCTTGCAAAAAAGATAAAAATAGATCTATATGCTATGTATAACAGTAAAATGGATTACAACGACTTACCTTTAGTAGACAGAACTGACAATGCTTCTTTTGCAAAAGACTCTAATGGATTGCCTTTTGTACCCGCTTGGTATTCACTAAATCTAAAAGTTGGATATTATATAAATACGTATGTTTCAATAAATGCAGGAGTTGAAAATATTACCGACCAGCTTTATCGACCATATTCATCTGGAATAAGCTCTCCGGGAAGGAATTTCATCCTTTCCTTGAAAGCTCAATTCTAGAATTTCTTTAATTTGGTGAAAAGGGGGCAAATTCAAATATCCCTTTTTCCTCCCTTTTCCTACCAGATTTCCCTTAAAATCAACCGCTTAATAAAAAATGATATAGTTTACTAAACAAAGCTTTCTTTTTAATGTTTTTATGCTTAATATTGCCTTTGTGTAATTACAAATTTACTATCAACAAATCAACACGATAATGAAAAAAAATCTACTTACTTATCTATTTTTAGGTTCTGCTTTTTGCTTTGTAAGCAATAACAGTGTATTAGCTCAAGGCGAATACAAATGCGGAACAACTCAAATGCATAATAAATTGTTAGCTCAGCACCCTGAGATAGCAAAAGCAGAAGCCGATTACAACGCTATACTGGAGAAACAAATAAAGGAAAACAGATCAGCTTCTGTTGATCCAAATCACATTTTTATTATTCCAATTGTTTTTCATATTATTCATACAAACGGAACTGAAAACATTTCTGATGCGCAGATTATGGATCAAGTAAATATCCTTAATCGTGATTTTAGAAAAAGAAATGCTGATACGTCTGCAATCGTTGCGCCATTTCAGCCACTTGCAACAGATTCAAAAATTGAATTTCGTTTAGCACAATTAGATCCTGACGGAAATTGTACAAATGGTATTGATAGAATTTATTCTCACAAAACTGAAAATGCAAATGATGCATCAAAGTTAAATGCTTGGCCACGTAGCAAATACTTAAACGTATGGGTTATCAAAACAATGGAAAGCGTTGGAACAGCTGGATATGCATATTATCCTTCTGGTTCAGACCCATGGTACATGGAACCATTTGATGGAATTATTATTATCCACCAATACATAGGAAGCATTGGAACAGCTAACATTACAAACTCAAGAGCATTAACACATGAGGTTGGACACTGGCTAAACTTGCCACACGTTTGGGGATCCACCAATGAGCCTGAAGTATCTTGCGGTGACGAAGGTGTAAATGACACACCAACTACAGAAGGTCACTTGAGCTGTGGAAACAGATTTGATTTCAACTGTGATTCAAAAGCATTAACAGGTTCTTACACTTTTGGAAGTGTAACTACAACATCAGGAACAACAGACCCGTCTGCTGCTCCTGAAGCAACTGATTCTGCTATAACATTTACTAGCCCAGTGGCTGTTGGTGTATCTACAAACTCTGAATCAGCGTCCATGTTTGAATTTTCAGATTGGGATAATGGTGCACTAAATGGTGAAACATCTTTTGCTGGTTTAACTGGAGCAATCAATACTGGAAAATATTACCAATTTACGATAACTCCAGATTTAGCGCAAGCATTAACAATGACTGGAATTACATTTAATGTAAAGCGTGACACAAACGGAATCAGAACATTTGCTGTGCGCTCTAACGCTGATAGTTATTTTTCAAATTTATCTGCAACAATCACTCCTTCAAATCCGAATTTAAGTGTACAATCAGGAAACGTATTTTTTATAAATACTGATACTACAATTTCAATGGTTGGTAGCAAAATCACATTAAGTGGTGCTGCATTTACAAACATCAACAACACATCTAGAACATTCCGCATTTATGGATGGAATGCTGAGGATAGCACAGGATCATTTGGAATAGACAACATTGGCTTTACTGGAACACATGGTATTGTTGAAAACGTTGAAAACTATATGGAGTATTCTTATTGCTCTAAAATGTATACAGTAGATCAAAAAATACGTATGCGTTCGGCATTAGATTACACACTTTCTGCTAGAAACAACTTGTGGATTACCTCAAATTTAATTGCTACTGGTGTAGATGATTTAACGGATACTTGTGCTGTTACTCCTGAATTCTATGCAAATAGAACAACTATTTGCCCAGGTAACACTGTAACATTTACTAAAAATGTTTTCAACCTTACTGGGATACTAGGTACAACAACTTATACTTCTCTTCCAACAACTCAAAGTTGGTCTTTCCCAGGATCAGTAGGAACAGGAACTTCAACTGCTGCAACTCCAGTTGTTACATATAACACTCCAGGTGCATACGATGTTACATTAACTATTACAGTTGCTGGTATGCCTCCAGTTTCATTGACAAAAACGAATTACATTTATGTTTCTGATGCTTTTGCTCAGGTTTCCAATACTTATTCTGAAGATTTTGAAAATTCTTCTGATTATTTTTCTCTATGGAAAAGCAATGATTTGGATAACAACTTGAGAACATGGTGGTATTCAAGTGCTGCTGGATATAGTGGAACTCATAGTGTAATGATGAATCCATATTATAACTACGCATATGATGTAGATCAATTAATTTCTCCATCTTATAACTTATCATTTATTACATCTCCTGTACTTGAATTCAGAATTGCTGCTGCAACGCATGCAACTGCTGCTGCTGACATGAACGACAAACTAGTTTTATCTTATTCAACTACTTGCGGTGCAACATGGAGTACGATCAGAACTTTTGCTGGAGCTGGTACAGCTACAACATCTTTAATTAACAACGGTTATCACCCAGAAGAATACATTCCTGCTTCTACAACGGAATGGGCTTTAAAAACGGTTACCGTTCCAGCTGGAGCACTTTCTGCAAATACTCGTTTTAAATTTGAGTACACTACAGGATTTGAATCAAACAGCATTTATTTGGATGACATTAATATGACTGGTGTTTTAGGTGTTAATGAAAATGCACTTGACGCATCTAACGTTTCAATCTTCCCTAACCCTGCAAACCAAACTACAACCCTTTCATATTCTGTGAAGAAAAAAGGTGATGTTAAAATAAGTTTGGTAGATGTTTTAGGTAAACAAATTATGGCAGTAAACAACCTTGGTCAAACTGAAGGTGACTATACTTTCCAAATTTCTAAACAAGAATTGAATCTACAAAATGGTATTTATTTTATCAAAGTTTCAATTGATAATTCTACCGTTACTAAAAAATTAGTTATATCTGAATAAATTAAAAAGGGGGCTAACGCCCCCTTTTTTTTTACATTTTGATTGAAAATGAGTTATTAGTCTATAAAATTAACGCATTGTTTATTTACAAATATTTTTTTTGAATATAAAGAATCAAGAAAATGAACACCTTTTCAAAAATCATCCTTTCAACATTATTTACATTGATTGCCAATTACGGTTTTTCAAAAAACACTGGCGACTTGAGCAAACCTACTCCTAAAGGTAGCGACTCCACTATTACTACTAAAAGCAACATTGTTATTTTTAAAATGATTCCATCTCCAGCATTAAATAGCAATAATGGAAGTTTAAAAAAAGCAGGCAAAGTAGCTCGCACTTCTACATCTCGCAGTTAATTTATACTTTTTTCAATAGATTAAATAATCTATCATCCGTAATAAAACAACCGGTCTGTATTAAATCAAATACTTCTAATCCTCTTTCTTTAATATATTCCCTTTCTGTTTTAACAAGATTTATTGATGTGATTTTACCTTGATTCCATTGTTCAAATAGATTATCTGAGATTAAATCTAAATCGTGATTCTCTTTTACTCTTATACCTAGTAAATATATCTTATCATTCGCAAGATGAAATATATTAAGCGACTTGTGGTCTCTGAATTCTAAGAACTCTATTTTACTCATTACTTTCTCATACACCAAATCACTAAAAACATCAATCAACTCTTCAGCCCTTTCCAGTTCAACTTCTTTCATCTTTTCCCAATCAGGCCCAGTAATTTGCGCTGATGAAAGAAAATGAATGAACTCCCTTTCTAATTCTTTTAATTCAGAACTTTCTAACCGTTTGTATTTCATTCCTAATATTATTTTGAATATTGCCTAAAAATAGTGTAATTCGTAATATAATTTACTCCAAATCTAACAATCATGATATTCAACCATACCGTTACTGAACGCTTCTTAAAATACGTAAAAATAGACACTCAAAGTGATCCATCGTCTCCTACCTGCCCATCCACAATGAAACAAAAGGATCTAGGTAAAATATTAGTATCAGAACTATTGGAAATGGGTGTTACTGATGCACACATGGATGAACATGGTTACATTTATGCTACTATTCCAAGTAATACGACAAAAAAGGTACCTGTGATATGTTTTTGTTCTCATATGGATACATCTCCTGACTGTTCTGGAAAAGATGTGAATCCACAGGTACATACTAAATATGATGGAAAAGATATTGTTTTATTAAATGATAAAACACAAGTAATTCGAGTAAAAGACCATCCTTCATTAACAAAACAAATTGGCAACGATATTATTACAACAGATGGAACAACATTATTGGGTGCTGATAACAAAGCAGGAGTTGCCGAAATTATGGACGCTGCAAATCATTTAATGAAACATCCTGAAATTAAACATGGTACAATAAAAATACTATTTACACCTGATGAAGAAATTGGTAGAGGGGCAGACAAAGCCGATATGAAAAAATTAGGTGCCGATTTTGGGTATACCATTGATGGTGAGGAATTAGGGCATATTGAAAATGAAACGTTTTCTGCAGATGGCGTAACCATCAATATTCATGGGGTTAGCACACATCCAGGTTTTGCAAAAAACAAAATGGAGAGCGCAATCAAAATTGCAAGTGAAATTGTAGCGGGTTTGCCAAAAGATAAAATGAGTCCGGAATCTACCGAGAAAAAAGAACCATTTGTGCACCCTGTAAGTATTTCTGGAGGAATAGAGGAAACAACATTACAATTTATTATTCGTGCTTTTGATGAAGAGAGTTTAAAAACTCAAGAGGATTTTCTAAAAGAGTTAACTGAAAAAACCATCAAAAACTACTCACACTCTTCTTTTGATTTTATTGTTAAACAACAATACAGAAATATGAAACAAGTGCTAGATAAAAACCCCGAGATCGTAAACTACGCTTTAGAAGCGATTAAAAGAGCTGGAGTAGAACCTGTATTGTCAAGTATCAGAGGTGGAACAGATGGTTCACGTTTTTCGTATATGGGTTTACCTTGTCCGAATATTTTTGCGGGAGAACATGCTTTTCATTCAAAACACGAATGGGTGAGTGTGCAGGATATGGAAACGGCTGTTTCTACAATTGTAAATTTATGTATGATTTGGGAAGAAAAATCTTAATTTTTACTATTCTTCGAATTCCGCTCATTTGATATTCAAGCGGAGAAATAAAAATCGATTACAAAAAGAAATAAAAAAAAGCCCAAGCTAAAAGCATGGGCTTTTTTTAGTTGACAAAATTATTTGTTAACTGTTTTAGCTAAATCAGCTCCAGCTTTAAATTTTGCTACTTTTTTAGCAGCAATTTTAATAGCTTTTCCTGTTTGTGGGTTACGGCCATTTCTAGCAGCTCTTTTAGAAACTGAGAAAGAACCAAATCCTACTAATGCAACTCTGTCACCTTTTTTAAGTGCTTTTGTTGTTGCGTTAACGAATGCTTCTAATGCTCTTCCAGCATCAGCTTTTGTTAATTTTGTTTCTGCTGCAATTGCATCAACTAATTCTGCTTTGTTCATCTTGTTTTGTTTTTGGGTTAAACATTAATTTATATAACGAATGTAATGCAGAAAACATACACAAAGCAAGTTTTAAAGCAAAATAATAATAAAATTGTTGAAAAACGGGCATTTTGTTAATAAACTCAGTTAAAACAGACCTTAAACCAAGGGTTTCGTGGCAAATCTTCATTAAAAACCATATTTTTACTATAAAAAAATGGGTAAGAAAAATAATTCTGAAAATACTATTTCAACAAAAAACTTAACCGCTGTTGAAATACCTGCTGATGGATCGCTTGGCCTGCTTGCATTGGGAGCTGTTGGAATAAAAGCATGGAGAAAAAAACGTGAAGAAAGTATTGACAAGAAAAAAAACAATACTACAAATGAATGATCGATTAGCAAAAAAAGTTTTATTACTTGGCTGGGATGCTGCCGATTGGAAAATCATAAATCCATTACTTGATGCAGGACTCATGCCTACATTAGAATCATTAATTAACAAAGGTGTAATGGGTGACATCGCTACACTTGAACCTGTACTATCTCCAATTTTATGGACCTCCATAGCAACGGGAAAATTAGGAGACAAGCATGGAATATTAAATTTCACTGAACCCGTTCCAGATAAAATGGAAATACGACCAGTGACATCGACAAGTAGAAAATGTAAAGCATTGTGGAATATTTTATCACAAAACAATTTAAAATCTAATATCGTTGGCTGGTGGCCAAGTAATCCTGCAGAGCCAATTAATGGAGTTATGGTTTCGAATTTATTTCAAAAAATAACAAGTGAGAAATTAGAAGACTGGCAAATTAAAGATGGAACCATTTTCCCGGAAGCACTAGCAAAAACAATTGCAGACTTCAGAGTACATCCTACAGAAATAACATCAGAACACATACTTCCATTTATTCCAAAAGCACATTTAGTTGATCAAGAAAAAGATAAAAACTTAGTAGTGCTTGCAAAAAACATTTCAGAATGCGCATCCATACATGCTGCTGCAACATGGCTCATGGAGAATGAACCGTGGGATTTAACTGCTGTATATTTTGATACGATTGACCATTTGAGTCATGGTTTTATGAAATATCATCCGCCTCAGATGCAAGGCATTTCTGATGAAAAATTTGAACTTTACAAAGATGTTATCAATGGCATATATCGTTTTCACGATATGATGTTAGAACGATATATTAAACTTGCTGGTGAAGATGCTACCATCATCATTCTTTCTGACCACGGGTTTCACTCCGACCATCTTCGCCCAAAACGCCTACCAACAGAACCAATGGCGCCTGCTTTGGAACATCGTCAATTTGGAATGTTTTGTATGTCAGGTCCAAACATACTAAAAGATGAGCGAGTTTATGGTGCTACGTTATTAGATATCACTCCAACTATTTTAACCTTATTTGGTTTGCCAGTTGGAAAAGATATGGATGGAAAAGTATTAACTCAAGTATTCGATAAAAAAATAATTCCAGAATATATTGATACGTGGGAAACAGTTGAAGGGAATTCCGGAAATCATCCAGAAACATTAAAAGAAGACCCACTTGCAGCGCAAGAATCCCTTAAACAGCTAATAGAATTAGGGTATATAGAACCTGCTGATGAAGATGCAACAAAAACCGTTGAGAAAGTTGTAAATGAAACGCAATTTAATTTAGCACGAATATATTTATATAAAGATCAAGCAAATTTAGCCGAAGTAATACTAGAAAAACTATACAGTCAATCACCAGGAATTGCCCGATACGGATTAAAATATATTGAATGTTTGCAAAAATCAAGAAGATTTGATAAATGCATTTCAGTAATTGATGAAATAAAAAAATTAGATAAAAAAGAATTACCACAACTGGATTACTTAGAAGGTGTTTTTTTAGTGTCTCAAAACAAACCCAAAAAGGCGTTGGTGCTTTTTAGAAAAGCAATGGAAACAATAGCGCATATGCCAACATTGCACATTAAAATTGGTGAGGCATTTATTAAACTAAAAGAATGGAAAGAAGCACAAGCTGCATTTGAAAAAGCATTAGCTATAGATCCGGACAACGCGGGAGCACACATGGGAATAGGTATTTCATTTCTTCGTCAAGACCAATTAGAAAAATCTTTAGACCATCTTCTTTCCTCCGTTTCACTTATTTTTAATAATCCGCTTGCCCATTATTTTTTAGGAGAAGTATTTTACCGTTTAGAAATGTATGAAAGAGCAATTGAAGCATTTAAAGTAGTTACTACATTTCAACCAGGGAATAGAAAAGCGCATAGCTATCTAATAAAGTTATATACTAACAATGTCTTGAATATAGAAGAAGCTGAAAAGCACAACGCATTTATAAAAAATAATATTAAAGGAACTATAACAATTGTATCTGGACTGCCAAGATCTGGAACTTCAATGATGATGCAGATGATGCAAGCAGGAGGATTAGCTATTTTAACAGACAATGAAAGAAAAGAGGATTCTAATAATCCAAAAGGATATTTAGAATATCAAAAGGTAAAAAATATAGCTAAAGATAATTCATGGTTGGATGAAGGACAGAACAAAGTAATAAAAGTAATCGCGCAACTTCTTCAACATTTACCCACAAACTATAATTATAAAGTAATTTTTATGGAGCGTGAAATGGAAGAAATTATTCAATCGCAACAAATAATGTTAGGAAAATCTTTAGAAATTAAAAACAAAGTATATCCAACCGTATTAGCGGAAACATTTACTAAACAATTAGAAAAAACAAGGTCTTGGATCCAGAACCATCCACAATTTGATGTATTGTATGTTGACTACAAAGATGTAATTTCCAATCCATCAGATGTTGCCGAAAAACTATCAATGTTCCTAGATGCAGATTTAAACATAGATGCAATGATAAAAAATGTAGACCCTTTACTTTATAGGAATAAAAAAAATAATTCGGCATAACAATTTTTATTATATTTGATAAAACTAAATAATATGACAACTCCTTCGTTAAACAACAAACTAAAGTCATATTCAGCACTTGCTGGATCAATTGCATTAATTAGCACGCAAGCGGATGCTCAAATTATTTATACCGATGTTAATCCAGATTCAACAACAACTTTAGGAGGTTCATATTATAACCTTGATTTGGACAATGGTGGTGTTTTCGACTTTGCATTTAATTTAAATATAGGCACATCATCATCGTATACATCTAATCAAGTAGCTGTAACGCCAGCAGGTAGCAATGGGGTCGCAGGCGACACAATTGGAGCATATGTATATCCATTTGCATTTAACTCTGGAGATACAATCAAATCAACTTTACAATTCAACTTTGGTTCGAGTCAGTCGATGGCAAGCTATTTTGGTTCTGGGTCTAGTTATGGTAACTTTTTAGGACAAACTGATAAGTATATTGGATTGCAATTTTATATTGGATCACAATTACATTATGGATGGGCTAGATTTGATATTGATGCGACTGCTAGCCTGTTTACAATTAAAGATTATGCTTACAATTCCGTTCCAAATGCATATATTTTGGCTGGAGAAATGCCAGTAGGCATATCTGAAAATGCATTAATGAATAATGCTTCAATTTACAGTTCTGATAATAACATCGTCATTCAATTTACCACAAACGAACTAATACAAGCAGATGTGAGGATAACCAACGCTCTTGGACAAGAAGTTTACGTTGGGTCAATAGCAGACAAGGAAACTTCGATTGATATGAAAAAAGAAAAAACAGGGATATATTTTGTCACTATTTCACAAGAAAGTATCGTTTATACCAAAAAGGTTTACATCCATTAATTAATTTATAATAATTTGATAATTAAAGCCATTCCTCGATAAGAAGGATGGCTTTTTTATATAATTTTGTAGAATGAATGAGTTTAGAGAAGCACTTCTTATTGCTATTACCACGCCAATTTATGCAATCGTAATTGGGGCTGAAATTCTATTCAGTTATATCCATCATAAAAATTACTATTCAGTAAAAGGAACGCTATCTAACATTTATCTTACATCATTAAATTTAGGGTTAGATATTCTTGTTCGCGGAATATGTTTAATAGTTCTAAATTATTTTTTTCAATTTAAATTTGTTGAAATATCTAATCAGTACGCATATTGGGCTGTTTTATTAATTACGCAAGATTTTATGTATTATTGGCTACATCGTGTAGATCATTATTGCAGAATGTTTTGGGCCGTTCATGTAACACACCATTCATCGGAGGAATTTAATTTAACAGTAGGCTTTCGTTCATCCGTATTTCAACCACTATATAGGTTCTTCTATTTTATTCCATTAGCATTAATAGGGTTTAAAGGAATTGATATTATGTTTATCTATTCTGCAACACAGATTTATGGAATTTTAATTCATACAAAAACCGTAAACAAACTAGGCTTTTTAGAACATTTCATGTCAACACCCTCACATCACAGAGTTCATCATGCAAGCAATGTAATGTATTTAGATAAAAACATGGGAATGGTATTTATTATATGGGATAAACTATTTGGAACATTTGTAGAAGAAGACAAAAAAGAAGTTGTTGTTTTCGGATTAACAGAAAACATAAAAACATATCACCCACTAAAAATGGTTTTTCACGAATGGATAAACATAGCAAAGGATTTAAAAAAACCATCGAGCTTAAAAGCTAAGTTCATGTATATATTCGGACCTCCAGGATGGAGCCACGATGGAAGCAAAAAAACTGCACGACAACTGCGAAACGAGTTATTAAATAAAAATTCTTCTTCATAAATCTGATTGAAAAACATTCCTTCCATACTGATTTTTTTAAAAACTAAAAAAGGAATATCTTCGATTGCACTTCTTATTTTCTTCATTTGGTACTATTTCTGTCTGCCATCACCATTATTCAAAAATGAGACGAGCACAGTGCTTGAAGACAATAAAGGTGAACTATTATCAGCAAAAATTGCCAAAGACGGCCAGTGGAGATTCCCATTAACTAAAAAATTACCACAAAAGTTTATTGATTGCATCATTCAATTCGAAGACAGAGGATTTTATTCACACTGGGGAGTTAGTCCATCAGCAATAGTAAGAGCGACCAAACAAAACATAAAAGCAAAACGAACATTAAGTGGCGGAAGTACAATTAGTATGCAAGTAATACGTATGTCACGAAAAGGGCAAAAACGTACGTTTCTAGAAAAAATAATTGAAATCATTTTAGCTACACGATTAGAATTTAGTTATTCAAAAAAAGAAATACTTGAATTATACTCATCAAACGCTCCATTCGGAAGCAATGTAGTAGGAATTGATGCTGCATCCTGGCGCTACTTTGGCAGAGACCCTTCAAAATTATCATGGGCCGAAGCTGCAACATTAGCAGTATTACCCAATGCACCCAGTTTAATATATCCAGGGAAAAACCAAGAACGTTTATTAAAAAAACGTAATCGGTTATTGGATCAATTGTTGGTTGCAAAAATAATTGACAAAGAAATTTGCGAGTTAAGTAAGCAAGAACCATTGCCAGGCAAACCTCATGTACTTCCGCAAATTGCTCCTCACCTACTCCAAAGAGCGGCAAAAGAAAATTATTCAGGACAAAGAATAGAGTCTACTATTGATGGGCATTTACAAGAACGCGTAAATGCAATTATTGAAAATCATCATAAAATTTTAAGAGGAAATGAAATTCACAATGCATGTGCAATTGTTTTAGATGTAAATACTGGAAATGTTTTGGCATATGTTGGAAATACATACAATAAAGGGAAACCAGAGTATGAGGGAGATGTAGACATCATAAGTGCTCCAAGAAGCACAGGAAGTATTTTAAAGCCATTTTTATTTGCAAGTATGCTAAACGATGGCGAGATATTATCAACCAGCTTAATTCCAGACATCCCTACACAAATTGCAGGCTATGCCCCACAAAATTACAATCAAACATTTGATGGAGCTGTTCCTGCTAAACGAGCATTAGCTAGAAGTTTAAATATTCCTGCTGTACGCATGTTACAAAATTATGGAATTGAAAAATTTAACTATAATCTAAAAAAGTATGGGATGACAACGCTCACAAACACTCCAGATCATTATGGATTATCTGTCATTTTAGGAGGAGCGGAAGGTAAACTTTGGGATATAACTGGAATGTATGCAAGCATGGCTAGAACTTTAAACCACTATACTACCTACAATGGCAAATACGATAAGAATGATTTTCATCCCCCATATTATCTTATACAAGACGAACAAAAAATAGACTTAGATAATACATCTATAATTGATGCCGCATCAATATATTTCACGTTTGA
The DNA here is from genome assembly GCA_947504725.1 of Bacteroidota bacterium. Lineage (GTDB taxonomy): Bacteria > Bacteroidota > Bacteroidia > 2-12-FULL-35-15 > 2-12-FULL-35-15 > 2-12-FULL-35-15. Next base: position 377,444 of record CANNHN010000003.1, on the reverse strand, counting down.
AGCGATGGTTGAAGTCTCTCGTCCGGATGAAGATGCTGGATGGAAACAATATACATCTTCATCAAAAGTTGCTTGGAAAACGGGGACCAGTTTTGGTTACAGAGATGGATGGGCAATTGGAGTAACTCCAAAGTATGTAGTTGGTGTTTGGGTTGGAAATGCAGATGGTGAAGGCAGACCTGGGTTGGTTGGATTACAAACAGCAGCTCCTATCCTATTCGACATCTTTAGTGTGTTAAAACCTTCAAAATGGTTTACGCCACCTTATGATGAAATGGAAAAAATAAAACTCTGTAAACAAAGCGGTAGTCGTGCTACAGATATTTGCGAACCTGTAGAAATAGTTTGGATTCAAAAAAATGGACTAAGAACAGAGCCTTGCAAATACCATCGACTAATACATTTAGATGCAAGCGAAACATTTAGAGTAAACAGTAATTGTGAAGATGTAAATAAAATGAAACATATCAGTTGGTTTGTGCTACCACCCGCAATGGAATGGTATTATAAATCTAAAAATTCAAATTATAAAGAAATACCGCCCTTGAGAAGCGATTGCGAAACAACAGGGTTGAGTGGAATGGAAATTATTTATCCAAAACAATTCAGTAAAATTTATGTTCCAATAGAAATTGACGGAACTATTGGAAAAACAATTTTTCAAGTGGCGCATCGAAAGGAAAATACAATTATCTATTGGCATTTAGATGGTTTGTTCTTAGGAACAACACAAGGCAATCATCAAATGGGGCTAACACCAGATGAAGGCGTTCACACACTTACCTTAGTGGATGAAGAAGGCGAATCGATTATTCAGCAATTTGAAATCGTTAGTAAGAAAAAATAAAAAAGCTTACATATGCTTTTTTAGAAATTTTCTAATGTCAAATCGATGACCATAATATATCCTGATGGAACTGAATTTATAATTTAAAGAAGACCTTGAATCATTATCAATCAAATAATTATTTGCAGAATAACATAAGCCTAAATAATTTAATTTATTATTAAAACCTATAGAAAATCTTGATTGCAAAGTCAATCCAATTGAATTATTTTGATATGATGATTTATCATAGGCATTAGTAGAATAAAAACTTTGAAATGAAATTCCAGGAATCGTTGCTATGTTAACGTACCAAAACTTTCCAATAACTAAGGTATATGTATATCCGCAAGAAACACCCCAAGTATAAGAAGAAGCATTATTAAATTGCAATTCGGGCTGAAATGATTTCGTCAAAGAATCGGGAATTAAAACCGTATCAGCTGAAAGTCCGTACAGCAATGCATATGTACCTAACAAAAGTGAGCCTGCACTCTTTTTTTGACGTTGGGTAAAACTATATGGAGCAGCACTAGAAAATTGTTTATTATTAAATACATAAATCAAATTAAAGCCCGCATTGTAATTTTCAATGTCAGGTCTGTATATATAATCCCACACTGGCTTACCCAACAAAGTATCACCTGTCAAATACCTTTCACGAGAACGAAATCCTCTTGTATATCTAAAATACACATCGTATATAAAGCGTCTTGAATTCCCTCCAGTTGCCAAAGCAAATTGATAGGAATTACCATATATTTTTTGCTGATACTCAATTCCAATTGATTTAAAACTTAAACCCAAACCCATATTTAGATTATCGTTTATTCCATATTGCAGTTTGGCGCCTGAAATATTATCGGTTAACGTAAAATTATTGAACCGCGTAACAGCAATCGTTCTAAGAGTAAACATATCATGATAATCTTCAATATAGTTAGTATCGATTTTATTGAAAACATGAGTTGTGTCCCCTTTTCGAAATCTTCCATCTGCAAAAGACGCTGTCGAAATAAATAAAAACAATATAGAATAAAGAGTTCTCATTAAAATTAATGAGCTTTAACTGGAAAGGTGTACATTGTATTCATTTTAATCGCAGTTCCATTTTGAAAACCTGGACTAAATTTCAAGGTTTGAATTAACCGCTTCACTTCTTCATCAACGCCATAACCAACGCCACTTATTATCACTGTATTCGTAACAGAACTATCTGCTTTTACATCAAAACTAAGTGTAACTTCTCCTTCAACATATTTTTTCTTAGATTCATCAGAATACTTTAAATTCATATACACAAAAGTGAATAAAGCATTATCACCTTTAGGAAAAGCAGGTTCTGTATTGGTTACCACCTTTATATTTTGTTTGTCAGCTTGCGCAAATCCATTTACAAAAAACAAAATTAAGACGAGAATAAGAATTGGGTTTTTCATTTTTATATTTTATTACTTAAAAGAATATTTTATATATGCCAAACAAAGATCTATAGTTGCTTCAACCCCTTTTTTATGTGTGCGCTCAACGCCATGACTAGCTGCTACTCCTGGTCCAATTAATGCAACCCGAAAATCATTGCCTGCCCTTAAAGCAGCAGAACCATCCGAACCGTAATGAGGATAGACATCCAGCTTATATGGGATTTTATTTTTAACCGAAAGGTCAACTAATTTTTTTCGGAAATTATAATCATACGGACCAGAAGAATCTTTAACACAAATAGAACAACTAACTTCATTTCCCTCACATGCATCACCTAAAACACCCATATCAATCACCAGCAATTCTGATATTGTGTCAGAATATCCAACAGTTCCACCGTGCCCAACCTCTTCATAATTAGAAAAAAACAATTCTACAGGAACTTCCTTTTTCTTTTCTTTTAATCTTCTAGCAATTTCGAATAAAGCATAACATCCTGCTTTATTATCCATAAACCGAGATTTTATAAAACCATTTTTATACTCTCGATAACGGGGTTCAAAACAGATTATATCGCCTGTATTGATATTTAATTTCTCTACATCACTTTTAGAATAAACTTCTTCATCCAAGCGAATATGCATGGTATCATAATTACGTTTCGTTTCTTCTCGCAAGTTATTAGCATGGGAAGAAGGATTATTAAGCAACAATGTTCCTGTGTATTCTTGTCCTTTCATCGTCATCACTTTCACATATTCCCCTTCTGCACTTACCAATTGCAGTCCACCTAACGTTGAAAAAGAAAGCGTACCGTTACTTTTAATTCCTGAAACAATAGCGCCTAATGTATCCACATGTGCTGCAATGGCCAAAGTTGGATTTTTGCCTAAAGCGCATTTCACAGCACCTTTGTTTGTATATTCTGGCTTGTAGCCATAACTTTTTAATAAATCAAAAATATATTTACAAGCTTTTTCGGTATATCCCGTTGGAGAATCAATTTCTACTAACTGCTGAAGTGTTTTGTACATTTATTGCTTTTTAAAGATAGGATTAGTGTGATATAAATATAAATAAAAAAACGTCAAGAGATGAACTCTTGACGTTTTAATGTTTAATTACAAAATCTATTTAGACTTAACTATTTTCTTTGTCTCAACGATTATTCCATCTTTTTTAGAACGTAAAAAATAAACACCTGCTGCAAGATCAGTAAGGTCAATTTCAATTTTATTTTCTACGGATGACAATTCAATTGTTCTTACTTTATCACCAAGGATGTTATAAAAATCAACTGACTCTATACCGTTGTATTTAAGAGTAAATTTCTCAACAAAAGGATTCGGATAAACAGAAGTCAATAAATCAACGGTTGGATTAGCAATACCTACAGTAGTAGCACTAAATCCACCAGCCATAGTAGAAGAATGGAAAGTACACACATACCCGTATGTCCCAGCTTGTCCAACATTATAGATATAAGGAGTACTAGTCATTGTTCCAGAACTAATAGGTCCGGCACCCACTGGTAGTGAAACTGAAGTAACATTATGCGTTCCACTAAAAAGAGTAAAAACAATGTTATCGCCAACACTAGCAGTAAAGGTTGCTGGATTAAATGCATTAGCTGCACCACCGCTAGAATTCTGACCAACCATTACAGTAATATTAATTGCATTTGCATTAATAGAAAACAAAGTAATCGCTGAAGCAAAAATTAAAGAGTAAAATTTTTTCATTTGATTTGGTTTTATAGGTTTATATCTACCAAATGTATGGAAAATCTTTCATTAGATGGGCTTTAAAAGGCACAAACTAATTTCCGACAATATTTTTAAATTGACTTATTTCGAATTAAACTACTTGTTTGCTCTAATTTTAACAAAAACAAAAACGCTCAGAGTTTAAACTCTGAGCGTTTTTCAATAACTACTATAAAAAACTACTTCGTTTTTACAATTTTCTTAGTTTCAATAACTTGACCTTGGTTGTAAGTACGAATGAAATAAACACCAGAATTTAAATCTGAAAGATCGATTTCTGTTTTTGTTTCATTTGAAGGCAATTCATAGTGCTTTACCTTTTCACCTAAAATGTTAATTAAGTCAATTGATTCAATTGCATTATATTTAAATGTCAATTTATCCTTGAAAGGGTTTGGATAAGCGCTAGTTAACAAATCAACAGCAGGAGTTGAAATCCCAGAAGCTGCAGTTGCGTTAATGGTTCCGCTCATTCCTGGGTGGAAAGTACAAGAGTACAAGTAAGTTCCAGCTACTGTTACATTATAGGTATACATTTGCCCTAATGTAGACATTGTACCTGAACTCATTGCAGCAGCGCCTCCCGGTACCGAAGTACTAGTAACGTTGTGTATTCCATTTCCTAAAATAAATTGAACAACATCTCCAATAACTGCAGTAACTGCAGCAGGAGTGAATTGGTTAGCTGGACTGAACGTAGCGTCAACTCCAACACCAACAGTTATTGTTGCAGCTTTTGAATTCAAGCTTAACAATATTAAAGATGAAGCAAAAATTAAAGAGTAAATTTTTTTCATATGATTTGGTTTTAAGGGTTAATAATATCAAACGTACGAAATTTATCGGAAAAATCAAAATTTAGCTTATCACCTCCTCCAAAACCGCCAGAGACTTGATTTCCCCGAAAGATGGAATGTGAAACTGAAAGAAAAAAACCAGAGAATTGAGCAGTATTTTTCGTTCTTTCCCATCAATTTTAACTTCATGAATGGCTTCGAAATTAGAATTCATCAACTCCTGTAAAATCTTTGAAATGGCCGGATTCAAATAATTATTATGACTAGGCATTCCTTGACAAAAACTTCCATTGCATAAATCAAAATAAGAAGTTTTTTCAGAAAAATTTCCTTGAGGAAAAAAACCAAAAAACTTACTAATCTGCACTAAAAAAGAAACATGAAAATTGGAGCAGCTTTCTGTTTTTAAATCTAAAATCAACATTGAATTTTTAATGAATGAAAACAAATCTTCATCTGGATGTTCTTCTTTTAATGAACGAAATAAAACTTCATTTAAAAAAAGAGCTATGGAGCTTTTGATAATATTATACGGAATTTCAGTGTAAGGGTGCTGAATAGATATTTCTGAAATACGTTGCAAGGAGGCTTTTTGAGAATTGGAAACTTCCAGTTCTATAAGCGTCATTGGCTGAAATAAAGTTGCTTTTGTTTTTGACTTCTTACTCCTCGCGCCCGAAATTATATATGATTGCAACCCAAAAATTTCGGTATAAATTTTAGCGATTAAGCTGGTGTCAGAATAATTGATTGTTTGAAGTATTATACCACTTGTTTTGTGAAGCATATTATTTATAATACTTTCAGCTGATATTTAAAATCAATTTATCACCAGTATTTTAGTAACGGTTTTTTGCTGGCCATCTTCACTGGTACAAAAAACCATATAAACACCCGAACTAACACGTTCGTCTTTGAAATTTTTACCATACCAAATGGCTTGACCACCTTCTGATTTTGTTTCATAAACGAGGGCCCCGCTTATATCTGTTATTTTTAATGTTGAATTATTCATTAGACCTTTTATTGCAATAGGTCCATCATAATCGTGTTTAACAGGGTTTGGAAAAGCATATACATCTGTAAATTCTTCAAATGCCTCAATTGACGTACCTCTGAAAGAAATAATTCCTTTAGTTGTTCCAAAATACACTTCGCCAGTTTCGTTATTTATTGAAATACTTTTTACAGAATTACTAAAAAGTGGGCTATTGGACTCATCGAAATGATGAATTTGAGTCGTTCCATCAGCAGACATTAAATATGCACCAGAATTGGAAGTTCCAATCCATTTGCGGTTAGCACCATCTACAGCAATTGATAAAACATTTTCAGTTTCAAGTAATATCTGCACATTCCCATCCTGCTCTATTAAAATTTGTTGTGCATCGAAATTAGAACCAGAGAAAACATTTTCTGGGGAATAAAAAACAGCGATTCCCTTATCCGTTCCTACCCATATTTCATCATCTAAATCTTTTGCTAAGCAATAAACCAAGTTACTTGGCAAACCACCATTCCCAGCTGTTACAGTTAATTTTTTCGAATTAGAAGCACTTGGGGGAGCGGTCGTATTTCCTTGATAAACTAATATTCCTCCGCCACCATTTGACAACACAATCCATTTCTGATCTTCCTTATCTATTAAAATTTGCTCCATATTTACAAGTCCAATAATGGGTTGAAAATAAAGTGCGTTCCATGTGCCACTTGTATTTTTATACGATACAGAATTAGCAACACCAGAATTGGTTACCCACAAACTTCCTCCCTCGTCAAATGCCATACCATAGATATTAACAGGATTATATCCTGGCAACCCTAATCCTTGCAAAGAACTATTAGTTGAGTTATGTAATTTCACAGGTGTTCCATCATATAATTCTAAAACTCCTTGTCCCCAAGTTGCAGCAAATACTTTTTTTGAATCATCGGGGTCGATCACTACATTCATAATATCATAAATCGAATCCATAGAAACTGCTGCAGATGTTGTTTTCACATTATTCCATTCCTCCTCCTTAAATTGATAAATACCATCAACTAAGAAATTTGCATATCCACCAGGAGCTATCAATAATTGATTTTTTGCAATAGCCATATTTAATGATCTTTCTGTTGAAGGTCCATTTGGATATCGGTATTGATATCCAATACTTGGTCGCCAAGAGGCCAATCCATATTTTGAATCAGCTATCCAAATTGAACCAGCTGCGTCAAGCACAGCAGCATTAGCACGGGTAACATCTCCAAAGTACCCCGAAAAATAACCTGAACCAACTACTGAAGAATTAAAAAGAAGAATTGATCCATCTAACACTAAGACAAGTTGATTTTGATTATTTTTAATTGAACGAGTAACATATCCACTTCCAGAAGACGGAAAACCTGGGGGGATAAAAATTGTCCATGAAGTTCCATCAAAAACAAAAAGTGTATCTTGATTTGAAACATTTGACATTAAATATTTTGAATAATTGGTATATATCTTTCCATAAAAAGCAGTAATAGAATTGTACATACCAGTCGGCAAATCCAATCCAGTTGCCACATTATTTATCATAGTCCACGAAGCATAATTTGCTAAATTAGGGTCACTCAACAATGCTCTGTAAATACCAGTTTCAGTGGATGCGTAAATATAAGTTCCATCAGATGTGATATCTAAAACATTAATTGCAGCTCCTACAGGACCAATATAATAGGTGTCCTTCACTTCATTTCTCTCTGTATCTAAAACAACAATTCCGAATCCACAAGCTAAATGAGCAAATTGATTTATATAATGAATATTGTTAATTGCTTTATTTCCAATAATTGGTTTTCTTTTGATATCTGAAATATTAATAATTTGATTCGATTCAATAATATCAATATTTGAATTTTTATAAGCTATTAAAAATTTATTGTTGTATGGATTGTAATTAACCATTACACCTTCAATATCTGAAAGACCGTTGACTTTAGACAAACGGGTCATAGAATTATCTGACTTTTTAAAATTAAAAATTCCGCTTGTTGTTAAACAATACACAAATCCATTGCCTTCAGCAACAGACAACGCATTTTTATAGGAAAGATGCTCTTGCCAACCGCCAATTGGAATTTGTTGTGCAGAAAGGAAACTAATAATTAAGAGGAAAGGTAATAGTAGACTTATTTTTCTCATTCTTGATAAACACAATTAGTGCATTACATTAACATAAAAGTAGTGATTTTATTGTATCGTTTATAATAAAAAATTAAGGAAAATCTTAATACCTTTGTTGCTACTTGGCTTCGTAGCTCAACTGGATAGAGTGTCGGTTTCCGGTACCGAAGGTTGGGGGTTCGACTCCCTTCGAGGTCACAAAAAAATCCAAGAATAATTTCTTGGATTTTTTTATTATGCTGTAACAACTTTCTTTTCTTTTTTCTTCACAGATGAAATCATTGTAATAAAATCATCAAATAAATAGCGAGAATCGTAAGGGCCAGGACAAGCCTCAGGATGGTATTGAACAGAAAACACATTTCTATCGGTATAACGCAATCCTTCAATTGTATTATCATTTAAATTGATATGCGTTACTTCCATATTTTTCACTTTCGCCACATCTTCTGCTTTTACTCCAAATCCGTGGTTTTGAGAAGTGATTTCACTTTTTCCAGTGATTAGATTTTTAACAGGATGGTTGATTCCGCGATGTCCTTTATGCATCTTAAAGGTTGAAATACCGGATGCTTCAGCAATTAGCTGGTGTCCTAAGCAAATACCAAATGTTGGAACACCTGAATTAATAATGGTTTTAACGGTTGCCATTTCATCTTTCATTACGGAAGGATCGCCAGGACCATTTGATATCATATAACCATCAGGGTTCCATTTTTGCATTTCTTCGAAAGAAGTTTTCATAGGAAAAATTTGCAAATAACAACCACGCTCCACTAATGAACGAAGGATGTTTTTCTTTACACCAAAATCTGTAACGGCAACCTTAAAATCTGCATTGGGGTCACCTACAAAATAGGCTTTTGTTGTGCTCACTTTTGATGAAAGCTCCAAACCTTCCATAGAAGGCACTTTTGAAAGCTTTTCTTTCAACACTTCAATATCTAAAGTTTCGGAAGAGATGATGCAATTCATAGCACCTTTATCGCGAATATAACGAACGATAGCGCGTGTATCTACATCAGATATGGAAACTATCCCTCCATCTTCGAAATAGTTCTTTAACGAACCATTTGAACGTTTTCTAGAATGAAATTCATTGAATTGCTTACATACCAATCCAGCAATTTTTATAGAATCAGATTCAACTTCGTCATCATTTACACCATAATTTCCAATATGAACATTGGTCGTAACGATAATCTGGCCGAAATAAGATGGATCAGTAAAAATCTCTTGATAGCCAGTCATTCCAGTATTAAAGCATATTTCACCAGTAGCAATGCCAATTTTCCCGGCTGCTTTTCCGTGGAACACTTTACCATCTTCAAGTAATAAAATTGCTGGAGTTTTCGCTGTGTATTTCATAGTTTATCTTTTTCTCATTCTCCGAGGAGTTATTGAGGTACGTGCATAAAAAAAGGATAAAGCAAAATTACTTTATCCTTTTTAAGATTGAAAATATTAAGTTAACAAATTATTCACTTTTTGTGTTGTGATCTGTTGATTCTTCAGATTTATCAACTGTTTTAGCAGTTGCGTCTGTTGATTTCTTTTTTCCACCACGTCTTGATGTCTTCGCTTTTGCAGGAGCTTTTGCTGCCAACATATTTTCGTTGAAGTCAACCAATTCGATAAAGCACATATCAGCATTATCACCTAAGCGACCACCTGTCTTAAGGATACGTGTGTATCCACCTGGACGATCAGCAATTTTAGTTGATATATCCTTAAAAAGCATATCCACAGCTTCTTTGTTACCTAAATAAGCAAACACTGTACGTCTAGAATGTGTTGAATCATCTTTTGATCTAGTCAAAATAGGCTCTACATAAATTCTCAAAGCCTTAGCTTTAGCAAGTGTTGTGCTGATGCGTTTATGTAAAATCAATGAACTAGCCATATTAGCTAACATCGCCTTACGATGAGCAGATTTTCTGCCTAAATTATTTAATTTATCTCCGTGTCTCATTTTATTAATTTGTTAATTCGATAATTTGGAAATTTGAAAATTACATTAATACATTTTCAAATTAGCACATTTTCAAATTGATTTATTCTTTATCTAATTTATATTTTGCTAAGTTCATTCCAAAAGTCAAACCCTTATTAGCAACTAAGTCTTCCAATTCAGTAAGTGATTTCTTACCAAAGTTTCTGAATTTTAATAAGTCGTGTTTTGCAAATGATACAAGATCAGCTAACGTTTCAACATCAGCAGCTTTTAAGCAATTTAAAGCACGAACTGACAAATCCATATCAACTAGTTTAGTTTTAAGCAACTGACGCATGTGTAATGATGTTTCATCAAACTCTTCAGTAGCCATTTTTTCTTCAGTATCCAAAGTGATACGCTCATCAGAGAATAACATGAAGTGGTGAATTAATATTTTAGCTGCTTCTTTCAAAGCTTCTTTCGGATGAATAGAACCATCCGTAGTGATGTTCATAATCAATTTTTCGTAATCTGTTTTTTGCTCAACACGGAAATTTTCGATGCTGTATTGAACATTTTTAATTGGCGTGTAAATAGAATCAATTGGAATTAATCCAGCAGAAGCATTTACTGGTTTGTTCTCTTCAGCAGGAACATAACCACGACCTTTATCAATAGTCAATTCGATTTTCAATTTCACATTTGGTTCCATGTTACAGATAACTAAATCTGAATTCAATACTTGGAATCCTGAAGTAAATTTACCGATATCACCAGCAGTTAACTGTGTTTTACCAGTTACAGTAACAGTTACTTTTTCGAAATCAGTTGTTTCAATTTGTTTCTTGAAACGTACTTGTTTCAAATTCAAAATAATCTCAGTTATATCTTCAGCAACACCTTTAAGTGTAGAAAATTCGTGATCAACACCTTCTATTTTGATAGTAGTGATAGCATGACCTTCTAAAGATGACAATAAAATTCTTCGTAAAGCATTACCAACAGTAATACCATAACCAGGCTCTAGTGGGCGAAACTCGAATTGACCTTCAGTTTCACTAGAGTTAATCATAATCACCTTATCAGGTTTTTGAAAAGCTAAAATTGCCATGTGTTATATTTTATTAAGTTAATTACTATTTTAATTTGTCTAATAAATGATGCAAGCATCACTATCAATTCTCTATTATTTAGAGTACAACTCGACAATAAGTTGTTCTTTGATGTTTTCTGGAATTTGAACTCTTTCAGGAACAGAAATGAATTTTCCTGTCATTGAAGTTTTATCAAAATCCATCCAAGGATAAGCATTAGTAGCACCAGCAACACTGTTATTGATTACTTCTAACGTTTTTGAACGTTCGCGAACTGCAACAATATCACCTGGTTTTAATATATAAGAAGGAATGTTCATTACGTTTCCGTTCACAGTAATGTGACGGTGACCAACCAATTGGCGAGCACCACTACGTGTAGGAGCAATACCCATACGATAAACTACATTATCGATACGAGATTCGATTAATTGTAACAATACCTCACCTGTAACACCATGTGCACGTTGAGCCATTGTATAAATTTTCCAGAATTGACGCTCTAAAATACCGTAAGTATATTTTGCTTTTTGTTTCTCTTGTAACTGAACTGCGTATTCTGATTGTTTTGAACGCTTCTTAGACAAACCATGTTGTCCCGGAGGGTAGTTCTTTTTTTCTAAAACTTTATCAGGTCCAAAAATTGGCTCTTTAAATTTTCTTGCTATTCGTGACTTGGGGCCGATGTATCTTGCCATTGTATTTTTTTATTTTTTATATTCTAATATTATTTTTTAAAAGTCTTTTGACTTCTTCACAATCCTCTTTAAACTAAAGATTAAACTCTTCTACGTTTTGGAGGACGACAACCGTTGTGAGGAATTGGAGTAATGTCCATAATTTCAGTCACTTCGATTCCAGCACCTGCCAAAGTACGAATTGCAGATTCGCGACCTGCACCTGGTCCTTTTACAAAAACTTTTACTTTTCTCAAGCCATTGTCATGAGCAACTTTAGCACAATCTTGTGCAGCTAATTGAGCAGCATAAGGAGTGTTTTTCTTAGAACCACGAAAACCCATTTTACCAGCACTTGACCAAGAAATAACTTGTCCGCTTAGGTTCGTTAATGAAATGATGATATTGTTGAAGGTAGCATTGATATGCGCTTCGCCAATTGCATCTACTTTTACAACTCTTTTCTTAGCCGCAGCTTTTGTAGTAGTTGTTGTTTGGTTTGTTTTAGCCATTTTTTTTTATTTATATGATCATCAGCTGTAACGCTGACCGTTTTATGTCCATCAGTTTAAACTGACGGCAAGATTATTATTTAGTTACTTTTTTCTTGTTTGCAACTGTTTTACGCTTACCTTTTCTAGTACGTGCGTTATTTTTAGTTGTTTGTCCACGAACAGGTAAACCAACACGGTGACGGATTCCTCTGTAAGCACCAATATCCATTAAGCGTTTGATATTCAACTGAATTTCAGAACGCAAAGAACCTTCTAATTTATATTTATCTGTAAGGATCGTACGAATAGCAGTTAACTGATCATCATTCCAATCCTGAACTTTTGTGTTCCAATCGATACCAGCTTCTGTTAATACTTTTTGAGCAGTACTTCTACCGATTCCATAAATATATGTTAAACCGATTTCTCCTCTTTTGTTGTTTGGTAAGTCAATACCTGCAATTCTAGCCATTTTATTTTTTAGTTTAATGTTTGAAAGTTTAAAATTTAAAGTCTTAGGTAATCCAACTTTTCAACTTTGAACTTTGAACTTATTTTTATCCTTGTCTTTGTTTAAACTTTGGATTTTTTTTGTTGATTACATACAAAACGCCCTTTCTGCGAACAATTTTGCAGTCAACACTTCTTTTCTTAATTGATGTTCTAACTTTCATTTTACTATTTTTTATTTGTACCTGTAAGAAATTCTTCCTTTTGTTAAATCGTATGGCGACATTTCAATTTTCACTTTATCACCTGTTAAAATTTTAATATAATGCATTCGCATTTTTCCTGAAATATGAGCTGTAATCACATGTCCATTTTCAAGCTCAACACGAAACATCGCATTTGACAATGCTTCTAAAATTGTTCCATCTTGCTCAATTGATGCTTGTTTAGCCATACTCTTTTTAAAACCTAATCTTTTATTTTTTACTCTTTAATACTTCTTCAATATATTCAAAGCTTGATAAAATATCTGCTTTATTTTTTCCTATTGCAATTGTATGTTCAAAATGAGCTGAAGGTAACATATCAGCTGTTGTTATCGTCCATCCATCACTATCCGTTCTAATTGCTTTTTTTCCAAAATTAATCATCGGTTCAATTGCAATCACTAAGCCTTCTTGCAATTTCAAACCTGTGCCTTTTTTACCATAATTAGGCACTTCTGGCGATTCGTGAAGATTCTGACCAATACCGTGTCCAACTAATTCTCTTACAACAGAAAATCCATTTTGTTCGGCATAAGCTTGAACTGCATCACCAATATCACCTAATCGTTTTCCAACTATTGATACTTCAATTGCCTTATAAAGACTTTCTTTTGTAACCTTTAGAAGGTTCAAAATTTCAGGCTTTACTTCTCCAATTGCAAAGGTGTAAGCTGAGTCACCAAAAAATTTATTTTTTATGACTCCACAATCAACAGAAACAACATCACCATCTTTTAATTCATACTTTCCAGGTATTCCGTGAACCACTTGTGCATTTACTGAAATGCATAATGAGTTTGGGAAACCGCTGTAATTCAAAAAAGCGGGAATTGCTTTGTTATCCTTAATAAACTCGTAAGCTACCTTATCCAAGGATAATGTAGTGATTCCGGGTTTAATAACTTTTGCAACTTCGGCTAAAGTTTTTCCAACAAGTAAAGAACTTTCTCTTATTAATTCAATCTCTTCTTTCGTCTTATAATACAATCCTTTCACGTAATCCTTCCCTTCTACTTAGTATTAAGATGTGGTCATACTCATTGATGAACGACCTTTTATTCTTCCATTTTGCATTAATCCATCATAATGACGCATCAATAAATGACTTTCAATTTGTTGCAATGTGTCCAAAACAACACCTACCAAAATCAACAACGATGTTCCACCAAAAAACTGTGCGAATCCAGCATCAACATTCATTAAATATGCAAAGGCTGGCAAAATAGCTACAAATGCTAACAAAATTGAACCAGGCAATGTAATGCGTGACATTACAGCATCAATAAACTCAGCAGTTTTTTTACCCGGAACTACTCCTGGTACAAATCCACCATTACGTTTCATATCTTCTGCCATTTGATTTGGATTAACAGTAATTGCAGTATAGAAATATGTGAAAACAATAATTAACAAAGCAAAAACTAAATTATACCAAAAACCATTGTGATTAGACAAAGCACCCAATACGCCAGTTAACGACTCCGATTGAGTATAAGATATAATTGTAATAGGAATAAACATAATTGCTTGAGCAAAAATGATTGGCATAACACCTGCAGCGTTCACTTTTAAAGGAATATACTGACGAGTACCACCATATTGTTTGCTTCCAACAATTTTCTTAGCATATTGAACTGGAATTTTTCGAGTACCTTGAACTAACATGATTGTTCCAACAATAATTAATAATAAAAGAACGATCTCGATTAACAACATAATTAATCCTCCGCCTCCACCTTCACCGCCTAAGCGATTTGCGAATTCTTGCAAAAATGATTCTGGTAAACGAGCGATAATACCAATCATAATGATTAATGAAATACCATTTCCAATTCCTTTATCAGTAATTTTTTCACCTAACCACATCACGAACATAGTTCCTGTGATTAAGATTAAAATAGATTGTGCCATCCAACCAAAACTTGGATCAGCAACAACGCCTGCTTTATTTGTAATTTGAGTTGCAATATAACCTGGTGCTTGCATCAAAGTAATTGCAACCGTTAAAAAACGAGTAATTTGATTTATTTTTTTACGTCCGCTTTCACCTGACATTTGTAATTTTCTGAAATAAGGCAACGCCATTCCTAACAACTGAACTACGATAGAAGCAGAGATATAAGGCATAATACCCAACCCAAAAACAGATGCACGAGAAAAAGCGCCACCTGCAAAAATATTTATCAATCCTATAATTCCTTCATTTGATGTTTGACTTGCGTCAGAAAGTGCTTGTGCATTAACTCCCGGAAGAACAACATATGAACCCAAACGGTAAACCAAAATCAAACCAAGAGTCATTAAAATACGACCTCGTAATTCTTCGATTTTCCAAATGTTTTTTAATGTATTTATAAAATTTTTCATAAAACAGTATTACTGTGTTTAATTATGCTTTAGCAACTTTTTCAACAGAAACAGCTGATCCACCAGTTGCTTCAATTGCCGTTTTTGCTGCTGCAGAAAATGCATGAACAGAAACATCTACTTTTGATTTTAATTCACCACGACCAAGTATTTTAACTTTGTCATTTTTGTGAGCTAATCCTTTTGAAATCAAGAAAGCTAAATCAATTGTAGTCACTTTATTGTTATCAACTAAACCTTGGATAACATCTAAGTTAATTCCACGATATTCAACACGGTTAATGTTTTTGAATCCAAATTTAGGAACACGTCTTTGCAATGGCATTTGACCTCCTTCAAAACCTCTTTTTGCAGAGTATCCTGAACGTGATTGAGCACCCTTGTGACCTTTTGTTGAAGTTCCACCTTTACCTGATCCTTGTCCTCTACCAATACGCTTTTTTGCGTTTTTTACAGAACCTTCTGCTGGTGTTAAATTACTTAAATTCATTTCTTTTATTTTTATTGATTTGAAGAATTTAGCGGTTTAAAAATTTTACAATTTTTTATTTCACTATTTTCAATACTTCTCTAATTTTTATTTTACTTCAACTAGCAAATGAGCTACCTTTTTTACCATTCCAAGAATCTGAGGAGTTGCTTCCTTTTCAATTGTTTGGTGCAATTTGATAAAACCTAAAGCTTGTAAAGTACGCTTTTGACGAACTGTTTGTCCAATTCCGCTTTTTATCTGTTTAATTTTAATTGTTGCCATTGTTTTTATTTTTTGACTTATTGAATTTTAGAAATCTAAAATTAAATTATCCGTTAAATACTTTTTCCATTGAAATGCCACGAGTTTGTGCAACTGTTGATGCATCACGCATTTTCATCAATGCATCCATTGTTGCTTTAACAACGTTGTGAGGATTTGATGAACCTTTTGATTTCGCCAATACATCTGTTACACCAACACTTTCTAAAACTGCACGCATCGCACCACCTGCAATAACACCTGTTCCGTGAGCTGCTGGTTTTAAAAACACCAAAGATCCACTGAATTTACCATATTGTTCGTGAGGAACAGTTCCTTTTACGATTGCAACTTTGATCAAATTCTTTTTAGCATCATCTATACCTTTAGTAATTGCATCAGTAACTTCTTTTGCTTTTCCTAAACCGTAACCAACAATACCTTTTTCATTTCCAACTACAACAATAGCTGAAAACGTGAAGTTTCTTCCTCCTTTAGTAACTTTCGTTACACGTTGGATGCTAACAAGTTTATCTTTTAATTCGATATCACTTGACTTTACTCTTTTAATGTTTGCGTTTGACATTATCTGTTATTTTTAGATTCAGTCCCTATTATGGGATTTAATTTTTAATTAGAATTTTAAACCAGCTTCACGAGCACCTTCTGCCAATGATTTCACACGTCCATGATATAAATATCCATTTCTATCAAAACGAACTGAAGAAATACCAGCTTTAATTGCTTTTTCAGCGATTGCTTTACCAACCATTTTCGCTTGGTCAATTTTATTTCCTTTAGCATCTGCAATGCCTTTATCAGCAGATGATGCAGCGATTAATGTTTTTTCAGAAACATCATCAATTAATTGAACGTAAATACCTTTATTACTTCTGAATACAGACAAACGCGGGCTTTGAGCATCACCGTTAACTACTTTACGGATACGTTGTTTAATTCTGTTTCTTCTGAATTCTTTTGTGTTATTAGCCATTTTATTTAACTTATTTCTATCGGTTTGAGCCGATAATTAAATTCTTATTTATTATTTACCAGCAGATTTACCAGCTTTTCTTCTTAATATTTCACCAGTAAACTTGATACCTTTTCCTTTATATGGTTCAGGTTTACGTAATGAACGAATTTTAGCTGCTACAGCACCTATCAATTGTTTATCAGCAGATTCCAAAATAATTTTAGGATTTTGTCCTTTTTCCGTTGCAGTAGTTACTTTAATTTCGATTGGCAATTCAAAAGCCACGTTATGAGAATAACCTAAAGTTAATTCCAACATTTGTCCTTTGTTTGCAGCACGGTAACCAACACCTACTAATTCTTGCTCTGTTTTATATCCTTCACTAACTCCTTTAATCATAGAAGCTAATAATGCGCGGTATAAGCCATGCATAGCTTTGTGACGTTTTTGTTCAGTAGCACGAGTTACAGTTAAAACACCATCCGTGTTTGCAACCGTAATTGCTGTGTCCATAGCTTGTGTTAAAGTTCCTTTAGGACCTTTAACTGTTGCAACGTTCTTATCTGAAACATTGAATTCAACTCCTTTCGGAAGTGTGATTGGTAATTTACCTATTCTTGACATTTTCTTTCCTCCTAAATATTAATAAACATAACATAATACTTCGCCACCTACTTTTTGAGTCTTCGCTTCTTTATCAGTCATTACACCTTTAGAAGTAGAAATAATAGCGATACCTAATCCGTTTAATACGCGAGGCAATTCTGTTGACCCAGTATATTTTCTCAAACCAGGAGAACTCACTCTTTGAAGATTTTTGATAGCCGACTGTTTATTAACAGGATGGTATTTCAATGCAATTTTAATGTTGCCTTGAGAAGCTGAATCTTCAAATTTGTAACTTAGGATGTAACCTTTTTCAAAAAGAATCTTTGTGATCTCTTTTTTAAGATTAGAAGAAGGAATCTCTACGATTCTGTGGTTTGCTTTGATAGCATTTCTCACTCTTGTGAGGTAATCTGCAATTGTATCTGTCATTTTATTTGGTTTTATATCTTATCCCGCACGCAGGATAATTATACATTAATACTCTTTTGTTATCGAGCTGAATTACCAGCTTGATTTGGTCAATCCCGGAATCAATCCGTCAAGAACCATTTCACGGAACTGGTTACGTGAAATACCGAATTGACGCATATAACCTCTCGGACGACCTGTTAATTTACAACGGTTACGTTGACGAGTTGGAGATGAAGCTCTAGGTAATTTTTGTAACCCAACTGAATCACCTGCAGCTTTTAAAGCAGCTCTTCTTTCAGCGTATAGATCACCAAGTTTCTTACGTTTAACTTCTCTTGCTTTCATTGATTCTTTTGCCATTCTTTTTCTTATTTAAGATTTTGTCCCGTACGTATGGGATTAATTTTATTATTTCTTTTGGTTCTTAAAAGGTAATCCAAATTCGCTTAGCAATGCTAATGCTTCTCCATCAGAAGAAGCAGAAGTTACAAAGGTAATATCCATACCCATGATTTTGCTTACTTTATCAATATCAATTTCAGGAAAAATGATTTGCTCAGTAACACCTAAAGTGTAGTTACCACTTCCATCAAATCCTTTGTCATTAATACCTCTAAAGTCGCGAATACGAGGAAGAGCAACAGAAATTAATCTATCTAAAAACTCATACATCATATCGCCACGAAGTGTTACTCTTACTCCAATAGGCACTCCTTTACGAAGTTTGAAGTTAGAAATATCCTTTTTAGAAATGGTTGAAACAGCTTTTTGTCCGCTGATTGTTGTCATTTCTTTGATAGCACCTTCAATCAATTTTTTATCGGAAACAGCATCTCCAACACCTTGATTAAGGCATATTTTTTGAAGTTTAGGCACTTGCATTGAACTGCTGTAACCGTACTTTTTTTGTAAAGCTGGAACTACGTCTGCTTTATATTTGTCTTTTAAACGTGGTGAATAAGCCATTATTTAATTACCTCCCCTGTCTTTTTTGAATAACGTACTAATTTTTTTGATGTATCATCTAATTTGCGACCGATACGAGTCACCTTACCAGTGCCTGGTTCTACTAACATTAAATTAGAAACATGAACTGATGCTTCTTTTTTAACGATTCCTCCCTGAGGATTTTTTGCATCCGGTTTAGTATGTTTAGATACTAAATTAACTCCTTCAACAACTGCACGGTTTTTAATTTTATCGATTGATAAAACTTTCCCTTCTTGACCTTTTGAGTCTCCTGCAAGGACTTTTACTAAGTCGTCTTTTTTGATATGTAATTTAACTTTCATTGTTTATTTTATTTTTGTTCCACAACCTCAAGGTGATGGTAATAATTATAATACTTCTGGAGCAAGAGAGATAATTTTCATGAAATTTTTATCTCTTAATTCACGAGCAACTGGCCCGAAAATACGTGTTCCTCTTAATTCGTCAGTAGCATTTAATAATACAACTGCATTGTCATCAAAACGAATATAAGATCCGTCAGAACGGCTAATTTCTTTTTTCGTTCTCACTACAACTGCTTTGGAAACTGCACCTTTTTTAATGTTTCCAGAAGGCAAAGCGTGTTTTACAGTTACTACCACTTTATCTCCAATAGAAGCATATCTTTTTTTCGTTCCACCAAGTACACGAATAACTAGCACTTCTTTTGCACCGCTGTTATCTGCCACTAATAATCTTGATTCCTGTTGTACCATTTTTTTATTTATCTAATTTGGGTTGATATACTTTATAGTCAGCGCACCCCAAAGGTTTTTGTTTAACTATTTCGCTCTTTCAATTACTTCTACTAATCTCCAGCATTTACTTTTGCTTAAAGGACGAGTTTCGATAATTTTTACAGTATCACCGATGTTACAAGTGTTAGCATCATCATGCGCAACAAACTTTGTAGTTTTGTTCAAAAACTTTCCGTATTTCGGATGTTTTACTTTACGTTCAACTGAAACAACAATGGATTTTTCCATTTTGTTGCTGGTAACAATACCAACTTTTTCTTTTCTTAAATTTCTTTCTTCCATGTTTGAAATTATTTTTTTGCCTCAGCTATTTGTCTAGAGCGAAGTTCGGTTTGTAATCTTGCTACTGTTTTTCTGCTGTCTGTTATGCTAGCAGGATTTTCAATAGGAGACACTGAATGATTCAACTTTAATTTTGACAAAGAAATTTTCTGTTCTTTGATTCTGTCGTTAAGATCAGGAGTTGAAAGTTGTTTAATATCTTCTTGTTTCATTTTATTGATGTTCTATTATTTCTAATTTTTAGTTTGAATCAGCTGCATAATCTCTTCTAACAATAAACTTAGTTGTTAAAGGTAATTTTTGAGCAGCTAAACGTAATGCTTCTTTTGCAACTTCCATTGGAACGCCTTCTGCTTCAAACATAATACGTCCTGGTTTAACAACAGCAACCCAATATTCAGGAGCACCTTTACCTTTACCCATACGAACCTCAGCAGGTTTAGATGTAATTGGTTTATCAGGAAACACGCAAATCCATATTTGACCTTCACGTTTCATGAAACGTGTTACTGCAACCCTTGCAGCTTCCAATTGACGTGCTGTCACCCAGCATCCTTCAGTTGCCTTTAATCCAAATGAACCGAATGAAAGTTGATCGCCACGCTTCGCGTTGCCTTTCATCTTCATTTTGTGCATCTTTCTATATTTGGTTCTTTTCGGCTGTAACATTTTATTTCTTTATTATAACAATTATACTTTTATCTATCTTTTTCAAAAATTATTTTCTAGAATCTCTTCCTCTGTTATCGTTCCCACCTTTTCTTGGTCCACCTGGTCCACGTTTGTTATCAAACTTTGGGTTTCCACCTTTTTGTGGTCCACCTTTTCCGTCTTTAGCACCTGCAGCAGCATTACCAACATTTGGAGAAAGATCACGTTTTCCATAAACTTCACCTTTGCAAATCCAAACTTTCACACCAATACGACCATATGTTGTATGAGCTTCACCTAAAGCGTAGTCAATATCAGCACGTAAAGTATGTAATGGTGTACGTCCTTCTTTATATCCTTCTGTTCGAGCCATCTCAGCACCAGCCAAACGACCAGAACATTTTACTTTAATACCTTCAGCACCCATTCTCATTGTAGAAGCAACTGCCATTTTCACAGCTCTACGGAAAGAAATACGTCCTTCAATTTGACGAGCAATACTATCTGCAACTAAACGAGCATCTAACTCAGGACGTTTAATTTCAAAAATATTGATTTGTATATCTTTTTTGGTAATCTTTTTTAATTCTTCTTTGATTTTATCAACTTCAGCTCCGCCTTTACCGATAATGATTCCCGGACGAGATGTGTTAATTGTAACAGTAATAATTTTCACTGTTCTTTCGATCACAATTTTTGAAATACTTGCTTTTGCCAAACGAGCTTTCAAATATTCTCTGATTTTAAAATCCTCAACTAATTTATCAGCGAAGTTTTTACCACCGTACCAGTTTGAATCCCATCCTTTAATGATGCCTAAACGTAAGCCTATCGGATTTGCTTTTTGTCCCATTGAAAATTATTATTATTTAGTTTCTTCTTGTTTCTTGTTTGATACTTTTTTCTTCTCTTCTACTTTTTTGCTGTCAACAACAATCGTAACGTGGTTTGAACGTTTTCTGATTCTGTTTGCACGCCCTTGAGGAGCTGTTCTTAAACGCTTCATTTGAAGTGCACTGTCAACAAAGATTTCTTTTACAACTAAGTTGCTATCTTCAGGACGTTGTCCAGTTTTAGCTTCATAGTTAGAAATTGCTGAAGTCAACAATTTTTCTAATCGTCCAGATGCTTCTTTTGGATTGAATTTTAAAATATTCAAAGCCATAAATACTTCTTTACCTCTGATAAGGTCGGCCAACAATCTCATTTTACGTGGAGACGTAGGGCAATTTTTCAACACAGCAAAATATCTGCTTTTGTTTGCCTCTTTGCGTGCATCTGCCGCGTTTTGTTTTCTAACTCCCATTTTACTTTATATTATAAATCTCTTAATAACTATTTTGCTACTTTATCTTTGTTTCCAGAGTGACCTCTGAATGTACGTGTTGGTGCAAATTCACCAAACTTATGACCAACCATGTTTTCTGTAACATAAACTGGAATAAATTTATTTCCATTATGAACTGCAACTGTCAAACCAACGAAATCCGGAGAAATCATTGATCTACGTGACCAAGTTTTGATTACTGTTTTTTTACCTGAAGCTTGAAGATCTAATAATTTTTTCTCAAGTTTCCAGTCGATAAAAGGACCTTTTTTTAATGAACGTGACATTTATTTTTGTTTTAAAGTTGTGAACCCCAAATTACTTAGGACCATTAAACTGTTTATACTATTTTTTTCTTCTTTCGATAATGTATTTGTTAGAAGCCTTTTTAGGATAACGTGTTTTGTATCCTTTAGAAGGCGTACCCGTACGTGAACGTGGGTGACCTCCTGAAGCTCTACCTTCACCTCCACCCATCGGGTGATCTACTGGGTTCATTGCAACCGGACGAGTTCTCGGTCTGCGACCTTGCCAACGAGTACGACCAGCTTTACCGCTGATTTCCAAGTTGTGATCTGCGTTAGATACTGAACCAATAGTAGCCATACAAGTAATCAACACCATACGTGTTTCACCTGAAGGCATTTTAATGATTGCATATTTACCATCTCTAGCACTCAATTGAGCTGCAGAACCTGCGCTACGAGCCATGATAGCACCTTGACCAGGACGTAATTCAATATTGTGTATAGTTGTTCCTAATGGAATATCTGATAAATAAAGTGCGTTTCCAATTTCTGGAGTAGCATCTTTACCAGAAAGAATTTTTTGACCTACTTGTAATCCTGTTGGAGCAACGATGTAACGTTTTTCACCATCAGCATAAACAACTAGAGCAATACGTGCAGTACGATTTGGATCGTACTCAATTGTTTTAACTGTTGCAGGAATTCCTGATTTATCTCTTTTGAAGTCGATAATACGATATTGCTGTTTGTGACCACCGCCAATATAGCGCATTGTCATTTTACCTGTGTTATCGCGCCCTCCCGATTTTTTTACTGGCACTAACAAACTCTTTTCAGGTTTGCCGTGAGTAATATCATCGTTATCACTTACTAATTTAAAACGTTGCCCTGGGGTTAGGGGTCTAAATTTCTTTAAAGCCATCTCAGTTTTTTTATTTTCACAGGTTACAAACCTGTATAATTACTTTTATATTTCTCTTGAACAGATTTTCTTCTGTTCATAGGTGGTTTTAACCTTCCCTATTATTTACTAAATGCTTGCGTAAAAATCAATTGATTCACCTGCTTTAAGCGTCACAACTGCTTTTTTATGTTGATTAACACGACCAACTGCAATACCTCTTGTAGTATTACGAGTTTTCACTTTACCAACATAATTTTGAGTATTAACTGATTCAACAGTTACTCCATATAATTTCTCAACAGCTGATTTAATTTCCACTTTGTTAGCAGCTTTTGCTACTACAAAACCATAGCGATTAAATTTCTCGCCTTGTGCTGTCATTTTTTCGGTTATAACCGGTTTTACTATCACGTTCATCTTATTAATTGCTTAATAAATTTTCAATTTCCTTCACTGAGCTTTCTACAAGCAACAGATTATTTGCATTCAAAATATCGTAAGTGTTTAAATCCGAAGCAGTTACGACTTTTGCATTGGTCAAATTTCGGGAGGACAAATATATGTTTTTATTTGATTCGCCCAACACCAATAGTGTTTTTTTGTCTGAAAGCTTCAAATTATTCATCAAATCAGCATATTTCTGAGTTTTAGGAGAATCGAAAATGAAATCTTCTAAAATAGTAATACTACTTCCTTGAGCTTTATATGTCAAAGCAGACATACGAGCTAAACGCTTTAATTTTTTATTCAATTTGAAAGCGTAGTCACGAGGACGAGGACCGAATGCTCTACCTCCACCAACACGGGTTGGAGATTTATCATTACCAGCACGAGCTCCACCTGTTCCTTTTTGGTTTTTCAATTTCTTGCTTGAACCACGAACTTCTGCTCTTTCTTTTGATTTATGTGTACCTTGACGTTTATTAGCTAAATGTTGTTTAACATCTAAATAAATAGCATGGTCATTTGGCTCGATGCCAAATATTGCATCGCTTAAGCTTAACTTCTTAGAAGTTGCTTTACCGCTTATATTTAAAATTGATACTTCCATTTTATTTCTCGATTGTAACGTATGAACCTTTTGCGCCTGCGATAGAACCTTTTACAATTAAAAGATTTTTATCTGCAATCACTTTTACTACTTCCAAGTTTTGGATTTTAACGCGATCTCCACCTGTTCTACCTGCCATGCGCATCCCTTTGAATACACGTGAAGGCCAAGACGAAGCTCCCAAAGAACCTGGTGCACGCAAACGATCATGTTGACCGTGAGTTGTTCCACCAACTCCAGCAAAACCATGGCGCTTAACAACACCTTGAAAACCTTTTCCTTTAGAAGTTCCTGCAACATCAATAAAATCGCCTTCAGCGAAAAGATCAACTGTAACAACTTCACCAAGATTTTTCTCAGTTTCGAAGTATTTAAATTCAACCAATTTACGTTTAGGAGTCGTAGCTGCTTTAGCAAAATGACCTTTCATTGCAGAAGAAGTATGTTTATCTTTCTTCTCATCAAATGCCAATTGTACTGAAGCATAACCGTCTTTCTCCAAGGTTTTTACTTGCGTAACAACGCAAGGACCAGCTTCAATAACTGTGCATGGTATATATTTACCATTGGCACTGAAGATACTGGTCATTCCAATTTTTTTACCTATTATTCCAGACATTGTTTATTAATTTATTATTTGTTTTTTATTACGATGCTTTGATTTCAACTTCTACTCCACTTGGTAATTCTAATTTCATAAGTGCATCAACTGTTTTAGAAGTTGAATTGTAGATATCTAATAATCTTTTGTATGAGCACAATTGAAATTGTTCACGTGCTTTTTTGTTAACGTGCGGTGAACGCAAAACAGTGTAGATTTTTTTCTGTGTTGGCAATGGGATAGGTCCACTAACAACAGCGCCTGTCATTTTCACAGTTTTAACAATTTTCTCTGCTGACTTGTCAACTAAGTTGAAGTCATAAGATTTTAATTTGATTCTGATTTTTTGGCTCATAGTTTTGTTTTATAAAGAACGATGTTTAATTTATTATACTTTTTCTGCTTTACCTTTTGCTTTTGCGATTACCTCATCTGAAGTGCTTCGTGGAGCTTCAGCATAATGAGAGAATTCCATTGTTGAAGTTGCACGTCCAGAAGTGATCGTACGCAAAGTTGTTACGTATCCAAACATTTCAGATAATGGAACTTTAGCTTTGATAACTTGAGAACCAGCTCTCGTATCCATTCCTTCAATCATACCTCTACGTTTATTCAAATCACCTACAACATCACCCATGTTTTGTTCTGGTGTTAAAACTTCCACTTTCATGATTGGCTCTAATAATACTGGCTTCGCTTTTGGCATAGCCTCACGGAATGCAGAACGAGCACAAATCTCGAAAGACAATGCATCAGAATCGACATTGTGATAAGAACCATCTAACAATCTAACTTTTAATGTATCTACAGGGTAACCTGCTAATACACCATTTGCCATTGCAGATTTAAATCCTTTTTCAACTGCAGGAATAAATTCACGAGGAATGTTACCACCAGAAATTTCGTTAATGAATTGTAATCCACCAGCTTTTTTTGTCGTTGCATCAAAATCTGCATCAACTGGAGAAATAACAACTTGTATATCGGCAAACTTACCACGACCACCAGATTGTTTTTTGTAAACTTCACGGTGTGATACTTCTGCATTGATTGTCTCTTTGTAAGATACTTGAGGAGGTCCTTGGTTACACTCAACTTTAAATTCACGCTTCAAACGATCCATAATGATCTCCAAGTGAAGTTCACCCATCCCACTAATAATCGTTTGACCGCTATCTTCATCCGTTTTAACGCGGAAAGTAGGATCCTCTTCAGCTAATTTATTTAATGAAACACCTAATTTATCTAAGTCTGCTTGAGTTTTAGGCTCAATAGCAACACCAATAACAGGTTCAGGAAAGTTCATTGATTCAAGTACGATAGGATGTTTCTCATCACAAAGTGTATCACCTGTTTTGATATCTTTAAATCCTACTGCTGCACCAATATCACCTGCTTCAATAAATTCAATTGCATTTTGTTTGTTTGCATGCATTTGGAAAATACGAGAAATACGCTCTTTGTTTCCACTGCGAGTATTCAAAACGTATGAACCTGCATCTAAACGACCAGAATAAGCACGGAAGAAACACAAACGACCAACAAAAGGATCGGTTGCAATTTTAAATGCTAATGCTGTAAATGGTTCTTTAACATCTGGCTTGCGAGAAATTTCTGCACCAGTATCAGGATGTGTTCCTTTTGTTTCTTCTTTATCCATTGGTGATGGCATTAATTCCATTACCAAATCCAACATTGTTTGTACACCTTTATTTTTAAATGCTGATCCACAAACCATAGGAACCACTTTATTGGCAACACAAGCTTGACGAAGTGCATCAAGAATTTCACGCTCTGTAAGAGATTCTGGATCTTCGAAGAATTTTTCCATCAATCTATCATCGAATTCAGCGATTGCTTCCAATAATTTTCCTCTCCATTCTTTTGCTTCTTCCATCATTTCTGCTGGAATAGGAACTTCTTTGAAAGTCATTCCTTGATCTTCTTCATTCCATACAATTCCACGGAAGTTAATTAAATCAACTACTCCAATAAATGTTTCTTCAGCACCAATTGGTAATTGCAATGGCAAAGGATTTCCACCCAATACTTCTTTTACTTGTCCTACAACCTTTAAAAAATCTGCACCTGAACGGTCCATTTTATTTACGAAACCAATACGAGTTACGTTATAATTGTTTGCTAATCTCCAGTTTGTTTCTGATTGTGGCTCAACACCATCAACAGCAGAAAACAAAAACACTAAACCATCAAGGATACGTAAAGAACGATTCACCTCAACTGTAAAGTCAACGTGGCCCGGAGTATCGATAATATTCACCTTATATTGCTGATCTCTGTATTTCCAAAAACAAGTAGTAGCAGCAGAAGTGATTGTTATACCACGCTCTTGCTCCTGAACCATCCAATCCATAGTTGCAGCACCATCATGTACTTCACCAATTTTGTGATTCACTCCTGTATAATAAAGAATACGCTCGGTACAAGTTGTTTTACCTGCATCGATGTGAGCTGCAATTCCAATGTTTCTTGTAAATCTTAAATCTGCCATTTTGTTTTATTCTAAACGCTTATTTTTAATCTCTATATTCTATTATTCTATTCTAATATTAATTAGAATCTAAAATGAGAGAAAGCTTTGTTAGCCTCTGCCATTTTATGAACATCTTCTTTCTTTTTGTAAGCCGCGCCTTCTTCTTTTGCTGCAGCAACAATTTCTCCAGCTAATTTCTGAGCCATTGATTTTTCGTTACGCTTACGAGCATAAAGAATCATCCATTTAATTCCCATTGAAAGTTTTCTTTCTGGACGAATTTCAGATGGAATCTGAAAAGTTGCACCACCTACTCTACGGCTACGTACTTCAACTGCAGGAGTGATGTTACTCAATGCTTTTTTGAAAGTTTCTAATCCATCAACATCAGGAGTTCTTTTTTGAACGATTTCGATTGCATCATAAAACACATCATAAGATGTACTTTTTTTACCATCATACATTAAATTGTTCACGAAACGTGTTACCAAAATATCATTGAATTTTGGATCAGGTAAAAGAATTCTCTTTTTGGCTTTGGTCTTTCTCATTATTTGTTTTTTTAGAGCTTAAATTTGTTGCTTCAGGTTTCCCTTACTCAAATCCTAACTCGGTTTAAATTATTTTTTAGCAGCTGGTTTAGCAGCTCCTGCTTTTGGTTTTTTAGTTCCATATTTTGAACGTCTTTGGTTACGACCATCAACGCCAGAAGTATCTAAAGCACCACGAACGATGTGATATCGAACTCCTGGTAAATCTTTAACTCTTCCACCACGAATCAACACAATCGAGTGTTCTTGTAGGTTATGCCCTTCTCCCGGGATGTAAGCATTCACCTCTTTTTTGTTGGTTAAACGCACACGGGCAACTTTTCTCATTGCCGAATTCGGCTTTTTAGGAGTTGTTGTGTAAACGCGAGTACAAACTCCACGTTTTTGAGGACAAGAATCAAGAGCCGCAGACTTACTTTTGTTTACTGCTTTTAATCTCCCTTTACGCACTAATTGTGATATTGTAGGCATTTTTCTGTTGTTAAATTTCTATCTTTTTTCAGTGTAAATTAAATACACCCCCGCTTTTTTGGGGAGGGCAAAGGTAATAAATATTTATTATAAACAATAGTCAGTTCAAAAAAAAATGTGAATTATTTGAAATATTTACTGTTTTGGACGTAAAAAAGCGGGAATCGCCTATCAAATAAGGATTATGCTTCTAAGAAAATAGTCGCTTTCTTATTTAAGAAAAAAATGGTAGAAGGATTAAAATCATTTTTCAAAAAAATGTAAAATGGGGCAAAAAAAAATAAATTGCGAGTCCGTTTTTCCAGAAATAAAAGAATAAAAACTTGTAAATAAACTAAAAAAAAGGAGCCCAATATTGGGCTCCTTTTTTTCTTTCATATACTTTCTTATCGAGTTAATAATAGATAACCTTTTTCGAAATACTCTTTGTCATCAATACCTTTTGCTTTTATGATAAAATAATATGTTCCATCAGGAGCTTCAACACCGCTAAGAGTACGTCCATCCCACCCTCCATTGGTTGTTTGCCATTCATATACCTTTTGTCCCCAGCGATTAAATATTTCTGCTTCTAACGTTTCTAATCCAACTGCTTGAATTGTAAATACATCATTGTTGTTGTCGCCATTCGGAGTAAAAATATTTGGTATCACAAATACCGAATTAATAAAGACATCGATCGTTGTGCACGCTGTATCCGCACATCCTGCCGCATTTGTAGCAATTAAACAAGCTGGAAACTGCCCAAGTGGTGTGTAAATATAAGTTGGACTAAACACTGTTGACGTATCGCCTGTTCCAAAAGTCCAGAAATAGGATGATGCTCCTGTACTTGTATTTGTGAATGTAACTGCAAGAGGAGTTTCACCAGTAATTGGGTTTGCAGTAAAAGAAGCTACAACACTTGAAGATGAGTTAACCACATATCCAGATAAACCGCCCAATGTAATTGAACATCCGTTTGAATCAGTTATCGTTAAGACATAATTGCCAGGTCCAACACCTGTTAAATTCAAGGTCGTGCTAACTACTGTTCCAGACGTATCTACCCAAGAATATGCCAATGGAGCAATTCCGCTAACCACAGTAACTCCTGTGATTGAACCAGTTGCTGTGCCACAATCAGCTGCTGTAATTGTTACCACTGAAGTATCTGCAACAGGTAATGGATTTATTTTAACGGTAACCATTGTAGGTAAACCTTCGCAAGTACCTATTGTTTCAGTAACCCAATAAGATGAAGTTGTTGTAGTTATTGGAGAGAAAGGGTTTCCAGTACTAGCAATCGTTGTTAAACCTGCATCGGTATACCAAATGTACGTTCCACCTGTACCTGTTGCATTAATAGGAGATATTGGGCTTCCAAAACATGCAGGAGGTGGATTAGATGCTAAAGGAGCACTTGGTGTATTGTTTATAGTTATTGTAATACTATCTAAAACAGCACCACACGCACCAGCAGGGTCGTTTGTAGTTAAATACAATGTAACTGTTCCAGCTGTTGTATCAGCTAAAGAAGGCGTATATGTTGCACCTAAGATAGCAGCATTGTCGAATGTACCAGAACCACTCGTTGTCCATGACGAACCAGTTGCACTTCCACCAATTGTTGCACCTGTAATCAAGTAAGTATTGCCCGCACAAATGATTCCATCTATTCCTGCATCAACTGTTGCAGAAGGATCAATTACAATAACTGCAGTAGAAGAAGCTGCAGCGCAACCACCCGAAGCAACAATTGTATTTGTTATCGTATATGTTCCAACTGTAGAAGTAGCCAAATCAATTTCACCTGTACTAGTACTAACAAAAGTTATACCTACAGGAGCAGACGTAAACACCCCTGCGCTAGATCCAGCAACAAATGAAGGTGTTGGATTTGCATCAGTTTGACAGAATGGAGTTGAATAACTAAATACAGCACTTGGTGCGTTTGTGATAGTAATACTTACAGTATCAGCATTCGGACAAACACCATTTGTTGAATAAATAATATCGTAGGTTCCTAATGGGGAACCAATTAAATTAATTTCTCCAGTTAAAGTGCTTACAAATACTAATGTAGCAGGGACAGAACTAAATGTTCCTCCTGGTAATCCAGAAATTGTAGGCATAGGATTCAAGCCTGTTTGACAGAAGGTAGAACCAACATAACTAAATGTGGCAACATCTAAAGGAGAAATTGCTAAAGTCATTACATCTGTTGTTTGTGCACAAACTCCTGCAGGATCGTCTGTAGTGATTGTTAAAACTACACTTCCAGCTGTAACATCCAAAGCAGATGGAGTATATGTAGATGATAAACTAGTTGAATTGCTAAAAGTACCTGTTCCACTAGAAGTCCAAGTAATAGTAGAAGTACTTCCTCCCATTGTTCCTCCAAGTAAATATGCACTTCCTTCACAAATTGTTCCATCAACACCTGCAGATACCGTAGGCACTGGATCAATTACAATGGTAGTTGTTTCAATTGAAGCAGCACAACCAGAAGCTGCTGCTATTGTGTTGGTAATAATGTATGTTCCAGCAGTACTTGCACCTAAATCAATTTCACCTGTAGAAGTACTTACAAAAACCAATCCTGCAGGAGATGCACTAAATACTCCTGCACTTGCACCTGCACCAAACGAAGGCGATGCAGTTCCGTTTTGACAGAAAGGCGTTCCAAACGTAAATGTTGCATCCGGAGCTGAAGTAACTGTAACTGTAATTGTGTTATTATTAGGACAAATACCACTTGTGGTAAAAGTGACGAAATACGTACCCAACGCACTTGCGCTTACATCAATTAATCCAGTTGATGGATTCAAGAAAACTAATCCCACAGGGGTAGCCACAAATGTTCCACTCACACCACCTACAGTTGTTGCTGTTGGATCTAAGCCTGTTTGACAGAATGTTGAAGAAGGATAAGAGAATGTTGCATCATCTTGAGGATTGATAGTTAATACCAAAACATCTGTTACTGCACCACAAACTCCAGCAGGATCATTTGTAGTTAAAGTTAATGTTACGCTACCGGCAGTTACATCTGCAGCAGATGGTGTATATGTTGTAGTTGCAGAAGTTGAACTACCAAAAGTCCCAGTTCCACTTGTAGTCCAAGTTACACCTGAAGCACTTCCGCCAAATATTCCTACCAAGTTAGCAGCAACGTTTGAACAAATAACATCATTAGGGCCAGCATTTACAGTAGCTGCAGGACTTATTGTTAGCGTCATAACATCTACAGCCGCATTACAAGGGCCGGCAGGATTATTTGTTGTAATAGTTAATGTAACAGAACCAGCAGCGATATCTGCAGCTGAAGGAGTATAAGTTGCAGTAGGAGAACTAGTGCTACTAAATGTTCCAGAACCAGTAGTTGTCCATGTTATCGAAGTAGCACTTCCACCCATTGAACCTAATAAAGCATAGGTACCTGTAGAACAAATTGTAGCATTTCCACCTGCAGTAACAGTAGCAGCAGGACTAATAGTCAAAATCATTGAATTTGTAACTACACCACAAGGTCCAACCGGATCGTTTGAAGTGATTGTTAACGTAACCGTTCCAGCAGCAATGTCAGCAGCAGAAGGAGTATACGTTGGCGTTGTAATATTCGGGTTACTAAAAGTTCCTGTTCCAGAAGTAGTCCACGTTACTAAAGTTGTACTTCCTCCCATCGTTCCAGCTAATGTGAACGTACTACCCGCACATATAGAATTTGCAGGACCAGCACTAACTGTTGCAGCAGGATTGATCGTCAACGTTAAGAAATCAGTTATGGCATTACACGGGCCAGCAGGATCATTGGTAGTGATAGTAAGGGTTACAGAACCAAAAGCAATATCTGCAGCTGAAGGAGTATAGGTAGCTGTAGTTGAAGATGCAGAACTGAATGTTCCTGTTCCACTAGTAGTCCAAGTTATTGAAGTTGCACCTCCACCCATTGAACCAGCCAATGTGTAAGTTGTACCAGCACAAATTGTAGCATTTGCACCTGCTACAACTGTAGGAGCAGGATTAATAGTTAAGACCATTGTCGCAGTTACAGCAGGACAAGGACCAGCAGGATCATTTGTTGTTATTGTTAAAGTAACCGTTCCAGCAGCAATATCACCTGCAGATGGCGTATAAATTGCTGTAGCAGAAGCTGTATTATTAAATGTACCCGTTCCACTAGTTGACCAAGTAATAGACGTTGCTCCACCTCCCATGGTTCCAGATAAAGCATATGTAGAACCTGAGCAAATTGTAGCAGCTGCACCTGCAGAAACAGTAGCAGCAGGATTGATTGTTAACGTTAATGCACTTACTGCAAAAGAACAAGGCCCAGCCGGATCATTTGTTGTAATTGTTAAGACTACAGTTCCAGAAGCAATATCTGCAGCGGATGGAGTATAAACTGCAGAAAGAGAAGTAGCCGAACTAAATGTACCTGTACCACTTGTTGTCCAAGTAATAGACGTTGCTCCACCGCCCATGGTTCCACCTAAGGTATAAGTAGAACCTGAACAAATTGTTGCATTAGCACCTGCTGTTACTGTTGGTATAGGATTAATTGTAAGAACTAAAAAACTTGTAACTGCTGGACAAGGACCAGCAGGATCATTAGTAGTTATTGTTAAAGTTATAGTTCCTGCTGCGATATCACCTGCAGAAGGAGTATAAATTGCACCTAATAAAGCTACGTTATTAAAAGTACCTGTCCCGCTAGTAGACCAAGTTGATGAAGTTGCACTTCCACCAATTACGCCAGCAAGTGTAAAGGTACTTCCTGAACAAATTGTAGCATTACTTCCCGCTGCAGCAGTTGCAGCTTGACTAATTGTAAGAACCATTGTGCTAGTCACAAAAGGACAAGGACCAGCAGGATCGTTTGTTGTTAATGTTAACGTTACAGTACCAGCTGCAATATCAGCTGCAGATGGAGTATAAACAGCTGTCGCTGAAGTAGCAGAACTAAACGTTCCTGAACCAGAAGTAGTCCAAGTTAAAGTAGCTGCACTACCGCCTAAAGAACCCGCTAAAGTATAAGTTGAACCTGCACAAATTGTAGCATTCACTCCTGCACTAGCAGTAGCAGCAGCATTAATCGTTACAGATGCAGTTGCACTTGCAGCAGCACATCCACCAGAAGCAACAATAGAATTAGTAACTGTATAAGTTCCAGGTGTTGATGCTGAAACATCAATTTGACCTGTGTTTACGTTTACAAATGTTAAACCAGCAGGAACAGCAGAAAATGTACCAGCCGTAGAACCACCACCAAATGTTGGAAATGGATCTGCACCAGATGTACAATAAGGACCTGCATAACTAATTACCGCAGTAGGAGCTAAAGTGATGGTTACACTAACGTTACTTGTATTTGCACAAGGACCAGGCGTTGTATACGTTACTGTATAAGTTCCTAAAGTAGAAGCAGCTAAATTTATTGTACCCGTTGCGCCATTAATTGATAAACCAGCTGGTGCAGAAGTAAATGTTCCGCCTGCAACACCTGTAATTGTAGGAGTTGGATTCGTTCCTGTTTGACAATAAGTTGCAGAACCGAATGTAAATGCAGCACTTTGTAATGGCGTAATCGTTAACACAATTACATCCGTAACAGGACCACAAGGGCCAGCAGGATCATTTGAAGTAATCGTAAGAGTAACTGAACCCGCAGAGATATCAGATGCAGAAGGTGTATAAACAGGAGTAAGAATTGTAGTGTTACTAAACGTTCCACTGCCACTGGATGTCCATGCAATTGAAGTAGTTGCTCCACCTTGAGAACCAGCTAATGTAAAAGTTTGGTTAGCACAAATGGTACCTGTAGCAGGCCCAGCATTTACTGTTGCAGCAGGATTAATTGTTAATACCATATTGGCCGTTGCAGCAGGGCATGGACCAGCAGGATCATTAGTAGTAATTGTTAACGTTACAGTTCCAGCTGCAATATCAGCAGCTGATGGAGTATATGTCGGAGTTACAGAAGTTGTACTTGAAAAAGTACCCGTTCCAGAAGTTGTCCAAGTAACAGTTACTGCACTTCCACCAATTGAACCAGGAAGTGAATATGTCGTACCAGCACAAATAGTGGCCGCAGGACCTGCACTAGCAGTAGCTCCTGGACTAATTGTTAAAACCATATTATCGGTTGCTGAACTACATGGACCAGCAGGATCGTTGGTTGTAATTGTTAATGTAACAGTTCCAGCACTTATGTCAGACGCTGAGGGAGTATACGTTGCAGTAGCGGATGTTGAAGAGCTAAATGATCCACTTCCACTAGTTGTCCAGGTTAAAGTACTTGCTCCTCCTCCAATAGAACCGGCTAATATATAGGTACTTCCAGCGCAAATAGTAGCATTTACATTGGCACTAGTAGTTGGAATAGGATTAATTGTAACCGTTAAAGCGCTAGAAACAGCAGGACAAGCTCCTGCAGGGTCATTCGTAGTTAATGTTAATGTAACAGTTCCTGCTGCGATGTCTGCTGCAGAAGGTGTATACGTAGTGTTTACAAGAGATGCATTTGCAAACGTTCCGCTACCACTGGTTGTCCAAGTTGAAGTAGTAGCACTACCTCCTATTGAACCAGTAAGTGTAACAGCACTTCCAGAACATATCGTTTGATTAGCTCCCGCAGCAACGGTTGCAGCTGGACTAATTGTTAACGTTAAAAAATCAGTTGCAGCAGGGCATGGTCCAGCTGGATCATTTGTTGTAATTGTTAATGTCACAGTTCCTGACGCAATATCAGCAGCTGATGGTGTATACGTAGTAACTGGAGTTCCAGCACTTGCAAACGTACCACTTCCACTAGTTGTCCAGGTAGACGATGTTGCACTTCCACTAATATTTGCACCAGCAGTTGGATATGTACTTCCAGCACATATGCTTGCCGCTGGAGGTCCTGCATTTGTAGCCGCAGGTAAATTAATGGTAAGAATCATAAAATCCGTAACAGCGTTACATGGTCCAGCTGGGTTATTTGTAGTAATTGTTAATGTAACCGACCCCGACAAAACATCAGCAGCAGAAGGCGTATAAACAGGATTTAAAATTGTTGAATTACTAAATGTACCCGTTCCGCTGGTTGTCCAAGTAATAGTACTTGCTCCACCACCCATTGATCCACCCAAAGTAGCAGTACTACCAGAACAAATTGCTTGATCTGCACTGGCACTCACCGTGGCAGCAGGGCTTATAGTCAATACCATAATATCACTCACTGCTGGACATGGACCAGCAGGATCATTTGTAGTATACGTTATTGTTACCGTACCAGAAGCTATATCAGCTGCTGAAGGCGTGTACACAGCGTTAGTTGCAGTTGACGAACTAAAAGAACCACTTCCACTTGTTGACCAAGTAGCACTTGTAGCACCTCCAACAAATGAGCCAGCCATGGTAACTGTAGTTCCAGAGCAAATACTTTGATCTACACCAGCTCCAACTGTTGCAGGCGTGTTTACAACTACAGTACTTGTTGCAGTTTGAGAAGCACCACATGCTCCTGCAATAGTAACCGTATATGTAGTAGTTACAGCAGGACTAACCGTAATTGCAGAGGTTGTTGCACCACCTGGAGCCCATACGTAACCCGTTGCACCAACGGCATTGGCTGTTAATGTTGTACTTTGCCCTAGACATATAGTAGAAGCAGAAGCCGTAACATTCACGGTAAATACACCCGAGGTGGCGGCAATAGAGTAGTCACAATTATCGCCTGCAAAACCATCAATCATCAGATAATAGGTTGTTCCAATCGTTAAGCCGGTGGCGGTAATGCTTCCATTCGTCATAATTCCAGGACTCCAACAAGTTGAATAGGAAGTAAACGTTGCACAGTTTGTTGTTCCATAAATTTCCATTTGAATACCATCTCCCCAGAAACAGTTACTAACTGTAATATTTAACGTTGCAGAAGTTGCACTTGCAACAAAAGATAACCAAGAGTTATTTTCTACAGAACCACAAAATCCTGCTGGAACTTGACCTGGAGAATAACAGTTACTTGTATTTCCGCAAAAGCCATTTAAAGAACAAATCGGTGTAGCAGACTGACAAACATCATTAGCAAGATTACTAGTTCCGCAACCAGGTGCAGTTCCTGTTGTTGCTCCTGCTCCAAATGTGATACTCCATGAGTTTAATGTCCCCGCATCAAATAAATAATAATCTCTAATACACAAATACCAAACGCCATTTCCACTAGTTCCGTTGTTAACACATCCCCAAGAACCTTCTGGAAGATAGGTTCCGTTAAAAGGAGCTGCACCAGCTGTGATAGAAGTCCCTGCAGAAGCAGTAAAACAAGTAGTAGCATAATTTGCTCCAGCGCCTCCGTTAAAAGAAGTTAAAAGTATAGATCCACCGTTTGGAGAAACCAACCATACATCAATATCAGAAACATATGGATGAGTTATGTTAATACAAACCTGCGTTAACCCATTTGCTGCTGTTAAGCCCGCTGGCAAGCCAGTAACTGTAACAGGAAAACAAGTTTGAACATCTGTATCAGGTATCCCTCCAACAGCTCCGCTGAATGTTTGCGAAAACAATGAATTTGAGTGGATTGTAATTACCAATAAAAATAGAAGTAGCTTTTTATTCATAAGTGGAAGTTTTATATTCTAATCAATTATAAATTATCGTAAATTATTTACCGTTTTGTTTGCGATATTCTTGCTTCTCTCTGCCAACCATGTAAATGGCAATATTTTCAGTTTGAACAAGATCTGTATCAAAGTATACACTTGGAACACCTAAATAAGTGAATGTCTTTTGCAAATAACTAGGTTTAAAAGGAAATTCAGGTTTGTTGTTAAAAGTAAAAGAACAAATTGCTGTTCCATTTGTAGCGTCTAATGGCGACATAACTACTTTTCTGATACCGTCCTGTTTGCTAAACTTCTCATATAAAAGTTCGTAATCAGCCTGATTTTTAATTTTCGACAAAAGAAAAGTTAATGTCACTTGGTTGCCAAGAACCAACTTACCAGCTTTGTTATCATAATGAAATTCGGCAGGAAATTTTTCCTGTTGAGCGAATGCATTTACACTTAGAGCGACAAAAGCCAATAAAAGCAAGGCTTTAGAAAAAAAGTTGGAGTAATTTTTCATAAAGAAGTTCTGTTTAAGTAATTTCACCTTTAATAATTTGTCTAAAATACTATTAATCTGCTTAATAAGATGCTTTTTTAACCATAAAAGTTGCATTTGAATCAATGGGTAGAATTGCCCATTAAATCATAATACATATTGGCTTTCTCTAGATCGCCTTTTTCTTTAAAATAATTAGCTAAAAAAGTATTCAAAGACTTATTGTTCGAATTTAGTTTTATACACTCCTGAAAATAAGGAATTGCGGATAAAGTATCGCCTTTCACAAAGTAAACATTCCCTATATTTACATACAAAACATCCGCCTTAACCCCTTTATCAATAGCACTTTGGTTCAATTTAATAATTTCATCATATTTTTTCTCTTCAGCATACATTGCACTTAAAGAAAAATAAGTACTTACGAAATTGGGATCTTTTTCAACTGATTTCAAGTAATGTTTTTCAGCGGCATCATAGTTTTTCATTTTTGCTTCGCACGTGGCTAAATTAAAATATGCTTCAACATAGTTTGTATCTAGTATAATTGCTTTTTTTAGATACACAATTGCTTTATCAGGTTTGTTATAGTATGTATAATAAATCATCCCTAAATTATTTAAAGAAGAAATGTATTCAGGAATGATTCTTATCGATTCCAAATAATATTTTTCAGCATTTTGAACATGAATACGTTTTTCTTCGATTGTCATTTTCGGATTTTCCTTTATCTTTTGGATGGATGCAGCCGCAATCAAGGAGTTGCCATGAGCAGATTCTGGAGCATTTTTAACATCAGTGGCATAAAGTGTATATGTATCTTTCCAGTCCTTAATCCTAGCAAAAGACCGCCCTCCGAAAAGTAAAATCAAAACACATAATGCTACACAAATTGAACTCGAAATTGCAGGAAATTTCAAGTCTTTATTTTCATATGAAATTTTGAAGGTTTTGAATAAAGCCCAGGCAGCAATAAAGCACAAACCTAAGGACGGAATATATGCAAAACGCTCACCAACAATACCAACTACAGGGACTAATATATTAGTAAACATTGAAATGCCTACTAGAAAATAAATGATTCCAAAAACTTCAATGCCCTTCGATTTAATGTTTTTTAGAATATAATAACCAATTGCAATTAAAGCGATCAAAACAATCCAAACAATTGGATCAGACCAACTAGAAATTGGCACTTGATTGTATCCATAATATGAAATAAGTGGATGAGGAATAATAAACAATTTAATATAGAAATAAATAGAATACAAACCAGTAGGAATTCTCTCAAACAATGTAGAATCGAGGAACAATGGGTTCTCCCAATCTAAAAAGGTTCTGGTAATTTCTTGATGAACACTTTTAGCTGCCAACCTAAAAAGAAACAATGGTGCTATAAATGACCCAATAATTATTCCAATATTTTTAAAAGATGCACCTTTGAAAAACCATAAAGTAAAAGGAATTATTGCAAAAAATGTCATTGCATCTTTTTTCGACATAACAGCAAAAAGCATAAAAAATGCTCCAAAAAGAATATGAACTATTTTTTTTGTTTCTATAAATTTCAAGTAGAAAAAAAGCGAAAACAAACAACCTATAAAACTCAGAATAACATCTCTATTTTTAATACTAATTACAACTTCAGAATGTAATGGGTGAATTAAAAAAAGTGTAGTTATTAAAAATGGAAGAAACAAATTATACTGCGATAATATTCTTTTTAAAACCGAATACAATAATATAATTGAAAGAGCATATAAGAGGATGTTAAAAAAATGGCTAATGTGCGGATTCACCCCAAATAGTTCACATTCCAGGGCAAAAGAAACTTTAACAAGAGGGCGATATTCGTAACTTGATTTTTGACTATTAATAACATAGGTTGATTTGAAAATTTCGGGGATTGCCTCAATTCCTCTTTGAACTTGTTGGTTATTTCTTACAACAAACTCATCATCCATTGAGTAATTATTCTTTATACTCTTCCCATAAATCAAGAAACACAAAAACGCTAGAAATAAAATGATTTTTCTGTTCAATTTTTTTTCACTAAAATCGCTTTCAATGAGGCTTTTTTCAGAAACAACTTTGTCTTTATTTTTTTTCATTCGACTGTTTAGAGATTCTAACCAAATATAATTAAGAATTAAGCACAATCAGGAAAGAATTTTGTACTTTTAAAACAAATAAATGTTCAAAACTTTTAATTCGCTATTCTTTTAAAGATGTATTCGCATATAAAAGCAATAAGTTATCATCTTCCCGAAAAATATTTCAGCAATGACGACTTTTTCAGAGACTTTCCAGATGCAATTTCTCAAAAAGAAAATCTGCTAAAAACGGGTGTTGAACAAAGACGAATTATTGCGCCAGATGAAACGGCCTCAGATATTGGAGTAAAAGCTGCCCTAAGATTATTTGAAGAACATTCCATCAGCCCTGACTCAATCGATTTCATATTATTTTGTGCGCAAGAGTTTGACCACTACACACCAACTACAGCCTGCATCATTCAAGAAAAATTAAATCTTCCTAAACATTGTGGAGCTTTGGATTTCAACTTAGGTTGCAGCGGATTTGTTTATGGTTTAAGTTTGGCAAAAGGATTAATTGAAAGCGTAGGTGCTAAAAATGTTTTACTTATTACATCCTCTGTACTTACTCGAACTTTTAACAAGAAAGACAAAAGCTCAATTTTCGTTTTTGGTGATGGTGCAGCAGCCACACTTATTTCTTCTAGAGAAACCAAAGGAATAGGAGAATTCATTTTCGGAACAGATGGAAGTGGAAAAAATAAAATTATTATTAAAGATGGTGGCGCTAGAAATAAAATTTCGGAGAACTCTAAAATTGATCACCCTGACGAATACGGCAATATTACTAACGATTCCAGCTTTTACATGAATGGGACAAGCGTTTTTATATTCGGATTAAAAACAGTTCCAGCAATGATGAATGATCTTTTCAAAAAAGAAAACAAATCCATTGAAGATATTGATTTATTTATTTTTCATCAAGCTAATTTATTTTTGATAGATGCTATTCGTTCAAAAATGGAAATCCCAGAAAAAAAAGTATTCAACTTTATAAAAAATGTAGGCAATACAGTTTCCTCTTCTATTCCTATCGCTTTAAGCGAAGCTATAAAAGAAGGCAAAGCAAAAAAAGGAGATAGAATTGCAATTGCAGGATTTGGTGTTGGATTATCATGGGCTGCAACCATTATTGAATTGTAGTAGTCTAACAATAGTATATTTTATCTTATATTTACGATAATCAAAAATAAAATTCAATTTTATGATAAGCATTGAAGAATTTACAAAAGGGTTGGAAGTAGAATTTGAAGATGTTGAACCAGGAACACTAACCCCCGAAACAAATTATAAAAACATAAAAGGCTGGAGCAGTATGCATGCTCTCATCATTATTGCTTATGTTGATTCAACTTGCAACATCATTCTATCAGGAGCAGATTTAAAGTCGGCACAAACGATTCGCGACCTCTACAATATTGTTATCGAAAAAATAAAATAAGTGGCGTATTTAAAAACAGCAAATTCCAACATTCTTGCTATCTGTAGTTGTGTACCTAAACACATTGAAAAAACTGCTGACTACACACATATTACACCCGAAGAAAGAGAATTATTTACAAAAACGACTGGAATAAAAGAGCGAAGAGTTGCTGATGCAGATGTCACTTGCTCTGATCTTTGTTATACTGCAGCTAATCATCTATTAAAAAAATACAATTGTGCTGAAGAAATTGACATTGTCATTTTTGTTTCACAATCACCAGATTATTATTTACCAGCGACTTCCATTTTATTGCAAAACAGATTGGGTTTAAAAAAAGACTGCATTGCATTTGATATAAATCTTGGTTGTTCAGGATATGTTTATGGATTATCAGTTATTTCAAATTTATTGCAAAGCGGACAATTAAAAAAAGGATTGCTTTTGGTTGGAGATAAGTCTACAACATCCACAAACTTTACCGACAAAAGTGCATATCCATTATTCGGTGACGCAGGTACAGCAACTTTATTAGAACATTCAACTACTAAAAACGATTGGCATTTTAATCTACAAAGTGATGGCTCGGGTAAAAATGCAATTATTATGGAACACGGGCATTCAAGAAATCCATTTGATAAAACACTTGAAGATGTTGTAGAAATTGAACCAGGCATTAGCAGGGCAAAAAAACATTTGGCTTTAAACGGAATGGATATTTTTAATTTTGCTTTAAAAGAAGCTGCTTTAAATATCAGTACACTCTTTGAAAAAAGTAATCTTTCAAAAGAAAACACAGATTATTTTGTGTTGCATCAAGCGAATAAACTAATCAACGAAAGTGTTAGAAAAAAACTAAAAGTAGAGCCAGAAAAAACTCCTTACTCTATTGATATGTTTGGGAACACCAGCTCTGCTTCTATTCCTTTAACATTATGCTATAAGCTGGAGGAGGCACTTTTGACAAAAAGATTAACTTTATTATTAAGTGGTTTCGGAGTTGGATATTCATGGGGAAGTGTTATTTTAGAAACCGAAAATGTTTATACAAAACTAATTGAATATGATCGAGCTTAAGAATAAAACCATTTTAGTGACGGGAGCATCCTCTGGAATAGGAAGAGCTACGGCACAACTGTGTGATTCGCTCGGTGCAAATTTAATTATCACAGGAAGAAATTCGGATGAATTAAACAAAACAAAAGCGCTGTTAAAAAACAAATGCGATTCCTTTGTTGCTGATTTATCAAATGAAGAAGAAATCAATCAATTGATTTCAAAACTATCTACCATTGACGGTTTTGTTCATTGCGCAGGAATGATCAATCCTCTTCCAGTAAAATTTATAAAATCAAAACACATTGATGAATTATTTAAAATAAATTTTTCATCTGCAGTTTTATTAAGCAGTGGATTATTATCTGCAAAAAAAATAAATGAAAACGCGTCTGTTGTTTTTATTTCCTCAGTTTCATCACAACACCCTTACACAGGTGGCGCACTTTACACGGCATCTAAATCAGCATTAGAAGCTTTTGCAAGAGGTTTTGCTTTGGAAGCATCGACAAAAAAAATACGCGTTAATACTCTTGCTCCAGCCTTGGTTCGAACAAAAATATTAGAACAATCCGAAGAGATTTATTCAAAAGAAGAAATTGCAGAAATAGAAAATCGTTATCCACTTGGCATTGGTGAACCCATAGATGTTGCAAATGCAATTGCCTTTTTACTAAGCAGTTCTTCAAAATGGATTACTGGAACGATATTACAAATGGATGGTGGCTTACTTTTAAACAGCAAATAATATGAGTGTAAATTATAGCATCGTTATTCCAGTTTATGGTTCAGAAAATGCACTTGAGCAAGTGCAAAAGAGCATTGTTTCATTTTTTGAAAACAAGTATACATACGAAATTATATATGTGGACGATGCTAGCACAGACAATAGCTGGGAAGTATTAAAGAAAATAAAACAAACATCTGCCAACACTACCATCATTAGATTAAGCAAAAATTTTGGTCAGCATGGAGCAACAGTATGTGGCTTCAAATACGCAAAAGGAGACTTCGTAATCACTATTGATGACGACTTAGAAGTTCACCCTTCCGAAATTCAGAAATTAATCGACAATCAAAAAAAGAGTGATGCTGACTTGGTTTATGGTTTATACAAAAAGCAGAATCAACCTTTCTTTCGTGGAATATTTTCGGGTGCATACAAACTACTAGCGAAACTAGAAGGTCCACAAAAAGGAAAAGGTAGCAGTTTCCGCTTGTTAAAAAGTTCACTTGCACAAAAGCTTGTAAACAATCACAAACAGTTTATTTTTATTGATGAACTTTGTCTTTGGTACACAAAAAAACTAGCTTTTGTGAATGTAGAAGCGAATGAAGATTACATCTCTAAGGCACGTTACAAAGTGGCAGGGTTATTCAAGCTTACCTCTACCATCATCATGTTTTCTTCTACTTTGCCATTAAAATTTGTGACGTATGTTGGAGTAATGTTGGCAGGAACAAATTTTATTATTGGTTGCATATTTCTACTTAAAAAATTCTATTTCAAAATAGAAGTTGAAGGATATACGTCTTTGATTGTAAGTATTCTTTTTTCTACAGGAATGATTATTCTTTGTGTGGGTATTATTGCACAATATATTAGTCAGATATTAAAATCACTCAACAATGCTCCTTCCTATAGTGAAGACGAAGTAATATCTTAAAACATTCACTATAAAAATCTACGTTAGTATGCTAATCCTTGAGCAATATGGAGTGCGACTTATTAGAATTCAGGAGCTAGATATTGAGCTTGTTCGTTCTTGGAGAAACCAAAGCAATGTTTCCAATTTTATGGAATACAAAAATCAGATTAGTACAGAAGAGCAAAAATTATGGTTCAAATCCATCAACAACAAATACAACTATTATTTTATTATTGAATTTGAAAATAAGAAAGTTGGACTGATCAACGTAAAAAATTACGATCCACAATTAGGATTTGGCGAAGGCGGAATCTTCATTAGTGACAAGGACTACATCAATTCATTTGCCGCAGTATTTGCAACTTTATGCTTAATGAATTTCATGTTTACAAAACTAAACATTTGTGAAATATCACGCATACGAATTTTAAAAAACAATGAACGAGCAATTCACTACAATAAATTATTAGGATATAAATTATTACCTGGACAGAAAGAAATTGAAAATCAATTGTATGAATTACACATCAATGATTTCAAAACATTAGGAGCCAAACTAAATCATGCTGCTAGCGTTTTGAATGAAAATAATTCTGAATTAAAATACAGTGGTGATGTGAGTGACGAAAATATTGATGCGATCAATAAACTACTTACTCCGTAAAACTTTCCAAGGGAAATACCCCCTTTTCAAACCCTTTTA
This sequence comes from Bacteroidota bacterium, assembly GCA_947504725.1. GTDB lineage: Bacteria > Bacteroidota > Bacteroidia > 2-12-FULL-35-15 > 2-12-FULL-35-15 > 2-12-FULL-35-15. Next base: position 333,133 of record CANNHN010000003.1, on the reverse strand, counting down.
CCCACTCTTCTTTGGGTGCCATCGACAATAAAAAAGGATCATCAATGTTATCAATTTTATATTTGGAAATTTCGTGAGCAGAATAACCCCATAGTGGATTTGGAATATCGAACATTAATACAACTCTTTTTTCATTCGTTTTGTTCCAAGCTTCGTGCTCAAAAGAGTCATCAAAAATTATAAGTTCACCTTCTTTCCAATGTTTAACTTCACTTCCAACCCGTAGGCCACACAACTCAATATCAGGAACAATTAAAGGCAAGTGGCAACGCAAAACCATGCGAGAATAACCTTTATGAGGTGTAACGTGTGTATGCGGGTTCAAATAGGAATAATCACAGGAAAGTATCTCGGGAATACCATAAACTAGCTCTGCCGTTTTAGGACATAATTTCGCGTTTTCAGGAAGCTTCATATTAAAAAATATAAATGAAAATACTTTCCATGCCTTGTGACTATCTGATTCAACATAATTTGGAAACGTTTTTAGCCATTGCTTCTCTTTGCCATCAGAAATCAGATCCAACAATTCATTCTGAATAACCCCAACATTCTTTACGAGAGGCTGCAAAAAAGAAAACTGCGCAGAATCATAAAAGAACTTAGGATTTTTATTTGTAAATTCGAATTCAGACATTTGTTATCATTTAGATATAACAAATATAATAAATTAAGAATGCATGCAAAAGGCTTGGTATAACATATACAATACAGATGTTCAATATGATGGACCAGAACCTCCTTTCGCAGAGCCTGCGGAGTTTCCATGGACAAAAGAGTTTGAAGAGCATCACGAAGCCATTTTCGAAGAATTAAAGCAATATCTCAAAAGCAATAACCTGATTGGTTATTTTATTAAATCAATGGTATCGCGCGAGAATAGCTGGAAAACAATTCCACTTAGAACTTGGGGAATACAGCAATATAAGAATCAAGAAAAATTTCCTTTTACATATTCAATTATAAAAAAATACCCACAAATACTTTCTTCCTCCTTTAATTTACTGGAAGCAAAAAGTAAAATCCATTTGCATTGTGGCGACACCAACGCGATTTACAGATGTCATTTAGGATTAGAAATACCCGCAGAATTACCCGAATGTGGCTTTAAGGTTAAAGAAGAAATTCGTCCATGGCATACAGGAAAGTGGTTACTCTTTATAGATGCTTATGAACACGAAGCTTGGAACAATTCAGAAAAAGATCGTTTTATATTTGTGGTGGATGTTGTACGCGATGAGTTTAAAAATCAAAATGAAAAAGTTTGTGCAACTGTAATGACTTCGCTATTTTTACAGAAAAGATGGCAGAAATATCAATTCTTAAAAAAGTTATCTCCAGCATCCATTCGAATACTTGCGAAATTCTTGCACCCCTTTACACGATTAGCAATTGTTATGGTTAATCTCTTTAAAGTATATTGATGGGAAATTCAAAAAAATGGTATTCGTTTTCTGAAAATGGAGCTTACAAAGGCTCAGACCCTAGTTTTTTTGAAATCCAAGAAAAAAGGTGGATTCCCTTTTTCGAAAATAATTACGAACTTATTTTAAATGAGTTCACGAAAATTATTGAATCAAGGGATAAAAATATTATTCCATATTTCAATCAAACTTTAGCAAGTAAAGCTGAAAACTGGACTATTTTTCCATTGTATGTTTGGGGTAAAAAAAGAACTGAAAATTGTGAAAAATGCCCAGAAACAACAAGAATCATTGAAAGCATTTCAGCAATGACTTCCTGCTCCTTTTCTATTTTAAAACCCAATACTAAAATAAAACCACATTTTGGCGATAGCAATGTCATGTATCGTTGTCACTTCACACTCAATTGTAAAAATGGGTTACCCGAAATTGGGATGCGAGTACGTGATGAACAAATTACTTGGAAAAATGGAAAAATGTTTGCTTTCTGCGATGCACATGAACATGAAGTATGGAATAATACAGAACATGAACGTTGGGTATTGATTATCGATATTTTAAGAGAAGAATTTGAAAATGATAAAACTCAAATTTGCTCCGAAATAAACGCAACCCTTTGGTGGCAAATAAAATTTCAAAATTTTTATTTTCTGAAACACTTTCCTTCTTGGTGTAGAAAAATTATAATGAAAGCAACCTCACTCTTTTTTTAAACAAGGTTACTCAAATGCTTTGTGATCAAATTCTATTTTGTGAATCATTTCTCCATACATTTTTTCAAACTCCTCACCACACTGCTTGGGCATATCTCCTTGAGCATGGTTTATTAAGTTTTCGAATTTCGACAAAGCCCTTTTGTCAGCAATTACATCAATAAACTCACTATATTTTTCATAATTATTAAAAAAATCACCTGCTAATAAATAATGAAATATAGCGTACGCTCCTTCAAATTTTTTAAACTTCAACAAGCCTTCTGGCGAACCTATTGTAGAAAAATTGAGTGCTTCTGGCGTATAAAACAAACGAATAAACTTCTCAAGCAACTTTACAGCTCCTTCAATTTTAGTATACGCTTTTACTAATTCTAAATTTTCATTCTTCCCATTCAACTTATCATAAATTGCATCTGCAACTAATTCTGCACTGTGCATCCCTACATAAATTCCACTAGAAAATATTGGATCCAAAAACGCTCCAGCATCACCTACTAAAGCAAAATTATCACCGTATTTCTTTTCGCAATAGTATGAATAGTCGCCAGCCATAGCAACTTTATGTTCCATTTTGGAATTCTTCAATATTGAGCTAAACAAGTAAGATTCATTCAGTTCAGACAGATAAAACTCTTTTTTCCAATCTGCAGAATTTTGAAATACTTTTTTCTTTTCTTTAACGTGATCGTTGTTTACAACGACTCCGATACTTAAATGGTCTTTACTTATTGGAATCACCCACATCCAGCCTTTTTTATCTCCACCTAAATAAATAATCTTAATTACGCCTTCTTTTAAAGTAGTATCAAAATCATTATTTGTCCAATGCGACCAAGTTGCTACTCTATCTAAATCAGAATATGCTTTTTTAACACCCAATTTTCTACCTAAGAAAGTACTTTGCCCACTCGCATCAATAATAAATTTTGATTCAAATTTTTCTTCAACTCCATTTTTGTTGGTAGCAAACACTTCAACAATTTTATCCGAACGGTCTAATACTACATTTTTAACCATATACTCTTCACGAACTTCTGCACCTTTCTTTTTGCTATTATCCAACAATAACTTATCAAACGCAGAACGAATCATATGAAATGATAAATAAGAATCATCCTTAATGACGCTTTTAAAACACCACAACGAACGATTCACCCCTTCTTTATCTTCGAAACTTACACCAGGTTTACGAGTGGAAATTTTTTTCATTTCCTCAATTAAACCTTGCTTTTCTAAAAGTTCATAAGAAAGTGGAATCAATGATTCACCAACATGTTCTCTTGGAAATAATTCTTTTTCTAAAAGCAAAACAGTAAGGCCTTTTTGAGCCAAAAGAGTTGCGGAGGTTGAACCTGAAGGCCCGCCCCCAATAATAATCACATCATACAACTTCATTTTTATATTTTAAGTTGTTTAAGAATTTTAAATCTTACAAACCAAGCAATCGAGAAATAATATTTTTTTGAATATCAGAAGTTCCAGAATACACTGTACTTCCAAGCGCATCTCTTACAATTCTTTCAATTCCATATTCTGTCATATATCCATTTCCACCAAAAATTTGCATCGTATCAATTGCGGAAGCAACAAAAGCTTCACTTACAAAAAGCTTTGCTGTTGCAGCATTTATCATATTTTCTTTACTTCTTTCTAATCCAAAAGCTGCTTTATACGTAAGTAAACGCGCAGCTTCCAACTGTACTTTCATTGTCGCGATACGATGTGCGATAGCTTGTTTTTTTCCAATTACTTCGTTTCCAGACTTTCGCGTTTGTGCATATTCAATCGATTTTTCCAACAACTTTCTCATTGTCCCAACATGGCAAGCTGCTACTCCGGTTCGTTCCCACTCCATCGAATGATTAAAGACGGTTGCTCCTCCTCCAACTCCTCCAACAATATCGTCTTCTGAAACATATACATTCTCAAAAATTAACTCTGAAATTCCAGATGTGCGCAATCCCATTTTTTCGTATTGCTGTCCTACTTTAAATCCTTTTGCATTCTTATCTACTAGAAAAGCAGTAATTCCACCATAATACCCCTTACTCTCATCTGTAAGTGCGTATACAAGAATGACATCAGCTACAGGGCCATTAGAACAAAATATTTTAGTTCCGTTGATTATAAATCCTTTATCCTGTTTTAAAGCTGTTGTCGTTATAGAAAAAACATCTGAACCCGATTCATTTTCGGTCATTGCATTCACAGCAATTTTTTTTCCATTGCATAAATCTGGGAGAAATTTATTTTTCTGAGCTTCACTTCCATATTTCCAGATTGGAATTACACAGGCCAATAAATGAGCGCAGATTGAGAAATTCAATCCCCCATCATTCGACCCATATCCTAAAGCTTCAAGGGCTAATATTGATGAAAATGGATCTAATCCTGCGCCACCGAAATTTTCATCTACAGGTAAACAAGTTAATTTTTGTTCTGCGCATTTTTTCCACAATTCACTTGAAAAAAACTGATTTCGATCTCTTTCAATTACGTTATTATTCAGTTCTTTATTAGCAAAACCAATTATGTTTTCTTGAATAAGTATTTGCTCTGCTGTTAAGGAAAGTTCCATTAAATAAGTAGTTTTAATTTTTGATAATCTACCTTATGACTTGAAGTATATGGCAAATCCTCCACAAAAACAATATCGTTCGGGACCATATACGAAGGTAAGTTATTCATACAATATTCCTTCATTTTAATAACTGATTTTTCTCCATCGGTTTTCAATAAAATTATGGCCGAAATAATCATCTGTCCGTCACTATTAGCATTCCCTAAAACTGCACTTTTACTAATAAAATCATGCTTATCCAAAGCCACTTCTATCTCATCCAACTCGATTCTATATCCGTTACGTTTAACCATTCTATCTCTCCGGCCTTTAAAAATATAATTCCCAGACCCATCAATATCTACTAAATCCCCCGTTTTATACCATACGTTATTAGAAGAGTCTTTCCAAAAAGCATCTTGTTCAGGTAAGTTCCAATAACCTAACATCACTCCTGAACCTCGGATAAAGATCTCTTCATCAACAATTAAACATCGATAATGTTCGCATACCTTCCCAATTGGAATTTGGGTATACAGCTGATCGGTTAAACGGTAATACGTGCAGACATTTGTTTCTGTTGGCCCATATAAATTATAATAAACTGCGGCTGGAACTTTATTCTTCAGCACCTTGAATTGGGTTATTGGAAAAACTTCACCAGCAAAAAGTATAAACCTCAAATTTCCAAAATCATATTTTTCCATCTTGCCATATTCGGCAAGCATATTTAGAATTGAAGGAGTAGAATACCAAATCGAAATTTTTTGTTCAGCAATCAATTTAGCTAATAGCAAAGGTTGCTTCCCAACTTCTTCTTTAATTAATACTAGTTTAGCTCCATGTTTAATTGAAACAAACAAATCGAAAATTGAAAGATCAAAATGAAAAGGAGCATGCGAAGAAAATGTATCTATATGACTTGGCTTGAAAATTTCGGAGCTCCAATTTACAAACTCTAGAGCTGCACTATTTGAATACATGACACCTTTAGGAATACCTGTAGAACCTGAAGTATATAAGATATAAGCTAAATCAGGAGGTGATTTTTTTGATAATGAATTGTTATTTTTAGCGATAACAAGATTATTGTCTAAATCTGAAACAAAGGAGAATTCACTTTCAAAATAATGAAATAACTCTTTGGATATTATAATTGCAGAAACTTCACCATTTTGAATAATAAACTTATTCCTTTCAATGGGAGAACTATAATCAACTGGCAAATATGCTGCGCCTGATTTTAAAATTCCAAAAATAGAAGAGACAAAATCAATGGACTTTGGAGCACAAATAGCAACACGGCTCCCTTCCTTTGCTCCGATAGCTTTAAGATCATCTGAAATTAAATTTGAAGAACTATTTAATTGGTGATAAGTAATTGAACGATCTAAATAGCAAACAGCAATGTTGTCCGGAAATAGTCCGGCTGAAACTTCTAATAGTTCATGTAATTTTTCGATTTTATCCATTCTGCTTTTTAACTACAAAAGCTGCTATAATTTCGATAGTATCCAAATTGTCTTTATCCACTTCATGCGCTTGAAATTCGAATGAATAGGTTTGTTCCAAAAACACAACCAATTGCATAGTGAGAATTGAATCAATTATTCCACCACTAATAAGTGGAGTTGAATAAGTTAATTCAAGTCCGTCCGAATTTTTCAGAAACCTGTTTTTAACAAATTCTCTAACGGTTTCTTTTATTTCATTTACATTTGAGCTCATCCTCTTTCAATTTATAATTAATACCTTTTTACTATTCCTCTACTCTGAAAATTAGACTTTTTTTAATTTTCAATTCTTTATAAAATTTTTCTGCAATCAATCGGTGACCAAGCACATTTGGATGCGTATTCAATTCTGAAATTCTAATTTCATTTCTATCAAGTTTACCATATGTATCACGTAAATCAATTGTAACAAACCCTAATGATTCTGCATATTCTTTTAATTCATTAAATTCTTTCAAATCTACAAATTCAGTAGTTGTTTCCATAAAAACCCAAACAGGAATAGCATTATTTTTTTTACATTGTTTTGCAATTTCTATATATCCCCATTTCATAATTGTGTCGGAATAAGGAGTTAACATTTCTTTTATTTGTAACATACTCATATATGGCTTCACTCCACTTTCCTTCACAATATTCTCAAGAAATGGATACTTTAAGGGCAATTCCTTCTTAATAATTAAAGCGAAATCTTTTATGACTTTACCTCTTTCATCCGTATGAGCAAAATATGCCACTGCATCCATATCGTATTGAAAAACCGTTGTGTTAATCAATTCAATATGTTGCAACAAATAATAACCTCCAGCAGCAAAATTGAATATCTCAAATTTTTTATTGATTGAGTCCGTTAATTCTCTATTCATTTTTTCTTCAGCTATAGCTTCAAAAACTTCATCATTATCAACTCCAGAACCCATTTGATAAGAACTACCTAATAGCGCTAATCGTTTTGTGCCTTGCGGCTTTTTATAGAGATATTCTTTGTCTCTTATTCCGAAACTATTGCTTTGAAAATTATGATCAAGACCTATTATATTTAAATTGGGTTTCATCCGCCTGTTGACAATATTGTTTTGATAAAAATAGGCATTGACATAAGGGTTTTTTTTAACCATTTTTTTTACGGACTTACCTCCAATTCCAATTGTATTACCCTCGTCTCCTTCAATTAATTTGTCGTAATAGCCAGCTTCTGCTGCTGTTTTTTCAAGTTTATTTGGAGAACCATCGGATAAATTACTATAAAGTTTTTGAATGCTAGCTGGTAATTTAGAGCGAATTTCTATAAAGGAAAAGGAAGTTAAAATCAGAAGAGTAGAAAAAGTAAGAAGCAATGTATCATGCGGTTTAGCAATCAATAATTTTTTAATATTATGATTTTTTATTAGTATTTGAACAAATACGCCTAAGAATATAATAGCAATTAATATACACACAATCAAAATGAGTTGCATTGAATCAAACTGTTTTCCTTTAGAAACTATAAAAATCCAATCAGCGAGTGTTGGCGTGTTCCAAAGCGACCACATGATTGACATAAAAAAAAACATCCCTACTATTCGAATGATTTTTTTAAAGTACTTATACAAATTTGACAATTCTTTAATTTCTCTATTTTCAGAAAGTGTTCTTCTTTCAATAATAACTGAATTTGCAGTAATGCAAGTCCCAATCACCATCCAAAAGATAACATCAATAGGTCGCACTGAAACAACTCCAGTAATCCAGAACAACTGATAACTATGCATAATCCATGTAATGAAAAAAACTGTCATCATTGTAAAAGCTAACAAATTTTTTTTGACAATTTTTTTATAGCGAAACATTATAGGATAAAAGAAAATTTTCAACACAAAATTTCGCCAATAAATATTTATTCTTCTCCACAAATCGACAAAACTGGTTGCTGTAAAGTAGTTATCAAATATCTGTGGCAAATTGAAGCCAAACATACAAACCAAACCAACCATAAAATGAAAAACACCTGAGAGCCTAACAATTAAAGAATAATTAACTACCATGTACTGCAATAATGAAGGTAGATCAATAACTTCGGCAGGACCGATTAAAAAATTCAAACAGATAAGACGATAGCACATGATGTGAATCAAGCCTCGAACCATCCACCTAATCCCCTTTTGCCAAATTTCAATTTCTGGGGAATCCAAAAAGGTTTTGATATATGTTTTATAATCTATAATAGGAAAGAAAAGAAAAAACACATTGGGAAACATAAAAAAATAACTAACACTTTGCCATTTATTCAATGGAATTAGACCATTTTTAATTTCATATAAATAAATAATTAAACGAAACATAAACAATGGAACCATATACATAGCTGTCATTGTCATCCAGGGTAAATAAATAAATTCCGTCCTAAATAATGCAAGTATTAACGCAAGCAGTAAAACAATAAAAACACGATATTTAAATTTAATTGGTAAATGAGAAATAAAAATCAAACTCAATCCAATAACTATAAAGAAACTTCCTGCAAGAATTCCAAAAGCAATATAAATGAGACTAACGCAACTCAAAAACAAAAATGCAGGACGAAATCGAATAGGAATAAAACTATAAACGACAAAAACAAGAATAACATACGGAGCATAATCAATAATTCCAGATGATTTTTCAAAATTATATTTCGTTACTATAAAAAGAACTAAAACAAATTGAAACAAGGAAAGAAAAAATGAGCGGAGTCTTTTAGGTGAAAAAATCGCTAATTGGCTTTCTGAATTAAAGGAAATTAAAGGAAAATAATTGTTGATTTTATCCATTAACAATACAAATTAGCATAGTATACAAATATCTCAAAAATAGGTGAAATTTTGCTATTTTTACTGTGTATTTTCAATACTTTTAAAGAATTGAATCTCCCTGTAAATGAACGAACAAAAAACGACATCTTTTTCACCAAAAATCGCCTTTATAATAGGCATGGGACGATCAGGCACCACATTGCTAACGAACATGCTAAATGGCAACACCGAAACTATTGCCTGCCCTGAAAACGAATTTATTATTCATTCATACAGATCGTTTATTTATAAGGATTTTAATGATTCGAAAGTTGTAGATTCATTTATTGATATGTTCAATCAAAATTTCAACAGTGTAATTAGCATATGGAAACCCGGACAAAATTTAAAAGAAGATATAAAAAACGCTGAAGACAAAAGCTTCGGAAATATCTGCAAGTTGTCATATTTAAACTTTCCGCTTTCTCAAAAAGACAAGAAAAATATAAATTTGGTAGTTGATAAAAACCCTTCGTACTCCTTACATATAGATGTTTTAAAAAATATTTTTCCGGAATCAAAATTCATTGTTATCGTAAGAGATTATCGCGACAATGTTGTTTCAAGAAAAAAATACTCTGATCAAAATATTTCAATACATAAATTAGCAGCTGACTGGAATTATTATTATGAAAATATTATTAATAGCCTATCTAAAAACAAAATCAACTATCATTTAATTAAATACGAAGATCTCGCTAACAATCCAACTCATTCTCTACAATCGTTATGTACGTATTTAGGCATTGACTATACTGATGAAATGCTCAATTTTCAGGAGCTTTCTAAAGAGATGAAAACACACGCTTCATCGAGTGTTTCTAAAGAAAAGAATGAAAAAATTCAGCGCATGCACGCCAATTTAGAAAAGAAAGTGAACACTGAAAGAGTGAACGCTTTTGTGAACGAATTAACAAATGAAGAAATTGCGTTATTGGATTTTGCATGTGAGAAGTTTGCAACTAAATTCGGTTACAAAAAACATGCGAATGCAGCAAATGTTTCTACCATTTCGAAACTACGGTACAGATTCTTGTATTTCAAAACTATGATTTATGGAATCATCTTGCATAACAAGTACAAACCTCCAGCTTAAAAATAAATTAATGAGTCTAAAAATCATTGTTTATTAATGAATCCTAATTTTGAATAGATTTTTTTTAATCTTTTTAATTTCATCTCAACAGGCATGTAATATATTACATAGTCTTTATTTACATTAATGAATGCTCTTAAAATTGAGTATGAATGTTTTAATCTTATCGACAACTTCTCTATCCAACTTAACTGAAAAAACGACTTGTATCCCACCTGAGAAGCGATGTCAGAACATAATGTATCGCATATTTTGATTTCAGAAGGACTAAATTGCGTTTCCCATGAATTTAATCGACCAGTATTAAGAGGTCTATTTAAATCCGAATACTTTTTATTAAAACGCTCTTCATATTTTGGAGAAATATTATAATTTGAAAAACTTATTTTAATTTCTTCTCCACTTTGTGTATTAATATCTTGACTTCTAACTCCCAAAAAATCGCATATTCTCTCTATCTCAGTCAAGTTATTCACAACCAAATCTTCATACCTAAGCAACAATACTCTGTCATTGTTTTTTTCACAAAACGATAATGCATTTTCATTAAACAACTTCCATCTATAAGCATTATAAGCAACATTAGGCGTTTCAAGATAAACACTTTGCTTTTTAGATAATGTATTTGCACGATAATCTCTAACAAGAAAAATAAATTTTGAATTTGGGAATTGTGCTGCAATTTTATCTACAAATAAAGTATAAGAAGGATTCTTATCAATTAATATTTTTGCGAATAATTTATCATTGCCAATTACTTTGAATTCAGAATAGATGCTTTTACAAAGCGCCTCGTAAGACAATTCCTTTTCACCTACTAGATGAATAATTTTATTTTTAGCACTTTCAATATCAAACTCATATCCTAAAAATGGATGAGACAATGAAAAAAGAGCTATTTCTTCAAAAATCAAATCAACATGTTTTCTATTAAATTGTTTGACATTTTTATAATCGTTCAAAAAAAAGGCAAGGAAATTTGCTTCAGGCAGACTAAGGATATCGGGATGAGAATTTAGTATCTTATTCAGAATTGTAGTCCCTGAACGTCCTATTCCAACAATAAAGTGTAATTGTTTTATATCTGAATTTACCACAAATATGAAGTGTATAAAAAATAAAATGGGAATTACATTACTGTAATACCCATTTTATAATATTATAAGAATCTTATTATTTCTTAGTAGTGTTGCTCTTTTTTAACTTCAAAAGATCTTTTGTTGGTGTTACTGTTCCATCAACAGTTACAGAAGCAACTTTAATTTTTGTAAACATATTTTGCAACAATTCTAATGTTCCTACCTTTTCCATTTTAAGAGAAAAAGTGCACATGTTGCCTTTTTCAAGCTTAACAGATGTAACCTCTACTCTTTGATTTTTACCAAAAGCCGTTTTGTACTTATCAGCAATTTCTTGAGATGTGATATTGTTTAATTGAAAAGTAACAATAGCCATTTTATCATCTACAGGTTTTTTAGCTGTTTTAGTGTTTATATATGCCATTGTCGCAGGAGGTGTAACTTTTTGCGCAAAAGCGTTAACCGATAATCCCATTAAAAATGTAACTGCTAGTGAATAGATAAGTTTTTTCATCTTTTTGATTTTGTTATTAATTTAATATCTGACTAATTTACTAATTATATTGATTACGAAAAAAAATTATTGATTTCTAATAAGCAGACGCCTATTTAAAGCCAAAAGTTGCATGAACAAAAAAAAATGCAATTATTACTTTTCAACACCCTGCAAAATCTGCTTTTTAGCTTAAATTTTAGCTTATTTTTGTTCAAAATTGGAGAAAATTATGTCAAAAACGTATTTAGAAGAGCTAAATCCGATACAAAGAGAGGCAGTTGAGTGCACAGAAGGCCCTGTTATGATTATTGCTGGTGCTGGTTCTGGGAAAACCCGTGTTTTGACTTACAGAATTGCGCATTTAATGAAAAAAGGGGCTGACCCTTTTAATATCCTTTCCTTGACCTTTACCAATAAGGCAGCTAAAGAGATGAAAGAGCGGATTGCCAAAATAGTTGGGGCAAGTGAAGCAAAAAATCTTTGGATGGGCACATTTCACTCTGTTTTTGCTAGGATTTTGCGCAGTGAAGCAGAAAAAATAGGTTATCCACCAAATTTTACCATTTATGATACCGATGACGCCAAAAGTTTAATAAAAACCATCCTAAAAGAGCAAGGTTTGGATGATAAAATCTACAAACCAGGGGTTGTTTTATCCCGTATTTCATCGGCAAAAAACAACCTAATTTCAGCTCAATCCTATTTAAATAATGCTCAAATTCAGGAGGAGGATCGCCAATCCGCCAAACCTAAAATGGGAATTATTTATGAAATTTACCGAAACCGCTGTTTTAAAGCTGGAGCAATGGATTTTGACGATTTACTTTTCAATACCAATGTTCTTTTACGCGATTTTCCTGCTGTACTTCACAAATACCAACATAAGTTCAAGTATATTTTGGTAGATGAGTACCAGGATACCAATTTTTCACAATATTTAATTGTTAAACAATTAGCTGCAGCATTTCGAAATATTTGTGTTGTAGGAGATGATGCTCAAAGTATTTATGCTTTTCGTGGAGCAACGATTCAAAACATTTTAAATTTTGAAAAAGATTATCCTGAATTAAAAATTTTCAAACTCGAACAAAATTATCGCTCTACTAAAAACATTGTTGGAGCTGCAAATTCTGTTATCGCGAAAAATAAAGACCAACTTAAAAAAAATGTTTTCACCGAAAATATTGAAGGTGATATTATTAAAGTTGTAAAAACAGAAAGCGATAATTCAGAAGGAAACTTTGTTGCAAATTCCATTTTTGAAACAAAGATGAATGAGCAAGCACATAATCGCGATTTTGCTATTTTATATAGAACCAATGCTCAATCTAGAGCAATGGAGGAAGCTTTGCGCAGACAAAATATTGCGTATAGAATTTATGGCGGATTGTCGTTTTACCAAAGAAAAGAGATCAAAGATCTATTAGCATATTATCGACTAACAATTAACAACAGCGATGAAGAAGCATTAAAACGAATCATCAATTATCCTGCTCGCGGAATTGGTGATACCACATTGGAAAAGATCGTTATTGCTGCGAACGACCACAATATCAGTCTATGGAAAGTAATAGATAATATCAATGAATTTGATATTGGATTAAATGCGGGTGCAAAAACAAAAGTAGACGAGTTTGCAACAATGATAAAGAGTTTTTCTGCACAATTGAAAACACAAAATGCTTATGATTTAGGACAACACATTGCCATTCACTCAGGTATTTTAAAAGACTTGTATGCTGATAAATCTCCCGAAGGTGTAAGCAGACATGAGAATATTCAGGAATTGTTGAACGGATTGAAAGAGTTTACAGAGACGGAAATAGAAATTATTCTAGATGAAACCGAAATAGAAAATCAGCTCGAAAGAGAAGAAAATCAAAAGATAAAAACAAAAAGTGAAGAGGAAGAAAAAGGATTATTATTTGGGGATGATATAGTTGCAAGTGATTCGGAATTAAAACCTAATTCAACTTTGAACGTTTTTATGCAAGACATTGCATTGATGACGGATACTGACAAGAAGAACGAAACCGAAGAAGATAAAAACAAAGTGGTATTGATGACTATTCACTCAGCCAAAGGATTGGAGTTTCCTTTCGTTTACATTGTTGGGTTGGAAGAAAATTTATTCCCTTCACAGATGTCGCTAACCGACCGTGCAGACTTGGAAGAAGAACGCAGATTATTTTACGTTGCATTAACGAGAGCAGAAAAACGAGTAACAATCTCCTACTCTACTTCCCGTTACCGCTGGGGGAATTTAATTTATAGTGAACCTAGCCGATTCATTGAAGAACTCGATTCAAAATACTTGCAATTGCCAGCAGAAAATAATGGACGAATGTTTGGTGACGAAGAATATTCTGTAAAACCAAAGTTGCAAACATCTCAAACTAAACCGAAAGAAACATTTGTGCAGCGACAAGTAATGGGGAAAAAATTGGTGAAAGTAAACAAAGCTTCTAAAAACACATCCGACTTTGATACAGAGAGTTTGCGAGACTTAAATGTAGGAATGCACGTTCAACATGATCGTTTTGGAAGCGGGAAAGTAGTGAGTATGGATGGAGAGTTCCCGAATAATAAAGCTACTATCTTTTTTGATGGAATAGGACAAAAACAATTATTAATAAAATTTGCGAAGCTGAGAATTGTAGAATAGCAGCTTCTAATTTAAACAAAAATTCAGTTCAATTGTTTTGTTTAAATAATGCATCACAATATAATTTTATGAAAAAATTAAAATACCTTTTACTAAAACTATTTTCTCCGAAAGGAGTTTCAACACGACCAAAAAACATAAACATGCCTGCAACTGCTAAATCATTTTATGATTTTAAATTAAAATCTATAGATGGTAAAGAAATTGATTTCTCAATCTATAAAGGAAAAAAGGTGCTTCTTGTAAATACCGCTTCCGAATGTGGTTACACGCCACAATACGATGAATTGCAAAACCTTCATGAAACCCATGGAAACAAAATAACGATATTGGGATTTCCAGCAAATAATTTTGGCGGACAAGAGCCAGGAAGTAATATTGAAATTGGCGCTTTTTGTAGAAAAAACTTTGGAGTTACATTTCAGCTTTTTGAAAAAGTAGATGTGAAAGACAATCCATTGTATAATTGGCTGAAAGATGAGAAACAAAATGGCTGGAATACAGAAGCCCCAACCTGGAACTTCTGCAAATACTTAATCAACGATAAAGGAGAATTGGTAAAATATTATTCTTCCGCTGTCAACCCTATGAGTAATGAGATAGTTAAAATGTTATAATTACATCTTAACTAATTTCTTCACACTTCTGTTCTTATCTGAAATCACAACAACAGAATAAACACCTTTTGCTAAAGCAGTAATGTCTATTTGCTTTTGTGTTGTTTCAACAACTACTTTTCCATTCATATCAAAAATCATTACAGAAGAAATATTCTCTCCCTCAATAGTAACAATGTTTGTAGCAGGGTTTGGATATAATTTTATATTATCTATATTTTGCAAATCATTTATCCCTGTCAACTGATTCAATTTATACTTTCTAAAGAACAACCAAATTTTTTCAGATGCTTTAAAATCCTGATTGGTAACACCAATTGTAAAAGGAGAACCTGGCCAAGTGTGCCCGCCACCAATGATTTTATATTTCTCGCAAGTTGAGCCATTTGTTCCGCCATTATAAACATAATGCTCTGCAGTACAACCATCTGTTAAACTAATATTCGGCACATTTGTAAAAACAGGAGTTGGATTACAAGCATTATTTGTGACCCAATAACTTACCAAAGCATCGATTCCCATAGAGCCTGATCCTCCACCATAAGAAACTGTTCCATCTGCATTTCCACTAATTTGCATCACAGGAACTGGGCGATTTGGAGAACATGTTAAATTTTGAAAAGTGGTCATACTTCCAGTTACAGAAGCAATGGCTGCAATTTTATTACTTAATTCGCAAGCTAAAGTATGACTCATATAACCGCCATTACTCATTCCACAAGAGTATACACAATTTGCATCGATATTGTATTGCGTCAACAAAGTATCAATCAAATTGGAAATAAATCCAATATCATCCATCGTAGTGCCAAACCCTGCATTCCAATAGGGCTGACTACTACCATCTAATGTACCGTTTGGATAAACAAAAATTACGTTTGCCGTATCAGCAATGGGCATAAAATTAGAATATCCTTGTTCAGCAATTGCACTAGAAGTATAACCATGTAAATCAAATACTAGAGGCCGAGCGGTTGTTCCTGTATAAGCTGCAGGAATATAAACTCTATAATTACGATAGATTCCACCAGAGAAAATGCTATCGATTATTGTTGTTTGCGCTGATGCGATTGTCGTAAATAAAATGAAGACGTGAAGTAGTAGTTTTTTCATACCATAAATTTAGTAAAAATAAATTGAATACCGTATTTCAGGATCATCATTACTAGTAAAGCGAAGCAATCTCTCCCCATCCAATGGTGAGATTGCCACATCCCTCGAAAGGCGGGACTCGCAATGACGCTCCGATACAATTCTCCTCGACTCCTCCCCCGAAAACATCGTAGAGAGAATTGGCTCAGAAATAAAAATGCCACTCCAAAAGAAGTGGCATTTATTCGTTATTCGGAAAAATCAGTAATTCGTATTAGCTATTCAACATAACTGGCATCACCAACATCAATACATCTTCACCTGCGTTGTCTTTTTCAGTTGGCAATAAAATTCCAGCTCGATTAGGAGCGCTCATTTCTAAATTTACATTTTCACAACCCATATTGCTCAACATTTCTGCTAAAAACTTAGAGTTAAATCCAATTTCCATATCTTCCCCACCATACTGACAAGTCAAACGCTCACTTGCTTCGTTAGCGAAATCAAGATCTTCAGCAGAAATACTTAATTCACTTCCGGCAATTTTCAAGCGCACTTGATGAGTTGTTTTGTTAGAGAAAATAGAAACACGTTTGATAGAGCTCAAGAAAGAAACACGATCAACTGTTAATTTATTTGGATTTTCTTTTGGAATAACTGCTTCATAGTTTGGATATTTTCCATCAATTAAACGACAAATTAAATTTGTGTTTTCAAAAGAGAAAAATGCATTGGTGTTATTGTATTCAATTTTTACATTTCCGCTAACACTAGCCAATGTGTTTTTCAGCAAATTCAAAGGCTTTTTTGGAATGATAAACGAAGCTGCAGCTTTTGCTTTTGCATCTGTTCTGCGGTAACGCACTAATTTATGTGCATCTGTTGCAACAAACGTAATACTATCGGTAGCTAATTGACAAAAAACACCTGACATTACTGGGCGCAATTCATCGTTTCCTGTTGCAAAAATTGTTTTGTTGATAGCAGATGCTAAAACACTTGCATCCATATCCAAAGATGAACCGGATTCTAAAGCAGGTAATTTTGGAAACTCTTCACCATTGTGTCCAGTTAATTTATATTTACCATAATCAGAAATAATTTCGATTCCATATTTTTTATCATCAACAGAGAATGTTAATGGCTGATCAGCGAATGTTTTTAATGTATCCAACAATAACTTAGCAGGAACAGCAATACTTCCTGAATCTTTAGATTCGATGCTAATAGAAGTTGTCATTGTCGTTTCCAAATCAGATGCAGAAATTTTCAATTGTCCTTTTTCAATTTCGAATAAAAAATTATCTAAAATTGGTAATGCGTTATTTGAATTTAACACACCACTAATGGCTTGTAATTGTTTTAATAATGAAGTACTGGAAACAATGAATTTCATATCTAGCTAGTTTAATAGATTTTTAGATTTCTTAATACACAAATATAAATATTAAAACAAAAAAAAGGGCTGTTTAAAACTTTAGTTTCAACCAACTTTTTAACAAAAAAAGTCCCTGTTTTCAGGGACTTTCTACTATTTTGGTTAATAAAAATACTTAAGCTTTTGGCTTATTTACAGGAAGACTAACTGCCTGAGGAGTTTGCGGACCTCCTTTTATAAAATAATCCACTGGGGGCATTACTTTACCAAACATATAGAACTGAACCATTACAAAATCAAGCCCATTGTCCATTAATGCATCCATTCTCTCTTCATCAAATTTCAAAAGAAGACCATCTTTGCCATAAACATCTTTTTTAGGTTTCCGAGCATAAAACTTCACTTTATTCGTTTTGCCATCTTTATCAGTAACTGTTAAAATATTAATAGGTTGCGATTTCAATACAGAATCTATCTGATTTTGTTTCAAGTCAACTTCAAAACTTTCGAAACTCAGAATTTGAAAATACGACAAATACTGTTTTACAGCTAGAGGATCAACATTTGAAACAATTTTATTATCAGCCAACATTTTGATTTCATAATCGTTGTTTCCTTTAACAGTCAATTCGTATCCAAACGTTGGATTAAAAGGCACTTCCATACGAACTGACTTAATTTCATTTGGTTTATATTGATACATTGTACGATCTCTCCATCCTTTTTCTTCGGTAAAATATCGTGTAGTCAAATACCCTTCGAAACCCGGAATGTAAGTAATGAAAGGACGCTCCATTGTTTCCATATTATCAACATCAATCATAATCATAAACGTGCCTGTCATTTTTTGAGTTTCGGTACCAACATAATAAGCTTTCGTCAATTCTCCGTTTTGATAGATTTCACACTTTACAGCTTTAGCAGCCAATCGTTTCATTACGTTATCATGCGCTTTTTTTCCAACGGGCTCTTTCACATCTATTCGCATGATCGTTTCTAGCAATGTTTCCAAAGCATCCATCCGAACTCCATACTTTCCATTCACGGTCCATCTTCCTTTATCACTTTTTTCTAACGTTAACGTACGGCCATTTTTATCAGCTAAAAATATTTTGTTAATCGATGCAGTATCCTTTACGGCAAAATTTTTCATTTCTGCA
Source organism: Bacteroidota bacterium (assembly GCA_947504725.1). Lineage (GTDB taxonomy): Bacteria > Bacteroidota > Bacteroidia > 2-12-FULL-35-15 > 2-12-FULL-35-15 > 2-12-FULL-35-15. The sequence continues at coordinate 314,526 of CANNHN010000003.1, read as the reverse complement.
CTAAGTGTCCCTTTTCTATTATTGGAAACAAACCAAAATGTAAGGGAACCCATAATTATAACCAGAATGATTGCTATTCTATTTTTTTTAGCCATTAGGAAGAGTATTTGCGTTTACGTCTGATATTATAAATAATGCCGAACACAAGTAATGCAAGCAATGGCAAGCCAGTATTCATTAACTGCCATTTAAGTCGTTCATTTTTTAGTTTTTTCTTATCCAACAAGCGCAATGTTAATTCACGTGCGCGAACACCAATTAATCCTGAATCATCACATAAATAATTCACACAATTCAAAATAAAATTTTTGTTACCATAGGTTTGATTTGTGTACTTATCATATCCTAAAGGCAGTTTTTTTTGTGAACGATAATCAATATCGTTTCGAATTGCATCACCATCTGAAATTACAATCATTTTTGTTTTAACACCATCTTCTTTAAAACCAATAGCGCTATCTTTTGCAATTTTAGGATCCAAATGATTTTTATAAAGCGACTCAAATTTCCCTTCTAACAATACAGCTACATTTCTATATGGATTATTAAAGCGTTTTTCATCCTGAGGCATATTCACCATTCGTAAATCGACCCTAACAGGAGAAAGAATCGATTTTGAATATTTTGACGATTGCAATAAAATTGTTTTTTGTATTCCTTTTGAAGCAACTGTATCAATACTGGAAACAAAATCCATTTTTATGACATCTAAGTTTTTTACAATTGGATGTTTCCCAACGGGCAATATCAATGGAGAGAAAATCCAAGGTTTCATTTGAATATTTGCTGGTTGTCCTCGCATAGCTACATTCACAGGTATCATTGAAGACTGCATGTCTACTATTAAATCAGGATTTATTCTGACTCCATATTTAAAAAGCATATCATCTAGTCGCAAATTATAAGGAACAGAAAGTGTACCACCGTTTCTGCGTAAACTATCAGGACTCGTATACAAAGGATCTATCAACCACAATGCTTTCCCACCTTTCATGATAAACTGATCGATGATAAATTTATCTTTATCAGTAAACGAAGAATCAGGTTGAGCAACAATTATTGCATCAAATTTTTTCAATGAATTTAATTGCGAATTTATTTCCACTCTTTTTATTGTATAAAACTCGCTCAAAGCATCTGCTATATCTTGAACTGCCAGAGTATCCAATTCATCATGACCAGCAACAAAAGCAATTTCCGGCCGAACATTCACACTTAAATTTCTAATACAACTTGCAAACTCGTATTCCAAAGATTGAATCGAATTATTCAATTGCGCTTCGGGCGATTGCCCCATTTGCGTTTTCAACAATTGCCATGACAATTCATGACCTTTATAAGTAACGAGAGCTCCGGGGAAAATAATTTGCTGAGAAGTTCCACTTTCGTCTTTAACCTCTAAATTAGTAGGGTCAAGGCCTTTTTCATAAAGTTGCTTATGAACTTCATTTTGAATTTTTTTATCTGAATTTGCTGATGGATTAATAAATTCATATTCAATATTATTATCTGAATAGGCTCTAAATTCATCCAACATCTCTTTTGTTTCGTTTCTTAAACGCTTAAATCCAGCTGGAAATTCACCTTCCAAATACACTTTAACAAAAACAACATCATTTAAATTTTTCAATAAATTTTTAGTAGCGTCCGATAAAGTGTAGCGTTTTTCAGTCGTTAAATCGAATCGGTGAAACACGAACGAGCCGACATAATTAATCATCATCAGTAAGGCTATTGCCAAACCAAGTGCTAATAAATCTCGTTTTTTGTTTCTCTTATTAGACATTACCACTTACGACTTTCTAAAACTGTTCTTGTTCCTAAAATAAAAACTGCTATTAAACTCACAAAATAAATCACATCCCTTGTATCAACAACTCCACGGCTCATAGACACATAATGACTATTTATTCCCAAAGCCAAAATGATATTGTCTATTTTTCCAAAAAGTGAAAAAGAGCTAATAAAATCAAACCCAGTATAAATGAAAAAACAAAGGAAGAGTGCTAGAATAAAGGAAACCACTTGATTGTCTGTTATCGCGGAAGCAAAAATACCGATTGCAACAAATGCTGCTCCTAAGAATAAGAGACCAATGTATGAGCCCCACATTCCTCCAGTATCAATGTTGCCAACTGGACTTCCCAATTTATGAACGGAATAATAATAAATCAATGTTGGAATTAACGAGAACAATACCAACACTAAACCAGCAAAATATTTTGCAAGAATAATTTGCAAATCGGTGAGCGGTCGTGTAAGCAATAACTCTATCGTCCCTGCTTTTTTCTCATCCGCAAAGGAACGCATGGTAATGGCAGGAATCAAGAAAAGAAAAACCCAGGGAGCAATGATAAATAAGGAATCGATGTTAGCATACCCACTATCCAATACATTCAGGTTGCTACTTGAACCCGAATCGGATTTAATCCACCACATGAATAGGCTAATCAACAATAAAAACACCCCAATGGCAATATAACCAATGAGTGAACTTAAAAAACTACGAATTTCCTTTTTTAGTAAAGTAAACATATGTGATTGCAAAAATACTATTTATATAGTAAGGCGGGGATGAATTATGAATGCTAAGATACAAATTATTCAATCCCGAAAGCGAAATTAACAAAATTATGCTTCCTGATTGATCCTTAGAAACTATATTTCGCATCGGGATTTACACTTGTAAAATTTTAAATAGCAAAGAGCCTATCCAAAATTAACAATTGCAAACAATAACTTCTTAGTAAGTTTAAGAAATCTGTTAAATTATTCTAAATTTGCTACCCTTATATAACTATCAACCTGTTATGAAAATTTTAAAATTTGGAGGAACATCAGTCGGCTCAGCAGAACGAATGCATTCTCTTGCTAAGTTGATTAACGACAATGCACCCAAAATTGTGGTGTTATCTGCCATGAGCGGAACAACCAACAATTTAGTAGAAATTGGAACAGCACTTTATGCTAAGGAAAATGACAAAGCAAAAGTCTTAATTAATGACTTAGACAAGAAGTACCAAACTGTTATTAAACAACTTTATTCAACCGATGCAGCATTAAAAAAAGGACAAGAATTATTGGAGTCTCACTTTTCATATTTACGTTCATTTACAATGGACATGTTTACGATAAATGAAGAGCGTGCTATTTTGGCTCAAGGTGAATTACTTTCAACGGCTTTGTTTCATTACTATTTAGAAGAAATTAAAATTGATTCGGTTTTGCTTCCTGCTCTTAACTTCATGCGTATTGATGAAAATGAAGAGCCGGACATGAAGTACATCGAAACCAATATCAAACCTGAATTGCAAAAATATCCGAATGCGAAATTATTCATCACACAAGGTTATATCTGCAGAAATGCATTTGGTGAGATTGATAATTTAAAACGTGGAGGAAGCGATTACACGGCTACAATTATAGGTGCAGCAATCCAATCGGAAGAGATTCAAATTTGGACAGACATTGACGGAATGCACAACAATGATCCAAGAGTGGTTGATAAAACGCATCCAATTGCGGAGCTATCCTTTGATGAAGCTGCCGAGTTGGCTTATTTCGGAGCTAAGATTTTGCATCCGACTTGTATTCTGCCTGCACAGATGAAGAACATTCCTGTAAGATTATTGAATACCATGCAGCCTGAAGCAAAAGGAACTGTTATCAGTTCAAAAACAACAGGAGATAGCATAAAAGCAGTTGCTGCAAAAGATGGAATTACAGCGATTAATATTAAATCGGGACGAATGTTATTGGCTTACGGTTTTTTACGTGCGGTATTCGAAATATTTGAGCGTTACAAAACTCCAATTGATATGATTACCACTTCGGAGGTAGCTGTTTCATTAACGATTGATAACACTAAGAATCTAGAAGCCATCAGAAAAGAATTGGAAGAATTTTGCATCATCGAAGTTGATACGGACTTAACTATTGTTTGTATTGTAGGAAGTTTTGCTGCCGAAAAACAAGGTTATGCTTTCAGAATATTTGATGCATTAAAGAATATTCCTATCAGAATGATTTCTTACGGAGGAAGCGAAAACAACGTATCTATTTTGGTAGACTCCAAATTAAAAAAAGATACATTAATTGCATTAAATAAAGGATTGTTCTAATGTTTAAAACAGATATAGTTAGCAAATTCAAAAATACACCAACGCCTTTCTATTATTACGATGTAGATGTGTTAAAACAAACACTCGAATTGTTAAAAAAGGAAAGCGATAAGTATGGATTTATTGTTCATTATGCAACAAAAGCAAATTCCAACAATAAAATTTTGGATATTATTCGTTCGTACGGATTGGGTGCTGATTGCGTGAGCGGTAATGAAATCAAAAAAGCTATTGAATGTAAATTCGACCCAAATCATATTGTGTTTGCTGGTGTTGGAAAAAGTGATGCAGAAATAAATATTGCTTTGGATTATTCTATTTTTTGTTTCAACTGCGAAAGTTTGCAAGAAATGGAAGTGATTAACGAACTTGCAAAAGCAAAAGGAACAATTGCAAATATTGCCTTGAGAATAAACCCAAATGTGAATGCAAACACTCATAAATACATTACAACTGGACTTGAAGAAAATAAGTTTGGAATCAACTTATGGGAATTGGAAAGTGTAACTACAGCATTAAAAGAATTAAAAAATTTAAAATTAATTGGATTACACTTTCACATTGGTTCACAAATCACAGACATGAGTTCATTTAAGAGCTTATGTATGAAAGTGAACGAAATCCAATCGTGGTTTGTGAGTCATAAAATCACTATCGAAAACATTAATGTTGGCGGTGGATGGGGCGTAGATTATCACGAGCCAGACAAAAATCGCTTTGTAGATTTTGCAGCATACTTTAAATTATACAACGATTTTTTAGAATTACGTCCAGGACAAAAAGTGCATTTTGAATTGGGAAGAGCAGTTGTTGCTCAATGCGGAACATTGATTTCAAAAGTACTTTACATTAAAAAAGGAGTAAATACCAACTTCGCCATTTTGGATGCAGGAATGACCGAATTGATGCGACCAGCACTTTATCAAGCATATCATAAAATCGAGAATCTAAAACAGTATCAAGACACAAGTATCAAGTATCAGGACTTAAAATATGATGTTGTTGGACCTATTTGTGAGAGTTCAGATTGTTTTGGGAAAGCAGTAAACTTGCCAGAAACTTTCAGAGGTGATATTATTGCTTTGCGCACAGCTGGTGCTTACGGAGAGGTGATGAGTTCTGCTTATAACTTAAGAGACAGAGTGAAGAGTGTTTATTCGGATGAACTATAGCCCCTTCGGGGAGGGAATATGTATGAGGGAATATGTATGAGGGAAGATGGAAAAGGGAAAACGGTAAATGGAAGCGATACATATTCCATCTCACATTTTCCATCTCACATTAATAATTTGGGGATGAGATATAACTTTTTCAAGATGGAGGATGGAAAAGGGAAAATGGCAAATGGAGAATATTACATTTCACATCTTCCATATTACATTCGTACTAAAACAACCCGTTTATTTCAGCATCAATTTTGTTAATGATAAGACCTAAATCTTCTGCGCTTTCATTAAAGTTGTTATTATCTACATCAATAATCAAAAGCTTTGCTCCTGGGTGTTCTTGCTCGTAAGAAGTAATAAACGCTTCGTAACGCTCATTTAGACGTTTTAAATAATCCAAACGGATAGCGTTTTCATAATCACGTCCACGTTTTTGAATTTGGTTTACCAATGTTGGAACCGAAGCACGTAAGTAGATTAATAAATCTGGAGGCGAAATAAACGACTCCATCAATTTAAATAAAGCGAAATAATTTTCGAAATCACGAGTCGTCATCAAACCCATTGCATGCAAGTTGGGCGCAAAAATGTATGCATCTTCATAGATCGTTCTATCTTGAATAACCGTTTTCCCGCTATTACGAATTTGTTGCACTTGTCCGAAACGAGAGTTCAAGAAATACACTTGCAAGTTGAACGACCAGCGTTGCATCTCTTCGTAAAAATCATTTAAGTATGGATTGTCATCAGCATCCTCAAAGTGTGGTTGCCATTTATAATGTTTTGCTAAGAGCGTAGTAAGCGTTGTTTTTCCAGCACCAATATTTCCTGCGATTGCTATATGCATATGAGTAGAATAATTAAATAATTTAAAACCGAAAACGAAAATACGAAATCTAAAATGCTATGCAAGGAAAAAGATGAAAATTGTGGATAAGTTTTTTATGGAAGAAATTCCTTGCTTTATAGATAATTTAACTACGTAAAGTCTTCGACTCCGCTCAGCCTGACGTTCACGCTAGGTCACACTGAGCGGAGTCGAAGTGTTTAGTAATAGGAGTTGAATTTATCACCCTATTTGGAAGAGAAAAGAGATATCGATTTGTCGCTTTGAAGCATTAAAACATCCATTTCAAGTCTAAAACTTTTGAAATCAGAAATGGGCATTTCAAACTCTTTTTCTTCTGTAGTTTTAATATTATAAGCTTTTACTTTTTTATCAAACAAGCAATACACCCATTCACCTCTAACTTGAAAACAAGAAGAATTTTTTACAGGAACGGTTTTATAATAAGTCCCATAAATATCAAAAATCAAAATTCCAGAACTTGGATTATTCACATAAAAACGATTGTCATATTCAATCATACTAAGTGGCTCAAAAATTTCTATTGCTAATGGCGCAAGATTTACAGCATTTTCCATATAATGCACAGTTTTATCAAATCTTATTATGGAAGCTGATTGCAGGTCATATACCCACATTCCATTATCATACGAAGAACAAACAAGAGGTGGCAAAAAAAGATCCGAGTAAATTAAATTGATGACTTCTCCATTCTCGCTTAAGGTATTGTCTAAATAAATGACTTGAGAAAACTGTTTATAAAAAATCAAAATTCGTAACATATTAGAAGCATCCACGGAAGTTATGTTCCCATAATTTTTGTTACTGTATTTATAAAGCAACTTTCCATCTTTGTTGTATTTCGTTAATTCATTTGCTTTAACTGTATAAACATTGCTTTGGTTGTCGGTAGTAAAAAAATCACATTCAACTTCGATGGTTTTTATGAGCGAATACTTGCCTTGTGAAAAGGCAGAAGTGGAAATAAAAAGAAGTATAAAAAGATTGATTCTCATTTAAGCTCTAAGTTAACAATTATTCTGCCATTTTTAATATCTCTTCAACATATTTCCTTTCATTACTTAAACGAGGAACTTTATGCTGACCACCTAATTTATTTTTTGACTCCAACCATTTATAGAAAATGCCTTTTGGTAACAATTTTACAACAGGTTGCTTCAAAGCTAAATTCTGATAACGTTTTGCTTCATAATCTGAATTGATAGATTTTAAAGCATTGTCGAGCACTTCTGTAAAATATTCAATACTGCTTGGCGGAACATCAAATTCAACCAACCATTCGTGAGCCCCACAACTGTCACCCTGAGCGGAGTCGAAGGGCATATATACAGGTGCAGCAGTATATTCAGCTATTTGCGCTCCGGTTTTTTCACAGGCAATGGCTAGCGCTTTATCCGCATTGTCAACAATTATCTCTTCACCAAAAGCATTCATAAAATGTTTGGTTCTCCCCGTAATCTTAAAACGGAAAGGATAGAGTGATGTAAATTTTATGGTGTCACCTAAGCGATAACGCCACAACCCTGCTGTAGTGGAAATCACCATTTCATAATTAACATCCAGTGCAACTTCATCTAATGTTAATGTTTTATCAGATTTGTGTCCATCGGTAGGAATAAATTCATAATAAATTCCATAATCCAACATCAACAAAAGTTCTTCTGAATTACGTTGACCTTGAATTCCAAAAAAACCTTCCGTTGCATTGTATAACTCCAAATAATTCAAGTCTGGCTTATTGAAAATGGTTTTGAATTGTTCACGGTAAGGATTAAAATTTACGCCTCCGTGAAAGTAGACTTCTAAGTTGGGCCAGACTTCTGCAATGGATTTTTTTCCTGATTCTTCTAACACTCGTTTCATGATAAGCAACATCCAAGAAGGAACACCAGCCAGACTCACCACATTGTCATTCATGGTCGCCTTAGCTATTCTATCCAGCTTTTCATCCCATTTATCCATCAAAGCAATATCCATATCAGGAGCTCTAAAAAATTCCCACCAACGCGGCAAATTATTAATTACAATTGCTGACAAATCTCCATTTTGTGATTCATGACTTCCGAAATGATCGGTTACTAAACTTCCTGCAAGCGCTAAATTTTTTCCGGTAAATAATTGTGTCTCGGGATTTAAAGAGCAATGAATCGCAATCATATCGCGACCACCATTATAATGACAATCATCCAAAGACTCTTGACTTACAGGAATAAATTTACTTTTATCGTTTGTAGTTCCTGAAGATTTTGCAAACCATTTAATATCGGAATGCCATAGAATATTTTGTTCTCCTCTTCGTACTCTATCAATAAAAGGTTTTAAAGATTCGTAGTCTTGTAGTGGAACATTATTTTTGAATTGTTCAACATTAAAAATATTTTTGTAATCATGCTTTTTACCCCATTCAGTATCCTTTGCTGATTGTGTCAATTTCATCAGCCACTCATTTTGAACATCATCTGGATATTTCATGAATAGCTCAATCTGATGCATTCTTTTTTTCATCCACCAGGAAGCTATTGAGTTAAGGATTGGCATAAGTTAATTCAAAGTTTAAAGTTTGAAAGTTTAAAGTTCGTTATTCGTTATTTCGACCAGAATGTTACTTGCTTGTCATTTCGACCGCAGCGGAGAAATCTATATAAGTTAGCCACTTGCAAGATCTCTCCACTTCGGTCGAGATGACACAATGGTTGCGATTAACCTTTTCGTCCTTTAAAGTATGTTTCAATTTCGTTTAATGATAAAGTATTAAAGCACATCTCCTTCGTCAACATTCCTTTTCTTGCAACACAGGTTCCGTAATACATATCGTGATAACCTGATTTTTCGTGTGCATCAGGATTGATTGAAATTTTTACTCCGCGTTCCAAACAATATGGAATCCAGCGCCAATCAATATCCAAACGATACGGATGAGCATTCAATTCGATGATTACACCATTTGCGGCACATGCATCAATAATTTTTTTATGATCGATTGGATAACCCGGTCGTGATAATAATAAACGGCCAGTTGGATGTCCAAGTATCGTTGTATATGGATTTTCAATTGCTTTTAACAATCTTGCCGTTGCTTTTTCTTCCGTCATTTTTAAATTGGAATGCACGGAAGCAACAATAAAATCAAATGACTTTAATACTTCTTCAGAATAATCCAAATTCCCATCATTTAAAATATCGCTTTCTATTCCTTTAAATATTTTGAATGGTGCTAGTTTTTTATTTAGAATTTCAATCTCTTCGTGCTGCGCTAAAACCCTATCTGGCTTTAATCCTTCGGCATAAAAAGCAGATTGAGAGTGATCACAAATTCCTAAATATTCGTAACCAAGGTCTTTACAATACTCTGCCATTTCTTTTAGAGTATTCATCCCATCGCTGTATGTACTATGGTTATGAAGAATTCCTTTCAAATCTTCCAACTCAATTAATTTAGGAATTTTATTTTCTTTAGCAAGTTCAATTTCATTTAATCCTTCTCTAAGCTCTGGTTCGATAAACTGCAAATTATATGACTTATAAATTTCTTGTTCGGACCCAGCAATTTGAAATTTGAAATTAGAAATTTTTTCCAAATGCTTTTCTGTAGCAGTAGTTTCAAACAACTTTGAATAAAACTCATTTTGGGAACAAGTAATCAATTCTACTTTAACTTCTTTTGTATTTTCTACTTCTTCAACAGACAAAGTCGCATCGGAAGCAATTAGTATTTCTATTTTTTCAATAATATCGCACTTCCTGCGCATTGCCCCAGTTAATGAAACAAGATCAGTTTTGTATTTCTTCTTTAGAAATTCCACTAAATCTATTGCAAATTTTTCTACAGAAGCGTAATGAAATTTGCCGATGTTGGATTTAAAGAATTCGATTTGAGTTTTAACAGCAGCTTGCGTTTTTGCACCAAATCCTTTTAGCGTTAACAATCTATTTTCATTGCAAGCATACAGCAACTCACCAATACTTTCAATTTCCAGCTCCCTCCAAAGTTGACCAACTTTTTTGGGGCCAATTCCTTTTATGCGCAACATCTCAATTACACCAATCGGTGTTTTGGCAACCATTTCGGTTAACTCTTTTAAATTTTCTGTTAATAGTAATTCATTTATTTTTGCAGCAATTCCTTTTCCTATTCCTTCTATCTTTTCTAATTCTTCTAAAGATTTTCCTTGCAAATCAATGTCGGTCTTATCCAACTTATAAGCAGCGTTGGCGATTGATTTTATCTTAAACGGATTTTCTTCATGCAACTCCATCAATTGAGCTGTAAGTTTAAGAGCGTGTGCGATTTCTTCGGTGGTCATGAAAATTACAAATTGTAAGATTAAGACTACGAATTTAAGGTTTTTAATCAAGGAGAATAAGGAGTTTTGAGAAGGAAATAAAAGAAATTGTTGTTATATTTACATTTCAATAAATATTATATCATGCGTCTATCAAAATTCTTATTCTTAGCCCTTTTCACCTTCGTTATAACAAATACAGGTTCTGCTCAATTTGGTCCTTTACCGCCATTTACAGTGCAAATAGAACCTGTTATTGCCTCCCCACTTCCAGCGTTGCATTCGTTTGCATTTGCTCAGTCGGGCGACAAATGGTTAATCATTGGCGGAAGAACAAATGGGTTGCATGGATTAAATAGCAGTGGTGGGTTTCCTCCTGAATACAAAAACGATTTAGTAACAGTGATTGATACTGCAACTTGGGCATTTTATACTGCCGACTTAAATCAATTATCTCAAACCATCGCTGATCCTATGCGTTCTGCAAACATGCAATACATTCAGGAAGGGAACTATTTGTATATGATAGGTGGTTACGGTTATGATAGCGTAGCCAGCATGTTTGTTAGCTTCCCGAAATTAACTGCTATTCATGTGGATAATATTATTGATGCAGTAATTAATGCTCAACCCATTGCTCCAACTATCCGACAAGTTACGGATACAAACTTTTCTATTTGCGGTGGAGAATTAGGAAAAATTGGAAGTGATTATTATTTAATTGGTGGTCATAATTTTGGCGGACGATATTCTGATGATCCTTTTGCAGGACTATTTATACAAACATACAGCGATAGAATAAAAAAATTCAATTTAGCAGATGATGGAACAACTATCACTTTATCTGGATATAGCTATCAAGTGGACACAAATAATTTTCATCGAAGAGATTTAAACATGGCTCCGATTGTTAATCCTGATAATTCTTTTGGAATTGGTATTTACGGAGGCGTGTTTCGAAAAGATTCCAACTTACCTTTTCGTGAGCCGATTCGATTGAACACAGCGTCAACTAGTGTTAATACATATCAACAAATCATGAATCAATATACTTGTGCTATGATGCCAATTTACGATTCAGCAACACAAAAAATGTATACCACTTTTTTCGGAGGGATTAGTTTATACAATTACAATGATACAACTGGTTTACTAACTCGAGACAAGGATGTTCCTTTTGTAGATGATATTACTACTTTATCTTGCAGTTCAATTGGAATATATGAAGAAGCCCTTCTACCTATTGAAATGCCTTCCCTTTTGGGTTCCAATGCTAAATTTGTGCACACCCAACATGTTTCAAGCTATGCCAATGAAGTGATTCGAATACGTGATTTACCGAACACAAAAATTTTAGCTGGATATGTTTTCGGGGGAATTCGCGCACAAGAAGGAAATTTTGGTAATAGTAGCGCAAACGATACAGTCTATAGAGTTTTCATCACTCCCAATAACAACACTTCAATTGTAGAGGAATTAAATTCGATTCAAAACACGCAGTTATTTCCAAATCCTTCCAATCAAAATTCTACATTATTATTTGCTTTGAAAGATAATTCTCAAGTAAGTATTTTATTGTTTGATATGACAGGAAAAAAAGTTTCAGAAATTACAAATGAAGAAATGCAAAAAGGAAATCAGAAAATCAACATCAATACTTCTAAGCTAATTGCTGGGGTATATGTTTGTAAAATTCAATGCGAAAGCGGAGAACGCTTTATCAAATTGGTTATAGGGAAGTAAACAGCACTATTAAAATCGAAAACTTAATTAAAAAAGCTCCCGAAAATTTCGGGAGCTTTTTTTAAAATTTTTAATTTATATGTTCAAGACCTACTTCACAATTAACATTCTCTTCGTTTCAGAATAAACAATTTTGTTATTTTGCTTAACAATCATTTTGTAGAAATAACTTCCGTTAGCAAAAGCATTCATTCCATTTACTTCAGCAGTATGTTTACCCGATTGCACATCAGCATTTAAAATCGTTTTAACAATTCTACCTGTAACATCAAATAATTCGATTGAAACAGAAGACGCTTCCGAAACAGAATAATCAATTTGAGAATTTCCTGTTGTTGGATTTGGATAATTTTGTCCGATTGTATTTTCCAATGCTTCTGTTGAGCCAAGGCCTAAACCAGTTGGACAAATACGCATAATAAAACCTGCTCCAGAAGGAGTGTAACCACCTCTCATAATATAAATACAACCATCTGCTCCTTGTTTCATTGCTAGCAATCCGCCACCTGATCCAGAAGGAGGATTATCGAACCAAGTGGTGCGCGATGTAACAATATCATATGCTGGAGGATTCCCTAAAACACAATCGTAAACTCGTCCTAAATCATTATCAGAAACCAACAAATGATTATTAAATTCCGACATTACAGCTCCAGAATAATACAAAATACCCGTGATTGCTGGCAAACTACTTGATACTGTTCCCCATGTTTCTATTGGAGCAATATCCCCAGTTAGAGAACAAAGAATAGAAGTAGAACTATTTACATAATCCCCTTCGCAAGTTGCCCAACCATAATTTCCTCCTTTACGAATAAGATTAACTTCATCCCAAGCATTTAAACCGTTTTCGCTCGAATACATAGAATCTGTTACTGGGTTAAAACACATACCAAACATATTGCGATGACCATAAGACCAAATACGATCATCGTTTAATGTTGCTGGATTTCCGTCATCGTAAAAAGGATTATCTGTTGGAATTGTTCCATCCGTATTTATTCTTAAAATTTTTCCGTAAGGATTTGTTAATTTGTTAGCAAAATTCAATGTAGGATTTGTTTGTTGATAAGCCAAATCACCTGTTTGAACATAAAGTCTAGTTGGTTCCGTTGGACGAAAACGAATAATTCCACCAAAGTGATTTCCACCATATGTTCCTGCTGCTGTAGCATATTGAATATTTAAAATAATTGTTGGAGCGGTTCCCACATTTCCTACAGTTGTAAAACGCACTACTCGCATTTGCAATTTCGTCTGAGCTGGATTACGGTAATTGTAATATGCATAAACATATCCATTTGTTGCAAAGTTTGGGTCAACCGCAATTCCTAACAAACCTCTTTCAAAATTAGCATCTACAGAATCTGTTAAATCATAATATGTACCTAAGGAAGTACCTGAAGCACTATAAATTTTGATAAGTGCACTAACTGCAGGGAAATTTTGCCCACCTTTTTGTGTGACAACATAACGACCATCAGGCATCCAATCAAAATCAGTTGCGTACGTTATGCCCGTAACAATATTTGTTTGCGTATAGGTTGCAGGTAGTGTTTGACCATTAATCGAAAGTAAGGCAAACATAAAAATTGAAAGTGTAAGTATTATTTTTTTCATAATGAAATTTTATTTGTGTGTTACAAATGTAAGTAAATCAATCTATTGAAAAAATTAAATCTTTATCGATAAAGGTTTTTATATATTTACATCGATGAATACATGTTTTCTATTATTAGGCGGAAACTTAGGAGATAAGGAGCAAAATCTGCAACAGGCAATTCATTTGCTGGAAAATAAATTAGGCTCGACTGCTAAAAAATCAAACATTTTTATCACTGCAGCTTGGGGAAATGAAGATCAACCTGAATTTTACAATCAAGCAATTGAACTCACAACTTCACTTTCGGCCATAGAATTACTAAAAACGGTTTTGGACATTGAAGAACAATTAGGAAGAAAACGCAATAACGATAGATGGCAGGAGCGGATTATAGATGTAGACATGCTTTTTTACAACAATGAAATAATAGATTTGCCTGAACTAAAAATCCCACATCCATATTTACAAGAACGGAAATTTGTGTTGGCTCCGATGAATGAAATTGCTAGTGATTTCATGCATCCTATTTTGAAGAAAACGATTGCGACTTTGCTTTTGGAATGCAAAGATACTTTAGATGTAAAACTAAAACCACAAACGTCACCCTGAGCGGAGTCGAAGGGAAAGAAGACCAATCTTCAATTGAACGCCCTTCGACTCCGCTCAGGGTGACGGCATAAATATGATACAGCACAAAAAACAAACAAAACATTAAAAACTAAAAATTCTAAAATCCTGATTCCTAAATCACCATACAATTTCATCGTAATCGAAGGCAATATTGGCGCGGGCAAAACTACGCTTGCTACAAAAATGGCCGAAGATCAAAATGCGCAATTGATATTGGAGCAATTTGCTGACAATCCGTTTTTACCCAAATTTTATGCTGAGCCAGAGAAACATGCTTTTCCACTGGAACTTTCTTTTCTGGCAGAACGATATCATCAACTAAAAAAAGAGCTCTCTAATCAGGATCTTTTTAAAAATGGAATTATAGCAGACTACTATTTTGTTAAATCCTTGATTTTTGCAAAATCGAACTTGAAGGAAGATGAATTCGGATTGTACACTAAACTTTTTCACATTATCCATGATTCCTTACCAAAACCCGACATTTTGGTGTATTTATACCACGATATTGACCGATTACAGCAAAATATCAAGAAAAGAGGTCGAATTTATGAGCAAAACATTACCGATGAATACTTAATAAAGATACAAACTGGGTATTTCGACTTCCTAAAGCAACTTCCTGAGCAAAGAATTGTGATTATAGATGTCAATAATTTGGATTACGCCAACAACAGCAAGGACTACAAACGACTAGTGCAAGCAATTGAGCAGGAACACTCCTTAGGAATTACTTATTTAAAATTATAAAATGATTAAGAAATCGTGATTTTATGCGGATAATATTGCTTAAAAACTTTCATTATTTAAAAATTTAATTATTTTTGCACCTTATAGTAGAATAACTATAAAAAGCGAATCAATCAAAAATCTGAACTAAAAACAATAAAATGAAAAATCAATCTTTACAAACTTTAGGTTTAGCTGTTGCTACGGCAGTTGCTTTGACGTCTTGTTCTGGATTAGGTAAATTGGTAAAAAATGCCGATAAAATTACCTACAAGGTAACTCCAAATCCAATGGAAATGCATGGTGACAGTATTACTGTAAGTATTACAGGTACATATCCAGCAAAAGTGTTCCCTAAAAAGGCAACGGTAACAACTATCCCTGTTATTAAATACGCTGGTGGCGAAAAAGCTCTTAAGCCAGTTGTTTTGATTGGTGAAAAAGTTGAAGGTGTTCAAGGACAAAAAATTGCAAATAAAACAGGTGGAAGTTTCACTTACACATCTGACAAAGTTGCTTATATGCCAGAAATGAAAGTTGCTACTTTGGAACTTAGAGTTGCTGGTCAAGTAAAGAAAAAAGTGAAAGATTTACCTGCAGCTAAAGTAGCTGACGGAACAATGATCACTTCTTTATTAGTTAAAGCTGATGATAAAGCGATTATTGGAAAAGATAATTTCCAAAAAATTGTTCCTCATTCAGAAACAACAAACATTTTCTTTACAATCAACCAATCTCAGGTTCGTGGTTCAGAAATGACAAGCGCTGAAATGAAAACTTTTAAAGAATACACAATGGGAGCATCTAAAAACCCAAATGTTATCTTTAAAAACATGAACGTTTCTGCTTATGCTTCTCCAGATGGAGAATTAACTCGCAACAGTGAATTAGCTGAAGATCGTGCTAAGGAAGCTACAAAAGCAATGATGGCTGCTTTCAAAGACAAAAAGATGAAAGTTGATACAGCTGCAAAAGATGCTTTTTACACGAAAGTTACTACTGCTGAAGATTGGGATGGTTTCAAAAAAGCAATGGAAGCATCTTCTATCGCTGATAAAGATTTAATTTTACGTGTTTTAACAATGTATCCTGATGGAGACACTCGTGAAAAAGAAATCAAAAATTTATCTAAAACATATACTGAAGTAGCTGAAAATATCTTACCTAAATTACGTAGATCAGTTCTTACATTAAATGTTGATGTAAAAAGCCTTACAGATGAACAAATTTCTAAATTAGCTGCTTCTGCACCAGATAGTTTATCTGTAGAAGAAATTCTTTATGCTGCTACTTTAACTACTGACTTAAACACTAAATTAGATATCTACAAAAAAGCAGAAGCAAAATATGCATCTGATTGGAGAACTTCTAACAACGTAGGTATGATTTACTTAATGCAAAATAAATTGAATGATGCTGAAGCTTCATTCAAAAAAGCAGATGGTATATCAGCTAACAATGCTATTGTAAAAAACAATATGGGAATCGTTGCACGTTGGAAAGGTGATCGTAAAGCTGCTATGGAATTATACAAACAAGCAGGTTCTGCTGGTCCAGAAGTATCTTACAACATGGGAATTATCGAAATTCAAAATGGTAACTACCCTGCTGCTGTAAGCAACTTTGGTGCTGACAACTCTTTCAACTCTGCTTTAGCTAAATTGTTAAACGGAAACTCAGAAGGTGCAATGTCTACAATCGACAATTCTACAACTGACAAAGATGCTGCTTTATCTTTTTATTTAAAAGCTGTTGCTGGTGCTCGTCAAAACAAAGCTGATGTTATTGCTTCAAACTTAAAAGTTGCTATCCAAAAAGATGCTTCTTTCAAACAAATGGCAAAAGATGATGCTGAGTTCATTAAATTCAGAGAAAATGCTGAATTCAAAGCATTAGTAAACTAATATTGGAATACTATAATAAATGGTCCTGTTCTTTGAAAAGAGCAGGACCATTTATTTTTATAGGTATTAAGTATAATGGAACAGTTTTTGACTTAAGTTTGTAACCAATTAAGAATAAAATAAACTTACTCCATGTTTAAAAGAATCATTATTGCACTTCTATTACTAGTGCTATTTCTAAAGGTAACTAATTTACAAGCTCAGGCTAAAACAGCGCCTGTAAAGAAATCCCCTACTCCTAAAGCAGCAGCTTCAAAAACCTCTTCTGAAGCTGGGAAAATCGATTCAACGAAGGCCAAAGATTACTATTTGGAATTAAAAGCTACAGTTCGACAATCAAAGGGTCAAGAAAAAGAGACGGAATCACTTCCCCTGGATAGTGTTTTGATTACTATATTTGGGAACGATGTTCCTATGTCCAAAACCTGGACCAACAAAAAAGGGAAATGTAACTTAAAGCTTCCGTTGGACAAAAATATCCGAATACAAATATTCAAAATAGGATTTGTTACAAAATCAATTGCCGTTAACACCAAAGTTCCTGCTGCCAACAAGGATGTATTTAGTTTCAGTTGTGATGTAGATATTTTTGAGGAAATTGCAGGATTAGATGTAACGATTCTTAATTCACCGATCGCAAAAATTACTTATAGTCCTAGTTTGGAAACATTCCAATACGATGTGAGTTATACGAATAAAGTAAATGTGGAATTAAAAAAAATGTATAAGAAGTATTATGCTTTGCAGGAAGCTCAAAAAGACACAACTGTAAATGCAAAAAAGACGCCTCCTAAGAAAAAGTAATTGTTTATTTTCCGAGCTTCAGGAAAAGATCCCACATTACTATACCCACACTCACAGAAATATTTAACGAATGTTTAGTTCCCAACTGAGGGATCTCAATAACATCCTCACTGGCATCAATTACTTCTTGATCAACACCCTTTACTTCATTCCCAAATATGATTGCAATTTTTTGCTTTTTACTCGCCATGAAATTATTCAGCATAATGGCTGACTCTGCCTGTTCGATGGCATAAACGATGTACTTATTGTCATTTAACTCTTGAACGGCTTCTAAGGTCGTTTTAAAATACTTCCATGCAACACTTTCTGTTGCTCCTAATGCCGTTTTTTGAATTTCTTTATTGGGTGGAACGCCCGTTATTCCACACAAATAAACCGCTTCAACTAAAAAAGCGTCCGCTGTACGAAACACAGAACCAACGTTATTCAAACTACGAACATTGTCAAGCACAATAATAACAGGTGTTTTGGAAGAACTTTTAAATTCTTCTACTGATTTTCTCTCAAGCTCTTGATTGGATAACTTTCTCATTTTATTTAATTCCTTAGTGAAAGTACGATAAAATCTTCATTTTCAAAAACCTTAGAATATTTTATTTTAGTTGATATACTAGCAAGTGATGCGGTATGCTTATCCAAAAACAAATACTTGCAACCTTTATTTACAATATCAATCAAATAAAATTCCTCTTTCATTTGTTCTGCTTCCATAGTCCATCCTTTACGATGCGTAAAATACATTAACTGAGGATTCTTGCCGCCATTAATAGCAATCAAATCCGCTGGCTCAGAAACGCTATTTGCAATTGCTTTTAATGATAATTTATAGACTTCAGATTTTTTAATGAAAAAATCGTGCTGCTGGTTGGCTATGCTTTCTCCAACAATGGCAACCAATATAAACATATACAACATTTTATTTTTTATAAACCCCATTGCATAAGCAACGAACAAACTCATAATTGGAACAAAAGGGACGATGTAATAACTATGATGATAGAAGTTACGGCCGGCCTTCAACATAAAAATTGCAAAAGCAAAACTACAAACTCCCGCAATCAACAAAACAGATTTCTCTTTTTTAAGGATTGATAGAAAGAGTCCAGCAATACAAACTACAAAACCAATAAACTTAAAAACATCAAAATAAAATTTCTCTAAGGTTGGTTGAATGTTCGTAGCTATTTCGTGAAGTCCATTTGCAAAAGAAGTTCCCATGTAATAATGCTCAAAACCAAACTCAGCAACCAAATACGGAACCCAACTAAAATACCACCAATAAACAGGGACAAGCATCAAAACAGTAAAAAAGGAAATCCACAATTTATTTTTCAATAAAACATTTTTATCGAAAAGAGGGAAACAAAGAATCATTAACAGATAAATGGCCGGAATTTTACTAAGGACACCTAACGTGACACAAACAAAATATAGAATGGCACTCGATCGTTTTGAGGTTTTAAAAAAATCAAATGCAAAATAAAGTGAAATGATTACAAGTGACGTACTGAAGGTATCGGGCATAGTTTTTCGAGAAAACATAAACCACATAGATGTTAGAAGAATGATTGCCGCTGTAAAAGAAAATTTTTCATCAAATTTAAATTTCAATAACTTATAGAAATAAAGAACACCCGCAGAAGAAACAATAAGATTGATTAATCTACCAAACCAATCGTGGAAGCCAAAAAAAAGAGAAAGCACATATATGAGGTAATTCAAAACTGAAAATTCGGTTCCGGTGATACCTGTTTTTTCTCCTCCAATGTCCAAGCGTGGATATAAAATATTTGCATCCACTTCATAGAAATTTCTGGCTACCATATCCCCTGTCACTTGTCGCCAATTATGTGCAATCTCCAATGGAGGATCGGTTATTCCGTAGAGACGAATAACTAAAAACAGCAGTATCCAAAAACGAATATCTGAGGAGTATTTTTCTTTAAAAACTGAAAAGGCTGAATTTGCTGTCATTTAGGAAACAAAGCTAAAAATAAATGCTCAAAAAGTGTTAAAAACTTTGCATTTGAGGTGTGTATAGGTTTTGTATTTTTACAAAAATGGCAAAGAAAGCAACAACTGCAAAAGAAGGCAAAACGGCAGAGGAAACTCCGTTGATGAAACAGTACAATACTATCAAAGCAAAGTACCCTGATGCACTTTTATTGTTTCGTGTTGGAGATTTTTATGAGACTTTCGGAAGTGACGCAATAAAAGCTGCTAACATATTGGGAATTGTGCTTACCAAACGAGCAAATGGATATGCTTCGTTTATCGAATTAGCTGGTTTCCCATATCATTCTTTAGATACATATCTTCCTAAATTAGTTCGTGCAGGACAAAGAGTTGCCATCTGCGATCAATTGGAAGACCCTAAAATGACCAAAACGATTGTAAAACGAGGAGTTACCGAATTGGTTACTCCAGGCGTTTCATACAACGACAAAGTGCTGGATCATAAAAACAACAACTTTTTAGCAAGTGTATATATTACAGAAAAATTATCAGGGGTTTCATTTTTAGATGTATCTACTGGCGAATTTTTGGTTGCTCAAGGGAACTTAGAATACATAGATAAACTACTTCAAACATTCAAACCAACAGAAGTTCTTTTCCAAAAAAACAAAAAGAAAATATTTCTTGAAACCTTTGGGGATAAATTTTACAATTACGGATTAGATGATTGGGCGTTTACCACTGAGTTTGGAACAGAAGCATTATTAAAACATTTTGGAACAAAATCTTTAAAAGGTTTCGGAATAGAAGAATTGCAAGAAGGGATTGCAGCTGCAGGTGCCGCAATGCACTATCTAGCAGATACTGCTCACGATAAAGTAAAACACATTTCTACTATTTCTAGAATTGAAGAAGAAAAATACGTTTGGCTGGATAGATTTACCGTTCGAAATTTAGAATTATTTGGTTCTCACAATTACAATGCGAAAACATTGATTGATGTAATTGACTCAACTATTTCTCCTATGGGATCAAGGATGCTAAAACGATGGCTAGCCTTACCATTAAAAGACAAAGCGCCAATTGAAGAACGACTGGACGTGGTTGATTATTTTTTATCGACCAGTGAAGTAAGTGAACAAATCATAGCTCACATTGAATTGATTGGAGACATTGAACGAATTATTTCAAAAGTTGCTACAGCTCGAATTTCTCCTAAGGAAGTAGTACAGCTAAAGCGGGCACTTTCAGCTATTGAGCCTATAAAAATTATATGTGGAAAATCTGGTAATAAATCATTGGAGAAAATTGCTGAACAATTAAATCCTTGCAAAAATGTAATTGATAGAATTGAAAAAGAAATCACCATTGACCCACCCTATTTAATTGCAAAAGGAAATGTAATTGCAGAAGGAGTAAATGCTGAATTGGATGAATTGAGAAACATCTCTGGTTCGGGAAAAGATTTTTTACTTCAGATACAACAACGAGAAAGCGAAAAGACGGGAATCACTTCTTTAAAAGTTGGATTCAACAATGTATACGGTTACTATTTAGAAGTAACAAATACGCACAAAGATAAAGTCCCAGCGGATTGGATGAGAAAGCAAACGCTGACTGGTGCAGAACGATACATTACACCTGAATTAAAAATTTACGAAGAAAAAATACTCGGTGCCGAAGAGAAAATTCAAGCATTAGAAGTAAAATTATTTAATGAATTAGTGATTGAGTTGATGGATTATATTTCTATCATTCAATTAAACGGATCATTAATAGCACGAATAGATTGCCTCTTATCTTTCGCAAACATTGCACAAAAAAATAATTATGTTCGTCCACATATTTTTGAAAACGACATACTAGACATAAAAGATGGAAGACATCCTGTTATTGAAAAACAATTACCTGTTGGAGAAGAATACATTGCGAATGATGTTTATTTAGACAATACTACTCAGCAATTAATCATGATTACCGGTCCGAACATGAGTGGTAAATCAGCATTATTACGACAAACAGCATTAATTGTATTGATGGCACAAATGGGAAGTTTTGTACCTGCAAAACATGCTAATTTAGGTTTAGTGGATAAAATATTTACACGTGTTGGCGCTTCGGATAATATTTCTTCTGGTGAATCTACTTTTATGGTGGAGATGAATGAAACTGCAAGTATCTTGAATAATTTGTCCAACAAAAGTTTAATTCTGTTAGATGAAATTGGAAGAGGAACTTCTACTTATGACGGAATTTCTATTGCTTGGGCGATTGCTGAATTCATACATGAAAACCCAACTGCGAAAGCAAAAACTTTATTTGCAACACATTATCACGAGTTAAATGAAATGACAAATACATTTCCACGCATAAAAAACTACAACGTATCTGTAAAAGAAATTGGGAATAAAATTTTATTCATGCGAAAGTTAGTAGCTGGAGGCAGTGAACATAGTTTTGGAATACACGTAGCAAAAATGGCTGGCATGCCTAAGAAAGTACTGGATAGAGCCAATGAAGTTTTGGCTCAACTGGAAAGTCAGAGGGAAACAGGAAACAAGACACAGGTATCAAGTATCAAGAATCAGGATGGTTTCCAATCAGCTATTAATTCTCAACAGCCAGTTGACGATGGCATGCAACTCAGCTTCTTTCAATTGAACGATCCTGTTTTAGAAAATATAAAAGATGAACTTCAGAAAACAGATATTAATACTTTAACTCCGGTTGAGGCTTTGATGAAGTTGAATGAGATTAAGAAGATGATTGGTGGGTAAACAAGACACAAGTATCAAGACATAAGACACAGGACTTGATACTTGATACCTGATACTTGATACTTGATTCTTGATTCTTTTAAGCTCCCTCGAACTCCGATTCCCAAGCAAAAAATAATTCTTTTAAATATTTATTTTCCTCAGCAGTAATTTTCTTATCGGCTTTTACCATTTTTACTGCAAAGTTCAAAAAATCAACTCTTTCTTGAGGAATTGAATCTTCATAAAAATCATTCATAGCATTGTTAAAATGGATAAAGTAGTCTTCTTTTGGAAGAGCACTTAAAACGGCCATTTCATTATCAAGATCAACTCGAAAAGGAAAAGCGTCTTTCAAGTATTTGACAATAACCTTACCCTCCGCTTTATCAAAATCACCATCTACCTGCGACAGAATCATTAACATATGATAACCTGCCATTACTTTGTTCATTTTTGCCATAATATCTAAATTTCTCTATAAATATACGTTTTATGAGCATTTGGCCTATATTCTAGGTAAAATTAAAATGCATTGATTTTGCAGTAAATATTTTGCAGAATTAAAAAAATACTTACTTTTGCAATCCCAATGTAAGAAATTGGGGTTTTGTCCAGAAAAGCTCGTTTTTAATGGATTTTTGATTGAAATAATATGCGAAAGTAGCTCAGTTGGTAGAGCGCGACCTTGCCAAGGTCGAGGTCGCGGGTTCGAACCCCGTCTTTCGCTCCAAAGGAAACCCTCTCCTTATGTTTGAGAGGGTATTTTTTTGAATGCCGAGAATGCCCAGGTGGTGGAATTGGTAGACACGCAGGACTTAAAATCCTGTGTCCATTGCGGACGTATCGGTTCAAGTCCGATCCCGGGTACAAAAAGCAAAAAAGTCTCATAGAAATATGGGGCTTTTTTGCTTTTCTTAAAATCCATTGTTATATTTACAATATGGAATCGTTAGTCATACAAGGAACTGAAAAAACTCCTGAAATAAATTTTAATTCTAAAACAGGAAAATTATATATCTCAGGAAGATCATATTCCTCTGATACTTTTGATTTTTACAAACCAATTAATGATTGGCTTTCTAATTACAGCCAAAATCCTCATATCATTACTATTTTAGAAGTCAACGTGGATTACTTTCATTCTGTATCAGTGAAATACTTAACTACCATTTTAAAAAAGATTGCTCAACTTCAGGCTGCAGGGAAAGCTGTTCAAGTAATTTGGATGCACCAAACGGATGAAAATGAGGAGAACGAAGCTTATGAGCTAGGAAGAAGCATTGAATCGGAAGCTAAGATAAAATTTGATTTTGTAGTCATTGCAAAATAAGTTGATGGCTTATCAAACCATTACTCCCATAACTAAAATATCATCTACCTGCTCTAAATTACCTTTCCAATTTTGAATGGTAGTATAAAGTATGTCCTTTTGTTCTGCCATTGGTTTTCCTTGCAATGAAATTAGCAACTGTTGCAAAGACTTATATTTAAACTTTTTCCCCTTCTCTCCACCGAATTGATCTGCATAACCATCAGTGAAAATATAAATGGTATCACCTTTTTGCAGTTGGATTTCATGATTCGTATAATTCTTAAAATCTCCATCCATATATGTCCCAATAGGAATTTTATCAGAAGCTGTTTCGATGATTTTCCCATCACGAACAATGTATAAAGGATTAAATGCTCCTGCATATTCGAGCATTAATGTCTTTGGATTTAAGGCACAAACAGCTAAATCCATCCCATCTTTCACTTCTGAATCGCTACCCGTTTGTCGCAATGTTTTTCCTATCTCTTTACTTAAGGAATTTAGAACAAGACTAGGACGTGATAAACCTAATTCGTTCACTGCTTTATCTAAAAGATTATATCCGACAATACTCATGAAAGCCCCTGGAACACCATGACCTGTACAATCAACTGCAGCAAAAAACACCTTTTCGCCCCATGGCTCAACCCAGTAAAAATCACCACTAACAACATCTTTAGGCATATAGAGTACAAAAGATTGTGGAAACAATTGTTTGACTATTGAGGCTGGCGGAAGTATCGCTTCCTGAATTCTTTTGGCATAGTTAATACTATCCTTAATGTCTTTATGTTGATCTTCGATAATATTATAAGCGAGTTCAATTTTTTGATTTTTCAAATCCAACTCTTTATTGGCTTTTTTCTTCTGACTAATCCCGCGAATTAATACAATAGTTAACACTAACAATAATCCACCTACTCCAATGATTGAACGAGTTATCAAAGATTGTCGATTTAATTCATCTTCTTGTATTTTTTTATCCTTCGTTAAAAGCGCAATTTCCTGAGCGTCTCTCTCTGAATCAAATCGAGCTTGCATTTCAGCAATCTGATTGCTACTCTCAACATTATAAATGGAATCGTTTAATTCTTGGAAATATTCATGGTAAACTAAAGCCAACTTATAGTCTCCGGCCTTTTTGTAAGAGTTTGAAATACCTTTATAGGATTGAATCACATGCTCATTTGCTTCAATCAATTTTCCTTTTTCTAATCCTAATTTATAATATTCCAGAGCTCTTTCTTCATTACCTATTTTACTATAATAATCACCGATATTATTTAACACTAAAGATTGCCCGTATACATTCCCAATCTTTTCATATAATTCTTTTGCTTTAATAATATAAACAAGAGATTTGGAATAATCTTTCAATTCAAGATACGTGTCGGCAATATTATTCAGATTGGTGGCAATTGCATCTTCATTATTAACTTGTTGAAACAGTTCGAGCGATTCGAAATAATAATCTAAAGACTTTTTGTACTCCTTTTTTTCACTATAAATAGTTCCAATAGAAATTAAGCAGGAGGCAATTCCATTCTTATTACCAGTTTCATATCCAATTTTAAAGCTCTTTGAAAATACTTTAAAGCATCGTCTGGTTTTCCTAAACCGAGGTAGACGTTTCCTATAGAACCGGAACAAGACAATATTCCTTGCTTATTTTTAATTCTTTCATGAATGGCTAACCCTTTAATATAATAATCCAAACATGATTTATAATCTGCAAGGTTGTAATATCCATTTCCAATATTGATATTGGAAATTGCTTGATAAAGCGCAAAGTCTTTTTCAGTAGCCAACTGCAATGCTTGCTTCGCAAAAGCAATCGACTTGTGAGGATCAATATCAACAATAGTCCGACAGAATAGATTGATTGCTTCCAACTTAGAGGAATCAACCTTAATGGTTGGAATCACTGCTTCAAGAGAATCAATTTCTTTTTGATTTTGAGCTTGTATTGGCACAAAAAAAATCAGAAAAAAATAAAAAAAGAGGGAGTATCTAATTTTCAATTGTTTGATTTTAAGTGAACAAGATAATTAATAAAACATAATAAACAAAAGTATTACTTTATTGTAATTTCATCAATAAAGATAAAAGCATCACCTCCTGCACCTAAGTGCCATTCTGGAAGTTTTCCAAAGTTATAGGCAACTACTTTGATGTAACGTGCTTTTACTTTTTGGTTTGACAAAACTAATTTTTTGATTTGATTTACTTCATCCTTCGGATCAACATTATGAGTATCCATACCAATCAAAACATACTCTTTATTATCCGAAGACGCATAAAATTCCACTTTAGAAGGCAATAAAATCCAAGAACGAGAATCTTGTAAAAAACCAGCCTCAAAAGTTGAAAGACTTTGTTTTTCTAATAAATCTATAATCACTTCAAAATTTTGTGACTGATAACCTTGCCATTCCCCTTTTCTCCAATTAACATCACCACTTAAACCATCTATTATTCCTTCGTCACCCCCAGCCGTATATTGCGGATTATATTTCGAATGAATATCAATTTTCCAATGGTTGGGGCGCTTGTAAAAACTTCCAGAAATAGTATCACTTTTTATTTTTCCATCATCGGAATAACAATAAACGATTCTTGAATCATTAATAAAAAATGGTTTATCGTATAATTTAAAATCTAAAGCTGATTTACCTATAGGTGACAATGCATAATAAATATTTTTAATGGACTTTATTTCAACTAACATACTATCATCAAATACACGAGAACGTGTTTTAATTGAAGGCACCGTTATAACGGAAAAACTGGGAGAGGTTCGAAGTGCAATAAAAACTTCCGGCTTCGAAACAGCAATATTATTTTTATTGCCCATTTCAATCTCCAATTTAGTACCAGAAAGAACACTTTCATAATTTAACCAAGCAAACTTCCAATCTAATGAAATAGGCCCTAAACCTTTTGAGGTTTCACTCATAAGCTTTTTAGATTGAACATATATATTCTCTTTCGATAAATTTTTTGCGTTTAGTTTAAATGTCTTTCCGTTTTCTAAATGAATTTTCACTGAATCGAACAATGGCGTTCCAAATACAAATTTATTTGTACCTGGGGTAACTTGATAAAAACCGATTGAACTCATAACATACCATGCACTCATTTGTCCACAATCTTCAT
The DNA here is from genome assembly GCA_947504725.1 of Bacteroidota bacterium. Lineage (GTDB taxonomy): Bacteria > Bacteroidota > Bacteroidia > 2-12-FULL-35-15 > 2-12-FULL-35-15 > 2-12-FULL-35-15. The sequence goes on along the minus strand of CANNHN010000003.1, from coordinate 287,489 downwards.
TACCTATTAATCCATCTGGACTTGGTTTATAAAAATCAGTCATAATCTGATTTACACGTTCTTGTGTTTTTGATGATTTACCAACATAATTATATAAATAAGCCATGTGATGACTCGGTTCGTTTCCGTGTGCGTACTGACCTACCAATCCTGTTATATCGGCTTGCTCTCTACCAGTTGTTGTAGCTGGTGCAGAAAATAAAGCATCTAATTTTTTTTCGAAATTTTCTGAACCACCCATCATCTCAACTAAACCAAAAACATCCTGAGGAACAAAAAATGAATACTGCCAAGAATTACCTTCAGTAAAATTATTGTTCACTTCTCTTGGTTCAAAAGGTGAAAGCCAACCTCCATTTTTTTTAGGGCGCATAAACCCAGTCTCTTTATCAAACACATTTTTCCATGATTGTGATCGTTTCATAAAATACGTGTAATCGATATCCTTTTTTAATATCAAAGCCATTTGAGCAATGCACCAATCATCATAGGCATACTCCAATGTTTTGGAAACACTTTCATGCTCATCTTCCATTGCAATGAATCCATTCTGTTTATATGCATTTAATCCTAAGTGATCCAACATTGCACTGTGCTTACTTGCCACATATGCTTTTTCGTAATCAAAACCTTTTATTCCTTTCACCATCGCATCGGCAATTACACTTACAGAATGATAACCGATCATACAATCGGTTTCGTTACTTGCAAGTTCCCATACGGGCAATCGTCCACCTTGTTCGTATTGTGCTAAAAAGGTATTTATGAAATCGGAAGTTCTTTTTTGGTCAATAATTGTATACAAAGGATGCGCTGCACGGAACGTATCCCACAAAGAAAAAACGGAATAATACGTAAACCCTTCTGCTTTGTGTGATTTATCATCTCTTCCTCTGTACATTCCATCGACATCCATCGCAACATTCGGTTGAATCATCGTGTGATACAAAGCCGTATAAAATATTTTTAATTTGTCTTTGTCTGAAGTAGTAACTTCTATTTTACTCAACTCTTTGTTCCAAGATGCTTCTGCATCCTTTTTTGCTTTTTCAAAATCCCATCCAGCAAGTTCTGCTGCCATATTTTTTTGAGCACCTTCTATCGTAACAGGAGAAAGCGAAACTTTAGTCATGATTACATTACTCGAAGGAGTTTTGAACTTAAAACAAATTCTAACTTTTGTTCCGCTGACGGGTTCATTTTGGTTTACCACAGAACCACTAAATGTAGTTGCATCAATAAAGGGTTCAGAAAATTCCAAATTATACATCACCGTTTGATTCTTAGCCCACGCTTCTGATTGACGATAACCCGTAACATTCGTTTTGCTTCTCAATGAAGCAGAAGCATCAATTACTTTATCACGCAATTCCAGATCTAATATAATATAGGAGAACTCAGATTTTGGAAACGTATATTTATGAAATCCAACTCTCGTAGTTGCTGTCAATTCTGCTTTTACTCCATTATCCAAATTCACAGCATAATATCCTGCACTAGCCTTTTCATTTTTATGGCTAAATGTGGAGAATAGTTTTTTATTTAATAACTCGGTAGGTGTTACTGCGTTTGTCAGCGGCATCAAAACAATATCACCAAAATCACTGCACCCCGTTCCACTCAAATGCGTGTGTGAAAATCCATAAATAATGGAATCACTATGATGATAACCACTACAACCATCCCAACTTCCGTCAATTCGTGTGTCTGGTGAAAGCTGCACCATTCCAAATGGAACTGTCGCCCCAGGGAAAGTATGACCATGTCCGCCTGTACCAATCATCGGGTCGACATATTGAGAATAATTTTGCTGAGCAAAACAAGTTAAAAGGCAAAAGTTAAAAGTCAAAAGAAGATATATTTGTTTTTTCATGTTAACGTGCATCAATTAATGATTTGATGTTTATTTTTTTATCGAGTTCCTTAATATTTATATTTGCTGGTAAGTAGATTGTCTTCGTTTCATTTGGTAGCAAATCAAAATAATTATCACTCAAATTTATGGATTCTCCGTCAATTAACAGAAATACATCTTTCATTAAAACATCTGATTTTAAAGAAAAGTATTGATAATTCGAGCTTTTTGATTCTAAAAACTGAATATCTGGTTTCAATAATTTTAAATTTTTGGGCTGTACAAAATAATGCAAACTAACAATATCAGAAACATGACCATCTAGCTGTCCAAGAGCACATTTCAAGAAAATCGTTTTTGAGTCATATTGTTTTAATATAGACTTATCAAAAGAAAAATACGTTTTAGAAGAATTTGCTTCTATTTTAACGAGTTGAGTAGTTGACCACAATCGCTTACCGGTAAAATCAAATAACTCTATGATCAAATGGTCATAATTTGCTTCATACTTTAAATCCGACACGACAAATATGTTGCATGAGTCGGTTTTCTCTTCTACTGAAATAATGACATTTTCATACGAACGTTTTATTTGATAATGCGAAGCTTTCCTATTGTTATTATAATCAACAGAACTCCAGGAAGTCACTGGCCAGCAATCGTTCATCTGCCAATACAAGGTTCCCATACAATATGGTTTTGCTCTACGATGCGCTTCAATAGCTATTTTCATTCCTTTTGCCTGAAGGAGCTGTGAGACATAAATATAATCTTCGAACTTATTAGGAATCTTATAATCTCGTTCCATATAAGTATTTATTGTTTTATAACCTGTTGGATGTTTTTGGTGGGCATTAATAATTAAAGTGTCTAATGCAGTCAGCCAATTCTGATTTAAAATTAAATTTTCATTCTTACTATAATTATAATTTACACCCATTTTTTCAAATGTATTCAAACTTGGCATTCCTTGAAATCCATACTCACTTACAAAACGTCCTACTTTTTTTTCATACATTTCAAAAGGTTCCATTCCCCACCAAACGCCCCAATAATGTGAATCACCTTCTTTTAAACTTTCTTTATGTCCCCAACCAATACTTGGAGATGATGGCCAATAGGCTCTGCTTCCATCATGGATATTTACTAAATCTTTAATGAAATGATCGAACATTACAAAATTATTTTGCGCTATGGTCGTAGAGTCTTCCACAGAATATTTGTATTGTTTTTGCCAACCCCAATTCTGCCACCCTTCATCTACTTCATTGTTTCCGCACCACAATGCAATGCAAGGATGATTTCGTAAACGTTTTGTCTGATCAATTACTTCTTCTGCAACATTATTTACAAAATGATCGTCACCTGGATACATGGAACAGGCAAACATAAAATCCTGCCAAACCAAAATTCCATTTTTATCACATGTTTCATAAAAAGCATCATCCGCATAAACGCCACCACCCCAAACACGCAACATATTCATATTTGCGTCTAAAGCATTTTTAATAATTGTTTCATAGTGAACCTTTTTCACACGAGGTAAAAAATTATCGGGAGGAATATAATTGGCTCCTTTCATAAAAACAGGAACACCATTCAGTTTGAAATAAAAACTTTTACCAATGCTATCTTTATCTTGAATCAACTCAATGGTGCGGAGACCGATATGCAAATCTTTTGCATCTAAAAATCTTGAATCATAAGAAAGTTTGATTTTAAAATGATACATCGTTGGAAAGCCAAGACCATTACACCACCACAATTGCGGATCTTTAATTGTACACGAGACGTTGTAAGAATGAATTCCTTTTCTAATAGAAATCTTAGTGGTCGTTTGTCTCGCATTATCTTCAGCTGAATTTTCAATATCCAAATACACATTCGCATTCATTTCACTTTCAATTTCACATACAAATTCTAACTGAGCCAACGAATCACTTAATGAATTTTGAAGTGATTTTACATTCAATATTCTGGCATCGCTCCAACAAACCAATTTTACATCTTTCCAAATTCCGCAAGTGACAAAACGTGGACCCCAGTCCCAACCATATTGATATTGGGCTTTACGAGTAAAGACTTTTTCATCTCCTGGTAAAGTATAAGACAATTTTTTTGCTTCCTCTTTTCCTCTTCTTACTGACGATTCAAAAACAATATTCAGTTTGTTTTTCCCTTTGCGGACATATTTTTTCACATCTACCTTCCAGCTCCGGAACATATTATCTGCCATAAGAACTAAACTATCATTCACAAATACTTTTGCGTACGTATCCAAACCATCAAATTGCAATTCGATATGAGATTGAGCTAATTCTTTAGAAGAAATAGAAAAAACCGTTTTGTATTCCCAATCTTCATTCTCTATCCACAGCAATTGTTTTTCATTGTTGCCGTAATATGGATCGGGGATTTTATTGTTTGCGAGTAAGTCGGTGTGAACAGTACCAGGAACTGTGGCTTTGAGCCACTTTTCATCGTTCTTCTTTCTGAATTTCCAAGGGCTTACAGTCAGACTCTTTTCAAAGACTTGTGCTTGAATCGCAAAAGGAAACAAAAGCAATAAAATATATTTCAGGAAACGATTCACGATAATTTTTCTTTCAACAATTTCACTTCTTCCAGATCAGCAATATCATCTTTGACAATGGCGGAAGAATGATAATAAGATGTGGGCACTTTTGATTTTAATAATTCAAGATTTGATGAACGAACTCCTCCTCCTGGCATAATCAAAACTCTACCCTTCGACCGTTTTACTAATTCAATTAATTGCTCCATTCCTTCTATCGCAGATTTTGTGAAGCCGGATGTAAGTATTGTTTTAAAACCACATTCGATCACATCTTCTAAATTTTTTTCTAAATCTTTTGAAACATCAAATGCTCTATGAAAGCTACAAGGCATTGGTTTTGCTAATTCAACTAATTCTATATTTTGATTTACATTTATGCTTCCATCTTCATTTAAAACTCCAAATACAAATCCATTTGCATTCATTTTCTTAAAATGCAGAATATCCATTTTCATTTGCTCAAACTCATCATTTGAATAAATAAAATTTCCTCCGCGAGGGCGAATCATCACAAACAAATCAATATGAATTAATTTTCTTGCTGTTTCAAACGTTCCATAATTGGGAGTAATTCCTCCGCAAGAAAAGTCATCACAAAGTTCTATTCTGTCAGCTCCGCCTTGTTGGGCAATGAGAGCAGATTCTAGATTAAAACAGGCTATTTCGAGTTTTCTGTTATTCATTTATATTCCTCTGGCGATTACAAAAGATTTCTCCACACTGGTCGAAATGACAATGCTTTTGTCATTTCGAGCTAAGCCGAGAAATCATTTCATGTGCGAGTCTGCATTTATCAAATTGTTTCCTTTTGCATCATACACTGCATAATTAAATCCGCTTTGCACACAATACGAACCGTATTCTCCTTTTTTATTCAAAGCAATAAAACCAACTTGTATGTCTTTCAAATTTTTCTTTCTATTCGCTGTCAATTTTACAACTCTGCTTACTGCTTCTTTACAAGCATCTTCTGGAGATTTCCCTTGACGCATTAATTCCACAACTAAATGACAACCAGCAATACGAATCACTTCTTCACCATGACCTGTTGCAGTTGCGGCACCAATTTCATTATCCACATATAATCCTGCTCCAATTATTGGAGAGTCTCCTACTCTTCCGTGCATTTTAAAAGCCATTCCACTTGTTGTGCATGCACCAGATAAATTGCCATCTGCATCCAATGCAATCATGCCAATAGTATCGTGATTTTCAATGTTTACAATTGGTTTATAATCACTTTTCTTCAACCATTCTTTCCATTCTTTTTCGGAATCTTCCACCAATAAATTTTCTTTTTTGAATCCTTGCGATAGAGCAAATTGCAAAGCGCCATCACCTACCAACATCACATGAGGTGTTTTTTCCATCACAGCTCTTGCAACGGATATTGGATGTTTGATATGCTCCAAACATGCTACGGAGCCGATGTTGGCTTGTTCATCCATAATACAAGCATCCAAAGTAACTCTTCCATCTCTATCCGGGCGACCGCCATAACCTACACTTCTTTCTGTTGGGTCTCCTTCTGGAACTTTAACACCAGCTTCGACAGCATCCAATGCTCTTCCATTTTTACTCAATACCGCCCAAGCTGCTTCATTGGCTTTTAATCCAAAATTCCAAGTTGACAAAACAATCGGCTTTACAATAACAACTTTTGAATCTGTATGAATTGATTCCTCATTTGCTGTTACGTTCTTAACTAAAAGTGCAGCCGAAGCAAAAGCACTTGTTTTGATAAAATTACGTCTGGTAGTCATATAGTTACAAGGTTTTTAGTCGTTCGATTTCTAAGAATAAATGAATGTTGATTTAGTATCGGTTACAAACTATTATACATTTGTCTCAGTAGTTTTTCTTACATATTGTAAGTGTTTATCCAGAATCCCGGTAGGTTTAGTAGTCCTATCGGGATTCGCTTTTTTATGACTCTTGGTTTTATATTTATAAAACCTTAGAGGCATAAATCCCGAACTCGATTCGGGGTCTCCAACTCTCTTTTTACTTCAAACTCTTAAAGTGTTTAGCATAATTCACTCCCATTTTATCTAATACAGGTGTATGCAATTTTAAACGAATAATAAAATCTTTATAATTTTTTTTGTCAATTGGAGTCCATAAAACCTCCGACAAAGCGGCCATTCTCGGCATCGACATGTATTCGACTTGTTTAAAAGAAGTAATATACTCTGTCCAAACATTTGCTTGTGCACCCATAATAAATTTCGCTTCCTCTTCGGTTAATGCTTTTGGAGTTGGATTATAAGCGTATACCGAATCCAATGGATTAAATCCTCCAATTGCTAATGGTTCTTTTGCTTTATCCTTAGATTGATAATGGTCAAAGTAACAAGGTTTACCAGGACTCATTACCACATAATGTTTTTGTTTTGCAGCATCTATTCCGCCTTTAATTCCTCTCCAACTCATCAATGCAGCATTAGGCGCTAATCCACCTTCTAAAATTTCGTCCCAACCAATAATTTGTTTTCCATTTTTGTTGACATATTTTTCAATACGGGTAATAAAATAACTTTGTAACCCTTCTTCATTTTTTAATTTCTCATCAGTGATTCTTTTTTGACATTTCGGACAAGCTTTCCATCTCTCTTTCAAACATTCGTCACCGCCAATATGAATATATTTTCCAGGAAATAAAGGCATTACTTCAGATAAAATATCTTCCAAAAAGGAAAACGTTTCATCTTTACCAGCACAATAAACATCATCTGAAACACCCCACTTTGTATATGTTTCAAATGGTCCACCTGTACACGAAAACTCAGGATATGCTGCAAGCGCGGCCAATGAATGACCTGGCATTTCTATTTCCGGCAACACAGTAATGTGTTTGCTTTCTGCATAGGCAACAATTTCTTTCACATCTTCTTGAGTATAAAATTCTCCGTATTCTTTTCCATCGTATTTATCATTTTTAGATGGTGTTCCATCTTTTTCCCAGGTAGGTTTTCCAATGATGGTTTCTTTTCTTTTTCCACCAATAGTCGTCAGCATTGGGTATTTTTTAATTTCAATTCTCCAACCTTGATCATCCACCAAATGCCAATGAAAAACATTGAACTTATACATTGCCAAATAGTCAATGTACTTTTTAACTTCTTCTTTTGTAAAAAAATGTCGACTACAATCCAAATGCATACCACGCCATTGATAGCGAGGACTATCTTTTATCTGCACACAAGGAATTTTTATTTCAGGAGTTTTTTCTAATGGTAGAATTTGCACTAATGTTTGTATGGCGTAAAAAAGTCCTGCATTTCCCTCAGCTAAAAAATAAATTTGATTTTCATTTATTGTCAAATCATAATTTTCTTTCCAACCAGCTTCAAAATCAGGGCGAGTAATAATGATATAGTTTCCATCAGTGGGTAAGATTTTCACAATAGACAATTCAAAATCATAATTAGTTTTGAAATATTTATTTAAATAATCAATCTCAGGCTGAAAACCATCCGCCATAACAACAATTTTTGTTTGCGAGGTTAGCACAAAAACACCATCAGAAATTTTTATTTCTTTAGGAAGAGGAATGATAGGTAAATTTTTTTTGACAACATTCTCTTGTCCAAAACAAAATACAGAAACAAAAACTAAAAATATTAAGGATATTTTTTTCATAATATTAACTATCTAAATTTATAATTAACGCCTTCTACTTGAGTCAAAAGCGTAGGAGCTGCATCTGTAGCAATTGCACGTCCTTCTAATTTTGGGGCAACTGGAGAATACTTTGCAAGATATTCTTCTAACACATCATGCAAGAAGATACCTTTAGGAGTAGGATTATGAGTGTTTTTCATTCTACACAACATGTCATCGGGATCACCTTCACGAAGACAAGCGACCATAGTATATGTTTTAGCTAAATCGATTGGTTTACCTTTTACTAAAACCTTCTGTACACGACTTCCTTTGTTGTTACCAATCGTAAAAATTACCTTCATCCCATTAAAACGAACAAACCAACCTCCAAAGCGTTTTGTTGCATCTTTAGCAAAAGCATTTTCAAGTTCAGATTCCAACCAATTCCATATTTGTTCTCCGGTAACTTCGGCAGTCTTTACTTCAGAATTTACAGGCAACATACTCCATAAATAATCTTTTGTAATTTCTGCAATACCTGTTTTGCTATCAGGAATCAATGGAGGACAAAATCTAAAACCATTAGAAACAGCAATGTCCGTTTTCATCTTCCACATAACCGAATCAGTAATTAAATTATCCATAGGTGTTTCAATGATATAGGATCTGTAAAGAGGAGTTTTCGTTTTACCAATAACTCGCTTTAATTCTTTATTATATGGCAAATACGTTTGTTCTACCATTGCCATCATTTCCTCATCAGCAGCATATTTCTCTGGATCCACATCCAACAATTCATAGGATTCATCTTTTATTTTTCCATCTTCAATTACAATATCCAACTTTCCAATAAAGGATGCAAAAGCTCCTGGCTCTGTAACTTTAGAATATTTACCTATCAATGGCTCGCGTATTCTTTCATGCGTATCTGCTCCTAAAATATAATCTACGCCTTCTGCATACGATTGTGAAGCAAGATTTAATTGTTGAGCTAACCCCATGTGAGACATAACAAAAACCATTTTACATTGCTCTTGCTCTTTTAAAATTTTCACATATTTTGCTAAATTTTTTTCTGGGTCACAAAACTTAATTCCTTTACTATAAGCAGGTGTTTGTCGGATGGGTGTTAAGGGATCATTGTATCCTACAAAACCAATTTTAATTCCACCAATATAAAAAATACTATACGGTGGAAATAACAAATCTGAAACAGAATCATCGTCAAACATATTAGCACAAATTTTTCGTGCGTTGTATCCACCCAGATCTTTTAATAGCATCTTCTTACCATAAATAACTTCCCAATTTCCTGGCAACACCAAATCATAATTTAAATTATTCATCAATGGAATCATCGCTTGTCCCTCAGTGAGGGAAACAATTCCGCTACCTTGAAAACAATCGCCACCATCTAATAATAAAGTATTTGGATTCTGTTTCCGCAATTCATTGATCATTGTTTTTAAATGTGCAAAACCTCCACGCTTTTTAAAAACTACGTTCTCATTTTCCCAAAAGAATTCATCATGAACATTAATTTGTCCATGTATATCGGTTGTATGTAACAAAGTAATTCGTTGAGCTTTGCCACTTTTTACAACACTACTCTTTAAAATTTCCTCCGTTTTCCCTTGCTCTTGCAAAGCAAAAGATGCAATGGGTGAAAGACCAAGACCCAATGTTGCAGCACCTAACGTTTTTAAAAAACCTTTTCGCGACAAACCAGTATCATTTAAGATGGGTTGACAATTTGTGCAGGAGCATGATTTAATATGTTTGTTTGATGACATTTATTTTACAATTAGAGTAAATGAACTTAATTAATGTGGTAACTTATCTTTTAATGCGCCATACGTTAGTGTTCCCACTACTGCGCTAAACAATACAACAAGGACAATAAGCGCTCCGCTTCCTACTAATGCATACAAAGGACCCGGACAAGCGCCTGTCAATGCCCAACCAAAACCAAAAATTAAGCCGCCAATAATATTGCCTTTACTAAATGACTTCGATTCAATTTGTATGGGTTCACCGTCAATTGTTTTTATATTAAACTTTTTAATTATTAAAATTGAGATTATACCAACAACTACTGCAGAACCAATTACTCCATACATGTGAAACGATTGAAAATGAAACATCTCTTGAATCCTAAACCAAGAAACAACTTCCGCTTTAATGAGTATAATTCCAAATAAAAAACCGAGTATTAAATATTTTGTTTTTGACATTTTATTTTTTTTAAATTATAAAACAATTACTACAATGAAAGAATAAATGGAAGTATGAACCATGTCATTACCAAACCACCAACAAAAAAACAAATAGTTGCAATCAATGAAGGCAATTGCAAATTGCTCATCCCCATAATTGAATGGCCAGAAGTACAACCACCTGCATAGCGAGTTCCAAAACCAACAAAAAATCCGCCAACAACCATTACTATAAATCCTTTTAAAGTAAACAATGAATGCAAACTAAAAAGTTCTTGAGGAAATAAGCCCTCGTGATTTTTTATTCCGAGTGAATTTAGCTCGGCAACAGCATTTTCCGAAAGCTCTATTAGATTTGGATTAGCAAAAAAATATCCTGCAACAAAACCTCCTAGCACAATTCCAAATGCAAATATCAAATTCCAGGATTGAGCTCTCCAGTTGTACTGAAAAAACGTAATATTAGAAGGGAAACAGGCGGCACAAATGTGTCTCAGCGAAGAAGATATTCCAAAAGTTTTATTGCCCATGATTAATAAAAGCGGGACCATCAATCCAATTAATGGTCCGGAAATGTACCATGGCCAGGGCTGTGAAAGTATATTCATAGTTTAAATTTCAATTTAATTTACTTTTGGATTTACTATTTTTCTTTTTAAAATCTACAATCTCCTCAAAAGGTCCATACTTATGTTGCTCCTCAGAAAACGAATCTGCATATGGTCCAAAAGGATGATCAACTGGCTTTCCCGCTATCTTCGGCCAATCATTACTTAAATCTTTTTTCGGACGAACTTGTGAATTTACAAACGCAGCAACATCCCAACATTCTTCATCTGTCAATTGTGGATTATCGTGTTTCGCACCTAGAGGCATGTTTGCTTTAACATAACCAGCAAATCGCGATAAACGATACAAGCCCGCTCCATCATTATAACTGTGTTCTCCCCACAATGGCGGATATTGATAGGAGAAATTATCTCCGTTCATTTTCCCTTCTCCGTTTGTTCCGTGACAGGATAAACATTTTGAAACATACACCAATTGTCCTTTTTCATTATCAGCAGCTCTATGCATATATTTTAATTCAACTAATCCTGCACCTTTAGGCTTCTCCCCTTCTTTCACACCTTTTCCTAACCAAACAATGTATGCTTTTATAGCTTGCATTTCTTTTCCTAATGTATCCAAAGCTTTTCCATTCAAACTTCTTTCGAAACAATCATTCACACGTTTATAAATGTTTTCCATCGCTCCAGAACGCTCACGAAATTTTGGATAGGTAGATGCTACTCCACTATAATTATTCCCGAAAGCTTTTGTTCCTGCATCCAGATGACAATTCTGACAATTCATTCCGTTACTTATATGAGCAATAGTTCCATTCGGACCCAAATACAAGGAAGTGTTCTTAATTAAACTTCTTCCATATAAAATCTGTTCAGCATTCAGTTCCTTAACAATTTCTAATGTATCAGGTGCTTGCCATAATTCATTTTTAATGTCAACTTTTTTTGACACTGTATCTTTTGCATCTTCATAAACCAATTCTTCGCTAGGCTTAAGCATATCTGGAAGACCAGCAACATTAATATAAACAAACAACCCAACAAAAATCATTAATGCAATAATCAAATACAGCAGTTTAATAACAACTTCTAAATATCGGTCTTCGTTATTTTTTTTATTCTTATCCTCCATAATTTGTCATTTAGAGCTAGCGGAGAAATCTAATTCTTTTATAATTAATGACGCTGCGCCCAATATTGCTGCATCATTCTCTTTCAATTGTGATGGAAGAATTTTTATTTTATTTTTATAGATGTTTAATAAATTTCTTTCAAAACTTTCAATCGTTGGTTTGAAAATAAAATCACCTGCCAGTGCTAATCCGCCAAATAGAAATATTGCTTTCGGACTAGTATAAGCAACACTGTTTGCCAAAGCCAAACCTAAAACATCACCTGTGTAATTAAATGCTTCAATTGCATCTTTATCGCCTTCCAATGCTTTATCATAAATATATTTTGCATCTGCAACACGTGCTTTCAAATTTGCTTTATCGTGATGACTCATCAACAAATCGGAATATGTTCTTTTAATCCCCGTAGCTGAACAATATGTTTCCAAGCAACCTTTTCTTCCACAGCCACATTGTCTTCCATCAGGAAACACAATTACATGTCCGATTTCACCTGCAAAACTATCGTGACCTAAAATAATTTCTCCATTAGCGACAATTCCACTCCCCAAGCCTGTTCCGAGTGTAATGAAAATAAAATCTTTCATTCCCTTTGCTCCGCCAAACAACATTTCACCAATAGCTGCAGCATTCGCATCATTCGTTAAAACGGTTTTAATATTCAATCTATCTTCAAACAATTTCGCAAGAGGAATAATACCTTTCCATTTTAAATTGGGTGCAAATTCAATTGTTCCATTAAAATAATTTCCGTTGGGCGCACCAATACCTGCGCCAATCAACTCATACTTATCCGCAAATTGCAGCATTGCTTTTTTAATGTGTTCACAAACAACAGCAACCAAATCTTCCGGAATAGGAAAGTGTTCTGTAGAAACAGTTTCTTTCAGTAAAATGTCGCCATTAATATCTACCAATCCAAAAACAGTATTGGTACCGCCAATATCAATGGCCGCTACCAGCTTCTGCTTTGTCATAATCAATTCCTTGTGATTTTAATATTGAACGAACTTTCCAAGCGTAGAATGCCAAATATGCAAAACACGCTACACCAACTAAATAGCTCCATTGAATTCCTAATAAATTATCTGCCGACAAAACACCTTGCGCATAACTAATAATTCCACCGCCCATAATCATCATAATAAGGAAGCTTGAACCTTCATTTGTATGTTTGCCCAAACCAGCAATAGCCAATGTATAAATACAAGGCCATAAAGTACTACAAAATAATCCTACAGAAATAAATGCATACACACTCACCATTCCATCCGCCAACATTCCAATCATTAAGGCCGCAATACCAAAAAACGAATACAACAATAATTGTCGTGCTGGATTTCCTTTACTTAACATGTCACCAACAATAAGAGCAACGATTACAAAAGCATAAATATAAAATGGAGTCAGATCATGATTCGCAATTTTATTGACAGCTAAGAAAACAGCAAAAGCAATGTAAGGCATCAGAAAATTCATAATCGCTTTTGTACCACCTTTGAAATTAAAGGCTCCCACAGAGGATGTCCAACGACCAATCATTAAACTTGCCCAAAACAAAGAAATAAATGGAGCAATTTTATCAGTAGGAGTTCCTAAATGTTGTTTCATAAAATCAGGCAGATTACTTGCTGTAGAAACCTCAACTCCTACGTAAACAAAAATTGCAATCATTCCCAAAACCAATTGCGGATATTTTAAAGCACTTTTTTTATCATGCGTACTTGCCTTCTCTGGTGCCTCTTCCGAAATGGATTCGATTTTATTTGGGATTGAGGAAAATTTAAAAATAACAGCAACAATTAAAAATGCTGCACCTAAGATTAAATAGGGAACTTTAATATTTTCGATACTTAACGAAGTGCTACCTGAAAGTGTAGCAGAACCAAAAATAGCGAAACTCAACAACAAAGGGCCGATAGTTGTTCCAACATTATTTACACCGCCAGCTAAACTCAGACGTTGAGAACCTTTTTTAGGATCACCCATTGTGATGGCAAGCGGATTGGCTGCTGTTTGTTGTAATGAAAAACCTAACGCAACAATAAACAATCCTGAAATCATTAATGGAAAGGATACATTATCTGCAGCAGGAATAAACAATAATGTTCCGCAAGCTGAAATAACCAAACCCAACGCAATTCCATTCTTGTATCCAATACGATTTAAAATATCTTCTCCTATTATTTTAGAAATTATATAGTAAATAACAGAACCAACTGTATAAGCTATATAAAATGCAAGTGAAATAAGTTGTGCTTGCCCTTGTGTGAGATTTAGTTTTTCTTTAAATACTGGAATTAAAATATCGTTACTTGCTGCAACAAAACCCCAGAAAAAAAATACGGAAATGAGTGTAATTAAAGCGGATGTTTTTGTAGAATTATTTCCCATAAAATTGTTTATATATTTTACATAAAAATAAGGTTAATATAATTAATGGCAAAAAGCAATTATTAACCATTGTTAGTAATTGGTAGGGGATTTATTAAAGATTTGCGTTAATGACTAAAATAATGGCATTTCCTTTATTAAATTTGTATATAAACAATACAACACTTCTATGACTTTTGATTTCAACAAAGATTATATTTTGGAAAACGAAATTGTTTTTCTTCGTCCGCTTATAGCAGAAGACATTTCGCTTTTGCTTCCAATTTCAATAGACGAACCTGAGATTTGGAAATATTCATTAGTTCCAGCAGATGGTGAAGATAATTTAAAAGCTTACATCAAAATGGCGATGGAAGCCAAAACAGAAAAGAAGGAATATCCTTTTATTGTTTTTGATAAACGCATCAATAAATATGTTGGCAGCACTCGTTTTTATGATATTCAACTTGCACAATCCACTTTGCAATTAGGTTATACTTGGTATAGTAAAATCTCCCAAGGAACAGGATTAAATGCAAATTGCAAATTATTGTTGCTGCAATTTGCTTTTGAAAAAATGAATATGGAGCGAGTAGAATTTCGTGCCGACAATAATAATGCAAGAAGTATTGCAGCCATGAAAGGAATTGGATGTATTGCAGAAGGCGTAATGAGAAAAAATGTAATTAAGATGGATGGTGGCAGAAGAGATAGTATTGTGTTGAGTATTTTGAAAGAGGAATGGGAAGGCTCTGTAAAAAATAATTTACTTCAAAAACAAAAAAAGGTTTAAACACATAGAAACACAGGTTGGATAGTTTTAAAAGGGGTACATAAAAACACATAGCCCATAAATAGCTTAAGCTATTTATGGGCTATGTGTTTCTCTAGGCGTGAAATACGTAACCTTCTTTTTGTTTTCTATGTTTCTATGTGTTTAAATTTTTGCAAGTATCTTGTCTGTCGCTCCCACTCTACCTTGCACATACATTTTTGAAATCTGTGAAGCTGTTTTCAAAACCTGCTCATCACTTAGCAACGACATTGTTTTTTCAAATTCAGAAACATCATTAATAGCAAAAGCACCGCCCAATTTTATCAACTCTTTTGCTTCAGCAAATTTGTGATAATTCGGACCAAAAATTACCGGTAACCCGAAAGTTGCTGCTTCTAAAATATTGTGAATACCTTTCCCAAAACCACCACCAATGAAGGCAATTGAGCCATATTGATAAAGAGACGACAACATACCAATATTATCAATGATTAAAACTTCTGCTTCTTCAACATTGTTTTCGTTAGCTTTGGAATAGCGCAATGTTTTTCCTAAAAATTGTGCTTCAATTGAGCTCAAACGTTTCTCATCAATCTCATGAGGAGCGATAATTAACTTTAAACTTTCTAACTTTAAACTTTGAACTATTTTCTCATCCTCCAACCAACTACTTCCAACAATTATTGTTTTATGATTCCCAACAAATTGTTTTACTAAATCTATTTGTTTTGCATTTTTAGCAACTTCAAGCACTCTATCGAAACGAGTGTCTCCACAAAGTGTAGCGTTCGTATAACCTATTGAATTCAACAACTCCACCGACTTTTCATCTTGCAAAAAGAAATGAGTAAATGCAATTAATTGTTTTCTAAACCAACCACCCGTACTATTAAAAAAATGGTGATTTTCTCTAAAAATTCCGCTTACTAAATAGGTAGGAATATTTCTATTTTTTAATTCATTCAAATAATTAAACCAAAATTCGTACTTAACAAAAAACACTTTTTGCGGCTTTACAACTTCTATAAATTTTTTGGCATTGGATGGAGTATCTATTGGTAAATAAAAAATACAATCAGCACCTGCATAATTTTTTCGAATTTCATAACCAGAAGGCGAGAAAAAAGTAAGAAGAATTTTCACATCTGGCTGCTGTATTTTATACTTTTCCATCAAAGGCCGACCTTGCTCAAACTCGCCTAGAGAAGCACAATGGAACCATACTAGATTATTAGATTCGAGACTTGAGATTTGAGATTTTATTGATTCGAAAATATTTTTCCTTCCTGCAATCATCAATTTTGCTTTCGCATTAAACAATGAACCTACACGAATGTAAAAGATGTATAAATAAATAGTTATATTATATAGCAGTTTCATTCTTCAGAGTTCATCTCCCTCTCCTTTGGAGAGGGCTGGGGTGAGGTCGGTGAGGCATTAATAGGTGTAGTATTCTTGCGGAGCTCTTTTATATAAAGGCAATATCCAAACGAACTTGCCACCATACAATACATCCAAACGTTTATCTGTATCCTGTTTCATTAAATCATAATCAAAACTTCTTCTGCTTTGAGTAAAACCTTGCATACATTCAAAACCAATGTAAACATTTACCAAACGGTTGCTGCTCAAATACAAATAACCTAAACTCTGACTCAACAAAAGTCCGTTTGATAATCTATCGTACCCTTTTTTATATTGCTTTGAAAGTTGAGGAGCGGTATTTCCAATTGTTTCAATTCGAATTTTATGTTGAATAAATCCAACACCAACATTAAAAACAATTCCGCTATTCGGATTTGGTTTTTTCCAAGAAAACATTCTTCCAGCAGTTAATGATGCAGTAAATCCTCTCTCAAACAATCGCACATCCGCAAACTCCCCATTTCCGTTAATAATTGCTCCAGTTGAAGTTGCTATACTATCAAAAAGGGACTCTTTTACATCTTTCCCAAAAAAATAGCTGCCATTTATACCGAAAATCCAATACTTTTTGGTTTTAAAATCTAAACTACCAGTAACGGCTGAATTATTACCAAATCGTTTCACTAAATCGCCCGCAGATTGCTGATAAGCATAACCAAGACCTACATATGGGGTATATATAGAAGAATCTTTTACACTAACCTGAGCTCTGAGATTTAAAGATGAAAAGACAATACAAATGCTTATAAAATAAAAATTCTTCATTTTCATAAAAATGTTTGTAAATATAAGGCTTTAAAACGAATACCATAGCCAAAAATTGCCCCAAGAATTTATATATTTTCCTTATATTCGCATTCTTATTTAATTCAGCAAAAACAAATGACAAAGACTGCTAAAAAAATTCAAATGGTTGACCTAAAAAGTCAATATGAAAAAATAAAAACTGAAGTAGATGCTGCTATCCAAAATGTATTGGATAATACAGCATTTATAAATGGCCCAGAGGTAAAAGCATTCCAATCTGAACTTGAAAAATATCTTGATGTAAAGCATGTTATTCCTTGTGCAAATGGAACGGATGCCCTTCAAATTGCTATGATGGGATTGGATTTAAAACCTGGAGACGAAGTAATTACTGCAGATTTTACTTACGTTGCTACAGCTGAAGTAATTGCCCTTTTGGGACTAACTCCTGTACTTGTAGATGTTGTTCCTGACTCATTTGAGATTGATGTGAAAGCCATAGAAAAAGCAATAACTCCAAAAACGAAAGCGATTGTTCCTGTTCATTTATTCGGACAATGTGCCGATATGGATGCTATTATGGCTTTAGCTAAAAAGCACAATCTTTATGTAATCGAAGATACAGCTCAGGCGATTGGAGCAAGCTACAAATCAGTTGACGGGACCACAAAAAAGGCTGGAACAATTGGCACTGTTGGTTGCACATCCTTCTTTCCATCTAAAAATTTAGGATGTTATGGTGATGGTGGTGCCATTTTTACCAACGATGATGCACTAGCAGCAAAAATCAGAATGATTGCCAATCACGGGCAATCGGTTCAATATATTCACGATTCGATTGGTGTAAATTCTAGATTGGATAGTATTCAAGCAGCTATTTTGAGAATCAAACTTCGAGATTTAGACAACTATGCTGCTGCTCGCAACAAAGCAGCAAGCTATTACGACAAAGCATTTACAAATCATCCAAAAATAAAAACACCCGCTCGTGCAAAATTTTCAGATCATGTTTTTCATCAATACACATTGCAATTAGTGGGTGTTGACAGAACAGCTATACGTGAATTTTTGGCTAATAAAGATATTCCTGCAATGATTTACTATCCAATTCCATTGCACTTACAAAAAGCATATTTAGATCCGCGTTACAAGGCAGGAGATTTTCCTGTTACAGAAAAATTATGTGCTAGTGTTATGTCGTTACCGATGCACACCGAATTGGATGAAGAAACATTGAAATACATTACCGATTCTGTTTTAGAATTTTGCAACTAATTTTATTTTTTAATTAACAAATTTTCAAATTGATACTATGAATATAGCAGTTGTAGGTACAGGGTATGTTGGATTAGTAACTGGGACTTGTTTAGCAGAAACAGGAAATCATGTTATTTGTGTTGACATCAACAAAGAAAAAGTTCAAAAAATGCAAGCTGGTGTTGTTCCAATTTATGAGCCACACTTGGATGTTTTGTTTGAACGCAACATCAAACAAGGGCGCTTGACTTTCACTACAAATCTTGCGGAAGCAATAGAAAAAGCAAAAATTATTTTTCTTGCTTTACCAACACCTCCGGGTGAGGACGGCTCAGCAGATTTAAGTTATATCCTAGGTGTGGCGGATGATTTAGGGAAAATAATAAAAGATTACAAGGTAATTGTAGATAAAAGTACAGTACCTGTTGGCACTGCTGATAAAGTGCGTCAAGCAGTTGCAAAACATGCAAAAGTAGAATTTGATATTGTTTCTAATCCTGAATTTTTAAGAGAGGGATTTGCAGTAGATGATTTCTTAAAACCCGACAGAGTAGTTATTGGCGCTAGTTCAGATAAAGCTCGCAAAACAATGGAAGAACTATACAAACCATATGTTCGTCAAGGAAATCCAATCATCTTTATGGATGAACGTTCTGCGGAATTAACAAAATATGCGGCCAATGCTTTCCTTGCAACAAAAATCACGTTCATGAATGAAATCGCAAACATGTGCGAATTGGTTGGAGCGGATGTCGATGCTGTTCGTATTGGAATTGGAAGCGATGATAGAATTGGAAAACGATTTTTATTTCCAGGCATTGGGTACGGAGGAAGTTGTTTCCCTAAAGATGTTCAGGCATTAGCCAAATCGGCAAGCGAAGTAAAATACGATTTTAAAATATTAGAATCGGTAATGGAAATAAATGAAAAACAAAAAACAATTATTATCCCAAAAGTAAAGGATTATTTCAAAGGTGACTTAAAAGGCAAAAAAATTGCACTGTGGGGACTTGCATTCAAGCCTGACACAGATGATATTCGCGAAGCACCAGCTTTGTATATCATTGAAGAATTACTTAAAGCAGGAGCAACTGTAAGTGCTTACGACCCAGAAGCAATGAACAATGTAAGAAATTTAATTGGCGACAAAATCACATACGCTTTAGACGAATACGATGCTTTACGTGATGCTGATGCTTTGCTAATTGCAACAGAATGGAGCTTATTCCGAACACCCGACTTTGAAAGAGTAACTTCATTATTAAAAAACAAAGCAATATTTGATGGACGAAATTTATACGGCATCGATCAAATGAAAGAACAAGGTTACTATTACACAAGCATTGGTAGAGAAACTGTAAAATAATAATAAGTATGAAAAGAGTTTTAATAACAGGAGCAGCAGGATTTTTAGGTTCACACTTATGCGACCGCTTCATAAAAGAAGGGTTTCATGTAATAGGAATGGATAATCTCATTACAGGAGATATGAAAAACATTGAACACCTAATGAAGTTAGAGCATTTCGAATTCTATCATCACGATGTATCAAAATATGTTTTTATTCCAGGCGAATTGGATTACATTTTACACTTCGCATCACCAGCATCGCCAATCGATTATTTAAAAATTCCAATTCAAACATTAAAAGTAAGTTCATTAGGAACTCACAATTTATTGGGTTTAGCGAGAGTTAAAAAAGCAAGAATATTAGTTGCTTCCACTTCTGAAGTTTATGGCGATCCAATTGTACATCCACAAACAGAAGAATATTGGGGCAATGTAAATCCAGTTGGTCCTCGTGGAGTATATGATGAAGCAAAACGTTTTATGGAAGCGATGACTATGGCTTATCACACCTATCACGGTGTAGAAACACGTATCATTCGAATTTTTAATACATATGGTCCAAGAATGCGACTGAATGATGGACGTGTTTTACCAGCATTTATAGGCCAGGCACTTCGTGGTGAAGATCTAACGATGTTTGGTGACGGTTCTCAAACTCGTTCGTTTTGTTATGTAGATGATTTGGTAGAAGGCATTTATCGTTTGTTGATGAGTGATTATGTTCAACCTGTTAACATTGGCAATCCAAGTGAAATCACTATCAAAGAATTTGGTGAAGAAATTATAAAATTGACTGGAACAAAACAAAAATTGATTTCAAAACCTTTACCTCAAGATGATCCAAAGCAACGTAAGCCAGACATAACAAAAGCAATAAAAATATTGGGCTGGGAACCAAAAATTGGAAGAGCAGAAGGATTAAAAATCACTTATGACTATTTTAAATCTCTTTCAAAAGAAGAATTAAATAAAACTGAACATAGAAATTTCAACTAATGAGCAAAGATTTTTTTGCACACGAAAGCGCATTCATTGATGAAGGATGTAACATTGGAAAAGGAACCAAAATTTGGCACTTCTCTCATATTATGTCCAACTGCACACTGGGTGAAAATTGCAACATCGGTCAAAATGTTGTGATTTCTCCAGAAGTTGTTTTAGGGAAAAATGTAAAAGTTCAAAACAATGTTTCCATTTATACAGGAGTAACTTGTGATGATGATGTTTTTTTAGGACCATCCATGGTTTTTACAAATGTGATTAATCCGAGAAGTGCAATCAATCGCAAAAGTGAATACGCAAAAACACATGTTGGCAAAGGCGCTTCTATCGGAGCAAATGCAACAATAGTGTGCGGCCACGATATTGGCGAATATGCATTTATCGGAGCTGGAGCAGTTGTAACAAAAAATGTTCAACCATTTTCATTGTGGGTAGGAAATCCCGCGAAACAAATGGGGTGGATTAGCGAATACGGACATCGTTTGCAATTCAACAAAGATGGAATTGCTGAATGCTTAGAAAGTAAAGAAAAATACAAATTAGAAAACGGAAGCGTAAAAAAAGCATGAGCAACAAAATAAAATTTGCAGTTATTGGGCAAGGTCATATTGGTAAACGACATGCTGAAATGGTTCGTAGAAATTCTGAGGCTGAATTGATTGCAGTTTGTGATACAATGCCAATTGATAAACTCGGATTAACTGATTTAAAAGAAAAGTTTTATTCTTCACCAGAAGAATTATTAGCTGCACATCCTGAAGTAGAAGTAATTTGCATTTGCACTCCTAATGGTTTGCACGCTAAGCAATCTTTACTTGCCCTTGAAGCTGGAAAACACGTAGTTTGCGAAAAGCCAATGGCATTAAGTAAAGCAGATTGCGAATCAATTATTTTCAAAGGATTACAAGTGCATAGAACTGTTTTTTGTGTGATGCAAAACCGCTTTTCACCTCCTTCTGTTTGGCTGAAAAAAATTGTTGAAGAAAAAATTATTGGAGATGTTTATATGGTTCAATTGAATTGCTATTGGAACCGTGACGAGCGCTATTACAAAAAAGGCGGATGGAAAGGATCGCAAGAATTAGATGGCGGAACATTATTTACTCAATTCTCACATTGGATTGATTTATTGTATTGGATTTTTGGTGACATGAAAGACATTCAAGCGAAGTTTAATGATTTCAATCATGCTAATTTAACGGAGTTTGAAGACAGCGGATTCGTGAATTTCAATTTTACAAATGGTGGAATGGGTAGTATTAATTATTCAACATCCGTTTGGAATACAAACTTAGAAAGCAGTATTACTATTGTTGGAAGTAAAGGAAGTGTTAAAGTTGGCGGACAATATATGGATCAAGTGGAATATTGTAATATCAAAGATTATACGTTACCTGTTCTTGACCCAACAAATGAAGCAAATGACTATGGTGCATACAAAGGCTCTGCAAACAATCACCCACAAGTGATTTCTAATGTTGTAGATACATTAAAAGGAAGAACTACTTTAACAACCAATGCCATGGAGGGACTAAAGGTTGTTGATATTATAGAAAGAATTTATTCATTAAGAAACACAGATAGAAAATCATAAAATTATGATCAACAAGATAAAAAACAAGGAAGCGAAAATTGCAGTTATCGGACTAGGATATGTTGGATTGCCGATTGCATTGGCTTTTGCTAAAAAAGTAAAAGTAATTGGTTTTGACATCAACGAAGAACGTGTGAAGATGATGCAAAACAACATCGACCCATCACAAGAATTAACAGCATCAGATTTTGAAGGTTGTGATATTGAATTTACTGCATCCATTGATGTATTAAAATCTGCTAACTTTTTTATTGTCGCAGTGCCTACCCCAATTGACGAACACAACCTTCCTGATTTAAAACCTTTATTAGGAGCCTCTCGTTCTGTGGGAAAAGCATTAAAAAAAGGCGATTATGTAGTTTATGAATCTACTGTTTATCCAGGCTGTACAGAAGAAGACTGTATTCCCGTTTTAGAAGAAGTGTCAGGATTAAAATTCAAATCAGATTTTAAAGTTGGATATTCTCCTGAACGAATAAATCCAGGCGATAAAGAACATACAATTACAAAAATATTAAAAGTAGTTTCTGGTTGCGATGATGAATCATTAGAAGTAATTGCGGAAACCTATAAAATAATCGTGGAGCCAGGTGTTCACAAAGCTTCTTCCATTAAAGTTGCTGAGGCTGCAAAAATTATTGAGAACACGCAACGAGATGTGAACATTGCGTTGATGAATGAGTTGTCGATTATATTTAGTCGAATTGGAATTAATACGTATGATGTATTAGAAGCTGCTGGCACAAAATGGAATTTCTTAAAATTTTCTCCGGGATTAGTTGGCGGACATTGCATTGGCGTTGACCCTTACTATTTAACTTACAAGGCGGAGGCACTAGGATATCATGCTCGTGTAATCAATTCAGGACGTTATGTAAACGATTCAATGGGATTTTATGTTGCTAAACAAACTGTAAAGAAAATTATTGCTGCTAAAAAGAATTTAACCGAATCGCGTGTATTAGTTATGGGCGCTACGTTCAAAGAAAATGTTAGTGATGTTCGCAATTCGAAAGTTTCTGACGTAATTAAAGAATTTAAATCTTTTGGTGTACAAGTTGACGTTATAGATCCTCATGCTGAATCAGATGAATTAATGCATGAATATGGTTTTGGGTTAGTTACGACTATCAACAAAGGATATGATGCTGTAGTTGTTGCTGTAAATCACAAAGAATATTTAGGATATGATGAAGCGTATTACAAATCAATTTTATCTGATGGTGGAATACTTGTAGATGTAAAAGGAATCCTTAAAGGGAAAATCAACAACTTAACCTATTGGAGTTTATAATGAAAAAAATATTAATTACTGGAGGAGCTGGTTTTATTGGCTCACATGTTGTTCGATTATTCGTTAACAAATACCCAAATTATCAAATTGTTAATTTAGATAAACTAACTTATGCTGGGAATTTAAATAACATTAAAGATCTTGAAAACAAAGCCAACTACTCTTTTGTTAAAGGAGATATCGTAGATGCTGATTTCATTTCTAACCTATTTGCAACTCATAAATTTGATGCTGTAGTTCATTTAGCTGCAGAAAGCCACGTAGACAGAAGCATTAGCAATCCACTAGAGTTTGTGATGACCAATGTAATTGGCACTGTGAATTTATTGAATGCAGCGAAAACGAATTGGAAAGACGATTATTCTTCACATCGATTCTATCATGTTTCCACTGATGAAGTTTACGGCACACTGGGTGAAACGGGAATGTTTACAGAAACTACTGCGTACGACCCACACAGTCCATATTCAGCGTCAAAAGCTAGCTCCGACCATTTTGTAAGAGCGTACCATGATACGTACGGAATGGATGCTGTTATCTCAAATTGCTCAAATAATTATGGAAGTCATCACTTTCCAGAAAAATTAATTCCACTCTCTATCCATAATATTAAAAACAACAAATCCATTCCAATTTATGGAAAAGGAGAAAATATTCGTGATTGGTTGTGGGTAGAAGACCATGCACGCGCTATTGATGTTATTTTTCATACTGCAAAGACAGGAACAACGTTTAATATTGGTGGGCACAATGAATGGACAAACATTGATTTGATTCATTTGCTTTGCAAAATTATGGATAAGAAGTTGAATCGTTCTGAAGGAGAATCTGCGAAGCTTATCACTTTTGTGAAAGACAGAGCAGGACATGATTTACGTTATGCTATTGACTCTAGTAAACTTCAAAAAGAATTGGGCTGGGTGCCATCCTTACAATTTGAAGAAGGCTTAGAAAAAACTGTTGATTGGTATTTATCGAATGAAGATTGGTTAAACAATGTTACTTCCGGTGATTATAAAAAATATTACGAACAACAATACACAAAACGATAGTTCAACACCTATGTATTCTTCTCCATTTCATACAAATGATATATCAAATAAAACCTTTTTAGTTACAGGTGGCGCTGGTTTCATTGGATCAAACATCGTAGAGTATTTGTTGAAATACAACGCAAAAAAGATTGTTGTATTAGATAATCTAGCAACTGGATTTGAAGACAATTTAAAACCATATCTTTCTCTACCTAATTTTGAATTTATAAAAGGTGACATCTGCAACATTGATGATTGCAATAAAGCTTGTGCTGGCGTTGATTATGTTTTTCATGAAGCGGCATTGGGCTCCGTGCCTCGCTCGATAAAAAATCCGATTGCTACACATAATGTAAATGCTACCGGATTTATAAATGTATTGCTTGCCGCTCGTGATGCCCATGTAAAGCGTGTTGTTTATGCAAGTTCCTCCTCTGTTTATGGTGACAGCAAAATATTACCAAAAGTAGAAAATCAAATTGGCAAACAACTTTCTCCGTATGCAGTTTCAAAAATGACGAATGAATTGTATGGCGAAATTTTTGCAAAAACATACAACATGGAAATTATCGGACTACGCTATTTTAACATTTTTGGTCCACGACAAAATCCACAAGGAGAATATGCTGCTGCAATTCCGTTATTTATAAATGCACTTTTAAACAATACAGCTCCTGCAATTAATGGTGACGGAGAACAAACTCGAGATTTTACCTTTGTTGCAAATGCAGTACAAGCCAACATTAAAGCTATGTTTGAGCAAAATGTAAAAACAGACGGCACAATCTTTAACATTGCAGTTGGTGAACGTGTTTCATTAAATCAATTGATAGAAATATTGAAAAAATTAATTGGAACAACAACTCAGCAAATTTATAGAGCAGACAGACCTGGTGATGTTCGTGATTCATTGGCAGATATTTCAAAAGCAAAAAATGCTATCAACTATCAGCCTCAAGTAAAAATTGAAGAAGGATTGAAATATACTTTAGCTTGGTTTAAATCTAAATAAAACTACCATTGGGACTCTTCAGTATCTTCAATAAAAAACCAAAACGACTATCTACTCCTGTCGATTTATCCGTGCTAGGCACGGATATTCACTCTCATTTTATTCCTGGAATTGATGATGGTGCAAAAACAATGGAAGACAGTTTGTTGATGATTTCGGAGATGCAAAAATTGGGATATAAAAAGGTAATTACATCTCCTCACACAATGAGCGATTATTATCGAAATACATCTGAAATCATATTAACGGGAAGAGATGAAGTAAAAAAAGAATTGGATAAAGCAGAAATAGATATTGAACTAGATGCCGTTTCTGAATATTACCTAGACTACGACTTTGAAAAGAAGCTGGATGAAGGTCCTTTATTAACTTTCGGAAACAAATATTTGTTGTTTGAAATCTCTTACATGAATCCACCAGACAATTTATATCACATAATTTTCAAAATGCAATTACTTGGCTACAAACCAGTATTAGCACATCCTGAACGTTATAATTTCTGGCACAATGAATTTGAAAAGTATGAAGGGTTTATAGACAAAGGAGTATTACTTCAAATGAATATCAATTCTCTTACAGGTTATTATTCTCCTTCTACAAAAAAAATTGCGGAGGAAATGATTGATAAAAATATGATTTCGTTTGTTGGTACAGATTGTCACCATATCGGTCACATTAATTTAGTAAAACAAGTAGTTTATGAGCCACATTTAGAAAAGCTAATCAATAGCTCAATACTACTTAACAAAACTTTATAATAAATCATGAAAAAAATAATTTCAATTTTTATACTTTTCATATTCATCTTCTCTTGCTCCTCTGACCCGAAGAAAGTAGAAGTAGAAAACATAATTCCAAAAACTGAAGAACTTGTTGCTACAATAAATTATGAAGTAATAGGTAGCTTTCCACACGACTTAACTGCATATACAGAAGGATTGTTTTTTCATGACAAACAGCTTTATGAAAGCACAGGTGCACCCGAAACTCAAACACAATACAAAACTGTAATTGGAATAATTGATACTATTAATGGGAAATTAAACGCCAAAATAGATTTGGGTAGAACTTATTTTGGAGAAGGTGCAATCATTCTTAATGATAAATTCTATCAACTGACCTATAAAAATCAAATTGGATTTGTTTACGATGCAAAGACGTACAAACAAATAAACAGATTCACATATAAAAATAAAGAAGGTTGGGGATTAACTACAGACGGGGTTTCTCTAATTATGAGCGATGGAACTAATGTTTTAACGTATTTAGATCCTATTACTTTACAGCCTACTAAAACGATTAATGTTACGAATGCGGGATATGCTGAAGATAATATAAATGAATTAGAATTTATAGATGGCTATATCTATGCGAATATTTGGACAAAAAATTATATCGTTAAAATTGATATAAAAACAGGTAAAGTAGTTGGAGTAATGGATTGCTCTCAGCTAAGTGATGAAGCACATCGTACAAATCCTGAATCAGATGTATTGAATGGAATAGCTTATGACCCGATAACGAAAAGAATGTTTGTTACAGGCAAAGGGTTTCCAAAAGTTTATGTTTTAAAGCTGAAATAAACTACCCCTTTAACGGCCTCGCATACGCAATTACATCCTTATCTGTAATTACTTTATCACACAAGATAATCAAACGTTCAACAACATTTCTGAACTCACGTATATTTCCTGTCCAATTAATCTTTTGCAATTCTTTTATTGCATCTTTCGAGAAACTTTTGTTTGGCATGCTATGATCTTCACATATCATTTTTAAGAAATGTTCTGCTAATAAAGGAATGTCTTCTTTTCTTTCATTCAGCGAAGGCACATGGATAAGAATAACACTTAAACGGTGGTACAAATCCTCTCTAAAGTTTCCAGCAGCTATTTCCTTTTGCAAATCCTTATTAGTAGCCGCCACCACGCGCACGTTCACTTTTATTTCCTTCTCTCCTCCTACTCTGGTGATTTTATTTTCTTGTAAGGCACGCAATACTTTTGCTTGAGCAGAAAGACTCATATCCCCAATCTCATCCATAAACAAGGTTCCACCCTCCGCTTGTTCAAACTTTCCTTTGCGTTGATTGATAGCAGATGTAAAAGCACCTTTCTCGTGGCCGAACAATTCACTTTCTATCAATTCACTTGGAATAGCCGCACAATTCACTTCTATCAAAGGAGCATTCGCACGACTGCTTTTTTCATGCAACCAACGTGCAACCAATTCTTTCCCACTTCCATTACCACCAGTTACCAAAACACGGGCATCTGTTGGAGCAACGCGTTCAATCATTTCTTGAATTTGAATAATCGCTTTTGACTCACCAATCATATCAAAGGTTTTACTTACCTTTTTCTTCAGCACCTTCGTCTCCGTAACCAACGTTGATTTATCCATTGCATTACGAATTGTAACCAACAAACGATTTAAGTCTAAAGGTTTTGCAATAAAATCAAATGCACCTTTTTTTACGGCTTCAACAGCTGTTTCAATATTGCCATGGCCCGATATCATAACAACTGGTGTATCAGCAGATAGCTGCATAATTTTATCCAACGCTTCAATTCCATCCATCTTTGGCATTTTTATATCGCACAGCACAATATCATATTTTTCTTTTTGCACCATTGAAATACCTTCCACTCCATCCGAAGCTTCATCTACCTGATATTTTTCATACTCCAAGATCTCACGCAATGTTTTACGGATACTTTTTTCGTCATCAATGATTAATATTTTTGCCATAATATAAAAATTATAATTTTTTGTTTAAGACTTCATAAATTACTCCTTCTTTTAAAGAGTATGTTGATAATCGCATTTTTTCAATTTCAAATTCCCTAATAACAAAATTAACAATGATACTTGAAACCACAATCATGTCTACTCGCATAGCTACTAACCCTTTCATTTCAAGCCGTTCAGCATTTGTCGACTTTAAAATACCATTGTATATTTCTTCACAAAGCCCTAAATCAAATGTAAATTCTGTTTTATCATCCAATATTTCAGGAGTATAATAACGATGAGCCATCATCTCAGCTAATGAATCAAAGGAACCAGAAGATCCTAACAATTCTTTTACTGGAAATTTTTTTACAGCTTCAAATAAGGGTTTTAATTCCGTTCCTAAATGATTTCTAAAAACTGCAATTTCGACATCAGTAATTGGATCAGATGGAGGAAACAATTCTAACAAGCGAGCTGCACCTAATAAAAAACTTTGCTTCCAAAAAACTTGATCTTTATTTGCGATAATAAACTCTGTACTTCCTCCGCCAATGTCAATAATCAAAGATGCTTCATCTGTCATTTCAACAGCCGAACGCACACCATAATAAATAAGTTCGGCTTCTCTATCACCAGAAATCACTTGAATATCAACTCCTGTTTCCCCTTTTACTTTTTGAACAAACGCAACACCATTGGATGCGCCTCTGATAGCTGAAGTTGCAAAAGCATAAATTTTATCTACGTGAAATTTTTGAGTAGTAGCAAAATGGGTTTTAAATGCTTCGA
Source organism: Bacteroidota bacterium (assembly GCA_947504725.1). Taxonomy (GTDB): domain Bacteria; phylum Bacteroidota; class Bacteroidia; order 2-12-FULL-35-15; family 2-12-FULL-35-15; genus 2-12-FULL-35-15. Next base: position 258,144 of record CANNHN010000003.1, on the reverse strand, counting down.
TTCCTCGATCAAAAGCTATGTCAGCAATAAAACCTTTGTTCATTCCGCCTTCAGCAAGCTTTACGGAAATTTTAGTTTGGAATACAGTTGAATACGATTTATCGGAATTAACTTCTACAATCAGTAAGTTAAAGGTATTTGTTCCTAAATCGATAACAGCAATCTTCATAAAATAGCATTTAAAGCTACAAGATATGAAAATATTAGGACACTAAAAACGGATGATTATCCTTTGTAAAACAGCCATTTACCAAGCTCCTTCCAGGTAACTTTTTTGCCATACATCAAAATACCGGTTCGGTAAATACGGGCTGCTAGCCAGGTAGTAAAAAGGAAACCAAGCACCAAAAAAGCCATTGATAAAGCAACTTCCCAAGGAGGAACTCCAAATGGCAAACGCACCATCATAACAACCGGAGAGGTAAGTGGAATCATTGAAAACCAAACGGCTAAAGAGCCTTGAGGATCTTGCATGACCGTTTGAGCAATACCAAAAGAAAAAATGAGTGGAATTGTAATGGGCAACATAAACTGATTCGTGTCTGCTTCACTATCAACGGCTGCACCGATGGCCGCAAAAAGCGCACTATACATTAAATAGCCTGCTAAGAAATAAAACAAAAAACAAAGTGTAATTGAAACCATATCAACCGATTTGAAATCATTCAATAATTTTGATATTTCATTTTCTTCTGGGTTTTTGCCCATTTTTTCCCAATCCAAATTAGCCCCAATAGTGATTACTTCTTCCTTTTGCTGAATCTGCTTCATTTCGATATCTTTCAAAATTGTAGCTGATGCGAAACTATATAATGTGGTTGATAAGATCACCCATAATAAAAACTGAGTTAAACCAACCAAAGCAACACCAACTATTTTCCCCATCATTAATTGAAAAGGTTTTACAGATGACAATATTACTTCAACAATTCGGCTCGTTTTCTCTTCCATAACACCTCTCATCACTTGAACACCATACATAAAAATAAAAAAGTAGATCATAATGGCTGCAACCAAACCTATGCCCATATACAAACCTGTATTTGTGTTCTTTTCATTACCTACTTCATCAAGTTGCTTAGTAAACATCTTGATTGTTGATTTTTCTTTTGCGTCTTTGATGAAATTTACATTAACGTTATTCTTCGCTAACATTACTTCATACAACATTTTATTAAGACTATATTCAATGTGTTGTTGCGTAGAATTACTTAATTGTTTTTTAAACAACAACTCAATTCCTGATTGTCCACCATTCAAAACATTATGAGGAATCCACAAAATAGCATCATAATCAGTAGCAAAAAATCCATCTCTCGCTTGTTGTTTTGTAATTGGTGGATAATCAAAATGAACGTTATCTTTCTCAGGTATCAATCCCGTAAATAAAAAACTTTCATCAATTACTTCAATCTTTTGCTTTTCCGACTTCTGAGTCGACAACCAAATAGGAACAATCATAATACCTACCATTAAAATTGGTCCAAGAATCGTCATCAGAATAAAAGATTTTTTCTTTACTCTAGATAAGTACTCGCGTTTTATGATTAGAAGTATTTTATTCATTATTCTGTAAAATTACTTTGTGTACCTAATGCATTTCCTTCACTTACTTTTTTGATAAAAATATCATTCATACTAGGAACCAATTCTTTAAATGAATGAATTTCAACTGCAGGCAATACAGATGACAACAATTGATTAGAGGTACTACCCGGTGTCAATTGAATTTGCGCTTTACAAATTTCTCCTTCTACCGAATGTTCACCCAATTTCCCGTATGTCCACAATGAATTTGTAAAACCCATCATATTTCCTGTGAACTCAATTTCAATAACGTTTGATTTATTTTCCTTACGGATATCTTTTACAGAACCATCCACAATTTTTTTAGAACGATTAATCAAAGCTATATAATCGCAAAGCTCTTCTACAGAACCCATGTTGTGTGTAGAGAATAAAATTGTAGAACCCTGCGCTTTTAAATTTAAAATTTCGTTCTTGATTAAATTCGCATTGATTGGATCGAATCCACTAAAAGGTTCATCTAAAATCAATAACTTTGGTTCATGCATCACCGTTACAATAAATTGCACTTTTTGCTGCATTCCTTTTGAAAGCTCCTCTACTTTTTTATTCCACCAAGCATCAATTTCAAATTTCTCAAACCAATATTTTAATTTTTTCTTCGCTTCTGCCTTTTTCATTCCTTTCAACTGAGCCAAATACAAAGCTTGTTCACCCACTTCCATCTTTTTATACAAGCCGCGCTCTTCTGGCAAATAACCTATCTGCTCCACATGCTTCGCAGATAATTTTTCATTTTCGAAAAATATCTCTCCGCTATCCGGACCAGTAATTTGATTGATAATTCTTATTAAGGAAGTTTTTCCAGCGCCATTCGGACCAAGTAATCCAAATATGCTCTGAGCTGGAATATCTAATGAGACATCATCTAATGCAGTATGAGTTGCATATTTTTTTACAATATTTTTTGCGGATAAGATATTCATATTATTCAAAATACTGTTTCATACGTTCAAAAAAACCTTTGTCTTTTTTTGTTGGATTCGGTTTAAAATTCTCGGCTTCTTTTAAATCTTCAAGAATTTTTTTCTCTTCTTTTGATAAATGTTGAGGAGTCCAAACATTAATATTCACCAAAATATCGCCACGACCATATGTATTAATATCTGGCAACCCTTTACCCTTTAAACGTAATACTTTACCGCTTTGAGTTCCAGCATCCACTTTCACTTTTGCTTTTCCATCAATTGTTGGAACCTCAATGTTTGTTCCTAAAGCGGCATCTGAATAACTTACAAAATGATCGTAAAATAAATTCATTCCGTCACGCTTCAGATGTTCATGTTCTATTTCCTCTATAACTACAATTAAATCTCCGGCAACACCTCCACGAGCACCCATATTTCCTTTTCCTGCAACCGACAGTTGCATTCCTTCTGCCACTCCTCCGGGAATGTTAATGCTGATTACTTCTTCATCACGTACAATTCCATCTCCATTACAAGGCGAACATTTGTCTGTAATTGTTTGTCCTTCACCTCCGCAACTTGGACAAGTACTGGTAGTTTGCATCGCACCTAAAATGGTGTTGGTTATTCTTGAAACTTGTCCTGCACCTTTACATGTAGCACATGTATTAAATGCAGAGCCGTTTTTTGCACCACTTCCACTACATGTTTTACAAGCAACTTGTTTATTTACTTTTATTTTTTTCTCAACGCCATTTGCAATTTCCGACAAATCCATTTTTACTTTTACACGCAAATTGGAACCTCTATTAACTCTTCTTCCGCCTCTTCTTCCACCACCACCACCAAAGTGCCCGCCAAAAACATCTCCAAACTGACTGAAGATATCATCCATATTCATTCCACCAAAACCTTGTCCGCCTCCACCACCGTAGCCACCATTGTTACCCATTCCGGCATGACCATATTGATCATAACGTTGTTTTTTTTCTGGACTACTTAAAATTTCATAAGCTTCAGCAGCTTCTTTAAATTTTTCTTCAGCAGCTTTATCTCCAGGATTTTTATCCGGATGATGTTTAATCGCCATTTTGCGATATGCCTTTTTTATATCTTCGGCACTCGCTCCCTTTTGAATCTCTAAAATATCGTAAAAATCTTTCTTTGCCATTTTTTCAATTTGAAAATTTGAGAATTTGAAGATTTGAAAATGTTAAAAAATAGTTAGAATTGGGGAACTGAATTACTTTCGTAATACTATCCTACATTTCCAAATTGACACATTTCCAAATTTCCAAATTAACTACCGATTACCACTTTCGCAAAGCGAATTATTTTTCCGTTTAAACTATATCCTTTTTCTAATTCCTCAACCACTTTCCCTTTCAAATCATCAGAGGGAGAAGGAATGTTTGTAATCGCTTCGTGTATATCGGCATCAAATGTTTCTCCAACCGTTTTCATTTCTGACAACCCTTTTTGTGTTAGAGATGATTTTAATTTATTAAAAATTAAATTAACACCATCATTCACAGCTTTCACATCTGTTGTTTCGTTATTTGATTTTATCGCTCTTTCAAAATCATCTAACACAGGCAAAATACTTTTAAAAACATCTTCCCCAGCAGATTGCATTAATTCGATTTTTTCTTTTGCAGTCCTTTTTCTAAAATTATCAAACTCAGAATACAAACGCAGATATTTATCGTTCAACTCATCTACTTTAACTTTTAATTCTGCTACTTGATTCTCTTTTACATCAACAGCATTTACATCTTCCTGAGGAATTTGTTCTTCGTTTTGTTCGTTCACAATATCGCTTTCCGGTGTGCTCATTTTCTTAAATATATTTTTTAATTTTTTCATTCAATTTTTAACCAACTAAACCTCTCAAATTATTTGCCATCAAAGATAATAAGACATTTTGACATAGATTAAGAAGAAGTGATTGGGTAATTAGGTGACTAAGTGACTGAGGGAGTTGAGGCAAACTCAAAATCTGGGGTTATTAAGCAATAAATAAACAGTTACTTAGTAAAATTAAACTCCGTTCTACGATTCAACTGATGCTCAGTTTCGGAGCAATCTACTCCATTTTTACATCGATTTTTGATTTGAGTTTCTCCAAAACCTTTTGCTTTCAAACGACCTTTTTCTATTCCTTGCAAAATGAAATATTCCATTACCTTTTGTGCTCTTTTTTCTGATAAAGTAATATTATACGCATCTTCCCCTTTTGCATCTGTATGACTATTTATAGAAAGTTTAAGGCTTTTATTCTCAGACATCGCAGCAATAATTTTATCCAGTTTCTCAATCGACTCAGACTTAACATCTGATGAATTTGGATCATAATACACATTCTCTATCACTGTTAATTTTGCATCTTTTGAAGCTCCAAAATTCTTAATTTTCAAAGATGTATCTTCTTCTTTCTCACGTGCAAGCGTTGTTAATTCGACAGGCAATAACTCATAGGTAAATCCTTTTTTTGTTTTATTGAACGAACGAATGATTGTTCCATCAGGTTTTGCAGCATACAATTGCCCGTCCTTAATTTTGGTGTCATCTGTCACCAAAACGTTTATCTTGTATGATTTATCAGAGCTTAATTCAGTAAATTTAAAATCGCCATAATTATCAGTAATGGCCGATTGAATTTCTTGTTCGTTTTCATCTTGCAAAATGACCTTTTGATTCGCAACAGGTTGATTACGATCCTTACCTGTCATCAACTTACCTGAATAATCAATTTTAACAGGTGCTTGAGATCCACCTGACTTAGGAGCAACTTTTACAGAAATCGGCTCCAATTTAATCATTTCAACAGCACCAGTTTTTATATTAACCACCTCTACTTGAATGTCTTTAATTACAAAATCTTCTCCTGGTAAAAACTTTTTTAAAAGGGCGATTGTTTCTTCACTAAGTGCATAAGTTGTGTTCTTTAAAACAGTAGTTCCTGACGGATTTCTTTTCGCATCCATATTTGAAAAACTACAGTTGTATGAAATCAATTTTGTATTTGAGTTTGAAGCATTTCTATTGACAACAGTTACTGATGGGTATTTCAGAATGTCTTCTACAGAGGCAAAATCTCCACTCCCAAAACCACCAACACGAACTTCCACATCTCCTTGTGAAAAAAGAAAACGAGTTGATAAAAGAGAAATAAAAATGAAGAAATATTTTAATCGCATTACCATATTATCCTTTAAAAATATTTATCAAAGCTAAAAAAAATCAGTTTAGGTATAAAATAAAAAGACAGAACTCTTTTGAATTCTGTCTTTCTAATATTGAACAAATAATTACTTTATCAATTTTTTAAGCTCGTTTTCTAAACCTGGCCCTCTCAAAACATCCGATTTAGCCAAAATAATCCCATTCTCATCAATTAAGTATCCTGCAGGAATTGAGTTAACTCCATAAATTGCAGCTCCTTTTGATTGCCATCCACCTAAATCACTCACATGATTTGACCATACCAAACCATCTTTTGCTATAGCATTAATCCATGCTTGTTTGTTATTGTCTAGAGAAACACTATATACTGTAAACCCTTTTGCTTTTTTGTTAAATTTTTGGTCTTTATACTTGTTATAAGTAGCAACCACATTTGGGTTTTCTTTACGACAAGGTCCGCACCAAGATGCCCAAAAGTCAATTAATACAATTTGACCTTTTAAGGAAGAAAGTGAAACTTCTTTACCTTCAGGGTTCATGAAACTTAGCTCGGGAGCTTTATTTCCAACGTTAGTTCCTACAACTTCCTGAACTGGAGCTGAATCATTTTTAATAAATCCGAATGCTAAAACCGAAACGGCTGCAAATACTAATAGAATGTTTACTTTTTTCATTTGGGTAGTGTTAATTAATACAATATTACAAATTATTTCGGCTACTTTCTTACAATTTGTGCGCCAAGATTTTGTAAACGTATATCTATGTTCTGATACCCTCTATCAATCTGCTCAATATTGTGAATGGTACTTTTTCCGTTTGCCGACAAAGCAGCTATTAATAAGGAAACTCCCGCGCGAATATCGGGGGAAGTCATGGAAATACCTTTTAATTGATGCTCACGATTTAACCCTATTACAGTTGCACGGTGTGGATCACAAAGGATAATTTGAGCGCCCATATCAATCAGCTTATCCACAAAAAACAAGCGACTTTCAAACATCTTTTGATGAATCATTACTGCACCTTTAGCCTGTGTTGCGACTACCAGAATGATACTTAACAAATCGGGAGTAAAACCTGGCCAAATAGCATCGGAAATTGTTAAAATGGAGCCATCTATAAAGGTGTCAATTTCATATCTTTCTTGCGATGGAATGTAAATATCATCTCCTCTTCGTTCTAATTTAATCCCTAATCTTTGAAAAACGCTTGGAATCACACCTAACTCATCAAACTGCACATCTTTAATGGTGATTTCGGATTGTGTCATTGCAGCCAATCCAATAAAGCTACCCACTTCAATCATATCGGGCAACATTCTATGTGTTGTTCCACCCAAATATTCTACTCCGTCAATCACCAATAAATTCGACCCAATCCCTTTGATTTTCGCCCCCATCCTGTTCAACATTTTACATAATTGTTGAATATACGGTTCGCAAGCTGCATTATAAATAGTAGTCGTTCCTTTTGCCAATACCGCAGCCATCAATATATTTGCTGTTCCTGTCACAGATGCTTCATCCAATAACATATAACAACCTTTCAAGTCCTTCGCCTCTACTTTATAAAAATCATTGGCTTCATCATAAATGAACTTTGCTCCTAAATTCTGGAAACCAATAAAGTGAGTATCCAATCTTCTTCGTCCTATTTTATCTCCACCTGGTTTTGGGATGTATCCTTTGCCAAATCGAGAAAGCAATGGACCGACAATCATAATTGAACCTCTTAAACTTCCACCTTTCTTTTTGAACTCAGCAGAATTCAAATAATCAACATCAACATTATCTGCTTGGAAGGTATATTCTTCGTGACCTGTTTTTTCGATTTTTACTCCCAAATCGCTAAGCAAATCAATCAACTTATTTACATCAATAATATCTGGAATATTTTGAATTACTACTTTTTCGGGCGTTAACAAAACAGCGCAAAGTATCTGCAATGCCTCATTTTTAGCTCCTTGGGGAATAATTTCGCCTTTTAATTTTTTTCCACCGATGATTTCGAATACACTCATGTTTTTTAGTTATAAGGTTATAAAGTGATTGGGTGATTAGGTGGCTAAGTGACTAGGTCAAATGGACAACAATACCTTGTTACGAAGTAAGGGCTTAATGAGGGAAATTGGTAAGGGTAGAATTGGTTTTTACCAACTAAGGATTGTTAATAGTGAGAACTTGTTTTCGGAGCGTGAACACCATTAAGCACGTCATTGCGAGTCCCGCATTTTCGCGGGATGTGGCAATCTTGCTCGACATAGACTCTTCTCCTCATCGAGAGAGATTGCTTCGTACCTCGCAATGACGGTTATAAGCATGATTGCATGACGCAATAAAAAAGCACCTTTCAATTAAGAAAGATGCTTCTGAAAAATTAAGATTTAGTATTAAAATGGCTTACGTTTAAAATTTGGATTGTTATTACTCTTATGATGACGGTGACCATTGTTTTTCCCACCAGCGTTATTTTGTTTTTTCTTTCCGCCACCGCTACTTTGATTGTTTGTATTGGTATTGCGAGGAACAAAGGTTTGAGTGCTTCTTAATAAAGAGATATCCGTTAATTTTAATTGTCCTTTCGACAACTCTTCCAATTGCTTTAAAATCACCTCATCGTTTACAGAATCTCTGTTCCAAGTCAAATAAGAACGCTTCATCAAATTAGCAATTTGTTCCACCAACGCATCTTTCTCTGGTCCATTTGGATATTCTTTCCCCTTAGCGATAATACGTTCCACTGTTTTACCGTAATGTTTGTAACGGATATCATTACTTGGATATGCTACTCTATCAGGCTTCGTTTGAAACGTTTCTGCAGTTGGCAATGGATAAGGTGAATCTACATCCAATTTAAAGTCGGAAATGATAAAAATATGATCCCACAACTTGTGCTTAAAATCAGTCACATCACGCAAATGGGGGTTTAGTTGTCCCATTACATCAATAATAGCACGAGCTACTTTGTTGCGTTCTTCACGATCCTTAACAGTCATCGCAAAGTCAATCATTTTTTGAATGTTTCTGCCATATTCGGGGATAATCATTTTTGGCAGACTAGTGTTATATTCCATCTAATCTAAATTTGTTTTGGTAGTATCTTAATCAATAGAGAATCAAAAGTAGTGATTTTATTGGAAATGGGCAAAATGAGGTGGTTTATTTTGTATATTTATGACATCTAACCATTTCAATAATGAAATATATTTTACCAGTATTCGTATTATTTTTTTTAGTCTTTAGCTCTTGTCAAAAAGAAGAAGATGCAGAACCCAGAACAAATCCTGCAATCCCTCTTACCCACTATAACTATCTAGCAGAAAGTATTTCTCCTTACAAATTTAAAACAGGAAGCTATTGGATTTATGAAAACGATTCAACGGGTGTGCTTGACAGCCTTGTTGTTGATAGTATTTCTCCAGGATTTTTTGAAGCAATTCCAAGTGTCCATGGAACATCTGGAAGTACAATGACAGAATTTTACAAAATGTATTTTCATCATTATCCAACGTCACAGCAATATAATCAAACCCTAATGACAAAATATCTAGTTAGAAATTACTCAGGCGATTGGAGTAATTTTTAGGACAATCAATTTATGCTGCTAATAGTCCTGTAGGAACTTCGAATAATGGAATGACAATTATTGCGAAATTCCTTTCAATGAATGTGGGAATAAATACTTTTAGCAATGTTGACCAAGTGCAAATTATTGCTGCAGCTCAATCACTTCCTGAATTTACATTCGACACATATTTATATTATTCAGATACGATTGGATTGCTTAAAAAAGAAACAATTTTAAGCCCCGGCAATATAGAATCATGGAGCGTTAAGCGATGGAATGTGATGAAATAACTACACTTTCCGTCCTCAAATTATTACCACCCTTTTTTATCAACAACTGCTCATAAATAATCATTTTTTTATACAGCATAAATTGTTAAATTTGCGTTCCTATAAAAAAATAGTAAAAACACGTTTTTATGAAAATATTAGTTTGTATTAGTAATGTGCCCGACACAACTACTAAAATTGCTTTCTCTGCCGACAATGCAGCTTTTAATACTGCAGGCGTTCAGTTTGTAATCAATCCTTATGACGAATGGTATGCATTGGTTCGTGCTCTTGAATTAAAAGAAGCACAAGGAGGAAATGTAACCATCATTCACGTTGGTGCTGCTGACAGTGAAGCAACTATCCGTAAAGGATTGGCAATTGGTGCTGATGATGCAGTTCGTATTGATGCAGAACCAAATGATGCTTTTGCGGTGGCTGAACAAATTGCTGCGTATGCTAATGATAAAGGGTTTGATTTAATAATGGCTGGTAAAGAAACCATTTCTTACAACGGATCAATGGTTGGAGCAATGTTGGCTGAGTTAATGAATTTACCTTATGTTTCTTTAGCTACTAAATTAGAAGTGGCTAATGGAGTTGCAACAATAGAACACGATATTGATGGTGGAACTGAAGTATTAGAATGTGCTTTACCATTAGTACTTTCGGCAAACAAAGGAATGGCAGAACAACGTATTCCAAACATGAAAGGAATTATGAGTGCTAGAACAAAACCATTAACAGTGGTTCCTGCTGCTAGTGCTGATAAATTAACTAGCATTTCTAATTATACTTTATCTGCAGGAAGAGTAGATTGTAAATACATTGATGCTGCTGCTCCTGAACAATTAATTGAATTATTACACACACAAGCGAAGGTGATTTAACTTTTAGTACCGTCATCCCGTGCCGCGACACGGGATCTCACGAGGCGGACTACAAATACTAATAAACAGATACCGTGTCGTAGCACGGTATGACGATTAAAAAAAACATATCATATGTCAGTACTTATTTATACAGAAATCGCAAAAGGCAAAGTAAAAAAATCTTCTTTGGAAGCTGTTAATTACGGAAGCCGAATTGCGAAACAATTAAACACAACAGCAACTGCTGTAGTTATTGGAGATGCTGATTTGGCAGACCTTGGAAAAGCTGGAGCAACAAAAGTGTTGAAATTAAAAAACGATAAACTTGCGAGTTTAAACGGACAATATATCACAGCAGCAATCGAACAAGTTGCTACTGCCGAAAATTCAAGCATCATTATTTTTGCTCACGATTTTACAGGAAAAGAAGTTGCACCTCGTTTGGCTGCAAAATTAAAAGCTGGAATTGTAGCTGGAGCAGTTGATAATCCAACTATTGCTGGTGATGCTTTCTCTGTAAAGAAAAATGTATTTTCTGGAAAAGCAGTTGCAACGTATGCAATCACTTCAGCAAAAAAAGTAATCTCTATTTTACCAAATTCATTTCCTGTTGAATTAAACGGAAGCGCTGTTGAAGCAAATGATTTTGCAGTAAACTTAGATGCAGTAAATTCTCCTATCAAAGTGAAAGAAGTTAAAAAAGTAAGCGGAGAATTAAACTTACCAGATGCAGAATTGGTTGTATCTGCTGGTCGCGGAATGAAGGCGCCTGAAAACTGGGGAATGATTGAAGAATTAGCAAAAGAATTGGGAGCAGCAACTGCATGTTCTCGTCCAGTTGCAGATATGCACTGGCGTCCACACCACGAACATGTTGGTCAGACAGGTGTTGCAATCCGTCCAAATTTATACATTGCAATTGGTATTTCAGGAGCAATTCAGCACTTAGCAGGAGTTAACGGAAGCAAAACAATTGTTGTCATCAATTCAGATAAAGATTGTCCTTTTTTCAAATCAGCAGATTACGGTATTGTTGGTGATGCGTTTGAGGTGGTTCCTAAATTAATTGCAGCGGTTAAACATTTTAAAGCAAACAAGAATTAAAACCTCACCCCTTAATCCCCTCTCCATTATGGAGAGGGGGCGATAGGTGAGAAACTCAAAAATAGATTGCTAAATAATTGAAAATTTTTGCACAAAAAAGGAGTTAACAGATTATACATTTAAAAGTATTTTTTTATATTTACTTAGCGAGCTCTGCAAAAAATTCTCTGCGAGCTCTGCGGTTAAAAGATTATCAAGTTGAAGAAAGTCAAATTAGAAATAGTAGGTTTATCTTATAGTCAAACACAAACGGGTGCATACGCATTGGTGTTGGGTGAGACAAAAGGAAAACGCAGATTACCAATTATCATTGGTGGATTTGAAGCTCAGGCAATTGCCATTGAGTTAGAAAAAATGACTCCAAGTCGCCCACTTACTCACGATTTATTCAAAAGTTTTGCTGAAGGATTTAACATTGATGTTAAAGAAGTAATCATTTACAATTTAGTGGAAGGAATATTTTTTGCAAAATTAATTACACACAATGGCGACAAAGAAGTAGAAATTGATGCTCGCACTTCAGATGCAATTGCTTTAGCCGTTCGTTTCAATTGCCCTATAAATACTTACGAATTTATTCTTTCACAAGCAGGAATTTTATTAGATGATGATGCTATTTCCGGAGCGGACACCACAATTGAAAAAGAAGATTTAGTGGAAGTTGAAGAATCAGATTACTTGAAAAAATCTACTGAAGAATTAAAACAAATGCTTGATTCAGCTTTGGCTGATGAAGATTACGAAAAAGCTTCCCGTATACGCGATGAATTAAACAATCGCAAAAAATCATAAGTTCATCTTTCTTAAAACAAGAACTCAATGAGCATTAAGAGTCGTCTTACATTGATGAGTTTCCTCCAATTTTTTATTTGGGGCGCTTGGCTTATCACAGTTGGGAATTATTGGTTTGCAACAAAACAATGGAGCGGTGCCGAATTTGGTGCTATCTTTTCTACACTTGGATTTTCTTCTATTATAATGCCAGCCTTAACAGGAATCATTGCCGACAAATGGATGAATGCAGAAAAACTTTATGGCATCTTACATATTTTAGGTGGGTTGATTCTTTGTTTCATTCCACAAGTAGATACACCTTCTACTTTCTTTTGGGTAATTTTTGGTGCAATGCTTTGTTACATGCCAACAATTTCTTTATCCAATTCTATTGCATACACCATCTTAAAAAACAATAAGTATGATGTTGTGAAAGTGTTCCCTCCTATCCGTGTTTGGGGCACCATTGGATTTATAGCTGCCATGTGGATGACCAACCTTTCAGGGAATAAAGCATCGGCAAATATGTTTTACATTTCTGCGGCTGCAGCCATCGCTTTGGGAATTTATTCTTTCTTCTTACCAAAATGTCCACCGCAAAAACTCATTTCTAAAGACTCTTCTATTGCACAGAAATTTGGCTTAGATGCCTTTAAACTTTTTGGCACTTATAAAATCGCATTGTTTTTCTTGTTCTCAATGTTATTAGGAGCAGCCTTGCAATTAACAAACATGTATGGCGACACGTTCCTCTCAGACTTTGAAAAAGTTCCAGAATATGCTGATTCTTTTGTTGTGAAATATTCAACGGTAATCATGTCTATTTCACAAATTTCTGAAACGTTATTTATTTTAGCCATCCCGTTTTTCTTAAAAAGATTTGGAATCAAACAAGTGATGTTGTTTTCCATGTTTGCGTGGGTATTACGCTTTGGATTGTTTGCTTTTGGCGATCCCTCAGGAGGATTGTGGATGATTATCATGTCGTGCATTGTATACGGAATGGCATTCGACTTCTTTAACATTTCAGGTTCCTTGTTTATAGAAACCACTACAGATGCAAACATTCGCTCGAGCGCTCAAGGCTTATTTATGATGATGAGTAATGGTTTTGGAGCATTCTTTGGGAGCTTTGTAAGCGGTTGGTTAATCGACAGATTCTTTACTACTAATGGTGAAAAAGATTGGCAACCCATCTGGCTTTGCTTTTCGGCTTATGCTCTGATTATAGCCATTGCTTTTGCCTTTCTATTCAAGCACAAACACAACCCCGAGGATTTGGAAAACGTTAGCCACTAGTTAATACTTTGTGAATATTATCATTTCTTCAGCTTCATTCTGAGGCAAAAATCGGAGTACTTTTATATTCGTAAAATTCGTTATTCGTACCATGAAACAATACCACGATTTAATGCGTCACGTTTTAGACAAAGGCGCTACAAAAACTGACAGAACAGGAACAGGAACAATAAGTGTTTTTGGATACCAGATGCGTTATGATTTGCAAGAAGGTTTCCCGATGATGACTACTAAAAAAGTGCATATGAAATCTATTTTGCACGAATTGCTTTGGTTCTTGAAAGGCGATACCAATATCAAATATCTAAAAGACAATGGTGTAAGTATTTGGGATGAGTGGGCGGATGAGAATGGAAATCTTGGTCCTGTTTACGGTTCACAATGGCGCAGTTGGCCTGCGGCTGATGGTCGCCACATCGATCAAATTACACAAGTGATTAATCAGATTAAAAATAATCCAGACAGCAGACGAATGATTGTGAGTGCTTGGAACGTTGGAGAAATTGACAAAATGAAATTACCTCCTTGTCATGCTTTCTTTCAATTTTATGTGGCTGATGGAAAATTAAGTTGCCAATTGTATCAACGCAGTGCAGATATCTTTTTAGGAGTTCCGTTTAACATTGCATCGTACGGAATTTTAACAATGATGGTGGCGCAAGTTTGCAATTTACAGGCTGGAGAATTTATTCATACATTGGGTGACGCTCACTTATATTCAAATCACATCGAACAAGCGAATTTGCAATTGTCGCGCGAGTTTCGAAAACTTCCTACTCTAAAAATCAATCCAGAAGTAAAAGATATTTTCGGATTTAAGTTTGAAGATTTTACATTAGAAGGCTACAATCCGCATCCACATATAAAAGCAGCTGTTGCTGTTTAGTTCAAAGTTTAAAGTTTTTTAGCTCCGATTCTTTCAACTTTGAACTTTAAACTTTCTAACTTTGAACTAATTATGATTTCAATTATAGTAGCAGTAGCAAACAACAACGTCATAGGAAAGGATAATACTTTAATCTGGCATCTTCCTGCCGACATGAAATTTTTCAAAGAAAAAACGACTGGCCATTGTATTATTACGGGGAGAAAAAATTACGAATCCATACCAGAAAAATTCCGACCGCTTCCTAATCGTACAAACATTGTCATTACCCGTCAGAAGGATTATTCAGCTCCTGGGGCAATTGTAGTTGATTCAATTGAAAAAGCACTATTAACCGCAAAAAACACAGACGACACCGAAATTTTCATCATCGGTGGTGCCGAAATATATAAGCAATCACTACATTTGGTAGACCGAGTTTACTTGACTAAAATTCACCATACTTTTGAAGGAGATGCTTTTTTTCCGGAGCTATTAAACTTTGAATGGAAACTTACGTCAAACACAAAAGGTATAGTAGACGAGAAGAACAAATTCGAACACGACTTTCTCACTTTCGAGAAAATTGCTTAAATTTGATTCTACCCCATCCATTACGCTATGGGTGAAAACTCGAAATAACAACGAAACAAAGAAAAACTAAATACTACTCCAAAATGAAATCAAAAACTATTAAACTATTTACAGCTATTGCAATGATAGCAATGACCTCGCTAGTTTATACAGGCTGTAAAAAAGAAGACCCTAAACCAAAAAACGCAAATTCTGCTGCTGATAACTCAAATGCAGAAAATGCTTTTGCAGGAATCTGGAAAGAGATTAGTACTGTAACAGATAGCTCTAATGCTTTGCGTTCTACAGCATCTGCGTGTGCAAGTGCTACTATTACACCATTCGATTTAGTAACTTGGCCAAAAACAGTTGTTATCGATTTTGGCACTGTAAATTGTGCAGGATCTGATGGCAACAATAGACGTGGTATAATCACAGCTGTATTTACTGGTCCTTATTTAGATTCAGGGAGCGTTATAACAGTAACTCTTTCTAACTATTACCACAACAATTATCATATCGAAGGCATACAAACTATTACAAACAAAGGAAACAACACAGCTGGACACTTGATTTACAATGTTGTTGTTAATAGTGCAACTATTACTCACCCTACGGATGGTCGTCATAGCACTTGGAGCACAAACCAAGATCGCGAATTTTATGCTGGTTATACTACTAATTTATGGATTTTTGATGACATATATTTAATCAGAGGTAATGCAAATGGCGTTTCGATGGAAGGTGAATCTTATTACATTAATACCAATTCCGACCTACAAGTAAATGTTGGTTGCCCTTGGATTGTAAAAGGCAACTTCACTTTAACATTAGGAAACTATCCATCTTATCCAATTGTGGTTGATTATGGAACAGGTTCTTGTGATGGTAACGCAACTGCTACTTTAGATGGTACGGTTTATAATATTTACATGTACTAGAGAATTATTTACTCATAAAAAAAGTCCTCTGTAAATATTACAGAGGACTTTTTTTATGTAAATATCTTTTTACTACGCTACTTTTAATTTATTCAAAGTTGACTTTTTCAATTTATCCTTTGCATAACGTAAGGTTACATTTATTTCTTTTACTGAAGCGTCAGAAGGCGTGTCAAACATCATATCCATCATAATAGCCTCACAGATTGAACGCAATCCACGTGCACCTAATTTAAATTCCATTGCTTTCTCTACAATAAAATCTAACACTCCTTTTTCGAATTTTATTTTCACACCATCCATATCAAACAAATGCGTGTATTGTTTAATCAAAGCATTTTTCGGTTCACTTAAAATACGCAACAATGTTTCTGCATCTAATGGATTCAAATACGTTAATACTGGCAAACGCCCAATCAACTCGGGAATCAGACCGAAACTTTTTAAATCTTGCGGAGAAACATATTGCAATAAATTTTCTTTGTCAACACTTGCTACTTCTTTATTTACAGAATATCCAATTGCTTGAGTGCTTAGTCGGCTTCCTATATTGCGAACAATTCCGTCAAAAGCTCCACCACAAATAAATAAAATATTTTTTGTGTTTACTTGAATCATTTTTTGCTCGGGGTGTTTTCTCCCACCTTGAGGCGGAACACCAACAACCGAACCTTCTAATAATTTTAATAATCCTTGTTGAACGCCTTCACCCGAAACATCACGTGTTATCGAAGGATTGTCACTTTTACGAGCAATTTTATCAATTTCATCAATAAATACAATTCCGCGTTCAGCTGCAGCAACATCAAAATCGGCAGCTTGTAATAAACGAGACAATATACTTTCTACATCTTCACCTACATATCCTGCTTCAGTTAAAACAGTTGCATCTGCAATACAAAAAGGCACATTCAATACTTTTGCAATGGTACGTGCTAAAAGTGTTTTACCTGTTCCTGTTTCACCCACCATAATTACATTCGACTTATCCACTTCAATTTCATCTTTGGTAGTCGTTTTAGCTTGACTTAAAATCAAACGTTTGTAATGGTTGTAAACAGCAACTGAAAGTACTTTTTTTGCATCATCTTGCCCAATGATGTATTCATCCAAATGTTTTTTAATCTCGATTGGCTTCATCAATTGAACAGCACTAAATGTAGATGACGTTTTAGAACCAATCTCATCCTTAACAATTGTTTGCGCTTGCGTTACACAATGATTACAGATATGTCCGGTTATCCCAGCAATCAAAACATCTGTATCCTTTTTTGTGCGACCACAAAACGAACATTTTATTTCTTTTTCTTCTTTTGCCATTTTTGTTTTTATTTGTGCGAATTAGATTTCTCCACTTCGGTCGAAAAGACATGCTAAAGAGCATTCTCTTCTAAAAACAAAGAGTTGGAGCATTTATTCTCCAACTCTAAATTTTAAAATTTATTTCGATTTGATTAAAACTTCATCCACCATACCGTATGCTTTTGCTTCTTCAGCAGTCATCCAGTAGTCGCGATCACTGTCCGCCCATACTTTCTCATATGTTTGTCCGCTATGATTTGCAATGATATCGTATAATTCTTTTTTCAATTTTTGAATTTCGCGAGCAGTGATTTCGATGTCAGAAGCTTGTCCTTCAGCTCCACCTAATGGTTGGTGAATCATAACACGAGCATGTTTCAACGCTGCACGTTTTCCTTTTGCACCAGCACACATCAATACTGCACCCATTGAAGCCGCCATACCTGTACAGATGGTTGCTACATCTGGAGTAATGTATTGCATGGTATCGTAAATACCTAAACCTGCATAAACAGAACCACCCGGACTGTTCAAATAAATTTGAATGTCTTTTTTACCATCTAATGATTGTAAAAACAACAACTGAGCTTGTATAATATTTGCAACTTGATCATCGATTCCTGTACCTAAAAAGATAACACGATCCATCATCAAACGAGAGAAAACGTCCATTTGAGTTACGTTTAACTGACGCTCTTCAATAATGTAAGGAGTGACATTTGAAATGTTATGTTTTGTGTATGAATCAAATGTATTTCCACTGATTCCTTTGTGCTTTACAGCGTATTTTCTAAATTCGTTGTTATCAAACATATTTTTTTAGTTTAGAGTTAAAATTTAAATTCATTGTATAAAAATACAAACAAATTACAGACCTAAAAGTTTTTATTGCCTTTTTGACAGATTAGTTCTTTTTAAAGAAATCGTCATACGCAACTTCTTTATTTTCCAATGTAAATTTGGTTTTGAATAATTCCATTACTTTTTGACCATACAATTTCTCATACAATTTTTTTGCTTCTTCTTGATTCGAAAGAACGCGTTGAGCTGTTTGATTCAATTCCTCATCACCCATTGGACCTTGACCCATTTGAGCAAATTGCTGAAGAATCAATTCTTTTGTATGATCAACCACTTCATCTTTTGTAACTTCAAGATTGTTTTCTTTGATGATTTTGTTCTCAATCAACTGCCATTTCAATCCTTTTGAATAGTTCTCAAATTCAGAATCTACTTGTTCGAATGTCACAGGTTTTTCGTTTGCAGTAACAATCCATCTTTTTAAGAATTCTGTTGGCAATTTAAAATTCACTTTATTCATCAAATGTTCAACTACATCGTTGTAAAATTTACGTTCGCTATCATTAACAAACATATTTGCTAATTCGTCTTTGATCTTCGCTTTAAATTCTTCTTCCGTAGAAACATTTCCTTCACCATAAATTTTATTAAAAAACTCCTGGTTAATTTCCGCAGCAGCTAAACGACTAACTCCTTTAACAGTAAACTGCAACTTGCAATTCAAGCCTTCCGCTTTTTCTTTATCGATACCAAGTAAAGCAGCTAAATCAGTAGCATTTTCAGACAACTTACTCGCATCAAGCACTACTTTATCATCATTTTTTAACCCGATTAAAGCTTTTTTAGTTGCTTCATCTTTCACTCTATCTAAGAATAATGAACCTGTTTTGAAGATGCCACCAGCAACTATTTCTCCATTAGCATCCAATTCTACAAAATCACCATTCAGTAAATCAGCATCTCCAGAAATTTCAACATTTTCAACTTTTCCGTAACGTTTAGCGATATCGGTAACATATTTGTTTACCAATTCATCATCAATTTTAACAGTTTGATAAACGAATTTATCTTTCGGAGAAAGATCCACATTGAATTTAGGAGCTAATCCCATTTCGTATAAAAATTCGAATTCTTGTTGGTTATCCCAATCAATTACGCTGTCGGCTTTAGGCAAAGGATTACCCAACACTTCAATTTTATTTTCGTGTAAGTATTTATATAATGAATCACTAAGCAACTTATTGATTTCTTCCACCATGATGGATTTTCCGTACATTTTTTTAATCATGCCGGTTGGGACTTTTCCGGGACGAAAACCTGGTATAGAAGCCTTTTTCTGATAATCTTTTAATGCAGTTTCCACTTTAGGCAAATAATCGGTTGCCACCACTTTCACTTTTAGTACTGCGTTTAATTCGTCAATGTTTTCTTGAATAATGTTCATTGTAATTTTATGTTTAATGGATTATAAATTTTGCTCTTTTCAAAAGGGAAACAAAAATAAGAAATATATCAGTATTTCAGCCCTTTTAAAAACGAAAAAGTCCCATTTTTCAGAGAAAAATGGGACTTTTAGGTAAATTATAGATGATTATAATTATGCTAATCTTACGTTTACAGCATTTAAACCTTTTTTGCCTTCTTGAACTTCAAAAAGAACTTCGTCATTTTGACGGATTTCTTCTTTCAATCCTGACACGTGAACAAAAAATTCTTCACCTGAGTCATTTGCTTTAATAAAACCAAATCCTTTTGTTTCATTAAAAAACTTTACAATTCCATTTTTCATTTTTGATAATAATATTTTGATTAATAATTCCTGCAAAGATACACTAAATAAATGGTATTGCATGAAATATTTTGATTTTGCTGGTATAATGGGGCCAAAATGACTGCAAAGCCTTTATTAACCGATATTTCTAATAATTAAAGCTGCAGCAATTTTTTAATCAAAAATTTACAGAAATAGGGTTAATTATCTATATTAGCGATGATTTATTTGCTTTTTAGGACTACCAAAGAATGAGAAAACTACTACTTTTTGCACTAATACTTTTTTTATGCTCCATTTCAAATGCACAACGAAACCCCATTGATTCATTAAAACTTGCTCTAAAAAATGCAACGCATGATACTACACGTTGCGATATCTATATCTTCTGGGGTGAAACTATTTACCAAGAACTACCAGATTCAGCACTTTCTTTATGGCTAAAAGCTGAAGTATTGTCTCAAAAAAACATTTTACTTGATAAGGCAAATAAGAAAACATATTTAATCCGATTAGCGAATGCATTAAATGATATTGGAACCGTTTATCATCGTCAAGCTAAAATCCCTCAAGCACTTGACTATCTATACAAAAGCTTGAAGGCGTGTGAGGAGCTCAATCAAAAATCAGCTGTTGCAATTACTTTAAATAATATTGGTGCAATTTATTTTGGTCAAAAGAATTATTCAAAAGCATTAGACTGTTATGAAAAATCGTTAAAAATTAATAGAGAATTAAATGATCATAAATGGATAGGTAACGTGTTAAATAACATTGCTAGCATTTACGATAATCAAGGGAATAAAACTAAAGCTTTGGAATGTTTACATGAAGCATTAAAAAACTCTGAGGCTATTGATTATAAACGTGGCATAGGGAATTCACTAAACAACATTGCTGGAATATATAAAGACCAAAATAAAATAAAAGAGGCAATTGAATATTATAATAAAAGTTTGGAAATACGTGAAAAACTTTCTGATAAAGAAGGAATAGCAGCTGTTTTAAACAACATGGCAAATATTAAATTTAATAGTGGAGAAATAAATGAAGCATTAATATACGCCAACAAAGCAATGCTTAACTCTAAGGAAATAGGCTACCCAAACGTTATAAGTAAATCAGCAAACATTCTAAAAAAAATATTTCAAAAGCAAAACAAATACAAAGAGGCATTTGAAATGTATGAATTAGAAATACTGATGCGAGATAGCATACAGAACCAAGAAACGCAAGAGGCTACAATAAAGAAAGAACTGCAATACGACTATGAAAAAAAAGAGGCCGTTGCAGATGCTGAACACAAGAGCGAATTAAGAAATCAAGAAATCATAGCAATAGAAAAAAACAGGAAACAAAAATTGGTCACATCATTTGTAATTGTGGTTTTAATATTTGTACTATTATTTGCTGGATTTGTATTTAGGTCGTTGAGAATTACTAGAAAACAAAAGTTACTCATTGAAAAACAAAAAATATTAGTTGAAGAACATCAAAAGGAAATTATAGACAGCATCACCTATGCAAGAAGAATTCAGCAATCTTTACTACCTACTGAGAAATATATTGAGAAGAATATTAATAGATTGAGAAAGCTAAGCTAGAATACTCCACAGATATTGCGGAATATTTATATCTTTATGCCTTATGAAAAACCTACTCTTCATACTATCTATTATCATTTCTCATTTTGCTTTTGGGCAACAGAGCAGGATAGATTCTCTTTTAAATGTGCTTAAAACTACCAAACAAGACACAACGAAAGTAAATACCTATAACAATCTTTTTTTAGAAGTTGAATTTACTGATGAGACAAAAGCAAAAGAATATTTGAAAAAAGCACTTGAACTATCTCATAAGATTGATTTCAAAAAAGGTTTGGGAATCACCTTTCTATATCTTGGTTATTTAGCTGAGGATAAAGGCAATTATCCAGATGCCCTGAAGAATTATTTTACAACACTAAAAATAAGTGAAGCCATCGGCGATAAAAAAGGAATTGCTACGTCTTACCTCAACATTGGTAATGCTAATTATCGACAAGGCAATTACCCTGAAGCGCTGAAGAGTCATTTTGCTTCTTTAAAAATAAGAGAAGCAATTGGCGATAAAAAAGGAGTCGCATCGTCTTACAACAATATTGGATTAATTTATAGGGACCAAGGGAATTACGCTGAGGCGCTGAAAAATCATTTTGCTGCTCTGAAAATAAGAAAATCAATTGACGATAAATATGGAATGGCGGACTCTTACGGAAATATTGGCATTGTTTATCATGATCAAGGCAATTACCCCCAGGCGCTGAAAAATCTTTTTGCTACCTTGAAGATAAAAGAATCAATAGGCGATAAATTTGGAATGTCTGCCGTTTACGACAACATTGGAAATATTTATTCAGACCTAGGAAATTACCCAGAGGCGTTGAAAAATCATTTTGCTTCCTTGAAAATAGAAGAATCGATTGGCGCTAAATATGGAATTGCCTCGTCCTACAACAACATTGGTAGTGTTTATTTTCGACAATCAAATTACCCCGAAGCACTGAAGAATTATTTTGTTTCCTTGAGGATACTAGAGAAAATTGGGGATAAAAAAGGAATCTCTCTTTCTTACAACAACATTGGTGGCATTTATGCTGATCAGGGAAATTATATTGAGGCGCTAAAAAATCATTTTGCGGCCTTAAAGATAAGAGAAGAATTAGTCGATAAAAAAGGAACTGCCGCGTCTTACAACAACATTGCTTATGTTTATTCTCAGCAAAGCAATTACCCCGAAGCACTGAAGAATTATTATGTTTCCTTGAGGATACGAGAGGAAATTGGAGACAAAAAAGGAATTTCTGAGTCTTTCATTAGCATTGGCAAGGTGAAACTAAAATTAAACAAAGCCTCAGAAGCAAAAAAATATCTGGAAGACGCGCTTGTTCTTTCAATAAAAATAAGGACCAAGGAACAGATAAGAAATGCATACGATGGATTAGCCCAAGTTGATAGTGCAATGGGTAATTACAAATCACAAGTTGCAAATTATAAATTATACATCCTCTACCGTGATAGTTTAGACAATGAAGAAACCCGTAAAAAAACAATTCAGAGTCAGATGAAATACGAGTACGAAACAAAAGAAGCAGTTGTAAATGCGGAGCATAAGAAGGAACTTGAAAATCAAGAGGCCATTGCCGAAGAAAAAAATAGGAAACAAAATATTATTATTTGGACGGTTGTTATCGGTTTATTGTTAGTTGCAGTTTTTACCGGATATATATTTAAGGAAAAAAAGAAAAGCGAGGAATTGCTGCTGAATATTTTACCAGAGGAAGTTGCAGAAGAGCTAAAAAGAAAAGGAAGTGCGGATGCCAAACTAATCAATGAAGTTACCGTATTATTTACAGATTTTAAAGGTTTCACGCAATTGTCAGAAAAACTTACGGCAAAGGAATTGGTTAATGAAATAAATGAGTGTTTTTCTGCATTTGATTTTATTATGGAAAAACACAATGTCGAAAAAATAAAAACAATTGGCGATGCCTATATGGCTGCAGGCGGCCTTCCTACACCCAACCTTACCCATGCTTCAGATGTTTTAAATGCCGCTTTGGATATCCAACAATTTATGTTGGAGCACAAAAAGAAAAAGCAAATAAAAGGTGAAGTGTTTTTTGATATTCGGATAGGAGTGCATTCGGGTTCCGTAGTTGCCGGAATCGTAGGCGTGAAAAAATTCTCCTATGACATCTGGGGAGATACGGTAAACACAGCCAGCCGCATGGAAAGCAGTGGAGAACCCGGGAAAATAAACATCAGCGGAACAACCTACGAATTAGTGAAGGATAAGTTTGAATGCACACACCGAGGAAAAATACAAGCAAAGGGCAAAGGCGAACTGGATATGTACTTTGTTGAGGAAAGAATTTGAAAAGAGAATAATTGCGGACTAACCGCGGACTATTTTTAAAACAAAAAAACCGTAAACACCTTTAAAACAAAGGGTTACGGTTTTATTTTGTGCGGATGAAGGGACTCGAACCCCCACGCCTTGCGGCACCAGATCCTAAGTCTGGCGCGGCTGCCAATTACGCCACATCCGCATAATTATTATTTTACTTCAATCTTGATTAGAACTAGCGCGGCTGCGGTTTTTACTTCAACGTAAAAAATGCCACATCCGCATAATTATTATTTTACTTCAATCTTTGATTAGAACTAGCGCGGCTGCGGTTTTTACTTCAACGTAAAAAATGCCACATCCGCATAATTATTATTTTACTTCAATCTTTAATCAGAACTAGCGCGGCTGCGGTTTTTACTTCAACGTAAAAAATGCCACATCCGCATTTAATTTTTAGGACTGCAAATATAATATTTATTTATTACATATCAACAATCTATCGTTTACCCGTTGATAACATAATTAGCAAGCTTTTGAATAATGTTTTATTTTTGTACTAGAATTCGAATTATGCTTACAATAGACCCAAAAGAAGTTTCAACTGCTGTTTTACACAGTTATTTATTAGGCGCGGTTGCTCCCAGACCAATTGCATTTGCTAGCACTATCGATATAGATGGAAACCCAAATTTGGCTCCATTTAGTTTCTTTAATGTGTTTAGCGCTAACCCGCCAATTGCCATTTTTTCACCGGCACGAAGCGGTAGAACAGGCAATACAAAACACACCTACGAAAACATTAAAGAGGTTCCAGAAGTTGTTATCAATATGGTAAACTACGACATGGTTCAACAAATGAGCCTTGCGAGTACTGAATATCCAAAAGGTACAAACGAATTTACAAAAGCTGGATTTACCCAGTTGGCCTCACAAAAAGTGAAACCATTCAGAGTAAAAGAATCACCCGCTCAATTGGAATGTATTGTGAAACAAGTTATTGAATTGGGCGACAAAGGCGGTGCTGGCAACCTAATCATTTGCGAAGTAATTATGATGCATGTTGATGAAAAAGTACTAGATGAAAACAAACAAATAGACCCAAATAAGATAGATTTGGTTGCTCGACTGGGCGGCAACTGGTACAGCAGAATCAATGGAGATGCTTTATTTGAAGTTGCCAAACCGCTACAAAATCTTGGAATTGGTATTGACCAAATACCTGATTATATCAGAAATTCAAAAGTACTTACTGGCAATAATTTAGGGCAATTAGGGAACATTGAAAAAATACCATCAGAGATGGATGTAATAACCTACAAGAACTCAGGAGCCATTAATGAAGCCTTTGAAATGTATGGCAAAAATCTTGATCATTTAGAAGATCATTTACACCATATTGCAAAAGGTCTTTTATCCAATAATAAAGTACCAGAAGCTTGGAAAGTTTTATTATCTTTTCATCATTAAAAACGAATCAATAATTAATTAATAACTATATAAACAAAAGCAAAATGGACATCACAGGGATTTTAAAAGTAAAAAGCGAAGCGCAACAGATTTCTGATAAATTCAGAAAAAGAGAATTTGTATTAACAGATAATTCTTCTCAATACCCTCAACACATTTCTTTTCAATTGACTCAAGATAAATGTGGCTTAATAGATAACTATGCAGTTGGATCTGAAATTAAAGTTCACTTTAATTTACGTGGTCGTGAATGGACTAGCCCGAAAAATGAAATTAAATATTTCAATACTCTAGAAGCATGGAGAATTGAAGGAAGCACTGCTGGTGCTAGTAATTCTTCTTCAAATGAAATGAGTGGTGTTGCAGAAACATTCACTGCTACAACACAAGAGGATGACCTACCTTTCTAAATTCTAATAAGAATAAAAACAAAAAGCCTCGCACAAATTGTGCGAGGCTTTTTAATATTCAATTTTAAAATAAATTTTAATACATCACCTGATCATCGTCCATCGACTTCGTATCCAACGAATCGCGTAATCCATTTCCTAAGAGCACGAATGCCAATACCATAAACATAATTGCTAATCCTGGAAGGAAAGCTAAGTATGGAGCATCTCCAATAATATAGCCACGGTGAGCATTTATCATTGCACCCCACGAAGCTGTTGGTGGTTGTGCACCAATTCCTAAAAAGCTCAATCCTGCTTCAATTAAAATTGCTGATGCAAAATTTGCTGCAGAAATTACGATTACAGGACCCATTACATTTGGCAACACATGTCGCATAATGATTCTATAATTTGTAAAACCCAATGCTCTACCTGCTTCAACAAACTCTTTCTCACGCAAACTCATAACTTGTCCGCGAATTACCCTTGCAACTTCCACCCACATAGTTAATCCAACTGCAACAAACACTTGCCAAAAACCTTTTCCTAAAGCCAATGTAATTGCAATAACCAACAACAATGTAGGAATGGACCAAACCACGTTGATAATCCAAATAATAACATCATCTACTCTGCCTCGATAAAATCCAGCGAGTGCTCCCATTAAAATACCAATCACAACCGAAATAAAAACAGAGACAAAGCCAACGGAAAACGACACTCTAGTTCCAATAATTAATCTGCTTAACAAATCTCGTCCTGCAGGATCAGTACCTAGAATATATTTTCTAGTTATGATATTGTTTTTTTCAATTTCTTCTTTTAATTCTTTTATCGTTTTTCTAATTTTTGTATTACTACCAAATTCATAAAACTCAGTATACCCTTCTTCAACATTATTTACTATTGGAGTATTGTAGTCGATTGCATAAACTGCATCCGCCAGATTATATCTAATATCAGTTCCTTGTCTTTTTTCATCACCTGTATATTCACGAACTACAATATCATTTCCATCATAGTGGTAGTCAGAAAAAGGAATTGACCTAAAATCACTTATTTCACCATAAATCATTTTATAGAAAAAATTCACCTCGTGCGTGAGTTCATTTTTGCGCGTTTGAAGCATTTTCACTTCAAAACCAGGAGGTTTTTTAGAAAGTTCTAATAGCTGATCATTTGCATCAGGAGTTGAATCGGGTGTGATAGCAAATCCTAAAATGGCCATAATCATACACAAACCAATCACAATTAATCCAAACATGGCCAGCTTGTTTTTTTTCAAACGCTGCCAAGCATAGTAAGTAAGAGAATATGAATATTTATCGTCTTTTTTAGCCATTCATTAATTTGTTTTGCGTCCTTTCCATTCATACTTCCCTATTGAACCCAACAACCCAACAAAAACAACATAAACCATATAAATGATTTGTTCGGGAAGAAAAAACACTAAAAGGGCCTTCTGTTTAAAGAAAGATGCGGATAAAAATAATAACAAAAAGTCAATAAAGCATTTAATTCCGATAAGAATAAGACAAATTCCGATAAAAAGTGGATAGATGGGGTTATTTGCAAAACAAACACCCCCAATTATAGGCACAATCAGCAAATAGGCATTAAAAAGATAAATTAGCATCGAAACCCTCTTTGTTTCTGAATTTAAGGCAAAAAAGTCTTTAGATGCCCATCTTTTTCTCTGCTGCAGAAATTCTTTGAGTGTTTCTTTCGCATTTGTATACACGATGGCCTGTTTATTTTTCAAAAAATGCACTTTCCCTGGATATTTTTTATTTATTTTATACATCAATAACACATCATCTCCTGATGCTTTTTTATCCTTTTCATCAAATCCTTTTAGTTCATTAAACACTTCTTTTGTAAATGCCAAATTGGCTCCATTACACATAATTGCTTTTTTGAAATACAATGAAGCACCACCACTAGAAATGAGTGCCATAAATTCCAGACTTTGCATTTTTTCAAAAATAGAATTTTCATTGTAAAATGAAACAGGTCCAACAATCATCTTCGCTTCCGTTTTTTTATAAAATGAAACGGAAGATGAAAGCCAGTTTATTCCCATCACACAATCAGCATCGGTTGTTACAATCAATTCTCCTTTGGAAGATGCTATTGCTAGAGAGATTGCTTGTTTTTTTCCAACACTATTTTCGGGTAAAGACAAACATTTGACACAACTATTTTTTTCAGCATAAGAACGAATAATCTCCAAGGTTGAGTCATCCGAATGATCATCCACAACGAGTATCTCTAACTTTTCTTTTGGATAATTTTGCAAAAGAATAGCATCCAAACATTTTTTCAAATTCAACTCCTCGTTACGAGATGCAACAATTACACTCACCTCCACAGAAGTATTCAAAACTATATCCGAATCATTCATTTGAGTCCAACCATAACAATAGCTAGCTATCAAAAGAAAATAGCTGAAGCATAAAAATGCTCCGATAGAAACCAATAACCAAAACAACATTTCCATTATTGTTCTTTAAAGAATTTTAATTTGCGAACGAATAGCATTCCAATCAATGCTGGAATAGCTAAATTGATAATCCATAAAAACAAAGACGAAGCCAAAATTGGTGCATGAGCTATAGTAATTGTCCCAAAAAAATAAATGGCTACTCCTGACCTCACAGCAATTTCAGTCAAAGCAAAAGTAGGAATAACAGATGTTACAAAAAATGTAAGCGCTATTAGCGAGAAAACAATTGCTGTTCCACCATTTATTCCAAATATTTTTAGAGCCAAATAATATTGAATGGAAAACACAATGTACCTTAGAATAGATAAATTAAAAGCAACATTCAAATTTTTAGAGCTGTGTAATTTAAATGTGTCGATGTATTTTTTAAATCTAGAAGGAGTTTGCTTTTTTAATATCGTATATACAACAACAAGAATAGCAACTACTAAAACAAAAACAAACAACAAGACGTTAGTAGAAACAAATTGCTCTGTTTGAAAAAAATCATAGTACGTTTTTTCAAGCAAAAAGAACGCTAAAACTCCTGCTATAACTGTAACCAAAAGCTGCATCACACTACCAATTAAACTCATCAATGTTGCTTGCACTTTATCTGCTTTTTCTAAAAAAAATATTCTTCCTGCAAACTCGCCTACTCTATTCGGAGTAAAAATGCTTATGGTAACGCCTAACAGAACTCCTTTAAAAGAAGATTTTATATCGATGGTTTCGATTGGAGCAATTAGTAGTCTCCATTTTAATGCTTCTATGCCCCAATTCACAAACATTAAAAAAACAATTGCAATTGTGAAAAACCAGTTGTCGTTTGAAAACAAAACAGACAAGTCCAAAATCATTGGAGCCTCATTCAATTTATTGTAGATATAATAAAATGAAAAAAATAAAATTAGCGACTTTATGAAAAGACTTATAACTTTGTAGAAAGGCTTATTTGGAGATACAATCATTCTCCAACAATATTAATAAAAAGAGGCTGAATATTACTATAAATTACAAAAGCAATTTTGATTAAAACCGATAAAATCATTTTAGGAATCGACCCGGGAACCAATATTATGGGCTACGGACTTATTCATATCAAAGGAACTAAAATGGAATTGGTAGTGATGGGCGTATTGCGATTAGAGAAAGTAGCTGATCCAGCATTGAAACTAAAAAAAATATTCGACAGAGTAGTTTCCTTAATTGACGAATATAAACCAGATGAACTAGCGATTGAGGC
The DNA here is from genome assembly GCA_947504725.1 of Bacteroidota bacterium. GTDB lineage: Bacteria > Bacteroidota > Bacteroidia > 2-12-FULL-35-15 > 2-12-FULL-35-15 > 2-12-FULL-35-15. The sequence goes on along the minus strand of CANNHN010000003.1, from coordinate 228,844 downwards.
ACCTTTTTTTGGCAAAAATGTACAATCGATGTTAAAACTAGGAAGAGCTCAAGGAGTTGCCATTGCAGGAGCGCTGTCGAGAGATTTAACAATAAATGAATATTCCCCTAAGAAAATAAAACAATCCATTACAGGCAGTGGAAATGCGTCAAAAGAACAAGTAGCGGCTATGCTCAAAACATTGTTGAATTTTAAAGAAACTCCTGAATTTTTGGATGCGACAGATGGATTGGCCGCTGCAGTTTGTCATCATTTTCAACGAAAGCCAGGCTCAGCAAAAAAAGCATATACAGGCTGGAAAGCCTTTTTAGCAGATAATCCTGACAAGAAAGGATGATTCTTTAGCTTTTAGGGACTAATCAAACATATAACCGTCATCCCGTGCCGCGACACGGGATCTCATAATTGTGAAAACGATTTATAATTGAGAGATGCCGCCCTTCGACTCCGCTCAGGGTGACATCAACGGAAGACGATTTACAATGAGATATTACTTTATAATTTTGCTTTAATTCTCTCAGCCATTTCAGCTAATTCTTCTGTGGTAGGCTTAATCTTAGCTTGTGTAAAATTCACATCATTGGCAGTATTCATAGGAACCAAATGAATGTGAGCATGGGGCACTTCTAGTCCAATCACAGTAACCCCAATTCTTTTACAAACTACAGCAGCTTTTTGGGCTTTTGCGATTTTTTTAGCGAATAACATCATTGCAGAAAGTTCTGCGTCATCGATATCAAAAATGTAATCGGTTTCTTTTTTAGGAACAACTAAAATATGTCCATGTACTAGAGGAAAAACGTCTAAAAATGCCAAAAACTGGTCATTTTCAGCAATTTTATAACAAGGAATCTCTCCTTGAATAATTTTAGTAAAGATGCTAGCCATGGATTAGCGGGATAGTTCAACTATTTCGAACTTCATAACTCCAGAAGGCACTTTAATATCAGCCAAATCACCTACTTTTTTTCCAAGTAATCCTTTTCCGATTGGAGAATCTACCGAAATTTTACCAGCTTTTAAATCCGCTTCGTTTTCTGCTACTAAAGTATATTTCATGGTTGCACCATTTGCAACATTTTTAATTTTTACGATAGAATGAATTAACACTTTAGTGATGTCCAAAGCAGATTCATCAATCAATCTAGCATTGCTTAAAACCTCCTCCATTTTGGATATTTTAAGTTCCAACAAGCCTTGAGCTTCTTTTGCCGCATCGTATTCGGCATTTTCGGATAAATCGCCTTTATCTCTAGCTTCAGATATTTGTTTTGAGATATAATTCCGCTCATGCACTTTTAGGTGCTTCAATTCATCCCTCAGCTTTTGCAATCCTTCTTCAGTAAAATAAGAAATAGTAGACATGTTTAAATGGTTTGGTTAAAACAGAAAAAGAATCCCGCAATAAAGCGGGACTCTCTTCCAATACAAATATAATAATTAAAAACTACAAGTTTATTCTTGCTCCAATTGAATGTGTTCCTTGGAAAGGATCAGTTGCTCTGTAAGAATAATCTAAAGCAAATGTTGATTTATTTTTTCCGAAAGGAATTTCAACAGTAAAACCTGCACTTGGACCAGTAAAAACAGTAGTTCTAAGTTCTTTGTCTCTGATATCTTTTTCGTGGCAATATCCAACACGAACCATCAACATGTTTTTCCATGCATACTCCAAACCGATTTTTAAATGATTTTTTTCGAATGAATTAGATGTAAAAGCACCCATTGCAGTAATTCTATGTGTTTTCATAGAAGCGCTATCTTTCTTCAAATAAAAATCATATCCACCACCAATGTTTAACAATGAAGGCAACTCGAATTGAGCTGTTCTATTTTCAACAGTATAGGTAGTTCCGTTTGTACTTCCTGGTATTTCAGCTTTCATTGACAAACCATCACCAGAGAATTTCATACGTGGTCCTACATTTTTCAAAGCAATACCAAATTTAATTTGATTGTGTTTTCCAGCAACATACTGAATACCTGCATCAAAAGCAACACCTCTAGCACTAACGTTTGCCGTTTTTTCAGAAATCACTTTTAAAGTAATACCTCCAAAAATATTATCGGAAAATCCTTTTGCATAAGACAAGCCAATGTTTACAAACTGTGGAGAGAATGTACCAATACCACCTTCAGGATTATCAACTGTAGTGATTTCAATATCACCAAAATCCATTGACATAATTGATAAACCAATTGCACCAGTTTCGCCAACACGTTGTGTTAATCCAAAAGCATTGATATTAATATCTGTTCCTTTTAACCAGTTGGTACGAGCAAACATTAATTCTGTTTTTTTAGTAAACGCAGTTCCTGCTACGTTTAAAAACATTGCTTCAAGTCCTCTAGCACCTGCTACGTTAGAACCAGCCCAACCAGAACTACGTGCCCATGGATTAATTAACAACTCGGTTGCACCCGCCTGACCAGCACGATCAGGGTTGCCAGCTAATACATTATTCGTTGGCGCTAAGAACAAGCCAATGATTGCAAGTGGTGCTACTATTTTACTATATTTTTTCATATGTCAATATTTATGAATCTTTATTCTTATACAATTTATAATTTTCAGACTAGTACGAATCCAAATCGGTTGGACGTAACACACCAAACCATTTTAGTGTTTTTTCTCCTACATCAGGAACATTGATGTAAATGATATACATACCACTCGCGATTGGCACTCTAGCTTGGTTTTTCAAATCCCAATCAAGAGATGTTTTCGGATCATCTTTCGCATATTTTCTAATCAATGTACCATTCAATGTATAAATAGAGATGTTACATTTTTCAGGAAGATTTGTAATTTTCACAATATTCTCCAATGCTTTTTTCTCATAAGCTGAATAAGCATAATACGGATTTGGAACTACGTTAATTAAATCCAAAGAATTTTCAGCTGTTTCAGCATCGTTTTTATGCGTTTCAATATCTGATGTATTGAATGTATACATTGGCCAGTTATTGTTTTGAGGCGTTGCAGAAATATCTGGACTAGAAGGCACATTTGATGTGTATCCAATTTGATATGATTTCGCAACTCGTAATCTGAATTTAACTGTTGATTCAAACAATGAATGACCAGCAGCCAATAAAGGTATATTTACCCACATTGCATCAGAAAACACTTCACGCTTATAAGCATCACTACTTCCACCAACACCACCACCAGCAGTAGCAGCTGCATTCAATAAATCATGCAATACTCTTCCTTGATCGTAACGAGGAACATCACGTGGAGCATTCGGTAATAAAGCATCCGATGCTGAATAAAGTGCATCTGCATTGTGACCAAAAATATAGATGTAATGTTTACCTCCAAATATTGGATCAGCAATGGTTTGTCCTGTTGAAAGAGTTGTACCTGTTGTAGCCAACTTTTTTGAAGTAGGATTCCATTTCATATCAGCACCATTTTCAGTTACTAACCATGAATCTTCACCAAATGCCATGTTCAAACGCTCACCTGTTTCTAAGTTAATAGCATACCCAGGGAACCAACCCATTCCTGTTGGAAAGTCGTTGTTATCTGCGGCACCTAAATTTGCTGTTCCTGCTTTTCCTACAGATGGATCAGAACGCATAAATAATTTTCTTGTATTCCCTTTTGCTAATAATCTATCATCGCACTCTTCCAAAACAGGACAACGAGTCCATAATGATTGGTCAGAAGTAATTACAACGTCAACCGAAGCAAGGTTTGAAGTTTTGTTTAATGAAATATTTGTAGGCCAAGCTGGAGCACCTTTCGAATAAACAGAAGTTGCAATTGGATCTGTAGCTAAACCAGTAGCACAAACACGATAAGGAGCCCATGTTTTACCTAATATGTTTTCATAATATTGCTCAGGATCTGTTCCTGTTCCGCCTGCATCATTAAAGTAGTTTTCAGGAGAAGTAAACACTCCAGCACCCGAACGAATCCAATTTGAAAATGTCATACCTTCTTCATCGGCTAAACCAGTTAACCATTGTTTTGTATCATCCCCAAATGAAACTGTTCCTTCAAGGAAACCACCTTTAACAGAAGCTGTAGTTAATGGATCACTTGTAAAAGGAATGTTTACAGAAATACCCCAATTTGGAATAGTAAATGCTGTAGAACCAGATGGCTGCCCATTAATAACTTGCTCATTCGCTAGGGCAATTGTTTTATCAGAAGTTATAGTAATCCCAGAAGTTAAATTTGTCAATTTCCAGATTGCTGCATTTGTAATTGATGCAGTACCTGCAGTATCTAATAATTTAAATTCGAAACTACTTTCAGTTGGAACGTTTAATGGATCAACAACCTTAATGTTTACTGGACCACGAGTTTGTTCGTATACTGGATTAATAGCACGACTAGATGCTGCACTTAAAATTTCAGAAGTACTGCTCGCTGTTAAATCTAATACTTGCCCACCATTTCCATGTCCTTCGATACGTGTTAATTTTGGACCTGTACCATAGGTTGAATGTTGTTCTGTTCCACCTGCTTCTGGAGCAGGAGTGTGAGGAATAGCAGAATGATTAAAATATCCATCAGAAGATTTGTTACCAGAAATAAACGGCAAATAATCTTTTGGAATAGCAAAATCAGGGGTTACTAATGTTGGTGAAAAACCATAAGCAATAACTGCGAAATAATACGTTTTATGATTAATCAAAGTTGGTGTTCCTACCGCGAATAAATCATCAGTAATAGACATCGAATGAACGATTCCACCGTCTGCACCATTTACCATTTCATAAGGAACCAATGCTTGCAAAGCAACATCATTTTCGAAATTTACAATTTGCTTAACGTTATCTGTAATATCACACTGAAGGACAATACGAGCTTTGTCAACATTGTATACATCGGCTGTAGTAACAGTTTCATCTTTTAATTGATAAACGATATATCCTTGAAAGCGGTATAATGAATCGCTACCAGAAGATTTATCATAATCTTCATTGTATAATTCGTTGAAGTTATTTGAATTTTCAGGATTTGTCCACGTTAAAACCAATTCATTTTCTAATTCTTGAATCGCTAAGTTCGGAGCATCTGGACCATTTAATAAAGCAAAACAGTTATTAAATAAATCCTGAGCTTTTGCATCAGCACCTTTCATCAACGTTACAGAAGCAAGATTTCCACCTTGTGTTGCTCTAGCCCAAACTAAACCAGTAGTAATTGTATTTACTGCACCTGGTTGTAATGTAAATGGACCAGCACTTTGTAAGAATCGTCTATCTGCTGGAACGTTTCCAACACTTGCCTCATCCCAAGGAGCTTGCGAACTTCCGTTTGTTCCAAATCCAGTTGGATCTGACGCACCAGGGAACATAAAATCACAAGTCACACCTGTTAAATAACCAGTTCCACCATATGTAATAGGTGATCCATCTCTCCAAACTCCCGCCAAGTAGTTGTAAAAATCTACAGCTCCACTTGGGTTACCTGTTGGTGTACCATCATTGTTATAATATACAAACTTAGACATACCAATACGCTCGTTGTCAATATCTGTATCACCATAACCCACATAACTTGCAGGAACAGTTGCTGCTAAATCATCAACACCATTTGGATCTGCGTATGGTCCTTCGAAGAAATCACAACCAACTGCTGGAGGATTTACACCATAAGGAATTTGTCCAGAAGGAGGGTTATCATCCACTAAATCTCCATTGTAGCAATATCCTAAACCTAATCCTACATCACATCCAACAAAGTCATCAGAAGCAGAACCTAAATCTGGATCAGCCCAAACACCGAAGAATGTACTATCTAAACGGAAAGAAGATTTATTAATAATTTTATAATGATAGAAAGTCATATTATTGATTTCATCATTTGTTTCAAAAGCGAATGCTTGCGCTTGAATTTCTAAACCGATAGCTGCACCACCTGATTCAGAGTGAACGTTTCCTTTGTCATTAAATACCCAAAATAGAACTTGATCACCAAATAATTCTGCATCACAAGCCGTAAATTCATAACCAGCAGAATCAGGACGAGTATTATCGCCTAACCAAAAATCTGGGTAATCACCTGCATACGGATCATAAACACCATTCATATTTGCATCATAATAAGGAGCCATCGGCTGACCTTCTGGACCAAGTGCAGGCCAGTTTAAAATCACATCCATTGCTGCTGCATCCGTTGGGTTGGGACCTACTTGGCCACCATTAAACCAATCGATGTATGTTTTAACATCCTTTTTATTAACCTTGAAAAATTTATCCCAAGTCAAACAAGTTGTCGCTTCAGTAGAAGCTGTTGCTGAACTTAATGGACCTGGCCAAAAATCGTTACCCGTTTGACGATATGTCATACCAGCAACTTTCAAAGTAGAACTAGCATCAATACCACCAATCCACAACGAACCAGCAAATAAAGATGTTGGTCCATTTGCACCTGGAGCAGGTTTTGGCACTAAGTACTTTCCATTTACCAAATCCCACCACATATCTCCACCCGTTAAAATGGTAGCTCTTACGTTATTAATATCCAAATCCTCTTTGGCTGCGGCAGGAGCACACAATGCCATAACTGATCTGTTTTGATTTTCTTGGGATGTTGCAACACTTCTTCCTACATTTTCTAATGCCTGAGCAGAGTAAGAAAATGCAAAAATGCTTGCAGTTAGGATTAATTTGAAACGATTCTTCATATTGTAATTATTAAGTAGCATTTAAATTCTTTGTAAAAAACGACTATTAAAAATCAAGTAATAAACCTAAACGAATAACACGTGGACGGCTAAAGTTACTTGGGTTATTTAATTTAACTGAGTATAAATCTGTGAAAGATGTTGGGTCAACTTGGCTCGAAATAGTTGATTGAGCTTGAGCAGAAGTTAAATATCCATCATCATCAGGGTTACCTGTTGCTTTGTAAACAGCTAAAATATTTCTTGTATTCAACAAGTTTAATACTTGTAAGTAAACAGTTAAGTTAGCTGATTTCTTTTCTTCACCTTTTCCGAAATTAATTTCCATATTCTTATCAATACGTAAATCAACTTTGTAAGTCCAAGGCAAATTTGATCCATTGATTTGACCGTCAAGAGCTGTGTTTCCACCGCCAATACCGAATTGAGCCTCACGCGTAATGTTCGCTTGTTTACTATAAGGAGTTCCAGAACCTGCTCTGAAAACTACGTTAGCACCAACATTTTCTAAAAGACTAATTACTTTTTCGTTTTCTTTTCCTTTACGAAGTTTTAAACGAGGACCACGGTAATCTGTTTTAGCACCAAAACGGTAATCTACGTTTAACGTAATTGTGTGACGTTGATCGAAATCTAGAGGGTGAGTTGTTCTTAAGTTAGGCACACCAGAAGATACAAGATTTTGTCCATCAGTTGTACTAGAACCTGTTCCATCAGCAAATTGCAATGTATAGTTTGCTGTCATTGAAATACCACCAGTTCTTCTCAAATCATATTCTACAGACAAACCTTTAATTGTTCCAAAATCCACGTTTGAGAAAGAGTTATAAGATGTTGGATAAGCTTGAACAACGTTTGTTGTTTGAATCATATCTTTTTTCTCAATATAGAACATTGTTAATTTCAATGTTGAATTTTTCTTCTCATTCAAAATCTGTTGATATCCGATTTGGTAATCAACTGATTTTTCAGGTTTCAAATCAGGATTGTTAACGTAACCACCTTGATTGTTTACAACATTATAATATTGCATTGGATCTAATCTATTAAAAGATGGTGGACGTTGAGTCAATACATCGTAGTGAGCATTAAAACTTGCCACATCAGAAATAGGGAAAGAGAATGCGATACGAGGCATAATACTTAATTGAGGCACATAATCTTTAAATACTTTTGAAGAAAGTGTTTTGTTGCTTGGGTCAACTAAGTAAGGCTGAACTTGTCCAGCTCCTTGTCCTAATGCAGCACTTGGGTCAGTCACCTCAACACCTGCAGCATTATACCATGTGTCTCCATCACGATATCCAACAACTTGATTTACACTTGGGTTTGCAGCGTCTTCAACATATACTGTATAATCATCACCGATATTACCTGGACGATTAGGAATTGAAAGTTCGCCAGCAGTTTTTGCTTCATACAATAAGTATTTATCTTTCAACACTTTTTGATTTGCATCAAAACGGTCAATACGTAAACCAACGTTGAATTTTAAATCTTTAAAATCAAAACGATCAATAATATAACCTGCTATATAGATTGGTCGATAAGCACCAATTTCACGCGTAAAGTTTCCATTTTCATCTTTTTTAGTGAAGAAATCATCTAAGCTTGGGTTTCCAGACGTTTTCTTTCCAGTATGGTCATAACCATAATAGCTAACTACACCAGAACCACCAATGTTTAATAAGTCATCTGCACTAAACATATCGAGGTTGAACATATCCTTATCATAGGAATCAACATCCAACCAATCTAATTCACCTAAACCTAGAGCTTTTCTTAGGTTTCTGTCAAATTCAGTTTGAGTACCATCATTCAAACGATTAAAATCATAGAATGCATAAGGATTTACACTTCCATCAGGAAGGAACTGAACATCAGTATTTAATATAGCGGAATTTAAACCATCATCATCCAAATCTCTGATGTGGAAATTTGCAAGCTCACGCATTCTTGTCCACAATCCAATTGGATTTAAAGTATAATCACGTTGAACTCGTTGTTCGTATTCAAATCCAACTTGAATAGCATGTCTTTTAATATCTGCAGAGAATTTAGCAAATACTCTGAATTGAGTGTTTTCACCTGTAGAATAACCATTAAACTGACGACCAGTATTGTACCATGTAGAATATACGTTTCTTGGTCTATCACCGTTAGCTAATCCTAAACCAGATTGAACATCAAAAATATTTACAACATTAGAAGCGCCATAAAAATCAAAAAACTGGTTCGTATAAGGAGTTCCTGTTGGATTTACATCTCCAGGCGTATACGTCAAGTTAACATCTGAATAACCATTCATAAAAAACCCATTGATTGTATCATTTATTCCATCACCATCAACATCATAAGTGTCTCTTGTTTCAGGGGTATATGATTTCTCTTTTGTTTGAGTGAATTTACCGATATAACCATAGTCGAAAAATTTATCTTTGTGGTTATCATCTTGCGTTTTAGAAGTAGATTTTTCATAACCTGCTTGAAGTGTGAAATAAGCATCTTTTATAATAGAAGAAGATTTTTCTTCTTCTTTTTCAGTATTGCTATTAAACTTCTGAGTTAATTTAGCATAAACTCTCCAAGTATTATTCGTTACCTCAGCATTATTTGTAGGATTAAACAATGCGTATTCATAAGTAAAGGATTGATATTTTTTGTAATCAAGTGAACCGCCTAAAGTAATACCCATGTTTGCTGTTGGCTGGTATTGGATTTTACCTGCAAGAGACATTGCTTTTGAACCAACATTGTTTCTTGCTTTAATTGGCTCCAAATCATCCATTGTAATGAACTCAGAATTTAAAACATAACCATTTCCTAATGGAGAAGGACGAAGAGGTGCTTGTTCTAATTCAGCTAATTTTTCAGGATTTACTTGATAGAAACCAACAGCTGATGGATTAGGATCTTTTTCAGAAACAACCTGACCAGACAAACTGAATCCAAGAATTGATTTAGTAACATTGTTATTCGAATCTTTTTGAGCTAATAAAGGACCATTAATAGAGAATCCTAATAAGTTATAACCAAAAGCATCCAATCCTCTACTTTTACCATTTTTTTCTCCAGCTCCAGAAGTTACGAATTCAACACCACCAGTATATTTACTAGCAGGGCCTCTTGTTGTAATTGCAATAATACCTCCTGTTGCATCACCGTATTCTGCAGGTGTACCACCAGTAATAGCTGTAATTTGTTCAACACCACTTTGAGGAACACCAGAACTACCAATTACTTTTTGTCCATCCACGTAATAAGCTGTTGCATTATCACGAGAACCTCTGATATTTAATGATCCACCTTCATCTTTTTGGTAGATACCTGCAGTTGTTGACGCTACTGAATTGATATCTTTAGAAGCCATATTTTGGTACTCTTCACGAGTAACAGTTCCACCTGATTTTGTATCTGGATCAATTAAGGGCTCTAAGTATTCGATAACTTCCACGATCTTTAACTCTTGACCAGCATTCATTGCTATCTCCAAGTAAACAGTTTTTCCAACAGAAATGATAACATCCTTCATTTCAACAGATTGGTAACCAACATAGGTTGCCTTAACTGTATATTTACCAGGGTTTAAAGGCTTTATTGTTGCCTCACCATCAATATTGGTTGTAGAAACACCGGCTTGAATACCGCCCATATCCACAACAACATTCGCAAAAGGAATTGTTTCTTTATTTGCTTTATCTGTCAACCTAACTTTTAGGGCCGACTCGTTTTGTGCAACAGTCAGTCCTACTGACACTACAACAAAGGATAAGGTGGTAAGTAATTTTCTTAGCATAATCTTAATATTTATTTAAAATAATTTTTCGTGCAAAAATTGAAGTGCGTAAATATAGTAATAATTAAAATTCATAAACAAATTTTTTTTAACATTTTTTTACATTTGAAAAATAGTCAAAAAAATATGCTGAAGCGCAATAAAATCAACGCTTTTAAAGAATATTACAAAAATAAATTAAAACAAAATTTGATTGGCGAAAATCTACAAATATGGATGTAAATTCAATTGGTGGGATGTTGTTCTAAGAACGATTTATATTACAAGTATACTACATTATTTCGAAAAATGTTGCAAATCGATATAAAAAATTATTAAGCGGTAGGTTTTCCCGTTTTAGCGGTGTCGATTTTTAAACCAGCGTACTAGAAAAAATTCTCTTTTATTTTTTCTCATTTTCTCCCCTTTGCGTTTCTCTTTGCGCATTTCTTTCCTAGTTTTCTTTTGCTGAATTCGCTTATGGTGCTTTTTTACAGATTTTGCATGCTCCTTTTCCATCTTTCGTTGCTCTTTCCATTTTTTCTTAGCTGCTTTTTTTTGAGCACGACTAGTCGCTGGAGCCTTATCCTTCGCCTTTTCCTGTGCTAAAGAGGAAAGAGGCAATAAACAAATAAGAAAAAGAGTTATTATTCTAAAAAATGATTTCATAGCAAACAGTTAACGGACAAATCTAATGAATAATTGTATTTTAAATTCTTTCCGCCCATTAATTAAATAAACATTAAATTTGTTTACCTATTAAAAATGAAAAGAAATAAACTCTATTCCCTCACTGTCGGATTGTCTGTTCTTATGACTATTCTTTTTTTTGCTTGCAAAAAAGAAAATGACAATGGAGTACCAATAGTTCCTGTAGATATTTATATATACACAAGCAATCCAAGCTTTATTAATTTAAATGCTGTGGGAGGCTGGGTTTATATAACTGGAGGAGCCAGAGGAATTTTAGTTTACAGAAAATCGATTTCTGAATTTATGGCTTATGATCGAAATTGTACTTACAATTCAAACGACCCTTGTGCCATTGTTTATGTAGACTCCTCAAATATTATTGCAACGGATACATGTTGCAATTCAATGTTTTCGATGGTAGACGGAACAGTGCTTCAAGCTCCAGCTGGACTACCCCTCAAAACATATTACACAACTTTTGATGGAAATGTAATACATATCTATAATTAAGAAAGTCAAAAGAATTTATTTGAAAAGAAAAAGCCCTGAAGTATAAACTCCAGGGCTTTTTTTATTCGTTATTATAAATTAGTATCTGTATGCGTCCGATTTAAAAGGACCCTCAACTGCAACTCCGATATAAGCAGCTTGTTCAGCACTTAAAACATCTAACTCACAATTGATTTTACCTAAATGCAAACGAGCTACTTTTTCATCCAAATGTTTCGGCAAAGTGTAAACTTTGTTTTCATATTTAGCTGTATGTAACCACAATTCTAATTGCGCCAATGTTTGGTTTGTAAATGAATTACTCATTACAAAAGATGGGTGACCTGTTGCACAGCCCAAGTTTACCAAACGACCTTCAGCTAAAACAATAATGTCTTTATTATCGATTGTATATTTATCTACTTGAGGTTTAATTTCGTCTTTAGTAGAACCGTAAGTTTTGTTCAACCAAGCCATATCAATTTCGTTATCGAAGTGACCAATATTACAAACGATAGCATTGTTCTTCATCGCTCTGAAATGACGCTCCGAAATAATATTTTTGTTTCCGGTTGCAGTTACAATAATGTCTGCTTCTTTTACTGCAGTATCCATTTTTTGAACTTGATATCCATCCATAGCAGCTTGTAATGCACAAATAGGATCAATTTCAGTAACAATAACACGAACACCTTGCGAGCTTAGTGATTCAGCAGATCCTTTTCCAACATCACCATAACCAGCTACAACAGCCACTTTACCAGCCAACATTAAATCAGTAGCTCTGCGTATTGCATCAACTAATGATTCACGGCAACCATATTTATTATCGAATTTTGATTTTGTAACAGAATCGTTTACGTTAATTGCTGGAATGTGTAATGTTCCGTTTTTCATACGTTCGTATAAACGGTGAACTCCAGTTGTAGTTTCTTCTGATAAACCTTTAATTTCTTTAATCAGTTCAGGGAATTTATCAAACACCATGTTTGTTAAATCTCCACCATCATCTAGTATCATATTTAATGGCTTACGATCTGCTCCAAAAAACAAAGTTTGTTCGATGCACCAATCAAATTCTACTTCATTCATTCCTTTCCAAGCATAAACTTGAATCCCGGCATCAGCAATCGCTGCTGCTGCATGATCTTGCGTAGAAAAAATATTACATGAAGACCATGTAACCTCAGCACCTAAAGCTGTTAATGTTTCTATTAAAACAGCCGTTTGAATTGTCATGTGCAAACAACCAGCGATGCGAGCACCTGCTAAAGGTTGTGACTTACCATATTCAGCTCGAAGAGCCATTAATCCTGGCATTTCTGCCTCAGCTAATTTTATTTCTTTTCGTCCCCATGCTGCTAGAGACATGTCTTTTACTTTGTATTTTTCGAATTTTTCCACTGTTGAGTTTGACATTTTTGTTTTATTTTTAATTAAAAAAGAAGTGCGAAATTAATTGTTATTGACATAACAACCAAATTTCGCACATGTTTAAATATTTATATAAATTATTTTACGGCAGCAGACCAAACAACTTTTCCTGTTTTGTCAATGTATGATAATACTCCAGCATAGCTAACATACGCTAACCCTTTGTAAAAATCAGCATAATAATCACCGCCACGCGCGATAACAGCTTTTCCTGTTTTATCAATATATTGCCATTTAGCATCTTTTAAATTACCGTTAACTAAAGGAGAAGTACTAACACAAGCTAAACCATCATTAAAAAAGTAAGCTCCAGAATAAACAGGATTGATAACTACTTTTCCTTCTTTATCGATATATCCAAATTTACCGTTTTTATAATCTCCAATACGAATACAAGCTAAACCATCAGAAAAAGTAAATGCACGGTCAAATTGCATTTCAATAACTACTTTACCTGTATTGTCAATATATCCCCATTTACCTGTTTTATCATCTCCTAATCTAACATTTGCTAGCCCTTCAGAGAACTCAAATGTTTCATCGTATTTAAAATCAACCACAATTTTTCCTGTTTTATCAACAAAACCCCATTTTCCAGCTTTTTTAACGCGAGCTAAACCGTCTTTAAAGTCCCATCCACCATCAAATTCTGGTTTAACAACAATAGCACCTGTTTTATCAATATAAGCGAATTTTAAACCAATTTGTAAACGAGCAATTCCTTCGGAAAACTTATAAGCATGCTCGCATTTAGGGGTAATAACTACTTTACCGGTTTTATCAATATATATATATTTACCACCTTCTTTGACACAAGCTAAACCATCAGAAAAATATCCATCCGTTTTTTGATCAAATTGAGCTGGAATAACCATTTTACCTGTAGCATCAATAAAACCACGCTTACCGCCTACTTTCACAACCGCTAATCCTTCATGAAATTTTTCAGCAAATTCAAATTGAGCTGGCAGAACTATTTTTCCAGTTTTATTAATATACCCATATTTGCCTTTATCACTAAATGGATATAGCGTCTCTTGCGCCATTACAGTTGATTGGTAAGCCAAAGCAACTAAAATAATAAGTGCGGATTTGATTTTAATGAGTGTTGATTTCATGCGCTTTTTTGTAAATTTTTGTAAATATCTATAAAAAAAATGAAAAAATGGTCATTTAAATGTCAAATTAATTTTCAAATTAAATTGAGCTCTCCTCAAATGAATTATTTAATATTGCTTGAAAATCTTTTTTAAAGATAAAATGGTGAAAAAGAATTACGATAATATTGTTAAAAACAAAGAGAAAAAGAAAAAACTCTTTGCTGTATTAATCGACCCAGACAAGTTTGAATCAATAGACGTAATTACTAAATCTGAAAGCGCAGGAGTTGATTTCATTATGGTTGGAGGGAGCATTTTAAGTGATGGGAGTTTTGAGAATTGCATTAAATCCATAAAAAAAAACACTTCTATCCCTATTGTTATTTTTCCTGGCAATCACTTACAAATAAGCAAAAATGCTGACAGCATTCTTCTTTTATCGCTTATTTCCGGCAGAAACCCAGACCTTCTAATAGGCAAACATGTTATAGCAGCACCGCTTATAAAAGCGAGCCATTTAGAGATTTTATCAACGGGATATATGTTGATTGAAAGTGGCAGACAAACTGCTGCATCATACATTAGCAACACCACTCCCATCCCATCAGACAAAAATGATATTGCCGTTTGTACAGCAATGGCAGGCGAACAATTGGGTTTTAAATTAATTTACATGGATGCCGGAAGCGGAGCTCAAAACACCATCCCCATTGAAATGATAAAAAAAGTTAGCAAAAACATATCTATTCCATTAATTATTGGAGGAGGAATAGACAGTCCTAAAAAAGCACTATTAGCATGTAAAGCTGGAGCCGATATAATTGTTGTAGGAAATGCTATTGAAAAAAACACCTCATTAATTGGATCAATAGCAAAAACAATTCATTCATTTAATAAATAAAATCATGAAACTGATTGTTATTTCTAGTTCAAGCGAAATTGAAAATGAAGCACAAATAATAACCAGTTTATTTGAAGCAGGATTGGATTTTTTTCATTTAAGAAAACATAAACTTTCAACAAAAAAAACAAAAGAGTTAATAAACGCAATCCCGTCACATTTTCACAACAGAATAATCATTCACTCCCACCACGGACTTGCACGCACTTTTAATTTGAGAGGAATTCACTTAACAAAATCTCATATCAAAAAAAAATATAAAACTTGGTTTTTAACAAAATTAATTCGATCTAAAAACCCAAACATAATTATAACAACTTCATTTAGTAACATCGGTCAACTTTTCGAAAAAGACTATCGTTTTGACTATAGTTATGCTTTTTTAAGTCCGATTTTCGACAATTTAAATAGTAAATTTCAGGGCGGATATACGGAGCATAGTTTAAAATCAGCAATGTCAAAAACATCTTTTAAAATTATTGCACGTGGCGGAGTTGATTTAAACGCTATTGAAAAATCAAATGAAATAGACTTTGACGGACTTGCATTTTACAGCAGCATTTGGAAAACAAAAAATCCAGTAGCTGCTTTCAATTCCATTGTAGAAAAGTTTCAGGAATTGAAAATTCCAATCGAATAATTTCTATTCATGACAATTTCTGAAATTATAAATTCAATTAAGGATACGCTAACACAGACAAGTATACTAGAATGGGCTATTTTTATTGCAGCACTATCGTATGTTATTTTAGCCACTTTCGAAAACATTTGGTGTTGGATATTCGGAATTACGTCTAGTGCGATGCTTGTTTACTTATGTTTCAGTGGCCAACTTTTTTTAGAAAGTGGTTTGAATATATTTTATGTTATAATCGGAATATATGGGTGGTATCAATGGCTTTATGGTTCACAAGAAAAATCACAATTAACAATTACATCTTTTTCTACCAAAAAAAATCTGATTTTAATTCTAATTGGAATTGTTTTTTGGTTACCTCTTGGATATTTTGCCAAAAACTATTCAACACAAGCACTACCATATTTAGATGCCTTTATTACAGCTTTTAGCATTATTGCTACATGGATGCAAGCAAAAAAAATTATTCAAAACTGGCTATTCTGGATACTACTTAATGCATTAGGAATTATACTATATTCTTATAGAGGTTTTTATTTGATTGCATCACTTTCGATCATCTACACGATATTATCAGTTACAGGATATTTAACATGGCGCAAGCGAACAACATAATACGTATTGCATTAATTGGTCCGGAAAGCACAGCCAAAAGTACACTCTCCGAATTATTAGCAAAAAAATTCAACACCGTTTGGGTGAAAGAATATTCGCGCGAATACCTATCAACACTTACAGAAAAATATTCACTACAGGATGTATTGGCTATTGCAAAAGAACAACTAGAAAGAGAAAAAAAGGCAATGAATTACGCTAATACATTTCTTTTTGCTGACACAGAATTGATATTATCAAAAGTATGGTGTGAAGATGTATTTCATACTTGTCCAGAATGGATAATAAATAATATTGTTCCTCACAAATATGATTTATATCTACTTACTTACCCCGACTTACCATGGGAAGAAGACAAATACAGAGAAAATCCAAATCGAAGATTGTTTTTTTTCGATTGGTATGAAAAAGAACTAAAATCAATTCGTGCGAATTACTCCATCATAAAAGGGGAAAAAGAAGAACGATTTTTAAACTGCATACAAGAAATTGAAAAATTTGTATCGCACACTAAAAATTAATTTATAGCTTTGTAGTATCTTAAAGGGGTGCCTTTTATTATAGTTCAAAGTTTGAATATTTAAAATTCAAGATTTTGATAATTGAAGGCTGAGATTACACCCAATATGTAAAAGCGCTAAACGTTTTTATGTATGCACCTGATCAGGGTAATGCCTGCGGAGGGAAATGGTTTTGTTAAAATTATAGTAGCTGCTTACCCTTTGCTGCTATCGGTTTAACTAAAAATAATAAACGACTATGTTTCAATCTAAAAAAAATTTAGCAACGCTACTTTTGCTATTTCCTTTATTAGCATTTGCTCAATTTAGCATTAAAGGAAAAGTAAGCAATAAAAATTCTAAAGAAAGTATTGCAGGAGCAATAATCCAAATCAACAACACATACATTGCAGCACAAAGCAAAAGTGATGGTACTTATGAAGTGATAAACTTAAAAAAAGACACGTATGTAATACGAACTTCAATGATAGGATTCATCACAAAAAATGACACCATCAAAATAAAAGAAAACAAAGACGTAAACTACACTATTGAACTGGAAGAAAGCACAGTTTTGATGGACGAAATAATAGTAGTCGCAACTCGAATTGATGAACGCTCTGCTTTCGCAAACAGCAGCATTAACAAATCACAAATAGAAGAACAAAATTTAGGACAAGACTTGCCAATATTATTAAATCAACTTCCTTCAGTAGTTACAACATCCGATGCTGGAGCAGGAATTGGCTACACAGGCATTCGTATGCGAGGAATTGATGCAACACGAATAAATGTAACTATAAACGGAGTTCCGGTAAATGATGCTGAATCACAGGGAACATATTGGGTAGATTTGCCAGATATTGCTTCGAGTATTGACAACATACAAGTACAAAGAGGAGTTGGAACATCTACAAATGGAGCTGGGGCTTTTGGTGGCAGCTTAAACATCCAAACAACAAAATTAAACCCTAAAGGATATGGAGAATACAATACTTCATATGGCTCATTTAACACTTGGAAAAACACGGTCAATGCTGGGTCTGGATTAATCAATGAAAAATTTACATTTGACGCGCGTTTATCAAAAATTTCATCAGACGGTTTTATTGATAGAGCAAGTTCAGATTTAAAATCATATTATTTAGCTGCGACTTATTACGGCAAAAAATCAATCATAAAATTTATTACTTTTTCGGGATTAGAAGAAACCTATCAGTCGTGGAATGGAATACCTGAATCGCGATTAAAAGGAGATGTGAATGCAATGAACGATTACATTATTCGCAATGGGCTATCTCCTTCTGATGCACTTAATCTATTAAACTCTAACAGTAGAACTTATAACCAATTCACCTATCAAAATCAAGTTGATCATTACAAACAAGATTATTATCAATTACATTTCTCTCGTGAAATCAATCGCAATTGGGATGCAAACATTGCCTTCCATTTTACAAAAGGAAAAGGTTATTACGAAGAATACCAAAGCAGTCAAGCATACAGCAATTACGGACTTGCGAATTTAATAATCGGGACAGATACAATTTCAACGACAGATTTAGTAAGAAGAAAATGGCTCGATAATAATTTTTATGGAACAACATTTTCATTAACATACAGAAGTAATAAAAAATTAATTGCAACAGTTGGAGGCGCTTGGAATAAATACGATGGACTACATTACGGAGAAATAATTTGGTCACAATATGCATCAAACAGTACTTTACACAAAAACTACTACAACGACACTGCAAGTAAAATTGATTTCAACATGTTTGCAAAAGTAGTTTATTCCGTTACAAAAAAATTCTCATTTTATGGAGACTTGCAATACCGTTTAGTAAACTATTCATTTCTTGGTTACGATGATAGCTTAAAAAATGTTCAACAAACAGTATCACTCGGATTTATTAATCCCAAAATAGGACTGCATTACGAGTTAAACAATTATGCTAGTATTTATTTATCATATAGCGTTGGAAATAAAGAGCCAAGCAGAAATGACTTTACACAATCTACTCCAGCTAGCAGGCCCAAAGCAGAAAAGTTAAATGATTTGGAATTAGGATATCGCCATCATGTGAAAAAAGCAGAATGGGCCGTGAATTTATATTATATGGAATATCGCAATCAACTTGTTTTAACTGGAGAAGTAAATAATGTTGGCGCATATAACAGAGCGAATGTCGACAATAGCTATAGAGCAGGAATTGAAGCAGAAGTTGGTATTAAAATTTTGAAAAATTTAACTTGGAAAGCGAACCTAACATTGAGCAAAAATAAAATTTTAAACTTTGAAGAGTTTGTAGACAATTACGATAGCACTGCTCAGCGTGTAAACTTTTATTCTGAAACTGATATTGCATTTTCTCCAAATGTGATTGCAGGAAGCACTATCACTTATGAGTTTATTAAGAACTTGAAACTTTCTTTTGTAAGCAAATACGTGAGTAAACAATATTTAGATAACACAACAAATAATTCTCGAAAACTAGATGCATTTTTCACAAATGATATTCGAATCAATTACACATTAAAAACAAAACACATTCGTGAAATAGCATTCACATTAGCTATAAACAACATATTTAGTGAACAATACGAATCAAATGGTTATACTTTCGGATACATTTCGGGAGGAATACACACCGTTGAAAATTTTTATTATCCCCAAGCAGGAATGAATTTTATGGGAGGATTAAGTTTGAAGTTTTAGTTGCAACTATCGAAGCGTCATTGCGAGGGACGAAGCAATCTAATTTTCGATGTGAGTATGAGATTGCCACACCCTTTCTCTGAAAGGGCTCGCAATGACGCTCCGAAAATTGACACGGGATGACCTTAGCAAGAAAAATACGTTATCTCTTTGCTTAAATCCCAAAATGGATTCTCCAATTGCAGTTTTTTGCAACGCTCGAAATAAGTGGTTAGAAATTTTTTGTGAGTTTCTGTATCTGCATTAAAAGACTTGTGATTTTTTGCAGAAAGAATTTCTTTAATTTTCTCTAACAAATCGATTGTATTTGAATCGAAATTTGTTTTGCTAAACTTATCAAAAACATAATTAATGGCTTGTTCATTTGGATGAACTAAATCATCTTTATAAAAACGATAATCCCGCAAATCATCTATTATCAATTCATACGAAGGGAAATATAATACATTTTCACTTTTCAATTGATGAACAGAATCTATCAATCGTGCTTTACTTAAATTATTATCCACTACTCCATCACGCACATATCTCACGGGACTAATGGTGAAAATGATTTTTAATTTCGGATTAAAAGCAATCAACTCATTTATTAATAATTTATATTCACTTACAATCTCAGTTGTGCTCAACATCAATTTCTCAAATTCTTTTTGAGGTTGTTTATGGCAATTACCAACCAATTGAGAGTCGCGTTTATAAATAAAGGCAGAGCCAAAAGTGATGTGCAACCAGTCTGCATTTTTCAAGGCAACATGCGCCTCTGAAATGGCTTTATTAACTTCTGTTAAACAAGATATTTTATCTGGATTGGAAAATCGGCTATGGTGTTCCCAGGAATTCCAACATTCGTTAGCAAAAAATAATTCTTTTTCAACAAGCCAATCATTCTTTAAATATCTACGTAAAGCAACTGCAATACTGGAAGGATTGTAGAGAATTCCATGCGGGTTGAGAGTCGTTTTAAATTTATGCTTTTGCATTAACTCTCCAATATTTTCAGCAAAACAAGATCCAAGAAAAAGGGAAGTTTGGGAATAATTTATTTTTTGAGAAAAAGAGGGAATCGAAAAATCTAAGTGAAAATTTATCATCTTTTAATTTGAAATCTTTTTTATTGTTGACATTTACAATAAGGTGAGAAATAAACCTTCGCATGAGGAACCATTCCTTGAATGGCACTTTGCTGGGCATCTGGAATAAGAATAACTCTTAAATCAAAAACCAATAAACTTTTCAAGTCTTTTATTTCATCCGGAAAACGATCTATATTATTGCTCCACAAATCGAGATTTTTTAATTTGATTAAATTTCCAATTGATACAGGAATTGAAGTCAATTCATTTTGATTCGCATTCAGATAAAAAAGGTTTTTCAACTCTCCGATTTGAGGAGGGAATTCAAGAAGTCCATTTTTTGAAATTGAAAAATATTGCAAATTTTGCAATTGAGAAATTTCAGTTGGAAGTTCTGTAATATCATTTTTGGTTAAATCTAAATATTGAAGATTAGGAAATTTCAAAATTTCCATTGGAAAAGATTTTAATTTCTTTCTTCTTAATTCTAACTTAATTACTTTTTCAGGATTTTTTAATGCTTCTTCTAAACTGGTATAAGCGCGCATCGTATCCAAGGTCAAGGAGTCGAGCAAAACAGTTTGAGAAAACAATTTACTAGTACAGAATACTAGTAGTAGTATAAAGTTTATTTTAATGAAATATTTAGATCTAAACATCAAGAAGTCAGTATTTTTAGAGCGTTTTGTTTATCAATCGCTAAAGCATTTTTCAATTCATCTATCCCTGCGAACTTCACTTCATCTCTAAGACGTTTAATAAAAAAAATAGTTGCGTCTTCGCCATAAATAGTTTCATCAAAATCAAAAATATTCACTTCTATGCTTCTCCCTTTCCCTTCAATTGTAGGATTATTTCCGATGTTTAACATTCCACCGTACAACTTCCCATTCAAGCTAACATTTACAGCATAAACACCATCCGCGGGAATAAGTTTATACTTATCTTCAATTGAAATATTGGCTGTTGGATAGCCGATTGACCGACCACGTTGATCGCCCTTAATAACCTTTCCGGTGATTGAATAAATATGGCCTAAATAGCTGTTTGCTACTTCTACATCCCCAGATGATAGCGAATTTCTAATTTTTGTAGAGCTCACTTCAATTGTATCGATATCTTTTGCTGGAATTTCTTCTACCTCAAAACCATAAATTGGCCCAAACTCTTTTAAATGTTCGAAAGAACCCTCTCGATTTCGACCAAAATGATGATTATAGCCAATAATGAGCTTTTTCGTATGGATAGTATTCACGATAATGTTCCGAACAAATTCAACAGAGCTTAAGCGAGAGAACTCTTTCGTAAATGGGTAAATTATTAGGTGATCTACCCCATATTTTTCAAGCAATTTAATCTTCTCTTCCTGTGAATTCAATAGTTTCAGATCATTGTCTTCAGGAAAAAGCACCATTCGAGGATGAGGATAAAAGGTAAGCAAAACAGTTTCGCCTTGGTGTTTTTGAGCAACATCTTTTAGTCGGGAAATAATTTTTTGGTGTCCTAAATGAACTCCATCAAATGTGCCAGTTGTAACGATTGGATTTTTTACGTCCTTAAAATCTTCAATATTGGTATAAACCTTCATTCAATCAATGATATTTATCATACAAAAAGCTAACAGATTTCGATAATTGCCTATAAAATCAGGGTCTAAATCGCTTATCTTTTCTACAAAAATCCAGTATGATTTAAAGCATCAAATTTAATTATAAAAAAGTTAAAAATCGATTTTTTAGATGAATAAAATTACGTAATTTCGCACTCGAATTTTTAAAATTAACATTTACATACATATAAAATGTCAGCAAACACAGGTAAAATTTCACAAGTAATTGGCCCGGTAATAGACGTAAGTTTTGAAGGCGGAGCTACATTACCAAACATTTTGGATGCATTAGAAGTTGTAAAACCGAATGGCCAAATTGTTATTCTAGAGACTCAAAAACACATAGGAGAAGACACCGTTCGTACAATTGCGATGGACTCATCTGATGGATTGTACCGCGGAATGACGGTTACAGCAACTGGTGCAGGAATAACAATGCCAGTTGGAGAACAAGTAAAAGGTCGTTTATTCAACGTAGTTGGAGAAGCAATTGATGGTATTCAACAAACAAGTAAAGTAGGTGGCGCACCAATTCACCGCATGCCTCCTAAATATGAAGATTTATCTACTTCAACTGAAGTATTATTTACAGGAATTAAAGTAATCGACCTTTTAGAGCCTTATGCAAAAGGTGGTAAAATTGGTTTATTCGGTGGAGCCGGAGTTGGTAAAACCGTATTGATTATGGAATTGATCAACAACATTGCAAAAGGATACGAAGGGTTATCAGTATTCGCTGGTGTTGGTGAGCGTACTCGTGAAGGAAACGATTTATTGCGTGAGATGATTGAGTCAAACGTTATCCGTTACGGAGAAGCATTTAAACATTCTATGGAAAGTGGTGGTTGGGATTTATCAAAAGTAGATTTGAAAGAATTAGAAAAATCGCAAGCTACTTTGGTGTTCGGACAAATGAATGAGCCTCCAGGAGCTCGTGCTCGTGTGGCATTATCAGGATTAACGATGGCGGAATACTTCCGTGATGGTGATGAAAAATCAGGTGGACGTGATATCCTTTTCTTTATCGATAACATCTTCCGTTTTACACAAGCAGGTTCTGAGGTATCAGCGTTGTTAGGGCGTATGCCTTCAGCGGTAGGTTATCAACCAACTTTAGCAACTGAGATGGGATTGATGCAAGAGCGTATTACTTCAACGAAGCGTGGCTCTATCACTTCTGTACAAGCGGTTTACGTTCCTGCGGATGACTTAACAGATCCAGCTCCGGCTACAACATTTGCCCATTTGGATGCTACAACCGTATTGAACCGTAAAATTGCAGAGTTAGGAATTTATCCTGCAGTGGATCCTTTGGATTCTACTTCTCGAATTTTGACTCCAACAGTTTTAGGTGCCGAACATTATGGAACGGCTCAAAAAGTAAAATTAATTTTACAACGCTATAAAGAATTACAAGATATTATCGCCATCCTTGGTATGGACGAATTATCTGAAGAAGATAAAACTGTTGTTCACCGTGCAAGACGTGTTCAACGTTTCTTATCTCAACCTTTCCACGTTGCTGAACAATTTACAGGACTAAAAGGTGTATTCGTTTCTATTGAAGATACTATCAAAGGATTTAACATGATTTTGAATGGTGAAGTAGATCAATATCCTGAAGCTGCTTTCAACTTAGTTGGATCTATTGAAGATGCAATTGAAAAAGGTAAGAAAATCTTAGCGGAAACTAAGTAGTTCAAAGTTTAAAGTTTGAAAGTTATATACTTTAGGACATTCAAATTTTATAAAAAACTTTGGGCATTGAACTTTAAAACTTTAAACTATGTTTTTAGAAATAATAACACCAGACAAAAAAGTATACAGCGGTGAAGTGGATTCAGTTAAGCTTCCCGGTGCTGATGGCTCTTTTGGAATCTTAAATAACCACGCTCCTATTATTGCGTCTTTAAAAAAAGGGACAGTAAGAGTGACGGATTCAAAAAAAAATGTTGAAAATTTTGAAATCAATGGCGGTGTTGTAGAAGTTCAAAATAATAAAGTGATTATATTGGCTGAGTCTTAATACACGGAGCAAAATAGACTACTCAAAAAAATCCAGACTTATCGTCTGGATTTTTTTTGTTTATATTTACAGAAAGCATATCATAAAATGAAGAAACTAATTATTATTTTTGTGGGACTCATTCCAATAATTACCACAGCCCAAACCATAGACACAATCATCAATGTCGGAAATGGACGAAAACTTCACTTCACTATTATCAAAGGAAAAGAAGCGCCAATTTTATTTGAATCTGGTTTAGGAAACGGAGCAGATGTTTGGAAAGGAATCACAAAACAAATTGCTGAAGTAACAGGAGCGACAATTATTACTTACGACAGATTAAGTTACGGACAAGAACCAAAAAATTTCGAAATCGGTTTTGAGAATGAAACAAACGCATTGCAAAACGCATTGCAAAAATTAGGATATGAAAATAAAAACATGATGTTAGTCGGACATTCCCTAGGCGGTATGTATGCCTCATATTTTGGTTCGCGTAATCCAGCATATGTAAAAGCTGCTGTCTTCATAGATGATGCAAATATTTGTTCACTCTCCAATTATTTCAACATGCCTAGCATAGATAAAAATGAAATGGTGAACAAATACATTATCGACATTTTAAATACAGTTATAAAAAATCCAATGCCTAAAAGCATTCCTTTGACAGATATTCTTGCAGCAGACCACACGGATGAGAATGGCAATTTGGATACAATCTGGAGTAAATGCCACAAAGATTTTGTTGCTGAATCGCCAAAGCGCACCTTGCTTTCTGCTTACGGAGTGGGGCATGCTATTCATACGGACAATCCACCATTTGTGATTAATGCAATCGTTACTTTATACGCAGAATTTTTAATACCTAAACAAAAAGCAGCTGTTCTAGAAAAAGCCTATGCCCAATCATTAATAATGGCTAACGAAAGCAAAAAAAATGAAATAAAATTTGGGCACTCAGAAGATGACATCACCTCATGGGGTTATTCATATCTTGAAAAAGGAGATATAGAAAAAGCTATCGAAATATTCAAAATCAACGTTCTACTTTATCCATTAGGCTGGAATACTTATGATTGTTTAGGAGAAGCGTATCTGAAAGATGGACAAATACAACTCGCATTAAAAAATTACAAAAAATCATTGGAGTTAAATCCGAAGAATGACAACGCAGTGAAAGTATTGGATAAGATTTCGAAATAATATATTTATCTCTAAATAGCGCATCTATTATAACTATTCAAATGAATTTCGAAACAATAAAAACAAAAAATCTTATCCTCAAAGGACTTTCTCCTGATGATATGAAATCTATTTTTGAAACTAATTCAAAAGAAGAAATAAAAAAAATATTGGGTCATCGCTCCGAAGAAGATTTTTTAAAAGAAGAAAACAAACACAAGAACGGATTTTCCAGTTACAATAGAAGCTTTAAATTGTTTCTGTTAGTAGACAAATCATCTGACTCTATTATTGGAAAATGCGGAATTCATAATTGGAATATGGAGCACAAACGTGCAGAAATAGGTTATGTGATGGAAGATGAAAATTACAAAAGAAAAGGCTTGATGTCAGAAGCGCTTGGTGCAATAATCGAATATGGGTTTACAAAATTGAATTTACATAGAATAGAGGCGCTTGTCGGCACAGGAAATACTGCATCCCTAAGAATAATGGAAAAATATAATTTTGTAAAAGAAGGTGTATTGAGAGAACATTATTTTGCTACTGGCAAATATGAAGATTCTGTAATGTTTTCGAAGCTAGTTGATGAGTATAGCAAGGAGAAGAAATAATGAAAATTTACACTAACTAAAATCATGCATTTTCAATATAAAGGAAAAGGAATTCTTGTGCCAGTATTTGCGATTACACCTCTAATAGTATCTACTCTTTTAACAAAAGCAGTTGAGGAAAATTTTTTTGAGCACAAGTTTCATGGAAATGTTTATCAAGTAGTGCTAGGTATAGCTATTCTAATTTCTGGATTTTGGAACAATTATGTTTGTAATGATTACTACTATGACGATAAAGGCGAAAAGCATATCATGGATTATGAAAATCAATTTATGTGGATCGAAATGAAATTTTTCTCTTATATTTTTTGGGTAATAGGAGTACTTGTTCTGCTGGGTGGAACTGTGGAGATGTTATTCTAGGATTTAAATATGTTACAAATATAGCTATTCATAAAACAATACTTTTCTCCAAGAAGGCGCTAGGCTCTGCCTAGTGACTTTTATAATAGTAAGCTCTGCTTACTTTTAACAAAAAATTCCAAAATATAATTGTTTTACTGGAGCCTAACCGCATTCTATGTCACTTGGCGGAGCATAGCGGCTAGACATTCAGCTACAATCTACTTAAACGCTACTTGTCTTGCATCTGCTTCTGAAATTTTTGTAAATGTTTCTTTGAAACTTGC
This sequence comes from Bacteroidota bacterium, assembly GCA_947504725.1. Lineage (GTDB taxonomy): Bacteria > Bacteroidota > Bacteroidia > 2-12-FULL-35-15 > 2-12-FULL-35-15 > 2-12-FULL-35-15. Next base: position 202,216 of record CANNHN010000003.1, on the reverse strand, counting down.
GTATTCCTCCGGACTCACAATTTCCTTATTATATTTCATCACACGAGTAGCAACTAATTTTGCACCTAACATCTTAAAAGTTAAATTATAACTTATCAAAGAATTATTAATCACCACCGATTTCGGCATTTCTGCTAAAACTTTCCCTTTAGGTAATTCAATAGATAATTCCTCAGAAGCACTCTCCATGGCAGAAAAATCCCAAATATTGAAAGCAAAAGTTCTTTTTTCTAAACTTAAAAAATCCAAACTTGAATACGATTCGGACCAAGGTAATTTAATGATTTTCATTCCAGCAACTTCCATCAAAGCATTACTTACTGTAAAAGCCAACTTATAATTTACGGTATCTGATAAAATTGATAAATCAGAAAAATTCAGTTCCGTTAATTTAACAGGCGTAGTAAAATCGGAAGAGATGGACTGATTCATCGTTTTCAGTTGTTCTTCTTTTCCTAGTTCAGCATAATCATAACGTGTGCCGTCAGCAAACACACCCGTTCTATAGGTATTACGAGAAACTTGCAAATCGTTATTGTTAAACGAAATATTTGCTGTACGAATGATATGATTGGGTATTCTGTTTTGCGTTTTCAATTTCTCTAATTCACCAGAAACTTTTTTTGTTTCGGTTGGTATTTGAAGAATCGTGGAGTTAATTAACGAATTACCTAATGTGGAAAACGAAAGCTTATTATCTGTTAGTTCAATAAAATACTCTTTTCCATCTGCCATCAAATGTGCAATGCAATGATTGAATCCAACATTTGGTTGAACTAAATAATTATCCCCATTATCACGTGTACTCACCAACACCAAATTAGCTGTCACGCCAACTTCTCTACACATAGCTACAAATAATGTTGATACATCTTTACAGTCGCCCAGCTTTGTATTTAAAGTACGGGAAGCCTTTTGTGGAATAAAAGCACCTTGCAAAAAAGAAACACTACTATAACTTACATTCTTTTCGATATAATCATAAATCAATTTTGATTTTTGCAATTCAGTTAACGTTTTAGGTTGATCTTTAAAAACATCAGCAACAGCTTCTTTCAATTCGTAATCCGATTTTGCTTTTGTATTTGCCAAATCTGCATACCAATTACTGATAAATTTCCAATCAGGAATAGAAGAAATATCCACCGTCATTCCAACATCATCTAATGTTGGCATATAAGGCTCTCCTTTTAAACCTGGCAAACCAGACTTTTCAAATACGTACATTTTATATCCTGCTTCAGGTAAACTTACTGCTGGCTGTATATCGCTATTTATGACTTTGTAATTGAATTTTTTTGCTTCTGGAACAATCAAACTATATTTACACAATCCAACAGGAATGCTATAATTCAAATTAAATCTATCGGTAAAATGTGAAGCCATTTGCCCAAAAACATAATCTTCAATACGATATGTAATATGAATGGCATCACCTATTTCTAAAGACGTAAAAACCAATTCATTGCCATTTGTCTCTGCCTTCACTTTGTTGCCATCACTTTTAATTACTTCACCTTTTTCAATAATGAAACGCTGTGTGTATTCATTATAAGAAACAACATAAGATTTCCAAGCATCAATTCCTGCTTGATTAAATATTTTTATCAAGATATCCGTTTTTTGTTCTGTAGCTCCTTCTGGATAGACAATACGTTGGATTTCATTTAAGAGAACAATACTATTGTCTTCTGGAAAATCTTTTGCTGGAGGGGAATTCACAAATAATTTATTGATGTCAATTTCAGGAAAATAACCAAACAGATCTTTTTTCTCTTGCATTTTCCTCAACAAACGTTGTGCTTCGTAATTAGTAGGAGAATAGTAAATACATTTCGAAAATGCCATTTTTGCATCTTCTGTTTTATTCATTGCCTCATATATTTTCCCTAATTGGTTCCAGTAATAACCATTGTAAGGACAAATTTCCAAAACTTTTTTTAGCCACTTTTCAGACGTTGCATAATCCTGTTTAGAAAAGTACAAATCTGCCATATCACCGTAATATCCAGTAGCATAGGGGTACTCCTCTGTTCGTTTTAGATGTATATCAAAACCTTTTTGAATATTTCCTTTTTGAAAATAATCACTCGACAAAATATTAGAGGCGGCTTCATTATTATTTGTTTTTAAATATTTAACAAGTATATCTGTTGCTTTATCCTTGTCTTTGTTGACACTAACTTCAATCGTATATTTCAAGTTGACAATTTCCCAATAATCAGGATATTTATCATACATAGCTTTCCCAACAGAAACGATGTTGTCGAATTTTTTACGTTTCACATAAATGTCTAAATCCAAAACGTCTGTCGTAAGGCTTGTTCCATAAAGCTTAACAATCTTAGCTACTAACTTTTCAGCTTCATCATAATCTTCTTTATCTACTGCATCTGAATAAAATTCGCGAAGAGCATAATAACTTTCGGAATCATTGGTTTTAATACTTTCAACTGCTTTTGTAAGAAGTGTCACGTTCTGATCTCGTGAATAACATTCAATCAATCGTTCTTTAATGAATGTGCTTTTCGGAGCGATCGCAATCGCTTGAGAAAACACTTTTCTTGCTTCATAGGCTTTATCATTTCGCAAATGAATTTCACCCATTATTAATAACGATAAAATGTTTTCAGGATCTTTTTTTAGTTTTTCTGCGAAAAAGGTTTCTGCAAAAAAAGGCACACTTGAAATTTCATATGGTGCTGCTTTCGAAAATGGTTGCGCTTCAGACGCATATGTAATTCCAGTTAATACATTTTCATTTAAATCAAACAAACGCATAATGAAATTAGACCTATTCAATTCACTTTTCCCTACTTGCACTAAAATTCGATTATAGCCTTTGTTTAATTTTACTTTGTAACCATAAATATCCATATCGGTATTTTGTTCATCCATTATGGAACTAACCAACAAATCGTTTACCCATATTTTAACAGCACCTGATGCACCTGCACGCAAAATCACTTCTTGATCTAAAGGACTATTTAAAAACGATTGGGCATAACACACGGCATCATCACTATCAAAATTATATGCAAAATCTAACCATTTATCGTTACGTGTATATTTCAGATTAAACCACTTAACATCTGAACCCACTTTGTTTTTAAATACTGCAGAAGCTGATGGATTTTCCAGCACACCAAAATTTTTATTAAAACCACTTCCTGAAACATTTTCAAATTGCCCAGCAACTTGACTAAACTGCACCACATTTATTTTACTAAAATAAAGATTAGCTGATTTGTAATCATTGCTTTTTTGAAAATGGTAACCAAGCATTGCATTTGCCAAAGCTTGCATCGACTGATTTGCTCGAGGGTCAACAGAAACTTGTTTTAAAAATGCAACTTGTTCTTTATTCTTCTTTGAGTAGCTACCATTTATGCATGAGGTTGTCCACAAGCCAAACACATAAGGATATGGATTTTCAGCTGCTTTATAGAAATCGATGAAATACTTAAAAGCTTCTTCAGAGTTACCATTATCACGAGCGAGAATAGACAATGCCAAACTAGCCTCAGATTTTGTTGCAGGATCTTTTGCTGCTAGTTTAAAGAGATTCACTGCTTCTGCTCTATTGTTTAAAAGAAATACATCCCATCCTTTTTTTAAATCATCGGCAGTGGCATAATTTATTTTGGTAACAATAATAAATAACAAAAGTAAAACTGATTTTAGTTTTTTCATAAGCTATATTTTAGAGTAGAGAAATCTATAAAAAGGGAATGTGTTTTTTATTTTAATTTTTTATTTTTCTTGTGACGTGTTTTATCTCGTTTCGTTTTTTTCTCAAGATTTTTCTCCAACGCTTTATTCAAATCAATTCCTGTTTGGTTAGCCAAACAAATAAGAACAAAAAGAACATCAGCTAGTTCATCGGCCAATTCTTTTTCTTTGTCTTTTTTCTTAAACGATTGTTCACCGTATTCACGTGCAATGATTCGAGCTACTTCTCCTACTTCCTCAGTAAGGATAGCCATGTTGGTGAGTTCCGAAAAATAGCGAACACCGTGGAGTTTAATCCAGTCGTCAACGTTTTTCTGTGTTTGTTTTATGGTTAATTCGCTCATTGGTTTAATGTATTTCATAGAATCAATCCCCCTAGCCCCCTTCTCCAAAGGGGAATAAAAAGTGCTTATCGAGTTCAACTCTTCTATCCCCGTCATCCTGAACGGAGTCGAAGGAAAAGGAATCGCAAAGATAAATAGCACAAAAAAAGGCAACTCAAAAAAATTTGAATTGCCTTTTTATTTCATTGAGAAAAAATTATTCTTGAACTACTTCAAAAGTAATTGTTCCAACAACTTCTTTGTGGAAACGAACATTTGCAGTGTACGTACCAACCGTTTTAATGGCATCTTCGTTCATTGTAATATTTTTACGATCCACATCGTATCCTAATTTTTTCATTGCATCAGCAACTTGAACTGTAGTAACTGAACCGAAAATTTTTCCAGACTCACCTACTTTTGCTCCAACTTTTACAACTAAGTCTTTCAACTTAGCAACAGACGCCTCTGCAGCTGCAATTACTTTTTGTTCTTTAAACGCTCTTTGCTTAACAGTTTCTGTCAACATCTTTTTAGATGAAACAGTCGCCATTTGTGCAAGGTTCTTAGGAATCAAAAAATTTCTTCCGTAACCAGGTTTTACATTTACAACGTCATCCTTGTATCCAAGGTTTTTAACGTCAGTTTTTAAAATTACTTCCATTTTAAAATTTCGTTTTTCGTTAATTGTTATTTGTCAATTGTGAGCGCTTAATTATTTTTCAATAACATAACCACAAACATTAACTTTATTTCATCATGTCAGCAACATAAGGCAATAAAGCTAAGTGACGAGCACGCTTAACTGCTTTAGAAACTTTACGTTGATATTTAATTGATGTACCAGTCAATCTACGAGGTAAAATTTTACCTTGCTCATTGATGAACTTCAATAAAAATTGAGGGTCTTTGTAATCGATATACTTAATACCGCTTTTTTTAAAGCGACAGTATTTCTTTTTCTTAACATCCACAGTTGGTGGAGCTAGATATCTGATTTCTGAATTGTCTGCCATTTTTTTAAATGTTTTAGATGAATGAATTAAGCAACTACTGCTTTTGCTTTGTTTCTACTTTTTAAGCTATATGCAACTGCATGCTTATCAAGAGCAACTGTTAAGAAGCGCAATAAACGTTCGTCACGTTTGTAAGCAACTTCAAGTTCAGCAACAAATGTAGGTGGCGCTTGAAATTCAAACAAATGGTAGAAACCAGTTGTTTTCTTTTGAATTGGATATTGCAATTTGCGCAATCCCCAAGCATTTTCGGTTACAATTTTGCAACCATTGTCTGTAAGTAACTTTTTGTACTTACTTACCGTCTCCTTTGCCTGTTCTTCAGACAAAACGGGAGTCATAATGAAGACGGTTTCATAATGTTTTAGCATTGTTTTGTAATTTAATTGGTTAATAATTATTTGTCCTTTTTTCTAAAAGGGACGCAAAGATAGCAAATTTTGACCTTTTGACAAAAAATAAGGTCAAAATAGTTCAAGGTTGGAAAGTTCAAAGTTAAAAGTTAGCTAAATCACTAAACAAGAGGGCAATACACAACTATTTTGAGTGACTAAAACACCAAAAATATCTATTTTTAAAAACTTTGGACTTTACAACCTTGAACTTTGAACTAATTATCAACCAAAAATCGACTTTTGCACATTTTACAAAAATCTCATTTTAATACTTAGTTTTGTGATATTAATTATGGAAAATTTTATTGTATCCGCTCGTAAGTATCGTCCAGCAACGTTTAATACCGTTGTAGGTCAAGCGCATATTACCAATACACTAAAAAATGCCATCAAAACGGAGCATCTTGCTCATGCGTTTTTGTTCTGTGGTCCACGAGGAGTAGGAAAAACAACTTGTGCACGAATTTTAGCTAAAACAATTAATTGCACCAATCGCACTTCAGAAATTGAAGCATGTGATAAATGTGATTCATGCGAATCGTTCAACAGCGGAGCTTCTTTGAATGTTTTCGAATTAGATGCTGCTTCAAATAATTCGGTGGATGACATTCGTAACTTAGTAGATCAAGTGCGTTTTGCTCCTCAATTAGGCACTCATAAAGTTTATATTATTGATGAGGTTCATATGCTTTCGTCTGCCGCTTTTAATGCTTTTTTAAAGACATTAGAAGAGCCACCAAAACATGCAATTTTTATTTTAGCAACAACAGAAAAACATAAAATAATTCCAACTATTTTATCACGTTGTCAGATTTTCGATTTCAATAGAATTCAGATTGAAGATATTGCAAATCATTTAGCTTACATTGCAGGAAATGAAAACATCACTGCAGAAAAAGATGCTTTGCACATCATTGCCCAAAAGGCTGATGGAGCCTTGCGTGACGCTTGTTCCATTTTTGACCAAATAGTAAGTTTTGCTGGAAATAATGTTACCTACAAAGCGGTTATCGACAACTTAAATATTTTAGATTACGATTATTATTTTAAAGTTACTGATGCAATTTTAACTGAAAATATTTCTAGTGCATTATTGACTTTTAATGAAATTTTAAACAACGGATTTGATGGTCATAATTTCATTGCTGGAATGGGTGATCATTATCGAAACTTATTAGTTGGAAAAGATCCAGAAACGTTACAACTTTTAGAAGTAGGAACAAACATTCGCGATAAATACAAAGAGCAATCTACAAAATGTACATTGCCGTTATTGGTGAGAGGCCTAACAATATTAAACAAGACCGACATCAATTATAAAGCCAGTAAAAATCAACGACTCCAGGTAGAGTTAGCGTTAATGCAGCTTTGCTCGCTCAGTTCGATTGGACTAGAGGCCGAAAAAAAAAATGACATACTCCTCGTAAGTAAGACATCTTCTCCCAAAACTACTGCAAAGCCAACTGTTTCAGCAGTCACAGAAAAACCAAAAGGAGAACCTATTCAATCATCAGTTCCACCACAAAAAGCAGCACCAGTTGCGGAAGCAGGCACTCTTGTTAAAAAGCCACTTATAAAAACGGCTACTCCATCTATCAATCAGCATTTAAACAACGAAAAGAAATCGGATAAAAATGTTGAAACATTGGAACAAATTAATGCTCAACCGAAAAGTAATTTCACGCAGCAACAATTAGAAACTGTTTGGGAGAAATATGCGAATAGTTTAAAAGAAAAAGGAAAAACCAATTTAGCGACTAACTTACTCAATAAGAAACCTATTTTAAAAGAGGATTTTAATATTGAATTTACCATCACAAACAAATCCGTTGAGGAATCGATTAATGAAGACAAATTGGTGTTTTTAGGAATTTTAAGAAAAGAATTAAACAACTATTCTGTTCAACTTCATTTGGTGATAAATACGCTTGAAGATAAAACCAATTTATATACCGCAACCGACCGCTACAAAAGGCTTTTAGAAAAAAATCCTACAATCAATACTTTTCGTCAAAAGTTCGATTTAGACCTCGAATTTTAGTTCTACTTTTTTCTTAACATTAGATTAATTGTTATGCAACCATTTGTTGTTATTAAGCATCCTATATATACCTAGCTTTTTTTATTCAGCTATTGATGATACTCTATAACTAAACAAAATATGAATACTACTCTCAAAACCCTTTTGCATAGCCTGTTAATTATAACGATTACAGTATTCGCATCAACAAATAGTTTTTCGCAAACCACTGTAGCATTTGGTTGTACTGGAGCACCAGTAAATTGGACTGTTCCTCCTTGTGTTACATCTATAAATGTTATTTTAGAAGGAGCTCAAGGTGGAGGCGCTTCTGCAGGTGGAACCGGTGGTTTAGGCGCTACAGTTACAGCTACAATTGCAGTAACTCCTGGACAAGTATTACAAATCAATGTGGGCTGTGTTGGGCCATGTCCCGGCACTGCATTTGGCGGTGGTGGCGCAGGATCGACTGCTGGCGGTGCAGCTTCAAACGCATCCTGTGGTGGCGGTGGCGCATCTGATATTCGAATTGCACCTTATGGACTTGGAAATAGATTTATTGTTGCTGGTGGTGGCGGTGGAATTGGTGGTGGGGATGCTAATGGTGCCGGTGGTGCCGGTGGATGTCCTGCAGGAACAGCTGGCATTGCCTCTTTTGGTTTGGGTGGTGGTGGTGGCACTGCGGCTGGAGGCGGAACCGCTGGTCCTCCTTGGATTGCAAGTGGAACAGCAGGAACAGCAGGCACTTTAGGTACCGGTGGAGCTGGTGGACCAGATCCTTGTTTTAACCTTGGACCCGGTGGCGGTGGTGGCGGTGGCTACTATGGCGGTGGCGGTGGTGGAAGCGATTGTTTTGGATCTTCACCGCTAGGTGGCGGTGGCGGTGGCGGTGGCTCTAGCTTAATTCCTCCCGGTGGCGGATGTACTGTCGGAAATAATACAGGACCAGGTTCTGTAACAATTACATATACATCAGGAGCCCTTGCTCCTACTGTAAATTCTCCTACGATTTGTGCAGGAGCAACAGCTACTTTAACTGCAACTGGTGGTACAACTTACGCTTGGTCAAATGGTGCAACTACAAATCCTATCATTGTTTCTCCTGCAACTACAACTTCTTATACTGTTACTGCAACAACTGCAGCTTGCACCGGAACAGCTATAGCAACTGTTACTGTAAACCCTTTGCCTACTGTAACTCCTGAGGCAAATCAAACATATTGTGCTGGAGCAGCTGTACCTCTTAATACTCTTGCAGGTACTCCTGCAGGTGTAACATTTACTTGGACAAATTCAAATCCTGCAATTGGTTTAGTTGCTAGTGGAACTAGTAGCGTTCTCGCATTTACCGCAACCAATGCTGGTGGAGCTCCAATAATGGGGACAATTACAATCACTCCTACTTCTGCGGCTGGTTGTGTTGGCCCAACAAGTACTTATACTATAACTGTAAATCCTCTTCCTATAACAACCGTAAATTCACCTTCAATTTGTCCAGGCGGAACTGCAACATTAACTGGAGCAGGTGCTACGACATATACTTGGTCAACGGGTGCAACTACCAACCCAATAACTGTTACTCCTGCTACTGCAACTTCGTATACTGTTACGGGAACTGCTTTTGGAGGCTGTACGTCTACTGCTATTGCTACAGTTACCATTGGAGCTAGCGTAGCCATTGCCGTTAACACACCAACGATTTGTAATGGAGGCACTGCAACACTTACGGCAACGGGTGCAAGTACATATCTTTGGAATACTGGCTCTACTGTTAATCCATTAAACGTTACGCCCGGAACTACAACATCTTATACTGTAACTGGAACTGCTGTGGGTGGTTGTACTGGAACTGCAACGACTACTATAACAGTTAATCCTTTACCAACTACAACAGTAAATTCTCCAACCATTTGTGTTGGTGCTACTGCGACCTTAACTGCTGCTGGTGCTGCAACATATGCTTGGTCAACGGGCGCTACAACAAATCCAATTACGGATGCTCCTTCAACAACTACATCGTATACCGTTACTGGAACTTCTCTTGGTTGTACTTCTTCTGCGGTCGCTACAATCACTGTAAATCCTATCCCTGTTACTACAGTTAATTCACCAACAATTTGTCCAGGTGGAACTGCAACATTAACTGGTGCAGGTGCTACGACTTATGCTTGGTCAACCGGTGCAGTTACCAATCCAATTAATGTTACTCCAGCTACTACTACTTCTTATACCGTTACTGGAACATCATTAACATGCACATCTTCAGCTGTTGCAACTGTTACAATTGCTTCTGGAATGGTTGTTTCTGTAAATTCACCTACTATTTGTGCAGGTGCTACAGCAACCCTAACAGGAACAGGTGGAACAACTTATTCTTGGTCAACAGGTGCTGTTACAAATCCAATTAACATAACTCCTGCTACTACAACTTCTTACACGGTTACTGGCACAACGGCTGGTTGTACAGGCACCGCCATCGCAACGGTAACCGTTAATCCATTACCAGTAACAACTGTTAACTCACTAACAATTTGTGATGGAGTTACTGCAACATTAACAGCTGCTGGTGCTACAACATATGCTTGGTCAACAGGTGCTGTTACTAATCCAATTACGGATGCTCCTTCAACAACTACATCGTATACTGTTACAGGAACTTCTCTTGGTTGTACTTCATCTGCTGTTGCTACAATCACTGTTAATCCTATTCCAGTTACTACCGTTAATTCGCCTTCTATTTGTCCAACATTTACCGCTAACTTAATTGCTGGTGGTGCTACTACTTATGTATGGAGCGCTGGTGCTACTTCTACTGGAGTGAACACAGCGGACGCTACTCCTGCTGTTACTACTACGTATACGGTTACAGGAACTTCTCTTGGTTGTTCTTCTACTGCAATTGCTACGGTTACTGTTAATCCAGGACTAATTGTTAATGCAGGATTAAATGACACCATTTGTTTTGGAGGTAGCGCTGTACTTGGTGTTACACCTACTGGTGCTGGATATACATACAACTGGACTCCGGCAGCGACACTTGTTGGGGCTACCACGGCTACTCCTACTGCATCTCCTGCTGCTACTACATTGTATTCTGTTCTTGTTACTGATGCGAGTGGATGTACAGGTACAGGTTCTGTTACCCTTTATGCTGATCCTCAAATTACATTAGCATTAGCTGGTATTGATGTGACTTGTAATGGTGCTTGTAACGGACAAACAATTGTTATTCCTGCTGGTGGAACACCAGCTTATACCTATGCTTGGTCTTCGGGCTGTGCTGCTGCTTCTTGCAGTCCGTTATGTATTGGAACCTATACTGTTACTGTTACCGATGCTTGGGGTTGTACTACTTCAGGAACGGCTACTGTGATTGAACCTACTTTATTAACCGCTAGTATTACTGCTACTACTCCTACTTCTTGTAATGGGGTATGTGATGGTACTGCTACTGCTGCTGGAGCGGGTGGTACAATTGGAGCTGGATATTCATATTCTTGGAATACGGTTCCTGCTCAAGCAACTGCTACTGCTACTGGATTATGTGCTGGTACTTATACTTGTACAATTACAGATGCAAATGCGTGTACTGCTACTATTACCGCTACTATTACTGAACCTACTTTAGTGGTGACTGCGCCAATTGCATCTGCTACGATTTGTTTTGGTGGAACTACTACTCTTACTGCTTCTGCTTCGGGTGGAAATCTAGGAACATATAGTTATGTTTGGTTCCCTGCAGGAACAGGAACTACATCAACTGTAATTGTAACGCCTGTTGGAACTACTACTTATACTGTAAATGCTACTGATGCAAATGGTTGTCCTGCTGCACCAGTTACTGTTACCGTTACTGTGAATCCTCCACTTACGGTGTTGGCTAGTGGTACTGCTTCTATTTGCCCAGGTGCTTCTGCTAATATTTCTGCTTTAGCATCATTAGGATCTGGAGGACCATATACCTACACATGGCTACCTGCTGGTACCGCTGCTGGAACACCGGTTTCGGTTTCTCCTGCTGCTACTACTACTTATACGGTTACTGCTAGTGATGGATGTTCGCCTACTGCGACTTCTACTGTTACTATTACCGTTTTACCTTTACCAGTGGTTGCATTTAGCGCTCCTATCACATCGGGCTGTGCACCTTTGTGTGTAAACTTTACTGATAATTCTACTGTTGCTGGTGGCGCTATCGCTACTTGGGCTTGGAGCTTCGGAGATGGAAATACCGCTACTACAGCTACTCCTACTAATTGCTATGCAATTGCTGGAAGTTATAATGTTACATTAACTACTACTTCTACTTTAGGAGGATGTTCTTCTACTTCTACTGTTGTTGGTTATGTTACTGTACATCCAAATCCTGTTGCAGATTTTACTGCTCCATTATCTACCAGCATCATTAATCCAGAAGTACAGTATACCGATAACTCTAGTATTTCCACTGGTAGTATTACCAACTGGGATTGGAGTTTTGGAGATTCTTTTTCTTCTTTAACAGACAACGCTAGTACATTACAAAATCCTTCTCATATATTTACAGAAGCAGGTACATATTGTGCTTCACTTACTGTGACTAGTAACTTTGGATGTACAGACAACACACAAGTATGTATTGTAATCGAACCAGAATTTACATTCTTTATCCCGAATGCATTTTCACCAAATGCTGACGGAATTAATGATGAGTTCTATGGAAAAGGTGATAACATCAAAAAGTTTGAAATGATGATTTTCGATCGTTGGGGAAATATGATTTTCTTTACTGATGATATCAACAAACATTGGGATGGAATTGCAAATCACGGAAAAGATGTAGCGCAACAAGATGTATATGTATATTCAGTTAAAATCACAGACCACAAAGACAAAAAGCACAAATACACAGGAACAGTAACGATTGTTAAATAACAATTTGTTCTAAAACAATAGAAATCCGCTTCGAAAATTCGGAGCGGATTTTTCATTACTTTTAGAACGTAATAAAGAAAGATGAATTCAAAGACTCCACAAAAAATTATATTTTTTCTTTTAGCCTTTCTGCATTCTTTACCAATATTTGCTTCCAGCATCATTGAGAATAAAGGGCAAATCAACCAAGCACTTCCATCTTGTGAACAAATTTTATTTTACACTTCCATTGATGGTGGAACAGCTTATTTCTTAAAAGACAGAATTGCATTTGTTTTATTTGAAAAAACAGACAAAAAAATGTTCAATGATATGTTAATCGAAAATAAAATAAATGTTTTTCGATATGATTATAAAATCAATAGCTCATCGGAAATTATACTTGAAAAAGGAAAAGAACAATCAGAAAAATTAAACTTTTACAAAAACGGTAAACATTTTTCGGCAAATCAATTCGATAGAATTATTTACAAGAATATTTCAAATGCAACATCCATTGTGTTTTACAACCACCCTGACAAAGGATTAAAATACGATATCGTTTTTGAAAATCCATTAACTACTGAAGTACAATTTTCATTTGAATTAATTGGAACAACTGCAAGAAAAAGTTTCGACAAAAAAAACTCCAAAGAACTATTAATTATTGAAACTCCATTAGGAGAATTAACCGAACAGTTTCCATTGGTTTATGCAGATGTTAAAAAAAATAAAAAAATAATTCGCGAAGAAAATAAGTGCAACATCACCATCAATGAACACACAATCGTTTATACTGCATCAGTTCCAAAAAACTGTCAATCGATTGTCATTGACCCTTGGATATCCTTTGCTGGCGGTGGAGATGCGGATGAATGTTATGGAGTTAGTGGCGACAACAATGGCAACATTTACATTTCAGGATACACATCAAGTTTAGATTTCCCAACTACAGCAGGATCATTTCAACCAAGTATAAATGCAAACTACGATGCCTATATTTTCAAATTTAACGCTACAGGCCAACGAATATGGTCAACCTATTATGGCGGAAGTCAAAACGATTTTGGGTATCGATTAAAGGTTAGCCCATCTGGAAAGCCAACATTATCAGGCTACACCTACAGCAATGATTTATTTGTTAGTACAAGTGGAGTATTTAGTTCAACTTTTTCAGGTGTTGTAGATGCTTTTATCACACAATTTGATGCCAATGGAATTTTTTTATGGGGAACATTTATTGGGGGAACTGGAGGAGATTTTGCAATTAGCATGGATATGGATAAAAGAGGAAACATTGCACTTGGAGGGTTTACAAGCAGTAACGATTTTCCAGTATCAGCAAGTGCATGGCAACCACTATTTGGTGGAGCACTGGATAGTTTTATAGCAAAATTTGATAGCACTGGAAACAGAATATGGAGTACTTATTTAGGAGGATTAAACAGTGAAGATGCTCACGCCATCCAATTTGATTCCATAGGAAATGTAATTGTTGCTGGTGATACTTATAGCACAAATTTCCCTGTGGATATTACCTCATATCAAAACTTTTTAATGGGAGGAAGCGATGCATTTGTTGCAAAATATGATAGTACAGGAAACAAAACCTGGTCGACATACCTAGGTGGCGTTGGGAATGAAGACATATATGGTTTAGCTTGCGACAATTCAAACAACATTTATTTCACGGGGTATAGCACCAGCAACGACTTTCCGATTACTGCAGGCGCTTTCCAAACCACCATGAATGGAGTTCGAGATTTATCAGTGGGCAGTTTTAATGCTTCCGGAAACTTAAGATGGTTGACTTATGCAGGAGGCTCAGCTTGGGATACAGGAAGAGGAATGATTGTAAATACAAATCAAAAAATTACTGTTTGCGGTGAAACAAGCTCGAGCGATTTTCCAATTGTCGGAAATAAATTTGATACAATAAACAATGGAGGATCAGATATCGTTTATATGACTTTTGATTCTACTGGAACTGTTGAACTATCAAATTTAAATGGAGGTAATAGTGCTGATTATGCCTATGATATTTGCGAAGTACAGGGACAAAAAATCGCTATTTCAGGAAACACTTACAGTGCTGATTTCCCTGTCACAGCAGGTGCTTTTCAAACAATTAAAAGTGCAGATGTAGATGCGTTTGTTTGGCATATAGATAGCACATCCATACTAACGAATACTTATAATTACAATCTAAATTCAAATAGTTTTCTGTATCCAAATCCAGCAAACGACAAAGCTATTATCACAGGAATTTCTTCTGGAAAATACGTTCTAATTATATATGATTTTCTTGGACAAGAAATAAGAAAAACAACTTTATTCACCAATGGAACTATCGAATTGAGCAATTTAGAAAATCTTCCAAATGGAGTTTATTCCATAATGTTAATTTCGAGCTCAAAATCAGCTACTTACAAACTTGTTAAATCCCACTAACAAGAATTCACAACTCCTTTACAATTTGTTAATAAAATAAGACCACTTTTCTTTATTAACCAATGCAACTTTTAGGGAAAAGCGAACATCTGTTTAATAACTAAACAACTCCCAACATTATGAAATTTTTTAAGACTGCTCTCTTTACGTTCACACTAGTTCTTATGACTGTGTTTTCAACAAAAGAAGTAAATGCATGTCATGCAATTGCTCTTGTGAACTTTACTCAACAAACCTTTTCTCCGACTGGAATTACAGTTGATGCGGCATCCGACTCACCTACTTGTGGTTGTGCAGTATATTGGCTAGATGTGGAAGTTCGATGCATTGGCGAAGCGTTTAATGCTTCAGCTTTTGCTCCAGGATTCTGGGGACCACTTGGAACTTATCCGTTTTATCAAAGCGCCCAAATGCTGAAGCCAAGCTGTATTGTTCAAAATTATGGAGGTGTTTTTATTCCTTATGCAGGTCTTTGTCCAGGTAATACTTATCAGTACCGTATGCGTGAGAATCATAATGGATCGGTTGGCCCATGGTGTCCAACACAAACATTCGTTGCTCCTGGGGCATTGCCAACATTTACAGCTACTGTTAACGCTTCAGCAAATAATATTTGTGCTGGGAGTTGTTCTACTATTACTGCTACACCAACAGGTGGTTGCTTAATTGCAGTAGTATACACTTGGAGTACTGGAGCTACAACACCTTCAATTACAGTTTGTCCAGCCGTTACAACAACATATACATGTGCTGTTATGGATGATTGCAGCAATCAAATTGCAAACGTAAGCATGACCATCAACGTTGTTCCTGCACCAATAGCAGGTGTTGCTGCTGTTGCGCCTGCATCCGTCTGTTCCGGATTGCCAGTCAACCTTTCATTGGTTGGAAGTGTTGGAGGAATTCAATGGCAAAGTGCGCCAGTAGCTGGTGGGCCATGGACAAATATTGGAGGAGCTACAACTGCTACTTTTACAACAGCTGGAATGACAGCTAATACTTGCTTTCGAGCAGAAGTAAGTGGTTGCGGTGCACCTGTTTATTCCAATATTGTTTGTATAACCATCAACCCTGCACCCACTGTTACAGTAAATTCTCCAACTATTTGTCCCGGACAAACTGCTAATTTAACAGCTGGTGGTGCAACTTCTTATGTTTGGTCTGCAGGTGCAACTTCTACAGGTGTGAATACAGCTGATGCAGCACCATTAGTTACTACAACATACACGGTTACTGGAACAACTGCAGGTTGTACTAGCAGCGCAATTGCGACTGTAACAGTTAGTCCTGGTGCACCAGTTTCAGTTAATTCACCAACCATTTGTGCTGGTCAAACGGCAACATTAACTGGCGCAGGAGCTACATCTTATGCATGGACAGCGGGAGCAACTCCAACAGGAGTTGCTACTGCAGATGCATCTCCTATTATTACGACTACTTATACTGTTACGGGAAGTACAGCAGGTTGTACCTCTACTGCTATTGCAACAGTAACTGTAAATCCTATTCCAGTTACAACTGTTAACTCACCAAGTATTTGTCCAACGTTTACTGCCAACTTAATTGCTGGTGGTGCAACAAGTTATGTTTGGACAGCGGGCGTGACTGTTACGGGTGTTAATACTGGTGATGCAACTCCAATAACTACAACTACTTATACTGTTACAGGAACTTCTTTAGGATGTACTTCAACTGCAGTTGCAACGGTTACTGTTAACTCAGGACTTTTGGTAAATGCTGGTTTGGATGATACAGTTTGTTTTGGAGGTAGCGCTGCACTTGGTGTAACACCTACTGGTGCTGGATTTACCTACAACTGGACTCCGGCAGCTACACTTGTTGGGGCGACTACCGCTACTCCTACTGCATCTCCTGCTACTACTACATTGTATTCTGTTCTTGTTACTGATGCGAGTGGATGTGCAGGAACAGGTTCTGTTACCGTTTATGCTGACCCACAAATTACATTAGCATTGGCTGGTATTGATGTGACTTGTAACGGTGCTTGTAACGGACAAACAATTGTTATTCCTGCTGGTGGAACACCAGCTTATACCTATGCTTGGTCTTCGGGCTGTGCTGCTGCTTCTTGCAGTCCTTTATGTATTGGAACCTATACTGTTACTGTTACCGATGCTTGGGGTTGTACTACTTCAGGAACTGCTGCTATAATTGAACCTACTTTATTAACCGCTAGCATTACGGCTACTACTCCTACTTCTTGTAATGGGGTATGTGATGGAACGGCTACTGCTGCTGGAGCGGGTGGTACAATTGGAGCTGGATATTCATATTCTTGGAATACGGTTCCTGCTCAAGCAACTGCTACTGCTACTGCATTATGTGCTGGTACATATACTTGCACAATTACGGATGCAAATGGCTGTACCGCTACAACAACTGCTACTATTACGGAGCCTACTCTAGTTGTAATTGCTCCGATTGCTCCTGGTACTGTTTGTACAGGTGGCAGCACAATGATTACTGCTTCTGCTTCTGGTGGAAATGGCGGTGCATATTCTTATACTTGGACTCCTCCAGCAGGATTAGATTTTACAAACATTGCTAACCCTACTTCTACTCCTGCGGCTACTACTATTTATACAGTAAACGCTACAGATGTAAATGGTTGTCCTGCTGCTCCTGTCAACGTTACAGTTACAGTGAATCCAGCACTTAACGTGGTGGCTAGCGGTACTGCTTCTATTTGTCCAGGTGCATCAGCTAACATTTCCGCACTAGGTTCATTTGGTAATGGCGGACCGTATACTTATACTTGGGCTCCGGCTGGAACAGGATCAGGAAGTCCAGTTTCTGTCTCACCTGCTGTTACGACAACTTATACTGTAACGGCTAGTGATGGTTGTTCACCTACAGCAACAGCTACTGTTACCATCACTGTATTACCTTTACCAGTAGTAGCTTTCAGCGCTCCAATCACTTCAGGATGTGAACCACATTGTGCAAACTTTACTGACAACTCTACAGTTCTTGGTGGTGGTATTGCAACTTGGGCTTGGGATTTTGGTGATGGAAATACTGCAAGTACAAATGCTCCAACAAATTGTTATGCTATTGCTGGAAGCTATAATGTTACTTTAACTGTTACTTCTACTTTAGGAGGATGTTCTTCTACATCTACAGTTAATAATTACATTACGGTGCATCCTACGCCAAATGCAGATTTTAGCGCTCCATTGGAAACAAGTATCATCAACCCTACAATTGCTTATACGGATGAATCAACTGTATCAACAGGTTTTATATCTGGATGGAATTGGAATTTTGGTGATTCTTTTTCATCAACTTCTGACAGCACAAGCACGTTGCAAAACCCTACTCATACATTCACAGAAGCGGGAACATTTTGCGCTACACTTTTGGTAACTAGTAATTTTGGATGTATCGACTCTACAAACGTTTGCATTATAGTTGATCCAGAATTCACGTTCTTTATTCCAAATGCTTTTTCTCCAAACGGAGATGGTATCAATGATGAGTTTTATGGTAAAGGGGATTACATCAAAAAATTTGAAATGATGATTTTTGATCGTTGGGGAAATATGATTTTCTTCACAGATGATATTAACAAACATTGGAATGGAGTAGCGAATCATGGAAAAGATCTTGCTCAAGAAGATGTATATATATACGCTGTTAAGATTACTGACAACAAAGACAAAAAACATAAATACACTGGAACTGTTACAATTGTTAAGTAAGCATTCGGTTAAACCCAGATCAAAAGCCCTCCCAAATCAAATTGGGAGGGCTTTTACTTTTAAATTGATGCAACTATTTTTCTAATTTTGTCATCTAAACAAGTAAGAAAAGGAAATCGAATACTAATTATACTTACAAAATGGATTTGTAATCTTGAAGTATTTTTACTTACTTCGTAAAAAATGAATTTTAAACATAACAAAATGAAAACTAACATCTTACTGAAAATTGTTTTATTGTTTATTGGAATTTTCTTTAGCGCTGTTATAAACGCGCAAGAAATTCAAGGTCAAACCTACGCAATCACTAGCAATGCTAGTGTTACCGACACTCAACCATACATTGCTGCAATGAATAATTCTGATATGAAATATCATCGCTTAAAAAATACACGTCACACAATAGAATTTAACACAGGTGTGAAAGTGGAATTGTTTTCAGCTACTGAAATAAACTCTACAGTTCGCCCTTTAAATTTATCAGACTACCCTGAAAATTTTGCAACAACAAGAGACATTCCTGTTTTTTCATTAGGACCAAATAATTTCATAATGGAAGAGCATCATGTATCTGGTAAATCTCATTAACAAAACATTCTCTCTAAATTCTCTCTAACCCAACTCAAATGAAAAAATTAATATTCGCATTTATTGTCCTTGTAAGCTTAATAAGCAAACAAGCATTTGCTCAACCAGCGAATGACAATTGTGCAACGGCTCAAGCGATTGGTACTTTACCAACACCTGCTGCATGTTCAGGAACTGCTCCACAACTTGGAGCTACAGTAAATGTTCCAGGTACACTTGTAGGTGCTACTCCTGCTAGTCCTTATATATACCAACCTGGCTGTGCAGGAGGTGCAATGTCTGTTCCAGCGAATGATGTATGGTATACATTTACAGCAAGTAGTTACCAAGCTGTTATTACTGTTAATGCTACATTTTCAACGGTAAACATTGCAATGTATTCAGGAACGTGTGCGGCATTAGGAGGAGCAATTGGAGGATGTGCGGTTGGAACTGCCAGTACAGCAACATTAACTGTTGAACAAATGGTTCCTGGAACAACTTATTATTTACAAATTAGCGGTGGAACGGGGCAGACAGGTACTTTTAATATTATTATCCGTAATAACAAGGATTGTGCTGACTGTATGAATGCCTCTACTTTTACAGCTACACCTCTTCCAGTTAATGGAATGTATACTCCAGGTCAAGTAGTTAACTTTTGCTATCATGTTGGACAATACACTCAAATAAATACAAACTGGCTTCATGGTGTCCAAGTAGCTTTTGGTTCAGGTTGGGTTGCAGGAAGCATCACAACTACACCTCCCCCTTCTTGTACGCTTGGAACAGGAACTTGGGCATATTATCCCGGAGGATGTACAGGAACAGCTACTGGAGTACCTTACCCAGCTGGATTCTATTACGATTATACGCCCGCAGATGGTAATCCAGGAAATAATTTTGGTGACAATTGTACGGGAGTGCAAGGTGCAGGAACATGGAATTTTTGTTTCAGTTTAACAGTAGCTCCAGGTTGTTCTCCCGGTTCGAATCTTTCTGTTACGGTTAACACAAGTGGAGATGGAGAATCAGGATCTTGGAACAATGCGGGTTGTTTAGACGACCCTGCTTCTGTATTACCTGCAGTTGGTTCATGTTGTGTTCCAACTATGGCTTCTACTCCTACTTCATGTGTTGGTAACGATGGAACTGCAACTGCAACTCCTGTAGGCGTTTCCGGACCATACAATTATGTTTGGACAAATTCTGTTGGAGCAACCGTTTCTTCAACAACAGGGGTAGCTGGTGCAAATACAGCTACAGGCTTAGCTCCTGGAACATACACCGTTACCGTTGTTAATACAGCGCTTAGTTGTCAAGTTACAAACACCGTAACAGTTACAGCTGGAGGTGGTGTAATTGCTACTCCTACAGCAGGAAGCAACAGCCCGCTTTGTATAGGAGCAACTTTAAACTTAACAGCTGCGGCAGTTGCAGGTGCAACATATTCATGGACTGGCCCAAATGCATTTACTTCGCTCATACAAAATCCTAGCTTAGCAGGGGTTACTGCATTAGCAGCAGGAACATATACAGTTGTTGCATCATCTGGTGGTTGTACTGCCTCGTCAACAGTTGTTGTCGTAATCAATCCTCCACCAACTGTTACCGTTCCGGCTAACATTACTGTTTGTAATGGAGCTAATATTGGTGCAGCTACTTTTACGAGCACGCCAGCAGGTGGAACATTTACTTGGACAAATTCAAATACTGCAATTGGATTAGCAGCATCTGGTGTAGGAAATACTCCTGCATTCACAGGTACAAATTTAGGAGGAGCTGCCATAACAGCCACCATTACTGTAACACCTACAGTAGCAGGTTGTCTTGGTACCCCAAACGCATATACCATTACCATTAACCCTACACCTCCTGCTCCAACAGCGTTAGGTGTGACTATCTGTACAAACAATACTGCTACCTTAACTGCAACTGCACCAGGCGGAACTTACGAATGGTTTGATGCTCCAGCTGGAACATTATTATTTACTGGTGCAAGTTTCACTACTCCATTGCTAACAGTTACCACAACTTACTACGTTCAAACTACAATACTGGGCTGTACGAGTCCATTAACTCCTGTAACTGTTACAATCGCTGCTGGATTAGTTGTAAATGCAGGTTTAAATGATACAATTTGTTTTGGAGGTAACACAACATTAAATGCGACTCCAAATGGAGCTGGCTATTCGTTCTTATGGTCTCCAGCTGCCGGATTAAGTAGTACAACAATTTTTAACCCTGTTGCAAATCCAGGAACTACAACTCTTTATACGGTTACGATTACCGATCCAAGTGGTTGCGTGGGTACAGATGATGTTACTATTTATTCTGATCCTGAAATTACATTAGCATTAGCGGGAATTGATGTGACGTGTAACGGAGCTTGCAACGGACAGACAATTGTTATTCCTGCTGGTGGAACACCAGCATTTACCTATGCTTGGTCTTCGGGTTGCGCTGCAGCTTCATGTAGTCCATTATGTATTGGAACGTATACTGTTACAGTTACCGATGCTTGGGGTTGTACTACTTCAGGAACCGCTACTGTAATTGAACCTACAATATTAACAGGATCAATAACGGGGTCAACAGCAGCTACATGCAATGGAATTTGTGATGGAACGGCTACTGCAGCTGGAGCGGGCGGTACAATTGGCGGTGGATATGTGTATTCATGGAATACTGTTCCTGCTCAAGCAACTGCTATTGCAACTGGATTGTGCGCAGGTTCATATACTTGTACAATTACTGATGCAAATGGATGTACAGCAACGACTTCAGTAACCATCACGCAACCAACAATTGTTGTAATTGCTCCAATAGTATCTCCAACAATTTGTTTCGGAGGAACAACAAATCTTGTTGCTTCAGCTTCAGGAGGAAACGGTGCACCATACGCTTATACCTGGACTCCACCTGCCGGTTTAGATTTTACGAACATTGCAAATCCGAATGCATCTCCTGTAGGAACAACTGTATATACAGTAAATGCAACAGATGTAAATGGTTGTGCAGCTGCACCAGTAAACGTAACTGTCACTGTAAATCCACCACTTTCAGTAGTTGTGTCACCCGCTGTTTCAATTTGCCCAGGTGGATCAACAATAATTACCGCTACGGGTGCTAACGGATCTGGCGGACCATATGTTTATTCTTGGTCTCCAGCTACCGGATTAAGTAATGCAACAATTTCAAATCCATCTGCATCACCCGCTAGCACAACAATATATACGGTTACTGTTACTGATGGATGTTCTCCAGCTGTTACTGCAACTGTTACAGTAACTGTTTTACCATTACCTGTTGTATTATTTAGCGGTGATCTTCTTTCAGGATGCTCTCCAGTTTGTGTCACATTTACGGATGCATCTTCTGTTGCAGGTGGAACAATTGCTACTTGGAACTGGACATTTGGAGACGGGTCAACTTTTGTAGGACAAAATCCTCCAATACATTGCTATACAAATTTAGGAACAACTGATGCAACATTTACTGTTGGTCTAACAGTTACTTCAAGTATAGGTGGTTGTACTTCATCTGATACATACATCAATTACATTACAGTATTTGCTAACCCAGTTGCAGAATTTACTGCATCTCCAAATCCTGCAAACATTTTAGAACCAACTGTTAATTTCACTGATCAATCGAGTTCGACTTCACCAATCACTAGCTGGGACTGGAACTTTGGTGATGGTTCTGCAAATTCAAACGCTACAAATCCCTCTCACGATTTCCCAAATGCTTTTTCGGGATCATACATTGTTACCTTAACTGTTGTTGATGGAAATGGATGTACTGATGATGTATCCCATACAATCGTTATTGATCCTGAATTTACTTTCTTTATACCAAACGCATTCACACCTAATGGTGATGGAGTAAATGATTTTTTCCAAGGGCAAGGTGTAGGAATAAAAAAATACGAAATATTTATTTTTGACCGTTGGGGAAACATGATTTGGTATACAGATGATATCAACAAGCAATGGGATGGAAAAGCAAACCATGGCGATGAAATGGCTCAACAAGATGTTTACGTTTGGAAAGTGAAATTGACTGACGTGTTTGATAAAAAACACAATTACATTGGAACGGTTACAATAGTTAAATAGTTCACTGGTTCATTAGTTCATTGGTATGTATTACCCGTTCTGCGGGTTAAGTACTTAGAATAAAAGCCCGAAGAAATTAATTTCTTCGGGCTTTTTTAATTTACATTTTCTAAAAATACATACACAGAATACACACAGCTCAACTAATGAACCAGTGAACTATTTCTTAACATACATCACTTCCTTAACCGCTTTCACTACTCTCTCGACATTTGGCAATGACGCTTCAATTAATGTAGGAGCATAAGGCAATGGAACATCTGCTGTTGTGATTCTTAATACAGGAGCATCCAAATAATCAAATGCATCTTTCTGAACTTTAAATGCAACTTCAGTTGCAATTGAACCCAATGGCCAAGCTTCTTCAACAATTACCAAACGATTTGTTTTCTTAACCGATTTAATAACTGTTGCATAATCAATTGGACGAATGGTTCTTAAATCAATTACCTCTACACTTATTCCTTCTTTTTCTAATTCAACTGCCGCAGCCATTGCTTGTTTCATAATTTTTCCGAAAGAAACAATGGTTACATCTTTTCCTTCGCGTTTGATATCTGCAACACCAATAGGAATCAAATATTCGCCTTCTGGCACTTCTCCTTTATCACCATACATTTGCTCACTCTCCATAAAAATAACTGGATCATTGTCGCGAATGGCTGATTTCAAAAGACCTTTTGCATCATATGGATTGGATGGAACTATTACTTTTAAACCTGGAGTGTTTGCATACCAGTTGTCAAATGCCTGGGAATGCTGAGAACTCAACATACCAGCTGATGCTGTTGCACCTCTAAAAACAATAGGAACAGGAAATTGCCCACCACTCATGCTCATCATTTTTGCTGCTGAATTGATTATTTGATCAATTGCCACCAATGAAAAGTTAAAGGTCATAAACTCAACAATAGGACGTAAACCATTTACTGCTGAACCAATTGCAATACCTGTAAAACCAAGCTCCGCAATGGGCGTATCTATTACACGTTTTTCACCAAACTCCGCAAGCATTCCTTTACTTACTTTGTATGCACCGTTATATTCAGCAACTTCTTCACCCATCAAATATACCTTTTCATCTCTACGCATTTCTTCACTCATTGCTTCACGAAGTGCTTCACGAAATTCTATTACTCTCATTTTGTTTAAATTTTATTGAATGACAAATTTAAGGATTTTTAGATACAGACAATGCAAATGAGAACTGAAGAAAATAAAAAAAGCCCCCTATATTTCTATAGGAGGCTTTTTTGATTAAAATTTATTGTAATTATTTAGTTCTTACAACTCTAACTGTGCTAACAGCTTTGTTGTTTTCTACACGAATAAAATACACTCCACTATTTAGATTTCTCATATCTACTTGAGTTTTAGCAGAAGTAGATTGTACCTTAGAAATTTGATTTCCTAAAATATCAAACAATGTGATTACATTTTCACCATTAGTTGTAGAAACATACAACATTCCATTTGTTGGATTTGGATAAACGTTTATTACACCTGCTTCTGAATAGGTTGTGATACCTGTACAAGCATCAACAACGATTACATCAGTTGATGTTGCAGAACAAAGTGTTGTTGCATCAGTATAAGAATATGTAATTGTTGCAGAACCTACCCCTGCTGTTGAAGGATTAAAAACACCTGCCGTTACTCCTGCACCAGAATATGTTCCACCTGCTGGTGTTCCACCAGTTAAAGTTAAAACACCTGATGAAAGACATACTGAATCTGTTGCAATTACAAGAGCTACAGTTGGACCAGCTGGGTTTGTTAATGTTACAGAAGACGTAGTTGCAGTACAACCATTCGCATCAGTAACTGTTACAGAATATGATCCAGAAGCTACCGCAGATAAATCTTCTGTAGTTGCAGCATTGCTCCAAAGGAAAGTATAACCTGTTGTTCCACCTGTTACAGCGATATCAACCATTCCATTTGTTCCTGAACAAGTTGTAGGATTTGTTGATGTTGAAACTACTGCAGCTAAAACAGCTGGTTGAGTAATTGTAATTGGACCGCCATCAGTGCAACCATTTGCATCCGTTAAAACTCCAGTATAAGTACCTGCAGCTAAACCTGTTAAATCTTCAGTAGTTGCACCACCTGGACTCCACAAGAAAGTATAACCTGGAGTTCCACCTGATACAGTTACATCAACTGCTCCATTTGATAATCCAAAACAAGAAACATTTGTAGCTACCGCACTTGATACAATTGCACTTGGCTCTGTAACAATTATAGTTGTTGTTGAAGAACCGCCTAAACCATCAGTTACTGTATATACATGAGTTCCAGCACCTACTGTAAATGTACCAGTTCCAGTATAAACACCATCACCATACATTGCTGTTACAGTTATTGTAGTTGTTCCACCATTACATAAAATTGGAGATCCCATTGTTGACATTGCCATTACAGGAACCAAAATTGTTACTTGTCCATTACCTAACCAAATTCCATCATTTGAAACTCCACTAGTTACTCCGCCAAGAAAGTTGCTTCCGCCACCGCCACCAGCACCAGCACCTTTTGAATTTCCAGAACATCCAGTAGTACCTGCAGAGCCGCCTCCGCCTCCACCGCCACCGATGAATCCACCACCTCCACCTCCACCACCAGGGATAGAGTTAGAAGAGCTGCAACAACATGTTTGTCCTGCTCCACCATTTGCTCCAGTACCTGTTGAAGCAGTTCCACCAGGAGCACCTAAAAATCCACCACAACCAACACCAGCAGGTCCACCAGCACCTTGAACAGCAGAAAAATTTCCGCCTTTACCACCACCAGCAACTCCACCAGAAGTAGGTGAATCAAATCCGTTTTGACCAACACCAGCACTTGCTAATGCGCCAAATCCACCAATTCCACCAGTTGTAGCAGATCCTTCATCACATCCACCGCGACCACCGCCACCAGCACCGCCAGCAACTAATACACGATTTACTTCTGCAGTTCCACCAACTCTGATGTCAGAAGCGCCTCCGCCTCCACCTGCATTTGTACTTCCACCACTTCCACCACCATTAAATCCGCCAGTTGGAGTAGCACCTTGGCCCCCAACAAAAATATTAAGCACTTGACCAGGAGTAACTGCTAAAGTCCCAGTAGCATAAGCACCAAGTCCGCCAACACCGCCAGCAACACCGCCACCACCAATAGCTCCACTACCACCTTGTGCACCCCAAGCACTTACAGTTAAAGAGGTTACCCCCGCAGGAACTGTATACGTTTGAAGACCTCCAGTGAAAGAGAATGTCGTAATCTGTCCATTAACAACTGTGAATCCAGCTGTAAATGAAAGTAAAAGAGTAAAACATTTTTTCATACAATCGAGTTTTGATTAATTTATAATTCTAATATTTTGCAAATATAAAAATATATTTCATTTATAAATCAAAGATTTCGCAAGTCATTATACAAAATGGAATTGATTAAGATTCTGTTAATGTAATAGAAACATGAGAGAACAATTTCTGCTTCTTTAAATTACATTTGACTGTTAAAATGCTTTAAAATAAAAATATTTTGCTCGAACTATTCATTAATTTTACAAAAATTTAATACAAGTGGAAAACAATCAATACGATATAATAATTGTTGGTGGAGGAATTGTAGGATTAGCGTCTGCATACAAAATCAATTTAAAATACCCTAACAAAAAAATTCTTGTTCTTGAAAAAGAGAAAGAAGTGGCAGCTCACCAAACGGGACACAACTCGGGTGTCATCCACTCTGGCTTGTATTACAAACCAGGTTCATATAAAGCAAAAAATTGTGTGGATGGAAGAAGAGAATTGGTTGCATTTGCGAAAGAACATAAAATTCCACACGATATTTGTGGAAAAATTGTGGTTGCTACTGATGCATCGGAATTGGCTCATATGAATAAAGTACTTAATAATGGATTGGCAAATGGTGTAGAAGGAATTGAAAAAATTGATGCGAAAAGTATCAAAGAAATTGAGCCTTATGTAGTTGGAATAGAAGGACTTTGGGTGCCGTGTACAGGAATTATCGATTATGCAGATGTCTCCCGAAAATATGTTGAACTGATTCATGCAAAATTTCCACAAAGCAAAGTCCTTACAGAACAAGAAGTAAAAGCATTTGAAAAACACGAAGGTTATACCGATGTAATTACTCAAAAAGATAAATTCAGAGGAACTTATGTTATTACTTGTGCCGGTTTACAAAGTGATAGAATTGCAAAAAAAGAAGGCGCAAAAATTGATACTGCTATAGTTGGTTTCCGTGGCGATTATTATGATTTAACGGACAAGGGATTGAGCAAAGTAAAAAACTTAGTCTACCCGGTTCCAAATCCAAAATATCCTTTCCTAGGCGTGCACTTCACCCGCATGATTCAAGGAGGAACAGAATGCGGACCTAATGCCGTATTTGTTTTCAAACGCGAAGGATACGGAAAAACAGATTTCTCATTAAAAGATACGGCAGAAGCTTTTGGTTTTTTTGGAACTTGGAAGTTTTTTGCAAAAAACATGAAGTTTGGAGTGGATGAATACCGAGGAGCATTCTCTAAAACGTTTTTCTTAAAAAGATTAAGAACATTAATTCCATCCTTAGAAATGGACGACTTAAAACCAGGTCGTGCGGGAGTAAGAGCTATGGCATTAAAGCCAGAAGGAGAAATGAGTGACGATTTTATTATAGAAGTAAATGGGAACGCTATTCATGTTTTGAATGCGCCATCTCCGGCAGCAACTTCTTCGTTAGCTATTGGAACAGCTATTGAACAAATGGCAACCAAACATTTTAACCTATTATAAAAATATAAAAACAAGTTATAAGCTAACTAACACAAAACAAGCTACCATTCGAATTGAAAATCAAGACAATATTTATTATACATTTACTTCAAATCAAATCAACAAAAATGAAAAAAGTCATTGCTTCTTTAGTCTTCCTTTTTTGCATCTTTACCTTCACTTCAAATGCTCAAAAAGTTTACACATTTGAAAATTTTACTGGCGATCCCTTAAATACTAGAATCTACCATTTAGAAAATGGACTTACTATTTATTTAACAGTTTATAAAAATGCACCACGCATTCAAACCTATATTGCAACTCGAGCTGGCAGCAAAAATGACCCGAGTCAATTTACCGGACTAGCACATTATTTGGAGCATATGCTATTTAAAGGCACAGATAAATATGGAAGTAAAGATTACGCGAAAGAGAAAATAGAATTAGATAAGATTGAAAAACTATTTGAAGTTTATCGAAAAACAAAAAATCCAGTACAGCGAAAAGCAATTTATCATAAAATTGATAGTATTTCTGGGTATGCTTCCACATTTGCAATCGCTAATGAATACGACAAAATGTTATCTAATTTAGGAGCAAAAGGAACCAATGCATATACATGGCTAGAACAAACAGTATATGTGAACGATATCCCTTCCAATCAATTAGACAAATGGACAACAATTGAAGCGGAACGTTTCAGAAATCCAGTATTACGATTATTTCATACCGAATTAGAAGCAGTATACGAAGAAAAAAATCGCGGATTAGATAATGATGATGAAAAATCTTGGGAAGCTTTATTTAAAGGGTTATTCCCAAACAATACCTATGGATCTCAAACTACTATTGGAGAAATAAGTCATTTAAAAAATCCTTCTTTAACTGAAATAAAAAAATATTTCAATACATATTATGTTCCAAACAATATGGCAATATGCTTATCTGGTGATTTGGACCCTGACGCAACCATTAAAATGATTGATGAAAAATTTGGTTCTTGGAAAAGCAAACCAATTCCAGCTTACATTCCTTTTATTGAAAAATCAATTACAATTCCAATAGTCAAAAATGTAATTGGTCCTGATGCAGAAAATGTAATGATTGGATATAGATTTGCAGGAGCTGGCAGCAACGATGCAGACAAAATAATGCTCGTAAATAAAATTTTATCAAATGGTAAAGCCGGTTTAATTGATTTAAATTTGAATCAACAACAAAAAGTATTGGAAGCTGGAGCATTTGAAATGGTATTTAAAGACTATTCAGCTCATATAATTAATGGTAGTCCAAAAGATGGTCAATCCTTAGAACAAGTAAAAGATTTATTGCTAGCACAAATCGAGAACATAAAAAAAGGTGACTTCCCTGATTGGTTGCTAACGGCTATAATTAACGATATGAAATTACAGCAAACCAAAATGTTTGAATACAATAGCGCCAGAGCTGATGCCTTAGTAAACTCATTCATCTCAGGAAGACCTTGGAAGGAATCGATTACTACAATTGATCGTTTATCAAAAATTACTAAACAGGAAATTGTTGATTTTGTAAAAGCAAAATATAAAAACAATTATGTGATAGTTTATAAAAAGACTGGTGAAGACAAGTCTGTTCAAAAAGTTGAGAAACCAATAATTACTCCAGTTAGTGTTAATCGTGACGACCAAAGTGAATTTGTAAAAAACATAATTTCGACTCCAATAATAGACATTGAACCAGCATTTCTTGATTACGACAAGGATGTAAAAAAAGCAAAATTAAAAAGTGGTATTCCTGTTTTATATACACCTAACAATGAAAATAAAACATTTGACATGTACTATGTTTTAGATATGGGTTCTAATAACAATAAAAAAACAGATGTTGCAATTAACTATTTAAAATATCTCGGAACAAATGAACTCTCAGCGGCTCAAGTTCAACAAGAGTTTTACAAGCTAGGATGCTCTTTTAATGTATATGTTGGCGAGGATGAAACATGGGTTAGTCTGAGTGGGCTTGAAGAAAGTTTTGAGAAAGCAACTATACTTTTCGAGAACTTATTAGCGAATGCAAAACCGAATGATGCTGCATTACTGAACGTTATTTCCGATATTGAAAAAAGACGAGATGACTCAAAATTAGACAAAGGAGAAATTTTATTTGGAGCCTTGACGTCTTATGGGAAATATGGCAAAACTTCTGCTTATACGAACATTTTATCTTCGACAGAATTAAAAAATTTAAAATCAGAAGAATTAATTTCAATTATCAAAGATGTTACTTCGTACCAACATCGAATTTTGTACTATGGAAGTAATACTATTGAAGAAGTAGTTTCCAAATTAGACAAGTTACACAAAACACCAGAAGCAATAAAACCAACACCGTTACCAGTTAAATTTCAGGAACTAGAAGCAAACACTAATGTATTTGCTGTAGACTATGACATGAAACAAGCGGAAGTAATTTTTATTTCTGAAGATGGCAAATACAATCAATCAGAAGTGCCAAATGTTCGTTTATTTAATGAATATTTTGGAGGCGGAATGTCATCTATCGTTTTTCAAGAAATGAGAGAATCACAAGCTTTGGCATATTCGGTGTATTCTAATTACAGTTCTGCTCGAAAGAAAATAGACAACAATTATGTTTTTTCTTATATTGGAACACAAGCAGACAAACTACCCGAAGCAATGAAAGGAATGATGGAATTAGTAAACCAAATGCCTCAATCTGAAAGCAATTTCAACGCATCCAAACAATCCATCATTCAAAGTATTAGATCTGAGAGAATCACAAAAGCGAATATTTTATTTAATTATGAAAACGCTCAAAAACTGGATCTTACTTATGATATTCGCAAGGATATCTATAAGCAAGTTCCACTCATTACATTTGAACAACTAAAATCCTTTGAAGAATCACATATTAAAAATAAAAAATATACAATTCTCGTAATTGGAAAAAAAGAAAGTTTAAACATTCCAACCCTTGAAAAATACGGGAAAGTGACTTTTTTAACACTAGAAGACATATTTGGATACTAGTTTAGCAATAATTTTAAGCGATAAGAGTCAAGACTGTAAGTTTTGGCTCTTTTTTTCATCCAAAATGCTATATTTGTAACTCGTTAAAAAAATGCACTCTAAAAAACCTATAAACATTCATTATCATGAGCAAAATTAAAGTAGCTAACCCAGTAGTTGAATTGGATGGCGATGAAATGACTCGCATCATTTGGAAATTCATTAAAGACAAATTAATCCTTCCTTATTTGGATTTGGATATTAAATATTACGACTTAGGTGTTGAACACCGTGATGCAACAAACGATCAAGTAACAATTGATTCGGCTGAAGCAATTAAAAAATATAGCGTAGGTATCAAATGTGCTACTATCACTCCCGATGAAGAACGCGTTGTTGAATTCAAATTAAAACAAATGTGGAAATCACCAAATGGAACTATCCGTAACATTTTGGATGGTACAGTTTTCCGTGAGCCAATCGTTTGTAAAAATGTTCCTCGATTGGTTCCAAACTGGACAGCACCAATTTGTATAGGTCGTCATGCATTTGGTGACCAATACCGTGCAACAGATTTCGTTACTAAAGGAAAAGGAAAATTGACGGTGAGTTTTACTCCAGAAGATGGAAGCGCTCCTCAATCATTTGAAGTATTTAATTTCAAAGGCGATGGTGTTGCATTAACAATGTATAACACAGATGAATCAATCAGAGGGTTTGCTCACTCTTGCTTCAATACAGCATTATCGAAAGGATGGCCATTATATTTATCTACAAAAAATACCATCTTAAAAAAATACGATGGTCGCTTTAAAGATATTTTTGAAGAAATTTATCAAGCTGATTATAAGGCAAAATATGCTGCTGCAGGAATCACATACGAACACCGTTTAATTGACGACATGGTTGCTTCAGCTTTAAAATGGAATGGAAATTTCGTTTGGGCATGTAAAAACTATGACGGAGATGTTCAATCAGATACTGTTGCTCAAGGATTTGGCTCATTGGGATTAATGACTTCTGTATTGGTTACACCAGATGGAAAAACAATGGAAGCAGAAGCTGCTCACGGAACAGTAACTCGTCACTACCGCGATCACCAAGCTGGAAAACCTACTTCTACAAATCCAATTGCATCTATTTTTGCTTGGACACGTGGATTAGAGTTCCGTGGAAAACTAGACAACAATCAAGAATTGATCAACTTCTGCCAAGCATTGGAACAAGTTTGTGTGGAGACTGTTGAATCAGGTAAAATGACTAAAGATTTAGCTGTTTGTATACATGGCAACAAAGTAGAACATGGCAAACACTATTTGTATACTGAAGAGTTTTTATCTGCTTTGGATACAAACTTAAAAGCAAAATTAGGAAAGTAATATTTATCACTTATCGCATAAAAAGACGCATTTATCTAATGCGTCTTTTTTATTATGGCATTTATTCTATATTTGCGCGATTTTAAACTAAAAAATAAAAAAATGCTAAAAGAATTTAAAGCTTTCATCATGAGAGGCAATGTAGTAGACCTTGCTGTGGGTGTTATCATTGGTGGCGCATTTGGTGCCATAATCAAATCACTTGTTGAAGACATTATTACACCATTGTTATTACAACCTGCACTAAAAGCTGCTGGTGCTGCAACAATTGAAACATGGGCTCCAGGGGGAATATTGTTAGGTAAATTTATAGCTGCATTTATTTCTTTTATCGTTATCGCTTTTGTTTTGTTTCTGATCGTAAAAGGAATGAACGCAGCTTCTAAAAAGAAAGAAGAAGCGGCTCCTGCACCTTCAGGTCCAACTCAAGAAGAATTACTTACAGAAATCCGGGATTTACTAAAAAAATAATTTCTACTCGATTATGAAAAAAACAATTTTGATGCTAGGAGCAATTCTAGCTTATGGATGCTCATTTGCTCAAACTCCAGATACGACTAAACCTGCTAAATTGTGGACAAAAGGTGGTGTTGGTGGAATAAACTTTGCTCAGTCAAGCTTTACTAATTGGGCTGCGGGTGGAGAAAACGCTTTATCAGCAACTGTATTGTTAAGTGTTTATGCAAATTACAAAAAAGACAAAACAACTTGGGACAATACACTAGATTTGGCTTATGGTATGATTCAAAGTGGAAAAGCTCCTTTGAGAAAGAACGAAGATAAAATAGATTTTTCTTCAAAATATGGTCGCCATATAAAAGAAAGTAAGCTCTTTTATTCTGCATTACTTAACTTTAAAAGTCAGTTCGCTTCTGGATACAACTTCCCAAATGACACAACCGTTATTTCTCGCTTTTTATCTCCTGCCTATATTTTAGGTGCAGTCGGCTTTGATTATAAACCAAACAACTATTTATCTTTATTCGTTTCACCCGTAACATCTAAAACAACAATTGTAGCTGATCAAAAATTAGCCGATGCTGGAGCTTATGGTGTTGAAAAAGCAGAATTTGATACCGCTGGTGTAAAAACAAAAGCTGGTCAAATGGTAAGAAGTGAATTCGGAGGATACTTGAAATTCACTTTCAAAAAAGACATCTTTAAGAATGTAAACTTCTCGACCAAATTAGAATTATTCTCTAATTATTTATACAACCCGCAAAACATTGATGTTAACTGGGAAAACATCCTTGGATTAAAAGTCAACAAATATCTATCCGCTAGCATAAGCACCAACTTGATTTACGACCATGACATTCCAGTCCCAGTCACAGAAGATGATGCGAATGGACTTCCTGTTACGAGAACAGGTCCTCGCTTACAATTCAAACAGGTTTTAGCGGTTGGCTTCTCTTATAAATTTTAAATTAAAAATCCTCTTCCAATCAGAAGAGGATTTTTAATTCTTTTTAATTCATCCATTGGCCTTATATTTGCATTGTACATTTAAATGAAAAAAATCTTTTCAATTACTTTCGTCATTCTAACATTTTGGGCAACCGCTCAAGAAGAAAACCACGGCACTATAAAAGTTCAAAAAAAAGGCAATGTTTATGCTGTTCTGTTCGACAATGTTAACAATCGTTTAATAGGGAAAGACAACTACGGGAATATTTTAGATTCAGCAGTAGTATCCTTTAATTTGATGCTTACGATTCAAGGAATTGCCTACGAAGAAAAAATAGTTGGAACCACATTATCAAAAACAATGCAAAATCGAATTACTCGAATTGATAAAGGAACAACTCTGTTTTTTACAGAAATTAAAGTGAAAGAAAAAAACGGAAAAACAATTGACTGGCCGAAGTTCAATGTCAAAATTGGTTCTTCATTTGAAACAGAAGAGCAGAATTAATCAAAAAAATCTTTATTAAAATTCACCAAATACAATTTCTCGGAAGCTCTCGATACTGCTGTGTACAACCAACGCATATACTCCGTATTTATCATCTCATCTGTCAAATAGCCTTGTTCTACAAATACACATGGCCATTGTCCACCCTGCGCTTTGTGACATGTTACAGCATATGCGAACTTAACTTGTAAAGCATTAAAAAAACCATCTTCTTTTACTTTTTTCAAACGCATTCTCCTATCAGCAATATCACCATAATCTGCAGATACAGAATTATACAACCGCTTGTTGTCTTCTTGTGAAAGTGATGGTGCCTCACTCATAATCGTATCTAACAGTAATCGAGTTTCCAACTCAGGCTCATCTGGGTAATCTATCATTCGCATTCGGACATCTGCGAATTTAAATCCATGCATTTCCTGAATTTTACCAATGCTCATTAATTCAACAATGTCTCCGTTTGCAATAAATCCAGCTTTCGATTCATCAGGCAACCAGAAATAATTATTTTTAACTACCATCATTAAATCTCCGGACGATAATTCATTTTCTTGCCAACGAATTCTTGCTCTGATTTGTTGATTGAAAATATTTGCTCTTTTATTTGAACGACAAATCACCATCGTTTCTTCTGCTCCATATTTGGAATAAGCGCTATTCAAAGCATCTTCCAATTCATCTCCACCCAAACGAACAATGTCTTTAAAATCATCCAATTGGAAATGTGGCTTACCATCCAATCTGGCATTAATCTGATTTCTAATTGCAGTAGCATTGGATAATATTCCAGAGTTCTCCGTTTGACGTACAACTTCTGTTAATTCATGCCAATCGAGTTGAAAATAATAAGACGCTTTTAAAAAATCGATGTCAAGTGCAGGACTTACATCCAAACCTACAGGTGGTAATTGGGCAGTATCACCAATAAATATTAGCTTGCAATTATTGCCATTAAAAACGTACGAAATCAAATCATCAAGCAAACTGCCGCCACCAAAGTTCCCCCCCGTAGTTAATCCACCTGAATTCGAGATCATAGATGCCTCATCTACAATAAAAATTGTATCGGCATGTAAATTTTGTTGAAGTGTAAACGCCATGCCTCCATCATTATCAGGCTTACGATAATATATTTTTTTATGAATTGTAAAGGCTTGTTTTCTTGTGTAATTTGAAAGCACCTTTGCCGCTCTTCCAGTTGGTGCCAACAAAACAGTTTTGCCGCCTAACGCTGGCAAACTCTCCACCAACGAACGCACTGTAGTGGTTTTGCCTGTCCCGGCATACCCTTTTAAAACAAATATTTGATCCGAATTTTTATTCAGAATAAACTCCGAAAGCTTTGTAAATAATATTCTCTGCCCTGGAGTAGTTTCAAATGGAAAACTCTGTAATAATATCTTGTTAAACTCTTCTAACTTCATTTTTGAGGGCTGAATATATGCGAATTTACATATCTTTGCATTCAATGTCTACCGAAATAAAAAATAAAATCACACAGCTTCATTCTTTCATCGATGAAGCATTTGATGCAAAAAAAACGGCATCGTATCAATTGCTCTTGCAAGTTGGCACAAGTGATATTTTAGTGAGCATTCTTGACAAACAAAAAAACAAATACATCGCTTTAGAAAAATACGCTGTATCCAACGTTCATAACTTTGATGGTGTTGCTGATTTAATCGACATACTTATTAAAGAATCTAAACTTGTAAATCATAAATTTCAATCCGTTTCTTGTTCTATTGTTAACAACCTTTCAACTTTAGTTCCGAATGCTCTTTTTGAAGAAGAGAGAAAAAGAATGTATTTAAAATTCAATGCTTCTTTAGAAGGAGACGAATTTGTAGTTGTTGATGAAATCAAAAGTTTAGATGCAAAAAATGTTTTTGCGATTCCATTATCGATAAAAGCTAAATTGGATTCGCAGTTTAATAACATCAACTAC
Organism: Bacteroidota bacterium; assembly: GCA_947504725.1. Classification (GTDB taxonomy): domain Bacteria; phylum Bacteroidota; class Bacteroidia; order 2-12-FULL-35-15; family 2-12-FULL-35-15; genus 2-12-FULL-35-15. The sequence goes on along the minus strand of CANNHN010000003.1, from coordinate 165,951 downwards.
CATCACGTTTCCAGCACGCTAATTGATACATTAGTAGCGAACAACAAAAACCAAACAGGAAAAAAAATGTACGTGCATGTTCAAAGCACACAATTTGAAACGATATTGATTGACGGAAAAAATTTGATTTTTTACAATACCTTTAATTATCAATCACCTGAAGATTTCATTTATTATCTTTTGTTTGTTTACGAGCAATTGCAATTAAATCCAGAAAAAATAGACACCCTTTTTATTGGTGAAATTGAAAAATCTTCTTCCATCTATACGTTTGCAAATAAATACATCCGAACCATTAAATTTGGAGAACGTGCCGACAGCACCGATTTCAGCTATCAGTTGCAAACATTACCAAAACATTCTTACTTCACACTTTTTAATAGTTATCTAGCTTAATGCGAATTATTGGCGGAACGCATAAAGGAAGAGTGATTCATCCTCCCAAAAGTCTACCTGTTCGACCAACAACCGATTTCGCTAAAGAAAGCATCTTCAATATTTTAAACAACCATTTTGAATTTGATGGATTAAAAATCTTGGACTTGTTCTGCGGAACAGGAAACATCACCTTTGAATTTGCATCTCGTGGTTGTGGCGACATTACCAGCGTAGACAACAATTACAGTTGTTGCGAATTTGTCAAAAAAACAATTTCCGAATTCAAGATGGATGTGGTGAAAGTCATCAAGTCGGATGCATTCGCATTTCTAAAAAGAGCTAGCTCCCAACATCACATTATTTTTTGCGATCCACCATACGATATGGAAAATTTTCATGTGTTGCCAGAATTGGTATTTGCAAACAATCTTTTAAAACCAAACGGCTGGTTGATTGTGGAACATGGTCCGCATACCGATTTATCTAAACTGCCACATTTTAAAGAACACCGCAGTTATGGTAATGTGAATTTTGCCATATTTGAGAATACCGTTGATTAGTCTTCAAAAGTTTTCGTAAATTCGTTGTAATTAATCCAAGTAAGAATGAACAAACGCATTGCAATCTTTCCTGGCTCATTTGATCCAATTACAAAAGGACATGAGAACATTTTACGAAGAGCATTACCACTCTTTGATGAAATCATCATTGCTATTGGAAAAAACAGCAGCAAACAAAACTACTTTTCACTTGAACAACGTGAAAAATGGATCAAACAAGTGTTTGCCAATGAACCTAAAGTTCGCATTGAATCTTATACAGGATTAACAATCGATTTTTGTAAAAAGGTGAATGCGAAATTTATTCTTCGTGGATTACGTACTTCAGCTGATTTTGAATTTGAAAAATCCATTGCTCAAAACAACAATGTAATGGCTCCGGAAATTGAAACCGTTTTTATTTTGCCAATTCCAGAGCTTTCTGCAATAAATTCGACAATTGTGCGTGATATCATCAGAAACGGTGGTGACGCATCTCCCTTTGTTCCGAAAGGGATTGAAGTAAAAGCACCTAATTAGGCACAAAATTTGTCATTCCGAGCGAATCATGTATAAATCTTATAGCATTGTATTCATTCTATTTCTATCCATTTTGTCACACGCTCAAAATGTGATTATAAAAGGTGCTGCAAAATCTTATGAGTATCAAGAAATTGGGGTTTGGGTTAACAGCGATTACATTGCCAATACTCAAAAACAATTGACTTATTCGGTAATTGATTCTTTAGGAAATTTTACGATTGAATTTAACAGCAAGAACATTCAATACATCACTTTAAAAGTGAATAAAAATGTTTCTACTATGTATATTGAACCAAAAGGTAATTACGAAGTAATTTTTATGCCGCCCGATTCTACAACTTACCATAACCAGAATTTAGAGCACGATGTAAAATTATCCATCAAATTAAAAAGCAAAACTGAAATCAACTCCTTGACGATGGATTATGACAAACGTTTTGATGATTTTTTAACTAACGACTATATTGCGTTTTTAAAGCGAACACCCAAAGCAAAAATTGATTCTTTTAAAATTGCCACAAAAGAATTCTATTCGACAGTTAACAATTCTTATTTCAAAAATTATATTACATATACAATTGCCTCACTTGAACAAAAAACAAAAGTGAGTGAGAAAAAATTATTTACAGAATATCTATCTCAAAAGCCTATCCTGTATAACAATCCAGAGTACATGCTTTTTTTTAATGATTTTTTTAAACAAAAAATTCAAGACTTTTCCATGTCGAAATTAGGAACACCAATGACATTTCAGATAAACGACAGAGGAAGTTTTGCTGGAACAATGGAAGTTTTAAAACGAGATGAATTTTTACAAAACGATACACTACGTGAATTGGTTTTAATCAAAGGATTGTATGAAGCATATTATGACAACTCCTTTAAAAAGCCAAGCGTGGTAGCTATTCTTCAACAAGTGGCGCAAGAAACAAAAATAGAAGAGCATAAAAAAATTACTCATACTATTTTAAATTCATTTTCAAAATTACAAAAAGGAGGACAAGCACCATTTTTCGAATTACCTGACAAGACAGGAGCCACACACAGCCTTGATGAATTGCGAACTAACAAATATGTGTACTTAATGTTTTATGATATTAATTGTACAGCTTGTCAACAACAAATGAAAATCATTCCTTCGTTCCTTAAAACGTATGGCGACAGAATTAGTTTTGTAAGTATCTCAGTAGATAAAACGAATGCAGACTTAAAAAACTTTCAGGCAAAAAACCCAAAATATAATTGGTTATTTTTAAGCGATAATTCTTTAGGGAAATTGAAATCTGATTATGAAATAAAATCCTTGCCGACTTATTTTTTAATTAGTCCAGATGGTAAATTTATTCAAGTGCCTGCTGAAAGTCCTGACGAAGATATTGATCGAGCATTCTATGATATCACAAAGCCAAAGGCAAAGGTTCATGGCATTGGTGAAAAGCAGAATCGTTAGATAATAGATTTTAAAACTTCTTTAATAGACTCAAACGTATTGCTATATACTTCCTCCAACTTATTTTTCGAAATCCATTTAACTTCAGTTATACCTTCTTCTGTTTGTGGAATCAATTTCGATTCATCTCCACAGATCATATCAAACCAATACGTTCGTTTTAAAATTGACTTTCCCTCAATTTGATAAATATGATATGTTGATTCTAACTCTTTCACTATTTTCAGCTTGCCAACGCCACATTCCTCCTCCACTTCTCTTATTGCGGCATCCTTAATGGTTTCCTTTTTTTCTAATTTACCTTTTGGTAAATCCCATTTTCCATTTCTGAAAATAAAAAGATACTCCCCATTCTTATTTTTCACTAAGCCTCCTGCTGCTTCAATTACCTTATATCTTAAAGAAAAACTTGACAAAAGCAATTTTTCATTTTCATGATAAAAATAAACCTCAGTAAATTGATTTTTATCTATCAATTCATCATGCATCAACTGTAGCTCGTCTAAGGAATGAATCCTAACCAAAACTGTATCCTCCTTCTGATGGTAATCCATTAGATTGCTAGTCAAATAGATAGTCTTGTTAGAATAAAACACTTTTACCATTGCTAATTTTGTTAATTAATAAATAGATTGCGCATAACAAATTTAGTTTATTTTTGCCGAATGAAGAAGAATGATGAATCTGCATTAAAGGTTGCAGAATTTTTATTACAAGTAAAAGCTGTAAAGTTACAACCTCAAAATCCTTATACCTGGGCATCTGGATGGAAATCGCCAATTTATTGTGACAATAGAGTTACTTTGTCTTTTCCGCAAGTACGAACGTATATTCGCCAACAGTTTGTAGATGCTATTTTAGAAAAATTCGGTAAACCAGATGTAATAGCTGGCGTAGCTACAGGTGGTATTGCCCAAGGGGCACTTGTAGCTCAAGAAATGGGATTGCCGTTTGTATATGTTAGATCAGAAGCAAAAAAGCATGGATTAACAAATATGATTGAAGGAATTGTTGAAAAAGGACAGTCGGTAGTTGTAATTGAAGATTTAATATCCACAGGTGGAAGTAGCTTAAAGGCGGTTGAGGCTTTACGTGAAGCAGGGTGTGATGTGAAAGGAATGGCAGCAATTTTTACCTACGGATTCACTAATGCGTTAGAAAATTTCAAAAAAGCAAAATGTGAGTTAGTTACTTTAAGTAATTATGACACAATGATTGCACAAGCATTACAATCAAATTACATAACGGATAAAGATTTATTATCTCTTAAAGCATGGAGAGAGAATCCTGCAGAATGGGGAATTGCTCAACCTGCAACAAAAAAGAAAAAATAGTAAAAAACTAAATTTTTCAATTTATAATTTTTCAATTTTCAAACACTATGTCCATAACTAAAATAGAAAGCGAAAAAGTAGAAATTTCAAACTCTGCTGAAAAAATATTCAACTATTTAAGCGACTTTAATAACTTTCAAGCACTCATGCCCTCTCAAGTTACAAACTGGACATCGACTTCCGAGGAGTGTTCTTTTACAATTAATGGAATGGCAAACATTGGAATGAAAATAATTGAAAAAACGCCTGTTTCTAAAATCACCATTACCTCTCACGGGAAAGTTCCTTTTGAATTTAAATTATTTGTTTTGATAACCGAAAAAGATGCTAGCAACTGCATCGGACAATTAACTTTTGAGTCAGACATGAACCCAATGATTAAAATGATGGTAGAAAAGCCATTGGGAAATTTCTTCAATATGCTAGCACATAAAATGAAGGATATTAAGTAAAGGGAAGATGGAAAAGGGAAAATGGTAAATGGTTGATGCCATTAAAATCCATCATTACATCATACATTTCACATCTTTCATCTCCCATCAACCATTATACATTGTCTGCAAAAGCAACTTCTTTTAAATCAAACTCCTTTGTTTCACCACTTTTCATCTCAATTTGTAGCTTTCCTAATTTAGAAACTCCATTGATTTTACCTTCAAAAACTGTTTCTGAAAACACAAAGTTTGCCCAGGCACCGTTTAGGTACAATCGCTCCATATAGGCTTTATCAATCTGCTCAAACTTATTCGACTTTAACTGTAAGTACCGTGCTTCCAAATAAACGCACAAACGCTCAATTACATATATCAGATCAAAGTCTTTATTAGAAAGCATCGCAAGCGAAACGGCATTAACAGAATTGAAATTCTGTTGATTTATATTAATACCAATTCCGATAATCGAGCTAACTATTGACACCTCTTTTAAGGTGTTTTCAATCAATATTCCTGCAATTTTCTTTGTATTTACATAAATATCATTGGGCCACTTTATTTTAATTTCCTTAGGATTAATGACATCTTTAAGCAATTCTGCCATTAAGTCAGCGACCGCTAAAGAGGTGATTTTAGTGAGTAGAAACTGCTTCTCAATTGCCAAAAACTTAGGATACAAAACAAGGCTCAAAGCCACGTTTTTAAGGGGTTCGCTCTCCCAAGTATTTCCTCTTTGTCCACGCCCATTTAACTGCTCAAAAGTATATATTATACTGCCTTCAGAGAGCTCAATTTGGCGTAACATTTCACTGGCATAACTGTTGGTAGAATCAACCGACTCAACATGAATGCTATTTTGCCCTACAAATAATGTTTTCATTGAGAGTTTTGCGAAAGATTTGATTATTTTTGTGAATAATCATTTAGCAAAGAAAGTAATAAAATAGATATATCCGTCAATGGCGAAAAAGAAAGTAGCACCAGTAAAAAAAGCAGCTGTAAAGAAGACATCAGCAAAAGAAAAGAAAGTTGCAAAAACACCAGCAAAGAAAGTCGCTACAAAAGTTGCAAAAGCAACAGTAAAAAAGGCTGCAAAAAAAACAACTACCACGAAAGCTGTTTCACCTAAAAAAACTGCTCCGCAAAAAGCTGTTGTAACAAAAAAAGTAATTTCTAAGCCAACGAAAATAGCAACTAAAGCTGTTTCGAAACCAGAATCTAAAAAAACTAAAAGTCCAACTGAACTTCTTGCTGATGCAATTGTTGAAGGTATATTGGAAGTGAAGGGAAGAAATATTTCTGTTCTAAACTTACAAGATGTTCACAATAGAGTATGTGATTATTTTATTATTTGCCAAGCTGATTCAAGCACGCAAGTAAATGCGATTGCTGGCTCTGTTGAAGTAATGGTAAAAAAATTAACAGGCGAACGCCCATATCGTAAAGAAGGATTTGAAAATTCAGAATGGATTTTAGTCGATTACGTTACTGTAGTTGTGCACATTTTTCAAACAGAAGTTCGTAATTTTTATAATTTAGAATCGTTATGGGCTGATGCTGAAGTAACGCAAATTGCATTTGATAAATAAATATTTAGAAAGACATAAATGAGCGAGCAAGAAAAATCATCGGATAACAACTCTTCTGAGAAAAGTAAATTTCCAAAAAAGCCTACTATTCCAAAAAACCCATTTAATTTTTATTGGATTTATGGAATTATAGCAGTTGCTATAATTCTTATGCAAGTAGTATTTGCATCTGCTCCTTTAAAAGAAAAAAGCACAAATGAATTTATTGAAACGATGCTTAAACAACATCACGTTCAAAAAATTGTGCTCATTCCTAATGAGAAATATGCGGAAATTTCAATCAAAAAAGAATTCTTCACTCAACCACAATATGCCGCAGATAAACTTGAAAAGTTAAAAGATGGACCACATTACAAAGTAAACATATCTACTGAAGACCAATTTAACTTACGCATAAACGAAGCACAAAAAGATTTTCTTCCTTCTGAAAGAATCGATGCTCAAAGTGAGAATCGTACATCATGGACAGATGCGTTGGGCTGGTTAATTCCTATTGTATTAATGATAGTAATTTGGATTATTATCATGAGACGAATGGGTGGCGGAGGCGGTGGCGGACAGATATTCAACATCGGAAAATCAAAAGCAACTTTGTTTGATAAAAACACAAATGTGAACATCACCTTTAACGATGTTGCTGGTTTAGAAGGAGCAAAAGTAGAAATTAAAGAAATTGTTGACTTTCTTAAAAATCCGAAAAAATACACGGCACTTGGTGCAAAAATTCCAAAAGGTGCATTATTAGTAGGCCCTCCAGGAACTGGTAAAACCCTTTTAGCAAAGGCTGTTGCAGGTGAAGCAAAAGTTCCATTTTTCTCATTGTCTGGTTCTGATTTTGTGGAAATGTTTGTTGGAGTTGGAGCCTCACGTGTACGTGATTTGTTTCGACAAGCAAAAGAAAAATCTCCATGTATTATTTTCATTGATGAGATTGACGCCATTGGTAGAGCACGCGGAAAAAATCCAGCACAAGGAGGAAATGATGAACGCGAAAACACCTTAAATCAATTATTAACAGAGATGGATGGCTTTGGTACAAATAGCGGAGTAATTATTTTAGCTGCTACCAACCGTGCTGATATTTTAGATAGAGCCTTAATGCGTGCTGGTCGTTTCGATAGACAAATTTACGTTGACATGCCAGATTTAAATGAACGTAAAGACATTTTTAAAGTGCATTTAAAACCATTAAAATTAGATGCAACTGTGGATATTGATTTCCTCGCAAAACAAACTCCAGGTTTTTCTGGTGCTGATATCGCGAACATTTGTAATGAAGCAGCTTTAATTGCTGCACGTCACGACAAAACTGTAATTCAAAAACAAGACTTTCTTGATGCTGTTGATCGTATCATTGGCGGATTGGAAAAGAAAAATAAAATCATTTCTGTCCATGAGAAAAAAGTTATTGCTTATCATGAAGCGGGACATGCTGCAACAAGTTGGTTGTTAGAACATGCCCATCCATTGATAAAAGTAACCATCGTTCCTCGCGGACGTTCATTGGGTGCTGCTTGGTATTTGCCAGAAGAACGTCAAATTACAACTACAGAACAATTGTTGGATGAAATGTGCGCAACACTTGGTGGAAGAGCTGCAGAAGAAATTATTTTTGGAAAAATTTCTACAGGCGCTTTGAGCGACTTAGAAAAAGTAACGAAGCAAGCACACGCTATGATTACCGTATATGGACTAAACGCTAAGCTTGGCAACATAAGTTATTACGACTCAACAGGGGCTAACGAATATGGTTTCACTAAACCCTACAGCGAACGTACTGCACAAATTATTGATGAAGAAGTTAGCAAGATGATTGAAACCGCTTATATCAGAGCGAAAGATATTCTTTCAAAAAACAAACATTTGCTTACGCTATTGGCTGAAAAGTTATTGGATAAGGAAGTTATCTTCAAAGAAGATTTAGAACTTATTTTTGGTAAACGTCCTTTTGATAAAGAAGAATTACCATTAATAAAAGCAGATTCTCATATCTCTCCAAGTGCAGAAGTAAAATCAGAAACAAAAGTAGAAGAGAAAAAAGAAGAACCAAAAGCAGAAGAAAAAAAGGCAGAAGAGAAAAAAGATACAGAACCTGAAAAACCAATAAACACTTTATTTTAGGTTGATCAATAAATAAAATAAAAAGGGAATGTCGAAAGACGTTCCCTTTTTATAACACACAGATTAGTATTAATTAATTGTCACCCTGAGCGGAGTCGAAGGGCGTTCCAACTATTATGCGCGACAGTACTACTTCTAAAGAGAAAATTTTAAAAAAAATCCGAAAGGCGTTGATTCATAAATCTTCTCAAGAGATTGGTGACATTGACACCGATTCTGAAATATTTACTGCTTCAGAAGAATCTCTTGAAATGCAATTCGCACAAAATTTCACAGCACTCAATGGGAAATTTATTTTTTGCGAAAACGAAGCTGAATTCATCGAGAACTTTGATTGGATTATAAAAGACAATGAATGGAAACATTTATTTTGTTTGGAACCAAAAATAAAAGACATCCTAAAAAAAGCAAAAATAAAATTCTCTGACAAAGAAGAAGATTTATTAGCAACCGATATTGGTATTACACTATGCGAATGTTTAATTGCACGAACAGGAAGTGTAATGATTACGTCCAAACAAGCATCAGGAAGAAAATTACCCGTGTATGCCAACTTTCACATTGTTGTTGCATACACTTCTCAATTAATGGACAATATCAAAGATGGGTTGAAATTTATAAAAGAAAAATATAGCGATAAACTACCATCGATGATTTCAACAATTACCGGCCCTAGCAAAACAGCCGATATTGAAAAAACATTAGTACAAGGCGCACACGGACCAAAAGAAATATTTGTTTTTTTGATTGATGATGTGCATAGTGATTAGAAGGCAACGTGCCATTATCGCAACTGCCATACCATGCCGCGACACGGTATCTCTCGATAAAGACTCGAATTACTAATTAACAGATCCCGTGTCGTAGCACGGGATGACGTAACGAAAAAATGAACAACTTTTTTAAACGTACTCTTACCGCTGGTGCATTTGTTGCAGTTCTTTTGGGCTGTACTTATTACAATCAACTCTCCTTCTCTATTTTATTTTTTGTTGTAACAATTTTAGGCGTTTGGGAATTTTATAAACTTTCTGAAAAAGGAGAAAACAAACCACAAAAATATATCGGGACAATTGTAGGAGGAAGTATTTTTGTAACCACAGCAATTGTTTGCATGGGTTATGATGCACACTTATTAATAATCAATATTCCGTTAGTGTTTTTAATCTTTATAGCAGAGCTATACACAAAAGCAACAAATCCTTTTCGAAACATAGCTTTTACCATTTTAGGAATTGTATACGTAGCTGTTCCATTTTCATTATTAAACTATTTGGTAACATATACAGGAACATATAGCTACGAATTGCTGTTTGGCTTCTTTTTCATCCTTTGGAGCAATGATTCGGGTGCTTATTTGGCTGGATCGGCATTTGGAAAAAGAAAACTATTTCCAAGAGTATCACCGGGGAAATCGTGGGAAGGAAGCATCGGAGGAGCAATTGCGAGCTACATAGTGGTATTTATCATCTCAAAATGGTATACTGGTTTCAGTATTATCGATTGGATGGTTATTGCCGCTATTCTAATAGTTATTGGAACTTTGGGCGATTTGGTGGAATCTTTGTACAAAAGAAGCAAAAATGTGAAGGATTCGGGTAAACTATTGCCTGGTCATGGCGGAATTCTGGACCGATTTGACAGTCTGCTTATGGCTACCCCATTTGTATTCACCTATTTATATCTGTCGCAGTATTTCCACCACTTATACCCATAAAAACATTAAAAAAGGGGTAAAAAAGCTATTTTAGGCGAATCAAACCTTACTTTTAACGATTACATTTTAGTTAGTTTATAATTTTACTTAAATTCGCAGACTTTAATGCGTTCCGACTCTCTAAAAATACGGAACCGAACATAAAAATTTATGACAACTAAGACAACAGTAGAAAGTCACGACAGTATGTTTGATGCAGTTCTTGCCAGACTTGACGTGGCGGCAAAGATTTATGGTTTATCAGAAGAAGTTACCTCAGTATTAAGAAATCCACAGAAACAAGTAAAAGTGAGTCTTCCAGTAGTAATGGATGATGGGAAATTACAAGTTTTTGAAGGGTATAGAACAGTTCATTCAACTGTATTAGGGCCATCAAAAGGTGGAATCCGTTATGCAATGGATGTTTGTGATGACGAAGTAAAAGCACTTTCGGCATGGATGACATTCAAATGTGCTGTAGCCAACTTGCCTTATGGCGGTGCGAAAGGTGGAATCAAATGTGATCCACGCAAAATGAGTATTGGAGAATTAGAAAGATTAACAAAAGCATATACAGTTGCTTTAGCAGATGTATTTGGTCCAACCAGAGATATTCCTGCTCCAGATATGGGAACAAGCGGAAGAGAAATGGCTTGGTTAGTAGAAGCATACAACAAAGTTCATCGTGGTAATTTTCCCGGTGTTACAACTGGAAAACCAGTTGGTTTAGGTGGTTCATTAGGTCGTGATGCGGCAACTGGTCGCGGTGTAATGGTTGCAACTATGGCTGCTTTGAAAAAGATGAACATGGATCCTAAAAAATCAACTTGTGCAGTACAAGGTTTTGGTAATGTTGGTTCACATGCTGCTCGTTTCTTGTTTGAACAAGGAATTAAGGTTTGTGCAATTGGTGATCATACGGCAACACTTTGGAACGAAAAAGGAATCGATATCAAAGCGGCTTTGGATTATGCTAAAGCTAACGGAAACGTATTAAAAGGATTTACAGGTGGAGTTGAAATTAAAGCAGCTGAACTTTTAACTGCTAACGTAGATGTTTTAGTTCCTGCGGCTTTACAAAATGTAATCACTGAAGATGTTGCTCATAACGTTAAAGCTAAATTAATTGTTGAAGGTGCAAACGGACCAACAACAGCTGAAGCAGATCACGTTTTACAAGAAAAAGGAATTATCGTAGTTCCAGATATTTTGGCAAATGGTGGTGGTGTAACTGTTTCTTATTTCGAGTGGGTACAAAATAACCAAGGTTATTATTGGTCGGAAGATGAAGTAAATACAAAACACGATGCCTCAATGTCACTGGCTTTCGAAAGTGTTTGGAACAACGGACAACAATATAAAACCACTATGCGAATTGGTGCTTATATCACTGCTTTGAAAAAAGTAGAGTTGGGTATAAAAGCAAGAGGACACTATTAATTTTGTCCCCCTTCAAAAGGGACAGGAGGATGAACTCAAATCACTATTAGAAAACGCTTTCCAAATTGGAGGGCGTTTTTTTTGTATATTAGTAATTAAATAATCACAAAATGAAATCTATTTACATTCTTATATTCTTCTTGTTTCCTCAATTTACTTTCGGACAAAAACCGATCGTAGAAAGTAAAGTCTTAACTGATTCTATCGTTCAAACAGTTTTTACTGCTGCAATAAAGAAGGAATTAGGAATTCGATTTCCGATTTTTAGAGCTTATGAATACAACGACAAATTAGGAAAGCATTATTTAGTACTTACTGAAAACAAATTGGGTGACAAACTCATAAATGATACAATAAAGGCTTTTAACATTAAGGCAGATTCAAGCAAACTTACTATTCAATGGACGATCAACGATTTTAGATTAAAGAAAAATGAAGTTTCAGAGGAAAAGTCTATTTGGTTTTGGAGTAAATACATTGAGTTAAATGATATTAACGGAGATAAAATAATTGAACCAATTATTACTTATGGCACTTCTGGAATTAATTCAACGGGTGATGGTAGATTAAAAATTCTCATTTATTATGAGAACAAAAAATGTGGAATCAGACATCAAAATGGGGAATTGGATTCTCAACGAAATACAAAAGTTGATAAAGAATTTTATGAAATCTCTCCTCAGATTCAAAGGCGTGTGATGGAAATAATGAAAGCAATGACACAAGACAACAATGCTATTTTCCCTGCTGGATGGGAATTAGCGATGAGAGATAAAAAATTAGCGTTAGATGAAAATCATAAATAATGATGCACTTCACCCTTCGCCCATTTACAATAAATGATTTAGACAGTTTGGTTAAGTATGCAAACAATCCGAAGATTGCAGCTAATATGACCGATAAGTTTCCGCATCCATACACCAAGGAAAACGGCAAAAATTTTATTGAATTCGCAACAAAAAACACTCCAACAAATATTTTTGCAATTGATATTAACGGTGAAGCCTGCGGTGGAATTGGCATTCATCCGCAAGAAGATGTTCATCGTAAAAATGCAGAATTAGGTTATTGGTTAGGAGAACCATTTTGGGGCAATGGCATTATCACAAAAGCTATTGTACAAATTGTAGACTATGGGTTTTTAAATTTCGACATCACTCGCATTTTTGCACGTCCGTATGGAACAAATGAAGCATCTCAAAGCGTATTGGGAAAAGCAGGATTTACCTTTGAAGGAAAATTTGAAAAAACTCTTTTCAAGAATGGAGAATATAAAGACGAATTAATATATGCTGTAAGAAGAAAATGAGAGTTTTAAAAAACATCAGCTCGGTCTCTTCTATCCTTCCTATTCAGCGTTATTCTATCGTTCGACCAAACCTAAAAGGAAGTTCCGGTTTCAAACCAGTTCTACTCACTTTTGATGACGGCCCAAATCACATAGATAACACCACACTCGATTTACTCACTGTTTTAAAGACTCACAATGTTAAAGCTGCTTTTTGCTTAATAGGCAAAAATGTAAATCAACATCCGGACATAGTAAAACAAATATTTTTGGATGGGCACATCATCGCAAACCACGGGCATGCAGGCGATCCATTTATTTTCAAGCGAATGAAAACCATTTCTGATGACATTGAAGCTTGCAACAATGCTATTGCTGAAGCGATAGACAGCCAGACACACAGAGTTGAATACTTTCGTCCAGCATACGGAGCTTATTTTAAAAAGCATGTTCCTTTTTGGGAATCAAAAAACATGCAATTGCTTCCTGTCACCGATTTTTTTTTCGATCACAAAGTAAAACCAAGTGAAATGGAAAAATTTGTAGGGCAGTTTACTGAAAAAGTTAAAAATAACAATGGTGGAGTTTATGTTTTGCATGATGGGAGAAACGAACACCATAAAATAAATTCTAAAATGATTGCCGCTCGTTCAAAAAACAAGATGTCAGATTATGATCGCAGTTGGGTTCCTAGGGCTGTTGACATGCTGCTTACTGAATTAAAAGAGGAGGGGTTTTTATTTCCTGAATTAAACGACAACTTCCCCAACGAACTCAATGCTGAGTTTACATCATTTTTGTTTTCGAAATAATTTACTCTATCAAATCATCACTCTAAAGAATCGTCATTGCAAGGAACGACTAAAAAAAGCCATTCTTTTAACTAGAATGGCTTTACTTTTAAAATTAGTTATTACTTATTTTTTATATAACAAATAATGCTTCACAATGGTTGTAGCTCCTTCAGCAGCAGCTTTAATTTCTACTTTTTCTTCAACAGCTTTAAAACCTTTAACATCAATTTTTACCATGTATGTTTTTCCAGCTAATAATGTTAAGAAATATTCTCCGCTACCCTCACTTGAATTTGTGCTTCCTACTTTGGTAGCACCTGTTTCATCATAAACAACAATCTCTGCTTCCATTCCTGCACCAGCTCCTGCATCAAAAACATCACCTTTCAGAATTGCCATTACTGGTCCTCCGTCCACTTTTTTCTTCATGTCTTTTTCAAGAACCATGTAATTTGTTAAATCTACTTTGTAAACATCACGACCACCTAAACCACCTTTTCTGTTACTTGCGATATAACCGGTTTTTGCATCTACAGACAAACTAAAACAAAAGTCGTTGTAGATTGTGTTGATTGGATAACCTAAATTTACAGGAGTACTCCATTTGCCACCTTCATTAACAGTTTTAAAAATATCATACCCACCCATTGAGTTATGTCCTTTTGAAGTAAAAAATAATGTTTTTCCATCAGGAGCTAAAAATATACCTGCATCATCTTCAGTTGTATTTACAACATCACCCAGGTTAACTGGTTTTTCCCACTCCGTACGTGTTTTACGTTTCACCATCCAGATATCTGCATTCCCTAAACTACCTTGACGCTCACTTACAAAATACAATGTTTTTCCATCTGGAGAAATACATGCTCCTAACTCAGCAAAAGTAGTATTAATAGGCTTACCCATCGACTTTGGTGCCCCCCATTTTCCAGAAGAACTCAAACGAGAAACATACACATCACCACCACGAGATTCAGCTTCAATATCATTTTTGAAAAGGAAAATTTGTTTTCCATCAGGAGAAATACTCGTTGCTGCATCTTGTCCTTCAGTATTTAATGAACCAGGAATTAATTCTGCATCACCCCATGTTTTTTTAAGCGTATCCCAGCGAGAGATATAGATATCTTCAAAATACATTCCATCATCAGGATTCAATGCACTAGATTTACCATGACGTTGAGAAGTAAAAATTAATGTTTTACCATCTGCACTTACCATCGGAGCCTTGTCTTCAAATTCTGAATTAATTACATCACCCATGTTTTCTACAACAACGTCAATAGGATTTGCCATTAATTCTTTTGCTGTATTCACTTGTAAAATATATTTATCTACTTCGCTTTCCTCAATTTTTTTATTGCTACCAGCATTTGCTTTGAAAGCATTGTATTCCACCAATGCCTCATCTTTCATATCTTCTAGCTGATAAAGCTTTCCCAACAAAAGCGAATTGTAAACATTTGCTTTCGGGTCGATACTTCTTGATTTTTCGGCATTTTCACGCGCCTCTTTTAATTGTTTTAATTCGTAATAACATTCTGCAATGTGAAAAATAACGTTTGCATCACTTGGTTTTCCCGACAATACATCTTTATAAATGTCCAATGCGCCTTTATAATCCATAGCAAAAAACTTTTGTTCTGCTAAAACCATTTTCGCAACATCACCGCCTTTATCAAAAACGTTCTGTTTATTTTCTTTGTTTTCAACTGGTTTTTCCTGAGCCGAAATCGACCCAAAAACGAACATTGAAAACACAAACAAATACATTATCTTTTTCATATGGAAAATTTTAATTTGAATTGTAAATATAAAAAATTATTGCTCAAGATTGGCTTGATAAGACAAAAATAGTTCCAAACCTTGTTTTTTGGCTGAATCGTAGTCGTAGTCTATGTTTTTATTGAGATAAGTAGCGATATTCGTAGGGTACAAATCACTTTTTTGAAGTTCAATTATCAATTCAGAGCGGTTATTTAAGCCCATTTTCAATGCAGTATTAAACTCATTGATAAAAGAAGAAGGCAATTCTTTATTGGAAACCCAGCAAGCAAATACAAATGGCAAACCCGTATACTTTTGCCATTCTTCAGCCAAATCGCAACTAAAATTATATTTATTTTCTAATCCAAATGTTCGATCACCAATAATTACTGCAGCAGTTGTTTCTATAATTTCAGATTCATAATTCTCTTTCGCATTTATCCATTGGGGATTAATATTCCAAAATTTACTAGCTAAAACTTTCACTAACGAAACAGATGTACGTGATTGATAATCCAATAGAACATTCGTAATTTCTTCAAGAGGAACATTGCTGTATAACATAACAGAAGCTACTTTCCCAACCGCACCAATACAATAATCGCTAACAATGTGTTTTTCTTTTAGCAAAGGAAGAACGGCTACAGGAATCAGACCCAAATCAACTGTTCCATCCATTAATTTTTGAGCACAAACAGAAGGGATGTCTAACTGAAGATCTATTTTATTTATCAAATCAGATTTATTCAACCCAGCGATAAAAGGCTTAGAATTTAAATACGAAACAATTGAAATTTTAATTTTTTGCATGTCTACTTTCTAAATCCATAACAGCAATACAAGCAGCTACAGGTGCTATAACCGCACCGATGATTGCACCAATAAAGGGAATTGCGAATATTAATGAAAATATAAATCCATTCCCTATAGCTAATCCTTTGTGCTTCCTAACATAAGACGTGCTCTGAGAAATACCCATCTTTCTTCTTTCACTTACATAATCAATCATTGAAAACCCGTAAAAGTAATAAGATATAACAACTAAAAACAGTGCACAAATCCATCCAATTATAGGAATCCAAACAAAAAAAAAACCAAGAAAAATAAAACCAAATTCTATGAACATATTACGAAGAGCGATAACAACTCCTCTAATAATATCTTTAATAAATTGAGCAATATTAAATGGATAAACGTTTCCAGTAATAATTTCCTCTGTCCGTTCAGACAGCAATGCCATAATGGGCGACATTATAATCAATAAAATATATTTGCTAAAAGTAGAGAAAACAAAAAAGAATAAAATCTTTAGTCCTACTGATAAAAGCACATGCAATGCGGTACCTAAAAAACTAAAAATACCAGTATCGGAATCGGAACTTACATAAGACATTATCCACCCTTCAATCCAATCTACCAAACTATGAATCAATTTAAAACCACCGAAAGTAAGGATACAAGCAATGATAATGGTATAAATAAAATATATCCATAACCCTTTTTCAAAAACAAATGAAATAGCTTTCCCATAGCTTTTAATGGCTAATCCAAATTGGCCAAAAAAGGATAGTTGGTTGTTCATTCTACAAAAATAGCAATATTCTACTGATGGAAAACCCAAATGTTTTCTCGAACGACAATCTTAACATAGAACATAATTGCGAGTCACCCAAAGTATTCGGGGTGATTTGGCAATCTCATCTTAACTGGGCTGTCGAAGTTCGTGTGAGATTCCTTCTATCCATTCGCAATGACGCTCCGCAAATGAATTGAATTTAGAAAACAAATGACATTTTAATGTTACTTTTGTATCGTGAAAAAAATCACTTTTATATTTCTAATTATAATAAGCGGACTAAATCTTAGCGCGCAAACCTATACACAAACTATCCGTGGAAAAGTGATTGATGCCGATTCCAAATCCACAATACCGGGAGCAACTATCATTTTAGTAAACAGCGACACATTGATTGGTTCTTCTAGCGATGGAGAGGGAAAGTTCAGATTGGATAAAATTCCTGTTGGAAGAAGAGCACTAAAAATTAGTTCTATTGGTTACGAAGAAACATTCATCAACAATATTATTGTCACTTCCGGAAAAGAAGTTGTTCTCAACATTGAATTAAGAGAAAAAGTATACACTTCCAATGTAGTAGAAGTGGTAGCGGAAAAAGACAAAACAAAAGCCAACAATGATTTGGTAACGGTTTCGTCTCGTAATTTTTTGGCGGAAGAAACGGGAAGATATGCTGGCAGTAGAGGCGACCCAAGCAAAATGGTTGCAAACTATGCTGGTGTTTCATCTGGAAATGATGCACGAAATGATATTATTGTAAGAGGAAATTCACCACTAGGTGTTTTATGGAGAATGGAAGGAATAGACATTCCTAACCCCAATCATTTTTCTGCACAAGGCGCTACCGGTGGGCCAATAAGCATGCTTAACAATAATATTTTAGGCAACTCCGATTTTTTAACGGGCGCCTTCCCTGCTGAATACGGGAATAAAACAGCTGCTGTTTTTGATATCAAATTAAGAAATGGGAACAACGAACAAAATGAATACACTGGCTCACTCGGGATTAATGGTGTTGAATTAGGCGCTGAAGGCCCTATCTCGAAAAAAAATGGAAGCTCTTACTTAATTAATTATCGATATTCTACTTTGGAAGTGTTTAATAAATTGGGGATTCGGTTTGGCGTTTCTGCAAGTCCTCAATACCAAGACATTTCATACAAAGTGAATGTGCCAACTAAAAAAGCTGGAATATTTACACTTTGGGGAATTGGTGGAAAAAGCAAATTAACTTTATTAGATAGCGATCGAAAATCTACTGACTGGTCCTATATAACAGGAGGTCAAGATCTAGTTTTCGGATCAAGCATGGGAGCAACGGGAGTTTCTCATTTATATTTTTTCAATTCAAAAACATCTGGCAAACTCTCTTTATCCGTTTCTGGAACTGATTTAGATGCGTATGTTGATACTATCTCTCCTGTGGATCAGTCTTCATTTTTAGACAGAAAGAACAAATCTACCGAAGCTAATTTTATTGCAAACTATACTGTTTCTAAAAAAATAAATGCAAAGCATTTGATAAAAATTGGTGCAACATATCAAACCATTTATTTTGATGCTAAATCGTTTTCTTATTCTAATATTTATGGGAAATACATTTATGATTTAAATGTGAAAAACTCTACAGCTGATTTAATACAAGGCTTTGCACATTGGCAGTTTCGACCAACAGACAAAATCACAATTAACAGCGGAGTACATTATCAGAATTTTTTATTAAACAACACTTCTGCAATTGAACCACGTTTGGGGTTGCGATTCCAAGTTAGTAAAAAGCAAAATTTAAGCTTAGGATATGGCATGCATAGTCAGATGCAACCCACCATATACTACTTTTATGAAACATACATCCCTTCTACGGATAGCTATTTCAGAAGCAACAAAACTTTAGATCTATCAAAAAGTCAACATGCCATCATAAGTTACGATTTAAATTTTGCTAAAGATTATCGATTAAAAATAGAAGGATATTATCAATACGTTTACAATGTTCCTGTTCAAAAAAATTATCAATCCTCTTTTTCAATGATTAATGTTGGTAATGCATTAGAAGGAATTCCATTGGTGGATAGTTTAGAAAACAAAGGTGATGGAGAAAACATAGGAATTGAACTTACTATTGAAAAATTCTTCAACAAACACTTTTATTATTTAGCTACTGTATCACTTTATCAATCTAAATACAGAGGAAGCAATGGTGTGGAACATCACACAAGCTATGACGGAGGTTATGTTCTAAATGCATTGGCTGGATACGAATTCAACTTAGGAAAAAACAAAAACAGAGCATTATCAATTGATTTAAAATTCACACAAGCAGGAGGAAATAGATACACTCCTATTGATTTAGAAAAATCAAAAATTTATGGCGATGTTGTTTATAATGACTCAGAAGCATTTTCAAAACAGTTGAAAGATTATTCACGATTCGACCTTAAAGTTTCTTACAAAACGAATCGCAAACGAACTTCACAAAGCATTTTTTTAGTGGTTGAGAATATTTTTGACACGAAAAATATTTTAAGAGAATCATACGACCCTATTTTACAAAAAGTGCAACAAGAATACCAGTTGGGCTTGTTTCCTTATTTTGGATATAAGATTGAGTTTTAATTTCTATTTGAGCAAAGATTAGTGCTCTTCAAATAACTTGAGTATTCTCCATATTGATTCTTGCTCCGCAATTTTCTTCTTTTCTTTTCTGCTTGATCAGAAAAGAAACAAAAGAATCAAGCCCGGGCGATTGCTTCCCGCCTCTCACCATTTCCCTGAAAACCTAAGCAAAAAAACTAAAGTTTTTGCTAAGATTTTCTAGTGAAATGGCGTTCACCTCTAAACGGCATCGCGCCCGGCCATGGCTTACCCGCGTCTTCGCAAAATATATTCGTCTTTGATTTATTGTTGAATGTTTAATCATTTGGGGTGGCGGTTTTGATTTCATCCAGAAATAGCGGTAATGAACGCCAGAAAAATTTCCTTATCGGAGAAATACATCGCATGCGATCAATTATCCGTGGTTCTTCCGTCCGATAGGAAAGGAAGAAATTTCCTTATGAAATCGAAAAGGTTTTTGTTACTTTTTGCCTTCAAAAAGTAAAGAAGCCGATTGAAATACTAGATGTAATAGTGGGTGACAAATCATCAAAAATCAAAGTCAATTACCATTTACCCCTCAAAAACCACCGATTATCTCCAAGAATGTGCATTCTAAAAAATTACCCCAATTTTAAAGCAATAAATTATTACATTTACAAACCTTTAAAAAAGAGGCATTATCTAATAAATTGCTACAAAATATGAGTATCTCAAGATTATCAATTAAACAATTATTCCTTGCGCTTTTCGTCATCTTTTCTTCAAGCACTTTTGCACAAACGGGAGCTGCTACAGGAACAATTCGTGGATTTGTTTATTTAAAAGATTCAGGAGAACCTGTGTTATTTACGAATGTTGTTTTGAAAGGAACTACAATTGGAAATGCGACCGATGTAAACGGTTATTTTTCTATAACAAAAGTACCAGTAGGAAATTATACACTTATGATCTCTTCGACAATGGGATATGACAGTTTGCAAGAAAACGTAACTGTAAAAGCTGGAGAAATTTTAACAAAAAAATTATATATCACCAAATCAGATGTAAAATTAAAAGTAATTGAAATTTCGGCAGAACAAGAAGCAAAACAAACTGAAACACAAATTTCTGTAAATAAAATTGACCCGATTACAATCAAAAAACTACCATCCGTTGGAGGCGAGCCCGATTTAGCACAATATTTACAGGTATTACCTGGGGTTATTTTTACTGGTGACCAAGGGGGACAATTATATATTCGTGGAGGTTCACCAATTCAAAACAAAGTTCTTTTGGATGGTATGATTGTTTATAACCCTTTCCACTCTATCGGTTTGTTTTCTGTATTTGATGCAGATATTATTCGTAATGCGGATGTTTATAGTGGTGGATTTGGAGCTGAATATGGAGGAAGAATTTCATCCATCATGGATATTACTACCAGAGATGGTAATAAACGCAGAGTGGCTGGTAAAATTGGGGTGAGTCCATTTGGAGCAAAAGTTTTAGCTGAAGGTCCATTGATTAAACAAAAGGATGATAGTAAAGCAACTGCATCTTTTATTATATCAGCAAAAACTTCTTACTTACCAACTACTTCAAAGATTTTATACAGCTATATTGATACCGCAGGATTGCCATTCAGCTTTAACGATTATTATGCAAAAGTTTCTTTCAATACAAACAATGGAAGTAAACTAAATCTTTTTGGATTTAATTTTAATGACAGAGTTAGTTACAAATCGGTGCAGGATATGCGTTGGGATTCGTATGGTGGTGGTGCCAATTTCTTATTGGTTCCTCAAAATTCTCCAATTCTTATTACTGGAAATTTCGCTTATTCACAATACAAAATCAAATTAAAACCTCAAAGCGATTCACTTAAAACAAGTGCCATCAAAGGATTTAATATGGGTGTCGGGTTTACTTACTTTATGGGTAAAAACGAAATAAATTACGGATTGGAAGTATTGGGTTTCAAAACCGATTTCGACTTTTACAATCCTTCTAACAGAAGAATTTCTCAAGCAGAAAGCACCACAGAAATTGCAGGATATGTGAAATATAAATTCGTTTCAAAAAAGAAAAAACTATTACTTGAACCTAGTTTCCGTGTGATGTATTATGCATCGTTAGCCAACTTTTCTCCAGAACCACGTTTGGGTTTAAAATGGAACATTGTGCCTCGTATCCGATTTAAATTTGCAGCAGGGATGTATTCACAAAACTTAATCGCAGCTAGTTCCGAAAGAGACGTTGTGAATTTGTTTTATGGTTTCCTTTCTGGCCCAGATAATTTACCAGAAAATTACACTGCCGAAAACGGAGAAGTGAAAGATGTTAAACACAAATTGCAAAAAGCTAACCACTATGTTGCAGGCTTTGAATTTGATTTAGCTCGTCACTTAGACCTAAACATCGAGGCTTACCGAAAAGATTTCAAACAATTAACAAACTTGAATTCAAACAAGATGTTTGATGATAATGAAAGCACTTCAGCTATTCCGGAAATTTTAAAAAGCGATTTCATAATTGAGACTGGAAGAGCTCAAGGAATTGATGTTGTTTTAAAATATGACTATAAACGAGTTTATTTATGGGTAGTTTATTCATTAGGATTTGTAAATCGATGGGATGGAGTTGAAACATATCGTCCACATTTCGACAGAAGACACAATGCAAACATTGTTGGATCTTATATTTTCGGAAAAAATCGCAATTGGGAATTTGGAGTTCGATGGAACCTAGGTTCAGGATTCCCATTCAAACCGACAGGTGGATTTTATGAAGATCAAAATTTTACGCAAGGAATCAATACAAATTATGTAAGCGGACAAGGAGATTTGAATTACTTTTTTGATGAGGGACAAGTAAAAGAATTGCCTTGGTACCATCGCTTAGATATCAATTTGAAACGTACGTTCCTTTTGTTTGAAAATACCAAATTAGAAGCATCTGCTGGAGCCACAAATGTTTATAGTCGTAAAAACGTGTTCTATTTTGATAGAGTTCGGTATAAACGTGTAGACCAGCTACCATTCTTGCCTTCTATTGCTGTAGTGATGACGTTTTAGTAGATACAAAACCTTTTTAAAAGCTCCTTAGTACTTAATTCTAAGGAGCTTTTTTGTTTGTATCTAAACATTTTCATCTTTTCAAACGTCATCCCGTGCCCCGACACGGGATCTCCCGATTAGTAGGCGAGTCGCCATCAACAGGCAGATGCCGTGTCGTGGCACGGCATGACGACTTCCAAATATGCACTCATTCGACCCGCCTTACTTTTTTCAACAAATTATCAATACACCCTCCATTCAGAGGAAATAATTACTACTTTTGTACGACCTACAAACAGTTCCTCTGGTCAGGGAATACCTGAAATCAAATTTAGAACATGTCAGCATCAACTAAATACATTTTTGTTACCGGAGGAGTAACGTCTTCATTAGGAAAAGGAATTTTAGCCGCTTCTTTGGCTAAACTTTTACAAGCGAGAGGATACACTGTTACAATTCAAAAATTAGATCCCTATATTAACGTTGATCCTGGAACTTTAAATCCTTACGAACATGGCGAATGTTTTGTAACCGATGATGGCGCTGAAACCGATTTGGATTTAGGTCATTACGAGCGCTTTTTAAATGTTCCTACTTCACAGGCTAACAATGTTACTACAGGTCGTATTTATCAATCTGTTATTGAAAAAGAAAGACGCGGTGATTATTTAGGAAAAACAGTTCAAGTAATTCCTCACATTACTGATGAAATAAAAAACAGAATAAAACTTTTAGGTAAAACAGGAAACTATCAATTTGTAATTACCGAAATTGGTGGAACTGTTGGTGATATAGAATCTCTTCCATATGTGGAGGCTGTTCGTCAGTTAAAATGGGAATTAGGAAAGGATGCAATGGTTATTCATTTGACATTGATCCCTTATTTATCTACAACAGGTGAATTAAAAACAAAACCGACACAACACTCTGTAAAACTATTATTAGAGTACGGAGTACAACCTGATGTTTTGGTTTGCAGAACAGAACATGCTTTAAACAGAGACATCAGAAATAAAATTGCATTATTTTGTAACGTTGCACCGAATGCCGTTATTGAAGCACGCGATGCAAGCACCATTTACGAAGTTCCATTGTTGATGGAAGAAGAACAATTGGATGTTGTGGTTTTAAATCAATTGGGACTTCCAGTTTCTGAAAATATTGATTTAGGAAAATGGAAAGAATTTTTACACAAATACAAACATCCAAAACACCAAGTACGCATCGGATTGGTTGGAAAATATGTAGAGTTAAAAGATTCATACAAATCCATTTCAGAAGCATTCATCCACTCAGGTGCAACCAACGATTGCAAAGTAGAAATTGAATGGATTCACTCCGAAAGCATCACCGATGAAAATGTAGAAGAAAAATTTGCAGGATTAGGTGGAATATTAGTTGCTCCAGGATTCGGGCAACGTGGAATAGAAGGAAAAATCACAGCTATTAAATATGCACGCGAAAACAATGTTCCGTTTTTTGGAATTTGTTTGGGAATGCAATGTGCCGTTATTGAATTTGCAAGAAACGTATTAGGATTTAAAGATGCGAACTCAACAGAAATGAATCCAGGGACTACAAACCCGGTGATTGATTTATTGGAAGCACAAAAGAAAATTACCAAAAAAGGTGGAACTATGCGCTTGGGCTCCTACCCTTGTAATGTTTCTGAAAATACAAAAGCGTGGGAAATCTACAAACAAAAAGAAATAAACGAACGTCACCGTCACCGCTACGAATTCAACAATGAATATCTACAAGATTTTGAAAAAGCTGGAATGATTGCATCTGGTATAAATCCTGAAGGTGGCTTAGTAGAAATTGTAGAAATTAAAGATCATCCTTGGTTTGTTGGCGTACAATTTCACCCTGAATATAAAAGTACTGTTGCAAATCCACATCCATTGTTTGTGCATTTTGTAAAAGCAGCTATTGAAATAAAAAAGTTAGTTCATTAATTGGACGTCATTGCGAGTCACGCTTTTTAGCGTGATGTGGCAATCTCATTTAAGTGCAGAATTGAAATCATTATTATGAAAAAATTACTACTCCTTTCCATCGCTATCATCGCATTTACTTTTTCTAGTAAATCACAAAATATTACTTGCGGAAGTTTTTGCATACTCAACATTAACAATGTTGATACAGCAGGAAGCAACACACTTGATGTTACTATTTACAATGGCGATAGTGTTTTTATAAATTATCCGATAGTTGTAGTAACCAATTCGTTGGGAGATACCATTGCAAATATCGATACTCTATATTACTTTTTCGGACAGTTAGCTGGCGATACTGTTGCACACACTATTCCAACCTCAGTTGATAGCATTTCAGCTGGATTTACTGGAACTGTTTATTTGGATGACCCAACAGATTCTTTGCCGGCTTGTGCTTACAGCTATCCAATGACTTGCTCGGTTGGAATAAATGAACTTGCATCAAACGTTTCTTTCAATATATATCCAAATCCTGCAACCACTATCATCAATTTAGATCTAAGTGAATTAAATAACACTGCAACTACTATTAAGCTGTATGATGTTACGGGAAAAATGGTGAAGACTGTTTCAACTACTGAAAAAACTTTAGCAATAGACAGAGGTGATTTACGGAGCGGGATTTATTTCGTACAAGTACTTGTTGCCGATAAAGTTTTGACTAAGAAGATTGTTTTGGAGTAAAAAATTACTGTTTCAAAATTTTCACACTCTTCCCCTGCCCTTGTATTGTCAAAAAATAAAATCCTTTTGAAAGATTACTAATTGCTATACTTGATTGTATGGTTGCTAATCTACCTTTCAACACAACACAACCTAAAGCATCCGAGATGATATAGAATCCGGTTGAATTTGATTTCACATTAATCACATCCGTTGCAGGATTCGGATAAACAGAAAATGTTGCTTCTTCTTTTTCAGAAATACCTAACGGAGATTGTGTGATTCCATGATAGCCATGCAAAACCGTATTGCTAGGAATATTTAAATTTGTGTACAACACTTTAGCATAACCACTATCAGCAACTAAATCTGTATAAAAATAAAAAACAAATTCTTGACTATCAGAAGGAGCTAAAGATAAATTAACTGAATTTACTGTTGAAGGATAACAAACATCTGTGCAAATTGCTGTTTCCCAAGTGGAAGGAATATCAATAAACTGCTTGAAAATATTTAGTTTAACACTATCCGTTGCAGATAAATTATGAATGGTAGTATGAATTGACATAAAAGCACCTGGAGTATCGTAAACCATACTATCTGTGGTTGTATAAACGACATCAAATGTTCCTTGCGAGAAAGCAAGTGTAGGAAAAAAGAAAAAGATTATGATTAGTTTTTTCATTTTAAAGTACTATTCGATGCTATTGATGTTTTTAGCCCTTACACTTCGACTCCGCTCAGTGTGACGGCAGAGAGTAACATTCATTAGAACGTCACCCTGAGCGGAGTCGAAGGGCGCATTATCCGCGTTCCATTAAGGAAACTTCACCCCATCACACTCCGTACAATACACTTCCGGAATGGTCGCATTGTATTTAGAATTGATTGCTTTAATAAATTCATTCGCAATCAAAGAATAGCCTTTTTGATTCGGGTGATAACCATCTAAACTTAAAAAGCCACCACTCACAAATGTCATATTCATATCAACTCCATTCCATTTGATTCCAGTATAAACACTACTCATATAAGAATGCATATCCACTAACGCTAAATTATATTGATTCGCTTTTTGAGCAATCACTGCATTGTAAGAATTTATGGCTTGGTCAATTTCGTATACTTCTGTACTATCCAAAATATAACGATCGTTTATTGTTTCGAAGAACAAACCATATTTATAACATTTCATCGAATCGATTGGAACAGAAAGTGTAATGTATTCACCGGCATGCATTTGACGAACACCACCAACAGCTGCAGGATCATTTATTACAAATCCATTTCTACCCAATGCAAAATTTAAATGTGTTAAACCGGCAAGTGTATAAATATCCATCAATGAATCGACTTGCGTTTGGCGCACCAATACTGCATTGTCCCAAGCGACCAATGTGTAATAAGGGTAATTTCTAAAATCTGGAATATTTGCAATAACTCCTTTGGCACCACTTGCAGTTAATCCTCCTAAAATGGTATCCAAATAGTTTGCAAAACTTGATGCAGATGGAATCGGAGCTCCGGTTCCGCCTTTGCTTGCAAAATTGTAAATATCTTCCATTCCCAACCAAGCTGTAATAAAGCTGGCATTTTGCTGACGAGCATCTTCGTACAAAGTAGATGTGCCAGGATTACTTGCAATACGCGCATAATAAGGATTTGTATTACCAGTAAAAGAACTGTATCCAAAAGATGGATTCATATAATCGGAAAGACTTGCAAATGGAATTGCTAAATTCTGAACTGCATTTCCTGCCATATCTGTTAAATAAGGCGTTGCAGCTGTTGTACCAATCGTATATTTTATGGGAGAAAGAGCAGTAATACCTTGACAGTTTGTTTTATTTCCCAAATGACTTGGAGTAATGAACCAACTTTCCCAAAGTTTACTATTCACTCCTAACCCATTGTTATCTGGCATCAATGCTTGCCCGAATGTTGGACCGCCCACCAATTTAAATTGTTCTGCTAACAAAGCAGGAATAGAAAGTCGTTGTCCTTTTTCATACAAAGCGCCATCTTGATATCCAGCCAAATAATTTCCACCCACAGCAATCATCTTCGAAAAATCAGCATCACCTGCACTTGGTTCTGGCATCTCAATTTCTGGAGTGCATGAAAAAAGTGATACAGTGATAAGTGATAAGGTGATAAGGTTTTTCATTTAAATAGCTAATGACAAGTTAACGGCTTCTACGCTTTTAATTTCAGGCACGGATCTTTTGATGGATTCTTCAATTCCTGCTTTCATGGTCATCATACTCATTGAACATGATTTGCATGCACCAAGTAATTCCACTTTTACGACAAAATCATCTGTAATTTCAACCAACGAAACATTGCCACCATCCGCTTGCAAATATGGACGAATTTGATCTAATGCTTCTTCTACTTTTTTTGAAAGGTCTATCATCGTATTATGAATTACGTCCATCGCTTCTCGACTCCGCTCGAAGTGACAAAAACATTTGTCTATTTTTTATTTATTTTTCTTGTCTACTGACAATTGTCTACTTTTTTCTTAGTTACTCGTAACCAGCTGCCTCTGACTATTTACAATCGAAACTTGTTGCGCAATTTTACTAGCCATTTCCATAAAAGCCAATGCTTGAGGTGTACTTTCTTGCATGACAGCTGGACGACCAGCATCACCTGCTTCACAAATACTTTGCACTAATGGAATTTCGCCTAATAAAGGAACACCCAATTTTTCTGCAAGCGTTTTTGCTCCGTCCTTACCAAAGATATAATATTTATTGTTCGGAAGTTCAGCTGGTGTAAAATAGGCCATGTTTTCTACAATGCCCAATACGGGCACGTTGATAGATTCCATCTGGAACATTCCAACTCCTTTTTGTGCATCAGCCAACGCTACATTTTGTGGCGTACTTACAATCACAACACCATTCAAAGGAATTGCACCAACCAACGATAAATGAATATCACCAGTACCTGGAGGTAAATCAATAATCATATAATCTAATTCACCCCAATCAGCATCGGCAAACATTTGTGTTAATGCTTTTGCAGCCATTGGTCCTCGCCATACAATTGCTTGAGATGTATCAGCAAAAAATCCGATGGACAATAATTTTACCCCATAACTTTCAACAGGAACTATTTTATTTTTTCCATCAATCGATTTAATCAATGGTCTTTCATGCACCACGTCAAACATAATGGTTTGAGATGGTCCGTAAATATCCGCATCTACCAAGCCAACTTTAGCGCCTTGTTTTGCCAAGGCTACAGCCAAGTTGGAAGCAATAGTAGATTTCCCTACTCCACCTTTACCGGATGCAACAGCTATTATATTTTTCACTTGTGGTAATAGTGGGCCAGAATTTACTTTTCCAGAAGTAACATTTGAGGTCATCTCTACTTTTACAATCGCTTCTTTATCTACAAAATGCAAAACGGCATTAACGCACGCTTTGTGAATCATTTCTTTCATAGGACATGCAGGCGTAGTAAGCACAACAGTAAAGTTTACATTTTTACCATCTACCACTAAATCTTTAATCATACCCAAGGTCACCAAATCTTTCTTTAAATCGGGGTCTTCTACATTTTTTAAGGCTTCTAAAACTTGTTCTGCTGTAATGCTCATAATCGTTTTTTTGGTGATGTAAATATACGAAAAAAGGAGATAGAAATATGAGGTTTGGGGGAGAATAAAACCTAACTAAATTAATAAAAATAGTCCCTGCAATGCCTATAAAAAAAGAGATTCCTTGTTTTAAGCCAGAGATAGATAGATTACAATTTCGGTCTAGAAAGCGTATCTGCAAGATATTTTCTTGTCTCCAACACCCACTTTGAAAGCACATCTTTTTGCTCAGAAGTTAATTTTGCTTCTCCATGAATCCACAAATAAGAAGGCAATGGCATTTCATTTTCATCCACCATCTCCTTAATCTCTTCCAACTTATGGAGTTTGCGTTTTAAAGAATAAGTTTCAAATTCCGAAAAATTCAATTCTTCCTTCCCTTCATTCACGTGGTGATTCAACCACCAACCAATTGGTTGAATATTGGTATACCAAGGGTATACCGTATAATTGGAATGACAATCAAAACAAGAAGTTTGCAAAATTTGCCCTACTTCGTTGGAAACAAAAATGGTATTTTCTGTTTCACGTTTGCCAAGATTGCGCTCCGGACGAATGAATTGAATGATGATAAAAACAATAACCAATAGGATAAAAAACTTTTTCTTTTTTGACATAGGTTTAATAATAATATTTGTTCTTCTTAAACTGTTGAATAAAAGAACGTCATTGCGATTCGCTCCTTTTCGCGCGATGTGGCAATCTCATCCATTAAGGGCTGACGATACTAGTGTGAGATTGCTTCGCTTCTCTCGCAATGACGCCCCGTAATTAAAATGCAGGAGTTATCATTGCTGTTTTAGCTTCTTCCTTCTTTATCAAATCAAATCTCACACGATACGCCAAACCAACACTTATAATAGGATAGTTTTTAATAGGTGTATAAATTGGATTTGCATAATAAGGCTCTTTCTTCTCGTTTGTGCCGTTTTTATGTTGCCAAGGGCTTCTGCCAATGGAATAGCCTACTTCAGCAAACAAGAGCACTTTAGGAACAACAAAATAATCCACAAAAATTTTCACTTGCGATTCATCGTAACGCACATAATCGTTGTTTTGAGTTTGTGATAATCGAAATGAACGGGTGAAAAATTTCAGATTCACTCCTGTGTATAATTTGTTTTTCAAAAGATTGAATTCAACTTTATAGTTTGTTGGCAAAATTCCATATAAATTTATTCGGTCATTTACTTTCCAATCTACACCAACTAATGGCACAAACAAGTCTCCAAAAGCTTCACGATTATAATATAATCCAGCTTTAATTTTCACTTTATCATTCGGCACAAAGTGTTCTAAGAATATTCCTCCGTATTGATAATCGTTTGCATCAATAGCATCTCTAAAGTCGGAAGCAATTTTAGGTATAACCAATACAACTGTTTCCCATTTTTTATTTTTTGAAACCAACTTCATTCCAATTGGCATAGAAATACTGGTTAAAGAATAAGAATAAGATGAATCAGGACTGATAGTAGAACTTAAATGCTCAGAATTCAAACGCAACAAAAATGTGTTTCCATTTTTAAAATTCTTCGGTAAAAATAAATTAAGAAAATAATTGTCTGTTTTATTTTTCCATTGAGTACTATCAGTATAGTTTGATGAAAAAGTTTGATAATTAAAGTTGAGAATATCGGCAAATGGTTGGGAAACGAGCTTTGACGACAAAAAGATAAAAAGAATAAGTACAGGAAGCATTTGTTTTTTCATGTAACAAATATAAACTTTCTTTAAATAAATCAAAGCATAAATAAGAACGTCATTGCGAGGCACGAAGCAATCCCACACCAGCATAGTCAACCCTTTATGGATGAGATTGCGAGTCCCGTCCCGAATTATCGGGACGGGACTCGCAATGACGCTCCGTAATATGCATTTTCATAAATGAGTGTAAGTGTTTTTGGACAGGGACTTCTCGACTCCGCTCGAAGTGACAAAAGTGTGGGGAAGATGGTTGCGACTACTGCAACTTCACAGCATCTTTGCTTTCTTTCATCTTATGGAATTTAATTCCAATCATCAACTCGTGCGTTCCAGTGCTGTATTTTTTAATGTTGGTCATTGTAAAATCATAAGAATAAGCAAACGTAATATTCTCCTTCATAGTATAACCAACCATTGCCGAAACCGCATCTAAATAGCGAAAAGCACCACCAACCCAAATCTTTTCTTGATAAATCGCTCTAAGTCCGATATCAAATTGTAGCGGAGCTGGTTTTACATATTTCAAGCAAGTTGAAGGTTCTATTTTAATATCTTCTGTAATAGTAAACTTATATCCAGCTGTTGCATAAAAATGTGTTGCTAACGTGCTAAGAGATGATGTTGTATTATCAAAGAATTTGATTTTTTGCTGCACAATTTGAGGAACACTTGCTCCTACATACCATTTTTTATCTGTTGAATAAACATAAATTCCAGCGCCAAAATCGGGCATAACAACCGACTGCAAGCCATTACTAATAACTAAGTCAGAAGGGTCACGCAATGTAATTTTAGAGCCATCAACAGCGAACTGAAGTAATCCTCCAGAAATGCCTAATGATACTTTTACTTTATCAGCAACTTTTAGATGATATGCATACGAGAGATATAAACCCGTTCTACGTGTTGGTCCAACAATATCTGTAAAAAGCAAACCACCCAATCCCATTTTTAAATTTTTTGTTGGCCCGTTCACACTTAAAATATATGTTCTAGGTGCATCTGTAATTCCAACCCACTGATATCGGTTATTTGAAACACCTTCAAAATAGTTATCGCTACCACCAATAGCTGGATTCATAGCATAATCATTGATCATGTAATTGCTGTAGTGTGGCAACTGTTGTGCATTCAGTTTTACAAAACCAAGTACAAAAATAAATATGAGGATTTTGTTTTTCATTTTATCTAAGTATTGTTATTGGACCGGTATAAGCATCAGGAAATAATTCATCTTTTAAATCTATCACATAATAATAAGTTCCAACAGGCAAGAATTGTCCTTTGAATGTTCCATCCCAATTTTCTTTGTATCCCACTGATTGAAATAATAATTCACCCCAACGATTGTACACCTCAACTTCACAATTAGGGAATAATTCAATCCCATCAATTATCCACTCATCGTTTGCACCATCCGCATTTGGAGAAATACCATCAGGGAAAATAATTGTAGGTCGAACTGTTACTATTACTGAATCAACTGCGGTACACCCCTGAGCAGAAGTAACAGTTACAGTATACGTTGTAGTTGTTATTGGATTTGCAGATGGATTTGCAATTGTTGCATTATCTAAACCAAGAGTTGGAGACCAAGAAAATGTTGCTCCAACAGATGTAGTTGTAGGACTTCCACCAATACCAATTGATCCTCCAAGAATTATTGTAACATCTGCCCCAGCATTTGCAGTAGGCAAAGGATTTGCAGTAACATCAACCGTATCGCTATCACTACAACCTGTACCATTATCTACAACCACATAAAAACTATTTGTACCTGCAGGTGGATTAAATGTTAAAGTAATAGAAGAACCTAAAAGAGTACCACTCAAATCAAACCACTGATAAGATGTACCGTTAACACTTGCCGAAGCATCCAATGTAATTGAGCCCGACTGACAGAAAGAAGTATCATTTCCTGCAACTGCAATAACAGTTTGGTTAGGCAACAAAATAATTGTATCGGCAATTGTACAAGAATTTGAATCGGTAACAGTAATTGTATATGTTCCACTTAAAATTCCAACTAAATCTTCAGTAATTGCAACTGAACCACCACTCCATTGATATGCATATGGAAGAGTACCACCTCCAACAGTTACATCAATTGAACCATCAGGAATAGTATTACAACTTGAATTAACAGAAGTATTACTAATTGTTAAAGAAGTTGGATTTACGAGTGTTATCGTTTGTGTTGCAATACATCCATTCGTATCTGTAACTGTAACGATATAGGTATTTGCATTAAGATTAATTGCTGTTCCTGTAGTTTGTCCAAGTGCCGGAGCTGGTGTCCATGAATAAGTATATGACAAAGTTCCTCCTGACGGAATAACTGTTATAGATCCATTTGCATTTCCGTTACACAATGGGTCTTGTGCGTTTGCAATACTAAATCCAATAGTATCAGGCTCCGTAACTGTTGTAGAAGCAATGGTTACACAACCTACAGCATCTGTTACTTGAACAAAATATGTTCCAGCACAAAGAGTTGCTGTTGTACTTGGCGTGGTTTGTAAAGTTGGTGTCCACAAATAAGCGAATGGAGAGGAACCTGTAGCCACTACACTTGCTGTTGCAGTGCAAGTACTATTACATAAATTAGACGTTGACGAAGTAACAAGTGTTGGACCGGTTTGACTATTAATGGTAATAACAACATTTACAACACATCCTGCAACATCAGTAATATCAACTGAATAAACACCAGCACATAAAGCTGCTAATGAAGATGTGGTAGCACCAGTATTCCACAAATAAGTATAACCACCTGCACCACCAGTTGGAGTAAGAGTAACAGAACCATCACACAATCCACAAGTTGCTGCAAGTATTACTTGATTAGCCGAAATAGCAGCAGGCTCTGTAATTATTACAGAATCAATTAATGAACAACCGTTTGCATCTGTGATTTGAACAAAATAAGTTCCTGCACCTAAAGCTGATTGAGCAGCAGTGGTTGAACCACTCGCAATCCACAAGAAAGTATAAGGAGCAGTTCCACCGCTTGGAGTGACTGCAGTTACAGTACCATTTGACAATCCATTACAAGTAACATTTGTTGAAGCAATTACAGCACTTGTTGGTCCGCCTATATTATTTACAGGAACAGCCACACTTGTGATACAACCATTCGCATCTGTAATATCAACAGTATATAAACCTGCGCATAAAGCTGTTGCAGTTGAAGTAGTTTGTCCGTTGCTCCACAAATAAGTAAAGCCAGCAGTTCCTCCTGTTGGGGTTAATATTGCACTACCATCACACAATCCGCAGGTAGAAGCTGTAATTACTGCATTTGCAGAAACGGGCGGAGTTGCAGTAATGGTTGTTGTTAAAGTAAGAATACAACCAAGTGCATCAGTAATGTCAACAGAATAATTACCAGCTGCCAATGCAAAAGCTGTATCATTTGTTTGTCCGAAAGAATCGTTCCATTGAATTGTATATGGACCCGTACCAGAAGTAATATTGATATAAGCAATTCCTGTTGATGCAGAAGAACATGAAATAGTTGTTGAGTTAATAGTTGCTGTAAGCGGAGTTGATTGCCCTACAACAAATGAATCAATTTGCACACATGAATTTGCATCCGTTATACTTAACGTATATGTTCCTGCGCATAATCCAGAAACACTATTTGTACCTTGTCCAACAATTACTCCAGGAGTCCAAAAATAGGAATATCCAGCAGTTCCACCAGAAGGGGTAACAGTAATGGCACCAGTACAAATATTACTGCAAAGTGCCAAAGTGATAACTTCGTTTGGAACGATTGGAGCTGGTTCTACAATAGTAACTGGACTGAAATGAATACATCCACTTGCATCAGTAACTTGAACAAAATAATTTCCAGTACACAATCCAAAAGCTGTATCAAGTGCAGTTGCAGGTGGTCCATCATTCCATAAGAATGTGTAAGGAGCTAATCCACCAATTGGAGTAACAGAACCCGTTCCATCACAAACTCCATTACATGATGTAGGAGTTGTAATTACGGTTTCACCTGTTGGGCCACTAGAGTTATTCATTGGTATAGTGAATGTAGAATCACAACCATTTGCATCTGTAACTAAAACATCATACAATCCTGCGCAAACATTTGTGACATTTGGTGTTCCATTTCCAGCGAAAGGTAACGGTGGAGGAAGACCTCCAAGCGTCCAAACATAAGTATAAGGACCTGTTCCGCTTATTGGCACAAGAGATATTGTTCCATCACATGCCCCACAATTTGCAGGAGTACTACCTACAACCACATCAATACCAATAGGATTTGCTAGTATTACAACTTGAGTATCGGCACAGCCGTTTCCATCATTTACAATTACTGTATAAATATTCGGACATAAATTAATTACAGTTTGAGTTGCAATCGCACCAGGTGTCCACGAATAAGAATATGTTCCTGTTCCACCAACTGGGTTTGCAGTAACACTTCCATCACAATCGCCAACACAAGTTGGAGAAGTAGCAGTTGCATTTGCATTTAAGATTGGTGGATCTATTAAAGTAATACTTTGTGTATTTGAACAACTTCCATCGTCAACAGTAACGATATATGTTCCCGAACACAATCCAACTGCGGTTTGCGTAATTTGAACAGGAATAGTATTCCATGAATAAGTATAAACACCAGAACCACCTGTTGGATTTGCAGTAGCTGTTCCATTACATGAACCATTACATAAAGGATTTACAAAAGTTGCATTCGGAAGAATTGGAGCTGGCTCTGTAATAATTACTGTTGGAGGAATTGAAACACAACCGTTCGCATCGGTAACTGTAACGATATAATTTCCAGCACACAATCCACTAGCAGTATCGTTTGCAATCGCTCCTGGATTCCAAATAAATGTGTAAGGTAATGTTCCTCCGCTTGGAGTTACAACAGCTTCTCCATCACATACTCCAAAACAGGAAGCATTTGTTTGAGATGTTACAGTTGTTAAGGCAATGGGTTCAGTAATAATTATAGTGTCTGCTGCCGTACAGCCGTTTCCATCAGTTACTGTTACATCATAACTTCCAGGACACAATCCAACAACTGTTGGCAAAGGGAAAAGTGGACCTAAGGGAGGATTTGGTAACCAAGAATAAATGTATGTTCCAGCTCCTGTTCCACCAACTGCTGTTGCAGTTGCTGTTCCATCGCAAGCTCCAGCACATAAAACATCAGTTGAAGAAAGTGTAACAATTAAAGTTGGTGGGGCAGTAATTGTAATTGTTAAAATAGAATCACATAGATTTGTATCGAGAACAGTTACTGTGTATACACCAGCACATAATCCAGTTTGACTAGATGTGGGAGGTAATCCACCTGACCAAGAATAAGTGTAGGGTCCAGTTCCTCCTGTTGGAACCAATGTAATACTTCCATCACATGCACCACCACAACTTTCTAGAACAACAGTTGGGTTTGGTGATATCAATGATGGATTAATAATTCTTGCTGTATCAATCGTGATACAACCCGCTGCATCAACAACGGTAACAGTATAAGTAGTAGTTCCGCACAAAGCAGTAATAGCTGCTGTTCCGTCACCTGTAGGCACTCCGGGCGTCCAATCAAACACATAACCACCTGCTCCGCCTGCTGCCAAAACACTTGCTGTTCCATCACATGCACCAAAACAGGAAACATCTATATGTGACATTGTTGTTGTTGGTCCTGCAATATTATTTAAAATATAACTGAAGTTATAAGTACAACCTCCTGTTGTAATTGCTAAAGTGTAAACTCCTGGCAGTAATCCAGTAATGGTTGAAGTTCCATCTCCAGTTGGAGCACCAGGACCCCAATTAAAAGTATATGTTCCAGCTCCTGCACCGCCCGTAGGTGCTACAGTAATTTGACCATCAGCAAACGTACAATTCGCATCCGTAATAGTAACGTTATCTATTACAGCAGGTGGACCAGCAATACTTACAGTAGTAGTAGCAGTACAACCACTTGCGTCAGTAACAGTAACTGTATACGTTCCTGTACACAACCCCGTAGCTATTGCAGTGTTTTGAATAGGAACCGTATTCCATGAATAGCTTAGCGGTGCCGTTCCTCCAACACCAGTTGCTGTAGCGGTTCCATCACAAGAACCATTACAAGTTTCGTTGGTACTTACTGCGCTTATTGTTAATACAGGAGGATTAGAAAATGTGATTGAATCGCTATTGAAACAACCTGCTGCGTCTGAAACATTCACAACATATGTTCCTGCACATAATGCAGTTGCTGTTTGCGTTAAAGAAATAGTAGCTGTTGATGGAGATGGGCCAGTCCAAATAAAACTATATGGCAACGTTCCTCCTGCAGCATTTGCAGTAACAACACCATCACATGCCCCAAAACAACTTAATGTTGTTGGAGAAGTTGTAATGCTAATAATAATTGTTTGTGTAATTAAAACTGAGCTACTAGCAACACAACCATTCGCATCGGTAACAGTTACCGTGTAAGTAATATTTGGACAAAGTCCAATTGCGGTTTGAGTTGTTTGCCCAGTAGGCATCCACAAATAAGTGTAACCAGGAGTTCCACCTGCAGGCGTTACAGTTGCTGATCCATTACAAATATTACAACTAGATGTAGAACTCGTAATGGGAGCACTCAAAGCCAAGGGCTGAGTGATTGTGACTGACATAGTTGAAGGACAACCATTTGCATCCAAAATTGTTACGCTATAAATTCCAGCACACAAACCTGTAATAGTTGGCGTTCCATCACCAGCGGGAGCACCAGGCGACCAATTAAATAAAGAATATGGCGCAGTTCCACCTGAAGGAGTTGCTGTTGCAGAACCATCACATGGAATAACTCCAGCACAACTAATATTACTTACTACTGCTGGATTTGCAAACACTTGGGTTGGTTCAATTATCGTAACTGTATCTGAAATAGTACAACCATTTAAATCGGTAACAGTAACAGTATAACTCCCTGGACATAATCCAGAAATTGATGAAGTTGAAAGTGCGCCTGGCAACCAAGAATAAGAATATCCAGGAGTTCCACCTCCAGCTAAAGCTGAGGCCGTTCCGTCACAAGCAGCAAAGCAGGTAACATCCGTTACTGATGTAGTCAATACCAAAACTGTTGGCTCAAACACTGCCCCAGAAGCCGTTCCAGGACAACCATTCGCATCTACAACATTTATAGTATATGTTCCAGAACACAAAGAGCTAATAGTAGTAGTTCCATCACCAATCGGAGAGCCTGGTGTCCAATCAATTGCAAAAGGAGCTGTTCCACCTGAGATCGTAGCAACTGCAGTTCCATTACAATCGCCATTACAAGCCAATGCTGAAGCAACCACACTTACGTTTAAGATATTTGGTTGAGTAATGACAACGGTTCCAGAATTTGTACAAAGATTTGCATCTGTTACGGTTACAGTATATGAACCAGGACACAAGCCTGTAATGCCAGGAGTAATAGCTCCAGTACTCCAAAGATAGGTATAGCCTGGAGTACCTCCTACAGGATTTGCTGTAGCAGTTCCATCACAAGCACCATTACATGATACATTAGTAAAAGTAGCTCCATCACTTAAAACAGCGGGTTGTGTAATGACAACACTTTGACTATTTGTACAGCCATTTCCATCAGTAACTGTAACAGTATATGTATTAGGACACAAATTTATAATGAATGCCGTACCATCTCCTGTTGGCGCTCCAGGTGTCCAATCAAACGAATATGGAAGCGTTCCACCAGAAGGAATAGAAGTTGCAGTTCCATTACACGCACCAAAACACAGAACATTAGTGCTTGTTGGGTTCGCTGCTAAAATTGCCGGCTCTGTAATAACAACTACTCCTGTGTCTGTACAAATTCCTGTATTATCAAAAACGGTAACGGTATATGTTCCGGCACACAAACCTGTAATATTTGCTGTTCCATCTCCCGTAGGATTTCCAGGTGTCCAATCAAAAGTATTACCGCCATTTCCTCCGACAACGACAACAGTCGCAGTTCCATTACATAAACCAAAACAAGTAATATTGGTTCCAGATGCAGTAGCAACCAAAACAGGAGGCTCGGTTATTGTGACATTATTATTTAAAGTACAGCCATTTGCATCAGTAACAGTAACGGTATATGGTCCAGCGCACAAACCACTAATTGTGTTGGTTGTAGAAACTGTAGAAGTTACAGAACCATTTGACCAAACATAAATATAGGGAGTGGTACCACCTGAAACTGTTGCTGTTGCTGTTCCATCACACATTCCTCCGCAAGTAGCATTCACTTGCGACATAGTAAGTGTTAATACCAAAGGCTGAGTAATTGTTGTATCAAATGTGGCAATACATCCGTTTATATCTGTTA
The DNA here is from genome assembly GCA_947504725.1 of Bacteroidota bacterium. GTDB lineage: Bacteria > Bacteroidota > Bacteroidia > 2-12-FULL-35-15 > 2-12-FULL-35-15 > 2-12-FULL-35-15. The sequence goes on along the minus strand of CANNHN010000003.1, from coordinate 127,054 downwards.
CAGTACATGTATAACTAGCTGGGCACAATGCAGTAACAGCAGGAGTTCCATCTCCAATCGGTGCACCAGGTGTCCAATCGTATGTGTAGGGAACTGATCCACCAGATGCAACTACACTTGCTGTTCCATCACAAAATCCAAAACAACTAATCATTGTTGCAGATCCTGGAGCGACTAGCAATGGTGGTTGTACCATATTGATTACAGCTGCATTATTAGTACAACCTCGTGAATCAGTAACTGTAACTGTATATGTTCCAACGCAAACATTTATTGCTGAGTCATTAGTTCCTAATCCACCTGTCCACGAATAAGTATAAGGAGGCGTCCCCCCTGTTTCGTCAATCTCTGCTAACCCATCGCAGACACCAAAACAAGTAGGCGAAATATTTAATACTTCATAATCAAATAAAAGTGCAGGTTCTCCAACAGTAATAGAACAAAAGCGAGTGACTCCAGAAACGACATCAGTCACTTGCAATGTATTTACACTAGTAGGACGAAGGGTAATACAAGGGGTTCCATCTCCAACAGGTACAGCCGCAAAATTCCAATCATATAGAAATGTTCCTGAACCACCCGTAACTACAGCACATACAGAACCATCTAATAATCCGTTACAAGTAACACTATCAGCGGTTAGGGTAATTGTAAATACTCCTGGAAATACACACGTAACCGTATTTTGACCCAATGCTCTTAATGTTGAAACACTAGCATACCTTAAATTACCATCTCTAAAATTAGTGGCATTAATGGTGTCGTGGAAAATAATTGTAGAGGCACCAGGATCCAATGTAGCATTTATTGAATTTGAAAAATCCCAACATTTTTTAATTGTGATTTCAGAATTGCCTAAAGATAAATTTCTTGTTTGTGTAGAATTTCCATTAAAATAATCACAAACTACTTTTTTGTCATTTGTGCTTAATGAACCTTTCAACAAATAAAAGGTAATACCGTTGGCTGCATTCACATCATCTTGAAGACTCCATGAACCTGAGCCATTAAAAAGCCAATCACCAATAATTGGTTTACCTGCCGAATAAATATCATTATTAGCTGTGGTTGCCGAAAAAATGGTTTTTCCTTTAAAACCATTCATTAATAAGGGTGAAAGCTTATAAGAACCAAAAACTGAAAGCGATTTAGATGGAGAGCAAGAAAATATAGCTTTAGAGTCGATATTCGTCCAATCTATATTTCTACAAACCGCATTAACGGTAACCATTACGGTTTGATGATCTGCTGAAAATGAATTTTGATCGAAATAAACATCATCATTTGCAGTAGGAACAATTGCACCAGAAGGACCACCGGTAGTTAAAGACCAATGAATTGCTTGGTTCCACGAACCTGTTCCACCTACCCAATACAAATTGGTAGCCGAGATTGAACTAACTAATAATAAAATGAATGAAAGGAGTATATTTTTTTTCAAATTCTTCATAAGCCGATTTCCTTACAAATATGGTATAAATACTTTAAATATAAAAATCCTAGAAAAGTCTTTTACACAAGGCTTTGTTAATTAACTAAAAGATGTCTAAAAATAGCAAATAGTTGCTTCTGAGAGGTGAATAGTTAATATAAGGCGGTTAAATATAATACATCCAATTGTAACTTTTGAGAAACAGGGTCGTCCTACTCCAAAACAAAGCAAAATAGCTAAAAGTTAAAGCGCTGTAACTTTCAGAATAACCAAAACGTCACATTCAAAAAAACAACGAAAACTATAAAATCATGAACACTATAAAAACAAAAATTCTAGGATTAACTTTATTAACAAGTTTATCCTTTTTAACAGCAGAAGCACAACAAACAAGAACGGTTGGCGACTTCACAGGAATTAAAGCTGGCGATGCTTTTAACATAACTATTTCACAAAGTGATGCAAACAGTTTAAAGGTGAATGCTCCAGAAAATATTCAAGCACAAATAAAAACAGAAGTCAAAGATGGCATCTTGATTATCTCAACAGAAGGGAACATTAAAGATGCAGATGATATCAGCATCTCAATTTCAGTAAAATCCTTAACAAGTTTAGATGTGTCAGGCGCATCGGATGTGAAAAGTGAAAATCAATTAACCTGTGATAAATTAAACATTATAACAAATGGCGCTGGGGACATTCATTTGGATTTAAAGGCAAATGATATTAAAACAGATATCAGTGGTGCTGGAGATGTAACTTTAAAAGGAACAACGCAATCACTTGACGCAACAATATCTGGGGCAGGTGATTTAAAAGCTTCTAACTTAGAAGCAACAAAAATTAAAGCTAAAGTTTCTGGTGCTGGTGATGCAAAAGTATTCGCTGTTCAAAGTTTGGATGCAGATGTTTCTGGAGCTGGATCAATTATCTACAAAGGAAATCCAACAGATAGAAATGTCAACATATCAGGAGCTGGTTCTGTTCGCGAAAGTAAAGATGGAACAGGTGGCGAAACTGCTAGCGATACAACTAAAATTAAATTAGGTGGCAAAAACTACATGATTATTGGTGATGATGATGATGAAAAAAATCATGCTAAACTTTCTAAAAAAGATTCTACTCGCAATCATAACGATAAATTTAAACACTGGAATGGAATTGAGTTTGGTGTGAACGGACTTCTGGATTACAAAAACAATATCGACTTAGGACCAAGCGCAAGTTTCTTGGAATTGGATTATGCAAAATCAATTCAATTTGGATTAAACCTTTATGAAAAAGATTTTCACATCGTAAAAAATTATGTAAATCTCGTTACTGGATTTGGATTTGATTTCAACAGTTATGCGTTACAAAACAATGTTACTTTAAATGGAGATACCACTTATTTATCTGCATGGAATGATACAACCATCGACTACAAAAAAAATAAATTGAATGTTACTTATTTAAAAATTCCGTTAATGTTGGAATTCAACACCAGTAAAAATCCGAATAAAAATTTACACATTGGAATTGGAGCAGAAATTGCTTACAGAATCCACTCTATAACAAGACAAAAATACGAAGCAAACGACAAACATTATAAAATCAAACAAAAAGATGACTTCAACTTGGAACCTTTCCGCTACAGCGCAGTTGCAAGAATAGGATTTAATGATGTAACAATTTTTGCAAACTATGGATTGAATCGTTTATTCAAAAAAGACAAAGGACCACAAGTTTATCCTTTCACAGTTGGAGTAACCTTTGCAATGTAAAAAAGAAAATTTAGTTTAGATTGAAAAGCACCCCGTTCAAATTGAACGGGGTGCTTTTTTTATCAAAGAAAATTCATTTATGTAAACGAATTTTTTTACAAAGCAACATTCAACTGAAAAAGCAGAGGCTTACTTGGTGACGCATCATTTTCGAAACTGGCTATTTGAATATTTAAAAAATAGGTTCCATCGTAAACTGTATTTGGAACGTAAATCATCTCCGTAATGGTGCGATGCAATTGTGTGTTTTGAGGGTATTGCCAAAATGCATGATGGGCCAATAATTTCCCATCATCCACTTCTTTATCGACTGATGGCAAGTCAATCATCAAATGATCTATCCCCAACAAATCAATATATTTTGCCGCTTCCTCCAATAAATAAGGAGGATTTGTATTTGAGTATTGTTTGTTGATTTTTGAAATGTGATTATCGAGTGTGCGAATTACAATTGCTTCTGGACGCTTATCACCCAAACAATTTTCAATGTGTTTTTTTGTAATTATTTTATCTCCATTTTCTAATTCATCTGGCAATATGGTAATTACCTCTGCAATGAAAAAGAATTTTTTTAAGGTTTGATTAATTGAATAATCTTCTTTGCTGATATGCCCAACACATTCGGTATGGGTTCCATTTCCATGAGGATTGAACATGATATTTCTAAAATTCACAGAACCTCCTTGTTTCACATCTCCAACCCAATCGCCCATCCTCACAGGTTCAATAGAAACAGGATTTGAATACCAAGCATTCACATTTTCTTTTCCTGTTCTTAGTGGAATTGAAATGTCGATTGGCTGATTTAAATCTACATTATAAGATTTTCCTTTGTGTGTGATTTTTGAAATCATGATTAATTTGTTTTAAAAAGATCGCTTGCAATTTTATCTGCAATTAATTTTCCTTTATCTGTTAAATATAATTTATTTTCTTCGTTTAATACATCTCCCGATTGAATATAGAGCTTCACTTCTTTTAAACAATCATCGAGAAATTTTTTTCCAAAATTGTTCTGAATCAAATCCAAATCCAAACCCCAAATTGTTCTCAAAGATGTCATTACATACTCATTATAGCGCTGCTCTATCGTTAAAACTTCCTTTTCAAAATTTAGCTCACCATTTTCAATCGATTGTATGTATAATGCATTGTTTGAAATATTCCATTGGCGACTTTCACCATCAAAAGAATGCGCGGAAGGGCCTAATCCTAAATATTTTTCCTTTTTCCAATAGTTACTATTGTGTTTTGAAAAAACACCATTTCTGCAAAAATTAGAAATTTCATATTGAACAAAGTCGCTATTATGCATCGCTTCTAACATAATTTTAAATTGTTCTAAACTTTGTTGCTCGTCAACATCACTAATTAAACCAACTTTCACTTTATGCGCCAATGCTGTTTTAGGCTCAACGGTTAAACAATAAGCAGAAATATGATTCACATCCAAAGCAAAAGCAATTTGCAAATTGTTTCTCCAGCGATGATCTGTTAAACCTGGAATACCATAAATCAAATCAATGGTAATATTATCAAACCCATTATCTTGCGCCAACTTTACAGCCTTGATGCTTTCCTCAGCAGTATGTACACGATTCATTAATTTTAAATCTTCGTCATAAAAACTTTGGATTCCTATACTCAACCGATTGACAGGAGTATCTTTCAATTCTTTTATTTTTGCTTCCGTTAAATCATCCGGATTTGCTTCTAAAGTAATTTCTGCATCTGAATTGATTTGAAAGTTACTTTTCAAACAATCAAAAATTTGATTCAACTCAATTTTAGAAAGTAAAGATGGAGTTCCTCCTCCGAAATAAATAGTAGAAATCTGTTCTGATTTTAAATACTGTTTTTGTAAAACAATTTCTTTTTGAAGTGCTTTTAAAAAAGCATCTTTATTTTGAAGAGAAGTAGAAAAATGAAAATCGCAGTAGTGACAAGCTTGTTTGCAGAAAGGAATATGAATATAAATGCCGGCCATTATTTATTAAGCACGATTCTAAATGTAGTTCCTTTATCTATTTCAGAACTCTTAACAAATATTTTTCCGGAATGGTAATTTTCAATGATACGTTTTGTTAGAGATAACCCTAAGCCCCATCCTCTTTGTTTTGTTGTATAACCGGGCTCGAAAACAGTTTTATATTTCGATTTAGGAATTCCTTTTCCAGTATCTGCAATATCAATATAAACAAATTGAGTTTGGTCAGAAAGAGTAATAACAATAGAACCATTTCCATCCATTGCATCTACTGCGTTACGAATTAAATTTTCAATCACCCACTCAAACAGAGGAACATTCAATTGTCCGTAAACTTCCTTATGACTACCTGTTTCAATCGAAAAAATAACATTTTTTGAAGTCCGCAATTTCATATAATTCACAGCAACATCAAGTACTTGCACTAAGTTAACTGAATCTAACTTTGGCACAGAACCTATTTTGGAAAAACGCTCCGTAATTGTTTCCAATCGCTTCACATCCTTTTCTATCTCAGATGCAGTTTCAGGATCCAATCCTTTAGAACGCAAATATTCAAGCCAAGCAATAAGTGATGATAACGGAGTTCCTAACTGATGAGCAGTTTCTTTTGCCATTCCAACCCAAACCTGATTTTGCTCAACTCTTCGTGCGGTACTAAATAGTAAATAGGCAACCAATAAAAACAATCCAATTATTGTAAACATTACATATGGATAATATTTCAACTGCGTTAACAAAGTTGATTCCTGATAATAAATAAAATTTGTGCCTCCACTACCAAATTCAACTTGAATAGGTAAATTTTGGGAAGCCATTAAGGACAATGTTTGTTTTAAATAAACAGAATCTTTTATTTTGAGTGAATCAATATTACCAGATGCGATAACATTTTTCATTGTAGAATCCGTATAAATGACAGGGACAGATGCAGAATTGACAGCAACCTCCGAAATGAAAGATTTAATCAAATCATCTAAATTGTTTTTTAATTCTGAAAACAATTTAGAGTCTTCGAAGTATAAATAATTTTTTTGACCTTTATAAATTGCAATCTCAATTGGCTCTTGCTTTGCACGCATTGCTTGCATCTGCAACTTCAAATACGTTTTATCGTTTTCCTTTTCAGGATCCAGATTTCGAGAAGTAATTACTGTTCCATGATCATCCGTTAATATAACTGGAACTGTTGTATTGTCAGACACCACTTTTAAAACAAAACCGTAATCACTTAAATCTTGAGAAAGTTGGCGAGTTGCTTCAGCCCACAATTCTACCTTTTTGCGTTCATCAATTTTGATTTTATTGAAAAGTTCGTTGGTATACTTTACAAGATCAGCTTTCTTTTTAATCGCATCTGCCCACAATTTTACCTTCACTCGTTCTTCTTGAGCAATTTTATTTACAAGTGTGTTTGTATACCATAGAGATGCACCAATAATAAGAATGGCTGCCATAAACAGCCACAATTTCCATTGTTGCTTCTTAGAATAGATACTCATTTAATGTTTCTTAATTTGGAGTACGAAATTAGTGTTTTTTAGGAGAAACACTGCTACTGGAAAATTTTTCGATTAAAAATCCTCTTCTTCAGGTTTTTTAGGTGTTTTGAGCACCTTTTTATCCTCTTTCTTATCCGCTTCTTCCCACTTTATGATGAATTTTGTATCATCTTTTGGTTTTTTGTTATTCAAAGTAGAATCTTTCTTAAACAATCCGAATTCTTCTTTTAATATAGTTTTCAGCGTTTGTTTTTCAACTTTTAAATCTTGTTGTACATTTTTAATAGCACTTTTCGAATCATATTTAATGGTAGGATTATCGATTGTACCGGTCATCAATAGAAAAATATTTGTTCTTCCTAAACCATCATCTGCCACTTCTCCGAATTCATCATTTTGCTTTTTAGCTTGTTTTGCTTTTTTCGATAACAATTCGTTCAATGACAATTTTACACTATAATTAATTTCATTTTTGAACGAATGAGTTCCTGATGCTGTTATGTTAATCGTATTTGACTTCACTTCCATTTTAGGAATCGTAATCACTTGATTTTTTATTTCAATTTGATTTTTCAACGTGGCAAATTTTACATTCTCCAAATCTTTCAACTCTATAAAACGCGATAAACTTTTCATAGCCGAAACATTGTTCATTTCTCCATTTTCTATTGTCATTTCTACACCAGCATACAATTTATCCATATCCATTTTTAAATCGGGACTCAACATAGAAGCAAACTGAATTTTAGCAGTTGCAACTCCTTTCAAATTTTTATCCGTTATAGCCGTTTGCCCGAAACTCTCAAAGCTCTCAAACATTTTTGTGACGTTGATTTTATTGACATCAGAAAAACAAGTAATCAACAACTTTGTACTATCCGTTCCATCAATCAAGCCACTGGTAGTAATGCTTCCATTCATTGTATTTAAAACAATTGGATCAACCACCATTTTTTTATCTTTTATTTTTATAACTCCACGAATATTAGTTGCATCAAATTTTCTGAAAACCAAATGTTGAATTTCACTATTTAAATTCACATCTATAAACTCTGAAAATTTTAATTTGTATTTACTCGATTTCCTTTCCTCCTCTTTGCTTGATAACAATTCATTCAAATCAATGTTATCAGACTTCAAGGTCGCTTCAATTGCAATACTTTGATTTTCTTTCAAAATAAATCCAACAATATTTCTAAAAAAACCTTGCAACTTAAAATCGCTACTTGCTACTTTCCCAGTAAAAGAATTTACAGCTAAATCGTTGTTGTCGAATTTAAAATCGCCATTGATTCCTGAAAAATCCAAGGTGTAATTCTTCAGCTTCAGATTCATATCATTGATTTTCAAATCACCTGTTGTGGTAATATTTTCATAGTTGCCTGAACTCACACTTTTTTCATCTCCACTAAAAACAGCATCAACAACAACCTTTCCGGTAACAGATTCAATTGTGTCAATTTTTATGAATTTTTGAACATTTGTTAAATCTAAATTCGCTTTCACTTTTCCAGAAAAAGACGGATTTGATAAATTTCTTATTGTCAATTCACCAACCAATGTTCCTTCATCGATGGTTGCGGAAAAAGGAATAAGTGTAAGTTCAGAAGGCTCATTTGAATTTTTATTACCATTAAAATAATGCCCTTTCAAATTTACGTTGTGAAGCTTAATATTGTCTTTCACTTGAGTAATATCTGCATTCTTAATTCCAAAATCAGCAGTAATTTGCGGCACCTGTTTACTTGAATAAACACCTTGTATTGTTGCATCAAAATAAAATTCGCCATCACTTTCATAATCGTTGATTCCACCTTTGTACTTATTTGGGATAAGAGATAAAACAGATTTGATATCCATATTTTTCCCTTTCACGCCAAGATTCACAACAGGTTCTTTGTTGCTTTTGATAACATTTCCAACCACCTCAAATAACAAATCTTCAATTTGAATTTTTCCATTTTTGATTTTGTATGACGGCACTGAATTATCAACACTCAAATCCATTTCCAAATGAACATTCTTTTTTCGGATATAGTTTGTGCTATCGACTTTAATCACATTTACAAACGCATCAGTAGTGGTTTGTAAATCATATTTTTCATCTGAAAAATTACCAGACAGGCTGCTATTTTCAAGCAAGAAATCTATATTTTGTTTTGCTTTATAATTTTTGAATGAAACATTTATCTTTTTCAAAACAATTTCTTCTAAAGAAAATGCAAAGCTAGTATTTGTCGAATCTGTCGACTCTTTCCAGAAATGATAATTATCGTTTCCAAACTTATCTATTCGAATTTTTAAATCAACATCTTCTATCTCGACTTTTTTGATGCGATAATTTTGCTTAAAAACGTCCATTATATTAAATTGAAAAGAGATTGTTCCAGCAGAAAACAATGTGTCTTTTTTTCGAGGAGATTGATTTTCTCTATCAATTACCTCCAACGCTTTTACATTTTTGAAATCAACAGAAGCATACGGAAAATTTTCAACAACAGTAAAGTCGATATCTTTACCATCTACAATTATTTCTGTGTTCAGTTGTTTATTGAGTTCACCTATTACATATTCTTTCACCTCATCTTGATAAAAATAGGCAACAAGGAATCCTGTTCCACTGAGTAGCAACAGCAGAATACTAACAACAAGAACCAAACGTCTAAGAAAATGCAGAAACCTCAAAAATAAATTTGGAGTTTGTTCAGGAATATTAAATTGATTTTGATTATCCATTAATAGCATTCGTTGCAATTACAAAGTTTACAATAAAAGCCTGCAATACTTTGTATGGCATTAAGATGTTATCAATAACGGAAAGTGAATAAGTTTAGTATTATTCCTTCTCAGTACTAATCATTTTCAACATTCCAACTTCCGAATCTGTAAGGATTCGCCAACGACCTCGAGAAAGGTCTTTTTTAGTGAGAGAGCCAAACATAACTCTATCCAGCTTACGAACATTGTAACCCATATGTTCAAATATTCTTCTAACAATTCGATTTTTACCGGAGTGAATTTCTACACCAACCTGTGTTTTATCAACACCATTTGCTACATATGTAATTTCATCTACTTTAATCGGACCGTCTTCCAACTCCAATCCTTCCGTAATTTTGTCCATATCAACACGTTTCAAGGGTTTATCCAACTCCACATGGTAAATTTTACGCACACCATATTTCGGATGTGTTAATTTTTTTGTCAAATCACCATCATTTGTAAACATCAGCAAACCCGTGGTAGCTCTATCCAAACGACCAACAGGATAAATTCGCTCCTTACAAGCACCTGCTATCAACTCCAAAACAGTTCTGCGTTTTTGAGGATCATCAGCAGTCGTGATATAATCTTTGGGTTTATTTAAAATAAGGTATATCAAACGTTCTTTTTTAAGCGTTTGTCCACCATATTTAATAATGTCTGTTTGCTTAACGCGATAGCCCATTTCAGTAATGGTTTTTCCATTTACTTGAACTACACCAGAAGATATTAAATCATCTGCCTCTCTGCGAGAACATATACCAGCATTCGCAATGTATTTATTTAAACGCATGCTACCATCATCTTCTTCACGTGATTTTTTTTCAGGAGAATCTTTTTTAGTCCACGTTTTTTTTACATATGCTTTTTTCTCATATCCTCTACCTTTAAAACCTTTTCCTTTGTCTTTATCAAAAGACGCTTTAGGCTTTTCATAATCAAAATCTTTATCATCTAAATCGTATGGATTTGCAGAAGACGATTGTTTAATAGAACTCGATTTTTTATCAAATGGTCTTTTAGCAAAAGGCTTAGCGCTTCTACCATCTTTCTTTTTTTCAAAAGAGGATTCTTTTTTAGGAAACTCTTTTTTAGGAAAAGAGGAATCATCTGAAGATCTTTCTTTTTTATAATCCTCGGAGCGAGAATCATTTTTTCTTTTAGACGTTCCAAAATCGGAAGGTCTTGATTCATCACGAAAACGCTCGAAAGCAGGTTTACTTTCACGTTTCTCTTTTCTATCTTTTGAAGAATAGGACTTTGATTCACTATCGGAATGCTTAGACTTAGGAAATTCAGACTTTTGATCCTCACCTTTTTTTGCATCAAATGAAGGTTTCCCTTTAAAATCTTTCCCTGTTTTGCGTTTGAATACCTTTGCCATGTTCATATATTTTTGCAAAGATAAGCAAAATAAAAGGTTTTGAAGCCGGATCGCATCTAACAGAGGATATTCCTACAACAAAGGATAAAAAGCGTCTTCAATATGTTTAATTGCATTACTGTCGTTTAAAACTACCGAAACTATATCAAATCGGACTTCTAAGTCGAATTGATTTCTTTCTATATAAGCATTTGCTGCTTTTATTAAGTTTTTTTGTTTTTGCCGATTGACAAAGCTTTCGGGCTCACCAAAATAATTACTTTTCCTTGTTTTTACCTCCACAATCACAAGTATTTTATCAGTAATCGCAATAATATCCGCTTCCAAATTCATAAACCTCCAATTGGTCTCTAAAATGGTATATCCATTTTCTTTAAGAAATATTGCCGCCATTTCCTCGCCTTTTTTGCCTGTAATATTGTGTTCCGCCATAATAAACTCTTTGAATTAAATTAAAATCGGGCAAATATGAGAATTCTCACCGCCAAATCATATGTTTATAATTTTTGGTACAACTTTTGGAATACACGCATTGCTCTTGAAAAAAATTACTATTTTAGCACAGTAGTGCGGTAGAATAAACTAAAACAAAAATTTATACAAATGAAAAAATCTATTTTAAAACTAATCACAGTAGTTGCAGTTATGATTGCATTCTCTTTTACTACAGTTGCGCAATCGTTTGAAGGCATAATCGAATTCAAGAAATCTACAACAATAGACACTACTAGTTATGTTTACACTATTAAAGACAACATGATTCGTATTGATGAAATCGGATCAAAATCTCGAAAAGTAGAAGGTTCATTTTTAGTAGATGTAGAGGCTAAAACAATGAAATTTTTAAATCACGATAGAAAATTATATGGCGATCAAAACACACCTGCAGCTCCAGTAATTAAAGGAACTTGTAGTGTTAAAAAAGGTCAAAACGTTAAAAATCTTCAAGGATTTAAATGTGTAGAGTATATTGTCACAAACAATGAAGAGAACACACAAATCACGTATTACATTGCTGACGGCAAGTTTTCGTTTTTCGAAAAACTATTGCGCCAATTGAATCGTAAAGAAAAATCAGCTGTTTATTTTTTACAGATTTCAGACATTAAAAACATGTTCCCTATGTTATCTTTCCAAACGGATTTAGCTGGAAAAGAAAATAGCAGATTGGAAGTAACAAAAATTACTAAAAAAGAGATTGACCCTGCTGTATTCGAAATCCCAAAAGGATACAACAAATTCGAGAAATAAGCATCTTTTAAGATTAAAAGCCCCGTCCTGAATAAAAGGACGGGGCTTTTTAATGCCTAAAACCACAGTTTATAAAGTAAAATGCTCTCCCATTCGTCTTATTTATTAGCGTGAGGCTCATTTAGGAAAATATAGGCATAATCTCTTTTGTAATACCCTATTGAGCTACAAATAATTGTTATCTTTGCGCCCTATAAAAAATCAAGATTTACATTTGTTATAATGGATAAAAAATCGATTACCGGGTTATTACTGATTGGAGCCATCTTAATTGGCTGGATGGTATTAAGTCAACCTTCAGCAGAAGAATTGGCAAAGAAAAAAGAACTTTACATTGCCGACTCCGTTGCTCAATACAAAACGAACGAAAAAATTGCTAAAGAAACAGTTGCTAAAGTAGTTCAACCTGCAATTGTTGCTGGAATTCCGGTTTCATTATTAAGAGACTCGACAGGAAAAGTAAACGATTCTATTCAGTCGCTTCTAAAAAAACAAGTGTATGGTGATTTTGCTGATGCTTCAACAGGCGACAACAAAACAATTCTTTTAGAAAATGAAGTGATGAAAGTTTCCATCTCTCCTAAAGGTGGTAGAATTACTTCTGTAGAATTAAAAAATTACAAAACATTTGACCAAAAACCACTCATCTTATTTGATGCTGATTCTTCGACTCAGAACTTAACAATCAAAGCTTTCGGAAAAGAATTTGCAACCGATTCATTATTTTTTAGTCCGGAAGGGTCTAGTTTTAATATTAAGGGAACTGAGACAAAAAGTATAGCAATGCGCCTTTATGCTGGTGACAAAGCTAAATACATTGAATACGTTTATTCCTTAATTGGAGACGAATACATGATGGGTTTCCGAATCAATACAGTTGGAATGCAAAACATTATTACAACCAACGGTAGCATTACCATGAATTGGGGGATGAAAACTCCAATGCAGGAGTTCAGCCATAATAACCAACAAATGGCTTCCACCATTTATTTTAAAAATCCTACTGAAAATGTAGATAAAATAAGTGAGTCGACATACGAAAAGTTACCAATGGAATTTCCAGTAAAATGGATTGGATTCAAACAACAATTTTTTACTTCTGTAATTATTGCAGACAACACATTTAATAAAGAAACAGAACTCGAAACAGTTTCTCAACAAGGCTCTTTAAACTATGTTAAAGAATACCATGCTGCAATCTCTATTCCGTACACCAATCCAACTGAATCGATTGGCATGCGTTTTTACTTTGGTCCAAATCATTTTCAAACATTAAAAAAATATGATTTGGAATTGGAAAAACAAATCAACTTAGGATGGAAAATTTTTGGTTGGCTAAACAGATTCTTAACTATTCCAATATTTCATTTCTTAGATAGTTTCGATTTAAATTATGGTATCATCATTTTGATTTTAACCATCATTTTAAAGTTATTGCTTTTACCTATCGCCTACAAAACGATTTTATCATCCGCGAAAATGCGTGTGTTAAAACCAGAAATTGATGAGATCAATGAGAAGCATAAAAATGATGACCCGATTAAAAAGCAACAAGCGACAATGGCATTGTACAAATCAGCAGGAGTAAATCCAATGGCTGGTTGTATTCCTGTATTGTTACAAATGCCGATTTTAATTGCCTTGTTCAACTTCTTCCCTGCATCTATTGAATTGCGTCAACAAAGTTTCCTATGGGCACACGATTTATCTACGTATGATTCAGTTTGGAATTTCGGTAACATTCCTGTTATCCATTCTATATATGGTGATCACATGAGTTTGTTTGCTTTATTAATGACAGGTTCAACATTATTATACACTTGGAGCAATAGTCAGTTAATGGGAACTAGCAATCAAATGCCTGGAATGAAATGGATGATGTATTTGATGCCAATTATGTTCTTAGGATTTATGAATAGCTATTCAGCGGGATTAAGCTGGTATTATTTCTTGGCTAACATGATTACATTCGGACAAACGTGGGTGATTCAAAAATTTGTAATTGATCACGATGCATTACATGCTAAACTTCAAGAGAATAAAAAGAAACCAATAAAGCAATCAAAGTTTCAGCAGAAACTGGAAGAGATGACAAAACAACGTCAACAAATAGATCAAAAGAAGAAATAGCCATTCGACTACGCTCAGGCTGACAAAAGATATAATATGAAGTTTCACAAAGAAGGTATACCATCATTAATTATAACGCTACTTGTAGCGGCATTAATTAATTTTCTGACTCACTATTTTTGTTCTGAATATGCAATTGTTATCTGGCTTGGATATGCATTGTCGGCATTTTTATTAATTACGATTTTACAATTTTTCAGAAACCCAAATCGCACCATCACTATAAATGAGAACAACATTGTTGCTCCAGCGGATGGGAAGGTAGTGGTGATTGAAGAAGTAATGGAAACCGAATATTTCAACGACAAACGTTTACAGATTTCAATTTTCATGTCGCCAATAAATGTGCACATCAATCGTTATCCGATAAGTGGAATTGTAAAGTATTCGAAATACCATCCTGGATTATTTTTGGTAGCATGGCATCCAAAATCGTCAACGGATAATGAACGGACAACCATTGTAGTAAAGCATAAAAACGGGCAGGAAGTATTGTTCCGTCAAATTGCTGGAGCAATGGCTAGACGAATTGTGAATTATTCCAAAGAAAACGATACTGCTACTCAATGCAGTGAATTTGGCTTCATTAAATTTGGCTCCAGAGTGGATTTATTACTGCCTTTATCTGTTAAAGTGAAGGTGAGCCTAGAGCAAAAAGTAACTGGTCCAGAGACCGTGATTGCTACTTTTGAGTAGACCTCAATCGATCCACCAACTTTCTCGAAACCGTCATCCCGTGCCACGACACGGGATCTCCCTGTTGATAAAGACTATCATCATCCCCCAGCCCCCTTCAAAGGGGGACAAGATCCTGCTGACTTCAAACTATCGATTGCCATTTAACACCATTTAACAATTATAAATGTTAAAATTGGAAACAAATCAAATATTTTAATTAATTTTAGGTTATATAATAATTGAAACAACCATTTAAAACCATAAACCACATGAAAAAATTATTTTTATTATTAGCATTCACAGGAATTGTTGGTGCTGCATCTGCTACAACTTTAGTTTCTACTAAAGCAACTGTTGAAACTGTTAAAGGTGACGACAAAAAAGGCGATGACAAAAAGAAAAAAGACAAAAAAGAATGTTGCAAAAAAGAAGGAAGTGCTAAAGCTTGTTCTGGAGAAAAAACAGAAGCAAAAGCATGTTCTGGCGAAAAAGCAGAAGGTAAATCTTGTTGCAAATCAAAAGGAACTGCAACTGCTACAGCTACTGAAACAAAAACTGAAAAATAGTTTTTGTTAAATCATAAAAAAATCCCCTTCGATTATTTCGGAGGGGATTTTTTTTGTTTAGAGGATGTGGAGCAATTCATTCAAGCTCTTTATTTCGTGTGTAAGCTCTTCACCGTGTTTTTTCTCATCTGGATTAAAATACACCTGATGCATTCCTACACTTTTTGCTCCTAACACATCTGCTTCCAAACTATCACCAATCATAATGCTGGTTTCGGGATTTGCATTTGCAAGTTCCAATGAAAAGTGAAACATTCTCTCGTCTGGTTTCTTGAATCCTGAACGCTCGGAAGTAATAATATGATCGAAGTAGTGGTCAATTTTTGAATTCTTTAATTTGAGATGTTGTACTTCTTCGAATCCGTTTGTGATAATATGCAAGTCGTATTTTCCTTTCAGATATTCGAGCACTTCTATAGCATGAGGAAAAAGGTTAGTTTTATACGGAGCGCTGTTTACATAATCGTTACCAATAGCTGTGGCTAAATCAAAGTCGTCAATATCAAATTTTTTTAATGCTTTATGAAAACGGTTGTAACGCAATGTCTCTTTTGAAATAATATTTTTTCTATAATCCTCCCATAGGAGTTCATTGATAATAAAATACTCTTTCAGAAAAGCTTCCAAAGAAGGAATTCCTTTATTTAATAGTTGATGATTATCTGCAATTTCAGAGAGCGCTTCTTTGGAATTTGTTTCAAAATCCCAAAGCGTATGATCTAAATCAAGGAATAAAGTTTCGTATGGCATCAAAAAGAGGTTTATACAAAAATGCTCCAACTACAGCCCAGAATACAACTGAGACAAATAAAGCAGACATAATTTTAATTTTATGATCAAAATAGCGCACTGCTAAAAAGCAACCCAACGGAATAGGAATTAAAAAAGGTACAATCATAGAAAAACCCCATAATCCAAATCGTCTTTTCACGCCAATAATAACTCTATTGGTGCGTGTGAATTTTTTCTTTGGAGGTAAATTGGGATTATTTAAACGTTTTTGAGCAGCACTTTTTTTGAAATATGCAATTAGTCTATCACTTGCAGAAACAAAAAAAGCAACACCTGTGCATCCACCGGCAGAAGTAACAAAAATACTTTCCAAATGTGAAAAATTATATCCTAAAGCCAATGGAACTCCACCGAAAAAGAATTTAATTGTACTAAATAAAAAAACGGAAAGAATTTCCCACCACTCGTCCATGTCAACTATAAATTAGATTTTTTCACCATAAGCTAAGTCCCCAGCATCACCTAATCCAGGAACTATATATGACTGAGCAGTCAATTCTTCATCCAAAGCACCAACCCATAAAGTGACATTTAATGGTAAATTTTTTTTAACATATTCAACACCTTCTGTACTTGCAATAATAGCAACAATATGCGTATGAGCCGGAATCCCTCTTTTCATTAACGCTTGATAAGCTAGCACCATTGACGCGCCAGAAGCTAACATTGGATCAGTAAGAATCAATACTTTATCCGTTAAATCAGGAGAAGCCATATATTCTACATGAATATCAAAACTACCATCTTTATGATGTTTGCGATAAGCAGAAATAAAAGCATTTTGGCCTTTATCAAAATAATTTAATATCCCATGATGCAAAGGCAAACCTGCACGCAAAATAGTTGCAACAACCGGTTGTTCAGATGGCACAGAAACATTTGCAATACCTAAAGGTGTAGTTACATCTTCTAGTTTATACACCAATGTTTTGCTTATTTCATAAGCCATAATCTCTCCCATACGTTCTAAGTTTCTGCGAAAACGCATACTATCTTTTTGAACATTTACATCACGTATTTCAGAAATATATTGATTAAAAATTGAATTATTTGCTCCTAAAACATGTACCATAAGATTACTTTTTTAATGATTTCACCCACTTTACCAAGTTGGGCAAATTGTTTTGTTTCACTTGCAAATATACGCAATCTTTTGCACCGAAATTCTTGTAAAAACGAGCCACATTCTCCACGGAAGATCCACCAAAATCAAGCTGGTACCTTTTTCCTGAATTTTCCTTAATAAAGTAGTCGAAAAGCAAATGCATTGCTCCTTTTGCTTTACCATCATCGGTTACACCACTCTTTAAAAATGTAAATCGATTATTTGAAAACATAAAAAATGCTGCTGCACACAACTTATCTCCATCATAAATTGCAATTGATTGACCCTTCTTTAAGTCATTACAAGTATCCATCAATTTAATAAGTGTTTTATAATCTTCGGAGCTAAAAACTTCCAAATCTTTTCCTTTAGTCGTTCTAAACAAATGAACTATTTTATCAGGAGAAATATCTGGCCGAATTTTCAATCCTGCTTTAATTGCTTTTTTTACGTTTCGTTTTGTGTTGTCAGAAAAATCTTTTTGAATGCTTTCATATTTTGAACTTAAATCCAATACCTGAAATTTCTTATCCGAGAACTCTCCTTGTTTTAATTTAACATCACTCTTTTCATGTAAACAAAATTCAGAGAATTTAAATTTAGAAGGGATAGCATCAAAAAATTCAGCAAGTATTTTTGCAGAGGTTTTCGATTTAGAATAAAGTCCGAAATAGCGAGTAAAAAAAGGTTGAACTAAATAATTGATTTTATATTTAGATTTAGAAGCTAGAGGAAAAACAGCTTCGTAATCGTCTAAAATTAAAGCAGACCAATCTTTACAAACCACATCCAAATACCAGGAATAAACAAAAATCGAAGGATTGGAGCTATTGCTAATGCAATCATCCCATTTCTTCTTATTGATATTTTTATATTCTACAAACTTAATCATGCTTAGGAGCAAACATCTTTGAAAATGTGGTGAAATTATTTTTCGCTTTGTTTTTTTCTACAAACTCTTCAATCTTTAGAATCGAATAACGAGACAATGCTTTAGGATGACCAATTATAACCATGTGTTCTCTTTTCTTTTTTTGTAAAATCCCTAAAGCTGTTTGTAATAGATGCGAATTGTAGCCATCTACAGAAACAGGATTGTTTGTAAACTTTGTCAACAGTTTTTTTCTATATCCTGGAGCAGCCATTGCCCTACCATCTCCCAATGGCTTATGCAGATGCGGATTCTTTCTTCCAAGCATAAACAATATCCAAAAAAACAATGGTGAATTTTTAATCGGACTAATTGGAAGTTCGGTAAAAAAACCCTTTTCGTTTTCAACAATTACATCATCTTCAAATTTGTAAATATCTTTCTCCGGAGCATTTCTAAAATCGTAGGAATATTGTTCCGAACTAAAATAACCATTATTAAAAACGCTACTATCCAATGTAATGTTGTTATCTTTAAATACTTTTCTCAACTTACTAAATGGCTGTAAACACCAGCCTCCAGCCCTAAAAGCAAAAACGGGTTTATTGGTTATATCAGTAAGCACTTTCTTATATCTCACAACAATATCAGCAATATCATTATCGTTAAAATCTGAAAGCTTGTATCTCTTCACATCAATGATCCAGCGCTTGCCATCATAAATACAATCTTCCCAGTGTGGATGAATATGCAGTTGAATATCGTGACCGGTATCGGATAAATATTTTACTTGTTCTGTAATTGCTTTGTAATCCATTTCCAAAACTGGAAATTTTTTTCTTAATTCATCCAACTTTAAAATAAAACCACAATCCACAAAAAAACTAAATCTTACATTGTGTTTTTCTGCTATACGGATAAGCTCAGAAGTAGGATAAATAATGCATTTCTCAACTGAACCATGGTTTTCACCAAAGTAAATTTCATAGTCGAGGGTTAAGTAGATGTTCATGAGCCAAACGGAGTATACATGGTTACACCTTTTTCTTTGTAATTCTTAATCATCACTTCCAACATTTTATTCGCATCAATCAACATTGTTTTTGCTTCTCCTACTACTCCATTTATCAAAACGCCTTCATTTTCAAACATTGGTTTTAATGCATCACAATTTCTTTTTGCAGAATAATCAGGATTGTGAACTTTTGTTTTCATCATTGATACTTTTCCTTCTGCATCAATCATCTTTACATCAAATATCTTTTCATCATAAACAGGAAACTTAAAGTCGACTGCATCTTCCAATGTATGAAGGTTTGTGCAGGCACCATTTAATGTAGTACCTAACATTAATATCTTTCCATTTTTAGAACAAAGTTTTCTAAAAGGAGAATTTTCATTGTAAGGAGTTAGTTGTCCGAAATGAGAATCGGTGTAAAATTCTGCCAACGGCCCAATTGCACAAACAGTATCTGTTGGATGAAAGCTTCTTTTACAACCTTCCATCTTTCTAAAGTATTCGGTGACACTTCCCATTTGTGAAGGAGTGTTTCTTATATCAAACAATGGAGTGTCTTCCAGATGTGTTTTATTTCTCCCAGCTGCGGGGAATGTCGGAAACAATAATGTGCCTTCAGGACCAAGTACTTCCCAAAGAGCATCCACAATGGCTTTTGGCCCACCTTCAACAAAACCAATTTTACTTAAACTACTATGCACAAGAACAGAATCATTTTTCTTTAATCCAATTTTTTTCAAATCTTGAATCAAAATTTCTTTTGAAATAACCTTTCCATTTTGTTTCTGTTGCTCCAATTCTTTTCTACGCTGATTTTTTTTCAGTTGTTTTGCCCATTCAAGAACAAATTCGGGAGCATATTTTAGGGCTAGTTTTTTAAGCATTATTTTGCAGCAGCGTGTTGCACCATTTTTTCATAAACCTCTTTCCAGCCAGTCCATATTTTTCTATCATTCAAAGTATCATTGTGCCATAAGCTCATAAAATCACCATTTACTTTTTTCACTTCATCAATCAAAGGTTTAATTTTATTCATTGCATCCTCCGGACTAACTTTCATATTGTATTTTAATGTTCCTTCCATCATTGCAAAAGGATGAATTTTCAATTTTGTTTCCAACTCCATATCCAAATCATAAAAATTAAAAGCTGTGCAAATACTAGCTCTAAAACCAACTTGCGATGCAAATCCCATGGTGTAATCATCCGTAATATCTAAATCTATCAGGTTACGATATGTTTCTGGCAATGTCAATTTCAAAAAATGTTGTCGACTTTGAGTGATATCTCTGTGCAACACCTTAGATAAACGATCTACTTCCTTTTTTAATTGTGTTTTGCTTTTATTAGATCCATAAGAAGGATGAATACCTATTTGTGCATAATCACCCAACATTTTAATCAGAGACTGAAATTTTTTACTTTCAATTGGTAAGTTTTTATCATTTACACCATAATCACCAAGCAAAAAAAAGTAAATTGCTTTTAGGTTGTACTTTTTAATCATCTCCAACTGAAATTCATATGTATCATAAGGATCACCATCGAAACCAAGTAAAACACGAGTACGTTCTGAAACTTCTTTAAAATCAAGTTTAGACAATGACTTCAGGTATCCACCCACACTTCTGGTAAATCCTTTTTCACGATACGCGTATGCATTGTCAATATCTATTGTAGAGGTAAACTGATACTTTTTTTCAGGAAAAATCAGTTGAGGATATTTTTGTAAGAGTAATTCCTTTATCCAAATTGCCCAAATATTGACTAAAGGTTTATGCAAAAATCCATTCGTAAATGCCAAACTATCTTTTGCATCAAACCGATCGTGCTCATCGCGGATATGAGGCAAATATTCTTCGTACCTACTAACCAAATAAAAACTCGCGGCAAACACATCAAATGGCAGTGCAGATGCTTTTCCTGTTGCAAAAAACACTTTGCATTCGTTGTAATCAAACACTGAAATATTTTGTTCGGTTATTCCCGTTTCGAAAAGTAGATTACGGGAAATAAAAAAAACTTCGTCAGCAACAGGGTTGTTTGTGTAACTAAACTTAGCTCCTTCGTGAGTTTTAAATTCTTCCAACTCTTGCACTAACTTAAAATCAATGCCCAGCGTATCTTTGAAAATTAGATTAAAGATATACTTGTTACGGTGAGTAATTTTATGTGTATAAATCAGAAGCATCTTCTAACGAATATTCTTTAAAATTTCTTGACAAATAAATTCTGCAGCATTTCCATCTCCAAACAAATCTGGAAATTTTAATCTTTTCATTTTTTTGAATTTCTCAAATGCTTTTATAATCTCAACTTCATTAGCATCAGCAACAATAGCAGAACCAGAGCTTACAAGCTCCACCCACTCAGTCTCCGAACGCAAAATGATACATGGCTTCTTAAAAAAGAATGCTTCTTTTTGAACACCCCCCGAATCTGTCATTACTAAAAATGCATTTTTTTCAAGTGCAATCATTTCTAAAAATGAAACAGGAGGAATAATCTTGATAAGTTCATTTGTTTTAACAGTACTGTATAATTCAGGAGTAAGATTTTGTGAAAGCAATTTTGCTGTACGAGGATGCAATGGCAAAACAATCTTAATATCATTTTCAATAGAAATTTTATTAATAGCACGGAACAACGCATTTAAACGTTCTGGTTCATCTGTATTATTATTCCTATGAATCGTGGCAAGTAAAAAACTTCCATCTTCTAATCCATTATCACTTAAAATAGCACTCTTCTTTTTAGCAACAGTAGAAAAATGCAGACTATTATCAAACATTACATCTCCGCAATGATATATTTTAGGATTATCAAATGAATAAGGTGGTGAATTTTTCTTTTTAAAACCTTCCTTTACCAAATTATCGAACCCAGCTTTTGTAGGTGAAAACAAAAGTGTAGAAACAGAATCACACATAATTCTATTAACTTCTTCGGGCATCGCTTTATTAAAAGAGCGTAAACCAGCTTCAACATGAACGATTGGAACTTGAATTTTAGAAGCTGCTACTGCACCCGCAAGTGTTGAATTGGTATCACCATATAAAACAATGCAATTAGGCTTTTCTTTTAAAAGAATTTCCTCAATACCCTCAATCATTAATGCCGTTTGTTTACCATGTGATCCAGAACCAACATTCAAATTATAATTTGGATGAGGAATATCTAATTCATCAAAAAACACTTGTGACATATTATCATCATAATGCTGACCGGTGTGTACAATTATTTCTCTGACTGTATCAGAAAATTTGTTTTTTATGGCTCTACTTAATGCTGCAGATTTAATGATTTGCGGACGAGCACCAATTATTGTTAATAGTTTAATCATTTTTAAAAATCATATTAATTAATCCCAACCCGAAGCAAGCACATCACACAAATGCATCATCTTCATTTTTTTTCCTGCTTTTTTTGCATATCCATCAACATGCATCAAACAAGAAACATCCGTAGATATCATATATTCTGCACCCGTTTGTAAAGCATTCTCTAATTTTTGTTCTCCCATTCCTACTGCAATAGGCTCAAACTTCACCGAGAAACTTCCTCCAAACCCGCAACATGTTTCAGAATCTTTCATTTCTCTCAATTCCAATCCTCGAACCTTTTCAAGAAGCACCCTTGGCTCACGTTTAATTCCATATTCACGTAATGCAGAGCATGAATCATGGTAAGTAGCTACACCGTTCAATGTAGCTCCAAGATCCGTTATCTTCAAAACATTTACCATGAAGTCGGAAAACTCAAAAATATTTTTTTGAATTTGCTTGTATTCGTTATGCAAAACGGAATTGTGAAACATTTCAGGATAATAATTTTTAATCATTCCTACACAAGATGCTGAAGGACAAACAATGTATCTGTCGTTTTGGAATTCCTGAATAAATTTCTCTCCTACTTCTTTACAATCGTCCCAATAACCTGCATTAAAAGCTGGTTGACCACAACACGTTTGTTCAGGGTTGTAATTTACACCACAACCGACTTTTTCTAAAATCTTCACCATATTCAATCCTGTTTCAGGATAAATTTGGTCAATAAAACAAGGAATAAAAATATCTACAATCATAAAGGAATTACTAATCGAATTTACTTATTGCTAATTTGTATTTATTGAGCTAACATCTTATTCACTTAACTTACATTTTTTGATTTCGGTATTGTCAACAAAACAACAAATCCTAGAATAAAAAATATAATTAACGCTAATATTGAATTCCTCATGCTCCCAGTGACACCTTCAATAAAACCAAAAGAAAGCATTCCGATAACGATTCCTACTTTTTCGCATACATCATAAAAACTAAAAAACGAGGCATTATCAGTTGTTTCAGGAAGAAGTTTTGAATAGGTTGAACGTGACAAAGATTGAATTCCTCCCATAACCAAACCAACGGAGCAGGCAATTACATAAAATGCATTCGGGGTGAACACAAAAGCATATGTTCCTATACAGATTGCAATCCAAATAAATAGAGTAAGCCCTAGCGTTTTAATATTTCCAATTTTATTAGAAATTCTCGAAAACAAAAACGAACCTAGAATTCCAACAAATTGAATTAACAAAACACTGGTTATTAAATTAGCATCCTCTAATCCTGCAATTTCTTTTTTAGCAAATAAAACAGCCATTAACATAACGGTTTGCACACCCATGCTATAAATAAAAAATGCAATTAAGTATCTTTTTAATTGTTTGATATGTTTTAATTCATTCCAAACTTTCCACAATTCCTTGAAGCCTTTAAAAATAACATTTCCTTGGGAAAGAACATTTGATTTTGTTCCATTTGGTAATCTAGCAAATGTAATTTGCGCAAAACCTATCCACCAAAGAGCTACAGAAATAAATGAAAACCGAGCATTCATTCCAAATCCCTTAATAAGAATTAAATTTATTATCAATAAAATTGCACCTCCGAAATAACCCATTCCAAAACCTTTTGCACTCACTTTATCATGATCAGCCGGTTCTGCAATTTCAGGTAAATATGCATTATAAAAAACGAGGCTCCCCCAAAAACCGATACTTGCAAACAAAATGGATAACATACTTAATCCTAAATAATCTTTATTGAAAAAATACAAGGATGCACATGAAATAGAACCTAAATAACAAAAGAATTGCATGAAGCGTTTTTTACTTCCACTAAAATCAGCTATTCCCGAAAGTATCGGAGAAAATATAGATACAATGATAAATGAGAGTGCTACTACATACGAATAGATTTCTGAATTTATAAATTCAACACCAAACAAACTAACTTTATCACTTATTACTTTCCCATCGACTATTGTACTGGTAACCTTTTCATAAAAAATAGGGAAAATAGCCGTGGAGATGACTAACGGATAAGAAGAATTTGCCCAATCATAAAACGTCCATGCGTTTATTAATTTTTTATCTCCTTTTTGAAATGTATTCATAGAGCTAATTTTTAATGTTATAAAATTATTCTTTCAGAATGGAAACTTCCACTCTTCTATTCTTTGCTTTGTAATCTTCCGAATCATTAGGAGCAACTGGCTGAGTAGAACCCAAGCCTTTAAAAATGATTTGGTTAGTTACTCCTTTTAATTTCAAATAGTCATATACTGCTTTAGCGCGTTCTTTGGAAATTCTCTTTTCTTCTTCTTCGTTTCCAAACTTATCCATATGTCCGTTCAATTGGATACTAGTTGAAGGATTTTTCACTAACATTTTAACCAATTCGTCCAATGATTTATTAGAAGTGCTCATTAATTTTGAAGTTCCTTTTTCAAAAAACAAATTCTTAATCTCGAATGTTTTCCCAGCATGAAAAGCATTCGGCAACCAATTTACAACTCCGCCTTCCTTATCATATTTAGGCGAATCATCCTCAACCTTTTTTTTAGATAATGAAAGATCATCAATGTAATAATAAGCTTCTTGAAAAGCGAACAGACTCCATTTGTTCTTTTTAACAAAGTCATCTTTCATTTTTGTTCTGAAATTTCCGATGATCATATATTTTTCAGTTCCATTAGCTGTATAATCCCCTTGAATTAAAATCCAATTAAGTGTTCCTGAAATTCCTTTGCTATAGGTTGTATCTACCAATCCTTCCTCATTAAATTCCATTCCGATTCTAAATTCTTCTGGTGAAAAAAAGGCTCCCAACTGTTTCACGGTGACAGTAACATTTTCAGCTTCCAGTATTCTGATATACATTTTAAATTCATACACTTCACCCTTTTCTAGAGTTTCCAACAATTTCACATGCATGTATTCTTTATAGTCTGCTTGAAAACGTAATCCAGCATAACTGGTTCCCGTTCGAGCACCTTTGTACTTAGAAATGTCTCTTTTATCAGGCTTCATATAATAGTCAACTGTACCAACACCTTTCCAGGGAAGAGCAGCTTTAATATCGCTTCCTTTACTTTTACGTTCTTCGAAACTAGGATTGGGGATAACATTTTTCCCTTTTGGGGCTTGGGAAAAAGAGGAAACAGAAAATAAAAACATCACTAAAAACAAAATTGCTTTTAGAAAAACTGAAGTAGTATTTTTTGTTTTTTTATACATTCAAATTAAAATCGATATTCTTTGATGGTATCAACAAAACACTTTACTTTATCTTTATCTAGGTCTGGATACAAACCATGACCCAAGTTTGCAATGTGACGGTGCGGGCCAAATGCTTTTAACATTTTTTGTGCTTCCAATTTTATTGTTGCATAATCTGCATAAAGCATACAAGGATCCATATTACCTTGGAGCGTTTTGTTTTCACCTATTAATAAACGGGATTCTGCAATATCCATTGTCCAATCCAAACCAATAGTATCACAACTCAATTGGCCCATCTGTTTACGGGCAAAATGAGCATCTTTTGCAAAAACCGTAAATGGAACATCTTTAATAGCATCACATATTTGAGAAATGTATTTTAATGCAAACTCGTTGTATTGTTCTGGAGACAATACACCTGCCCAACTATCAAACAATTGCAACATATCTGCACCTGCAACAATTTGTGCTTTTAAATAATTGATCGTGCTGTCTGTTATCTTTTGCAACAAAACATGAGCTGTTTCTGGTTGAGTATATAAGAATTTCTTTGCTTTAGAAAATGTTTTACTACCGCTTCCTTCAATCATGTAAGCAAAGATTGTCCAAGGAGCTCCAGCAAATCCAATCAATGGAACTCTTCCATTCAACTCCTTTTTAGTTAGCTTGATTGCATCCAACACGTAATTTAAATCGCCTCCTTGTGCTACTCTAATCTGCGCAACGTCAGCAGCAGTTTGTATTGTTTTCTCAAACCAAGGTCCTTTTGCTTCAATCATTTGGTAGGGAAGCCCCATCGCTTCTGGTATAACGAGAATATCAGAAAAGATAATGGCAGCGTCAACTCCTAAAATATCTACAGGCTGAATGGTCACTTCACATGCAAATTCGGGAGTTTCTACCAACTCTTTAAATCCTCCCATTTTTGCTCTTACTTCTCGATATTCGGGCAATATTCTTCCCGCTTGACGCATTAACCAAACGGGTGTTCTTTCCACTTTTTCACCTCTTGCAGCTCGTAGTATTAAATCGTTTTTAATTGTCATAAAGTATAAATAATAAAAATTAAGGGCTGAATAACATATTTTTTTTCGCCCTTGTACTTAATATGTAAAAATAGCAAAATCTATTGATTTTATTAAGGGTTTAAAAACAATTTTTAAGTCTAATTACTTGAAAAAATGCTACATTTATGAGTAAAAACATATATGCCATCACAACAAAACGAAACAATAGCAAAAGCGTGGTTTGAGGCCTTTAATGCCCACAATTTGGAAAACTTGTTAGCCCTTTATCATGAGCAGGCAAAGCATTATAGCCCAAAATTGAAAATAAGAAAACCGGAAACGAATGGTTTAGTAAGTGGAAAAGAGGCTTTACGAGCTTGGTGGAAAGAGGCTTTTGAACGATTACCTTCCCTTCATTATGAGGTTAAGGATTTAACGGCAAACAATACCCGCATTTTCATGGAATACATCCGAAAAGTAGAAAATGAAGAAGAAATGAAGGTTGCTGAAGTATTAGAAATCGAAAACGGATTGATTGTTTTTTCGAAAGTGTATCACGGTTAACATTTCAATACATCTCCTAAACGGGTTTTAAAAGTTGTATTTCTAAGCTCAAAAGGATATTCGAATTTGAAAAATTTACGCATCACTCTTAATTCAAGCTCCTTTGTAAATCCCAAACCACATCTTTTACCATTTATCAGCTTATAATATTCCATTTTCCCACTTTCATTAATTTTAATGACTACTTCCACATAAAACGCACTACAATCTTTACAATTTAATTTGATTTTATTCTCTGATTTTATTAATTCATAATCACTAGCCAACCAGCTATATTTAATAGATTTCCAAGCACTATATTGCTTATCTGTCAATTCATAATCATTCAACACATTTGTATCAATCTCCTTTTCTATCGCTATTTCTTGTCCAATGCAATTAATTGAAAAGGCAAAAAATAAAATTAAAATACTAAAAACATTTCTCATAATTTATTCGATTGTTACTTGTTGATTATTGAATTCAATTACAAATCCCTTTCTTATTTTATTCCGCTTTCTCAATTCCACTTCTCCATTTACAATTACCTGGCCATTATCAATCATTGCATTTGCCTCTGCACCATTGGAGCACCATGCCATTGCTTTTAACAATTGGTTGAGCTGAATGTATTCTTCTGTAAGTTGAAATTTTTCCATTGTACAACAAAGTTATAACATAAACTTTATCTTTGCACTATGAATAAAGACGAACAATTTGAAAAATTAAGAGAACAGCTAAATAAAGAAAAAGAGTGGCCAACTATTTACATGTTCAAATTCATTATTCCAGCCGATAACAGAAAAATTGCCTTAGTAGAAGCCAAATTTTCTGATGAAGCAATTATTACTCAAAAAGAATCTTCAACAGGAAAATATATAAGTATTACTATAAAGGAAGCCATGTTATCTGCAGACTCCATTATCGAAAAATACAAAGAAATGGAAGGTATTGAAGGATTAATTTCTCTTTAATATTCTACAATTTCTTTTAAATTTTTTTTGATTTTTGCAGCTATTTCGTCCGTAGGCAAGTCGTTATCTTCATGACCAAAAGGATCTTCTATTTCTTCTGCAATTAGCTCTAATCCTGCAAAAGCGTAGAACACAAACAACACCATTGGAATAGTCACCCACTTAAAATCGTCAACCAAACCAATTGGTAACGTAATCATATAAAGTAAAATAACACGCTTGATAAAAGTACTATAAGAATATGGAATTGGTGTGGATTTGATACGCTCACATGCACCTGAAATATTTGTGAACGAACGTAATTCTTCATTTAATACAATTAATTTTTCTTCACTTATTATGTTTTGTTTTTGCAACGCTTCTAATTCAGTATACATTTGCTGAGCAATTCTATTTGGAATATGATTGTAGTTACTTAAATCATTTAATCTTAAATTTGGATGATCTTCCAACTCGCTTGACTTAAAACCTCCTCGCAAATGTTCTTTTAGAGCAAAAGCGTAATTGGTAATTAAAATCCTAAAACTATTTTTCAATTCTTTGTTTTCAGCAGGCAAAAAAGCATTTAACTTCAACATTAAATTTCTACTATTGTTAATCAAATCGCCCCACAACTTTCTTCCCTCCCACCAACGATCGTAAGCAGTATTTGTTCTAAAAACAAGTAACAATGAAAGAACAAACCCTAAGAGCGAATGTAAAACAGTAGTGCTTCTTAATTTAATAACCTTAATTTCCACATCCAAATAACACAAAACAGCTGCGTATACTGCCAATGCTACCATAGCAGGCAATAGCATTCTAAAAGAATCCGACTTGTGAAAATGGAAAATTAATTTTGACCAATCTTTAGGGTTGTATGCTTTCATAGATGAATAAGAATGTACTCTGTAAACACTTCGACTCCGCTCAGTGTGACCTATTAGTTGTCATCAAGAGCAGAGTCGAATTATAAATTAAAATAAAATTATGCTTTTACGTTTGCGCGAATAATATTTAAAGCACCACCTGCTTTGAACCACTCAATTTGTTGTTCGTTGTAAGTATGATTTGCTTTAATTTCATCTTTGCTTCCATCAGCATGATTGAACACCAAGGTCAATGGACTATTCGGAGCGAACGAAGTCAATCCGATAATATCTACTGAATCGTCTTCTTTTATTTTTTCGTAATCCGATTTATCCGCGAATGTTAATCCTAACATCCCTTGTTTCTTCAAATTTGTTTCATGGATACGAGCAAATGATTTTACTAAAACAGCACGAACTCCTAAGTGACGAGGCTCCATAGCTGCATGTTCACGAGAAGAACCTTCTCCGTAATTTTCATCACCTACTACTATTGAACCTATGCTCTGCGCTTTGTAAGCACGTTGAACTTTTGGAACAGAATCGTAAGTACCTGTTAATTGATTTTTTACGTTATCTGTTTTTTCGTTGAAGGCATTTACTGCACCAATCAACATATTATTAGAAATATTATCTAAATGTCCGCGGAACTTCAACCATGGTCCAGCCATAGAAATATGATCCGTTGTACATTTTCCTTTTGCCTTGATTAACAGTTTCAACCCTTTCAAATCAACACCTTCCCAAGCAGCAAATGGATCTAATAATTGTAAACGATCAGACGTTGGAGAAACAACTACACTAACGTTAGTTCCGTCAGCAGCAGGAGCTTGATAGCCTGCATCTTCAACAGCGAAACCTTTTGGAGGCAATTCATCACCGCTTGGTGCATCTAATTTTACTTGCTCTCCTTTTTCATTTGTTAAGAAATCAGTTAAAGGATTAAACGTTAAATCACCTGCAATCGCCATTGCTGTAACGATTTCTGGAGAGGCAACAAATGCAAAGGTATTTGGATTACCATCTGCACGTTTTGCGAAGTTTCTATTGAAAGAATGAATGATGGTATTTTTTTCTTGTTTCTCAGCACCCATTCTATCCCACATTCCGATACATGGTCCGCAAGCATTTGTAAATACTTTCGCACCGATTTGATCAAACACATCTAAGAAACCATCACGTTTGATGGTGAATCGAATTTGCTCTGAACCTGGATTGATTAAATATTCTGCTTTTGCTTTTAAATTTTTTGATGACACTTGTTTTGCTAAACTAACTGCACGAGAAATATCTTCGTAAGAAGAGTTTGTACAAGAACCTAAAAGACCAACAGAAATTTTTAAAGGCCAACCATTTTTAATAGCTTCTTCTTTCAATTTAGAAATAGGAGTTGCTAAATCTGGAGTGAATGGTCCGTTTACATGCGGCTCCAAAGTACTCAAATCAATTTCGATTACTTGATCAAAATATTTTTCTGGATTTGCATAAACATCTGCATCAGCAGTTAAATGTTCTTTTACTTTATCAGCAAGTTCGGCAACATCGGCACGGCCAGTTGCTTTTAAATAGCGACTCATAGAAGCATCGTAACCAAATGTAGAAGTGGTAGCACCAATTTCTGCACCCATATTACAAATTGTTCCTTTACCAGTACAACTCATAGAAATTGCACCTTCACCAAAATATTCAACAACAGCATCTGTTCCACCTTTAACGGTTAAAATACCCGCTACTTTTAAAATCACATCTTTGGGAGCTGTCCAACCATTTAGTTTCCCTGTTAATTTCACACCAATTAATTTCGGCATTTTTAATTCCCAAGCCAATCCTGCCATTACATCGCAAGCATCAGCACCACCAACACCAATTGCAATCATTCCCAATCCACCAGCATTTACTGTATGTGAATCTGTTCCAATCATCATTCCACCAGGGAATGCATAATTTTCTAAAACTACTTGGTGAATAATTCCAGCACCTGGTTTCCAAAAACCAATTCCATATTTATTAGAAACAGAGCCTAAGAAATCAAATACCTCTTTGCTTTCTTTTGTAGCAAAAGCTAAATCGGTTGCAGCACCTTCTTTAGCTGTAATCAAGTGGTCACAATGAACCGTTGAAGGAACAGCAACTCGTGGGCGACCTGATTGCATGAATTGCAACAATGCCATTTGAGCTGTTGCATCCTGCATCGCTACTCTATCTGGAGCAAAATCAACATAGGATTTTGCTCTTTGAAAGTTTTCCGATTTCTGATCAGCATGTAAATGGGAATAAAGAATTTTTTCCGCGAGAGTAAGCGGGCGGCCTATTAATTTACGCGCTGCTTCAACTTTAGACGGCATCTTTTCGTAAAGTGCCTTTATCATCTCAATATCAAAAGCCATAATTTGTTTATTTTTTGAAGTTATACTTTAGTTTAGAAGTTATTCAGATTTTTTTACAGGAGTAGCACCATTTGCTGCAAGAAAACTAATGATAGAAATCAAGCCTTTGTCTTCAGCAATTTTCATAGCTGTATCATCAAAATCATTTTTTGCATTTACATCTGCACCCAATTTAACTAGCATTAAGACCATGTCCATTTTTCCAGCACGAACAGCACAATGCAAAGGAGTATTGCCACCATCGTCTTTATCAGTTATTTTACATCCTTTGCTCAAAAACAAATCAGCCAACTGTTTATCTGGTGCAGGTTTATCTTTAGATGGTTTTATTGCTGAAGCATATTTTACAGCCAAATGCAACGGATAAATATTTTCAGGTTTCAAAAAACTTGCTCCTTTACCCATTAAATATGTCACCATTTCCGGTTGTGAATTTTCGATAGCAATTTGGAGAGGTGAAGTAACTAACATGCCATCAGCATTTGTAGCTAATCCCGGATTTTTTTTGATAGCCGTTTCTGCCATATTTACATTTCCTGTTTTGATATAATCCAAAAACTTAGAATCATCAAAAAATGAAATCTCAACAATTGTTGTTGTTCCAGCCACTCCAATAACGGTATTGCGATAGTTTGATTTTTTGTCAATCGACTGCGCCTCTACACTATTATCACCTACTTTCAAAACAACTTCTAGTGGAGTATATGCTTTTAAATTAATTACTTTTGCGGCCCCATTTAACTTTACGGTACAATCCATATCAGCAGCCAATGTACCTTTTGCTGCAGCCTTAGGTGCTGGAGCTCCTTTACCTGCTGCTGGTTTTTTTCCTTGCGCTAAAGCTGTTGATGTTGTGAAAAAGAAAGTCAGTAATAAAACTGTAAAATTCAAAAAGAAATATTTTTTTAACATTATGGATTTTTTTAAAGACGACCTAAAGATACATTATTGCTATGATTTGAAGGCTATTTTATGAGAAAAATTATCAACTTTATCAAACTCCATCAATATAGCAAGTTCAATTCAATTACTTTACTAATTTTGTTGTTCTAGACACCACGAATGGCTTCAATTTTAAAAGAAAATATTAAAATATCAATGAGAGCAATCCGAAGCCAATTGCTGAGGACGATTTTGACGGTTTTTATTATTACTATTGGGATAACTTCACTGGTTGGTACATTAACAGCAATTGACGCACTAAAATCCTCTATCAATAGCAATTTTACTAGTTTGGGTGCAAACACTTTTACGATCCGAAACCGTGAAATGACTGTACGAATTGGTAAAAATGGGAAAAGACCAAAAAAATTTAGAAATATTACTTACCAAGAAGCGATTGATTTTAGTAAGGTGTATAATTTTCCAGCCAAACCATCTGTTTCTACAATAGCTTCCGGCTCTTCTACATTAAAATTTGAATCGAAAAAGACCAACCCCAACATTCGAATATTTGGTGGTGATGAAAATTACATGGCTACTTCTGGCTATGAATTGGATAAAGGAAGAAATTTTTCTGCTAATGAAATACTATATGGCACTCCGGTAGTTATTTTGGGTAAAGAAGTTATTGATGCTTTATTTAATAAAAAACAAGATCCGATAGATAAAGTAATTACAATTGGAAGTGGAAAATATCGAATCATTGGAGTGTTAAAATCAAAAGGAAATAGTTCAGGCTTTGGTGGCGACAAAGTAGGAATTCTACCGTTGAGCAATGTTCGACAATATTTTTCTATTCCAAATATGACATTTACTATTAACATCATGTGCAACAGTTCACAGTTAATGGATGCAGCTATTGGAGAAGCAACAGGAACATTCAGAGTGATTCGAAATTTAAGTGCTGGAGAAGAAGACAATTTTGAAATTACTAAAAGCGACAACCTTGCCAACTTACTGATTGAAAATATGCAGAAGGTAACTATCGGAGCGACTATTATTGGAGTTATTACTTTGCTTGGTGCAGCGATTGGATTAATGAACATAATGCTGGTTTCTGTTTCAGAAAGAACACGCGAAATTGGAATTAGAAAAGCAGTGGGTGCAACAAAAAAAGTAATCCGTGCTCAATTTTTAGTGGAAGCTGTTGTGATTTGCCAAATGGGCGGATTTGCAGGAACATTACTTGGAATCATTTTAGGAAATTTAATTGCTTTGTCGTTCGACATTAGCTTCATCATTCCGTGGGGCTGGATTATCATGAGCATTGTACTATGTTTATTTGTAGGAACAATTGCTGGGATTTATCCTGCTATCAAAGCTTCTAGATTAGATCCTATTGATGCATTGAGGTTTGAGTAAAATTCAATGGTACTTTTTCAATTCTTAGTTGGCAATAAAAAAGAAATTATTGAAATTTAACAATTGTCTACTCCTTTTGTTTGCTATCAATCACAATCGTAACCGGACCATCATTCAATAAACTCACTTTCATATCGGCTCCAAACTCTCCAGTTTGAATTGGTTTTCCTAAATCAAGTTGTAGCTGAAGAATCATTTTTTCGTAAAGTGGAATTGCAATTTCTGGTCTAGCAGCCTTAATATAAGAAGGACGATTTCCTTTTTTGGTAGATGCGTGTAATGTGAATTGAGAAACTAAAATTATATCTCCTCCAGAATCTTTTATAGATACATTCATGACACCATTTTCATCGTTAAATATTCTGAGATTAATAATTTTTGAACTTAGCCACTCAACATCTTCCTGCGTATCGGCATCTTCAACACCCAATAAAACAAGCAATCCCAAGCCAATGGAACTTTTTAATTCCCCACCAATGGAAACAGATGCTTGTAAAACACGTTGGATAACTACTTTCATCGCAAAAAAATTAACCGCAGAAGTCGCGGAGGTTTCGCAGAGAACACAGAGCACACAGCGGCCCTCTTGTTTTCTCATTTTTCTCTGCTGTAAAACTACTCGTAATTCGTAACATCCAATTCTTCCCCATTAATTATTCCCACATAACTGGTGTATCTTGAAATGGCAATCTCTCCTTTTTCAACTGCTGCAATAACAGCACATTTCGGTTCATTCAGGTGAATGCAATTATTGAATTTACATTCGTTTTTTATGGCCTGCATTTCTACAAAATAATTTCCAATCTCTTCTTTTTCCATGTCCACCAAACCCAATTCTTTTATTCCGGGTGTGTCAATTATAAATCCTCCATAAGTCAAGGGATGCATTTCTGCGAAAGTAGTGGTGTGTTTTCCTTTATTATGTGCATCTGAAATTTCTCCCACTTTTAAATCTAGATTAGAATCCATGGCGTTTACCAATGTCGATTTTCCAACTCCCGAATGCCCTGCTATTAATGTAGTTTTGTCTTTTGTTAGATTTAGCAACTTGTCTATATCTGTTTTTTCAGTCGCAGATACTTTATAACAGGCATATCCAATCTTTTCATAAACAGCAATAAAACTATTGAGTTCTTTCATTAAACTTTCATCTCCCTGAAACAAATCCACTTTATTAAAAATGATTTTTGTAGGAATTTGATAGGCTTCTGCAGTAAGTAGAAATCTATCAATAAAACCAGCTGAAGTACGAGGGAAAGCCAAAGTAACTACCAACATAGCCTGATCCACATTGGCTGCCAAAATATGTGATTGCTTGGAAAGATTGATTGACTTCCGAATGATGTAATTTTTACGATCTCCAATTGCATGAATCACTCCTCTTCCATCTGCCTCCATTTCAAAATCAACGTTATCGCCAACAGCAATAGGATTAGTAGTTTTTATATCTTTGATCCTAAAAACACCTTTTATCCTGCATTCAATAATATTGCCCTCTGATAGAACAGTATACCAACTTCCTGTAGACTTAATTACAACACCTTGCATTATTTTTATTTTGAACACCAAATTTATCAAAAAGAATTAGCTTTGTGTTACAAATAACTAATCTTTACGAATATTACGAATTGCTTATTACTATGAACCATATTTTATAGTAATTTCAAACATAGATTCGTTAAAATAGTTTGTCACCCTGAGCGGAGTCGAAGGGCGTTATCCCTTCAATAAATAGAAAAAGATGTCTATTAAAGTTAACAACATTACAAAAACCTACGGCACCCAAAATGCGTTAAACGATGTTTCGTTTGAAGTAAAAACGGGTGAAATAGTTGGTTTCCTTGGTCCAAACGGAGCTGGAAAATCTACCATGATGAAAATTTTAACTTGCTTTATTCCACAAACTTCAGGCAGCGCTTTTGTTTGCGGATTTGATGTTGCCGAGCAGAGTTTAGATGTCAGAAAAAATGTGGGTTACCTTCCTGAGCACAATCCTTTGTATTTGGAAATGTATGTAAAAGAGTACTTAGAATTTATTGCTGGCTTGCATAAACTAAAAAATGTAAAAGAACGCATTTCTGAAATGATTGAAATGACAGGCTTGCAGGTTGAACAAAAAAAGAAAATTGGTGCCTTGTCAAAAGGATACAGACAAAGGGTTGGTTTAGCACAAGCATTGATTCACGACCCGAAAGTGTTGATTTTAGATGAACCCACAACAGGTTTAGATCCAAATCAATTGGAAGAAATTCGCAACTTGATTATTAAAGTTGGAAAAGAAAAAACAGTTATGTTGTCGACTCACATTATGCAAGAAGTAGAAGCTGTTTGCGACAGAGTTATAATTGTTAATAACGGACAAATTGTTGCAAACGATATTACATCTGTTATTCAAAACACGCAAACAAAAAACAAACAATTAATTACGGTTGAGTTCGATAAAGAAACTAGTCGGAATGCCTTGAAAAAAATCAATGGTGTACACGATGCAACTAATATCAAAGGGAATGTTTGGCAAATTGAAGCCCATACCGACAAAGACATTCGCACAGATATTTTCCAATATGCTGTTCAAAATGGATTAGCTGTATTGACACTTCACAAGGAAGAACAAAAACTGGAAGATGTTTTCAAACACCTAACTAAATAATCTAACTAAATAGAATTTATTTAAAATGAAAAAATTATTATTTTCGTCTGCAATTTTAGCTACTATCATAGTATATTCCTGCAACTCTTCAGAAAAAGCAACAACCTCTTCAGACGGATTTGTTGATCCCATATCTGCCCATATCGATTCATCCATTTCACCTGGAGAAAACTTTTTCATGTTCGCAAACAACGGTTGGTTTAAAAAACATCCGATTCCATCTTCAGAAAAAAGCAATGGTATTTTTCAAACCATCAACGATACGATTAATGAGGCTATAAAAAAAATATGTGAATCATCGGCTTCAAAAACAACCACTACAAAAGGGAGCAACGAGCAAAAGATTGGAGACTTTTATTTCAGCGGGATGGATACAGCTCGCATTAAAAAAGCGGGAGCATCTTTATTAAATGACGAGTTTTCAAAAATCGATGCCATTAAAAATACTTCTGATTTAATAACTCAAGTTGTTCTACTTCAAAAAATGAATATTACAAATATGTTTGGATTCGCGATTATCCGTGACGACAAAAATAGCTCGAAATATATCGTTTATCTTGGGCAAACTAAGCTTGGTTTACCAGAGCGTGATTACTACTTCAACACTGATTCTCGCACAATAAATATCAGAAATGAATATGCAAAACATGTTCAAAAAATATTTGAGTTAACAGGAACTGAAAAAAACATTTCTGAAAAAAATGCTAAAAAAGTAATCTCCATTGAATCGATGCTAGCTAAAGCTTCCAGAAAAATGGAAGACCTCAGAGACCCTTACAAGAACTATAATAAAATGTCGGTTGCTACTCTAAACAAAACCAACCCTTCAGTAAACTGGCAAGGAACACTTCAGCTTTTAGGATTAAACAGCATAGACTCCGTAGTTGTTGGCCAACCAGAATTTTTTACTCAGCTAGAATCTACCATCAAAAAAGTTTCAATTGATGATTGGAAACTATATTTAAAATGGAACTTAATTAATCATTATGCAACATCTTTAAACAAAGAAATAGAAGATCAAAATTTCTATTTCTTCTCAACTGTAATGGATGGAATAAAAGAGCAAAAACCAAGATGGAAAAAAATTGTAGAAACTACAAATGAGTCGTTAGGTGAACTAATCGGACAAATTTATGTAAAAGAATATCTTCCAAAAGGAACCAAAGAAAAGCTTTTAGAAATTGGTGACAATATTCGCGATATATATGCTGAGCATATCAAAAAATTAGATTGGATGAGTGCTGCTACCAAGGAAAAAGCATTGAGCAAATTAAATAAGATTGTAATGAAAGTAGGCTATCCGGATAAATGGAAAGACATGTCTAGTTTAGAAATCAGCCGAGACAATTATCTACAAAACATTATGAATGTAGATAAATGGGAATACAACTTCAGGTTAAACAAATACGGCAAGCCTGTTGACTTGTCAGAATGGGAAATGTACCCACAGACTTACAATGCATATTACAACCCTGCAAGCAACGAAATAGTTGTACCCGCTTGTAACATTATTGTTCCCGGATTTGAAGGACGTATGCCAGATGATGCCATTTTATACGGAATTATTGGAGGATCAACATTTGGACACGAAATCACCCATGGATTTGATGACCAAGGAAGCTTATATGATGAAAACGGAAATTTATCTGATTGGTGGACAATCATTGACCGCTCCCAATTTGTTGCTAGAACTAAATTGATTGTAGATCAGTTTAATGGTTATGTTGTATTAGATAGCATGCACGTAAGAGGAGAAAATACGCAAGGAGAAAATATAGCTGATTTAGGAGGCGTTATTATGGGCTATGAAGCGTTCAAAAAAACACAACAAGGACAATCTAAAGAATTATTCAATGGCTACACAGCTGACCAGCGTTATTTTTTAGCCTACGCATACGCATGGATGGTAAACCGAACAGATGCTTCTTTGGCAAAGCAAATAATGAGCGATGTTCATGCACCAGCTGAATTCCGTATCAATGGTCCACTTTCAGATGTTGATGAATTCTACAAAGCCTTTAATATCAAGCAAGGAGACAAGATGTACAGAGATGAGAAAATCAGGGTAAAAATCTGGTAGCAAAAAATAAATCATTTTAAACTAAAAATAAAATTACGGAGCATATCCCCCTCTCCGAGGGGGCAGGGGGAGGATACGGAGAAAATGCCAGCAAGTAAATCAAATCAATATTCATACAATAAAGTTCTAAGGCCAAGAGCATCAAATCTCAGAAAAACGATGACCAAAGCAGAAGCCTGTCTTTGGAAATATGCTCTTAAAGCTAGGACAATGAAGGGCTATACTTTCAATAGACAACGTCCCGTTTTAAATTATATTGCAGATTTCATATGCAAACCACTTCTTCTAATCATTGAAGTAGATGGAATATCACATTATAATGAAGAAGCCTACCATAAAGATGTAAAACGCCAACAAACTCTCGAAAACAATGGATTTAAAGTAATTCGCTTCTTGGATAATGATGTATTGAAGGATATGCAAAACGTTATCAGATGTCTTGAAATAACAATTGAAGAAAGAGAGATTGAGTTGAAAATTACTGAACCACCAACAAGATCCAAACGACAAACATTAATCAACAATCCAACTTCTTAAATAATTAACAATCTCTTCCTTTAACGAGATATTCATCTCCCCCTGCCCCCTCGGAGAGGGGGATAGCCTCCGAAAAAAACTCTTAATTTCCTAGATAATATTTCTTTCTCAATTACTTAATAAATTGTACTTTAGCACTCGTTAAAAAATTTAAACTAATCTATAAACAAACACAAATATAAATGGGATATTTATTTACATCCGAATCGGTTTCGGAAGGACATCCAGACAAAGTAGCAGATCAAATTTCTGATGCATTAATTGATAACTTTTTAGCATTTGACCCTCAATCAAAAGTTGCTTGTGAAACATTGGTAACAACTGGGCAGGTAATTCTCGCAGGTGAAGTAAAATCAAAAGCATACTTAGACGTTCAAGAAATTGCACGTGAGGTAATCCGCAAAATCGGCTACACAAAAAGTGAATACATGTTTGAAGCAAATTCATGCGGTATTTTGTCAGCTATTCATGAACAATCAGCTGACATCAATCAAGGTGTTGACAAAAAGAAAAAAGAAGAGCAAGGTGCTGGCGATCAAGGAATGATGTTTGGATATGCAACAAACGAAACGGCTAACTACATGCCTCTAGCATTGGATTTGGCTCATGGAATTTTATTGGAATTAGCTGCTTTGCGAAGAGAAAACAAGGAGATTAAATATCTTCGTCCAGATGCAAAATCTCAAGTAACATTAGAGTATAACGACAATAACGTTCCTGTTCGCATTGATGCAATTGTGGTTTCTACGCAACACGATGATTTTGATGCTGAAGCGAAAATGTTAGCGAAAATCAAAAAAGACATTATTGATATTTTAATTCCAAGAGTTAAAAAGAAATATCCTAAATACGCACACTTATTTAATAACAAAATCAATTACCATATTAACCCAACTGGAAAATTTGTAATTGGTGGTCCGCACGGAGATACTGGTTTAACTGGTCGTAAAATTATTGTTGATACGTATGGTGGAAAAGGTGCTCACGGTGGTGGTGCATTTTCAGGAAAAGACCCTTCAAAAGTTGACCGTTCTGCTGCTTATGCAACTCGTCATATTGCAAAAAACTTAGTAGCTGCAGGAGTATGTTCTGAAGTATTGGTTCAGGTTTCTTATGCAATTGGTGTTGCTCAACCAATGGGTATTTTTATTGATACATATGGTACTTCAAAAGTAAAAATGACGGACGGACAAATTGCAAAAATTGTTGAGAAAGTATTTGATATGCGTCCATACTTTATTGAACAACGTTTTAAACTACGCACTCCTATATATAGCGAAACTGCTGCTTATGGACACATGGGACGTAAAAACGAAGTAGTTACGAAGGTGTTTAAATCACCTGATGGAAAAACAAAGACTTTAAAAGTTGAATTGTTTACATGGGAAAAATTAGATTATGTAGGAAAAGTAAAAACTGCATTTAAATTGAAATAATTCCTCATTCAAATACAATAACACCTCATTCTTCAAGTTTAGAATGAGGTGTTTTTATTTATTACAAAATGAGTATCTTCGATAGCTTTTAAATAATTCATGAAAACAATACTTGTTCTGTTTTTTTCAATTTCATTTCTACTGACATGCAAAGCGCAAACAGTAGAAGTAAAAAACAATTCAAATTATGGAATAACCTTCTCATTTCCATGGGTGAATTACTACAACTACATAAATTATCAAACAAATAATAGCGAACGAACCTTTGGATTTTTCGGATTAGGCATTTCTGGATATTATAAAAAAGATGCCAACAAAATTTCTTTAAACTATAGCTTTACTGAAGACTTATCTTCCCCTTTGGGTGCAGCAAATTTCACAAATAAAGACCTCAAAACTAGCATTGGGTGTTCATACTTCGATGTAATTTACCATTACTCAATTTTTGAAAAAACAAATATTATTGGCGGATTTAATATTACGAATTACAATTTCAGACTAACAAGTAAAATAGATAGTGTTGGAAGCTATAAAAAAAGTGTCCAAACATTTGGATTGTCATTGGGATTAGAATACCGCTTTAACAATTATTATTCCGTAGCAGCTATCTATAGACCAGCATTAGCTTCATTTGAAACCGATGGAAAGTATCGACACTTAGTAAACTTAGAGTTTCGAATTGATTTAGATTTTAAAAAGAAAAACAAAAGAGATTAAACTGTTTTGTCATTTCGACTTCGAAAAGACGAAAATCGGCTAGAGCGAAATCGAAAGACAAGAAATTATTTTTTTCTCATGAAAATTTGAATCGGCACACCACAGAAATCAAAA
Organism: Bacteroidota bacterium; assembly: GCA_947504725.1. Classification (GTDB taxonomy): domain Bacteria; phylum Bacteroidota; class Bacteroidia; order 2-12-FULL-35-15; family 2-12-FULL-35-15; genus 2-12-FULL-35-15. The sequence goes on along the minus strand of CANNHN010000003.1, from coordinate 85,665 downwards.
TTTTCTCTTAATCTATTTTCTAAAAAGCGCATATAGGATTCTGTTACATATTGCGGAAGATTGCAATAGAATGCAAATGTTGGAGCATGCGTAGGAAGCTGATTGATAAACTTTACTTTCACATACTTACCTTTAATAGCAGCAGGAGGAGAATGTTCTATAATGGGCAGCATTACATCATTCAACTCTCTGGTTTTTATAGATTTTGTACGATTAAAATTTACCTTTTCGGCAACTTCTATGGCTTTAAGCACTCTTTGTTTTGTAAGAGCTGAAGTAAAAACAATTGGAACATCATTATAAGGTGCGAGCTTTTCACGAATTTTTTCTTCGTATTCTTTTGTAGAATTAGTTGTTTTCTCAACCAAATCCCATTTGTTTACAACAACAACAATTCCCTTACGATTATTTTCTGCCAATCGAAAAATATTTATGTCCTGAGCCTCTAATCCTAATGTAGCATCTATCAATAACAAACATACATCACAATCTTCAATTGCACGAATAGAACGCATAACTGAATAGAATTCTAAATCCTCTTCTACTTTTGATTTTTTACGAATTCCTGCAGTATCGATTAATAAAAAATCGTGACCAAATGCAGTATAACGTGTATTGATAGAATCGCGGGTTGTTCCTGCAATTGGAGTAACAATATTGCGTTCTTTTCCTAACAATGCATTAATCATGGATGATTTCCCAACGTTTGGGCGACCAACAATGGCAAATTTGGGAATATCCAAATCTACTTCTACTGCATCCTTATCAAAAACCTTAACGACTTCATCCAACAAATCTCCCGTTCCACTTCCACTAATTGCAGAAATATTATGCACTTCACCTAAACCCAAAGCATAAAATTCTCCAGCCAATCCTTGACGAACATGATTATCAACTTTATTAGCTACTACAAATACTTTCTTTTTACCTTTTCTAAGAATGTTGGCTACAACTTTATCGTCATCTGTAATTCCATCAGCAACATCCAAAACAAATAATATAACATTTGCCTCCTCGATTGCCAAATTTACCTGCTTACGAATCTCGCCTTCAAATACATCTTCGGATCCTTTAACATAGCCACCAGTATCGATAACAGAAAATTCTATCCCATTCCATTCGGATTTACCGTAATGTCTATCACGTGTAACTCCCGATTCGGAATCAACAATTGCTTTCCTACTGTCGGTTAAACGGTTGAAAATGGTTGATTTTCCTACATTTGGGCGACCTACTATTGCTACGATGTTTGCCATTAGGCTATTTTTATTTTATTTAAGGGTGCAAATGTAGTCATAATAATCTGTTCTAATGCACTTTAGAAGGAAATCAGACCTAAAACACAGCGCTGTATTGAGATTTAACCGCTATATCCAAATCGTTTTAACTGAGTATCGCTGTCGCGCCAATCTTTGTTCACTTTTACAAACAATTCTAAAAAAACTTGTTTTTGGAAAAATTCTTCCATGTCTTTTCGCGCCTCTGTTCCAACCTTTTTCAAAGCCTTTCCTTGATGTCCAATAATAATTCCTTTTTGAGAATCACGAACAACCATTATTTCAGCTCTTATTTTAATTATTTTTTCTTCATTCTTAAATGCCTCTACAACCACTTCAACAGAATAAGGAATTTCTTTTTTGTAGTTTGTCAAGATTTTTTCACGTATAATTTCCGAAACAAAAAAACGTTCCGGCTTATCTGTTAGTTGGTCTTTATCATAAAAACCTGGGCTTTCGGGAAGTAATGCCAAAATACGATCAAAAACATAACTAACATTAAATTTTTCTAAAGCAGAAACAGGAATAACTTCAGCTTTAGGTACTTCACTTTTCCAATACTGCACTTTTTCTTCCAATTTATCTTGTGAAGAAAGATCAATCTTGTTAACTAGTAGTAGAACATGAGCACTTGTGTTCTTGATTTTATGAAGCACCTTTTCTTCTATTTTTACATCTTCATAAATATCGGTAACGAATAAAATAATATCAGCGTCTTGCAAAGCTGTATTAACAAATTCCATCATCGATTCCTGAAGCTTATAATTTGGCTTTAGAACACCCGGGGTATCTGAATAAACTATCTGAAAATCTTCCCCATTCACAATACCCATAATTCTATGACGAGTAGTTTGCGCTTTGGATGTAATAATAGAAAGGCGTTCACCCACCAAAACGTTCATAAGTGTTGATTTACCTACGTTTGGAGAACCAATAATGTTTACAAACCCTGATTTGTGAGCCATTTAAAAAATGTTAATAAGATATTTGGAGTACAAAGAAACAAAATATATCTTTGCACCGCAATTTAAAAAGCCTAGCAAGGCCTTTTCGTCTATAAAGACTATAAAAACCAAGATATATTGCGGGGTGGAGCAGTTGGTAGCTCGTTGGGCTCATAACCCAAAGGTCATCGGTTCGAGTCCGGTCCCCGCTACTAAAGCCGATACAGTGATGTATCGGTTTTTTTTGTGAAATATGCGTCTCACCCTTTTTTAAGAATAAACACTCAAACATTATTGGCGAGATGACATCTAATTAATTTCCAACAATCATTTTTTTAGTGCCAATTTGATTGTTTTCCGAATATAGAATTAATGTATACAAACCTGCATTCAGTTCGCCAATACTTTCGTGTATCATTATAACATCTTTATAATTCTTATTAGAAACTACTTGCCCTAAACTATTATAAATTAATAAATTAATATTTGAATACGATTTCCCAGCAAAAGAAATATAAAAATCACCTTGAACCGGATTAGGAGAAAAATCAAAACTTGAATTCTTTTCATCATTCGAAACATCTGTAGAATTAATAAAAAGTGTGTCAGTAAATGTATAAGACAAACAATTTGAAGAAGCAGTTAATGTTACTAAATACTGCCCATCCACTAAATAAGTGTTTTGAGGAGCTGTTGTTGTTGCTATGTTTCCATCACCGAAGTTCCAGCTATAATTTAAAGAATTCGATGACGTATTGATAAATTGAATAGTGCTTCCTACAGAAGTATAATTAAAGTTAGCAATTGGAACGTCACCATTTCCTTGCCAAAGCATCATACTATCTAATACAGTTGAACTAGCTATTGTTTGAATGGCTATAGCATCAGCTGCTGATATTCCAGCTGAAATAAAACTTGAACCTACAGTACTTTTGTGAAACAATGATGAATAAAAAACACAAGCTGCCAAATAAGTTCCATGAACACTAGGGTGACTTTCGTCTGCCTGATATAAATTAATTCCAGGATAATTATCTCTAATATTTTTCCAGGCAACACCAACAGGAGAAACACTTCCATGATTATTTACAGACATTTCCATATAACTATCTCTAAGTCGCTGTTGCATCCCATTATATGTACAAACAGGTGGATAAGCTGCACAATTGCTTAAATCACCATTTTGTCGACCCCAAGTCATGTAAAAAAATGTTTCTGTACAACTATCATTTGCCAAGATTAAACTGTCTAGTTTTCGGGCGTATGGATACACGTCAACATCAACTTGAGTAGGGTCAAAAGAAGGCAACTGACTTTGCTCTTGCAATACTACAAAATCCCAGGCCTGAGCATTTATTTTAGAAAGAGTGGTCACATTTGAACTATGCAAATTAAAGGTATATCCTCCTGGAGTATTAGAATCATAAGTAAGCGTATCACCTAATGAAGTGGCAATATTCGAAACTGTTAGAGGTAAATTATTTACAGCGGTATAACTATTTCCAATAAAAAGCACCTTGAAATTTTGGCTTTTTAAATTTACTGTTGAAATCAAAAGATAAAGTAATACTAAAAATCGCTTCATGTTTGTCGTGTTTTATACAAATTTGATAAAATAATTTCGGATATCGATATCCATAGTACCTTACTATTAGTAATTGATAAAATAAAAAATCCCCAACTGAAATTCAATCGGGGATTTTTTGTATTAGTATGAAAAATTATTCGTTTATTTTGTACTCAAAATTGAGTTTTGTCAATTTTTGATAATCTTCTCCAGTCTTTTTAATATCATCATCGTCTTCATCATATGACCATACGATTTTAGATTTGGCTCCCTTATTGCTAATTTCAATCACTTTCATTAACAATTGTTTTACTGAAATTATTGAAGAAGAGCTTAGATAAAATAAATTAATAGAAACTGTAACTTCCTTTGGATTGGCAGCTATTAATTCATCCATCCACTCCATAATTGGCCTGTAAAACTCTTTACTATCTTCTGGAAAAGATCTCCCTTCTATCAAAACAGAAGAAGAATCAACATCAAGAAGGATGTGAGGAGTATTGTTAGATCCTGCTATTTCTATACGATTCATTATTATCCAAAAACTTTTGACTGTAGTGAAAATAACGAGTACTCTTTATTCAACATTTCAAACTCGAAATCTATATTGTTATTTGATTTTAATGCAATTGTCAAAAAGCCTAAGCCTGCTCCCCCTTTTGCTGATAACTCACCATTAGAAAGAACATCCATATATTGCTTTTTTAAATCCGAATCGCTTAATGATTTTATTGAATTCAATCTTTTGTTTAATCTCTCTGCTACAGAAGTATTAACAATATTACCAGAAAAAATTGAGAATTCATTTTGATACTTTCCTATAATGAAATAGGTCATTTGATACCCATTATTATCTTTCTCTCCATGAATACAAATATTCTGAAGCGTTTCAATAACAATATTAAAAATTTTCTTAATTGCACTTTTACTCACACCAAGATACTCCATTTGTGTCTCCACCAATGTAGAAATGGTATTTACCTTATCTTGATCAAGCTCTCCAATATGCGAAACAATAACTTTTCGGTCCGCAACATTATAAGCAGCTCTAACAGCATTTACTTTGCTAGTAAAAATGCCTTCTTCAACTGAACCGCTCTTATTTAAATCCATATAATACTACTGCTTATTCTAAATCTTGGTGATTTTGTCGCAAAATTTTACCAATTATAAGAAAATTAATCAAATAAATGGACTAAAAAATCAGATATTTCTTAAAAAACAGGCTGTAAATCAATTAAAACAAAAAACAAGCTATTTTTTACTCCTACTTTCCAACACTTTTGAAATCTCATTTAGAGAAAAACCCTTTGCTGACAAGAGAATAAGGTAGTGAAAAAGCAAATCTGCGGCCTCACTTTTAAATAATTCGTCATTTGTGTCTTTAGCTTCAATAAGCAACTCTATTGCTTCTTCCCCCACTTTTTGAGCAATTTTATTCATGCCTTTACCAACAAGCGATGAAACATAAGATTCTTCAGAAGGGTTTGCCATTCTTTTACGGATAGTTTCTTCTAATTGATACAGGAAATTCTCATTATTTACCTCATTAAAACAAGTATCTGCCCCAGAATGGCAAACAACTCCTCTGGGAGTAGCTTTTATTAAAATAGTATCCTTATCGCAATCTAGTAGCAACTCATTTACATCTAGGTAATTTCCACTTTCTTCACCTTTCGTCCACAACCGTTTTTTTGAACGAGAAAAAAATGTAACTCTTTTCTCAGTATTTGTTTTATTTAAAGCTTCTTCATTCATATAGCCTAACATCAAAACAACATTTGTTTTATTGTCTTGAATAATAACTGGAATTAATCCATCACTTGATTTATTAAAATCTGGCATCATAGTCTTATATTAATTTTTTGAGCATTTAAATATTTTTTTAAAATCGGAATTTCAATTTCTTTATAATGAAAAACACTTGCTGCTAAGGCTGCATCTGCTTTTCCAACAGTAAAAACATCTCTAAAATGTTCCATCGTTCCCGCTCCGCCACTAGCAATAATAGGAACATTTACATTTTCTGAAATCATTCTTGTAATATCATTTGCAAATCCACTTTTAGTACCATCGTTATTCATCGATGTAAGTAAAATTTCTCCAGCACCTAAATCAACAATTTCTTTAGCCCACTCTATAGTCTTTTTATCTGTCTTTACCCTTCCTCCATTCAAATATACATACCAATCATTATTCTCAAACTTTGTATCTATAGCAACAACTACACACTGAGTCCCATATCTTTTAGATAAATCATTAATTAAAGAAGGATTTTTAAATGCTGAAGTATTCACCGAAATCTTATCAGCCCCCGAATTTAATATTTCATAAACATCATCAACAGAATTAATTCCTCCACCAACTGTAAACGGAATGTTGATATTTTTAGCTATTCTATTAACTAACTCTGACAACGTTTTTCTTTTCTCGTTTGTTGCTGAAATGTCTAAGAAAACTAATTCATCGGCTCCCTGATTAGAATATTCTATTGCTAATTCAATTGGGTCACCAGCATCTTTTATGTTTTCAAAATTCACACCCTTTACTGTCCGGCCATCTTTAATATCCAAACAGGGAATAATTCTTTTAGTTAACATGCTATGAATTTTTTAAGATCATTGAAAGAAATTTTATTTTCGTAAATAGCCTTGCCAACAATAGCACCCGAGCAACCAATTGATTTCAATTCAACTAAATCAGGCATAGAGGAAACTCCGCCACTCGCTATTAAATTAAGAGATGGAAATTCATTAAGAATCTTCTTATACAAATCCACACTAGCTCCTTGCAATAAACCATCTTTAGAAATATCTGTACAAAAAATAGTGTGAATTCCCTCTTGCATATTTTCGGTTATAAAATCTAAAATATTTATCTCTGTATTTTCAAGCCATCCTGAAATAGCAATTTTTTCATCTTTCACATCTGCGCCTAATAAAATTTTATCAGCACCGTATTTTTTTATCCAAGAAAAAAACAAATCTCTATCCTTTACTGCAATACTACCTATCGTTGCTAAAGAAGCTCCAGATTCAAAAACAATTCTAATTGCATCATTTGTTTTAATACCTCCTCCAAAATCAATCACTAAATTTGTTTGAGAAGTTAATTTTTCTAAAACTTTAATGTTTACGATTTCCCCCTTCTTTGCTCCATCCAAATCAACCAAATGCAATCGTTTTATACCTATATCTTCAAAAGACTTAGCTACGTCTAACGGATTTTCGTTATATATTTTTTTTTGTAAATAATCGCCTTGTGTTAAACGAACACATTTACCATCGATTAAATCTATTGCAGGAATAATTTCCATAATTACAATTCAATAAAATTTTTCAAAATTTGTTGCCCTTTCATTCCTGATTTTTCAGGATGAAATTGCACACCGTAAAAATTATCTTTTTGCAAAGCTGAGCTATATTCAAGTCCATAACTTGTATTTGCAATTGTATTTACTGATTTCTCAGCATAGTATCCATGAACAAAGTACATATACTCCATTTCATCAATATTTTTAAAAAGTGCAGAATTCAAATTAGATATATTGTTCCATCCTATTTGCGGGACTTTATTATCACCTGAAAATTTTAATACTTTTTGATTGAATATTCCCAAACATTTTGAATTTCCTTCTTCAGAGGATTCACACATTAACTGCATACCCAAACAAATTCCTAAAACGGGCTGTTTTAAATCGACAATCATTTTATCAAGTTTGTTTTCACGAAGAAAATTCATCGCACTACTAGCTTCTCCTACACCAGGAAAAATAACTTTATCTGCCGTTTGAATTTCATGTATATCTGAAGTAATGAAAGCAGAAACACCTATTCTTTCTAAGGCAAATGAAACCGAACAACTGTTTCCTGAATTGTATTTTACTATTGCTACTTTCATCTATAAAACTCCTTTTGTACTTGGCAAACTCATATTATTAGCATCTCTCTTTACTGCTACTTTTATTGCTTTAGCAAAAGCTTTAAAGATTGCTTCAATTTTATGGTGTTCATTTAGTCCTTCTGCTTTAATATTTAAATTACATTTTGAAGCATCACTAAAAGATTTAAAAAAATGGAAAAACATTTCAGTTGGCATTTCTCCAATTTTCTCTCTTTTAAATTCCGCCTCCCAAACGATCCAATTTCTTCCACCAAAATCTAATGCCACTTGCGCTAAACAATCGTCCATTGGCAAAAGAAAACCGTAACGTTCAATTCCCTTTTTATCACCTAGTGCTTTTAAAAAAGCTTCTCCCAAAGCAATTCCAATGTCTTCTATTGTATGGTGTTCGTCAATGTGTAAGTCTCCTTTCGCTTTAATTACCAAATCAATATTCCCATGTTTTGCAATTTGATCTAACATATGATCGAAAAATGCTAATCCAGTAGAAACAGTTGAATTACCTTTTCCATCCAAATTCAATTCAATTGAAATAGCAGTTTCTTTAGTAATTCGTTCGTGAGTAATTAACCTTTCTGGTAATTTTAAAAAATTATATATCTGCTCCCAATTTTCTACTTCAAGCAAAATATCTTTTTCAAAACTTATAGCTTTATCATAATTTTTAATAAAAATAGCTTTAGCATTTAAATTTTTTGCAAGCATCACATCCGTAATGCGATCACCTATAACAAAAGAGCTATTTAAATCATATTCCTTATTAAAATACTTAGTTAACATCCCCGTATTGGGCTTTCGAGTAGGTTGATTGTCCTTTTCAAATGTTCTATCAATACAGATTTCAGAAAACTTTATTCCTTCTGACTCAAGCGTTTGAATCATTAAATTTTGAACCGGCCAAAATGTATTTTCTGGAAAGCTATCCGTGCCCAATCCATCTTGATTTGTAACCATAACTAATTCAAAATCCAATTCCGAAACAATTTTACCTAACCAAGTAATAACACCAGGTAAAAATTTAAATTTTTCAAAACTATCAATCTGAAAATCTGAAGGAGGCTCCCAAATCAACGTTCCATCTCTGTCGATAAACAATACTTTTTTGCTCATGTTATTAATATTTAAAAATGTACTCGAAAATATATAGAAATTTATTTATTATATTTTTTAAAGATAGCAACTAATTGCTCGTTCTCTTCTTTTGTTCCTATTGCAATCCTAAGACAATCATCACACAACATCACTTTGCTTCTATCACGAACAATTATTTGATTGCTTGTCAAATAATTGTATAACTCTAAAGCACTATCCACTTTAACAAGAATAAAATTGGCATCACTTTTATAAACTTTTTTTACAAACGGCAGCTGTTTAAGCATCGCTTCGAATTTCTCTCTCTCCTCAACAATTATTTTAATCCAGTCATTCACTTGTTTCATATTATCAAGCGCATTTAATACGAGCTCTTGAGAAACTACATTGATATTATAAGGAGGTTTAATTTTATTAAACACATCAACAATAGGTTCAGATCCAAAAGCCATCCCAACTCTTAATCCAGCCAAACCCCATGCCTTAGATAAGGTTTGAAGTATAACCAAATTTGGATAGTTTAATAATTCAGGAATCAAACTTTTATAACTAGCAAAGTTAATATATGCTTCATCTATAACAACGATTCCATTAAAACACTCAATTATTTTTTTAATCGTATTCCATGCTACTCCATTACCAGTAGGATTATTGGGACAACAAATAAAAATTAATTTCGTATTGGAATTTATTGTTTGAAGAATCGCCTCCTCATCCAACTGAAATGTTTCAGCAATAAGAGGCACTTTTAAAACTTCAACATCATTAATATTTGCAGACACTTCATACATGCCATAGGTAGGTGGGCAAACTATTGCATTATCTTTTCCTGGATTACAAAATGCTCTATATAAAATATCAATAGCTTCGTCACTTCCGTTTCCTAAAAAAATATTTTCAATTGGCAATCCTTTAATTTTGCTTAGCTTTTCCTTAACTGACAATTGTAAAGGATCAGGATAACGATTTAATTTACTAGCGCCAGCGTACGAAACTGGAGAGCCGTATGAATTTTCATTAGCATCTAAAAAAACACCAACCTTTCCTTTATATTCATCCCTTGCAGAAGAATATGGAACCAATTTTTTAATGTTTTCTCTTAATATTGTTTCTAATTTAAACATGACTTTATTTTTTTAATCTAATACTAACTGCATTTTTGTGTGCATCTAAACCTTCCGCTTCGGCCATTAGCTCAATAGCTCTACCGATATTATTAATTCCTTTATTAGATATTTTTTGAAAAGTAATTTTTTTCACAAAACTATCCAGTGAAACTCCGCTATATGCTTTTGCATTTCCATTAGTTGGCAACGTATGATTTGTACCTGAAGCATAATCACCTGCACTTTCGCAAGAATAGTTGCCTAAAAAAACGGAACCTGCATTAATTATTTTTTCCGATAATTCTTCGTCATTCTTACATGCAATAATTAAATGTTCAGGAGCATATTCATTTAAAAGTTCAACACCCTCTTCCAAGCTATTTATTAAAATGGCTTTACTATTTTCAAGTGCCTTAAGAGCTACATCTTTTCTGGGCAATAATTCAACTTGTCTATTCAATTCATTTATCACATTTTCAATAACTTTCTCATCATCAGAAACAAGTATTACTTGTGAATCTACTCCGTGCTCAGCTTGCGATAGCAAATCAGCAGCAACAAAGGCTGGCACACAGCTATCATCAGCTAATATTGCCACTTCAGAAGGACCTGCAGGCATGTCGATAGCGACACCAGAACTATTCACCAATTGCTTTGCACAAGTAACGTACTGATTTCCGGGTCCAAATATCTTATTCACTTTAATAATCGATTCAGTTCCATATGCCATTGCAGCAATTGCCTGAACACCTCCAACTTTAAAAACTTTTTTAATGCCGATCAGTTTTGCAGTATACAAAATAGCATCATTTATTTTTCCATTACTATTTGGAGGCGAACACAAAACTATCTCATTACACCCTGCAAGAATAGCTGGCACACCTAACATCAAAACCGTAGAAAACAAAGGCGCAGAACCTCCTGGAATATAAAGTCCCACCTTATCTATTGCAATCGATTTTCTCCAACAATTAACCCCTTCCATTGTTTCGACAACTTTGATCTCATCTTTTTGTGAATAGTGAAATTTTTCAATGTTTGATTTTGCTAATTGAATAGCATTCTTTAAATCATCTGAAACATTCTTCTCTGCTGCTATAAATTCTGAATCAGAAACCATTAAATTTAAAAGTTCCACCTTGTCGAATTCTTTCGTATATTTTTTTATTGCAAAATCGCCATCTTGCTTAACATCAGCTAACACTTTCCCAACAACACTTTCAAGTGCAGTTGAATCAAAAGTTGGGCGTTTTAGCAATTCAGACCAATCATTTCTCGAAGGATATTTTATTGTTTTCATTGATTCGTTATTCGTTCAAATTAATTGTCACCCTGAGCGGAGTCGAAGGGCGATGCTATAAAATCATTTTTTCAATTGGAACAACCAATATACCTTCTGCTCCTTTATTTTTTAGCTTTTCGATAATGTCCCAAAAATCGTTTTCATTCACGACACTATGCACAGAGCTCCAGCCTTTATCTGCTAAAGGTAATATTGTTGGACTTTTCATTCCAGGTAATATTTTGCAAATTGCATCTAAATTTTTATTGGGAGCATTCAACAAAATATATTTATTACTTTTTGCTTTCTTAACAGAACTGATTCTAAAAAGTAGCTTTTCTAAAATAGCTTGTTGTTCTTTAGATAAATTATTATTTGCAATCAAAACCGCTTCCGATTTTAAAATCACTTCTACTTCTTTTAACCCATTTGTGAACAAGGTACTACCCGAACTAACCAAATCACAAATTGCATCCGCTAACCCAATACCTGGAGCTATTTCTACCGAACCACTAATTTCGTGAATTTCAGCTGAAATTTTGTTTTTCTTTAAATATTTCGATAGAACAGTTGAATAACTGGTCGCAATTCTTTTGCCTTCTAAATCAGAAAGTCCTTTATACTTTTGGTTTTTGGGAATAGCAATTGACAAGCGACATTTACCAAATCCCAAGCGATCAACAATTTTAACTTGTTTATTTTTTTCAATAAAAACATTCTCGCCAACTATGCCAATGTCGGCAACACCATCTTCAACATACTGAGGGATATCATCGTCTCTCAAAAAGAATACTTCTAAAGGAAAATTCACAGCTTCTGCTTTCAGCTTATTTAATCCATTTTGAAATTCTATTCCGGCTTCTTTCAAGATTTTAATTGAATCTTCGTTCAATCGTCCAGATTTTTGTATTGCAATTTTTAGCTTCTTTTCCATTTTAACATTTTTTATAATTCTAATATAATTTATATTTAATTAACTCTAACTCTCCTTTTTTAAAAAATAAAAAAAGGGCCTACCAAAATGGTAAGCCCTTTGAATATATTGATATTGCTATCTTGTGTTAAAATACACAATACACCCTTTGCTTACCTTTTGAGCAAGTATGATGATGATGTATGTATAGCATTGTTGTCATTTTCATTGCAAATGTATGCAATAAATTGAATACCAAACAAATTTATTTCAAAATCATATGATTTATTAATTAAATTTGATAAAAACATATTAAAAATGAAAACAAAAATATTCGCTACAATCCTTATCGCTATTAGTATTTTATCTTTTAAAGCTGATAAAATAGCGTATCAATTATTTGATATCAATGGAAAGACTGCTACTTATGAGCAATTATTAAAAAGCGCGAAGGAAGCGGATATCGTATTATTTGGAGAATTGCATGACAATCCAATTGGCCATTGGTTGCAATTAGAACTAACAAAGGATTTGTTTGAATTTAAGAAAAGTAATTTAGTTTTAGGAGCAGAGATGTTTGAAGCAGACGATCAAATTGCAATCAATGAATACCTGCAATCAAAAATAACGGACAAAACACTTAAAGTTGAAGTGAAACTTTGGAACAATTACGAAACAGACTATAAACCACTTTTAAATTTTGCAAAAGCAAATCATTTGAATTTTGTTGCTGCTAACATTCCAAGAAGATATGCGAATCTAGTCTATTCGCAAGGATTAGAAAAATTAGATAGCATAGATTCGGATGCAAAAAAATGGATTTGTCCTTTACCAATGAAATATGATGGTGAGCTTAAATGCTATAAAGATATTTTCGCTTCGGCAGGTGGACATGGCGGACAAAACTTACCGAAATCTCAAGCAGTAAAAGATGCTACAATGGCTTATTTTATATTAAAGAACTGGAGTAAAGGAAAAACATTTATTCACTATAACGGATCTTATCATAGCAATTTTCACCAAGGTATTGAATGGTATTTAAAACAGGAAAATCCGAAATTGAAAGTATTTACGATTGGTTCAACAGAACAATCAGCGGTTGATACATTATCAAAAGAGTCAATTGGTATGGCTGATTTCATTATTTGCACACCAGAAGCAATGACAAAAACGCAGCAATAAAAAATTAACTTTCTAATTTTGCTTGAAGTGCTTCCCAATTGAGCATTTCAGCTTCAAGAAGCTTTTTAAAATTCTCGTATTTTGCAAACGTCTCTTTGTCGTTTACAACAGTTTGATATTGTGATGGATCAGATAGCTTATCATCAAACTGCTTAATTTCCTTTTCCAATCGTTCAATTTCTTTTTCAGATTTAGAAATTAAAGAATTCAACTGCTTCAATTCTTTCTCACGCTCATCATTTTTATTCTCTTCTTTTGGTTTTTGAACCACAACAGCTGGCTTCTCTTTCTGGAAAGGATTTTTTGATGTATTCATTTCTTGTAAACGATACATCTTTAATTTTTCCATAAATTCTACAATTCCTCCCAAATGCTCTCTTACTTCACCGTTTCTGAACTCGTACATTTTTTCTGTTAGATCGGCTAAAAAATCTCTATCGTGAGAAACAATAATAGCAGTTCCTTCATAAGCAAGGATTGCCTTTTTCAAAACTTCTTTACTACGAATGTCCAAGTGATTGGTTGGCTCATCCAATACAAGTAAGTTATAAGGTTGTAATAACAATTTACACAATGCTAATCGTCCACGTTCACCACCACTCAACACTCTTACTTTCTTATCTATGTCTTCACCTCCAAATAAAAATGAACCCAACATGGTACGAACTTGTTTTCGAATATCTCCAACCGCTAGTTCATCAATCGTTTCAAAAACCGTTTTATTTGGATCTAATTTTTCAGCCTGATCTTGTGCAAAATAACCCATCATTACGTTGTGACCCAATTGAACAGTTCCTTCAAAATCAATTTGCTGAGCAATCATTTTCATCATGGTACTCTTTCCTTCACCATTTCTTCCAACTAAAGCAATCTTCTCTCCTTTTGCTAGGATGAAATTCGCTCCTTTAAAAATTCTTTTAGTTCCGTAAACTTTTCCTGCATCTTCAACCGTCACAACAATTTTTCCTGAAAGAGCTGGAGGAGGAAAACGAAAAGCCATTGTAGAAGTATCACTTTCGTCCACTTCCACAAGATCCATACGATCCAACTTCTTAATCAGCGATTGAGCAAAAGCTGCTTTACTTGCTTTAGCACGATACTTGTCAATTAATGCTTCGGTTTGATCAATTACTTTTTGTTGATTTTTTGCTGCATTCTCTTGCTGTTCTTTGCGTTCTTGACGCAATATCAAATAGCGGGAATAATTTGTTTTGTAATCGTAAATTTTATTGTTTGAAATTTCAATCGTACGAGTAGTTACATTATCCAAAAATTGTCTATCGTGACTAATTAACATAACAGAACCAGGGAATGTTTCCATAGTTTCTTCCAACCATTGAATGGATTCAATATCCAAGTGATTGGTTGGCTCATCAAGCAAAAGAATATCTGGTTTACGCAGAAGAATTTTAGCTAACTCAATTCTCATTCTCCATCCACCACTAAATTCAGCTGTTTGACGATGGAAGTCGGTTCTCTCAAATCCTAATCCTCTTAAGATTTTTTCAATCTCTTCTTCTCTATTTCCGGCCCCTATAATATCCAAACGAGCATTTATATCTGTTAACTCAGTAATCAAATTCATGTAAGCATCACTTTCGTAATCCGTACGCGTTTCGATTTCATGCGTCACCACATTCAAACGAGCTTCTAGCTTTTGAATTTCTTCAAATGCAGTTGCCGTTTCTTCAAACACAGATCTTCCGTGTTGATGAATCATATCTTGTGGTAAATAACCTATTCTATAATCATTCGGTTTTGAAATTTCTCCTTTAGTAGGATTTTGTTCGCCCGATAAAAGCTTTAACATGGTAGATTTCCCTGCTCCGTTTTTACCAGCGAGTCCAATTCGGTCTTTCGGATTCACCAAAAAACTAACATTATCAAACAAATCGTACCCTCCAAAGGATACTGTAACCGAATTAACTGAAATCATTCTTCTTAAAAATTAAGGGTGCAAAAATACGAAATTTTAAGGTTTGAAACCATTATAAATAGAAAAAACGACCTTATAAAGATTGATTAAGTGATTTTTATCATTAATTCGTTCTTATTTGATTTTATGACATTTGGAACGACTCTAATTGTTAATTTTGTAACCAAATCGATTAGCTTCATGTCAAACAAAAAATCACCTCTTTATAGTGTGTTAAACAACAAATGTCCGCGTTGTCACGAAGGCAGCTTTTTCATAACAAATAATCCTTATGATTTAAAACGTTTTGGAAATTTAAATGATCGTTGCCCTGTTTGTAATGAAGATTTCAGAAGGGAGCCTGGTTATTATTTTGGGGCAACATATGTAAGCTATGGGCTAACTGTTAGCTTTGGCATTGGACTATTTTTACTTCTTTGTGTTGTTTTTTCAGTTGAGGTTGTTCCGTATATCATTATTCTGAGCACATTACTTATTCTTTTAATGCCATTATTCTATAGATTTTCCCGAATAATTTGGATTCATATGTTCGTAAAGTTTAAGGAATTAAAAAATAATTAAAATCATCTTCCTTTTACTCTATCAACGAGTGAAGTAAATGCTTCTGATAAAGATATTTTAAATTTTCCTCTATCCAATGCCATTGAATTATCTGTATTTCTATTTAATCGATACGAAAAGGGGAAGGATCCATCTGAATCATCCCATCCTGCCATTTGTCCAAACCGAATGTCATTAAAATAAATGGATGAATCTACTTGCGTTAAAGCATAATGCCCCTTCGAAAATTGTTTTAATATTCTCAGAGATTCATCTCCGTCAAATTTTTTTGCCAACGAATCGTTTCTATATACTCTTGCAAAATTAATTTTTGTTGACTTATCAAAAACGGAATAATAACCAATCCAAGAGCCTGAACTATCATGAGAATAGGCCATCCATAAGAAGTTATTCAAAGGTGTTGGCGTTGTAATGAAATTATCAGCTGCATATTTTTGTTCAGTAAACGATGCTTTCATAATATCATGAACATGCCATTTATTAATAATCGTAAATAATAAATACAAGGAACTAATCCACAAACCAATTTTATTCCATTTTACTCTTCTTGGACTTCCATTTTTAGCAATCAATGCAATCAACACACAAACTAAAAAAGGAATTGTATAAAATGGATCTGCCACAAAAATAGTATTGAATGAAACGCGATAACTACTGAAAGGCTCAAACCATCCTGTTCCATAGGAAGTCATAGAATCTATCAACAAATGCGTAAACATTCCTAAGAAAAAAAGCAATGTCCAACGTTTCCAACTTACATCCGAATTCTTAAACCATTTACTAAAAAGCCATCCTAATAAAGGTGCCATTAAAAAAATAAAAAAGAATGAATGTGTGATTCCCCGATGAACTAGCAATTGTTGAGCATCAGAAAAACAGGGAGATGCGAAAACATCAAAATCTGGAATTGTATCAGCCAAAGCACCCCACAACATAGCTTTTCTGCCAATTTTTTTACCTAAAACAGCTTCTCCAATTGCAGCGCCTAAAACAAGATGAGTTAACGAATCCATAATTTATTATATTCAACAAATATACGACAGATTGGTTTTTATCTGTGAATATTAATAGCTTATATTTGTATTCTCAAGATGCAAAACAAATCGAAATACTTCTTTATTGCAATCGCCATAATGTTAATTGGACTAACTCTATGGTACTTAAAATCAATTTTAATATATATTAGTATTGCTGTTATTATTTCATTAATAGGCCAACCTATAGTGAAATTATTTTCTTCTATCAAATACAAGAAGATTCATTTACCCATTAGCGTTTCTGCATTTCTCGCACTTTTAAGCATAACTCTTTTATTCGGCTTATTAGTATCGATGTTTATCCCTTTAGTAGTAGAAGAGGCTAGAATAATTTCAAAAATCAATCCAAATGAAGTAATAGAAACGTTCAAAGAACCGCTAACGAATTTAAATTACGACCTTCAAAAATTTCAAGTTCAATATGGAAATGGAGAGTCCCTTGAAAGATTTTTAGCTTCTCAACTAACAAATATTATTGACTTTAATGCTGTTTCATCCTATGCCCAGGGGGTTTTTAGCTTTACAGCGGATCTGATTGGCGGAACATTTATCGTTTTATTTATGGCTTTCTTTTTTATGAAAGACAAACATTTAATATACAATGCGATTATCCTTCTAACTCCTCCCAAACACATAGACGCTATAAAAGATATAATGAGGGATACAAAAAGATTGCTAACTAAATATTTTATTGGAATATTATTGGATATGCTTTTTGTAGCTTCTTTAACAACTATTGCCCTAAGTTTACTTGGAGTTAAAAACTGTATATTAATTGGAATGTTTGCCGGACTAATGAATGTAATTCCATACGTAGGACCTTTATTGGCTGCAGCATTTGGAGTTACAATTGGAATTACATCTAATTTAGAACTTGAATTCTACACACAATTACTACCACTCGTTTACAAAATTGCACTTGTTTTTTTAATTGTTCAATTAATTGACTCATTAATTTTTCAACCACTTGTTATTTCAAATATTGTTAAAGCACATCCTTTAGAAATATTTTTAGTGATTTTAATTGCGGGCACCCTAGCAGGAATTGGAGGCATGATAATAGCTGTGCCGATTTATACCATCCTTCGAATTATTGCAAAAGAGTTCCTCAACAATTTTAAAATTGTTCAACAATTGACCTCAGAATTGGAAGAGAATCAAAAATAATACGCTTTCCAATGATTGATAAATCCACATTAGATTTTTTAGTAAAATTGAACAAGAACAATAACAAGGAATGGTTTGATAAAAATCGGCCGAGTTATGAATTAGTAAAAATAAATTTTAAGGATTTTGTAAATGAATTAATTATTACCACCACAAAATTCGATCCTTCTATAAAACATTTAGAGCCTAAAGATTGTATATACAGAATCAACAGAGATGTACGATTTTCAAAAAACAAAGCTCCATATAAAAACAACATTGGCGCGCTTTTAAGTCCGGGTGGAAAAAAATCATTTGATGCTGGCTACTACCTCCAAATTCAGCCAGGAGCTTCCTTTATAGCAGGAGGCGTATGGCAACCACCAACACCTCAAATAAATGCTATCCGACAAGAGATTGATTACAATGCGGCTGAATTCAAAAAAATAATCTCGACTAAAGAATTTAAAAAACTCTTTGTCAAATTATCTGAAGAAGATAAATTAAAATCTGTTCCAAAAGGGTATGATAAAACACATCCAGAAATTGAGCTATTGAAACATAAAAGTTTCTTAGCTATTCACAATTTTAAGGATAAAGATGTTTTATCAAAAACCTTTTTGAAACACTGCAACGAAGTGATGAAAGCAATGCACCCGTTAAATTCATTTTTGCGAAGAGCTTGTGACTAATAATGCCACAAGTCACTCTCATACGTAAAAACTTCTTCTTTTATTCCTTCTGATTCCAACAACACGCCTAAACCCTGCTTATAATCGGCAATTGCTCTGTTGTATACGTTCGATTCCTTGTATACATAACTAGAGAACATTCGTTTTACAAATAATTCGTCATAACTCATTCTTTCGGCATCATTGTGCCTATTAAATACGGCAGCCTTTGCTAAAAAAGGACGAGCATCTGGAAAATAAATCCAAAAGAGTGGTTTTACGCCAATCACTTCTCCTCCTTCTGATACTTTTTCCGCAAGAGGGCAAATTCCTACAATTCTAGCCTCCATTACGGAGCGTTGTTTATCGAAATACCAATCTTCTTTAATCCAATATTGACGAATATTAGAAGCCACTATTTCTTTCTTTAATGGTTTTGGCAAATATTGACCGGGATTATCTACATCTTCTACTTGGTTTGTAGAATCCCACGTAACCAACAAGCTTCTAACTTCATCTTTTGTCATAGGCATTGTGAATTCATCATCAAAAATAGGATTAGCAAATGCTTGCAGATTATCCATTAAAAGAGCGCATTTAAGAACATCAAATAAACTCATTAGACAAACAGTCGGTTCTTCTGGATAGTAAATAGGCAGATTTAATTTTTCTCTTAAATCAATCACTCGCCAAACGCGTTTACTCCACATCACATCAGATTCTCGAACATAAACTGTTCTCATTGGGAATGGTCTACCAATGCGATCGCTAGCACATGGGTCGTAAGGCGGATCCTTTACGGTTGAGATTGGTTTACATTGCGAATAGACAGCATTCGCTAAGAGCATGAAAATTAAAAAGAAACTGAAAAGGAATTGAGAAAAAGTTGTTTTCACAATTCGAACATCCAACGAATGTTTCATTGTTACCTCCTTTTCTGTATTAGAACGGAGGTTTGTTTGAGAATATTGCAAGATTCACAAAAACAAAAAAGCCTGACTCGAGAAACGAATCAGGCTTTTTTGAATATTTTTTATCTAGAAGTGGAACAAATCGTGTTCGTAAATAAAGATATCATGTTTTACTCTATCAGCTTCTAACAATTGATCTAAGCCAGTTTTGTAGTCGAAAATACCTCTATTAAAAACGTTACTTTCTTTACGAACGTAACTAGAGAACATTCTCTTCCAAAAAATATCTTCAAACGTTCTTCTTTCAGCATCGTTTTGTCTCATGTAAACTTCGTTGTTTGCAAAAACAGGACGAGCTTCAGGGAAATAAATCCAGAACAAAGGGCTACTAGAACCAGTTGACTCACCGCTTTCTGTTTTCTTTTCAACCAAAGGACATAATCCAATGATACGAACATCTAAAACAGAACGTTGTTTGTCAAAGAACCAATCTTCTTTTACCCAATATTGCCAAACGCTAATTGTGCTAATTTCTTCCTTTTGAGGAGCAGAAATAAATGTTCCTGGGTTATTAGGATCTTCCGCTTGCGCTGTTGAATCCCATTTTACCAACATACCATCAATTTCACTTTTGGTCATATCGTATCTAAACTCATCATCAGTTGCAGCTTGATTAAAACAAGTAATTGTTCCATCTTTTGTAGCAGCATCTTTGATTACATCAAATAAACTTTTTCTATCCAAAATTTGCTCATCCGGGTAGTACAAAGGATGGTTCATTTTCTCACGTAAATCGATCACTCGCCAAATACGTTTACTCCACATTACATCCGCTTCGCGAAGTGTAGGATATGGAATTGCTCTACGAGTACGAGTGTTTTCTTTTGTGTAAACACCATCAGGATATTTTGGTGGTTTAATTACCTCCTGAGCTGAGACATTAACTGTTAAAAAAGAAACAATTAATACTAAAAAAAGAATTTTCAAATTTTTCATGATTACCTTTTTTAATTACTATTTAATTTTTAATACGCAACCTGTAATCTTTCTAACACCATCTGGTGCTTGAACTTTTACTTCCTCGATTAAAACTTTTTGACCTGGCTTCACTTTACCTAAGATGTCTTTCATTTGTCCAGTTGTACTTGCACCATTAGCTGTATAATCAGCGTAAACACCATTGATAAAGATTGACATGTTCCAAGATACTACAGGAAACTTCAAGTCAAATACGAAATCTTCTAATTTAGGAATAACCCCTCCAGCATTCATCAATTCACCTTTAGAAACTTTTCCGTCACCTACTATACCAGCATAAGAAGCTTGTGGACTAGGTACTTTTTTAACACGGAACTTCATAGAGCCCATTGATTTTGAACCTGTTTTTGTTTTTGCAGAAACGTTAACAGAACACTCATTACCAGAAGTAACTTTAACGATGTAATGTCCTTGTCCTTTATTGATGATGCTTCCACCTCCGCCACTCATTGTTGCTACAACATCCGTTGGTGCAACACCGGCAACTGAAATATCTACTGGATTTTCAACACCAATATAAAACACGTTCATTTTTGTAGGAGAAACAGCCATTGACGGACGAGCCACCATGTAATCACCTCTGAAAGGATAACCTTTAAAGCTTCCATCTGGAGCTTTTACATTAATGATACCAGAATATTCTTGCATCCCTTCAGCACCTGTTTTAACAGTGTATTTTCCCAAACCACCAGAAACGGGAACAGGAGTTCCTGTACCAATAATTTTCGGATTCTTTTTATCAGTTGTGTCTACACCACCAATCAAAACCACAGGGTCTTGTGTTGAGCTATATGCTGCAACAAAGATATCGGCAGTATACTCTTCACCCGCTACAATATAGCTTGTTGGAGCAACTACTTTTGCTACAACTTGGTCAAAAGAAAAGTCATCAGCAGTAATAGATTTTAACAAAATAGAAACAACATCACTTTCAGCATTCTTAATGTCATTTTTCAATTTAGCTAACACACTAAATACAGCTGCTGCAGGCTGATGAGCAAACATATTACTAGCCCAAGAAACCATTTTTTCATCACCGATAGAATACATTTCTTCTGTACTCAATCCAAGTTTCAAACTTGCTTTTTCCTTTTCAGGAACTAAAGCAGTCATATCCTTTTTAAACTTTTCAATTTTTTCCTTCAGATCTTTCGCTTTGCCTGTTGGGTTTTCTGGTTCTGCACCAGCACCGATCATTATTTCTGTAGGAATATTATTCTCATCCTTACTATCAAGATTTTTCAATTGAAACGTATCGGCAACAGATTTTTCTAATTTCTGAATTCGCTGATACATATCACTCTTAATTTCGTCAATATAAGCACAAAGCTCAGCTGACTTCTTTTTAGCGTCTTGAGCTTTTGCATTCCAAGGCTTAGTTTTGGCTGGATTATCGGCCATTGCTTTCGCGAATTTAGAATACAATATTCCATTTTTACTATCGAAATTCACGTTTGTTGTATTCAAACCTTCCTCAATAATAACAAAGGCGTTCAGAATTTCTTTGGATACGTTAAGTGCCAAAAGTGCTGTTAACACCAGGTACATCATACCAATCATCTTCTGCCTTGGGGTTTCTTTTCCACCTGACATAGTTCTATATTATTTCTATAGATTAATATTAAATTAATAAGTCGCTGCTGAAGATACTATCTTCAACAAATAGAAAAAATAATTCCGTACTAAGGAATTATTTTCTCATTGCAGTAAGCATGTTACCGTAAATAGTGTTCAATGATTCTAAGTTAGAAGACAATGAAGCGATTTGCTCCTTGTATTTCTTAGTATCGTCAACAGAATCGTTTAAGTTTTGAACTAACTCTTCTAATCCGCTATAGAATTTAGAAGTAGCTTTTAAATGTTCGTTAGATCCTTGCAATTGCAATTCGTAAGAAGCATTTAAAGCAGATAAGTTTTTAGAAACCTTAACAATTTGCTCACCTAAGTTTGTGCTGTCTGGTCCGCTAACAGTAAGTCCTGTTAATGAATCAGCTGCTTTTGTATAAGCGTCAGATAATGACTCAACATTTTTAGCTGCTGATTTCACACTTGATACATATTCGTTTGTTGCAACAGAAGCATCAGTGATATTATTCAATTTTCCAGCTTGATCACTTAAACTACGCATACCTTCTCCTAAACTTGCAATAAGTTCCGGTCCGATTTTAGCGTCCTCAAGCATTGTATCTAATTGTTCTGTAATAGAACCTTTATCTTCTTCAATTTGTTTGTGATCACCTTCTTCACCATGCATACCAGCTAATTCTGGATATACTAAACTCCAATCCACATCTTCATGTGGTGGTTCAAATGCCGAGAAAAAGAAGATTACGGCCTCTGTAGATAAACCAACAACAAGCATTGGTCCTGCACCAGGCCAGTGCATAATTTTAAACATCGCACCAATGATTACGATTGCTGCACCAAAGCCATACAATTTGGCCATGAAACTTTTCCATTTTTTACCACCCATAATTTTAAAAGTTAAAAGTTAATAATTATTATTTAGTTTAGATTAGAGAATACAAATTAAAAGCCTTCACCTGGAGCGTCTCCTCTTTGACGACCAAGGTATGTTTGAACACAACGGAATCCAACGTAACATTTCGCTGTATCTTGATACTCATAAGTTCTTGTACTAGTTTGTAAATAATATCCAACGTCTTTCCAAGAACCACCTCTGATAACTTTACGCTTCAACACTGTCGCTTCATTATCTTGAGCTTCATAAACATAATCAGGATTTAAATCGTGAGAAAAATCATACGCTGATTCATCAAATGCATTGCTGGTCCACTCAGCAGCATTTCCAGCCATACAATATAAACCATAATCATTCGGATTGTAAGATGCAATTTTCACAGTATGGAAACCACCATCATCAATATAAGAACCACGCATTGGTTTAAAGTTTCCTAAGAAACATCCAAGAGCATTTCTGATGTAAGGACCACCCCAAGGGAATGGACTTAAAGCATTTCCTCCTCTAGCAGCATATTCCCACTCAGATTCAGTTGGTAAACGGAAATCATTCACATAAGACTGACCATTACCTAATAACCAATTGTTGAATAATTGAGTTCTCCAAACACAAAAAGAACGGGCTTGTTTCCAACTAACACCAACCACAGGATAGTCGTCATAAGCTGGATGCCAGAAATACATGTTTGTCATTGGCTCATTAAATGAGTAAGTGAAATCATGAACCCAAGCTAAAGTATCAGGGTATACATTAATGATATCTTTTACAATGAATACACTTCTGTCTTTATCTTTTTGTTCACGTGTGCTGTAATTACCACTTCCATCAGAAACAGCATCTTTCACATCATAGTGACCTAACGTTTTGTTATCACCAACACTTGTAGACTGGTAACCATTTATGAAATCACGACCCTTATCATCCGGAGATTTTGAAGGCTTGAAACGATTCGACTTTTGAGCAGCCAAACGAAGGTTAATCCAATAATATTCATAGTTTAATTTACGAGAGTCAATTTCTCTACGTTTATAGAAACGTTCTTCAACTGGCAGGTACATAAATTCAAGTACTTCTCTTACATCAGTTTCATCATAAGCTACTTCCTCATCAAAATTAACCAATGGAGGATCAATAGGCTGCTCATAATCATCGGTTTCAACACCGTGTTCAGCTCTACCATCTTCAAATAAAGCACGGTGCGCTATTGAGTCTCTAACCCAATATACGAACTGACGATATTCGTTGTTTGAAATTTCAGTTTGGTCAATGTAAAAAGCCTGAACAGAAACCACTTTAGACTTGGTAGTGTGTGAATAAGGAGTATCCTGATCACTTGGGCCCATATTGTAACTTCCCATAGGAATATACAATGTACCAAACGGATCGATATCGAACCATTCAGCGCGTGGGTGAACACCTACAAGTTCTCCAGTGCTTGTTTTACAAGAAGTAAAAGCAATAGCAACGACAGAAAATAACAAGAGCAACTTTTTCATATTTGTTGTTTTTATATTAAACCCCTTTTTGATAGAAAATCACCATACCTAAAGTATGATGATTCGAAAGCAAATAGAGTAGCTTAAACGATACTAAAAATTTAAGGTTACAAAAAAATCACTTTTTTACAAAAATCTCACATTCATGTGACCTTGTTTAACCGGTGGTTTTGTGAATTTCTTGCAATATCCAAGCATTAATTCATGAGTACCAGCACTGTGATCCTTTAGAGCTGATAGCGTTACATCATATGCATACCCTAATTTAAATCCTTTCCACTCCAAACCTACCATAACAGGAATTGCATCCGTTAAACGATAAGAAGCTCCAACAAACACCATTTTGTTCCATCTAGCTAACACATTGAAATCCAATTGTGTAGATGAAGCATCCGATTTTGTCAAAATAGAAGGAGTAACATCAAATTCGTTATTAATTTGGAATTTGTATCCAGCCATTACATAATAGTGACGAGCAACTTGGTATTGGAAATCGTATGATAAAGGATACGTATTACCTGCACTACTTTTATCGTTAATTTTTTGAGCTGGTAAATGTAAAGAAGATAATCCTACATATAATTTTTGATTTGTATAATATAAACCAAAACCAACATCATACGTTGTAGCTGAAGTACCAGTCCAAGGAATAGCGTTATCTGTTCCACCACCACCAAGTGTTGTAGTACCGTCTGGTGCAATAAAATTACCATTCATTGATTTGTTAATCATACCTGCATCCAATCCAATACCCAAAACACCTTCAGCACCTAATTGCAAATGAAACGAATAAGCCAATTTAGCTTTCAACGTTTTATCAAAACCCAATTGATCTTGGTCGATTGTGAAACCTACACCACCATGAGCAATTTGACCATAGTCAACACTCAAAAGTCCTGTTTTAGGTGCTCCAGGGAATTTATCCCATTGGTCACGATATAAAATCGTAGCACATAACGCTTTGTTCGTTCCAGCATAACCTGGATTGATCGCTAAGCGATTAAACATATTCATACTGAATTGTGCATCTTGCTGAGCAAATGTTACCAATCCTGTAATCGAAAATGCAATGATAGTAAGGGTTTTTTTCATTTTTTACTTTTTAAATTAAACAGTGTTTCTGCTGTTTTTATTAAAGTTAGGTCGCTAAATTAGGTATTAGTTTAATAAAAACAAACTTTTTAAACATTTTATTGTTGATTGAGTCAACATTTTGTCAAGATTACCCCAATTTTTGGTAGGTCTGCCACCAATTATCAGGTAATTCATCATTACATGCCGTTTCATAATCGCTGTAGGAGCATGGAACCATATGATGACGTTCAAATTTTATTTGATGATTTATTGGATAAGGCACATCCATCCACCATCTATCACTCTTATTACTTTTATAAAAAATAATTTCATGCTCATGATCCTTAATGGATACACGGTATTTCGTATATTCTGATTTATCTACAATTGGATAATCTTGTTTACGACTATAGAATCCATCGATGAAATACCAAATCATTTGAGCAACTAAATGTACCGTTTGCTTATTGGCATCAAAAGCAGGGTTGATTTCATAAAAACCGATAGATGTAAGCTTGTCACTCATTCCAGCATAACGCGTAATTTGACAAGCTTCTTCCCCGTAAAATCCATTGGGCGAAGCATTTCCGTTTCCAGGAGCATCACTTTGACGGATAGCAGAAACATCAAAACTTACTAAATCTGCATTTCGAACGATTGGTTCAACACTTTCCATGTTTTTTCTAATCTTTCCTAATCGATGGGTATCAAAAAACAATTTATCCATCAACTCAACAGAATTTTGATCTACAAAATAAGATTGATAACCAACATTACTGAAATTGAAAAGGATGTTTGGTTTGTGTAAAATAATTTTACTTAAATAACTTTGAGAATCTAGTTTTTTCTCTCCATCTCCTATATCAAATGATGAATCAACTGCAACGATATTAATCGTTTGCTCCATTTTTTGATAGGCCAAATAATTACAAAAAGTTAAATCTTGAGAGCCTCCAATCACAATTGGAATGATATTTTTTTTAAGGAGCTGTGATAAAACATCTGTTACTGCAAAATAACTATCATCAATGGTGCTTCCTTTTTTGATGTTGCCTAAATCAGCAATTTTTATGTTATAATTCCCTTGAAAAAGTTTATAAAGGTTATCCCGAACATAATCAGGTGCAAGGCCACAACCTTCATTATTCAGTGATTTTCGATCTTCTTCAACTCCAACAATTGCTAACTGAATATTTTCTAAACTAGGGAAATCTCCGCCTTTCAAATATGAATTAATAAGCTTTCCGTAAGAAGTTGCTGGATACTTATTTGCTCCGTTAAATTGACTTAGATCAATTGGTGTAAAAAATTCTTGCATCGTACAAATATCGAATAATTATTCAAATACCAGCTTTGAAGTAATGACGACAAAAATTATTTTGGTTGCCTTCTGCATCAAAAATAATAAGTGTTTTCATCTATAACTCCATTAACTGAAAAAGTTACAATTGAAACAAAATTATTTTTTTGCAACTGCTTTTTTAGCAACTTTCTTAACTGCCTTTTTAGTGGCTGATTTTTTCACAGCCGCTTTCTTAGGAGCCCCACCCGCAACACTAGATACTTTTTTGACAGCTTTTTTCTTTGGTGTAGCTTTCTTAGCAGCAGCTTGCTTAAATGGTTTCTTTTCAAATTTTTTCTTGAAACGACTACCTTTGCTTGCATTTTTAGGATCTGCAGCAATATCCAAACATTCTTGTAAAGTTAAAGCTGGTGCATCTGTTCCTTTTGGTAATTTGAAATTGTTTCCATCAATCACCAAATATGGCCCCCAGCGTCCGTTTAATACTTGAACATCTGGACGCTCTTCAAAAACTTTAATGTATTTATCAATTTCTGCTTGACGTTTTGCAAGTATCAACTCCACGCATCGTTCAGAAGAAACAGTCATTGGGTCATCTTCTTTTTTCAATGAGATAAACAAACTATTGTGACGCACATATGGACCAAAACGACCAACAGCAACTACCATTTCTTTGTCTTCAAACATACCTGAAACACGAGGAAGTTTAAATAAATCCAATGCTTCTTGAAATGTAATTGTATCTAGACGTTGGTCTTTACGTAAACTCGAAAATTTCGGTTTATTATTTTCATCATTCCCTTCACCAAGCTGTGCCATTGGGCCAAAGCGACCGATACGAACATATAAATTTTTTCCAGAAACAGGATCCACACCAAGCAAACGTTCACCTGATGCACGCTCCGAATTTTCAGAAGTGTCAACCACATTTTTATGAAAAGGCTTGTAGAAATCAGCCAACATTTTTGTCCACAAAATTTTTCCTTCCGCAATCTCATCAAACTCCTCTTCTACTTTCGCAGTAAAGTTGTAATCCATGATTTGAGGAAATTCCTTAAATAAAAAATCATTCACAACCATTCCAATATCTGTAGGAAATAGTTTAGATTTTTCTGCACCAGTTCCTTCAGTTCGAACTTCATCATTAATTTTTTGATCTTTTAAAATCAACACATTGAAGTTACGTTGCACTCCTTCTCTATCCTCTTTCACTACGTATTCGCGCTTTTGAACAGTAGAGATTGTTGGCGCGTATGTAGATGGACGACCGATTCCTAGTTCTTCTAATTTCTTAACTAAACTCGCCTCTGTATATCTTGCAGGATGGTGCGTGTAGCGTTCCATCGCAATAATTTCATTCATTTTTAATTGTTCTCCTACTTTCATTGGAGGCAACATTCCTTCTTTGTTTTCTTCGTCTTCATCATCAGTTCCCTCCAAATACACCTTCAAGAAACCATCAAATTTCAACACTTCACCTTGCACAACAAATTTTTCAGTTGTTCCAGATGCAGTTATTACAACTGTTGTTTTTTCCAATTCAGCATCACTCATTTGAGATGAAATGGTACGCTTCCAGATTAAATCGTACAAGCGTTTTTCACCTGCATCACCATCAACGGTTTGTTTTTCAATATAGGTTGGACGGATAGCCTCGTGAGCTTCTTGTGCACCTTTTGATTTTGTTTTGTATTGACGTATGTTTAAATATTTTTCTCCGTAATTTCCTGTAATAGCTGCTTTCGCTTGATCAATAGCAGTTCCAGAAAGATTCACAGAATCAGTTCTCATGTAGGTAATCTTTCCACTTTCGTATAATCGTTGTGCAACAACCATTGTTTGCGCAACAGAGAAACCTAATTTACGACTTGCCTCTTGTTGTAAGGTTGATGTTGTAAACGGAGCAGATGGAGATTTTTTAGTTGGTTTTGTTTCTAAGCTATCGATAGTAAAATCAGCATTTTCACATTTTTTCAAAAATGCGCGTGCTTCATCCAAGGATTTAAATTTTGTAGAAAGTTCTGCTTTTACGCTCGCATTACCTGCGATAAAATTTGCTGTTACTTTATAGGAAGAAGTACTTTTAAAAGCAACAATTTCACGTTCACGTTCGACAATCAAACGAACTGTAACCGACTGAACACGTCCAGCCGACAATGATGGACGAACTTTTTTCCATAAAATCGGAGACAATTCAAATCCAACCAATCTGTCTAAAATTCTACGAGCCTGTTGAGCATCCACTAAATGTTTATCTATTGTACGCGGGTTTGCGATAGCATTTTGAATAGCTGGTTTAGTGATTTCGTGAAAAACAATACGTTTTGTACTTTTCTCAGAAAGGTTAAGAGCTTCGAATAAATGCCATGAAATAGCTTCTCCTTCACGATCCTCATCCGTTGCTAACCAAACCACTTCTGCTTTTTTTGCTAATGCTTTTAGCTCGTTAACTACTTTTGATTTATCGGGAGATACTTCATAATTAGGAGTAAAATTGTTTTCGATATCAACACCAAATCCCTTTTTTGCAAGGTCACGAACGTGGCCATAACTCGACTTAACCGTAAATCCTTCTCCTAAAAATCCTTCAATTGTTTTTGCCTTTGCAGGGGACTCCACTATCACTAAATTTTTGCTCATACGCTAGCTAATTAGTTTTTGGTTTAATGAAAATGAATTATCGTTGAGACGCCATTTTCTCAAAATTCGTTGCAAAGAAAACAAATCAAAAACGATTTTTGCAAATAAAATTTGCTTTTGTCAAAACATATATATATAAATATATATATATAAATTTTTTATTTTTTTGTGAAATTATTCGAAATGCGCCATTTTGTCACCCATTTATTTTAATTATCTTTGCATTCCATTAAAAAATAAAATGAGCGAGAATAAAGTAATTGACGAGAGCAAACAAGGTGAAGCATTGATGTTGGAAACACCTGCTGTTCCAAACGGTAAAAAACTGTTTTTGGAAAGTTATGGCTGTGCAATGAATTTTTCAGATAGCGAAATTGTAGCATCGATTTTAAAAGATAAAGGATTTACAACCACAACCGACTTCAACGAAGCGGATGTAATCTTCGTAAACACCTGTGCTATCCGTGAAGGAGCTGAGCAAAGAGTTAGAAAACGTTTGACTGAATATAAAAAAGCAAAAAAAACGAATCCGGATTTAATTGTGGGTGTATTGGGCTGTATGGCGGAAAGATTAAAATCACAATTGTTGGAAGAAGAGAAATTGGTGGATATAGTTGTTGGTCCGGATGCCTACCGTAGCTTGCCTGAACTGATTGAAATTGCGGAGACGGGGCAAAAAGCAGTAAATGTGCTTTTATCGAAAGAAGAAACGTATGCTGACATTGCTCCCGTTCGATTAGGTTCAAACGGAGTTACTGCATTCATAAGCATTACACGCGGCTGCGACAACATGTGTGCATTTTGCGTTGTGCCTTTTACACGCGGAAGAGAAAGAAGTCGAGACCCAGAAACAATTGTAAAAGAAGCTCAGGATTTATTCAATGAAGGATATAGAGAAGTGACTTTGCTGGGACAAAATGTTGATTCTTATTTGTGGACTGGTGGAGGATTGAAGAAAGAAAATATTTCGGAAGTAGAATTAAAAAACGCAACTACATTTTCGCAATTGCTTGAAAAAGTTGCATTGGTAAATCCTGATTTACGAGTTCGTTTCAGCACATCGCATCCAAAAGACATGAATGATGAAGTGTTGTATACGATTGCGAAACACGATAATATCTGCAGTTATATCCACTTACCAGTTCAATCTGGGAATACTAGAATTTTAGAAATGATGAACCGCGGTTATACTCGTGAATGGTATTTGGGTCGAATAGATTCTATCCGTAAAATTATTCCAGATGCAGGTATTTCCATGGATATTATTTCAGGATTTTGTTCAGAAACAGAAGAAGAACACCAGGATACTTTATCGTTAATGGAAGCTGTCAAATATGATTTTGGCTACATGTTTGCGTATAGTGAGCGTCCAAAAACATTGGCTGAAAGAAAATATCCAGATGATGTGACAGCAGAAGTAAAAAGCAGAAGATTAGCTGAGATTGTTGAATTGCAATTAAAACATTCAGCATTTCGCACAAAAGCGGGAGTTGGGAAAGTGCATAGAGTTTTGGTTGAAGGCACATCTAAAAAATCGAAAGAAGAATTGTTTGGAAGAAATTCACAGAATTGTGTTGTAGTTTTTCCGAAAGAAAATTATAAAAAAGGAGATTATGTAAATGTGTTGGCAGATAATTGTACAGGTGGAACGTTGATCGGTAAAGCAATTTAAAATGACAGTACAAGAAATAAAAAATAGATTTGGAATCATTGGTAGCTCAGCACTTTTGGATAGAGCAATCGATATTGCAATGCAAGTCTCGCCAACCGATTTAACAGTTTTAATTACTGGAGAAAGTGGAACAGGGAAAGAAGTTTTTCCTCAAATTATTCATGCATTAAGTGCTCGTAAACACGGACAATATATTGCAGTAAACTGCGGAGCGATTCCTGAGGGAACAATTGATTCTGAATTATTCGGTCACGAAAAAGGATCTTTCACCGGAGCACATGAAGCGCGTAAAGGATATTTTGAAGTGGCGAATGGCGGAACAATTTTTTTAGATGAAGTTGCTGAAATGCCGATTGCTACTCAAGCTCGTTTATTGCGAGTTTTAGAAAGCGGAGAATTTATTAAAGTTGGTTCATCAAAAGTTTTAAAAACAGATGTTCGTGTAGTTGCTGCAACAAATGTAAATGTTCAGCAAGCTATTGAAAAAGGAAAGTTCAGAGAGGATTTATATTACCGATTAAATACTGTTCCAATTATAGTTCCTCCGTTACGTGAGCGCAGACAAGACATTCATTTATTATTTAGAAAATTTGCCTCTGATTTTTCAGCAAAATATAGAATGCCGACTATAAAGTTAGATGCATCTGCTGAGCAAATTTTAACGAATTATTATTGGCAAGGAAACATTCGTCAGTTAAAAAATATCACGGAACAAATTTCAGTAATTGAAAAAAATCGTGATATCACATCCGATACGATGATAAAATATTTACCAATCCATCAAACCTCTCAACTTCCAGTATTAGCTAGCACTTCAACAGCAGGAAATGATTTTAGCGAACGTGATATTTTGTACAAAGTATTATTCGATATGAAAAAGGAAATGATGGATTTAAAAAAAATAGTTGTTGATTTAATCGAAAACGACAATCAATTGAATCAAGATTTTCCACCCGAGAATGCGCAGTTGATTAAAAAATTATTTCAAGATGTAGGAACACCTGAAACTGCAATTCAATTGGGTTACAACGACACTACTCCAATCATCCAAAATCAAATTCCGGTTACAGAAGCAATAGAAGAATCATTATCACTTCAAGAAATTGAAGAAGACATGATTAAAAAAGCCTTAACAAAACACAAAGGCAAACGTAAAAATGCTGCAAAAGAATTGGGAATTTCGGAAAGAACATTGTATCGAAAGATTAATGAATACGGCATAAAATAGATCAAAGTTTTAAAGTTTAAAGTTCAAAGTTGGATAAATCGAATTACATATTAAAAACAAGAATTGTCTTGATACTTGTGTCTTGTGTCTTGCTACTTTTTTCAAGTTGCAAGATTCATTATTCATTTACGGGAGGCAGCGTTCCGCCAGAAGCAAAAACGGTTTCTGTTCAATATTTTCAAAACAATGCTTCATTAGCGCCTCCAACTTTGAGTCAAACTTTCACAGAAGCATTGCGTGATAAATTAAGTTCGCAAACACGATTATCATTAGTAAAAAAAGGCGGAGACTTGAGTTTTGAAGGAAGTGTTTCTAATTATACAACCGGACCAATTGCAATTCAAAGTACAGATCAAGCAGCATTAAACAGATTAACAATAACTGTAAATGTAAAATATACTTGTATGTTTGATGAGAAGAAAAATTTTGAACAATCGTTTTCTCGTTATGCCGATTACACAAGCGATCAAAACATTGCTTCAATTGAAGATCAATTAACAAGAGAAATTAATGAGCAATTGGTGCAAGATATTTTTAACAGAGCGTTAAATAATTGGTAACCTCACCCCTTAATCCCCTCTCCAGGGTGGAGAGGGGGCAGGATGTGTTAGCATTCTAAAACAAAGTAGAGTTACATTAATGAACAAAGTACAATTCATATCATTCCTTGAAACTCCAGAAAAAATTTCCGGACACGACAGTGTGCTGCTTGGTGAATTGCTGAAAAATTTTCCCTATTTCCAAACTGCGCATTTGCTTTTTGCAAAGAGCTTACACAACATCAATAGCATTCATTACAACAATCAGTTGCGTATTACTGCTGCTTATGCAACAGACAGAAAAGTATTACATCGTTTGATTACGAAGCAACAAGAAGTTGAAACAATCAAAGTTCCCGAAGTTATTATTCCAATTGAAGATAAAAAAATTGAAATCGCAGTTGTTAAACTAATTAAAGAAGAAGTACAAGAACTACAAATAGAACCAAAGATTGTTGATGAAATTGCCATTCCAGAATTAAAAGAAGCAATAGTTGAATTACCAGTTGTACCAGAAATTGAAATAGATTTAGATGAAGAAAAAATAGAAACACGAATTGATTCGAACGAAAATGAAACTCTTGAAGTTAGAGATCAATTAGAAACCGCTTATTTGAACGAAATAATAGATGCAAGTGTAGAAATTGAGATTTTATCTACTCCTTTGAGTGTTCCTAACGAAGAAAAACCGGAGACAATTGAGTCTAATTTTGTCCTTAACATTCCAGAGGAAATAAAAGAAGAAAAAGAAAAGATAAACATCGACTCGCTTTCCTTTACCGATTGGCTTAAACATATTAATACCGGAACTACAATCTCAGAAGAATCAAACGAAG
This sequence comes from Bacteroidota bacterium, assembly GCA_947504725.1. GTDB lineage: Bacteria > Bacteroidota > Bacteroidia > 2-12-FULL-35-15 > 2-12-FULL-35-15 > 2-12-FULL-35-15. The sequence goes on along the minus strand of CANNHN010000003.1, from coordinate 51,829 downwards.
AAATTGACTCCGAAAATGCTGATAATCAATTAAGTCCATTCGAATTAATCGATAAATTCATCCGTGATGAGCCAAAGTTAAATCGACCAAAAACTGAATTTTTCAGCCCAATAAACATGGCGAAACAAAGTGTAGCAGAGGACATTACCTTTGTGAGTGAAACTTTGGCCAAAATTTACGTTTTACAAGGGAATTATGCCAAAGCAATTAAGGCATATGAAAATTTACGCTTGAAATATCCAGAAAAAAGACTTTACTTTGCATCCCAAATTAAAAATTTGAGAAAATTAATAAATCAACAAAAGCAATAATTTACAATGAGCTCACTTATTTCAATTTTAATTATAGTAGTTTGTATACTATTAATCTTAGTGGTTTTAGTACAAAATTCAAAAGGCGGTGGACTAGCGTCTTCATTCGCTTCATCTAACCAAGTGATGGGTGTTCGTAAAACAGGTGATTTTTTAGAAAAAGCAACTTGGACATTAGCAGCATCGTTGTTAGTATTAAGTGTAATTTCAACTTCTTTCACAAAAACTTCTGATGGAGTAACAACAGGAACGGGTGTAGAATCAACAACACGAAGAATGAGTTCAGAAGGAGCAGCTCCTGCTGAACCAACGAATACACCTGCAGCGCCAAGCCCTGCTCCAGCTCCTGCTTCAGGAACTCCAACGCCTAACTAATCGATTTTAAAAATAGCATTCAAAAAATGTCAGAGTTCATCAGCACTTCTGACATTTTTTTTTCATATAACTGAGGAAGACTGCAAAATTGTCTCAAATCATACATTATTCTCCGATTGGTACAATATCTGCCATAGTGGGTAAGCAAAAAAAATACATAAGTTAAACAAATAAATAGAATTCAAAATGGCAAAGACAAGTTCAAAAGTAAACATCAAGCCAGTTGCAGGAACACAAAACAGAGTAGTTGTTGAGGCTGCTGCTGCAGAAGAAAAAACGGCAAGTGGAATTATTATTCCGGATACTGCAAAAGAAAAACCACAAAGAGGAATTGTAATTGCAGTTAGCGAAAAAGATGAAAAAGGAAACAAGCCAGAAGTAAAAGTTGGCGACACTGTTTTGTACGGTAAATATGCAGGAACAGAAGTTCAGGTAGAAGGCAAAGATTTATTAATCATGAGAGAGAGCGATATTTTCGCAATCGTATAATACTGATAACAGATCATTACACTTCTCGACTCTTCTAGAAGTGACAATTAAAAAACAACAAATTAACTAATAAACTAAAATAAAATGGCAAAAGATATATTTTTCAATATAGATGCACGCGACCGATTAAAAAAAGGTGTGGATGCATTAGCAAACGCAGTAAAAGTAACATTAGGACCAAAAGGTAGAAATGTTATTATCGATAGAAAATTTGGTGCACCAAGCATTACAAAAGATGGTGTTACTGTTGCGAAAGAAATTGAATTGAAAGATGCAGTTGAAAACATGGGAGCTCAAATGTTAAAAGAAGTTGCTTCTAAAACTGCTGATGCAGCCGGAGACGGAACAACTACAGCAACTGTTCTTGCTCAAGCAATTGTAACAGCAGGTTTAAAAAATGTTGCAGCTGGTGCAAATCCGATGGATTTAAAAAGAGGTATCGACAAAGCAGTAATTGCTGTTGTAGAAAACTTAAACAAACAATCTCAAAAAATTGGTGACGACAATAAAAAAATTGAACAAGTAGCTACTATTTCTGCAAACAACGACAATGCAATTGGAAAATTAATTGCAGAAGCAATGAAGCGCGTGAAAAAAGAAGGAGTGATAACTGTTGAAGAAGCAAAAGGAACAGAAACTACTGTTGAAGTAGTGGAAGGTATGCAATTCGACAGAGGTTATATCTCTGCTTATTTTGTTACAGATGTAGATAAGATGGAAACTGTTTTAGACAATCCACTTGTTTTAATCACCGACAAAAAAATATCTATCATGAAAGAATTGCTTCCAGTATTGGAAAAAGCAGTTCAAACAGGAAGACCAATTTTAATCATTGCTGAAGATGTGGATAGCGAAGCATTGTCAACTTTGGTTGTAAATAAAATTCGTGGTTCATTAAAAATCTGTGCTGTAAAAGCGCCAGGATTTGGTGATAGAAGAAAAGCAATGTTAGAAGATTTAGCAATTTTAACTGGTGGAACTTTAATTTCAGAAGAAAGAGGTTACAAGTTAGAAAATGCTGAATTGAATATGTTGGGTACTGCTGAAAAAATTACGATTGACAAAGACAATACAACGATTGTTGGAGGAAAAGGTAAAAAAGCAGATATCGCTTCAAGAGTAAATCAAATTAAAGCACAAATAGAATCTACAACTTCTGATTACGACAAAGAAAAATTGCAAGAACGTTTAGCTAAATTAGCTGGTGGTGTTGCAGTATTATATGTTGGAGCAGCTACAGAAGTGGAAATGAAAGAGAAGAAAGACAGAGTGGACGATGCATTAGCAGCTACACGTGCGGCAGTTGAAGAAGGAATTGTACCGGGAGGTGGAGTTGCTTACATCAGAGCAATTGATGGATTAGAAAAATTAAAAGGTGCAAACGAAGACGAAACAACAGGAATTCAAATTGTGATTCGTGCAATAGAAGAACCGTTGCGTCAGATTGTTGCGAATGCAGGTTTAGAAGGAGCAGTAATTGTACAAAAAGTGCGCGAAGGAAAAGGTGATTTTGGTTACAATGCTCGTACTGATAAATATGAAAATTTATATGCAGCAGGAGTAATTGATCCTACTAAAGTATCTCGTGTTGCTTTAGAAAACGCAGCATCTATTGCAGCTATGTTATTGACTACAGAATGTGTATTGGCAGAGCAAAAAGAAGATGCTCCTGCAATGCCAATGGGCAACCCAGGAATGGGTGGCATGGGCGGAATGATGTAATTCATTTCTTATTAAAATATAAAAGCCTCTTCTGTTATAGGAAGGGGCTTTTTTATGATAATAATCAGACTGTTTTTAAATAGAAAGGCTACGAATTCATTATCTTCGCACATAATAAATTTACGTTGAGCAGACTCATTAAAATAGGATTAATCGGTATGGGAGTTACAACAATCATCGCATTGTTGTTATTTTTTATTACCTCCGTTTCACTCAAAGCGCTTAGTCCGTTTTACATGCCTTGGGCAGTGATGTTGCTTATCGGTTTTACGAACAAAAAAAATAAGCACTGATGAAAAGAATTGTCTATTTAACGTTTTTATTCCTTCTTACTTTTTCCTTTGCAAAAAGCCAGGATTCATTATTGCATTTAACACCTACAAAAAGAACGAAAGGTACTTTTTACCTTTCCTGGGGATATAATAGATGTTGGTTTTCTAAAAGTGACATTCATTTTAAAAACACGACAACAGAATTTGATGCCAGCAAAGGAGGAGTTCAGTCTTACGACTTTACAATTTATGATGTGACTGCCAGAGATCGCCCAGGCATCAAAGATATTTTCAGAACTGACTTAACGATTCCTCAGTACAATTATCGCATTGGCTATTTTTTCAATAACAAATATGATTTGGGAATTGAAATTAATTTCGACCATACAAAATACATTATGGAGGATTTTCAAACGCGCAGAGTTGAAGGAACGATTCGTGGACAAGCGATTGACCAGGATACCTTAATAGACCCGAAAACATTTTTACATTTTGAGCATTCGGACGGAGCTAATTTTTTAATGTTGAATTTTGTGAAGCGTCAAAAATTATTCACTTCAAAAAACAACAAGCATTTAATTTCTGGAGTTGCAAAATTGGGTGCTGGACCAGTAATACCGAGAACAGAAGTAACATTGTTCGGAGAAAATTTAAACAACAAATTTCATGTGGCAGGATATTGCGCTGGCCTTGAAGTTGGATTTCGCTACGAAGCCTTTAAACATATTTATTTAGAATATACTGCCAAAGGAACTTTTGCAAACTATACAGATGTATTAGTAATTGGAGAAGGAAAGGCCTACCACCATTTTTGGACGTTTGAAAATATATTGGTATTGGGCTACCAGTTTTCTTTATAGATACAGATAGCAAACAAAAAACGAAACTACGCCCTTCGACTCCACTCAGGGTGACAACCTCAACAGTCACCCTGAGCATTCTGCGTTGAAGCAGACACTATCGAAGGGCATTGTCATTATTATTTACTAAGTAGCTCTTTCACAATACTAGAAATCAATTTACCATCTGCTTTCCCAGCTAATTGTTTTGATGCAGCACCCATTACTTTCCCCATATCAGCTGGAGAAGTTGCTCCAACAGCGGTAATGATTTTTGCAACTTCCGCTTTCACATCCTCTTCACTCATCTGTTTTGGAAGGTAAGCTTCGATAACTGCTGCTTGAGCCAATTCAACATCTGCTAAATCTTTACGGTTTTGAGTAACGTACAAATCAGCAGTTTCTTTTCGTTGCTTCACCATTTTCAACAGCGCTTTCATTTCTGTATCATCATTCAATCCTTCAGGCGAAGTCTTTAACAATAAGATTGCTGATTTAATAGCGCGTAATGCTTCTAATTTGGAAGCTTCTTTCGCGAGCATTGCAGATTTAATGTCTGCATTTATTTTTTCTTCTAAAGCCATTTTTTTAGTTTGAAAGTTTAAAGTTTGTTCCGAAGGAACTCCTTCGGAGAAAGTTTAAAGTTAGGCATTTTTTGCAATTTATAATCGGACAATTATAGTCAAAAAAAATCCCCCGATTGCTCGAGGGATTCTTTCGTATTAACTAATTAATTCTTTAATCAACGTTATCGTGTAAAAAAGAGTTGTTAGGTTTAATCTCTACTTTTTTATCATCGCCTTCAGACAAAGTGTAACGAGACACTTGTGATTCAGAAGAATGAGGTGTAGAATCTAAATTAATGTTTCTTCTTTTGTAAGCTGGCTCATTTTCTAATTCAGATAAACCATTCGGAGATTTTAATTTAAAACTTAACTCTTTTAATTTAGCAACGCGATCTTGTGCTTTTTTCAATTGCTCATCGTTTTGAACTTTTGCAACAATTGTATTTTCTTCTTTTGCCTCAACAACTGGCTCAGATTTAGCATATGCTTCATCCAATGTAATACTCGCAACAATAGTTTCTTCTACATTGTTAACAATAATTGGCTCTTCAGCAACAACCTTGTTGGCGATTTCGAATTCGAAAATAACAGGAGTCTTCGCTTCTTCTACTTCAAAAATCGGCTCCATTACTTCTTCACTTACGAATGTAACTGGTTCTTCAACCACTTCATTCACAATGATAGGTGTCTCCTCTGCTACAACCTCATTTACGAAAACTGGAGTTTCTTCAGCAACAATTTCATTAACAATGATAAGTGTCTCCTCTGCTACAACCTCATTTACGAAAACTGGAGTTTCTTCAGCAACAATTTCGTTTACGATGATTGGTGTTTCTTCAACCGCTACTATTTCATTTACAATGATTGGATTTTCATCCACAAATGTTTCTTCTGTTTCACTTTCAAAGAATGAATCTTCCTCAACTATATCTACTTCAGCGATCACTTCATTAACAATAAATGGAGTTTCCTCTTCCACCACTACTTCATTCACAATGATTGGTTCAATCTCTAAAACAACTTCTTCAACTTCATTTACAATGATTGGCGCTTCTTCCACTTTCACTTCAGCAACTACTTCAGCTACAAACGGAAGATTTTCTTGTATCAATTCAATCGTTGCTTCAACTTTTACTTCTTCTTTCTTCACTTCTTCTTTAAAATAAGAAGTCATTTCCACTGGCTTTAACTTAATCTCTTCTACTTGAGGAGTAACTTCCGCAATAGGAGCAACAACTTCAAATTTCAATTCATCCATTAAAGAAAATACTTTTTTAGCTGGAGCTTTTTCGATTTGAATTCCTAAATCAGCTTTTGAATTAAATCCTGTAGCAATGATGGTTACATTTACTTTATCTCCCAAAGAAGGATCAACACCATAACCTTTAATTACTTCAGCAGACATACCTGCTGCATCTTGGATATAATCTGTAATTTCTCCAAATTCATCCATTGTAATTTCATCCTCACCACAAGTAACGTTCACTAAAACATAACGAGCACCTTTAATATTACTATCGTTTAATAAAGGAGAAGTCATTGCTTGTTCAACAGCACGTAATGCACGTTGTTCACCACTCGCCATAGCAGAACCCATAATCGCAACACCGCTTTCTTTCATTACCGTTTTAACATCGTTGATATCGGTATTGATTTGTAATGTTGTTGTAATGATATCAGCAATTCCTTTTGCAGCAGTTGCTAGAATATCATCTGCATGTCCGAAAGCTTCAGTTACTTTTAAATTACCATAGATCTCACGTAATTTATCATTGCTGATAACAAGTAGCGTGTCAACATTTTCTTTCAGTGCTTCTAAACCAGCATCTGCTTGAGCTTTACGTTTTTTACCTTCAAATCCGAAAGGGATAGTAACAATACCTACTGTTAAAATTCCCATTTCTTTAGCAGCCTTCGCAATAATTGGAGCAGCACCTGTTCCAGTACCACCACCTAATCCAGCAGTAATAAATACCATTTCGGTATTGTTAGCTAACAATGCTTTTACTTCTTCGATATTTTCGATAGCAGCATTCTTACCAACTTCAGGTAAAGAACCCGCACCACGACCTTTTGTTAAACTAGCACCTAAAACTATACGTAAAGGAACTGGACTCATGTCCAATGCCTGTTGGTCGGTATTACATACAATAAAATCAACACCTTTGATGCCTTGTTTGTACATATGGTTTACAGCGTTGCTTCCGCCACCACCTACTCCAATTACCTTTATAATTGAGGAGTTTTCTGTTGGTAAATCAAATTTCATCATTTTGTTTTTATTTAAAACGTTTGATAATGTTGGGTTTTAACCCGTGTTAATTTTATACTGCCCTAAAATTGGGGCTTTTTTTAATGTAGATTTAACGCATAGGTTCATAGTTACTAACTATGAGATGTTAATTTCTACACCCATTTCCCTCTATTTCTGAGCAGCATCCTCATCAAAGAAACTTTTTAGCTTATCAAAAAAGCCTGAAGTTTTTTCTTTAGAATGTCCTTTTATTCCTTTAGTATCACCAGTTGTTGAAACCATTTTTTTGTTTTGTTTATCTAAGGTTTGTAAACCTTTCATGACCAAACCTACAGAAGTAGCAAATAACGGACTGGTAACATCTTCACTTCCTTTTGCCAAATGTTCGTTTGGATAGCCAACGCGTGTATCCATTCCCGTGATGTATTCAATTAATTGCGAAACATGTTTTAATTGAGCACCACCCCCAGTAACGACAATTCCTGCAATTAATTTTTTCTCGTATCCCGAATGTTTGATTTCATAATACACATGCTCTACAATTTCTTCCATTCGTGCTTGAATAATTGCAGAAAGATTACGAACTGAAATTTCTTTGTGTGCGCGACCTCTTAATCCAGGAATTGAAACAATTTCATTTTCCTGATTTTCGCTCGCCAAAGCAGAACCAAATTTTATTTTTAATAATTCTGCTTGACTTTTAATAATCGTACAGCCTTCTTTTACATCTTCCGTAATTACATTTCCACCGAAAGGGATAACCGCAGTGTGACGAATAATTCCATCTTGAAAGATAGCCACATCGGTTGTTCCGCCACCTATATCAACCAACACAACACCCGCTTCTTTTTCTTCGTTACTTAAAACGGCATCTGCAGAAGCAAGAGGCTCTAATGTTAATTCAGAAACTTCCAATCCAGCTTTTTGAACACACTTATAGATGTTTCGTGCAGCAGCAATTTGTCCAGTGATGATATGAAAATTTGCTTCCAAACGAATTCCTGACATACCAATCGGATTTTTAATTCCCGATTCATTATCGATAATATATTCCTGTGGAAGCACATGAATAATTTCCTCACCAGGTGCCATCATCAATTTATACATATCATCAATCAACGCATCAATATCGTTTTGAGAAATTTCTTGCTCAATACTTGCACGTGTTTTGATACCACGATGTTGCATACTGCGAATATGTTGCCCGGCAATACCTACGTTTACAACTTTTATATCCACGCCTGATTTTGCTTCAGCTTCCGACACAGCAGTCTGAATCGACTGAACAGTCTGATCAATATTTTGAACTACTCCTCTAGCAACTCCAAAGGATTCGGACTTACCCATTCCAAGAATTTCAATTTTTCCGAATTCATTTCTACGACCTACAATCGCTACAATTTTTGTTGTCCCGATATCTAATCCTACTACAATTTCTGATGGTTCCATGTTATAATAATTATAATTTATTTTTTAGTACAAACAATTTGATTTTTAAATTTCAAGTTAATAGTGCTGTATTTATCCCACCAACCAGTTGTATTTAATCCTTGTTGATAGAATGTCAATAGTTTTTTAAATTTTTCATCCATAAATGTAGTGTCACCAAATATTATTTTTTGATCTCCAGCCATAGGAACAATTTCCAGGTCTTTATCTCTATTAATATAAATTTGTTGAATTTGTGAGCTCCAAAACTTATCAGCATTTATATAATTTGACATCGCATATATTTCATCCAACATACTTGTAGCATTCAACAAACTATCTTTACCAATATCAGCAATTGAATACGTATACCTTTTAATAAAAGGCTCCGAAAGCATCCCGTTAGCTACCAACACTTTTGCAGTATATTTATTTGACAACGGCATAAACTTTCCTTCACTATCAATGTAATAACTATCACCATCTAAATTCATCACACGCACTACCGGCTGACGTTGTGTTACTTCAACTTTCATTTCTCCATTGATAGACATATAAGCCTCTGCATTAGCAATATTCGAATGACTATTCAGCGATTTTTCAATTTCAGAAACATTCACAGTTGATTTTGGTTGTCCAACAATCGAGTCACCTCTATCCTTTATAAGTTGAATGACATCCAATTTATCTAAAAAGTATAAATCGTTCTCCTGATTTACGGTGACATTTAAGGTTTTGCATAGCAATGCATCTTGCTGCTTATTTACAAAGCCCATAGTAAACAACAGTCCTGCAATAAGCACAACCCAAAGTGAAACGAATAGTATTTTTTTAAACTTTTTCAATTTTTACTTTTTACCACAGATTACACAGACACTCACAGATTACTATTTTGAAACTAAAAACTTAACTTATTCTTTATTGGGATTACAAATGTATCGATATCCCCAGCACCCATTGTCATTAGTATTTCAATATCTCTTTTACCAATTTCTTCAACTAAATCAGACTTTTGACAAATACTTTTATTTGTAGATTTCATTTTATTCAAAAGCATTTGTGATGAAACACCTTCAATGGGCAATTCACGCGCTGGATAAATTTCCATCAAAATGCATTCATCTAACAAATCTAAACTGCTAGCAAAATCATCTGCAAAGTCCCGTGTGCGTGAAAATAAATGCGGTTGAAATATTCCTGTGATTTTTTTTCCAGGATACATTTCTTTTGCAGAACTAATTGCCGCCTTTAATTCTTCTGGATGATGTGCGTAGTCATCAATAAAAACCAATTTATCTGTTTTAATGTGATAATCAAATCTTCTTTTTACACCTTTGAAAGAAGCCAATGCTTTTCGAATAACCTCTTCCGAAATATTCAACTCACAAGCAATCGCAACAGCAGCAACAGAGTTTTCAACATTATGCAAACCAGGTAAACCCATTAGCATGTCTTCATAAATAGATAATGGTGTTACAATTGAATAGCTATAATATCCATTTTCAATTCGAATATTACTTGCAAAATAGTCTGCCGATTCATCATTCACGGCATAAGTGATGGGCTTTTTTTCTGTTTTAATTTTATCTACGATACTTTTTTTCAAAATCAATTTTGATTTCACCTGTTTAGCAAACAATGTAAACGATTCCTCCACATGACCTTTGTCTCCATAAATGTCGAGATGATCTGCATCTACGGAAGTTATCACAGCAATTTCAGGATGAAGTGTTAAAAAAGAACGATCGTACTCATCTGCTTCTACTACGATAAGTTCGGAGTCAGGAGTTCGGAGTTCGGAGTTTTTTAGTTTTGAGCTAAGAAGTAAATTTGTATTGTAATTCTGAGTGATGCCTCCTAAAAAAGCAGAAGGATCCAAACCTGCTGATTTTAAAATGTGCGCCACCAAGGATGAAGTGGTTGTTTTACCATGCGTTCCGGCCACAGCGATTGTATGTGCAGATTGTGTAATCATTCCCAATACTTCAGCTCTTTTTTTAATGTTAAACCCATTTAAATTAAAAAATACATACTCGCTGTGGTCAATTGGAACGGCAGGTGTAAAAACAATTAAGATGTTATCGGTATCAAAAGGTAATTCTTTTAAGTACTTTGGAATATTTCTAATATGGTCTTCGAAATGAATATCTATTCCTTCTGCAATTAATTCATCTGTAAGTTTGGTTGATGTTTTATCATAGCCTGAGACTTTTTTTCCCATAGCATTGAAGTAACGAGCAAGCGCACTCATGCCGATACCGCCAATACCTAAAAAATAAACACTATGTATTTTACTCAACTCCATTTACTTCTTTTTATTTATCAAACTCAAAACTTCATTTGCGATAACAATTGCGGAATCTTGAAAAGCTAATTTTCCGATGTTCTCCGAAAGCTTAAAGCATTTTTCAGAGTCATTCATCAAATCAATTGCTTGACTACACAATTGTTCACGTGCATCCACATCTTTTAAAATAACCGCAGCATTATAAGTAACCAATGCCATAGCATTTTTTGTTTGATGGTCTTCTGCCACATTGGGTGAAGGAATTAAAATGCAAGGCTTTTTAACTAAACACAATTCAGAAACCGAACTTGCTCCTGCTCTAGAAATCACTAAATCAGCAATTGCATAAACGTAATCCATTTTCTGAATGAAGTCATATGCTTTAATTCCTTTGGTTTCGAATCTAGCAACAGCCGTTTTTGCTGTCTCATAATATCCTTTTCCGGTTTGCCAAATCAACTGGATATTATTTTTCTCAAAAGCCTCTAAACAATTAACAATGCTTTCATTAATTGTACGAGCACCCAAGCTTCCACCAATAACCAGTATCACTTTTTTATCACCGTTCAATCCGAAGTATTCCAACCCGCGTTCTCTTTTTCCATCCAAACTTAAAATATCTTGTCGCACAGGATTCCCGGTCAGTAAAATTTTTTCTTTCGGGAAATATTTTTCCATACCTGCATATGCCACACATATTCTATCTACTTTTTTAGAAAGGATTTTATTTGTGATGCCAGGATATGAATTTTGTTCTTGCACTAATGTCACAACGCCATTCTTTGCAGCCACTTGTAGCATCGGACCGCTGGCAAAACCACCTGTTCCAATGACAGCATCTGGCTTAAACGATTTTAATATTTTTTTAGCTTTCATCAAACTGCTTATCACTTTAAAAGGAAAAGCAAGATTTGATAATGTTAATTTTCTTTGAAAACCGGAAATCCAAAGTCCTTCAATTTTATATCCTGCAGCAGGAACTTTTTCCATTTCCATTTTATTTTCTGCGCCAACAAATAAAAATTCCGTATCCGGTCTCAAACTTTTAATTGCATTAGCGATAGCGATAGCTGGGAAGATATGCCCTCCTGTTCCTCCTCCACTAACTATAATTTTAAGCGGTTGCAAGTTCGCCTCCTTCCTGAGAAATTTCTGTCTCTCTACTTACACTCAAAATAATTCCGATTGAAATACTAGTAAACCAAATGGATGTTCCTCCCATACTTATTAATGGAAGAGGTTGACCAGTTACTGGGAATAAATTCACAGCAACAGCCATATTAATCATTGCTTGGAACACCAAACTAAATGTTAATCCAATGGCGAGTAAACTACCAAACGTTCGTTCACTCTTATTTGCAATACGTACACCTCGAAAGAGTAAAACAATGTATAGGAACACAATAATAACAGCAGTTATCAATCCCCACTCTTCGATAAGAATGGCAAAAATAAAATCGGAAGATGCTTGTGGTAAAAAATTTCTTGAAATACTATTTCCTGGACCTTGCGGAACAATTCCTCTAGCAATAGCAATTTTCGCTTGTTCTGCTTGAAAATTACTTTCACTATCACCTTTACTAAAATTTTCGATACGTGCTTTCCAGGTAGCTCCGCGTGGAATTGCATTTGGGAAATTCCAAATAATCAAAACAAGCAGAGCAATAAATACAACTCCAGAGCCAATTAACAGCCAAAGGTGTTTTGCATTCATTCTACCAACAAACATTAACACCAAACATGTTAAAAACAGTAAAGCAGCAGTAGAAAAGTTAGCTGGGAAAATCAACGCACAAATCACTACTACCGGAATAATTACTGGTAAGAAACCTTGTTTAAAATCTTTAATCACATCCTGTTTAATCGAAAGCATTCGAGCTACATAGGCAATGAGTGCCAGTTTTGCAAAATCGGAAGTTTGGAAAGTCAATGATGTTCCCGGTATTGCTAACCAACGAGATGCTTCACCAGCACTAACTCCATTCAACAAAGTATACAACAGCAAGGGAGCGGCTAATATAATTGCAATTTGAGATATCCGAGAAAAATAGGAATATTTAACTTTATGTATTAAATACATCAAGAAGATACCAGACGCAACAATAAATATATGCTTAATCAAATAGGAAGCCGTATCCCCATTTTTATAGCGATACGCCAAAGCCACAACCGAGCTGTACACAACCAACACCGACAACAAGGACAACAGCAACACTACTGTCCAAATTACCTTATCTCCTTTTATATATTTAAATAAATTCAATTTTTATTTTTTTAAGCTTTTAACAACTTCCTTAAATTCATTTCCTCTGTTTTTATAAGTATCATGTGAATGATTACTTGGGCAAGCAGGTGAAAACAATACAACATCACCGGAAATTGCATACACAGATGAAATCTGAACTGCTTCCTGAATAGTCGATGCTTTCGCGAAAAGCATTTTATGTGCAGAGTAATTTTTTAAAATTTTATCGCATCCATCACCAAGGTAAATAATAGCTACAACCTTTTGTTTTATCTGTTGCGACAAAACAGAATAATCATTATCGTCATCCTTCCCGCCCAAAATAAGCACCACAGAAGTTTCTATTGCTTCCAAAGCGTTACGAGTTGCTGTTAAACGAATCGATTTAGAATCATTGATGAAAGCAATCCCATTTATTTCATCTACAAATTCCAATTGATGATCATCCTCGGAAGAACGAACACGATTACGCGACAACAAGTTCTGATTCAACTTATCGTGATAATTTTTTATTTTATTATTCTCTGTCATTTTTATAAAATTTAAATAACACCAATCAATTAAAATTAAAGTGCGCGAACAGCTTGTTTAAATTGCGTTCCACGATCTTCGTAATTCTCAAACATATCAAAACTTGCACAAGCTGGTGACAACAAAACGGTATCTCCCTTTTTACCAATTTTGTACGACTGCGCAACTGCTTCTTTTGCAGATTTAGCTTCAAGGATTGTTTCAACCAATCCACCGAAAGCTTTGATAATTTTTTTATTGTCTGTTCCCAAACAAATAATTGCTTTCACTTTAGATTTTACTAAATCCGTAAGCATAGAATAATCATTTCCTTTGTCAACTCCACCAAGGATAAGAATAACAGGATTATTCATACTTTCTAAAGCATACCAAGTAGAATTAACATTTGTTGCTTTAGAATCATTAATAAATTCGATTCCATGAACATTTCCTACCAACTCCAGTCTGTGATCGATGTTGTGAAAATCAGAAAGGCTTTCGCGAATCGTTTCTTTTCTGATGTCAATTAGTTTACCGGTTACACCTGCAGCCATTGAGTTGTAGATGTTGTGTTTTCCTTGTAATGCTAGTTCTTGAATTGTCATAAATAAGGGATTAGTGTTATTTGTATTTATTATTAATTGATTGTTTTCTTTTAAGTAAGCTCCTATTTCTAATTCTTGTTTGATAGAAATTGGATAGTGTTTTGCTTTAATATCTTTCGTTTTAATCGTATTCATTGTCACTTCATCATCGATGCAATAAATGAAGGCATCCAATTCTGTTTGATTCTGGATGATTCTAAATTTTGAATCTGCATAATTTTCTAATTTATACTCATATCTATCTAAGTGATCAGGAGTGATGTTCAAGAGAATCGCGATATCTGCTTTAAACTCAAACATTCCATCCAATTGAAAACTGCTCAACTCTAACACATAAAAATCAAAGTCGTTTTCTGCGACTTGCATTGCGAAACTCTTTCCAACATTTCCTGCCAAACCGACATTTAATCCAGCTTTTTGCATCATGTGATAGGTTAGCAATGTTGTTGTTGTTTTTCCATTACTTCCTGTGATACAAATCTTTTTAGCATTGGTATATCTCGCAGCAAATTCAATCTCTGATATCACCGAAATTCCTTTGTTTTTCAAAGCAATTATTAAATCAGCTTTGTCGGGAATACCGGGGCTCTTCACCACTTCATCTGCATTTAATATCAAGTCTTCAGAATGTTTTTCTTCTTCCCACTTGATTCCATATTTTGAAAGAACGTCTTTGTACTTCTCTTTTAATTTTCCTTTATCTGAAAGAAAAACTTCAAATCCTTTTTTTTGTGCAAGTACAGCAGTACCCACACCACTTTCGCCACCACCAAGTATGACTAAGCGCTTCATCTATCTTAATTTCAATGTTACAATAGTCAACACCGCCAACATAATTCCAATGATCCAGAAGCGAGAAACAATTTTTGATTCATGCATTCCTAATTTTTGATAGTGATGATGTAGGGGTGCCATTTTAAAAAGTCGGTTTTCACGTGCATATTCAATTCCGAACTTTTTCTTCATTCGTTTGAAGTATGCTACTTGCATCATTACTGAAAGATTTTCCACCAAGAACACACCACATAAAATTGGAATAAGAAGTTCCTTACGAATAGCGATTGCAAAAACAGCAATGATTCCACCCAACGCCAAACTTCCTGTATCGCCCATGAATACTTGAGCAGGAAAAGAGTTGTACCACAAGAAACCAACACATGCACCAACAAATGCAGCAATAAAAATTACGAGCTCCCCAGAATTAGGGATATACATTATATTCAGGTAATCCGCAAAAACAGTATTACCAGAAACGTATGCAAGTATTCCTAATACTACTCCAATAATAGCAGATGTTCCGGTTGCTAATCCATCAATACCATCTGTAATATTTGCACCATTTGAAACTGCAGTAACAATAATTATGACAAACGGAATAAAAATAATCCAAGCCCATTTCTGATAATTATCTCCTAAAAATGAAAGCACGGATGAATAATCGAACTCATTATTTTTCACGAAAGGAATGGTCGTTTTCATTGACTTAATAGGCTCATCCGCATAAACTGCTATTTGAGTGTTTTGCTGAGAAGTACTAATCACATCCATTGTTGGAATTTTCCCAGCAAATATTTTTTCTTTTACCACAACTTCATCATTACAGTATAAAGTGATTCCAACAATAAGCCCTAATCCGATTTGTCCTAACACTTTAAACCTTCCTGCTAATCCTGCTTTGTTTTTCTTGAACACTTTTATGTAATCATCTAAAAATCCGATTGCACCCAACCAAACAGTTGACAACAACATTAATATGATATATACATTGTGAAGTTTAGCAAACAACAATGTTGGAATCACAATTGCAGAAAGAATAATTAATCCACCCATTGTTGGTGTCCCTTTTTTCTCCAATTGTCCTGTTAATCCTAAATCACGTACAGTTTCACCAACTTGTTTTCTGTGTAGTAAATTAATAATGCGTTTTCCAAACACCAATGAAATCAAAAGCGAAACAATCAATGCCATTGCAGCACGAAAAGAGATGTATTGAAATACTCCTGCTCCAGGAACATCAAATTGTTTGTCTAAAAAATCGAATAAGTAGTAGAACATTCTTTTATTGTTTTTTTATTTTATTTGATCGTTTTCGGATCTTATTTAACACGTTTTTATTTTTTAAAATTTGTCGTGTTGAATAGGCACGCATTAGTTTTAATTCTTTATTTAAATAGCGCTCGCCTATTTTTCAAATAACTTTAAGTTTTCCTGTAGCACTTGCATGTCGTCAAAATCATGCTTTACTCCTTTTATTTCTTGATACTTCTCATGCCCTTTTCCTGCAACCAGAATAATATCACCAGGCTTTGCATAAGAGCATGCTGTTTTTATAGCTTCGTTTCTATCTGTAATAGAAATTGTTTTTTTATTATTAACTACATCAACTCCTTTTTGCATTTGCTTAATAATCTCATCTGGATTTTCGCTTCTCGGATTATCTGAAGTAAGAATTACTTTATTACTTAAATCACAAGCAATTTTTGCCATCATTGGTCGCTTAGCTGAATCTCTATCTCCACCACATCCAACTACAGTTATCACTTGTTCATTTCCTGTTCGGATATCCATAATTGTTTTCAAAACATTTACTAATGCATCAGGAGTATGTGCATAATCAACAATTCCAATCACACCTTCGTCTGTACGGACATATTGAAAACGGCCTTCTACAGATGTTAATGAACTTAAAGTGGTTAACACATTTATTTTATCTTCTTTCAACAAAAGAGCTGTTGCATAAACTGCTAATAAATTATACGCATTAAAACTTCCGATTAATTTGCTCCACACTTCTTGATTATCAATATTCAAAAGCAAACCGCTAAATTGATTTTCAACCACTTTACATTTATAATCCGCCATCGATCGCAGTGAATATGTTTTTCTAACTGCTTTTGAATTTTGCAACATCACTTCCCCATTTACATCATCTCTATTTGTTAGCGCAAATGCATTTGAACTTAGCAAATCGAAGAAGCGTTTTTTTGCTTTGATGTATTCATCAAATGTTTTATGGTAATCTAAATGATCATGAGTAATATTTGTAAATACACCTCCTGTGAAATAAATGCCAGCAATACGATTTTGAACAACAGCATGAGAGCTCACTTCCATAAAGCAATGCGTACAACCTTTATCAACCATTAGTTTCAGTAATGCGTTTAACTGAATTGCATCTGGAGTAGTATGCGTTGCAACTTGTACATCGTTATTGATTTGATTTTTAACAGTAGAAAGCAATCCTACTTTGTAACCTAATTTTTTAAATAAGTTGAATAACAAGGTTACGGTTGTCGTTTTTCCATTTGTACCTGTTACGCCAACCAGTTTTAATTTTTCTGAAGGATTATCATAAAAGTTAGAAGCAATAATTCCCAATGCTGCTGAAGTGTCCTTTACTTTTACATAAGTCACTTTGTCATTTACTTCAGCAGGAAATTCTTCACACAAAATGGCGATCGAACCCATTGTGATGACATCATTGATATAAACATGTCCATCGTTTTGAGTTCCTTTTATTGCTACGAACAAACTATCCTTTTCAATCTTGCGTGAATCAAAAGTCAAGGCAGTAATCGCCACATTGGTTGAACCAACCACCTCAATGATTCCTGCTTTATATAATATATCTTTTAATAATTTCATCCTTTTTAAATCAACTGTAATACGATTTTTGAGCCTTTAACAAATGGAGTCCCTGCTAAGATTGATTGCGCAGCAACAGCACCACTACCAATCAACTTAACTCTCATGCCATTATTTTCTAATAGATACAGAACATCTTTTGCAGTCATACCGAGTAAATTTGGAACTATACCCCTTTTCAAAACTGCTTCATGATCGCGAGAAGAAAGAGAAACAGAAAGTGAATCATTCGTTGTAAAAACCCATTCAGATTTTTCATCAGCTGAATTATTTTTCACTTTTAATGTTGTCAATACATTTTCAATATCTTCTTGATATCCGTTTTTAACTTTCGGAGCAGTAAGAGCGTATTGAGGTTGAACATGATTGATTTCTTTATGAATTTCCAGGCTGGTTGAATACACTTTATCCGCTACGTCTTTAAAAACAGGACCTGCAACAGCACCACCATAATAAGAATCGCCACTTGGAGCACTTACCACAACAATGCAAGCATACTTAGGATTATCAGCAGGAAAATATCCTACGAAAGAAGCTTGGTAAGTCATTTTACCATTCACCATACCCATTTGAGCTGTCCCTGTTTTTCCAGCAATTAGATAGTCAGCGGCTTTTAAACTTTTTGCAGTGCCATTCGTAACAACACCTTCCATCATCGTGCGAGCTTTAGCAACTGTTGCTTTCGAACAAATAGCAGGATTGATTACTTCTGGTTCAAATGTTTTTATTGTTTTTCCGCGCTTACGAATTTCTTTCACAAACATTGGTCGCATCATTTTTCCATCGTTTGCAACTGCTGCATAAAAATTTAAAATTTGCAATGGAGTAATTCGAGTTTCATAACCATAACTAATCCATTGTAATGAAATTTGAGACCAGCTGTTATCATCCGTATTTTTAATGTATGGCTTGCCTTCTCCTGGAATTGGTATATCCAATGGATCGTTTAGATTCATCTTATACAATCTGTCAATATATTTTTTCGGATCTTTTGAGTAGTATCTCGAAATGATTTTTGTTACACCAACATTTGAAGACAATTCAAAAACTTCCTGAACTGTGATTTTACTTTTTTGTGGTGGATGAGAATCGGCAACACGTTTATTACTATAAAAACAAACTCCATCACCGATATCAACCACTTCATTCAAACTCACATTAAAATCTTCCATGACAGCAATTAATGATGGTAATTTGAAAGTGGAACCCGGAACAGTAGCTACACCGATCGCATAATTTAAATTTTCCACATAAGAAGAATCTTTTGTGCGTTTTAAATTTGCAATTGCCTTTATTTCACCAGTTTTTATTTCCATCAAAACCAAACAGCCATGATCAGCACCATGTAGTTTTAAAGAATTCATTAAAGAATTTTCAGCAACGTCTTGAACATTAATATCAATTGTTGAAACAATATCGTTTCCATCTTCAGGATCAATCTCGTTTTCATCGTTAATTGGACGCCATACATTTCCTGCAATTCTTTGCATCCACCGTTGCCCACTTTTTCCTTGAAGAACACTATCAAAAGCTACTTCTAACCCATAAGACTTTCCTGTACCATTTTCATTTACTTTACCAATTGTACGAGCTGCAAGAAATTGAAATGGTCGTTCACGCTTGTTTGTTTGCAGATAAACAAATCCTCCACGATTTTTTCCTCTTCGTAGAATTGGAAATTTTTTCATTTTTTGCAAATCTGTATAGGAAACATTTCTTTGAAGAACAACCCATCTATCATTTCTATCACGCGCTTTTTTCAATAACTTCCTATACTCTTTATACGATTTGTCTGGAAATAAATTTGCTAAACACAGTGAAAGCGAATCAACATTCTCCAAAAATAATTCATCT
The DNA here is from genome assembly GCA_947504725.1 of Bacteroidota bacterium. GTDB lineage: Bacteria > Bacteroidota > Bacteroidia > 2-12-FULL-35-15 > 2-12-FULL-35-15 > 2-12-FULL-35-15. The sequence continues at coordinate 32,427 of CANNHN010000003.1, read as the reverse complement.
GAAATCGCTTCAGTATTCACATCCATTCCAACTTCGAAATAAGGCAAAGAAGTAGCCAACAAACTTCCGTTGGCATCATAGATGTTGCCACGTACTGCTTCAATATCAAAAAACCTTGTTGAGAAACGTTCAGCTTGAGCCCTTAGCTCTTCACCTTCAGAGAATTGTATGATAAAAATTTTGGAAATAATAGCGACACCAAAAAGGCATATAAAAAAATATATGAGATATACACGCCACAGTATGTCTTTTTTAACTTCCAACGATCTTAATCTACTTTTGAGTTTGTCTTAACTGTTTGTACTAGTATTTTCTTAGGAGGCACCACCGACTCCTTAATTCCTGTTCCTTGTGCAGCTAATGCTTTAGCCACTTCTGTTTGTTTACTTAATATGACAAGAGAATCTTTTACCACTATATATTGAGTTCTGAATTCCTTAATATCGTTTGTTAAGCGATTATGTTTTCTTACTTGATCATCATCGTAATAACCTTTCGCGATGTAACAAAGAGCTAGAAATGACAAAAAGAAAACAAAGGGCAATTTTTTGAGCGTAGCTTCTTGAGAAAGGAAACTACCACTTACAACATTAGCAACAGAACGCACAATCTTATTTTCCTTAATAGGTTTTTCAGATTTGGGTTCTTCTACTTTTGGTTGTTCTTTAAACTTGTTTCCCATTTTTATCAGTTGGCAATTTTTTATTCGATTTAAATGCTTACTTCTTAATTGCCTATTATTTTTTTTCGGCTATTCTTAATTTCGCACTTCTTGCTCTGCTATTAATTTCATTTTCCTCTGCAGAAGGCACTATTGGTTTTTTTGTTATTTGCTTGAAAGGAGTCAATTGATTTCCGAAAAAATCTTTCTCTACTTCTCCTTCAAACTTTCCACTTCTCATAATATTCTTTACTAATCTATCTTCTAAGGAGTGGTAGGATATCACTACCAATCTACCTCCCGGCTTTAAAACCTCTAAACTTTGCGTCAACAATTCTTGTAAAACATCCAATTCCTTATTAACTTCTATTCTTAATGCTTGAAACACTTGCGCGTAATACTGATTTTCTCTTCCTTTTTTTACACACTTCGTAATCATTACTTTCAAATCGTTCACCGTATCGATGTGTTTATCTTTTCTATTGTGAAAAATGATTGACGCCAAATAACCAGCATTATCAACTTCACCATACAATTTGAAAACACGTTTCAATTCCTCTTCACTATAATCATTCAAAACATCTGCAGCGGTTTGTTTTCCGTTTTGATCCATTCTCATATCGAGTTTCGCATTAAAGCGAATGGAAAAACCTCGTTCAGCTTCATCAAATTGATGTGACGAAACACCTAAATCAGCTAACAAACCATCAATTGGAAGAGCATTGTACATTTTTAAAAAGTTTTTCAGATATCTGAAATTCTGTTTAATGAGTACAAAACGTTCATCATTAATTTTGTTTTTCACTGCATCGTCATCCTGATCAAAAGCATATAACTTTCCAGTTGTTAAATGCTTTAAAATTTCTCGGGAATGTCCGCCACCACCAAATGTCACATCCACATAAGTTCCCGCAGGATTGATGTTTAAGCCTTCAATACATTCTTTTAAAAGAACTGGATTATGATACTCCATCTACCTCTCCCTTCATCCCTCTCCAAAGGAGAGGGTAGTTTTTCAATTCATGATTCAGATAATAATTACACTTTATCATCACCAATTATTATTTTTTGTCTTCTTCTGGCTGACCACTTGAAATACCACCCATTACGTCTTCAGCAAGTTTTTCAAAGTTTGCAGTACTGTTATTTATAAATTTCTCGTAGCCTTTTTTATCCCACATTTCAATTCGATCACCAGCAGCAGCCATAACTATATTTTTGCTCATTCCTGCAAACGACATCATATCTTTCGAAATCAATAATCGTCCAGAAGCATCTAAATCAACAGGAACAACACCGTAATTGAACATGCGAATGAACTCTACATTTTTCTTCACAAACTTGTTAAGCTTGTTTACCTCTTTCACCATTTCATTCCAAGTAGCCATTGGATAAAGCTCAAGCGACTTGCTAAAAATGCTTCGCTTCATAACAAAACCACCCTTCAGCTCTTTGGTAAGCTGCTTCTTGAAGGCAACAGGAAGCATTACGCGCCCTTTCGCATCAGCATTACATTCATAAACTCCAAATAGGCTATTCATTGCGGTTTAGTTCTTTAAGCTGTAAAAATAAAAACAATTTTCCCACTTTTTACCACAATTTCCCACTTTGTTGAAAACTTTCTGTTTTTGAACATCGAATTGATTCAAAATTCAATAAACTATTTGCCGTATTAAAATCAACTAAATTGCTTGAAATAGGCTTAAATAAAGAGGTATATAAAATGGATAAAAAAAATAAAAACGGTTTTTTGGGTAGGTGGGAAAAAAATTGGGGTCTAAGAACTTCTTTAAATCGACCAACAAAGATGTTCGGTCAATTGAATTTGAAAAACTATCTTTACATGTGCTAAAAAAACAAACCTATACACGCTCAACGATGCTCCAAACTATCAATATTGATGGGCTGAATGAACGATTTGATCGTGTTTGTGTTTTTGATTCAAATGAAAGTGAAAATGATAAAAAACATTTGTCATCCTCTAAATTGATTGCTATTGGTACAACACAGGAAATTTGCATTTACTCTTCACAAACTTGTTTGTCCGAATTACAACAATTTTGTAACTCAAATAAGGGTTGGCTTTTTGGATATCTTACCTACGATTTAAAAAATGAGATTGAACAACTTCATTCAGGAAACACAGACAAATTAGAATTTCCACTACTTCACTTTTTTTCTCCGAAGGTAGTTTTACAGATAGAAAATGAAAATATTTCCGTCATATATGATGATAAATTTGTTTCTGAATCAGAAGTAAAAGAAATATACGATTTTGCATTTTCAATTAACACTGAAACAACAAACAAAAATCAAAAACCTTTAGAAATTCAATCTAAAATCACGAAAGAAGAATACATACATTCTGTAAAGAAATTACAAAATCATATTCGCAAAGGGGATATTTATGAAGTAAATTTTTGTCAAGAATTTTTTGCAGAAAATGCTAAAATAAATACTACTGAAATTTACAAAAAATTGAATACTCTTTCCGGAGCTCCATTTGCCGCTTATTGTAAATTCGGAAAACACTATATAATGTGTGCCAGCCCTGAACGATTTTTACAAAAAAGTTCCAATACATTGATTTCACAGCCAATTAAAGGAACGATCAAGCGCTCTAAAGATAAAAACACAGACGAACAATTAAAGAAAGAATTACTTAACAACACAAAAGAGAGAAGCGAAAATGTAATGATTGTCGACTTGGTAAGAAACGATTTATCACGCATTGCAATAAAAGGAAGCGTAAGAGTAGATGAATTGTTTGGAATTTATTCTTTCAAGCAAGTGCATCAAATGATATCAACTATAAGTTGCGAAATAGATAATAAAGTTTCTTTTACAGAGATACTAAAGAGTATGTTTCCGATGGGATCAATGACTGGAGCACCAAAAATCAGTGCTATGAAACTGATTGAAGAATACGAAAGCACTAAACGTGGTTTATATTCCGGAGCGGTTGGATATATTTCGCCAGAAGGGGATTTCGACTTCAACGTGGTTATCAGAAGTATTTTATATAACTCAGAGAGTAACTACTTATCTTTTATGGTAGGAAGCGCGATTACGGATAAAGCGAAAGCAGAATTAGAATATGAAGAATGTTTGTTGAAAGCAAAAGCAATGTTTGAGGCACTTGCGACAACTAATTATTAATTTTTAAGAAATCAACTAATTACTCCCTTCGACTCCGCTTAGGGTGACAAATAAAAAGTGATAAATTTGTTCAATGTTAAAAGAATTCAACACATACATTAAAAAAGAAAAGCTGTTTACTAAAACAGATACTATTCTATTGACCGTTAGCGGAGGAATCGATTCTATTGTAATGTGTGAGCTTTTTCATCAGGCAGGGTTAAAATTTGGAATTGCACATTGCAATTTTGAATTAAGAGGAGAAGAAAGTGATATCGATGAATTATTTGTTGAGGAGTTGGCAGAAAAATACGAAGTTCAATTTCATTCTGTTTCATTTGACACCTCCTCATTCGCAAAAAAAAATAAACTTTCCATCCAAGTTGCAGCAAGACAATTACGTTATCAATGGTTTGAAGAAATAAGAGTGCAATTTGATTACAAATATATTTCAACGGCTCATCATCAAGATGATTCCATTGAAACGTTTTTTATCAATTTAATTCGCGGTACTGGAATTTCTGGATTACATGGAATTTCACCAAAACAGAATTCGATTATTCGCCCCTTACTTTTTACTAGAAAAGAACAAATTGAAATCTTTGCACATAAGAATAAATTAGAACACAGAGAGGATAGCAGCAATGCTTCAGATAAATATGTGAGAAATAAAATTCGCCACAAACTTATTCCACTTTTAAAAGAATTAAATCCAAACATTCACAAAACGATTGCGGAAGACATTCAACGACTAAGTGACACTGAAAAAGTTTATAAAAAGGAAATTAAAGATTCGCGTTCGAAAATTATTAAAGAAGATAAAAATGAAATTCGCATCTCTATTAAAGAGTTAAAAAAATTAAATCCGATTGAACCGTATTTGTTTGAATTCTTATATCCATTAGGATTTAATTCAACAACAGTTGACGAAGTCATTAAAAGCTTAAACGGACAATCTGGAAAACAATTTTATTCTTCAACACATCGATTGATTAAGGATAGAGACTTTCTTGTTATAGACAAAAGCAACAAGACAAAAGTAGCAGAAGAAAAAAAATACTCAATTAAAAAAAATCAAAAAAATCTAATTGCTTCTGACCTTAAATTACATTTCAAAAGCGTTGTAAAAAAATTAGACTATAAATTGAAAGCCACAAATGAATCAGCCAATATTGATTTTGACAAACTTCAATTTCCATTAGAGATTCGCAAATGGAAAAAGGGAGATACTTTTTTTCCTTTAGGAATGAAAGGCAAAAAGAAGTTGAGTGATTTTTTTATTGACAAGAAAATTTCTATTTCTGAAAAAGAAAACATCTGGTTATTGACTTCTAATAATCAAATTGCTTGGGTGATTGGATTAAGATTGGATGATCGTTATAAAGTAATCGACAAAACGAAGAAAATATATTTTGTAGAACGGGTTTAGTTCTTAACTTTGAAGCACAATGCAAGAGGAAATTCTTTTTGAAGAAAAACAATACATCGGTTATAATAAATGGTCGATGATTTGGCGAACAGTTTTGGCTATGTTTTGCTTTATATTATATTATTGGAGTGAAAACCCTAAAGCCGTAGACGTAGCTATGGTTGAAATACCTGCATCTCCTGTTGATGAAGATTCAGGACAATTGTTCTTTTTAATGGGCATTATTTTAATGATACTTTCCTTGATTTTGATTTTTGTTTTACACATACATACAAAAATTATTGGAAACAGTTTGATTTTAGATGGTTTATGGACTTCTAGAAAAGTGAAAATTGAGTTAAGTAATATTATAGATGTAAAAAAAGTGAAGTACAGTAAGTATTTACTTAACAGACCCGTTTACAATCTTCATTTTAAGAACAAAATTCGCTTTTTTACGCAAGGCAATGACGCCTTAGAATTAACTGATAAAGATGGACTGAAGTATCGCATTGGCACTCAAAAATCGGATGAATTCTTAAAGACTATTATTCAACTGACTACTAACAACTAGTCAAAAAAAGATTTGCATTATTTGTAACCAAATCTTAAATTGCCCGTAAAATCAAACTGCCTTTGATTTAATTTTTACTAATTAAAACGCTCTTACTATGACAAATGCTACACCACTAAATCCTGTTTTAATAGAAAAAGAAAACATCAGCGGGTTAAAATTTCCTGAAAACGATGTGTTGAATTCTGCAGAAGAGATTAAAAACAGATATTCTAATCTTGAAAGAGCTTTAAAGTTGGGGAATCTAGAACACAACAAAATCAAAATAACATTTGAAGATTCTGAAGGTCTTAAACAAGTGAATACAACTGTTTGGGGAGTAACAGACAAACGAGTTATTTTAAAACAAGGAGTTGTTATTCCGATTCACCGAATACACGATGTAAATGCCTAATCCGTTGATTCTGATACGCTTTTAACACTATTTGGCTATCAATTACTAATAATATTTTGAAAATAGCCCCGATGATTCGGGGCTATTTTTTTATCTTTACAACGTTCAATTAAAAAGTAATTTAACTCCAACTTATGAAAAATATTTTTAAATTTTTTATTCTGCTTGCAGGAATTTTTATTGCAAACTTAGCAACAGCGCAAGTTGTAGACCCCGTTAAATGGAAAACATCCAGCAAAAAAATAAGTGATTGTGAATACGAAATCGCTTTCACTGGCACTATGGAAGAACATTGGCATGTATACTCTCTTAATCAGATTGGAAATGATGGCCCAATGCCTGCAAATATTTTTGTAGATAAAAGTGCTGATTACGAAACAATAGGCAAACCAACAGAAGGAACGCCTATAAAAGCAATGGATAAAGTTTTTGAAATGGAAGTCCTATATTTTGAAAAGACCGTAACTTTCAAACAAAAAATAAGATTAAAAGCCAATAAGGATATTGTTGTAAAAGGTAAATACGAATACCAAGCGTGTACCGAAGAAAAATGTATTTTCCCGCCTGCAACACCTTTCGAATTTAAATTCAAAGGAACTGCAGATTGTGAAAAAGGTGGAGTGAAGCTTATTCCTATTGAAACTGGATCAAATTTAATTATAGATTCAGAAGCTGTTGCTAAAGCTTATACGTTAAAAAATACATCGACAAGTGAAGTAAAAGAAACCAAAATAGAAGCTCCTGCATCAACAAACACTACCCCAACATCCTTAAAAACGGAAGTAGATGACACATCACTAGAAGGAAAACCTTGGTGGTCAATTTTATTAACAGGCTTCTTGTGGGGATTTGCAGCCTTATTTACTCCTTGTGTTTTTCCATTGATTCCTATGAACGTGAGTTTCTTTTTAAAGAGAAGCAAAACAAAAGCGAAAGGGAAACTAAATGCTGTATTGTACGCATTGTCCATCATTGTGATTTTTGTTACTTTAGGATTAGGGATTTCAGCAATCTGGGGAGGTGGTGCATTAAATACATTTGCAACAAGTGCCGGATTTAACTTCGTGATATTTATTTTATTACTTGTATTTGCAGCCTCATTTCTTGGTGCTTTTGAAATTGTTCTGCCTTCAGCATTTGTAAACAAAATTGATGCGCAAGGAGACAGAGGCGGTTTTGCGGGTATCTTTTTTATGGCGTTGGCCTTAGTTGTAGTTTCCTTCTCTTGTACAGGCCCAATGGTAGGAAATGCTCTAGTAGCTGCTTCTACTTCAGGAAATACATCTGGTGCCTTTTGGGCAATGTTTGGTTTTTCTGCAGGCTTAGCTTTACCTTTTGGATTATTTGCCTTCTTCCCTTCTATGCTTAACTCCATGCCAAAAAGTGGCGGATGGCTTAACACAGTTAAAGTTGTTTTAGGATTTTTAGAATTAGCATTGGCATTAAAATTCGCTTCCAATGTTGATGTTGCTTACAACTGGGGAATATTAACACGTGAAGTATTTATTTCCTTGTGGGTTGTCGTTTTTGGATTAATGACCATTTATTTATTAGGTGGATTTAAAACCTCACATGACAGTGAAACAAAACACATTTCTGTAACCAGATTATTCTTTATTATACTTTCGTTTTTTGTAACAATTTATTTGATTCCAGGATTGTGGGGCGCTCCATTAAAATTATTTAGCGGAGTATTACCTGCTTATGAAAATTCTGAATCGCCAAATGGATTTGGTGGCTCAAGCGTTTCAGGCAATAGCCATTCATCTAGCATTGACCCTGAATTTGCACCTTATATTCATACTAGTAAAAATGGAATTGTGCATTTCAAAAACGATTATAAAAATGCATTGGCATATGCAAAAAAAGTTGGGAAACCTTTGATGATTGACTTTACCGGATTCCAATGTGCTAACTGTAGAAAAACAGAAGATTTTATTTGGCCGGATACTGAAGTGACAAAAAGACTCAACAACGATGTTGTTCTTGTGTCATTATATGTAGACGACAAAACAGAATTAGACCCAAAAGACTATATGAAAGTGTTTTGGTTCGGACAAGAAAGAGAAATTACTACCATCGGTGATAAATTCAAATACATGGAAGAAACATTATATAAACAAAGCACACAACCTTTGTATGTTTTAATCGACCACAACGAACAATTGCTAAACAATCCGAGAGGTTATAAATCAGGAATACCTGAATACGTCAATTGGATGGACGAAGGCACCAATGAATTTAAGATACGCACTACCAAATAAATAAAAGCTCCCGAAAATAACCATTCGGGAGTTTTTATTTTATGATTTATCTCAATAATCCTTCCACTGGGCGATTTTCACTTTTTAATACAACCTTTATTCTATATATTTGTTTATCATTCACAAATTATGAGTATCAAAAAAATTACTATTCTTTTTATAATTGTAGGGTTTGCAATTGGATTCAAGTTTATGAATTCTGCTGCGTCCAATAGCCCAGCAAAAAAGTTTCACACGCAATCACAGCTTGATGCCTATAAAGGTATTCATACAAGAGCGCCTATTGCACCGGGAGAATACTTCCTTCCTTCATCTAGTTGTAGAGGATGCCACGGTTACGATTCAGCAACTGTTGCAAACATTAACGAAGCCGGAGAAGATGTGAATTTAGTTGATAGATGGGAAAGTTCAATGATGGCTTTATCAGCAAAAGATCCTTTCTGGAAAGCAAAAGTAACTCATGAAATAACTATTAATCCTGCACATGCCGGACCGCTTCAAAACAAATGTTTAGATTGCCATGCACCAATGGGTGCTTTCACTTCAAAGTTTCATGGAGATCCTTTTTATTCACTTACCGATTTAGCTTCTGATACTTTAGGACAAGATGGTGTGTCCTGTATGGGTTGTCATACTATAAAACCGACTGTAGGATTTACCTTCTCAGGAGACATTCCGTATGATACTATTTTAAGTGTTTACGGACCATTTACTGCTCCCTTTGTTGCGCCAATGCAATTATATGAAGGACTCACACCTGTTTACAGTCCACACATGGATGAATCAAGAGTTTGTTCATCTTGTCACACACTTATTACCGAAAGCGTTGATTTAGCTGGAGCATACACAGGAGGACATTTTGTTGAACAAGCCACCGCTCACGAATATGTAAACTCGGATTATCCTTCCAATAATGTTAAGTGCCAAACATGTCATATGCCTCCTGTTAACGAATCTATTATTATTGCAAATGGATTTACAGGTTTAACGCCACGTACACCTTTTAACCAACATACGTTTGCAGGGGCCAATGTTTTTATGCTTAACTTAATCAAAGCGAACAAAACGGCTTTAGACATCTATGTTCCAGATAAAAGTTTTGACTCTACGATTTTAGCAACTACTGCAATGTTGCAGCAAAAAACACTCGATTTTGATTTACAACAAGTGTCTATAACAACTGATACTGCGTATTTCAGAGTAATGCTGAAAAATAAAGCTGGCCATAAATTTCCTTCAGGTTACCCGTCTCGCAGAGCGGTTTTACAATTTGTAGTGATTGATGGAACAGGAGATACCATTTTTCAAACTGGTATTTTTAATAATCAATATCGTGTAGTTGGCGAAAATTCAAACTTCGAAATACATCACGATGCGATCAATCAATCTCATGTTCCTCAGATTTATGAATTGGTTCCTGGAGATGTTCTAGGCAATTTTACATCTGTACTAGAACGAGCTGCCATATTATTAAAAGATAATAGAATTCCACCATTGGGCTTCACCTCTGCTTCTTCTGTTTATGACACAGTTAAAGTATCAAATGATGCAATTGCAGATGCCGATTTTAATAAAGTAGCATCCGTTGAAGGAAGCGGTGTTGACTGGGTACATTTTGCTGTTCCTTTAGCAGGAGCCGTTGGAAATATCAATATCAAATCAAAAGTATATTACCAATCTGTTCCACCAAAATGGGTGGAAAACATGTTTACATATTCAACACCCGAAATAAACGCATTCGAAACCATGTATAACAGTGCCGACCAATCACCAATTTTGGTTGCACAGGACAGCATAAACAACGTTCTTATTCCATTATTAAGTGTAAACACTTATTTGAAACCAGAGGTAAATGCATGGCCAACTATTTCATTGGATGGGAAAATTTATGTTTCATCTGAATATGGCGATTTGATTAAATCGGTGGATATTTTCAATGCAGAAGGCAAACTTATAGCACAGCATCAAAATTTAGGCTTCCAATCTACCATAAACCTTTATCTGCCTCAATCATCGGGCATATATCACTTAAGAATTACAACGGGCAAGAAAATAGTCTATAAAAAAGTTGTAAAATCATAATCTTTTGCTTTACTTTATATATCTCTAAACTAATAAATTAATAAAAATTAAAACAGCAACCATGACAAAAACTACTTTCCACAAGTCGTTAGTTCTTGCTTCCCTTTGCTTACTTGGTGCAATTAACACCAACGCACAGTTTGCATTTACTAACTCAAACAGCTTAATTTCAAATTTAACTCGTAGCGGTTGCGCTATTTCAGTTGTAGATATTAATAACGATGGTCTTGATGATATCGTTAAAATGGATCAATCAGATGTATTGGTTATTGATTTACAAAACGCAAACGGAACCTATACCAATTACGATTTAGGAACTATCACAGGTGGTACAAACGTTTGGGGAATGGCTTTAGCAGATGTGGATCACAATGGTTGGAAAGATGTTGCTACAGGAGTTAACGGAACAATGTATTTAGTTAAACTTTTCTGGTCTGGAAGTACAATCACTAAAACACAAACTACATTAGCTGGTTCTTACTTCGTTCAGAATGTCACTTTTGGTGATATTGATAATGATGGCTGGGTAGACTTAGCAGTTTGTGATGATAATGATTACATGAAAATTTACAAGAACAATGCTGGAACGATGACATTAACGACATCGTTAATTGATACAGAAATTAATCCAGGAATGTTCTACAGCGGTGACCCTTATGATTCAGGAAACTATGGTAGTGTTTGGTTAGATTTTGATAACGATGGCGATTTGGATTTATACATTGCTCATTGCCGTCAATCAGCAACTAGCTCTACAGATCAAAGAAGAAGAGATCGTTTATTTGTAAACAATGGAAGTAACGTTTATTCAGAACAATCTGCTACTTACGGAATTGAAATTACAGACTTCAAACAATCTTGGACTTCAAGTTTTGGTGACTTAGATAATGATGGAGATTTTGATCTTGTTATGACGAACCATGGTGAGAATGGACAAATTTTCGAAAATAATGGATCTGGAATGTTTACAGACATTACTGCAACAACAGGATGGAACACGTCTATTGACCCAATCGAATCAGTTGTTGAAGATTTTGACAATGATGGATATTTGGACATTATGATTTCTGGTTCACAATGGTATATGTGGCACAATAACGGAGACATGACTTTCACTCCAGTTACAGGTGTACTTCCTAACTTAGGTGGTTTATTATCCTTTGCAACTGGTGATTTAAATCACGATGGTTTTATTGATTTACAAACTTCTTATGGTAACATTTACAATTCACCATCAACAGTTGATGATGATGTATTGTATTTAAATAACAAAAATGGAAATCACTTTATTACTTTCAACTTAACGGGAACAGCAAGTAATCATGATGCAATTGGCGCACGTGTTACAATCACTGGTTCATTTGGAACACAAATTCGTGAAGTTAGAGCAGGTGAAACTTATGGAACAGCGAACTCAATGCAATTGCATTTTGGTTTAGGTTCTTCTACTACAATTACATCTGCAGTAGTAAGTTGGCCAGCAGGTGGAACAACTACTTTTGGTACTTTAAATGCTGATCAATTCGTAACTGTTGTGGAAAGCGGTTGCTCAATTACAGGAAACGTAATCCCTGGTCCTTATGCATTTTGTACTGCAGGTTCAGTTACATTAACTGCACCAGCTGGATATACTTCTTACTTATGGTCAAATGGAGCTACTACTCCTTCTATTGTAGTTAGCACAACAGGAAACTACAATGTTAAGGTTACAAATGCAGCAGGTTGCACTAACGTATCTCCAAACGTAACTACTGAATTAAACCCAGTTCAAACACCATCTGTAAGTACTTCTGGAACGAATACATGTGCTGGAACATTTACTTTAACAAGCTCAACAGCATCTGCTTATGCTTGGACAGGTCCTTCAGGATTTACAGCATCAACTCAATCTATTACACCTTCACTTTCAGGAACCTATTCATTAACTACAACAGGATTATGTCAAAATTGGACAGCTGCTCCAACTGTAGTTTCTGTATTAGCTGCACCTAGTCCAACAGGAACTGGCGCTACTGGTCCTGGCCCTGCAACATTTAACTTATCTGCTGCTGGTTCTGGTGGAACATTAAATTGGTATTCAGCTATAACTGGAGGCTCTGCTCTAACAACTGGAACTGCTTATACAACTCCGACAATTAGTACAACGACTACATATTATGTTGATGAAACAACTACATATTTTGGATCATTGAACAATGGCGGAAGAGCAAATGGTTCTGGTTCTGGAACTAGTACTGTTGTTGGTGGACTTGATTTTGATGTATTAGCTCCAGCTACTCTTGTTTCGGTGAAGGTATATGCAACAACTGCTGGACCTCGCACTATCCAATTAAGAAACAATGTTGGGACTATTCTTAACACTTTTACAACTGCAAGTCTTCCTATTGACTCTTCTGTTGTAACATTAAATTTCCCATTAACTCCTGGTGTTGGATACCGTTTAACGCAAGCAACTACTCCTTCATTAAGAAGAAATACGGCTGGCGTTTCTTATCCTTATACAACAGCAGGATTAGTTACAATAACAAATGGTTGGACAGGATCTGCAACAAGTAGCAGTGCATATTACTACTACTACGATTGGAAAATTCAAACACCTAACACAAATTGTATTAGCTCACCTAGAGTTCCAGTTACTGCTACAGTAACAACTGCAACAGGAATTACTGCTGGTGCAGAAAATACAGGTGTAGCAATTTATCCAAACCCTGCAAGCACATTTGTAAATGTAGAATTCGGATACAACATGAATTCATTAACAGTTGTTGAAATAACTGATGTAGCAGGAAGATTAGTTAAAACACATTCTATTGACAATCCTGTTCAAGGACAAGTTGTAAATGTAAATGTGGCTGACTTAAATGCTGGTTCTTACATCATCACTATTAAAAATGACACTCAAAAATTAGTTCAGAAATTAGTATTGACTAAATAAGAGTTTTAGAATAATTTAAAAAGCCCCGAGTGATTTCACTCGGGGCTTTTTTATTCAATCACCTATGCTAATTCTAAACAATTTGAGTCGCTTGGGGTTCTAGTTATATATAAAGAATACGCCATGGGATTTTATCAAGTCAAAGCAAGTCAAAAAATACCTGCAACCATTCCGGAAATTTGGGATTTTATTTCTGCTCCGGTCAACTTAAAAGAGATTACACCACCACACATGGGGTTTTTGGTTACAAACAATACGGGTCAAGGTAAAATGTATCCTGGAATGATTATTACATATAAGGTGAGTCCTATTTTGGGAATCAAATTAAACTGGATGACAGAAATAACACATGTAAAAGAAAACGAATACTTTGTTGACGAACAACGCATTGGACCTTATAAAATGTGGCACCATCAGCATAAAATAGAACCAATTGAAGGGGGAGTATTAATGACAGATATCGTAAACTATCAACCACCTTTGGTTTTTTTAGGGTCGATAGCGAATGCTATTTTAATAAAAAAGCAACTGAAAAATATATTTGATTATCGAACGATTGCTATTGAAAAGCGATTTGGAAAAATGAACTAACATGAAAAAAGCACTCTTATTAATTTTATGCATTTTATTTACACTCTTCGTTGGCGCTTTATCTGGCATTGCCACATCGGATAGCATTACAGGTTGGTTTACGACATTAAACAAGCCATTTTTTAATCCTCCAAATTATCTTTTCGGTCCGGTTTGGACAACTTTATATATTTTAATGGGCATTTCTTTTTATCTTATTTTAAACCAAAAAGAAAATGAATTTAGAAAAAAAGCAATTGCAATTTTTTTAGTCCAACTTTTTCTTAATTTCTGTTGGAGCTTTTTATTTTTCAAATTTCAGCTATTAGGCATCGCACTTATAGAAATCATATTGATTTGGATAAGTATTATCATTATGATTATTGTTTTCTATAAAATAAATAAAACAGCAGCGCTTATACAAATACCCTATTTATTATGGGTAAGTTTTGCATCCGTATTGAATGGTGCAATATGGTGGCTGAATTAGCTAATAAAAAAACGCCTCTTAGTATTTCACTAAGAGGCGTTTTCATTTATTTATTTTATTTCTTAATCGTCTGTAGGTTCAGCAGCCTTAACAAATCCTGCTTTTTTCGGTTTAATTTTTTTGATAAACAAAACGTTAATTAATTCACTTTCCATTGTTAAAAGCGGACTAGACATTCCGTTAGTAATAACTAAAGGAACATTTTCATAGCGCGATTTTTTCTTAATTTGTTCGAAAGAGCTATCTTCCAATTTGATGTACATCGCAGTAATTTTGCCATCTTTTACATCACACTTTCCATTGTAACATTCTGCATCAGCACCATTTCTAATTGAAATGATTACATCCGTATACGTTCCATCAACAACATCTTCTGCTCCTCTATCCTGAAACTTTTGAGCCCATTTTGTATAACAATTATTTTCTTCTGCAGCCGTTTTGGTTGCTGGAGCCTGAGCCTTAGTAGCAAAAACAAAAGCCATCATTAATGTTAGAGTAGTAAAGATTTTTTTCATATTTATTAGTTTTAATTTAAATACCAATCACTTTGAGAGCTATTAGTATAGGGTAAATATATAAATTCCTTGCAATAATTTCAAATGTTATGCCAAAAGACTTAATTTTATGTTTTGATAACCAAATGAACTATGAACAAATCATTGATTGAGAATAACCTAAACGAAGCCCAAAAGGTATTACAGCAATTTATAGCGGAGCCAAAAAACATCGAAGCAATTGAAAAAGCTGGGAAATTGCTTTCTGAAGCATTCAAAAAAGGGAATAAAGTTATTTCATGTGGAAATGGTGGTTCGATGTGCGATGCCATGCATTTTGCAGAGGAATTAAGCGGTCGTTTTCGTGAAGATAGAAAAGCATTACCTGCGATTTCCATTTCAGATCCATCTCATATTTCCTGCGTAGGAAATGATTATGGCTATGATAAAGTATTTTCTAGATACATTGAAGCCCTAGGAAATAAAGGAGATGTCTTGTTGGCTATCAGTACAAGTGGAAATTCAGCAAATGTTCTAAATGCAATCACCTCAGCAAAAGAAAAAGGAATGTTTATTATCGGTTTAACAGGAAAAGATGGTGGAAAAATAGCTGGATTATGTGATGTGGAGATCCGCGCACCACACAGTGAGTATGCAGATAGAGCTCAAGAGATTCACATAAAAGTGATTCATTCGTTGATTCATTTAGTAGAAGCTTCACTTTAAAAATCAAATTCTTTTTCATAAAAAAAGTCCCGAGCGTATAACTCGGGACTTTTTTAGTATTAACTAAATCTATTTATTGTTTTACCAATTTCAATACCGAAGTATTTCCATCGATTGTAACGTTTACAAAATATAAACCAGCATTATAGATTGTTAAATCAACAGGCAATAACATTGCACCGTTTAATTCACCATACGATTTGCTTCCTACTAATGAACCATCCACTGCATAAATCGCTACAGAAACAGTAGATGCTTTTGCAAGATTTAAAGAGATCGTAGAAGTATTAGCAGTAGGATTAGGATAAACACTCACTTGTGCATCCGGTGCAGAAGCGATATCATTTATTCCAACTCCAGAACCTGTAACATATCCGTTAGCTACTGCTTCAGGGATAGTTGTGTAATCAGCATTTTCAATTTTACCTGTTGGATCAACCAACATACCCACAATGTGAACTTGTGTATCATCATAACCAGCAGGTAACGTAAATGAGTAAGTCCAAGTAAATACACCACCAATAGCAGTAGTCGTTCCTTGAGCATTTGGAGTACCAGCAAAACTAGGGCTAATCATACGTGCAACGAAATCATATTGCATTTGAGAAGCAGGAACAGGATTCGCTAGTAATTCGAAACCACCCATTGGTCCAGCACCACCACCAGCATATGCATTTGATTGAGCATATCCAGTAGTTCCAGTTACATCATTTTCTGTGATAACACAAAGTGCTTTATAATTTCCTGTTAATAACGCTTGATTTGTATACGTAACAGAAACATTTAATACACGAGTTGTAGAATTATACGTTGCACCGTTCATAACAAAAGCTTTCGGAGCAACTACAATACGAGTTAAGAAATCTGTTTCCAGTCCACTTGGGTCAATTTCAGGTAAACGATCAACCAAAGCACTTGGGTAACCTCCAATTAATGCACCGATAGCTGCATCATAAGCAGTAACTGTCATTGGGTCACCATTGTGAACTGCGATTGGAGCAATGAAACCTGCATATTTTGTATCCATTATATCCATAAAAACAGCACCTCTAGGGCACCACTGACACCATGTTCCAGTTCCTTCTTCAGCAACTACCATTTTACCAGCAGCTGGAGTTACTACAGGATTCAAAACAGTTGTAAGCACATCGTCTGAAGGGTCACCATCAGCACCTGCACCATTTACGTTACTAATTGTAGCAACAAATGTATTTGAACCAGCAACAAGTGTAAAAGGTACAGTATATGTTTGAATAGTATTCGCTAATGAAGCTAAGGTTAAACCTGTTACGTTTTTAACAACTGGAGCACCACCGTTTTGAGTGATAGAAATATCAAATGAATTAATAACGCTTGTTCCTAAATTTCTGACAGTAACAGCAGGAAATCTTGTTGCACTAGCCAATCCCATAGAAATATTTAATAAGTTACCAGCAGCATTTAATGCAGGTAACGTATAAGGAGTAACATTGTAAGAAACATCATCTACCCAAAAACTTGCAGCAGCATCAGCAGGGTAATAATCGATACCCCAAACTTGATTGTTTGCATTTGACCATGTTCCTTGAGAAACACCATTGATTAATAATTCCCAAGCATTTGCATTAAAATTTGCTTTGATTTCCATCTCAAACCATGCGCCTACAGGAAAAGTACCAGTAGATACAATAGTACCTGTATTTTGAACTTGTATCGCACCACCAGCATTCATCCAACAGTCCAATACGTACATTCCACCCATTGTAGAAGTTCCTTGAAAATTGAAATAAGCCGTTTTTGCAGTTGGTATTTTAAACCAAGATTTCCAAGAAAACTGACCAGTATTTAAAGGAGCACCTGTAGTGAAAGGTAAAATCACATCATCTGGTCCACCAGTTGCACTCGTAGAAGAAAAATAAATAGATTTTGATCCGGCAACCGTATGATTATCAGTAGAAACTACCGCAACATCTTCTGCTCCACCACCTGTAGTAGATGTCCAAGTTCTCCAATCAGGAGACTGCATCCCTAAAAGCGGTGTTGTTAATGTATAACTTTCAAAATCATCAGAGAATGTTTGTGCTTGAACAGCTGTTAAGCCTAGCAAACATCCCAAGGTAAGTGTAGCAATTTTTTTCATCGTGTATTTGGGTTTGATTTGTTTTTTGATTTATTAGCTAAAATACGACCAAAAAGCAGAATAAAAAAATTAAAATTCAATTAATTCTTAGTAATTGATGGCAAAAAAACAGCCGTGTATACACGTTTATTGTACGAAGTACTTTTGTACATTTGATGCCTACTCCCGAAAAATTTTAAACCTATTTTATGCTAGTGAAGACGTATGGCAGTGCCGTTTATGGCATTAATGCCACAACAGTGACGGTGGAGACAAACATCAATGCAGGAGTAAATTTTTTAATGGTAGGACTTCCTGATAGTGCAGTGAAAGAAAGTCAACAAAGAATAGCCGCTGCACTTAAAAATAATGGCTACAAAATACCAGGAAAAAGCATAGTAATCAATATGGCTCCAGCTGATATCCGAAAGGAAGGATCGGCATACGATTTAACCATTGCAGTTGGAATTTTAGCTGCATCTGAACAGATTCTTTCTGAAAGTATTGGCGATTATTTGATTATGGGTGAACTTTCCTTAGATGGAGGGTTACAACCAATCAGAGGTGTTTTACCAATTGCCATTCAAGCCCGAAATGAAAAATTCAAAGGCATTATCCTTCCAAAACAAAATGCAGAAGAAGCAGGAATTGTGGACGGACTCGAAGTTTATGGAGTAGAAAACATAAAACAAGTCATCGATTTTTTTAACGGAGAGCTAGAATTGGTTCGAACGATTATTAATACTGAAGATGAATTTTTTTCAAAGTTGAAAGAAACAGAGTTCGATTTCTCGGATGTAAAAGGACAAGAAAATATCAAAAGAGCGTTGGAAATTGCAGCATCGGGCGGACATAATTTAATTTTGATTGGTCCTCCAGGAGCTGGAAAAACAATGCTTGCCAAAAGATTACCAACCATTTTACCTCCTATGAATTTGCAAGAAGCATTAGAAACAACAAAAATTCACAGTGTTGCTGGTAAAATGGGAAAGAACACAGGTTTAGTTTCTATTCGCCCATTTCGTTCACCTCATCATACAATTTCAGATGTTGCTTTAGTTGGAGGTGGTGGCGTTCCTCAACCTGGAGAAATTTCTTTATCTCACAATGGTGTATTATTTTTAGATGAGTTACCCGAATTCAAACGTACCGTTTTAGAGGTGATGCGTCAGCCTTTGGAAGATAGAGTTGTTACGATTTCACGAGCTAAATTTTCAGTAGAATATCCAGCAAGTTTTATGTTGGTAGCATCCATGAATCCTTGTCCGTGCGGTTATTACAATCACCCAGAGAAAGAATGTGTTTGTCCTCCAGGAACGGTACAAAAATATTTGAATAAAATATCAGGACCATTATTAGACAGAATAGATATTCATGTGGAAGTAACACCTGTTTCTTATAATGAACTAGCAGAAGAACGTAAATCTGAAAAAAGTGAATTTGTAAGGACCAGAGTCATAAAAGCAAGAGCCATTCAAGAAAAACGATTTAAAAAAAATGATGGTGTTCATTGTAATGCACAAATTGGATCAAAGCAATTACGTGAAGTTTGCAAAATTGATGATGCAGGAAATCAACTCTTAAAAACAGCAATGGAAAAATTAGGATTATCTGCTAGAGCGTATGATCGAATTTTAAAAGTAGCACGCACTATTGCTGACTTAGACGAAAGTGAAAACATTGAAACCAATCATTTAGCAGAAGCTATTCAGTACAGAAGCTTAGATAGAGAAGGCTGGGCAGGGTAGGCAAATTGGTGAGTTGTTGATTTTTAGAGTTTAAAATTGCAGGCATAAAAAAGCAGAGCTATTTTTCATTAATTTAGCTTGCTATTTAAAAAATGAAACATAAAACGCTATTCATGCAACGTTATCTTATCGCTATTTTACTTTTCTTGTTTTGTAATTATGGGACTGCTCAAAGCAAAAAAAGTCCAAGAGAACTAAAAAGAGCAGCAAAAGGTTTTTTAGGCTATGAAGATTATAACAGAGCGCTAAAAGAATTGCTAAAATTACACAAACTAAACAAAAGAGACATTCAAACCAATTTGAACCTTGGGATTTGTTATTTGAATGTGAATGACGATCGCTCAAAAGCAATTCCTTATTTCGAGTTTGTATTAAACAATGGTGAGTACAAAAACGAAGTATTGCTTTATACCGGAATGGCATATGCTTACCATTACGAATTCGACAAAGCAATTTCTTACTACAATAAATACAGAGAAAAATGTACACCAGAAGAAACCGAACTGGTTGATCATTTTATTGAAAATTGTGAAAATGCAAAAGTATTAATCAAAAAACCGGTGAATGTTTCTTTCGAAAATTTAGGAAAAGAAATTAATACCAAAGCGCCAGATTATTTTCCATTTGTATCAGGAGACGAAGGAACACTTTATTACACAACTAGAAGAAGTGCAACGAAGGGTGAAGTGGAAAGCGAAACAGGTTATTTCACGTCAGACATTTATGTTTCTAAAGTAGAAAAAGGAGAATGGACTAAAGGAAAGAATGCAGGTGCTTTAATTAATACAGAAGAAGACGAACAATGTGTTTTCTTAACTCCCAGCGGAAAAACAATTGTTATATACATGTTTCATGAATCAGACTCAGATGAGCTTTACATTTCTACTCTTGCTGGAAAAAAACAAACATTACCTGCTCCTACTGTTTTGGGTGGACCAGTAAATAAAGGTTCCTATTTCGATCTAGAAGCTTGCGTAACAGAAGATGAAGACATGTTAATTATTTCAAGTGATCGTCCAGGTGGATTTGGAGGTTGTGATTTATATTTTATTAAAAAACTTCCAAATGGAAAATGGGGCGATCCTATTAATTTAGGTTCAAAGGTGAATACGAAGTACGATGAAAACTTTCCAATGTTTGATGAAAAAACAAACATGTTGTATTTTGCTTCTCAAGGTCATACTGGAATGGGAGGATATGATATTTTTAAAACTAAATTTAATGCAGAAGCAAAAACTTTTGGAGCTCCGATCAACATTGGTTATCCTATAAATACTCCTGAAGACAACATGCAAATTTCACTTGCAAAAAATAAGCGTGATGCTTACATCTCAGCTTACAGAA
This sequence comes from Bacteroidota bacterium, assembly GCA_947504725.1. Classification (GTDB taxonomy): domain Bacteria; phylum Bacteroidota; class Bacteroidia; order 2-12-FULL-35-15; family 2-12-FULL-35-15; genus 2-12-FULL-35-15. The sequence goes on along the minus strand of CANNHN010000003.1, from coordinate 11,501 downwards.
AAGAAGGTTACGGAGATTTAGATATTTACAAAGTAACGTTTAATGATGTAGAAGAAAGTTTATCCGTTATTAAAGGAATAGTTTCAATAGGAGATACTACAAAGCGAGATTTAGAAGCAACCATTGCTATCCTTGATAAAAAAACAAACGAAGAAATTGATTCCAAAGAAATAAATCCACAATCAGGAAAATATATTTTTGCTGTTGAGCCAGGAAAATACATTCTCAAAGTAACTAGTTCTGGATTTGTTGAATATACTCAGGATGTGAATGTATATGATAAAGCGAATTATGTTTTTGAAATTGAAAAAAACATAATACTTCAAAAACCGCCAACAAAAACGGCTACAACGAAGTAAAATTTTCTAATTGAGTGAAACGGCTGCTTGATTTTTATTTTTCAAATACGATTTTGAAAAACTAAAATTCATACCAAAGTTCAATATAAAAGGGGAGTCGGTATATTTCACATCATGTTCATATGGAATCGACAAACCTCCTTGAGCAAAAAATTTCACAAATTTATACCCCAATCGAGCTGTGATTACTGGTTCGAAATAAAACAAACTCAACTGATTTCTGTTGTATCCTATATTTCTTGAAATCTGATACATATCAATGTAAACTACTCTCAACGAAAAAGCTCCTTCAAAAACATCTGATTTAGCTCCGATGGAAGGCTGAATAAAAAACCGATTATAATTCCCTTGTACATATCCATTAAAAAAATCGTTGTAATTTTGTGCAGAACCATTTCCATACCCTAAATAGCATTCATATCGTCCTGCTTCATTTATTTTTCCATAATAACCAACAGCTGCTTCTACAAATGAATGTTTGTGATAATAATTTGTATCCGAAACATCTTTGTTTCTATAAGAAGAATTGACCATTACTCCTAAAAAATTAGTTGGAGCATAGGCCGCCTGAGCATCATATCCGCAAGTACCCATCCCTATTTGAACATCGGCATCGTGTTGTTCTGAAAACAGAGGGGCATGAACAATATTAGGAGTATAAATGGGTGCACAACTCGTTAGACCCAAAATTATACTTGTGAAATAAAAAGCCAGTTGCTTCATTGCTATTCTCGTTAATGTTAATGACAAGTAACACCAAAGAAAATTTCATATCCGAGACATCGTACTTTCTTATCGTTTAGAATCATCACCAAAGCTAAGGCGGAAATAGAATATGAAAAATAAGTTGCGTCATTGGAGCATATGACTTTTATCAGAAACGAAAAAGGAGCTCCAGATTGGAACTCCTTTTTAGCATTATAAATGTATTTCAATCTATTTGATAAATACTTTCTTTGTAAACGTTTGTCCATTCACAATTACTCTTACAAAATAAACGCCTGAAGGTTGCGCTTCTAAATTGATGGTATTGTTTTCTAAAGAAGCAGTAATTGTTCTTCCCAAAACATCAAACACACCTTGTAATTGAACAACATCATTTGATTTAATAATTACACTACTTCCATTTGCAAATACTTGTAGTGATTCAGAAGAAGCATCCGTTATTCCAACTGAAAGTCCAGACAATGTAATATCATCAACTGCAAAAGAAGGATCAGTTCCTAAACCATCATCATTGTTTGTCCAATTGAATCCGATTTTCACGGTAGCATTATTGTTTGCACTAGCTGGCAAAGCAAAGGAATAAGCAGTCCATGTTCCTTGCGGAGCACAAGTACCAAGCGTTGTTTTTGCCATGTTATTTAAAAGTGTCCAAGTAGTTCCGCCATCAGCAGAATACCAAAGACTCGCATCATCAGTTGTTGCATCTCCATTTTCCATGTAACCACATGAAAGCGTAATGCCTGATTTTCCTGTGCAATTAATGATTGGAGATTCTGCTCTTCTATTTGTTGTAGCACAAATTCCCACAGCTGCGCAAGCACCAGCAACACCTGAAAAATAAGAAGCACCATTATCTGCAACTAATGAAACTATAGCTATGGCAATGTTTCCAACATGCAATGTTGCATCAACGGTTCCTGCACAACCTGTTCCACATGATCCAATTGCATTTCCAGCTTCTTGAGCACCTATATAGAATGTATTCGCTGTTGCATCGTTTGTTCCAGTTGAAGCAATTGTCCAAGCACCATTTGCTCCTGTGAATGCACTCGCTAACTGTCCTTGATTACATCCTGTTCCAAACGTTTCAGTCCAAAAAACTTGTCCAGTTGCTAAAACAGAGGACGTGCAGATTGCTAGTATTAAGTAGATTTTTTTCATAGTTCTTTTATTTAGTTTAACCAAAGATAAAAAAATATTGGCTAGTATACAATATGGCTGTTGAATAAAACATTATTAGATTTGAAGAGAATTATTTGAACTAAATCCAACTATAAAGTGTTATACGTATATGACAATAAATATAGTCTTATGAAAAATATAGTTTTATTATTAGTTTCTTTTAGTTTGGTTGCCTGCAATGGAACTGGACAAACAAGTCAAAAACCAAAAAGTACAATGAGCGATTCAAACAAAGTAGTTAAAACAGATGATGAGTGGAAAAAGGCACTTAGCGCTGAACAATACAATGTATTAAGAGAAAAAGGAACAGAAATGCCTTATTCTGGTAAATACTATTTACATACCGAAAAGGGAATGTACGTATGTGCAGGTTGCAACTCCGAATTGTTTAAATCTGACACAAAATTTGATGCTGGCTGTGGATGGCCAAGTTTCTCAGACGTGGTAGATTCTACAAAAGTGGTTTATATTAAGGATAAATCTCATGGAATGATTCGTACCGAGATTACGTGTGCAACATGTGGCGGTCATTTAGGTCACGTTTTTGATGATGGCCCTGCTCCTACTGGCTTACGTTATTGTATTAACTCGGTTTCTATTGAGTTTAAGAAATAGTCCCTCACCCTCGCTCGGGATGACAATTTAAAACAACACAGGTTGTTAGAACTGTCCTTTCGAGCAGAGTCGAGAAATCTCTGCCCTTTATTCCTGCATTATTTTTCCATTTTACCCTTTTATATCCGATTCCGGCTATCAAAAATCATTCTCTCTTTTAAACTTTTGGGCATAATTCATGTTTATTTTAAAAAATCTAAACCTTTTTAAAAAAATAATGTTTAAACATTATATGTATATACATATATTTGTATATATTTGCACTATTAAACTCTAAAAAAACCTAAAAACAATGATTAAAAAAATGACATCTGGCTTAATTGCAGTAGCTGTAATTGGAGCTTTCGCTTTCACAACACCTAAAGCGTCTAACGTAAATTACTCAATCGACACAAAAGCTACAACTGCTAAATGGTTGGGTAAAAAAGTAACTGGTCAACATGAAGGAGGTATTACAATTTCTAAAGGGAATATTGTATCTGATGGAAAAACAGTAACAGGCGGTTCATTCGAAATTGATATGACCTCTATTACTTGTACTGATTTAACAGACAAAGAATACAATGGTAAATTGGTTGGACATTTAAAAGCAGATGATTTTTTCGGTACTGAAAAATTCCCAACTGCAAAGTTTGAAATTACAAAAGCTACATTAAAATCTGGAAATGATTATGATGTAACTGGTAAATTAACGATCAAAGGCATAACGAATGAAGTTTCTTTTCCAGCGATGATTAAAATGGATGCTAAAACATTTGTTACAGTAGCAAAAATTATGGTGAACCGTACTAAATTTGATATCAAATATGGTTCTGCTAGTTTCTTCGAAGGATTAGGAGACAAAGCTTTAAGCGATGAATTTGAATTAAGCATCAACGTTGTTGCAAGTGCTAAATAAGTTTTGTTTTTAATTAAAATTTAAGATCCCCTCTGGTAAATTATCAGAGGGGATCATTTTTTTCTTATTACATAGTTACATAATCACCTAGTCACCTTTTAATAGCTAAGTCCCCACTGACAAATGATACCACCCATAATACCAAGGCAAAGTATCCAGTAGCCACAATTCACTGCGATATACTTGAAGCCTTTTCGCTCAAAAAGAGCATTTGTTCCCATTACAGGTAAAACAAGAAATAATCCAGCCATAATACCATGAAACATCCCATGCTTGAACGTGCGGAAATTACTTCCATACTTCGACATAAAGTCTTTGAAATACTGTGCGCCTTCCGAGTTAATAGGATCCGCCATCGTATCGGGAGTTGCAAGTGTAGAGAAAACACCCATTTGATGAATGGTGAGAGGCATTAGTGACATTGCCAATAAAAAACTAAGCACTAATGACACTCCGAAGATGACAGCCATGTTGCCACCTTTCATCTTGTCTTCAGTAATACCAGCGGCATCCATCCATACTTTTCCTAATACTTTAGGATTATACCAAATAAAGCCGAGAATCATCGGTACAAGAGCTGCTAAAAAAACATACAGAAAATTAATTTTTATATCCATGAGGTTAGAGTTTTGGTTCAATCAAAAATAAACCATTCGATTCCCAAAATTTTGCTGAGAATCAAAACTTATTAATTTTGAGATGTTTATAAAGACAAAAAAGCCTCTTCAAAAATTTCGAAGAGGCTTTAAAGATGATTTTAATTTATTATTGCCCGTGACAAGCTTTATATTTTTTACCACTGCCACAAGGACAAGGGTCATTTCTTCCAATCTTCTGCTCTACTCTAACCGGCTGTGCTTTCACTTTCGGTTGTTCTTCGTTTGGATTGTTAGTGTTTGTATTTGATCCAACTTCCGTTCTGCTCGTTTGAGTTTGTTGTTGACGTTGAGGAGCTTGAACTCTAGCTTGCTGCACACTGTTCTGAACTTCGTTCGGTAAATTGGCACGCATTAAGAAAGAAACAATCTCTTTGTTTACATCCGATACCATTCGCTTAAACAATTGGAACGATTCAAATTTATAAATCAGCAATGGATCTTTTTGTTCGTAAACCGCATTTTGTACAGATTGCTTTAATTCATCCATTTCACGTAAGTGCTCTTTCCACGAATCGTCAATCATTGATAATGCTGTTCCTTTTTCTAAACCTAAAACCAATTCAGCACCTTTAGTTTCATAAGCACGTTTTAAGTTTACAACCACTTGCAACGTTTTTATTCCATCACTCAAAGGAGTAACAATGTTTTCGTAAGCGGCTGCTTGATTTTCAAAAACATCTTTTATTACAGGAAATGATTTTGTTTTTATGTGATTGTTTTTTGTGCTGTAATGCGTGTCTGCTTTTTCATATAACGCTTCCACAATTTCTTGATGTTTCATTTCTGAAAATCTATTTTCATCCACAGGAGATTCTATGGACAATACACGTAACACTTCAATATTGAAACCATCAAAATCTTTTCCTTCGTGATATTCTGCTACAATTGATTCACATGTATCATAAATAGAATTAGCAATATCAATTGCCAAACGCTCGCCAAACAATGCATGTCTACGTTTTTTATAAATAACTTCACGTTGAGAGTTCATCACATCGTCATACTCAATCAAACGTTTACGAGTACCGAAGTTATTTTCTTCTACTTTCTTTTGAGCACGCTCGATAGATTTAGTAATCATAGAATGTTGAATCACTTCACCTTCTTTAATTCCCATTCTATCCATCAACTTTGCAATTCGTTCTGAGCCAAATAAACGCATCAAGTCATCTTCCAAAGAAGCAAAAAACTGAGAAGATCCTGGATCACCCTGACGACCAGCACGACCACGCAACTGTCTGTCCACACGTCTAGATTCGTGACGCTCTGTTCCAATAATTGCTAATCCACCTGCATCTTTTACTCCTGCACCCAATTTAATATCCGTTCCACGACCCGCCATGTTGGTTGCAATGGTAACTGTTCCTGCTAATCCAGCTTCTTGAACAATTTCCGCTTCACGTTGATGCATTTTCGCGTTCAATACATTGTGTTTGATTCCGCGCAATTTCAACATACGACTTAACAATTCAGAAATCTCAACAGAGGTTGTTCCAACTAACACTGGTCGGCCTGCTTCAACACATTTTCCAACTTCTTCAATTACTGCATTGTATTTTTCACGTTTCGTTTTGAAAACTAAATCTTCGTGATCTTTACGAGCTATTGGTCGATTGGTAGGAATTGCCACAACATCCAATTTATAAATATCCCAAAATTCACCTGCTTCAGTTTCTGCAGTACCCGTCATACCTGACAACTTAGAGTACATTCGGAAATAGTTTTGCAAAGTAACGGTTGCATACGTTTGCGTTGCAGCTTCTACTTTTACATTCTCCTTCGCTTCAATTGCCTGATGCAAACCATCGGAATATCTACGACCTTCCATGATACGACCAGTTTGCTCATCAACAATTTTAATTTTACCATCCATAATCACATACTCCACATCAATTTCGAAAAGGGTGTATGCTTTTAATAATTGGTTGATGGTATGAACACGTTCTGATTTAATTGAATAATCACGAATCAATTCTTCTTTGCGTTGAGCTTTTTCTTCTAACGGAGCAGAAGATTTTTCCAGGTTAGCTATTTCTGTTCCAACATCTGGCAATACAAAGAATTTTGCATCTTCAGATGAAGTAGAAATCAATTCTAATCCTTTTTCTGTTAATTCGATGGAATTATTTTTTTCGTCAATCACAAAAAACAATTCGGCATCCACCTTGTGCATGTCACGAGATTGATCTTGCAAATAAAAATTTTCTGTCTTTTGCAATTGTGCTCTCATTCCAGCTTCAGACAAAAACTTAATCAACGCTTTGTTCTTAGGCAAGCCTCTATAAGCGCGCAACAATGCTACGCCCCCTTCTTTTTCTTTTCCATCAGCTAATAATTTTTTAGCATCTGTTAAAGCAGAGTTCACATAATTTTTTTGAGCGTTTACAATTTTTTCGATACGTGGTTTTAAAGGAGCAAATTCTTGATTATCACCTTTTGGTGTTGGACCAGAAATAATTAATGGAGTACGCGCATCATCAATCAAAACACTATCCACCTCATCCACAATTGCATAATTGTGTTTACGTTGAACTAAATCTTCAGGGATGCGCGACATGTTATCACGTAAATAATCAAATCCAAATTCGTTGTTTGTTCCAAAAGTGATATCAGCTAAATATGCTTGTCTACGCTCAGGAGAATTCGGCTCGTGTTTGTCAATACAATCAACAGATAATCCGTGAAATTCGAAAAGCGGTCCATTCCATTCTGAATCTCGTTTTGCCAAATAGTTATTTACAGTCACAACGTGAACACCTAAACCTGTAAGTGCATTTAAATAAACAGGCAATGTTCCAACCAATGTTTTTCCTTCCCCTGTTCCCATCTCCGAAATTTTCCCTTGATGTAAAACAATACCACCAATTAACTGCACATCATAATGCACCATATCCCATTTAACATCATTTCCTGCCGCTTTCCATGTGTTTGACCAAATTGCTTTATCTCCTTTGATAACAACTGAATCACGTTGCGCTGCAAAGTCGCGATCCATTTGTGTTGCTGTAACTTCAAGAACAGAATTATCTTTTAATCGTTTTGCCGTTTCTTTAATAACTGAAAAAGCTTGTGGCAAAATTTCATCTAAAACTTCTTTGTTATTTTTTATGATTGTTTTTTCAAGTTCATCAATCTCCTCATATAATTTTTCTTTCGTTTCCACTTCCATCTCTGGATCGCCATCTATTTTTTGGCGGATATCTGAAATTTGTCCATTCTCTTTTGAAGAACGATCGGCAATACGTTTTTTAAACTCGATTGTTTTATCACGTAATTGGTCGTTGCTTAAACCAGCAAGTTTTGGATATTCAATTAATATCTGATCAAGAATGGGTTGTATTTCTTTTAAATCTCTATCGGATTTGGTTCCGAAAAATTTAGAAATGCTTTTTGTAAAAATATCTAACATAAGGTAATCGTTTTTAATAGTGTTGTCCGCGATTTATCGGGATGTAAAAATAGCTAATTTTTGGCTTCATTTCTCGAAAATTCTTGCTCCGTCAAATGACTTATCAATAAAGGGAAAAGAAGCAAAAAAGGAAAATAAAACATTGGTAGGGAATAGTCAAAAGTTGTTCCGTTTAAAAAAACATGACAAATTAACATAAGAGGGCTTCGAAACGGTAGATACCATGTCGTTGCATAAGATGACATTTGAATCATGAAATCTTTGAAAACAAAAAGTCCCATAAGAACAAACTTATGGGACTTTTAAATAATTATAGAATACCATTAATATTCATCTTCATTGAAGAAGAAGTCTTCTTTAGTAGGGTAATCTGGCCAAATCTCTTCTATGGATTCATAAATCTCCCCTTCATCTTCAATCTCTTGAAGATTTTCAATCACTTCCATTGGTGCTCCGGAACGGATTGCAAAGTCAATTAATTCATCTTTAGATGCAGGCCAAGGGGCATCTTCTAAGTTTTTTGCTAATTCGAGTGTCCAGTACATTTTGTTCGTTTTGAATTTAGAACGCAAAAACTTTTAAGTTGTTACATTCTGAAATAAATTTTTAAAACTTTTTTTAATATCAGTCGATATTTCTGCAAAAGTAAAAATTAATTCCACTAATCAAAGAGACAAAGTATCTTTTTTAATAAACAGCTGTTAATAAAGGATTTTCAAGCGGTGAAAGGTGGTTATTTGTAGCTCACAAACTTTCCAATTCCTAACAGGGAGATCCCGTGTCGTGGCACGGGATGACGATCAAAAAAACGTAATTGTCATTTCGAGCCTGCCGAGAAACGAGGTTTCCAAGGAATTTCTTGAGCCTTCAAATCTTGCGTCAATTTTCTTGAAAGGACAAACAGATAATCACTTAAACGGTTGAGGTATTTTATTACCAATTCGTCAACAAAACTATCTTCTGAAAGTTGAATCGTTAATCGTTCGGCTCTGCGACAAACGCAACGGGCTATGTGACAATAAGAAACAGTAGTATGTCCGCCTGGCAAAACAAAAGATTTCATTTCAGGCAACGACTTATCCATTTCATCCATTTCCTTTTCCAGCAATTCAATATCCGACTCCTTTAAATCTGGGATTTTCATTTTCGATTTTTCTGGGTCAGAAGCTAAGGATGATCCGATTGTAAATAGACGGTCCTGGATTTCGATTAGAATTTTTTTTGAATGCTCATCAATCTCTTGATCACGAATTAATCCAACATAAGAATTTAACTCATCCACTGTTCCATAAGATTCAATACGAATGTGATGTTTAGGAACACGAGTTCCACCAATCAAAGAAGTTTGACCCTTATCACCTGTTTTTGTATAAATTTTCATCGTCATCTTATGCAAAAACTCTATTACTTATAGTTGTAATATTTTCATTTTTATAATCCTTTTCCACTATTCCATCTTTTAATCGAACGATACGATGTGCATGTTGTGCGATATCTTCTTCGTGCGTTACTAAAATTATAGTGTTTCCATTTTTATGAATTTCTTCAAACAAACCCATTATTTCAACTGATGTTTTTGAATCCAAATTTCCTGTTGGCTCATCGGCTAAAATAATTGCTGGATTGTTTACCAAAGCTCTAGCAATAGCCACACGTTGACGTTGACCACCAGAAAGCTCATTTGGCTTATGCATAATTCTATCTCCTAATCCAACTTGCTCTAACACTTCCTTACCTCTTTTAATTCTATCTGCTTTACTAAAGCCTGCATATATTAATGGAAGTATCACATTGTCTAGTGCCGTTGAACGTGGCAATAAATTAAAGGATTGAAACACAAAACCAATTTCTTTATTACGAACGTCAGCTAAATCATTGTCAAGCATTTTAGCAACTGCAAGATTATTTAAAATATATTCTCCGTTTGTTGGACTATCTAAACAACCTAAAATATTCATTAACGTAGACTTTCCACTACCAGAAGGACCCATCAAAGCAACATATTCATTTTTATATATTTCCAGTGAAACAGAACGCAACGCATGAATTTCTTCCGATCCAATTGTATAGGCTTTGGCAATTTTAGAAAGTTCTATAATAGGTTTCATAGTTAATAGTTGAGTACGCTAACCAAACGAATCACATACAATTCGAATTTGGTATTTTTGTATCCGTTTTTGTAATTCGATGATGTTGTTATACAAATTTACTAATTAAAATACAGTATTAACGATTAGTAACGAATAATAAAATTCTGTTTCAATTGCTCTTTTCGAAAGAAAACAATTCCCAAATAAAACAAGTCGAGCGAAACAGTTACTTTTTCATGATTTTTTATTTCTTCCCATGCTTCAGTCATTTCTGCAGACCAATAAATGTCATCGAAAACAAAAACACTTTTTTCGCTTGCTTTTTCTAAACATTGTCTAAAATAATTAATTGTAGGCTCTTTGCGATGATTTCCATCAAAAAAAACAAAGTCCAATTGGTTTATATTTTTTAAAACATCTGGTAACACCTCATCAAAATTTCCAATTACTTGTTCAACATTTTTTAATTCTAATTGTTTAAAATTTTGTCCAGCAACAATTGCAATTTCTTTGCATCCTTCTATCGATATAAACTTTGATTTCGAATTCGCTGATGCCATGTATGCAGAACTAATTCCCAAAGAAGTTCCTAATTCCAAAATTGTATCTGGTTGAAAATGATTCACCAAACGAAACAATAATTGAGCATATTTTGGAGATTTAGAAGCCGAATGTAAAATTGTTTGAATCGATTTTTTAGTGCTATTATTTACGAGTGAGCCCGCTCCTAAGTCGATACATTCTATTTGATGTTTAGATAAAGAAAGAGTATTTCTCATTTTCTCTATCTGAATATAAGAATAGAAGTTTTTTTTGTTATAAATAGTACTTATAAGCAAATCGTACACAAAAGGGGAATGAACTCCATGTTCGTTCACAGATTTTATCCTGTAAATCAGATAGTTATATATCATCTGGAGTTTTTTCACTTTGTAAATTTAGTTGAAAAAAATGAATCAAAAGTACTTCATAATCATGCAACCTATATCTAAAAAAAAGCATCTAGTAAAGGCAAGGCTTGTCGAATAAAAAAGGAGTTTTGTCGATGAAAACATGGTATCAAGTACTAATTTTGTCGTAATTTTGCACCACGATTACTCTGAATAGGTATTATTTTTGAAATTGATAAAATACATTCTACTTATAATTATTGAAAGATGTTTAAAAAAATTGCAGTATTTATTGGATTAACAGCGCTTTTGAGCATTGCTCCAAAACACTCAAACGCATCACATATTGCAGGTGGAGAAATCACTTACACTTGTTTGGGGGGAAATCAATATCAAATTAATTTAAATTTATTTGTTGATTGTTTAGGGTTTAATCCTGGAGCATCACAAACAATTAACTTCACAAGTACTTGTGGAGGAAGTGCGACACTTAACGTCCCTGTTACACCTGCTACACTTAATGGATGTAAATCTTCAGCATAAAGTGGACTAGTTTTAATCAAATATAAGAGAGTGTTTCCAATAAATCAATAAATTTATATAACCATGGAAACAAAGAAAAAACAAACCACCGAAAATTTCATCAAAGAGATTCGCAGAAAAACTAGAAGAG
>CANNHN010000002.1 GCA_947504725.1 Bacteroidota bacterium | reverse complement strand
AGCTGGTAGAGTTTTGTTAATTCGTTCTATTTATATAATTTCGCCTTCCAATTTTTGCATTCGTGCAAAAAGGGCCTATAGCTCATTCGGTTAGAGCAACAGACTCATAATCTGTGGGTGCTTGGTTCGATTCCAAGTGGGCCCACCAACAAAAGTCCCGTTTATAGCGGGACTTTTTTACTTTATTTCCTGACACAATTCAATCAGAACACCATTTGTGCCTTTCGGATGCAAAAAGCATATTAATTTATTGTCTGCTCCCTTTTTTGGCTGTTCTGATAATAAAGTAAATCCTTCATTTTGCAAACGTTTCATTTCTGCTTGAATATCTGCCACCTCAAATGCAATGTGATGAATTCCTTCACCTTTCTTTTCAATAAATTTGGCTATAGGGCTAGTATCGCTAGTTGCTTCCAGAAGCTCGATCTTGTTTTCTCCAAGCATAAAAAAGGAAGTTGAAACACCTTCGCTTTCAACTTTTTCAAGCTTATAAGGAGCTTTTCCAAACAATTTGGTGAATAAGTCATTTGATTGCTCAATATTCTTAACAGCTATTCCAATATGCTCTATTTTCAACATAATCTATGGTTAAAGGTTAGTGCAAAAAAATAATCCCGATAAAAACCGGGATTATTATAATATCATTATTGTATAAAGGACTATTTCTTAATAAACTCGCCCATTTTATTGTCGTAATTCAGATAATATGCCCCTTTAGGCAAATTAGAAGCATCAACAGTTGATGCGAAGCCTCGCTTTACGATATTACCAAATTGGTCATAAATTTCAAACATTGTTTCAGTTGGTGTGCTACCTGCAAAGAATCCAATTTCTTTTGACACTTTAGCTGGACTGAATGTAATTTCAGGAGATGAGGAGTTGTAATCAACCGTTTTAGATAATTTAGGCTGACCAGTATAATCTACTTGTTTAACGCGGTATTGGTTTTTACCGGAGTGAGGTGCTACTAAGAAAGAGTAGTTGTTTTGATCTGGCGTACCATTTCCTTCAACTTCACCAACTTTCACCCATTTGTTCCAACGAAATTGTTCTATTATATAAGCAAGTTTTCCTGTTTCACCTTTCGTAGCCCATTTAAATGTCATATCAGCACCAACAGCCATAGAAACTATTTCAAAAGTACTTTTTGGCTTTAAAACCTCTGGATTTAATACTTTTGGCTTACAATCGTCTTTATGAGTGATTTTTACTTCAACTTTATCTCCAACCTTCAATTGTAAGTTTCTAAAATCAATTTCAAATGCACTTGACAAAATTTCGTCAGTAGTAACATTTCCGTTTACTCTAACTTCTTGTACACAAAATCCTACTCCTGATCCTGCGAATGGATTTTGAATATATAGATTTTTTCCCTGGTAGTTTCCTTCCAACACTATTACTCCTACAGCAAATACCGAAGATGAAACAATTAAACTAAAAGCGGTAAATAATATTTTTTTCATTGTGCTTTTTTATATTAAAAACAAGACGTTAAAATATGCGGCTCTTTATTTTCGAACGCAATATTATAATCTTATTTAATAATTTCAAAATAAATAATCATTATTTTTAGAATTCATCGCAAATTTAAACAATTTTGTCATACACAATACATCTCTCATAAACAAAATCAATTATTTTCAAAGATTCGTCAAAAATAGAGTTTTTTTGTATATTTACTTGCAAGTTTGTCAAAGATGCAGTAATATTGCACTTAATTTTAACAACAAAGCCAGCATTTTATCAATCATACCAATAGAATATTATGAAAAAATCCTTCTTCTTTATCCTCTCTTTAGCAGTTCTAATTAGCTCTTGCTCTGATTCTACTAGCGAAGGCGGGTCAGACAGAGTTGCAAAAGGCGACAAAGTTTATGGCGGAACATTGCGTATAAATGAGACCGAACAGTTTCAAACACTTTACCCTGCCGGAATAACCGACATTGGATCTTCACATATTGCTAACCAGATATATGAAGGATTAGTGAAATTTAACCCAAAAGACCTTACAATTATTCCAAGTTTGGCTGAAAAATGGGAAATGGATGCTGCTGGAACTACATATACTTTCCACTTAAAGAAAGGTGTTATGTTTCAGGATAACGAGTGTTTTCCTGATGGAAAAGGTAGAGAAGTAAAATCTTCTGACTTCAAATATGCTTTTGAACTGTTATGTACTGATAACAAAGAAAATTCAAATTTTTCAGGTACTTTCAAGGATCGTGTTGTAGGTGCTAACAAATTTTTTGAAGCTAATAAAGGAAAGCCAAGTGGTTCAATTGATGGAATCAAAACACCGGATGACTATACCATTACCATTTCATTAACCTCTCCTAGTGCTTCTTTCTTGTTTGCATTAGCAGCACCATCTACAAGTGTTGTTGCTAAGGAAGCGTATGATAAATATGGTGCTGACATGAAAGTAGGTACTGGTCCATTTATGTATGTTGAAAATGGTGCAACAGATAAAGTATTATTGAAACGTAATAATAATTATCATGCTTCGGATTCTTTAGGCAACCAATTGCCTTTCCTAGATTCAGTAGTTTTTAGTTACTTACCTACAAAAAAGCAAGAATTAGACAACTTTCAAAATGGTAATTTAGATATGGTAATCGGTCTTCCATCTGAATCAATTAAAGACATGGTAGAAAGCCAAATTGCAGACTTTCAAAACAAGCCACCAAAATATGTTTTAGAGCGCTCACCTGAAATGGCAAGTCAGTACTATGAATTCAACATGACGAAAGAACCGTTCAACAACATTAAAGTTCGTCAAGCATTCTCTTATGCAATCGACAGAAACAAAATTGTTGAAGATGTATTAAAAGGTGAAGCATATGGTCCTGCGATAAATGGAATCTCTCCTCCTTCTTTCAAAGGATATGATATTACTAAAATTACTGGTTATGATTTTGATGCAGAAAAAGCTAAAAAATTATTAGCTGAAGCTGGATATCCAAATGGTAAAGGATTTCCGAAAGTTAAAATTGAATTAAACAGTGGTGGAGCAAAAAACACAAACGTTGTTTTGGAAATTCAAAAACAATTGATGGAAGTATTAAATGTGAATGTTGATTTTGAAGTTGTTCCTCAAAAACAAAAAATGGAAGATGCAAAATATGCACGTGCTGAAATTTTCCGCGCTGCTTGGATTGCCGATTTCCCAAGCCCAGAAAACTTCTTATGGATTCTGTATGGTGCAACTGTTCCTGCAGAACTTTCTCAACCTTCTTATCCTAATATTCCACGTTACAAAAGTGAAGAATTTGACAAATTATTTGATTCTGGAAAAGCTGCAAAAGCACAAGAAGAAGGATATGCTGATTTCTTGAAAGCAGAACAAATTATGATGAATGATGCTCCGATAATGATGTTGTGGTATGATGAAAATTACCGTTTAGTAAAATCAAACGTTCGTAATTTGTTTTCAAATCCAATGCGCTACAGAGATTATTCTCAAGTTTACTTAAAAGACGTAGTTCCTACTACTCCTAAAGGCGAAGAGAAAAAATAATTTTAAATCCATTTTAATAAAACCCTGACGAATTGTTTCATCAATGTCAGGGTTTTGTTTTTTTTAAACAAATCAAAATGAAAAAAATTAAACCAATTTTGACAGTTATACTTACTGTTTGTTTTGCAATTACTGTCTCTTCGCAGACCACAGAAACGAACCAAGATGTGAGCACTCCTATCCAATCTGTAATAATCTATTTATATGGAGCTCAAGTGAATCAGAATAAAACTGTGACTCTTAATCCTGGAAGAAATCGAATTACATTTATTGGACTTTCTCCTAAACTTGATTCAAAAAGCATTCAAGTGAGTGCTTCTGGAGGGGTTGCTATTCTTGCTATTTCAGATGCTATCAATTACATGGCAAATCAAAAAGAAAGCAACAAAATAAAACAATTAAAAGATTCGGTTACCATTTTAACGGATGGAATTAATCAGCACAATAACGATAGAGACGCATACATAACAGAAAAAAATATGCTCTTGAAAAATGAATCTATTGGAGGACAAGACAAAGGAGTTGCTATTGCAGAGTTAAAATTGGCTGCTGATTTTTATAGAGCTAGAATTAAAGAAATTAATAGTGAAATTTCTAAGCTCGATAAAAAAAATTCTTCACTGCAACAATCTTTAACGAATGTAAACCAACAGCTTTATGAATTAAATGCTAAAAACAATCAACCAACTGCTGAAATTTCTGTTTTAATATCTTCAACTTCTAAAATCTCCTCAACTATTGATTTAAAATATTTAGTGAGTGATGCTGGCTGGGCTCCAAGCTACGACTTGCATGCAGAAGACATCAACTTGCCAATTGAATTAAAATACAGAGCTAAAGTTTTTAATAATACTGGGATAGATTGGAATGATGTAAAGTTAAAATTGTCAACTGCTGATCCATCAAAAAGTGCATCAAAACCAGAATTACTTCCTTGGGATTTGACCTATGTTGCTGCGCAAAAAAACAGAAATGTTTATGCGAAACAAAAATCTGCAGCACCCGCTTATCAATCTGGAGAAGGATATATGCAAAACTCAATTTCAGAAGTTGATGCAAAATTTACTCTCTCTGCAAAACCAGTTAAACCAATAGTAAATTTTGTTGAGATAGAAATTGCTGAGTTAAGTGCTGAGTTTGAAATCAAAACACCCTACACTTTTCCATCCGATTCAAAACCATACATTGTTGATGTAACAGAATATAAATTGCCTGCAACCTTCCAACACTTCAGTGCACCAAAACTTGATCGTGATGCATTTTTATTGGCTCGAATTACTGGATGGGAAGATTTAGAT
The DNA here is from genome assembly GCA_947504725.1 of Bacteroidota bacterium. Taxonomy (GTDB): domain Bacteria; phylum Bacteroidota; class Bacteroidia; order 2-12-FULL-35-15; family 2-12-FULL-35-15; genus 2-12-FULL-35-15. The sequence continues at coordinate 515,325 of CANNHN010000002.1, read as the reverse complement.
TTGGTAGAAGGAGAAGCAAATGTTTATTATGGTGGAACCTTTGTTGGCCAATCTTACATTTATACTCGAAGTGTGGATGACACACTTGATTTGTCGCTAGGACGCGACAATAAAGTTTTGGTTACACGTAGTAAAGTAAAAGAATTCAACACAAAAAAATACATAGGGGCAACAACTAAAGAAACATTTGCGTACGAGATGGTAGTAAAAAACAATCGCAAAACACCTATTCAAATTGAAGTAGAAGATCAATTGCCAATTTCAACTCAAAGTGATGTAACAGTTGATGCTATTGAAATTTCAAAAGCTGAGTATGATGCTAAAACGGGAAAATTAGTTTGGAAATACAATTTACAACCAGGTGAAATCAAAAAAATTGAACTTTCATTTTCTGTAAAATATCCGAAATCGTCCAAGATTAATACACAAAAATATAGAACTGTAAGCAGCCCATCTTTTTAGTTGCTTTTCCTAGACGTTGAAAGAATAAATGGCTGAAAAAAATTATTATATCATTTTAGAGGTAAAAAGTACAGCTACTTTTGATGAAATAAAAAGTGCGTATCGTATTTTAGCGAAAAAATATCACCCTGATAAAAATATTGGTAACAAAGCAGCTGAAGAATATTTTAAAGAAGTTCAGCAAGCTTACACTGTACTTTCAAATCCTGAAAAAAGAAAAAAATACGATTTAAAAGTTTCGTATGGGTCACGCACTCAACCGCAACAAAAATCAAATTCAGGTGGACCGCAATACACTGGCAATGCATACCAATTTGCTCAACAACAAGCTCAGTACAAACAAAAGCAGACTTTTGCTCAAACAAAAAATCATTCCTCTACAGAGAAAGTTACAGAAAAAGAAAATTGGCAAATCCTAGTAAGTGTTGGAATTGCGATGGTGCTTTTGTATTTTATTATTTCTTATTCAACTGAAAAAACTACACCTCAACTTACAACATCTTTAGCAAAAGAAAGAATTGAAAAAAAGAATGTTGAGGCTACAACAGAAAACACCGAAAGACCAATCGTTAATTACGATTCCCCTTACACTTCTATTTTTGGTGAAGACATTTATGATATTCAAAGTAAAAGCAGTATTGTTTTTTTTAATGAAAGCCAGTCAGAAGCAATCGTATGTTTAGTGGAAAAAAGTGCTCCAAACAAAACCATCCGAAATCTTTATATGACAAGTGAAACGGAAATTAAAATGAATCAAATTCCAAATGGAGAATATTTCTTGAAAATTTATTATGGAAATGATTGGAGTCCGCAAAAAACATTTTTAAAGCAGGAGATAAAAGGTGGATTCATGAAAGAATATGGATTTATAAAATTAAATGATGAATCCGATGCCTTAATTATGAAAAAAGAAAAAAGAGGAGCCCTGGATTCCTATTCAGCATATGAGATAAAAATCGATCCAAACAACAGTCAAAATGTTAAAAGGATTACAGCAGAATCATTTTTCAAGAACTAATATTACCCTTTCCCAAGCACCTTCGCTTTCGAAACAACACTGCATGTAAATCTGCTAATGCATATTAAATCACCTGAATCATTGTAAATTTTTATTTCCCAAATGTGATTCATTCCCTTTGCATGAATGGGCTTGCAAATTCCCGTCACCATTCCACTTGTTACCGCTTTGATGTGATTGGCGTTAATTTCGATTCCAACCCCAATAAATAGATCGGGGTTTACCATTAAAAAGGAGGCAATACTACCCAACGTTTCAGCCAAAGCAACCGATGCGCCTCCATGGAGCAGTCCAAAGGGCTGTTTTGTTCTTTCGTCAACAGGCATTGTTCCTTTAATATAGTCGTTTCCTATCTCGATAACCCTTATGTTTAGTGACTCTGCCATCGTATTTGCATTCATCCATTCAATGCTTTTTACCGTTGGATTACCATACCAAATTTTTGTGTTTTCCATTATTTTATTGCCTTTAAAGAGCTCTAAAAGTACATATTTTCGACAAACAGCCATTATATCAGGTCGGCTTGTGCACAAATGCGAATAAAATTGTCTACTTTTGCACCCTTAAAATGAACTAAAATCGAGTATATAAATTGTTTTGATTTATAAATTTCGAGGCTAACACAAACAAAATGAAAAATATTAGAAACATTGCCATCATTGCCCATGTCGATCACGGAAAAACAACCTTGGTAGATAAAATTTTACACACCGGAAAATTGTTCCGTGAAAATCAGGAATCAGGAGAATTGATTCTTGACAATAACGATTTGGAGCGCGAACGCGGTATTACCATTTTGGCTAAAAACGTTTCTGTTAGATATAAAGGAACAAAAATTAACATCATTGACACACCAGGCCATGCTGACTTTGGTGGAGAAGTTGAACGTGTATTGAACATGGCTGATGGTGTAGTATTGCTAGTGGATGCATTTGAAGGCGCTATGCCTCAAACACGTTTCGTAACACAAAAAGCTTTGGCTCAAGGGAAACGCGTTGTATTAGTAATCAACAAAGTGGATAAACCGAACTGTCGCCCAGATGAAGTACATGATCAAGTATTTGATTTGTTTTTCAACTTAGATGCAACCGAAGCACAATTGGATTTCAAAACCGTTTATGGTTCTTCCAAACAAGGTTGGATGGGTCCAGATTGGAAAAACCCTACAGATGACATTACGTATTTATTAGATACCATTATTGATTTTTTCCCTGAAGCTCCTCGACAAGAAGGAACGTTGCAAATGCAAATTACATCATTAGATTTTTCAACATTTGTTGGTCGTATTGCTGTAGGTCGTGTTCACCGTGGTTCTATTAAAGAAAACATGCCTGTATCGTTAGTAAAACGCGATGGCTCAATAATCAAATCACGAATCAAAGAATTATTTATTTTCGAAGGATTAGGAAAGGCAAAAACAACAGATACTATTGAGTCGGGAGAAATTGTTGCAATAACAGGAATTGAAGGATTTGAAATTGGTGACACAATAGCTGATTTTGAAAATCCTGAAGGATTAACACCAATTGCAATTGATGAACCTACAATGAACATGTTGTTTTGTATTAACAACTCTCCATTCTTTGGTAAAGAAGGAAAATTTGTAACATCTCGTCACTTGCGTGATCGTTTATTTAAAGAACTAGAAAAAAATCTTGCTTTACGTGTTGAAGAAACAAACTCTGCCGATTCATATTTAGTTTTTGGAAGAGGAATTCTTCACTTATCTGTTTTGATTGAAACAATGAGACGTGAAGGCTATGAGATACAAGTAGGACAACCACAAGTTATCATCAAAGAAATTGATGGCGTAAAATGTGAGCCAATTGAATATTTGACTGTTGACGTACCGGAAGAATCTGCAGGAAAAGTAATTGAATATGTGAGTCAACGTAAAGGAGATATGTTGTTGATGGAACCAAAAGGCGATTTACAACATTTAGAATTTGAAATTCCATCACGTGGTATCATTGGTTTACGTAACAACATCTTAACAGCAACTGCTGGTGAAGCTATCATGGCTCATCGTTTTAAAGCATTTGAACCTTGGAAAGGTCCAATCCCTAGTCGTAACAACGGTGTATTAATTTCAGGGGAATTAGGAACTGCAATTGCATATTCAATTGATAAATTACAAGACAGAGGGAAATTCTTTGTTGAGCCAGGGGAACCAATTTATACTGGACAAATCATAGGAGAAAACAACCGCCAAGATGATATCGTTGTAAATATAACGAAAGAGAAAAAGTTAAGTAACATGCGTGCATCTGGAACAGATGATAAAATGCGTATTGCTCCAAAAATTAATTTCTCATTAGAGGAAGCAATGGAATACATACAAATTGATGAGTATGTTGAAGTAACTCCAGGTTCTATTCGAATGCGTAAAGTAATTTTGGATGAAACCGAAAGAAAAAGACAAGAGAAAAAAATGGTTTCTCAATAGCTATAAAACGCCTCACAAAATTGTGAGGCGTTTTAGTTATATATTTCCTACCTTTATATTGAATGAAAAAAATAAACCAAAGGCAGTTACTCTGGGGACTTACTTCCCTTCTATTTTTAACCTCCTGCTATGTATTTAATCCAATACGAAAATCACCTTACAATACATTCACTTCCAACTGTGCAAACAAACCATATGATGTAATAATTGTTCCGGGGGCTCCATATAATGGGAAGAATTGGAATAAAATAATGAGAGATCGAATATTGTGGTCTAAGTTTTTATTTGAAAAGGGGTACACAAAAAATATTATGTACTCAGGAGGTGCTGTATATACTCCCTATGTTGAAAGCAAAATTATGGCACTATATGCCGAAGCTTTGGGAATACCTAGAGCAAATATCTTTACTGAAGAAAAAGCTGAACATACAACAGAAAACCTCTATTATTCTTATCGATTAGCCCAAGAGAAAGGATTTAAAAAAATTGCACTTGCTACTGACCCTTACCAAACAAACAACCTCGCTGGTTATCTCAAAAAAAAGAAATTCGAAGTAAGTATGTTACCCATTCTTTACGACACCGTTTCAATTATTAAAGAATTAGAACCTAAAATACTTTCAGCTTCGGCACTCGTTGATACAACAACATTTCTTTCAATCAAAAAGCGCGAATCATTTTTAAAAAGAATGAGAGGGACAATGGGTAAAAACATAAAAGAATAATGCCTTTTTGATAACTTGTAAAATCATACATGAATTTCTCTAACATTTTTATCGACCACACTTCAATGGTGATAGTCTCGTTGATTCTATTGTCATTTGTTGCTGGATTCATAGATGCAATTGTTGGAGGCGGTGGACTTATTCAATTGCCAGGGTTGCTTATTAATATGCCTAACCAACCTTTACTTACACTTTTTGGCACGAATAAAATTGCGGCACTTGCTGGAACTTCTGTAGCTGCCTATCAATATTCTAAACGAATAAAATTTGATTACAAATTATTATTAACCATTTCATTTTTCTCTTTTGTTGCCTCTTTTTTAGGAGCAAAAGCTGTTAGCTTTATTAAAGTGGAAACACTAAAGCCAATCATTTTAGTCATTCTAATTCTAATTGCAATCTATACTTTCATTAAAAAGGATTTAGGCTCAATACAAACCAAAAAGCTACCATTAAACAAACAACTTCTATTCGGCTCCTTAATTGGAATTATAGTAGGATTTTATGATGGGTTTTTCGGTCCAGGAACTGGAAGTTTTTTTGTCCTGGGATTTGTAGTCATTCTAGGATTTGAATTTGTTAATGCTTCAGCATATTCTAAAATTATTAACTGCATTACCAATATCTCGGCATTAATAGTATTTATTAAAAACGGAGATTATATCTTAGACCTGGCTATTCTGATGGCCATATTTAATATTGCAGGAAGTATTGTTGGAAGCAAAATTGCACTTCGAAAAGGGAATGGTTTTGTAAGAATCATCTTTTTAGTGATTGTATCGATTATGATTCTGAGATATGGGTATGATGTGTTTTTCAAAAGCTAATTGATTATATTTGATTATGGCATCAGCATTCGGACATGCATTTACGGCAATAGCAATTGGCTCAGGGTTTTCTAAAACAATTCACAATTGGAAATTTGTTTTTATAGGCATCGTTTGTTCCATTTTTCCAGATGCCGATGTGATTTCTTTTAAGTTAGGAATAGCTTACGAAGCATTCTGGGGACACAGAGGATTCACTCATTCGATTGTTTTTGCCTTTTTGCTGGGGTTTGTTGTTACACTTCTTTTCTACAAACAACATTTAAGCACAAAAAAAGGAATCTACTACATTCTGTTTTTTAGTCTTTGCACACTTTCTCACGGAATATTAGATGCGATGACGTCAGGTGGTTTGGGAGTTGCCTTCTTTTCTCCTTTTAATAATGAACGTTACTTTTTTCCGTGGCGACCAATTAAAGTTTCACCTATTGGAGCAAGTCACTTTTTTAGTGAATGGGGAATCAAAGTAATAAAAAGTGAAGCAATCTGGATTGGGATTCCGTGTTCCGTTTATTTGATTGTTATGAAAGTGATTCAACGTGTGAGAAATTCTTAACTCCTCCCTTCCCACCTCTTCAACATCCAAAATCCTACAGCCGTTAACAAACTCAATCCAATAAAAAAGAAGAACATATTATCAAATCCGTATTTATCAGCAATGCCTAAACCTAAAAGTGGGGCAAAGATATTTGCCAATCCGTAAGAAATGGAATACAATCCAGAATATTGTCCTTGCCGTTCTTTTGATGGACGAGATAAAGAATAGTTCATCATGAAAGGCATGGCGAGAATTTCGGACATCGTAATGAATAACGTATAAACTACAGCCCAAATCATCATTCCATTTCCAAAATGCAAGATTGCAAAAGAGACTGGCAAACAAAGTACACCAGCAATGATGAAAGAAAATATTTTCTTGTTTTTTTCAAGCGCTGCGACAAGCGGCATTTCTATAATTACAACCAACAATCCATTTAATGCCATTAACAATCCTATTCTGTCTTCATTATAGTTACAGACTTCCGAAAAGTATTGGGGCATACTTGCAAAAAGTTGAAAAAAGCAGATTCCAAAAAATGCTACTAAAACAATAAAGATTAAATACTTCCTATCGCGGTAAGCAGAAGTTGAGTGGTCGCTTAAAACAGTAGATTCTGTTTTTTTGCTTTCGTCTGTTATTCTTGGTAAATAAATCCACAACATAATTGCAGCTAAAAATCCCGAACAAGCATCAATTACAAAAAGCCATTTATAACCAAGGTACAAAGCAACAAATCCACCAGCAGCCGGGCCTATTGAAAATCCTAAGTTAATAGCTAAGCGGACTAATGAAACGGAGCGGGTTCGATTTTCGGGCGTACTATATGCTGCAATTGCTTTTGAGTTAGCAGGACGAAAAATATCGGCTGCAAATGCGTAAAAGAAGATAATAACTGAAATAGCAAAAGGTGTGGTAGCGACAAGTAATAAAAGAAGAATCAATCCACTAGAAATAAGTGAAAGAAACATAATATCGAAAAAATTCTTTCTATCGGTTAGCCAACCACCCGCATACGAACCCAACACACTTCCTATTCCGTAAAAACTCAAAGCAATTCCTGCTTCAGCAATGGAGAACTTTAAATCTTTGGTCAGATAAAGAGAAGTGAATAACAATACCATAGATCCACTTCTGTTAATGAACATGGCAACAGAAAGAATCCAAACATTGCGTTGAATGTTTGCAAAGGAACCCAGATATAAAGAAAGTAAACGGTTCATTTTCTCGACTCCGCTCGAAATGACAAAGTCTTTTTGTTAAAATTAGATTTATGCAATAAAAAATGCCTTGCTTTGAATAACGAAGCAAGGCATTTTATAAGTTGAGTTATAAATTATGCTTCTGGTTTAGGAGCATCTTTTGCTTTTAATGTTTTAGCAGCTTCAACCATTGTTTCAGTTGCTTTTTCTCCGAACATTTCACCAGCTATATCTTTTACGATATAAGATACCGCTCCGGGTTTAACAACTGAGTAAAAATGAAATTCAGGAGCTGTTATTTCTGATTCCCAAAACAACAACGTTGGCTCATCCTTAACATAGCGCTTGAATTTGTTTACATCGTTCCCAGCAATATCGCTTTTCATTAAAGCAACATCCCCTTCACCTTCTTCTATAGAGATTTGAAAATCTTTTCCAACTTTAATTTCGGTAGCACCCCATGATTGTTCAACCATTTCTAGTTTCCCTTTTGTAGAATCAGGAACCATAACCGAAAGTGCATTCCCATTAATTTTTAATTGAACTTCCATCATTCCTGGGATGGCAACTGAAGTATCATCTGTTTTAGAATCACCACAACTTGCTGAAATTAAAATCGCAGGAGCAACTAATAATAAAAGTATTTTTTTCATTTTATATTGGTTTGTTTGTTTAGGTATACAAATATAGGAATATATACAATTACACAAGCCTAACTTTTAACAAAGAATTAACAAGCTGGAATATTCAAAATCGACCATTTTTCTAATTACATTCGTTGTGCCGATGCCGAACTTTTAACGTAAGCATTAAAAAAACAACATCTTTGAAACTTTCATACACTCCACATACACTTTACTTTAAACGTCCATTTAAAATTGCACATGGAATGCGCACGTCCACCCCTATTGTAATTATAGAATTGGAGCACGAAGGAGTAATTGGTTATGGTGAAGCAAGCCTTCCTCCCTATCTAGGTGAATCGCATGAATCTGTTTTTGCGTTTTTAAAGACTGCATCTCTAATTATAGCAGATTGCATAAACCCTTTTGATCTCGATTCTCTATTAAATGAGATTGATTTACTCGCACCAAATAATTCAGCTGCAAAAGCAAGCATCGATATCGCCTTACATGATTTAATAGGAAAGCTTCAAAATAAATCATGCTGGCAATTATTTGGGGCTGAGAAAAAAAACACCCCATTCACAACCTATACATTAGGAATAGATGAACCAGACGTTATCAAACAAAAGATAGAAGATGGAAGGGATTATAAAATTTTAAAGGTAAAGTTGAATGGAGAGAATGATAAGGCAATTATAAATACTATAAGAAGTGTCACCGACAAGCCGATAGCTATAGATGTAAATCAAGGTTGGCAAAACAAAGAAAAGGCACTATTGATGATTGAGTGGTTGGCAAATAAGAATGTATTGTTTGTAGAACAAGCATTATCAAAAAATAACTTGGAGGATGCTCGTTGGTTGTTTGAGAGAAGTCCATTACCATTGTATGCTGATGAAAGCATACAACGTTTTACAGATATTCATAATATAAAGGATTGCTTCCACGGCATTAATATCAAATTAATGAAATGCACAGGAATGCATGAAGCATTTAAAATGATCAAAAGAGCACGTGAATTACAATTAAAAGTATTAATTGGTTGTATGAGCGAAACATCTTGCGCAATTTCTGCTGCAGCGCAATTAAGTCCGTTTACAGATTATGCCGATTTAGACGGAGCGCTTCTAATTAAAAACAACTTGTTTGATGGTATCACTTTTACAGATGGGAAGATTACTTTAAATGATTCGCCTGGTATTGGTGTTACTTTGAAGTAGTATTGTAATGTGATAGGAAAGTAAAGTGCAAAAAAAAAGCCCCGAAGGGCTCTTTCTTACTTTTTCTTTTTAGCTGCTTTTTTTGCTGTTTTTTTAGCTGCTTTTTTAGCTGCTTTTTTTGGAGCTGCTTTTTTCTTAGCTGCTTTTTTTGGAGCAGCTTTTTTTGCTTTTTTTGCCATGGTTTTTTTTGGTTATTAAATTATTTGATACGAAGTAAGAAAAATATTTAACACAAACGAAAAAAATCGTGTTTATTTTATTAACATTGAATTGTTCATATTGTTAATATCCTCCTTCTGCATTTTTTCATTTTTGGAATTTTATGATTGCGTTTTATAAAATATTTTTTGAATAAACTTTTTACTGATTTTTTTTGTGTCTCTGTATTAATTGATTTTACAATACGTACAGAAGATTTAAAAATAATAATTTCTAATTTTATTTTCTATTCGAAAATATTTTTCTTCTAAAACGTCACTTATTTTGACTGAATATCGAGTCGAAATAACATCAAAATCGACCCAAATTATTTTTCATGAATTTTGAATTATTTTCTGAAAAAGATGATTTTTTATGTTTTTCAAGAAAATCGAATGAAATGTCAAAGAGCAAAAATGTAAGATGAAATGAAAAATTAATTGTGATTTATTGCACTCAAAAAATTATTTTACTCGTTCTAACAACGCCATATAAAATCCATCTGCATGATATATTTCTGGTGAATAACGTTTCTCCCCAAGTAAATTCCACTTATCCCCAACCATATTTAAAAACCATTTCACTTGATCTTCTCCTTCTGAAGGCAATATACTGCAGGTAGCATATACCATCTTCCCTCCCACTTTAGTGATATCCGAAAAATTAGTTAGAATTTCTCTTTGTAATAATTTTACTCTTTCTATCTCATTCAGTGTTAATTTCCATTTGCTATCAGGGTTTCTTCTTAACACTCCCAATCCCGAACATGGAACATCTAACAACAATCTATCAGCAGTATCTTTTAATCTCTTAATCACTTTAGATGAATCAATTGCTCGTATTTCAACAATGCGAACATCTGCTCTTGCTGCACGTTTTTTTAACTCTTCCAACTTTCTTGCTTTCACATCCAATGCAATGATGCGTCCTTTATTTTTCATCAAAGAAGCCAAATGCAACGTTTTTCCTCCTGCACCAGCACAAGCATCAACCACTCTCATTCCTGGTTGTACATTTAAAAACTCAGACACCATTTGTGAGGATGCATCTTGTACTTCAAACAATCCTTTATGAAAAGCTTCCGTTCTGAAAACATTCCGTTGGAATTTTAATTCAACTGCATCTGGAGACCAAGAGATCAATGTGCTCTCCATAATGTTTTCTGCTTCTAATGCTGTTTGTAATTCCTTAGGGTTTGTTTTTATAGAGTTCGCTCTTAAAACAGTTGTTGGCTTTTGATTCAATGCACGAATCACCTTATCCCAATCTTTGCCGATTTCTTTTTCACCTATTGCATCCAACCAATCTGGAATCGACTCTCTGATTTTTCTAATCTTATGGAATTTCTCAAGCTGAGATACCACTTTCTTTTCACTCAATCCTTTAAAGTAATTACTCTCAGGTAAAGTATACCCATCAAAAACCAAATAGGTTCCAAATATCATCCATAAGTTCCTATCTGATAATTTTGCAGCTTCTTCTAATCCTGCAGATACATATAATAGTCTCCAATTACGAACCATATCATAAGTCACATCTGAAACAAAACCACGTTCGCGCACATCCCAATACTTGTTTGCTTTCATTACTTTTTCAATTGCCTTATCAGCATACTCGTTTTTTTCGAATATGTCTTTTAATGCAGTAAAGATTGCCTTAATATGAAAGGAGTGGTGTTTTAAATAAAATTCTTTAGCCATGGTGCAAATATACCATTAATCAGTAAGCATAAAACCCGAAAAATTAAACCACATAGGTACATAGGTAACAAAAGAGGTCATAAAAACACATAGCCCAAAATCGATTAATCGATTTTGGGCTATGTGTCACTGTAACATTCTTGCTTTTTTTCTTTTCTATGTATCTATGTGGTTAAAAAGTAACGAAGGCGAATCATTGTCACTTTTTTATTCTTGACCTAAACTCTTTGCCTATTCCGATAAATGTTTGATGATTTAGTGGGAATTCAAAAAATACATGGAGCATACTTAATAAGAACAAAGCATAAAATCCGATCTTATAACTGAAAGCATACAATAAAACAGATAAAACCCATAATAGAAGAATGATAATCATTCGTTGTTTTGAAACTTCGTTCCACTTGATAACGGTTGTTTTTGAAAACCAGTTCAAATAATGATAGGTATATGCAAAGGCAATAAAGCGCATAATTGCTAATGCCTGTGGAGCATAATATAAGGCATCGTCTGCAGTCGACATATTTCCAAATCCGAATACATTATATAAGGATGAATTTAATAGCTTGAAATAGGAATACGCCTTTTTGCCATATTCGGTAACGGCAATCCCAAAATTTTCGGGGATATAGACAAAACAAACAACTGCGCAAAGAATAAATACGACAAATGAAATAATCCCCGAAGCACTTTTCGTTTTTAGCGCTCCGAACAATATAAAACTTCCTGTAAAAAAGTAAACGTGGATTATTGTAGGCAGCCAGATAGCAAATAGTAAAAATGGGAAATTAGGGTACTTATTAAAACTAAAGATTAAGGATGCCATAAATGCCAATACAACAAACAACAGCTTTACTGCTGTTTTTTGTGTGTATAAAATCACCAAAGCATAAACGAATCCCGAGAACAGAAAACTAGCGATGAATAAATTAATCTTGGACTGACGATCAAACATCCCAATTGTTATCGCAACAACCAATAATACAAAAATCCAGATGTCACTTTTTGATTTAATAAAGTAATTCTTCTTTTCCAACCAGGATATTTCCGTGAGATAATGCAACGGACCTAAAACAGCATATGAGAATAAAAACACTTCAAAAGGTAAAATGTAGGAAGCAACCAAACTAATGAGCATCAATCCAATGTTGATGTAATTAATTCCACTGCTTGTTGTCAATCGAGAAAGAATACCTGTTGAACTATTCATTTGTTTTTAATATTATTAATCGTATCGATAATAAAGTCTTCGACTCCGCTCAGCCTGACGTAATTTTGTCACCCTGAGCGGAGTCGAAGTGCATATATTACTTATTAAATTCATAATCTCTCTCCACAAAACAAATTCTTGTCTTATAATTCTGATACCACTCTTTTCTACCTTTTTCCTGAGCCATTAAATGCTCTGCATTCATTTTCCATTTACGGATAGAATCCAAATCCTTCCAATAAGAAACCGTAATTCCTATTTCCTCCCTTGCTGATTCAATTCCCAAATATCCTTCTTGCCCTTTTGCCATTTCCAACATTCTATCTGCAGTATTAGAATAGCCTTCTCTTACTTCTGTTCTTTCTGAAGTAAAAATAACCGCATAATAAGGAGTGATTGGAGTTTTTGCTATCATATTAGTCTACAAATATTCTATCCTTTCCATCAAAACGCGGTGATTGCACCGACAATACTTTTACTGGAATGGATGAAGTTACTTTTAAAGAGTGAACCGTATTCATAGGAATAAATATGATATCGCCTTTTTTTACTTCAAAGGTTTTATCGCCCAAAAGCATTTGACCTTCACCATCCAATATATATACATTTTCGGTATGCGTTGCATGTTTATGCTTTTTTACTTCCTTTTTGATGAAGATAACGAAACTGCTACTTAATGAATCGGAGGCAATTGTTCTACTATATATATTGTCAAAACCCAAAGGAGCTTTTATTGTATCCAAGGATTGATTTTGCGCTTTTGCGAAAAAGGGAAATAGGAATAATAAAAGAAATAGGTTTTTCATTTGAAGTTGATGATGCACAAATATAATCAAAAAGCGACTTGTCTTAAATCAATAAGACAAATCGCTTTTAAAACTATTTTATCAAACTACTACTTCCCTACTTTCACTCGAATCCCTTCCGAGTTACTTGAAAATTCAGGAGCATACATACATTGAATAGATGTAATTCCGTTTGAGAAATTTCCATTGTGCGTGACAACCAAAGGATATTCAAAAACGTAAGTTCCTTTCGGCAGTCTATCGAAGAAGAAATTGGTTGCAGCATCTCTTGTGCTTTCATAATAACCCAATCCATCTTGCCATTTATAAGTAGAAATGACATTGGTCGGTTCAAAACCGGATGCTCTCATATCTTTCATCTGAACATATTCCATATCTCTGTCAACTCGCAATTCAATTCTCACTTTTATCTTGTCTCCTACTTTCAACAATGTTTTTTCAGAGATTGGTTCTATCACCGGACCTGCATCTGTGTTTTTTTGCAAGAACAATTGTTTTTTCAAAACCAATGGCGTTTTAGATGGAGTAATTTTATCCAATTGTTCAAAATATTGCCAATATACTGCCCCCCAACTTACACCTGCATCTTTTTTCACAACCGTTACTTCTCCCATGTTTGGTTTAATGTCAGAACCACTCCAAGATGTTTTGAAATATCCTGTTCCTGCTTCTTGTTTTACACCATCCAATTTTTTAGGATCAATTTTTATATCACCCATCGTAATGTCCACATTCGTTTCTGTCGCCAACCAATCTGTTCCTCTTAACAACAATGCATACACTGCTTCGGTTGTTGCTTTGGTTGTTTTCCAATCTTGTGTTTGTTTTGATTTCAACAACCAAACCTTCATATCATCCACCGCTTTTTTATCATTGTTGATTTCGTCAAACGCTTCAATCAATAAAGCCTGTGCTTCAATTGATGCTTGGTACCAATAGTAACCGCCATAGTTTTCTTTCCAATACATTCCCATCTCTTCACTGTTCAAGGAATTCTCTTTAATAGACTTCAAGATCTCTTTCGGAGTTACTTTATCATCATAACGGTTCAACGCTAATGCAATCATTCCTTGCATGTATCTTCCATTGTCCAACCAATATTTTTTGGCCTGACCTTTATAGTAGTCGAATGCTTTTTGATTGCGATTATCGATTGGAACATCTTTGAAATAACTTCTTGCATATAAGCATTGAATTTGAGAATAACTCAAATGGTTTTTATCGATGTTTGCCTTGTCGTGTTTCAAGATCCATTCGTAATCTTCACGGATACGGTTATCCAAATATCTCGCTCCGTCTTTTACCATCTTCCAAACTTTAGCATCCTCGCGTACATTTTTCACCCCTAGTTTATCAAGATGTCCCATTCCGGTAACAATGTGTTGAGTAATGTAACGATCATCGCGCATTCCTTCGAACCAAGGGAAACCTCCATTTGGTGTTTGCATCTTCTCTAATTTTTTTAGAGCTCTTGCCAACTCGCTACCCATTTTATTTAAATCGAATAAAAGAGCAACACGTTTTTTACGTTCTGATTCATCTTTTGCTTCCAACACCCAAGGCGTTTCTTCCAACATCAAAGATTTCAACTCTTGATTTTTTTCAAGATTCGATAAAAGTGCTTTTGAGTCAGGAGTGTTTTTCCACGAATCGAATACTGCTTTTATTTTAGGTGATGAATTAGCAATGTGTGATGCAATGCTGTTTGCATAAAAACGAGAGAACGTTTGTTCTGCACATTCGTATGGATATTCCATTAAGTATGGAAGTGATTGTACTGCATACCAAGCTGGATTTGCAGTAAACTCTAAAGTCACTTTATGGTTTCTTAATGTAGTTGAACCATTGCTTTGGTTAATCAACTTTTCGAAACGATACGTTTTAGTTTGGTTGCCACGAATTGGTAATGGCATCGATTCTGTAACCAACATTCTGTTTGTTAAAACGGGTAAAGCCATTTCTTCACCATCGGTAAAGTTTCCTGCTTTTGCTACTACTTTATATGTGATAGCACCAACGCCTTCAGGAATAGCAATGTTCCAAGTTACAACAGTACTTTTTCCTTTTCCTGCAGTAAAATCTCTTTCACCAATTGTTGCAAATTTTCCATGAACTGCTTCTACCATAGTAGTGGTAATTTCTTTCATGGTTGTAGCATCATATAAAAAGATGTCTGCTTTTCCAACTAAATCTCCTTCCGACAAGTTTTGAATTTTTGCACTGAATTCCATCTTATCGTTTTCACGGAAAAAACGTGGAGCATTAGGAACGACCATCAATTCTTTTTGTGTTACCAATTCATTTTGAATGGTTCCAAATTTTAAATCTTTGGTATGAGCAAAGCCCATCATCTTCCATTTCGTTAACGATTCAGGAATAGTGAATTTCACAATTACATTCCCATCTTTATCAGTTTCTAAAGTTGGATAGAAAAATGCTGTCTCCGCAAAATTACTCCGTGCTGCAACTTTCGACATGTCCTCTCCTCCTTTACCACTTCCAGGAATCATACTAGCAAACTCACCAGTCGCTGAGCCTGTTGTTGCTGCTGTTGTTACATCAGAAATTGTATTTCCTCCAACCAATCCGTTATTCCCTCTTCCATTACTCTCCTTCTTATTTTTATCTTTTCCAGACTCTTCTCTATTTAATGATTTCTCTTCATCTGCCATTACAACTTCACTCACTGAATTAGCAGCCATTGGAGAAGATTTTGAAGCCATCCTGCTTCTGCTTCCCCTATAATTATATCCTTCGCCATCGTTATCATCGTAATAACCATAGTAGCCATTGCTATATCCGAACCAATTTAATTGATCGTAATACTTGTATGCGCCATACGGATATTTATTCCAATCCACACTGTATAATTGAGCATTTACAGTTCCGAAACCACTGTTTGTTTCCCAATATAAATTAGAATAGTAATTGTTATAGATATTAAAATACCAATTGTTTGGCTTGAATGCATCCAAAGAAGCATCATACAAAGCAGCCATCATCTCCGCTGCAACCTTATCTCCTTTTCTATCTTTGATTTTAATTTTCCATTCTTCATTTTGTCCAGGAAGTAATTTGTTACGGAAAGTTTCAAACTCAATGTCTAATTCTTTGTTTGTATACGGAACTGTAAACACTCCATTTTGCGAATAAACACGATTATTTTTGATAAACACATAATGGAAGGAAAAATTTCCTCTGTGTTTTTCTTCAATCGGAATCTCAATTAGTTTTTGTTCCTTGTTAAGTGTAATGAATTCCTTTTTTACGATTTCTCCTTTGTGTTCAATTTCATACAAGACGCTTACGTTTTCTTCTTTTGAACCGACAATAAATCTTGCTTTTTCACCTGGCTCCAATGCTTGCGGAGTAATTAAATTAAACCAGTTGATCTGATTGCTTGCAACTTCTGTTCCTGTTGTTGAATGAACAGTAAAATATTTGATGTCCTTCACATCTTCTCCATAAGCATCTTTGCTATGCGCTTCCATCACATACACGCCTTGTTTCCAAGAAGAAAGATTTGTCAGTTTTACGGAATCGTTATAATTCACGGTTGTTGATGTTCCTGTTTTTAATGGAACTAAAGTTGATGTGTTATTAAAGTTTTTCTCAAACACTTTTTCTCCACGTTTCCATTTATACATATTGTTTTCATCTTTGTATAAATCATTCGGGAAATCCTTTTCAAATTCTTCTTTCGTTAAAATGTACTTATCGGGTTGCGACCAAGCACGCGTGCGATACGTTTTGTCAGGTTCTATCAATTTATAGATCTCCACTTTCCCTTTAGCTTTTTCAAACTGTCCGCTCATGTTGGTAGAATAAATAGCAAATGGTTTCTTGTTTCCTTTCTCTAACAAAGCAGGAATACTCACATTCAAATTCAAAGCCGTATAAGCAGCACTCACATACGTTTGTGAACTATGTGTTTCACCATTGATATCGGTCACATCTGCATAGATAGTGTAAGAATAGGTTGGCTCATACGATTTAGGAATACTTAAATCAGGGATAGCTTTGAAATCAACAAAAAATGCACCAGTATCATTTGATGTTGTAACACCATTTGTGATTTCCATTTGTGGCGATTGCGGATAATATCCTCTCCACCAATACCACCAATATGGAAACGATGCATTTCTCACTACTCTGTATTTTACTTCTGCACCATCAATCTTAGCTCCGGAATAAGCATTCGCAATTCCATTCACGCTAATCGTTTCATTCAAACGGTAACTTCCTTTCACAGGATTAAATTTCACTTCGAACTTAGGACGCTTGTATTCTTCTACTGAAAAATAAATAGTTCCAGATCCATTTGCTAAACTCATTTGACCATTTAAAACACCACTAGGAGTTGTAAAAGTTCCGCTGAATGTTCCGTACTCGTTGGTTGTTAAATTCACATCTGCTACTTTTTGATAATTCACATCATAAAATGTAACAGTTGTAGCAGTATTAGGCATCAGCTCATTTGTTTCTCCATCGGTTTTAATCATGATCCCTTTGAAGTAAACAGTTTGTCCAGGACGATAGATTCCTCTATCTAAAAAGAAAAATGTTTTAGGGTATTTGTTCTTATCCTTTTCGTTGGTTCTGTATTGATAAATTCCGTTTTCAGTTTGTAAACGATCTGTTCCGCTTGGATCATTTACTAATGGTGTTGGAGATTTGTATGAAAAATCAATTGTGAAATTTCTATATTCTGTAGTTGCTGGAACATTAAAATAGCCTAACTCATCCGAAGTGTATTTTTCTGATTTTATGTACTCATATTTACGAGATGTGTAATTGTATTTCTCAAAGTACAATTGCGCATTTACTCCTTTTAGCGGAGCGCCAGTTTCACGATGTTGCATAAAAAAATCATAGCTGCCATTTGGCATTCTACGATTGATGTAACTGATGTTCGACATCCAAGTTCCTGCATAAGCAACTCCATTGTTCTTGTAGGAGAATGTTTTTTCAGAACCAATTAAAATAACGTAATGACCAAATGGTAATTCTGGAATTTTAATTTCAGCAGCGTGCGATTGATAATCTCCGTCATCTGGCAATTCAACTGTAAATTCTTTTACTGGTGCTAGTTTTAAATATTGCTTTATAAGTTGTTCTCCATAATAACGCTCAATGTTTTTATTGTATTTATCAATATCCATTTGAGCAATACGAACATGCACGGTTTTCAAATTTTTGTAAGTAACCAACACACGAGAAGGGGCTTTCGGAATGTTTACTTTTTCTGCCATAAAATCAACCGTGTGCTCTACTATTTTAGCTTTTAAGGCTTCGCAATTTTGAGCTCCATCACTTTTTGGATATTTTTTAACAACAGCATCACATAATTCCAATGCTTGTTTTTTCAACCATTTATTTTCATCTGACTGAAGTGCATTGTATTTGTTTCCTTTTTCGAAATACACTTGTGCGATTTCATAACTTACATCCGCAGAAGCTGGGTCAGCACTAAACTTCGCTTCTAAATTTTGTAGTGCTGAAAAGTAAAGACTGTCTTTAATTTCAGAAGTGGAATTTCTTTTTACAAATTTCAATCTCTTTAAATCAACGTCTATCAAAGCTTTTGGATCTGTATCATTCGAATGGAAAGCAGTTAAGTCTTGCAAGATTTTAATTGCATAAAACTTTGATGAAAGTGAATCTTTAGATGTGATTCCGACTTTTGCAAATTCATTAAAATTCCAGAAATAGCTTTCTGAATTGATTTCAAACTTATATGTTGGGCGAGTAATGTCTGGTTCTTCGTTCGAGTAATAGTCAACCGCACGATGAGCAAGAAAATCATAAAGTGTAGGACGGAATTTGCGAGAGTTGGATTGTGTGACCAAAATCTCATCGTAGATATTTAAGGGAGTACGTTTTAAACTATCGGTGCTTTCAAGTGATGCTTGGTAATTTTCAATCACCTTCGTGAAAATGGTTTTTAAATCCCAAGTAGTGATGTCTTCATTATCAAAATTAACTGTTGCAGTACGATTGTAAAAACGATAGCGATTTTGCTGATAATATTGCCAGTAACTTTCGGCAATCATCGACTGTAAAATTGGTTTTACAGGATATTTTGCTTCTTTTGCTTCTTCGGTTAATTTGTTGAGTGCCTTAATTAAGGAGTATTCTTCCATATACTGCTCAAACTTCATCCGGTGAATGATTGCTTTTACATATTGAGGAGCATTGTTTTCGGATTTTGCCTTGTTGTAAATGCCATTTACAACATCCAAAGCCGACTTATTTAACCCTTTATTAGCCAACGAATCTACTTTTTGCCACTCTTTGACGTACGTGCTTCCTTTAGGGAAAATCAATACGGTTTTTTGACTGTTTGTTTGGTAGGCGGTTACGGTTAAAGCACCTGCAACACTTGCTATAGCTGCGATAGCGACTAGAATAATCTTCCTCAATTTCATATCTCTTGTAGTTAAATTTTTAATGGTTCCACCATTAGATGCAAGTTAAATCAAAATTCCATAAGGAAAAATGATTTTTATTTGAAACGGGCAATATCCACTTCTTTATCAAGGGGGGTGTGGCTTTCTAGAAAATAAGTTAGCTGGTTGGCAAAGAATGGCGCCAACATCACACACTTGGTTCCCATTCCATTAAAGACAGCCAATTGAGGATGCTCGGGGTGCAGACCAATCAATGGTCTGCGGTCGTTTACCGTTGGGCGAATACCTGCTTGGTGCTTAACGATTTCGAAGGGCACTTTTAAGACTTTTTGTAGCTTATCTAATAGCTCCAACTTCCCCTTTTCTGTTGTGTTTTCGGATAAATCGTTCCACTCGTAGGTTGCTCCTACTTTATATAAATCGTTACCGATGGGTAGAATAAAAACGGCCTTGTTGAGCACAATTTTAAACGGGATGGAATGATCGTGCGTCAATTTTATCGTTAGCGTTTCTCCTTTTGTAAGTTTAAAAGGCAACCATTTAAAAAATGGATTTTCGGTTGCTTTATAGCCTTCACAGAAAATAATTTTAGTCGCAGAAATGTCTTTATAACTAACCGAATTTTCACTCATCGAAATTTGAGAATAATCAAAAACTTCTTCAATAAAAAGATTACTTTTTGTGAAATATTTTTTACAAGAAGTCAGAAATTGTACAGTATCCAAATTCCCAGCATGCATCACTTCCGATATCCCCAAAGGATTGTATACAATGCCATTCAGATCTTCATAATAAATGGCTTCGTTCAAATATTTTCCAATTCCTTCTTCTGTTTTTTTCAGCCAAAGTGTTTTTTCTTGTTCTTCAGCAAATGGTTTTAAAATGCGTTTCGAAAAATAGAATTCTGACTGCAATAAATTTTCCATTTCAGGATAGAAGGTATCCATATAAGGAAGTAAATCATCGGCCAACCAACTTTTAACAAGTCGTTTAAAAACTACAGGATTGTACAAACCGGCAGCAACTTTTGAAGCTGTATTCGGGTTGGCATTATCTATTACAATAACAGATTTCCCACTTTTCAAAAGGGTTAATGCCAGGATGCTTCCCGCTAAACCTTGTCCGACTATTATATAATCTACTTTTTTACTCATGAGCTTTAAAACTGCCTTAAAATTAGTATTAAATCTTTGATTAAATATTTTTATCTTGCAGATGTATTCAAGACATGAACAAAGAGAAACCAACAATAGGCAGAAGAGAAAGTATTGATTTCCCAGAACTGGGATTGTATGGCATTACCGCAAAAATAGATACGGGTGCATATACAACAGCTTTGCATTGCCATGATATAAGAGAAGAGAACGGAGTTTTGTATTTCAAATTATTAGATCCTTCTCATCCTGATTATACTGAAAAAGAACAAAAATTCACAACGTATTCTCAAAAAGAAATCAAGAATTCATTTGGAGAATCTGAAAAACGTTACATCATAAAAACGATTATCAGAATTGGGAAAAAACGCATAAAATCAGTAATTTCGTTAACCGACAGAGGAACGATGCGTTATCCTGTTTTGATTGGAAGAAAGTTGATAAAGAATAAGTTTATGGTGGATGTTGGGTTGTTGTTTAATTTGACTGCTCCGAAATGATGAAGGAATGGAACGCAGATTATCATGATTGTTATGATAAAAAATGATTTTTTTTATTTTCTGTGTGTATTGATTTAAAGCAGATTCATTTTGCCTAGGCAAAATTTAAGATATTAAAAGCAAAATAAATTATAAATGAAAATAGCAATTTTATCACGCGGACCGAAACTATACTCTACTCGTAGATTGGTGGAGGCTGCGGAACAACGCGGACACGAAGTGGTTGTACTTGACCATTTGAAATGTGTATTGGTGATTGAAAAAGGAAATCCACATATTTTTTATGGTGGAAAAGAAGTTGTTGGAATTGATGCTATCATTCCACGTATTGGAACATCTGTTACTTTTTATGGTGCTGCCGTTGTTCGTCAGTTCGAACAGATGAAAGTTTTTTCTTCTGTAGAATCACAAGCACTGGTTCGTTCACGTGATAAATTACGCAGTTTGCAATTATTAGCAAAAGCAGGATTAGGAATGCCAAAAACAGCATTTGCTTCCATACCAAAAAATATTGAAAATGTATTAGAACAAGTTGGTGGCGCTCCAGTGGTAATAAAATTATTAGAAGGGACTCAGGGCATAGGAGTAATTTTAGCTGAGACACATAAGTCTGCAAAATCGGTTATTGAATCTTTTCTTGCTTTAAAAGCAAATATACTTGTACAAGAATTTATTAAAGAAGCAGGTGGCGCAGATATTCGTGCATTTATTGTAGATGGGAAAATTGTAGGCGCAATGAAACGCCAAGGATTACCAGGTGAATTCAGAAGTAATTTACATCGAGGTGGAAGCGCCAATGTTATTGAACTTACAAAAGAAGAAAGAGAAACAGCAATCAAAGCCGCAAAAAAATTAGGATTATCTATTGCTGGTGTTGATATGCTTCAATCATCACGCGGACCATTAGTAATGGAAGTAAACTCTTCTCCAGGATTAGAAGGAATTGAAGGCGCAACAGGAGTTGATATTGCTTCGAAAATTATTGAGTTTGTAGAACGGAATGAGTTTAATCATGAACCATAAATCAATTTCAGTTTTTTTATTTTTAACACTACTTATTTCTAATATCTCTATTGGACAAACTGATAGTGCAAAATCAAGGAAAAAATCCCTTTCTTTTTCGGTTAGTAATAATGGACAAGTAGATCATTCTATCCATAATTTTTATCGTCAAGATACAGAGTTTTTAAACTTTCTTTTTAATACTCCAACTAGTAAACACACAGAAATAAAATACAACCTCTCCTTTTCATATGTAAATAGTAAAAAAATTGTTAGTGGAGTAAAACTAGGTTATCAATCAATCATTAATAAATATAGTACTTCTGACTATACATCTGAAATTGAAGCAAAAGGAGCTCAATCCATTTACAATATAAACCCTTCGCTTGGTTATGCTATTAATAATAAAAAATTAGACTTTATTGTTGGATTACAAGTGCCACTATTTATCATTGGTAACTATAAATATACTAGCACAGAAGAAAATTACAGAACAAATGCTTCAGGAGTTAGAGAACTACAATATATAAGCGAAACAGAAACAAATATAATTGGTGGCTACATTACTGGACTCAACAGCTTTTTAAATCTTCGATATTCATTTAATAGATTTTTTATTTTTTCGGAAGTTTCTACTGGAATTTTATATGCGTCTACTGGAGCTTCGTATTCAACAGAAACAACTACAACATATTCTGGATCTTATTTTCCAAGCTATCCTCCTTATTATACATCAAGCGATTCGGATTACACTTTAAAGAAAACATACTTTTCATCTCCTGAATTTTCGTTCGGAATAGGATTAAAATTTTAAACATGAGCTACACCAACAAAAACATCCACATCAACGGCATGGATATCAAGCCAGGGCAGAATGCTCAGGTGAGTTTGAATTGGTACCAACTACCAACTAAAACAGTTATTGAAATTCCCGTCTATGTTTTTCGTTCTAAAAATCCTGGGCCTGTTTTATTGATTCTTGCCGGAATGCATGGCGATGAAATTAATGGAATTGAAATTGTTCGTAGAATTATTACCCGAGAAGATGTAAAAAAACCGCTTTGTGGAAGCATCATTGCGATTCCTATTATCAATACAATTTCTTTTTTATCCGGTTCCCGTGATTTACCCGATGGCCGAGATTTAAATAGATGTTTCCCAGGAACAAAAAATGGTTCATTAGGTGGACGAATTGCATATGACTTGATGAATGAAATTATTCCGCAAATAGATTTCGGTATCGACTTTCATACTGGTGGAGCAAAAATTCACAATTATCCGCAACTACGTTGCGTATTTAATAACAAAGTAAATTTGGATTTGGGAAAAAAATTCTCACCTTCTCTCATTATTAATTCGCCATTCCGCGACAACACGTTAAGAAAAGAAGCTTCTAGAAAAGGAAAATCAATTTTGGTTTTTGAAGGAGGAGAATCTTCCCGTTTCGATTATCTTTCTATTAATGAAGGAATGAACGGCTGCATCCGATTAATGAAACATTTTAAAATGGTGAAAACGGATCTTCCGAATAACCCAACCGTTTTGTTACATAAATCTACTTGGGTAAGAGCAAAATCTTCTGGCTTATTTCATAC
Organism: Bacteroidota bacterium; assembly: GCA_947504725.1. Taxonomy (GTDB): domain Bacteria; phylum Bacteroidota; class Bacteroidia; order 2-12-FULL-35-15; family 2-12-FULL-35-15; genus 2-12-FULL-35-15. The sequence continues at coordinate 491,689 of CANNHN010000002.1, read as the reverse complement.
TTCAAAAACAAATGGTGCACATATCCGCAAAGGAGAAATTGTAGGTTCAATATCTGACCCTTATGGTGAACACGATGAGAAATTAGTTTCCCCAACAGATGGTTATATTGTTGGAATAAATAATCAGCCTGTCGTGAACCAAGGTGATGCCTTGATGCACATTGGAATTGAGGAGTAAATTTGTTTACCTTACTTAATCACCCCTAACTCTTTCCCCACTTTTTCGAAAGCAGCCAATGCTTTATCTAAATGTTCTTTTTCATGAGCAGCAGAAAGCTGAACACGAATACGTGCTTGTCCTTTTGCAACAACTGGAAAAAAGAAACCAATAACGTAAATTCCTTCATCCAATAATTTAGCAGCAAACTCTTGTGCTAATTTAGCCTCGTAAAGCATTACTGGAACAATTGCTGAATCCCCTTCTTTAATTTCTAAGCCAACTTTTTTAATTCCAGCCTTAAAATAATTTACATTCCACTCTAATTTATCACGCAACGTAGTTGCTTCGCCCAGCATATCCAACACGGCAATAGATGCTCCAACAATGTGAGGAGCTAATGAATTGCTAAATAAATATGGACGAGAACGTTGACGCAGCATGTCTATAATTTCTTTTTTAGAAGAAGTGAATCCACCCATAGCACCGCCCAACGCTTTCCCTAATGTTCCTGTAACTATATCAACACGGTCCATTACATTTTTTAATTCGATGGTTCCTCTTCCCGTTTTACCAATAAATCCACTCGCATGACTTTCATCCACCATCACCATTGCATTGTATTTATCAGCTAAATCACAAATTTTATCTAATGGAGCAACAAATCCATCCATGGAAAACACACCATCCGTAACAATTAATCTAAACCGATTTTTTTGAGCTGCTTTTAATTGTTCTTCCAAATCTTCCATGTTACAATTCTTATAGCGATAACGTTCTGCTTTACATAAACGAACACCATCAATTATAGAAGCATGATTTAATTCATCCGAAATAATTGCATCTTCCTCACCTAACAGAGGTTCAAAGATTCCACCATTCGCATCAAAACAAGCGGCATATAAAATAGTATCTTCTTGACCTACAAATTTTGAAAGCTTTTCTTCTAATTCCTTATGAATATCCTGCGTTCCACAAATAAAACGAACACTGCTCATTCCGTATCCATGACGATCTAATGTTTTATGGGCCGCTTCCACTACTTTCGGATGCGAAGACAATCCTAAATAATTATTCGCACAGAAGATTATTACATCTTTCCCATTTACTTTCACAACAGCTCCTTGCTCCGAAGTAATCACTCGTTCGCGCTTAAACAAACCAGCATCGTCAATGTTTTTTAACTCTGTTTGTAAATGATTTTGAAATTTTCCGTACATAATATATAGATAAGAGATGTGAGTATTGAGATGTCAGATAATTGTTGATTCTTTCCAACAAAAATATAGAAAAATTCCTTTAAATTGCGATAATTAAAAAAGAATAAAAATGAAGAAAATAATGCTATTAGGCTCAGGTGAACTTGGGAAAGAATTAGTCATCGCATTAAAGCGATTGGGACAATATGTAATTGCTGTTGACTCATACAACGATGCACCTGCACAACAAGTAGCTGACGAACGAGAAGTGATAAATATGTTGGATGGCGTTGAACTCGACAGAATAGTTGCCAAACATAAACCGGATTTAATTGTACCAGAAATTGAAGCCATTCGTACCGAACGTTTTTACGATTATGAAAAACAAGGAATAACAGTTGTGCCAAGTGCAAAAGCTGCAAACTTTACCATGAACAGAAAAGCAATTCGTGATTTAGCTGCTAAAGAATTGAAATTAAAAACGGCTAAATATGAATATGCAAATAGTTTTGATGAATTAGTTGCTGCAGTAAAAACCGTTGGAATTCCATGTGTTGTAAAACCATTGATGAGTTCATCTGGAAAAGGGCAAAGTGTTATTAAAACAGAAAGCGATATTCAAAAAGCTTGGGATTATGCACAAGCAGGAAAACGTGGCGATTATTCTGAAGTGATTGCAGAGGCATTTGTAAAATTTAATTCCGAAATTACTTTATTGACGGTTACACAAAGGAGTGGCAAGACATTATTTTGTCCGCCCATTGGTCACCGACAAGAGCGTGGTGATTATCAGGAAAGTTGGCAACCTGCAGAAATAAATGAAGCACATTTAAAAGAAGCACAACACATGGCTGAGCTAGTTACAAAAGCATTAACAGGTTCAGGATTATGGGGAGTGGAATTTTTTCTTGCAGATGATGGAGTTTATTTTTCAGAATTATCTCCTCGTCCGCACGACACAGGAATGGTAACTTTAGCAGGAACACAAAATTTTTCTGAATTTGAATTACATGCACGAGCAATTTTAGGATTACCAATTTCTGAAATTACTTTAGAAAGAGTTGGTGCAAGTGCAGTAATACTAGCTGATAAAGAAGGAACGAATCCAACATTCACAGGATTAGAAAAAGCAATGAATCACACACAAAGTGATATTCGTATTTTCGGAAAACCAGTGACACGTCCTTACAGAAGAATGGCTGTTGCTTTGACTTATGATAAAGTAGGAAGCGATGTGAATAAAGTAAAAGAACGAGCGATAGGGATTGCGAAGGAAGTAAAAGTAGAATCGAAGTAAATATGCTGCACTTCGACTACGCTCAGTGTGACGCTCTTACCGTCAGTCTGAGCGGAGTCGAAGACAAGGTGCCACTGTTTTCAACATTCATTATCAATTAAAAATACTATCTTTCATAAAAATAATACAACATGGAAAAAGAACTGACCTTAGAAGACATTCAGAATTTTAAAGGAAAATATCCGAAACAATTATGGTTTCTGTTTTTGGTAGAAATGTGGGAGCGTTTTTGTTTCTATGGTATGCGTGGTGTATTGACCATTTTTATGGCTGATCAGATTCTAGGACTGTCGCTACCTGATAAAGATGCGAACTTAAAATATGGAGCAATTCAAGCTTTCGTTTATGCATTCACTTTTATAGGTGGAATTTTTGCAGATAAATTTTTAGGATTCAAAAAATCGTTGTTGTTTGGTGGATTGGTAATGATTGCCGGGAATATTATCATAGCAGTTTCTCCGCAAGAATTTTTCTATTTAGGAATCACACTTTCAATTATAGGAACAGGATTTTTCAAACCAAATATTTCTTCGATGGTTGGTGAATTATACAAGGAAGGCGACCCAAGAAGAGATGCTGGATTCGGATTGTTTTATTCCGGAATTAATATTGGTGCGTTGTTAGGTGGGGCAGTTTGTGTGTATTTAGGAACGAGCAAAGATTATGGCTGGAGCTATGCATTCCTTTCAGCAGCCATTGTAATGGCGTTGGGTTTAATCACTTTTTTGTTGACGAGAAAGTCGTTAGGCCCAATTGGAAACTCCCCGCTATTAAATTTACCTGCGAATAAAAGATTAACGAAAGAAATAATCGTTTATGTTGGAGCATTACTTAGTATTCCTCTAATTTTTATCATGATTAAGAATACTGATTATACAGATTACTTTATGTATTCAATCGGACCATTGGCTTTTTTATATTTCATTTATGAAACGATAAAAGAAAATGATGCAAAAGCTCAAAAGAAATTAATTGCTGCGTTTATTTTTATTTTATTCTCTATTATCTTTTGGGCATTCTTCGAACAAAGTGGTGGCTCGTTAGCCCTTTTCGCACAAGATAATTTGCACCATAATTTACTATCGTTTGAAATCAATCCAAATATCGTAAACAATACTTCCAACTCTTTATTTGTTATCATCTTCAGTCCGATACTAGGATTAATATGGTTAGCAATGGCAAGAAAGAAGATTGAACCAAACACCGTAATTAAATTTGGGATCGGGTTTTTGTTCTTAGCTGCAGCCTTCTATCTTTTTTATTATACAAAATTCTTTTCGGATGAAACTGGAAAAACATCTTTAAATGCATTTACTCTTGCTTACTTAGTAATTACATTTGGTGAATTGGCTTTATCTCCAATCGGTTTGTCTATTATGACAAAACTTTCTCCAAAACGTTTATCAGGAATGATGATGGGATTTTGGTTTTTGGCTAGTGCTTACGGACAATATGCTGCAGGATTATTAGGAGCAGGAATGTCGAGTCCAGATGAAAACGCAACCTTAGTTACGAAATTGGAATTGTATACTGACGGCTATCAACAGCTTGCCATTTATGCATTGATTGCGGGAATTGTATTAATCGCTATTTCTCCACTAGTTCGTAAATTGATGCAAGAGGTAAAATAATTTTGCCGACACCAATCGATATAAAAGAATTCTTAAAACTTTCGGAAACACATCCGATACTGGATGTGCGTACTCCAGCCGAATTTACTCAAGGGCATATTGTTGGTGCTCTTAATCTTCCTATTTTCACAAATGAAGAACGTGTTATTATTGGAACGCTCTATAAAAAAGAAGGAAAACAACCGGCTGTTTTAAAAGGCTTGGAAATTGTTGGTCCGAAATTGCATCATTTTGTACAAGATGGAATTAAACTAAACAAATCAGATATCTTTTTAGTTCATTGTTGGCGAGGCGGAATGCGCAGTTCCAGCATGGCTTGGTTTTTAGAAACGTATGGATTTAAATGTTTAACACTTAAAGGTGGATATAAAAGTTATCGAAAATATGTTTTAGATAGTTTTAATGAGCAAAAAAAAATTGTGATTCTTGGTGGAAAAACGGGAACAGGGAAAACATTGATTCTGCACGAACTTGAAAAACAAAACGAACAAATTATCGATTTAGAAAAACTGGCTCGTCACAAAGGCTCCTCTTTCGGCTCTTTAGGAGAAGAAAAACAAAATTCACAAGAGCAATTTGAAAACGAACTTTCATTTCATTTTTCTAAAATTGATTCTGAAAAAAAATGCTGGATAGAAAATGAAAGCAGACTGATTGGAAAAAACAACCTGCCCAATGGTTTGTGGGAGCAAATGCAAAAAGCATCAGTAATTTCGATTGGCTTACCTCTAAAAGAACGAATTGAATATTTGGTAAGCGAATATGGAAAATTTAGTAAAGAAGAGTTAATTGATGCTACTGAACGAATTGGGAAACGCTTAGGAGGTCAACACGTCAAACTTGCCATTCAAGCAATAGGGCAAGGAGACTTTGAAAAAGCATTTGAAATATGTTTGGTTTATTATGATAAAACATATAATTATGGAGAAGAGCAAAGAGGTGAAGATCGAGTTACACATTGTGAGTTTGAGAAAATGGATGTTGAGCAGATTGCTAAAGCGATAAAAAAGGCTTTCCGCTAAGTCGCAAAAAACACGAAGAAAATAATTATTATAATTAGATAAAAAAAACTTGGCGCCTTTGCGTCTTTTTGGCAAATATGGAAGAAGTTAAACTTACACAATACTCACACGGAGCAGGATGCGGTTGTAAAATTGCTCCTCATGTTTTAGAGGAAATTCTAAAGTCGAATTTTGTTGCTCCAACAGATAAAAAGTTAATTGTAGGAAACAGCTCAAAAGATGATGCTGCCGTTTATGATATTGGAAACGGACAAGCCATTATCAGCACCACTGATTTTTTTATGCCAATTGTGGATGACGCGACTGATTTCGGAAAAATTGCTGCTGCCAATGCAATCAGCGATGTGTATGCAATGGGTGGAAAACCACTTTTGGCAATCGCGATTTTAGGTTGGCCCATTAATAAACTTTCCCCTGAACTTGCTCAAAAAGTTATTGACGGAGCAAGAATGATTTGCGCAGAAGCTGGAATTACACTTGCAGGGGGACATAGTATTGACAGTCCGGAACCAATTTTTGGATTAGCAGTAACAGGAATCATTGATTTGAAAAACTTAAAACAAAACAATACCGCTAAAGAAGGAGATTTAATTTATCTCACAAAAAAGATTGGTGTCGGGATTTTAACTACAGCAGAAAAGAAAGGAGTATTAAAAGAGGAACACAAAGGAATTGCAACCAAACAAATGATGCAATTGAATAAGTTAGGTGAGAAATTAGGCGCGCTAAGTTATGTAACTGCAATGACAGATGTAACAGGATTTGGGTTGTTAGGGCATTTAATTGAAATGGCTGAAGGAGCTAATTTGACTGCTGAAATAGAATACTCAAAAGTTCCATTAATTGATGATTTGAATTTCTATACCTCACAAATGTGTGTCCCAGATAACAGTTTTAGAAACTGGAGTAGTTACGATCCAAAAGTTTCAGGAATAACTGGAGATTCACTTTTAACATTGTGTGACCCACAAACTAATGGTGGACTTTTAATTATAATTGATCCAAAACATCAGATAGCATTTGAAAGTCTATTAGTGGAAGAAGGGTTACAAGAATTTGCCCATCCAATAGGAAAAACAAAAAAGAAAGCCGAAAAAGTAATTACACTAATATAAATCCTGAGCTTCAATTAAATCCAGAATTTCATCTGTATTTACTTTTTTAATTTTATTTGCTGGAAGAGGAATGTCGCCATTCCCTTTATTTAAGACATTATCACCTGGATCAATCGTGTTATTGATGTCTTTCATATCATACATCAAACTATTGTTATAAGTCGATTTAGTTCTACCAAATCGAAACACCAATCCAAAATTTGCAAAAATACTTGCTCCTACTTTTTCTGAATAATAATTTTGGTAGGTCGAGTTATTATCTTTTACAAGCGTTGTTGAATAAAATTGAATTTTATTTCTAGTTGTAAAACCTGTGCTTAAATAAAAATTGAAAAAATCGGATGGCTGAACATCCAATCTTAAACCAGACAAAAATTCATACCTGCCGAAATACAATTTATTATTTTCATTGATATTTCCAATTTTAAGCGAATCAGTGTTCGCGAATGTATACAAACCACCTTGAGGTTTTGTGTACAAGCTGGTGCGAACATGTTTCCCAATCGGAATGCTCAATGTCATGCCTCTTGGAAATTGAACACTAAAATTTGTTTTATCTAATCGTCCAACTCGTATTCCGACATAAGGCAATTGATAGCGGTTTCCCCAGAGGAACGAGCGAGTATAACCTACTCTGAAACTAAAACTAGGACTCGCTGAATAATTGTATAATATCGTTGAAGCTAATCGATACGTTCTTGTATATTCACGCGAACCGTCCTGTGTAACAAACGGAGACAGTTCTACAAAGAAGATGCTTTTTTTTCCATTGCTATAAAATCCTCTACAACCAAAAGAAAACTTATTCAAATGATGTGTGCTTATACCTTCTAAATTTAATTTCAAACTTGTGTAGTTTCCAGTAAGCAGGAAATTAAAAGTAGAAATTTTTGTGCTGTCCTTATTATAAATATCTCTAGTAACAATTGGGAAATTATAACCTATTGAAAACTGGTTAACGTTGTAAGAACCTAAAAGTTTTGAAATTCGATTAACCGTATCTAAATCTCTTTTTCCAGTTGAGTAATAATCAACATATAAGGTTTTGTTAAAATAGTGTTTCGGCACCTTAACCTTCTTTGTAGAGTCGCTTGTATTAAATGCTGAAAGCTTTGTAGCAAAAAGTACAAAGCTTATCAGTAAAAAAATATGTTGTTTATTCGGCTTCACAATCCTATCAATTTTCTTTAACAATTTTGATTAATTCTCTTTTAAAATCATCTTCCGCTCTTCGGACGGCTGAGACCTTTTTGACTGGAAGCACTTTTTTGAACTTGTCATAATACTCTTTGTAGAGCTCAAACTCTTTTTGTTTTTTATTTAACTCTGCTGCTAAATACGCTTCTGCTTCTTTGTCGGTAGCAAAATCGTAATTGGTTTTTGAATTGTATTGCAAGCTAAAATTTTTTCTTACTGCTTCTAGCTTATCGTTCATTTCATTGTACAAAGGCCAGAATGCTTGAGATTCTGCTGCGGTGAATTTCACTTTGTTATTTATAAAGGTTGTTCTTAACGCATCAATCTTATCCTTCTTATCGGCTTGCGCAGAAGCAATGTTGATAGCGAACATCAGCACAAGTGTAAAAAGGATATGTTTAAAATTCGATTTCATTATTTTTTATTCGCGTTTAAAGAATCTTCAGCGGTTTCATCTACTGATAATTGTTGATCCAATACTGTTTCGTCAATCATTTCGTATAAACTTTCATCATCAAAATCTTGAATGTTCTTTTCATTCAAAATTTCATTCTTTTCTAAACATGCTAATGTTAAACAATCACCATTTAGAACAGTTGAATCTTTTCTGTTGAAATACCAAATTGCTGAAACTCCAACAATCAGCATAAGACTAGCCGCAATCGCCATTTGAGGTTTAAACAATGCTGCAACTAATTGTCGCACAACACCTGATTCAGGTTTAGAAGAATGAATCTTTTCTTTTACAACTTCTGTTTTGCTCTCAAAATATGTAGATGCAACAGTAAATGCATTTTTCTTTGGAATAGAAGATAAAACAGAAAACTCTTTTAGTTCTGATTCTAGTTCAAATTTATCTGCAACTTTCTTTTCTAAATTTTCAAAATAATTTTCGGGAAGAGCTTTCAAAACAGGCTTTTTTGTGCTTGCTAGTTGAGGAAAAACCGACAACTCATATTTATATTCTAAAGTGTTCGATAGCGTTTCAAAATAATTTTGCGGAACCTTAAAAGTAGATTTTCGATTTTCAGAAAGCGTTTTATATTCTGCTATTTCTCGTTCGAACTCAATTCTATTTAATATGCGATTAGAAAGGGAATCAAAATAACCTTTCGGAAGGGCAAAAGAATTTTTCTTACCACCATGTGGTAAAAAATTCTCTTCTTGAAAGTTATTGTAATTATTGTCCATTTCTATTATTCTCTATTTGTTAAGTAATTCTTCTTCAATTTTTTTTGCAGCAATATGATACGATGATTTTAATGCTCCAACAGATGTATCTAATATTTCCGACATTTCTTCATACGGTGTTTCATCGTAATAACGCATATTAAAAACGATGCGTTGCTTTTCTGGTAATGTCAAAATTGCTTTTTGTAATTTCAATTGAATCTCGTCTCCTTCAAAATAAGCATCCGATGAAAGTGAATTGCTTAATTGGTATTCGATGGGATGAATGGATGTTACATTTGTTCTTTTTTGTCGTAAAAAGGAAATCGATTCGTTGGTTCCAATTCTAAATAACCAGGTATAAATTTTTGAATCTCCTTTGAAATTTTCTAATCCTTTCCAAGCTTTTATAAATGTGTTTTGTAAAACATCATCCGCATCATCGTGATCAATTACAATTTTTCTAATGTGCCAGTATAACCTTTCCTGATATTGTTTGATCAAAAAATGGATGGACATATTTCGCGATTCCTCGTTATGAAACATCTCTAAAATTTCCTGATCTGTATACTGCTGCATCACCTGTATTTGTGGTTAGACGTAGTGAAAATGGTAAAGTTTAATTGTATTGGGATTTAACAACATTAACAACCAACTAATTGATAATTAAATAGTTATAAAATTGCATTTTTTACTGTTTCTATAGTTTCCTTGATTTCTGCTTCTGTTGTGTATTTCCCTATACTAAAGCGAATAGAGGAATACGTATCTTCATCACTCAATCCCATTGCTTTTAAAACGTGTGACGGTTCAGCAATAGCAGAAGTGCAAGCTGAGCCCATCGCAACTGCAATGTTTGGAATTTTCTTGATGATTGTTTCGGAGCGGTTTCCTTGAAAACATATATTGGTTGTGTTGAACAAACGATTTTTTGTACTCCCATTTATATATGTATTCGGAAGTTCGCATAGAAATTGCTCCAAACGTGTTCGCAATTTTGAGATCCTGGCTGAATCATCCCACATATCTAATTTTGCAATTTCACATGCTTTACCTAAGCCAACAATCCCTGTTACATTTAATGTTCCGGAGCGTAATCCTCGTTCGTGTCCGCCACCATCTATCTGTGGCGACAATGTTACACGCGGATCTTTTCTGCGAACATACAATGCTCCAACTCCTTTCGGTCCATAAAATTTATGTGCGCTCAAACACATGATATCAATGTGTTCCTCTTGCACATCTATGTTTATTTTTCCAACTACTTGAGTTGCATCACAAAAGAACAGACTATTATTTGTGTGAACTAAATCTGCAATTTCTTTAATGGGTTGAATCACACCTGTTTCATTGTTCGCATACATAATCGCCACCAGAATGGTTTGCGGAGTTAATGCATTTTTTAATTCTTGCAAATCAATCACTCCTTCTCTATCAACATTCAAATAGGTAATTGTTGCACCTTTCTTTTCGAGTATTTCGCAAGTATCCAAAACGGCTTTGTGTTCTGTTTTAACAGTAATAATGTGTTTGCCTTTCAACTGATAGTTTTCCCAAACTCCTTTTATTGCAAGATTAATTGCTTCGGTTGAACCGGATGTAAAAATCACTTCCTGTTCCAAGCAATTAATCAAGTCGGCAACTTGCTGACGTGCAGTTTTAACAGCATCTTCCGCAATCCAGCCAAAAGAATGAGTGCGACTGGAAGAATTCCCGAATTTTTCAGTAAAATAGGGTAACATGGTTTCTAACACTCTTTTATCTGCAGGTGTTGTGGCATTGTAATCCAAATAAATGGGCGTTTTCATGTGCATTATATTGTTCTTTTAAGGCCACATGGAATACACCATATGTTTACAAGCGAACGCAATAGTTAATGTATATGGCTATTTCACATGACAAAAGTAATGAAATCCCTCTTCCCATCCCCTTTAAAATACATTATTTTAGGGCAAAAGACTCGCTATTTAGAATAATTCTTAACTTTGCAATCGTTAAAATGATAGAGTTAAAAGACATATCCAAATTGAGTATTGAAATAAATAAAATACGGGCAGATTTTCCGATACTTTCACGCAAAGTAAACGGCAAATCGCTTATTTATTTTGACAATGGAGCCACCACTCAAAAACCGAAATCGGTAATTGATGCAATTGATAATTATTATAAAAATCAAAATGCAAATATTCACCGCGGGGTTCATACATTAAGTCAAGAAGTTACCGTTGCCTACGAAAATGCACGTGCTACCATTCAAAAACACTTGAATGCAAAACATGCACATGAAATTATTTTCACAAAAGGAACAACCGATTCAATTAATATAGTCGCAAGCTCGTTCGGGAAAAAATTTATTTCCAAAGGAGATGAAGTTTTAATTTCTGCAATGGAACACCATTCCAATATCTTGCCTTGGCAACAAGTGTGTGAAGAAAAAGGAGCTATTCTAAAAGTGATTCCAATCAATGAAAACGGAGAATTAATTATTTCGGAATACAAACGATTGCTGACAGATAAAACAAAAATTGTTGCAATAACACATATTTCTAATACACTTGGCACAATCAACAATGTGGAAGAGTTAATTGCATTGGCCCATGTGAAAAACATTCCAGTATTGGTTGATGGCGCACAAGCTATTCCGCACATGAGTGTTGATGTTCAATTATTGAGTGCTGATTTTTATGTGTTCAGTGCACATAAAGTTTTTGGTCCGACAGGAGTTGGAATTCTTTACGGAAAAGAAAAATGGTTGAACGAGTTGCCACCATATCAAGTAGGTGGAGGGACAATCAAAACTGTAACGTTTGAAAAAACAGAGTATGCTGATTTGCCTTTAAAGTTTGAAGCAGGAACCCCACACATCGAAGGAGGAATTGGACTTGCAGCGGCAATCGATTATATAAACGAAATTGGAATAAAAAATATTGCTGCATACGAACACGAATTATTAGTGTATGCAACAGAAGCAATTTTAAAAATAGAAGGCGTAAAAATAATAGGCACTGCGAAAGAAAAAGCAAGTGTGATTTCATTTGTTGTTGAAGGATTACATCCATACGATGTTGGAGTGTTACTAGATGCACAAGGTGTGGCAGTGAGAACTGGACATCACTGTACTCAGCCTCTCATGAATTTCTATTCTATTCCTGGAACTATACGAGCTTCTTTCGCATTTTATAATACAAAAGAGGAAATCGACCAATTTATATTGGCACTAAATAAATCTATTCAACGACTTCGATAAGATATAAAGGGATGAGCATTGAAACAGTCGAAAATGAAATTATAGAAGAATTCGCTTTATTTGAAGATAATGTATTTGATAAGTTTGGACATCTTATAGATTTAGGAAAAAGTTTAGAGCAAATGGATCCCTCACTTAAAACTGAAGACCGATTAATCAAAGGTTGTCAGGCAAATGTTTGGTTATACAGTGAGTTTAAAGATGGGAAAATATATTTTAAAGCTGACGCAGATGCTGACTATGCAAAAGGATTGGTTGCCATGATGATAAGAGTATTCACTGGACACGCACCTGAAGAAATTTTAAATGCCCCACTTGAGTTCATTAAGAAAATAGGATTAGATAATATGCTTTCAATGAAAAGAACTGGTGGATTAGAGAGTATGATAAAACAAATGAAATTAGATGCATTAGCTTATAAAATGAAAAGCTGATTACTTGACTTTTGACTTAAAAACTTTTGACTTAAAAAAATGCCTGCAATTATAAATACATACAACACCGAACTTACTCAAAAGGTAATTGATACGATTAAAACGTGCTACGATCCTGAGATTCCAGTTGATATTTGGGAATTAGGTTTGATTTATGAAATCAACCTTGATGAGGAAAATAATTTGAAAGTAATGATGACGTTGACTTCACCTAGTTGTCCAGTTGCAGAAACATTGCCTCCTGAAGTAGAAGATAAATTAAGAGATATAGAAGGAATACGTTCTGCTAAAATTGAATTAACATTTGAGCCATCTTGGGAAAAAGAAATGATGAGTGAAGTGGCACAATTGGAATTGGGGTTTATGTAACCCATCGACTGCGCTCAGGGTGACAACTTACTGTAAGACACAAGTATCAGGATGAAAAACATTTTGTTTAAAACAATATTCTTACTTGCTCTTTTGATTTTAGGATTAAGTGGTTTTACTCAAAAAAGCACACCTAGAGAAACTACAGTCTATATTTTCCTTTCAGAAACTTGTCCGATTTGTCAGAGCTATACGTTGACGTTAAAAGAACTTTATAAAAAGTATAGTGATAAGAATGTGAAATTTGTTGGTGTATTTCCTAATTATTATGCTGATTCAGACGAAATACAAAAATTCAAAAACAAATACTCGATTCCCTTCCCCTTAATTATTGATAAAGATGCTGAGTTAACAAAACATTTTTCTGCGACAATTACACCAGAAGTTTTTGTAGAAAATTCAGAGAAACAACTTTTATATTCAGGAAGGATTGACGATTCATTTTTTGCGATTGGGAAAAGAAGAAAGGTAATTACTACAAATGAATTGGCTGACGCATTGAATGCAATTGCGAACAACGAACCCATTAAAGTTAATAAAACACAAGCAGTGGGCTGCATCATAAGCATCTCGAAATAAATGCTTATTTTTAATACTCATTAACTCAAAAAACATGAACCCAATCAAAGTACTCAGCTATGTAGTTCTGCTTTCTTTAAATTTTATACTTACTTCTTCTTTTATTAGTCCTGGAGATGATAAAAAAAAGAAAAAAGAAAAAGAGATTGTTGATCCTTCAGAATTATATTCATTGGGAGAAATTAAAGCTATGTCGGCTGATAGCATTCCGTATGGAACCTATGTTGCGTTGAGCAAAGAAATCATCAATAGAAAAGAAAAGAAAATCTATATGAAATCGATTAGCATCGATCAGAAGGGTGAAACTACTGAGTACAATTACACCATGAACATCACTGATCCAACATTTACAATCATGGCAGATGATAGCTCGTATACCGGAACAGGAAAGTTGCATGGCTCAGAATGGAAATGGAGTAGCTGGAGTTATATTATTAATACAAAAAATCCTGTTGGAAAAATTGACGCCTACAATTATTTATCAATGGTAGGTTTAGTTGTGAACAAAGCTTTTTACGGACCAGATGGAAAATTAACGGTTCGTTACAAAGAGCGATACAAATCCATTACAAAAGAGCAGTTTGAGATTTTATATTTACAGATATTAAAATGTTCTACAAAATAGTGAGAAAGTATTTCTATATACTATTATTCATTCCTGCTTTTGTAAAAGCACAAACAACTTTTACGGAGCACGTTGCTCCTATTATTTATAATAAATGTGCTTCTTGTCACCACGCTGGAGGAATTGCGCCCTTACAATTTACCAGCTACGCAGAAGTGAAAAAGAACATCGGAATGATTTCGATGGCTGCACTTGATCCAAAAAATAAGTTTATGCCCCCTTGGATGCCTGATACAAAATACAACCACTTCCTTGATGAACGTGTATTGACAGAGAAAGAAACAGAGGCAATAAAAACATGGATAGAGGGAGGAATGGCACAAGGAGATGTTGCAGCAGAACCAGAATTACCAATATTTCCAAAAGTTTCACAATTGGGAAAGCCCGATTTAGTTCTTTCGATGAAAGAATCGTTTTTACATAAAGGTGATAACAATGATGAATACCGCGTTTTCATTTTACCAACTAATTTAAAAGAAGGACACAATGTATCAGCTATAGAAATTGTTCCCGGCAATCCGAAAATTGCACACCATATAATTTTAGGAGTGGATACAACTCAGTTTGCAGAAAAGTTAGATGCAAAGGATGAAGGTTATGGTTACGAAAAATATGGCGGCTTTGGTTTTTATCCAACGTATGACAATTGGAGTGGTTGGGTGCCTGGACAAAAGACAAGATTTTTTCCTGACGGAATTAGCAATTATATTTTACCAAATTCAAAAGTGCTTTTACAAATGCATTATGGTCCGTCACCAATTGACGCGTTAGATTCAACAACCGTAAATATCTATTACAGCAAAAAACCTGTCGATCGTTTTTTAAAAGGTTGGGTGATTAGTCCCAACGACATTAAGGATGGTCCATTTTTTATAAAAGCAAACACCAAACCTACATTTCATGCACAATATAAAGTAGTTGGAGATTGTAGTCTTATAAACGTTACACCGCATGCACATTGGTTAGGAAAAAAGTGGGAAGTATTTGCAGTTCATCCAAATGGTGACACAACCAATTTGATTCGCATCAACGATTGGGATTTTAATTGGCAGAATTTTTTCAGTTATAAAAAATTCATCAAACTGGAAAAAGGAACCATCATTTATTGCAATGTAACTTACGACAATACCGAAAAAAATTATCGCAATCCAAACCGCCCATTAAAAAATGTAGCGTGGGGAGAAAGTGCAAAAGATGAAATGTTTTTATTTTATTTTGCTTACGTAGATTACAAACAAGGAGACGAGAACATTGAAATTGGCGGAAGTCCTAATAATTTTGATGCAATTTACAATGCAGAAAAGAAATGCATCAACATCTTTTACAATTTACCTGAGAACAGCGATGTTGTTATTAAGTTGTGTGATTCAAAAAACAAAGCAACCAATCTCATTAAGAATAAAGAAACTGAAATGGGAAAGCATGGAACACTTATCAGTACTGAAACATTAAAATCGGGAACGTATTGGTGTAAATTTTCTACAGCAAATTATACAGAAAGTAAAAAAGTAGTGATACCGTAAATGGAATGGATTTCTCGGCTTCGCTCGAAATGACAAAAAAATGGAAGAAGAAATTGTAAATAAAGTCTCACAAAGCGGACTAGTGACCATCGACCTTGAGGCTTTTTATCCTCAGGGAGAACGTGTATTGTTTGATATAAAAGATCTTTTATTTCAAGGGTTAATCTTGCGTGAAAAAGATTTTAGAGAGTATATTAAAAATGAAGACTGGAATAAATACAAAGATAAATATGTAGCCCTTGTTTGTTCAGCAGATGCTATTGTTCCAACCTGGGCGTATATGTTGCTGGCAACACAATTAGAACCCGTTGCGAAAAAAGTAGTATTTGGAGATTTAGAAACTCTGGAAACTATTCTTTACTCATCAATATTAAATCAATTAAACATTGATGAGTATAAAGACGCTCGCGTTGTTATAAAAGGTTGTGGTGATTTACCTGTTCCAAAAGCTGCGTATGTTCAAATCACAAGCATGCTTCGTCCCGTTGCAAAAAGTATTATGTATGGTGAACCTTGTTCTACGGTTCCTTTGTATAAAAAAGCGAAGGAATAAAAAAGCCTCTTGAAATTCAAAAGGCTTTTTTATTCTGATTAAACACCCTTACACCTCTTCTTCTACTTCTTTATCCAAATGTTGTTGAACTACTTCAATTGCGTTTGTAATCACATCACTTAAAGCTGTAATGAATGTTCCTTCTTTTGCAATATTGATTGCGTGTTTGATTGCATCTGTTTCTTTCGGAATAATTTCATAGGTCACTTTTTTGTCAACCGATTTAATTCCTTCGATAATCAGATTAATAATTTCTTCTTCTGTTCTTCCCCGTAAATGTTTTTCTTGACGGATGATGATGTGATCAAACATTCTTGCAGCAATTACTGCACAATCTTTAATGTCCTCATCTCTTCTATCTCCCACTCCAGCAATAATACCAACTTTATGAGTAGAGTTAACGCTTAGCAAGAAATCCTCAATGCCCAAATAACCCGAAGGATTGTGAGCAAAATCAATCATCACTTTAAATTTTTTGAAGTTGAAAATATTCATTCGCCCAGGAGTTTGTGCGGCACTTGGAATAAATGTCGCCAAGGATGTTTTAATATCTTCCGTTTTGAATCCCCACAAGTAACTAGCCAAAGTAGCAGCAAGCACATTCGCAATCATGAATTTTGCTTTTCCGTTTAATGTCAATGGAACATGAGTTGCTTTTTCTACACGCATTTTCCAATCGCCTTTTTTTATAGTGATGTATCCGTTTTCGTAGATGGCTGCAATCCCCCCAGTGCGACAATGGTTCACGACCACATCACAATGTTCGTTCATACTGAAGTAGGCTACTTTGCAATCTAAATCTTTTGCAATTTCCACACAGTTTACATCTTCAGCATTCAACACTGCCCAACCATCTTTTTTCACACTATTAACAACAACTGCTTTCACGCGTGACAAATCTTTCAAGTCGTGAATGTCACTTATTCCTAAATGATCTTCCTGTATATTAGTAATGATTCCAATATCACATCTACTAAAACCTAAACCAGAACGGAGAATTCCACCACGAGCAACTTCCAAAATAGCAAACTCAACAGTAGGATCTTTCAAAATAAATTCGGTGCTCATTGGTCCGGTTGTATCGCCCTTCTCAAGCATGTGATTCTGAACATAAATTCCATCTGATGTTGTGAAGCCAACTTTGAATCCATTATTTTTTACAATATGCGCTATTAAACGAGTTGTAGTTGTTTTTCCATTTGTTCCTGTTACAGCAATGATAGGAATGCGTGAAGGTTTTCCTAAAGGATAAAGCATATCAATTACAGGAGCTGCCACGTTGCGGGGCAATCCTTCTGACGGAGCCAAGTGCATTCTAAATCCAGGAGCAGCATTTACTTCTAAAATTACTCCACCATTTTCTTTTAATGATTGCGTTAAATTTTTTGCCATGATATCAATTCCACAAACATCCAATCCAATGACACGTGAAATACGTTCAGCTAAAAATATATTTTCTGGATGCATCATATCCGTTACGTCTATTGATGTTCCACCCGTGCTTAAGTTAGCAGTTGATTTTAAATAAACAACTTCTTTATCTGGAGGAATCGTTTCCAGTGTGTACTTTTTCTTTTCCAACAAGTCCATTGTATCTCTGTCAACCGTAATTTCGGTCAATACATTTTCATGTCCGTAACCCCTACGTGGATCTCTGTTTGTTTCATCAATTAATTGTTGAACCGTTTGTTTGCCGTCTCCAACTATATTTGCTGGAACACGTTGTGCTGCCGCAACAATTTTATTATCAATAACAAGAATTCTGAAATCAAAACCTGTAACAAATTTTTCTACTATTACTTTGCGAGAATATTTTTGAGCAAAGGCCATTCCTTCCAAAGCATCTTCCCATTTATTTACATTGATTGAAACTCCTTTTCCGTGATTTCCGTCTAATGGTTTTAATACAATCGGATATCCGATTTTTTTAATAGTAAGGTCTAAATCTTCTTCATCCACACAGATTCCACCTTTTGCAACAGGAATAGAAGCGGCATCCAACATCTGTTTTGTTTGCTCTTTATTACATGCAATATCTACAGCAATGCTACTAGTTTTGCAAGTAATGGTAGCCTGAAAACGCATTTGATTTACTCCATAACCCAATTGAACAAGAGAATTTGTTCCCAAACGAATCCACGGAATATCACGAGCAACTGCTTCGTCCACAATACTTCCAGTACTTGGTCCTAGACGAACATCTTCACGGATTTCGCGCATTTTTTTCAAATCTGCTTGTAAATCGTAGGGCACATTATCTACCAACGATTGAGCAATTAAAACAGCTGATTCAGCAGCAAAAAGCCCTACTTTATCCTCTATATAACTAAAAACTACATTGTAAATGCCAGGTGTTTTTGTCTCGCGAGTACGTCCAAAGCCCGTTTCCATTCCCGCTAACGACTGTGTCTCCAGGGCAATGTGTTCGATTACGTGCCCCATCCATGTTCCACGTTCAATTCTCTGAAAGAAACCTCCTCTTACTTCTTCTGAACAGCGATGTTCAATCATTGAAGGAAACATTATCTCTAGTCTTTCTCTAAATCCTTTGATTTTATTGGTCGGAAGGGCTTCTAAGTCTTCCAAATCCAATCTCATTTGAATCAATTTCTTTCTTCTTACACTCCAAATGTTTGGTCCGCGCAATGCCTGTACACTAAGTATTTTCATAACTATGATTTTCTGTTTTGAGTAGCTTTAATGCCCCATTTGGGCACAAATCGATGTAAGATAAAAGGAAATTTTCTGAAATCAAAGAAAATTTCGTTGTACATGGAATTAATACACAATAACCTCTTAATAAATAAAGAAATATTCCGAATTATATATTGGTTTTAAAGTTATTTTTATGATATAAAATTAACAAGAATTTAATATTTCAACTACTTTAAAAACAGATCAATGAATCCTAAAGGTAAACTAATCGTAATCGGGGGGGCTGTAGACAAAGGAAGTTTTACAGAAAAGAATTTCGACAAACAAGTTGAAAAAAATCTGAATTTTTTCGAAGCAGGAATCTTAAAGCGTTTGATTGTTGAATCAAAGCACAAAGAAAATTCTCATATTGAGATCATTACTACGGCATCAAAAATTCCAAAAGATGTTGGGCCAGAATATGCAAAAGCAATGGAATATTTGGGAGCAAAGAATGTGCATGTTTTACATATTGAAAATCGCGAAGAGGCTTTAGCAGAAGAAAATATCGAACGAATCAAAAAGGCAGATGTTGTGATGTTTACTGGAGGTGATCAATTGAGATTAACCTCAATTTTAGGGGGAACTGCCATTCATGACTTGATTTTAGAGAAATACAATAATGAAGAGTTCATATATGCAGGAACGTCAGCAGGAGCAGCGGCAGCTTCTAATAGCATGATTTATCAAGGTTCAAGCAGCGAAGCATTATTAAAAGGGGAAGTAAAAATTACAAGTGGATTGGGATTAATTGATCATGTAATTATTGATACCCACTTTGTTCACCGAGGAAGAATTGGAAGATTGTTTCAAGCAGTAGTTGGAAATCCAAGAACGTTGGGAATTGGTTTAGGTGAAGACACGGGGCTTTTAATCAAGGGGCATTCAATGGAGGCAATTGGATCAGGACTTATTATATTAGTGGATGGAAGACATATTAAAGACACCAATCTTACTCAAGTAGAAATGGGAACACCTATTTCAATTAAAAATATGGTGGTGCATGTGATGAGTAAATTTGATCATTACGATTTAAGTAAGCACGAAATGACAATTCATGTAGGCCAACACGCTTAGGGAAGTTCAATGTTTGAAAGTTAAAAGTTATAAAAGAAAATCAAATGAAATTAATTATTCACGGAGGTTTTTTTAGTGAGTCATCACAAAGTTTGGAGACAAAAATTGCGAAGCAAGATGCTTTGAAACGTGTAGTAATGAATTCATACGAGTACTTAAAAACGCACACAGCGCTAGAAACGATTGTACATGCCGTAGAGCAGCTTGAAAACGATGAATTGTTTAATGCTGGGATTGGATCTCAGATTCAGAGCGATGGGAAAATTCGCATGAGTGCATCTATGATGGATGGGAAGAGCAAAAAATTCAGTGGCGTTATCAATATTGAAAATGTAAAAAATCCAATTCGTGTTGCCGAAAAATTATTTACTACCGAGGATAGAGTATTAGGAGGCGAGGGCGCAACAAAATTCGCTTATGCCAACACGTTTGATTTTTTTAATCCTGAAATTCCTCAACGCAGAAAAGAATACGAAGCAAAATTGGAATCGAAACGATTAGGAACAGTTGGATGTGTTGCGTTGGATTCAAATGGAAACATTGCTGCCGCAACATCTACAGGCGGAAAAGGATTTGAAGTACCAGGAAGAATTTCTGATTCAGCAACAACGGCAGGAAATTATGCTACAGAATTTTGTGGTGTAAGTTGTACCGGAATTGGAGAAGATATTGTGAGTGCTTCTGTAGCAACAAAAATTGTTACTCGCGTGGCGGATGGATTTACAATTGAAAAAGCATTTGAAAAAACGTTTGCAGAATTAAAGGAAATTGATGGCTTTTGCGGAGCGATTGCAATCGACAACAAAGGGAATATTCGTCATTTAGATTCGCATCCAAGCATGGTTTATGCTAGTTTTGATGGGAAGACGTTGAATGTATTTCAATAATTACTTTTCTAAGATCAACTTCTTTTTATATTTTTTCCAGTAGGGTTTCCCGTAACTGCAAAATATTTCTTCTCCTACTTTTATATCTCTATCAGAAACAATACAAACATTGTCGTTTTCGTCTAACGATATTTTTGAATTGATTTTATACTTTGTTTTTACAAATCCCAAAGCATCATTCGCATATTTTGCAAAACAGTTCACATGCATGGAATCCATAATTGTTCCATCCAGCAAGTTAATGAAGTAGGCGTCATTCCCTTTCATTGAACGACTTTTTGCATCTGCATTGCTTAGTATTTCCCCTTTGAACAAAGTAATCACCTCATCCTTATAAATAGGAATTGCAGTATACAATCCTTTTCCAGAGCCAAGAATTTGGGAATCCTTAACGTATAAATAATCTACTTCCTTTGCATCAATTTTATAGTTGATGGTATTGGAGAATTTATTTTTATTGGCTTTCATTTTAAAGAGAAATAAAAAGCCCTCTTCGAAAACCGAAGAGGGCTTTTTGTATTTGTATTTCAATAGAACTTATTGAACAATCAATTTTTGGATTTTCACTTCAGTACCTGTATTCATTTTAATGTAATACAATCCTTTAGCAATTTCTTCTAAGTTGATTTGTTTGTTGTAAGCACCGTTTACATTTTTATCTACAGAAGAGAAAACTTCTTTTCCTTGTATATCAACGATACTAATTACTAATTCTGCAATGTTTGCATTTGCAATAGCGATGTTAAACATTCCCATTGTTGGGTTTGGATAAACTGACAACACATTTGCTCCATTGTTATCAATTCCTGTTGTGCTAATAACCACACAAGCAGAAGTATCAACACATCCGTTATCTGTAACTTGTACAGCGTAACTTCCGTTCGCAGTTGAGTTATAAATTTGATTTGTTTCAGAAGGAGTTAATGCAGCATAAGCAGCATTACAATCTAACCACAAATAAGTTCCTGTTGCTGAATTTGCAGTAATTGCTGCTCCTGATACAGAAGTTGTTGCATCAACGTTAGTAATAGTAATGGTAGTTGTAACAGTACTATCACAAGAATTAGCAGCAGCTAAAATATCTGTAAACGTTCCAGCAGTTGTATAAGTACTTGTCCCAACTGTTAAAGATCCACTTCCACAGAAGTTGACTGTTTGTGCAGTTGCAATTGCAGCAGGTTCAGTAACCGCTACAGAAGCTGTTCCTGTACAAGAATTTGCATCTGTTACAGTGTAAACTGTTGTTCCTGCTGATTGTGTATATGTCCCTTCGCCAGTATATGCAGGTGTTCCGTCCATTGCAGTAATTACTACAGAAGATGTTCCACCATTACATAAAATTGGAGTTGATGTAAACATTACCATCACAGCTGTTGGCTCAGTAATGGTTACACTTGTTGTTGTTGTACATAAGTTTGCATCGGTTACAGTATAAACTGTTGTTCCAGCAGCTTGAGTAAATGAACCATCACCAGTATATGGAGTTGTTCCACCTGTTGCAACAACTGTTACTGCAGATGTTCCACCGTTACATAAAATTGCAGTTGATGAAGAAGTTGCTGCCATTACTGCTGGTTGAACAACTGTTACTGCTAAAGATGATGTACAAGCATTAGCATCTGTAATAGTGTAAGTTGTTGTTCCAGCTGATTGAACAAATGTTCCTTGTCCTGAGTAACCTGGAGTTCCTCCTGTTACTGAAATGGTAACAGATGATGTTCCACCAAAACACAACACACCAGTTTCAACTGAACTAACAACGATTGCTGCTGGCTCTGTTAATGTAGCACTAGTAGTTGCAACACAACCATTAGCATCTGTAACAGTATACGTATTTGATCCTGCTGGTTGAGCAAATGCACCTGTTCCTGTATAAGAAGGAGTTCCACCTGTTGCAGAAACTGTTACTGTTCCGTTTCCTCCGTTACACAAAATTGCAGCTGTTGTTGAAGAACTTGCAACAATCATAGTTGGTTCTGTAACAATTACTGAAGCTGTACCAACACAAGAATTTGCATCTGTTACAGTATAAACTGTTGTTCCTGCTGATTGAGTAAATGTTCCTGTTCCAGTAAATGCTCCTGTTCCACCTGCAGCAGCAATCGTTACAGTGGATGTTCCACCGTTACATAAAACTGGAGTTGAAGTTGGAGTTACTGTTATTGCAGTTGGTTGAGTAACAACAACTGAAGTTGTTCCAACACAAGAATTTGCATCGGTAACAGTATAAACTGTTGTTCCTGCTGATTGTGTAAATGTTCCTGTTCCAGTTAATGCACCCGTTCCACCTGTCGCTGCAATTGTTATAGTAGATGTTCCACCATTACATAAAATAGCAGTTGATGAAGAAGTAACTGCAACTGCAGTAGGCTCCGTAATTGTTCCTGTAGTTATAGAAGAACAAGAGTTTGCATCTGTTACAGTATATGTATATGCTCCAGCAGGTGCAGTAAATGCGCCTGTTCCTGTATAAGAAGGAGTTCCACCTGTTGCAGAAACTGTTACTGTTGCATTTCCAGCATTACATAAAACTGGTGTAGTAATTACTGAAGTTGCAACTGGAGAAGCATTAACCGTTACTGATTGAGTTGATGTATAACATCCATTCAAAGTATAAGTAACTGAATATGTTCCTGCACCAGCAGTAGTTGGATTAAATGAACTTCCTGTAACACCTGTTCCAGCAAATACTCCACCTGTTACAGTTGGAGTTAAAGTTACTGCAGCAGCATTATCACAATAAGCTGCAGCTAAACCTGTAAATGAAGGATCTGCAGCTCCAAGATCAGTAAGCACAACAGTAAATGTTCCGGTTGTAGCACTGTATTGATCAACTTGTACATAATAAGTTACACCTGGAGTTAAACAGTTTACTGGATTAACGATAGCAGACAATCCTGCGCCATCATCATTAGCAGCAATTAAAGTTGAACCCCCTGATAAAATAGCAGCACAATTTGGAGCACTGTATAAAGCAAGTTGATCGTCAAAACCTGGAGCAGCGATACTAACGCGACCAGAAGCTGGAGCTACGAAAGTAAACCAACGAGAACCATTCAATGTACTGTTACACCATGTTGTTTGTGTATTACATCCGCCTGCTGGTGCCGCTGGTTCACCAACTTGTATTGTTGATCCAACTGAACTATATGGGCCATTTGTTCCAATAGCTAATGGTAATGCGTCACATACATCATCTCCTAAAAACTTAGTTGTAAATGAGGTAGGACCAGTAAGTAAACTAAAACCATTTCCCGCACCTGAACAATCTTGAATAACATAAAATTGGTAAGTTGTTCCTGGGGTTAAACCTGTAACTGGCACTGGTGATGTTGCTGGGTTAACAATTGTTCCTGTCCCTGGCGTAAATCCTGTTGGACCCCATTCCAAAGCAAATGTTCCACTACAAGCTGTACAAGTCCAACCTAAGTTTGCTGAAGTTGTAGTAACTCCTGTTGCAGTTAATAATGTAGGAGCTGGACATAATGGTGGAGGTGCAGGAGTAAATCTATAAACCAATCCATTTGTTAAAAATGTTGCAACTGCAATTGTATTGTTTCCTGTTACTATAGAAGATGTAGGAACCGCTGCTGGAGTTACACTAATAAAATCTCCAACTACAGGACCAGTTAACCCAATAGATGCTGATGGAGCTGTTCCGTTCAACATTGCACCATAATGAAATTCAATCACGTTTGAAGTTTCATATAACCAAGTTTGAAAATTTTGTTGTGGAGCTGTTCCAGAACCACTTCCAGACCATCTGTCATTTTTATACTCCATAATAAATATTTGATTTGGAGTTGTACCGATAGTCATGTAAGAAATAGTTCCACCAGTAATATTTAAGTCGTCCCACAAAGGAGCAACAAAATTTATGTTGTTTACTGGAGCATTAATATTATTTGCAAACGCCCCGAATGCACCAATCGTAGTTGACGCACCCATTCTCATCCATCCATTTGTCCCTACACCAATAACATTTACGCTATTTCCAGCATAGTTGAATGTAAATGGCAATGCAATTCCGAATTGAGTTCCATCATCTCCCGCTGCAGTTGTTGGAGTACTTCCAATCAAGTCAGCATAAGGAACAGTTAAAGAAGAGAAAGCATAGGTATTCACTTGTGCTTTCATTTGTGATACCAGTACCACGAAACTGAATAAAAACAGACTTATGTATGTTTTTAGTTTGTAATTGTTTTTCATTTTTTTTGTTTTAAATTTATACTTTTAAAAATTACTACTCACTCTTTTTAAAAAAACCAGCCCTCGAAGTTAATACTATTTAATGCAAAAAGCGACATAAAGCAATAGCAATTAATTAACAAATCGATAAAATAGGCAAATTGGTTCGTTAACCACATTGCTTAATACAAAAAAAGCCCCCGATTGTTCCGGAGGCTTGTAAATTATTGAAAAACAATTGATTAACTTAATATGCTCTCACGTTTTTGCCTTCCATATAGTTGATGAATGATTTATTCACCACTTTATTCCCACCAGCTGTTGGATAATTCCCAGTAAAATACCAATCACCTTTATGATTTGGAATAGCATTGTGTAAACCTTCTATAGATTGATAAATAATATCCACATCGGCATTGATGTTATCTGGTCGAAGTAATTCTGCAATTTTAGCGGAGATTTGTTCGGCAGTAAATGGAGCATAAATTTCTTTTACCACATTTACAATTTGTTCTTTCGGAAGATCTTCCTGTGCTTTTGCTTTTTCATACAACTCATCCAACAGGTTGTCTTTGAAATTGTCTTTCAACAACTGAACAGCAGCTTGAAAAGCAATAAAATCTCCCAACTTCGCCATATCAATTCCATAACAATCCGGGTAACGGATTTGTGGTGCTGATGAAACTACTACAATTTTTTTAGGTCCTAAACGATCTAATATTTTTAAAATACTTTGTTTTAAAGTTGTACCACGAACAATAGAATCGTCTACAATCACTAAATTGTCTACGCCTTCTTTTATAACACCGTAAGTTGTATCATAAACGTGAGCAACCATATCATCACGCTGAGAATCGTTGGTAATAAAGGTACGCAACTTAGCATCTTTAATTGCAATTTTATGAACACGAGGTCGAATAGAAAGAATTTCACTCAATTCAGGATCACGCACAGCACTTCCCATTTGTAAAATTTTATGTCGCTTAATGGTATTTGCATAATGATGCAACCCTTCAATTAAGCCACCAAATGCTACTTCAGCAGTATTTGGGATATATGAGAAAACTGTATTTTTTAAATCATAATCAACGGATTTCAAAACAGAAGGGCAAAGTTGACTTCCTAATTTTTGTCTTTCTTGATAAATATCTGCATCGCTTCCGCGAGAAAAATAAATACGTTCAAATGAACAAGATGTTTTTTCTAGTGGCTCAATAATTTCCTTTGAAGAAAATGTTCCATCTTTTTTTATGATAAGTGCATTTCCTGGAGCCAGTTCTTTTACACTTTCAATAGGAACATTAAATGCTGTTTGAATAACTGGTCGCTCAGAAGTAACCACTACTATTTCATCATCGGAATAATAAAACACAGGACGAATTCCACTAGGATCACGAAGGACAAATGCGTCTCCATGTCCGAATAATCCCGCCATTGCATATCCACCATCCCACTTTTTACTTGCATCCTTTAAGATGGCTTGCACATCTAAATTTTCTGCTATCAAAGAAGAAATTTCCGCATTCGTATGTCCTTCTTTTTTATATTTTTTAAATAATTTTTCATTTTCTTCATCCAAAAAATGTCCGATTTTTTCCATCACAGTAACGGTATCGGCTTTTTCTTTTGGATGTTGTCCTAATTCAACCAATTGATCAAACAACTCATCCACATTGGTTAAATTAAAATTACCTGCGACAACTAAATTTCTGGTCATCCAATTATTTTGACGCAAAAACGGGTGACAGTTTTCAATGCTGTTTCCACCAAATGTTCCGTAACGCAAATGCCCTAAAAACAATTCCCCAGTGTAAGGAAGATTTTTTTTCAGCCATTTAGCATCTAATAATTTATCTGGATTTTTTTTGTTGATGTCTTCGAAACGAGAATTTATTTTTGCGAAGATTTCTTTTATTGCGCCACTGCCAACTGCTCTTGTTCTGCTAATGTATTTTGTCCCAGGAACGACATCAAATTTAATATTTGCAACTCCTGCTCCATCTTGCCCTCGATTGTGTTGCTTTTCCATAAGCAAGTACAGTTTGTTAACTCCGTAAAGTGGAGTACCATACTTTTTGATGTAATAATCCAGTGGTTTGAGCAATCGAATCATTGCTATTCCACATTCATGTTTTATTGCATCACTCATAAATTTGGGGTTTTAATAAGACCCTTCGACTACGCTCAGGGTGACAAACACAAAGTTACGATTTTTTTTAATTGGTTTGGAATGTAAAACAAGGCTTTAGACGGAGAACGGATTTTGAATGACAAAAGCCAAAAAAATAAATCCCGAAGAGCTTGTCAGAACTTCGGGATTTGGATAAAACTAAACATGAAACACTGTTGTGCTACTCCTTCACAACAACAAGCTTTTTGTAATTTATCGTAGTCGGGAGACTGACGATTTATATTACAATACAAATATGGTAAATGAAAAAGCTCATTGCAAACAAAAAAAAGCACAAAATAAGACTTCGAAAGCACATTTTGCCTGTTTTTAGACCCTAATTTTACACTAAATGTCACTTCGAAAGCACTTATTTTATTGATGATGGTGGATTATTTGCTCAATTTATTATGCTTACATACTATTAAGTTTTCGAAAGCAGTTTTTGAGTCGTTTTGGCCCTTATTTCAAAAAACAATCATTTATGAATAAGGACGGAAAAATTTAGATTTTCTGCTATCAAATGATATATTTGTATATCCCCATTCTATTAATGAAATTAAACAATGTCTTCAGTTAAACATTTGCATCAGCTCATCAAGTCTTTATCTGCCCCCGAAAAAGGCTATATAAAGAAGCATGCAATGTTGCACGTTATTGGGGAACAAAACAAATACATCAAAATCTTTGATGCCATCGACAAACAAAAAGTGTACGATGAAAAGGAGATTATTCGAAAATTTCAAGGAGAACCTACGCTTAACAACTTTGCGGTAGCCAAGAACTACCTTTTCAAATTCATTTTAAAATCATTGGAGTCGTACAATACGAATGTGAAAAGCGAATTGCGGAGCGCCTTAAATCAAATTGAAATTCTTTACAATAAAAATCTTCCTACTGTTGCCAAGAAAATGATTTTGAAAGCAAAAGCTACTGCTCTCGAACACGAGTTGTACGAATTTATGGAAGAGTTAATTGATTGGGAAATTATTTTATTGGTTGAAGAAGCTACTCCAGAAAATTATTTGACACTTGTCAATAAATATTTTGAAGAGCTTTACTTATCCATAGAAAAAAAGAAAACCATTATAGGCTATAAACACCTTTATCAAAAACTACGTGCCAAAGCATTGTATACTGGTTTAGCTCGTAACGATGAAGATGTGGTTGAATTTCAAAAAATTGCTAATGAAGATAAGAGTAATGACAAAAATTTACTGAATACATTCAATGCGCAATACTACCGTAATTTAATGCAAGCGAATTTTTTGTTTACAATAAACGAACAAGGACAAGCAAACGAAATATTAAAAAAGAATGTGGATTTGTTGGATAACAACAAACACATGTTGGAATTAAAGCCATTCACTTATCTTGGATTGTTGCGCAACAAAGCAGTAAACGAACTTTCATTAATGCTCTACAGCGATTTATTTAATACGCTTGAGCGAATGGATCGTTTTGTGGAGCAATACGGACAACTGAACAGAAACTATGAATTGCTTACCGAAAACTTAAAACTGTTTGTATACATCCCAACTGGTCAGTTCGACAAAGCATTAGAGATTGCAAACAAGGTGGAGAAAATTTATGGACAACTTCCACAAACAAAAACCTTGCAAAAGGAAAAACAATTGCACCATTATGCCTTAGCATACATTTATATTGGATTAGGTGAATATAAACTTGCGAATCAAAACATCAATCTGCTTTTACACAACACCGATTTAGATTTCAGAAGTGATTTGTTTTGTTTTGCACACATCTTGAGTTTAATTATCTATTTTGAAATGGATGAAGAAGAGATGATGGAGAAACGCATTCGTTCAACATACCGATTGTTGATGAAGCGCAACAAGCTTTACAATTACGAAAAACAGATTATTGCCTTTTTTAAAGAATCACAAAACAAAGTGCGAACGTCAACAGAACTTACTAAAGATTTTATTCAATTAAAAAACAGTATTGAAGAATTAACTACCAACAAAGTTGAGAAAAATGCTTTGAATTTATTTGATTTGATTTCTTGGTTGGAAAGCAAAATCGAAAAGAAAAGTTTTATGGAAATAAAACAGAAAAAATTTAATCAGCTAATGGCGAATGAAGCTAGTAGTGCGCATATGCATTAAGGCTATTGAAAACACAGCCGATAAACTACAAAAACTTCTCCTTCTTCATATTCAACCATTTCAATGCTGCACCATTTAAAAGTAATTCCTTTACTTCTCTTTCGTAAGGCATTTCATTGATGAGTTTTCCTGGTTCTAATTCTCCTAATGGGAAAGGATAATCTGTTCCTAAGGCAACTTTGTCTGCACCGAACATTCCTACCACATAATCCAACATCTGATCATCGTGCACCAAGCTATCGATCCAGAATTTTCCTAAATATTCGCGGGGATTTACATTGTTATCGACAGCCACTAAATCGGGGCGACAGTTGAAACCATGTTCTATTCTTCCTATGGTAGAAGGAAATGAACCTCCACCGTGTGCAAAGGCAACTCTTAAGTTTGGTAGGCGTTCGAAAATTCCTCCGAAGATCATAGAGCAAATTGCTAAGGATGTTTCTGCTGGCATTCCAACCAACCAAGGCAACCAATATTTTGGCATTTTATCTTGGCCCATCATATCCCAAGGATGAACAAAAACGGCCATGTCTAATTTTTCACAAGCCTCAAAAACTGGAAACAAATTCGCATCGTTCAAATTCCAATCGTTCACATGAGAGCCGATCTGAACTCCAGCTAATCCAATTTCTTTGCAACGTTTTAATTCTTGTATTGCCAACTCTGGTGATTGTAACGGAATTGTTCCTAAACCTACAAATCGTTTTGGAAAACGTTTTACTATGTCAGCAATGTGATCGTTAAGAAATACAGAAAGCTCCAGACAGTCTTGTGGTTTAGCCCAATAGCTGAACATAACAGGAACGGTAGAAAGCACTTGCACATCCACGTGGTGATGATCGCATTCGGTCATTCTTTTTTCAGCACTCCAGCAATTATCTTCCACCTCTCTGAAAAACTTTCCATCATCTAAAATCATGTTTGCGCAACATGGTTTGTGATGTTGTAATTGAACAAACCCTCCGTATCCAAATTTTTCTTTCCAATTCGGAATGTTTTCTGGAAGGATGTGTGTATGTATATCTATTGTGAGAATTTTAGCCATAAAGTTTTTTACCGCAGAGGGCGCAAAGGAGGCGCTGAGGTCGCGAGTTTTTATTTATTTATTTTCTTAAAAATCGTTTTATTCATTATTAGCACCTAAAAAGTCGCCAACTACTTTTTCTGCTTCTTCAAATGCGTGTTCCAATGTATCATTCAAAATAATTGTATCGAATTGGTCAGCGGTTTTTAATTCCACTTCTGCTTTCCCTAATCTGCGTGCAATACTTTCAGGAGTTTCTGTTTCACGCAACTTTAACCTCGCTTCTAAATGTGCTATGCTTGGTGGCATCACAAAAATGGCCAATGCTTGTTCTCCGAATTGTTTTTTCAAATTCAATCCGCCTACTACATCCATATCGAAAATAATATGATGCCCCTTTTTCCAAATGCGTTCAATTTCCGCATTTAAGGTTCCATAGAAATTATCCGTGTATACTTCCTCCCACTCCACAAATTCTTTGTTGTCAATTTTCTTTTTAAACTCATCAACTGAAATAAAATAATAGTCAACGCCATGAGTTTCATCTTTGCGCATTGGTCGACTAGTTGCTGATACTGAAAACTCCAACTGTGGAATCATCTTGAGCAAGTGATGCACAATGGTTGTTTTACCTGCTCCAGAAGGTGCTGAAAATATGATGAGTTTACCTTTCATTCGAACTATAATACGTTGAGAAGTTGTTCTTTTATTTTTTCCAATTCATCTTTCATCTGCACAACTAATTTTTGTACTGTTGCGTCATTTGCTTTTGAGCCAATCGTGTTTATCTCTCTTCCTATCTCTTGTGAAATAAAACCTAATTTTCTTCCACTACCCGCTTCTTTCATTGTACTCAAAAAATAATCGATATGTGTTTTTAATCGAAGTTTTTCTTCTGTTATATCCAACTTCTCTATGTAATAAACCAATTCCTGTTCAAAACGATTTTGGTCTATCTTTTCTTTTTCGATAACCTCAGAAAGACTATTTTTTATTCTTGAACGGATATTTTCTACTCGTGCCGCATCCATTTTAACAACATCAGTCAGTAAATTATCTATCAATCCTATCCGTGTTTTAAATTCATTCGACAATGTTTTCCCTTCATCATCTCTGAATTTTTGAAACGCTTCAATCGCTTTATCAACGGTTGCTTTTATTTGTTTCCATTCAGCTTCATCCAATTCAACCACTTCTCGTTCCGCTTTCATAACATCTGGCATCTTTACTACCAAGGATAATAAGTTTTGGTTGGATTCACCTAATTCTTCCGATAAAGCTTTTAGCTCTTTATAATATGTTCTAGCTAACGTTTTGTTTATTGCTACAGGAAGCGAATCCTGAGTTGCTTCTGTGAAAACTGTTATGTCAACTTTCCCGCGCTCAATTTGTTTGGATATATCCGTACGCAATTCTAATTCCTTTTCTTTATAAAGATAAGGAAGTCGCAAATTCAAATCCAGTTGTTTGCTATTCAGCGATCGCACTTCAACTGTTACTTTTTTACCTGGAATTTCGGCAGTTGCTTTTCCGAACCCAGTCATTGATTTCATTTGCATAGAATAGTGTTATATGGATAACAAATGTAGTGTTTTTTTGGTTCTCGGCTCCGCTCGAACTGACAACTACCATTACAAAAATATGAAATTTATTCCTTCGTCTTTTTAAATGGCATACTTACAAGGTAAACACCAAAGACAATCAATACCGCAGCTGTAATTTTTCTTAAATCGAGGGTGTCGTTTCGATAAATGAAAATCGCGAACAGTGTAGCAAGAAAAGGTTGTAGATAAATGTAAATACTAACAATGGATGGACTCAATGCTCTTAAAGCGTATGTATTTAATACATAAGCAAAGAAAGTTGTTGCGACTACAACAAATATTATATCGTACCAAATTACGGAAGGAAGTGCTTCCCATTTCACTTCAGTAAATTCTTGAAATCCAAATGGAAGAACGTATAAAAATCCGAAAAGGAAAACCCATTTTACAATCGTGAAAGTATTGTATTTTTTCATAAGCGGTTTCACAAGCACCAAGTACAATGCCCATGAAATAGAATTTACAAGTATCATTAAATCTCCTGAGATGGTTTCGGAGCCGAAGGAGAATGATTTGTTGAACAACAAAAGCAACATCGCTCCAGCAATACCCAACCCTATTCCGAATAATTTGTTGATAGATACTTTTTCTTTCAGAACGGCAGCCGCAATTAATAAAACTACAATGGGATTTGAAATCATAATTATGGAGGCATTGATTGGAGTAGTAATGCTCAAGCCTTTTAAAAATAAAAGTTGATTGCAAGCAACACCAAATACTGCTAACAAAGCAAAACAAGGCAAATCTTTTTTGTCGATTTTTTCTCTAATAAAAAGCGAACTCACTAACCAAAATAAAATTAAGGCTCCTCCAACACGCATCAACACAAATGCAAAAGGCTGCACATGCGTGGGCATAACTTCTTTTGCAATGGAATAGTTGGCTCCGTAAATTACATTTACAGCGATTAATGCTAGGTGTGCTTGGATGACTTTATTCAAGTGCGATATTATAAGTCTGCTTTTACAGCAGCAATGTTATTTTTGGAATTCCCGACAAATATTTTGTCTTTGATTATAATTACGGGGCGTTTTAAAAACGTGTATTCTTCTAGAATGTACTTTTTGTAATCGTCTTCTGTAAGTTTCATTTTATCCAATCCCAACGCGCGATATTTTAATGCTACTCTACTGAACAGTGCTTCATAGCTTCCTGCCATTTTCTTCATTTCTGCTAATTGAGAAGCGGTGATTTTCTCCGTTTTAATATCCTGAAATTCGAATTTTTTATTGCGCAAACCTAGCTCTGTAATAATTCGAGAGCAAGTGGAGCAAGTGCTTAAGTAGTATATCTTCTTCATATTATTTTACCGCAGAGAGCGCTAAGAAGGCGCAGAGGTCGCGGAGTTTTATTTTTTACTTAGGTTTTTATACTCTTGTTTTGTCCAGTTTATTTTTGTAAAAATGATTACTGTTGCGGCTGGATTAGAATTAAAAATTTCCATTTGTGTTTTGCGCTTTCTTTTTGAATAATACAATCCTGGTGATTTTTTTATCCAGCCATAATATTTATTCTCAACAAATTCTTTGATGTGTTTTTCAGAACAGTCATCACAGCAATAAATAAAATTGGAAGCGTTACAAAATTCTAAAGAATCAAAACGAAATTCACACTTAATTTTTTCATGACCTGTGATTTCAATTTTCAGAATTCCGGATGAATCTTTTGTTGAAACGATATACTTTTCATTGCTCTTAGAAAGGGATTGAAAATCTTTGACAATTGACTCTTTATCCCAATCGATGTAATTATTCTGAGCGGAACATGATAGGCCAAACAGTAATAAAATAAAAAACCGTATGGGCTTTAAATTCATACTTATTCTACCGCTGAAAGTTTAATCATGTTTGATTTTCCCATTTCGCTTAATGGAATACTTGCGATATTAATAATCAAATCACCTGTTTTTACTTCTCCACTTTTCTTCAGAATAAATTTAATATCTGCAATGGTATGATCTGTACTAATATTTTTGTCGTAATAAAAACCACGAACACCCCAAACTAAATTTAACGTTGTAAGGATATCATAATTGTCGGTAAACACAAAAATTTCTGCTTTTGGTCTATGGCTAGATAATTTAAATGCGGTGTATCCCGAATGTGTCATTGTAACAATTGCAGCTGCATTTGTTCTCTGAGCCATTTTTGCTGCTGTATAGCAAATTGAATCTGATAAAAACCGTTGATTGTGAATGTCTACTTCTGGTGCTGCATTATCGCGATTATAAACATCGCTTTCTTGTTCTACGTGCTCAATAATTTTTGTCATTGCTGCAACCACTTTTGCGGGATGATTTCCAACAGATGTTTCACCACTTAACATCACTGCATCTGCACCATCCATAACGCTGTTTGCAACATCATTCACTTCAGCACGAGAGGGGCTGATATTCGTAATCATACTCTCCATCATTTGCGTTGCAATAATAACAGGTTTAGATGCTTCCAAACATTTACGTACCAACATTTTTTGAATCACTGGAACTTCTTGCATTGGAACTTCCACTCCCAAATCTCCACGGGCAACCATTAATGCATCCGTTTCTTTGATGATATTATCAATATCAGAAATCGCTTCTGGTTTTTCAATTTTGGCAACAACGCGTGTTCTGACGTTGTGATCAAAATTTTGAATCAAATGTTTCAACTCAATAATATCTGCAGCTGATCGAACAAATGATAATCCCACCCAATCCACTTTATGTGTTAAGGCAAAATCTAAATCCTTCAAATCCTTTTCTGTTAAACATGGTAAGGATATTTTTGTGTTGGGAAGATTCACTCCTTTTTTAGAAGACAACGTTCCACCATGACCAACAATCGCTTTTACCTCATCAATACCATTTGTGGAAACGACAGTCAATAAAAGTTTACCATCATCAATTAAAATATTTTCTCCAACATTAACATCTTTTGGAAACTGCGGATAGGTGATGTATAGTTTTTCAGCTGTTCCAATACATTCATTGGTAGTAATGGTAACTTCTTTTCCAGCAACCAATTCAACTCCGTTATTTTCTACAACACCAATACGTAATTTCGGGCCTTGCAAATCGGCAAGAATTGCAGTATGCTTTCCTAGCTTTTTATTTAAAGAACGAATCGTATTGATTTGCTCTAGCACAATATCGTAAGCTCCATGCGAAAAATTAATTCGGCAAACATCTGCTCCTGCTTTAATCATTTCCTCAATCACTGCGGCTGAAGAAGATGCCGGACCTAGTGTTGCAACAATTTTTGTTCTTTTCATAAGTTACTTTTTACCACAGATTACACAAATTTTCACAGATAAAATCTGTTATAATTATATGTACTGTGTGTGTTTATTTATTTTTAATTTTTTTACCCCACACCAAATTTTTCAAAAAATATAATCTGTGAAAATTTGCGTAATCTGTGGTGCTTTTTATAATATTAAATTCTGTTTTGATTTAAGTGCATTTACATCTACTCTAAAAGCGGTTTGCACTAAATTACTACCTTTTATTTGTTTTACCATTTCCATTACTTTCTCATCATCCACTTCACCACGGATAATAAAAAAATAATCTACTTGCTTTTGCTCAGGGATAAGTAATCCCTTTTCACTTCTATTCGCAATAATGAAGTATTCCATAAATTCATCGGGTTGTTCAAAGCTGAACAGCGAAAAGTGTGACAATTCATCTTGTTTTTTGTCCTTTATTTCTAACGCATCTGCTTTAACTAAATTCAACCCCAATTGATTGTTGAGTGCCCAACAAATACGATAATCTTTTTCATGCGATGAAATACCAATCAACACAAAATCGTAATCGTATTCTATTTCAAGAGTATACTTTCCCAAAAAATGCTTTTTTAAAACTATTGTAAATTTATGAATCTAAAACGAAGAATGCTTGGAAAAGGAGATTATTTTTATGTCATCAAATCAAAAACCCTTTCATTCCTTTCCCTTCGTCCCTCGCCCTTCGACTCCGCTCTGGGTGACCAACCTTCGGTTGCGCTCAGGGTGACGGTTGGAAAGATCGCGCTTGTTATTTTGACAATTATGACATTATGGAATTTATATCTCTAATATCCCACAAGCCAACTCAGCAACCAGTTGTTCGGCTCGTTTTTTTGAAAAATGTTGCGCCTTTCCTATTGCTTCGTTATCTACTACAAGCTGTATGCAATAAAGTTTATCATCAGAAGATGCACCATCAACAAGGGTTTCGAAGCGAAATTCCTTTTTCTCTTTTTGTACCCACTCAATCAATTTACTCTTAAAATCTACTTCTTTGGTTTCCACTTCATCCATATCAATATGAACATTCACTATACGAGTAAGTATAAATTGCTGAGCAAACACATATCCTTTATCTAAATATATCGCGCCAATTAAGGCTTCATAAGCATCTCCATTGATGGAGCTCGACTTATTGTTTTGCCTATCATTGTTTACTTCCAAAAATTTATTCAAGCCTAACTTCATGGCAAGTTGATTGTGCTGTTGTCGGCTTACCATTTTCGAGCGCATCTTCGTCAAAAAACCTTCATCTTTAAAAGGAAACTTTTTAAATAAATAATCCGCGACAACCATTCCGATAACTGAGTCTCCTAAAAACTCAAGCCGTTCGTTACTATCTCTTACCCCTTTTTTAATAACTTGTGCAGCAGAGCTATGGCGAAAAGCCAATTTATACAATGAAATATTCGTTGGATAAAAACCAAGAACATTTTTTAGTGATTCGTGTAATTTTTTATCGGGAGAAAAATAAACCCTGATTGGTTTGGTAAATTTTGGCAAGAGAAATTAAGCTGTGTATTTCTTTACAATTACGGAAGCGTTGTGTCCACCAAAACCGAAAGTATTACTTAAAGCAGCACGCACAATACGTTTCTGAGCTTTGTTGAAAGTAAGATTCAGTTTGTTATCCAAAGCTGGATCATCATTAAAGTGATTGATGGTTGGAGGAACAATATCATTTTGACAAGCCAATACACAAGCAATTGCTTCAATGGAACCAGCAGCTCCAAGCAAGTGGCCCGTCATTGATTTAGTAGAACTAATATTTAATTTATACGCATGTTCACCAAATACACCAAGGATGGCTTTGGTTTCAGCAAGATCACCAAGAGGAGTTGATGTTCCGTGAACGTTTACATAATCAATATCTTCAGGCTTCATTTCTGCATCTTGCAAAGCATTACGCATAACATTCAATGCGCCTAATCCTTCTGGATGAGGTGCAGTAATGTGATTTGCATCAGCGGTCATTCCACCACCAACAACTTCTGCATAAATTTTTGCACCGCGTTTTAAAGCATGTTCTAATTCTTCAAGAATCAAACAACCCGCACCTTCGCCTAAAACAAACCCATCACGATCAACATCAAACGGACGAGAAGCTGTTTGTGGAGAATCGTTACGAGTAGATAATGCGTGCATTGCGTTGAACCCACCAATCCCTGCTTCACACACTGCAGCCTCAGAACCACCTGTTACAATAATATCAGCTTTCCCTAATTTAATATAGGTTGCAGCATCAATTAAAGCATTGGTAGAAGAAGCACAAGCAGAAACGGTAGTAAAGTTAGGGCCACGCATTCCAAAGCGGATAGAGATGTGTCCTGAACAAATATCTGCGATCATTTTAGGAATGAAGAAAGGATTGAAACGCGGAGTTCCATCACCTTTAGCATAACCAAAACATTCGTCTTGAAAAGTTTGTAATCCACCAATACCTGAACCCCAAATAACTCCAGCACGATCCTTATCAAATGCATTTTCTCCATCTAATCCGGCATCTTTAACAGCCTGAATAGCGGAACATAAACCATACTGAGAAAAAGGGTCGATTTTGCGAGCTTCTTTACGATCGAGGTATTCTTCAGGATTAAATCCTTTTACTTCGCAAGCAAATTGAGTTTTGAACTTTGAAGCATCAAAACGAGTAATAGGTGCAGCTCCGCTCACTCCATTCAGAAGATTGTTCCAAAAATCAGGAACATTATTTCCTATTGGTGTTATAGCGCCAAGACCTGTTACTACTACTCGTCTAAACTTCATTAAATAAATCTTATGAGAGAATTATTTTGCGTTTGCTTCGATATAAGCAATTGCATCACCTACTGTACCAATCTTTTCAGCTTGATCATCAGGGATAGCGATGTTGAATTCTTTTTCAAATTCCATGATTAATTCCACAGTATCCAAAGAATCTGCTCCTAAATCATTTGTAAAGCTTGCTGTTGGTGTTACTTCTTTCTCGTCTACACCTAATTTATCAACGATGATAGCTTTTACTTTTGTTGCAATGTCTGACATTTTTTTAAATGTTTTTGGGTTAATTTTGGGTGCAAAGATATAGTTATATGCATAATTACAAAAAAATAAGCGAATTATTCATAAAAAACATCAATCTGCTCTAAGCTTTTTCTCTTTAAATCAGGTACTTGCGTGTTATTTGCTAGGTAACCAATGGGAATTAGCAAAAAAGGGCGCTCATTGTCCGGTCGATCCAATAATTTACACAAAAAATTCATTGGACTTGGCGTGTGAGTAAGCGCTACGAGCCCTGCGTTATGAATTGCTGCCAACAAAAAACCAGCTGCAAGGCCAACCGACTCTGTCACATAATAGTTGTTTTTTTTCTTTTCATTCTCAAATTCATAGGCTCTTTTAAAGACAATTATTAATGCTGGAGCAACCTCCAAAAATGGTTTTTCCCAATTTGTTCCCAAAGGGGCCAAATCTTCTAACCATTCATCTGTCATTCTACCATTATAACTATCGTATTCTTCCTTTTCTGCTGCTGCACGAATCTGTTTTTTCAAGTCGGGATTCGTGACCACACAAAATGTCCATGGCTGCTTATGTGCCCCCGATGGCGCGGTAGATGCTGCTAATAAAATGTTTTCTATTACTTCTTTGGGGATTGGCTTATCCGAAAAATCGCGCACCGTTCTGCGAGTATCCATCCATTGATAAAACTCTTTGGTTCGCTTAAGCATTTCAATTTCAGAATACGATTCTTTTGTATAATCGATATAAGGATATGTTTTTTTCATTTAAAATTTCTCTTTTTGTAAAAATAGTACTTTTGTAGCATGATTAAAAATATTGCCATTTTTGCTTCAGGTGAAGGAACCAATGCACAAACAATTATTGATTTTTTCAAATCCTCGAAAAGCATAAAAATTGCATTGGTGGTTTCTAATAAATCTATGGCCAATGTTTTGAATCGTGCAAAAAACAATCAGATTCCTACATTGGTAATTGACAAACATTCTTTTTGCGAAACAAATGAAGTGATTGCAGTTTTAAAAAATGCAAATATTGATTTGATTGTACTTGCTGGATTTTTATGGATGATTCCGGAAAACTTAATTAATGCGTTTCCAAATAAAATTGTGAATATTCATCCCGCTCTCTTACCAAAATTTGGCGGCAAGGGAATGTACGGGATGAATGTGCACAAAGCGGTAATTGATGCAAAAGAAAAAGAAAGTGGAATTTCAATTCATTTTGTGAATGAGCATTACGATGAAGGAAAAATAATTGCACAATATAAATGTGAAGTTAAAGAGAATGACACTGCTGAAGATTTGGCAAAAAAAATTCATCAATTAGAATATACATTTTTTCCGAAAACAATTGAGGGGCTGCTGTCTTAACTTTTTTAACGCAGAGAAAAAAGGAGAAAAAAAAGAGTTTATTCACATTGGAATAGTTTTTTATTGAGTTCATGATTTTTAATTCACAGAGCAAACTATTTAGCATATATTTAACACACAGATTAGTAAATTAGTAATAATTCGTTATCCGTACACCATGAACTTTGACTTTAAACAAATAGCAACACTCAGCATGATTTTATTTGCTGTGATTGATGTAATAGGCTCACTTCCTGTTTTACTTGACTTACAAGGCAAAGTCGGGAAAATACAATCTGAAAAAGCAACCATCGTTTCAGGTATAATCATGATCGTATTCATGTTTATTGGAGAACAAATATTAAATCTGATTGGAATTGATGTTAGTTCCTTTGCTATTGCTGGATCGTTTGTGATTTTCTTTTTGGCGTTGGAAATGATTTTAGGGGTAAAGTTTTACAAAGATGAAACGGCCGCAACGGCATCTGTTGTTCCCATTGCTTTTCCATTAATTGCAGGAACAGGAACATTAACTACTTTACTTTCTCTTCGTGCTGAATATTTCATCGAAAACATTTTGGTTGCTATTTTAATTAACTTGATTGTTGTTTATGTAGTTTTAAGAAACACACATCGCTTAGAAAAAATATTAGGTCCAGGTGGAATTAACATTTTGCGAAAAGTATTTGGAATTATTTTATTGGCGATTGCAGTGAAGCTGTTTACCACTCACGCGGGATTAATTATGCACAAATAAAATGATAAAGATCTATACAGATGGTGCTTCTCGTGGAAACCCTGGTCCAGGCGGATTTGGGGTGGTGATGATTGCTGGCACACATCGTAAAGAAATTTCTGAAGGATTTAAATTGACCACCAACAATCGCATGGAATTGTTAAGTGTAATTGTTGCTTTAGAGTCTTTAAAAAAAGAAGATACTTCAGCAACTGTTTATTCTGATTCAAAATATGTAGTCGATTCCGTTGAACTAAAATGGGTATTCGGCTGGGAGAAAAAAAACTTTAAGGATAAAAAGAATCCGGATTTATGGAAACGCTTTTTAAAAGTATACCGTCAACATAAAATAAAATTTGTTTGGGTGAAAGGACACTCTTCCAATATTGAAAACAACCGTTGTGATGAATTGGCTGTGGAGGCTGCGTTGGGAGGGCATTTAAAAACTGATCATGGCTATGAAAGCGTAAACTAAGGAGAAATATAATTGATTGGAAACTTGAAATTTTACTTCAAACAAATAAATGAACTAGCAAGACGAATTAGATTAAATAAACTAAAAACAAAAACATGAAAAAGTCACACAATATCATTTTCCTACTTTTTTTATTCATAGGAATATTCAAAAACTCAACCGCCCAAGAGATGAAAACAGATAAAGAAATATTTTCTGTTGAAGGCGCATATAATTTTGTAATTATTAAAAAAGACATCAAAACTCAAAAGGTCCTTTTAAAGGTTGAAACTAAAATCCCAGATAAGAGCCAAAAGGAAATGTTTTATCCTGGATCCAACTTTGCCAGTTTTGTACTTATAGGTGAAAACATCGTCATTGCTTATGATGTATGGCAAAAGAAAACAGGCACTAAAGATTTTTCAATAAAAACGCTAAATATAAAAACAAACAAATTTAGCGAACCCAAACTGGTCTATTCAACGAAAGTAAATTCCGTATATAGTTCTGGTGAAATCATATACAAACCTACATATTCTCCCGACAAATCGAAACTTGCTATTTTAAAAGACAATATTTCAACCGGATATGATATAGATCCAGAAATCACTATTTATGATACAAAATCTTTCGCTGTGCTTTCGACAAAAAAATTGAGCTCAAAATATGAAGGTCAAAAAAGAATTTTCAATCAAAATTTCACATTTGATAATGAAGGAAACATTGCTCTAGTTTTTAGCTTGTTAAATGAACAAACAAAAATGACTACGAAAAGTTATTCTGCAGAAATAGCTTTCAATGATAGTGACATGAAAAACATCAAGGAGGTTGAAGGGACGGCTACAAGCAATGGCGGTGTTGACCAAAAAGCACAGGGGAATTTTTATGCATCATTACAAGATTATATTGATGATAAACCAATAAAAGGAACCAGAATGAAAAATGGAAGTTTCAGTTGGTCTGTTGTTAAAGGAACAGATTATAAATTAATTGATGATGAAGGAAATATAAAGAAAGAAGACGCTAAAAATCTTCCTGCAGAATTATTTACTTATAAAAAAGATAATTTTTCTTCCCCAATGCTTATGCGATTGATTGACAATAAGCCATATATTATATTGGCTGCAGGTAAATTGTGCTACTATTCCTTGTATTTAGAACAGGAAAATCGTTACTATGCAGAAGGATGGGACGGCAAATTAATGAAGTTTAAAGAAAATGATTTAGAAGAGTATTTAGCAAAATATGACTTACTGGAGTACTATAAAAAGGATAAGCCTAAAAGAGAAATGAAAGATGATGTGAACGGATATTTTAACAAAATAATAAAATGGCAAATCAAATATTTTAATCTCCTAAACACTAAAATGTAAAGAATACTATAACAAAAAAGCGAAGAAAAATATCTTCGCTTTTTTGTTTAATCTCACATAAAAAAACACTACAAATTCCCAGTTCTTCCACCATCCACAGGAATATTTATACCAGTAATATAAGAAGCGGCAGGAGAAGCTAAAAATGCAACCGCATTGGCAACTTCTGAAGGTTCAGCAAAACGGCCCAATGGAATTTCACTTTCCATTTCATTCTTGATTTCGTTTAGTGATTCACCTGTATTTTTTGATTTATTTTCGATGATGGTACTTAATCGTCCAGTTAATGTTGCTCCGGGAAGTACATTGTTTACAGTAATTCCGAATGATGCTACTTCATTTGCCAAGGTCTTGCTCCAATTTGCAACTGCAGCACGAATGGTATTTGATACACCTAAATTTTTCAAAGGAATTTTAACAGAGGTGCTGATGATATTTATTACTCGCCCGTAATGCGCTTCTTTCATTCCGCTAAGTAATGCCTGCACTAAAATATGGTTGCAAACCAAATGATTGTTGAATGCTTGTAAAAACTCATCCACTTTTGCATTCTGAATAAGCCCGCTTGGTGGTCCACCTGTATTGTTTACAAGAATGTGAATTACTCCTTGCGTTGCCACAAAGTTGTCGAGTTTTTCTTTTAATAAATTAGATTGCTGAAAATCGGCAACAAGGAAATTATGTTTTTGTCCTTTCGAAACATCCAAATCTTTCATGGCTGTTTTTAAGGATTCCTCGTTACGAGCAACCAACACAATATTTGCTCCAAGCAATGCCAATTCTATTGCTGATGCTTTTCCAATGCCTTGTGTACTACCACACACCATTGCTGTTTTTCCTGATAGATCTAAATTCATGGTGTAAAAATAACAAAAAAATTCTTAGCGTTCTCTGCGCCTTCTCAGCGCCCTCTGCGGTTAGATTTTAGAATGGTTTTCCGTGGGTTGATTTCTCAACAACATTTCTCAAAAACGGAATTGCTTTTAAAACACCAATTGCAAAGTTTGTCATCGTAGTATTTTTCAAAAGCTTTTGTAAAAACTCAGAAAAATCAACTCTACTCTTAAATTGTTTTTCCCAGAAGTGTGAATAGTTGTCTTCTAATTCTATTCGTGAAATCTTCTGATTAAAATAATCGACAAGCAATTGATTTAGAAAAAAAGAGCTTCTCATGGCCATACTCATGCCGTTTCCGCTCAATGGAGC
The DNA here is from genome assembly GCA_947504725.1 of Bacteroidota bacterium. GTDB lineage: Bacteria > Bacteroidota > Bacteroidia > 2-12-FULL-35-15 > 2-12-FULL-35-15 > 2-12-FULL-35-15. Next base: position 448,407 of record CANNHN010000002.1, on the reverse strand, counting down.
AATGTTTCCAGCTGTATCACCAATCATCAATAGTTTGTTTTCCACTGCATTTTTATAACCAATCTTGATTTGTGAAATGGCTAATGGTTCTTCAAATAAAAAATTTGCTTTTGTAAAGTAGTCTTTCAAGAATGCGTTTTTAAAAAGGATTTCTTGTTCCATCTTTTTAATGTCGCCATTATACTTTTTAAGATTCTCCGAATCGGTTAAATAACACAAACAATATCTATTGTCTTCTATTTTAGAAATACCACAATAGCCATTTTCAAAATTATGGAGTTCTATTAAATCATTAGGAAAATCAATGTTAATGTGATATTTGATACCGACATAATTCCTCCCCCTGCCCCCTCCAGAGGGGGACACGCTCCGCAACTTATTATCGAGATTACTTTTTTTACCCCAGGCTCCGACACAGATTTCTGAACTAAAATTTCCTTTCGAGGAATCGATTGTGAATTTTTCGTTTTCAAATTTTACATCATTCACTCGACAATCATCTAATAAAATTACTCCTTTAGCTTTTGCAATTTCTGCTAGTTTGGAGTCCAGCAGATAACGGCTAATTCCGAAGCCTCCAAGATCCAATTGGTGTTTTAATAATTTTCCGGAGAGGGATGAAACTTGTAGACGAGTAATCTTAGGTAAATTCAATTCTGATAAATTTAATCCCAATCGATCTAAAAAATTCCAAGATTCCATCGAGATGTATTCACCACAAACTTTATGAAAAGGATATTTGTTTTTTTCGAAGAGTACACAAGAGTAACCTTCATTAGCCAACTGGATGGCTAATGTTAGGCCGGCTAATCCGCCACCGATGATGGAAACTTGATATGAATTATGTTGAGTCATATTTTTACCGCAGAGTTCGCAGAGAAGGCGCAGAGAAAAATTCAAAAACTCAGCGATTCTCCCTTTTTCTCTTTTTTCTCAGCGGTTAATTTATTTTTTTAATAACAATAAGTACCTAAAAGCCCATTTCCATTTAATAGTGTAGTTTTTAACTTTAGATTTTTCCAACAACACATTCAATTCTTCTTTTCTAAACCCTCGCAATACTGAAAGTGGCGCGTCATTTTTTACTAAAATTGAACCATTCAGTAAACGAGTTAAAAACTTAATACTGTAATACGCAAACCAATGCCTTTGTAAATCGTTGATGATGAATCCAACTTTTGAATGCGCATTTAAGTAGTCAAACAACTCCACCAATTCATCGTCTTTTAGATGATGACAAAATAAAGAGCAATGAACAATGTCTATTTCGGTATTCAATTTTAGATACTCGCGGTAATCGCTCACGATTCCAGTAATCTCGGGAAAGGCTTTGCATTCATCTTTCATAAACGCAATCGCATCTGCACTCATATCCACTCCAATCAACTCAACAACAAACTGATTTGCTTTTGCCCATGCTGCAATTTTTTTCATTGCATCGCCACCTCCGCAACCAATATCCACAATTCGATAAATTTTGTTTCTATCCGTAACCAGTTTTTTTATTCCAGAAAGCGTAATGGCATGTCCACCCAACAAACGGTTAACAACATCTAATTCGCGAAGATTTTTGAAAAGTAATTCTTTGGGGATGTTTGGAGCATCCAACAATTCGAGTTCGTAGGAGCGATGAGAGAATTTACTCATAAGCGAAAAACGCAGTTTCAATACTTAAACCGGGACCAAATCCAATTGAAAAAATTGTTTCCCCACTTTTTGCTTCTTTAAAAAGTTCATTCAACACAAATAAAATTGTGGGTGACGACATGTTGCCAAATTCATTTAAAACTTTGTAAGATGCTTCCGTATCAGTTTCACTCAATTCTAATTTACTTTTAATGACATCTACAATTTTTTTACCTCCAGGATGAATTGCCCACTTGGTAATTGAATCAGTTTCTATATTTAATTTACGACAACCCTTTTCTAAAATTTCATTTATTTCATCTCCGATTACCTGGGGAATTTGCGCATCCAAAATCATTTCGAAATTCGTTGGCGTAATGTTCCACCCCATCAAATCTTTTCCTTTGTTTAGGAGTAAAGAGTAAAATCCTTTTATTGATAATCCTCTTTGAGCAGAATCATCTGAAGTAACAATCACCGCTGCTGCTCCATCACCAAAAATAGTATTGGACAATAAATTATCATGATCATTTTTCGGCTGAAAGTGAAGTGTGCACAATTCAACGCATACAATTAACACTTTTGCTTTTGCATCCGACTTAATAATCATATCCGCAATTTTCAAGGCGTGAAATGCTGCATTACATCCCAAAAAATTCACGGAAGTATGAAAAATGTCTGTCGGTAGTTTTAGTTTTTCAATTAACTCGGCCGACAAACCGGGAGCCGACAAACCTGTACAGGTAACAGAAATTAGATGCGTTACTCCAAAAGTATTTATCTGAGAATCTATTTTGATAAATGCATCATCTATTGCTTTTATCGCCAAAGGGATTGCCTGTTCTTTAAAAACATCCAACCTGTTTTTTACATTGGCAGTGCTTGGTGTTCCATTAAAAAAGATGTGCTGCTTGTTATTCTTATCAAAATCGGGAATCACAGAGTAACGAGCACTAATTCCACTATTATTGAAGAGCACATTTAATTTACGAGATGTGACATCATTCCCATACGCGGCTTGCATAAACTCTAGTATCGCAGGTTGTGCTGTGCGATGCTGTGGTACTGCTGTTCCTATAGAAATTATTTTACTCATCTTCAAAACCAACTATAATTAGTATTCAATATTAATATTAAAAAATAACAATTCATACACGTAGATGCCATTAAATTCATGCTCATGGTATTTTCAAAATTTGCATGCGCAGCATCTTTCCTCACTTTGTTAAACCAGATGAATAAACGAACAACAACGGGTAGCATTAACGTTAAAAATAAAAACAAGGCTGTGAGCTGTGCTTTTTTATCGAAATAATAAAACAACAATCCTGTTGCTAGTCCAAATAAGACCGATGAAAAAATAAATGTTCCTAAATAGCCTAACTTATAACTGATGGTTGTTACGCCATCCTTTTTATCGGCATCGTGCTGATAAATCTGCGTGAGCGGGTAAACACTTCCAATAAACAAACTAGCAACACTCATACAAATTATGTTGTTGAGTGTAAAATAATTTTTAAATTCAAAATCAGTAACTGCAGCTGACACCATTAAAAAAGTAAATGCTCCTTGAAAAAGAAAAACAGTCAAGAATCCAACAATTGCGTATTTTTTCAAACGTAGATTTCTGTAACTATATGCTCTTGAAATCAATACATATAACAGAACAAAGACTGAAAAGTTTATAGATATTAACAATGCAGATAAAACACCAACAACGTCTAAAAGCAATGTAGCATAAAATAAATTCTCGGTGACTTTAGGCGGATTTTTTAATCCTCCAATACTTGTTTCATCTTTATCTTGATAGCTATTATAACCATTGCTGGAAGGATAAATAAGCAGATGTAAAATGAGAAAAGCAAGGATTGTATTTGTCCAGTTAAAATTTGAACTCTGACTCAAGGCAAACAAAAAAACGGGCATCAAATGGTATGAAAACGGCAACCGCAAATGTTTTACAGTATTCTTATCAAACCAGGTTATGAAATTTAAAGTTGGCATACATACAAAGGTAGGCAATTAATGTATGTACATTTATTGGGATTACAATTTACCCGAAGAGTAAACTGAACACCTCTTCAATCTTACCAACCATGGTAATTTTGATGTGATAGTTTTTTAAATCGAGTCCTTTTTTATTGTACTTGGAAATAAAAATATGTTCGAAGCCCAATTTCTCCGCTTCTGAAATCCGTTGATCAATTCTATTCACTGGACGAATTTCTCCGCTCAGTCCAACTTCACCTGCAAAACAAACTTTCGGAGATATGGGCATATCTTCATTGCTCGAAAGAACCGCACAAACTAATGCTAAATCAATTCCTGGATCTTCTACTTTAATTCCACCCGCGATGTTTAAGAAGACATCTTTTACGCCTAATCTGAATCCACAACGCTTTTCTAAAACAGCCAATAACATCGATAATCTTCTTAAATCGAAACCTGTTGACGAACGCTGTGGTGTTCCGTATGCAGCTGAGCTCACCAATGCCTGTGTTTCAATTAACATGGGGCGCATTCCCTCCATCGTAGCAGCAATAGCAACGCCACTAACCAATTCTTCTCTTGCTGTAATTAATATTTCGGAGGGGTTGCTTACTTCGCGCAAACCACTCCCTTGCATTTCGTAAATCCCTAATTCGTTAGTAGAACCAAAACGATTTTTAGCTGTTCTCAATAATCGGTAAACGTGATTTCTATCTCCTTCAAATTGCAAAACAGTATCCACCATATGTTCCAAAACTTTTGGTCCAGCCAAACTTCCATCTTTAGTAATATGTCCGATTAAAAAAACAGGCGTTCCGCTTTCTTTGGCATAGCGCAAGAGTTCAGCAGTACATTCACGAATTTGCGAAACACTTCCAGGAGAAGATTCGATATGTGCAGAATGTAATGTTTGAATGGAATCGATGATGACAAAATTCGGTTCCAGTTGTTCTATCTGTTTGAAAATATTTTGTGTAGATGTTTCTGTTAAGATGTAACAATTTGGATTTGCCATTCCAATGCGCTCTGCACGCATACGAATTTGTTGTTCACTTTCTTCACCAGAGACATAAAGCACTTTTAAATTCTTCATGTTAATGGCTACTTGCAACATCAACGTTGATTTGCCAATTCCTGGTTCACCACCAAACAACGTTAAGGAACCAGGGACTAATCCACCACCAAGCACACGAGATAATTCTTTATCATACAATTCGATGCGATGATGTTGCTCTAAATTTATTTCTGTAACAAGCTGTGGTTTTGCAGCACGCTGTTTACTAGTGCTTGCAATACCAGGAGTTGCTTCATCTCCTTTGGACACAACTTCTTCTACATACGTATTCCACTCATTACAAGAAGGACATTTCCCAATCCACTTTGCAGATTGAGTACCACAGTTTTGACAGAAGAAAGATGTTTTAGTTTTAGCCATTATATGCACGAAATTAGAAATTTCTATTCTAGAAACAGGATTTGTTTATCAACATATTATAAAAAAAAATTAAGTTTGCATTTGAATAAACTAAAACTAGACTTATGAAACAAAAATTACTCTTCTTGGTTGTTTTGTCATTTATTTTTGGCAACATCCTTTTACCTGCACAATCTTTCAAATTTGGAACCGTAGCAGCTGACGCGGGACTCGGATTTGGGATTTACGGCATTCGAGCTTACTCTCCAGTCAATAAAGAGGAACATAGCGGGATTGGTTTTGTAGGAACACTTCCACATGTAAATGCAGAATTTGGAATCGCCAAATTTTTTGGAGTTGGTGTGCGATATAGAAGAGGAACCTACGGACGATCAGGAGATAACAAATTAAGAGGAAATGATTTATTGGTTCGCGCCAATTTTCATATTGCAAATAAAAACGACAAGTTTGATTTGCCAATTGGAGTTGGTTTCGGAACCAGTAGTTTTGGAGGCGACCTAGATGATACGCAATTTATTAGAGCAAAAGGAACGTTGTTGAACATCCATGTTTCTCCACACTTCTACTTTGGCAAATACATCGGGATGCATTTGAGCGTAGGATACAACAAACACATGTTGAATAACAATATTCAAATAAAAGACAGTGCAGGAATATTATGGACGCAAGCAGATGGTGCTACCTGGAATATGGGTGGTGTGTATTTTGAATTTGGGATTTCAGGACGATTTCACCTCTTCAATAAAGAAACTCAAAAAACTGAATAAAAAATAAAGGCTTCAACTATGAAGCCTTTATTTTTTGCTCAATTGCCGTAGTAGAAAATCCCTCTAAAAATTCAATTGTCTTCACTTCCCCTTTGTTCGCTTTCACAACATCGGAACCAACAATATATTTTTTGCTGTCTTTGTTTGTTTCGTTTGCATCGTAATCTGCTCCCTTTACCAACACTTCCGGATTTACAAATTTTATTAAGTCCAATGGAGTGTCTTCGTCAAAAATAATGACTCCACTTACAAAGTGTAACGAAGCTAAAATCATTGCACGGGTTTGTTCATCTTGTAGTGGACGTGCATTACTTTTACCTAATCGCTTTACAGACGCATCGCTATTGATGCCGACAATTAATTGTCCGCCTAAGTCACTTGCTTTCGCCAAGTAATCAATATGTCCACGATGAATAATATCAAAACAGCCATTTGTAAAAACAATACTGTCGCCCTTGAATCGCCAAACGATTAATGGTTTTAAAAGTGTTTCTTGAGTAAATATTTTCTCCTGAATAATTTCTAAAGCAGGACGTTTATGAATGTACGGAACCATATTATATAATGTATGATGTAAAATGGATAATGTAAAGATGTAGCGTAAAAATAGGGATATTATTCCTCAGTCTTTGCTACTTTATTTAGCAATGCCAAAAGAATTAAAGAAAGAAACCCGACAGACATGATGAGTACAAATTGTGAGGTCCACACGGCCCAGGCAAAAGCAAATGCAGAAGTATAAGAAATGAGATAAATCGATGTGAGAATTTGAATCACGATGAGTTGATAAGCTCCCGTTCCACCCGGAACGGCAATAACACCCAAGCTTCCAAACACAACAATTACAACCGCAACCATCACAGGCAAGTGCGCTGTTTCGGGGAAGGCAAAAAAGCAAACGTAGACTTGCATCACATACATAATCCAAATCAGAACAGTGTGAACAATGAACCAAAGTGGTTTCTCAACATTTTTGATGCTTAACAATCCATCCCACAAACCTTTTATAAAACCTTTTGCTTTTCCTGAAACAAGTGATTGAATTTTTTTGCGGAAATAAAATACTGCTATCGCAAAAAGCAGAAGAGAAATTCCAGCAATCATCACAAACGTTTGTTTTTGCATCAACGCATGAAACTTTTCAGAAACAGTATTAAAAATAAGGTCATTTGCAATTCCTGAAATACGTTCGAACTCCATTCCCAATGCAGCAAAAAAGATGAGGATCAAACAAACCACATCCAATGCCCGCTCCGAAATAACTGTTCCGAATCCTGCTGTGAATGGCACGTTTTCATATTTTGTCATTAAACCGCAACGCGACACTTCACCTAAACGAGGCAAAGCAAAGTTGGCAAGATAACCGACCATAACCGAAAAAAAAGTGTTAGAAGTTTTTGGGGTATAACCCAATGGATTTAAAAGTAGTTTCCAGCGCAATGCTCTGAAATAATGACTCAGTCCGCTTATGATTACCGAAAGAAAAATCCAGAAATAATTGGCATTGTTTAATGAAGTTTTAATATTCGCAAATTCTTCATCCGTTGTTTTGCGCAAAGCCAACCATATCAATGTCGCTCCCAATCCTAAAAAGAAAAGGAATTTTAATATGTTGAGCATTTGTTTTTTCAAAATACTATCGTAAAGTATTTGTTTTTGAATCTGGGAAAACAACAGTAGGCTTGTGCGTTTTTGCAGCCTCAAAATCCATCATTGCATAAGAAACAATAATTACTTCGTGTCCTACTTTTACTTTTAACGAAGCTGGTCCGTTTAAACAAATAACACCAGAACCTCTTTCTCCTTTGATTACATAGGTTGAAAAACGCTCTCCATTATTATAATTAAAGATGTCAACTTTTTCGTTTTCGATAAAGTTAGCAGCATCCATTAAATTTTCGTCAATCGTTACCGAACCGATATAATCTAAATCGGCTTGTGTAACGCTTACACGATGAATCTTTGATTTTAAAACTTCTATTTGCATAACGGAAACAAAACTAAATAAATAAATTTGATTGTTGGGCAGGTTTTTAGACGGAATGCTGATTTATTAATACAAAAGCACATTATCGATCAAACGCACAGCTCCAAGTTTAACTGCGATACAAACAACTGCGCTTTTACTTTGTTTAAAGTCGTTGATGGGTTGAAGAGAATCCGAATCTGAAATTTCGATGTATTCCATTGTTATAGAAGGAACTGTTCGGATTTGTTCTTCTGCTAATGCTTTTAAATCCTGAATAGACTTTGATTTGTACTGCTCTTTAATACTAAAGAGCGTTTTAGAAATGACAGCGGCCAAGTCTCTTTCCTGTTTTGTAAGCCGCTCATTTCTAGAACTCATCGCCAACCCATTTGGCTCTCTCATGATGTCACAAGCTATAATTTCGAAGGGCATTCCCAATTGATTGGTCATGCTTTTTATAATTGCCAATTGCTGAAAATCCTTTTGTCCGAAATAGGCTTTATCCGGCTCAACAAATTGAAATAATTTGCTAACTACCTGAGCAACACCATTAAAGTGACCTGGGCGTTGTGCTCCTTCCATTACCTTTTCCAAACTGCCAAAATCAACCAACTTCCCATTTGTCCAACTTTTATCTTCTATTTTTAGTCGTTTGAGCTCTAATTCGGTTTCCGAATACATTTCTTTTGTTTCGGGAGCAAATACAATATCACAACCAGCTCTTTCAAGCAACTGACAATCAGACTCTAAGGTTCTCGGATACTTTTCTAAATCAGACAAATCATTAAATTGGGTTGGATTCACAAAGATGCTACAAACAACCACATCACAATCGGACTTAGCCTTGTCCACGAGGGAAATGTGGCCAGCATGAAGCGCACCCATTGTAGGTACAAAACCAATTGTTTTTTTTTGATTTCGAATACTATTTAAGTGATTCTGAAGTTCTTGTATTGAATAAATAATAAGCATTAGGCCAAAAAGTGTTAATAACCAGCAGAATCAGTATTAATCGCTCTGTTTTTCCGACAAAACAGGCCAAATCTAATATTAATACTTTGAAATATCGGAAATTTTTGCTTACTTTTGTATACTTTTTTAAAAACCTAACCTTAATTCGATCTTATGAAGAAGAAAGCTAGAGTTCTTTTTGTATCGCAAGAAGTTACCCCGTATTTAGATGAAACACCTATGAGTGTTATCGGACGAAAATTACCACAAGGAATACAAGAACGAGGCAAAGAGATTAGATTATTCATGCCAAAATTCGGAATCATTAATGAAAGAAGAAATCAGTTACACGAAGTGATTCGTCTATCAGGGATGAATCTTATTATTGACAACAACGATCACCCATTAATTATCAAAGTTGCTTCAATTCAAGCAGCACGAATGCAAGTGTATTTTATTGATAATCAAGAGTATTTTGAGCGTAAGCATACTTTAACAGATAAAAAAGGAGTTGATTTTGCAGATAATGACGAACGTGCCATTTTCTTTTGTCGCGGAGTTATCGAAACGGTTAAAAAATTAGGCTGGTCGCCCGATGTTGTTCACCTTCACGGTTGGATGACAAGTTTAACGGCTCTTTATTTGAAAAAATCATTCAAAGACAATCCTTTATTTGCTGAAACGAAAATTGTTTATTCGGTTTACGATGATGAGTTTACGACTCCTCTGAACAAAGATTTCGCTAAAAAAGTAATGCACGAAGGAATTGAAAAAACGGATTTAGAACACTATAAAAATCCTACCTTTGTAAACTTAAGTAAAGCTGCTATTGATTTAGCTGATGGTATCATTAAAGGAAGTGCAAAAATCAATTCGGATGTAGAAAAATACATCAAAAAATCGGGCAAACCATATTTGGATTTTGTTGGCGGTGAAAACAACGAATACATTGATGCTTATTCTGAGTTTTATGATGCAGTGTTAGAAGAAGTTGCAGAAATGGTTGACTAATTATTTTTTATGAAAATACAGAACAGCATACCTCAAATTTTGTCTCGAGCAATCGGGGCAAAATTTTTTTTTATACTCCCTTTAAGTATATCACTTTGTTTTACATCTTGTGATGAATCTTCTGTTGTTGGACTTGACGTCCAACCAGAAAATGATTTATTAAATGTGGAATATCAAGATACCACCTCTATTATTACGAGAACACTTAAGGGTGATTCTCTGATTACAGATGAAACATTAATTTCTTCTGGAATTGGATTAATTGGAAAATATGTTGATCCTGTTTTTGGAACAGCAACAGCATCTATGTACACTCAAGTGCGACTACCGAGTGCAATTTTATCAAATACATTTGGCACTTTACCCGTTTGCGACTCTATTGTTCTTTCGCTTGTTTACGATGGTGTTGTTTATGGAAAAACTGACAGAAAAAATCAAACATTGAATGTGTATCAGATTGCGGAAGACATGAGCACCTCTACTGTTTATTATTCTAATAAGACCTTAAGCTTGTTACCTGGAGATCTTACTGAAGATGATGGATTTGTTTTCAAACCTCGTCCACTAGATAGTGTTCAAGTATTTGACAATCCAACAAAACCAGAATTGAAACCACAAATTCTTGCTCATATGGATGTTGCATTTGGACAATTACTTTTAAATAACCAAACCACAGGCAACTTAGCAAACAATACTGCCTTCCAAAGTTTCTTCAAGGGAATTTATATTACAACAGAAAACACAACTGGACTTGCTTCTGAAGAAGGAAACATTGTTCATTTTAAAATGGGAGAATCAAAAATTACTTTATACTATCACAACAGTACTTCTGGAACTGCAACATCTTTAAAATATGATTTAGGATTGGGAAGCGTTGCTCGCTTCAACAATTTTAAGCATGATTATACAGCAATTGGAGTAAATCCTGATTTGGCTGCCCAAGTAGGAACATCAGGGGCATCACAAAATGCAACCGTTTTTGTTCAAGGCATGTCAGGCACAAAAACGAAAATTACATTTCCCTATTTGATGAACTGGATAAACGATGGAATGATTGGAATAAACAAAGCTGAACTATTAATAAATGTTGATACAAATCTTCTTGATTTATATCGACTAGACACATTTGCGGCACCCACAAACTTGTTAATTTTCGGAATAAATGATGATGGAACTACTTATGCAATTCCAGATGCATTTGAAGGATCAACCTATTTCGGAGGATCTCTTAATACAGGAACAGTCCAATACAAATTTAATATTGCTCGTTATGTTCAACAAGTTTTAACTGGCACAAAAAATAATAACGGATTGTACATTTTAGCATCCAACGGAGCTGGATTCGCTAACAGAGTTGTAATCGCTGGAGCATCGAGCACAACCCGCCCAATGAAATTAAATATTACTTATACAAAACTACATTAACAGATGTGTGGAATAGTTGCATATATCGGAAATAAACAAGCGTATCCTTTTTTAATAAAAGGATTACAACGACTTGAATACAGAGGTTATGACAGTGCCGGAGTGGCAATGATTGACAATAACGAACTGAACGTTTATAAATGTAAAGGGAAAGTTGTTGACCTCCATAATTTTATCGGAGAACAAAACAAAAGTGGGAATATTGGTATTGGTCACACACGTTGGGCTACACATGGTGTTCCGAACGATGTAAATGCACACCCTCATTATTCTGCATCAAAAAACATGGTGATGATTCACAATGGAATCATTGAAAACTACGCTCCGTTAAAAGCTGAGTTGATGAAACGTGGACACGTTTTTTTAAGTGACACCGATACAGAAGTTTTGATTCACTTAATAGAAGACATTCAACAAAAAGAAAATTTACGTTTAGGAGAAGCTGTGCGTGTAGCATTAAACCAAGTGGTTGGAGCTTATGCAATTGTTATTCTTTCTAAAAACAATCCTGACGAATTGTTTGCCGCTAAAAAAGGCAGTCCGATGGTTATTGGAATTGGAGAAAACGAATTTTACATAGCTTCTGATGCAACACCTATTGTTGAATACACAAAAAATGTAGTTTATTTAGAAGATGAAGAAATTGCTTTTATCGAACGTGGGAAAGAATTAAAAATAAAGACAATTAAGAACAAAGTAAAAACACCATACGTTCAAGAATTAGAATTAAAATTAGAAGAGTTAGAAAAAGGTGGTTACGACCACTTTATGTTGAAAGAGATTTACGAACAACCTCGCTCTATTAAAGATAGTATGCGTGGACGATTGAGTTCAGTTGAAGGGGTTGTAAACTTGGGAGGAATTACGGAGTATGAACAAAAGTTCATCAATGCAAAACGCATCATTATTATAGCATGTGGAACATCATGGCATGCAGGGTTAGTAGCTGAATATTTATTTGAAGATTTAGCCCGCATACCTGTTGAGGTGGAATATGCATCTGAATTTCGTTACAGAAATCCTATTGTTTATGAAGATGACGTTGTAATTGCCATTTCACAATCAGGTGAAACAGCAGATACATTAGCAGCAATAGAATTAGCAAAATCAAAAGGCGCAACAATTATTGGAATTTGTAATGTTGTTGGTTCGTCCATTGCTCGTGCAACACATGCGGGTTCGTATACACATGCAGGACCAGAAATTGGTGTTGCATCTACAAAAGCATTTACTGCACAAATTACAGTACTTACATTGATGGCATTAAGAATTGCACATCGCAAAGGAACAATTTCTTCTTCTCGTTTTCATCAATTGTTGAGTGAGTTAGAAGCAATTCCTGCAAAAGTAGAACGTGTATTACAAACAAATGATAAAATAAAATACATTGCCGACATTTATAAAAATGTAAACAACGCATTGTATTTAGGTCGTGGATACTCATTCCCTGTTGCTTTAGAAGGTGCATTGAAATTAAAAGAAATTTCATACATCCATGCTGAAGGGTATCCTGCAGCAGAAATGAAACACGGACCAATTGCATTGATAGATGAAGAGATGCCCGTTTTTGTGATTGCAACAAAAGGAACATCTTACGAAAAAGTAGTTAGTAATATTCAAGAAGTAAAAGCTCGTAAAGGAAAAATTATTGCAATAATTACAGAAGGTGACTCTCAAGTGAAAGAGATGGCTGACTACTTTATTGAAATTCCGGAAACGGATGAAATATTAGTTCCGTTGGTTTCAGTAGTTCCATTGCAATTGCTTTCATACCATATCGCTGTAATGCGTGGTTGCAATGTGGATCAACCTAGGAATCTAGCGAAATCGGTAACTGTTGAGTAAAATAAAAAATTAAAACTCAAAATGCTTCACATGACCGTGAAGCATTTTTTTTATACTTATGAAAACACCTATTGATAAAATTCCTGTTGAGATGTTTCGGACAGTGCATAAAAAAGATGTTCTAGGAAACAGAGTAAGAGATCGAGAAAAGTACATTGCTAATAAAAAATTAAAATGTGTGGACACAGGAAGAAGAATTGGACATCTTTTTATTGATGTTATTTGCATGCAACTTCTTTTTCTCCCGATTCAATTTGTATTAGGTTTGCTTATTATTGCTACTGCTCAAGATGAAATTGCAGCACTTACATACAATTTTTATGGCTCCATTTTCGGGCTGATACTGTATCCATCGTACTATTTTTTCTTTGAATATAAATTTCAAAAAACACCAGGAAAATGGGTCACTGGGACAATAGTTGTAAATGAACACGGAGAAAAACTTAATGCAACTGAAGCCTTAACACGAACTATTATCCGACTTGTTCCATTTGAGGCGTTTTCTTGTTTTAGTGATAGCAACCAAGGTTGGCACGACAAATGGAGCAACACCTATGTTCTTCAGAAAAAAGAATATGAAGAGATAAAAAATAGATTGAAAGAATTGAACGCAGAAAACGAGCTTCATTAACACATTTATTACTTGTACATTAAATCAACTACTCCAATTATGATAAAACTTGCAGAATCATCTGGAACTGTCATTTATGACAGCGGAAATAAATTATATATTACTAAAAAGCCGGCACAGTGGACAAGCACATTTTTGTTTGTAACTGGTCTTCTCGCATTTCTTTTTATTGCAAATGGCGTTTTACAATTGTTCCTTTTCAAAAACCCTCATGGGGCAATTCCCTTTGCTGCAATCCTATTAACAGCATTAGGAGTTACATTCATTGCAGTATTTTGGAGCGTTTTACGTTACAGAAAAAAAATAAACAACCTGCCTTTTGATGAATTAAAACAAATATGTGTAATCGATTTTACTACTAATAATTTGCTTGATTCAGAAGAAACTATTTTATGCTCACTTAATGATGTAATACTCGACCGCAAGATGCAATTGGGTTCCAGTTCACCAGCATTGATTTTAAAGTGGAATAAAAACAAGCTATTGCTTGTAAAAGGGAGTCCTTTCTCTGGTGGAGTAAGTGCTGTTGAAGGAGCATTGATATCGAAAGGGATAAACAGCTAGGAATTCCATCATATAAAACAATCAGCTCTTAATATTTAATACTAAGAGCTGGAGCTTTACAAAGTTGGAGTATTAATGTGAACTCTCCTGCTTAACCGCTACCGGTGGTTCCATCACATGACCACATTTTTTACAAGTACGCAAATCTTCGCTTCCATAAAAATGAGCAAACGTTTCTTGAAACTGTGTCATGATGTTTGTAAGCTTAAACTTCTTTACAAACAATGGTTCGTTACATTTTTCGCAGAACCACATCAAACCATCTTGTTCGCCTTCTCTACGTTTTCTTTCAATAACTAGTCCAACCGTGTTAGCTGGTCTTCCTGGATTATGAGGAACGCATGGAGGCAATAAAAATATTTCTCCTTCCTTAATAGGAACATCTACAGCTTTCCCATTTTCCTGAATTTTAACAACAATATCGCCTTCCAATTGATAAAAAAATTCTTCACTTTCATTAAAGTGATAATCTTTTCGTGCATTGGGGCCGCCAACTACCATGATAATAAATTCAGTGTCCTCATAAACAACTTTGTTATTTACGGGTGGTTTTAAAAGATGACGATTGTCGTCAATCCATTTTTTGAAACTAAAAGGACGTATAATCATAATATAACTATTTTAAAATTTAAGTGTTAACTGAAGAACATATACTCTCGGGGGTTGAATATCCATAGGTCTTCCCATCACCTCGCGATTAAACATGTTGTTTACAATAAAAGATATTTTTGCATTTTTATGAACTTGGTAGGCTACTCGGGAATCAAAAATATAATCTCCCTTATGATGTGCTTCGCGATATTCTGTCATACCGGGAAAAAATACAACAAAATAAGAATCGATATTTTCCATAAAACTGTTAGCACGTAAACTCAATCCCGCGGTAATTTTTTTATACCCCAACTCAATGTCTCCTTTTCCAGAATGTTTGTAACGGTATTTCAATAAATTATTTTTGGATGTACCATATGCAGAATCTCGAGCTAAATCAAAATCTGTTTGAATAGCATCAACATAAGTATATCCCAGTAACATTGTAACATCAATTGGACCCATTTTTCCTGAGCCTAAAAGAGAAACATCAACGCCTTTGATTCTTGTATTTCCAATATTTTGAGATTGAAAACCAATTCCGTATGTTGGAGGAACAAACGCCCCGTACAATCCAAATGTAAACTCCATCATGTTACGATACTCTGTCCAAAAAAGAGCAACATCAAAATATCCTTTCCATTGCCCAACTTTTAAGCCCTGCTTAAAACCAATTTCACTACTCCATCCACTTTCTGGACTCAAACTATCATTTGGATAAATATCTAACCCACTCGCACTTGTTTTAATGTATCTCTCCGCAACAGAAGGGAATCTAAATCCTTGTCCAAACGATGCTCTCACATAAGTTGCTTTAAACAAATGATAATTTGCTCCTGCACGAAAAACTGGTTTTACTTTCGAGTTTTTAGCAATTGGTTTTGATTCATCTAATAACAAGTAAACATCTTCTTGCGTTTCCACTGAATCTGTTTTAAAATATTCTCCCCTAACACCAAAAGAAAGATTCAATTTTTTCCACTTTTTATCTACCTGAGTAAATAAAGATGTGTTTGTACTAAAATGTGTTCCGTATAATGGACCAGAATGTACTTCGTTGTAATTCAAAACGGCACCCAATGTCCAAGTTAATCCATTATCAAAACGTTTTTGAAATTGGTATTCAGAATAATAAACATCTCCTGTAGATTCTTGATCAGTATCATTTGTATTAATGGTTCTAAAAAAACGTCCTCTCAAAGTATGGCGAGAATTATTTTTTGTGGTGTAGGAAACAAATGGATCTATGTTTGTCCGGTAGGTTGTGTAGTGGCTTAAGTTGCCACCAGTCGGTTTCCAGGCCCCAGAGTCTGCATCTTGCCATATTAAGAACAACCCACCTTTTGTTCTAATCGTATTTGCATTTACTCCAATTTGTAACCCTTGCAATTTCCCTTTAAAACGATAACGCAAGTTTGTATTTACACGATAGCGTTGTTCTGTTTCCAAATAACGATATCCATCATCATCGTATAAATTTCCACCAACTACGATATCAAATTGTTTTATTTTTTGCGCATGATAAAAATTCATTCCACCATACGTTGGATTTCCATCTTGCCACCAAATCATTTCTTTTCGTCTCGGATTATCATAATATCCTCCATAGAAATGGATCTTCGTTTCAGGTTCATCTTTAGCGTAAGCTGTTCTAAAATTAATAACTCCATTCATTGCAGATGAGCCAAATAATGCAGATGAAGCGCCTTTAATAACTTCTATTTGTTCGCAATTTTCAACTGGAAGAAATGTCCACTTCACATCACCCGCATCTGCAGTAAGCATTGGCATTTCATCTACCATTACTAAAACTCTACTTCCTGCTCCGTAACTAAAACCTGCTCCACCTCTTATGTTTGCTTGTCCATCAATCACATTTACTCCCGGCACTTGGTCAACTGCATTTTCAATGGATTGCAAACTTTTATTTTCAATTAAAGATGGTTTTAATACTTCCATCGAAACGGTAACTTCACTTAAATTTTGTTCGAATTTTCCAGCTGATACTACAACAATTCCAAGCTGTTTTGAATCACCCACCAAAACAACATCGTTGGAGAGAGTATCGTTTGCCTTAATGTCAATCATCATCAATAGACTTTTAAATTCTAATGATTTGAATTCAACTTTATGTTTCCCTTCTGAAGTCTTAAAAAAATAATATCCGTTAATATCGGTTACTGTTCCTGCCGTATCATCCACAACAACAGAAGCACCAATAATGGTTTCCTTCGTTTGTGAATCTGAAATTCTTCCCTTTATATAGGCTTCTTGTCCAAATACAGATGCTGCAAATTGAATAAAAAAAAGTGGAGTAAGTATTTTTTTCATTTTATATAATTCCTTTTCTAAATGCTAAATTTTGTAGCAATTGCAACATAATAAACCACAAAACGAATAACACATTTATAATTTAATAGCTTTGTTCCGAAGGAATTCCTATGGAACTATTATAGTACAGTGCAATATACAAATTAAAAATTATGGACGAAAATTTGAAATATAAAATTGCGATCAGCCTTATTCCCCACATCGGAGATATGAGAGCAAAACGACTTATTTCATACTGTGGGAGCGCGGAAGCGGTTTTTTCGGAAAAAAAAGCAGGACTGGAAAAAATACCAGGAATTGGAGAAGCAAATGCAAAAGCCGTATTAACACAAAAGGTATTTGAAAGGGTTGATGAAGAAATAAAATTTATTGAAAAAAATAAAATTACTCCTCTTTTTTATTTAGATAAAGAATATCCAAAACGATTAACCCATTGTGAAGATAGTCCCGTTATGCTTTACTTTAAAGGAAAAGCAAATTTGAATTCCGAAAAGGTAATAAGCATCATTGGAACGCGAGAAGCTACAGATTATGGGAAACAAATATGTGAAAAACTAATTGCTGATTTGGCTCCATATAATCCAATTATCGTAAGTGGTTTGGCATATGGTATAGATATTTGTGCACACAAAGCAGCAATGGATAACAACCTGACAACTGTTTGTGGATTAGGCCATGGCTTAGATAAAATTTATCCTGCTGTTCACAGAACTTATGCAGAAAAGATGTTGGAAAACGGTGGTTGGTTAAGCGATTTTACAAGTGGAACAATTCCTGATCGAGAAAATTTCCCTAGAAGAAATAGAATTGTTGCAGGAATGTCGGATGCAACAATTGTTGTTGAGTCGAAAGTTGGTGGCGGGTCTTTAATTACTGCTGATATTGCTAATAGTTATAACCGAGATGTTTTTGCTTTTCCTGGTCGGGTAAATGATGAATGCTCTGTTGGTTGCAATAATTTGATTAAACAAAATAAGGCGGCTTTGATTCAATCGGCTGCTGATATTATTTACATTATGGGCTGGGAACAAAAATTAAAAAATGCTCCTATACAAAAACAATTGTTTGTCGAATTAAAACCCGAAGAAGAAATTCTTGTGAATCTTTTAAAAGAAAAAGAAAGTGTGAATGTGGATGACATTTGTCTTTTTGCGAAAATGCCAATGAGCAAAGTCTCATCTTTATTGCTCACTTTGGAGTTTTCTGGAATTGTGAAATCCTTGCCAGGAAAGAGATACAGACTGAATTAACTACTGTATAAAAAAGCCCCTCCAATATAAGGAAGGGCTTTTGTCTTAATACTTTATACCTGCTACTTGATACTTTCTATTCTACCGATTTTAATTGTTTGTCAATTTCTCCAACCACTTTTTTCTGTGCTTCTATCTCTCCTTTTTTCTTGTCTTGGTCAGCTTTGTTTTTTACAATGTCATCTTCTGCTTTTTTGATTTTCTTTTTGTAATCTTCGATGTCGTCTTCTTTACTCTTTTTATCTTTTTCCAATGATTTTTGTTCGTCTTCAAAGTTTGATTGGATTTTTTGAGCCGCCTTTAACTTGTCTTCAATTGCGTCTTTTGTAGCTTTTATTGCAAATTCTTTTACAATTTTTTCTGCCTCATTGTATTGCGTTTTATGATCACCAGAATTTAAGAACGCTCCACCTAAATCAAATGCAACAACAAAAGTAATTTCGGGATCTCCTTTTTTTCCTTGTGCTTTTCCATAAATATCTATGGTATTGTTTCCAAATTCTTTTATTGTTGCATGGTCAACAAAAATAGCTCCGTCCTTAGTAGAACGTTTACCATCGTATTTTTTCATGAACGAACGAAAAGCGTCTTCTGCATCCGAAGGATTAATTCCATATAAAGTAACTGTCAACGCATTGTGACTTCCGCCACCAATATTTTCGTTAGACTGCTTAACTTTTATTTTTTGTGCTGAGGCTGATAGTGCAAGAGTAAATGCAAAAGCCAATGTAAATATTCTGTTCATATCTTATAGTTTTTCGATTTGAATCTACAAGATACAATAATCCTTCCAAAAACTAAAGCTATCGAAGAAAATTATTTTTCATCATCATCAATGTCTGTAACACCCCCCGAAACAATGAATTTCATTACCTCTGCTGAGGAAGCGTCCACATATGCAATATGGTCAACCGGGACAATTAGAAGATTCCCTGAAAACGAATATGAAAGAGGAACATATACCGCCATAGTGCCTTTCGAAATATTTAATTCACTCAAATCCTCCTGTGTAATAAACCCTAACTGTTGAATGTTGTTCTCCTTATTTATCGTAACCAATACTGGTTTGTTAAATCTTTTTTTACTGCCTACGAATGCTGATAAAAAATCTTTAATGGAGGAATAAACCGTTTTTACAACAGGAGTGTGTTCCATTGCATGGTCAAACATTGCAAATAATGGTCGCAAAATTATTGAAGAGCCCAACAATCCCATTAAAAAAATTAGTCCCAATGTAATTGCAATAACTATAAACGGATCGACAATTGGACTAACTATTGTTCCGAACATCTGAACAAAATTGCCTATCACAGAAATGATTTTATAAATTACATATCCTGTAATTGCAACAGGAACAGTAATGATTAGCCCTTGAACGAAATAAATTAAAATCTTTTTCATTTGAATGTTTATATGGTTCTGCAAAAGTACTCAATAAATAAGCTATTCGATTATTTCAATGAAGCAAATTTTTTCTGTTGGATTTTAGGAAGCCCTGAAATTACAAGAGTATAGGAATCGGTAATCCATTCTTTTAGCTGTTTGTTACTTACGGACCCATCGGCTAAAATGGTGTTCCAATGCTTTTTATTCATATGATAACCGGGTAAAACACAGGGGAATTGTTCTCTGAACTCGATGGCTTTTTCGGGATCGCATTTAACATTGAATTGCAAAGGAGATGAATTAAAACCAGTAAGTAAAAATGCTTTCCCCATCACTTTAAACACAAGAGTATCCGGACCAAAAGGCAATGTTTCTTCCACACCTTTTTTGGAAATACAATAATCTCTGAGTTCTTCGATGTTCATTTTCTTCTCCTTTCCTTCGACTCCGCTCAGGATGACGGAGAGTGAATGTTTAGTAATTTAATGGTAAAACTTTCGAGTCTTTCACTTTCGAAAGAATCATCATGGTTTGCATTTGTCCGATTTCCTCCATTTTACTTAAGCGGGTGCTAATCAGCATTTCAAAATCTCGAATATCTTTCAGCATCACTATCAAAATATAATCAGCACTTCCCGTTACTTGATAGCATTCCATAATCTCTGGAATTTTATTGATTTCCTTTTTGAAATTGGCAATCGCATTTTCAATTTGTCGAGTAAGTGTAATTTGAATAATCGCTTTAATCCCAACTCCCAAAGCCTCTTCATTTACTTCAGTATAATACCCTTTAATGAATTTTGCATTCTCCAATTTTTTTACGCGCTCCAAAGTTGGCGCAGGCGAAAGACCAATCTCGGCAGATAATTGCAAATTGGTAATCTTTGCATTCTCCTGAAGAATCTTAAGAATTTTTAAATCTATTTTATCGAGATTGTGGCTCATATAATGTGGAATTTAATCAAAGTTAAAAAAATAAAAAAGAACCTATAATTTTTGCTACTTTTGATACTCTTATAACCCTACGAATACAATTTTGTCATGAAGAATAAAATACAAGACTTAGAAAAAAAAATAGCCGAAGCACAATTAGGTGGTGGCGCAAAACGTATAGAATCACAACATAAAAAAGGTAAATTAACTGCTCGTGAGCGACTTCATTTTTTGATGGACGAAGGCACGTTTGAAGAAATTGGAATGCTGGTAACACACCGTTCTACAGAGTTTGGCTTAGAGCGTGAAAAATATTTGGGTGATGGAGTTGTCACTGGTTACGGAAAAATAAATGGCCGATTAACTTATGTTTTTTCTCAGGATTTTACTGTGTTTGGAGGTTCTTTGTCTGAAACACATGCAGAAAAAATTTGCAAAATCATGGACCTTGCAATGCAAAACGGAGCACCAGTTATCGGGTTGAACGATAGCGGTGGGGCACGTATTCAAGAAGGCGTTGTTTCATTGGGCGGTTATGCCGATATCTTTTACAGAAATACTTTAGCATCAGGAGTTGTTCCGCAACTATCTGCAATCATGGGGCCATGCGCTGGTGGCGCTGTTTATTCTCCGGCCATTACCGATTTTATCATGATGGTGGAAAACACTTCCTATATGTTTGTGACAGGTCCGAACGTTGTAAAAACTGTTACACATGAAGAAGTAACATCAGAAGAATTGGGTGGAGCATCTACACATTCAACAAAATCAGGAGTAACACATTTTTCTTGTGCGAATGAAATTGAATGTATAAACAACATCAAAGCATTGTTGAGCTATATGCCACAAAATTGTGAAGACGATGCACCAAGTGTTGCTTACGAAAGCAATGGGAATGAAAAACGTCCAGACTTAAACAACATCATTCCAGAAAATCCGAATCAACCATATGATATGCGAGATGTGATTAATGGCGTGATTGATGCAGATTCCTTTTTAGAAGTGCACAAAAATTTTGCAGAAAACATTGTTGTAGGTTTTGCCAGATTAGCAGGAAAAAGCATTGGAATTGTTGCGAACCAACCAGCATTTTTAGCTGGAGTGCTTGATATCAATTCATCTACCAAAGCTGCACGTTTTGTACGTTTCTGCGATAGTTTTAATATTCCATTATTGGTATTTGAAGACGTTCCAGGATTCTTACCGGGGACAGATCAGGAATGGCATGGTATTATCACTAACGGAGCGAAATTGTTGTATGCATTCTGCGAAGCAACTGTTCCACGTGTTACTGTAATTACTAGAAAAGCATACGGTGGAGCTTATGATGTAATGAACAGCAAACACATTGGTGCCGATATGAATTACGCTTGGCCATCAGCCGAAATTGCAGTAATGGGCGCTAAAGGTGCAGTAGAAATTATTTTCAAAGGTGCTGCAGATTTAAAAAAGAAAGAAGAAGATTACATCGAACACTTTGCAAATCCATACCGTGCAGCAGAAAGAGGTTATGTGGATGAAGTAATCAAACCAGAAGATACGAGAGAAAAATTAATCAAAGCATTTGATATGCTGAAGAATAAAGTAGCGAAATTGCCTAAGAAGAAGCACGGGAATATTCCTTTGTAATCCCAATCACGGCCATCATTCTACCCGTAACACCTTTTTCTTTCCGATGAGAGAAAAAGGTGTTGTTGTTTTCTACGGTACAATAATCAGAGATTTCAATATTGTTTTCCAATACTCCAAAATCAAGCAATTGTTTTTGATTTGCTTTTTTCAAATTCACAAACCATTTTTGTTTTTGTGAATCAAATCGTTTTAAGGATGAATCAAAATTTGCTGCCACCTCATCACCAACTTCAAAATTTTCGTAAGAGATGCAAGCTCCGATAAATGCTTTACAATCTTTCCCTTCTGTCCCGTAGTTTTCTTTCATTAATTGCAATGCGTTGGAAACAATTTTTCCAACTGTGCCTCGCCAACCTGCATGAATGGCTGCCACAGCATCATTTTTTTCATCGTGAATTAAAATGGGTGTACAATCGGCAACCGAAACTGCTAAGTATACATTTGGCACATTTGTAATTTGTGCATCGTATTTTTCATTGGTTACAGGCTCTTTTACAACTAACACATCAGTGCCATGCACTTGATAACATCTGGATACATTTGACAATTCAATTCCCAATTTTCCAAAAAATAATGCTCTGTTCTTCCATACATTTTGCTCATCGTCATTTACAGATAATCCCAAATTCATAGAATCAAACGGTTCTGAACTTACTCCGCCCAAGCGAGTGCTTTGTGCTGCAATTACTTTGGATGAGTCGAATATTTTGGGTTGAAGAATCATATTACAAAGATAATCCAAAAGACCTCACCCCTAGCCCCTCTCCTTGCTCAAGGAGAGGGGAAGCGCTCCGAAATAAAATCTTAGTATGACTTAGTGACCTTAGTGCCTTAGTGGTGAAAAATTTCGTTTCTTTGTACAAATAATTACAAATGACCATTTTAATTTTAGGATCAGGCGGGCGTGAACATGCATTTGCATGGAAATTAGCACAAAGTAAAAAATTAGGAAAACTATACATTGCTCCGGGCAATGCAGGAACAGCTTCTGTTGGCACAAATGTTGACATTTCTGTGAACGATTTTGAAGCCATCAAAAAATTTGTTTTGGAGAATGCTATTAATATGGTTGTTGTTGGTCCGGAAGATCCATTAGTAAAAGGCATTTACGATTTCTTTCAAGCAGATGCTCAATTAAAAAACATTTCAGTAATCGGTCCGCAAAAGGCCGGAGCTGAATTGGAAGGCAGCAAAGATTATTCAAAAAAATTCATGATTCGTCACGGCATTCCAACTGCACGTTACGAAACATTTACAAAAGATACGTTAGCAGAAGGATTAAAATTTTTAGAAACATTAGAACCACCGTATGTTTTAAAAGCAGATGGGTTGGCTGCAGGGAAAGGTGTTGTAATTCCAACAACATTAGAAGATGCGAAAACAGAATTGACCGAAATGTTAGCCCATGCAAAATTTGGTGCTGCATCTGCAAAAGTAGTCATTGAAGAATTTTTAAAAGGAATTGAACTTTCTGTTTTTGTTTTAACAGATGGAAACTCTTATAAAATATTACCAGCAGCAAAAGATTACAAACGTATTGGTGAAGGCGACAAAGGTTTAAATACTGGCGGAATGGGCGCGATTTCTCCTGTTCCGTTTGCGAATGAAGCATTCATTAAAAAGGTTGAAGACCGAGTAATTATTCCAACTATCAACGGATTAAAGAAAGAAGGAATCGTTTACAAAGGATTTATTTTTATCGGATTGATGAATGATAACGGAGATCCAAAAGTGATTGAGTACAACGTGAGAATGGGTGATCCAGAAACGGAATCTGTTATCCCAAGAATCAAATCAGATTTATTGGATTTGTTTGAAGGCGTTGCCAATGGAAATTTAAATGAAAAAACATTTGAAGTAGACGAGCGGTTTGCAACAACGGTAATGATGGTTGCTGGCGGTTATCCTGAAGAATATAACAAAGGAGATGTAATGACAGGATTTGAATTGGTGGAAGGAAGTCTGGCGTTTCATGCTGGCACAAAACAAAATGGGAATGATGTTGTTACAAACGGAGGGCGCGTAATTGCAATCACATCTTTCGGAAACACAATGGAAGAAGCATTAAAAAAATCTTTCGCAAATGCAGACCGCATTCAGTACAAAGGAAAATATTATAGAAGAGATATAGGAAAAGATTTAGAAGTGTATTATAAGTAAGAGCATTTAAACAAAAAAAGCCCTCCCGATGATTTATCGGAAGGGCTTTTTTTTATAAAAGTATGTCTTACTTAATTGTGCCTTTTGCTTTTGCTTCCTTATTAAAATTTGCTTGCATGCGCAACCAAACTAAAATTAGGCTACATATAATTATCCAGAATAATACATTTGGTCCGTTACCTAATCCTTCCATGAACGAAAACGTCCATTGAAAAAAACTACCTAATCCGTTAAAAATATCTGTCCAAGTCATAATAGAATGTTTAATTTATTGTCCTCAAATGTACAAATTTTATTCAAAATCAATAATTTTTTAAGCTAAATTTAGCATCTGAAATTATGATTATACGGTTTTTCAAATCCAACAATGCCTCTGCATTACTCTTTTTGCCCCTAATTGCTATTGTAATATGGGTGTTTGGGTTTATAAACCCCTTTGTTCTTCCTATTAAACATGCGATGCCGTTATATGAATTAATTGGAGGGATTTTTGCAAATATTCCTTGGTTATCCACCACAATAGGCCTTTTACTCATTATTGGAGAAGCTTTTTTACTAAATTTTATTGTCAACGAAAACGAGGTGTTGGAAAAGCAGAACTATTTGCCTGCTCTATTTTATATCGTCTTTATGAGCAACAATAATGCAATGTTAACCCTTCACCCGTTGCTTTTCGGAAACTTATTTATTTTATTTGCATTACATCGATTATTAAGTGCATATCGGAAAGACAAAGCTTTTTCAGAAGCATTTGATGCTGGTTTATTAATTTCCATAGGAACTTTATTCTATTTCCCATTTGTAGTTTTTTTACCTCTTTTGGGCGTTGCTTTTGTTCTTTTGCGGCCCTTTAATTGGAGAGAGTGGGTTATTTCGTTCATAGGAGCTTTCATTCCATACATCTTTGTTGCTATATATTATTTTTGGTACGATCGCTTGGACTACCTGTTTTTCGATAAAGTGTTTTATTCATTTATAAAAGAAACACCTGTAATCGATTTACCCAAAACATTCTATTTTATGCTTGGCATTGGATGGTTGGTGATTTTTGTTTCGATAGTAAAAATCATTTTAGGTGTAGGGATTGGTTCTCAACGAACAAAAAAATCAATCATTTTATTGGTTTGGTTTTTATTCTTTTCCGCTTTTTCCATTTTGTTAGCGCCCGAAATCTCAACCAGATATTTTTCAGCTTTAGCAATCCCTTCAGCAGTGTTTTGTGCTAACTATTTCACTCATATTAAAAAAGGCTGGTGGGCCGAATTTCTGTTTCTTCTCCTGCTTTCTTCCTTGTTCGTTAATTTACTTTTTTAGATTTTTTGAACATTCTATCAAGAACACATCATTACACTTGTTTTATTTCTAAATTTGCAGTTCACCACCGATATGTTATCGGGACTTAAGCAAGCATTATGAGCAAATTTGGAGTTGTTATTTTCCCTGGATCAAACTGTGATCAAGATATGATTTATGTATTGAGAGATTTGATGGGACAAGAGGTAGTTGAATTATGGCACAAAGATACAGACTTGAAAGGGTGTGATTTTATTGTGCTTCCTGGTGGCTTCTCATACGGTGATTACTTACGTTCTGGCGCAATAGCTCGTTTTTCCCCTATTATGGAAAAAGTAATTGAGTTTGCCAATAAAGGCGGTTATGTATTAGGCGTTTGCAATGGATTTCAAATTTTGTGTGAAGCAGGATTAGTTCCGGGAGCCCTTTTGCACAATAATGATCGCAAATTCATTTGTAAAAACGTTTTTATTAAAGCAGAAAACAATTCCACTTTAATTACTTCTGAAGTTCCTCTTGAAAAAGCACTAAAAATTCCTATCGCTCATGGTGAAGGAAAATATTATGCAGATGCTGAAACCATTAAACAGCTAAACGCAAACGGACAAATCATTTTCCGCTATTGCGATGAAAATGGAGATGTAACTGATGGCGCAAATCCAAACGGTGCTACTGAAAATATTGCTGGAGTGTGTAACGCTGGCAAAAACGTTTTTGGCATGATGCCACATCCAGAAAGAGCAACAGATGGAGAATTAAGCAACATTGATGGTCGCTGGATCTTTGATTCGTTGTTAAGCATGGTTAAAAACTAAGTTTTTAATACCTCCAATTTTGCCGATTTTCATCGTTTTTTGATGTTTTTTCGTCATTTTAACTCAAAATTGACATCTTTTTGTCGGTTTTGCCATCATTTATCCCCCTTTTCGTTTTGAACAATTAATGAACAATTCCATCCAAACCTGTTCATAGTTTCCACTTCCTTTTACCTTATTAAAGACTTAACTTTATGGTGGTTATTAAAACAATTAATTAAACGATTTAAAAATTTTGCCATGAGTTTTATGAACGAAGCCACCCCAACCGTTACAGTGAAGAAAAAAAACATTTCTACATTGATTGAATATTGCATTGAAAACAAAATTGACATTACCATTAAATCAAAATCAGTTGATGATTTTGATATTGAGTTTATTATAACAAATACTTCAAAAGCAATTGCTTTAGGTATGTGTTTAAAAGAACTTAAACTGGAGTTAAACGGACAAAATGTTACATCTGTTGCTAGTATCAAAGCGAACAAAAAGGTGTTATCTCCAAAAGAAACCGGTTTAACTATTGGGAATGGTATTGTTGCTGAAGGCGATACAGAAATGGCCTTTGAAGATGCATTAAAATTCGATTTGGGTTCTTCAAACTAGGAGCTGTAATTAAAACTTTTAAATTGAAACGTCTCTTCAGAAATGAAGGGACGTTTTTAATTTCACTTGTTTTTAAAGTATCCTTTCATCTTTATAGACTTTGAAGAATTAATACACAAGAAAATCGAAACCTCGATCCTTAGAAATTATTTCTCGTAAAAATGCATCTCTCTCATGTATTCCCAAACTGCTGGAGCTACAAAATAGCGAACGTCTTTTTTTTCTTTTATTGCATTTCGGATAGATGTAGAGGAAATCTCCATCAACGGAGCGTGAATCATCTTAACGCTTTTATGGGTATAGAGTTCAGAACCTTTTATTTTCGGACGAGGATAAACATATAACTCATAATTCTTCAAAATTTCTTCATGGTTTTTCCATTTGTGAAACCCTTCCAAGTTGTCGCTCCCCATTATGAGCGCAAACTCATTAGAAGGATGTTTCTCTTTTAAATATGTAAGCGTATTGATTGTATAAGAAGGCTGTGGTAATTTAAATTCGATATTGCTTGCTTTCATTTTAGTATTATCGCCAATAGCAAGTGTTACCATCTGCAAACGTTGACTTTCATGAAGTAAAGAAGTTTTTTCTTTCAATGGATTGTGTGGTGATACCACAAACCATATTCGATCTAAATCGGAGTAAGCGAGCATATGATTAGCAATAACCATATGTCCAACATGGATAGGATTAAACGAACCGAAGAATAAACCGACTTTCATATTTAAGAATTTAAACGAATTGCGCTTTCGGCAGTATCTGCCTTAACCCAGATTCTATCGAAGTACTATTTCAACCACATAAAAATATTGGGATTGTTTTCATATTGTTCAATGTCTTTACTAAATATTATCACAAAAAAATCTATCAGTGGAAGCACTCCAAAACAACCTCCAAAAGTTGCAACATACACAACGGGAACCCAAGGCTTTGTTCCTAACATTACTCTGTGACCTCCCATAAATCCTAAAGGAAATGGGAATGCAAAAAGTGCTGAAATAAATTTTTTCTTTTTATGCTCTTTGTTATTTATACTTTTTACGATTGAATCAGCTACTGCTTGATCTACTTTCAAAAAAACTGTATCGGATAGTTCAGAGAGAACCATTCTAGAAAAATCAATTTCCACTTTATTTACCTCTGCAATTGTCGAAAAGCAAAAACAAAAAAGAAAAGAAAAAAGAAAAATTGTTTTTTTAGAATTCAAATCAATTAGGAATAAAAAAGGGGATGTTTAAATGCATCCCCTTTAAAATTTATCTTTTATTTATTTTGCTGACTCAAAGCGTTTAGCAACCTCCGCCCAATTCACAACATTCCAAAAAGCTGCAATGTAATCGGGGCGTTTGTTTTGATATTTCAAATAATAAGCATGTTCCCAAACATCCATACCTAAAACAGGTATGCCTTTCACCTCAGCAACATCCATTAAAGGGTTATCCTGATTTGGTGTTGAAGAAATAGCCAATTTGCCATCTTTTACAATTAGCCAAGCCCAACCCGAACCAAATCTAGTCGTTCCGGCCGCAGCAAATTGTGTTTTAAAATCAGCAAATGACCCAAAAGCACTCGTAATAGCAGCTGCTAAATCTCCCGTTGGTTCACCGCCTGCATTTGGAGCCATTACCGACCAAAAAAGTGAGTGGTTAAAATGTCCGCCACCATTGTTTCGAACAGGCATAGGGTATTTAGAGATGTTTTTGCAAATTTCTTCAATGCTTAATTTCTCAGTATCCGACCCAGCAATAGCTGCATTTAGGTTGGTTACATATGCTTGATGATGTTTTGAATGATGTATCTCCATTGTTTGAGCATCAATATGAGGCTCTAAAGCAGTATATGCATAAGGTAATTTAGGTAATTCGAAAGCCATAGTATATGTTTTTAGAGGTTAATTTTTATAAATTGAGTCGTAAAGATAAAGATATTTAAGTCTGTTTTGGGCAAAAATCTATTAAAGAATCATTGTTTTTAGGGTTCTTATTCCAAATTTATATCCTTTTTTATCTCCATTTTATTCCGAATAATGCCGATGCTACAGTCATAATAGTCCAATATTATTGGGCTATTTATTGAATGTGCTCTTCGGTATTAACAATCCATTGTTTAAATAATTGTGCTTTAGATGAATATAACATTTTGCTAATATAGAATTTTAGCTACCTTTGCGCTTAGATACTAGTATTAATCAAAAAACAAAACAAACCAAAATGAAAAAATTATTTTCTTTATTGTTCGTAGCAGGTGCATTAAGCATCGTTTCTTGCGGACCGTCTGCAGAAGAAGCTGCTAAAATGGAAGCAGAAGCAAAAGCAAAAATGGACTCTTTGTTCAACGCTGCTAGCGCTGCTGTAACTACTGAAGTTGCTCCTGATTCTACAGCTACGGCTCCTGATTCAACAGCTGCTGCTCACTAATCAGTTATTACATTAAAAAAGCCTCTCAAACATATTGTTTGAGAGGCTTTTTTATTTATTGTCGCCCCGACCGATCTGCGTTGATGCAGACATTATTGATGCGTTATTTCATTAATTCAACGGCCTTCTTCAAAACATTATCCTGACTTTGTATCACTTGATAATAACCTTCTCCATTAAAAATGTTTCGTGCAATTAACGCTTTTAGCTGATTTTTAATTATCGACTCAGACATTTTTATCTCTGTTTGATTTCTTTTGATTTTATTTTTATCCGCGTAAACAACTAATTCATTAAACAATGTAGGCGAAATAGAAAACGACTTATTAAAATTATCAACCGACTTAAATGCTTTTAACTTGTTACGCTCTTTATCTGAATATTCAAAAGCAAAATCGTTTAACACACCAGAGTAGACCAATTCACTTAAGTAAAGAGTACGTCCAACTGTATCTAATGCAACAAATACATCAGGAACAATTCCACCGCCACCATACACAACTTTTCCTGCAGGAGTAGTAAACTTTATAGAGTCATTAATCTTTATACTGTCCGCATTTCCTAATTCTCCATTTGCAAAACGATTCATCTCTTCTTCGTAATAAGCATCAACTCCATTTGCATACGACTTTTGAATACATCTTCCCGTTGGAGTATAGTAACGCGCAATGGTTAATCGAATCGCAGAACTATCAGAAAATTCACTTTGTTCTTGCACCAATCCTTTTCCAAAAGATCTTCTACCAATAATTGTTGCCCGATCATTATCCTGCAGAGCGCCAGCTAAAATTTCACTTGCTGAAGCAGAGCCATCATCAATCAATACAACCAATTTACCATTTTCAAATTCTCCTTTCTTTGTTGCTGTATAATCTTTGCGAGGACGAGCTTTCCCGGCTGTGTATACAATTCCCTTCCCATTGCTTAAAAATTCATCCGCTATATCAACCGCTGTATTTAAGTATCCGCCACCATTACCTCGTAAGTCAACAACTAACTGCTGCATGCCTTGTAGTTTTAGCTTTTCAAAAGCAAGCATATATTCGTCATAGGTTGTTGCACCAAATCTGCTGATTTTAATATATCCCGTTTTTGAATTCAGCATATACGAAACATCAATACTATAAATTGGGATTGTTCCGCGAGTAATATTGAAATCAAGCAAGCCCGCCTTTCCTCTTCTCATGATACTTACTTTTACTTTTGTTCCACCTTTGCCTTTTAAGTTCTCCATCACCTGTTTATTTGTGATTTTTTTTCCGGCAACTACTTTTCCGTTTACTTTAATAATTTTATCTCCTGCTTGAACGCCAACTGCTTCGGATGGGCCGGCAGCAATAGCAGAAATTACTCGAATGGTATCATCCACAATATTAAATTCCACTCCAATCCCTTCGAAGTTTCCTTGTAAAGGTTCATTACTAGTAAGTAGTTCTTCAGCAGAAATGTAACTAGAGTGTGGATCGAGATTGGCCAACAAAGAGATGATTGTTTTTTCTACTAGGTCTTTTGTTTTGATTGTATCTACGTATTGATCTTCAACATATCTTAAAATTTGATCTATCTTATTGTATTGATCGCCACTATCAAGAGAAATACTTCCATTTGATTTCTTAAGTCCGAAAGTACTGCCAATAAAGATTCCTAGAATAAGAACCAAGGCAAAAACGATAGGAAGATAAATATAAAATTTGGGGCGATTCATTGATGTTTGAAATTAAATTGCAGAAACTTTTTTGGCATAACGAACAACTTCTACCCCAAATTTTTGAAGGAAATCAACCCCTTCATCGCTTTTTAAACCTTTGAAATCAGCATATGAATTCAAATAAAACACTTTTTTTATGCCCATAGTATAAATTACACGCGCACATGAAATGCATGGAGAAAGCGTCACATACAAGGTTGACCCTTCCATTACTACATTGTTTTTTGAGGCATAAAGAATAGCATTTTGTTCGGCATGCAACGCTAAGGAACAACTTCCTTTGCTATCACGTGGACAACCATCTTTTGGCCACTCAAGGTCACAGTTGTGTGTTCCAGCAGGCGGACCATTATATCCCAAAGAAACAATGCGTGTATCTTTTGTGAGCACAGCACCAACTTGCGCCTTTACACAATGAGAACGTTTGGCAAGATTTTCTGCCAACTCCATATAAATTTCATCAAAACTCGGTTTGCTCATCTATTTTTTTTCAGGTAGGATGTAAAGGTAAATAAAAAGACCCAACAGATACTGTCGGGTCTTTTTATTTAAAAAAAATTCTCTATTTTATAATTTGCACTCTATTTTGTTTCAATTTTACTCCTGGCATCATTAATCCGTAAAGCCCAGAGCTAAAATCATCTGTATTTACAAAAACACTATTTGTTTTATTTATGCTGATAGTTTTAACAACACGACCAGAAATATCCACAACAGAAAGTAAGCCACTCACCTCTTCTCCAAATTCAACTGTAAATTGATTTTGTGCTGGGTTCGGATAAATTAATGTTGATAGCTCGTTGTGATTTTCCGAAACGCTTAATGCCGTATTAATTGTATTGAGTGTTGTATTAGTTACAATTGCAGAATTATAATCAAAGAAAATATGTCCTGTGTTTTTTATCTGCGTTCCATTTGTTAAACCACTCTTTGTTTTTATTTTATACACAACCCATCCATGTGACAATGCTTCATTTGCATTACTATCAGGAAGCATAATGTTTGGGTAATCAAAACGGATAATGTTTCCTTCATAAAAATATGGATTCATTGCATGACTACTTGCTACAATTTGAAAAGTAGACATGTCTAAATTATTGCTAATCGTATCCATCACATAAACATTTATTGCAGGAGCGGTTCCAGTGTTTTGAAAATTTACAGTATACGTAAGTTCTGAATTTGGAGCAATATCTCCAGTTGCACCAATTCCCGCAGGACTTACTTCTTTGCTGTTTGGGTCGTATGGACCTCCGATAAGTAAGCACCAAGTATGGCTATTGTTGGTTGGATTCAAATCAGATGATGTAGGAGAAATGCTAACATTGAAGCAAGCTGAACTCATAATAGTTGCAGTAGTATTTGTTAAAATGTTTATGTTCGCATAAAAACCCATAGACCAATAAAGGGAAGAAGACATTGAAGTATTCCATGTTAAAACATTTCCAACGACAGATGTTGGGATGGGCCCAGTAATCATATTTACATAGCTTACATTTGGATCTAACGTAAGTGTAATAACTGATGGACTTGTTGTACAAGAATAAACTCCAGCATAAAATGACAGACTTGCGTTACTTCCTGGGGCTCCAACACCACTAAAGCTGTGTGAGGCATATAAATCGTATGACGAAGCAGAACAAACAACACCAAAATCAAAACTTAAACTACTTCCTGTTGAATTAAATGTATAGAATCCAGATGCTGGACAAATAGTTGCATAAATAGAAGGGGAAGGAGAAATTTGTAATCCTGTAAACCCTGATGGAATTGACGTTGAATAATAACCACTAGAGTTTGTATAACTATAACCGAAAACGTTTCCAGAAGCATCAGTAATGTTAATTGCTTGACCAGCCAATGTATCATCCCCAGAGTCAAATAAACAATTACTATTATTATCAGTATAGCAATATCCATCAACAGTTGTACATCCCGAACCTACTATAATCGGAGGATTGTACATTGTATCATCCGTCCCATCTGGGCCAGAAGCTACAATCATCACAGTATAAATTCCTGGAGAATAATAAGTATGCGGTATTCCGTATGATTGGAAATAGTCTGGGAATGAGCTTGTAATATTTGCTGCAGCTATACTGTCTGTGCCATCTCCCCAAAAACAATGCAAGTCAATTATGTCAAGACCTGCAGTATATCCTGTTGCATAACCGAAAACTGAAAGATCTATAGCGTATGGCGTAGAACAACTAGTCACTATTGTTGAATCAAACACATAAACTAGATCTACTGTTGTTTGTGCTTTTGAATTAACCGACAATGCTATTGCAAGTACGATTAGAATTTTTTGAATTTGAGTTTTCATAAATTTTGTTTTTAATTATTATGAAACAAATGTCCGCTGATTAATTCCAGAATAAAAAATATAATTTCATATTTCTTACCTATTCACAATTAATAAAATTTAATAATTGTATATTAAATATGAACTAAATTGACTAATTTATTACTTGTTCAAAGTAATAGATATAGAGACTTGAATTAGACTAAATAAAAAAAACCTTACTTCTGAGAGGTTTTGTACCCAGGACCGGAGTCGAACCGGGAAGGTTTCCCACAGGTGTTTGAGACCGATTGCTATCGGGGTAGCAGCTTTAAAAATACTTCATTGTAAGTTTTGAGCAATTTCAGGATGCTTTTTAAGATTGGTCAAATACGTTTTGGTTTTCAACTTTAAAATGTGAGTTTCAATTCTCCTTGCTAAGGTAATAGTAAGACCATCGAGTGAAGTAGAATAATAAAATTATACTTGACCTGGTGTTTCAGTGGTATTTCTATATTCTAATAATTTGTGACAAAGTAATTAGTAAAAAGGTTCTTGACTTTTTCGGGATGATTGAATAGTTCGCTAACAAATCATTTAATTTTCGAGAACGTTGCTTTGAGTACTTTAAATCTCGCCCTATTGCATTTTGGTATTTCATAAGTATTGTATTATTATTTAATAACGTCAAGCTACTATATAGCACTCAAAATGAGCTATTTATTCATTAATCCACTTTATTTTTTATGTAGTTTAAACTATTTGAAACTTGGTTTGTTTAGATAAAGTAACTATAATATAAAATAAAAAATGTTTAACAAATTTACTCTAGCAGATAAGCTTCTATTTATAGCAGCTATCCTTTCACTAATTTTTTCAGAAATTTTATATTTTCAGGGAAATACAAGTGATGCCACATTTATAGGAATTTGGGTTCCTTCTATTCTAGCATTCGGAATTTATTTAAAACTAATTCAAAATAAATAAAATGACTGATATAATACCATATTTTGCAGGCCTTATAAGCTTATTATTTGGAATTGGATTTTACCTATCCATTAAGCAGCAAGACAAGAACTAAATAGGCATTCCCTTTTTCAAATGATTTATTCACAATATTTCATTTTTACAACTTCGATTTTTTGATTTGGTTTTGCATAACTCAATCTATTCATTCGGATCGTTTTATGATAACTGTCAAGACCAGAGCAAGTAATCGAATTTGCTTTTTCAAGATCCAAAAACGCATCTTCACATAAGCAACCTTTTGGAAAATACAGATGTTGAATTTGTCCAATAATTAAAACAGTCCCGTTAATAACAAGATCTATTCGCTCCTTAAATTGGATTCCAAGTTGGATATTGCTTTCTTCCACATAAGGGGCTAAAAAACCATCTTTATAAACACTTTTTAATCCAACCTCATCAAATTCAGAAATTTCTTTAGGGTATCGAGCTGATGTTTGGTGCCCTTTTTCATAATTGCTCTCGTTCAGGTGGTTTATCGTGTAATACCCCGTTTCAAGAATATTCTCTAGCGTATTCCGTTCAACAGAATCTGGTCTTACAATAAAAGCAATGAGTGGTGGAGAGGCGCCTATATGAACAATAGAACTAAAAATGGCGAGGTTCGATTGCTTTTTTTTATCCGCAGTGCCAATCAAAGAAACACTTTTAAAACCACCTGCGGAATTAATCAAATTGCCTCTTAGCCTTTTTTCCATGGCCATTAAATCGTTGTGCGTAAGATGTGTCTCCATATAAAAATTAGTTTTTTATTTTACTCATTCCTCCATCAACCGCTAAAATCTGGCCAGTCACCCAAGAAGATTCTTCAGATAATAAATACACGATAGCATTCGCAACATCAATAGGATTGCCAACTTTTTGAAGGGGGTTTCTTTTTTTCATAAGCTCCATTTTTTCTGGAGTATTAATAAATTTATCCCCCATTGGTGTATTTACAAGTGAAGGTGCAACGCAATTAACCCTAATTGATGGAGCAAATTCTGCTGCTAAAGCTTTTGTAAGTCCTTCTATTGCACCTTTAGCCATTGCTATAGAAGAATGAAATGGTAGGCCGATACTAGCTGCTACTGAACTTAAAAACACAATAGAACCATTTGGCGACTTTTTTACATTGTTTAAATAGGCTTGCGTTAAAGCTACTGCACCTAAACTATTTATTTGAAAATCGGTTGTAAATTCCGCCTGTGTTAATCGACCAAAAGGTTTAAGATTAATTGTCCCCGGAAAATACACGAGACCATCTATCGAATCTGCAATTTCAGGGAATGCCCCAAAATCATACTTTTCAATTTTATAAAATTCGTCATACAATGCATGACGATCTTTTGTACTTATGCCAATTACTCGATGTCCTTTTTGCTTTAGTAAATTAGCGGCCTCTTTTGCAATTATGCTAGAGGCCCCAGCAAATAAAAATGTTTTGCTCATCTTCTTTTGGAAATTTTATTGTTTGAAATGTTTCGTTGTAAATTGCATTTAAACCTCGTTATGCCATCAATTCTTTTTGAAACATGTTTGGTTTTGCAATTGTGTACTCGCTTACGCCATAATGTATAACTGCTCGATTTCAATCCGTTTTTCATGATGTCTTTTACCGCAGCTTCGTTAAGTCCGAATTGATATTCAATGGCATCAAACGGGGTTCGGTCTTCCCAAGCCATTTCGATGATTCGATCTATATCGAAATTCGTTAATTTGAGTGAATGTTTTTCAATTCCTAACATATGTGTAAATAAAAATTTGATGTAATTAACAAATCGTTATTGGGTTTTGAGTATACTAATTATTGAAACAAAAAATTCTCCATTTTGTTGAGTAAAATCGTGAAGTTAGCGTTTGCACAATTCAAGAGAATATTCGTCATTTTGATATATAATGAAATACGAGCAGAAAAATCGCATACTGATAATTGGCTTGTTTCATTTAATTAAAAAATATTTATGAAGAAATCGAATCGGACTAAAAGAACTGCTATTTTATTGTGTTTAAATTGTTAATGTAAACTATGCTTTTCTATTCTTTTTAATATTGGCGGAAACTATTAATCCTACTTAACATAAAAAAAGGTTGTCTTCTGTCGAAAACAACCTTTCATAAAAACTTCTTTTACGATTATTATGGCATTACAACAGTATCAATAACATGCACTACGCCATTACTTGCTGCTAAATCCGTTGCAACTACTGTTGCCTTACCACCTTTAGCATCCGTTAAAACTACTTTTCCGTTTTCTAAAGTAGCAGTTAAGTTTTCTCCTTGTACAGTTTTTACAACTGCTTTTCCGTTTCCAGCCTTGATTGCTGCTAAAACATCACTTGCTTTTAAATTACCTGCTACAACATGGTATGTAAGCAGTTTCGCTAAATCGGCTTTGTTTTCTGGTTTCAATAAATTTTCAACTGTTCCTTTTGGCAACTTGTCAAATGCACTGTTTGTAGGTGCAAATACTGTAAAAGGTCCTTTGCTTTTTAATGTCGTTACTAAGTCAGCTGCTTTAACAGCTGCCACTAGTGTCGTGTGATCTTTTGAACTAATTGCTACGTCTACTATATCTGATGATTGTGCACTTACAGCTCCTGCAAATAATAATGCTACAGCTACTAATCCTGATTTCATTTGTTTTTTCATTTTTTCTGTTTTTTAGTTGATTTATTTAGTAAACACAACAACGTAATTTTTGTTTAACTTTATTGCCAATAAATTAAACAAAATAGCCGATATAAAACTAATCGACTGTTTATCAATAAGATAATTTTATCTGTTTTAGTAGAATTAAAAATCGTTTTTGAAAGATTCGGATGATTTCAAGCAATGATAAAAATTAAGAAATTGAACACCATACCTTAATTTGAAAAGAAAAAAAGCTCCAAAAAAAGTTTCCTTTTTTTGGAGCTTTGTACCCAGGACCGGAGTCGAACCGGTACGGTTTCCCACAGGTGTTTGAGACCAGCGCGTCTACCAATTCCGCCACCTGGGCATTGATAATTTGGGAAAGCGGGACGCAAAACTATCGATTTGTTTTGGATTAGCAAAAAAATACGACTAAAACCATGAATTTTCTTTGTCAAAGGTCCGTTTTTTACTACATTTGCAACCCTTATAAAAAAGGCAATGAACTATAAAGTAAAATTATTCTCGGGCTCCACCACTCGCACTTTAGCTGAAAACATCGCTAAAACGTATGGACAAGAATTGGGTAAAGTTTCTCTTCTTCGCTTTAGCGATGGGGAAATGCAGACTTCTTACGAAGAAACTGTGCGTGGAAGCGATGTGTTTATTATACAGTCCACTATGCCTCCTGTAGATAATTTATTTGAACTTTTATTGATGATTGATGCGGCAAAACGCGCTTCAGCTCATCAAATTATCGCGGTTTTACCTTATTTTGGGTATGCTCGTCAGGATCGTAAGGATCAACCCCGTGTTGCTATTGGCGCTAAAATGGTTGCGAACTTGCTTTCTGCGGCAGGAGCTACACGCATTGTTACCATGGACTTACATGCAGATCAGATTCAAGGATTTTTCGATTTCCCTGTTGATCACTTATATGCTTCTTCTATCTTTTTACCTTATATACAAGGATTGAATTTGCCAAATTTAACGATGGCGGCACCAGATATGGGTGGCTCTAAAAGAGCGAATGCTTATGCAAAATTTTTGAAATCAGATATCGTTATTTGTTACAAACAACGTGCAAAAGCAAATGTAATTGAGAGTATGACCGTTATTGGTGATGTAGAAGGGAAAGACATTGTATTGGTGGACGACTTAATTGATACTGGCGGAACATTGACAAAAGCAGCGGACATGATGTTGGATAGAGGCGCTAATAGTGTTAGAGCAGTTTGTACACATGCTGTTCTTTCCGGAAAGGCTTACGAAAACATTGAAAAATCAAGAATTTTAGAGTTGGTGGTAACAGATACCATTCCTTTAACTCAACAATCTAGCAAAATTAAAGTACTATCGGTTGCCGAATTATTCGGAAAAGTATTGCACAGTGTGCATAGCTTCGAATCCATCAGCTCCAATTTTATTGTATCATAAATAGTAAAGACATTGCGCCAATTATATATAAACGTTGATTGGCTGGCGCAACAATCAACAAACAAATAAAATAACAAAATGAAATCAGTATCTATTAGCGGTTCGCCAAGAGCGAACGTAGGGAAAACAGATGCAACAGCTTTGAGAAATGCAAAGCGAGTGCCATGTGTATTGTACGGAGGTAAAGAACAAGTTCACTTTTCTGTGTTAGAAGCAGACTTTAAAGACTTGATTTATACTCCACACGTAAATACAGTGGACTTAGACGTTGACGGAAAAAAATTCAAAGCTATCTTACAAGAAGCACAATTCCACAGTGTAAAAGACAATCTTTTACATGTTGATTTTTTAGAAATCATTGCTGGGAAACCAGTAACAATGAGCATCCCAGTAAAAACAACTGGAACTTCTCCAGGAGTTAGAAATGGTGGTAAATTGAATAAAAAATTAAAAACATTAAAAGTAAAAGGTTTAGTAGAAAAAATGCCTGATACAATTGATATCGCTATCAACAACTTAGAAATCGGTGATTTGGTTCGAGTTAGTGACTTGAAATTTGATGGACTAACATTTTTAAATGCTGCTAACGTTACTGTTGTTAACGTTCAAGTTACGCGTGCTGCTGCTGTTGAAGAAACAAAAACTGCTGCACCTGCTGCTGCTGCTGCTACACCTGCTGCTGCTGCCGCTAAGCCTGCTGCAAAAAAATAATTCTTCCTTAACATTAAAATCCCGCATCCGAAACTTTCGTGATAGCGGGATTTTTATTTTTACGAGTTGGATGGATTTTGTATTTTTGATGTATGAGTAAATTTTTAATTGTTGGATTAGGAAACATTGGAGAGGAGTATGAAGATACACGACACAATATCGGATTCACTATTTTGGATTCAATTGCAAAAGAAAACAATTTCAAATTTGGTGTTGACAAGCTCGCTTCTATTGCAACTTATAAGTTTAAAGGAAAAACATTGTTTTTAATAAAACCTTCTACTTACATGAATCTGAGTGGAAAAGCGGTAAACTATTGGATGCAAGCGGAGAAAATTGCAAAAGAAAATGTTTTAATCATTACAGATGACTTAGCTTTGCCTTTCGGATCGGTTCGAATGAAAGGAAAAGGAAGTGATGGGGGACACAATGGATTAAAAAGTATTCAAGAAACATTAGCAAGTTCTGAATATGCACGATTACGTTTTGGAGTTGGAAGTGAATTCGCAAAAGGCAAACAAGTGGATTACGTTTTAGGTAAATGGGATGATGAAGAAAAAAAAGGATTAGAACCAAGAGTAAAACTTGCAATTGAAATGATACAAGGCTTTGCTACTATAGGATTACAACGCACGATGAGTGCATACAACAATAAATAATTAAAAACTACGAACATGAAAAAAACGCTACTCTTTATTGCAATTATTTTTTCGGGAATTGCAAACGCACAACTTTTATACACTTTTGATAGTGTAAAAACTACATCAGGAACAACAGACCCAAGTTTTGTTCCTGTTGGAACAGGATTAACATGCGGTAGTTTTACCGCAATTGGAACTCCACCAAATTCATTAGCAGCATTTCGATTTGATTTTTCAAATTGGGCATTGGGTTCAACTGGTGGCCCTGGTGATACTTTGTATTCTGGAATGACCGGCATTGTTAATCTTGGTGAATATTATGAAGTTACATTAACTCCGTCTGCAGGATATACAATAACGGGTGATTCAATAAAATTTGATTTCGAACGTTCAGGAACAGGTGTTAGAACCTACTGCGTTCGTTCTAGTTTAGATGGTTATGCTTCTAACTTAACCGCAGTTTATGGTTTACCAACTACAAACGTAGATGTTCAAGCAGGAAATGTTTTCTTTCTTAAAAGAGATATCACAACTGTTCAAACTAGAAACATTATCGTTTTAGGCGCTTCTTTCATGAATCTTTCCGCACCTGTTACATTCCGTTTTTATGCATACAATGCAGAAGGAACAGGTGGAACATTTAGTATTGACAATGTGAACTTTATTGGTAGCTCTGCATTGGCAACTGGAATTGCTGAAAAAAATAAACCTTCTACTTCAGTTTATCCGAATCCTTCAACAGGACTATGTTTTGCAGATTTAGATGACTTGACCGGAAAAATCACAATCACTGTTTCTGATATTATCGGAAATGTGATCTTAACTAAAGAAACAACTTCCAATGCTAGACAATCAATTGATCTGTCCAAATTCGCAAACGGAAATTATTTTATTCGTTTTATTACAGATACTCAAGTGATCACCAAAAAAATTACTTTAAGCAAATAATTAATTTTTTATTTAAAAAACGTCCTATCCGAATATACACGGAAGGACGTTTTTTGTTTTTATATTTGTGTAATTCGTGGAAAAATCAGAACACATCAACGCTCTTGTTAAATCAATGCCAGACAACCCTGGCGTGTATCAATATTATGATGCTGATGGAAAGATTATCTATGTTGGGAAAGCAAAAAACCTTAAAAAAAGAGTTTCCTCCTATTTCAATAAAGATCAATCTGAAAATGGGAAAACAAAAATACTTGTTAAAAAAATTGTCGACATTAAATTTATCATAGTCGATACCGAATTAGATGCGCTTCTTCTAGAAAATAATCTGATAAAAAAATACCAGCCTCGCTACAATGTTTTATTAAAAGATGATAAAACATATCCGTGGATTTGTATTAAGAATGAACGCTTTCCACGAGTTTTTTCTACTCGTAACATTGTAAAGGACGGCTCACTCTACTTTGGTCCATATGCTTCGGTTAAAGTAATGCACACTGTTTTAGATTTAATAAAACAACTTTTTAAATTGCGGAATTGTAATTTTAACTTAAGTACAGAAAATGTCAAAGCGAAGAAATTCAAAGTGTGTTTGGAATACCACATCGGGAATTGCAAAGCACCGTGTATCGGCAATGAAAGTGAAGAAGAATACAATCAAACTATTTCTAATATAAAAGAGATTACAAAGGGAAATATCAGCACTGTTTCTAAACATTTAAAAACATTGCTAAATCAACATGTTGAAAAGTTAGAGTTTGAAAAAGCTCATGTTATCAAAGAAAAAATTGATGCTTTGGAAAAATTTCAAAGTAAATCCACAGTCGTTAGTCCTACCATTACAAACGTAGATGTATTTTCAATTACTTCAGATGAAAAAACGGCTTATGTCAATTTCTTAAAAGTTGTTAATGGTTCAATTATTCAAGGTCATACTATAGAACTAAAAAAGAAATTAGATGAAAGCAATCAAGAATTATTAGCGCTTTCTATCGTTGAATTGCGGGAACGTTTTCACAGCGATGCCAAAGAAGTAATTGTTCCTTTTGAAATAGAAACTGAATTTCCAGGAATCGAATTTACAGTTCCTCAACGTGGTGATAAAAAACATTTGCTCGAGTTGTCTGAACGAAATGTCAACTATTACAAAAGAGAAAAAATTAAACAAGAAAATTTAATAGACCCTGAGAGACATACAAAACGTATTTTGGAGCAAATGAAAAAAGATTTGCGCTTAACGGAAGAGCCTCGTCATATTGAATGTTTTGACAATTCTAACTTTCAAGGAGCTTATCCTGTTGCAGCCATGACTGTTTTTAAAGACTGTAAACCTAGCAAAAAAGATTATCGTCATTTCAATATTAAAACGGTGGAAGGGCCCGATGATTTTGCTTCGATGGAAGAAATTATATACAGAAGATACAAAAGAGTGCTGGAAGAAAATCAATCGATGCCCCAGTTGATTGTGATAGATGGTGGAAAAGGACAATTAAGTTCTGCTTTGGAAAGCTTAGATAAATTAGGGTTAAAGGGAAAAGTTGCCATCATCGGGATTGCTAAAAAACTGGAAGAAATTTATTTTCCAGGAGATTCTATCCCATTGTATTTGGATAAAAGAAGTGAATCATTAAAAATAATCCAACAGATAAGAGATGAAGCACACCGTTTTGGAATAACCCACCATCGAAACAAGCGCGACAAAGGAACTTTAAAAACAGAACTGACCGAAATAAAAGGAATAAGCGATACAACTGCTCAAAAATTATTGTCTCATTTTAAATCTGTTAAAAAGGTAAAAGAAGCAACTGAAGAAGAAATAGCAAGTGTTGTAGGGAAATCTAAAGCAAAAACGATTACTGACTACTATAAACAGAAATCTTAAAATTATCGTATGCCAGTTCTTTCTTACTAGGGTTCCACAGATAAATTGATAAAATATCATTTTTACTTCTGAATTCAGGTAAAGTAAAATAAAAAACACCCCTTTGTGTCTTTCGTGCTGTTCCTTTGTAATAATCACTTAACAAATAATTTTCATAGAATATTGTCTTCCCTTCATTAGAAATAGTAGCCACTATTTTTATTCCTGACAAATCGTAAGAGAAAAAATTGAACGAGTTTCTTATCGACAAATTATAGTTGCTTTTTAACTCGTTTGCGCCTATTTGATAAGAAACACCAAACTCTGTAATTGAATCCAAAACAGCATATGTAGTATAGAATTCAGAACTACGGGTGTTTTCAGCAGTGGTAAAATGTCCTGCTTTTTTTTCTTCAAAATCATTCGTCTCCTCAATCAGACATTTTTTCTTATCCAATTGCAACAACTCTTCAACAGATCTTTTCTTCAATTCCTTATTTCTTTTATAAACGCTGATTCTCCCATTTCCAGCAACAGGCTCAATCACTGAAGCAACAATTGGATAATATTTTAAAACATCCGAAAATAAAAATTGATCTTGAATAACTAAATAGTCCCATTTTTTCTGAAATAAAAAAACCAATGGATTATCTCTATTCGTTTGATAAACTGTATACCCTTTTCTGTTCATCATATAAAGTGGAATATTTGTAGAATAGGCATCAATCACCAACATTTTTGCATCTTTCGAAATTCCAATGGAATCCAAAAAAAGTTCTGACCCTTCGAAATTGCGCCTTGTTATTTCAGATCTGTCCAAATTATTATACGAATATCTGTCGAATTGATTTTTTCTGGAATCGCCAAACATGAACATCATGCATATGCAAGCGACAAAGAAGAAAGCAAGATTCCGGTTCTGCTTTTCGATCGAAACATTTTTTATAGAAAACAAGAACAACAAAACTACTGGGACAAAAATTGAATCTAAAAAATAATAATCGTGATCAAAATACTGACAAGCCATTAATAAAAAATAAAGCACAGTTCCACTCCCCACAATAAACAAATTGAACCACATGGCTCTATTTTCTATCAATCTTCCTTTTCTATAAGCAAGCACTGCGCAAACAAGAGAAATGAAAAGCAAAACATAATGCCAGAAACTAAAATATTGAAAGAGCCAATGCTGGTAAATGAACTTTATAATTATAATAAGTTCACCAAAGCTTTTAGCAGGAAGGAACCGATCAAGGAACATGTTGCCATAGAGGCGGCCTAAATGAACATTATAAAAATAGTAGCTTATAAATAAACCAAAGACTGCCAGAAACGCAAACAGCTCGTGACGGAAAAGTCTCTTGTTTTTATAAGCACAATACAACTGTTGAAGTAGCAAGCCAAGAAGAAATACAAAAAACGGGAAACGAATTATTGCAGCCAGAAAAAAGAAAAAGATGCTAATGAAAAAGTGTTTTCTTTTTAGATCAGTTTTATATGCGTATAAAAAATAATAGGCAATAAATACAAATGCAATTGCAGGAACACAAGGAATAAAACCGACCTGGTAATAGGTGTACAAAGGAGAAAGAAAAACAAAAGCAACAACAATCGAGGATTTTAAATCGGATGCCGTAATTTTTTTTGCAAGCAGGTATAAAAATGTTAGTCCTATTATGCTTATAGAAAGCATATATAATCTAAAAACAACTGGAGAAGTTGTTCCGAAAATTTTCATCAGAATTGCAGCAATAAATTCGTTCAGCGGAAGATCCATCCGTGTGATTCCATCCACTGTTTGTAAGTTAAACGTAGCAGGGTGAAAAACATCAAAACCATTATTTAGAAATTGTAAAGAAATGGCATACCGTTC
The DNA here is from genome assembly GCA_947504725.1 of Bacteroidota bacterium. Lineage (GTDB taxonomy): Bacteria > Bacteroidota > Bacteroidia > 2-12-FULL-35-15 > 2-12-FULL-35-15 > 2-12-FULL-35-15. The sequence goes on along the minus strand of CANNHN010000002.1, from coordinate 403,678 downwards.
GCTTTGTGTCCAGGCATGAGCGAAAGAAGGAGGAAGAAAAACGGTTGTATGATACAACAATAAACTTAGTGCCAAAAGAAACAATACAAGTAACGGTATTGACTTTTTATTGGAGAAGTTCATTCTTAAAAAGAATTAAGATAATTTATCAGTAAGCAATTTCATTTCAATTGCAGGGGAAATTTTTTCGTATACAATATTGTAAACAGCATCAGTAATGGGCATGTTCACTTTGTATTTTTTGTTGATCTCATAAATGCATTTTACGCCATAATAACCCTCCGCAACCATGTTCATCTCTAACTGGGCATAACGAACAGAATATCCTTTCCCAATCATGTTGCCAAACATTCTGTTTCGACTGAATTGCGAATAAGCCGTAACCAGCAAATCGCCAAGGTAAGCTGAACTTTTTATATCTCTATCAATTGGGTGAACCACATCTACAAATGCTTTTATTTCCTGAATAGCATTTGAAATTAGAACAGCTTGAAAATTATCTCCATAACCTAAGCCGTGACAAATTCCACTAGCGATGGCAAATACGTTTTTCAAAACAGCTGAAAACTCCGTTCCAAAAATATCATCTGAAACAGTGGTTTTGATATAACGACAATTAAGCTGTGATGCCACATACATTGCACTCGCTGTATTTTGAGAAGCAATCGTCAAGTACGACAATTTTTCCATAGCCACTTCTTCCGCGTGACAAGGGCCAGTAATTACGCCAATGTCGTCAAAAGGAATATTGTATTGAGTATTAAAAAATTCACCCACAATCAAATTGTGCTCTGGAACAATTCCTTTAATTGCAGAAAATACTTTTTTATTTTTAAAATCGACATCGGTTAATTCCTTTAACGCTTCTTTCAAAAATGCTGAGGGAACAGCCATAATTAAAATATCAGCTTTTGAAATCACACTTTTTAAATCAGGACTCAAAACCAACTTAGAGGTTTCAAATTCTACGGATGTTAAATAATTAGGATTGTGTTTGTACTTATTGATATGATCAACAACTGCTTGACTACGAACCCACCAATGCACTTCCTTTGCATTGTTACAAAGCATCTTTACTATTGCGGTTGCCCAGCTTCCTCCTCCTATTACAGCTATTTTATGTGTTTCACTCATGAGTAGTCTTTAAATATTGTCCTAATTTATGTTTTTTATGGGAATTAATACAAAAAATAATGCCCTGCAGTCCCTAATAAAATTAACCAAATGAATCCAACCATTAAATATCTTTTATTTTCTCTTATCCAAACGATGCTCAATACAATCATAACAATTATAAAAACAGAATAGGAAATAATTCCTCCAATGATCACGGGTTTGTTTTTATATACAAATTCTACTATGTGTTTCCCTTTGGGAAATACAATCGACATCGTCATATAATTGGAAAGAAATATTTCCGTTTCTTTTCCATCAACAAATGCTTTCCAGCCTGGATATTGACTTTGCAAAAGCGTCAAAAGCTCTGCAGTTTTTGTGTTCCCATCAATTACAATTTTATCTGGTTGATAAGAAATGATTTTTGCTTCTTTTGAATCATTTTGAGTAGGTATAATTTGAGCGACTACTTTAGAAAAATCAGCTGCTTCTAAAACTATTGTTTCATGAGTAATTTCTACTTTTTCATTTTTCAATTCTGCTTCAGAAAAAACATTATCCGAAAAATACACTACCGGATTGTGCAACATAGAATCGTAAAGAGGTCGCAAGGAATCCAACATCATTGCTTGATTTTTAAAACAAAACGAATTAAAAACATCTGCTGAAATGCGTTTATGAAAAACACTTGTGTTTCGGTACAATCCATGATGTTGTCCAATCTCTTCAGTGTTTTCAGAAATATTATTCATTGTTGGAATTGGAAACCCTTTAGGCAATGTAGCAACATAATCATGTAATTCTTTTGGTGATGTTTGTGAAAAGCCTACATACGCAATATTCAATTGTGTTGCTGCTATCATATCAACAACAACAAAAAGTGTGATGATAACTAAACGATATTTTTCAGCTGCTTTTATAATCGTAATTAAAAGTCCTATCAATAATACTAACTGAATTGTTCCTTGCAAAACAATGTTTTGATAAAAATTTGCCGCTCGTATAAAATCAAAAATCGTTTCGTAATCTGCGAAAAAGAAAAAGGATGCACTATTGTTTTTTATAACGGCAACAATCAATAGAATTAGTATGGCACCAACCAGTACTGAAATAATTTTTACCAATTTGTCTTTGCTGATTACAAATGATGAAAGTGTAAATGCAAGTTGCTTTCCTCCTAACACCAATAAAATCAATATAGAAAACAAACTGAAATAACTTGGGAAACGAAACAAATTCATAAAAGGGAAAATGCTGTATAAAGCTTTATGCACAGGAATGTATGAACCAAATGATGCTAGTAAACATACAAATGCAAAGCCCAATAAAACTTTTTCAATTCCTGTTTTACTTTTGATAAGTGCTAAAATAATAAATGGCAAAATGATTATTCCAATGTATACATTACACATCGATTGATCCGTATTAAAAAAATCAACACTGTTGACTGTTGAAAAAGGAACAACTAACGAAAGTAGAGATTGTGGCGACAATGGATTTACAGCTGCACTTTTATAATCCATTCCACTCAATCGATCGATGTAGGGCTTAACTTGAAAGAACACAACAAATACAACAGAAGAAAGCGCGGTGGTTAACAAAACAAAAAATGCATTTAACTTCAATATTTGAAAAACAATTTCTTTCTTTTTCTCTCGTATTGCACTAATTATAAAATATCCTCCGATAGCAAGAAATAAATACGCTAGTATAAATGTAAACGTGTGATTCCCTCCTGTAAGATTAAAAAACAAAAACAAAGAAGCATAAATCGCATACTTATACGATTTGGTAGTATGCATCTTATAATAATTCAAAATGATGAATGGCAACCATGCTGCACCAATCACTGCATAAAAATGCTGAACGTGTGCAACAAAAAACCCACTTAACATATAACACACACCTGTTATGAATGCTACATTTTTATTTTCGTGAAAACAAAGAGATAAAAAATACATTCCCATTCCAGCCATAAAAGCATAGAACACAAAAAGCAATTGAACAACATAATTAGATTGTCCTATGGTGCTTCCTAAAATCAGAGATTCTAAATACCAAGTTGGTCCTTGCAAATCAGCGTGAATGGGATAACCGAGTTGTTGATATGGATCCCAGAAAGGAAAAAGACCATTTTGTAAAGACTCGGAAATATAATGTCGCCAAGGAATCCAGCAATTAATCATGTCGTGTGTTACTGAATATTTCAAAAATGAAATTTGCCAGTAACCCACAATTGCAACAATCAGCAATAAGGTGATGTAGATAAAATGATTCTCTTTTGCTTTTTGTTGGATTAGCAACATGCAATGGTTTTTAGTTTACCTAAATGGATTCGAAAATCGGGCCTTCTCTCTTCACAACATTTTTCTCTGTTAATGAAGCCAATATTTTATTCAACTGATTTTTTGAAATTCCAGTTGCTTCACTAACCGTTGCAACCGTTGCCTGATTTTGTTTTTTCACTTCATCTAATACTTTTTGTTCTTCATCACTTAAAACCACAACTGCTTTCTTCACTTCCTCGGGTCTCATTTGAGGGAAAAACAAAACATCCTGAATAGAAACATTGTTTGTCATAATCATTGCCAAACGGTCGATTCCAATTCCAATTCCAGAAGTTGGTGGCATACCATATTCCAGTGCGCGTAAAAAGTCATGATCGATAAACATGGCTTCATCATCCCCGCGTTCCATCAATTTAATTTGTTCTTCAAAACGTTCACGTTGATCAATTGGATCGTTCAACTCTGAATAGGCGTTTGCTAATTCTTTCCCGTTTACCATCAACTCAAAGCGTTCAACCAATCCTGGTTTGCTGCGGTGTTTTTTTGTAAGCGGACTCATCTCCACAGGATAATCAGTAATAAAAGTTGGTTGAATATAATTTCCTTCGCACTTCGCTCCGAAAATTTCATCAATCAATTTTCCTTTTCCAATATTGTCTGCTACGTCAATGTGTAATGTTTTACAAGTATCACGCAATTGTGCTTCATCCATTCCACTGATATCAATTCCTGTAAAGTCTTTAATGGAATCAAACATGGTAATGCGTTTGAACGGACGTTTGAAATCAATCATTTTATCTCCAACAGGAACAACCGTTGTTCCATTAACATTGATGGCGATTTTTTCCAACAACTCTTCTGTTACATCCATCATCCAATTGTAATCTTTGTAGGCAACGTACAATTCCATTACAGTAAATTCGGGATTATGTGTTCTGTCCATTCCTTCGTTACGGAAGTTGCGGGAGAATTCATATACACCATCAAATCCACCAACGATTAATCGTTTTAAATACAATTCATTTGCAATACGCAAATACATCGGAATATTTAAAGTGTTGTGATGCGTAGTAAACGGTCGAGCAGATGCACCACCTGGAATAGCTTGCAAAACGGGAGTGTCTACTTCTAAATATCCTTTCTCGTTATAAAAATCACGAATGGTATTGACCATTTTCGTGCGTTTGATAAATGTTTCTTTCACAGAAGGATTTACAATCAAATCGACATAACGTTGGCGGTAACGAAACTCAGGATCTGTCACTTCATCAAACACATTTCCTTCGTCATCACGCTTCACAGAAGGCAATGGTCGTAAGGATTTGCTCAACATTTTAAAAGATGTTGCATGAATAGAAATTTCGCCAACTTTGGTAACGAAAACAAAGCCTGTAATTCCTACAATATCTCCTAAATCGGTATGTTTTTTAAATAATAAATCGAATGTGCTTCTGTCTTCTTCAGTCCCGATATCGTCTCTTTTAATATAAACCTGAATACGACCAGTTGCATCCTGCAAACTCACAAAACACGCCTTTCCCATATCACGGTTGCTCATCACACGACCAGCAATGCTAATATTTTTAAACTCATCTGCCTTTTCAGGAGTAAAATTTTCCAAAATGCCTTTTGCTGTAGCGTTGATTTCCACCAATGCAGCAGGATACGCATCAATTCCCATTTTGGTAATCTCTTCTAATTTCGCTCTACGCAATACTTCTTGTTCGCTTAACTCGCTACTCATTTTTGTTTTTGTTATATTATTATAGTGTGCAAATATACACGCAATAGGTCTTTAATGGATGCGTTAATTTGTCTTTTTTTAAGCATTTATTTAACCGAAATTCGTATTTTTACAGCCCTTGAAGACCTTTAGACTATGAAAACATTAGTAGCGAATTTTTCAAAACAGTTGACAGAAGCCATTGCTATTGGTAGCAGTGCGAAATTGACTGTTTCTCCAAACAAAATTTCAAACGTATTGATATGCGGTTTGGGTGGCTCTGGCATTGGCGGAAGCATTGTTGCGGAGCTGGTTGTGGGTAATGCAAATGCACCTATCAATGTAACAAAAGGCTATTTTATTCCAGCTTACGTGAATGAAAACACCTTGGTGATTATCTCCTCTTATTCAGGAAATACGGAAGAAACGCTGAATTGCATGGAGTTGGCCATGGCAAAAAACGCAAAAATTGTAGCCGTTACTTCTGCAGGAAAAGTATTGGAAACTTGCAAATCGAAAAACTTTGATTGTATTGTTGTTCCTGGGGGAATGCCTCCCCGCTCTTGTTTAGGGTATTCTTTAACTCAATTGTTTTTTGTCCTTGGATTTCATAAAATCATTAATACTAATTACAAGGCCGAACTAGAAGCTTCTGTAAAATTAATTGACACAGAAGAAAATGCAATTATTGCTGAAGCGAAAAATATTGCAGAAAAAATCAAAGGAAAAATTCCTGTTATTTATGCAACAACTTATAACGAAGGAATTGCCATTCGTTTCCGACAACAACTAAACGAAAACTCTAAAGTGCTTTGTTGGCACCACATTGTGCCAGAAATGAATCACAACGAATTGGTGGGCTGGACAGAGAAAAACGACAGCTTAAGTGTTTTATTTTTCCTTGATAAAGATGAGTATTCACGTAATTTAGCTCGTGTAGACATCAACAAAGAAGTTATTAAAAAATATGCTTCTTCGATAACTGAAATTTATTCAAAAGGAAATTCAATCATTGAAAAATCGATTTATTTCATTCACTTAGGAGATTGGATTTCTATTCACCTTGGTGAAATGCGCGGTGCCGACTTGATGGAAGTAAATGTGATTAATCATTTGAAATCGAAATTATCGGAGTTGTAAATTTCGGAGGCGATTCTCCATCGTAAGTGTCATCCCGTGTCGTGGCATGGCATGACGGCTAGTCAAGTTGCTAATCAAAAAAGGGAATGCAAAAAGTAAAATTCATTGATCTTGGTTTAATCGACTACAAAGAAGCTTGGGACTACCAGGAAAATTTGTTTAGTGGTATTGTTAAAACCAAAATTGATAATCGATCTTTTCCCGACAATCAACAAAAATTAACTGATAACTATTTATTATTCTGCGAGCATCCACACGTTTACACACTTGGAAACACGGGCGACAAAGAGCATTTGTTAATTAACGAAAATCAGCTCAAGGAGAAAAATGCAACGTATTATAAAATAAATCGTGGTGGCGATATTACGTATCATGGTCCGGGGCAAATTGTGGGTTATCCTATTTTAGATTTAGATAATTTCTTTACAGATATTCATAAATATTTACGTTTTCTGGAAGAAATGGTCATTCGTACTTTGGCTGAATATAATATTGTTGCAGGAAGAAGCGAAGGTGAAACCGGTGTTTGGCTGGACGCAGAGAACCCCCTGAAGGCCCGTAAAATATGTGCAATGGGCGTAAGAGCAAGTCGTTGGGTAACCATGCACGGATTTGCGTTGAATGTAAACATAAACATGGATTACTTTGGAAATATTATCCCTTGCGGAATCGTTGATAAAGCTGTAACTTCATTGGATAAAGAACTGGGGCATAAAGTAAACGAAGAGGAAGTAAAAGAAAAATTAATAAAACACTTTTCAGATTTATTTGAATGCGAGTACATATAATTGTTTTTTTTTAAACATTATCTGAATTTGCTTGTTTGAAAAGCATGCTAACACAAGAAATGCCTGTAATGGTTTGTAAATTTTCAATAAAAGACTTAGAAAAACTTTCAGGTGTAAAGGCTCATACGCTTCGCATTTGGGAGCAACGCTATGGAATATTAAAACCAAGCAGAACCGACACAAATATTAGATGGTATTGTAACGAAGAACTCAAAAATATTTTAAATGTTAGTTTATTAAACAATCACGGATACAAGATTTCTAAAATTGCTGAATTATCAAATACTGAAATTGCAACTGAAGTATCAAAAATTGTAGACAGCGAAATCAACGAATGTGAACAAGTGACCAGTTTGATTATTTCGATGGTAGAAATGGACGAACAGCGTTTCGAAAAAATTATCTCCAACCAGATTTTAAGACATGGGTTTGCACATACAATTGAAGAAGTGGTTTATCCCTTTCTTCATAAAATTGGTGTGATGTGGCAAACGGGTAGTATCAATCCAGCACAGGAACATTTCATTACAAACCTAATCCGACAAAAACTGATTGTCGCGATTGATGGACAAGTGACTACAGAGACTATCGATTCAAAAAAATTCCTGCTTTTTCTTCCAGAGAGTGAATTGCATGAAATTAGTCTTCTTTATTTTACTTATTTATTAAAATCAAGAGGTCATGTCCCAACTTATTTAGGGCAATCTGTTCCATTACTTGATGTTCAAAAAGTGGTTGAAATTAAAAATTCGGACTACATTGTAAGTGTAATCACATTTGCAATGGAGTCAACGCAAGATTATGTGAATCAGCTTGCAAATTCTTTTCCTACTAAAAAGATATTATTGACAGGCTATCAAATCATTTCAAGAGAATTAACATTGCCTTCCAACATAAAAATATTCAAAACTCCTGCCGAGCTAATTGCTCTAGTTTCTTAGTTTTCAACCTCTTACCTTTCTCGGCTTTCTGATAAAATCGTAACAAGTTGATTGTCAGATGCTTAATTCCAAATATGTTAAAATTGTTTAATTTATTGAATAATTAATTAAACAATATTTGGTTGTAATGAATATTTGATTACTTTTGTTTAAGTGTTAGACATAAATCTTAAACAAAACAATATGACAGCAATAGAATTTAATCAACAGTTGGTGAATCAGAGAACACCATTAAAAAATTTCGCTTATAGTTTGACTTCCAATTCTGAAGAAGCACAAGATTTGGTTCAAGAAACTTTTCTAAAAGCTTTAAAGTATCGTGATAAATTTGCGGATTCTACGAACTTAAAAGCATGGTTGTATACAATCTTGAAAAACACCTTCATAAATTCTTATAGAAGATCTATCAAAACACGTCAAATTATTACACAAACAGAGGATTTGTCTTTAGTAAAACCATTGAGAGGGAGCAACAGTCCAGATGCAAACTCACAAATAAACTTGAAACACATTTTAAAAGCTGTTGATAATTTAGAGGATGAATATAAAATTCCTTTCACCCGCTATAACGATGGATATAAATATCAAGAAATTGCAAAGGAATTAGAGATTCCAATCGGAACTGTAAAAAGCAGAATATTTTTAGCTCGTAAACGGTTAATGCAGGAGTTAAAAGAGTATGCTATCGGAAGATAGTTTGTTTAAAAAATAATTTAATTTTTTAAAACATATGGTATCTGAAGAGGAAATTAGCATCTTTTGGTTTAGACGAGATTTACGCCTTTCAGATAACGCAGGATTGTTCAATGCTTTGAAAAACAACAAAGCGGTTCTTCCCATATTTATTTTTGATAGAGATATTCTTAATAAACTTGAGAATAAGGAAGATGCTCGTGTCGAATTTATACATCTAGTATTAACTGAATTGCAAAAAAAACTTGTAGCAATTGGAAGTTCCTTGCTTGTTATTCATGGAAACACACAGGAGATTTTCACCAAACTGCTCAAAACTTATTCAATTAAAAATATCTATATCAATAATGATTATGAACCTTCTGCAATTGAACGAGATAGTAGGATTGAAAAATTAGCAAAGCAAAAAAACATTCCTTTTTATTCGTTTAAAGATCAAGTTATTTTTGAAAAAAATGAAATCACAAAAGATGATGGACTGCCCTATACCATTTTCACGCCTTATATGAAAAAATGGAAAAGCAGTCTAAACGAAACGCACATCAAACCATTTGCAACTAAAAATTATTTTTCAAATTTTATTAAAACTTCGCCTTTCCGCTTTCCTACTTTAACTGAAATTGGATTTAAACCAAGTAGAATGAAGTATGTTGCACCCACACTCAACGAAAAGATTATTTCCAATTACCATGAGCAACGGAACTTTCCTGCGATTGAAGGAACCAGCCGCTTAAGTGTTCATTTGCGTTTTGGAACTGTTAGCATTCGCCACCTCACAGCAAAAGCAAAACTCTTAAACGACCAATGGCTAAACGAATTGATTTGGCGTGAGTTTTATATGACAATCCTTTTCCATTTTCCGCATGTAGTAAACGGTTCTTTTAAAAAGCAATACAACCGCATTCCATGGAGAAATGATGAAACGGAATTTGAAGCGTGGTGTAACGGACAAACCGGTTACCCGATTGTAGATGCTGGAATGCGCGAACTGAACACAACAGGATTTATGCACAACCGAGTGCGAATGATTGTCGCTAGTTTTTTAGTAAAACATTTGCTTATCGATTGGAGTTGGGGGGAAGCTTATTTTGCAGAAAAACTGATGGATTATGATTTATCTGCAAACAACGGAGGCTGGCAATGGGCTGCCAGTTCTGGTTGTGATGCGGCTCCTTATTTTAGAGTGTTTAGTCCGGATGCCCAAACAAAGCGCTTCGACCCACAATTGAACTACATTCGAAAATGGGTGCCCGAATTTGAAGAACTTACCTATCCACAACCAATAGTGGATCATAAATTTGCTCGCGAAAGAGTGTTAAATACTTATAAAAATGCACTCGGCAATATCCTGGTGTAGTAATTTAACTCTAACTTTGCATTATAATTCCTCCCCGCTCTTATGTCGGATACCAACGAAAAAATAGTTGAAATTAAACACCTTGAAAAAAATTTTGGAAAATTCCAAGCAGTGAAAGATGTTAGTTTTGACGTTTACCGTGGTGATGTATTTGGATTTTTAGGTCCGAATGGTGCCGGGAAAAGCACCACCATCCGCACCATGCTGTCGCTGATTAAACCGAGTGGAGGCGAGTTAAAGCTTTTTGGAAAAGATTTAGCTAAAGACAGAAATTATATTTTACAACGGATCGGTTGTATCGTAGAAAAACCAGATTTCTACAAATATCTTTCAGCAGAAACAAATATTGAAATTTTTGCGCGACTGTCGGGAATGAATGTAACAAAAAGCAAAGTTCACGAAATTATTGAATTTGTTGGGTTAAAGGGTAGAGAGAAAGATAAACTAAGTGGCTTTTCACACGGGATGAAACAACGCTTGGGCATTGCACAAACCCTCATTCACGACCCTGAATTAATTATTTTAGATGAACCAACAACTGGTTTGGATCCACAAGGAATTATTGATATTCGAAATTTAATTCTTCAATTAAAAAACGAACGCAATAAAACGGTATTACTTTCATCACATATTCTTTCTGAAATAGAATTAATTGCCAACCGCATGGTGATTATCAGTAAAGGTAAAACCATTGTGCAAGGCTCCGTTAAAGACTTGTTGAATGCGCAAGAGTTGATTGTCGTTTTTACGATTGACAACCTTGAAAAAGCAAAACTCATCTTGCAAAATGCATCCATGAGTGAACTTGTTGATAAGACAGAAACAACCACATTGCATTTGCATATTTCGCAAGAAAAAATTCCGGTCGTAAATAAATTGTTTGCCGACAATGGAGTAAATGTGTATTCGATTGAAGCTAAACGAAAACTGGAAGATTACTTTTTAAAATTGATTAACGCCTGATGTTCTGGAAAAGTACCTATAACGAATTTATTAAAATTGCAGCCAAACCGCGTAGCTACATTGGCATTGGCGCCATCACCCTCATCATTGTGATTATTTTGTTTGCGATGAAATCAGATGGCATGAGTTTTATTTCATTTGTAACACAACCATTCGAACAGTCACTTGCCTTTGAAGGAAATATTTTAAATGGCAACCTCATTGCATTTATTATTTTACAAATGCTTATCATTCACGTTCCACTGCTTATTGCCTTGGTAACCGGTGATTTGATTTCGGGTGAAGGCGCAATGGGAACGATTCGTTTACTCTTAACGAAACCCATTTCACGCACCAGCATTTTATTTTCAAAATATCTTGCAGGTTGTGCTTACACCCTTGTGATATTATTGTGGATGGCCTTCATGGCATTGGTTGTGGGCAAATGGCTATTTGGAACTGGTGATTTAATGGTTCTCAATAGTGATGGTTTAATTGTGTTGCAAGAACATGATTTAGCGTGGCGTTTTATTTGCGGATTTGTTGTTGCTTATCTATCCATGGTGATGATTGCAACTTTGTCGTTAACCCTCTCCTGCTTTTCAGAAAACTCGATCGGACCAATAGTTACCACAATGGCCATTATTATTCTGTTTACCATTATTGGCACGCTGGATGTTCCTTCTTTGCAAAAAATTCAACCTTATCTATTTACATCACACATGGTGGCATGGCGCAACTTTTTTGAAGACCCATTGCCGATGGATAAAATTATTGAATCCACATGTATTTTGGTTTTGCACATTATCGGGTTACTTGCTATTGCCGTTTATAAATTTAAGAGAAAAGATATTTTATCATGAGCCCAGTTACACGTACATTTCTTCTGTTCATCTTTTTCCTCTCTGCTTCGTCAATTTCTGCGCAGGAAAACGCCAATGCCATTTTAAATAAAGTGTATTCAAAAATTCAGAAGGCAAAAGATTATTCTGTAAATATTCATGTAAAAGTAGACATGCCATTTATTCGAATGATGCCAATTGATGCAAAAGTGTATTCTAAACAAAAAGATAAATTTAAAGTCGAATCCAAAAGCATTGCGATTGTTCCGCGACAGGGATTTGACCAAGCATCCAAAATGCTGGCAGATACAAACTCCTTTTCCACCATCATTCAAGGAAAAGAGATGATTGGAACAACCCAGGCTATAATCATCAACATTATTCCAAATGCAGACACAAGCGATTTGATTTTAGGGAAATTGTGGGTGGACACCAAACAAAACATTATCTTAAAATCACAACTCACTACAAAATCAAACGGAACCATTCTTACGGAGTATGTGTATGGAACACAAATTGCTTTCGGCCTACCTGATAAAATGACATTTACAGTAGATGTGAAAAAATTTAAAATTCCTAAAAGTGTTGCTGCCGATATAAATAACAAACCAAAAGAGGAGGATAAAACGAAGGACAACAAAAAAGGTCAGATTTTTATTATACTTACCAATTACCAAATAAACAAAGGGATTCCAGATTCCATCTTTAAAAAGTAAATTGCTACTTTTGTCTTGTGAACTATTACATCATTTACAAACCGTATAAAATGATTTCGCAATTCACTTCTTCTCATAAAAAGAAAAAGTGTTTGGGCGAACTGGGATTTACATTTCCGAAAGATGTATATCCATTGGGACGTTTGGATGAAAACAGCGAAGGGCTTTTGATTTTAACAAACGATAAAAATTTAAACTACCGACTTTTAAAACCAGAGTTCGAACATAAACGTGTTTATTTGGTGCAATTGCAGGGAATCGTTACCAACGATGCTATCAAACAATTAGAAGCGGGTATTACTATTGCTTTGGATGCGGGTCCTTACTTAACAAAAACATGTAAAGCAAAACAAGTTAAAAAACCGGAGAATCTTCCGCCTCGTGGACATCCAATCAGCGAGTCGTTACCAACATCCTGGATTGAATTAACATTAACTGAAGGAAAATTTCATCAGGTTCGTAAAATGACTGCAGGTGTTGGGTTTCCATGCTTACGATTAATCCGAATTGCTATTGAAGACATTCGTTTAGAAAAAATGCAGCCCAATGAAGTGCGTGAATTAAAACGGGATGCTATTTATAAACGGTTAAACATTCCACTAGAATAGTTTTTCTTTTTGATCTGAAATCCGCTTTATCAACAATTCTACCATCCGTTTATTGAATTCAGATTTCTGCTGACTATAGAAAACCAGTTCATCGCTGGTAAAGTGACCTATGATGAATCCTAGCATGACACATTTTAAAGCCAAATTTTTTTTAATCGTCTGATGAATGCAATCGTCTTTCTTTTCATCTGTCATCTCGTGGAAAGAAATCCGCACATCGCCCAAATAATTTTTAAACGCAGCAAGAATTAGCTCATTCTGAAATTTAAGTATCGGACGGAGTGTTTGCATCTGGAAAAGTTCGTTAGCAGAGACGTTGCCAATTGCTATCGAAATTTCTGGTCGAATGCTTTTTAATTGATTAGTTCGGTTTTCCATAAACAGTATACTATCAGCTAACAAACCTAATAAAACATTGTTCATTATTGTTGAATCGCCTTTGAAAAATCGTATAATTATCCGTACTTTCGTTATCGGATAAAAGAACCCTTATGCCCGTTTTATTTGCAAATTTTATCGACAAACTTAAAGCTCACTTTATTGGGGTGGTCTTGCTGTTCTCGTTTTTTGCTTTAAGTACAAACTTTGCTTCGGCACAAGCGCCCGGGATGCTTGAATTTGAAGGAAAAACCACAAAAGATGGCAAAACGCTTTCTGGCGCCACAGTAATTGTCTTTCGCAATGGAACAATTGAACAGGAGAAAATAAAGACAGGAAAAAATGGAAAATTTTCATTTTCATTAGTCTTTGGAGTCGATTATAAAATTGCATTTTCATATCCTGGTTGTGTTGATATGCATTTGATGGTTTACACAAGCAAATTACCAAAAGAAAAAAACAACATTTTTCCACTCTATGTAACAGAGGTTCCATTTTTTGAAACTACAAATACTTCTGTTCGAATAAGCAAATACAAAAACCCATTTAATAAAGTAATTTATGATGGGAAAAAGGGCTTTATGGATGATGAAGCGTATTTGGCTCAATTTACTAAAGATCTATTAATATCTCAAGAAGAAATAAACAGAATACTTGCTGAAAAAGCTGCGAAAGAAAAAGCAGAAAAGGATAAAATATTAGCTGCTGAAAAAGCAAAAAAAGATGCTGAAGAAAAAATAAAATTAGATGCAATTGCAAAAGCTGCATACGATGCACGTTTAATAGCTGAGGCCAAAGAAAGAGCGGCTGAACTGGCTCGATTAAAAGAAGCAGGAAACAACAAAGAAGTCCCAGTTGACCAATCGATGGAAACCGAAGCGATTCGATTGCAACGTGAAAAAGAAGCAAAAAATTTAATGGCAAAAAAGAACAAAGAAATAAAATCAAATTATGAAAACGACCTTTTAAAAATGGTTGCTGAAAACGAACGTGTCGCAAAACAAAAAGCTTATAGCAAACAAAAAGAAGTTGCAAAAACCAATACTGTTATTGCTCAAATGCGAAGCGAAGCCGATGTAAAAGCAAAATCAGATAAACTTCGAGAAGAACAAAAATTAAAGAAAAAAGAATTGCTTGCTAATCAACAACAGAAAAATAACGAAATACGAAAACTGGTTGAAGCGGCTGCATTTGCTGAGCGCTCCGTAAGAATAAGCAATCAAAAAACATTGCCCGATGTAAAAGGGTACAAACAAAAAGAGAGTCCGAACTTTGCTGTTTCTGTAGATGAAGGAATGGTGAAAACAACTCGCAATACAACTGTTACGCAAGGTAAAAAAATGGATACGTACAGAAAAGAAACTTATTTCTGGGGTACTGTTTACTGCTACAAAAATGATATTGAAATTGACGAATTAGTTTACAACAAAGAAATTGCATTTTTCTCAGCTTATCAAAACAAATAATGGCAACGATGAAAATAAATCACTCTATATATTCTGCATTGCTTCTTCAATGCTTGATATTTTTTGTCAGCACACTTTCTGCACAAACTACCAGTTTTATTTATTATGGTGTTGAGCAAGGGTTGTCGCAATCGCAAGTACAAGACTTAGCGCAGGATGACGATGGAAATTTGTGGATTGGAACCCTTTCGGGATTGACCAAATACAATGGTCATGAATTTAAAACATTCTCTCGAAAAGATTCATTAGCTGAAGATTGGGTAACAGCGATGTATAAAGATAAAAAGGGAAATATCTGGTTGGGACATTGGGCAGGAGGAGTATCGATGTACAATAACAAAACTAAAAAAATTGAAAATTTAAATCTTGAAGAATACACCCGTTTTAAAACAGTAACTGCAATCATTCAAGATGCAAGTCAACGTTTTTGGGTTTCAACCGAAGGAGCTGGAATTTTTGTTTACGACCCGACAAACAAAACTATGATTTCCATAAATAAAAAAGACGGACTGAGTAGTGATAACGTTTATGATATTTGTTTAGATCAAAAAGGAAATGTTTGGATTGCAACCGATATTGGAATTACTATTTATGATGCAAAAGCAAATTTAACTTCTACCTCTTCTTATAGTATTTTGAATACAGGAAACGGCTTGCACAGTAACAGAATTACAACACTGGCATTGGTCAACTACAACGAAATTTGGGTGGGCTCAGCTGATGCTGGGGCAATGGCTCTTATAGTGAAAGATGATTTTAATGTGAAATTACCAGCTAAAACAATTGAAGGATTAGGAAATCGTTTTGATATTAGTAATGGAATAGGATCTGATTTTATCAATACTATTTTTGAAGACAAAACACATAATGTTTGGATTGGAACAACAGGAGGTGGAGCGACAAAAATTACTCCTTATCTTTCAAAAGAAAGAACAGAAGCTCTTTCTAAAGCCATCATTTATAATTATAATACCAAGCAAGGATTAAATTATTTTAATGTAAATACCATTTTTCAAGATCGCGAAGGCGCTGTTTGGATTGGAACTGATATAGGATTAAACCAATACCGTGGCGAACGTTTTCAAATTTATGATGAAGGTGATGCGATTGTAAACAATTTGGTTTGGACAACCTTGTGTGATAAAGATGGAAATATTTGGTTGGGGACTAACGATGGAATTTCTAAAATTAGTTTTACTTATTCTGCGATCAACAAAAAAGAAAATCACACCATCCAAAATTATGCAACAAAAGATGGATTACCAAGCAATGTCATTCTTTCTTCGTTTGAAGACAAAGACGGAAACTTATGGTTTGGAACGGGTTTCGGAGGTGTATGCAAATTCAATAAATCATCCAACCGATTTGAATCGTATTCAACTTCAGATGGATTAGCGGGCGATATGGTTTACGCAATCTGTGATGATAAAGAAGGAAATTTATGGTTCGGAACAAAAGAAGGTGCTTCCAAATTTGATCCTGTTGCAAAAAAATTTAGAACCTATTCTGTAGCTGATGGATTAGGAGGAAACAACGTATATCGAATTTTTAAAGACTCGAAAAACAATTTATGGTTTGGAGCATTGGGCGGAAGTTTATCAATGTATAATGGTTCAAGTTTTAAATCGTTTGACGAAGAAGATGGAATGCGTCACCGATTTATTTTATGTATCAACGAAGATAAAAATCACAATTTGTGGTTTGCCGCTTATGGCGGAGGCTTGTACAAATACGATGGAAAAGTATTTACCAATTTCACAGTAAAAGAAGGTTTAACAACAGATTCTCCTTACTCAATCATTTGTGATAAAGAAAATCATATTTGGATTGGAAGCAGCAGAGGAATTGACCGTTTTGAAGAGAAAACTTCTTCATTTATTCATTATGGAAAAGCAGAAGGATTTTTAGGTGTGGAGACAAATCCAAATGCCGTTTGTTTGGATGCCGAAGGAAACTTATGGTACGGAAGCATTATGGGTGCTGTAAGATATTCTCCAAAAGAAGATAAGCCAAATACGACTGAACCGGTTACGTTCATAACTGGGTTAAAATTGTTTATGAAAGATTTTGAATTTCCAGATGATGCGCATTTTAAATACAACGAAAATCATTTGACTTTTAATTTTGTGGGAGTAAGTTTAAACAATCCTGAAAAAGTAAAATACCAGTACAAACTCGAAGGATTTGATAAAGATTGGTTACCAGGCTTCACAACGGCAAATGAAGCTGTTTATACCAACTTGCCTCCTGGAACCTATACCTTTTTAGTTCGCGCATTTAACAACGATGGAACCGGAAACATCAGAGCAACTGAATATAAATTTTATATCTCGCCACCATTTTGGCAGACTGCTGTGTTTTATGTCTTGGTATTCCTATTCGCAATTTTCGGATTGTATGTGTTTGATAAAATGCGAACACGCAAATTAAAAGTTGCGAAAAAATTATTAGAAGATAAAGTTGAAGAAAGAACAGAAGAGCTAGCAATTAAAAATGCAGAACTTGCTGAAAAGAACAAAGATATAACAGACAGTATTCGTTACGCAAAACGAATTCAAGAAGCAATTCTTCCACCTGAAAATGTAATCAAAACTTATTTCCAGAATTCATTTGTATTCTCCAAACCAAAAGATATTGTGAGTGGAGATTTTTATTGGTTGGATAAACGAGGAGATGAAATTATGTTTGCTGCTGTTGATTGTACTGGTCATGGTGTTCCAGGAGCATTCATGAGTATTGTGGGTGCAAACATTTTAACGCAAGCATTAAACGAAAGCAAAGTTATTATCCCTGCGAAGTTTTTAGATAAACTAAACAAAGGTGTAAGCGAAACATTAAATCAAACTTCTGAAGATACAAGATTGCGTGATGGAATGGACGTTGCATTGTGTACAGTTAATTTCAAAACAATGGAATTGCAATATGCTGGAGCATACAACCCACTATTTATTGTACGCGGAAAAGAATTGATTGAAATAAAAGCCGATAACATTGCGATTGGAAGTTACACCGAAGGTCAAATTCAAAACTACACAAACCACACAGTTCCATTACAAAAAGGCGACACCATTTATATTTTCTCTGATGGGTATGCTGATCAGTTTGGTGGTCCGGATGGCAAGAAATTTAAACTAGCACAATTCAAAACCATGTTGATGAATTTGAGCAGCATGTCGATGGAGCAACAACAAATTGCATTAGACCGTTCTATAGAAGAATGGAGAGGTGTGTTGCAGCAAGTTGATGATATGTTGGTGATTGGTGTGCGCGTATAATAAACGAAAATATCGAGTACTCCTCGGGATGGATGACATGTTGTGCTTGCGGTAACCGTACGGCCTTCTTTAATAATAATTAACTTCGTAAACTATAAACAATACTAAAATCATGAAAAAAACATTACTAATTACTGTAATTGCAATTATGTCAAACAGTGCAATTGCTCAAAATCTTATTCTTAATCCTGGTTTCGAGATTAACGCACTTGCTACAGGCTGTTATACAAATGAGCCTGCATCATTTGTTACCTCGAGTTTATCAAATATTACCGCCTTCTATGGAGGAACTACTGATGGAATTGACATTGGAGTAAGTTCACTTTGTTATGCAGGAGGAGCCAACTCAGGTACCACACATATTGTGATGGCTGGGTTGAGTGGTCCTAGTATGTTTGAATCTATCAGCTTTGGACTTTCCACTCCAATTGTCGCAGGCCAAACGTATGATCTAACATTTTACGCGGCTAATTCAAATCCTGTTGCTGCTGAATCTTTATCTGTAGGTATTTCAAATATAGCCAACAACTTCGGATCTTTAGCTGTAAATGTGCCACTTGGCTCTACCGTTGCGTACACACTTTACTCCGCATCGTTTACCGCTTCGATTGGAGGAAACTATTTAACGATTGAACCTACAACCAATGGTGATTTTTGGTTTGGCCTAGATGATTTTTCTCTAGTGCTTTCTCCAACAAGTGGGACACCTGAAGAGTCTTTTACAAATAATATTTCGGTTTATCCTAACCCCACCACAGAAACTGTTTATCTATCGAACAATTACAATGTGCTTTTAACTGATATAACAGGAAAAATAATTCTTGAGAAGCAAAACACTAACTCTTTTGATGTAACAAACCAGCCAACGGGTTTATATTTCCTTTTACTAAGTAATACTAAAGGACAAGTCGTTCAACGGACCAAAATAACAAAAAAATAACAGGAAAGAAACAGATTATACTCACTGCTGCGTCTTTTCAAATAAAGCCAGCATATCGAAAAGTTAAATCAGTTAACCGTCAAGTTAAATTAAAAAAATCCCCGCCTATTCAGCGGGGATTTTTAATATAATTCAACTTGCATAAAATGCAAAGAGAGTATTTGAATTACATAATGTTATTATTCGTTTAAGAAATCTTCAAATGTTGCAAAAATGCCTTTTTCTTGTGGTTTTGTTGGATCTCCTTCGAAAGCAATTTTCGCTTTTTCAGTGTATTTTAATTTAACAGTTCCTTCAGCAAGTACAGCTCCGTTTTCGCCATCGCGGTGAGCATAAATTCTTACTGTAAAATCATACGTTTGTCCAACTTTTAATTTGTCTTTGTTATCATATAAACACTGAATAGCTGCATAATCTTGAACAAATTGACTTTGGTATTGGTTGTATTCACGAATAGCTCTTGTAGGTGATTGACGGTATTCGAATTTTTTAGTTTCAATGATTGGCACCATGTTGCTCCAAGCAGCAGATTTTTTTCTTAATGTTTCTCTGTTTGTTTTTTTGCCACCCATTTCGTACTCAATGTTGATTTGTTGACCTGGATATTTAACACTTGGAGGAACGCTGAAGAATCCCATGAAATTCATGTTTCCTGCCATGTCCAATTCAGTTTTGAAGTCTGCACCACTTACTGCAAGCTTGTCTGGGTAACCTTGTTTTTGAAGGTGGTACCATTGTGCAGCAAAAACTACTTTATCCACGTTTTTTGCATAGGCTTCATTTTTCATCCATTCTGCTTTTTCTTTCTCTAATTTTTCAGTGTTTAATGACGCGATAATCATATCCACTTTTGCTTGTGCCGTTTCAACATCCCAAGCCTCTAATTTCGCTTGGTCTTTTGCCATAACATCAACCACTTTTCTTTTAGCATCTAAAGTAGCTGGACCACCATTAGCGCTTTCAGAAGATTGAGAGATTTGTGCTAAAATTCCTGGTTCAACTTCTATAACTTCTACATATCCTGCAGCACTTGATGTAACCCATGCATAAAAAAGTTTTACTTTGTTTTTGCTGTAATAGCTTTCTTTCATTGATAATTTAAGTTGTGGCTCAGCACTTTTCTTTTTTTCGAAATAATGTAATTCATTTACAATTTTTCCATCTGCTTCTTTCACAAATCTAAAGCCGAATGATTTTTTATCTACTTTCCCGAAATATTGTCCAGTAATGCCTAATTCATCTTTTTCAGTATTAAAGGCATCAAAGTTTCCTTTTATTTGCGCATTCATTTGGAATCCATAAACAAATAGCAATGCTACTGTTAGAATCATTTTCATTTTTTTCATAGTAATCTGTTTTTGTTTTTTGTTAACTATTTAATTGTATTGATTTATTTACTTACTGAATATTCCTTTACTACCATTTCTTCCGTTCGTTCCAGGAGAATAGGATTGTGTTTTTGCTTTTCCACCTACCCCGCCAGTTCCACCATTATTCGTCACAGAAATTTTCAAAGACGAAGCACCACTTCCGGAAACCACAACGTTACCTCCATTACCAGCATCTCCTCCACTTCCACCATTTCCAAAATCTACAGAGCCGCTTCCACCGTTTCCACCATTTGCATTTATGTTCAAAGTAAAATTTGTATTCATTTTAGCTTCTGTAATAACACTTCCTGAATAAGCATCAGTAATCACAATTTTATTTACTTGCTCACCACCCAATTGCATTGCTGTTACGGAAACATTTATACTCTTTCCATCAGTACCGTTTTTTCCATTAATTGTATAACCAACAGTGCCGCCTCTTCCAGAAGCTCCAGAATTTCCTGCAAAATTGTAATTGATATCCGTTTTGTAATTTGCTGGACAAGTATATTTACCTTTTATTTTTTTAGCATCATACTTTGACCAAACCGTAACTTCAATTTTATCACCAGGAATTTTTCTGCTATCATCCGCAACTTTAAAATCGCCACCAGCAAAATCGCCACCACTAACCTCTGTTTCAAAATCGGTGTAAGGAGTGAATCCACCTAAGTTTTTTGTTTTTAAAACTTTTCCGTTATCCAAAGTAAATTCAACTCCAATAGCAATAATGCTTAACAAGCCAACTACTGTAGGTTTCGTTACAGGAACAACATTGATAGATTTGATTGTTTTACCTTTTAGAGTATTCTCTTCTTCTTGTTTAGCTTGTGCAGCATTATTCTCTTCTATTCGCTGAGTACGAGTAGTTGTTTGAAGCTCTTTAATTTTAGTTCTGTACTCATCTAAAGTACTTTTTTCATCTGCATAACTTTTAACCTTAGAATCACAGAAGATATATTTAATACTTGCTCCCGTTTTTATGCTATAAGTATAATAGTAGATTTTTTTATCGATTGCCGACACAACAATTTCACTAGCATCTGATTTAAAATAAGCTGGATACCCTGGTAAATCGGCTTGATATTTTTCTTCAATAATTCCAGCTCTGTTTACTACTACTTCAGTATAGTTTTCTCCTTCTTTCTTAAAGCTAATCGGCCATTGTTTAGCTGCTACTTCAAATTTGAAGTTGCTTCCATTCTCAACCACTTTGTTAACTGTGAAATTTCCAGAGGCTAATTTTGATAGCTCTATATTTTGACTTTCTTGCGCTTTTGCAGCAAACGGTGCAAGAGCAAAAATTACCATAATAATCGTATGTTTCATTCCCGGTATCATTTATACGGGGGCAAACATAGCTTAGAATAGCTATAGAAACTGACTTAGTTCAGTAACAGCCAATATAGTTTAGGAATGGACTTAAGCCATTACAGCTTCTTCAAACTCAACTTTTTTATACTTCGAGAGTTTAGCAACTAGGCCGTTAGAAAGGTTTATGGAAAGTTCTGTTTTTGAATAATTTAGAATATGTTCTTTTGCAATAATCCAAGATTTATGAACGCGGATGAAAGAAGTATTATCCAAAAAAATGGTTTCGAAGTGCTTTAGATTTTTGCTTACCGTATATTTTTTGTCAATGGTATGAACAAAAGAATAAGATTCTTGAGCTTCAATTGCTATTATAGTATCAATTGGAACAATATGTTGTTGCCCCTTATCACTAACTACTATGCTTTTTAGTTGCTTGTTTTCAAGTGTATTGCTCAGCAATGACAATCGTTGTGCTTGTTGCTCTAAATTATGTTGAGTTTGAACTCGTACGATGGCTCTTTTAAGTCGTTCGATGTCAATTGGTTTTAACAAATAATCGATGGCTGCGGTTTCAAATGCTCTAACAGCATATTGATCATACGCTGTAACAAAAATAATTTCGAATTCTATTTCTTGAAAAAAATTAACCAATTCGTATCCAGCATAATTAGGCATCTCAATATCTAAAAACACTAAATCTGGTTTTTCTTTTTTGATAACTTCCACTGCATCCAAAACATTTTCACATTTAGCAACCAGCTCAACATCAGGACAAAACCGGAGCAAGAGGTTTTGAAGCACATCTCGCGCACTTTCCTCATCATCTACTAATATGGCTCTGATCTTATTCATTCGTACAAAGCTAACTTACATTTTTGTTCTTCTTATGTTAAATTTAGGAATCAACCTATTTCTTTTAG
The DNA here is from genome assembly GCA_947504725.1 of Bacteroidota bacterium. Classification (GTDB taxonomy): domain Bacteria; phylum Bacteroidota; class Bacteroidia; order 2-12-FULL-35-15; family 2-12-FULL-35-15; genus 2-12-FULL-35-15. The sequence continues at coordinate 380,861 of CANNHN010000002.1, read as the reverse complement.
GAATAGCTTAAAATTTATGTTTTACTGGTATTGTCAAGGTTACTCTTGTTCCTGATGGCAATCCGTTTTCAACTAAATCTTCGTATTCATATCCGAATCTACTATTCAATACACTACTAAGTATTTCAAATCGTTTTTGGATGGCTTTACCAGAAAATGATTCATGTTCAGAACGCTGTCTGATTTTGATAGCTTTCGCCTTTTCCCTTCCAACTCCATTGTCTTCAATTATACAAACCAATGATTCTTCCATTCTAAAATGAATTGACAATTTTTTATTCCCTTCTTTGTGAAGCAACCCGTGCACCAGTGCGTTTTCAATAAATGGTTGTACTAACAATGGTGGAATCATTATATCCGCTTTGTTATCAATCGTTATTGTATAATCTAACTCCTTTTTAAATCTGAGCTTTTCTAAAGACAGATACAATTCTAACAATTTAATTTCTTGTTCAAAATCAACAAAATCTTTATCTGAATAATTTAATGTTCGTCTAACTAAGTTGGAAAACTTTGTAATGAAAGTATATGAATTATCAATGTCTCCTTTTAAGACCAAATCCTGAATTGAATTTAATGCATTAAAAATAAAATGGGGATTCATTTGAGACTGAATTGCAGTAAGCTTAGAAAGATTAAGTTCGTTAATCATTTCCGATTTTTTACGTTGGGTATTGAGCTGATATTGATATATCAAAATGATAATAAAAACTACAATTAGACCGATTCCAATAATAAACCACCATCTCAAATAGATTGGAGATAAAATTGAAAAAGAATATGAAATAGGGGTGCTGTATTTTCCTCGGTTTTCTACTTTAATTACAAATGTGTAATTGCCTGGACCTAGAGCATTGTAAAGAATTTCGTTATTTGTATAATTTCCTACTACCCATTCGTTTTCGTAACCAATAAGTTTGTAATGATATTTTATATTTTCTTTATTACGTAAAGTTGGAGAAGAAACAGTGAAACGGAATTTTCTTTGATCGTTGTCAAATTCACTGAACTTGGATATGTCATCAATTTCAAAATCATTCACCTCGATTTTCGCAAGTCGAAGCAAGGGCTTTTCTGTATTGTTTTTTAATTGTGAAATGGCTAATTTTTGTATCCCATTTGAGTGGCTGATCCAAATTTCATTGTCAATAATTTCAAAATCAAATATTCTATTGGTAGAAAAACCTTGCACTTTATTTAATTGAATTAAAACTTGGCCATTTTTATCAAACACAACAAACCCCTCTGATGAAAGGGTATAAAGATTATTTTTATAAACAATCAGTTTGTGTATTTCAATGTTTTTTTGGTTTAGTCTAGTAACAATTTGTTGAATGGCTACATCATCTTGAAAAACGATAATTCCTCTGTTTTTTGTAGAAACATAAACTGATTTCGAATCAAGTGAAATATCATTAGCAAACATTATTTCATTCATAAACTTTGCATCTTCAACAAACAAATTTTCTTTTAAAATTTTTAGTCCACTGGAAGTTGCAACAAAAAGACTGTTTGTTGATGGGGCCTTTTCTATTGAATAAGTACGAATTTTAAATGATGAAGAAAGTTCCTTTTTAAATGAGTCGTTACTTTCAATAGTAATTTTACAGATACTGGTATTGAGAGCCAAACAAACGCTTTCCTCATTCATCAAAGTAGCATCCTTTAATGACCCGGCTAAGACGACTACTATATTTCCTGTTTTCTTATTGTATGCTTTTACCTGACCATCATCAAATATGATATAAGGAAAATTGGGCCAACTGAACAACGACTGCAAAGGTCTGCTTCCGCTATTTGATAGTACTTTATATTGATTATTTTTAAACGAAAGTAATTGTCCTTGCAATGTCCCCATCAATATTCCAAAATCATTATCCTGTTCAATGCTCACCACCGATTGGTTATCAAGAGATGGTAAAACATCTGGAATATCAAAATTTGGAATAACAAGCACTCCATGATTAAAAGTGCTTAACAACATATTCCCTTCACTATCCTTGTATACATCAGAAATCAAATAATCCGAATACAATTCTTTTGGGAATACGTTTCCAATTATTTTTTCAATATAACTCACCCCAGTTCTTGTTCCCGCTATCCACAATTGGTTATTTACATTATAAAACCGTAAAAACTCTTTGCTATTAAATGTTGGTCCATCAACAATTTTTTTTAATTGAAATGTTTTTTCATTAAAAGAATAAATTTCTTTAGTGGCTGTACTTATAGCATAGGTCAACTTGTCCAATTTAAAAAAAGTAAGTACGCCAACAATTTGCTCGGATTCGACTAACAGAGGAGCAAATCTAATTTTATTGTTTTCGAGCACAAACAAAGAATCTCTGTCTGCTAAGTGAGAAAGCGTTATTCCCGATTCTGTAATAAAAGGGAAACTATAATAATTTGGTGGCGCGAATCCAATATTTACTTTTTCGCCTTTGTGGTCAAAAAGCAACGCTGTTTTTGACAAAACCAGTAAATAGTTGTTTGTAGTAATTGAGAGATAAACATCGCTAGATCTTTCTGAATCTTTTAGTTCATAAAAAATGGAGCAATTGCTTTTTTCTATTTTAATGATTTGACTATTTAAGTTGTAACAAAAAATAACTCCATCATGATTCTTAACAAAGCCGAAAGCAGATAACCCCTTCATCTCTGCACAATCAATTTTTTCAAAGGAATAACTGTTGTATTTGTAAAAACCTTGATCTGTGGCAAACCAGTAGTTTAATTCATTGTCTTGAATAACATCATAGATTTGAATGCCTTCAAATTCATTTTCTCCAAGAAAAAAATAGGCAGGTTGTTGAGCAAAAAGAGATTGGATACTTAATAAGAATGCAACGACTAAAAGATGAAATTTCATTGCACGAAGATAATTTATTTTTGACACGAGCAATAAAAAGAAAAAACTACATGCCCATATCACCACCACCTTCAAATCCGTTGTTTTGTCTTTCAGGGCGAGATTTTCTTGTTTCTGACATTTTCCCAAAACGGTAGTTGAATGTTAAAGTCGCGATTCTTGATTCTCGTTTGCGATTCATCTCTTGATAAAATGCGGGGTCGTTATTTCCTACAATTTGAAATCTGCGGGCGTCTGTTAAATCTGTAATGTTTAAACTTAAGCTCGCATTTTTGAAAATTTCTTTCTTCAATCCTAAATCCATCACAAATTGAGATTTCATTTCTCCTTGCAATGTAGCCATCGGACCAGTATAGTTGGCTGTAAACTGAATATCAAAATTTTTCCAAACTCGCATGTTAGACAACAACTTGACGATATAACTTAAATTTTCATTTTGTAAATCAGCTTGTGCTCCTCCATCAATTTTTGTTTGGAAACCATTTGCACTAAATGTAATGTTCCACCATTTAGTAATGTCTGATTTTATAATGAGCTCCAATCCGTACGACTGAGACTTATCTAGATTAATAAAGGTGATATACGAAATGGTGCTATCCGAAATAATTTTGTATCTCTGAATAACTCCATCTGTTTGACGAAAATATGCAGTTGCGGTTAATACTCCTTTTGGAAAATATTTCATATAACTCAACTCGTAGGAGTTAATAAACTCTGGTTGTAAGTAAGGGTTTCCATATCGAATATTATATGGATCTGAAAGTTCTTTAAAGGGATTTAAATTTCTGGTATTGGGTCTGTTTATCCTTCTGCTATAACTAAGTTGTAGCTCTTGTTCTTTTTTTAATTTTTGGGACAAATGAAGAGAAGGGAATAATTTAAAATAGTTGTTTGTGAATTCTTCTTCCGTAGTAATTAGATTAGAAGTTGTGTTTGCTTGTTCGGCTCGCAATCCTAATTGATATCCAAATTTTTTAATGTTACCAGAAAGCGTAGAATATGCGGCATACACATCTTCCGTATAAACAAAATTGTTGCTAGTAATGGTATCTAAAAAATAATCTTTGGAAACATAATCAAACATGTTGGATGCAAAATCACTTCCAATTGTCCTCAAGGTTGTTTTGCCACCCATCTCCCACTTCATATTATTTTTTAGTGGTTGCACATAGTCTAACTGAGCTGTAATAATGTTGTTTTTAGAAACCGTTTCTGTTTTTTGTTTGAATGGTGTTGTGTTTTTCGGTTCGTATTTCAATGTGTAATTTCTTTCTGTATAATTTTCATTTCTTGTTCCAGCAGCATCTGAATAAGTAACATCAAAAATCAATTCTTGTTTGGGTTTAGTAAATGTTTTTCTATAATTCAAATTGTAATCGATGTTGGTTGGAGTATCACTCGTTACTATGTCTCGGGAATAACTTGCTGAAGTAACATCATTATTATCTGCTTCAAAATAATTCACCACTTCGTTGCTCGCATCATCTCCAATATTATAAAGTACTGATACTCCAATTGTATTTTTATCATTCAAATAAAAATCGACTCCCCCTTTTACATTGTGAGAAATACTTTTGTTCAGCGAATTAAAATCTTGTCGTAAAAAGAATGTTGTATCACTTAAAAAATTCTGGCGATAAGTATTTCCGCCACCAGTCCTATTATTAGAGCGAAAACCATAATTAGCATAAACATTCACCTTTGAATTACGATAGCTAATGGTTGCAGCAGCATTGTATTTATCTCCAGTACCTGCTCCAACTGTAACGGAGCCATTAAACCCATTCAGCTTATTCTTTTTAGTAATCACATTAATGATTCCCGACATCCCATCTGGGTCATATTTTGCAGAAGGATTTGTAATCAATTCAATACTTTCGATACTACTAGCTGGAATTTGCTGCAAAATGGCAGCTCTGCTTGAGCCTGTTAATCCGGATGGTTTTCCGTCAATTAATACAACTACATTCCCGCTTCCACGCATACTAATGTTTCCATCAATGTCAACTGAGATACTTGGAATACTCTGTAAAACGTCACTTGCAGAACCTCCTTCACTAATAATACTCTTTTCGACATTGAAAATTTTTCTGTCGATTCCAAGCTGAATTGTACTTTTCTCAGAAGTGACTTCTACTTCAGTAAGTTGCTCAGAAGTGCTTTTCAATTTTATTTGACCTAGATCAATTTCCATTTGCTTCGGACGAATAGAAATAGAATCAATTATAAATTGCTTGTAACCTATAAAATTTATTTTTAAGAAATAGCGCCCAAAAGGAAGTTCAGAAAGTAAAAAATCCCCTTTACTACCTGCAACCATTCCACCAGCCAAAGCAGAGTCTTTTAGCTTAAACAAAGCAACTGTTGCAAACTCTACTGCTTGTTTGTTTTTGTCATCAACAATTACTCCTTTAATTTTGCCAATTGCAGGAGGACCTCCTCCTTCTGGGAATTGCTTGTTTTGAGACACAAGGATTCCTGAAAAGAAAATAAGACAACTAAAGAATATCGTTTTTTTAACTAACACTGGGGATTCAATTGTTTCAAAACAAAAGTACTAATTAAAGCACTTGTTGGTTTGATCATTCGACAATCGAATGTTAATGTTACGATTACAAGGAGGTGAGACCATCCTGATTACGGTCATCCCGTGCCACGACACGGGATCTGCCGGATGATAACACTACTCAATTCCGAGAGATCCCGTGTCGCAGCACGGGATGACGTTTTCTAATGGGGCTCTATAATCTTAAATTGCGCAGATAAACAACTTATTTTCTCTCTTGTTAAAGATATTGAACAATGAATTGAAGTTAACATTCGCAATGATGTAATTGGTGTTTGTAGACTTATATTCTTCTTCAATAGAAAGGATTTCTAGATCTTTGAGCTCTTCTCTGTTTTGAAAACGGATGTATAACTTGATTGGGAAATCGTATTCGATTTGTTTGATTCCATCTTCAATTTTATTGTTCCCACTCAATGCTTTTTTGAGCTTTTTGTACGCATATTTATAATCGTATGTTAATGCAGAAATGTCTGATAATACAGCACTTCCAGTCGGATGACTGCCCGCTCCTTTTCCAACAAATGTTTGTTTACAAGAAAACGCTCCTTCTACTTCTACCGCATTGTATTCATACAAAACATTGAATAGTTCACTTTCTCTATCTACGAAATGAGGAATGGAGTACGCTCTGAATTTATCTCCTACTTTTTGTGAGACACCAAGCATCTTAATACGTAAACCTCTTTGTTTTGCATACAAAATATCATCGTAACTCACATTTTGAATTCCTGTATTGAAAATATCATCTGGTGTTAAAACAATTCCGAAAGCGTGAACTGTTAATAATAATGTTTTAAATTTAGTATCAAATCCAGCGACATCCAGCCATGGGTCACTTTCTGCGAAACCATTTAACTGTGCATCTTTCAAAACGTCTCCGTAATCTTTATTCTCCAACTCCATACGGGTCAGAATGTAATTACATGTTCCATTTAAAATTCCTTTTACACTGCTCAACAACTCATTATCGTAATATTCTTCCAGATTACGGATGATGGGAATACTTCCACCAGCGGAGCCTTCATAGATTAGCGCAACATTGTTTTTTTCTTGTAGTTCATATAATTCTTTGAAATTTTCTGCCAACATCTTTTTGTTCGCAGTTACCACGCTAACTCCATTGTTCATTGCATCCTTAACGATAGAAAAAGCTTCGTCTGCATTGTCGATTAACTCAACAATTACATTTAAGTTGTCGCGTTTTAGAATTTCTTCTCTATCATATGTAAAAAAAGTTGCGTCAATTTTTCTTTTTTTGTTTTTGTCTTTCACACATATTTTTTCAATCGTAGCTTTAAGTCCTTGCGAATGATTTAATACATCGTACAATCCTTGTCCAACGCAGCCAAAACCAAATAATCCTATTGTAATATTTTTGTTTCCCATAATCTTAATTCTTTTCTTTTAATTTTTTCGTTGCGAAAATAGTTTTTGCTTTATAGTTACTCAATCTAAATTGAGCTATTTATTAGTAATTGATTCCTTTACAAATGCAATCCGCACTCCGTTTTTGATTTGTTTACCCATCTTCCGCTTCGCCCTTTGCCGGCCACAGTGCAGTGAAAACAGCCGACAGAACTGTATCCTTGCGAAAGCAAGGGGTGCTGTGGGAGATTGTGCTGAGCAATATATTCCTTAGCAATTTTTTCGTTTTGATCTATCAATGGATAAAACTTAACAATGTCTTCTTTCAGTTCAAACACTTTTAAGTTCTGACGATGAGTAGTTTGCGATGTCATTAATCCAGATACCCAGACATCAAAATTCACTTTTATCTTTTCAATTGGTTCCACTTTATTAATCGAGCAACACAAGTCGGGGTCAGAGTTCCACGTTCTATCTTGATTCGTAAAGTTGTTTTTCCAAACTTCTGGCTTTACATCTATTACTTTCAAATTCAACAGCTGAGTCAAGTTCTCTTTGTATTCAATCGTTTCATTAAAATGATAGGTAGTGTCTAAAAAATAAATGGTTTCGTTTGGTTTTACTTTATGAAACAAATGCAATAAAAAAGCTGAAGTTGTTCCAAAAGATGATGTAAACAATACTTTACCAAAATCTTTGTAAAGCTCGTGAATACGATCTTCTGGACTAAGCAACAAATACTTTTTATTTAGCTCTTCTAGATTCATTTTATTATAAAAAAGCAAAAATTAAAGTTTTAAAACTAACTATTATTACAAGCATCCCAACTAAAATTAATCCCCATTTGTTTGAAATTTTTGTTGATACATAAATAGAAATGGGCGCAGCAATCATACTTCCAATAACTAATCCGAAAATAATTTGCCAATGGCTCAATCCTATAATTGAAACAAATGTAACAGTGCTTATAAGTGCCACAAAAAATTTGGCAACATGCGAAGAACCTATTGCATATTTAAAATTTCTTCCTCCGGCAATTAGAGTTGTTGTAACAATTGGACCCCAACCACCACCTCCAACAGAGTCAAGGAATCCGCCTACTAAAGCAACGGGTTTAATCCTTTTAAACTTTTTACGAGTTTTAATATGCAAGTTTAATGCTTTACGAACAATTAATACTCCCAAGAATAAAGTGTAAATCGAAACGAACGGCTTTACATAATTAACGTAGTCTTTACTAATATAAGAAATTGCAAAGGCACCAGCTATTGCTCCTAAAGCTCCTGGGATTAAAAGAGTTTTAAATAATTTATTGTTGACGTTTTTATAACGCATGTAAACTAAAGAAGATGTTCCCGTAGAAAAAACTTCTGATGCATGCATACTCGCACTCGCCACAGCTGGAGTTATTGAAGGAATTCCCAAACTCAATAAAAATGTTGTAACGCTTACTCCATATGCCATTCCCAATGCCCCATCAATCATTTGAGCAACAAATCCACCCAAAATATAAAGTAAAATGGTAGCGTCAACACTTGATGCTAAACTTGAAAAATAGCTGCCAATGGTTGTTAGCGGGACAAGTGTAAAAAACAAATGTCCAACTAACATTAAAGCAATAACAGATAGTGCATATAGAGAAACAAACAAAATTCGCTTATTAAACTGCTGCTTAACATTTTCTTTTTGATCTATCAGCACAGCAGTAGCTTCGTTTAGCTTTTTTACCTTGTTTGTAAAATCTCCTTTTAATTGATTGCGAAATTTATTAAGATTATCGATGCTTTGCTGAGTATCATCAGGTAACGCTTCATTAAAGACTTCCTTTAAACGTTTTGCAAGGGTTGGCGATTTGCCATTTGTAGAAATAGCGATTTTCAAATCTCCTTTTTGTACAATCGACCCTAAATAGAAATCACATAAATCTGGCGTATCGGCAACGTTGATTAATATTTTTCGCTTTGTTGCTTCTGCTCGGATCAATTCACTTATAGCTCTATCGCCTGTTGCTGCTATTATCAAGTCTTTCCCATCTAAATCGCTTATTTCAAACGCTCTTTCAATAGTGATGAGTTTTTCGGATTTCTCCTGAAATACTTTTATTTCTGGCAATACATTGCGGGCGACTAGAGTGACTTTTGCATCCGGACTATTATTCAAAACCGCTGATATCTTTTCTAACCCAATGTTTCCTCCACCTACAATAAGAATATGCAAGTTCTCCAACTTGAAGAAGACGGGAAATAAATGGTTGGAAGATGCGTTCTTTGTCATGGTATGCGAAAATAGTCTTTTTGTTAGTTTCCTGTTGAAATCATGTTGATTTCTGTTTGATTTATTGTTTAAATCTTGTTTAAACAATGTTTAAATAGGTTTACTGTTGTTCTTATATTGCTTACATATTTATTAATTCGTGTTCTTTGGCGTTTCTTTCCCGAAATCCAGATTATGATAAAGGTTGATAACCAGCACATTATTGTCCTCAAAAGCATCCACTTTTGCCCTTTGGACAAATATTTTTGTGTAAGAAACCAGAATATTTAGCCTCTCATTTAGTTTATAGCCCAACCCAACTGCAAATCTGTTCTGGTCGAAGTAATTGTTTCGTATCTCTTTGCCACTATTTATAAACACTTCGTCTGAAATCGAAAAATAAAGCGTTTTGTCGTCCATTTGTTTCTTATTAAAAGGAGCCTGAATATTCAATTGATATCTGAAACGGTTATTGTAATTATAGCCGTCAACCAATTGACTTGAAATCACCTTTTGAAAAAAACGCTGTTCTGCCCTTAAACGATGATTCACACTAATTCTGCCATAGGTTTCATTAAATAAAAACTGCTGCCAACCTCTGCCTTCGGGACGAATGTAAGTTGCTGTATAGTGACTGAAATAAGCCACTCCAACTGTTGCCGAAACACTTTTATTAAAATGACAGGTAATTCCAGGGCGAACAAGCACTTGACTCCACTTATTCAGCCACTCAGTTCGCCTGAAACCAAAATCAAGATAAATACTCCATTTATCGTTCAACCTTGCTTTTGTAAAATCACCAAACCAAACAAGGTTGTTGTGACTCACATTCTTTTGAGCAAGAGAAACAGTAGTAACTATCAATAAAAGAAGTAAAACAACTTGCTTTTTCATCTAGTTCAACAAATACTTCCAATCGGTTAAACTTATAGGAAAAGATTCGTGCAACTTCACAACATCGCCAATGACAATAATTGCAGGGGCTCCAATCTTTTCTTCCTCAGCAATACTTACGATTGTTTCAATTGTTCCTAAAGCAAGATTTTCAGTAGGCAATGATCCATTTTGAATTAGCGCAATGGCTGTATCGCTTTTGCCTTCTTTAATAAATACATCTGCTATTTCCTTCAACTTATTTAAACCCATTAATATAACAACCGTTGCGGTTGATTTTGCTGCTAGTTTAATGTCTTCAGAAAGTTGACCGTTGCTTTTTGTTCCTGTGATTACCCAAAAGCTTTCACTAGTTCCTCTGTTTGTAACAGGAATCCCTTGTAACTCAGGAACAGCAATAGAACTGGATATTCCAGGCACTACTTCTGTTTCAATATTAAACAATTTTGCATGTGCTAGTTCTTCGTATCCTCTTCCGAAGACAAACGAATCGCCCCCTTTTAATCTAACAACATGGCCGTGTGTAAAAGCAAAATCTACAATCAACGAATTGATTTGTTCTTGTGTATATGCATGGTTGTTGTTTCGTTTCCCAACATATATTTTTAATGTTCCTAATGGAGCATATTTCAATAGCTCTGGATTTACCAATGCATCGTATAAAATTACATCTGCGGAGCCTATCGCTTCAACGCCTTTAACAGTAATCAAATCAACATCTCCAGGACCTGCGCCTACAAGTGTTAATTTCGGAATAATATTATTTTTTGTGCTCATTTTCTTTATGTTTTTTAGTCGACTTCAACGAGTCGAGTTTGTTATTTTGAATTTGTCTGGTTGTCACTTTAAAAAAGTTATCATACCAACAACTTCCAAATTTTATGTGATGTTTAAATTGTGTTTTCATTTTGTTGTTTCCTCCTGCAATTGCATTTCTCTCAATGCACTTGCTTGTTTAATAAATTCTTTCGCTTCTTTTAAGAATTTTTCAGCAAATTCTTTTGATGGCTCTTTCTTATTTATCTGTAATACAAACTCTCTGAATGTACCATTTACATTGATTTCTGACGTATCTACAAAATGTTTATCAAAATCATTGATGATGTCATTTTGCGTATTTGTCTTCAAACTTTTTCCTAACAACAACGCTTTTGCTCCACTAATGATGGTTGCATAACTGTGGTAAATACTGTCTGCAAATAAATTTTCGTTAAACGAATTTTCTGCCCAATCCAATTTTTCTTCAGCTTCAAAAATTAAAGTCGCAACTAAATCAATCATAACTCCAGCACATTCTCCCACTCCAATCTCTGTTTTAAATTCCTCTGTATGTCCCCAATCTAAATACTCTTCAGGAGTCAAGGTGCTATTATCAGCATGTGGTTTTAATAATTGGTAGAAATAATCTTTCCCTTGTTTATCGTAATAATTATTAAAATATTCTCCTTCAACAGCATTCTTTTCGAAATCAACTAGCAGTGTTCTCAACACAGCCGGACCGCGTTTACTTGGCACTTTGATAATTTTATCAGAAATTCTTCCTTCTCCGTTTCCAACAATTCCACCACCCAAAACCAGTTGCAATGCCGGGACCACAGCGGTTCCATTTTTAAATGAACTTCCATGGAATCCGATTTGCGCCAAACTATGTTGCCCGCAGGAATTCATACAACCACTGATTTTTATTTTAATATCATTGTTAAACAATAGTTCCGGAAACTCTTCTTTCACCACTCTTTCCAACTCTTTGGTGATTCCGGTGCTGCTGGATATTCCCAAGTTGCAGGTGTCGGTACCCGGACAAGCAGTAATGTCGCCCACGCTATCAAATCCCGGTTCTGCTAATCCTAATTTATCCAATGCTTTGAACAAAGCGGGCAAGGCTTCTTTTAAAACAAATTTCAACAACAAACCTTGATTTACCGTTACGCGTATGTCGTCTGCTGCATAGGTATTAACTAAACTAACGAACTCGCGTGCGGTGTGTGAACTGATATTACCTAACTGAATTTTAATGTTCACACCATAAAAGCCTTGCTGCTTTTGCTCAAATACATTACTAAGTAACCAATCTTGATATTTTTTATTATCACTTATTTTAAATGTCGTGAAAGATGCGGCTGACGTGTTTTGTTTCACCGGCACTGCATCGTAATTAATTAGGAAGGTTGAATAACCCAATGCCAAACGCTCTTCCGCCACCACTCGCAACACCTCTTCAATTCCAATTTTATTCACCAAATACTTAATCCTTGCTTTATGACGACTTGCGCGTTCACCATGTCTGTCGAAAACACGCACCAATGCTTCCGTAAACGGAATGATTTGATCTTCTTCTAAAAACTCAAATGCTGTTTTCGCTAAAAAGGGTTGCGCTCCCAACCCTCCGCCAACAAGCACTTTAAAGCCTCTGGTGATTTTCCCGTCAATGATTTTCACTTTTGGAATAAACCCTAAATCGTGCATAAAAGTGTAAGCAGTATCTTCATCGTTCGATGAAAAAGCGAACTTTAATTTTCTGCCCAACTCTTGTCCGAATGGCTTTCTCAAAAAGTATTTAAACATTTCCTGAGCATACGGAGAAACATCAAATGGTTCTTTCGGATCGATGCCTGCGACTGCAGATGCGGTGATGTTGCGGACAGTATTCCCGCAGGCTTCACGCAAGGTGATATCATCTTGTTCGAGTTTCGCCCACAATTCCGGGGTTTTGTCCAAACTCACAAAATGGATTTGTACATCCTGACGTGTTGTTAAATGTAGATTACCATTTGAATATTCATCCGATATATCCGCAATGCGTAACAATTGTTTCCCGGTTACTTTACCAAATGGCAATTTGATTCGAATCATCTGAACACCTTGTTGACGTTGACCGTAAACACCACGTGCCAAACGAAGAGAGCGAAATTTTTCTTCGTTCAATGTGCCATTTCGGAAGGCATGAATTTTTTGTTCAAGTTCAATTATATCCTTTTCTACCAGAGCCTGTCCCGATTTGTTCGGGAGATTTTCTATTTCTGTTTGAAAGCTTTGCATGTTAGTTCACTTGTTTATTGGTTTAATGTGTGTTTATACTACCTCTTTTTAGAACCCTCTCCTTTTTCAAGGAGAGGGCAGGGTGAGGTAATAAAAAAAGCCCTTCTGCATTGCTGCGGAAGGGCTTTCAAATTTTGCTTTATCTTTTTTTATCTTTTACAATAATGCAATATGGTTGCCTTCCGCATTCGCAGATACATCATACAACACATACACATTGTTAGATTGAAAATTAAAAATTGAAAATTGAAAATTGTCATTTTGTTCTTTTGTTTTGTTTGTTTACCTCACCCCGACCCTATCCAAAGGAGAGGGAGAATGCAAAAAAGGCTTCCCGTTTCTGGAAAGCCTTTTAAATGTGATTTAAAATATATGTTGTTACAACAGGCTTTCCATAATTACGCACACATCATACAGCACATCATTGGGCTGTTTGAAGTAGTTAACGTATATGTAAAGTTGTTGTTCATGGTTTCTTATTGCGTTGCAAATATATGACGCAAATTTTTAATCTTCCAAATTTATTTTTAATTATTTTGATTTTCTTACTATTAAAAGCCTTTTGGGAGGCAATCATTTAGTCCATTTAAACCTCGGTTTCTCGACTCCACCTGAAATGACATTCTATAAGTCACTTCAGAAGGAGCCGAGAAGCATTTACTGCTTTACAATTTTGCGAACATAGGTATTCCCTTCCACAGAAATGCGCACAAAATATACTCCGGCATTTAAAGAAAACTCACTCAAATGCAAGTTAAAGCTACGTTCTCCTGCATATTGTTTTTGATTTAACAGAACAATTTTCTCACCTAAAACATTTAATAGTTCTATCAAAACATTTTGAGATTGATTTAAAGAATAGGTGATGTTCAACTCATCCGTTGTTGGATTTGGAAATATATTCATGGCTATTGTATTTGAATTGTTGTTAATGCTAGTGGTGATGCTAAATTCGTCTGCTCCTATATCAACTGTTGCTGTTGGTGTTTGGCAGTCGTAATCTTCAGCCCTATTAATATGAGATGTTCCTGCATTTATTGCAGAAGAGCTGGAAATCAAATGCAAATCAGGAAACAACGGATGCACTGCACCTGGATTCACATAATGCGCAGCACCTGAAGAGACAATATTAGTAATCTGTAATGGTGTTGGAGCAGCTCCTGTAATATTCATGTATTCATCCATCATGTTGTTTTGAATAACACAGCCCGTTGCTTCCGAACCAGTAATTTCTATTGATGTTAACGACTGACTTTGATATGCATTTGAGCCGGGAGAATAGATGGTGTTGTTTAAGATCAAAGCATTGGGAGAACGGGAAACACCTATTCCTGCTCGTGTGTAGTTATCACCTCGGATAAAATTGTTTCTAATAATTCCACCCGAATGGGATGGACCAACATCTCCCCAATTTCCAAAAAAAATTCCTTCATCACAATCCAAAATCATATTGCGTTCAACTAATGTATTTGATGATTGCTTAAAACATAAAATAGCCGGACCAGCAGAAAAGCCTGATGTATATTGATCCATTGATGCTTTAATTCTTCTGATGGTATTGTCGCGAATCTCCCAATTACTGCCCCCTTGCAAATCAATTCCGTTGGTATACCAATATCCTGCGGGCAAGGAAGTAGTGTATTCCAACAACGAACATTGAATTACACCATTATCACTAAACATACCTGTACCACTTACATTCACTTTAATAAGTTGTTGTCCGCCATCCACAATATGTACATTATGAATCAGTATATTGTCGATATCAAATGTGGTGTTGAAATTGATTTGGATCGGGTGACAATCAATGTCTTTAATCGTGATATCCGCAATGGTACAATTGCCTCTTGCTATTTGTATTCCATGATAATCACCACTCTGCGACTGCATTCCGGTACCGCTAATAATCACCATGTCTCTGTTCCCAGATAAGGAACGAATCGTAATATCGGGCTTGGAAACAAGAATATACGTTCCCGCTGGAATGTTATACGTTCCATCTGCCAGATAAATTGTTGTTGGCCCCGTTGCGGCTGCAATTGTAGAATTAATTGTTGCAATACTCACCGCTGGGGATAGCGTAACAACTGCACCGGGACCGGGAGGCAAGGCAATTTCACAATTGCATTGTGCATTTGAGCTTTCTGTAATTGCAATGATTAGAAAAATCAACATAAAGATGATTAATAAAATTTTTCTTGCTTTCATTTTTAATTGGATTTGTTGGTTTGATGAAGCAAAGAAAATGGCTGCTTACAAGCGAAGCAATTGTTTAATTGTTCATTTGTAGGTTTCTATTTAAGGTTGTAAAATTACTATATAATTATATTTCAACATTTTAAGAATACGTATATATTCATATATTGTCATATATAATGGCATAAAACAGCGTAAAAAACGCATATTTTAGATTAATCAGATTGTAGTTATCTAAATATATAGTATTTTTATTCAATCAATTGCTTTTCAATATTTTATGATTTCAAAACAATCTATAATTGATTTAATAAAATCACTTTCCGGATCGGAGAAGCGCTATATCAAACTATCCACTGAATTCAGAGAGGACAGTAATTCTACGCGTCTCTTTGATTGTTACGAGCGCATGCGGACTTACAATGAAGCGCTTATTAAAAAAGAATTTAAAGGAGAAGCAGTTTTAAATCAAATTCATGTAGCTGAAAACTATCTGTACCACTCAATTCTAAAGTGTTTACGTAATTACCATTCCGAAAGCAGTATCGAAATTGAAATAAAAAATCAATTGAACGATGTAGAAATTTTATATCGAAAAGGCTTGTATCAGCAGTGTAGAAGCACTTTAAATCAAATTGAAAAAACGGCAATGAAATATGAAAATCATTTTGTTTTGCTGGAAGTTTATAATTGGTATGGCGAACTCCGTCAGGTAATGGCAGACAACAAATCATTCCCCGACCATATAACACTGTATCAAAATGAATTAAATAGTTTGAATGCTCATAAAAACACGATTGAATACAAAAAGATTTCCAGCGATCTGTTTTTCAATTTACGCTCAGAAGGAATGTATCGCGATAAAGAACAAATGCGAGACATCGACAAAATTGCTCTTTCGTCACTTTTGCAATCCGAAGCAAAGGCCACTACCTTTCGCTCTAAACTTAGCTTTTATCAACTACATGGGGCTTATCGAACGTTAAAAGGTGACATTGAAATAGCAATTGGGTATCAACAAAAAGTTGTCGCACTATTAGAAACAAACCCTCACCAGATTCAAAGAAAACCATTGTTTTATTTAATCTCGATGAACAACTTAGCAATTGGACTAACGAAAATTAAAAAATACGATGAAGCCCTGATTGCAATTGAAAAATTGCGCGCATCTACCAAAACATTCCACATAAAAAATAGCATCGATTGGCAAACTAAATTATTCACCATCACCTCATCCTTAGAATTGGATGTATATATAAAGTCGGATGACTATACAAAAGGAATCGCCCTAATCCCTCAAATACAAAGCGAATTAGAGCGATTAGAAAAACATGTTAGTCCGGTTCATGAACTACAATTCAGCTTTGCTTTTGCACGTTTATTGCACGCAAACAAAATGTACAAAGAATCGTTGCGTTGGGTAAATAAGCTGCTCAACAATCCAAACAAAGAGGTGCGTTCAGACATTTATTGTTGTGCACGAATGTTGCAAATTATTATTTATTATGATTCAAAAGATTGGGAAGCACTTCCATTTGCCATTATAAATACGACTCGCTATTTAAAATCCACGAAAAAATTATACCGTGCAGAAACAGCTCTGTTGGCTACAATGCGAAAACTAGAAGATGTTGGCAAACAAAAGGAATTGCAACAGTTGGTGAAATTAAGTGCTGCCTTTGTTGAAATTTTTTCAGACAATCTAGAAAAAAATTTGTTAGACAATTTTGATTTTTCAAGTTGGGTAAATGATAAAATAAAATTGCTTCAACCAGTAGAGAACTAACTACCGGTTGAAGCAATCTGTTTGAAATAAGTTTACTTAATCACCACTTTCCCAATGCCAACTACACTTTCAGAGGTAAATATTTTATAGAAATAGATTCCGTTTTGTAAATCTGCTCTTGAAATTTCAAATTGTTTTTGAGAAATTCCACTCATCACTTTCACTTTTTTACCCAATATGTCTGTTAACTCAAATGAATACAATTCATTCACCTTTTCCGATTCAATAACAAACGTGGCATTGTCTGTAAATGGATTTGGATACACCGTAATGTTACCGTTTTCACTTATTTGCCCTTCAACGGACATCGGCATTGTATATGTATTGATAGCTGTATTTGTAATCACAGGTGCATTAAAGTCGAAGTAAATAAATACTTTATTTTCAATGACTTCACCATATACAGGTGCTGCTGCTTTCGACATTCTGAATAAAACATGTCCATGACTTCCCGGTTCATTGCTAGTGCTATCCGGCAACATAATGTTATCGAATTTCCAACGAATAACATTGTCCGGTAAAAATTCAACAACATAAGAATGGCTTGCTTCAAGCATTTCAAAGCTCAACAAATCCAACATCGAAGAAATGGTGTCTGTCACATTGATATTGACTGCAGGACCAGAACCTGTATTTTGGAATTGAACCAAATAGGTAAATTCTGTTTCCGTTAAACCGATATTCCCTGTTGCGCCATAGCCCGATGGAGAAACCGTTTTTGCATTCGGATCGAACGAACCGGTTACAAAACGTGTATAAACATAGTTATTACAACCAGGATTAATATCTGTTCCATTGGTTACAGTGGCATTCACATGGGCCATTGTTACTGTCCCAAGCGGAGTAGTTGGAGGGGTATAAAAAGTAACAGAAAAGAATTGCGCAGTAAACGGATTGATGGTGTAATTCCAAAAAATGGTATCTCCAGAAATACTGCTTGCCAAAGGTGATGAAGCCACATAGTTTAAGATACTTGGTAGCACAATATAAGCCACGCCAATTGCCGTTTGAGTTCCATAGTTATGAAGCGTTGTGTAATAGGCTCCATTAAATCCGGGAACAATTCCTGTACTATAGGTCGTGATACAAACATCATAAATAGGAGGCAATGTGTATGCAAAATTATTGTTTAAACTCGTGCTTCCTGAAGTAACAGTTACAGGATAAGTTGCTGTACAAGCGGCTTCCAGATCTGTTAATGTTGTTGGTGTAACCGTATAACTTCCATTGGGTACCCAAACAGAATAATATCCCGAAGCATTGGTATACCCATAAAATGTTGCTGTTCCGCTGGTAACTGTAACATAATATCCAGCGATAGGACTATCTCCTGCATCAAAAACACAGTTGGTATTCATGTCGTTGTATACATATCCTGTAATAAATCCGTAAGCCGGAATCGTTGAAATTAAAAATGTATACATGGCGCATTCGCCATTGTTATCCGTAATTGTAACGCTGTACATTCCTCCTGATAATGAATAAATGTCTTCTGTTGTTGCACCATTGTTCCACAAAAAGGTATATGGAGGCGCGGAACCTGTAACGGTTAAGTCAATAAATCCATTGCCTAAGCCTGATCCGGTTTCGTTTTGAGTAACGTTGGTAACCGCAAAGCTTGTTGAATTCACAGAATTAACAACAATCGTATAGATTCCAATACAACCATTCACATCGGTAACGGTTGCTATATAGGTACCCGGACAAACACCTGAAAAGTTTCCATTGGTTTGTTGAGGAAATCCTGTTAAATCGTATACGTATGGGGCAGTACCACCAGATTCTAATACACTCACCGTACCATTACATACTCCACAAGCAGAAGGGGTTGCTACTGCCGTTGCAACAATGGGTGTTGTATTCGTTATGGTTGCAAGAGCAGTTGAGGAACATCCTGCTCCATCCGTTACTGTAACGGTATAACTTCCTAAACATAAATTTGAAATTCCTGTTGTTCCATCTCCTGTTGGTGCTCCTGGTGCCCAATCATACGAATAACCTCCTGTTCCTCCTGTAGCCGTTACGTTTGCACTACCATTACACACCCCACAACCGGTAGGTGTTGCACTTGTCATTGCTGTGATAGAAGACGTACTGGATACCGTTCCCAAAGCCGTAGAAGTACATCCGTTTCCATCAACTACCGTAACAGTATATGTTCCAGAACACAAGCCAGTTAAAGTTGTTGTTGTTGCACCTGTCATCCATAAATATGTATATGGAGGCATTCCTCCTGTTGCAAAAGCCGTTGCTGTTCCATCACACGCCCCACAAGTAGCTGGAGTAGTAGATACTGTAGCCACTATAGGTAGAGATGGTATTATAGATGTTGATGTTGATGTTGTACAGCCTCCAACGCCAGTTGCTGTTAAAGTATATGTACCAGGGCATAATCCAAAAGCGTTCATCATTGTTGATGTATAACCGGGACCCACCCAAGAATAAGTAATTGCTCCCACTGCCGAAGTCATAATTGATCCACTGCAAGTTCCACATGCATCAGGAAAAGGAGAAAGTGTTACTGTCGGAGGAGTATTTACTGTAACGGTTGCTACAGCAGTTGCTGTACATCCGGCAGTTGTTCCCGTTACGGTATAAGAGGTTGTTGTTGCAGGTGTAACAATAATCGGATTTGTTGTTGCTCCGGTGCTCCAAACATACGTTGTTGCACCCGTAGCAAATAGTGTTACCGGTCCTGTACCTAAACAAGTTGTCGCGGAATTCACTGAAACAAGCACCGCAGCAGGTCCTGTTAAATTTAGTGTATAGATGGCTGTACTCATGTCACTGCTATCAATGGCTGTAACAATGTACGTTCCCGCACATAACCCTGAAATATTTGCCCCCGTTGCTGTATAACTTGCAGGACCTGTCCAGGTATACCCATAAGGACCAATACCACCAGATGCCATTGCGATAGCTGAACCATCACATGAGCCATTACACGTAGGATTTGTTCCGATAGCTGTGGCAACGTGACCAGTTGCAAAGGCTGCTATTACACTTGAAAAAACAAGTAAGCAGGAAAGTGTAAATTTTTTCATTTGGGTAGTATTTGAGAGTAATTGAACAATGTTTGTTTAATAAGTTTTACCCTTTAAGGGGTTTTCAAAAAGTGTTTCACGCTTTCTTTGCATAGAGATGTTTAAATTTTGATTTTAGTTGCATTCAAAATTTGCTCTGGTCATCTTTTAAAAATCATTTTTATGAATTACATCGATATCTTACTTTGTATTCCGCTTGTTTGGGGGCTTTACAAAGGCTTTACAAAGGGACTAGTGATTGAAGCCGCCACCTTGGTTGCCTTCAGTTTGGGGGTTTGGGGTGGAATTACGTTTTCGGATTACATTGCACAAAAGTTGTCGGAAGGGTTCGACTGGAAATCACCTTATTTACCAATCATTGCGTTTGCGCTTACCTTTTTAGTGATTATTGCTTTTGTTTTTTTAGTCGCAAAAATGATTCAGAAAATGGTGGATGGAGTTGCGCTCAGTGCTGTCAACAAGATTGGCGGTGCTGTATTTGGTGCCTTGAAATTTGCATTAATGATGAGTGTTGTGATTTTTATGATTGATGCAATCGAAGAAAGTTATCCGATGATTTCTTTTAAAACAAAAGAAGAATCATTGCTCTATCGACCTGTCGGAAAAATTGCACCAACATTAATTCCTGCATTGGATAAAAGTAAAGTAGCTGCTATGATGCCGAAAGCGGAGGATGTGAAAGTAGAGATTGAAGTTGATCCTGCTAGATTGTTAGACACTGCAAAAGTTGATGTGAATGTGAAACTCAAGGACAAAGAGTAATTCGCGTCATCCCCCTGCCCCCTTCAAAGGGGGACTTGCTCCGAAACAGAAATTTTTTGAAATAAAAAAGACCCATATTCCTATGAGTCTTAATACTTGATTCCTGATACTTGATACCGTTTATCCAGCCAACGCTTCAGCTCCACCAACAATCTCTAAGATTTCGTTTGTGATCGCTGCTTGACGAGCCTTGTTGTATGTCAATTTCAATTCTTTAATCAATGCTCCTGCGTTATCAGTTGCTTTGTGCATTGATGTCATACGTGCTCCATGTTCAGCCGCATGTGAATCCAATAATGCTTTAAACAATTGTGTTTTTAAAGAGCGAGGAATTAAATCTGCAACGATAAATTCTTTACTTGGCTCAAAAATATACTCTCCAACTTTTTTATTGTCGGAAGCAGCAGGTGCTTGAACCGGTAAATATTGTTCAGTTGTAGGGATTTGTACTGCTGCGTTTTTAAATTGATTGTAGATTAATTCTACTTTATCAAATTGTCCATCCACAAATACTTGCATAATTTTTTCTGCAACCGGAGCAACATTTACAAATGTTAATTCATCAAACAATTCGTTTAAGCCACGAGGCATGTCCGAACCAATGATTCCGTAATCTGTCTTTTTAAAATAATCTGCCGCCTTTTTACCGATACACAATACACTTACATTGTTTCCTTTGTAATCTTCGCGTGCCAATTTCATCGCTGCTTTCAACACGTTTGCATTAAATCCACCGCACAACCCACGGTTAGAAGTAATTACCACCAACAATACATTTTTTATCGGACGTTGTTTTGAATACGCTCCATCCGAGCTATCCAAACTTGCGCTTAAGTTTTCCAGAATTTCCTTCAACTTACTTGCATATGGGCGCATTTGTGTGATTGCATCTTGTGCTCTACGCAACTTAGCCGCACTCACCATTTTCATAGCGCTTGTGATTTGTTGCGTTGAACTTACAGATACTATTCGGTTACGAACCTCTTTTAAATTTGCCATCTTTTAATTTGAAAATTTGGTAATTTGAAAATGTGACAATTGCCCCATTTTCAAATTTTCAAATTGATTAATTATTTATAGTTTGCAGATAAATCTTTTGCTACTGCTTCCAACACGTTTGTGATTTCGTCAGTGAATTTTCCTGCTTTTAAATCGTTCAAGATATTTTTGTGTTTTGCTTCTAAGAATGCGATGTATTCTGCTTCGAATTCTTTTACTTTATTTACAGGAACGTTACGCAATAAACCTTTTGTTCCACAGTAAATAATTGCAATTTGTTGTTCTACACGTGCCGGAGAAAACTGTGCTTGTTTCAAAATTTCCACGTTACGTGCACCTTTATCCAATACTGATTTTGTAGCAGCATCTAAGTCGGAACCGAATTTAGAGAACGCCTCTAACTCACGGTATTGCGCTTGATCCAACTTCAAGGTACCAGCCACTTTTTTCATGGATTTAATTTGAGCGTTACCACCTACACGTGATACAGAAATACCTACGTTGATAGCCGGACGAACACCAGCGTTGAACAAGTTCAACTCCAAGAAAATCTGACCATCAGTAATCGAAATTACGTTTGTAGGAATGTATGCAGAAACGTCACCTGCTTGTGTTTCAATGATTGGTAGAGCAGTTAATGATCCACCACCTTTAACGATATCCTTAATAGAATCCGGTAAATCGTTCATGTTCTTCGCAATCTCATCATTCGAGTTGATTTTCGCAGCACGCTCTAATAAACGGCTGTGTAAGTAGAACACGTCACCAGGATATGCCTCACGTCCCGGAGGTCTACGTAACAATAAGGAAACCTCACGGTAAGCAACTGCTTGTTTTGATAAATCATCATAAACAATTAATGCAGGTTTTCCGGAATCGCGGAAGAACTCACCAATTGCTGCACCTGCGAAAGGAGCGTAGAATTGCATTGGAGCAGGATCTGATGCTGTTGCTGCTACAATTACAGTATACGCCATTGCACCATTCTCTTCTAATACACGCTGAATGTTTGCTACAGTCGAACCTTTTTGTCCGATTGCCACATAAATACAGAATACAGGATTTCCTGCTTCATAAAATTCTTTTTGATTAATAATCGTATCAATCGCAACTGCCGTTTTACCTGTTTGGCGGTCACCAATGATTAACTCACGTTGTCCGCGACCGATAGGAATCATCGCATCAATCGCTTTCAATCCTGTTTGTAATGGCTCCGTAACTGGCTGACGGTAAATAACACCTGGTGCTTTGCGCTCCAATGGCATTTCGTATAATTTACCAGTGATAGGTCCTTTCCCATCAATTGCGTGACCCATTGTATCAACAACGCGACCTAACATTCCTTCACCAACTTGCAATGAAGCAATTTTACCAGTACGTTTTACAATGTCCCCTTCTTTAATTCCGTTTGAAGAACCCAAGATTACCGCTCCAACGTTATCTTCTTCCAAGTTTAATACAATTCCTTTTAATCCGCTTGCGAATTCAATTAGCTCACCCGACTGAACTTTAGAAAGTCCATAGATACGAGCAATACCATCACCCACCTCCAACACGGTTCCAACTTCTTCCAATTCTTGTTCCGATTTAAACCCGGATAATTGCTGTCTTAAGATTGCAGATACTTCTGCTGGTTTTACTTCTGCCATTTTTATTTAGTTAAAAATTATTAATTAAAATATTCTAATGGGCTCTTTCCCTTCCTCCTTGAGGAGGACGAGAGGGGCCTAAAATTCTTTTATAAACGGGTTTTCTTTAAATGAACGTTTCAAGCTGTTAATTTTTCTCGCAATTGTTGCGTCTACTTGCTTATCGCCCACACGAATTATGAAGCCGCCAATAACATTTTTATCAATTTTTTCTTGGATAATTACTTCACTTGTAGATTGCCCTTTTACTATTTCAATAATTTGTTTGCGAGTCACCTCATCAATTCCATTTGCAGTTGTAACAATTGCAGTTAAAATTTTCTTCTTTGTTTTGTATTGATTAATAAATTCATTTGCAATTTCAGCAAGATAAATTTCACGCTTTTTATTGGTAATTAAATGAATGTAAGCATCTGTAACTTTGTTAAATTTTCCTTTAAACAACTCCAATAATACAGTTTGCTTTTTATCCGTTTTAACAATTGGACTTTTTAAGAAGGATACAAAATCACTATTCGATTTACATACTTCGTCAATCGCTTTCATATCAGCATATGCTTGCTCTAACACGCCTTGCTCTATTGTCAAATCGATGAATGCCTTTGCGTATCTTGATGCTACTCTTGTTCCTTGCATTGTGTGAGTATTAAGATGTGAGATATGAGATATGAGATGTGTTTTCTAAAATCTCCTATCTAAAATCCCATATCTAGTTTAAGTTAACGTCTTTTAATAACGTGTTCACTAATGATTTTTGTTTTTCGTCAGAAGACAATTCTGATTTTAAAATTTTCTCAGCAATTTCAATTGACAATGTTGCTACTTGATTTTTCAATTCTGTAATCGCAGCCATTTTTTCATTTTGAATATTCTCACGAGCAGATGTTAATAATCGCTCTCCCTCTTTTGTTGCAATTCCTTTTGCATCAGCAATCATTTTCTCTCTGATTTCGCGAGCATCTTTCAGCATTAAATCGCGCTCATTTCTTGCTTCAGCTAAAATTTTCTCATTACTTGATTGTAATGCTTTCATTTCTTCCTTTGCATTTTCTGCAGCAGCTAAAGCATTTTCAATTGAAAGCTCACGCTCTTTAATCATTCCTAGGATTGGTTTCCAAGCAAACTTTTTTAATAAGAAAAGAATAATCGAAAAGGATACAACCATCCAAAAAATTAAGCCGATCGAGGGTTTTACTAATTCCATTTTTTTAGTTTTTATATTTTATTGTCATTCCGACCAACGCGGAGGAATCTTTTATTCTGTTACTAAAAAATTGTCTGCAGCAACCCTGCAGACAATCTTAATTTTTTTAATTGATAATCAAAACTACTAAAAGTCCGATAACCATTGCAAAGAATGCAGCACCTTCAACAAGTGCAGCAGCAAGAATCATGTTCGAACGGATGTCATTGATAGCTTCTGGTTGACGAGCAATTGATTCAAGTGCAGATCCGCCAATACGACCGATACCGATACCAGCTCCAATTGCAGCCATTCCAGCACCTAATGCTGCAATACCGTAAGTCATGCTTGCTTCTAATAATACTGATGATAACATAGTTATTTGTTTTATGTTTTTGCCTTACCGGAAATGTTTAAAATTCTAACTGCCGGCAAAGCTCCCCAGTTAGAATAAAAATTTTAATGCTTTGAACCTTCTACTGAGTGATCGTCTACGTGATTGTGAACATCGTGTCCTTCATCAATAGCAGAACCAAAATAAATAGCAGATAATAATGTAAAAACGTATGCTTGTAAAAAGGCAACCAACAATTCCAGAAAGCCCATAAATACTGTAAATACTAAAGAGAAAAGTGAAACACCAAACCCTAATCCTGTATTCATTTCACCAAAAATAAAGATTAAACTAAAAAATGCCAAAGCTATAATGTGCCCAGCAGTGATGTTTGCGAACAATCGTATCATCAATACAAAAGGGCGCAAAAACACACCTAAGATTTCAATTGGTGTTAAAATAATTAATACCGGAATAGGAACTCCTGGCATTGCAAATACGTGGCGCCAGTAATGCTTATTTGCTACCAAAAATGTAATTACCAATGTAAAGCCTGCTAATACCATAGCAATAGAAATGCTTCCTGTTAAATTTACTCCTCCTGGGAAAAAAGGAACTAAACCTAAATAATTGCTAAACATTACAAAAAAGAAAACCGTTAAAAGGAAAGGCATAAATTTTTCATATCGCTTTTCGCCAATACTAGGTTTTGCAACATCATCACGAACAAACATAATTAAAGGCTCTACAAATGATTGCAACCCTTTTGGAGCTTTGCCTGGATTTCTTTTGTATGCTTTAGCTACAGTTAAAAACACCCATAACATCAACAACATAGTGATGAACATAGACACTACATTTTTAGTGATTGAAAAATCGGTTACAGTAGCTGTTGATTTTTCATCAATACTTCCAGTTAATTCATCAATAACAACTATACTGCCTTCGTGTAATGCATATTTGTAATTACTTCCGTGATAGTTCTCTTCCCCTTCGTGACCAAAATGTGAAGAAGAAAACAACTCAATTCCTTTGTCTGTTTTTACAATCACCGGTAAGGAAATTGCTGTGTGGCCAAATAAATGCCAAGAGTGGCTATCAGCAACGTGCTCTAAAATCATTTTACCGGCATCAAAACCGGCAGCTTCGTGACCGTGCTTATCTTCGTTATGAACAGGGGCTGTATTGTTTGGATTGTATTCTTTATCTTGAGGTTCGTAAGCAAATGCTGCAAACGAGGCAAAAAGCATTGTTATAACGAGTAAAAAATGCTTGAATATATTGGTTTTATTAGCCATTGTCTAAAATCGTTTCTCCGTTTTTTGAATTCGGGTGCAAACTTAGTCAATATAACAACGATTTGAAAAAATTTAGACGGGTTTTTTTGATGATTTCTGTCAGTGGAAAAAACTAGAATACAAAGGCTTGATTATGAACGACAAATTTATTTTTTGAATTGCTTTAAAAGCATAACTACTTCAAAACCACTATACAAAAGATACAAGGTTAGGAACCAAAGTGTAAAACCAAGCGCGGCTTCTTTTTTTAACAGCGCATAAATAACTATTATAATCAGATACCCGAATAATTTGAAGGCAGTAATTCCCATATAATAGCCCACAAAACGTTTCGGCTCCTTTTCGGAAACGCTTATTAGCATATAATGTATGAATGCTGTTGATACTACAAAAAATACCCACAAAGCAGGAAGCAAATCGCTTTGAAAGCGTTCACTAGCAAACCCTTTCCATACAAAAAGGAGGGCAAGTGTAAAAAGAGAAAAAATGGCTAGTTTAGTGTAAAATGATTTTGAAAGTGCTTTCATTGGTATGATGTATAATAAACCAGGTGTCTTGAAAAGTTATTTTTTAATAACATCCTTAATAAAATAGTACATGGCTATGAAAACTGAAAGTAAAGTTAAAACGAGTGTAAAAAGAGGAAACTCAAATGAAATCCATTTGTCTAAATAAATTCCACCCAATACGCCTAAAACAATGATGGCAGCCATTTGAAAAGCCATCCCCGAATATTTAAGATAGTCGTTAGGCTGTTTTTTCGGAAAGTTGGGTTTCTGTTCGCTCACCTTTTATATCTTTTATTACTCCTCCCATGCTACATGTACCTGTAAATGCTGCCCCTGGTTCTATCGCTATTTTGTTGGTGATAATATCTCCACTCAACTTAGAAGATGCCTTTAAAGCTAATAATTCTGCTACACCTATCTTTCCTTTAATTGTTCCTGAAATATCGGCATTCTGACAAATTATCTCTCCTTCTACAAATCCAGAAACTCCAATTACAAGTTTGCCCTTTACATTGATTGATCCTGTTAATGATCCATCTATTCGCATATCACCATTTGTAGTAATATCTCCTTCAATCATTGTTCCAGCACCAATTAGATTTACCGATTGGCTGTCTGATTCGTTATTTTTTGCCATTTTATTGAACATTTTAATCGTTTTTACCTCTTTTTTATGTAAAACTAGTCAATTTTTGCCAAAAAAGCCAGTTTATTTGAAATTTTGAGTAAAAAATTGCTCATATTCTTCAATGTTTTTATCCTTATAAAATATCTCATAGTTCTCTGCTGAAATAACAAATATCTGAAAAGACCCTTTTTCTAAATCCGCCACTACATTCTTTCTAGAATTTAGAGCATCAAA
The DNA here is from genome assembly GCA_947504725.1 of Bacteroidota bacterium. Classification (GTDB taxonomy): domain Bacteria; phylum Bacteroidota; class Bacteroidia; order 2-12-FULL-35-15; family 2-12-FULL-35-15; genus 2-12-FULL-35-15. Next base: position 353,250 of record CANNHN010000002.1, on the reverse strand, counting down.
ATAATCCATTGCCTTATCTTTTCCTTCAAATGTTTTTACACTTACCATTTGATGTGTAATGTCTAAAAATATGCTGGTTATAGAAATATCAGCAGTGCTATACAGCTCTGTATTAAAATCGGATAGTTTTGTTTTAAATTTATTTAAATCGCCTTTGCCGTTTTCTACTATTACAAGGCAATAGTATTCTCCCTCTTCTTTAAAAACAAATTTTTTAGCTTCTACAACGACAGAAGTTGTTGTAGAGTCTGCTGTTACAAGCGTTTTTGGACTTTTTTGTTGTTTAATCATTTCCAACATTTCTTGTGCCTTTTCTTTAACAGGATCTTTCGGAAATTTTACGACCACTTGTGTTAATGCATTTTCAAATGCGGTAATGTCTTGTGTTCTTCCAATACAAAGTGCTTTTAAAAAACTAAACTGAGGCATCAGGGTGCTTTTAGAATACAACGAATCTGCTTTTAGACAATATTCATATGCTTGTGAATAGTTTGCTCCAGTATATAATTGATACGTTTCTGTATAAAACTTTTCTACTTGACTTTTGCTCGCAGCTATATCGGCTGCATAGCTAGGGTTTCTTATAATAGTAGCATAATCTGAATCGGGATAATCCTTTAACAAAATGTTTTTATAGTAGTCGGATTTCGGTTGATTACTCATAGATAAATAAATACGATATAATTGATAATAGGAAGTGAGCTTGTATTTATTCTCAGGGTAACGTTGCAGCAACTCTTCAAAAGCTTCAACTGATTTTTGATTGTTTAATAATTGCTCTTTATAAATAGAACCAACATTATAATATGCTTCTACAATTTTAATGTTTGATTTCGCCAATGCGTCTGGCGAAGTAGGGATGTTTTTTAAATAATAATTCTTATCCTTTTTGTTTTTTGTTTTTGTTTTTGAAGCCAAAGAGGTTCCCGCTCCTAACGTTTGAGCCGAATCACTTAAATCATTTGTTTCTTCGTCAGGATTTGTATTCGCAATTATTTGATCTTTTTCACTTCTTCTCCAGTTATCTTCTAGTTTACGGCCCCCCCATTTTTTTGTAAATGCACTTGCACCAAAACTTACAGTTGCTGGATTGTAGAAATACCAGGCACTTGAACCCGAATTCGAATTGTCGACTGGTGTAGTTGTGTTTTGTGACGCTAAAGTTAGTTGCAGCAATCGGTCTTCTTCTTTCTGTTTTTCTTCTTCTTCGATTCTTGAAATCATCGCTTCAATTTTTTTCTCGCGATCCTTCTCACTCATTTTTCCTAATCGTTGTAAACTATCTTCAAGGGTGATTATATTTAAATTTACAACTAAGGCAGTCAAGCTTTTTTTCTTTTCATCTATAATTGCATAGTCCACATAATCCTTTGGCAAAACCGTCATGGTGCTATCATAATTCGCTTGTGCGTTTTTATAATCTGGTTTTTCAAAATAAATATCTGCACGTTTTAAATAGGACAATGCTTTTTGGGTACTATTACTTGTGCTTGCTTTTATTGATTTTGCGAGGTATGAAAGAGCAAGGGGGGTGTCGTTTTCTTTTTGTGCAATAACTGCCAACGCATAATAAATTTGATCTTGAAATTCGATATTCTTATCATCTCGAAGCATTTTATTCAATTGCTTTTTAATGATTTTACTTCCACCTGAACTAATATCATACAACTTCGCACGATTCATTTGTGCATTAAAAGCCATGTCATAAGAAGGATGCAGGTCAGGAACTAGGGAGTAATACTGAGATGCTTTTTTGTTGTCTTCTAGCTTCTCATAAATCTGTGCAAGAACATACGTATACCTCGCTTTTGTTGTTTTTTTACGTGTTAACGCTATTGCTTTTGTTAAGTGCTTGATAGAGGCATTGTAATCACCACGTTTTATGTAATAGTCGGCTGTTACAATTGCCAGTTCACGCTGAAAAGATTTGTCTTTTGGAAAATCTGTTGCATTTCTGATTTCATCTAAACTTCCCTCTGTTAATGAGTAGCTTCCAATTTCATTGTTCGTGCGCATCATCCAAAGCATGCCTGTATATTTAGCTTCTGGATTTGGGTAAATTTTCGAAACATATTCAAATGCTTCTAATGCGGAGAACAAATCGCGCTTATAAAAATGTGCCTTGCCAATCAACACATAGTTTTCATCAATCCATTTACAAGCATTGGGAATTTCTTTTTTTGATTTCTTTTCTGTGATTGTGTGTCTTTGAATTACAACCGATGATTTCTTAATCGTCTTATCACAGTCGCTATAAAAGGTTTTGGCTGAAGTGTTGTTCGTATAAATAAACAAAGGAAGTATTTTAGAAAAATCATCTTTATTGGCCTTCTCTACCTTCTTTACCATTTCCTTAATATTCTCATTCGAATAGAAATAGCCATTGAAACGAGAAGTCATATTGTGCCAACCGCGATGGATTAAAGTGTTTTTGTTGGTTTTACATCCGTTTAAAAACAGTGCAAAACAAACAAACAACCCTAATTTAATATAATAGTTACTTTTCTCTTTCATGATCCTATTCAATTTCTTTAGCCAAAAACGGGAGCGTCTAGTAAGGCCGCAACACCATATAACTGCAGAATTGCAAAAATATTTTATTTTTCTCTAAAAACGACACAAAATACTAATAATTCGGCAATATAAGGTGGTTTAACCCTGCAATTTATGCCCTCTTTAACCAAATAATTTTGCGATATTTGTGCCCTGAATGAGCGAAGAAAAGGAAAATAAAAAAAAAATTTTGCAGCGTTTACGCCATCGCTACCGCCTTGTGGTAATGAATGACGATACGTTTGAAGAGAACTTATCGCTTCGACTTACACCCCTGGGATTGCTGATTTTAGTTAGCGCTATCACCATTGTTATGGTTATGATTGTAACTTCGCTTATCGCCTTTACGCCCCTTCGGGAATATATTCCTGGCTATGCCGATGTTGCCATGAGAAGGGAATTAATCACACTCGCAATGCGCTCCGACTCTCTCGAACAAGCACTGAATGAGCAAAACATGTTTAATGAAAATATTGCGAATGTTTTACGAGGAAATATTAAACCTGATACTACAGGAAACAAACCAGATAAGAGCAAAGAATATGAAAAATTAAAAATTAATGCTTCCCAAAAAGAAGGCCAGTTGAAATATTCTATTGAGTCGCAAGATAAGTACAGTTTAGCTTACGGAGCGGAGAGTAACAAAAGCGGAATAAGTAATTTCTTTTTCTTTACCCCTATAAAAGGTGTTGTTTCGGAACAATTTAAAAGTCAAGATCGTCATTATGGCGTTGATATTGTTGGGCCAGAAAACGAGCCCATCAAAGTAACGCTTGACGGAACAGTTATTCTTGCTACTTGGTCGTCAGAAACTGGTTATACAATTACTGTTCAACATACAAACAATTTAATTTCGGTTTACAAACACAATTCGGTATTGTTAAAAAAAGTTGGTGATTATGTGAAAGCAGGTGAAGCAATAGCCATCATAGGTAATTCGGGCGAACAAACAACCGGACCGCATTTACATTTTGAATTGTGGTACAATGGAAGTGCTATTGATCCGCAGGGATACATGGTCTTCTGATGGAACGCGGATGACGCAGATAAAACGGATTTACGCGGATAAAAGAATTTTACGGAGGTTGTCCCCCTCTCCGAGGGGGCAGGGGGAGAAGTTAAAAGAAAAATATGTCAGAAAAAAAGAACATAGCAATACTTGGAAGTACAGGTTCTATTGGAACACAGGCGCTTGATGTAATTCGTGCTAACAAAGATTCATTTACAGTGGAGGTGTTGACCGGCAATGGGAATGCTGATTTGCTCATCAAACAAGCGATTGAATTTGATCCAAATACAGTTGTAATTGCTGATGAGATCAAATATCAATATGTAAAAGATGCTTTGGCTTCTCACGATATCAAAGTGTTTGCGGGAAAGAAAGCGATTGCTGAAGTTGTGCAAATGGATAGCATTGACACTGTTTTGGCTGCTATTGTTGGATACGCAGGCTTAGAATCAACATTGTCGGCTATCAATGCTGGAAAACAAATTGCTTTGGCTAATAAGGAAACACTTGTTGTTGCTGGCGATTTGGTAACAAAACTTGCCAAAGAAAAAGGTGTGAACCTTTATCCGGTTGACTCAGAACACTCTGCTATCTTTCAATGCCTTGCTGGAGAATTTCACAATCCTATTGAGAAAATTTATTTAACCGCTTCTGGCGGACCGTTCAGAGGAAAAGATAAAACGTTTTTAAGCACTGTAAAAAAAGAACAAGCACTCAAACATCCGAATTGGGAGATGGGCGCAAAAATTACCATCGACTCGGCATCATTGATGAATAAAGGGTTGGAAGTGATTGAAGCAAAATGGTTGTTCGGTTTAAAACCCGAACAAATTGATGTGATTGTTCATCCACAAAGCATTGTGCATTCCATTGTTCAGTTTACCGATGGAAGCATGAAAGCTCAAATGGGTTTGCCAGACATGAAATTACCGATTCAATATGCTATCGGTTATCCAAATAGAATGAAATCTGATTTCCCTCGTTTTGATTTTATAAAATACCCTCAACTTACATTTGAACCAGCGGATACAAAAACATTTCGTAATCTTGCATTAGCGTTTGAAGCGATGAACAAAGGAGGAAATGCTCCTTGTGTTTTAAATGCTGCAAATGAAATTGCAGTAGCTGCATTTTTAAAAGATAAAATTGGGTTTTTACAAATGAGTGATGTTGTAGAAAAATGTTTGCAAACCGTTGCTCACATTGCCAAACCAAGCTATGCGGATTATGTGGAGACGGATAAAGAAACAAGAAGAATTGCAGAAGAGTTGATTTAGTTATAGATCGTCATACCGTGCCACGACACGGTATCTCATTATTTAGAACACATTTGCCAATTGGCAGATCCCGTGTCGTAGCACGGGATGACAGTTAAAATTTTAATTCGTTATCCATAACCATGTTTGTACAAGTAGCACAATTTATATTAAGTCTTTCCATCCTAATCGTATTGCACGAATTAGGACATTTTATTCCTGCACGAATTTTTAAAACGCGTGTTGAAAAATTTTATTTATTCTTCGATCCATATTTTTCTTTATTTAAAATAAAAAAGGGAGATACTGAATATGGTATCGGTTGGTTGCCCTTGGGCGGATACGTGAAAATATCTGGAATGATTGACGAGTCGATGGATAAAGAGCAAATGAAACTGCCACCACAAGATTGGGAATTTCGTTCTAAACCAGCTTGGCAACGCTTAATAATTATGATTGGTGGAGTTACCGTAAACGTAATTTTAGGCGTTTTAATTTATGCGATGGTTTTGTTTGCTTGGGGAGAAGAATATCTTCCTACCGAAAATGCAAAATATGGTATCGCTTGTGATTCACTTGCTTTAAAAATGGGATTAAAAGATGGAGACAAAATTCTTTCTGTTGAAAACAAACCTGTAAAAAGCTTCGGTAGAATTGTGGGAGAAGTTGTTTTAGGTCAAGTGAAAACAATTCAAGTAGAACGTGATGGACAAAAAATAGATATCAATGTTTCTGATGACAACATCAGTGAGATGATTAAGAAAAGTAAAAGTCCTTTAATCTCTCCTCGTATTCCATGTGTTGTTGATTCGGTAGCACCTGGGTTGGCTGCAGATAAAGTTGGTTTCAAAAAAGGTGATCAGATTATTTCTATTAATAACAAACCCACCGCATTTTTTAATGAAGTAACTGCCGCATTTAAAGCCAACCCATACACGGTTGCAAACATAGAGGTTTTACGAAATAATGATACCGTTTTAATGCGAACACCGGTGAATGGCGAAGGAACAATTGGATTTATTACTGCTCCAATAAATAAATTTTTAGCGCTTGATACTATTAATTATTCTTTCTTAGAAGCTTTTCCTGCAGGAATATCAAAGGCAAAAAAAACATTTGTTGATTATATCAAACAGTTTTCTGTCATCTTCACAGTAAAAGATGCACACAAACAATTGGGTGGATTTGGAACCATTGCATCGGCATACAGCAAACAATGGGACTGGGAAAATTTTTGGGGATTCACTGCGTTCTTGAGTATTGCCTTAGCAATTATGAATATTTTGCCGATACCTGCCTTAGATGGCGGTCATGTAATGTTCTTGCTATATGAAGTGATTACTCGCAGAAAACCGAATGAAAAACTTATGGAATATGCACAATATGCTGGAATGTTTTTGTTACTGGCATTGTTGTTGTATTCTAATGGGCTAGATCTAGTAAGAGCAATTTTCGAATAAATTTTTCTTATCATTAACTGAATGATTTCTATAGCTAAATTTTTTTTCCTTTTCATTGTTTTTGCTACTTCTGCAATTTCTTTTGCTCAAGAAGGAACTCGTAATGCTGAACCTACAGGCAAAATATCAAGCGGGAAGATTTGTCTTGTTCCTTTCGAACCCAAATTATACATGAGTGAAATTGATCAGAAAATCAATCAACAAACAAAATGGGATTGGGAAACCATTCGTGAAAATTTCAGACATGAACTGGATGCGCAATTAAAATTAAAACTTCAAAGTACTTTTTCTGTTCTTTCTTTTTATGCTGACTCAGCTAAAATGGCAAAAGACTTAGATTATGCTTATAATTCAACAAGCTTGTCGTACGATCCTGTTAACAAGCCCACTGATGCTAAAGCAGCCAACACAAGCAAGTCGGGCATTTCAAATGGGCAAATTGTTGTGGAGCAAAGTAGTGATAAAAAATTTATGAATACGAAGCTTACAAACGTTGAAGTGCTTTCTTATTTGAACAAAAAATACGCGAGTGAATATTTCGTTTTTATCAATCAATTGGATATTAAAAACGACATGAATTCTTATGACATGAGCACCGATACTTATCAAAGAGAAATTGTTGTGCACTATTCCATTTTAGACATAACGGGAAAAACAATCAATGCGGGAGTAGCCACTTCTCGCTTTTCATCGAAAGAAAACAATCCTAAGAAAATAGTTGCACAATGCTTCTCGCCCATTGCAACCTATATTGCCGCTAAGTTTACTGCCATAGCAAACCCAAAGCCTGTCCCTCAAAAAAACTAGTCGAATTTTTACTGTTTTAAGTTATTCCGTTGCTCTTTTTCTTTAAATTTGCTATCCCAACAAAACAATGCTATGGAAACATTAACAAAACAATCTTTTGGAATAGATGCTGTTCTAAAAGAATTAGGAATCAAAGAAAATAATTACGGTGCGTCTACCGGATTAAAACATACTTCCACTAAAGGAAAAAAAATCGATTCGTATTCTCCAGTCGATGGAAAATTAATTGGAAGCATTAATGCTGCTACAGCAGAAGATTATACCAACGTAATGAAAACTGCTGATGAAGCGTTCAAAACGTGGAGGCTAATGCCTGCTCCAAAACGAGGAGAAATTGTTCGTCAGATGGGCGATCAATTGCGTAAATACAAAGAGCCTCTTGGAAAATTAGTTTCTTATGAAATGGGGAAAAGTCTACAAGAAGGATTAGGAGAAGTTCAAGAGATGATCGACATCTGTGATTTTGCAGTTGGATTATCTCGTCAGCTATACGGATTAACCATGCACAGCGAACGCCCAATGCATCGTATGTACGAGCAATGGCATCCGTTTGGTGTTGTAGGAATTATTTCTGCATTTAATTTCCCTGTTGCTGTATGGAGCTGGAATGCTGCTTTGGCTTGGGTGTGTGGAGATGTTTGTATTTGGAAACCAAGTTCAAAAACACCATTGTGTGCAATCGCTTGTCAAAACATCATTGCTGATGTATTAAGAAACAATAACGTTCCAGAAGGAGTAAGTTGTTTAGTTATCGGAAACGAATCAGGTGATTTAATCAATAATGATAAACGTATTCCATTAGTTTCTTTCACAGGTTCAACTCGCATCGGTCGTCACGTATCAAAAACTGTTGCGGAACGTTTTGGAAATACTATTTTAGAATTAGGTGGAAACAATGCTATTATTATTTCAGAACATTCTGATTTAAGTATGGTATTGGTCGGTTCTGTTTTTGGCGCAGTAGGAACAGCAGGACAACGTTGTACTTCAACTCGTAGATTAATTATCCACGAAAGTGTTTACGATAAAACAATTGCTGTTTTGAAAAATGCATACGGACAATTAAAAATTGGCAATCCATTAGATTCAAACAATCACGTTGGTCCGTTGATTGATCAAAATGCAACTAAAGACTATTTGAATGCAATTGAAAAAGCAAAACAAGAAGGTGGAAAAATGATTGTGGATGGTGGTGTTTTAACAGGCGAAGGATATGAAAGCGGATGTTATGTAAAACCATGCATCATTGAAGCAAAAAACGAATTCCATATTGTTCAAGAAGAAACATTTGCTCCTATTTTATATGTAATGAAATACAAAACCATTGAAGAAGCAATTGCAATGCAAAATGGCGTTCCTCAAGGTTTATCATCTGCTATCTTTACAAACAACATGCGTGAGATGGAATTGTTTTTATCACAAGCTGGTTCGGATTGCGGAATAGCTAACGTGAACATTGGAACTTCTGGAGCTGAAATTGGCGGTGCATTTGGTGGAGAAAAAGAAACAGGTGGCGGACGTGAATCAGGGTCCGATGCTTGGAAAGCGTATATGCGCAGACAAACAAACACGATTAATTACGGAACGAGTTTGCCTTTAGCACAAGGAATTAATTTTAATATCTAGATCTCACCCCAGCCCTCTCCGAAGGAGAGGGAGCGAGTTCTTCTTTAGAATCGTCATTGCGAGGAACGAAGCAATCTCATACAAATGAATAAAAGAAAAACATTTTTCAAAAGCGGAATAACATTGGTTGTTTCGCTTTTGTTTTTTTTAAATACTTCATTGGCTCAAAACACAAAGCCTGTTTCTGGTTCCTGGATTGGTCTGTTAGAGCTCAACGATTCTCTCACTCATCCTCTCACTTTTAATTTCGAGTTAAAAAACACAACCGGTAATTGGAAAATGACAATTGTAAATGGAATAGAGCAGATTGTTGTAGACGAAGTTGTTTTAAAATCAGATTCCTTATTTATTAAAATGCCTGTATTTGATTCTGAATTTAAATGTGCATTGGTGGCATCAGACAGAAAAGGAGATGATTCCAACACAATGAAAGGAGTCTGGATTAACCATGCAAGAAAAAACAAAAACATCATCCCGTTTACCGCATATGTATGTGCGCCTATTTGCAAAGATGAAATAGAAATGTCTGAAGAACATTTTTCTGCTTCAGGAAATTGGGAATGCGATTTTAGTCCAGGAACAAAAGATGCCAGCAAAGCTAAAGGAGTGTTTTCTCAACCCATTCCTAGCAAACCAATCTTAGGAACCTTTTTAACCGAAACTGGCGATTATCGCTTTTTAAGCGGTACGTCCAACAGCGAAAAGTGGTTCTCTTTGTCTTGCTTTGATGGCTCTCATGCATTTTTATTTACAGGAAAAGTAAAAGAAGATTCCATTATTGATGGGCACTTTTATTCTGGCTCGCACCACCACGAAACTTGGGTCGCTAAACGCAACGATAAATTTCAGCTCCGCAATCCTGATTCACTTACTTATTTAAAACCTGGTTTCACAAAGGTCGATTTCAATTTTAAAAATTTAGAAGGAAAAAATGTTTCGCTGCAAGATGAAAAATTTAAAAACAAAGTAGTCATCATTCAAATCATGGGAACATGGTGTCCGAATTGTATGGATGAAACAAAATTTCTTGCCCCCTTTTATGATAAATATAATTCAAAGGGATTAGAAGTGGTTGCATTGGCTTTTGAGCGTACCGATGATTTTAATAAAGCTGTTAGTAATATTCAGCGCTCGAAAACGCGATTCAATGCGAAGTACGAATTTTTAATTACCATGAAAACCGGTAAAGATCAAGCCTCCGAAGCATTGCCCATGTTGAATGAAGTAATGGCTTTCCCAACTACTATTTACATCGATAAAAAAGGGGTTGTCAGAAAAATATATACAGGATTTAATGGCCCAGCAACAGGAGATGCGCACACAAAATTTGTGGAAGAAACAACTCGCTTTGTAGAGAAGTTGTTGGCGGAGTAAATTAGAAATTTCTCCAACGTCCGAAAACGCCCAATGGAAGCTTGTTTCCTTCGGTTGCTTGTAAATACAATTCGCCAACATTTAAGTCTTTCCCTGCTTTTGCTTTCAGCATGTTTTCGATGATGAGTGCAGAAAAGCCCAATGAATAAGCATTTAGGATTAAAAAATGTTCTTTATCATCTAACAAATTTAAAACCGCTTGCATCATTTCATTAATGTTGTCTTCTAGTTTCCACTTCTCTCCATTTGGTCCATGGCCAAATGCAGGAGGATCTAAAATAATTCCGTTGTATTTATTTCCTCTTTTTTCTTCTCGCTTCACAAATTTCAAAGCATCTTCCACCACCCAACGAATATTATTTAATCCCGAAAGTTCCATGTTTTCTTTGCTCCAAGTCACCACTTGTTTGATTGAATCAACATGGGTAATGTCTGCTCCTGCTGCTTTTGCTGCTAAGGACGCTCCGCCAGTATATGCGAAAAGATTCAAGACTTTGGGTTGAGGAGTTGACATCTTTTTAATTGTCTCATAAATAAAATCCCAATTAGATGCTTGCTCTGGAAAAATGCCAACGTGTTTAAAGGATGTTAATCCTAAACGAAATTTTATTGCTGCATCTGAATTATTAATATCGTATTTGATATGCCATTGATCTGGCATTTGTTTGAATTTTTTCCATTCTCCTGATGAACTGGAGCGAGGCATAAATTTAATATGAGCGCGCTTCTCCCATTCAGCATTGCTAAGTGTTTTATCCCATACAGCTTGTGGCTCTGGACGAATGGTAATGTAAAGACCAAAACGTTCAAGCTTTTCAAAGTTGCCAACATCAATTAATTCGTAATCCGTAAAATTTTGAGGTGTAAGTAATTGCATAAAGTCAATTTGGAAATTTGAAAATATATTATTTATGGAAATTGCTAAGCAAAGGTATTAAATAAAACTCGAGGACTAAAAGAGAAAAAGACTGGCTTAATCCGTCATTTTTAAATTATTCTTATTCCTGTAACACAAATATCATCGACTTGCTCCAATGTTCCTTTCCAGTTTTCGTGTCTATTCAACAATGTTTGCCGCTGTTCATCCATTGGACTTGGAGCAATGTTCGTCAAAATTTCTTCCAGTGGCTTATACTTAAACTTTTTTCCTTGTGGTCCGCCAAACTGGTCGGGATAACCATCTGTAAACATGTATAACAAATCGTTTGACTGTAATTGAATTTTTTGTTGAGTAAACTGTTTGTCATTTTTTCCAACAAACCCAATCGGAAATTTATCCCCCTTATACTCACGCAAGATATTATCTCGCAACAAATACATTGAATTGTTTGCTCCGGCAAAAGTAAGTTCTTGCGTGTTTAAATTTATTTGGATAAGTGCAATGTCCATTCCGTCCTTGCTTTCATTCGCATTTTCAGATTGTCGCAAAGCCATAATAATTTTCAACTTAAGCATATCCAAAATGTCTACTGGCTCATAAATATTTTTTTCGTTTATGATTTCATTTAACAATGCTGTGCCTAACATGCTCATAAAACCTCCAGGAACTCCATGTCCTGTGCAATCCGCAACTGCAAAAAAGGCTTGTTGTCCTGTTTTTGTTACCCAATAAAAGTCTCCACTAACAATGTCCTTGGGCAACAACAAAACAAAGCTATTTGGAAAAATATTTTTTACTTCTGCAATGGATGGGATTATTGCCTGCTGAATTTTTTTCGCATAGTTAATGCTGTCTAAGATTTCTTTGTTTTTTATATCTACAATTTGTTTTTGCTGATTGATAATTTCGCTCGAACGTTTTTCATTTTTATATGACCTAAACACCATAATAGCAATCACAAGAACAATCAACAAACCTGCTGTAACAGCCGTTGCAAACATTTTTTGCTTTTGTAATGCCGCTTCGTGTTCTAAATCTTTTTGTTTTTGAGCCGAGAATCGCAAAACGCTATCTTGCTTTTCTTGATACGAATTCTCAAAATTAATTTCTAACTGTGCTTGTTGTTTTATTATAGACGAGCTTATAGAGCTATCAGAATTGTCCTTCGCAATTTTTAAATATTTAAATGCATTTTCATAATCACTTTTGCCAAGATAGGCTTGATATAGGATCTCTGAGGCCTCTGCGCATAAGCCAGAAACACTCATCTCTTCACTAATCTTAAATGCTGTTGTTCCTTCCTCAATTGACATATCGAATTTTTTCAACTTTAAATATGCACGAGATAAACCGATGCGACAATAAGCAAGATAATAGCGATCGTTATGAGATATACACAATTTAATTCCTTCGCTTAAATATTCTATCGCCTTATTTAATTCATTTTGATCTAAAAACAAATCACCAATAGAATAATAAAAATCTATTATTCTTGTTGTATCCCTTGTTTCAAGAGCTATTTTTAATCCTTTCTCATAGGATATATTTGCCATTTCAAACTTATTCATTGCCTGGTATGTTCCCCCAATTGAACTATAACAAAAGGTTTGATCTTTTGTATCCTTGTTTTCAATGGCCATATGCAACCCTTCGTTCAAATATTTCAACGCGTCCTGATGTTGGTCTACGCATCTATTTAAATCACCTATCAATGAATACGTATGCGCTAGTTCCTTTTTAGCACCAAGTTCTTTGAATAAATACATCGCTTGTAAAAGCATGTTCAGTGCTTTTGTGTTTTTGTCTTGCAAGCGATACATGTCACCAACATCTGCCAATTGATCTGCTATTAAGGCTTTATCAAGAGTTAGTCGGGCAAATTCTAGCGCTTTGTTATAATATAGAATGGCTGTTTCATAGTCGTCACTTAGATAATAACGATAACCAACTGCATGATAAAATTTTGCTTTGTTGTCTTTTCTAGAAATTTTAGAGGCCACCCAAAATAATTGTATGGAATCTTTTGCTTTGTAATTTGTTAAAAGACGCTGTCCGGAAGCAAGATCAGCCACCTTGGCTCTGTTGAAATATATAACTAGTGAGTCTTCCTGAGAAAATGCTTTGGTATTTCCCAGCAAAATCAGGGTTAACAAAACTATTATAATCTTATATTTTTTCAAGGAGAAGGAGTATTTCTTTGATTCGGTTTTAAATATACCATTATCTTTGCAAAACTAAAAAAACTATGGAAAACAAAAGAGTTAGATTGCGCTTCGCTCCCAGCCCAACAGGTGGTTTACACATGGGTGGAGTGCGCACAGCATTATTTAGTTATTTATATGCAAAAAAGCACGGTGGAGACTTTATTCTCCGAATAGAAGATACCGACCAAACTCGTTATGTAAATGGCGCTGAGGAATATATCATAGCTGCATTAAAATGGTGCGGTATTGAACCCAATGAAGGTGTTGGTTTTGGAGATGGGCCACATGCGCCTTATCGTCAAAGCGAAAGAAAGGAATTGGGGATTTATGCGAAGTATGCGAAACAACTTATCGATAGTGGAAATGCATATTATGCGTTTGATACTTCCGAAGAATTGGATGCGATGCGCAAACGATTAGAAGCTGCGAAAGTAGTTGCTCCGCAATACAATTCGGTGAGTCGTCAAAACATGCGCAACTCATTAACATTATCGGAAGATGAAGTGAAAAAATTGTTGGACGCTGGAACACCGCACGTAGTAAGACTTAAAGTCCCGCGTAATGAAGAAATTCGTTTTCACGATATCATTCGTGGATGGGTGGTTGTGAATTCAACACAAGTAGATGATAAAGTTTTATTAAAAAGCGATGGGATGCCAACCTACCATTTGGCGCATATTGTAGACGATATTGAAATGGAAGTGTCACATGCCGTTCGTGGCGAAGAGTGGCTTCCTTCAGCTCCTTCTCATGTTTTGATTTATCGCTACTTAGGAATGGAAGATAAAATGCCACAGTTTGCTCATTTGCCATTGATTTTAAAAACAGATGGTAATGGAAAATTATCAAAACGTGATAAGTCAGGAATACCAATGTTCCCACTTGATTGGTTTGATGAACGCACAAACGAAAGTTATGTCGGTTATCGTGAAAGCGGATTTTTTCCGGAAGCGTTTGTCAATATGTTAGCGATGTTAGGCTGGAACCCTGGAACCACTCAAGAAATATTTTCATTAGATGAATTGGTTCAGGCATTTTCGTTTGAACGTGTGAACAAGTCGGGAGCAAAGTTTGATCCTGAAAAAACAAAATGGTTCAACCAACAATATTTGAGAATGAAGAGTGATGCAGAACTTGCAACTCTTTTTGCCCCAATTTTAAAAGAGCATAACATTGTTGCGGAGACGAAATTTGTTGAAGAGGTTTGTAAGCTTGTAAAAGAAAAGGCACATTTTGTTTCGGAATTTTGGGCGAATGGAAGTTATTTTTTTATTGCACCAATAACATACGATGCCGATGTAATTAAAAAACGTTGGAACGAGCAAAGTGCAGCATTCATTAAAGAAGTAACTGAAGCATTTAAAAACTTAAACACATTTACTACAGCGGAAACAGAGGCTACATTTAAAGCAACCGCAGAAAAATTAGGAATGGGTCCAGGACAAGTTATGCAATTGTTTCGTGTTTGTTTGAGTGGAGTTGGTGGCGGACCAGTGCTATTTGAAATGGTAGAATTATTGGGGAAAGATGAAGTTGTAAAAAGATTAGAAACAGCAACAAATAGTATCAAGTAGCAAGTATCAAGACACAAGACTTGATACATGATACTTGATACATGATACTTGAAAAATGCATAAAATACTAGTAGAAGGAATTAAAATTTATGCTTACCACGGTTGCTTAGCAGAAGAAGGTAAAATTGGAACGAATTACATTGTAGATGTAACAATGGAAACCGATTTTACAGAAGCTGCAAAAACTGACGACCTAAGCAAAACCATTGATTACGTTATTGTTTACAATGTAGTGAAAGCAGAAATGGCTATTCGTTCGAAATTAATTGAGCAAGTTGGACAACGTATTGTTGACGAATTAAAAAAACAATTTGCAACCCTAAAAAAAGTGGAAGTAAAAGTTACTAAGCTTAATCCTCCTATGAATGGTGATGTTGAGCGCGTAAGCATTGTTATTGCCTCATAACATGTCCTTCGACTGCGCTCAGGGTGACATTAATTGTTTTAAAATGAGTTTTAAAAAATGTTCTAAGTGTCACGCCTCATTCGAATGCGGGAATGAAAAACCTGGATGCTGGTGTGAAGATTTGCTTCTTGATATGCAGACCTTAAAAGAGTTAAAATTGAAATACGACAATTGTTTGTGCCCTAACTGTTTAAAGGAATATTCGCTGAAAGAGTTAATTAATTAGTGTTCTTTATCTGAATTTTAGTATTTTTGCATTCAATTAATAGGGTCCTGTGGCCGAGTGGCTAGGCTGAGCTCTGCAAAAGCTCCTACTGCGGTTCGAATCCGCACGGGACCTCAAAAAAATCTGATTCCATTCGCGAAAAGCGAATGGAATTTTGTTTTTAGGATAAGACAATAAAGCCTTTTGGCTTTAGCTGGAGAAATACTAAAAACAAAATCGGCATGCATATGCCGGAATCAGATTTTTGACTTTAGGCTTGCCCGAAGGAAATTTAATCCCCTCGCGACCTCATAAGATTCCCCTCTCGCTTCTTGTTATCTTAAAAAGAAGCCTACACTTTTGCAATACACTTATATATTAGGGGGCTACCCCCCTTGTCTGCTTTATAGTCATTGAATTACTTTTGTTATATCCCTTTCGCACTAATTTAATACACGATATAGAATAATTATTTAAAATAATTTCTAGACATGAAAGAACTCACTAAATTTTTTGCAATTGCTATCTTGCTGTTTGCATTTTCTGTTTCTAAAGCAAATGCTTCTGGAGAACCATCTTGGACTACCAAATATGAACACTCTAAAAGTTTCATCGAAAACAAAGGACAATTTAACTTGCCTTATAAAACAAATGAACATGTTGAGTTTGCTTATGACAATAGTTCAACTCGAATCTATTTCACAAAAAAGGGCTTGACGTATAGTTTCTTAAAAGTGTGGAAAGACCAGGAAGAAGAAGGAGAAAGAGAAAAAGACATTAAAAAAGCAAACTTCCAAGATGTAAGAACACTTGAAGATTGGAAAAAGAAAGAAGAAGAAGAACACAAGGCAAAGTTCATTGCTGACTATATTACCATCGAATGGGAAAATTCAAACCCAAACGTAGAGATTGTTGCTGAGCAAAAAATTCCAAGTTATTTCAGCTACACATTTAAAGATAAATCTGGAAAAGAAGTAAATGAAAATTTCTTAGCTGGTTATGAAAAAATCACTTACAAAAATCTATATCCAAACATTGATGTTGAATACGTTTTTCATCCATCTGAAGGAATAAAATATTCTATCACGCTTCACCCAGGCGCTGATCCATCAGCAATAAAAATGAAGTACGATGATTCAAAAAAATTAGCAATTATAAATGGTAACCTAACTATTGCTACAGAACTTGGTAAAATTACGGATCATGCTCCCATTACTTTTTATGGTGGTAACATGCCTACTGTAATCAAATCAAAATTTGTAAAAACAGGAAACAGCATTTCGTTTCAATTAGATGCTTATGATAATACGAAAACAGTAATTATCGACCCATGGACGGTTACTCCTGCATTTGCAACAAACTGGGATTGTGTTTGGGAATGTGAAAAAGATGGTGCTGGTAACGTTTATATTATTGGCGGTGTAACTCCATTACAATTATTAAAATACAATTCAACCGGTGTTCTTCAGTGGACTTACAATACTCCTTACGATACATCCAGCTGGTTAGGAACATTTGCAACTGATAACATTGGTAACTCTTATGTCACACAAGGTTCGGTTGCCGCTATTATTAAAGTAAGTCCTGCTGGTGCACTTATTTGGAACAATGCTAGTCCTGGTGGACTTTTTGCAAGTACTGAATTTTGGAACATTGCATTTAATTGTGATCAAACACAATTGGTAATTGGTGGAACAGGTGGATTTTTACCTCCACTTCCATATGTATATAATGTGGATGTAGCAACAGGAAACATGACAGCCAGTTTACAAGTTACCGGTGGAGCACTTTTTCCAACTCAGGAAGTTCGTTCGATTACAGCTTGTGGAAATGGTAAGTTCTATTGGTTATCACACGATTCGATTGGATTCTTTAATCAAAATTTTTCTTTTTGTCCTTCAGGAAGCGCATCGGCTAGATTTCACAAAACAAGCGGATTTAGTTTAGGGTATAAATGTGAGAACTGGAGATATAACAATACAGGAATCAATGCCATTCGAGCAAACACAAATTTTGTTTACACGCACAGAGGAAATAATGTTGAAAGACGAAATTTAGTAACGGCTAACGTTATTAATACAGCTGCGATAACAGGCGGAACATTCTCAGGAGGTCAAGTAAGAAACAGCGGTATCGATATTGATGCTTGCGGAAACGTTTATGTTGGGTCTCAAAGTTCTGTCATTAAGTATGATGCCAATCTTGTTGTGTTGGCCACTTACCCAACATCCTTTAACGTATATGATGTGCACGTTTCTACCGGAGGTGAAATCATTGCTTGCGGAACAACAGGAACTTCAGGAACAGCAATAAGAACAGGATATATTCAGCAAATTTCAGCTGGTGCTTGTGCAACACTAGCGCTTACTTGTTGTGATGCAACTATTTGTGCTCCAGCAACAATGTGTGTTACGGCTTCAGCCGTTACACTACAAGGTGCTACTCCTGGAGGAACTTGGAGTGGAACAGGTGTTACAGCGGGTGGAGTATTTAATCCTGCAGTATCAGGAGTTGGAACTTTTGTTATTACGTATACATTGGCTTGCGGAGCTGAATCGGTTTCAATCGTTGTTTCTCCGTGTACTGCATTAAACTTATGTCAAGGTCCTGGTGCATTATCTGCAACGGTTTCTGGTGGAACAGCTGTATATCAATGGCAAAGTTCAAGCACCACTACACCATGTGTTGGTGGAATAGGATTCTGTGGTGGGCCATTTACTGTTGTTGGTCCGCCAGTAACAACCTGGACAACTTTTGCAACAGGCACTACCGTTACACTTCCAGGAACATATCCTATTCAAATTGTTGATGGAAGCGGAACAATTATAACTATTGCAAATGCTGCTGCTTATGCCGCATTAGCTGCATGTTCTGGCTGTGCTCCTTTAACAGCAAACATTACCGCACAAATAAACGTATCTTGTTTTGGTGCATCAACAGGAAGTTTTAACGCTTCAACAACTGGAGGAGCAACCCCTTGGGATTATACTTTAATGCAAGGGGCAACTACAATTGCCACATTTACTAACGTTGCCGGAACACAAAGTTTCACTGGCTTACCTGCTGGAACATATACTTTAAATATTTTAGATAATGCTGGTTGTCCTGGCACAACTACCATCACAATAACACAACCCACCTCTCCTTTACTAGTTACTTTGGTTTCTTCCATCCCTACAGGATGTTCAACAGCCCCAGGCGCAGCCACTGTTATTGCTTCTGGAGGAACAGTTGGGTCGGGTTATACTTATAATTGGAGTCCATTAGGTGGTTCAACCGCTAGTGGTTCGTTCGCGGTTTCAGGAACGTATACCGTTACTGCAACGGATGGAAACGGATGTACCTCTACGCTATCTGTTTTTATAGGCTTGTCAGGTGGTCCAACGTCAAGTATTGTTTCACAAACAAATGTTGCTTGCAATGGTGGTGCAACGGGTACTGCAACAGCAGCTGGTGCGGGTGGAATTCCAGGATATACTTATTCTTGGAGCGGTGGCGCAGGAACAGCAGCAACAGCAACGGGGTTGTTGGCAGGGTCTTACACAGTTACAGTAACGGATAGTGTTGGTTGTACGAGTGCATCCATAGTGGTTATTACTCAACCATCAGCCGTTTCAGGCAGTGTTTCAACCACTTCAACATCTTGTGGAACATCTACAGGAACCGCATCAGTTATAGCATCTGGAGGAACGAGTGGGTCATACACATATCTATGGACTCCTGGAGGAGCAACTGGCACTGGAATTACAGGTCTTGTTGCTGGTACTTATACAGTTACAATAACAGATGGTGCAGGGTGCACGCAAACTGCTACAGGTGTTGTTGGAACTACTGGTGGCCCAACTACTTCGGTTGCAGGTCCTAATCAAACTGTTTGTTCAACAACAGCAACTTTGGCTGGAAACACAGCTGCCGTAGGAACTGGATTGTGGACTGTTGTAAGTGGCTCGGGAACAATCACTACACCCGGTTCTCCTACATCAGGAGTTACAGGTATTGGAATCGGACCAACTGTTTTTCAATGGACGATATCATTAGTTCCCTGCACCCCATCTTCATCAACCGTAACAATTACTGGAGTTGCCGCACCTTCAACTGCCGTTGCAGGGCCAACACAAACCATTTGTAGCAACAGCGCAACACTTGCTGGAAATGCTCCAACAACTGGAATAGGGACCTGGACATTAGTAAGTGGTGCTGGAACCATTACAAGTCCAACATCTCCATCAACAGGTGTTACAGGATTGGGGATTGGCACAAACGTATTCATGTGGACGATTTCAAATCCTCCGTGTCCTAATTCGACAAGCACGGTAACCATAAACAATACAGGTGGCCCAACAGTAAGTACCACTTCACAAACAAATATTGATTGTAATGGAAATACTAATGGGTCTGCAACTATAGCTGGTTCTGGAGGAGCAGGATCTTATACATATTCTTGGACGGGTGGAGCAGGAACTAGCGCAAGTGCAACCGGATTAGCTGCAGGCAGTTATACTGTTACAGTTACGGATGGTGCTGGATGTTCAACAACAACAATTATAAATATCACTCAACCTGCAGCAGTTGCTGGAGTGGTAAGCACAACTGCTGCAACATGTGGATTAAGTGATGGTTCTGCAAACGTTGCAGGATCTGGGGGAACGGGTTCTTTAAATTATGTTTGGTCTCCTGGAGGAGCAACTACCTCTTCAATAACAGGAATTCCAACTGGATTATATTCTGTTACAATTACTGATTCTTTAGGATGCGTAAGTTCGGCTTCCGGCACTGTTGGTTCTGTTGGGGGGCCTGCAGTAAATGCCGGAGCCGGAAGTACGATTGTTTCTGGCGGAACAGCTATATTAAGTGGATCTGGAAGCCCGGGAGTAACTTATAGCTGGTCGCCTTCAACAACATTAAGTTGTGATACTTGCGCTACAACAATTGCGTCACCAACTCAAACAACAACTTATACGCTTACCGTAACAATAAATGGTTGCACTTCTTACGACACAGTAACTGTTTTTGTTGAAATCGAATGTGGTGAATTATTTGTTCCGAATGTATTCTCTCCGAATGGTGATGGAAACAATGATGTGCTTCAAGTTTACGGAAATTGTATTGTTGATTTTGAGTTTGTGGTTTTTGACCGTTGGGGCCAACGTGTATTTGAAATCTCCGATCCTGCAATTTTTTGGGATGGGCGATTCAATGGCAAAATGATGGATGCAGCTGTTTTTGTTTACTATCTGAAAGGAAAAGTAAAAGGAATAGATGTTAGTAAACACGGAAACATAACGTTAGTTAAATAAGATAAAACACAGATAAAAAATGAATACGAAAAAATCGATTTGCTCAATCAGCTTCGGAAAAACATTTTGCTTAAGTGTTTTAGCTGTAACTTTTTTTAATGTTTCTGTTTTTGGTCAAGACATTCACTTTTCACAATTTGATGAAACGCAATTACAATTGAACCCAGCTGATGCAGGAGTGCAACACGATGTTAGGATTGTTACCAATTATAAAAATCAATGGCAATCTGTTGGTTCTCCATACAAAACATTTGCTTTGTCTGGTGACGTACGTTTATTAAGAGATAAAAAACATTATATGGGACTTGGTTTTGATTTGTTTTCCGACAAAGCTGGAGATGCGAATTTAAAATCGACACAAGCGAATTTATCCCTTTCGGGAATCATCAATGTTAGCGAATACAGTAAAATTTCTGCTGGTTTAATGACGGGATTCTCTCAACGTAGTATTACTGTTGATGGTTTAGAATGGGGAAGTCAATACAACGGAATGAACTACGATGGCGCTCTTCCAACTGGAGAAACCGCAACCGCCCAAGCATTTAATTTTGTCGATTTAGGAGCTGGAATTCAATACAGTTATGGAAACAGTGAAATGTATATTTCTGCAAACGATGCTCGAAGAATAAATATTGGCGTTTCCGTTTTTCACCCGCACAATCCATCTTATACTTTTTATGGTGATAGCAAAGAAATACTTCATGCAAAATATGTATTTCATGGAAATGCAGCAATAGGAGTTAAAAACACAAACTTGGTTTTAAAACCTTCATACATTGTTTTATTACAAGGTGCTACAAGAGAAGTTACGCCCGGATTAACATTCCAATATATTTTACAAGAAGCATCAAAATATACTAAGAATAAAAAACCGGCCGCCTTTTCAATTGGAGGATATTATCGTCTTCAGGATGCATTTATTGCAGTTGCAAAATTTGAATACTCCAATTACTCTATTGGATTTAGTTACGATATTAACTTATCGAAACTAAAAACAGTAAGTAAGGCGCGCGGAGGTTTCGAAATTTCATTGCGCTTCATATCACCAAGTGCTTTTGGAAAACGTATCAGCGGAAAATCAAAGTTTATTTAATAATTACAATAAGTAAATTCAGTAAGAAGATGTTTCTGTAAAAAGAAACATCTTTTTTTGTTCGCTTTCTTTGGAAAATGTAAACTCAAAAACAAACATTTATTCCGATTCTTCCCCATTCATGTGTAAGTCCGTTTTTGAATTCTGGACTAATAATTGCTCTTGAATATTCCAAGCCCAACCGTTTATATGTAAACACAATTCCATAGTGTGCTAGACCCACAAGCCTTTCAATATCAGCTGCAGGAATGGTATAAATGCTGTTTCTATTGACCACTCCGCCTTGCATGGTTGCATTATAAGCAACAGCCTTTATTTTTCCTTTTGCGTAAATATAGAATTGAACTTTTCTCACATCTTTTTTTCTTGTTGTTCCTAAATTATTAAAGTAGGGCTGCACCCAACCAATTCTAATCATTGAGCCCATTGCAAAATCGCTATACAATGTTCCGGCTCGCAGTTCTCCAATCCCCGTTATTTCAAAATATTTTGTATTCAACAATCCTTTTTCTAAAAACAAATCATAGTTTAAAATATAATCGTTTTCTATTTGATTTTCCCAGCCCAATGGTTGAATATTTCCAAGGGCATAATGAATTCCCTTTTGCTCTTCTGCGCCTCGTAAATTAGGCCCCATAAAACCAAGATTAATTCTAGATGTAAGTCGAAGTTGTTTTTCGGTGTCAATTGAAATCAATGAATGTGTAATATAGGCAACGCCTGCATACGGTCGTTCTCCGTAAAATATTCCTTCATGTCGGATCGTTTTTGGAGTAAACCCTTGTCGCTCTAAACTCATTCCGTAATAGTTTAAGATTTTTTTATTGTGTTTTGAACCAATAGGAATGAGTGTTTTGGCCAAAAGTGTTTTTTTAAATATGGGCAAAATAAGCTCTAGATAAACTCCTTGCGTATAATAGCGGTCTGTAGCCGTAAAAAAATCGTTTTCGTAGTTATGTCTATAATATCGATCAGGCGCTTTTGCGCTATCCACTTGCGAATTAGCAATTGGCGAAAACGAAAAAAACAATGGAATAAATAAGAAAAATTTGTTTTTCATCTTATGAATATACGCAATACAAAGCTAATGAGATTTTAATTGCTCATAAATTAAGTACTTAGTTATCACAATTGTTTATTAGAATGATGTATTTTTGAAACTCAATAATAAATTCACAACGCTATGAAGGTGCTTAAAAAAATCGGAAAATGGTTATTAATCATTTTGGTCATTCTAAACCTTGCGATTATCGTTTCTGGAAAAACATACATCTACACAGCTGTCGCAAACACCTATTTAAAAGGGCGTTCGGGACCTAGCATTGATGAGTACACCGTTTTCGAAAAAAGAGAAGTGGCAAGTGGCACTCCCGTTTCATGGCATCACTCTAAATACTATAACAGCAAGAAGATCCCTGCTGAAGCGCTAAAAACAGTTGAAGCAATGCAATCAATTGCATACGTTATTATCAAAAATGATTCGATGATACATGAGCAATATTGGGATGGTTATGGCGAAGATTCTCACACAAACTCATTTTCGATGGCTAAAACTTTTGTATCTATTTTGGTTGGTATTGCCATAGATGAAGGAAAAATTAAAAGCGTTGATCAACTTGTTGGCGATTTTTTGCCCGAATATAAAACTGGCGAAAATGCAAAGCTTACAATCAAACATTTATTAACCATGTCGTCTGGAGTGAACTTTGACGAAAACTATGTGAGTCCGCTTGCTTACCCCGCTGCAGCATATTATGGAACCGACTTAAAAGTGTTGACTGATAAATATAGTGTTTCAGAAGAACCAGGAAAAACATTTAAATACTTAAGTGGAAATACTGTTTTACTAAGTTTTCTGTTGGAAAAAGCAACAGGTAAAAACTTAAGTGATTATGCTTCTGAAAAATTATGGATTCCGCTAGGTGCTAAAAACAAAGCCTTTTGGAGCTTAGACCATGAAAATGGAGAAGAAAAATCCTATTGTTGTTTTAATTCAAACGCGCCAGATTTTGCTCGTATTGGAGAGCTATTTTTAGATAGCGGAAAATGGAACGGAACACAAATTGTTTCTGCTGAGTATGTTGCAAACTCAATCAAACTAGCCGATTTGGCTGATGCAACCGGAGGCAAACAACAAAAATATGGATATGCATGGTGGTTGATTCCGAACTATAAAGGACATGCTATTTTTTATGCGCGTGGTATTTTGGGTCAATACATTTTATGTATTCCAGATAAAAAAATGGTTGTTGTGCGATTAGGAAAAAAACGCGAAAAGCAATTACCAACAGAAGATCACCCGAAAGATGTGTTTGTTTATATTGATGCAGCACTTGAGATGTACGGAAATTAATTAGCAATTCATTGGAGTATTATTATGAAAAAAGATATTTTACCGCCTCCAGTTGAAGACATTGCAGTTGCGGTTGTTCGAGAAACAAATGATTTGAATGAATTAGAATGGAATGTGTATCTCGTTAATTTAAAAAAAGAAAAGATTGAAGGTGTTTTAGTTTCTTCGCATGGTTATGGAACGATAAACGAAGAGCCTGTGAAAACGTCTACTCTTCGGCATTTTTTAGATGAGGTTGCCCCAACATCATTTGTAAAGTTTGAGCCTATTATGGAAAGCTTGTTCGGATTAAACAATGAGTACTGGGTGAGTTTCTTTATCAACAAAATTATGTATGATAAAAAGTATATTTTTTTACCTGAAACTATAAAAGAAGAACATTTTATTCTTATACCATATATAAATAAAAAAGGTGTTATGATTAAATAACTTCTCGACAAGCTCGAAATGACAAAGTTTAGAATGACAAAAGCAAAAAATAAAACATGTTAGAAAATATCAAAATTACAAATGTTCTTTTTTTAGATGTTGAAACCGCTCCTCTCGTTTATAAATACAAAGACCTACCTGAAAAAATGAAACCTCTTTGGGATTCAAAATTTCGTTTTCAAAAAACAGAAACACCCGAAGCACTCTATAAAAAAGCTGGTATCTATGCCGAGTTCGCAAAAATAATTTGCATTTCAGTTGGCTTTTTTAATGATGGCACATTCCGATTAAAATCTTTTTCTGGACATGATGAAAAAATAATTTTAGAAGAGTTCTCCGCTTTGTTGAACAAACACTTTAATCGCAAAGAGCACCAATTGTGCGCACACAATGGCAAAGAATTCGACTTCCCTTTTTTGTGCAGAAGAATGCTTATCAATGGGCTTAAGCTTCCTAAAACACTTAATATCTCTGGAAAGAAACCTTGGGAAATAAACCATTTAGATACAATGGAGTTGTGGAAATTTGGCGACTATAAAAATTACACCTCTTTGAATTTGTTAGCAGGCATTTTTAATATTCCAACTCCAAAAGATGACATGGATGGCTCTGATGTTGCCCGTGTTTATTGGGAAGACAAGAATTTAAAGCGCATCGTTACGTATTGCCAAAAAGATGTTTTAACCATCGCTCAACTTTTACTTCGCTTTATGGGTCAACCCTTGATTGATAGCAAAAACGTTGTGTTGACCTAAGCCTCTCTCTGCAGGGACTCAATAAAAAAAGGACAGTTGGGGATCAGAATAAAATTTCAACTTCTTGTTCTTCATCATCCGCTTTCTCACTATCTTTGCTTACAAATCACACACATGTCTTTTAAAAGAAAAACACAAACTCTTTTTTCAATTATTATAATCCTTTTTATCAGCTCTTGTTCCGAACCGAAATCAGCATTAAGCAAATATGGTCCTGAATTAGAAGGAGTCATGCGTAGTGATTTTGGCACTTTCCGTGGATTTAATTTAGGCGACAAAATGGATACTGTTCTTGTAAAAGAATCAGGGAAAGGAATTGATGCTGATGAAGGATATTTATATTATGAATTTAAACTTCAAGATTCTAATTCTTATAATATTTCTTACAGTTTTGACGATGCTGGCTTGAACGAAATTCAATCCGATATTTACATCCAGAACCCAAGCAATACAGAAAAGGTATTTAATTCTTTTAAATCATACTTTGACGATCATTTTGGCGCGAACGAAAATCATCAAGGATTCATGGTTTGGACAGTAAAATCAGAAAAATATGGTGATGTCCGCATTAACTTAAGTGATGAAAGTGCTGATTTTACTATTCCGGGTAGCCCCGGCAAAATTGCCCTTTGGATATATCCAGACAAGAATAATCAATAAATTATAGTTTTTTGTCGTGTTTAAAGGCCCCCTGTCTTATTGGACTTGCATATTTCCCCAACAAAACGTATTTTTAGCACTCTTTGTGCGAAGGACTCCTTCGGATGAAAAATCATAGCAGTATGGCAAAAGACACGTTATTATTAGAAGTAAAAAATTTAGTTGCAGAATTTCGTACAGAAGAAGAAACTGTTAAAGCAGTTAACGATATTTCGTTTACGCTCTCTAAGGGCGAAACCATTGGTATTGTTGGTGAATCCGGATCTGGAAAGTCGGTAACTTCACTTTCTGTTATGCGTCTTATTCCAAATCCTCCGGGCAAAATTACTGGTGGTCAAATCATTTATCATTCTAAAAGAAAGGGACCGATTGACATTGTAAAGCTTTCTGAGAAAGAGATGCGTGAACTTCGTGGAAACGAAATTGCGATGATTTTTCAAGAACCAATGACTTCCTTAAACCCGGTTTATACGTGTGGCGACCAAGTAATGGAAGCTATTTTACTTCATCAAAAGGTAAACAAAAAAGTTGCAAAACAAATTACTATTGATCTTTTTAAGGAGGTTCAGCTTCCTCGACCTGAAGCTATTTTTGATAGTTATCCTCACCAAATTTCTGGCGGACAAAAGCAACGAGTAATGATTGCAATGGCGATGAGTTGCCAACCAAATATATTAATTGCGGACGAACCAACAACTGCTCTCGATGTAACAGTTCAAGCTACAATTCTGGATTTAATGTTGAAGCTTCAGCGCGAACACGAAATGGGAATTATGTTTATCACCCACGATTTGGGCGTAATAGCTGAACTTGCCGACAAAGTAGTTGTAATGTACAAGGGGAAAATTGTTGAACAAGGATCTGTAATGGATATTTTTGCTAACCCAAAACACCCTTATACAAAAGGCCTATTGGCTTGTCGACCACCATTGAACAAACGTTTAAAATGGCTGCCTACTGTTGGTGACTTTATGCAAACGAGCAACATGGGAGAGATGATTGAAAGCAGTCAATCTGTTGAAGATGTTACTAACAAGCTTATCGTATCAAAAGCTGAACGCGATGCCGCTCACAAAATACTATATGCAAAAGAGCCAATCCTTCAAATAAAAAACTTAAAAACTTATTTCCCTATCAAAAAAGGAATGTTTGGGAAAGCAAAGGATTACGTAAAAGCTGTAGATAATGTCTCTTTTGATGTTTACCCTGGTGAAACACTTGGACTCGTGGGTGAATCTGGTTGCGGAAAAACAACATTAGGAAGGGCTGTTTTACGCCTTGTAGAACCAACTGGTGGAGATGTAATTTTTGAAGGCATAAACATTACAAAACTTGATTTAAAAACACTACGTGGCTTACGTAAAGATATCCAAATCATTTTTCAAGATCCTTACTCGTCATTAAATCCAAGGATCACTATTGGACAAGCGATTATGGAACCCATGCAGGTTCATGGAATTTTAGAAAATGACAAAGCAAGAAAAGAAAGAGTGATTGAATTGTTGGAAAGAGTAAATATGAATGAATCGCATTTCTATCGTTATCCTCATGAATTTTCTGGTGGTCAACGACAACGAATTTGCATTGCTCGAGCACTGGCTTTAAAACCAAAGTTTATTATCTGTGACGAATCTGTTTCTGCATTAGATGTTTCTGTTCAGGCTCAAGTATTAAATTTGCTAAATGAGTTGAAACGCGAATTCGATTTCACCTATATCTTTATCTCACATGATTTATCAGTTGTAAAATTCATGAGCGACCGCATGGTTGTTATGAACAAAGGACAAATAGAAGAAATGGGTGATGCAGATGAAATTTACAACAACCCGCAAACCGAATACACTAAGGGTTTAATTAATGCCATTCCTAAAGGACAACTAGAAGACATCAAGGCTTCTATTGATAAAAAGAACAGCCTACGTGTTCGCTAATTTCATTCGCTATTGCTGAAAATGAACATTCAAAAAAAACGGATTTTTATCTATTTTATTTTTATCTCGTTTGGTGTTTTGCTGGCCTTTCTTTTTCTTAGAAAAAACAATCCTGCACTCAATAACGCAACCACTCCTCCTATTGAAAAAAAAGATTCTATAATAGAGGTTTCACTGCTATCAGAATTTTTTGATTTAGAAAACAACAACGAGAATTTTGTTTCAAACGAGAAAGCGTTATCGGGGAAAAACAGCTGTAGGCTATCTAGCTCAGTTGAGTACGGAATCTCTTCAAACAAATTAGTTGAAACCATTCCGTCTTTTAAAAGCTTAAAAAGTATTTCTATAAAATTCCATTCGCTTTTTGAAAAAGATGATCCAGATGCTTTATATGTATTGGCAATTGATAACAGCAAAGGAGAAAATGTTTTTTGGGATGGAAAGTCAATTCCTTTTTCAAAAACTAACGAATGGCAAGAATCTAAAATTACTTTTCAAGTATCTCCCGACTTTTTAATTCCGGGCAACAGAATTACAATTTATCCCTGGAACAGAAATAAAAAGATTTTTTATTTAGATGACATATCAATTGATTTTGTTGGAACAGAAGTATATAAAGAAAAGGCAATAAGTACATCAGAAAACTCAAATTTGCTTTTAGACTTTGAAACAATAGCCGGGTTTTCTGCTGCTGATAATGCAAAAGAAACGACTGCTCATTCAGGAAAAAGGGCCTGTGAATTATTCGGAGGGAAAGAATATGGCCCTACATTAAATAAAACATTTTTAGAGTTAGGGGCGGCTTTTCCAAAAACAGTTAGCATGAGCATGTGGATCTATCCACTAAGCGACAACCCAAATACTGTGCTTGTTACATCTGTAGTTAATTCGAAAAACGAAACTGTATTTTGGGAAGGGAAAAGCACCGAAAACAAAGCCTTTTCTAAAAATACTTGGTCAAAAATAAATGCACTATTTAAATTACCTGTCGAGAAATTTAACCCAGAAGACGTGTTAGGTGTAAGTGTTTGGAATAAAGGAAAAACAGATGTGATTGTTGACGACATAGAGGTTGTTTATGGTGAAGGGGCTCCAAGAAGGGGCGAGGAATCGAAAGTTGATCCAGTCTCAATTTATGAAAAACGATTTGTGTCAGAAAAAAACAAGCCCCCGTTTAAAACAATTTGGATGGAAAAACAGGAAATCGGAAAAGAACTGACAACATTTTCGTCCAACGATTTCTTTGTTGCTGCAAACTTTAATAATGACGTGAATAATATTGACGAATTGCTCTGCATTAGCAAAAACAAACAAGCAATGTATGCGTACGATGAGTCATTAAAAACATTCAAAAAAATATGGGAAAACATAAATCCTACCGACCAATTGTGGAATATGGAAAACACTTACTTGGCGTCATCCAACAACGGCAAAACCTCTATAACGATACAACAACAAAATAAAGCTCTGAATTATACTTTAATTTTTAATGGCGAAAAGTGGACACGCGAGAAAGAACAAAGAGCAACACTTGCTTCTTCCTCACAAGCAAGTCCAATTAGTTTATATTCTGGTAATTTTACTTCCGACAAAAACCAAACACTTAAACATGATAAAAGTTGGCGATTTGATCTTAAGCTAATTGAAAATGATGTAATTCTCGGAAACGTTGATTTTAAAGGTTATCAAAATGATTATAATCCTAAGTATTATGAATTTGTAAAACTTGTTCCCGGTAATTTTATTTCAAAAAATAAAACTTCATTGCTTGTAATTATGTGTAATTGTACAGATCCAAATTTTGTAGGAGACCACTGCAAACAAATTGAGGACTTGCCGTTTTTGCCGAATAGCGTACAGCTGTATAACTTTTCACCACAGATTACACAGATTATCACAGATAAAAATTAAAAAAATTATGGATATATCTTTTGAGGAATATAGTATTGTTGAAGAAGGGGCCTTGGAATATAAAACACCGAATGAAATTACTTATGGAATTATTGGATGCGCCTTTAAAGTACACAAAGCATTGGGACCGGGATTGTTAGAATCGTCTTATGAGTCGTGTTTATATTATGAGCTTACAAATGCTGGATTTTTTGTGGAACGACAAAAAGAACTTGAATTGATTTATAATGGAGTAAAGATGGATGTTGGATATAGATTGGATTTAGTAGTGAACAACTCGGTAATAATCGAGATCAAATCTGTGGAAGCGCTTGCGCCTATTCACAAAGCACAATTGTTGACGTATTTAAAGTTGTCTAAAACAAAACTAGGATTACTGATTAATTTTAACACTGTTGATTTAAAAGAAGGTATCCAAAGATTAATAATGTAAGTATCATCTATAGGGAAATGAACATTTTTCATAATATATATAATTTGAGAAAATCTGAGAAATCTGTGGTAAAAACTGCAGTGTTCATTGCTGCCTCATGCGTTCTTATTTCCTGCAACCAAAACTCAGATTCTGTATCCGAAACGCTAACATGCTCCGAATTCAGCATACAAAATTTTTCACCAATCAGCAACTGGCAAAAAGATAGTCTAACACAAAAAACGATCTTCCTAGACTATAATAATGCAAACAGTGGATTTGTTATTCCTTCGGTTAAAGATGTGGCAAATGGATTGTTTTCGTTTGAATTTGAAATAAAAAACAACAGCCCTTCTACACAAAATTTATACTATAAAATTTACTATCAAAACGAAACTTATAAGTTTGAAGAATTCGACTCCCTTACAAAAGCTGAAAATGTTTTTGCGGAAGAAAATTTTTACGGTAGCTGGGAAAACACATCCACAGGTTTCAAAACAATTGTTGTAAATGCCGACAATCGTTTTCATAAAATAGAAGATGCCTTTCGAATAGTTGGAAATCCAAGAAACGAAGAGCGCTACTTTCACGAAGGAGAAAACAATAGGTGGAAACGAAACCCAAGAATGGGCAACTATTCATTTATGCTTGTTATTGCCACAGAAAATGATTTGAAAAACATTCCTGCACACATTCAAAACATCAACCAGAAAAACAAAGAACACTTTACAGGCCCTTATTTTTTCTATAATCATGGTGAAGGAAAAAATTTAAAACAAACAATTTCTACTGTTTCACAAATACGATTAAAGGTTGTAGCACAACCAAATTTAGGTGCTGGTGTTTATATTGATGATGCACGTTTTAATGGTGAAATTGATAAGTCGCATTTTTGTGCAACGTGTGGACAAGACAGTAATTTATATAAGAATGCACCCGTTCAACAATTTATCAACTATGTTGATGTGTCTACTAAAATGGACAACATCCCTGTTATTGCAGATATTTTAAAAGACAACTATTCGAAAATGGATTACAATTGGAATCGTGCATTTTATACTAAAGATGAACTGATTCCAACTATTTTACAAACCTCTCGCCAACCATGCGCTACTGTTTTCTCAGATCCTAAAGAAAAAAAGATTAGCATTAAAAACCCGAAAACAGAATTTGGTGAATGGAAAAAAGAAAGTGTTGGAATTATTACACGCCACGGTTTTACTTATGGCAAATACAGGGTAAAAGTAAAATTGACCGAGCTCTTAAATAAAAACAATGTGTGGAATGGCTTAACAAATGCGATTTGGTTAATTACGCAAGGTGGAGGAGAATGGAACAACAGACGAAACTGCAACAAAGATGGAGGTTACATGGCGACTTATTGGGGAGGACCAAACGACAAACGTGTTCCTTCTGTAGATTATTCTGAAATAGATTTCGAAATTTTAAAAACACCTCCTTATTGTCCCGACAATGTTTTTCCACCAGTATTTAAAAACCCAGGCGACAACAATAAAAGTATTGGCAGCTGGAATATTCCTTTACCAGAAGAAATTACAAATAACGATGGCGCCATAACCGTTGCTTGTACAAATTGGGATATGGCTTGTCATGAACCGAAAAACTTTGGCGTGGGTTGCAATCCCATAACTTATAAAAATCAAACATTTGAAACACACCGTTGGGATCATAATTATCGTGCGCTAACTGAAAAGAAAGAAGAAAGTGATGATGAGTTATTTGGAGGAGAATATTTTTATTTTGAAATTGATTGGCGACCAACAGAAATTATTTGGCGAATTGGTGCAGAACCAAATAAAATGAGAGTCGTTGGATATATGAATGATAAAGTTACTTCAATTCCAAACAATCAAATGTTATTGATAATTACACAAGAATATCACAATACAAAATGGTGGCCTGGAGCTCCTTATTCACAAGATAATTTGCCGTTTCCGCTGAATGATATTCCGGGAGAAATCTACGATTTAACGATTGAATAAAAATTTGAATTGATGAACTCTTCGGAAAAAACAACACTTATTAAAACAAAACAAGCCTTGTTGGTTTTATTCTTGTTGGTGTTCGTTGCTCCAGTATTTCAACTTGCATTGCCTTTCGTAAATGAAAAACCTTTAAACGGTGTAGATCTTGCTCCTCCACTTCCAGATTTTAGCCCTCCTACTTGGATAAACGAAGAATACCAAAAAAACTATTCTCTAGCATTTGAGCAAAACATTGGGTTTCACAACTCTCTTGTTCGTATGTATAATCAACTCAATTATACTTTTTTTGGTTTTGCTTCTGGAGCGGTTGTTGTTGGTGAAAAAGACGTCCTTTTTTTAACCTCATATATTGACGCATATACTGGAGGTGATTTTTTGGGTGAAGAATACATTGAAATTCAAACAACTAAAATAAAATTTCTTCAAGATGTATTGAAGAAAAAAAACATTGATTTCTTTGTGATTTTTGCTCCAGGGAAAGGAAGTTTTTATTCTGAATACATTCCCAAAAGAAATACATCAGGAACAAAAAACGGTAAAACAAATTATGGAGAATATAAAAAAATGTTTTCCAACAGTGGAGTAAAATTTTTAGATTTGTGCTCCATATTTTTATCTAAAAAACAAACCGAAAAGCATCCGCTTTATTCCAACACTGGTGTTCATTGGTCGGAATACGGCTGTTTCATTGCAGGAAAAGAACTCGTTTCCTATATTGAAAAATTAAGAAACATAAAACTTCCTAAAATAAACGTTCATTCTATTAAAATTGCTTCCTTATCGGGAAACCATAGTAGCGATTACGATGCTGCTAGTTTAATGAATATTATTTCAACTGTTCCGCATCCGAATTATGCAATTCCTAAACTGGAATTTGTTTCTGACTCAACTACTATTAGGCCTCGCTTTTTGTGCATTGCGGATAGTTATTTTTCTGGAATAATAAACACAGATATTCCTTCGAACGTTTTCACCGATTATCACTATTGGCTGTATAATGATGGCGTATATCCCGAAACCTTTCTGAAAACAAAACATCATGACAAAAAGCAGCTTAAAAAAGATCTTGAAAAGCAAGATATTGTTTGTTTGCTTGCTACAGATGCTTCATTAACTTCTTTCCCATTCGGATTTATTGACGAGGCTTATGAAGCCTATGCCGCAAAAGATTCTAATTATTATGCATTAAAAAACAAAGAATTTCATAGAAGTGTTGTAACAACAATCAAAAGAATTAATGAAAATTATACTTGGAAAAAGCAGCTAATAGAAAATGCAAAGAAAAAGAAAATTTCTGCTATAGATGAGTTTATAATAAATGCCATTTGGATTTATGAACAAGAACAGATGAAAATAAAGAATGGATAAAGTAAAAAAATATTTGTTTGCTTTGCTCCTTATTGGATTGCTGATTCCTGCAATTCAAAATCGAATTAAATTCATGAATGTTAAACCGCTATATGGCTCATTTAATGTAGAGGCACTTCCAAAATATTCATGGAGTTCTTGGTTTTTAGGAACATTTCAACCAGCCCTAGAAGTTGCTTTGGATCAAAACATGTTAATTCGGCCAGCATTTGTTAGACTAAACAACCAGCTTAATTATAGCCTCTTTAATTTAGCGAACGCCAAAAGCGTTGTTATTGGCAAAGAGGGCTATCTCTTTGAAGAAGGATATATTAATAGTTATCTTGGCCATGATGGAGTAAACGAAGGGGCAATAAAGTTAAAAATTGAAAAGGCTAAATATGTACAACGTGAATTAGAAAAAAGAGGAAAACATTTGCTTATTCTTTTGGTGCCCGGAAAGGCCTCTTATTATTCGGAATACATTCCAGATAGATATCTCAGCGAAGGTAAAAAAACTTCATATTACGATCTATTTTCGAAACACCTTCCTGGGTCGGGTCTGAATTATATTGATTTAAAGGGGTACTTTTTAAAAATGAAAAACAAAACACCATTCCCATTATACCCAAAACAAGGAGTACATTGGAGTAGCTATGGTGCGACCCTTGCAATGGATTCAATTATAAACTATATAAAATACGACTTTAAGATTGACGTTCCTACAATGACAATTAATGAAATTGATACACCAATTGAAACAAGAGACTCAGATTACGATATAGGAGATGGCATGAATTTAATTTTAAAAATGTCTCACAATCAAATGGGATATCCAAAAATTAAATTTGATACTGACACGAACAAGATTCGTCCGAATGTATTAACCATTGGAGACAGTCATTTTTGGACACTCATAGGTTTTGGGTTAAATAAAAATGTATTTAAGAACAATGCATTTTGGTACTACAACAAAATTGCATATGTTGCACCTTACAAAGAGGCGCCCGTAAACCCTTACAACTTGAGAAAAGAGATAGACTCGCAAGACATAATAATTCTACTTCAAACTGAGGTATACTATAATAATATTGGAATGGGATTTATTGAATCTGCATATTCACTTTATAAAAATAATTGGTAATGGTATTTAGCAGCAGCTTATTTCTTCTTTACTTTTTTCCGCTTTTTTTAATCATCTATTATTTAGCTGATGTAAAATATAAGAACAACATTGCTTTGTTCGCCAGCATTCTGTTTTTTAGTTGGGGGGCGCCATTGTTTATTTTTGTTGTTCTCGGTTCTATTCTCATAGATTTTTTTCTTGTGCAAAAAATTTATTCCTCCGAAGGCAAAATGAGAAAGCAACTTCTTTTCTTGTCTGTTTTATTAAATTTAGGCCTTTTAGCATATTTTAAGTACAGCAATTTTTTTGTTGAAAACATAAATGCACTCGTTGCAAACTGGTGCGCACATGGCATTGCGTGGACATCGATTGCGCTACCAATAGGTATTTCCTTTTTTACTTTTAAAAAACTGAGTTATTGTATTGATGTCTATAGAAACACACATAAGCCATTTACAAAAATTACAGATTATGGTTTATTCATTTTACTCTTTCCCGAATTAATTGCCGGACCGATTGTTCGCTTTAATGAAATTGCCGACCAGATTGTTGACAGAAAAAATCAAGAAACAATTGACAACAAACTATTGGGGTTATTTCGTTTTGTAATTGGCTTATCTAAAAAAGTATTGATTGCAAATGTGCTTGGGGCCGAAGCAGATAAAATATTTGCTCTGGATGCCAATACGCTCAATACACCTGTAGCATGGATAGGAATTCTTGCATATACCTTTCAAATCTATTTTGATTTCTCTGGGTACTCCGACATGGCCATTGGAATTGCAAGAATGATTGGATTTAAATTTCCTGAAAACTTTGACAACCCTTACATCTCTCAAAGTATTACCGAATTCTGGAGAAGATGGCATATTACCTTGGGAAGATGGATGCGTGATTATTTATACATTCCGTTAGGAGGAAATAAAGTAAAATCCAAAGCACGCCTGTATTTCAATTTGGGCTTAGTGTTTTTGCTTTCCGGATTGTGGCACGGTGCATCCTGGAATTTTATTGTCTGGGGCTGTTTTCACGGCTTATTTTTGATTGCCGACAGAGTTTTTCTCCTTTCTTTTTACGAAAAGATTGGTCGCATACCGAGCACCATCATCACCTTCATTGTTGTGATGATTGGCTGGGTTTTCTTTAAAACAGAAACACTAACACAAGCAACAGCGTTTATTAAAAAAATGTTCTCTTTTGATTTTTCATCTTACAATATTTATTTCGAAATGAATTTCTGGACAATGCTATTTCTTGCAATTCTTTTTTCGTTTACAGGAGGATTTGCAAGAGTTGTCAGAATGCAGGAAAACGTTTTGTTCTTAGAATACAGTTTAAGAAGAGTGCTGATAACAAGTGTTATTTGTGTAATGCTTTTTATTATCTGCGAAGCCGCGATCACATCCTCTGGGTTTAATCCTTTTATTTATTATAGGTTTTAACCTGCTTCAAAAATGATTTATTTTAGAACAACCCATTTTATCTCCCTGCAATATTAACAAATACATAAAAAAGAAACACCAAAATTATTCATTATGGTGTTTCTTTTTTGAAAAATTATTCTGCCTAATTTTTATTTCGTTTCCTGCTCAATGATCCATTTCGCATCTTCATACATAACACTATCAAGCGCTATTCCTTGCTTGATAGATTTTTCTGTGATTGTTTTCAGCCAATCAGTATTCTTCTTTATTTCGGTTATCTTCTCCGTAATTTTTTCTTTCATTGTTTTTTCTCTCTGAGGCAAATCAATTTTTAATACAAATGCCGCGTCTTCAATTAAAGCGGATTCTTCCGTTATTCCTTTTTCAATTGCCTTTTTCTTTATCGCTTCGTACCAATCTGGAACGGCCTTAATTGTTTTTATTTGCTTTTCTATTCTTCTTTTGTTGTCAATTTGTTTCAACTTCTTTGTCGACAATTGTGCCTTAAGTGCATCGTCAACATCTACATAAGCCCAATCGTTAATAAAACTTAGCTGTGGTGTTAATGAGTCTATTTGCTTTTGCGACAAGCCGAATTTTTGAAGATTACTCATGTGCTTTTTATGCGTTAAGAATTTTGTTATTTCTCCATTCTCCTTCATAAAATAGCTTGGCGACTCTGATGCATCCATTTCAATTCCACCGGCATAACGTGAATTAAAAATGATTGGATCTGGATTATATAATTTAGGAACATGAGATAGCACCCAGTTTGACAATGCTTTGGGTTGGTTGGTTGACCAGTCGAATTTTTCTCCCTTTTGATAATAAACAACTGTTAGTATTTGCGTAATTACCACAAGCACCAAAAAGCCCTTTTTCAATTTCGTATTTCCGACTTCTGTTAACAAAAAATAAAAATGAATTAAAACAATCCCTCCAACATAGGTAACATATCTGTTTACAACTGCTTGACCATGATTCCAGTTATCAATTGTGCTCGCGCCACAAACAATAATAAGTAGTGCTGGTAAAATCAACATGTCCCATTTTGTTTCTTCATATTTTAATTTTAATAGCTTTCGGAAATAAAGCGCAAAGTATGCCAAAAGGATCAAAGGCAGGGCGAGAATCATTCCTTGGTTGATGTCAAAGAAAAAGCCGAACACTCTTGTCCAGGTAATATGATCTGTGCTCAATGCCCCTTGATAACCAATTAAATTGGTTGTTCCATAATGGAGAAAATAAAAAACAGGTGGTGCAAGAACAGGTAAACAACAGAAAAATAGTTTTGCTAAATTCTTAATGTTAATACCATTTTCAAAAAGAACAACTAGAGATAAAATAACAGGAAGTGTGGCAAGCGGTTGATTTTGCATTGCAGCAATCGCTATCAGTAGAATACCGGTATATCGCTTTTCATGGAAGAACAACCAAAGACCCATGGACGCAAAACTAACAGTGAACACTTCAGGGTGGGGCCAACAGAAGTACCAATAATTTGTAGAATAAAAAAACAAGACACAAAATATTCCTGTTGCTATAAAATCAAACTTCGATGTTTTTAAAAAAACAAAACAAGAAACAACAATTAATAAAAGATTGGTGATGTGAAAAATAAGAATAGGATTAAAAGGAACAATTGCACAGAGATATCGGGAAGGAAGATTTAATAAAGAATAAAACCAAAAATGAGCGCTGTACTTTCTTCCTTGTTTGTCAACAAAAAATGCATAATTATAATCCAAATTTTTAAGGTCCACCTTTTGCAAAAAAGCTCCAACAGCATCATAATATGATGCCTTTTCATTTTCTTCCCATTTGTTTGTTCTAGTAAATGTTTGCTTGAATGATTCGTAATCAGATGTTTTTACTTCCGGGCCAAAATGATTGTAAAAAGCCTCTGTCATTAAAGTGTATTCGATGGCATCTCCAGTTGGATATGCTTTGGGCTCGGACTTAATTCTAATAATCGCGAGTGCAATAATTAGAATTAAAAAAAATGTTTTTATTGAATCTAGTGGCCACATTTTTTTAACTACAAACATATCAGAAAATAGTATTTAAGAAAACACATTATACTTAAAAATACACCACATAGCTCTAAACGCGTCTTTCCAGCCAATTTTTTTTCCTTCTTCATAGGTTCTTCCATAATAGGAAATTCCAACCTCATAAATTCTAACTTTTGGAACGCGTGCTATTTTTGCGGTAACTTCCGGTTCAAAACCAAAACGTTTTTCTCTTAGTTTAATGTTTTGAATAATGTCTGTTTTAAATAATTTATAACAGGTTTCCATGTCTGTTAAATTCAAATTGGTGAACATGTTCGACAATGATGTCAGAAATTTATTTCCTATTGAATGCCAGAAAAACAATATACGGTGAGGCTTTCCTCCAATAAAACGTGAACCATAAACAACATCTGCAAAGCCATTTATTATTGGTTTTAAAAGCACATTATATTCTTCCGGATCATACTCCAAATCGGCATCCTGAATAATTAGATATTCTCCAGTCGCCAAAGAAATGCCCTTATGTAAAGCCGCTCCTTTCCCTTGGTTATATTCTTGATTAAATAAACGAATGTTTTGCTCGCTGTGATCGGCAATGTATTTTTCTATTGTTTCTTGTGTTGCATCTTTCGAGCAATCATTTACAATAATAATTTCTTTTTGAATGTCGCCAATAAGCTTTACCGCTATCACTTTATTTAATATAAAATGAATGGTTGCCGCTTCATTGTAAGCAGGAATAATGATGGATAGTTTATTTAGTTGCATTTTCGTTTTCTAGTTTGCTTGCTTCTGGGTGAGGTTTTAACACATAGAAACATAGACTTTTTTGTTTGTTTTAAAAAAATGATACAAGAACGAATAATCATTTTTACTGTTAAAATTGCTTTTCAATCTATTCCTTTTTGCATAGCTGAGCTTCGCTCAGTCGCATAGACATTCTCTATGTAAAAATTTTATTTTTCTATCCCTTTACGCTTTGCCTAGACCCTTTAACTATGTGTCTATGTGTTTAATTTTTTGTTTTCGCTACTGTTCCTCTTGTACAAAATCCACTTTTACATCATCTATGAAAATTCGCTTCATTCCGATATTCCAAAGATATATTTTTAAAAGATAATTTCCGTCTTTTATTATAGGAAGATCAACTGCTCCAGAAACCTCTTCCCATTTATTGTCTTGTATAGAGTCCTGCTTTATTTCTTTTAATAAACCCCAGAAAAAAGGCTTTCCATCGGGTTTTGTAATTGTAACGACCAACTTTGCGTTTGCAGGAAATTGATCAACATATTTCCAAAAAGAGGCCTTTAATACTATCCCTTTCTTATTGTAAATATAACTAAGATTTGGAATTGTTAAACTTGAACTGTATTCGATTACACTGTCAACCATGGCGGCATATATACCAGAATGCGCTCCACAATAAGGCTGAACAATGTTATCATTGTCCCAAACAGGTTGTGAATTGTCGAAGCCCGTTGCATAACTTTTTACAAGAGTCCCTTTTGATTGCTCAAACAATTTTTCTGGCCCCACCACTCTAAAAGCTGTTGTGATTGCTGTATTTCCTATTGTAGCAGAATATCCATTTCTTCTAAACGTGTATTCTTCTTCCCGGTGCCATCTGTAATCTGCAATAAAATAATCTGCTATTTCTATCGTGTCCACATAATCTAGTCGTGCTCTTTGAGCATTTGTTAATATTCTCTGGTTTAGTTTCCCTGGCATGTTTTCGGCAAATACTTTAATGATTTTTGCGCTGTCGTTTGCCAATATTTTTTCGAGAACCTCTTTGTTTCCAACGCCCCAATAATCAAATTCAAAATTGTTTTTGATCTTTTCCATATCTGATCCCAAGCAAGCATTAAAATAAAGATTCTGATATGGATGTATTTTGATCATCTTGTAAATAACCCCCACGAATGAAACAAACAGTATTAAATTCAAAGCATAAATTAAAACGATGCGTTTTTCAAAAACTCTTTTCAATGCCTGCAGACCGAAAAGTGCAATTAGAATAAAACCTCCATTCATAAAGTATAAATGACGACCAGTGTCAAACGAACGACTCTTAAAGACTACAATGGCAACAAGTGGCAGCAAGAACCAAATGAGCGCTATGGTCTCGTACTTTTTTTCTGCTAAAAATAAGAAGGGTTTTT
This sequence comes from Bacteroidota bacterium, assembly GCA_947504725.1. GTDB lineage: Bacteria > Bacteroidota > Bacteroidia > 2-12-FULL-35-15 > 2-12-FULL-35-15 > 2-12-FULL-35-15. The sequence continues at coordinate 312,975 of CANNHN010000002.1, read as the reverse complement.
TCATTCCTGCCCACAACAAAGTAATTGCCCCAACCAGAAACAAAACAGAATAAATAATTGGTTTGGAAATAAAGATCCAGAAAGGAATATAATGCCTTGGAAGCTCAGAAGCATTTTTTTGTATTCCGAAATACAATACTTCGCCATCCCAAGGGTATGAGCTGTTTTCCTTTAAGGCTTCTATAAAATGAAAAACGGGATCAAGCCACATTACGGGCCAAAACAAAATAACGAACGGAATTAATGTTATAAAATAAAACAGCGTAGGCAAAAGTGTTGAGCGAATTTCCATTTTGCTTTTGACCGCTTTTATCCAGTCTATTAAAAAAAGCAATCCAGAAATGGCTGGAAGCAATATTCCTATTATCCGAATATCAATTGTAATGGCTGTAATAATTGAATAAACAAGCGCACGTTTATAATTCGGCTTTTCGTGGAAACGAATGAGCGCATAAATGCTGATTGTAAAAAACGCTAAAAAAACAGCATCCTTGGAATTGTAAAATGCATGTGCAAAAATGTGTGGACTCAACACATACATTAAAACGCCAACAAATGCGATTCTCCAATTAGAAAATATTTTATTTGCAATTAAATAAAAAAAGATGGAAGAGATAAAGAAAGTAATAAAAATCGCCAAGTGGCGCATCAAAAAAACATCTCTCCAATCCGTGATGCTAAATGTCTTTTCTATTCCAATGAGCAACAATTCAAAGGCGGGACCATGATATTTGTCGATCCCATTTAAAAGCGTTGCAGAATCATTATTAAAGATGAAATTATAGTTTGCTTGTCCATTATCGAACCATTGTGCATATTCATCCCACGACATTCCATAATCCTTGTAAACGCTTAACCCGACATAAAAAAGCAAAGCAAAGAAGAGAAACACAATTTCTTGTTTATTGCTTTCTATCGCTAGGTTAAATGATATCAGTTTTGATTTTATCATTTTCTATGGTTTACCCAACCATTTAAGTTCCATTTTTTTTACCGAAAGTGAATGTTTATTTTGATTCCAAATATATGCCTTTAGTTCATCTCCTGCTTTGGCATCATCTGGAACTAGGCTTGTATAACTGATATCTGTCCATTCGTTTGACTTTTTAACATAGTCTTTTATGTATGCTCGTTTCCATAAATAAGCTCCGTCTTTGTTCTCTAAAGAAAGAACAATAATCAAATCACAAGTGCTTGCATCAGATGATGAAACGGTTGCTTTAAATGCAACTTGTGCTGTTCTGCTTGGTGTGATGCTATCGTTGATGATATAATTAAAGCCTTGAGCATATTCTATTTTTTCGTCAATTATATAAACACCTTCCTTTGTTTTAGTAAAATCATGCTCTTGCAAAAAACACACTTTCGTAAGATTCGGAGACTCTTTCGGTTTTCCGAAAATGTTTCCCGTAATTGGATAGGTATTAAAAACAATCATGGAATCGGTGTTGATGGATGTAAACTCCGAAGGTTCTAGATATAAGTAATCAAACAGAAAATTGGCTGTAGAATTTCTTTCAACTGTATTTATCCAATTTAAATTATCAACGGCTCTGTAGTAGTTAATCGGTTGATCAAATGAAAGCGGAATACAAATATCGATGCTGGTTTTTTCTTTGGGAATTTCGACTACCTTTTTTAAATCTACAAGCATCTCCTTTATATCGGCATTTGATTTCCATTCTAACACATAGTTTAAATTAAAGGCCCAAACAAAATGAACAACAATCAATCCGTTTATCAATAGTGATAAAATAATTGCCTTTGAATTTTGTTTCGATAACTCATTTATAAAAAACACAAGCAAAAGATTAAATAACACGACAAAGAACATTGCTGTTCTGTCTATCAATAAAAGTGTTCCTAAAAAATGATGTTGCACAAGCGTGGAAAGTGCACAAAACAAAATCAGAAAAAGAAGTGCTCCCAAAAACAAGAGAGAAGAAGACGTTTTCTTCTTAATGATCTTATAACCAACAAAAACAATTACTGCTGCAATAATAAAAAATAAAAATCCTTTTGCTGCTTGCTGAAAAATATGCGGATACGGAAGTCCGTAAAAACAACGATCTGTAATTGTACAAATTGTATCCGACCAGAAACCGCTTTTTCCTCCATAAAATAGGGCGCCTCCTTCCTTTAGTTTCATGGCAACAGGAACTAAAAACCACAAGGATAAAGAAACGATTACAGTAGTGCCAGCAATTGCAACCAAACTTTGGTTCGCAAGTTTTCCTTTGTACTTCAGAAAAATATATCCTGCTACCAATAAAATAATTCCAAACGAAACAATAAAATAATTCAGAATAACAAAGTTTGCCAATGTGGCCAAGGCGCCAGTTACAGAAGAATAAATGGCATACTTTGCTTTATATTCGTTTGTTAAATAGGTATACAAATAATAGATGCTTGTCATCATTAAGCCCAGAGAAAGCGCATATCCTCGTGATAGAGAAAAGAAATCGAGAATGTATGGATTCAGATTAATGATTAGAAATGCTACTAGCACAAGCCATTTGTTTTCAAAATTCCTAATCAGTTTATAGGAGAAAAATAAAAATAAAAGATGTGCTATTAAAGCAGGTAATCGCAATACAAATTCACTTACTCCAAACCACTTTATAAAGTAAATACTCATCCATGTGTTTAAAAAATGGTTGTTCGCATGCATCTGTTCGTACTTTTCAGGAATAAAAATTTCATGCCGCGTAAACTGTAAATACGAAAACGCTTCATCCCACGTGATCGACAAAACAAGCGCTCTGTATGCAGTGTAAGCAAACAGAAACAATGCTATTCCAAAAATTATTTTATTTATGTGTTTTGACATTTACTTTTTTCGTTTAAACAGCTGCAATCTTTTTCGTGGCGACTCATAAACCAAATCAAATTGAGTTGCCAACACTCTTGATGTTTCTATGGAGCAAGAGTCATTTTTATCATCAACAAAACACCAGCGACTAACATAATCTATTTTGTGTTTTGTTACACGTTCGTAATTTGCAATGTCTGTGCACGGAGGATTTTTATCACCATAATGTTTCATCAAATCGTAAACAGATTCCCCCATTTTCCACAAAAGCGGAAAGTGTGGTTTTGTAGCTTCGTAATTATCAAGGCTCACAATTGCTTTTTCTGTAGATACATAACTACCATAATTAATGTGAATCCAATTATCAGAATAATTTAGTGGCAACAATACGGTGTTGTCTTCCATCATAAACTCTGCACTCGTTGCTTCAATCGCATCAGAGCTAAGCACCTTTGTTTCATCGTTGTGATAGTTCATAAATAATATGTGCGCTACAACAATCGTAATCATTGGAACGGCAAGTTGTATGGCTGGTAGTGAAGATGCGCCAATCCATACAACAAGAACGAGATAAAAAAACAAGGCTAATCGTATGGAAATAAAACCGCCCGATGAAAGCCAGTCTGGTGAAACAAAATATATCACTAACGCAAGCAGTGCTAAACCAAACCAAAACCAACTATTTTTGGAAACTTCCTCTTTTCTTTTTCTTAGATTATTTATGATTACGAGAACCGCCAAAAGACAAAGTGAATAAAATATTGTTTGAGCAAATCCAATTTCTTTGTCTTTGTTGAGCGTAATAATTGGCCCAGCATTTAAAATTTGGTCAACAAGCTTTTCATGCGTTGAATACCGTGGTGGCTCATGTTCAAACTTGTTGTTGTTAAGAAGAAACGACAAGAACAAAAGTGTTCCTGGTAAAAAAATAATTACGGGGCGAATGAATTGTTTAAAAACAAATCGTGTCCCTCTCAACGAGAGCGTTTGAAGAGGAAAGAATACGTGTTTAATTACAACAAAAAACAGAATGAACCCGAGTAGTAAAAAATTAAAAACGTGTGTGAAATACAATAGCGTGATGAGTGCAGATAAACTAATTGTGGGTTTAAGATTTCGGTTGGTACTGTTTTTAAACCACAAACCCAAACACCAAAAAATAATTGGAATTCCAATGCAGAAATTAAAAAATCCGATACAAAATGGAAAAGAATAAATGAAAGGAAAAATCAGATAAGAGGCCATTTTCCAAGAGCCTTCAGAATCCACAATATTTTTAATCATGAAACGGAATGCATATGGAAGCGCAATGACATAAAAAATTAAAATGCTTTTTTCTACAAGATATGAGGGTAGAAATACTCCTGCTAACGCGAACCAAACGTGATTTACTAAGTTTGAATTTAGGTCTTGATTAAAATCAAAAAACTGCAGGAGATTCGTGTTTCCGCCAAACCAAATGTGTTTTAATAAATTGGCATTGTGCAAATGTGCGGGACCATCAATGGTTGGAAAGTATTTACTAGAAAGGATGGGGATAAGCGAAACAAGAACAATAATGATAAAGAAATATTTTTCATATTTCCATAAAGCGTTTAATTTTTTCATCCTTGTTTTTGTTTGACCTTTTGAAGCTTGCTAAACACTTCGACTGAGTTTATGGTGAGCGGAGTCGAATCCACTCAGTGTGACATTTCGGACGTCAGTCCGAGCATTCTGCGTTGAAGCAGACAATATCGAAGACTTGCTTATTCATTACTCAAAACTAATCAATGATCATTTCAGGAACATCTCCTTCAATAATCAATCTTCCTAATGTTGCTTTTTTTATTTCCTCTACAGACACACCCGGAGCGCGTTCTAATAATCTAAAACCATCGGGCGTAACATCCAGTACCGCTAGCTCCGTAACAATCTTTTTAACGCAACGAACACCGGTAAGCGGTAAATCACATTTGGGTAATAGTTTTGATTCGCCTGCTTTGTTTACATGTTGCATGGCAACAATAATATTTTTTGCAGAAGCAACAAGATCCATTGCGCCTCCCATTCCCTTCACCATTTTGCCTGGAATTTTCCAATTAGCAATATCGCCTTTTTCTGATACTTCCATTGCTCCCAAAATCGTTAAATCAACTTTACGAGAGCGTATCATTCCAAAACTCATAGCCGAATCAAAAAATGCTGAACCATCAACGGTTGTTATGGTTTGTTTACCGGCATTAATTAAATCTGCATCTTCTTCTCCTTCAAAAGGGAACGGACCCATACCTAAGAGCCCGTTTTCCGACTGCAGAACAACGTTCATTCCTTGCGGAATATAGTTTGCTACCAACGTAGGAATTCCGATTCCTAAATTCACATAATAGCCGTCTTTTATTTCTTTTGCGATTCGTTTCGCGATTCCAATCTTATCTAACATACTTATTTTTTTCTAACGGTTCTTTGTTCAATTCGTTTTTCATAATTCGCTCCTTGGAAAATGCGATGAACATAAATTCCTGGAGTGTGAATGTGATCAGGATCAAGCGAACCAGCAGGAACCAACTCCTCCACCTCCGCAATGGTAATTTTTCCAGCCATCGCCATCATCGGATTAAAGTTTCTTGCTGTTTCTCTAAAAATTAAATTTCCATGTGGATCGCCTTTCCATGCTTTTACAATTGCAAAATCTGCATCAAAAGCCATTTCCATTAAAAATTCTTTTTCAACGCCTTCCACTAAAAATTTGCGCGATTCTTTTCCAATTGCTACTTCAGTTCCCACCCCTGCTGGTGTAAAAATTGCTGGCATTCCATATCCAGCAGCCAAGCATCTTGTTGCGAGTGTTCCTTGCGGAATTAATTCCACTTCTAATTCTCCGCTTAATAATTGTCTTTCAAATTCTGCATTTTCTCCAACATAAGAAGAGATCATTTTTTTCACTTGGCGTGTTTTTAACATCAAGCCAATTCCAAAATCATCAACTCCTGCATTGTTCGAAATACAGGTTAATCCTTTTACTCCCTTTTTTACAAGAGCAGTAATGCAATTTTCCGGAATTCCACATAAGCCAAATCCACCAAGCATTATCGTGGAATTATCAAATACGTCTTTGATTGCCTCATCGGCATTTTTTACTGTTTTATTCATGGTACAAATAACGAATCTTTACGAATTTACAAATCTGTGTTTTCTTTTTTTTATCGTCATCCCGTGCCATCCTTCGACTCCGCTCTGGACAGGCTCGGGATCTCCCTGTTGTGGAAACCTATTCTGTTTCTCCTGTATTAAACTGATCTTCCTCTGCTTCTAATTCTTTGTTGTATTTACTACAATCCATTTCTATATCAATTTTTTTAGCCGGCTTTTCAAAATCTCCTTGCGTTAATTTTATCGATTTGTCAGCATATACTTTTTGCATGTATTTTGCCCAAATAGGAAGCGCCATTTCTGCTCCTTGACCATAAAGTGTATTGTCAAAATGCACCGCACGATCTTCTGCTCCTGTCCAACATCCAGAAACTAAATCTGGCGTAATTCCCATAAACCAACCATCGGAGTTGTTTTGTGTCGTTCCTGTTTTTCCTGCAATCGGCATGTTTAATTTAAAACGATAACGCAGTCGAGAACCTGTTCCGATTTGTACAACACCTTTCATCAATTGAATCATCACATACGCTTTTTCTTCGCTCAACACCTCTTCTGTGCGCGGAACAAAATCGGCTAAAACTTTTCCGTTTTTATCTTCAATACGTGTTACAAAAGTTGGTTCAATCCAGGTTCCTTTATTTGCAAAAGTTGAATTTGCGCCCACCATTTCGAAAACAGAAATTTCGGGCGTTCCTAAACAAATAGCTGGAACCGCTTCTATTGGAGCAACTACACCCATTCGTCTACAAAGATCAACGGTTGCTTGCGGTCCGAACTGTTTCATCAAATAAGCGGTAATATAGTTTACGGAATTTGCCAACGCTTGTTGAAGCGTCATCATTCTTCCGTTCTTTTTATTTTCAGAATTGTTTGGTGTCCAATCTTTTCCGTCATACGTAATTGTTGTTGGAACATTTGGTAATCGATAACATGGAGAATAGCCTTCTTGAATTGCTAAAGCATAAACAAACGGTTTGAATGTTGAGCCAACTTGTCGCGCATGCCCAATTTGCACGTGATCGTATTGAAAAAACTTATGATTGATTCCTCCTACCCACGCTTTAATATAACCGGTTTGTGGCTCCATCGACATAAAACCAGATTGCAAAAATGCTTTGTAATAACGGATGGAATCTTTCGGAGACATGAGCGTATCCTTTTGTCCTTTCCATGTGAAAATGGTCATTTCAATTTTCTGCTCGAAGTTTTTAATAATGTTTTCTTCGCTCATTCCAGCTTTTTTCAAAACTCGGTAACGTTCTGAGCGCTTCATACCTTGTTTTAAAATACCCGCAATTTCTTCTTTGTTTACATTCCAAGCAAACGGAGCGTTTCTCTTGTTCGCTAATTCCTTTTCGAATTGCGCCTGTAAAACTGGCAAATGTTCTTGCACCGATTCTTCAGCATAGCGCTGCATTCGCGAATCAATAGTTGTATAAATTTTTAACCCATCACGATACACATCATATTTTGTTCCGTCTGGTTTGCGATTTTTTTCGCACCATTTTTTTAAAAAAACATCTCGTAAATATTCGCGGAAATAAGGCGCTAAACCTTCGTTATGGTCTTCCGGATGAAAGCTTAATTTCAATGGAATTTTTTGAAGAGAATCGGATTGCGTTTTTGTTAAAAAACCATATTTTTCCATCTGTAAAAGCACCGTGTTTCTTCTTCCTTCTGCACGGTCGTGAAAACGATTTGGATTAAAATATGCGGGGTTTTTGGCCATTCCCACAAGTGTTGCTGCTTGTTCTATTCGTAAAGAATCGGGCGTTGTATTAAAATAAATTTGTGCTGCCGATTTTATTCCGACTGCATTGTTTACATAATCGAATTTATTCAAATACATTGCAATGATTTCTTGCTTGGTATATTCTCTTTCCAGTTTCACGGCAATAATCCATTCTTTAAACTTTCGAAGCACCAACTCTGCTTTGCTTAAATCTTCTCTAGGAAAAAGCATTTTTGCTAATTGTTGTGAAAGCGTGCTTCCTCCTCCACTTGACGAACTTCCTGTCATCCCGCCATAAACAGCCCTTCCCAGCGCCCTCAAATCCACCCCCGAATGATCAAAAAAACGAGCATCCTCTGTTGCAACTAGTGCGTTTATAACATGCGGAGAAATGGTATTGTATTTTACATTCGTTCTGTTTTCTGCATAAAATTTTCCGAGCACTTTCATGTCGCTTGAATAAACTTCTGTCGCTAAAAAGGTTTTTGGGTTTTGTAATTCTTCAGTGTTGGGCAAATCGCCAAACATGCGGACAAACAATACAAAAATAAAAACACCAACCACTGGTCCGCCAAAAATTAGCCAAAACCAAAGTATAAATTTTTTATTGTTGTTTTTATTTGCTTTTTCTGCAGCCATTAATTTTCCTCCCCCTGCCCCCTCCAAAGGGGGACAAGCTCCGTAATAATTTTTTTCTTTTAAAAACTATAATCTGTTTTAACAACCACAGATTTGTAAATTCGTATAGATTCGATATTTGTACTATTCAGCTTTTTCAATTCGCAATCCAACGTCCAAAATCAAAGGTGTGGTTTCTAGTCTCATCCCTTGTTCTATTTCAAAATGATAGATTCCTGCCAATGGAAAACGTACATTTCGTTTGAATGGTATTTGGTTGTCATATAAATCTCCTACTCCTGTTCCTAACCATTTTCCTTTTTCATCGGCCAAAACGCACTCTAAAGTGTCGCTTGAAAACTTTCCATTTGGGAAAACCGTTTTAATAAATAAAAATAAATTACCATAAGGATAACCCTCCGCGTTGCGAATGTTAATATAAAAATGTGCTGGTGTTGCTGGGTCTTTGATGTCTACATCAAATTTTACAATGTTGCTTTGTGCCCAACCGCTTTCTGGAATTTCTTGGTTTTGCTCAAAAATACGGGCATCATCGCAAGAAGTAAAAAACAGCGAACACAACAAAAATAAAATTGTTGTCCTGCCTGTAATCGTTTTTATGTTAATTGAATTCATAAAAATTAAGCCTCTGGTTTCGGTGGTGGCGGATTGTTGTTGCTGGTATTGTTCGGACGCGGACGATTATTGTTCGGTCTCGGACGATTGTTGTTGTTCGGGTTTGGTTTATTCTGGTTTGGATTCGGCTTGTTTTGATTCGGGTTCGGCTTGTTTTGGTTTTGTGCCGGTTTGTTTTGATTCGTATTTCCACCTGGTTTGTTTTGATTCGGTGGACCGCTTCTTTTCTTGTTCTTGCTTTTCGCTTTTTTGCTTTTATCAAAACGCGTTAAGCTGTCTTGTCCTACTACGTTTTCGTAGTCTGGTGCTTTCACAAGCACTTTAGGAGCCAACTTAATCAACAAGTCTGTTGGCTTCAAGCTGTTTTTATTCATCTCCATAATTTCTTTCACACGATCAACTGGAAGAGGAATAAAATTGTCTGGTTCATGTGTATATGAGAAAAACATTGTTCTTCTAAAAATGTCTGTCTTTTGGTGAAACGCTCTTCCTAAATCAGTTTCTAATTTTACATTGTTCACTTCCGGAAAATCGTGAAGCGCATCCATGTAACTATCCAATTCAAAATTTAAACAACACTTTAATTTTCCACATTGTCCAGCAAGCTTCAATGGATTTAAAGAAAGTTGTTGGTAACGTGCAGCGCTTGTAGACACTGAACGGAAATCAGTCAACCACGTTGAACAGCACAACTCTCTTCCACAAGAACCAATCGCTCCTAATCTTCCTGCTTCTTGACGAGCACCAATTTGACGCATTTCAATTCGAACTTTAAATTCGTCTGCTAACACTTTTATCAATTCACGAAAGTCGACACGGTCTTCTGCTGTATAATAAAAAATTGCTTTTGTTCTATCTCCTTGATATTCTACATCACTGATTTTCATCTGTAAATTCAGCTTTACAGCGCATGTTCTGGCGCGATACATTGTAGCGTGCTCAAGACCTTGTGCTTCTTGCCATTTTTCAATGTCGGCTTGTTTTGCTTTGCGATATACTTTTTTTATTTCTTCGGAATCGGATTTAACGTTTCGCTTCTTCATTTGCAAACGAACCAATTCTCCCGAAATAGAAATAACTCCAATATCGTGACCGCCTGTTGCTTCAACAGCAACAACGTCTCCAACATTGAGCTGTAAATTATTCACATTTTTGAAAAACGCTTTTCTGCTGTTTTTAAATCGAATCTCAACGATATCACATGGCGCTTGACCGCTTGGTAATTCCATGTTTGCAAGCCAATCGAATACATTTAATTTATTGCATCCACCCGCTCCGCACGATCCATTATTTTTACAGCCACCAGGCAAACCGTTGCTAGCTGTGCTGCATCCTCTTCCTGTTGAACATCCACTACATCCCATTTCTATTTCTATTATGAATTTGTTTCTGCTTTCGCGAACAAATTTTAGGGTTTAACTATTAAACTAACTCTGGTTTCGGCACATTCAACAACTCGTTGAACTTAAACGCCAAATCCATAAATAAAATTTTCGGACTCGCATTTCGTTCCATGTGATAATGCGCTTTATTTAATTCTTCTATAAATCGTTCGATGTTTGCTCCGTGAATAAATGGAGAAAACTTTTTTACAAATTCTTGTTCGTCTGCACTTAATTTCACTAGACTATCATCACCGTAATTCACCATAGCACTTTCGCGCATAATGTGTAAAGCATAATTTAAAAAATTCTTTTGGCGCTCTCTTCCTGCAGAACTTATTTCATCAATCCAAGAGATTACTGCTTTGGGATCAAACTTTAAACTAGCACGCATCAACTTTTGAAAACTTGCTAAATTTTGTCCTGCATTTTCATTTTCACTCATTAGCGTAATCGCTTCGGCATAACTTCCATCTGCTAAATGAGAAATTTTTTCTGCCGCTTCTGCTGTTTGACCGTGAATAGACACAAGCGCATCCATCAAATCTTTGTCGTTGATTTTGTTTATTTTAATCAACTGCGTACGCGACACAATTGTTCTCAATAATTGATCTTCGTTTTCACAAACCAACAAGAATAATGTTTTGTCTGGTGGCTCCTCTAATATTTTCAAAAGCTTATTGGCTGCCGACTGATTCATCTTTTCTGCTTGCCAAATAACCATAATCTTATATTCCGATTCATAGGTTGTTAAGCTGAGTTTTCTAAGAATTTCTCCGCTTTCTTCTGTTCCAATTACGGCTTGCTTATTTTCTGCTGAAAGCGATTCAAACCAGCTAAAAAGTGTAATGTATGGGTTATCTAAAAAGGCTTCTCTCCAATTTACTGCAACATCAGCACTTGTTTTCACGTTTGCAGAAAGGGCTACCGGGTAAACAAAATGCAAGTCAGGGTGAATCAGTTTATTGTATTTCACACACGAAGAACAGGTTCCGCAGGAATCGACTTCCGTTTTGTTGGTACAAGAAATATATTGAGCGTAAGCAACCGCCATCGGCAAGCTACCAGAACCCTCTGGACCGAGGAACAGTTGCGCATGACTAATACGCCCTTCTTTAAAAGAGCGAACAAGCCTGTCTTTCATTGCTTGCTGACCTATGATTTCTTTGAATAGCATTGTTTTTAAACCGATTTCAAAGATAATAAATCATTTCACGCAAAAGTGGGCTTTTGGATAAATTTTGAACACTAAAATGTGTCTAAGTTTGGATATCATTTCTTCATTTAAACATAAAAGTTATTTTTGCACCACAAAACAAAATCTCTCACTCATGAAAACGGTCGACAATTATAATTTCGCTGGACAAAAAGCATTAATTCGTGTGGACTTTAATGTTCCTTTGGATGCTCAATACAACATCACAGACGATACGCGTATTCGTGCTGCGTTGCCTACCATTAATAAGATTTTGAAAGATGGCGGAGCTGTTATTTTAATGTCGCATTTAGGAAGGCCGAAAGAAGGTCCAACTGAAAAATATTCGTTGAAACACACAATAAATCATTTATCTAAATTATTAAACGTACCTGTTTCTTTTGCTTCCGATTGTGTTGGCGATGTTGCAACAACTGCTGCAAAAGCTTTAAAATCAGGCGAAGTATTGCTTTTAGAGAATTTGCGTTTCCACAAACAAGAAGAAAAAGGAGATGTTGATTTTGCAAAACAACTTTCAACTTTAGGAACATTTTATGTGAATGATGCATTCGGAACAGCTCACAGAGCGCACGCTTCCACCGCTGTGATTGCACAATTTTTTCCTAACAACAAATGTTTTGGTTACGTCATGAGTGGAGAAATTGCCAGTGTAAACAAAGTCTTAAACGGAGCCGTTAAGCCATTTACAGCCATTATGGGCGGAGCAAAGGTTTCGGACAAAATTTTAATTTTAGAACAACTAATCAACAAAGCAGATAACATTATTATCGGAGGCGGAATGGCATTTACGTTTGTAAAAGCGCAAGGCGGACAGATTGGAAAATCACTTGTTGAAGAAGAAAAATTAGAAACAGCATTAAACATTTTAAAAACCGCAAAAGCAAAAGGTGTGAATATTTATATTCCTGTTGATGCTATTGTTGCAGATAATTTTTCGAACGAAGCAAACAAGCAAACAGTTGATATAAAAGCTATTCCTGATGGTTGGATGGGATTAGACATTGGACCAAAAACAGAAGCTATTTACGCTGATGTAATCGCGAACTCAAATACAATTTTGTGGAACGGACCAATGGGTGTGTTTGAAATGAGCTCGTTTGAACACGGAACAAAATCGGTTGCAGAAGCAATTGTTGCTGCTACTAAAAAAGGAGCCTTCTCATTAATTGGTGGTGGCGATTCTGTTGCTGCAATCAACAAATATAAATTCGGAAACGATGTTTCGTATGTGTCTACAGGCGGTGGCGCGTTGTTGGAATACATTGAGAGCGGTAGTTTGCCGGGTGTTGACGCGGTTGAGAAATAACCTTGTCAAAACGGTTTCCGTCATAACCGTCATCCCGTGCCACGACACGGGATCTCATCCAGAGAAAGACAATCGCCATTAACAGGAAGGTGCCGTGTGGGAGCACGGCATGACGACTTTAATGGTGCGCCTGTTCAAAACACAAATCACTCAATCGGCTCATACAGCCCATAAATCATTGGATTGCTTTCAATCACTTCTACTTTAAAGTTGCGCACAAGCGCCCCTTTTTTGTCTCGATTCCAAACATAAATTTTTATTGTCGCATCGGGATGTTTTGATAAATCCATTCCCGAAAATAAATGTGAAACGTAAATAGTGTTAAAAAACAATTCTTTTGTTTTGTATTCATCATGACCTGAACCCCTCCACAACAAAGACTTTCCTTCTTCTTCAATGGAAACAACAATTGTTGGATTAGACTTTTCCTTTCCTACACTAATCTCTGCGCTTATATTTAAAATAGAGTGTCTTGATTTAACAATGTCGCTTAGTTTTGCCGAAAAGCCTGTGCTATATTCTTGTGTACTGTCTAATTCCATGTAAAAAACGCCAGGATAAACGGGGTCCTCAGACATGCTTGGGTTTGCCACCCAATGACTTTTTTTATTTTTGAGCACCTGCTCCTCGCTCTGATTTTCAGAAAAAAGAACAGCTTCTTTAAGCACATTTTTTGGTTTAATTTTAGAATAACAATACACAGTAAACGTAAACCCTTCGTTCTTGCTTATAACAAACGGATAGCGCTCTTTGATTAATTGATAATATTCTAGTGGCAAGTTTCCTGCAACAAAATAATCTGTTTGTTCGTTTTCTAAATACAATAAAAAGGCTTTCGTGTCTGATTTTTCAACACATAAATATGAAAACGGTTTTCCTAATTTGTCAAAATAATAATCCACAAACCCGTTCATTGCCGACAGAGAAACCGACACGTTGCTTTCTCCAAAAGCAGCAATTGCTTTGTCGCTAATTCTCGCCATTTCTGCATATGGGTGGTTGTAAAAAAGTGGATCGTGTTTTCTATTTACAAAAAGCGTATATACATTTATTAAAACAATAATCGCTACGATACCTGCTTTTATTGTTGTTTTCAGCTCTGCATAAAAAGAAAAAATAAATATCAATAAAAACGGAAGTGAAAAGGTAAACGTAGAAAATTGCAACACAGGTGTTTTTGTGATGGAATAAAAATACGCCAAACAAGGAACTAAAATTGCCCAAACCAATGCGATGATTCGCATTTTGTCAAACACTTTTTTCTCTCTGTTTCTAAAATAAAAACTTCCTAAAAACAAAATTCCCACCAATACATAAACGTAAACCGAATAGTGAAACAAATATTTCAAAAACGTGATTAGCCAGTCTGGTTGTGGCTTTCCTAGCCAACTCTCTTCTCCTCCACCGCCAATGGATAAATGAAAAAGCAAGATAGAAATATGTGGAATAAAAAGCAAAAGCACCGAAAGACACATCAATAAATATTTTTTCCAGTTTTCTTTGGTTAGAAAAAATAGTCCTGTTGCGCCCACCAGCCCCGCAAACAACAAACTGAAATAATGATTGTAAGTACAAAGCGAAGCAAAAATCACAAACCCAATGGCGTATTTGTTTTTGCTTTTTTCAGAAAAGAAAAACTGTGTCCAACACCAAACCATCAAAACCGAAAACAACATTCCTGTTGCGTATGGTCGCTCCAATTGTCCATACATTGTTGGGAATTGAAGGGTTGCTAAAAATGCACAAGTTAAAATGGCGACCGTTGGATTAAACCATTTCTCCGCAATTTTATAAGAATAATAAATGGAAATCAGACCGAAAATGATGAAAGGAAATTTCACAACCATTTCATTTGTTCCGAAAAACTTTGTCCAGTAATGCACAAAAATGGGAACTGCAACAGGGTGCACATCTGTGGTTTTTGTTTTGTAAATTAATTCAGAAAAACTGTTTGCTTGTGAACGAATAACAGCACTCAATTCATCATGCATAAATTGCATGGAAGAAAAATCCCAGAAACGAATGGTAGTTGCGACTATAATTACAAACAGAAGCAGATAATGGTTTGGAGATATTTTTTTGAAGAAGCTCAACTCTTTTTAAATGCTTTTAAACAACTATCTTCTTGCTTAGTCATTTCCGTTTTCGCAATTTTTGTTTTGTCTTTATAGCCCAGTAAATGCAAAACTCCGTGAATAATTACACGGTGTAATTCGTCCTCAAAATTAGAGCTTTTCTTCCGCTGTTTGTCACCCTGAGCGGAGCCGATGGGTGAAAATTTATCTGCATTCTCTTGAACTCTGTCAATGCTGATGAAGATGTCGCCAGAAATCGGAGCCACTGTTTTTGTCATTTTCGATTTTGCTCCTTTGGTTGTCACTTCGAGCGGAGTCGAGAAGCCTTTGCCCTTTGCGGACAAATCACTCGAATAATCAAATGTTATAATATCCGTATACGTATCGTGATTCAAATACTCTTTGTTCATCTCCAACAAAAACGCATCTGAACAAAACACAAAAGAAATGTCTCCTGCTTTTTTTTTCTTGCTTTCAATCGTTTTAACAATCCAGCCTTTCAGCTTCGTTTTGTATTTTAAATTGAATTGTATGTCTTCTGAATTAAAACTAATCATGTTGCGAATGTACAAAAAGGGATGATTTTTGGAATGAAATATTTGTCGTATGTTTGATTGTATAAGCCGAAACAGAAATTAAAAAAGATTGAAAAAGGTAGAAAACAAAGAGGTTTACTGGGCTATTTGCAATGATTGTCAAGGACGAGGAAAAAAAAGTAAGAAGCTCCGAAAGAGTGTTCGACTCCGCCACCTACTAGCACTCGATCAATTTGAAAAAACGAAAGGCGATGGTGTTGCTCCTGTTCGCCCTAAGGGACATTTGTATTCCTGCTTGACCTGTAAGGGTTCTGGGCTGCTTCCCTCTACTAAATTTCCCATTCCTGATAAAGAAAACTTCCCACATATTGCTATTGTTGGTGCTGGAATAGGAGGCGTAGCGCTGGCTGTGGCTTGTTTGCACCGCGGAATTCCGTTTACTCTTTATGAGCGCGATAACAATTTCGAAGCTCGCTCTCAAGGTTATGGACTTACGTTACAACAAGCCAGCAAAGCGATTCATGGATTAGGGCTTTTTTCATTAAAAGAAGGTGTTGTCTCAACAAGGCATTTGGTGCATACTACAGACGGAAAAGTAATTGGGGAATGGGGAATGAGAAAATGGATGTCTACTAGTTCTAATAAAATTCCAAAAAAAACAAATGTCCACATCGCACGACAGGCTTTGCGTTCAGCTCTTCTTGAGCAACTTGGTGGACACAACAAGGTTTCTTGGGGACACCAATTAATTGATTTTAAGATGGATGGTGAGTTGAAATTTCTGGTGAATGGGAAAATGAAGAGCGCTAAAGCGGATCTTGTGGTTGGAGCTGATGGTATTCGTAGTTCGTTGCGAAGCTTGTTAATTAGCGAGGAAATTGCTCCTTTGCGTTACTTGGGTTGTATTGTGATTTTGGGAATTTGTCCTTTTGCTGCTCTCAATGGCCTTGAAAACCCTTTGCTGGACTCTGCAACAGTATTTCAAACCGCCAATGGCAATGAACGGATTTACATCATGCCTTATTCATCTGATACTGTAATGTGGCAACTGAGTTTCCCGATGTCAGAAGAAGAAGCCAAAGAATTAAGCGCTAAAGGAACGCATGCACTTAAAGAAGAAGCATGTAAGAGAACGCAATGGCATAGCCCTATTCCTGAGATTTTATCCGCAACCAAAGAAGCTCAAATTTCTGGCTATCCTGTGTATGACCGAGAATTATTAAAACCCGAATGGATGAAAAATGCTCGAGCGGCTACGTTGATTGGAGATGCGGCTCATCCCATGAGTCCATTCAAAGGACAAGGTGCAAACCAAGCGCTATTAGATGCTTTGGCGCTGGCACGTGCAATATCAAAAAACTGCAGACCTTTGTCTAATTGGAGAGAAAAAGGAATAAGAGAATCTATATTAACGGAGTTTGAATCAGAAATGTTAGAGCGCTCTTCATCCAAAGTAAAAGATTCAGAAGCAGCTGCAATGTTTCTGCATTCTGAATTTGTGTTGCATGAAGGTGATGAGCCGAGAGGAAGGCGTTTGCGCGGTGATATAGAATGAAAGAAATGGCAAACACGTTTGCTTTATTTTATGTAATCACTTTTGCAAGAACTCGGCTTTACTTTATCCCCTTCCGCTCTCGCCAGATTTGATTGAACGATTTATTCACCATTTGTGGTAAGTCTCTGCGTTCGCCCCATTCTTTTTTGAAGAACTGCTTGATCATGAAGTTTTTTAACTTCGCTCCGCCTTTGTCCATTTTGCTGCGTTTCAGCATGGCGCGTTTCCAAAAATGCCATACCCAATTTTCTGTTTTAGTAGACAGTTTCATATCAACAGATTGTTTTCTGTTGATCAATAAAAGCTTGTGAATATCAATTTTAACGGGACAAACTTCTGTACATTTTCCACACATAGTAGAAGCAAAACTCAAATGTTTAAACTCTTCCACGCCTTTAAAATGGGGCGTTATGATGGAACCAATTGGTCCGCTATAAGTTGTTCCGTATGTGTGTCCGCCAACGGTTTGGTAAACTGGACACGCATTTAAACAAGCACCACATTTAATGCAAGAAAGCGCTCTGCGTTGTTCTGTTTCAGCTAAAACGCTTGTTCTTCCATTGTCTAAAAGAATCACATACATTTCGTCTGGACCATCATTTTCGCCTTGTTGTTTTGGTCCTGTGTAAATGGTGTTGTATGCTGTAATTCCTTGTCCCGTTCCGTATGTAGAAAGTAGTGGCCAAAATAAATCAACATCTACAATCGAAGGAATTATTTTTTCTATCCCAACAATCGCAATTTGAATTTTGGGGAAAGCTGCTGACATCAAGCCATTACCTTCGTTTTCGGTAATTGCTATTCCCCCAACATCGGCAATTAAAAAGTTTGCTCCACTCACCCCTACTTCTGCTTTGCTGTATCTGAGGCGCAATTCTTCGCGTACAAAATTGGTAATTTGTTCAGGAGTAAATTCTAGCGGTGTTTGTTTTTTCTCGTGAAATGTTTTCGCCACTTCTTCTTTTGAAAGATGCATGGCAGGCGTTACAATATGGTACGGTGGCTCTTTACGGAGCTGTACAATGTATTCGCCTAAATCTGTTTCAATGCTTTCTATTCCTTGTTCTTCCAGCGCTTCATTGAAATTAATTTCTTCGGTTGCCATGGATTTTGCTTTCACTACTGTTTTCGTTTTCGCTTTCTTCATAATTTGAAGCGCTTCTTTCACGGCCTCTTCAGCATCCTGCGCCCAAATTACTTTTCCTCCACGTTTGATAAAATTCGCCTCAAATTCAATTAAATATTTATCAAGATTCTCAATTGATTTTTGTTTTAATGCAGCTGCTCTCGTCTTCGCCAATTCTAAATTCGAAAACTGTTCTTTCCCTTCCACCACTTTTTTATCATACTGCGAAATGTTGTGCAATATGGTTTTGCGGTGTTCTAGGTCGAACGATTTTATTTCTGCTGCTTCTAAAAATAATTCTTCTGCGTGCGACATATTTCCAACGAATTACTAGTTTTTTACTAAAAATACTAATTACTAATTTTTGTTCTCAACCCTTTTATCAAATCTTCTCTACTCCCCTCTCCAGCTGGAGAGGGGCTGGGGGTGAGGTTTTACTTCTTATTAGAATCTACTACAATCCTCTCATCTCTATTCGCTAATTCCCATGCTGTGAAAAAAACCAAGCGGGTAATTTTTTCCATTTTATTAAAATCTATTTTCTGTACTTCGTCTGTTTCTTTATGGTAATCCGCGTGAACACCGTTGAAATAGAAGATGACAGGAATTCCTTTTTTCGCGAAATTGTAGTGGTCGGAGCGATAATAAAAACGGTTTTTGTCTTTTTCATCGTTGAAAGTATAATCTAATTCTATATTCGTATACGTTTTGTTTGCTTGTTCACTTACGTTGTGCAATTGTGAACTCAACTTATCAGAACCTATTAAATACAAGTAGTTCGAGTTCTTTTCGTGATTTTCGTCTAGTCGTCCAATCATATCAATATTCAAATCGCAAACGGTGTTCTTTAATGGATAAACAGGATTTTCGGTATAATAAGCAGAGCCTAACAATCCTTTCTCTTCTCCGGAAACGGGCATAAACAACATGCTTCTGCGCGGACCGCGTCCTTCTTTTTTTGCTTTCGCGAACGCTTGTGCAAGGTTGATTACTGCAACTGTTCCGGAACCATCATCGTCCGCTCCATTATAAACCACATCGCCTTCTTTTCCTAAATGATCGTAGTGTGCGGTAATAACAATGATCTCTTCTTTTAAGTCTGTTCCTTCTACAAAACCTAAAACATTTTCTGCTTCAATTTTTTGTACGTTGTTTTTTACATCAATCACAAGGTTGGATTTTGCCTTTATTTTCAGCGGTTTCCCGCTCTTCGAAATTTTCGTGATAATTTTTTCGGTTGTTGTTTTTTTCAGAATCGAGTTCGCCATTTCTTTCGAAATATAAATTACTGGCGCTTCTTTTCTAGACAATTCTAGTTTCAATGAGGACGATTCCAAGCGATGTTTGTTGTCGGCAATTCCTTTTTGTACATCCTCTACAACAATTAAAATTGCTGCTGCTCCAGCGTCTTTAGCTTTTTCTGATTTGTTTCGTTGGCGCGTTGTCCATTGAGATGCGTCTTTGTTTTTTGTAATCAACGAGTTTCCGTCTGCACCATAAGGTTCGCCCGATAAAATCATAATCGTTTTTCCACTTACATCAACGCCTTTATAATCGTTATAGTTGTCGTCTTGTATTCCATAACCTAAAAACAAGACTTTTGATGTTAAAATCGTTTGTTCTGTTATTCCTGGAAAGTTGTAATAGTCTTTGTTTCCAATATATTTCTTTTCGTTAATCATCACGTCTGCCGGAACAGGCAATATCATGTTTAGCGGATAGGTTTGATAATAGGTGTTCTCTTTATAAGGAGGAATTCCAAAGCTCTTGAATTGATTGGAAAGATATTCTGCCGCCATCTTCTGCCCTTTCTTCCCTGTTTCTCTGCCTTCATATTCATCAGATGCCAACACGTGCAGATTTTTGCTCATTTCGGAGGCCGTAATAATAGTAGAATAACGAATGGCTGTTGTGTCTTTTTGTTGTGCAAAAAGAAGTGATGGGAATAATAAAAGAAAAATTGTTTTTTTAATCATGTTTTCTCTGCGCACTAATCTGTTTGTTTTTTGTCACTTCGAGCGGAGCCGAGAAGCGTTGGCGCCTAGCAGCCTTCGCTAATCTTCTTTACTCTATCGCTATGTCTACCACCTTCAAATGCTGTAGTATAAAACACATCAATACATTTTTTTGCTTCTTCTTCGCTCATATATCTTGCTGGTAAAGTTAAAATGTTTGCATCGTTGTGTTGTCGCGCAAGCTCTGCTATTTCTGCGTTCCAGCACAATGCTGAGCGAATTCCTTTGTGTTTATTGGCGGTCATGTTTATTCCGTTTCCGCTTCCACACATTAATAGACCTAAATCAAACTCTTTGCTTTCTACAGCATTTGCAACCGGATGAGCAAAATCTGGATAGTCGGCACGCTCTTCTGAATAGCATCCAAAATCTTTTATCTCATAACCTTTTGATACTAAGTAGGGTTTTAGTTTTTCTTTTAAAGAAAATGCTGCGTGATCGCAACCAATCGCTATCTTCATTTTGATTATTTTAGTGTTTTTACAACGTTATTAACAGCTTTTTAGGCTTGTGAACACGGTTGTAAAGTTGAAAAATAAAGTGCTGATAACTAGGCGTCTGGTTTTTATTTTATCAACACGGTTTCTGTTGATAACAAAAGGTTTTGTTGTAAATGTGTAGAACATTTTTCTTGCTTTGTTAAAACAAGATATTCCTTGTATTAATTTTTGGATTCACAAGCATTTTCTTTTTAGAATTTAACACCATTAATCAACAATTTGGTAACATAAATTAATGTAATTTTGCAGAGAAGTTATTAGATGAAAAGTATACTAACAGTCTGTTGATAAACCTAAACAAATCTAGTGTTCAACACGTTACACGCTAAGAACTTTTTAATTGTTGTTGGTTGAATGTTAGAACTCATTATTGCAATGCTTTTGTTGTTTTTTTTTACACTCAACTAACAGACCAACAACAACAACAAATTTTTAAATATTTAAAATAAAAAAGAATATTGTTATTATGGGTGATGATTTAAAAACAAAAGGCTTTCTTGATATTCCGATTGATTTTTCTCTAGATTTGTTTGCTGAAATAAACAAGCTCAAAAAAGAAAAAAATGCAATCATACTCGCCCACTACTACCAGGATGCTGACATTCAAGACATTGCCGATTACATCGGAGATAGCCTGGGTTTATCACAGGAAGCTGCAAAAACAAGTGCCGACATCATTGTGTTTGCTGGAGTTCATTTTATGGCCGAAACTGCAAAAATTCTTTCGCCTAACAAAAAAGTTTTATTACCAGATTTAAGAGCGGGATGTTCATTAGCAGATTCTTGCCCAGCAGATAAATTTGCGGAATTCAAAAAACTTCATCCTGATTATTTAGTTATTTCTTACATCAATTGTTCAGCTGATTTAAAAACGTTAACTGATATAGTTTGTACTTCAACAAATGCCGTTCAAATTGTTGAAAGTCTTCCAAAAGATCAAAAAATAATATTTGCTCCAGATAAAAATTTAGGTGCATACATAAATAAAAAAACAGGAAGAAATATGTTGCTTTGGGATGGAGCATGTATGGTTCACGAAATTTTTTCATTAGAGAAAATAGTAAAATTAAAAAATAAACATCCTGGAGCAATTTTGTTAGCACATCCTGAGTGTGAAGCCAATCTTCTCGAAATAGCAGATTATATTGGTAGTACAACAGGTATATTAAATTACGCATCTAAATCTTCAGCAAAAGAATTTATTGTTGCGACTGAATCAGGCATTATTCATCAGATGCAAAAAAAGAATCCGGATAAGACGTTTATACCAGCTCCACCGAATAATTCTTGTGCTTGTAATAATTGTCCTCACATGAAATTAAACACGCTTGAAAAGCTTTATAATTGCCTTAAACACGAACAACCAGAAATTATATTGTCCGCTGATTTAATTGAAAAAGCAAAGAAACCAATTATTAGAATGCTTGATCTTTCTAAACAATTTGGATTATAAATTGTAACTATCTGATTATTAATAAATTATATAATATATAATTATTGAAGTCCTTGTCATTTCGAGCGAAGCCGAGAAATCACTACTTTTACAGACTTTTTAAAAATAAAAAATGTTTAAAGAATACGATGTTATAGTTGTTGGTGCTGGTCACGCAGGTTGTGAAGCTGCTGCTGCTGCTGCAAACATGGGTTCTTCAACATTGTTGATAACCATGAATATGCAGACAATAGCTCAAATGAGCTGTAATCCTGCTATGGGTGGAATTGCAAAAGGTCAGATTGTACGTGAAATAGATGCTTTGGGAGGATATTCAGGAATTGTAACAGACAAAACTGCTGTTCAATTTAGAATGTTAAATCGCTCAAAAGGCCCAGCCATGTGGAGTCCTAGAGCACAAAGTGATCGATGGAAATTTGCTGAAGAATGGAGATTAATGCTGGAAGCCACGCCCAACTTGGATTTCTGGCAGGATATGGTAAAATCTTTAATCGTTGAAGACAATGTTGTAAAAGGTGTAATCACCGGAATGGACATTGAAATACGAGGAAAATCAGTGGTTTTAACCAATGGTACCTTTTTAAATGGATTGATTCACTTAGGAGAAAAGCAATATGGTGGCGGAAGAGCGGGTGAAAAGTCATCCACAGGAATTACAGAACAATTAGTAAAATTAGGTTTTGAAGCAGGTAGAATGAAGACAGGGACGCCTCCCCGAGTGGATGGTCGTTCCTTAGATTATTCTAAAATGGAGGTTCAACACGGTGACGAAAACCCAAATAAGTTTTCTTATTTAGATGTGGATCAATTCGGTTTTAAAGTAGAAAGAAAAGATGCTTTTAAAAACGGTCCAGAAGGCCAAATCCCTTGTTTTACAACCTATACAAACGAAGCTGTTCACAAAATTTTAAGAACTGGTTTTGAAAAATCACCGATGTTTTCTGGAAGAATTCAAGGACTTGGTCCAAGATATTGTCCAAGCATAGAAGATAAAATTACCCGTTTTGCAGAACGTGATAGGCATCAAATATTTGTTGAACCAGAAGGATGGAATACTGTTGAAATCTATGTAAACGGTTTCTCTACTTCCCTGCCCGAAGATGTTCAATACAAAGCTTTAAAATTAATCCCAGGATTTGAGAACGTTAAAATGTTCCGTCCAGGTTATGCAATTGAGTACGATTATTTTCCTCCTCAGCAATTGAATTTAACGCTTGAAACAAAGCTTGTAAACAACTTGTATTTCGCTGGACAGATTAACGGAACGACAGGATATGAAGAAGCAGCTTGCCAAGGTTTGATGGCAGGAATCAATGCGCATTTAAAAATTAATAGCAGAGAGCCATTTATTCTTCAACGTTCTGAGGCATATATAGGCGTTTTAATAGACGATTTGGTAACGAAGGGCACAGATGAACCTTATCGCATGTTTACTTCTCGTGCAGAGTATAGAATTTTGTTGCGTCAGGACAATGCAGATATACGTCTAACTCCTAAATCATTTGAATTGGGGTTGGCTAAAAAGGAACGCATGGATCGTGTTCAAATCAAACAAAAAAACACGAACGACATTATCTCTTATTTCAAAAAAGAAAGCATTGATCCAAGTGATATTAATCCAGTTTTGGAAACAATTGGCTCCGCTCCTACTTCTCAAAAAGTAAAAATGTTTGGCGTTTTAACTCGTCCAACAATTACACTTTTGGACTTTGCCATTGCATCTGAAAAGGTGAAAGAATTCATTTCTCAATTTGATATGGAGAGCATTGAGCAGGCAGAAATTTTAATGAAGTACGAAGGATATATTTCTAAAGAACACGAGTTAGCCGACAAGCAAACTCGATTAGAAGATTTAGTTTTGCATGATGATTTTGATTACATCCGACTAACATCTTTATCGAAAGAGGCTCGTGAAAAATTAACAAAAGTTCGTCCAAGAACAATTGGACAAGCATCAAGAATATCAGGAATTACTCCATCAGATATTTCCATTTTAATGGTTTATTTAGGTAGATAGTTTCACGTGAAACAATGGGAATATTAAGCAACCTTTTTTGGATAACAAACGCAAACGCAAGAGACGTTAGATATTATTTGAGCGATCTTTTTATTAAAGAAGGCTTTAAATTGGAGTCAACTTTTGAGGGCTCTGAGAACCACATGGTATACTCAAACGGAACAATTGATTTTGATTTTTGGTGGCAAAGAGGCAACCGCCCCACTCTCTTTTTAAGGAAGAATGGGGAGCAAATATGTACAACAGTTTTTGAATCTTTGAGAAAGAATTGTGGACCGAAACAAACAATAGGTGAGCAGATTTATTATATAAATGCCAAGATGGATAAGGACGTTTATTATGGCGAACACCACACGTTTATTTTAAATTATATCAAGAATAACTAAGTAGGTTCCACGTGGAACAGACCTTCGCTTGTCATTTCGAGCGGAGCCGAGAAATGGAGAAATTAGAACAATGCCCTGTATGTAATTCGATTCGAAACAAGCCTTTTTTGGCTTGTGTTGATCATACTGTTTCACGTGAAACGTTCCAAATTGTTGAGTGCGAATCATGTGGATTTAAGTTCACAAATCCTCGTCCCGAAGAAAAAGATTTGGGCAAATATTATAAATCGGAGGACTACGTTTCTCATTCAAACACCAAAAAAGGATTCATTAATTCAACCTATCAGTCTGTCAGAAAATATACTTTATTGAAGAAACTTCAGCTCATTTCGAAGTACTTTAAAACAGGAAATATTTTGGATATTGGATGTGGAACAGGTGAGTTTTTGAACACCTGCAAAAGTGCAAAATGGAACACAATTGGAATTGAACCCGATTCAGATGCTCGTCAAATGGCGATCAAAAATTATGGTTTGGACGTGAGAGATGAAGGCGAATTAAAGAACCTTTCTGATGCCAGTTTTGATATTATTTCCATGTGGCATGTTCTCGAACATGTACCCAAATTAAACGAAAGAGTAGAGGAGTTAAAACGATTAATTAAGCCCAACGGAATCATCATTATCGCTGTTCCAAACTGCAACTCGCTAGACGCAAAGATTTATAAAGAACAGTGGGCCGCGTACGATGTTCCTCGTCACCTTTACCACTTTACCCCAAAAGATGTTGATTCATTGTTCCAGAAACACGATTTAAAAGTGTTTAAAGTTCTCCCAATGGTATTTGATTCGTTCTATGTTTCTATGCTCAGCGAGAAGATAAAAACGGGCAAAACAAACATCCTACGTTCCACGTGGAACGGACTCCTATCTAACCTCTCTGCGATCAAATCTGGTAAGACTTATTCTAGTCAGATTTATCTAATCAGCAAGAAATAATCCTTCGACTTCGATTAGGATGACAGCCAAATATTAACCACCAATTCGGTGGTTTTTTTATGCTCACAATTCAAATCGCTCAATTTTATTTCAAGGACATTTTCGTGAAATTTTCTAAACCTAAAATTTATTTAAGGGATGTTTTCGTATGCGTTTTGATAGTCCTAAATCTTATTTTAGGAATCAAAATGAAACCCTATTCCACGTGGAACGAAAAATTTATAGAGGACAGAAAAGACGGAAAAACGAAACGAATATCAAAATCCAGAATTAAGAAATGGGGTACTTTAAACCACAATTTTAGATTTGGTTTTTTCTTCTAGGTGTTTTTTTGATTTGTCATTTCGGGTGGAGTCAGAAGCGGCAAAAAGTCGAGAATTCTGAACCGAGATCAAAATTGACCCCCAAATCTATAAAAAATGCAAACAAAACCTCAAATTGGGGCCTAAAACCGCCTAAGCCCCTTCGCTAGTGTACTTTTGTTGTCAGGAGGGGTAAAGTGCGCCCAAATCGCCCAAAAACGAGCTTTTCTGTAGGTCTTTCTGGGTGGCGATTACAGCCGTTTTTGCCTGTTTTTGAGGACATTTTTACCCAAAATCACGAAATTTAAAAAAATCGTTCAAGTTTTTGAAAATGAAAAAACTTGAACGATTGAACTTTTTTTAAACAGCGAACCGGAAAGACAATCAATTTGAACTTTAGAATAAAAGACTTTACTACTTTTGGAGAAAGCACAAATGATTTATAATTCATAATTCACCATTTATAATTTCCAGCATGGACAACTCTTTTATCCTCAATCACCTTGGCGAAGATCGCGATGAATACTACGGTTCCGTAGCACCACCGATCTTTCAGACAACCAACTTTTGTTTTAAAACAGTCGCAGAAATGCGTCAAAAACTAACAAAAGAATTAGAAACACCGTTTTATACAAGAGGCTATAATCCAACGGTAGCAACGCTTAGAAAGAAGTTAGCTGCACTAGAAAATGCAGAAGACGCGCTTGTGTTTTCGAGTGGAAGTGCAGCTGTAGCAGCCGCTGTAATGAGCGTTGTTAAAAGCGGAGACCATGTTGTCTGTGTGCAAAAGCCATACAGTTGGACCAACAATTTGTTGTCGAAATACCTTGTAAAATATGGTGTTACACACACGTTTGTGAGTGGGGGAGAGGCGGCAGATTTTGAAAAAGCATTGCAACCCAACACAAAGTTAATCTATCTTGAAAGCCCGAATTCATTGACTTTTGAGTTGCAAAACATTGAAGCCATTGCGAAATTAGCGAAGAGCAAAAACATTACAACAATCATCGATAACAGCTACAATTCACCGTTAAATCAAAATCCAATCACAATGGGAATGGATTTGGTGGTTCACTCTGGAAGCAAGTATATCAACGGACACAGCGATGTTATTTGCGGAGTTGTTTGTGGGTCACACGAGAGAATTATGAAGATGATGGCGGAAGAATACATGACGATTGGAAGCTGTATTTCACCACAAGATGCCGGCTTAATTTTACGCGGTTTAAGAACAATTGAGCTTCGCGTTAACCAAAGTGCCAAAAGCGCCCAAAAAGTGTCTGATTTCTTAGAAAAGCACCCTAAAATAAAACAATTAAATTATCCATTCTCCAGCAAAAACCCACAATTGGAACTTGCCAAAAAACAAATGAAACAAGGGGGCGGACTTTTATCGATTGTGATTGATGCGAAGGACGAAGCAGGAGTAGAGCGGTTTTGTGATAATCTGAAACGCTTCATCATGGCTACATCTTGGGGTGGTTATGAATCATTGCTGTTTCCGCTGTGTGCATTGGCTGCGAGCAAAAGCTTTGAAAACCCATTACCTTGGAACATGGTAAGACTTTATATCGGACTAGAGGACGCTGATTTATTGATAGAAGATTTAAAACAGGCGCTGGACAAGGTGTAGCTGCATATTAAAAAATAAAAAAGCCCGAAACAGATTCGTTTCGGGCTTTTTTATTTGTTGACTTTTTATTCTTTGATAAATCGTGTGTGAGTTACAGCGCCTTCGTTTGTTGTTTCCACAAAATAAACACCAGCAGGAAAAGCGGCAACATCAACCGTTACACCGTTTCCGCTAACAGCATTTATTTCTTTTACAACTTGTCCGGCAACATTTAAAACCTTCACCGTTGCTTTGTTTACAGGTGTTACAAACGAAAGGGTTAAATTATCAGAAGCAGGATTTGGGAAAACAGAAACGATTTTTTCATCCTCATAAGCCGTAATTCCAGTTGGCAAAGCGCAGCATGTTCCTCCGTTTGAAACGTTCTGAGTTCCAGTCCAGCAACCATATTGAACCTTGTGCATAAAAATCGTGCTGCCCGGAAAAAGATCCATAAAATAGTCTTCTACCTGATCAACTGTATTGCAACCGCCCTGATTAGTAGTGGTGGAACAAGAATAAGCGCAAACCATGCTTGTGCTTCCGTTTGGATTCGGAAAACTGGAAGGAGGCGCAAACGTAATTGTATTAACAGAAGTGCCGGGAGTTCCGGTAATATTAGTATTAATTATAGAGCCACAATGTGCGTTGTTTGCATTGAATCCAACATAAGCAACAGCAGTTACCGCGCTAGCACCAATTCCAGTAATGTTAATGTTTACGCCTTCATAAGTTAAAACACCAATTTTAATGTTCGACATGGGTGCATCCAAATTAATATTTAGTGTTCCGCCATCGTAATTCGAAAAAATAATTAAGTTTCCTGTTGGGTTGCAAATCGTTTGTGCAAAAGTGAAAGAGGAAAACAAAAGAGCGGCAAGCGAATAGTAGATTTTTTTCATGCTTAGTAGTTTTTAGTAGTAGTATGTATCTAGTCCTTCACAAATCGTGTTCGCGAAATGTTTCCTTCATTATTAATTTCAATAAAATAAATTCCTGCTGCTTGCTCTGATACATCAAAAACAAAAGAACTTCCTGCAATTTCTTTTTTCTCTAATACAACTTGTCCAGCAAGATTAACCATCTTGAAGGTTGCGTCAGACAGTGGTTTCCCAGAAACAAGATTTACGTTTCCGCTAGCCGGATTTGGAAAAACAGAAATAGGATTTAAATTATTTTCATCAATAGAACTTGCAACATCATTGTCTACAAGCACCGTAAAAACAGCAACTCCGCAGTATTGATCAGTAACGGTTACGGTATAATTTCCGTATTCTAATCCACTAATATCCTCTGTGGTAGCTGTAAAACCAGATGGTCCAGTCCAGCTATACGTAAACCCCGGAACGCCTCCCGATACAGAAAGGTCAACAGACCCTGTAAACAATCCTGTGATGGTGTTGGTTACCAAGAATGTTAGGTCGCTCGCAAACGTAGCGCCAACAAACAAAAGCGATAGGAATGATAAAGTAATTTTTTTCATAGTATAATTTTTATAAAATACGTTTTGCTTTTTTAGTAATCAATTCGTTCAAAGATGTGTTTTGGTTTAAGTCATTATTTTTCATAAACCAAACCGTTTTATCATCTTTATTTATAATCAGGAAACCCTCTTTCTGATTGATTTCTATGTCTTTTTTTAAGGGCGAAATTCCAGCTGTTGAAACCTCTTGCACAACGCCTCCTGTTGTTAAAAAATAGATTTTTTTATTCTTTTCGAAGAGTGAAAAATATCCATCAACAGAAAATTTCATCACTTCACTATGTTTCCATTCTGTTCCATTATAATTCCAAATACTCAGCTCGCCATTGTTTGATATCGCCACGGTGTAGCCTTCACTTGTTGATATGCCATCATAAAAAAAACCTTCAATGGTATTCGATCTTCGTGTTACAAACAAATATGGATCGTTGTAGGCGTATGGATTCAAGTCAACACTTAACACAATCAAATCCATTGGCGTAACGGTTTTGCTTGGCTCTTTCAACGAATTAATGTTCATGCGCTTAATGGCTTCGTTTCTATCGTTTAGCGGATGTAACAAAAAGCTAATTGCATAAACACTTGTATCAACAACATCCCAGCAAAAAGGAATAATTGGATCATCAAAATTTCTGCCCGCAGGCATTGCTAACTTCTTAGCATTTTTAATTTTTGAAGTGTCTTTTCCTGTATGCAACGTTGCTAATTGCGTTAGTTCATCAATAGTTGTAAAATAATAATTTCCATTTTGAATAATTATTTTTCGCTCTATCGCCTGCGCAAAAACAAAAGATGAAACAAGAATAAAAAAAGAAACAAAGAACGTTTTTTGCATTTTAAAATGTGCTAATCGATTCCGACAAATCTGATAATGTCATGTTGTTTGTAAAGAAACAATTGGTTGTAGATCCTGATGAATAACGGAATCCCCAGCCACTAAATGCTGCGGTTTTGATTGATACGAGAGATGGAAATGTAACACCATAACAAGCATCGTAATAAACACCGTCAATTTTTGCAATCTGATGATTATTAAAATACGAAGATGGACGAATGTTGCAAGATCCTGGGATTCCCGACTGATCAGTTACATCAGACGTTAAGAAAACATATTGATTGTAAGGTGGAGGAATTGTTCCTGTAGCTGTGTTGTAAGTATTTGTCCACGGAAACGTAGCACAAGTTCCTGCACCGGTAGCCGTTCCAAAGGTCCAATTTTTAACAAGAAAGCGATTAACAGAATATCCGCAAACGAGATTGTTTATTGGAGTTATGTATACATAGTTGCTTGTGCGAACAACGCCTTGGATTTTTATTGTAGCTAAAAATAATTGCGCAAAAGTATAGCACTGCGCATCGCGATACTGTAAAAGCGCACCAAGAGAAGTGTTTGAGATGTTCATCACTTTATAATAAAACAAACTATCGTCATTACAATTTAAAACAACTTGATCTGTAAATTCGCTCCAGACGTGTGAAATGATTGCTGTGTCGAGGCTATAGCCTTGTGCATTTCGGCAACTGATATCAAAAACAGAATGATACCATTTAAATGTTGTTCCTTCTGTTTGTGGCGTGCTTCGTGTTACATAAAGCGTGTTGTTGCTTGTCCCTATTGCTTTCCATGTTGTGCCACCATCAAAAGAAATTTCCCAGTTGATTGTATAAGGTTTAAAAAAACGAACAGTTGTTGCTGTAAAAACATGTGAGCCAGCGGTTGCGGGATAGTTAAACGTATGAACAGTTGTAGCAGAAGGATTTACTGTGCAAGCAGAAGAAGCAAAATTAATTGCGTCAGAGCCAAACCCTCTTACGTTTACTGATGTGGGAACAGCGGGGCAGTCGATTGTAAATGCAGCGGCAACTGTTGGTGTGTTTCCGCTCACATATGCAACAGGATTTTGTGTCGTTGCTCCAGAAACATATTGTGGAGAAGGATAAACCGTTCCACCAACCATATCTCTTCGTATACCAAGGTTTCCGCCACTAAAAGTAACATTTACCAAGTCAACATTCGAGTATGTAAAATCTTGTGCTGAGGAATTGAATGAACAGAATACCAAAGCAATAAATAAGCAACGTAAAATCTTTTGCATGAGAAGAGTTTTTTGCTAATTTATAACAAAATCTGGAAAAACAAAAGGTTTATTGGATACGAAAGCGCTTACTTGTTTCTTATTTCGAGTATTCTGCTTTGTAGCAGACACTATCGAGAAGCCTAAGAAAGGTGTAATGGGATAAAAAAGGCAGTTAGATTCCTCCGCTTCGGTCGGAATGACAAGGGTGAAGAGGAGGCTATTGCGGTCGATATACGGTGTATTTGCCCTTTTTTACATAAGACAAATCAATGTCGGAAAAAATAACGAAGCGTTTGCCGTTGGCGTTTTGTTCTGCCATTGTAAATTTTGTTCCTTCAATTACTTTGTAAACAATAGCTGTGTGATGCGGAAGCTCTTTCCAAGCTCCATCAGGATACTCGATTTTTACTTTTTCAAATTGGATGATGTCGCCTGCTTTTAAGGTTTCTTTTTTACCAAGCTCTTTTCCAAAAACATAAGGAGGCGTCCAAGTCGCGCCTGCAGCATTTAATGCTTCTTTCGCAAGGTCCCAGCACTCTCCTTTGCCTACTTTTTTTCCTTTGTTGAGATCGCAAAAAGCAAGAATTTTTTTCGCTACAGGGCTGGCTTCTTGCGCTTTTACATTTTGTATAGCGAAGAGAAACAAGATGACAAGCGGGGCGAACTTTTTTAAACACATAGGCACATAGTTTTTAATGTCTTGTTTTATGTGTAGCAATTACTTTGCCACTACAATTGTTTATACAAAGAAGCAGAGTCTGCGGGCTATAATTTTACATAGAGAAGCGTTGCTTCTTTTAAGAGAATCGCCTCTGTGAAAATTTTTATTTTCTATGAAAAAGTTCACGCAAACACAATTGAAAACCACAGTTCACAATCGTCCACAAAAATTAAGAAGCGATGTGTCTATGTGTTTAAAACCAAACGGAGCGATTAGATTGTACCAACCTTTATTTTCTTACCAGGCAATAACGAATATTTTGCTCCGAAATTATTTAATCGCTTTATTTCATCTACGGTTGTTTTATACATCTGAGATATTTTGTAAAGCGAATCTCCTTTTTGAACCAAATGATATTTGTATTTCCCTGAAGTGCTTGTGGTAACATTATTTGTGCCAGACGAAGCGGTTGTTTTGTTTTCGGAGATCGTTGTCGTTTTCTCAACAGGCTTTTTTCCATATATGTAAATTGTAAGCTTTTTTCCAGGCTTAACCGAATTCGATTTTAATCCATTCCATGTTTTGATATCAGTAACCGTGCAACCATAGCGCTTTGCAATGGTACTTAAATGTTCGCCACTTCTTACTGTATGTGTTTTAATTGTTTCTTGGCTTGCCAAAGCATCTTGACTGTGTACCTTTCCAATGCCCTTGTTGTAAATACTGTCTTCGTTGGCAACAAAAACGCCCATTTTGGCAGAAGGAAGCGCAAGCGTATTTATTTCATCAGCAGAAAAAGGAATTACTTTCTTTTTATAACTCGGATTCAAATACATCAACTCGTCTTCGGGAATACCCAAAACGCTTGACAACTGAGCAAACGAAACTTGTTTTTTTACTGCAACAGTATCTACTTGCAAAAATGTTTTTTTAGGAATAGCGGTGTAAATATTGTGTTCTGCTGTATAATTCATAACATAATTTACAGCAATAAAAGCTGGAACATAGCCTTGTGTTTCTTTTGGTAAAAACGGACGAATCTCCCAATAAGTAGTTTTTCCGCCACTTCTACGGATGGCTTTGTTGATATTTCCAGGACCGCAATTGTAAGCCGCAATCACCATTTGCCAATCACCAAATAAGCCGTACAAATATTTAAAATACTCACAAGCCGCAACGGTTGATTTATAGGGATCACAGCGCTCGTCAACATAAGAACTAACTTGTAGTCCATAAATTTTTCCAGTAGGATACATGAATTGCCACAAACCCATTGCTCCTGCACGGCTTTTTGCCAAAGGGTTTAAAGCCGATTCGCAAATAGCTAAATACTTTAATTCTAATGGCAAGTTATATTTATCTAATTGTTCTTCGAACATTGGAAAGTAAAATTGCGATAGGGCCATCATCCTTGAAACAAGCTCTCTTCTGCGTGTTGTGTACATATCGATATAGCCTTTCACAACAGGATTGTACTGTAAATCAAAAGGAGAAGCAGCATCTAGTTTTACTAGACGGGATTCTAAAATCATTTCATCGTAACGTGGAACAGAATCGTGCGGAAAGTTATATTTTGGATTTTTAGAATAGATGATTTTACCATAACCCTTTTCAAATAAATTTAATTTGTATAAGCTGTCCAGGGCAGCAGCGATAGGATCATCAACAATTTCGGGTACGTAAGGAACAGTCTGGGAGCGCAACATTGTTGTGCTCACAAACAAAAAAAGAAAAACACCAACGATTTGAATCGCTTTTTTGTATGAAGAAATAAGTTTTACCACCATTACAAATATCGTGATGATTGTTTAGAATAACAAGCATTTATAGACAAGTAAAGCGTTTTTGTTAACTAAAAATTGTTAAAGGAAGAAAATTTTTTTATAAGAAAGCGAAAAGCTAACAAGCGCTCATCAAGTAATCTGAAAAAGCAAACACTTCTGCATCGGCAAAGTTTTTACCAATCACTTGTAATCCAAAAGGTAAACCATTAGAATGTTTTCCCATCGGCAATGAAATAGCTGGAAGTCCAGTAATATTTGCTTGTACAGTAAAAATATCTTCTAAGTACATGGCAATTGGGTCTGCACTTTTTTGTCCGAACTCAAATGCCGTTCCTGGAGTGGTAGGCAAAATTATGAAATCGTATTTTTCTAAAATTTCGTTTGTTTTATTTTGAATAACTCTGCGAACTTTTTGTCCTTTTGAATAATAAGCATCGTAATATCCCGAGCTTAAAACAAATGTTCCCAGCATAATTCTTCGTTTTACTTCTACTCCAAATCCTTCTGTCCGCGATTTTTTATATGTCGATTCTAAATCCGTTGCGTTCTTACTTCTGTATCCAAAATTTATTCCGTCAAAACGAGCAAGATTAGAAGAAGCTTCAGCTGTTGTTAACACATAATATGTTGGCACCAAATAATCCAAATAAGGAAAATCAACAGCTTCAACAGTGTGTCCAGCAGCTTTTAATTTACTGATGACATCGTTGATGCGATTTTTTATTTCAGGATTTAATCCTTCGTTTTCTAGACAATCTTTAATGTATGCAATGCGAAGTTTCGCGGGTGTTTTTTTTAATTCTTTAGAATAAGGAGTAACAGGTTTTGATGAAGCAGTGCTGTCGTATTCGTCTTTTCCGGCAATGACTTCCATAATCAAAGCAGCGTCTTCAACCGTTTTTGTTAGCGGACCAATTTGATCAAACGAAGAAGCATAAGCAATCGCTCCGTAGCGCGATACTCGCCCGTAACTTGGCTTGTATCCAACAACACCGCAAAAGGAAGCGGGCTGACGTATGGAGCCACCCGTATCTGTTCCCAATGCAGCAATGCACATATTTGCAGCAACCGCAGCAGCAGAGCCACCGGAAGAGCCACCAGGGACACGTTTAATATCTAACGGATTTAATACATTTCCATAAGCAGAATTTTCATTGGAACTTCCCATTGCAAACTCATCACAGTTGCAACGACCAATGATAATAGCATCTTCAGCCAACAAACGCTCAACTACAGTTGCATTGTATAACGATTCAAATCCCTCTAAAATTTTTGAAGAAGCAGAAACTTTATGTCCTTTATAACACAAATTATCTTTCAGCGCAATCACCATTCCTGCAAGCCTTCCTGCAGTTTTGGATTTTAGTTTTTCATCAACAAGCTTTGCTTTTTCCAAAGCAGAAGATTCGAAAACCTCTAAAAAAATATTTAGATTTTTATTTGCTTGAATGGTTTGAACATAAGAATTTACAAGAGCAACACAAGAAGTTGCGTTGGAATTTAAATCGGATTTAATTTCAGAAAAAGAGTTGTATTTCTTCACAAATGCAGGAATATTATAAATACAAAATCCTCTTCCGTATGGGAAGAGGAGATGGTTTTATTAAAATAAAAAATTAATCTTTTTTATCAGTTGAAGCGCTATTTGCGTCTTCTCCTTTGGATGCGTCTTTAAATTCTTTAACGCCTTTTCCAAGCCCTTTCATTAATTCAGGAATTTTTTTACCACCAAAAAGCAACAAAACAATGATTAAAATTATAATCATTTCTGTTCCGCCTAAACCAAAAATTAGAAATATACTGTTTAACATTTTGTTGTGATTTTTTTATTGAGCCACAAAGATACGAATTATTCGTGCTGAACAAACAAATTCAGATCAGAATACGTTTTGTTTAATTTAGTTTAGCCCCATAGCCACCAATCTTAACCCAAAAAACAATCCAGCAAACAAGCCATCCAAGTCCCGCGAGGATACCTAAAAACGGGATTATGGAACAACAATTAAGAATGCAATACGCCAAACCAACTCCGTAAGCTGGACGATCAACGCCCACATCGATACCCCGTGTTGCAAATTCTGCTTTAAGAGAATCTGAAACTCTACTAACAACAACAAAGTGCCACCCAATGTTAAATAATGGGATGAAAAGCAACCAAACATTCGCAGGCGGCATCTTTTGATTTTCTTGACTTACTTTTTTCAAAACATTTTGAAGTGTAATCAAATAAAAAACAAAAGGAATTATTATTAATGGAATTAAAAGAAGAATTAAAAATTCGGAGCCACCTAGCATGATTGAAAGATTTAAAATGTAAAGCAAGATACACAAAAGCAGATTATCAATAACAATTGAATAAATTTGTTTTAAGTGTAGGCGGACTGTGAGATTTAGTAGGTATACAAGAAAACAAAAAAAGGAGTAACTTCGTACATAAGTTAGTAGTATAATACAATCTGAAACGAAAGGATATTTTTTCTAAAAGGGGCGAATGAAAAAACTTTACGTACTATTTATTGTTTGTTTTTTTTCTCTTGGCATAAAAGCCCAGTGTCCTCAATTCTATGATGGCATGGGTGTTCCTTCGTCAGCACCTTATTGGGTTAGTTGTTCTGGTGGAGCTTATACTCTTAACGTTTCTTCACCAACTGTTTTAATAACCTATTCGATTGATTGGGGCGATGGCTCACCCGTTACTGCAGGTGGACCGCAACCAGCAAACACACCAATCGTTCACAACTACACAGCAACAATTGATACTTTTTTAGTAACCATTACTACGAACACAGGAGTTGTTTGTGTTCTTACGGGAACGGTTATAATGGAAGAACCGGTCAACGCTTCCATACAAATTCCAATTGGTGGAGTTACTACTGCTTGCGCTCCCGCAACGCTTCAATTCATGAATTCGAGCACCGATGTTTCTCCTACAACAACCTTTATTTGGGACTTTGGAGATGGCTCTCCACCGTTAACGTTTAATTATTTAAACGCTGGTCAAATAGTCAGTCACACCTATTTGCAAGGAACAGTGAATTGCCAAACAGCAGTTACACTAAGCGCACAAAACTATTGTAGTTTTGGAAGCCCAACGCTTGCCTCTTTTAATCCGATTCAGATTTATGATATTGACGATGCAGCAATAACGCCAGATGCGATTTTAAAATGTTTTCCGGACAACACATTTACACTTACCAATACAACGGCAAGAAATTGTTTAGCGCAAGGCAATGTGGCGCAACGCTATGAATACTGGAACTTTGGAGACTATTGGGGACTAGGTTACGACTCAATTATCAACTGGACGTTGTGGCCACCAACGTTTCCGCACACACTTACTTACCCCGGAATAGGAAGCTATACAAGCATGCTTGTTGATAGTAGTTTTTGTGGACTTGATACTGCATTTGTAACTGTAAGTATTGTTGCTCCGCCTACAGCAGGAATTATTGCGCCAGTAGATTCTGGATGTGTTGGAGTCGTTTTCAATTTTAACAATACAAGCACGCCTGGATATAGTTATTCTTGGAACTTTGGAGATACTCCAGGTTTCGTGACGCTGCCGTTTGGTCCAGCAACATATACGTATGCCGTTGCAGGAACCTACACAGTAAGTGTGGTCGCTTTTTGTGCCTGGCGCAGGATCTGCTTGCCGAGATACAGCAACGGTTGTTGTTACTGTTTTTCCTAGTCCGATTTCTGCTTTTAATGCATCCGCTCTCGTTGGTTGTGATTTTCTAAACGTAACATTTGTAGACGCTTCTATTTCTGCAATTACTTGGAGTTGGAATTTTGGTAACGGAAACACATCAACAAACCAAACGCCTCCAATCCAAAATTATGGTATCGGATCTTTTCTAGTTTCTTTGGATGTTACTTCATTAAATGGTTGTCCCGATAACAGTCAGCAAACAATAAATGTTTTTCAAACGCCAGTTGCAGCATTTGCTACAGGCCCAACCTGTCAGGGATCTCCAGTAAATTTTACGGACGTTTCAACAAGTTCGGTTGGTGATCCATTAGTAACCTGGTCGTGGGACTTTGGTGACGGCTCGCCAATAAGCAACTTGCAAAACCCATCCCATACCTATGCAACTGCGGGAACATTTACGATTGTGTTTTTTGCCAATACCGCAAATTGCACCGATTCAACTTCAGGAACCATAACCATTAACCCTCTTCCAACGGCCCTGTTTAGCGTGGCGCCACCTAACGGTTGTGGCCCCCTAAGCGTGTCTTTTTCCAACACATCTGTTGGTGCTGCAACATATTTGTGGGACTTTGGAAACGGAAATTCGTCAACAACAACAAGCCCTTTAGAGATTTATACAAATCCCGGGAGCACAGATACAACGTATTATATTTCTTTATTAGCCACAACAGCGTTGGGTTGTGTGGACAGTATTGTGGACAGTGTTACAATTTTTGGAAAACCACTAGCATCGTTTACATCGAATGCCGTGGCTGCTTGCGCACCAGTAATGGTTGTGTTTACCAACACCTCGGTTGCATCAACTACATATCTTTGGGATTTTGGTGATGGCTCACCAACATCAACTGCAACAAGCCCATCACACTTATATTTAAATCTAACACTATTTATTCAAAACTATACTGTTACGCTTATTGCAACAAACATAGGCGGATGTACCGATACGGCAACGATGGTGGTTCAGGTATATCCCGAACCGATATTTGGTTTTACGATGATTCCAGATTCGGGCTGTACTGCACTTTCTGTCAACTTTCCTTCTGTGCTTGGGGCGGTGATGTATCAATGGGATTTTGGCGATGGCTTTACTTCAACAGGAGCAAGTCCAACACATGTTTTTACAAACGCTACTGCCGCAAACATTACTTATACTGTTCAATTAATTGCAACAAATGCATTTACGTGTCAGGATACTACTTACGGAGATGTGCTTGTTTATCCGCAACCTCAGGCAGCATTTACCTCGTCTGTCACACAAGGCTGTCCTGCGCTTACTGTTAATTTTACAAATTCAAGTATTGGTGGAACGTCTTATCAGTGGGATTTTGGTGATGGTTCGCCAATCGATACATCAACAAGCCCGAGTCATATTTTTAATAATATTTCAACAAGTGTTTCAGATACGTTCAACGTACAATTGATTACAACTAGTGCATTTGGGTGTATCGATACAGCAAACACAAGTATAGTTGTTTATCCGAATGTTATTTCCAATTTTACAGCAAACACTCCAATTTGCTCACCAAGCGCAGCAACATTTAATAATTTAAGTTTAGGTGCAGCAACATATAGTTGGGATTTTGGAGACGTGAATACCAGCAATCTTTTTTCTCCAACGAACGCATACATCAATCCGGGGCCTGCATCTATTAATTTTACAATTACCTTAACGGTAACATCTTCATTTGGTTGCGTGTCCGTTTTTGCACAACCATATACTGTTTACCCAACGCCAATAGCTTCGTTTACGGCAACACCTCCTTTGCAAACATTTCCTGCAACAACAGTAACAATTACCAACACATCGATAAACGCTGCGAGTTACACTCACTTTTGGACTTTTGGAGACGGAAACTCATCGACAGCAATTTCTCCTGGACCTTATGTTTACGCAACGTGGGGAGTTTATAATATTTCCTTAATCGTAACAAACGGTTTTTGTAGTGACACAACAACACAAACCATTACAATTGTTCCTCCTCCGCCAGTTGCGAGTTTTCTTGGTGTTTATGCTGGTTGTAGACCATTAACAATTTCTCCAACAAACACATCACAATTTGCATCGTCTTATTTTTGGGACTTTGGTGATGGAATCGGAACATCAACAGCTACGAACCCAACATATACTTATTATAATGCCGGGAACTATACAATCACTTTAACAGCAAGCGGCCCCGGTGGAGTAGACAGCGTTATTGGCATAGACAGCGCAATTGTTTACGACATACCTGTTGCCGTTTTTGTAGCAAGCCCAACATTGGTGAATGCAACAAGCGACCCAGTTACGTGTGTTAATTTAAGCACAGGAGCAACGAGTTACATTTGGGACTTTGGTGATGGAACAGGTTCAACGGACGTAAGCCCTACGCATGTTTATCAAACACAAGGACAATATCAAATAACGTTAATTGCAATAAACGGATTTGGTTGTCGTGACACATTTAATTTACCAACCCAAATAACGGTTGAGGCCGCAACGGAGATAGAAGTTCCAAACGCCTTTACGCCAAACGAAAGCGGAGGGAATGGCGGGGGATATGATCCAGCAGATTTATCAAACGATGTTTTTCATCCGAACATCACAGGTGTTAAAAAATATCAACTGAGCATTTATAACAGATGGGGAGAATTAATTTTTGAAAGTTTGGATCCTAAAATTGGTTGGGATGGATATTATAGAGAAACGCTTTGCCAACAAGATGTGTATATCTGGAAAATAAAAGCCACAACCAACACTGGCGAAGTGCTTGTTAAAACAGGTGATGTAACGCTTTTAAGATAATGAAAAAACAAAAGGAAATACGTTATTGTTCTTTTGCAACACTACTTTTGTTGCTTGTTTTTTCGTTTTCAGTAGTTGCTGCACAACAGGTGAAACACGATTTTCAATTTAAGAAAAAGCTACAAGAGGCAGATGACTTTTTTGACATAGATGATTTTAAAAATGCTGAAAAGCTTTATTTAAGCATCTTACCAAGCGACTCGTTAAACGAAAAAATTAATTTGAATATTGCTATTTGCAAATTCAAACAAAAACAATTTCCAGAAGAAATTTTTCCATATTTGTTAAAAGCAGAAAAAAGCAAGTTGGCTTTAGCGCAATTATATTTAGGAAAAGTATATCATCTGGCTTGCCAATTCGAAGAGGCAATAAGCCATTACAACAATTATAAAGTGTTTGATGAAAAGACTCGGGAGTTTAACAACGAAACGGTGAATCGATTTATTGAAATGTCGAAGCATGCTAAAAACGAAATGCAACAACCCCACAAAGCCCTAATTAAAAATATTGGACAATCCATAAACACAAAATATCAAGAATACGTTCCGCTAATTTCAGCAGATGAAAGTAAATTGTTTTTCACTTCGCGAAGACCTGGTAGCACCGGTGATGAAACAGATGTGCTAGGCACTTACAATGAAGATATTTATGTATCAAATAAGGAAATAAATGGAAGCTGGAGTAAACCTGAAAATATTGGTTCGCCCGTAAACACAGAAAGACATGACGCCTGTGTAAGCTTGTCGCCGGATGCTCAACACATGTTAATCTTTAGAACGAGTGAAGATTTAAGTAGTGGCGATTTGTACTCTACATATTGGAATGGAAAAAATTGGGGCGAGCCAGTAATGCTAGGTGCAGAAATTAATTCGGAGCATAAAGAACTAAGCGCTTGCAACAACAATGACAACTCAATGATTATTTTTAGTTCCGACAGGCCAGGCGGATTCGGAGGAAAAGACTTATATCGAATAGTTTTTCTCCCAAATGGAAAGTGGAGCAAGCCGCAAAATTTAGGAGAAAAAATAAATACAAAATTTGATGAGGACGCACCATTTTTTTCTTCAAATGGTCAGTTTTTATATTTCAGTTCAAACGGATTGAATACGATGGGCGGGTATGATATTTTTAGAGCAGACGCGTTTGCCGATTATTCTTTTGGTGAAACACAAAACCTTGGATACCCAATAAATTCAGTAGGTGACGACATCTTTTTTGTTATTAGCGCGGATTCCAAACACGGATACTTTTCATCCTTAAATGAAGACAAAGTCGACCCAAACTATTTGAGTGATGATATTTTTTTAATAGATATGCGTTATGGAGAAAATGAAACGTGCGTGAAAAAAGGGGCTTGTGTTTTTGAAAAACAAACCGAATTTCCTTTACAGGTTCTTGTTTCTGTATACGATGAGGTGACACAAAAAGTCATCGGAACATACAAACCAAATGCGAGTGGCAGCTTTGTTTTTACTGTTAATCCATATGACAAATATAAAATTGTTGCAGAAGCAAAAGGATATGAAACAATCTCGTTGCCATTTGCACCGCTAGTTGAGCAAGAAGACTATGAAGTTGAAGTAGATGTATTAACACTTGAATTTAAGAAAAGTGATAAATAAAATTAAACATAGTATTCTTTTTTTGTTCTCGACACTTGCATTTAATGCCGTTTCGCAGGATGTTCATTTTTCTCAATACTATGCGAATCCAATATTCTTGAACCCCGCTTATACAGGTGCAACGTTTGAACATCGTTTTGTTGCTAACTATAGAAATCAATGGCCAGGAATTTCTAAAGCATTTAGCACCTACGCAGTTTCTTATGATTACAACATGACTGAAATAAAAAGTGGCGTTGGCATTCAAGTGTTGCGCGACAGAGCTGGTACGTCTAATCTCACAACAACAGGGTTTTCTGCCTCTTATGCATATTACTATCAAGTTCAAAAATTTAAGGAAATTAGAATGGGGTTGCAGTTGGGCTATTTCAGCAAGTTTTATGATTACAACCGCTTAACGTTTAATGATCAACTGTTTACTGGCTCTTCTGTTTCTAACGACCAAGAAGTTGTTCCTAAAATAAACTATGTGAACATAAACGCAGGTGCGCTTTATACTACACGTCTTTTGTGGGCGGGGGTAGCTCTACACAACATTAATCGTCCAAACACATCGCTAACAGAAGGAACAAATTCGCTTCCAATGAAGTTTTCAATTCACGGAGGGTACCGTTTTATTATTTCTAAAAAAGGAAATTTCTTACAAAAATATTTTGCTCCTTCGTTTATGTATCGCCACCAAAAGAAATTTGACCAGTTGGATATTGGCGCATATTATTTTTATTCTCCAATAAGTTTGGGAATATGGTATCGCGGAATTCCAATAAAACATTATGAACCAACTTATCCAAATACCGATGCGCTTAGCTTTATGGTTGGCTTAGATATTAAGGATTATGATATGCGAATAGGGTTTAGTTATGATGTTACACTTTCGCGTTTAGCTTCACGATCTTTTGGTGCTGCAGAACTTTCCATTATTTATGAAATTGCGAAGAAGAGCAAAAGAAAAAGAGTGTATGTGAGTTGTCCGAAATTCTAAAACTAATTATTTTTATATAACCAGTCTTCTGGATTTAATTTTATTTGTCCTTTCCATACCTCAAAGTGAACAACGGTTTTATTGTCATCGTCATCCAAGAGCACAGAGCCAATGTTTTGCTTCGTAGTTACTTTGTCGCCAACCCCAACATAAACATCCTTTAAATTAGAGTAAATTGTCAAAAATTCACCATGTCTTAAGAGCACAAATTGCCCTGCACCAGGCATACTAACAACCGCCTTTACTTCACCTTCAAAAACAGCACGAGCCAAAGAGCCACTGTTTGTAGTAATATC
Source organism: Bacteroidota bacterium (assembly GCA_947504725.1). Classification (GTDB taxonomy): domain Bacteria; phylum Bacteroidota; class Bacteroidia; order 2-12-FULL-35-15; family 2-12-FULL-35-15; genus 2-12-FULL-35-15. The sequence goes on along the minus strand of CANNHN010000002.1, from coordinate 270,226 downwards.
AATTCCGTTGTTGTTTATCTCAATATCCTTCATAATTGGATGGGCGTGTACACCAAAATGTTCGCTGATTTGTCCTTTAGCAACAGGCCAAGGCAATTTGCTTTTGTTGCTTGAAAAGGAGTTTGATAGCTGTTGCGACTCAGGAGTAAGTACAAGCTTTTGTGGAACGGGCTTTCCTTTTCCTTTTGCATCTGCTTGCGCCTTTTCTAATTCTTTTTCTATAACGCGCTGAATAGCTTGTTGTAACTTCTGTGCATCTTTTTTCTTTTTCTCAAGATCCTTTTTTAGTTTGCTTTCTTGTTGTTGAAGTTCTGAAAAAACTTGTTCTTTCTCTGTTTTTTCGGATGTTAAACTTTGTTTTTCTGTTACTTCGCTTCCTAACAAAACACGTTGGTCGGATTTTTTTGTTTCTAATTCCTGAACTTTTTCATTCAACTGTTTTTTTGTATCAATAATTCTTCCTGCTTGCTTGTGTCGATATTCGCTATATTGTTGAAGGTATTTCAAACGCATATATGCCTGTTCAAAATCCGAAGCCGCAAAAACAAACATTAATCGGCTATACGAATCCTGATTTTTATAAGCGTAATAAATCATTTTAGCGTACTCTGCTTTTAGTTTAGTAAGGTCTTTTTGTAAGCCACTAATAGAGGCATTGTTCTCTTTAATTTGTTTGTTTAAAACGCCAATTTCATTATTTATGGTTGCAATTAACTCTTCGCGCGCACTAATTTTTTTGTTCAACATAACAAGTTGATTCAAAGAAAGTTTTTTGTTTTTTTTGGTCTCTGCAAGCAATTGATTCGTAGCCTCAATTTCTTTTTGAAGTTGCTTCTTTTTATTTTCTAAATCTTTTTTGGTTTGTTTTTGTGCAAATGCAGTCCCCGCATTTAATAACGCGAAACATAAAAGAAAAATAAACAAGAAGAAACTACTTTTTTTCTTTAACGGTAATGGCCTCATAGTTTTCTGGAATCTTAAAAGGGAACGATTGTTCTTCGTTTAAAACAAGTTTGCTGTAAGAGATATCTATCTTAACGTTTTTCTGTGCCTTAATAGTATAGTTCATCTTCATTGGAAACAGTTGAGCGGAGTCTTTTAGTTCATATTCGCTATATCTTGCATCAAAACTTCTATCTGGACCAAACTCATAAAACAAAATTCTTGCAATCTTAAACGTTTCGGGAATCATGTAAATACTTTGTGCTGGCTCTTTTAACTCTTTCCCCTTTTCCATCACTTTGTGAAGTTTGTTTTTGCGAATTGTTCCAAGCGTGTATTGACAATTATCAATTCCTGGTTTTATCTTTTCATCTTCATCATAAAACTCAACACTGTTACCAATTAAAAGAGATTGTAATAACTCGAAATCCAAATCTGTATTTAACATTTTACTTATGTATGCATAGTCGCCAATAAAAAACTTCCCGGTGTCATCACCAAGTGGGCGTTTAATAAATTTAACGGAATCTTTTGTAATTAAGACACGAGCCCCTTCTATTCCAAGCTTAGACAGGGACATCCAAATAACGCTGTCTTTTTTCATTCTTAAAGCTACAGTAAAGGAGGCTGAGGTGCTATCGATTTCTGCATCAACAGAAAGCTTTCCATTTAAGCGGTCAAACTTAAATTCTTTTTCTTTTAAATTAGAAGTAAGCGTTTTTGCGTTTTTGAAATCTAAAATACAACGACCATTGTTTAGTGTAATTTTTTCGCGGCCCTTGCAGGCAGAAAGAACAATTATAACAAAAAGCATAGCAGAAGCAATCCGAGTGGAGTGTTTCATTAAAAAGAAAAACCTGCTAATTCTTTTATTCATATAATTTTTTGTCAGCAATCTTTTTATCAAGCAGTGTAGAGCCCCCGCCCTGCTTTTTTGCATTTACCCAAAAGCTAATTGCGCTCTCCTTCTCTCCAAGTTGATATAATATATCTCCATAGTGTTCAAGAAGGGTGCCATTTGTTTTTCCTCCATTCTCGATTGCTTTTCCTATCCAAACTTTCGCATCATCATATTTTTTCATTTGATACAAAATCCAACCATAAGTGTCCTGAAACGTGCTGCTATTTGGCTCAAGTGAATTACATTTTTTTGACATTGTTTCTGCCTTTTCAAGGTTTGCATTTCGGAGTGACAGATAATAGGAGTAGTTGTTTAAAACAAAAACGTTTGTGGGATTATACTCAAGCGATTTGTCGTAAGCCGCATCTGACTCCTCGTGTTTTTTTAATTGATTTTGAGCATCGCCAATAATCGCATAAAATTGAGCCAACAATAGGTTGTTGTCAAAAACAAACTCTTTTCCTTCAGATAATACAGAAACAACTTCCGCATAATTTTTTAGTTGATAGTTTGAGAGCCCGTTGTAATAATAGGTTAGTGGCTGATTTGGAAACAGATCAAGCGCCTCTTTGCTTTCTTTTTGAAGAGCGCTGTAATCGTTTAATTCGTTTTCAATTTCAAGTAATTGATTCCAGAAAATATATTTTCCCCGATCTAAAGAAAGCACTTTTCTGAATTGCGTTCTTGCCAATTCAAACTTCTTGTCGCGATATAGAAAGTCGCCATAAACAGCATACGCCTTTGCTTCATCAGGATGAACTGCAACAACAATTTTACACAACTCATCTGCATCCGATTTTAATTCAGGATAATTTTCGGTAATGTCGTAATATGATAAAAGGATTTTAATTTTTGTATCAATGTCTAACTCTGGGCTTTTGAAGGCTAGTTTTATTTCTTGAAAGGCGTTGTTGTTTTGTTTTAAACTTCGATAATAATCAGCCAAAGAAAGATGTACGTAAGCGTTGTTAGAGTCAATTTTAATTAATTCGTTATAGGTCTCAAAAGCCTTTTCGCTCATGCCTTTTTCTTGATAGAGCTCTCCAAGGATTCCATAATATTTTGATTCTTTTGGAAACGTTTTGATTAATTTTTTTGCTTCATCAACCGCTTTTTCGAAGTTATTATTGTTTTTATAGATTTTTAATTTTTGCATAGACGATGTTTCTGTTACACCAATCGCATCCTCAACTTTGTTATACACTTTTATCGCTTCGCTCGTTTTGTTTAGATACAAGTATATGTTTGCTAGCTCGTAATAAAAATCATAATTTCCTGGATTGTCCTTTACTAGTCGTTCATAAACGGTGGCAACCTCCGGAAGCATTTTGTTTTCTTTTAAACAGGCGGCATATAAAAGTTGGTACCAAACATTTTTTGGATCAATGGAAGCGGCCTTTTTACTATAAAACAAAGCTTGATTTTTATTGTTTTGAAAGGAATATATATTTGCAAGCTCATACATTGTTGGAGCGCTTGTTGGGTCAATTTTTAACGCTTGAACAAAAAGCGTTTCTGCCATATCATAATTGTTTAGTATGCGCTCTTTGTTTGCATCGAAGAAAAGACGCTTAAACAAAATAATCTCTTTATCTGAAAGGCCTTTGTTCGGCTGGTTTACAGATCCGCTATCTTGACCCGACTTTGGAGATTTACAAGAGAAACCAAAAAATGCTAAAAGCAGAACAATGAATAATTTGTTCTTAGAAAAAGGTAAAAAGAAAATGTAATTCCAATTAGTCAAAATCGTTTTATTATCTAATAGTGCTGTAATCACCAATGCTTAAATCATTTGATTTTCCTGTGTATTCAGAATAGTTTCCAATCATCGAATTGCTGATGTCGGCATTTTTAATTTTACTGTTCGTTTGAATAATGCTGTTTTTTACAGTAGAATTTTCAATAATAGTGTTGCTTCCAATAGACACATGCGGACCAACTACAGAGTCAATTAGCTGTACGTTTTCACCAATAAAACAGGGCTCAATAATTTTTGAATTGTTGTTTTTGTGTGAAGAAGCCACTATCCCAGTGCCTTTTATAAACTCTAACACACGTTGATTCGTATATATTGTAGCATCTTTATTTCCACAATCTAACCACTCGGTAACTTTTCCTGGAGAAAACTTTGTTCCTTTGGCTTTCATATTTTCTAAGGCATTTGTCAGCTGATATTCTCCTTTTTCTTTAATGTCGTTATCTAACAAATACTTTAATTCACGTTTCAAATAATCGCCATCATTAAAATAGTAAATACCAATAATCGCTAGATCGGAAACAAACTCTTGTGGTTTTTCCACAAAGTCCGTTATCACATTGTTTGCATCAATTTTTACAACACCAAAAGGTTTTGGGTCATCTACTTTTTGTACCCAAATAATTCCTTCTTGAGAAGAGTCCATTTTAAAGTCTGCCTTAAACAGGGTGTCGGCAAAAGCAACAACAACCTTTCCGGTAACGCAGCGTTCTGCACACATAATTGCGTGTGCTGTTCCGAGAGGCGTGTCTTGATAAAAAATACTTCCTTTGGCTCCAAAACTTTCTGCAACCGCTACCAAGCTATCTTCTGCCTCTTTGCCAAAACGCCCAACAACAAACGCAACCTCATCCACTTTTTCGTCACAAACCTTAATAATGTCTTCGACAATACGCTGCACCATTGGTTTTCCAGCAATTGGAATAAGTGGCTTTGGAGTTGTTAATGTATGTGGGCGCATTCTCTTGCCCATTCCAGCCATTGGTATAATAATTTTCATAAAAACAATTTAGAGTTTATTGTTTGGAATTTTTTAATTCTTTGTTTGCTGTTTATTGTCTACTTTTTTCCTGTGCTTCCGAATCCGCCTTCGCCTCTTGTGCTTTCTTCTAACACCTGAACCGGCTCCCACTCAGCTTGTTCGTGTTTTGCAATCACCATTTGAGCAACCCGCTCTCCGTCATTTATAGTAAAATCATCTTTTGAAAGATTCACTAGAATTACTTTTATTTCTCCTCTGTAGTCTGCATCAATTGTGCCCGGAGAGTTTAACACCGTTAATCCATTTTTAAACGCTAAACCACTGCGAGGACGAATTTGAGCTTCAAATCCGAGAGGCAATTCAATAAATAAACCTGTTGCCACCAAGGTCCTTTCGAGTGATTTTAAAACAAGAGGAGCATCAATATTTGCACGCAAGTCCATTCCGGCTGCGCCACCAGTTGCATAAGTTGGCAGTTCGTGTTTTGATTTATTTATGACTTTAATTTTCATGTTAGTTTTTTAAAATTTTGCTTCTCCATTTTCCATGCAAACAACACATATCCTATAAGCAAGACGTTGTTTATTATAAGATTTATTGACACAGATTCTGTTTGAATCAAAAGCGCCAGAAAGTACAAAGTTAATGATAATCCCAAGTAAGTGAAGATGCGTTTTAGGTCGTAATTAACAGGGTAATGTTTATTACCCAAAAAGTAGGAAAGCACCATCATGCTGGCATAACAAATAAGTGTAGCCCATGCGGAGCCCATATATCCGATGCGCGGGATCCAGTAAAAGTTTAATGAAATTGTAATTATTGCACCAAAAATAGTGAGCAACGCCCCATATCCCGTTTGTCCGGTTAGTTTATACCAGATAGATTGGTTAATGAAAACACCCAAAAACAAATTAGCTAAAAGCAAAATTGGAACAACACCCATCCCTGCTCTAAAATCTTCACCAACAAAATATTGGATCCACGACAAGTTCATGGTGGTTCCTAAAAAAATAATTGCACAAATAATTACAAAATATTTCATTATTAAAGCATTTGTTTTTTTTGAGTCTTTGTCTTTCGACTGACTAAAAAAGAAGGGTTCTGCAGCAAAACGAAAAGTTTGAATAAAAATAGTCATGATGATAGAAACCTTGTAGCATGCGCCATATATACCCGTTTGCGACATAGCTTCGCTTTCAGGTAGCAAATAAGTTAATAAAACACGATCAAGCGTTTCGTTTACCATTCCAGCCAAACCAGCAATTAACAAAGGAAGAGCATACAACATCATTCGTTTCCAAAGTGGCGAATCAAACACATATCGCATTCTTAAAATCTCAGGAGAAAGAAGCAAAAGCGTTACAAGTGTTGCTATTAAATTGGAAATGAAAATATATCCTACCCCAATTTCAGGATTGTAAACGGACTCAACAAAACTTTTGTATGGAGATGCTTCAGCTTCGTAAACAGGTTTACAGAACAAAATAAAGAAAACGTTGAGTCCGATATAGGTTGCAATATTAATGACTTTTACAATTGCAAAGCGCTTTGCCTTTCCTTGTTCACGAAGTTTGGCAAACGGAATACTTGTAAGCGCATCGGTAGCAATGATAATAGCAAACCAAATTACATATTCGGGGTGGCCATTAAACTTAATGCTTTCGGAGATAGAGCTAGAAAAGGCGCTTGCTAAAATAATGAAGAGAACGCTAGTTGTAAAAAGAGAAATTAATGCTGTGGTATAAACTTTTTGTTTATCGTTTTCGGATTGTGAAAACTTGAAAAGTGCGGTTTCCATTCCATAGGTTAGAAACACCAACAAGAAAGAAACATAAGCATACGCGGATGTTACAACACCAAACTCTTCAGTAGAAAAATTATAAGTAAAAAGGGGAGTTAAAAGGTAATTCAGCAATCGCCCCACAATAGTAGGCAAACCATAAATGGCGGTTTGTGATGCGAGTTTTTTTAATGGATTCAATTTATTTTCCTGTGAAATTTGCTTTTCGTTTTTCTAAAAACGCAGTTGTTCCTTCTTTAAAATCTTCTGTAGCAAAACATTTTCCAAACTCGTTTATTTCTGCATTAAAACCATCAACCCCATTTTCGAAATAAGCATTCACACTATTGATAACACCAGTAATTGCTTTTGGTGATTTTGTTTTTATTTTTTCGATTACTTCAGAACATTTTGCCATTAGCTGATCCTGAGCAACAACATAATTTACTAAACCCAAAGTCAATGCTTGTTCTGCATTTAACATATCGCCCGTCATGTGTAGTTCCAATGCTTTTGTTTTGCCCACGTATTGAATCAATCGTTGTGTTCCACCATAACCGGCAATCAAACCAAGGTTTACTTCTGGTTGACCGAATTTTGCATTGTCGCTCGCAATTCTCAAGTGGCACGCCATAGACAACTCACACCCGCCACCTAAAGCAAAGCCATTCACCGCAGCTACAACAGGCTTCGAACAATTTTCAATTTGCTTGAAAACATCTTGTCCGGCTTTTGCCAACGCCATTCCTTGTTCTACCGAAAGACCAACAAACTCAGCAATATCAGCCCCCGCAACAAATGATTTTGGTCCAGCCCCTGTAATGATAATTGCTTTCACATCATTGTTCGTTTCACCGTTTTTAACTGCAACACCAATTTCTTCGACCGTTTTTTTGTTCAGTGCATTTAGTTTATCTGGACGATTAATGGTAATCGTTAAAATATTATTCTCTATTGAAGCTAAAAGGGTTTCGAATGTCATAACGGAAGGATTAAAAGGTTCTGTGCTCATTAACATAATTTGTGATGTATTCAACGATTTCTTTCGTGTCGGTGCCAGGAGGAAAAAGCTTTCCTACGCCCAGTTTATTTAGATTTTGAATATCTTTATCTGGAATAATTCCTCCCCCAGTTAACAGAACATCGTTCAGGCCCTTTTCCTTCATCATAGAAATGACTTTAGGAAAAACAGTGTTATGCGCTCCCGACAATATGCTTATACCGATTGCGTCTACATCTTCTTGCAAAGCAGCATTTACAACCATTTCGGGTGTTTGGCGGAGGCCGGTATAAATTACTTCCATTCCTGCATCGCGCAAAAAAGACGCAATTACTTTTGCACCGCGGTCGTGTCCATCAAGGCCAACTTTTGCTACTAAAACACGTATTGGTCTATTCATAATAATAATAATTATAGGTTACGAATATACAAAATGTATTGCTTGGAAAATGCCTTTTCTAAAGAAGTAAATACAAAATAAAAGATAGAAGTAAACGAGCGCTTAGTCTTCCAAATAACAAGGCAACGAAACAAAGAATATTGTGCCAGTTCCTGTTTTGGTTTCAAACCAAATTCTACCATTTACAGTTTCAACTATGTTTTTGACCATTGCTAATCCAAGTCCCATTCCGCCTGTTTTTGTAGTAAAGTTTGGAACAAATATTTTATCTAACACATCATCGTCTATTCCATTTCCATTATCAGAAACCGATATTATATAATGTAGCTTTTCGCGGCTCAGCGAAACAACAATTTTGCCTTTTCGTTCTTCAGGAATTGCTTGTGCTGCATTTTTGATTAGGTTATTAAAGACCCGCAACAATTGCTCTTTGTCAGCGTTTACAAAAGCCTCGATTTCAATTTTGGTTTCAAAAACAATTTCCAAATTTTCTGAATCATGGAAAAGGGCGATTGTATTTACAATAAGTTCTTTAATGTTTATTTTTTCCAAATTTGCTTTTGGCATTTTCGCAAAATTAGAAAATTCTGTAGCGATATTTGATAGCGTGTCAATTTGTTCGATGATGGTTTTTGTTAGGCGCTCCATTTTTTCATCCATATCGGGTCCATCATCTTTCCAGGTTCGCTGCAAGTGTTGAACGCTCAGTTTCATTGGTGTTAGAGGGTTTTTTATTTCGTGTGCCACCTGCTTTGCCATTTCTCTCCAGGCGCTCTCTCGTTCTGATTTTGCTAATAATTCTGCACTATTTGAAAGCTCAACAATCATTCGGTTGTATTCACTTACTAGACTTCCAATTTCATCGTTTTCTTTCCATTCTATTGGCTCATTGGTGGTGCCAAGTTTGATTTTACTCAGCTTGTCTTGAATTAATTTCAACGGTTTCGTAACATAATTAGAAATAAAAATAGCAGAGACAATTGAGAGCGCAAAAAGTAAAACATAAATATTTATTAATGCAACTAAGAATCCCGAAATCTCTTTTTCTAATTCACTTTGCTTCGCAAAATAAGGAAGGTTTAGGTAGGCAAGAAGTTTTCCTTCTTTGTTTTTAAATGGAATGTATGCTGACAAATATTCTAATTTTCCTATTCTTTCATCATGTATAAATTCTGATTTTCCCAAAAGGGCTATTTGTAAAAAGGCTTCCGGATTCATTTTTTTAGATGTTAATCCTTCGTCAAAAACCTTCGACCTTGATGATGCATACAAGTTTCCCTCCACATCATACAAGTTGATGTCGGTAAAGAAAACAGAAGAAGATTTTTTTAGAATAAAAGCTACGTACTCTGTTAATCCTTTGTTTAAAACAGCTTCTGTTGACAATTTACTTTCTACATCAATTAATACAGAATGAATTTTTTCGCTAATATTTTCCTTGTTTTTGAATTCAAACTGTTGTTTGATATAATATATAGTGCCGCCACCAAATAACGCAAGTGATGTAAGAACAATAAAAACGAGAAGAACTTGAATGCGATATTTAAAACTAAAATTTTCTAAAACACGACCCAATGAAACTTGTCGTAAGAACAAAATCGACAACAAAAGCAAACTAAAAAATGCAAACAAATAAGAAAACGTAGTCACCTTCCCAACCAACCCATCGTTGCGCTTGCTAAGCACTACAAGCGTTTCGGGGTTTGGGCGATATAGCAAATGATTATACCCGTCTTTCTTCTGATAAACAAAATCTTCTGCAGACATTTTAAAATCAAATGCGGTTAAACGATATGTATACTTTCCATAATGATTTAATAGTTGATTGTGTTTGTATTTTGCATATGAGTAATTACTCAACTCTTGAGACAAACCAATGTTTCTATCTAGCAAAAGCTCTGGAAATCCAACTTCATCAGAAACAAACTTTGCATCTAATTCAATATAAATAGTTCCAAATTTTGAGGATGCGGGACTTTTCTTATACAACGGAAGCTTTGCTAAATAACTTATTTTACCAGAAGAGTTGTTGATAAAGTGAAAACCCTCACAAGAAGTTTCTTGTCCACGTTTTTCGATAAGCTCATCAAAATAAAAATTATTATCGAACAATGGATTTTGTGAACGAATGATTGGCGCGCAAGCGCTGTCGAATAGAGCAACATGCACATCGTATTTTTCCCAAAAGCCACTAAAATATTGCTGTTTAATTCTTTTCTCAAAAGCTTCGGGTTCCTTTTCGAGACCACTTACTAGTGATAACAATACCGTATCTACTTGTAGTTTTTTCTCTACATCTTTAAACAAAAGTTCCGCCACAGGATCTTGTTCGGCAGCTAATTTTTCCGCATAAACTTTTCTACTCTCTACTTCTTTTAAACCAGAATGTTTTATAAAAATGTGAACAGAGTATAATGAGAAAAGAAAAACCAAAAAGATAATACTCGAAAAAGGGTAAAAAGTTTGCTTTCGTTTTATTAAAGCGATAGAAAGCACCAACAAGAACGGCCAGAAAATCACTATTAAATCCAGTGTGCCTAGCAAATGAGAGATAAGCGTATGGACGGCAGACGAAACAATAAAAACAAGAAAGTATTGCTTGTTGTTAAGCTTCAGCTGCTTTAAAACCGAAACAAGCTTATCGGCAAAAAGGAAATATATGAAAAGCAAAAGACCAATTGTAATGATGCCAACGTAACTATATTGATTAAGAGTGAAAAGATTGTTTATGCCAAAAGGAATGTTTGAGTTTTTAATTAAACCAGTAAATAATCCGTTAATTAGCCATGAAAACCAAAAGAAACCAAGGAAAAACATAAATGACAAAATAAGCTTATTGATTTTTTGTAATCTGCTTACAAGCGCATCGAATTCGCAGTCATTAAAAAATGTGTAAGTCATATAAAACAACAAAATTACATTTAGCAGTAAGTCGCCAAGCGATGTAAGCCAAATAGAATTTGCGTTTGCGAAGATTGTTGGGCTGAACAAGTCAAACGAATAAAAGCTTTCAGGAAGAGAAAGTGTTATTGAAAAATAACGTATCACAACAATCAAAATTAGGAATACGATAGTTGAATAATTTTTCCCTTGTTTTGATAACAAATCACTGCAAAGCACTTTTAAGAATAGAATTAAAAAAACAAAACCAATTAAGGTTAAAAGAATTGAAACGTAAGTTGCGCTCGAAACGGAATTGTTAGCGGAGTTAAATTCTAGAGAAAAGAGATACTCTCCATTATAATTTCTAACATCATTTGTGGCGTTCGGATTGTCGGTAATTAATTTTGTCTCAGAAGGAACAGCAAAGTCTTTTTGAAATTCATTTACCAAATATTTGTTTTGATAGGGATATTCATTCTTTACTAAAACCAGTCCAACGATAGCTCTTGTTGTCGTTGCGTTGGTGTTAGGGCGAACAACTTCAAACCAACCATTGTGTAGCTTCGCCATTTTTTGATCTAAACAAACTTCTTTCACCCAATTTTCAACTGCAATCGAGTTGTCGCTCCAAAACTTTAATGTGTCGTTTTCATAAATAAGTAACGCAACACCTTCGTTTTTCATTAAATCCCCATAATAAGCAGGACTTTTGGCAAAAAGATCAGTATAGTTTTCAGATTCTGCACGCTTTGCAAGCGCTAACATTTCTTGATTGAGGCGCAGTTCTTTTTTATGTAAAACGCTTTCAAACCCCTTTATAGTTGGGGCTGCGCCACCCGAAAACGTATAATATAGAAAGGCTCCAGTTGCCAAAAAAAGAAAGGCAAGCAGAAAAAGAGAGTATTTGTTTTTAAAAAATTTTTTCAAGAAAATTATTATTTATACATTTAGTGTTCAAGAAAATGTACTATTCAGTTAAACAAAGGTGCGAATAAAATAAATAAACAAGGCACATTCAGCCACAGAAATTGTACCAAAGAGTATGGCTCGTCAAAAAACGAAAAAAGAAATGCCTGAATTATCGCTTGAAAAATCGGGTGCGCTTAACATTTACAGTTTTAAAATTCAAGCGATCATCCTTGTCTTTATTGGGTTTGTTTTCTATGCAAATTCTTTTTCAAATGAATATGCACTGGATGACGGAATTGTAATTCAGAACAACGACTACGTACAACAAGGGTTTAGAGGCATTCCCAAAATATTAAGCACAGATGCTTACGAAAGTTTCTATCGACAAATGGGAGCGAAGCAACAGCTTGAAGGCGGCCGCTTTCGTCCGCTCTCTGTTGTTACATTTGCAATCGAGCAACAGTTTTTTGGCAGCAATGAAAAAACAAAACCACTTGATGATGCCGCTACCCTAAGGCACATAATGAGTGTGCTTTACTATCTTTTGTCGATTGTGTTTTTGTTTTTCCTTTTGAGAAACTACATTTTTAAAGAAAATCATCTTGCTGCTTTTATTGCTTGCCTTGTTTTTTTAATTCATCCGATGCACACCGAAGTGGTTGCTAACGTAAAAAGTAGAGATGAAATTTTATCCTTTTTGTTTATAGTTATTACATTTATTTCTGTTTTTAAATATCGCGAAAACAATAAAAAATCAGACCTGTTGCTAGGACTTTTATTTTATTTTTTAGCCCTGCTGTCAAAAGAATACGCCATTACGTTATTGATTTTAATTCCAATGTTGCTGTACATTGTTTTAAAAGAAACCTTCGTTAAGGCAGCATTAACAACACTTCCATTTGTTGCAATCGCACTTGTCTACTTGTTAATTCGATACAAAATTGTTGGAGCGGGTGCAAGCTTCGAAAATCCAGACGTGTTGAACAATCCTTATTTATACGCAAGTAAACCCGAAAAACTTGCGACAAAAATTGATGTGCTTTTACGATATTTAAAACTTCTTTTTTATCCAAGCCCTCTTTCGAGTGATTATTCATACAACACGATTCCTTTTGCAAACTTCAGCAGCGGAAGCGTTTGGGCTTCTGTTGTTATTCATGTTTCACTTTTTGCAACTGCAATAATATTGTTTTTTAAGAGAAACATCTTATCGTTTGCGATTACATTTTATCTGTTGCATTTGTTTTTAATATCCAACCTGATTTTCAATGTTGGTGCCACAATGGGTGAGCGGATGGTTTATCACTCATCCTTTGGTTTCGCAATTGCAATTGCCGTTTTTGTTGCTTGGTTTCTGCAAAAAATTTCTTCCGAACAAATAAGAAAAGCAATTGCGGTTTCTTTGGGATGTATTGTTGTTATTTGGTGTGGTGCAAAAACAATTAGCAGAAATGCTGAATGGAAAAACGACCAAACTCTATTTATTGCGGATGCAAAAACAGTTCCAAATAGCGCCTTAGTTAATGGAAATGCAGGAAAAGCATACATTGATTTATCTGAAAAACCTGAAAACAAAGCTCAGGAAGTAGAGCTAATAAAAAAGGGAATGTATCACCTAAGTCGCTCGGTAACGATTCACAATAAGTATGTGAATGGATACTTAAACCTAGGTGTTGGGTACTTTAAATTGAAAGAATACGACAAGGCAAAAGCAAACTGGGACAAGGCGCGTGAGATTTATCCAAGTAATCCATTTATTAAAAGAAACCTTGAACTTTTAGGTTCAACCTATTTTAATGAAGGAATGACATTGGGGGCGAAAGACATTCCTGCTGCTATTGTGTGGTTGGAAAAAGCGGTTAGTGTCGATTCTACAAATGTTGAGTATTGGTATAATTTAGGAGGAGCCTGTTTTACTAATAAAGATTTTGGTAAAGCGCGGATTGCTTGGACAAAAACATTAACATTAAAACCCGACCACGCACAGGCTCAACAGGGGGTGTCGGCATTACCAGCACAATAGTTTGAAAAACGATTATTTTTTCTTATTTTTGGTTATAACATTTTGTATTGAAACAACTGCTACTCTTTAAAATGTCGGTTACTGGTAAAAAATATTTTCTTTCTTTCTTTTTGTTCCTATTCGTTTCGTTTGCTTTTGCTCAAAAAGGAAAACAGATCGAATCCCAAAGCGCTATAAAATTTACTGAGAATAAAAACCAGTGGGACAAAAAAGTAGTATACCGTGCCCAGCTGGATGGCGGTGTTTTGTTTTTAGAAAAAAATGCATTCACCTACAATTTTTACGACAAAGAAACGCTCCGAAATAATCACATGGGGAAAACTAAAACCCCTTCTGGTAGCCCCGTTCGCTCTCACGCATTCCGAATGACTTTTTTAAATGCATTGAAAACGGTTGAAACGTCTTCAACACAAGTCACGCATGATTATTGTAATTTTTATTTGGGGAAAGACAGAAAAAAATGGGTGGGAGGAGCAAAAAATTATAGAGAAGTAAACTATAAAAATCTTTATTCAGGAATTGATCTTCAAGTTCTCGGATTAGAAAACAGTTTGAAATATAATCTGTTCGTTGCACCGATGGCTAACGCTAACAACATTGCTCTTTTTTATGAAGGACTTGACAATATTTCACTTGAGAAAGGGGCTTTGATTTTAAAGACAAGTGTAAATGAAATGACAGAACAACACCCCTACGCATATCAGTGGATTGGTGGTAAACGAGTGGAAGTACCTTGCGAATTTGTTTTGAATAATAACAAAGTTGGTTTCCTTTTTCCTCGCGGATACGATAAAGGATATGAATTGGTGATTGATCCGATTTTGGTTTTTGCTTGTTCTTCTGGTTCAACCGCAGATAATTTTGGAATGACAGCAACTTACGATGCAGATGGAAATTTGTATTCGGGAGGAACCTGTTTTGATATTGGGTTCCCAACAACATTGGGTGCTTATGATGTTACTTTTAATGGCGGAACATCTTATGGACGAACAGATGTGGTTGTAACAAAATACGATTCATCAGGAACGTTTTTGCAATACTCCACGTACATTGGAGGAGCAACAAGTACGGAAATTGTTACTAGTTTGGTTGTTGACGGTTCAAACGAATTGCTTTTATATGGAGCAACAGGATCATCTGATTTTCCTGTAACCCCAACAGCTTACGATACAACTTTTAATGGTGGAATTCTTTTGCGATTCGTTTACAACGGAAGTTATTTTGACAATGGAACAGATATTTATGTAGCAAAATTTAATTCAACAGGAACATCGCTCTTGGCCTCTACATATATTGGTGGTGGCTTAAATGACGGAGTGAATGTGAACAACGACAGCGTGCTTTTTTCTTCTGGTCCTCCTGCCGTTTATGAGTTTCCATCCGATTCATTACAATACAATTACGGAGATCAGTTTCGCGGAGAA
Source organism: Bacteroidota bacterium (assembly GCA_947504725.1). GTDB lineage: Bacteria > Bacteroidota > Bacteroidia > 2-12-FULL-35-15 > 2-12-FULL-35-15 > 2-12-FULL-35-15. The sequence continues at coordinate 255,226 of CANNHN010000002.1, read as the reverse complement.
ATCAATGTGGATCAATATGGAAATGCTTACATCGCAAGTTCTACGCGCTCTGGAGATTTTCCGACTGTAAGTGCATTTGATAACACCTTAGGTGGAAAACAAGATGCCGTTGTGTTTAAATTCAACAGCACTTTCTCAACATTAATCTGGAGCACCTTTTTAGGGGGAAGCGATAATGATGCAGGATATGCATTATCAATAGATGATTCAACCAACGTGTTTGTAACTGGCGGAACAAGAAGTAATAATTTCCCAATAACAGCAGGTGTTCTGCAACCAACTTATGGTGCAGGAAAAGCGGACGGTTATATAACAAAAATAAAAAATGACGGATCTGCAATTTTGTCCTCTACTTATTGGGGCACTGGTTCGTACGATCAATGTTATTTTGTTCAACTTGATAAAGACAACGATGTTTATGTTGTTGGTCAAACTGAAGGTGCAATGCCTGTTACGGGAGGAGTGTATGTAAATCCGGGAAGTGGACAATTCATTTCAAAAATGAATGAGTCGCTTACAACTCTTGCTTTTTCTACAGTTTTTGGTAACGGAGGCGGAATTCCAAATATTTCGCCATCAGCTTTTTTGGTTGATTATTGCGAAAATATTTATGTTTCAGGATGGGGCGGGAAAATTGTTCCTCCGATTACAAGCACAACTGGAATGCCCGTTACGTTTGATGCGATTCAACCGACAACGGATGGACATAATTTTTATTTGATGGTGCTTTCTACCAATGCCGCATCTTTATTGTACGCAACATATTTTGGTGGTGCAAGTAGTTGGGAGCATGTTGATGGTGGAACCAGTCGTTTTGATAAAAAAGGAATTATCTATCAATCGGTTTGTGCTGGTTGCGGAGGGAATGATGACTTTCCTGTAACACCAGGCTCTTGGCCATATACAAGTCCAATTTATACTCCTTTCACTCCTGGTGTTCCAGCAACAGGAATCAATATGAATTCGAATTGTAATAACGGAACTTTCAAATTCGATTTTCAAGTTGCAATTGCGGATGCAGAATTTACTTTGGATTATTTAGATGGTTGTGCACCATTAACTGTTCAGTTTGACAATCAAAGCTCTGCTGGCTCATCCTATATGTGGAATTTTGGAGGAGGCGACACAACGTCAACAGATTTAAATCCAATAAGAATATATCCAACTCCAGGAACATATCTTGTTGAACTATATGTTAACGATCCTGCAAGTTGTAATTTATGGGATACTGCGTATCAATATGTAACAGTGTATCCTCCAATCACAGCCGATTTTGATTTTACAACCGTTCCGTGCACAAACCAAGTTTCGTTTACCGACTCTTCTGCAGTTGGACCAATTTCTTGGCTATGGAATTTTGATGACGGAGATTCGTCTAGTGTTCAAAATCCAACTCATCTTTATGACACAACAGGAACATATGTTGTTACGCTAATTGCGACAAACAGTAATGGTTGTAAAGACACAACAGATGTAACAGTAAATTTTGTTGGAGCCGTTCCTGTAACGATATCCGCGAATTCATCTATTTGCGAAGGAAACACGGTTCAGCTTATTGCAACAGGTGGATTTGCTTATTTATGGTCGCCACCTGCAGGCTTAAGCGGAACAACTATTTTTAATCCACTGGCAAGCCCTGATTCCACAACAACGTATACGGTTGCAATATCAACTGTAAATGGAATGGGAGACACTTGTGTTCAAATTTTATCGACCACTGTTTTTGTATCCAGCCCATCAACATTTGTACTTTCAGCAACAGCAGATGACGACACATTAAGTGCGGGAGAGACAACAATTATTCATGCCATAACCGACACAACACTTACAATTATTTGGAGTCCCTCCGCATCACTCAGCGATCCAACATCGTTTAATCCTATTGCCTCACCAACAGTAACCACAACCTATACGGTAACAATTACAGATTCTCTGGGTTGTCCGAAAACGGCCACTGTTACAATTTACGTTGTTTCCATGCAATGTGATCCCGCTGATGTATTTGTACCCAATACATTTACTCCGAATCAAGATGGCCAAAATGATATTTTATATGTGAGAGGAAACATGATTACCGAAATGTATTTTGCCGTTTACAATCGTTGGGGGGAAATGGTTTTTGAAACCACAAGCCAAACAGTTGGTTGGGATGGAATATACAAAGGCATGAAAGCCGATCCGGCTGTTTTTGCGTGGTATTTAAGAGCAAAATGCTATAACGGAGACGAACTGAAAAAACAAGGAAATACAACATTAATCAGGTAATGAAAAAAAACAGAATCATATTGTTTTTATTTATGTTAGGTGCTGGAATTATTCATGCGCAAGACATTCATTATTCGCAATTTAATGCGTCACCACAAAATTTAAATCCAGCTCAAGCAGGTTTGTTTGATGGCGATTGGCGTTTTGTTGGAAATTTCAGAAGCCAATGGTCTGTGATCCCTGTTCCTTACAGAACGTTCTCAATAGCAGCAGATACTCGATTAAAAACAAAATTAGAAAACGATGTTCCAGCAGTAGGATTAGTTGTAAACACCGATAAGTCGGGAGATTCAAAATTTACAACAACACAAATTTTATTATCAGGAGCGTATATAAAAAAATTAAATAAAGACTCGACACATTTTGTTTCTTTAGCAATTCAGCCAGGAATAACTACAAAAAGTTTTAATATAGCGGAACTTACTTTCGATAATCAATACGATGGAGATGCTTACAATGCTGCATTAGCAAGTGGAGAAAGTTTTCCAAAAACACGAATGACCTATTTTGATTTGGGCGGTGGAGTTGCGTATCTCTGGAGAAAAAATCATCGTACACTTGTGAATATTGGTGTGTCGACATTACATATCAATCGCCCTAAACAATCCTTTTTTAATAATGATGACATTCGTTTAGACATGAAAACGTGTGTTAGTGGAATCGCTGAGTTTCCTATTGCTGCTCAGTTGGATGTTTTGCCATCGGTTATGTATCAACGACAAGGAAAATTTCAGGAAACAGTTGTTGGGTTGTTTGGTAAATATCATTTAAAACCGATTAACGGAATGACAACAGCTGTTTCGCTTGGTGGCTTTTATCGAATGAAAGATGCTTTTATTTTAGTTGCCAATATGGATTACAAAAACTTTAATGTTGGCGTTAGTTATGATGTTAATACATCAAAATTAATTGAAGCAACAAACAGAAGAGGTGGTTTCGAAATTTCAGTGATCTATATCTTCAAAAAAGTTACTCCATTTATTGCTAAGAAACGTGTTTGTCCAATTTATATGTAGTGTATGATTTTTGAGACGAAAGAAAAATTGAACCGTTTTACGAAAGCAAAAAAAATACTTTTTCTTGCTACTTGTATCTTGCTATTGGCTTCTCCTGCATTTTCTCAAAAAACAAAAACATTATTAGCAGATGGCGACAAAGCCTTTGCTGAAAAAGATTATTTTTCTGCCGCAGGATACTACAACAGAGCCATCATGCAGGACTCATCAGACATTGTTGTTCAATACAAATATGCAGATGCTAGTCGATTAAACTTTGATTTAGCAATTGCAGAACATTGGTACACGAAAGTTTTTAAAAAAGATGCACAAGGAAAACTTTATCCAGAATGTTCTTTTTGGTTGGCAACACTAAAAAAGAACAAAGGCAACTACAAGGATGCAAAAAAAATGTTTGATAAGTATGCTAAGAAAAACAAAAAGAAGAAAGACAGTTATTTTGTAAAAAAAGCAATTCAAGAAGTTGCAGCTTGCGATTACGCACAATTGTTAATGGCTACTCCCGACAAAACAGTTAGCATAACTCACCTAGATACCATGGTAAACAGCAAGGTTTCAGAGTATGCCCCTTTTCAGGTCGACAGTCTTTTATATTTTTCTTCTTTGCGTGATGGAAAAGATCGCGACAAAAAAAACAGCGTTAATTACAATAAAATTTATACTTCCTTTCAAAAAGATTCAGTAAACTGGCTAAAGGCAATTGAGTTAGACACACTTTTTAATCGTAACGGAATACACAATGCAAACACATCATTTAATGCAGATTACACGAAAGTTTACATAACTCGATGTGTTCCCAAAAACGCCATGGAATTCAATTGTGATATTTATTCATCGGAATATAAGAATGGTAAATGGACATCTTTGCAAAAATTACCTGCCGATATAAACGCAAAAGGCGCAACAAATACGCAGCCTGCAATTGGCTTTTTAGGAGCGGAAGAGGTGTTGTTTTTTGCTTCTGACAGGACGGGCGGAGAAGGGAAAATGGACATTTGGTATAGCAAAATTAAAAAGGATGGAAGCTATGGAAAACCTGTAAACGCAGGCAAAAAAATAAATTCTATTGACGATGAAATTACTCCATTCTATTGTAAACCTTGTCAGGAATTGTTTTACAGTTCCAATTGGCACAAAGGATTAGGCGGATTTGATATTTTTAAAAGTGAATTTAAAAATGACGAACTGGGCGAGCCAAAGAATCTTGGATTACCATTTAATAGTAACCTTAACGACATTTATTTTTCAATTAATTCTAAAAAAACACAAGCTTTTATTTCATCAAATAGAATTGGCTCTTATTTTGAAGAAAAAGAAAGTTGTTGTAACGATATCTATATGATCAAACTTCCGAAAGTGGATGAACCACCCCAAAAGATTGATAGCACACAAGTTTTTGTAACGCAAATGAAATTGTTGGTTCCACTTACGCTGTATTTTCATAATGATGAACCAGACAAAAAAACGTTGGCGATTACTACTCCCAAAAACTATAAAAAAACGTATGAAGACTATTCTGCTATGCGTGATTTGTATAAGAAAGAATATTCTAAAGGAGCGAAAGATGCTGATTTAGAAAGAGCAGTAGGAGACATTGATAATTTGTTTGACGACTCGGTTGATGCGGGAATGCAAGATTTAGAAAAGTTTGCTCAACTTCTAAAAAAGGTTTTAGCAGACAATGAAAAAGTAACCATTACAATGAAAGGGTTTTGTAGTCCGTTAGCTTCTACAGATTACAATGTGAATCTTGCAAAACGAAGAATATCAAGCCTAAGAAATTATTTTAGAGAATATGAAAACGGTGTTTTTGTAAAATATATCGACAACAAAAACCCTAAGGAAGGAAGCATTACTTTCTTTGATGAAGATATTGGTGAATTGAAAGCAAGACCAAACGTAAGCGATGATTATTATGATACAAAAAACTCCATCTATAATCCAGTCGCAGCGCTGGAGCGGAAAATACAGATAATCGCCATATCCACCTTTTCAGCAAATCGCGAGTAAAACAATTCCCCCGTTTCTGCGTTTTATTATTGGAATGTTAAGGGAAAATGAACACCCTTTTCCTTTTAAAAATCCCCTAAATTGTTTAATTTTGTAGGAGACTACTATTATTTATGCGAAGTATTTTTAAATTCTTTTTAGTATTATTTCCAACAGTTCTGGTTGCACAACCGCAGCAAAACATTATTCCAAATGGTTACAATAAATTCTATTATGACAATGGGAAGGTTTCTAGTGAAGGCCCAATGCGTGATAGTAAGCCGGATGGTTATTGGAAAACATACTCTTTGAATGGAACTTTAAAGTCAGAGGGGAATAGAAAAAACTATCAACTGGATAGTGTTTGGAAATTCTATAGTGAGCAAGGAAAACTAGCATTTGAATTTAATTACAAGGAGGGGAAAAAAAACGGCTCCAAAAAAACGTTTGATACAAAAGATGGAATGCTCGCGATTTCAGAAAGTTTTGAAAATGATGTAAAACAAGGCAACACCATTACATATTACAAACCTCAAAAACAGGCAGACTCAACATGGGGAGTTGCTAAAGTAAAAAAGACGATTCCATTTATTGCAGGAAAAGAAGAAGGGCAAGGGTATGAATTAGCACCAGATAGCACAATCATAACGCTCACTCAATATAAAATGGGCTTTATTCAAAAAGAAGAAAAAGTAAACAGAAAAGACGAAGCAGGACTAAAGCAAGGTTCTTGGAAAACATTTTATCCAACAGGAATTGTAAAAACAGAAGTTACTTTTTCAGATGATAAAATGAATGGGTACCTAAAAGAATATGCTGCCAACGGAAGTTTATCAAACACAACAAAGTTTATTAATGGAGTTTTGCAAACGAATGCTCCAGAACTAGCGAAACTTGATGTAAAAACATCCTATCACGAAACTGGAACCGTTAAATTCAGTGGCACATATAGAGATGGAGTTGCAGAAGGAATTCACAGAGAATTTTCTCCAGAAGGAAAAGTAATTGCCGCAAAAGTTTATGTCGATGGTTATTTAACAGGAGAAGGAATTTTAGATACAGCTGGTCGCCAACAAGGTCCATGGAAAGAATATCATCCAAACGGGGAATTAAAATCGCAAGGAGAATATCTGAATGGAAAAAGAATTGGCGATTGGACATTTTATCATTCCAATAAAAAACTTGAACAAAAAGGGAAGTACGATAAAAAAGGAAGAGCCCAAGGCCCTTGGAAATGGTATTACGAAAGCGGAAACTTGTTGCGCGAAGAAACATATCGCAATGATTTGCAAGATGGAACAATGACCGAATACAGCGATACGGGGCAGGTAATTACAAAAGGTGATTATATAGATGGACAAAAAGAGGGGCCATGGATGTTGGAACTTCAGGAATATAAAGAGGAGGGCGTTTTTAAGGCAGATCAAAGAGAAGGCGAATGGAAGCATTATTTTACAGAGAACGGGAAACTACGCTTTGTAGGAAAGTTTGTAGATGGTATTCCTGATGGAATGCAAATATTTTATTATTTGGATGGGAAAGAACGACTAACAGGAAAATACGCTGGAGGAATGAAAGAGGGAGAGTGGAAGTTTTATGACGAAGCAGGTTTTTTGTTTTTAACTATCCTATACAAAAACGATATTGAAATAAGATTTGATGGAATAAAAGTTTTACCCGAAACATCCACATCAGAGCCAAGTATAAAATAATTGCAGGATTAAATTTAATGACAATATCAAAAAAAACAAAAGACCAGTTAATTTCTGAAGTAAAAAAACTTCAGAAAAAAATTGATCTTTTGAATAAAAAACAGGTTGTTGCGTCCTCAACCCCCAAAAAGGCTGCAACATTGGATTCCAAATGGGAGTCTTATTTCAAAAACTCAGAACACACAATACTGGTAATTGATAAAAAGGGGATTATTCTTGATTACAACAAAAAAGAAACCCCTTCTCGTGGAAATAAAGTTATTGGACAGGCAGGAACCAAGTTTATTGACAAGGAATGTCACTCAATCTTTAATGCGGCTATAAAAAAAGTTTTTAAAACAGGAAAGCCTCAAAAATATGAGATATCAGGACTAGGAGAAAAGGGCGTAAAAGCATATTTTTCTTCGAGAGCAACCCCAATTATTGAAAACAAAAAAGTTATAGCTGCAGTAATTGATGTAGTTGATATAACGGAAACTGTGCTGACAAAAAGAGCGCTGGAACAAAGTGAAGAGAGATTTAAGATATTATCAAATACAACATTTGAAGGGATTGTTTATTCTGATAATGGAAAAATAATTGACGCGAACGACCAGTTTGTAAAAATGTATGGTTACAAATCCGTTAATGAATTGATTGGAAAGAAGGTTGTCGAAGATTTTTTGGTTCCAGATTATTGGGGCGCTGCAAAAAAATTATTGAGAATTTCTTTTTCTAACTCATGGGAAATTGACACCATAAAAAAGGACGGGACAATTATATCTGTTGTATCTAAGGGGCAGAATATTCCATACTTTGGAAAAACCATTCGTGCAACGGTAATTTACGATATCTCTGAACGAAAGCATTACGAATCAGAACTAAAAGAGAGTGAGCGGACTCTTTCTACTTTGATGAACAACCTTCCTGGAATGGCATATCGTTGTAAAAACGATAAGAGTTTAACAATGCTTTTTGTAAGTAAAGGCTTTAAAGGTTTAACGGGGCACAACCCAAAAGACATAATAAACAATAGAAAGATTTCATTTATTGATATTACACATCCAGACGACCGCTCAGCATTAGATGCTGTTGTGAAGCGGGCAGTAAAAACAAAGTCCTCCTTTGAAATTGAATATAGGTTAATAACCTCATCCGGAAAATTCAGGTGGGTTTTAGAAAAGGGAGAGGGTGTTTATTCTGATGGCGGAGAACTTCTCTTCTTGGAAGGGTTCATCATTGATATAGATGAAAAAAAACAAAATGAGCTTCAATATAAACAAAGCCGGGAAAACTATAAAAGTCTTGTGGACTATTCACCAGATGGCGTAATTATTCACATTGACGGAATAATAAAATTTGCCAATCCGAGTGCCTGCAAAATAATTGGCGTTTCGGGATTTGAAGAACTTGAAAATGTATCAGCGTTTGGTTTCTTTTTACCAGAATACCATCAACTAATATTGGATCGAATAAAAAAAACAAAGGCGGGTGAAGACTTGGATTTTATTGAGGTAAAAATAAAAAACAAAAAAGGTGAAATCATTGATTTAGAAACAAAATCAATTCTTATTAAATTTAATGGACAAGAGGCGTCACAAGTTGTTTTTCACGATGTTTCAGCAAAAAAACAATTGTTAAAAGAGCAGGCTAGGGCCCAAATCGCTGAAGAAACAAATGAATTATTAGAACAAGAAATCACCAAACGGAAAGTAATTCAATTACAATTATTAGAATCACAAAAATATACTCGACTAATTATCAATGGTTCTATTGATATGATTTGTGCATCTGATAGAAAAGGTTTAATAACAGAGTTTAACCAAGCAGCACAAAACACATTTGGTTATACTTTGGATGAAGTAATTGGAAAGCATGTTGGTATGTTATATAAAAACCCATTGCAGCGAGATAAAATTATTGATAATGAACTTTATGAAAAAGGAGCCTATGCAGGAGAAGTAATTAACAAAAGAAAAAATGGTGAAATATTTATTGCATACTTATCTGCCTCTATTTTGAAAAATGATGAAGGGGAAGTGATTGGTGCTATGGGTGTTTCTAGGGATATTTCTGACTTGAAAAAAGTAGAAGAAACACTCAAGACTCAATCAGCCAAGTTCAATGCAATTATTGAAAGCAGTTCGCATTTTATTTGGACTGTAGATAAAGAGTACCGCTTAACTACGTTTAATCAAAACTTTAGCAAAGAATTGGAAACTAGATATGGAGAAAGTGCAAAGATTGGACAATCCATGTTCTTTATAAAATCCTCAAACGATAACCAACAGGGCGAGTTTCTAATTAAAAAATATGAAGGCGCCTTTAATGGAAACCCACAATATTTTGACATTAGTTTTTTTGATTCTAATGGCGATGAAAGCTGGAGAGAAATCTATCTTAATCCGATTATCGCTTCTGATGGATCTGTAATCGAGGTTTCTGGAATAAGTCATGATGTGACAGAAAAGAAAATTTCAGAAGAGCAGATTCGACTTTCTCTGCAGGAAAAAGAAGTGCTATTAAAAGAGGTTCATCATCGAGTAAAAAATAATTTACAAGTTATTTCGAGTATCCTCAATCTTCAATCGTCTTATGTAAAAGATGAGGGAACGTTAAACATATTGAAAGAAAGTCAAAACAGGATAAAGTCGATGGCGTTTATTCATGAGAGTTTATATCAAACAAAGGACTTTTCGAGCATTAATTTTACAGAATATATTGTGAATTTATCACAAAATCTAATTCACTCATATTCCAATTTTGACCACGAGATTAAATTAAATCTTGACATTCAAGATGTTTTTCTTAATTTAGACTTGGCGATACCTTGTGGTTTAATTATTAACGAAATCGTTTCGAATGCATTAAAGTATGCCTTTGATGAGAAAACAGAAGATGGCGAAATATCCATCAAAATGTCATTGAATAAGGACAATTTGGTTCTTAAAATAGGCGATAACGGTAAAGGATTGCCTAAAAACATTGATTACAGAAATACTGAGTCGCTCGGATTACAATTAGTTGTAACTTTGACCGATCAATTGAGTGGAACAATAGAATTAAATTCAGAAAAAGGAACAAATTATACTATCATATTTAAATATAATCAAGTAAAAAATCGCATATAAAATGTCAAAAACAAACATCCTTATAGTTGAAGACGAAAGCATTGTAGCAAAAGATATTCAACACAGTCTTAAAAAACTAGGATACACGGTCGTTGGAATGTGTTCAACTGGTGAAGACGCGATTAAAACTGCTGAAGAAACAAAACCTGATTTGGTTTTGATGGATATCATGCTAAAGGGTGATATGAGCGGAATTGAAGCTGCTGGACAAATTCGTGAGAAATACAATATTCCAATTATTTATTTAACGGCTTATGCTGACGAAAGCACCTTAAGCAAAGCAAAAGTTTCGGAACCATACGGATATATTATTAAGCCTTTCAAAGAAATTGATTTACATACTTCTATTGAAATGGCTATTTACAAGCACAAGAAAGAAACGGATGTAAAAAAAGAAAGAGATTTCTTGTACTCAATCGTAGAAAACAAAGAATCAAAAGACATCATTTTTGTTAAATCAAATTCTCGTTTGGTAAAAGTAAAAACAAGCGATATTTATTTTGTTGAAGCATTAAAAGATTACGTTGTAATTAACACAAATGCTGCTCGTTATACCATTCACAGTACAATGAAAGACATTGAGAAAAAATTGCCTGCTAGCGATTTTATTCGAGTTCACCGTTCTTTTATTGTTCGTATTGATAAGATTGTTGCTATTGAACAACCGAATTTAATTTTGGAAGAAGACAAAAAACTAATTCCAATTGGTGGTTCTTACAAAGATGATTTGGCGAAGAGGTTGAATATGATCTAGGGGTTTAACCACAGATTACACAGATTTACACAGATAATTTTTTAGATATTTTTGTTTATGCAAAACGCCACCGATGAGGTGGCGTTTTTATTTTTAATCTGTGAAAATCTGTGTAATCTGTGGTGCCTATACCTCAAATCCCCATTCATCCAAAAACTGATTTCCAGTAGAAGGCTTTTGTGGCTTAGGTTCCGCAGGCATGTTATCAGTGTCAGAAACATTTTTATTTTGTCTGTTCTTCTCCGTTGCCGACTTCATTTCATCTTTAAAATTTTTGCTTTTCGCTTTGTGTTGTTCGCGTTTTGATCGAGGACCATTTTGTTCTCTATCTTGATTCTTGTTTCTTGATTCTTGTTTCTTATTTGAATCTTCCAACACCTCCACCAATGCAAAATCCAATTGTTTTTTTACTAAGTCGGCACGCTTAATCTCAATTCTAACGGTATCTCCAAGCGTTAATACTTTTCCAAATTTTCGTCCACGTAAACAATAATTATCTTCATCAAAATAATAAGCATCGTCACGCAATTCGCGTAATCGGACCATTCCTTCACAATGATTTTCTATAATTTCCACAAATATTCCCCATTCCGTAACACCTGAAATTACACCATCAAACTCTTGTCCGATTTTATCTGTTAAGTATTGTACTTGTTTATACTTTATAGAGGAGCGCTCCGCATCAGCTGCAAGTTTCTCCATTTCTGAAGAGTGCTTGCATTGTTCTTCTAGCTTATCGATATCTGGATTTTTTCCTCCATCTAAATAATGTTGCAACAAACGATGCACCATTACATCCGGATATCTTCTGATAGGAGAAGTGAAGTGCGTGTAATAATCAAATCCTAATCCGTAGTGTCCAATATTTTTTGTGGTATATACCGCCTTCGCCATTGTACGAATAGCAAGCATTTCAATCATTCCGGATTCTTTTTTCTGGTTTACCTCTTTCAATAAATTATTCATTGAATCGGCAACCGTATTGATGTTGTTTACGTTTAGTTTATAACCAAACTTCGCCACAAATTCCGAGAAGTTTTGCAACTTATCTGGATTGGGCTTATCGTGAATACGATATACAAAAGGCCTTTGGGACTCTGTTGTTTTTTGTTCTTGCTTCTTGCCTTCTTGTTTTTTCTTTCCAACAAATTCCGCAACTTTTCTGTTTGCCAAAAGCATAAAATCTTCAATCAGCTGATTGGAATCTTTGGCGACTTTAAAAAACACTCCAGTCGGATTTCCAACTTCATCCAAATGAAATTTTACTTCCATTTTTTCGAAAGCGATACTTCCTTTTTTAAAACGATTTGAGCGCAATGTTTTTGCAAGTCGATCCAGCGTTAAAATTTCTTCTTTAAAATCGCCTTCTTCTGTTTCTATTACTAGCTGTGCCTCTTCGTAAGTAAAGCGCCTGTCGGAATTAATAATTGTTCTTCCAAACCATTCAGCAACCACCTCTGCATCGTCTGTCATCTCAAACACAGAAGAGAAACACAATTTTTCTTCATTCGGTCGAAGCGAACAAACGTTGTTTGATAAAACTTCTGGAAGCATAGGAACAACCCTATCCACAAGGTAAACAGATGTAGCACGCGAAATTGCTTCCTTGTCTATCATCGAATCTGGTTTAACGTAATGACTTACATCGGCAATGTGGACTCCAATTTCCCAGTTACCGTTTTTTAATTTTTGGATAGATAGAGCATCATCAAAATCTTTTGCATCAACAGGATCAATTGTAAATGTTGTTATTTCTCTAAAATCCCGTCTTTTTGAAATTTCTTCTTCTGTAATTATAATTGGAATAAGATCTGCAGCACGTTCCACATCTTTCGGAAACTCATATGGAAGACCATATTCGGCTAAAATAGCATGCATTTCGGTGTTGTTTTCGCCTACATCGCCCAATACCGATTTAATTTCACCAATAGGATTTACCCCATTTTTCGGCCACTCTACAATTCTGGCAATTGCTTTTTGTCCATCTTTTGCTCCATTTAGCTTTTCTATAGGAATATAGATATCTACATGTATTTTATTGTTACTCGGCACTAAAAAGGCAAATTTTGGCGAAACCTGTATGGTTCCCACAAACTCAGTCTTATTTCGTTCTAGTACTTCCACAATTTCCCCTTCTTGTTTCCCTTTACCTTGAGGAAATACTCGAACCTTAACAATATCGCCATGCATTGCATTGAGCGTTTTCTTAGGAGAAACAACTACGTCTTTTTCGGTGTCATCCGATACTATATAAGCGCTACCAGTGGAAGTCATGTCCACTTTGCCCGTAATGTAAATTTCAACGCTTTTGATTTTAAATTTCCCTCTTTCTGGCTCTATAACAGAACCATTGTTCTTTAATTCTTCTAAAATTACGTTGATTAATTGCCTTTGTGCAAAATCTGTAATTTTTAATTCAGCAGCTATCTGCTTGTAATTGAGGGACTTGTTACGGTTGGCAGACAATACCTTGAGTATTTCTTCGAAAAAAAAGCTCTTTTTCTTTCCCTGCGTTTTGCTTTGAAACTTCTTAGCCATACCCCAAAAGTGCTATGGATTTATGGATAAAGAAAGATTTGTTGATAAAAACTAAAAAAAACTTTATCCGTGCAACCAAATAATGCAACTTTGCATCTATACAACAGAAATCGATTATGACTGATGAGCAAATAGTAAAAGGGTGCATCGATAAGAATGCAATTGCTCAGAAAAACTTGTACGAAAAGTTCTCTCGCAAGATGATGGGTGTTTGCCTACGATATTGTGATAGTTCAGAGGAAGCAGAGGATGTTGTACAAAACGGATTTATCAGCATTTTTGAAAATATTGAGTCCTTTAAAGGGACGGGTTCTTTAGAAGGTTGGGTTAGAAAGATTATGGTAAATACAGCACTTACCAATATTCGTAAAAACAAAAAATTAAAACAAAATATTGAACTGGATAGTGTAGAGTTTATGCTCCCGTCTGATATATATCAAAATGACAGCTTTGCAGCGAAGGATTTGTTAAAGATTATACAAACGTTGCCAGTAGGATTTAAAACAGTATTTAACCTTTATGCAATTGAGGGTTATTCACATAAAGAGATTGGAGAAATGCTTAACATAGCAGAAGGCACTTCAAAATCGCAGTATTCAAGAGCAAAGGCACATTTACAGAAAATCATTCCAATAGATAAGGATTAATTATGAAGAAAGACAATTTAGAAGATTTATTTAAAGATTCATTTGAGAATTTTGAAGCTGACGTTAATCCAAGTGTTTGGAAGAACGTTCAAACAGCTTTAAAAGGAGCAAGCTTAGGCTTGTTAGGAAAAATGCTTCTTAATAAAATGGGCTCAAGCGCGGTTATATCAATCGTTTCTTCTGCAGCAGCTGTTATTGCAACCGTATTTGTAATGAACGGAACAGGAACAAAAACAAACAAGCCAGCGACTAAAGAAACGGGAAAACCGAAAGTTGTTGCAGAAACAGTTAAACCGACTGTAGACGAAATCAAAACATTTTTAACTCCAGAAAACAAAGAGATTGTTTCCGAGCCTGTTGTTAAAAAGATTGATGAGCCTCAAAACACACTTACAATTACAAACGACAAAATAAACTCTGTAATTAGAGAGTATTCAGAACAAGCCGTTGCAGACATCTCTGCAAGCCCAATTGGTGGACAAGCGGGGCTTGTTGTTAATTTTATGAATAATGGAATTGGAAAAACAAATAAGTGGGATTTTGGTGATGGCAAAAAAGAAACAGGAACAAACCCGCCTCATTATTATGACGAGCCAGGAATTTATACCGTTGTTTTAACTTCGATTTCTGCTGATGGTAAGGCTTCATCCGATAGTATAAAGATTGAAGTAACGGCAAAAGAAAACTCATCCGTTCGTTCTGCTTCTGGAGACTTTTCTCCAAACGGAGATGGGCTAAGAGATTATTTTGGTTTCAATGCAGAGAATTTGATAAATCAAACGGTTGTTGTGTTTGACAAAAACAAAATGATCGTTTATCAATCAGGAAGCTTAGCTGCTAAATGGGATGGAACGAATTTAAAAGGAAAGCCAGTTAAAGAAGGCGAGTATTATTACATACAAAAAGCCGAAGGAAAAGACAGTAAAAAATACGAACAAAGCGGTAAAATCATTTTAAAAAGATAATAAAATTGGGGCATCGGGAAGGGTTTAGTTGAGCTTGGTCCAACGTCAAGCAAAAACAAACTTAAAAATATTAATCCTGTTTTTAGCTCTACCACCACTACATACATGATTTTTGTTTCCGGTGTCTCCAATTTTTAAAATATTTTGAAACCTGTTGCTACTCCAATAGGAATTAAAACAAAAAGGTATCAGCCAACTTATGGTTTTGATACCGTTTTTGTTTTTTGTATTTTTGCGAAAACGTTAGAGATTGTTATTATTAAAATATTAAAAACATAGAAATGACAAAAAAAATCACCTTCATCCTTTTTTTCTTTACATCAATTGTATTTACAAATACAATAAAAGCATCTCACATTGCTGGTGGAGATTTAAGCTATACTTGTTTAGGTGGAAACCAATATATGTTGAACTTAAATTTGTTTGTTGACTGTTTGGGTTTCGACCCTGGAGCATCGCAAATGATAACTGCTACAAGCACTTGTGGTGGAAGCACAACAGTAAATCTTACTGTTACCAATCCTGGTGGAACAGAAATTTCTCAATTATGTCCTGCACAAATTGGAAACAGCACTTGTAGCGGTGGAACACTTCCTGGAATGTGGGTTTTTAATTTCACAGGAATAATTACACTTGCTCCGCCATGTGATACTTGGACATTGGACTGGGAAGTTTGTTGTAGAAATGGCGCAATTATTAACCTTCTTACTCCTGCAGGTCAGTCGTCTTACATCCAAGCGACATTAAATAGCGTAACAGATTCGTGTAACAACTCTCCTTATTTTACTTCTCAACCAATTCCTTATGTATGTCAAGGACAGTTAGTAAACTACAACTATGGTGTGGTTGAAGCGGATGGAGATTCATTATATTTTTCTTTGATTAATGCAATGGGAGTAGGGGGAGCATTACTTGGATATACTGCAGGATATACTGCAATTGCGCCAATTCCGGGAATTGTTATTGATCCAGCTACCGGGTTGCTTACGTTTACGCCTTTGGTGCTCGGCAATTTTGTTGTGGTCGTCTTGGTGCAAGAATACGATGCATCAGGAAACCTTATAGGAACTGTTATGCGCGACATTCAATTTATTGTTCAATCTTGTACAAACCAAGTTCCAGATCCTGCACCATTGGCTGGAGCAATAACAGGATTAACAGGAACGGCAGTTTCTCCTGGGCCATACGAAATAGAAATGTGTGAAGGAGCCAATTTCACATTTACAGCAATATATACGGATTCAGATGCAGGTGATTCATTGTCTATTATTTCAAATATTTTAACTGTGTTGCCAGGAGCAACAATTACTTTTACTGGAACAAATCCGCTTACAGTTGTTATTAGCTGGACAGCGCCAGGGGGAACTGCAGGAACCAACACAACCTTTAGCGTAACAGTAAATGATGGTGCTTGTCCTGTTATGGGGCAACAAACGTTTGTTTATGATGTGAATGTAAACCCAAGGACATTGGGTGGTGGAGATCAAATCATTTGTGGAACTCAAACGGCTACGCTTGCAGGGACTGGTGGAAGCGTATTTAACTGGAGTGTTTTATCTGGTCCGGCTATGGTTGTCGGAACAAATTTTTCTTGCAATCCATGTGATAATCCAATTGCATCACCAGTATCAACAACAACCTATGAAGTTGTGAGTGACCTAAGCGGAACGTGTGTAAACAGAGATACAATAACAATTACAGTAGTTGCAGATTTTACGTTAACAACTGTACAAAGCGCATCTACATCTTGTTTATTACAGCCAATTGAGTTTGACGCAACATCTTCGCCAGCGGGAACATATACTTATGTTTGGTCCCCATCAACATATTTGGATAACCCTACTATTTCTAATCCAACGGCTACAATTACTAGTCCTGGAACATATACGTATTATGTTCAAATCACAAGCCCATTGGGTTGTGTTAAAACAGATACAGCAACCATTGTAATTAATGCGAGCTATCCTCCAAATCCAGTCTCTTATGTTTCAGATTCTATTATTTGTGTTGGAGATACTGTTAACCTTGGTGTTACTTTCGGAGCGAGTGTTCCTTCTGTTTGTGGAACAAATCCAATTGGATGTTCGGCATCATTAGTAGCGCAAGTTGGAACAGGAACTGCAACAAATACTTCTACAACATGGCCAGCACCTTATGCAAACTGGTATACTTCAGGAAAACACCAAATGTTATTCTTGGCATCTGAATTAACGTCAGCAGGTATTACAGGAGGAAAAATAGATCAGATTGAGTTTAATGTTGTAACAATAAGTGGTATTACTTTGTATCACCAGTATACAATCAATATGGGTTGTACAAGTTTAAATGCGCTTACCACATGGGTTACGGGTTTATCAAATGTATATACACCTAAGAACTTTACAGTTGCAACGGGATGGAACGCACACCCATTTGATGTTGCTTATGAGTGGGACGGAATTTCAAACTTAATTGTTGAAATTTGTTTTAATGAAGGACCTCCTTTCCCAAATTATACGACAAGCTGTATTTCGCCATACACTGTAACACCTTTTGTTTCATGTTTATATAATCTAAGCGACTCATCACCTATGTGTCCAGATTTAGGTTTTGCAACTGCAATTAGTAACCGACCAAACATTCGTTTCCAATATTGTGGAGCGGCTCCTGATTCTAGCGTTTACAGTTATTCTTGGGCCCCATCTATTGGGGGAGTATTTAACACAACAGCACAAACAACTGGAGCAACACCTCCAAATGGAACAACAACCTATTATGTAATTGTTACAGATACAACAAGCGGATGTTTAGATACGGCTTTTGTTGATGTTCTTGCAAACGTTACTTCTCTTTCAGTTGATGCTGGACTTAATGATACAATTTGTCCGGGAGCTCCTACAAATTTAAATGCAACAGGTGCAACACAATTTGTTTGGTCGCCAGCTGGAACATTGTCTAACCCATTAATTGCAAACCCAACAGCAAGCCCCTTTGTTACAACAACATATACGGTTTCGGGAACAAGTCAGTGCGCTTCAGGTGCAGGGATAGATAGCGTTACCGTTTTTATTCCTATTGTATCTCCACTAAGCGTGAATGCCGGAGCGAATCAAGAAGTTTGTGTAGGCTCACCCTTTAACCTTGCATCTTCTAGCAGCGGTGGTTTTGGCAACAATAGTTATTCTTGGTCAATCATTTCTGGATTTGCAGGAGATTCTATTCAAAATTCAAACTCCCCTTCTGCACTAGTTAATCCATCGGTGCCAACTACAAATATTTATCAAGTTGTAGTGATTGATGCTTGTGGATTTGTAACGGTAGACACAGTTGTTGTAGATGTTATACTAGATTGTGATCTAGATATTCCGAACGTATTTACACCTAATGGAGATGGGAACAATGATTTCTTTGTGATTTCTGCAAATGGAATAAAAACATTCTCTATTTCAATTTTCAATCGTTGGGGAAGTAAAGTTTTTGAATCAAATGACATTACTAAGAGTTGGGATGGTGGAGATTCAACTGACGGAACTTATTTCTATATTGTAAAAGCAGAAACAATCAATGGAAAACAATTTGATGCAAAAGGATATCTTCAATTATTAGGTCATAAATAGTATTTAAAATATTTTTTTCTGGCAAATAATAAAAAGCCCCGAAAGTTTTTCTTTCGGGGCTTTTTAATGAAAAAATAAAAATAAAGTTTCAGAAAGTTTTGAAAGTTTAGAAAAAGGCGTATATTTGTACCATAATAATACAGAAATGAAGCTAATCGAAAGCAAAGAAAAATTCATCAACGCTTGGGGAACATTGGGAACCAACTGGGGAATTAATCGTACCATGGCTCAGGTACATGCTTTGTTGTTGGTTTCTCCTGGACCATTAAGTGCAGAAGACATAATGGAGGAGTTGACTATTTCAAGAGGTAACACCAACATGAATGTGAGAACATTAATTGATTGGGGTTTGGTTTTTAAAGAAACCAAATCAGGCGAGCGCAAAGAGTTTTTTACAGCGGAAAAAGATATTTGGAAAGTATTCAAGCAAATTGCCAAAGAACGCAGAAAACGCGAATTAGAACCTATTTTTAAAGTGCTGGACGAGGTGAAGAATGTGGATGGAGATAAACGTGACAAAAACATTAAAGCTTTTGTGGACACAATCGAAGACATTGAGCGATTCACTAAAAAAGCGGATAGAACATTAGAAACATTGATTAAAGCTGATGAAAACTGGCTGGTTGGTTCTTTTATGAAATTGATGAAATAGCGATTAGTAAAAAAATTTGTTTATAAGTTTCAATAATTATTGAAAGCTCTGAAAAAATGAATTACAACATTCTCACATATCTCTTTTATTTTTTGATACTGCTATTTGTTGTACTGTATGTAGGAATGGTGTTGTACAAAGGCGGTCGACCCTTCTTAATCAACACCTTTTTGGGAAACGAAATACTAGCAGATGCAGTAAATAAATTTCTGTTAGCAGGATATTATCTTACCAATATCGGATACACCATTATAGCATTAAAAATTTGGGATCAAGTAGAATCGCCTACCCAACTCCTAAATGTTTTAAGTTCAAAAGTTGGAGCAATTGTACTGACCTTAGGTGTTATGCATTGTATAAATATCATCACACTAATTTTCATCGGAAAAAATAAAAAATTACATAATACTAACCAATAAAAACAAGAAATCATGGACTACATTGTACTCGCTTACAGCATCTATCTGCCAATTGCAGTTGCGCTAACCATTTGGGTGGCTCGCACCCTTCACACTAACGGTAAAATTTTTTTAGTGGATATTTTCCATGGACAAAATGAATTAGCCGTTTCTGTAAACAAATTGTTACAAGTTGGGTTTTACTTAATTAGCTTAGGGTTTGCAATTATAAAACTAGAAATTGTTACAAGTTGGAAATATGATCAAGTAACAGGAATAAATATTCAAGAGCAAATTAACAACACCCAAAGCATGATTGAAGTGCTAAGCTATAAGTTGGGGTCTTTTATTTTGATTTTGGGATTAATGCTGTTCATTAACTTGTTTCTTTTATTAATATTAAGAAGTGGCTCTAAGCCTCGAACACAAAATGTTTACACAGCACCAAAAGATTTATCTATAAAAGGGGTATAAAAATGAAAATCAACAAACTTATTTTGGCAGGAGGAACAGGGTTTCTCGGTCAAGCAATCATAGAAAGATTCAGTAAACAACAGAGAGAAATAATTGTGTTCACAAGAGGCGGGAATCGTAAAGTCGGGAATACAAGCTATGTCCAGTGGGATGGTAAAACATTTGGTGAATGGACAAAAGAGTTAGAGGACGCGGATGTGTTAATTAACCTCACAGGAAAAAGCGTGGACTGCCGTTACAATGAAAAAAACAAAGCAGAAATTATTTCATCTCGTGTAGATTCAACAAAAGTTTTAGGCGAAGCAATTAACAAAACAAACAATCCTCCAAAAGTTTGGTTGAACTCCGCCTCCGCAACGATATACCGTGACGCAGAAGACAGAGCAATGGACGAATTTACAGGAGAAGTTGGAAAAGGATTTTCGGTAGAAGTATGTCAAATTTGGGAAAAAACATTTAACGAGATTAACAATCAGAAAACCAGAAAAATTGCCATGCGCATTTCGATGGTGATAGGAAAAGGCGGTGGCGTTTTGCCTGTAATGACTAAACTTGTAAAAGCAGGTTTGGGTGGAAAGATGGGAAATGGAAAACAATTTATTAGTTGGATTCATGAAGAAGATTTTTTAAAAGCGATAGAACATTTGATACAAGATGAAAAAGCTTCAGGTGCCTATAATTTTGCCGCTCCCAATCCCCTTCCTAACAAGGAGTTTATGGCATTGATGCGAAAACAAATAAATGTAAAAATTGGTTTGCCAGCTATGAAATGGATGTTGGAAATAGGAGCATTTTTTATTAAAACAGAAACAGAGCTTATCTTAAAAAGCAGAAGAGTTGTTCCAACAAAATTATTAAAAGAAGGTTTTGTGTTTAAATATCCAACGGTGGAAGAAACATTAAAAAACCTTTGTGAAAATTAAACACATAGAAACATAGATTTTTAAGGGTAGGGTTAACGCCTAAATACATAGAGAAGCGTTGCTTCCATAGATGTTGAATCAATGCAACAAGGTCTCTGCGACAAAAATTTATTTTTCTATGTAATTTAAAGCAATACCTTTTCCTTTTTTCTATGTACCCATGTGTTTAAATTTTTATTTTTTGAATTCTACTTATGCCTAAAATTATCATCACAACAGTCATCAACGCTCCCATCCAACGATGCTTCGATTTAGCTAGAAGCATCGATTTGCACCAACATACTTCAGCACGGACAGGCGAGAAAGCAATAGCAGGAACAACAACAGGGTTAATCAACAAAGGAGAGACAGTGACCTGGAAGGCCAAACATTTTGGGATTACGCAAAAATTAATGTCTGTAATTTCAGAAATGAATTCGCCTTTTATGTTTGAAGACAGGATGTTAAGCGGGGCGTTCAAAAAAATTCAACACCTGCATTTGTTTGAAGAGAAAGAAGAGAAAACAACAATGACAGACATCTTCGAGTTTGAATCACCGTTAGGGATTTTAGGAAAACTATTTAATAAACTAGTCCTTACGATGTACATGAATAGATTTTTAGAAAATAGAAATCAAATGATTAAGAGAATTGCGGAGACAAATGAGTGGAAAAAATATCTAAAGCAATGAGCGTTTTTTTAACAGCAGAATGGAATTACCTTATTAACATCACCTATGCTGTTGAGCCCAACGTGTTGTTGCCATATCTTCCGAAAGGGTTGGATTTAGATACAATTGATGGAAAAGCGTTTGTTAGTTTCGTAGCGTTTGAATTTAATGATGTGAAGGTAAAAGGATTTGGAATTCCATTTCATCGAAGTTTTCCAGAAATCAACTTGCGTTTTTATGTAAATAAAAACGGAAAACGAGGGGTTGTTTTTATAAAAGAATTTGTCCCTAAATATTTTGTTGCTCTCATAGCAAATAAGATGTATAACGAACCCTATTCTGCTATAAAGATGAACCATTCTGTGGATAAGACAGATCAAGAAATAAAGGCGAGTCATTCATTTTGTGTCAACAACGAATGGTATACTGTTTTAGTAACTACGGAAAATAAACCATACTTACCAAGTAGCAATTCAACAGAACACTTTTTTAAAGAACACGAAATTGGATTTGGTAAAAACAAATACGGGAACACGTTAGCATACAAAGTTGAGCATCCAGTGTGGGAAATTTATCACATTAAAAATGTTGAATCGACAGTTTGTTTTGAAAAAATTTATGGTAGAGAGTGGGCTTTTTTAGATTCCGAGAAGCCGATAAATACATTGTTGGCAAAGGGTTCTGCAATAAAAGTGTTTGATAAAGACTAAACCTTTACCGCTTTTTTCTCCAAATGCTTTTCGTACAACTGATGTACGATTCCATCCGACAAACCAATTTGCGGCACAAGCACTTTTTCTATTTCTGCTTTTTTAAGAACACTCAATAAAATTTTAGAAGCAGGAATAATTACATCGGCACGATCAGGATTTAAGCCAAACACTTGCATGCGCTCTTCGTAAGTGTATGATTCTAAAACTTCATATAAATTTTTAATTTTTAGCGTAGGAATTGGCTTGTTGGGTTTTCTACCAATCATTTTAAAAAGCTTATTAATGTTTCCTCCTGAGCCAATCGCAATCAATGGTTTGTAACCGGCTGTTTGTTCCTTCACCCAATTTTTAAAATAGTTCCAATATTCTTTGTCGATTTGTTCGTGTAACATACGGATGGTTCCGATGTTGAAGGATTGAGAAACCACTACTTTGTTTTTTGAGAATAATGTAATCTCGGTGCTTCCACCACCAATATCGATATACAAATAGTTGTTTGCTTTGTCTAAATGCTCTTCAATGTGATTGGAAAAAATAATGTCTGCTTCTGTTTTTCCATCAATAATTTCAATTTTTATTCCTGCTTCTTTTCTTACTCGTGCAACAACATCATACCCGTTTTCTGCATCACGCATTGCTGATGTTGCACATGCACGATAATCGATTGCATCGTAAACATCTATTAGATGTTTAAATGCCTTCATAGCAGCAACCAACTTGTCGGCTTTTTTTGTGGAAATTTTTTTGTTGAGGAAAGAGTCTTCGCCCAAACGAATTGGTACGCGAATTAATTCTGCTTTTTTGTACAATGTTTGGCCTTTATCTTCGTATACATTACAAAACAATAACCGAACGGCATTAGAGCCTATGTCAATAGCAGCAAATTTCAATGGATATTAATTTCTTTTCAATTTCAACAAATTAAATATTTCTTCCTGTGCACGAATTTTTAGTTTTCCTTTCGGTTTACGATATTCATTGTCTTGTTGGGCTCCCAATATGCGAGCCTTTGTATTGTCTAGCCAAAGTGTATCAATAATGTTGCGTAATTCCTTTTGTACATTTTTGTCATAAATTGGAACCGCAACTTCCGAACGATGATCTAAATTTCGTGTCATCCAGTCAGCCGAAGATATGAAGTATTTTTCTTCACCGTTGTTATGAAATATGAACACTCTGCTATGCTCCAAATATTTATCCACAATACTGATTGCTTGTATATTCTCGCTCAAACCCTTTACACCAGCTACTAGTGAGCAAATTCCACGAACAATTAGTTTTATTTGTACGCCTTCTGAACTAGCCTCGTAAAGCTTTCGTATCATATCGGCATCAACCAAATTGTTTAATTTCAATGTAATAGAGGCTGGTTTGCGTGCTTTGGCATTTTGAATTTCTTTGTTGATAAGTTGTATCAAGCGCTTGCGCATAAAAAATGGAGAAACTAGCAAATGTTTATAAGTGCCACCTTTAAAATTATCAGAATAAAAATTAAACACCTTCTCTACTTCATCAGTAATTTGTTTGTCGGATGTTAGTAATGTATGATCGGTATACACTTTTGATGTGTCACCATTAAAATTTCCAGTTCCAATGTGAGCATACTGATTGATTGCCCCCGATTCCTTTCGCGTTATTAAAAACATTTTTGAATGTACTTTTAATCCTGGCACACCATAAATGACATTAGCGCCTTCTTCTTGTAGCTTATCCGACCAATAAATATTTGCCTCTTCATCAAATCGTGCTTGTAATTCAATAACGGCTGTCACTTCTTTCCCGTTTTTTAAGGCATTAATTAAGGCTTTAACAATATTTGAATTTTTTGCTACACGATACAAAGTGATTTTAATATTTTGCACTTTAGGATCTATCGAAGCTTCTCTTAATAAATCGATGATGTGATCAAACGATTGATACGGATATGTAAGCAATACATCTTTCTTTTTTATTACCTTAATGATAGATAATTGATCTTTTAGATCAGGATGTTTTAAAGCGCTTATTTTTTTATAGCTTAAGTCAGGGTGCCCTACATTCGGGAATGAAATAAAATCTTTGAAGTTGTGATAGCGGCCTCCAGGAATCGGATTGTCATCTTTTCCTAATTTTACTTTTTTCATAATAAAATCAAGCATGCCTGGAGTTATCTCACTGTCATAAACCAAGCGAACAGGTTGTCCCTTTTTACGTGCTTTTAAACCTTTTGAAATTTTCTCTACAAAACTTTTTGAAAGGTCTGCATCAATGTCAATTTCTGCATCTCTGGTTAGTTTTATATTGTATGCTTCAATATAGTCGTATTCAAAATTTTGAAAAACATCGTCTAAGCAAAAGCGAATCACATCGTCTAATAACATGATAAAACTTTTGTCTTTGTCTTTTGGTAAAACTAAAAATCTAGAAATATTATCTGTTGGTACTTCTACAATAGCGTATTTGCTTTTTTTAGAGATATCATTGCGCCCAAGTTTAATAATTAAGTAACCTAAACGATCTTTTAAATATGGGAATGCAGGTGTGTTTTCTAACATAATAGGAAAAAGAGAAGACTTCACTTTTTCTCGAAAATAATCTTTCACAAAAGCACCTTGAATAGGAGTAAGTTGCTTTTCGTTAACAATTGAGATGTTGTGTTTTTTAAGATCTCGAATAATATTCTGATACGTGCGTTCAAACTTTTCTTGTTGAGCGATCACGGCTTTTTGAATTTTATCCAAAAGACGAATTGGGTTTTCGCCCATTAATTCTTCTGCTTTCTTTTGATGTTTAACTACACGTTTAAGCGTAGCTACTCGAACACGAAAAAACTCATCGCGGTTGTTGGAGTAAATTCCTAAAAACTTTAATCGCTCAATAAGAGGAACAGTTTTGTCTTCTGCCTCTTGAAGAACTCTGTCATTAAAGGCCAACCAACTTAATTCTCTGTTAATTAGAACAATATTTTTCTTAATCATACAACACAAAAAATAGTAAAACTACAACACTAAAATTTATTTCTTGCTTTTTGCTTTTTTTACAGGAGCCTTTGTCTTTTTTACAGCCTTACTTTTAACAGGTTTTTTCGCTGCTTTTTTAGCTGCTGGCTTAGCTTTTTCTTTTAACGATTTATAAAACTTCTTTGCGATTGTTTTGCTCGAATCGTAAGTTGTTTTGCGAATTTTTTTTGATGCCTCTGAATTTTT
The DNA here is from genome assembly GCA_947504725.1 of Bacteroidota bacterium. GTDB lineage: Bacteria > Bacteroidota > Bacteroidia > 2-12-FULL-35-15 > 2-12-FULL-35-15 > 2-12-FULL-35-15. The sequence continues at coordinate 229,639 of CANNHN010000002.1, read as the reverse complement.
TTTACTCAACACTTCTTCTATAGTTTTTACTAATAAAAGTTCAAGTTCCTTACGAAGTTCTTTTTTGTCCATGTGTTTAATTTTTTTAGTATTTAAATGTGTGAAAAATATAGATGCAATGAACACCTTGCTCAAATCTTAACAATTTATTAACTACCTATTTAATATGATTTTTGGGTATATCGAAAAGCGTTAGCGAATTTATATTTTTTGAAAAAGACTCCCAATTCAGCACACTAGAATGTATTCCTGCAACTGCGCAGGTTGGCATTTCATCGGCCAGAACACTCGTTAATGTGTTGGCTGTATTAGTGATTGTTGGATTGTGGCCAAATAATAAAACAATTTTATGGGTGTTATCTATTTTAGAAATAGCCTGAATATATTCTTTAACTGATGTGTTGTATAAATGTTTATTTATCTCAATTGCTTTTGGGTCGTAATTTAATGCTCTGCAAAAAATTAAAGCAGTTGAAATTGCTCTCACAGCAGGACTGCTAATTATTAAATCAGGGACAATTTTTTTTTCTTTTAAAATTAAACTCATTTTATTTGCGTCACCATATCCTCTTTCGTTTAAAGGGCGGTCGATGTCCAAAAGGTGGTCAATTGACCAATCCGATTTTGCGTGACGTATGAGGTAAAGTGTTTTCATTTTTAATCTATCTTTAACATAAATTAATGATAGTAAATGTATGACAATTTTAAGAATATTTTTTCCAGTATTTTTTATTTCTTATTTAGTGCTAAACATTCCATCATATTCAATACACCCCGAAAGCTTAATTTTAACGATAGCTTCTGACAGCATAAAAAATTTCTCTAAAACATTTTATCCTAAATTCAAAAAGAAAGAACTGGTTGTAAAGCATCTTGGATATGCTCTTTGTTATGACGAAAAGTATGAGCAGGCAAAATGGGTAGCGTATCGGTTAACAGCAGCTATGTGCAACAACAATGAAGAAGAACGCAAAGACGATTTCCGAGAAGATAAAGCTGTAAAAACGGGCTCAGCGCTTCCGGAAGATTATAAAAAGACAGGGTATGATCGCGGGCATCTTTGTCCGGCAGGCGATATGGCTTGGAGTGAGATTGCTATGAGTGAGTCTTTTTACATGAGTAACATGAGTCCACAAGAACCAAAATTCAATCGTGGTATTTGGAAAACGCTGGAATCAAAGGTTCGCGAATGGGCAAAAAAAGAGGAAGAATTATATATAGTAACTGCAGGTGTTTTAGAAAATGGGTTGCCTACTATCGGAGAAAAAAATAAAATCGCAGTGCCAAAACTTTATTATAAAGTTGTTTTGGATGTTCGAGGAGTAGAAAAAAAAGCGATTGCTTTTGTAATGCCGAATGCTGGTAGTAAAGAATCTATTTTTGACTATGCCGTAAGCATTGATTCGGTAGAGCGTTTAACAGAAATTAACTTTTTTCCATCCTTGCCTGATGCAATTGAGAACAATTTAGAATCAACAATTAACGTTGACCTTTGGAAGTATTAATAATATTATTTAAAACTAAAACCATGAAAAAAATCATCCTGATTCTATCAGCAATTTTTGCATTTGCTTTTACAACAAAAGCGCAAGAGACAAAAGCAGAGCACAGCATCAAAGTTATTGGAACAGCAGAAATGGAAATTGTTCCAGATGAAATTTATATGTCGGTTACGCTTAGAGAATATACCAATAAAGACAAAAAGAAATTTACGATTGAGGAGTTGGAAAAAAATCTGGTGAACTATATCGAGAAAGTTACAACAACCGATAAAAAGGACATAAAGATGGACAACATGAGTGCTTATGTGTTGAGCATGAAACGTAAAAACAAAGATGAAGTCATTTCGAAAAGTTACGATGTGAAATTTAAAAACTCTCAGCAAGTATACATGCTATATTCTGTAATGGATTCGTTGGGAATTAGCAAAGCTTTTGTAAGTAAATATTCACACAGCAAAATGGATGAGTATAAAAAGCAAATTAAAATTAACGCGATTAAGGCAGCAAAGGAAAAAGCAACATACTTGTTAGAAGCTATTGGAGAAAAATCGGGAAAGGCTATAAACATTGAAGAAAAATCGGGGCTGGTTTCAATAGATGACGGAATCCGCAATGGTAGAGAGTATAACAATAATACAAGCACGTCAAACTCGTGGGCCCAAACTCGTTATATGATTAGCGATGGTGACGATGGGGGTTCGGAAAAAATCATAGGCGATAAAACAATAAAACTGAACTATTCTATTAACGCAGAATTCGCAATTCAGTAAACCAATCTTCCGGAAACAAAAATCCCTCTCCGTTTTAAACAGAGAGGGATTTTTTATATTACCGAATTTATTTTTTTCTTCTTCTTCTTCCTTTTCCAGGAGAGTTACTAAAGCCGTCACCATCAACCTTGTGCTCCGACTTTTTCTTTTTGTAGGTTGTTCCGTTGTGCTTCATCTTTCTGTCTCTTGGCGGCTTATCAAAGTGACGCATTTGTCCGCGTGGTTTTACTTTCGATTCCTTTCCTCTTTCAGCACCACCTTTTCCCGCAGCTTGAGAAAACCCAACAGAACTTAATCCGAAACACAATAAAAGTAAAAAGATAAATTTTTTCATTATAGACAAATGTATTTTGAATGTATGTTAACGACAAATATAATTATTAGTTTCAATTTTATTTCATTAGCCCATAAAAATATGTAATTTAGTGTACAAATTATAATTTTATTTTATCAAATGAAGAAAAACACAATAATATTAATAGCTCTTCTGTCTTTTAGTTCAGTAGCATTTGTTTCTTGCGGAGAAGCAGAAAAGAAACAGGAGGCCCCTGCAGAAGTAGCAACAGAACACTATCAATGCCCAATGAAGTGTACAGAAGAAATAAAAGATAAGCCTGGCCAGTGCTCGGTTTGTGGAATGGAACTTGAAAAAATCACTAAAAGCTAAAATCATACAAAAATGAAAAAAATTCTTACAATCGTATTTGCGCTGTTCACGTCAACAATAGCATTTTCACAAGCGTACAACAGTCCTGAAAGTATTGAGTTTGATTATGCTAACAACCGTTGGTTTATTGCGAACAATGGTGGCAACAACATTTTAACACGTAGCAGTACAACAGGAGCAAGAGCCGTTTTTGTATCAACGGGTTTTTCTGGAGGTGGCCCTCATGGATTAGAAATTGTTGGAGACACACTTTATGCTTGTGCTGGTGGAAGTTTAAGAGCATACAATATAAATACTGCAGCTCTTGTGTTTACTACTGTAATTACGGGTTCTACTTTTTTAAATGGAATCACTCACGATGCAACAGGAAACTTATATATAACAGATTATAGCGGAAACAAAATTTATCGCTTCAATACAAACACCCGCCAATTCAATGCTTTTGTTTCAACTGGACTTTCTAGTCCAAACGGAATTATTTATGATCAACCGAACAACCGTTGTGTATTTGTTCAGTGGACAGGAGCAATCAAAGCAGTTTTACTAAGTGATTCAACGGTTTCTACTTTGGTGGCTTCATCTGGATTAAGCAGTGTGGACGGAATCACAAAAGACGGAGCTGGAAATTATTACCTAGCTTCCTGGAGTCCAACAAGAATTACACGTTATAACAATACCTTTACAACGCCCACAACTGCAGTAGGTACAGGAATGGGATTAAGCAATCCTGCAGATATTTTTTACAATGTCTTGACCGACACATTGGGTGTTCCCAATTCTGGTAGTGGTAACAATACAACTTACTATTATTTTGGAACGACAACTTCTATACATGAATCTTCAACAGATGCATTTCAGTTCTCTGTTTCTCCAAATCCAATTGCTAAAACAGCAGAGATAAAATATCAAATAGCAGAAACAGGAAATGTAAAAATTGAAATGTTTGACATCACAGGAAAAATGATTAAAACAATTGTAAACGAAAATCAATCAAAGGGGCTGCACGTGATAAACTTTGATAAATCTAACTTCTCGGCAGGAAATTATTTCTTTACCATTTCAAATGGAAGCGGAACAGAAACTAAAAAGGTTGTGATTGTGGACTAATTTCAAATTTAATAAAACAAAAAACCAGACATTTATTGTCTGGTTTTTTTATCTGTGTAAATCCGTGTAATCGGTGGTGAATTTTACAAAAACTCATTCGCCAAGTTCGCCAATTCAGATCTTTCTCCTTTTTCTAAAGTAATATGCGCATACAACGATTGATTTTTTAATTTATCAATTAAGTATGACAAGCCATTACTTTGTGTATCCAAATATGGTGTATCAATTTGATGAATATCACCTGTGAAAATCATCTTCGTGTTTTCTCCAGCACGCGAAATAATAGTTTTTACTTCGTGTGGCGTTAAGTTTTGAGCTTCATCAACAATAAAGAAAACATCAGATAAACTTCTTCCACGAATATAAGCTAACGGACAAACAACTAACTTCTCATGTTCTACCATTTCAGTAATTTGTTTGTACTCTTTATCCTTTTCGTTAAACTGATTTTTGATAAATTTCAAATTGTCCCACAACGGTTCCATGTATGGATTCAATTTTGATTTTATATCTCCAGGTAAATATCCAATGTCTTTATTGCTCAACGGAACAATCGGTCGTGCTAAATAAATTTGATGAAACGTTCTTCGTTGTTCTAGTGCTCCTGCCAAGGATAACAATGTTTTTCCAGTTCCCGCAACACCTTGAATAGAAACCAATTTTATTTCTGGATTCATAATCGCATCCAATGCAAATGCTTGCTCAGCATTCTTTGGGTTCACGCCAAAAGCAGAAACTTTTTTAACTCGTTCAAGTGTGTCTTTACTCGGACTATAAGCTGCAAGTACAGATTTGGTTCCGTTTTTTAAAACGTAAAAATGATTGGATGTAGGTTTTTGCTTTTTTAATAATGCAGCTGGCTCACAAAATCCTTTTTCATAAATTTCATTAATTACTTCTGTAGAAACTTTTTGAATTTCACTTCTTCCCGTATAAAGTTGTTCGTTAACATCTTTAATTTTTCCGGTTTCATAATCTTCAGCATTTAGTCCTAAGGATTTTGCTTTGATGCGAAGATTAATATCCTTGGTAACCATCACCACTTTTCTTTTCGGATATTTTTCCGAAACATATAGCGCAGTATTTAAAATGCGATGATCCGCTTTCTTTTCACCAAAAACTTTTTCTGCATCGATTTTGGAATCCTGATGCATTTCAATTTTTATCATCCCATGGCCTTTGCCATTTATGTTTATCCAATCTTGGAGAATGATACCATTTGATATCTTATCAATGTATCGCGTGAACTCTCTCGCTGCAAAATTTTTGGTGTCGTTGCCCTTTTTAAAATTATCCAACTCTTCTAAAACAGTTATTGGAATAACCACATCATGTTCTTTGAAACTCTTTGCGGCCATGTGGTCGTAGATAATGACAGACGTATCAAGAACGAAAATTTTTTTCTCTTTCACCATAAACAGAACGATTTTTATAGGTTGATATTTAATAAACTATACATTTTCAATATTACCTATCGGTTATACTCTAGAAAAGCGGTTTAGTTTCGGTATAAAACTATAAAACAAAAACGGCTATTTATTGTTGTTGCAATAAAGTAATTAACATGTGATTGTTAAAGTCGTTTTGTGTGTTAATAAAATACCAGCATAATTTCGTTCCCGTTATGATTGCAACTTATTACGTTCAAAATCAATTTTTTATTATGTATGAAAATCGTTAATCGACCCAAAAGCAACATTTATCTAAAAAAATGCTAAAACCTTGTTTTTCTTAAAATTATACTTTAAGTTAGTTACATTAATAATCTCTCTAAACTAAATAAAATGAAAAAAATAATACTTTTTTCTTCATTCGTTGCGCTTACAATATCGGTAAACACAGCCTTATCCCAAACATGGGTTGAAAAAATGCAAGACCCGAACGTCAATTTCTATGATGTTCAAAAAACATTTAATGATTATTATAAAGACTCAGAACAAAAGTTTAGACAGGCTGAAAAGGTAAAAGAAGCGTCTAGAGCGAAATTGTCGAGCACTCCTAAATCTACAATCCCAACAAAAGGCCAAGCTGTTCCTTCAACCATTCCGCCAGAATTAGAAAAAGGTAAAATGTCTGGTGGCTGGAAAGCCTATAAACGCTGGGAAAATTATATGTCACCTCGACTATATCCTTCCGGTGATCGTGCTGTAATGGCAAATGCTTGGAATGAATATTTAGATGGTTATTACTCAGGAGCTGCTTCTGGAATGAGAGGTGCTGGTCCGAGTACCCCAACAACAATGGCAGCAAATTGGTCAATCATTGGCCCAACAACCACTATCCCTTCTGGCGGTGGCGGTGCAGGTCGTGTGAACTTTGTTAGATTTGATCCGTTAGCATCTACTACAATTTATGTTGGTTCGCCAGGTGGAGGTCTTTGGAAAAGTACAAATAGCGGAACAACCTGGGCAACACAAACGGATAACTTAGCGGTTATTGGAACTACCGACTTAGCGATTCACCCAACAAACCCATTGATTCAATACCTTGCTACTGGTGATGGAGAAGCTCAAGATACCTATTCAATTGGCGTTTTGAAAACAACAGATGGCGGTACAACATGGAATCCAACAGGGTTAACATGGTTGATTACAAATGGTAGAACAATCAGCAGATTATTAATTAATCCACAAAACCCGAATACTATTTTTGCAGCGACAAGTAACGGTGTTTATCGAACACGTAACGCAGGTGTGGCTTGGACACAAATTGCGACAGCTGTTGCAAACATGAAAGATATTGAATACCGTCCTGGTGATACAACCATCGTTTATGGAACTTCAACAACTTTATTTTATAGATCTACAAATGCAGGAACAACATTCGCAACAACGTCTACTGGTTTGCCAGCAGCGGGGTCTGTTTCTCGTTTATCCGTTGCTGTAACTGCAGCAAATACTGGGTATGTATATGTGTTGGCAGCAAATACTGCTTATGGATTTCAAGGGTTATATCGTTCAACAGATAATGGTGCAACTTTTACAGCACGTTCAACAACACCGAATATTTTAGGATACTCTGCAACTGGCGCTTCTGCTGGCGGACAAGGGTGGTACGACTTGGCACTGGCTGTTTCTCCTTTAAATGCTGATCAAGTAATGGTTGGTGGAATTAATATTTGGCGTTCTACAAATGGTGGAACGGGCTGGACATTAAATGCTGAATGGACAGGATCTGGCGCACCTTATGTTCATGCAGATGTTCATGCGATTGAATACTTACCAGGAAGTGGTACAACTATTTTTGCAGGTTGTGATGGTGGATTATTTAGAACAACCACTAGCGGAACTGCTTGGTCTGATTTAAGTAACGGCTTACAAATTTCTCAAGCCTATAGAATTGGTTTATCTGCAACCAATGCTAACTTATTGAACACAGGATGGCAAGATAACGGTACTGCAAGATGGGTTGGAGGAACAACTTGGAACAGACCGCTCGGTGGAGACGGTATGGAGTGTATCATCGACTGGTCTAATGCGAATGTTCAATACGGAGAACTTTATTATGGTGAAATTAGAAAAACAACAACCGGTGGAAATTATACTACTGCAGTTGTTGCTAGTGGAGGAACAGGTGTAAATGCTGATGGTGACTGGGTTACTCCATATTGTGAAGCGCCAAGTAATGCAGCAACTTTGTTTGTTGGAAAAGCTCAAGTTTATAGAAGCACTACAGGGGGAATTCCTGCAGCCTCATGGACACAGGTAGGTACAATTTCAGGTGGAACTGGAAATGTAATAGCACTTGCAAACGCTGCTTCCAATATAAATTATATTTATGCTGCTAAAATTGATAGATTTTATGCATGTACTACAGGGGCTGCATTTGTTGACAGAACAGCAGGTTTGCCTACTGGATCTGCAGCCATTTCTTATATCGCAATCGACCCGTTAAATGCAAATAGAGTTTGGGTTACATTCTCTGGTTATTCAGCTGCTAATAAAGTTTGGTATTCAGCAAATGCTGGTGCAACTTGGACAAACTACTCAACCGGTTTACCAAATTTACCTGCAAATTGTATTGTTTATCAAGCTAGTTCTGTAAACGATCCACTTTATGTGGGTACTGATGTTGGAGTTTATTATCGTGATAATACTGCCGGCTCTTGGGCTGCTTATAACACAGGACTACCAAATGTTTCTGTTAGAGAATTAGAAATTCAATATACGGCAGCAAAATTAAGAGCAGCAACTTACGGAAGAAGTATTTGGCAATCCGATTTAGCTTCGCCCGGAACGTCACCTCCTGTAGCTGATTTCGCAGCTAACAGAATAAATATTTGTGTAGGAGATTGCATTAATTTCACTGATTTATCAACGGGAACCCCAACATCATGGGCGTGGACATTCACAGGAGGAACTCCTGGTACATCTACCATTCAAAACCCAACTAATATTTGTTACAATACTGCAGGAACGTATGCTGTTACTTTAATTTCAACAAACGTAAATGGAAGTGATACGGAAACAAAAACAGCTTATATAACGGTTTCTTCACCTATCGCTTTGCCTTTAGTTGAAGGGTTTCAAGCAACTTTTATTCCTCCAAACTGGCAGTTAATTAATCCTGACTTAGATTTTGCTTGGGTTCAATCAACAGCTGCTGGTGGATTTGGCACAAGTACACAATGTGCATCTTTCGACAATTTAACTCCTGCAACTTCAACTGCAGGATATCTGGATGAAATGATTACTCCTAAATATAATTTTACTGGAGTATCTTCAGCTACAATGACTTTTGATGTAGCATATTGCAGATACAGCGCTGTATACACTGATTCATTAAGAGTTTTTGTGAGTACGGATTGTGGTTCTACTTGGACTGCAGTGTATAACAAAGGAGGATTTACAGGATTGCAAACTGCACCGGATAACGCAACTACAGTTTTTGTTCCTACTGCTGCGCAATGGAGAACTGAAACTGTTAGCATGACCCCATACGCTGGTCAAGCAAATGTTATGGTGAAATTCCAAAATAGATCGGGATGGGGACAAATGTTGTACCTAGATAATATTAATATCACTGGAGCTGGAGCTCCAGTTGCAAGTGTAGTAATTGCGCAAACAGCTGGAACAAATCCAATGTGTGCTGGCGCTTCTGCAACATTTACTGCAACCCCTACAAACGGAGGTGCAACACCAACTTATCAATGGCAAATTAATGGAACAAATGTAGGAGGCGCAACGGCTTCAACATTCACTACTACCACATTAGCTACTGGAAATATTGTTACTTGTATCATGACTTCTAGTCTTGGTGGAGTTGTTGGTAGTCCAGCTACGTCTAACGCAATTACCATGACTGTAAATGCGTTACCTGCTACACCAACAATCGGTAGCAGCACTCCGGATTGTGTTGGTCAAACCATCAGTTTAACATCCAATACTATTGCAGGTGCAACGTATACGTGGACTGGTCCCGCTACATTTACTTCTGCGTTGGAGGATCCAACTCGTCCATCTGCAACGCTTGCAATGGCAGGAACCTACAGTTTAACCGTTACAGTTGGTGGTTGTACAAGTGCAGTTGCAACAACAGCAGTAGTTGTAAATGCTATACCAGCAACACCAACAGTTGGAAGCAATACGCCAGTTTGTGCTGGCGGAACAATATTATTAACTTCAAATACAATAGCGGGTGCAACTTATGCATGGACTGGTCCAAGTACATTTACTTCTGCATTAGAAGATCCAACTCGTCCATCTGCGATAGCAGCGATGGCTGGAACATACAGCTTAACAGTAACAGTTGGCGGATGTTCAAGCGCTGTTGCAACAACAGTGGTTGCAGTAAATGCAGCACCAGCAACACCAACAGTTGGAAGCAGCACTCCCGATTGTGTTGGACAAACAATTAGTTTAACATCTAATACAATAGCTGGCGCAACTTATAGCTGGACAGGTCCAGCAGCGTTTACGTCTTCATTAGAAGATCCAACTCGTCCTTCTGCAACTCTAGCAATGGCTGGAACATACAGCTTAACAGTAACCGTTGGTGGTTGTTCAAGTGCAATGGCAACAACAACGGTTGTCGTGAATGCATTGCCTTCAACTCCAGTTCCAAGTATAAACGCAAGTACAACTCCTGCTGCAATTTGTGCAGGTGGTACAATTACTTTAACGACCCCTAACTTAGGTGCTGGTTTCACTTATAGCTGGACCGGACCAAATAGTTATGCTGCTGCTGTAAGAAATCCGCCAGCGTTAACAAGTGTTACAACTGTAATGGGTGGAACTTATTCTTTAACAGTTACCAATGGTGGTTGTACCAGTTTAGCTGGAACAGTTACAATTGTTGTGAATCCGATTCCTGCTGCACCAACAGCTGGAAGTAACTCTCCGGTTTGTACAGGCTCTACAATATTATTAACCTCTAATACGGTTGCGGGTGCAACTTACGCTTGGACTGGTCCAAGTACTTTCACCTCATCATTGGAAGACCCTTCTCGTCCTACTTCAACTTTAGCAATGGCTGGAACATATAGCGTAACGGTAACCGTTGCCGGATGTACAAGTACTTTTGGAACAGTAGCCGTTGTTGTTAGTGGAAGCGTTGTTCCAACAAATGCAATTGTTGCTAGTCCGTCTGGAGCGATTTGTGCAGGAACATCTGTAACATTCACAGCATCTGCTGGTGGAGGTGGAACAACTCCAACCTATCAATGGCAAGTAAATGGAAGTAACGTTGGAACTGGTGGAACAACATACACTTCAAACACGTTAACAAGCGGGCAAATTGTAACGTGTATATTAACATCAAGTTCTTCTTGTGCTGTTCCAACAACAGCAACTTCCAATGCAATTACAATGGTTGTAAATCCAGTTGTAGTTCCTTCGGTGAGTGTTGTTGCTAGTCCATCAGGAGCAATTTGTTCTGGAACATCAGTAGCGTTTACAGCTACGCCAACAAACGGTGGAACAACTCCAACCTATCAATGGCAAGTAAACGCAAGTAACGTTGGAACAGGCGGTACAATATTCACAAGCACAACACTTTCAAGTGGAGACATTGTAACTTGTATCATGACATCCAATGCAACATGTCCGTCAACAGCTACTGTAACATCAAGCGGAATAACAATGACAGTAACTCCAACGGTAACTCCTGCGGTAAGTATAGTTTCAAGTCCAGTAAGTCCAATTTGTTCTGGAACATCGGTTACCTATACTGCAACGCCAACAAATGGTGGAACAACTCCAACATATCAATGGCAAGTAAATGGAAGTAACGTGGGAACAGGTGGAACAACTTATACAACCACAACACTTGCAAATGGCGACATTGTAACTTGTATTGTAACATCCAACGCAACATGTGCTAGTCCGCTTACTGGAACAAGCACAGGCATTACAATGACTGTAAATCCAACACCTGCAACACCAACAATTTCTGTATCGGGATCAACATTAACATCCAGCTCTCCAACAGGAAATCAATGGTATTTAAATGGTGTTATTATTCCAGGCGCAACGTCACAAAACTATACGTTCACTGCAAATGGAACGTATACCGTTGTGGTAACAACAGGTCCTTGCTCATCATCAGCATCGGCTCCTGAAGTGATTACTACTACAGGAATTGAAGATGCAAGCAATCAATATGGATTAAACATTTATCCAAATCCAAACGATGGAAATTTCAACATCTTATTCAATGCGAATGTTGTTGGGGATTATACGTTGGAATTGACCAATGCTCTTGGACAATTGATTTATAAAGAAGAATTGAAAAACTACTCTGGTGCATATAGAAAACCATTTACGGTAGTTGAATATGGAAAAGGTGTTTATACAATTACCTTAACGAATGACAAACACGATGTAGTTAAGAAGATTATTGTGTATTAATTTTTATACCGATTAATTAGAAGTCCCGCCCTAATAAGCGGGACTTTTTATTTGTACTTCCTTGTAATTCAACAGCAATAAATTGGATTCGGTCTAAATAATCAAATTCCTCTATTTGGGTATCTATAAAACATTAAATTTGTGAGCAAAATTTGGGTTATTTCAAAAGAAATACCTAAAATTGAAGTCGAAAAGAAAAACTTGATTCTATGCTATTATCAGTTCAAAGTACTCCCGTTGATTTTCTTCCTATCGCATTAATGTTTTTTGTTGCTCTTGGCTTCGTTTTGTTTATGCTTTTTCTTACGCACAAGCTTGGTCCAAAAAAGAAATCAAAGATCAAATCTGAGACATTTGAGTGCGGTATTGAAGTTCAAGGAAACGCTCGTTTGCCATTCTCCATTAAATATTTTCTGGTAGCCATTTTATTTGTGTTGTTTGATGTGGAGGTGATCTTCATGTATCCATGGGCTGTGAATTTTAAAGAATTAGGATTGGCTGGGTTTGTTGAAATGCTAACGTTTGTAGGCTTCCTTTTGGTAGGATTTTATTACATCCTTAAAAAAGGTGCTCTTAAGTGGGAATAAAAATGAAATATATTTTAAGCATAGTGTTCTTTATTTTCGTTGTAGCTCAATCTGTCTCTGCTCAAGAAAAACCAGCATTTTCGTTTTGCGAAAAAACAGGCGATGTTACAATGACATGGGATGAATTCATGGCTTGCAAAAAAGAATTAATAACACTTGATAAAAAAGCATCCATCAGTTCTTTTATTCTGACAATAAAAAAAGCAGGTAAAAAAGATTATGTGTTTGTAGAGTTTCCTGCTAAGGGAAACACATTCACAAAAGGAGCAATGGATGAAATGGAGAAGTTGCGCAAAGAGAAAAAATTGGGAGATAAAATAGAGATCAGCAATGTAGAAGTTGTTCAAAGTGGGAAAGCAGCGAAACAAGTTCCAGGAATGGTGATTACAATTAAGTAGATAAAACACATTTGTAAATTAGTATAATGAGTACGAAAGAAAAATCAAAAGTAAATCTAGATGCAGATGCTCCTGCGGGAATTGAAGGTCCAGGTTTTTTTGCTACACGTATTGATAAAGTAGTTGGGATGGCACGCGCAAATTCTTTGTGGCCTTTGCCGTTTGCAACTTCTTGCTGTGGAATCGAATTTATGGCAACCATGGCATCTACATACGATTTAGGTCGTTTCGGAGCAGAGCGTTTAAGCTTCTCTCCTCGTCAAGCAGATTTATTAATGGTAATGGGAACCATCTCTAAAAAAATGGCTCCTGTATTAAAACAAGTGTACGAACAAATGGCGGAACCGAAATGGGTTTTGTCGATGGGCGCATGCGCTTCTAGCGGTGGAATTTTTGATACATACAGCGTTCTTCAAGGAATTGATAGAGTGATTCCTGTGGATGTTTACATTCCAGGTTGTCCTCCTCGTCCTGAGCAGGTATTAGACGGAATTTTACAAATTCAAAAATTAGTAGAATCAGAATCAATCAGAAGAAGAGATTCTCCTGAATACAAAGCGTTGTTGAATAAATACGGAATGGAATAATGGACACACAAGCATTATTAACAGCAGTAGAAAGTAAATTAAAAGCACAATTCGGAGATGGATTTATTTCATCAAAGATGAATGTGGATTATCCAGAGTTTGTTGTAAAACGCGATATCATTTGTGATGTAGCAGATTTTCTTTACAAAGATGAAGAGCTTTCATTTCAATATTTAACAACAATGGCAACCATTCATTATCCGGAAAACCAAGGACAAGAATTTGCTGTGATGTATCAACTACACAACCTCGCAAAAAATTTACGAATCAGAATTAAAATATATTTCAGTAGTAGCGATGTAAATGTTCCTTCATTAACACCTGTGTTTTCCGCAGCTAATTGGATGGAGCGACAAGAGTTTGATTTTTTCGGAATTATTTTCAGAGGACATCCAAACTTAAAACGCATTTTAAATATGGATGAAATGACATACCATCCAATGAGAAAAGAATACGCATTGGAAGACGGAACACGTGAAGATAAAGACGATAAAATGTTTGGTAGATAAATCAGTTGGCAGTAGACAATTTTAAAAAGTTGGCAAAGCTTGAGCTAAAAAGTATAAAATGAGTGCAAAAAATAAAATAGAAAAGATAAAAACGGAGAACAACTCCCTCTCCTTAGGAGAGGGCCGGGGTGAGGTCGAAGAGTACTCAACGTTAAACCTTGGACCAACGCATCCTGCTACACACGGTATTTTTCAGAACGTATTGAAAATGGATGGCGAAATTATTATGGATTCCGAACCAACGATTGGATATATTCATCGTGCATTCGAAAAACTTGCAGAGCGCAGACCATATTACCAAATTACTCCTATCACCGACCGTTTAAATTATTGCTCTTCGCCAATCAATAACATGGGTTGGCATATGACAGTGGAAAAATTGATGGGAATTGAAATTCCAAAACGCGTTCAATACATGCGCGTTATCATTATGGAGTTAGCTCGTATTTCTGATCATGTAGTTTGTAATTCTGTTATTGGTGTTGATACAGGTGCAATGACAGGTTTCTTGTATATCTTTCAAATGCGCGAACGCATTTATGATATCTACGAAGAACTATGCGGAGCACGTTTAACAACAAACATTGGTCGCATTGGCGGATTAGAAAGAGATTTTTCTCCGAAAGCTTGGGACTTGTTAGATAAATTTTTAGTTGACTTTCCTCCTGCATTAAAAGAATTCGAAAATCTTTTGATGAGAAATAGAATTTTTATGGATCGCACAATTAACTGCGGACCAATATCTGCAGAGCGTGCATTAAATTATAGTTTCTCTGGTCCGAATTTACGCGCTGCAGGAGTTGATTACGATGTCCGTGTAATGAATCCATATTGCTCTTACGAAGAGTTTGATTTTATTATTCCTGTTGGAACACAAGGGGATACTTACGATCGTTTCATGGTTCGTCAACAAGAAATATGGGAAAGCGTAAAAATTATTCATCAAGCAATTGCAAAAATTAAAAAAGAACCTGCAGGAGTTTTTCATGCAGATGTTCCAGAATTTTTCCTTCCTCCAAAAGAAGAAGTGTACAACAACATGGAAGCATTAATCTATCACTTTAAAATTGTGATGGGTGAAACAGAAATCCCGAAAGGCGAAGTATATCATGCAGTTGAAGGTGGTAACGGAGAATTAGGTTATTTCTTAATTAGTGATGGCGGAAGAACACCGTATCGTTTGCACATGCGCAGACCTTGCTTTATTTATTATCAAGCTTACGCAGAAATGATTAAAGGGGGAATGCTTTCAGATGCAATTTTGACTATGAGTAGCATGAATGTAATTGCGGGAGAACTGGATGCCTAAAAAATAAAATATTAACGAGGAGCATGTCCCCCTTTGAAGGGGGCAGGGGGATGAGAAGAGAGTGACTATTATTAAAAATAAATTATAATTAGTGGCACAAGTAGAAATAAAATTTAACGAAGAAACGCTTGCCTTGGTTCACAAGATGATTAAGCGTTATCCTGAAGGCAAACACAAGTCGGCTTTACTTCCGATTTTGCACATTGCTCAGGCAGAATTTGGTGGTTGGTTAAGTCCGGAAACAATGGATTACGTTGCTTCTATCTTAAACATCAAACCAATTGAAGTGTATGAAGTAGCATCTTTTTATTCGATGTACAATTTAAAACCGGTTGGAAAATGTTTGTTGGAAGTATGTCGTACTTCATCGTGCTGGACACGTGGAGCAGAAGATGTGGTAAAACATTTGGAGAAAAAATTAGGAATAAAAGAAGGTGAAACAACTAAAGACGGAATGTTCACTATCAAAACTGTTGAATGTTTAGGAAGTTGCGGAACAGCACCAATGCTGCAATGCGGAGCTTCGTATCACGAAAATTTAACGTTGGAAAAAGTAGATAAAATAGTAGAAGATTATCGTGCTGCTGGAAAACAAAGAAGTTATACAGACATGGATTATAAAAACACTTTGTAAGAATGGGGAAGAAATTATTAATACATAACGACAAAGTTCCAGGAATAGCTACACTTGATGTTTATCGTCAACATGGCGGATATGCATCAGTTGAGAAGGCATTGAAAACAATGACTCCAAATGATGTGTTGGAAGAGGTAAAAAAATCCGGATTAAGAGGTCGTGGTGGTGCTGGTTTCCCAACAGGAATGAAATGGAGCTTCCTTGCTCGACCAGAAGGTGTTGAGCGTTACTTGGTTTGTAATGCTGATGAATCGGAGCCAGGAACATTCAAAGATCGTTACTTAATGGAAGTTATTCCTCATGCATTAATTGAAGGAATGATTACTTCTTCTTATGCGTTAGGTGCAAAAACTTCATACATCTATATCCGCGGAGAATATTTTTATGTGGCTCGCATTGTTGAAAAAGCAATTGATGAAGCATACGCTGCTGGATTATTAGGAAAAAATATTTTAGGAACAGATTTCTCTCACGATTGCTACGTGCAAGTTGGTGGAGGTGCATACATCTGCGGTGAAGAAACAGCATTATTAGAATCATTAGAAGGAAAACGTGGAAACCCGCGTATCAAACCGCCATTCCCTGCAGTTGCTGGTGTGTGGGGTTGTCCAACGGTTGTAAACAACGTAGAAACAATTGCAGCAGTTTGTCCAATCATTAATATGGGTGGTGATGAATATGCAAAAATTGGAATTGGAAGAAGCACAGGAACAAAATTAATTTCTGCATCTGGACATATTAACAAACCTGGTGTTTACGAAATTGAATTAGGATTACCAGTTGAAGAATTTATTTACTCAGAAGAATATTGCGGTGGAATTATCAATGGAAGAAAACTAAAAGCAGTTGTTGCTGGAGGTTCATCCGTTCCAATTTTACCAGCAGAATTAATTTTGAAAAACGATAAAGGTGAACCACGTTTGATGTCATACGAATCATTAAGTGAAGGTGGTTTTGCTACAGGAACAATGCTTGGTTCAGGTGGATTCATTGTGTATGATGAAACAACCAGCATCGTAAAAAATCTTTACACATTCGCTCGTTTCTATCATCACGAAAGCTGTGGACAATGTTCTCCATGTCGTGAAGGAACAGGGTGGATGGAAAAAATTCTTCATCGTATTGTTGAAGGACATGGTAAACCAAGTGACATTGATTTGCTTTGGGATATTCAAAGAAAAATTGAAGGAAATACAATTTGTCCATTAGGTGATGCCGCTGCATGGCCTGTGGCAAGTGCTATTCGTCACTTCCGTGCGGAGTTTGAAGAATACATCAATCATCCTGAAAGAATTAAAGACGTTAAACATTATTATTCCGTTCATCAACTTGCGGGAGCATAAAAGTATGCAGATGAAAAAAATTATTTACATTATTACTTTTATTTTGTTTATAAACGAAGGGTTTGCCCAATCGTTTAAAGCAGAGCAGAGTGTTTTGTTTAATGATAATATAGGAGTGCCTGTTTTGCTAATGAAAAATGGGAACACTGTTTTTCAAAATAGTGACGAAAACAAAAAGATGTATCTAACTATTTTTGATAAAGATCATAAAGCAATTGTAATCAAGAAACAGGTGGCGTTTAAGAAAGCTGTCTTTTTTGATAATCCAAGTCCTGAAAAAAAATCTAACATATTAAATTGGATTGAATTGAACGGAAAAATTGCACTCTATTTAAAGTCAGGAGTTAAAGCATTTAAAGTTACTGTTGACCCAACAACAGGCAATGTAGAAGATGAAGCCGAAATGCCAGCTTTGCAGTTTGAGAAAGAGGGAATCTATGGAAGTGTATGTACGGAGGAAAAATCGGCTAATGGAGATTATAAATTTATAAGAGCATGCTCCTCCACGTTGGAAAAAGATGAGATTGATCCTACAACGGGTAATTACCTGCAAATAAATTCAACACGTAAATTTTTATCTGCTGAACAAGCCGCACAACATAAAAATTTTGATGATATACAAACGTATGAGGTTAAAATATTCAACCACTCAAATCAAGAAATCCAAACTATAAAACTTGATTATATTGATAAAAAATATAATAGTGCATCTAATAAAGCTATTTTGTTTGATAACAATGTTATTTATTTTGTTATGTCAATGAGTAAAATAATAGATAGGGTAACATATGATGGTGGAGAAGAAACGGTCTACTTTTCAAAATACGACTTAGGCACAAAAAAATTTACACATACAGAATTGTTTAAAACGAGGACAAGCATTGCCGGCTGTACAATCTTCCCAAACAAGGATAACACTTTTTTTAATCTTAAGTTTATTTCAGAAGCGGGAACAAAAGACTACCAGGTTTTTTATGACATATTTTTCATCCCTTTTGATGCAACCAATTTTACAGCAGGAAAAAAATTCAATTTGTCTTCAGATAAACTAAATACATTTGTAAAATCAAACTGTAATATGAGCGAAGGCTATGGTGATGGGATGATGGATAAATTTTTTGTCGATAAGGAAGGGAATATTACTACGTCAAGAATAAAAAACGTATTGGCGGGATCAAGTTTAACAAAGGGAGTTATCTACACGGTTGACCCAGAGTTAATTGGAGTTTCTCGTTTTGATAAAGCCGGAAATGAAATTGGTGGATGGGCATATCCATGGAAAAATAAAGGAATTCCACTAGGAGTATTTGAAATCAAAAACAATTTTGCTTATACAATAGCAAGTGGCTCCCAAAGTAATTTTATATTTTTAAATGATCTTACAGATAATTACAATCTTCCTTTAGATAAAAAACATGCGTCTGCTAAACTTATAGAAGACTGTAATGCAATGGCAATTGAATTAACGAGTAGTGGAGTTAAACAATACTATTTGTTTGGCCCGCCTAATAAAGGCAAGGAATCGAATCAATATATTGATTTTACAAATATATTATATGATGAAAAAACAAATACACTTATTGTAAGAGTATACGAAGGACCTGGCTGCAAAAAGACACACGCTGCTTGGATAAAAATTGACTAAAATAATGCAAACAGAATGCAAATTGTTAAAAAGGCAAACTGTTAATTGAAAATAAAAATGGCAAAAGTTACTATAGATGGTCATATGATTGAAGTTCCGGATGGAACAACAATCTTGCAAGCGGCTCGTATGCTTGTAGATAAAAATCCTGAGGTGGATGCAAAAGTTGCTCCTCCAACAATGTGTTATTACTCGAAATTAAAAACGAGTGGTGGATATTGTCGTACGTGTGTTGTAAAAGTTACCAAAGGTTCTGAAAAAGATCCACGTCCAATGCCGAAGCCTGTTGCATCATGCAGAACAAATGTGATGGATGGAATGGAAGTAGTGAACATCACTTCTCCTGAAGTTTTAGAAGCAAGAAAGGGCGTTGTTGAGTTTTTATTAATCAATCACCCACTGGATTGTCCAATCTGTGATCAAGCTGGAGAATGTCATTTACAAGATTTAGGTTACGAACACGGATTAGCAAAAACACGTTACGATTTTTCAAGAAGAACATTCAACTTAATTGATATCGGTCCATATATTAAGTTACACATGACACGTTGCATAATGTGTTTCCGTTGTATCAAAGTGGCTGATCAAATTACAAATAACCGTTTCCAAGGAATGTTGTTCCGTGGTGATGCTTCTGAAATTAGCACATACATTGAGAAAGCAATTGATAACGATTTCTCCGGAAACGTAATTGATGTTTGTCCAGTAGGTGCATTAACAGATAGAACATTCCGTTTCAAGAGCCGTGTTTGGTTTACAAAACCAATGGATGCTCACCGTAACTGTACAAAATGTTCTGGCAAAGTTGCTATTTGGATGAAAGGAAATGAAGTGTTACGTGTTACTGCTCGCAAAGATCAGTGGGGCGAAGCAATTGATTGGATTTGTAACGATTGTCGTTTCGAGAAAAAAGATGCGAAAGATTGGGTGATTGAAAAACCATCTCACATCAGTCGCCATTCTGTAATTTCTCAAAATCATTATGAAAATTTAGCGCAATTGAAATTGGATATCGGTAAACAACAAAAACAAATTGCTGCAAAAAAATAAAGTATGGAATTAAATTTTCTGATATATAAAGTGATTCTAGTGTTGATTGTTTTTTCAATCACATTATTAGTTGCAACCTACAGCACCTATGCTGAAAGAAAAATTGCAGCCTTTCTTCAGGATCGTATCGGTCCAGATAGAGCAGGTCCTTTCGGAATTCTTCAGCCATTAGCGGATGCAGTGAAAATGTTCATGAAGGAAGAAATGATTCCAAGCGTTTCCAATAAAATACTTTTTATAATCGGTCCGGGATTGTGTATGCTTACTGCGTGTATGACAGGTGTAATTATTCCTTGGGGTAAATCCATCAACATCGGTGGTGTTGATTATCCAATGCAAATTGCAGATGTGAACATTGGAATTCTTTATTTATTTGGAGTACTTTCTTTAGGTGTTTACGGAATCATGATTGGTGGTTGGGCTTCTAATAATAAATATTCTTTGTTGGGCGCAATTCGTGCATCTTCACAAATGATTAGTTATGAAGTTGCGATGGGAATTTCCATCATTGCTTTGGTAATGACTACAGGAACGTTGAGTACAGGAGAAATAGCAGCACAACAAACTTCTTGGCACTGGAATGTTTTATATCAACCTCTTGGTTGTTTGATTTTTATTATCTGTGCTTTCGCAGAAACGAATCGCGCTCCGTTTGATTTACCTGAGTGTGAAACAGAATTAGTGGGTGGATATCACACGGAGTATAGTTCTATGAAATTAGGATTGTTCTTGTTTGCAGAATACATCAACATGTTTATTTCTTCTGCCGTAATTTCTACCTTCTATTTCGGTGGATACAACATGCCGTTGATTGGTCGCTGGGTGCACGATCCAAACTGGTTAGCTATTTTAGGGTTTGTTTTCTTATTCATGAAAATTGTAGGATTCATTTTCTTCTTCATGTGGGTGCGTTGGACATTGCCACGTTTCCGTTATGATCAATTGATGAATTTAGGATGGAAAGTATTAATTCCATTGTCAATTTTGAATATGGTATTAACAGGCACATGGATGATGCGTCATGAGATTATGGCTTATTTTAGTAAATAAAAATATTTAGAAAAAATAAAATGCTTACAAACAGATCACAAGTTGTTTCAAAAAAGGAGATGACACTTATTGAGAAGATGTATCTGCCCGCTATTTTCAGCGGTATGTGGATTACATTTACTCACCTTTTTAAGAAATCAGCAACCATAAGATACCCAGAACAAACACGAGAGTTTAGTGGAATTTATCGTGGACAGCATGTTTTGAAACGTGATGAAAAGGGAGCAGAACGTTGTACAGCCTGCGGATTATGTGCAGTAGCTTGTCCGGCAGAAGCCATCACAATGGTATCAGCAGAACGTAAACCAGGAGAAGAACATTTATATCGTGAAGAAAAATATGCAAAGATTTATGAAATAAACATGTTGCGTTGTATCTTCTGTGGCGATTGTGAAGAAGCTTGTCCAAAAGAAGCAATTTTCTTAACCGATAGAAAAGTAGATAGCTTTTATACCCGCAAAGAATTTATTTATGGCAAAAGTATTTTAGTGGAATCAAAAGACAGTCCGATTGATTTAACAAAACGTCAAACGCCAGATGTGAAAGAGTTTAAATTGGATAAACACTACGCACACAACCAAACATTTGATAAAAATAAAAAGACAAAAGTTGGTGGGCATCACTAACTATAAGTAACAACACTATTATGATTACAGAATATTTATTTTACTTATTATCCTTCTTGGCGCTGATGTTCGCATCAATGGTGGTTTTAACGAAGAATCCAATTCATAGCGTTTTGTATTTGGTGCTTACATTTTTTGCAATTGCTGGGCACTATGTTTTGTTGAACGCTCAGTTTTTAGCAGCGGTTCACATCATTGTTTATGCCGGTGCAATTATGGTTTTGTTTTTATTCGTAATCATGCTTTTGAATTTGAACAAAGAAACAGAAGCACATAAAAGCATTTGGTTAAAAGGTTCAGCTGTAGTTGCATCGGGATCACTAATGGTTGTTTTGGTTGGCGCATTAAAAGGTGCTGAAACAATTCAGACAACAAATACTTTCAATGCAAACATTGGTTTGATTGAAAACTTAGGTATGACTTTGTTCAACGAATTTTTATTGCCGTTTGAATTAGCATCTATCTTGCTTTTAGCAGCAATGGTTGGAGCGGTAATGTTAGGAAAGAAAAGTATTAAATAAAATTGAAATTATAGAATGAGCGCAATACAAACGATTCCAATTGAGTGGTATATTCTTTTAAGCACTGTGCTTTTCACCATTGGTGTAGCAGGTGTTTTAATCAGAAGAAATGCAATCATCATCTTTATGTCGATAGAGTTGATGTTGAATGCTGTGAATTTATTGTTGGTTGCTTTTTCTAGTTATTTGTCTGACAGCAAAGGACAAGTATTTGTTTTTTTTATTATGGCGGTTGCTGCTGCAGAAGTAGCAGTAGGATTAGCAATTTTGATGATGGTATACAGAAATACAAAATCATCCGACATCAATATTTTGAATAAACTAAAGTGGTAATTCATTGCCGTCAGATTTATCTAACGGAATAAAATAATAAAAGAGTATGATAAAATTAGTTTGGTTAGTTCCTCTTCTTCCCTTGATAGGATTTATTATCATTGGATTGTTTGGAAAAAAATTATCGAAAGGGCTGGTTGGAATAATTGGTAGCGGAGTAATTTTTGGTGCCTTAGCAATTGCTGTTGGGATATTTTTTGAATTAAAGAATGGCGTTCAAAAAGAATACACCGTTGAATTATTCAATTGGATTTCTGCAGGAAAACTTTCTATTCCATTTTCATTTTTAATTGACCCACTCTCTTCTTTATTTTTATTAATCATCACAGGAATTGGATTCCTGATTCACGTTTATTCTGCTGGTTACATGAGTCATGATGAAGGATTCTCTCGTTTCTTCGGATATTTGAATTTGTTTATTTTCTTCATGTTGTTGTTGGTGATGGGTTCTAACTATCTAATCATGTTTGTAGGTTGGGAGGGCGTTGGTCTATGTTCTTATTTATTAATCGGATTCTGGTTCAAAAACACAGCTTACAACAATGCCGCAAAAAAAGCATTCATCATGAACCGTGTTGGAGATTTAGGATTTTTACTAGGGATCATTTTAATTTTTGTAACGTTCGGAAGCATCGGATATAATGATGTATTTGAACAAGCAAAAAATATGGGCTCTGGTGATACAACCATTACAATCATCGCCTTGTTATTGTTTGTAGGCGCAATGGGAAAAAGTGCACAGCTTCCATTATACACTTGGTTGCCAGATGCTATGGCAGGACCAACTCCTGTATCTGCATTGATTCACGCTGCAACCATGGTTACAGCAGGTATTTACATGATTGCTCGTTCAAACATTTTATATACACTTTCTCCTGATGCAATGAATGTAGTTGCGATTGTTGGTGTATGTACCGCTTTGTTTGCAGCAACTATCGGCTTAGCACAAAACGACATTAAAAAAGTATTGGCTTATTCTACTGTTTCTCAATTAGGATATATGTTCCTCGCTCTTGGAGTGGGTGCTTATACCGGAGCGGTGTTTCATGTTATGACACATGCATTCTTTAAAGCATTGTTATTCCTTGGTGCAGGAAGTGTGATTCACGCAATGAGTGGCGAACAAGATATTCGTAAGATGGGTGGATTGAAAAAATACATTTCTACAACTCACATTACATTCTTAATCGGGACACTTGCTATTGCAGGCTGTTTCCCGTTTTCAGGATTTTTCTCTAAAGACGAAATTTTAGCAAACGTTTTTGAACACAACAAATTACTTTGGTTCTTAGGAATTTTAGGTGCAGCAATGACAACCTTCTACATGTTCCGTTTATATTTTTTAACCTTCCACGGAAAGTTCAGAGGAACACACGAACAAGAACATCATCTACATGAGTCGCCTAAATCAATGACTATTCCTTTAATAGTATTAGCCGTTCTTTCTATTGTTGGTGGATTGGTTGGTATTCCTGAAGCATTGCATGGCACACATTATTTAGAAGCATTTTTAAGCCCTGTATTTGAAGCCTCTTCGTTCCGTTTAGCACATCATTTATCCCACGAAACAGAATACATATTAATGGCTGTTGCAACAGCAATTATGATTGGCGCAATTTATTATGCATTCACAACATATGTGAAGAAAGGAATTTTACCTCCTGCAGAAGGACAAGATTTAGCACCTGCACATAAATTGGTTTACAACAAATATTGGGTTGATGAAATTTATGAAATGCTAATCACAAAACCATTGAACTTGTTATCAGAAGCATTCCATAAAATTATCGACAATCAATTGGTAGATGGAATTGTAAATGGCGTAGGTTCAGCTGTCAGCTGGATGAGCGGAACATTGCGTTTAGCACAAACAGGAAACATTGGATTTTACATTTTTGTAATGGTAATCAGTATTGTATTGATATTGTTCACACAACTATTCTAGTTGTTGAGTAGAATCAATTCCCCCTTAAAAAGGGGGCAAGGGGGATTAAAGAATGCCAATTACGCAGACGACACATTATTAGAACATAGATATTAGATTTAACAACATATGATTACATTATTATTAATATTTTTTCCTTTAGTCGCAGGTTTACTGTTGTTGTTTGTAAAAGGACCACAAGTAAAAACACTTGCATTGGGCGCAGCAATCTTGGAATTTGCAATTGCAGTTTTTGCATTGACACAATTTCATCAAGATGCAACTACACAATTTGAATGGAATTATGCATGGGTACAATCGCTTGGAATAACCTTCCATGTTGGTATTGACGGCATCTCGATGTTATTGGTATTACTAACAACATTCTTAGTTCCAGTTATCATTCTTACTTCATTTAATACAGAACATAAAAACCCTTCTGCATTTTATTCATTGATTTTAATCATGCAAATGGCTTTGGTTGGAGTTTTTGTTTCAATGGATGGATTCTTATTTTATGTGTTTTGGGAACTTGCACTTATTCCAATCTATTTCATTTGTTTGTTATGGGGTGGAGAAGACAGAGCAAGAATTACCTTCAAGTTTTTTGTTTACACTTTAGCAGGAAGTTTATTCATGCTGGGAGGATTAATCTATTTATACCTTCACACACCAGGAGGACACAGTTTTGATATTGCTGCATTGTATTCTGCCGGACAAAGTTTAGATGTTGTTCATCAAGGGTATGTGTTCTGGGCAATGTTTATAGCTTTTGCAGTGAAAATGCCTGTTTTCCCTTTCCACACTTGGCAGCCTGATACTTATACAACAGCTCCAACACAAGGAACAATGATGCTTTCGGGGATCATGTTGAAGATGGGAACATTTGGAGTGATTCGTTGGTTGTTGCCTTTAGCACCATTAGGAGTTGAAAAATATGCAACCCTTGCAATTGGATTAGCAGTGTTCGGAGTTGTTTATGCTTCATGCATCGCAATCGTACAAAAAGATTTCAAACGTTTAATTGCATACTCATCCATCGCTCACGTTGGATTAATTGCAGCAGGAATTTTATCGATGAATACGCAAGGTGTTCAAGGTGCAATGATGCAAATGTTAAGTCACGGTGTAAACGTTGTAGGATTATTCTTCATCGTTGATCTTATCCAAAAACGCACAAACACTCGCGATATCGCTTCTTTAGGTGGAATCAGAAATGTGAATCCACAATTCGCAGTGCTATTTTTAATTGTCTTGTTAGGCAGTGTGGCACTTCCATTAACCAATGGATTTGTAGGAGAGTTTTTATTGTTAAACGGGGTATATCAATTTAACCCATGGATGGCAGGCTTTGCAGGATTGTCTGTAATTCTTGGTGCGGTTTATATGTTGCGCAGTTACCAATCCATTATGTTGGGTGAAACAAACGGAATCACTTCATCATTTGCTCCATTAGAAACGAGTGAAAAAGCAGTATTGATAATTATATGTGCAGCAATTATTGTGTTTGGGGTTTTTCCAAAACCATTAACAGACATTGTTTCACCAGCAGTTGATCAGTTGGTTGCTGGACTTAGAATTGCAGTAGGAAAATAAGCCTCATCCCTTAATCCCTTCTCCATTTGGAGAAGGGGTGATAGGTGAGAAAATATAAAATAAATAAAAAAAATAAAACCTCGGTTCGCAAAAAATTTATCTGTGTAAATCTGTGAAATCTGTGGTGAAAATATAGGGTATATGAAAGCATTAGTATTACTTTCTTCATTAGGTGTTATTGCATTGTTAGCTGAAATCTTCAGCTTCAAAAAATTGTTGTACCCAATCGTATTGCTTGGTTTGGTTACTGCATTTGTTTTAAATGTATTTGATTGGGATACAAATCATACGTTTTATAAAATGATGCAATATGATAATTATGCTGTAGCCTTTACAGGAGTAATTATTGTAATAGCATTTCTTTGGTTCATCATGGCAGAAGGATTTTTTAAAGAAGAATCAAATTTAACCGATCACTTTGCATTGGTTCTATTCGCCTTGGTAGGAGCTGTAATGATGGTTTCTTACAACAACATGGCCATGTTGTTTTTAGGAATCGAAATTCTTTCTATTCCAATGTATATTTTAGCGGGAAGCAATAAAACAGATGTTGCCTCCAACGAATCGGCATTCAAATATTTAATTATGGGTGCATTCGCAACAGGATTCTTGCTTTTTGGAATTGCATTAATTTACGGAGCGACAGGCTCATTCGATCTTTCTGAAATTGCAAATGCCGTTTCATCGGGAACAGCAGCACGGTCTATTTTTTCTGTAGGAGTATTGTTAATGCTAATTGGAATGGCATTTAAAGTTTCTGCTGCTCCATTTCATTTCTGGGCGCCTGATGTGTATCAAGGTGCACCAACTGTGATTACTGCATTCATGTCGACTATAGTAAAAACAGCAGCATTTGCAGCATTCTTGAGATTGTTCTCTACAACATTTATGGAAGTGCATGGAACTTGGATGAATGTAGTTTGGGTAATGGCAGCATTGACCTTATTAGTTGGAAATATAACAGCAGTTGTTCAAACAAGCACAAAACGGATGCTTGCTTATTCGAGTGTGGCACATGCTGGCTATATGTTGTTGGCCTTGTTAGCAGGAAACGATTATTCTAACAGCGCTATTTTATTTTATGCAGCAGCTTATTCAATTGGCTCAATCGCAACATTCTGTATCGTTCATATTATTTCAAATGCAAAAAAATCGGATGGTGTAGATTCATTCAACGGACTAGCAAAAACAAATCCGTTCTTGGCAGTTGTGATGACAATCGCATTGTTATCATTAGCTGGAATTCCTCCAACAGCGGGATTCTTCGCGAAGTATTATATTTTCACTTCTGCATTTGTTGCAGGAAATGTTGGATTGGTTTTAATTGCAATCATCGCATCATTAATCGGAGTGTATTATTATTTCAGATTAATCATCGCTATGTATTTCAAAGAAAGTTCAAGCACAGAAGCTCTTCCAGTTGAAAGCAATCATAAATTATTATTATTGTTTATCGCAGTCCTAATTATCTTGATGGGCTTGTTCCCTGATTGGGTTATTAAGTTGTTATAAGATTAGTAGCAGGCAAAAGGCGAATATCAAAATTAACATTACTACTGTTTTCCAATTAGGATTAGTAGATTCAATGTTAATTATTCCTAGTAGTTTTACTTTTAGATTTTCATTTTTCATTATATAAATGGTTTAAATTTTAGCAGCCGTTTAGGCCACTCTTCTATATTAGATATAGAAATTTGAAGAGTGTACACTTTTAAAGTAAAATCTCCCCTATATTTGTTTTAAATAAATCCCTCAGCGTCCTCTGCGAAAAACCTCAGCGACCCTCTGCGGTAAAAAAACTATGAAACTCAAAAAACCATCACTCATCGTTCAAATATTTGCAGGAATGCTCCTGGGGATTATCGTTGGATATTTCTGGAAAGACTTTGCACCAAGCTTACACGTTCTAAGCGATATTTTTATGCGTTTCATAAAAATGATCATCGCACCTTTAGTATTCTCTGTGTTGGTGGTTGGTGTGGCTAAGGTGGGAGACTTTAAATCGGTCGGACGAATCGGAATTAAAACACTTTTATATTTTACAACAGCTGCAATTATTTCTTTGTTATTAGGATTAATGTTGGTGAATGTATTTGCTCCAGGAAAAAAAATGCATTTGGAATTGCCTCCAGCGAACGCTGAAGTGGGTGTTCAGGCTGCAAAAGAATTCGACACAAAAAATTTCATCAACCATATTATTCCAGAAAGTATTGTGGATGTTATGGCGAAAAATGAAATCCTACCTATAGTAATTTTTGCTTTGTTTTTTGGTATTGCTGCTGCATCTGTTGGGAACAAAGGGAAAGTAGTAGTCGACTTTTTTGATTCTGTTTCTCACATCATGTTTAAAGTCACTAATTATGTAATGTCATTTGCTCCATTCGGAGTGTTTGGTGCTTTGGCAGCAGTGGTCGCCAAGCAAGGATTGGGAGTGCTTGCAGGCTATGTGTATTTAATCGGAACATTTTATTTAGGATTGTTTTTATTCGTATTTGTTGTTTTGTTTTTGATTTGTTTCTTTATGAAAATTAATTTTTTCAAATTGTTAAACTACATCAAAGAACCAATTTTACTGGCATTCAGCACAGCAAGTTCCGAAGCAGCGATGCCAAAAACAATTGAATCACTCGAACGTTTTGGTTGTGGAAATAGAATTGTAAGCTTTGTATTACCACTCGGATACTCCTTTAATTTAGATGGTTCCATGATGTACATGACATTTGCAACTGTGTTTATTGCACAAGCGTACGGCATTGAAATGACAGTTGGACAACAAGTAACCATGCTGTTAATTTTATTAGTAACAAGCAAAGGAATGGCTGGAATCCCACGTGCATCGCTGGTTGTAATAGCAGGAATGCTTGCACATTTTAATATTCCAGTTGCTGGATTGTTGTTGTTATTAGGCATAGATCAAATTTTAGATATGGGTCGTTCTGCAACCAACGTTGTTGGAAATGCAGTAGCAACAGCTGTTATCTCTAAATGGGAAGGAGAACTTCACGAGCATAAAGTCGATCCAGATATTGATAAAGTGAAGTTGGATTAGCTACTTTTTTTTGCCTTTGTACTGGGCGAGAATTGTCATCGTTCAAAAATCACAAATGACGAACTATAATTTTTATATTACCATTATCAGTTCCCTCTCCCTTTGGGGAGGGCTAGGGAGGGGTCGATGATTGAGTTTCTTAAACAACTCACCGATCCGCAATCCATTATCGCTTATGGTGGTTTAGCGCTTCTGCTTTTTGTAGTGTTTGCCGAAACAGGACTCCTCATTGGATTTTTTCTTCCGGGCGATTCACTTATTTTTATTTCAGGAATGATTTGCGTTTCTAAACCAGAATTGCTTGGAGTAAATTTAATTAGCTTAATTTTATTGTTGTGTACCGCTGCAATACTTGGAAATATTGCAGGTTACTGGTTTGGTTATAAAGTAGGACCGCCATTATTTGAACGTAAAGATTCCATCATCTTCAAGAAAAGATACTTAGAAGTAACCAGAGCTTTTTATAATAAAAATGGTGGGAAGACATTAATCATAGGCCGATTCTTGCCCATCATTCGCACCTTCGCACCTATTCTAGCAGGAGTAGTAAAAATTGATTTTAAAATTTTTATGCTTTATAATGTAGTCGGTGCAGTTGCATGGATTGGAACATTGTGCAGCATTGGTTACTATTTTGGATCATACGAGTGGGTTCAAAAAAATATAGGATTAATTGTAATCGTACTAATTATAATTACCACACTTCCCGTTGCAGCTGCTTTTTTAAGAGAAAGAAAACACAATCAATAATTTTATTGCTATGACTTTTGTCATTGCTGATGATTTTAGTCAACGGATTATTGTAATTTTGCCCCCCGAATGGAAGTAATACAATTTATTAGGAATTTTAGTGACGCCCAATATATTATAAATTGGGGCAGTTTGGCTTTCCTAATCTTTATAGTTTTTGCAGAATGTTCTTTTCTAGCGGGGTTTTTCCTGCCGGGAAACTCTCTCATCTTTATGGCAGGTATTCTTTGTTATTCCAAGCCCGAAACATTAGGAGTGAACCTTTTTGTATTAATCCTTTTGCTTTCCATTGCTGCCATGGTTGGTTATTACATTGGCTATTGGTTTGGCTTTAAAACAATGGGGCCAAGATGCATGAAGCCAGATACGAAGATCTTCATATTTAAAAAATGGTGGATAGACCGTACGATTAATCTATATGACCAACATGGAGGTAAAATATTGATAGTAGGGCGTTTCTTGCCATTAATACGAAATTTTGCCCCTGTAATTGGTGGGATGATCCAGATGGATTATAAAAAATACATGGTTTACAATGTGATTGGAGCCTTTATTTGGGTAGGTTCACTTGCTGGAATAGGGTACTATTTCGGATCCAACGAATGGGTGTTCAACAATATTGGTTACATCATTATTGGTCTGATAATCATAACAATAGCTTCTCTTTTCGTAAAAACAAAAGCAACAAAGGATAGATAATTTGCAAGGAACCCTTGTCACTTCGAGCGAAGTTGAGAAGCACCTTTAAATACCAAATCCCACCAATCACAGCTAAAATTCCACCATTTAATAAAAGGGATATTCTTATTGCAATCTTTTATAGTAATTCGCGGTTATTAACCCTGTATTTTATAAATATTAAGAAACCATTATTTGAGATGAAAAATTTTTACTTTCGAAATAGATTTAGTATGTTTGGTGCCCTATTAAAGAAAACTTTAACAGAAAAAAAGGATATATTTTCACAAATTTGTATGTATTAATTAAAACTAAATAATAAAATAAACCAAAATCAAACTAATATGAGTAATCAAAAATCAACATCAGGCGGGTTTAACTTTATGTCCGCGTTTATTGCAATTGCAGTTTCAATGTTAATTGGAATTCTTATTTACATGTTCATCTTGGGTGATGCATCCCATTTTGATGCAGAAGGCCATCCAAAATCAGGAGATTTGTTGGGAATGATGCATGCAGGAGGGTTTATTGTGCCAATTTTAATGGCGATTGTTATCATCATTATTACTTTCTCTGTTGAACGTTTAATCACTATTGCGAAAGCAAAAGGAAAAGGACCTGCTGACACGTTTCTACGTAATATCAAGTCTTTGCTTGCAGATAACCAATATGAAGATGCAATTGCTGCATGTGATAAACAACAAGGTTCTTTAGCCAATGTAGTTCGCGCAGGAATCGAAAAACTTCAAGTGGTTCAAAACGATGGTTCTTTGAACAGCGAAGATAAAATTGAAGCAGTTCAAAAAGAATTAGAAGAAGCTACTTCTTTGGAGTTGCCAATGCTTTCAAAAAACTTATCAATTATCACTACTTGTGCTACTATCGCAACTCTTTGGGGATTGATTGGAACGGTATTAGGTATGATTAAATCATTTGCTGCGATGTCCGCTGCTGGTTCTCCTGATACTGCAGCTCTTGCAACGGGTATCTCCGAGGCACTTATTAATACAGCTATTGGTATCATTGGTTCTGTTATCGGTATCATTATGTACAACTATTTCTCTAGCCGTGTGGATTCAATCACTCACAGTATGGATGAAGCTGGATATAGCTTATTGCACACTTTAAAGATGGCTAAGTAAGCCGTACAATTTTTATAAAAATAAATTTTTAAAAAATAAATATGGCTGAAGTATCATCATCTAAAGGTAGCCCAACATTGGACATGACTCCAATGGTGGATTTGGCTTTCCTTTTGGTTACTTTCTTTATGCTTACTGCTACTTCAAGGGTTACCGAACCTGTTGTTGTGGATACTCCTTCTTCTACTGCAGATAAATTATTACCTAAAAATGTAATTCTAATCTCAATTGATCAAGCCGGGAAACCATTTTACAACATCAACAACAGTGACGTTCGTATAAAAACGTTACAGAAGATGGGTCAACAATATAAAATCGAATTCACTACTAAAGAACTTGAAATTTTTAGTGGTATGCCGAGTATTGGTGTTCCAATGGCGAGCTTAAAAAAGTACATCAACATGGAAGATGCTGACCGAGTAGCTGCTAAATCTCCAGGAATTCCACACGATTCATTGCATAATGAATTGGGTGATTGGATTCGTTTTGGACAGATTGAAGCTGCTCGTCAAGCAAAAGCTGAAAAAGAAAAAGCAGAATCACAAGGAAGACCATTTGAATATGAACCCTTACGTTTTGCAATTAAAGCAGATGCTAAAACAAATTACATTGCTGTAAAAGACATCATTAAAGTTTTTACAGACATGGACATCTATCGCTTTAATTTGATTACAGATCTTGAACAAGGACCAGTTGTTGAAGAATAATTAGTAATAATTATGGAATTTAGCTTTTGATTGCATCTTAAGTACAATTCCGTGGATTTATAACATTTAAAAAAAACAAAATGGCAGATGTAAGTACCGGTGGTGGCGGAGGTGGAAAACACGAAAAGAAACGCGCCAAAAAATCATCAACTCGAATAGATATGACGCCAATGGTGGATTTGGCGTTTTTACTCCTTACGTTTTTCGTATTAACGTCTACGTTTGCGAAACCTAAAACATTGGAGATTAACTTTCCTGCAAAACCACCAATAGATATGCCTCCTCAAAAGGTAAATAATGCGATTACTTTTATTTTAACAAAAGACAATGGCATTTATTATTATAATGGAGAGTTTTATTCAGATGGAAATACAAAAGGTGTACCACCAACCAAATTAACAAAAACAGATTTTTCAGACGAAGGCTTACACAAACTTTTGTTAGATAGAAACAAACGTACCATTGATGTGATTGAAAAATTAACAGAGCAGTTAAAGAAAAAAGAAATTGCTGATACCACATTCAAACGTTTAGCTGTAGCTGAAAAAGGAAGAAAAGGAAATGCTGCTGCTGGAATTGAAGCAGGATTAACTGTCCTTATCAAAGCAGATGACGGAGCGGTATACAAAAACATTATTGATGTGGTTGATGAATTAAACATTTGCAATGTTGGTTTATATGCAATTGTTGATATGGGTGCGAAAGAGAATGAATTATTAAAAGCAACTTCTAAATAATTAGTAAGATGGCAGAATCATTATTTAACAATTGGAGCAGTGTAGTGGCTCCTGTTCGCAACGATATTGTTTTTGAAGACAAAAACAAAATCTACGGAGCATATGATCTTCGTAAAAATCACAATCGCAGTGTTGCTATTGCATTATTGATTACATGTGCTTCATTTGTATTCATTGTAAGTTTACCAGCAATTATCGATTGGATAAATAATAAAATGGAAGAAGTTGAAGTGCCTGTTGACATTAGTCCACTTGACCTTACAGCACCTCCACCAATTGATGAGGCTGAACCACCACCACCTCCTCCGCCACCACCACCGGTAATGGAAACGGTAAAATTTACTCCTCCTGTTGTTACGGATGAAGAAGTGGTAGAAGATCCTCCTCCTGTTCAAACAGAAGAAACTCCTCAAATTAGTACGGAAACAGTTGAAGGAACGGGTGATGATATCATTATTCCTGATGAAGGGACTGGCAATAATGTTGTAGAGGCTGTAATTGAAGCGCCACTAACGATTGTTGAGCAAATGCCTGAATTTATTGGCGGTGAAGAAGCAAGACAAAAATGGATTTCGAACGAAATTCAAAAAGTTGGATACCCAGCTATGGAAAAAGAAGGTGGAGTTCAAGGAACTGTATATCTTACGTTCGTAGTAGAAAAAGATGGTAGCATCACGGATGTGAAACTTTTGAGAGGTGTTCCGGGCGGTCCTGGTTACGATAAGCTTGCGCTTGCTGTAGCTAAAAAAATGCCGAACTGGAAAGTTGGTAAACAAAATGGTCGCGAAGTTCGTGTACAATTTAATATGCCAATTAAATTTAAATTAAACTAAAACGCCTCTTGCGTTTTTAAAATAGAATTTAAAACAGCAATTCGTCCGTGAATAAAATACGCTATTATTCAAACTTTTTAATGATAGCCGTTTATTTAGGCTTAGGATTGCTGTTTTTTTTTACCAATATCGGAATAGATAGCTTCCCGAATTATAGACAGGAACTGGGTATTACCATGTTAATATACGCTGTTGTTCGAACAGGTTTAATTATATGGAAACACAAGAAAGAACAAAAAAATGAGTTTTAGAATTAAACTAAAATATTCATGGAACAGACTAAGGTTTTACCTTAGTTTTTTGCTTTTTGCTTTCTACATTACAATTGGTGTTTTGTTTTTATTTACCGATACTTGGATAGACCTTTTACCGAAAGGAAGAAGCGTAATCGGAATCGTTCTCGTTTTGTTTGGTTGTTTGCGTTTTTATATTGCTTATCGTAGATATATAAATAAAATACTAAGAATTAAAACGAGCATAGAATTAAAACAACAAGAATCTAAAACAGAAGAAGCATAATGTTCAAAATACAAAACATACTTTTAGGATTCATATTTCTTTCAATTACATTGTTTTCGGCTTGTTCGAATGATTCAAAAAAAGAACCAACGGATACTGCTACTTCAGGTGAAGTAAACATTGTTGTGGATGAATCTTTCCAAAAATTATTTGATAGTCAGATATATACATTTCATGCCATTTACAAAAACGCCAACGTTCATGTGGATTACCTTCCTGAAAATGAAGCATTAAAGCGCTTAATCAACGATTCTTGTAAAGTTGTGGTGATGTGCCGAGACATCACTCCTACTGAACGCAAATCGTTTGAAGCAAAGAACTTGTTTCCTATTTCAACCAAAATTGCAGAAGATGCTATCGTTTTATTGATTAATCCGGAAAACCTAGATACAGCTCTAACTGTTGATCAAGTAAAATCAATCTTATTAGGAAATGATTCGCTTTGGAGCCAATTAAACAAAGATTCTAAATTAGATGGCATCAAGGTGGTTTTTGATAACGCAGGTTCGGCTAATGCTCGCTATATGCGCGATTCATTGCTGGAAGGAAAGGATTTTTCTAAAAACGTATTTGCTGTAAAGTCGAACCCCGAAGTGATTGAATACGTTAGCACACATAAAAATGCAATAGGTGTGCTTAGTGTAAATTGGATTAGCGACATAGACGACTCCTTAACGACTAATACTCTTAAGAAGGTGAAAATGGTGGCAATCGCAAAAAATAGTGCTTCTGAGCCTCTAAAAGCCTATCAGGCATATATAAAAACCAAGGAATATCCCTTTACCAGAAGTGTCTATATGATTAACAGACAGACACGTGCAGGACTTGGTATGGGATTTGTACATTTCGTGGCAGGAGACAAAGGACAACTGATGATTTTAAAAGCAGGACTGATTCCTGCAATTGCTCCAGTAAGATTAGTAGAAGTTAATATTGAATAAATTAAACAGTATGAAAGAACAGATTAAAAAGTCGAGATTATTAGTGGGACTATTATTGGTTGCCTCTTCAACCATGGTTGCACAAACATTAAATGATGCACTTAAGCTTACGACAAATGAACAATTTGAATCAGCTGATGCTGCATACAAAGCATTGATACAAACACAACCGAATAGTGGCGATTATTATTTTTATTACGGTGAAAACTTCTTTAAAAATGAAAATTGGGAAATGGCAAACAAGATGTACCAAAAAGGTGCAGATTTGAACCCAACCAATCCTTTGCCTTATGTAGGCTTGGGTAAAGTGCAATGGTATAAAAACCAGCCAGTAGAAGCGAAAGCAAACTTTTTTAAAGCAACAACCTTAGGTGCTGAAAAAAACGCTACTGTTTTTATGAAAATTGCTGAAGCATATATTGCTGCTCCAACAAAAAATTTAGCGGACGCTTTTATTTTGTTAGCAAAGGCTACAAAGCTTGAGCCTAAAAATCCAGAAGGATTTATTTTAACTGGAGATGCTTTTTTAGAACAAAACAACGGTACAAAAGCGGTTGAAAATTATGAAAAGGCTGGAACGTTAGACCCGAAGTCTCCGAGAGCACTTTTAAAACAAGGACAAGTATGGAACCGTGCAAAAAACTACCAACTTGCAATTGATACGTACAAAAAAGCAAAATTAATTGACTCTACATTTGCTCCTGCTTACCGCGAAATCGCTGAAATTTATCATAGAGCGGGACAAGATAAAGTTGCGTATGGTCAAATGAAAAGATACATACAATTAAATAACGATTGCAGCGCAAAAGCACGTTCTGCAGGATTTGCACTTGAATCTAAATTTTATAAAGAAAGCGTAGTTGATGCAAAAGAAGCTCAACTATGTGACCCAAACAATGTTTATTTATACCGATATTTAGCTTATGCGCAATACGAAACTGCGGATTATCCTGCTGGTTTAGAAAACAGTAATGTGTTTTTTACAAAAGCGCCTGCGGATAAAATTATCATACAAGATTATGAATACCGTGGTAAATTACTTTCTAAAACAGGGAAAGATTCATTAGCAATTTTTGATTTCAAAAAAGCACTGGAGATGCAACCAGAAAAAACAGAATTAAATGGGGACATTGCAAATTCATATTTAAAAATGAAAAAATACCCAGAAGCTATTGCTTCTTATAAAGTGAAGATGGAAAAAGGGAAGTTGAGTGTAAATGATTATTTTCAAATAGGAAGAGCATACTATTTATCAAAAGATTTTATCAATGCTGATTCATCTTTTTCTCAAGTAATAAAATTACAACCAGAACTTACAATGGGGTATTTGTGGAAAGCAAGAGCCTTAGTTCAGAACGAAGTTGTAATGAAAACAGAGAATTGGAGCGCCAAAGAGTTGTATGAATTATATATTACTAAGGTTAAACCAGAAGAGGTTGAGAAAAACAAAAAAGATTTAGTAGAAGCGTATAATTATTTAGGAGCATATTATGCTAAGAAAAAAGATAGTGCGAACACTAAATTAAATTTCCAAAAAGTATTGGAGTTAGATCCAACAAATGCACAAGCGAAAAAAGTATTAGAAGGATTAAAATAATAAATGAAATGAATTAATTAAAAAAAGCGTTCTAATTATAGAACGCTTTTTTTATGTCTTGTTTATTCTTTATGTTCTAATGGCGGAAGTGGAGTATCTTCAACTCTCTTTAAGTTAATGGCTTTTGGTGGTGCAATAATTAATGGAACAGTTTCCACTGTAACGGAGCTTGTATCCAATCCAAAAGCTTTTTCTTCTGATAAACTCAAGTGTTTCAATACACCGTAAACATCAAGAATTAATTTTTCGTGAATTGGCAATTCATTTTCGTAGGATAAAAATTTCTCGATAACAATAAATCTAAAGTCGCCAATGATATTGTTTTTGTTCAACGATTTGTATCGACTGGTAATATCCACTTCTTTGTTCTTCACCATGTCTTCCACTACTTTTCTGAACATCAAATTCACTCGCGGTGCCACACGGAATCCCAATCTGAAATCAATACGGATAACATCATCGTGAATAAATTCACAAACTTTGTATTCCATACGATACGGCTCATCTACAACATCCACGTGCACAAACCAATAGATATCGGCACGTTTAGGCTGTTTTTGCATGATCGAATAAATAATTTTCGATTCAATTTCTTCGCGATTATCTGCACTTGTTAAATAAACCAAATGTGTTGCATATTTAGGAACACTTAAATCTCTACTTAAATCTTCTAGTATCGGCAAATGATCTTCTAGTCGGACAAACTCGACATATCTATTTCTAATTTTGCGAGCATAATACCAGATAAGCATAATAGAAGTAAGTAAGATAGCGATCATCAAGCTAATCCAACCCCCTTTCAGAAACTTATCCATTTGTGAAACAAGTAATGACACCTCAACAAAAATATAAACTACTATAAACGTAGAAATAAGTGGTCGCCAGAAACGCTTGATTCTCATGTAATAGGTAAGTAATCGGGAAGACATTAACATACCTAATATAATTGTTAATCCATATGCCGCTTCCATTTTTGTTGACTCTTCAAAGTATAGCACCACAACAATACAACCCGCGCACAGTAACCAATTAACGGATGGAATATATAATTGACCTTTTAAGTCACTTGGATATTTAATTTTAGCCTTGGGCCAAAAATTCAATCGAATGGCTTCGTTAATAAGTGTAAAAGAGCCACTAATTAATGCTTGACTTGCAACAATCGTAGCAATTGTTGCTAAAATAATTCCAAAAGGCAAGAACCATTCAGGCATAATTGTATAGAATGGACTTGCGCCATTTAGGTGCTCCCCTTGATGAGCAATCAACCAAGCTCCTTGTCCAAAATAGTTTAATATTAATGTTGTTTTTACAAAGATCCAGCTGATGCGAATGTTTTCTTTTCCACAATGACCCAAATCAGAATATAATGCTTCTGCACCAGTTGTACATAAAAATACTGCACCTAAAATCCAAAAGCCTCCCGGATGCAAGACTAATAAATTATAAGCATACATAGGATTCAAAGCCTTTAAAACTTCCCAGTTTCCGGAAAGTTGACTTATGCCTAAGATGCCAAGCATCAGAAACCAAATGAGCATTACAGGTCCAAATAATTTTCCAATTGATTTGGTTCCGAATTGTTGAATTGCAAAAAGTAAAATGATTATTACAATAACTATTGGAACAGTTTTTAGATGTTTAAGTGGCTCAAACATGCGTAATCCTTCAACTGCAGAAGAAACAGAAATTGGAGGGGTAATAATTCCTTCTGCTAAAATTGCGCTACCACCTATTACAGCCGGGAAAAGCAACCATTTTACTTTCGTCTTTTTTACTAATGTGTAAAGTGCAAAAATTCCGCCTTCTCCTTTATTGTCTGCTCTCAGAGTTAATACAACATATTTTAGAGTTGTTTGTAAAGTTAGCACCCAAAAAATACAAGAAATACCACCCATTACAGTTGTAGCATCAATTGGGTGTTCACCTACAATGGCTTTTAATACATAGAGTGGAGATGTACCGATGTCGCCAAAAATAATTCCTAATGTAACAAGAAGTGCTGCTGCAGAAACTTTGTGAACGTGATGATGGTCTTTGCCCATAATGGGGTTGAATAATTTAGCACACAAAATTACTAAATATTAAAGCATGTGGGCATAATAAATTCGACAAATAATAATTGTTGTAGCATGGAAAGAAGATTATCGTGTTCGAAATTTTTAGAAAATGAAAAATGGATAGAAGTTCAATTGGAATTTGTAGAAAAGAATATTTCAGCTCATAATGCAGTTGGTTCGACTTCTTCGTGATTTGAACTAATTAACAATAGGGGTGGTTATAAACAAATAGTTAATAAACAGGCGTTTTTGTGATTGTTTAGGCTTTTAAACAGCTTTTAAACAATTATTAATGATTAATATTTGCAATTAAAATAACATATTAAATGTCAGTTAAACGCTTAGTTATCGAGCTTAAATCGCAAATTCGTTTCAAATGTCTGCAAGGTCCACCATAAAAAACTAAAAAAGCCTTACAAAGTGATTTGTAAGGCTTTTTTAATAATCGTATTGTGAATTATACTAATGCAATATCAAACTGCACCAAATCAACAAACTCTTGTACTCTGCTATCAACTTGTTCTGCCGTTAAGCCAACCAAATTTTCCGTGCCAAATTTTTCAACACAAAACGATGCAGTTGCAGAACCAAAAATAATTGCACGTTTCATATTTTCGAAAGAAATATCTTTAGTCTCGGCTAAATAACCAATGAACCCACCAGCAAAGCTATCGCCTGCACCAGTTGGATCAAACACATCTTCTAATGGTAATGCTGGAGCAAAGAACACTTGTGTTTTATCAAACAACAAAGCACCATGCTCTCCTTTTTTAATGATTAAATATTTAGGCCCCATCGCCAATATTTTTTGCGCAGCTTTCACTAACGAGTATTCTCCCGAAAGTTGTCTAGCCTCTCCATCATTGATGGCAAGCACATCAACCATTGCAATTGTTTCCATTAAATCTGCCATTGCAATGTCCATCCAAAAATTCATTGTGTCTAACACAATTAATTTCGGGCGATTTTTTAATTGTAAAATAACTTGTTGCTGAACTTTAGGAACAAGATTTCCCAACATCAAAAATTCACAGTCTTGGTATTCTGCTGGCACTACCGGATTAAAACTTTCCAACACGTTGAGTTCAGTCGTAAGCGTATCGCGGCTGTTCATATCGTTGTGGTATTTTCCCGACCAGAAGAATGTTTTCTGATCTTTTAAAATTTGCAGTCCATCTGTATTGATGTGATGCTTTTTCAGCATGTCGATGTGTTCAGAAGGAAAGTCTCCTCCAACAACCGATACAAGATTTATCTTCTTTGTGAAATAAGAAGCAGCTAAGGAAATATACGTAGCAGCCCCTCCCAAAATTTTATCGGTCTTCCCGAATGGTGTTTCAATTGCGTCAAAAGCGACAGTCCCTACAACTAATAAGCTCATATTATATGATTTTTTAAATATTTCCCGCAAATATATTGCATAATTGCTTTGAACGTGCTAATATTGCACTCCTTTTTCAAAAGGGTTATTAACCAGAATAAAATTCCCTCTTAGCTCAGCTGGTTAGAGCATCTGACTGTTAATCAGAGGGTCGCTGGTTCAAGTCCAGCAGAGGGAGCAACAAAAAAGCCTCATAGTGTTAAAACTATGAGGCTTTTTCTTTTCCTTCTATACTATTAAGCACTATACAACCCTTCTGCAGTTTCCCAATTCACAACATTCCACCAGGAAGCAATATAGTCGGCACGTTTATTTTGGTTCTTAATATAATAGGCATGCTCCCACACATCTAAAGCCAACACAGGTGTTCCTTTTACTTCTACAGAATCTAAAATCATTAATGGATTATCTTGATTGGCAGTTGAGGTGATCACCAATTTTCCTTCTTTTGTTTTTACCAACCAAGCCCAACCGGAGCCGAAACGTTTCATTCCGGCATCTGCAAATTGTTTTTTAAATTCATCAAAGGAGCCAAAACTTGTTTTGATCGCATCTGCTAATTTACCTTTTGGTTCACCACCACCATTTGGTTTCATTAAACTCCAAAAAAGAAAATGATTATAGTATCCTCCGGCATTATTACGAATAGCCAAAGGCAGTTTCGCCATTTTATCGAACATGTTATTAAGCGATTTTTTTTCGCCCAGTATGCTGCCATCTAATTCGCCAATTGCTTTATTCAAATTTGTGATGTATCCATAATAGTGTTTACTGTGATGAATTTCCATCGTCAATTTGTCGATGTGAGGCTCTAAAGCATCGTAGGCATAGGGCAAAGATTCTTTTGAAAAAGATCCTTCGTCAAGCGGTGTTGTTTCGTTTTCAAGAAATTTCGCAGGGGCTAAAGTGTTTCCAATCGCTGAACCGGCAGTAATTGCTGCAAGTGCAAGCGCTGATTTTTTTATAAAGTCTCTTCTATTATTATCCATAGGAATTTATTTAATAACGGTTCACTCTTCTCAAACGTCATGCCGTGTGTCACCCTGAGCGTAGTCGAATGGGTCACGATAATAAGCTGTATTTACAATTGGAAGATCCCGTGTCGCGGCACGGGATGACGGTTTCAAAGAAGAAAGCGCTTCGTAAAAATTAGCTATTGGTACTATCCGAAATTTATCAAAACCTGATTCTTCTCTACTGCAACACCCTTCTTTACATTGATTTTCTTAATCATTCCATCGGTTGGTGATTTGATAATGTTTTCCATTTTCATCGCTTCTAATACTAAAATAGGATCTCCCTTTTTAACGATATCTCCTTCATTAACTCGTATATCCAAAACTAATCCTGGCATAGGTGCTTTTATTTCGTTTACTTTTTTAGCACTCAGATCATCAAATCCTAAACTCTTCAACAATTCATCAAACTTATCTTTCACATTTAGCTGATACTTATTCCCGTTCACACTTATCAAAAAACTCTTTTCAGCAGCATCAGCTTTTATCACTTCCACATTGTAAGAACGATTGTCTTTTATAATATGAAAACTACCATCTTTAACTTCAATTACATCCCAAGCAAATGCTTTACCATCAATGGTTCCAGTGCTTGCATTTTCGAGCTCAATAACAAGCTCGGTCTGATTATTAACTTTTACTTTTAGCATATTACAAATGTATTGTTTTTTGACTGCTGTAGCAAAAATTTGTCATTTCGGATGTAACGGAAAAATTTCGCTATTTCGAGCATATTCTTTGTTATGTCCATGTTTAGTTAGTTTCCTCCACTTCGGTCGGAAGGACACGTTGACGACTGGTTTTTTTGTCATTTCGAGTGAAGTCGAGAAATTATTTGAAATCAATATTATTTTCACAACCTTTGATTTCCTAAAATAAAAGTGATGATTTTGAAAACACGAATTTTTCTTCTTGCAGTAGCCCTAGTTGTTTCTTCCTGTAACGTATTTAAAAAATCGACCGACAACGGTGATGATTTAGTCGTAATGAATTTAGATACGATTGAAACCACTTCTACCAATATACAAGTTGAGCAATATCATGCTTCGGAAACCAGACTGAGTGACATTCTTCATACTAAGTTGGATGTAAGTTTTGATTGGACAAAACAATACATGTTCGGAAAAGCAACCATTACAGTAAAACCATATTTCTATCCAACTTCAACGTTGTTACTTGATGCACGGGGAATGGAAATTAAAGAGGTGTCGTTAGTAAAAAAAGAGTACCAGAAAACGGGAATGGATTCGAAAAAAAATCCGATGGGACAATAT
Source organism: Bacteroidota bacterium (assembly GCA_947504725.1). Classification (GTDB taxonomy): domain Bacteria; phylum Bacteroidota; class Bacteroidia; order 2-12-FULL-35-15; family 2-12-FULL-35-15; genus 2-12-FULL-35-15. Next base: position 186,947 of record CANNHN010000002.1, on the reverse strand, counting down.
GAAGCAACTGTTTCGGAAGTGGAAACAAAATCGCCATTAAAATATGGTTATGAGAATTATGTAATCACTATTCAACTTGACAAAGAGTATAAAAACAATGAAGAGTACACCATCTTTATAGAATACGTTTCAAAACCTAATGAATTAAAAAAAGGCGGTGGAAGTCTTGCCATTAATGACGATAAAGGACTGTACTTTATTAATCCAGATGGAAAAGATAAAAACAAACCGCAACAAATTTGGACGCAAGGGGAAACGCAATCAACTTCTGTTTGGATGCCTACCATTGATCGTCCGAATGAACGTATGACGCAGGAAATATACATGACGGTAGATAAAAAGTATGTTACACTTTCAAATGGGGAGTTGTGTTCTTCATTTGATAACGGTGATGGCACTCGCACTGATTATTGGAAAATGGAATTACCACATGCTCCATATTTAGCAATGATGGCAGTTGGAGATTTTGCTTTGGTGAAGGACAGTAAATGGAGAGGACGCGAAGTTAATTACTATGTTGAGAAGGAATACGAACCTTATGCAAAGGCTGTTTTCGGGAATACACCAGAGATGTTAGATTTTTTTTCAAACAAATTAGGCGTTGAATATCCTTGGAATAAATACTCTCAAATTGCAGTAAGAGATTTTGTTTCAGGTGCTATGGAAAACACTACTGCAACTGTTCATATTGAACTTTTACAACGCACAGACAGAGAATTGTTAGACCAAGATTTTGAGGATTACATTTCACACGAATTGTTTCATCAGTGGTTTGGAGATTTAGTAACATGCGAATCGTGGAGCAACTTGCCTTTGAACGAATCGTTTGCAACTTACGGAGAATATTTATGGCAGGAACATAAATATGGGTTAGATGCTGCTGACCATCATAGTGCGGAGTCCAGAATGGGTTATTTGGGCGAGTCGGATAGAAAACAAGTAAACTTAATTCGTTTTCAATACAACGATAAAGAAGATATGTTTGATGCGCACAGCTATAATAAAGGCGGACAAGTACTTCACATGTTGAGAAAATATGTTGGTGATGATGCTTTTTTTGCCTCTCTAAAACTTTATCTTGAAACGAATAAATATACATCTGTTGAAATTCATCAATTAAGAATGGCGTTCGAAAAAGTAACTGGTGAAGATTTGAACTGGTTCTTTAATCAATGGTTCCTCTCCTCGGGACACCCTGCTTTGGTTATCAATTCAGAATACGATGCAGTAAATAAAAAAGAAAAAATTCAAATTAAACAAGTACAAGATTTTTCAAAAACACCGTTGTTTAAAATTCCAATGTACATCGATTTGTATGTAAGTGGAAAAATAGAACGCAAAAAAATTACACTTTCCAAAACGGATGAAACATTTGAATTTCCAGCAGCTTTAAAGCCTGATTTGGTAAATGTGGATGCACAAAAAATGCTTTTATGTACTAAATTTGAAACAAAATCAATATCAGAATTAGCATTTCAATATTCGAACGCTCCGTTGTATTTAGATAGACAAGAGGCGCTCTCGAAGCTATTTGAAAAGTCGAGCGACTCGATAGCAGCAGCAGTAATTATAAAAGCATTGAGTGACAAGTTTTGGGCTTTGCGATTAGATGCAATTGGAGGCTTAAATGCAATTCAAGCAGGACATGAAAAAGAAATCAAACAAAAATTAATGCTAATAGCTCAAAATGATGCTAAATCGATAGTGCGCTCATCGGCCATTGAATATTTGTATGCAAATTATAAAGACACCGATTTAGAAATAATTTATAAGAATGGATTGAGAGATAAGTCATACTATGTTTTTAGTTCTTCTTTATCTGCTATAGGAAAAATTAACCCGAAAGAAGCGATGGTGATTGCTAAGCCTTACGAGGATGAAAAAAATATTGATATACTATATTCAATAGCAGATTTGTATGCAATGAATGGAACAGACGAGCAAAATGATTTTTTTGTTAAAAATGCTTCTAAGTTCACTGGATTTTCATTGGTAGGTTTTGTTTCTCAATATGCTATGTTTCTGAAAAAGGATAAAAAAGATCAAACAGTAAACAAGGGGGTTGAAATATTAGCGGGCATTGCAAGCGATTCTGAAGCTTCAAAATGGGTTGCGTATTATGCAAAAAAGTCGGTTAAGGAAATTGTTACGATGTATGATGACAAGATTTCTTCTAATACTGAAAAAATTAAAAAACTAAAAGAAATAAATCCCAACGCAGATATTCATTTGTTAGAAAGCGAAATTGAAAGCGCAAAAGTGCAAAAAGAAAAAGTGGGAAAGGTGTTTGATACGATAAAATAACATTCTATTTTATAAACACTTCGACTCCGCTCAGTGTGACGATTTAGGTTGTCATACTGAGCGGAGTCGGAGTATAATGGCGAAATATATTTTAGAACTTAGTCTTCCAGCATCCACAGCGCTTCATTTAACTCACCAATCGCTTTGTTGTTTTTGATTTTTTTTGCGACCTCTATTCCTTTTGTATATGTTGAAATAGCTTTTGGTATATCTTGAATTTGCTCGTAATATTTTCCTAATTGATAATAAGCGCCTAAATAATTTTCATCTTTTGAAAGCAAATTTTCAATCAATTCAATCGCTCTGATAACATCTTTGACCTTGGCGTATTCCAATGCCAATGCATAGTTTAAGAATGAATCGTTAGGCTCAGCCTTAAGCATTTGTTGTAATTGTTCTAATCGAGAAAGAGTCAATTATTAAATAACGGATTTAAATTGTTTTAAAAATCGAATATCGTTTTCAGAAAATAAACGAAGATCTTTTACTTGATATTTAAGCATCGCTATACGTTCTATTCCCATTCCAAATGCAAAGCCACTGTATTGTTTGCTATCAATTTTGCAATTTTCTAGAACAGCTGGATCAACCATTCCGCAACCTAAAATTTCTACCCATCCAGCACCTTTACAGATGTTGCATCCATCACCCTTGCAAAAAGGACAAGATATATCCATTTCTGCACTGATTTCTGTAAAAGGGAAATAGGAGGGTCGCAAACGAATTTTTGTTTCTTCGCCAAACATCTCTTTTGAAAAATATAAGAGTGTTTGTTTTAAATCGGCAAACGAAACTTTTTTATCAATATACAAACCTTCTACTTGATGAAACTGACAATGCGCACGAGCAGAAATTGCTTCGTTTCGATATACACGTCCTGGAGAAATAGTGCGAATAGGTGGCTGTGAGCCTTCCATAATATGAACTTGAACAGAAGATGTTTGTGTTCTTAAAACGATATCTGGATTTTCTGAAATGTAAAACGTGTCTTGCATATCACGTGCAGGATGATCTGCAGGTGTATTCAACGCTGTAAAATTATGCCAATCGTCTTCAATTTCTGGCCCGTCTGAAACTGTAAATCCGATTCGTGAAAAAATTTCTACGATTTGGTTTCTTACAATTGACAATGGGTGTCGAGAACCGACTGTAATTTTTTCAGCAGGAAGCGTTAAATCAATGTTCGCTTCTTTTGAATCTGTTAAGTCTTCAAATGTTTCTTTCAGATGATTGATTTTATCTTGCGCTTTATTTTGAAGTTCATTTAGTTTTTGTCCAACTTCTTTACGCATTTCCGGAGCAACATTTTTGAACTCTTCGAATAGTTCTTTTACTTTTCCTTTTTTGCTTAATAGTTTAATACGAAACTCTTCCACATGTTCTTTACTACTTGCGGTAAATGATTCAATTTCATTCAATAGTTCTTCAATACGATCTTTCATCTTTTTCTTTAAAATAATGGACGAAGTTAAGGAATAATTGAAACACTTATGATTCGAATGTCTTCAATTGGTCTAGCGTTCTTGTCTGTTTTTTGAGCAGCAATTAAATCTACAATTTCTAACCCTTCGTAAACTTCACCAAAAACTGTGTATGTATTATCCAATGATGGAGTTCCGCCAATAGTTGTATAAGCTTGAGTTTGTTCGGGAGTAAATTTGTATTGTGCCACATTTGGCAATTCTTTTTCCACTTTTGCATCAAAAATATCGTTGATGTATTTTATGCTGTCAACTTTTTCTTCTTTAACATAACGTTTGTAGTCGTCTAGATAATGTTTGTTTTCAGCGAGATTCACAAAATAGGCATATAAAGTTCTTTTGGTAATTCTAACGGCTTGAGTTTTTAATAATGAATCGGTGTAGGTTTTCCCCTGTACAATGTAAAATTGCGAGCCTGATGAAGCTTGTGTTGGATTATCTAAATCGCTTTCTCGAGCAGCAGCAAGTGCCCCTTTTTTGTGATATCGCATACGATTTATTTCTGCAGGAATAGTGTATTTGGGTCCGCCTTCGCCTAATAATTCACCTCCAAGAGCATTTTTTGAATCGGGATCCCCGCCTTGAATCATGAATTTTTGAATGACACGATGGAACAATAGGCTATCTAAATAGTGTGTTTTTACCAGTTTTAAGAAATTATCCCTGTGTAATGGGGTTTCATTGTAGAGTTTTATCTTAATATCCCCGTAGGTAGTCTTAATAAGCACGTTTATATTTCCTTCTCCCTTGATTTTGCTGGGACTAAAAGAGGAAAACATCAATAAAAGTCCTAAAACAAATGAAAATCCTATGAAAAGTTTTTTGTATTTCATTTTAAATGTGTTAAATTTGTTAAACGTAAAGATAAACAAGTCTTACATTCATCATACCGAAATTTAGATTTTAAAGAAAATATACAACATGAAAACGTTATTAAACAAAATTTCAGCAATTACAGCAGTGGTAGCAATACTTTCAGTAATGTTTGTTTCGACTTCTTGTAATAAAGATAAAACGTGTCACGGAAAAGTAAAAGTGATTGATACCAATGGTGCTGTTGTATCAGGAGCAACTGTTAAATTAGCCGCTCCTTCTGTAAATGGAGATGTTGTTTATAATGGAACGACTGATGGGTCTGGCGAGGCTACTTTTGATGTAAAATTGCCAGCCATTTTTGACGTAACAGCTACAAAAACAGGAATTTCAGGAACGGGAGTTGGTGTTTTACGATTAGATGAGCCAGGTAAGGATGCTGATGTTACAGTAAAAATCCAATAATTAAGGCTGCATTTCTACAGTTTTAAAGTATTCAACAATAGCTTGTTTTATTATTTCTTGTTGCTGCGCTGGTTTTAATGGTGGCAGGTTTTCCATTGTTTTCCAATGTGGCCAGCCATCTTTATCTAATCCTTCAAATTCATAATATCCATAAGGAGAAAGCAATGTACAGATTGCAATATGAAGGACATCCAGTTTTTCATTTTTAGAAAGCTTTATTTTCCCTTTGCCAAGCTCTTGCAATCCAATTATAAAAAGCAATCCCTGCATATCGATATCCCCACCAAACCTTTTCTCTATTTGCTTTAGTGCATTTTGGTATTCAAACTCTGTATCCATATTGCAAAGGTAATTAATAAGATTTAGTTTTCGGAAAATAAGAAACGCTCATTGATAAATTATCAATGAGCGTTTCCCGTTTAAAAACAAAGTTATTGTTTAATGACTCGAATGGTATGTGTTTTACCATCTTCGAGTTGTAGGGTGATGAGATATGTTCCTTTTGCCCACCCCTCTGTACAGATAAATTGAGGGTTAGCAAGGTGTTCAATCAAGCGGCCTTTAGTATCGTAAATTCTTACTTCTTCAATGCTGTTTTTACCCTTGTTTTCGAGGGTAATATTGTTAACTACAGGGTTCGGATACGCTTTAATTAGATGTGACAGATCGATTTCATTTATTGATGTTGGCAATAAAATAAACACATTGAATGTAAGCGAATCTTTGGTTGCAGCACTTGCAGCAAGTGGCCATATAACAATTACATTTATTTTGTAATGATATTGTGAGGCAGAGTCTCCCATAATATAATTTGCATTGATAGTTAAATTAACACTATCACCAGGCGGTATTAATGATAAAAACATGCCTACTGTATCAATATTGTGATAAGCCGTTACAGAATTAGAATCTTGCACATCAGTAATAATTTGATAGGAGTCCAAAAAAGTGCTGTCTCCCTTGTTCACCACATAAATATTAATACTATCTAATGCAAACGCAGATACGGTATCATTGTAAACGATATAGGCAGCTTGGCTAATTCCTAAGGAGGCCTGCGACATTCCTTTATTGCTGAGAAGCAAAAAAGAAAGGAGAAATAAAAAAACATACTTTTTCATGATGTCATTTTTAGTGTTAAGGGATGTTTTCTAATCAAATGTATTTAAATATTTCGGGATATTAAATAAATTTTGTAATTTTCTTACGTATTCAAAACTATAAAAATGAACATTCTTCCAGAAGTAATCGGTAATATGAATAAAGAGGAAATTCGAAATTTTAAACTCTTTATCAATCGAACAGAAAAGGCAACAGAAAGAAAAGACGAAGTCTTGTTTGATTTTATTCGCAAACAATTTCCTGAGTACAATGAAGACAAAATACTAAAAAAACTATACAATTCAGAAGATAAAAATGCTTTGTATCGCCTAAAAAACAGGCTTTTTGAAGACATAGGAAAAAGTTTAACACTTCATTATTATGATGCCAATGAATACAATATTATTTTAAATTATCTATTTCTATCGCGATTATTTCAAAGCAAAGGTCAGGCACCAACCGCGTATTACTATTTAAATAAGGCTTTCCGAAAGGCAAACGAAAGTGAGCATTTAGATTGGTTGGATATTATTTATGGCGAATTCATCAAACTTTCGCACGAAACATTAGAGATTAACCCAGAAGAATACATTCAAAAGCGAAAAGACAATCGCTCGAAACTCAATAAGGTACAAGAGATTGATGATATTTTGGCAGCTTTGATTTATCGTATCAAGGTTTCGCAAAATTTTGCAAAACAAAACACGGAGATTTTAGATTTGTTGCAAAAAACAGTCAACGATTTTGCAAAAAGCAAGGATGTAAAAAATAGTCCAGTTTTACGTTTTAAAATCTACCAGTCGGTAAGCCGTATCCTGCTTCAACAACAGGATTATAAATCCCTAGAAAAATATTTACTAAAAACATTTGATGAATTTTCAAAAGAGAAGTTGTTTAATAAAAACAATCACGATACAAAACTTCAAATGTTAACCTATTTGATTAATTCTTTGTTTAAAAATCAAAAAATAGATCTTTCATTAACCTATGTCAACAAGCTGAAATCGGCTATGGAAGAGTTTAACAAGCAGTTGTATGATAAGTACTTGTTTTATTATTACAATTCACTCGTGATAAACTATTCTGTAAAAAATATTGATAGGGCGATAGAAATTTTACATGAAGCGAAAGATAATGCAAGTATTAAAAAACTTCCTGTTTATAATGTGTTTGTATATTTAAATTTGGCGGTTTTGAATTTTGATAAAAAGAATTTCAAAGAATCGTTGAAAAACTTAGTAAAACCAATGATGCAAGACGCTTTTAAGCATTTGGATGAAGCATGGCATTTAAAATTGGCCGTGTTTGAGTTGATGATTCGATATGAGTTAAACGATTTTGATTATTTAGAACACAAATTGTTACGTGTAAAAAAAGAGTATTCGGTCCTTTTGAAAAAAGAAGAATATGCACGTCAGAAACAAATGATTTTTTTAATAGATAAAATGGTAAAGTCGGATGGCATAAAAAAGAACAAGCAACTGTTAAAGGAAATTAACACGTTGCTTGATGGTATACTATTGAGTAGTTCTTCGGATACAGATATAATCAACTACAGCGATTGGCTGAAAATGAAAGTTAGTTAATTTGCATTTTGAAATCCAAAATAACTTTGCTGCCATTTTCTTCAAAAGAAACGTTATCAGCTAAGTTGCGCATTAAAAATACGCCACGACCATTTGGGTTCTCAATGTTTTCGGGATTTGTTGGATCTGGTAAACTATCGTAGTTAAATCCTTTTCCTTCATCTTTCACAATAAATGAAACATGATCAGGGAATGATTTAAAAAAGATATCAATGTTTTTCTTGGGATTAGCTTGATTGCCGTGATAGATAGCATTGTTTACTGCTTCTGTTATTGCTACAAGGATATTCCCGTAATAATCTTCGCTGATGTTGAATAAATCACATACATCTTCAATCATACGCTCAACAAGGATGATGTTCTCAGCTCTCGAAGCGATTCTTATTTTTTGATTTTCTGCAAGTACCATATTAGTTTCCAAAGTTGTTAAAGTATTGGTTTACTTTTGACTTAAAGAAAGGAGTTAATGACGGTGGAACCGTTTTGAGTAATTCCGTTTCTTTTTGTTTCAGCATATTATACTCTAAAAATTCATTAGGGTTACTAAAATTTGCATTTTTTGATTCATTTGACTGTCTTTTTTCATCCATCTCACGTTCTTTCTCCGCCTTTTCGCTTTCCAGCAAGCGAGTCAGGATTTCCTCTTGACGCATAATAGTTTCTTGGCTAAGCATTTTATTTACCAAATCCGTCTCCGTTTCTTCCATCTTCTCAATAATTTTGCTCATTCCTCCGGCACCTTTTCCATCTTTAGTGATTTGGTCACTCATTTTTTGCAATTCTTGACGCAATGCAGCTTGTTGTGCAGCTAATTGTGCCAATTCTTTACTCATCCCACCCGTTCCCATTCCAGGTTTGTTCCCTGGCTTGTTTCCGCCTTTTTCCATGCCCTCTTTTAACTTTTTTATCTGTTGATTGATTTGCTCTTGCATCTGACGCATATTTGCCATAGAAGGTTTTTGACCTTTCCCACCTGGTTTTTTGCAACTTCCATTGCCTGGCTTACTATTTTTTGCATTCATCTGCATTTGCGAAAGCGCCTCATTCAGCATCAATGCTAGATTATTGATGGAAGTCATTGCAAACTGTTGACGACTTAACGCTTCTTGTTTGTGATTTTTCCCATCGATAGAAGGTGTTTGCGATTCAGTAATTTCACTTAATGCCTTATCCATATTCATGTTGATAGCACTTATTTCTTTATTCACTGCAGCCGCAATTTGAGGGACACGTTTACTCAATGCCAACAAAGTATCTTCAATCATTTTCGAATCGTCTTTCAACTTTTTCTGTTTTTGATTGATCTTTACGTATTGAGGGTCATTGGGTTTTGTTTTGGATAATTGTCCCATTAAAGCTTCTTGGCCAAACGACAATTGAATTAAATTTTCCAACAATCCTCTCATTTTATCAATGTCTTCTCCTTCTTGCTGTTCTTGCTCTTTGGCTTGTGCTTGCTCCATTTGCTTAGCCATCTCTTCCATTTTTTGAGTAGCATCTTTTTGTGATTTTGCAGCTTCCTTCTTTTTATTCTCATTCAAACTTTCGCTACTTTTCTCCATTTCTTTTTTAATTTCTTCCTGCTTTGGCTCTGTGTTTTCGAGCTTCTTCGGCTCTTCTAATTCACTGTTCTTTTTCTCAAGTTCTTTTAAATCCTTTTTTAAGTCCTCAAACTTTTTGTTCAAATCATCTTGTTTTGATTTTTGTTCTTTGGATTCCGTCTTTTTTTCTTCCGACTGCTTAGCAAGCTCATCTTGCTTTTTAGCCATTTCGTTTAGCTTATCAATACTCTCTTGGATTTTTTGTTCCACTTCCAATTGCTTGAAAATTTCAAGATTACGATCTAATTCTTTCAATAAATCTTTGTTCTCCAACTTCATTTTCTTTAACGCTTCTTGCACTTTGTCTTTATCTAACTTCTCTAAAAGTTTTTGTAATTCATCATATTTCTCTTTCAGCTCTGGAGTCATTACCTTATTAAACAACTCTTCCAGTTGTTTTTGTTTTTCAAGCATTTCCTCATTCGGTTGCTTGTATTCATTTTTTTGCTCGTTATTTTGTTGATTCTCGTTTTTAACGTTCTCAATTTTCTTTTGAAGATTTTTTTGCTTGTCGAGTAACTCTTTCAACTTCTTTTTCTCTTCCCATGTCAAATCTTTCTTCTCAGCCACTTTGCGTTGCAAGTCAGCCAATTCTTTTTGAACTTCTTTTGCTTCACGAATACTTTCTTCTAAATCGTCTTTGATTTTGTTATTATTCTTATCCGTGTTTTCTTCTAATTCTTTTAAAGTAGGAGACTTAAAAATCATTTTTTGACTTCTTGCTGATTTGCTTCCCGTTACACCATCGTTATCCCAAACTTCAAAATAATATTCTATTTCATCACCAGGCGCTACGCCCAATTCGGTCATATCCCAATAATGAAAAAACTGATCTTGTGTAAGCATTTTATTTACAGCAATCGGAATTCCATTAGTAGTCATTTTTTTATAATTATCTGTCGCAGCAGAATCATTGTTATTAATAAAACGATAATTGAATGAAAGCTTATTAAATCCATAATCGTCTTTTACTTCTCCTCTGAAATAAATTCGTTTATTAGAAGTAGAATCTTTTTTCTCCGCAACAGTAATTTGCGGATAAGCATCTGGAATCACATTTATAGAGTAAGTAACAGAATCTTTGCTTTTCAAAAATTGATTAGCAGTTGTGACAGAATAAGATTTATCGCGGAACAATCGCGTTGAATATACAAAGTTGTTTTCAGCTGACGGGGCAACTGAAAAGGATGTATCATTAAAATTCAAACGAAGTTGTTCAGTGTTTTGAGTGTTGAAATTCCAGCTTATTTTGGTTCCAGCAGGCACAACTAAATCTCCTGTGTTTTTTACCAACTCATCTTTTTTGTTTAAATACTTTGGATATGCTAATGCAATATCAAAATTTAATAAGATTGGATTTGGTAATGCAACCAATTCATACCCTTTCGACTTAAAGCCATCAGCAGCCAATTGAAAGGGAATGTTTTTTTGTACGTTCTTAAAAATATAAGTAAAATTGATAATGTTTTCTTTGTTGAGCTTAAATTCGTTTCCATCAATCTCCACATAAATGTTGTCTGGAATCTCATCTCCGGTAAGCTTTACCTTGAGTTCGTAATCTTGTTGTGTAACTGTTTGTAAATCAGAGTTGGTGATTACAAATTGGAAAGGCGCTTCCTTTTCGAAATATTCGCTATGTTTAACCAAACGCTTAGTTCCATCGGTAATAATGCTGGGTGCGGCAAACAGAATAACCGTAATCAGTAAAACAGGTATCAATGCATATTTTAAATATTTTCTGTTTTCAGAAAAATCAACAGCAGAAGTAAACGGGATAGGTTTTAACTCTTTTGTTTTTTGATCGATGCTGGCTTCAATTAGTTGATAATTGTTGGTTGATAGTTGTTGGGTTGTTTCTTGAAGCGATTGTAATTGTAATACGTTCAGTAATTTGTCCTGTACATTTGAAAAGTGCATTCCAATTATCGCTGAAGCTTCTTCGTGAGAAATGATTTTTCCTATTTTATAAAGCTTTGAAACGGGGATAGCAATGTATTTTACTAAAATGAATAAAGTAGCAAATACAAAAGAGTAAAACAGGATGGTTCTAACAGCGGAATTAAAATGTGCGAAGTACTCAAGTGTTGTTGCCGAAACAAAAAACAACAAAACCAAAGCCGTACTATAAATCAATCCACGTAAAAGCAGATTTTTATAATACTTGCGGATGAATTCATCCAGTTTTTCAATTAAATTTTGGTAATTGCTAGACATGCGATTCTATAACGTTGTTTTTGGCACTTTGTTACAATTTTCTATACTTCCAAAGATAATCATTATTCCCCCTTTTTTTAGCACTTAAGGGTTAAAAATCGTTAATGAAGGAAAAGCTTTTTTCGGAAACAAAAATGCTTTAACTTTGTTTTAATTAAGGGATGCATTTTATGATAGATATCCATAATCACAATAAAACAAAAACTATGATCGCAAAAAAAGTAGAATCAGCATTAAATCAGCAAATAGAACTTGAGGCATCTTCCTCACAATATTATTTAGCAATGGCCTCTTGGGCTGAAACTCAAGGGTTAGAAGGGGTTGCAGCATTTTTGTATACACATGCAGATGAGGAAAGATTACACATGTTAAAATTGATTAAGTATGTGAATGAAAGAGGTGGACAAGCGTTAATCCCTGCATTAAAAGCACAACCACAAAAATTCAAATCGGTACAATTTGTATTTGAGGAAGTATTGAAACATGAAATTTTGGTTTCAAATGAAATTAATAATTGTGTAGAAGTATGTTTGAAAGAAAAGGATTATACGACTCACAACTTCTTGCAATGGTATGTATCCGAACAAATTGAAGAAGAAGCTTTGGCTCGTAAAATATTAGATAAATTGAAATTTATTGGTGGAGATAAGAGTGGATTGTATTTCTTTGACAGAGATTTGGGCGGAATAGCAGTTGCGGATACCTCTGCAGCAGATAAGGGAAAAGCTTAAAATAAAAAGCGCTGAAGTTATTCAGCGCTTTTTTTAACTATTATTCTCTATCGCCTCCCCAATCAATTTGCCTTCAATCAAAAATCCATCGTGTCCATATGGCGAATCAATTTCTATAAATTTAGAATTTGGAATATGTTGCGCCAATATTTTTTGCTCGGCAATCGGACAAAGGAAATCACTTGAAATACCGATGATGGTTGTTTTTGTTTTTATGCTTTTTAAAACATCTTCCAATTTACCGCGGTTACGTGCAATGTTGTGTGAGTCCATCGACTTCGTTAAAACCCAATAGCTGTATGCATTGAAACGCTTTACTAACTTTTCTCCTTGATAGTTGATGTAGGAGCTTGCTTTGAAATTATCTAATTTATGTTCATCATCCGTTTGTGTTTTCACAAATGCATCGTAATTTCTATACGTTAGCATTCCAATTGCACGAGCAGCTTTTAAACCAATAGCTCCGGCAGTTTGAGTGTGTTCTTTCCATGTTAAATCGGTTTCAATAGCCAAACGTTGCGCTGTATGAATGGCAATTCCCCATGCAGATTCTTGCGCACCGGTTGCAACTAATACCAAGTTATCAAAAATGCTTGGCTCTGTTAAAGCCCATTCAATGGCTTGGTATCCGCCCATAGAACCACCGATGATTGTGTTTATTTTTTCTATTCCTAAATGTTTACGCAAGATGATATGTGCTTGTACCATATCACGAATGGTCACTTGAGGAAAAGAACTAAAAAATGGTTTTTCTTTTTCAGGGTTGATGCTTAATGGTCCGGATGAACCATAACAAGAACCAATGATGTTGGCACAAACAATAAAGTAGTTTGCAGGATCGTATGTTTTGCCCTCGCCAACAAGTGAATTCCACCAATCGGAAACATCACTGTTTGCGGTTAATGCATGACAAAACCAAACAACATTGCTTTTGTCGGCATTGAGTGTTCCATAGGTATGGTAAACAACATCAAGCGTTTGTAATGTTTGTCCGTTTTCTAATTTTATCGGTTGACGATATGTAAAAAAGTGCTTATTCATATTAAACACAGCAAAACTAAACAAAATTTCCTCCAATTACTTACCTTTGAAATCGATAAATATAAAACAATGCGTTTCTCGATAGTTTCTGCTTAAACGCAGAATGCTCGAAATGACATCAAAGGAAAAAATATGAGAATAGAACTAAAACGAATGGATGATGCTTTTCACTTTGAAGCGATAAGTGAAACAGGAAACGTTGCGCAAATGGATGCGGGTGAAAATATTGGTGGACACAATAAAGGTGTGCGACCGATGCAAATGTTGTTGATGGGATTGGGTGGTTGTAGTGCTATTGATATTGTATTGATATTAAAAAAACAAAAACAAGTAATAGAAGATTTTACTATTAGCATTGAGGGCGAGCGTGAGCAAGGAAAGGAGCCTGCGTTATGGGAAACAGTGCAAGTCCATTTTAAATTTAAGGGACAAATTGATAAAGAGAAAGCTGAAAGAGCAGTTCAATTATCGATGGAAAAATATTGTTCGGTTTCTAAAACGTTGGAAATTGCCGGAGCTAAAATAACTTATAAAGTGAGTGTAAATGAAGAAATTTGAAACAAACGCGATTCGAACACAGTCGGAAAAAACTGAAAACAGAGAACATTCTGTTCCTTTGTATTTAACATCCAGTTTTACATTTGAGGATGCAGAACAAATGCGTGCAATGTTTGCCGATGAACAGGAAGGAAATATTTATAGTCGCTTTTCCAATCCGAATTCGACAGAGTTTGTAGAAAAAATGTGTCAGATGGAAGGCGCAGAAGCAGGTTATGCAACAGCTTCTGGTATGTCTGCTATTTTTGCAAGTTTTATGGCGTTGTTAAAAAGTGGAGATCATATTTTGTCTGCGAGTTCTATTTTTGGTTCAACACATACTATTATTACTAAATTTTTACCAAAATGGGGAATTGAGCATTCGTATGCAGATATGAATAAACCAGAAACTTGGGAGAAGCTGATTCAAAAAAACACAAAAATGATTTTTGTGGAAACGCCTTCTAACCCGGGCTTAGACATAATTGATTTGGAGTGGTTGGGAAATTTAGCAAACAAACACAATATTATTTTGAATGTGGACAATTGTTTTGCTACACCATTTATCCAACAACCTATAAAATATGGAGCACATTTAGTAACGCATTCGGCAACAAAATATATTGATGGACAAGGGAGAGTAGTTGGTGGAATTGTTTTAGGCAAAAAGGAATTAATTAAAGAGATATATACACTTTGTAGAAGTACCGGTCCTGCATTATCACCATTTAACGCCTGGGTACTTTCAAAAAGTTTGGAGACACTTTCAATACGTATGGAGCGTCATTGCCAGAATGCGCACAAGTTAGCCGGCTTGTTAGAAAATCATCCGGATGTATTGCAAGTACGTTATCCGTTTTTGTTATCACATCCTCAATTTGAAATAGCAAAAAAGCAAATGAGTATGGGTGGTGGAATTGTTACGTTTGAAATTAAAGGTGGAATAGAAAGAGGAAGAAAATTTTTGGACGCATTACAAATGTGTTCACTCACAGCCAATTTGGGTGACACAAGAACGATTGCGACTCATCCTGCATCTACAACGCATGCAAAATTAACAGAAGAAGAAAGAAAGGAAATAGGAATTACTCCTGGGATGGTAAGGATTTCGGTTGGGTTAGAAAACATTATAGATATCATTTCGGATATTGAACAGGCGCTGGAGAAATCGAGATAGACTAGTGCGCCCTTCGATGGTGTCTGCTTCAACGCAGAATGCTCAGGGTGACTCCGCATTATCATCCTGTTAAAAATGGAATGTCACACTGAGCGGAGTCGAAGTGTTTGCATAGACATCTCTTTCTAAAGTTTCAACCCCATAAATAGAACGTCATCAATTTGTTCGTAGCCGCCTTTCCAATCATTAAAATATTTTTCAATAATCATTTCTTGCTTTGGAATCGGAAGTTCTTTAATGTCGTCAAGTAATGTTCTCACATTTGCAATTTTTATTTTCTTGCCTTCGTCCCCCCCAAATTGATCTGAGTAGCCGTCTGTGAATAAATACAATGTATCGCCTTTAGATAATTGAATGTCTTTTGTTTCGTATTGTTGGGTTTCGGTATTGTCTTTTTTTAGCACAACTAATTCGTTGTCTTTAGAAATAATAATTGGTCGTTTCGTAGAAGCAATTCTAACAAAATGCGTTTTTAAATTTATTTCGCAAATTATTACATCGACACCATCTTGTGTTTGATGATGCTCACTGTCAGTTTGTTTTAATAATATTTTTATTTCTTCATCTAATAGTGCAAGCGCAAAAGCAGGTGAGTCAATCCCTTTTCGAGCTGCAATTTCTTTCAGCAAGGTGCTTCCAATCATACTCATAAATGCTCCAGGAACACCATGTCCTGTTGCATCGGCACAAACAAGAACAAGGTAATCTCCAAATCTGTGGAACCAATAAAAGTCTCCACTTACTATATCTCGGGGTTGAAAAAAGATAAATGATTCGGGGATATAATTTTTCAATGTCTGTAACTCTGGCAGTATTGCATCTTGAATTCGTTTCGCATATCGAATACTATCGGTAATATCTTTGTTCTTTTTTTCAATTTCCTCTTTTTGAAAAATTACTTCTCGCGTTTTTTCATTTAATGCTTTCTTTAATTCAATCTCAAACACCCTGTGATTACGTTCTCTGATTTTTAAAATCAAATAGAATCCATAAATCACTATTGCAATACACAAAATTATAAACCAAGCACGCTTCCAAATTGGCAATGCAATTTTTATTTTAATGCTAAAGGGAGATTGATTATATATACCATCCTTATTGTATGCTCGTAACAAAAAAGTGTATTCGCCTTCACTTAATTTTCCATATTGTGCAAATGCATTGTTCGTTTTGTCAGACCAGTCAACATCATATCCCTCGAGTTTTTATTGGAATTGGACGTGTGTACTGGATTTAAAAGTTATACCAACAAAATCGATTCGTAATCGATAATCATCATAAGGGTAAATCGTGTCTCTTGTGAAATCTATTTCTTTGTCATTAATTTTAAAAGAAGTAATATTTACTATTGGAGGAGTTAGGTTTTTTACTTCTTTATGCGGATCAAATTTTGCACTTCCCATAGTTGTTCCAAACCATGTATATCCTTCAAAATCTGTAAAGGAAGAAGTAGTGTTACAATCGCCAAGTATTCCTTCATTTTTATCAAAAACATCAATTTCGCTTGTTTTAGTTTTTATTCTGCTTAGTCCTAATCGATGTCCAATCCAAATGTTGTGTGACCCATCTTCAATAATACTATAACAGTAATTTGATTTTAATCCTTTTTCTATCGTGTATTTTGCAACGATTGTATCTTTAATTTTAAATATTCCATTTCCTAGGGTAGCGATCCAAATGTTTTTTTGATGGTCTTGTAATATCCCCGTAACATTAATTAAATCAACCCCCTTGTATATTAGAATGTTTTTTATTTCATCCCGTGAGTCAATATATGAAATATAGTTACTGTGGGTTGCAACCCATAGTCTATTATCTGAACCTAAGATAACTTGATTGATATTGTTGTGTGTTAATCCACTTTCGGTAGTGAAATGAGTAGAGATTTTTGCTTTTGGTTCAAGTTTAAATATTCCTCCTTTTGTTGCAATCCAGATAACATCTTTATTTCCTGTAATAGAATTTATGGATTTGCATAATTGATCGTCATTCAATGATATTTTTGAAAACGTTTTTTTTTCAATGTCCATTTTATATGCACCATTACTATTTGTTCCGATTATTAAAGAATTTGAATCGGATTGAAATAGGGCAGTTATTTTATCATCCACAAAACCGTTCTTTTTATTGTAGAATTCCCATTTCGTTTTTGAGAATAAGTCTATTTTTATTAATCCATTTTCTACACCAAACCATTTTGTTTTTTCTTGAATTAATATAGAAGTAACATTGTTGCTATACTGTTTCTCTGAATGAGTATAGAATGTAAAACAATTGTCCTGCAATAGAACGAGCCCAGAACCATATGTTCCGACCCAGATATTTCCTTCGTGATCTGAATAGATAGTTTTTGTATAATTGTTCCCAAGTCCATTTTCTTCAGAAAATTGTATAATCTCATCGTACTTTACAGTGTTTGTAGAAAACGTTAGTTTAATAACACCGCTGCCAAAAGTTGCAATCCATAGGTTTGTAAGTTTGTCTTCATACACATCTTGGATGTTTGAGAATTTAATCGATAAATTATTTCCAATTGATGTCGATTTGAAGTTTTTGCTATTTAAAGTTTCTGGGGTTAATAGAAATAATCCTTCATCTTCTGTGCCTATCCAGAAACTTTGCGAGTTATTTTTTTTAACGATGCATTGAATTTTTGTTTCTGGAACAGACTTAATTTTGTTTAAAAAAACGGGCTTTCGTTTTTCTCCTATCAAATCAAATAGCATTAATCCGTCTCCAGTTCCAACGAGCAATTGATTGTTTTTTGTTTTGGCGAGAGAAAAAACAGTTAATTGATTAAATTCCATTTTAAATACCTCTACTTCAAACGATTTGCTTATTCGGAATACGCCATCATTTAAAGTCCCACACCAAACGCCACCCTTGTCATCGGAAATAATAGAAGTAACAGGGCTTTTAGTAAATCCACTCGTATTAATTATCTTAAATGTCTTACCATCATAAAAAGTAATTCCTCCTTGGTTGTGTCCAATCCATAAATTTTTTTGATTGTCTTTTAAGCTTGTAGTAACAAAATTTTCAGCGAATCCATCATTCGTATAAAATGATTTAAAACTTATTCCATCAAACTTACAGGCTCCATCGCCAGTTCCTGCCCAGAGATATCCTTTTTTGTCTTGGTTGATGGTGTAAACATATGGTTGAGTAATTCCATTGTCAATTCCGTAGGTTCTAATTTGGTAAGCTTGAGAGTATGAAAATGAAGGGAAGAGTATCGCTCCTAAAAAACCTATATATATTGCAAATAATTTTTTCAAAAGCGTTAGAGTATAATCTTAATATGGAGTTGTTTTTTTCTTTTGTTTAAATTGTATTTTACTGTTATTTTGAGGCACTCCGCCTATAGGAACTGTGTATATTGGTAATAAATTTCCATCTTGGTTAGTAACATAGAGTGTAACATTGTTATTTTTTATATGAACCTTTTTGTTTTTTATGAATTGAACATCAAGAGTAGTCTTTTTTTCCTTTTCCACTATTATATGAGTTGTGTTTTCCCAAACATTATCTCCTGACGCTTTGCCAAGTTCGCCTTTTTTCGCCATTGATACAATATTGACTTGCCCATCAAAATCAAAATCAAAATTTGAAATCCTAACAGAGTAAACGTTTTGTTCAACATAAGGATAAAGGTGAGCAATATCCTTTTGATTGTCAGACAATCTGAAGGTAAACTCAAATGTAAAAGCATTTCCGCCTTCAATAGCTTTATTTTCGATAGGTGATGAACTCAGGAAGTATTTATAAAGGTTTCCATCATCTCCACTTAATCCTTCTGAAATAATTTTAAAGATATAGCCTCCGTATTCTGATACCAATTCTCCTTCGGATGGATTAAAAGGGGCGAACGTATACCATTCTCCATCATATACATCGCTATTTACGAATGTTTTAGTTGCAAGTAAGTTTCCACTTTTGTATTTTCCAGCAGGATCTTTTAATCGAACATCTTTATTCGTGAATGTTTCCTTCCCTCCATAAACCGAAAATTTAGTTTTTGTATTATACTCTCCTTTTTTTTCATCAAAATCAGCACTGATTTCTGCATCAAAAACACGAATATAAATGGGTGTCACTTGAAACTTTGGTACAACAAAGAAGTAGGTTTGAGAAAAATCATCATCTCCCCAAGATTTATCGCCTTCTTTTCCGAAGGTTACTAAAAATGGAATGTTTTCTTCTACAGCAGGAACTTGTTGTGAAAACGAAAAATTTGAAAGGAGAAGAAGTCCGAAAATGTTTCGTAAATGAGTTTTCATGCAACGTAAAGATATTCAAGTTTTTAGACTAATGCTTTTAAATTGGACAAGTGTCTAAAAACGTACGACAAAGTTTGTGCCGATTACTATAAATAATATTTTTAGGGTTTTGAAATGCTATTTAAGAGCATTGATTTTTTCTAATAGTGCTTCGGTTTCTTTGCTGTCTGCGCCATTTTTCTTTGCTAGTTCAATAGCTTTTTGAGCATTTTTTTGAGCGTCAGATTTTTTGCCGAGCTTAAATTGCACAGCAGCATATGTATCGAAAAACGCCCAATCTTCATGCAATTCAATTGCTTTTTTAGCCCAAGATTCAGCTTTTTCTAGCATAATTTTATCATCTATGCTTTCATAAAACGACCAAGCATAGCTGTTTAATTCTCCTGGATTTTCAACTGAACATTTTGAAATATAATTAGAAACAGCTGTAGCATATTTTGCCCACTCTTGTGATTGTTGGAACAAAGCAATTTCTGTTTGAAGAAGAATTTTTTCAGCTTCTTTTGTTTTTGATTTTTGAAGTTTTGCCTTTATTGATTCATATTCTACCATTTCTTTCTTTTGAACTGAAGTCCACAAGCCTTTTGCATAAACACTATTCAATTTGCTTTCAACAGAGTCGAACGTGTATAATTTTGAGAATGCATCTTTATTGGTTTCAAAAGATTGAAATGTCTTTGACTTATAATCGTTGACATGCTGATAAATTATTTCCCAGTTTCCTCTTGAAGTCAATTCGCTTTCTTTTAAAGATGAAAAATAAGCAGTTACTTCAACATCTAAATTTTGGCAAGCCTCGCTTAGCATTGAAAAATAAGATGCAGCTAATTCAGGTGTAGGTTTTGTTGCGTTAAAGCGTTTGGTAATTGCTGCTAAATTTTTGTCTGAAGACATTGCGTTTTTGCCATTTTCAACAAACGATGCAACAGGCCCTGAACCACAAATGCGATGCATTTGTGTTCCTTCGCTGTTTATGTAAAGCAAAGTCGGATATGCGCGGATCCCATATTTTTTTGCGATATCAATTCCTTCTCCAGCTTCCATGTCAATTTTTGCATTCACAAAATTTTTGTTGTAGAAATCGGCAGCAGTATCGTTTGTAAAAATGTTTTTTGCCATCCACTTACATGGCCCACACCAAGTGGTGTAACAATCTATAAAAATCATTTTGTTTTCATTTTTCGCTTTTGCTAATATCTCAGCAAATGTTCCGTGTTCAAATTCTATACTGCGATTTTGTGCGATAGAAATTCCTGTAACAAATGTTACAAGAAATAAGATTGAGAAATATTTTTTCATGTGAATGTGATTTTATAATGGTAAAGATACTATTTACTTAATTCTAAATCTAAAGAAAAATTTTCAGAGTTTTTCCCTTTTATGTTTTTATAATAATCCATTATCTGTTTCATGTCGGCTTTAAAATCACCGCTGGGATAAATAATTTTATCAACGCCACATGTTTTTGTTTCGTAATTGATAAATGCCAATGCTATTGGAACATTTGCTTTCAGAGCAACATAGTAGAATCCTGTTTTCCACTTTTCTACTCTTGAGCGAGTTCCTTCTGGAGTTATGACCAGGCGCAGTTCATTGTGATCTTTAAACAAATCGGCAATAGCGTCTACAGAGCTTTTCTTTTCATCTATCGAATTTTTTTTGTTTCTATCGATGGGCAATGCGCCAAGCGAAAACATTAATTTTTTTATAGGAAATCGTATCCATTCTTTTTTGATGATAAAGCGTTGATTAAGTTTCATAACACTAACAGCTCCCATTCCAAAAATAAAGTCCCAGTTGCTCGTGTGAGGTGCAACTACGATGACGCATTTTTTTATGTCATTCGAAAGAAAGTGTGATACTTTCCAGCCGAGTAGTTTGTAAATCAATTTGAACATCCTTGTTTTTTTGCTTTACGAATATATAGGAAATAGCTTATAAAAGCAATCCCATAAATGAAAACAAGAGTAAAAAATCAAAATTTAAGCGTATCTTCGTGAAAACATAAAACAAAAAAATTTGAAGTTCAGTGATTTTAATTTTGAAGGAAACTTACAAGAAGGGCTAGATTCAATGGGATTTGAAACCCCAACTCCTATTCAAGAGCAGGCGATTCCTATTATTTTAAGTGGCAAAGATTTAATTGGTTGTGCACAAACGGGGACTGGAAAAACAGCCGCTTTTGTACTTCCTATATTAGATAAAATTTCTAAAAATCCTACCGATAAAACCGATACATTAATTATTGTTCCAACAAGGGAATTGGCATTACAAATTGATCAAGCGTTGCAAGGATTCTCCTATTTTACTTCTGTAAGCTCTTTGGCAATTTATGGCGGAAGCGATGGAAGTGTATTTGAGAAAGAAAGACGAGCATTAACCGAAGGGGCAAATGTTATTATTGCTACTCCGGGGCGATTAATGGCTCATTTAAATATGGGATATGTGAAGTTAGATAGCCTAAAACATTTGATTTTAGATGAAGCAGACCGTATGTTAGACATGGGGTTTGTGGATGATATTATGAAAATTACAACGTATTTGCCGAAAGAAAGACAGACTTTAATGTTTTCGGCAACGATGGCTCCGAAAATTAGAACGCTTGCTACAAAGCTTTTAAAAAATCCTGAACAAATAAGTATTTCCTTAGCGAAACCAGCTGAAGGGGTTGATCAAGGAGCCTATCTTGTTTATGATACTCAAAAAAACAATCTTATTAAATCAATATTAATTGCTAAAGAATATAGTAGCGTTATTATTTTTGTGTCTACTAAAATAAAAGTAAAAGAACTAGAGCGAGATTTAATAAAAGCAGGATTAAAAGCGAAAGCAATTCATTCCGATTTAGAGCAACCAGAAAGAGAAGAAGTTTTAAGAAATTTTAGAAGTAAAAAATTGCAAATATTAGTAGCTACAGATATTTTGTCGCGTGGAATTGACATCGAAGATATTGGATTAGTGATCAACTATGATGTCCCTGGTGAGCCAGCAGATTATATTCATCGAATAGGAAGAACAGCTCGTGCAGCTTCTACTGGTGTAGCATTGACTTTTATTAACGAGTACGATCAGCAAAAATTTCAACAAATAGAAACATTAATTGCAGCAACAATAAATAAAATAGCTTTACCAGAAGGATTTCCAGCTGGACCACTATACAATCCAGATGTAAGAATAAAAAAGCCGTTTTCAGGCAAAAAGAAGCCGAATTTCAGTAAAGATAGAAGGCCAGCTCGAAAATAAAAGAGATTTATTCCTCATCAATTACTAATAATAGTCGTCTTTATTCTTGATAATTCGAGAATCATTTCGTTAATTTGATTTAAATTAATCTCTAAAATTTAAAATCTATGAAAAAAATTTACATTCTAATGTTTGCTTGTTTAATGAGTTTCTCAGTAAGCAAGGCACAAACAACTTTAACAACGGCAGTTGACTTTACAGTAACTGATGTTCATGGTGCTACGCACAACTTATTTAATATCCTAAACTCTGGAAAATATGTTTGTATCGATTTTTTCTTTACAACGTGCCCTCCTTGTATTGCAACTGTTCCTTACTTTAAACAAACGTTTACTAATTACGGATGTAATACACAAGATGTGTTTTTTATCTCTATTGACAATGGCGATACAAACGCAGAAGTATTAGCTTACGAAGCAGCTCATGTACCAGGAACCCCTACTTTCCCTTCTGTAAGTGGTAATGATGGTGGTGGAAATGCAGTTGTAACAGCATATGGAATTAGTGCATTCCCAACTTATATTTTAATTGCTCCTAGTAAGGCAATTATTGAGCAAGATATGTGGCCAATAAGCAGTGCTGCTGATTTTACTGCATTTTTTGCTGCTAATAGTTTGACTCCAAAACCTTGTTTGTCTGGTATTACTGAAGAAAATTTAGCGAACAGCATTTCTGTTTTCCCTAATCCTGCAGTAGACAATTTGATTATTGAAACATCTAATAACGAAATGGTAACAGCTGTTAAGGTATATGATGTTTTAGGAAAAATGTTGATTAACAACAACGTTAATGAAACAGCAAGAATGGAATTAAATGTTTCTGATTTAGAAAAAGGAATTTATTATATGGAAATTACAACTGCTAGTGGAGTGGCTGTAAAGAAATTTAATAAACAATAATACGAATACAATTAAAATTAAAATCCCGCTCCGTAATTTACGGAGCGGGATTTTTTAATTATTTATAGTTCTATTTATTTCACTTTTTTTAATTTAGGATACATTTTTTCTTTCATCGCTTTCACTCCTTCATCAAGGATGTATTCATCGTAAGTCATTCGTTTGTCAATGATTCCATTTGGAGTAATTTCTATAATACGATTTGCAACTGTTTGCATAAACTCATGATCATGAGAAGTAAACAAAGCCACATGTTTCCAATCTTTTAAAGCATTGTTGAAAGCTGTGATTGACTCTAAGTCCAAGTGATTTGTTGGTTCATCCAAGATCAAACAATTTGCATTGGTTAACATCATTCGTGAAACCATACAACGCACTTTTTCTCCTCCAGAAAGGACATTCGATTTTTTTAAAGACTCTTCTCCTGTAAACAACATTTTTCCTAAAAACCCGCGCACATATGTTTCATCTTTATCTTTTGAAAATTGACGTAACCAGTCAACGAGGTTATGATCTTCAGTAAAATATTTTGCGTTTTCGTTAGGCAAATAAGATTTGGTGATGGTGCTTCCCCAAACGCAATTGCCTGTTGTTGCTTGATCTTCGTCAGCAAGTATTTCAAAGAACGAAGTAATTGCAATATGTTCTTTAGAAAGAATCGCGATTTTGTCACCTTTGGTCACAGTAAATGTAATGTCTTTAAAGTAAGGTGTTCCTTCAGGAGAAATTTTAGAAAGATTTTCTACGTTTAATATTTGATCACCACAATCGCGTTCTGCTTTAAAAATAATTCCAGGATATTTTCTTGTTGATGGTTTAATTTCATCAATCACTAATTTTTCTAATAATTTTTTACGACTTGTTGCTTGTCGAGATTTAGAAGCGTTGGCGCTGAATCGTTCAACGAAATCCTGCAATTCTTTGCGTTTATCTTCTACTTTTTTATTTTGATCTGAACGTTGACGTAATGCTAATTGGCTGGACTCGTACCAAAACATATAGTTTCCAGTATACAACGAAATTTTATTGAAGTCGATGTCTGCGATATGCGTACAAACAGCATCTAAAAAGTGACGATCGTGAGAAACAACAATTACAATATTTTCGAAATTGGCTAAATAATTTTCTAACCACGCAATCGTCTCCACATCTAAATCGTTGGTTGGCTCATCTAATAAAAGAATATCAGGATTCCCTAAAATTGCCTGAGCAAGTAATACGCGGACCTTTTCTTTACCGTTTAACTCACTCATCAATTTCCCGTGGTGCTCTTCTTTTACTCCAAGTTCGTTCAACAAATTTCCGGCATCACTTTCATAATTCCAGCCATTCATTTCAGCAAAAACATTTTCTAATTCGGCAGCTTTTATCCCATCAGCATCTGAAAAATCAGGTTTTGCATAAATAGCATCTTTTTCTTGCATCACGCTCCACAACTTTTTATTTCCCATCATCACGGTTTGTAAAACAGGAAAAGCATCAAATGCAAAGTGATTTTGGCTTAAAACACTTAAACGTTCGCCAGGAGTGATAGAAACTTGGCCTGTAGTAGCCTCAATTTCACCTGAAAGAATCTTCATAAAGGTTGATTTTCCAGCACCATTTGCGCCAATAACACCATAACAATTGCCAGGAGTGAATTTTATGCTTGCTTCGTCAAACAACACTCGCTTGCCATAACGCAGGGATAGATTAGATACAGAAATCATTTTTTTTATTTTAGGGCTACAAAAGTAGTGAAATATTGCTGATTTTTATTGGTTATTTGCTGAAATTTCTTTTATTTAGTACTGTTTTAAGACATTTTTTGTGAATTGGAGATTACTCAACATACTTCTTTATTTATGCCTATTCTTTGGGCTAAGCCTATTCACAAAGGCTCAACAACTTGATATAAAATCCTTTTCAATCGATGATGGATTACCTCAATCCCAAATCAATGATGTTTTTCAGGACCACACCGGTATTATTTGGGTTGGAACAAATGGTGGTGGCGTTAGTCGTTATGATGGTCAAAAATTTCAGACCCTTGGCGCGAAAGATGGGCTAAATAATAATCGAGTACAAGCTATTTTCGAAGATTCAAAACAGAATATTTGGATAGGAACATCCAAAGGACTCAACCTTTTTTCGAACAACAAAATTACAAATGTTCAGGATTCTGTTCTTGGTAAATTAACGATTTACCGTATTCATGAGCATTCTAATGGAGAATTGTGGCTTGGTACTTCTGATGGAATCATGATTTACGATGGGAAAAAAATTACTCCATTTGTTTTTAATGATTCTATTGGGCATTATCAGGTATGGAGTATTGTTCAAGATAAGCTGGGAAATACATGGATAGGGACAGTTCCAAATGGTGTGTTTTGTTATGATGGGAAATCAATTATTCATTTTGGAACGAATGACGGACTTCTAGATCCCAAAAACAGAGACATATTAATTAATGATGATAAGGTTTGGGTTTCTACTTATCGTGGGATAAGTGTTTATGACCTTTCAAAAAATTATGCAGGGAAGCATAAATTTGACACTTTAAAAGTAAATGGCAAACCTTTTTTAGAAGGGACTTACAGGTTATTTAAAGATAGTGATGGAGTAATTTGGGCAGGAACATCCAGTGGTGCAAGTCAAATTAAATACAGTAAATCGAAAAAAATCACAAAATTTAACGGCTTGTCTAACGGCATGGTATGCGGAATCACGCAAGACAGAGAAGGCAATATTTGGCTGGGATCTTTTGGTGGTGGTTTAAATAAATACAGAAATGATTTATTCATGAACATCAATGAGAATCATGGGTTGGCCAACAATACGATCATGTCTTTTTGTAAGGATAGCAAAAATAATATGTGGATTGGAACTTGGGGCGGTGGTGTTTCTCGATTGGATTATGATGCTTGGAAAAAAAGTGATACCATCATATTCCAAAATTTTTCGAAAGAAAAAGATGGATTACCTTTTAATAATATTTGGGCAATTTGCGAAGATAAAAAAGGAAATATTTGGTTCGGAACGTCTGCGGCAGGAGTGAGTGTTTACAATGGAAAAACATTTAAAAATTATCATATTAAGGAAGGGCTGCATGGATCTCATATTTCAGCCTTGTTAGTCGATAAAAAGGGAAATGTTTGGATTGCTCATGAAAACGGTCTAGATAAATTCGATGGCAAAACGTTTAGCTTATTTGGAAGAGAGCAAGGAATTTTTACTGAAGGTGTAAATGCTATTTTTGAAGATAACTTGGGATATTTATGGTTTGGAAGTCCAAACAAAATTGTGAAATATGATGGGAAAAAGTTCTCGAGTTTAACGCGTCCGGAAGGGTTTTCTAAAATTAGAAATATTGCACGAGATAATTATGGCTACATGTGGTTTAGTACAGATGCTGGGGCTTGTGTTTATAATGGAAAAGTTTTTCGAACCATTTCAGAAATTGACGGATTGAGTTCCAATATGGTCTATTATGTTCATCCAGATAATGAAGGCGCTTTGTGGTTGGGAACAAATAATGGAATTGATAAATTAGATTTGAGTCAATTGGTAAATCAAAAGGAAATTGTTTTAAAACATTATGGTAAAGAAGATGGATTTATAGGATTAGAGTGCAATCAAAATGCCTTCTATCAAGATAATGATGGAAAGTTTTGGATAGGCACAATCGGAGGAGTTACAATTTACGATTCGAAACATGAACGAAGAAATCGAATTGAAGCACAAACCCACATTAATGGAATTCGTTTGTTTTTGGAAAAAGTAGATTTTTCAAAGTATTGCGATAGTACGATAAATGGTCTTCCACAAAATCTTAGATTGCCATATGATAAAAACCATATTACATTTGATTTTGTTGGAATTTCCTTTACTAATCCGTTTAAAGTTAAGTATCAATTTATGTTGGAGAACTTTGATTCAGATTGGCTACCTGTTGGGAAAGAAACAAGTACAACCTATTCCAATTTGCCCCCAGGAAAATATACATTTATCCTAAAAGCCTGTAACAATGATGGGATATGGAATTCAAGCCCCGTCTCGTATTCATTCGAAATTATTCCTCCATTTTGGAAACGTCCATGGTTTTTTGTTTTTGCAATCGTGGCTGGAGTTGGAAGTATTTTTATAGGCGTTAAGGCACGAACAAGGAACCTGCGACAATCAAAAAAATTATTAGCAGAGCAAGTTGCTATTCGAACAAATGAATTACTGCAAGAAAAAGAAAAATTACAAGTAGCCTATTCTGAAATTGATGGAAAAAATAAGGATATCACAGATAGTATACATTATGCGAAACGAATACAAAAAGCAATTCTTCCTGCAGATGCACTTATCAAACAATCGTTAAATGAATCATTTGTTTTTTACCAACCGAAAGCAATTGTTAGTGGTGATTTTTATTGGTTAGAGCGCTGGGGTAATGAAACATTAGTGGCAGCAGTTGATTGCACAGGTCATGGTGTTCCTGGTGCATTTATGAGTATTGTTTGTCATAATATTTTAACTCAAACTGTAAATGTTCTTGGGCTTTCAAAACCAGCATTGATATTAAACGAAGCGAATACACAACTTTCAAAAAAATTAAATCAAGATCCCGAAGAAGCAACTGTTCGAGACGGAATGGATATTTCGTTGATTGCAATAAATTTTAAAAAATTAAAAATTGAGTTTGCAGGGGCAAACAATCCTCTTTGGATTATTCGCAATAATAAAATGATTCAAATCAATGGGGATAAATTTCCAATTGGTGCTTTTGTTGGTGAAGAACTTCAAAAGTTTAGTAATCACGAATACGAATTAGTAAAGGGTGATTGCATTTATATCTTTACTGATGGATTTGCAGATCAATTTGGCGGACCCAAAGGAAAGAAGTATAAATACAAACAATTCGAATCAATATTGATGACGAATCACCAACTTCCGATGGATAAACAACAAGTGATCTTATCGAAAACAATTAATGATTGGATGGGTGATTTAGAACAGATTGATGATATTTTAGTAATTGGAATTAGAATTTAGAATGAACAATAACAGACGACAATTTATTTCAACAACAGCTTTAGCAGCCCTTGCAATTCCTCTTTTAGGAATGAAAGAAAATGTTTTAGTGGAAAATAAATTAAGTTTGCCCTTAATCAAACCACCTTCTTTAAAAACAGGCGACACTATAGCAATAAGCTCTCCAGCTGTTGCTGTTTGGGACGAAGCGCAAGTAGATAAGTTTGTTTCCATTCTCGAGAATTCTGGATTTCAAGTTAAGCGAGGACAAACATTAAAAGAAAAGCATGGGTACTTTGCTGGAACAGATGAACTTCGCGCAAAAGAAATAAACGATTTTTTTGCTGATAAATATGTGAATGCAATTTTTTGTATGAAAGGTGGTTGGGGGTGCGCTAGAATTTTAGATAAATTAAATTATGATGTGATTAAAATGAACCCAAAAGTAATTATGGGATTTAGTGATATTACATCTTTGTTGATCGCAATAAATGCGAAAACTGGATTGTCAACCTTTCATGGCCCTGTTGGAAACAGCGGCTGGAACGACTTTACTATTAGATATGTAAAAGGAGTTTTGGTAGATAAAGAAGTTGTTTCGTACTCATATCCTGATGAAGACGAAGATAAACACTATACAATTTCTGAAGGGAAAGCACAAGGAGTATTAGTAGGTGGAAACTTAACTGTATTATCAAGCATGATTGGGTCGGACTATTTACCTGATTGGAAAAATAAAATTCTATTCATAGAAGAAACAGGAGAAGAACCATACCGCATTGATCGAATGTTAACGCAATTAAAATTGGCAGGAGTATTAAATAATATTAGTGGATTTGTTTTTGGCAAATGTGTAAAGTGCGATGCAGAAGAACCCGAAAAAGCATTTACACTTAAGCAAGTTTTGGAACAACACATTAAGACATTAGGAATTCCAGCTTTTTACGGAGCAATGATTGGACACATTGCAAACAAGTACACCATTCCTATTGGAATTACAGCTGAGGTGGACGCGAACAGTTGCAGCCTAAAACTTTTGGAGTCCGGAGTGAGTTAATGGTCATTAAGATTTTGTGTTTCTAAATATGTCGTACTTTTGAATTTGAAAATAACTGAATGAAGAATAAATTTTACATATCCATCCTTTTCCTTTTTCTTTTTTCTTTGGAAGTTCAGTCTACTCCTAAAACAGATAGTTTGAAATCTGTATTCGAAAGTGCGAACGAGCCATTTGAAAAGTTTATCATTGGTAGCGAGGTAATAAAGGCCTTAATTACTGCTGGAGAAGAAGGGGTTGAATTATATTACACTAAGTGTACTGAATTAGCAGGTCCACTAAATAGTGCAGATGTAAACGCACAACTTGAATTATTGAAGGCGCTGAATTATTATGCCGAAGGCGACAACTTAAATGCTGTCAAGAGTTTCAAAACGGCAATCCCGTTATTAGAGAAAAATAGTTCGAGTGAGGAGGTCGCTGATGCTTACAGTTGGTATGCTCTAAACTTGCTTGCTATGAGCGATTATGTTGGGGCAATTGAAAATTATGAAAAGTCGAATAAGTTAGGTGCAGGCTCTGATTCGGAAGTTCTTATTGGCAAGAACAATATAAATTTGGGTCGTTGCTATGAGAACATAGGAAGAAATACGGAAGCATTAGCGTGTTTCCAGAAAGCTCTAAAGGCAGCACAAAATTTAAAAAATGCCAAACTGGAGATGCGGGCTTGGCTAAGTATTGGAGCATTGTATTCCGAAGGAATTAATAGAAAATTAGGACTGGATTATCTTTCCAAAGCTGCGGTAGCAGCAGAAAAATTGAAGGACACTTCTTTCTTAATTAATTCCTATACCGCAATTGCTAATTCTTACTATTATGAAAAAAATTATCAGGCAGCCTTACGGATGTATGAAAAAATAAAAATTCTCTGTGGCTCTGGAAAAGATCGAAATAGCTATGCCGGTGTTCTTGGTAATATGGGAAATGTTTATTCTGAAATGGGCGAACTTGAAAAAGCGATGGAATTACAATTGGAGGCGGTTAGTATTTTTAATGAAATTGGCGACAAACAAGGATTGACAATCTGCTATAGTACTATTGGAATTGATTATTTAAATGCTAAGAACTACGAAAAGGCTTTAGAATACCTTAGCCGATCACTTGCAATGGCGCAAGAGATGCACTCGATAGAAGATTTAATTGAAATTCATCAGAGTTTATCTCGTTTATACGAGGAGACGAAAGATTTCGAAAATGCATATGCTAATTTTAAATTGTATAAACAGTTCAACGATTCAATTTTTAATACGAGTAATACTCAGAAGTTAACGGAACTAGAATTGAATTATCAATTTGAGGGAAAACAAAAAGAAGCAAAACTTTTACAAGAACTATCAGATGAGCGATTAAAAAGAACTGTTTATGTTTCTATTTCTGGCGGACTGATTTTGTTGATTGTTGTGTTTCTTGTATCAAGGGCTAATCAACAGAGAAAACGTACAAATGAACAATTGCTTATTTCTAAAAATGCAGTTCAGTTACAAAAAGAAGAACTCGAAAATCACAAAAAAGAAATCACTGATAGCATCAACTACGCAAAACGAATCCAAGAATCTATATTACCACCGGATACCTATTGGAATGATTGTTTACAGGATAGTTTTATTTTTTATCGGCCGAAAGATATTGTAAGCGGAGATTTTTATTGGATTGAACACAAAGGAGATGCAGTGTGTTTTGCAGCAGTAGATTGCACAGGACACGGTGTTCCTGGCGCATTGATGAGTGTTGTCGGGTTTAATTTATTGACGCAAGCGGTAAATGAAATGGGACTCGTTGTTCCTTCCGAAATTTTAAAACATCTTGATTATGGTGTTACAAAAACACTGCGACAATCAGAGGATGGAAAAGGAGTAAAAGATGGAATGGATTTGTCGTTGTGTTCTTTGAATTTAAAAACAAATGAATTGCAATATGCAGGAGCCTACAATTCTTTGTATTATGTTACAGATGGTGTTTTGCATGAAGTGAAATCCGATAAATTTCCAATAGGAGTAAACATTGATGGGAAGGTGGACAACTATACCAATCACACATTTCAATTGAAAAAAGGAGATTGTGTTTATCTTTTTAGTGATGGGTATGCCGACCAGTTTGGTGGACCGAAAGGCAAGAAATATAAATACAATCAGCTTAAAGAATTACTTCAAAAAAATTATTTACTTCCTGTTGAAGAACAAAAAGAAGCGCTTGCTAAATCGTTCGACTCCTGGAAAGGTCAATTAGAGCAGGTTGACGATGTTGTTATCATTGGTGTGAGGATATAACTTCTACAGAAAACCTTCCTTCATCGATACTACTTTATTATTAGTACACCGTTTCCTGCCTTCCGACATAATTAGCACAAATTCTGAAACCCTTTCATATTCGTGGCGTTAAAGGAGGTAGTTCTTAATTTATTGTTCTAATTTAAAAAACGGAGGTCCCCATGGAATCTAAACTACTTACCAGACTCCTTACTTGGCTAAGCTTTATTTTAATGTTTATTCAAACATCAAACGAAGCATTTGCCTCGCACGCCCAAAGCGCAGATATCACTTATCGATGCTTGGGCGGAAATCAATACGAGATATCGCTCTCTTTCTACCGCGATTGTGCCGGTGTGGCAGCACCAGGAACTGTAACTATAAATCTTGCTTCTGCCTCTTGCGCTCAAAACTATAATTTAACACTTAACCAAATACCAGGAACAGGATTAGATGTATCACCAATTTGCACCATGTTTAATACACAATGCTCCGGAGGAACTTATCCCGGTGTGCAAGAATATATCTATCGTGGAATCACTGCGCTCCCTGCTAGTTGTACCGACTGGGTATTTAGTTTCTCTCTTTGTTGTAGAAATGCAACAATAGGTACTATCCTCAATCCATCAGCTGAAAACATTTATGTTGAAGCTACATTGGATAATTTAAATTTTCCTTGCAATAGTTCTCCTAATTTTTCGAATGATCCAATTCCTTTTGTTTGTTCGAATCAACCGTATTGTTTTAATAATGGTTCATCTGATATTGATGGCGATTCTTTATACTATACTTTAATTGCACCTCAAACAAGTGCTACAACAACCGTAACCTACCTTACACCTTATACTGCAACGCAACCTTTAGCTTCTGCGCCTGCAGTTACATTTAATAATTTGACTGGTGATATGTGTATGACACCTACTTTAATTCAAGTTACTGTTTTTGCTGTATTAGTTCAAGAGTATAGAAATGAATTACTCGTTGGAAGTGTAATGCGTGATATTCAAATGAGAACGATTGTTTGTACAAACAACAATCCATATGTTGCTGGAATAAACAACACGGGTGTTTATACATTAAATGCTTGTGCTGGTTTGCCAATTAATTTCACGATAGATACCTACGATGCAGATGCAACACAAAACGTTTCTATTGTTTGGAACAGTGGAATTGCTGGTGCAACATTTACATCAAGTGGTGGAGCGCGTCCAACAGGAACATTTACATGGACGCCAACTGCCGCTGATATAAGTACTGCTAGTCATTGTTTCACGATTACCGTTCAAGATGATAATTGTCCTTATAATGGAAGTCAAACATTTGCATTCTGTATTACTGTTACCGGAATTGTTTTAAATGCTACCGCAAGTCCAGCAAATTGTAATGCATCAAATGGTACAGCTGACGTTTCTATTATTACAGGAACAGGACCATTTATTTATAATTGGTCTAGTGGCGGAACAACACCAAGTGAAAACGGACTTACTTCCGGAACTTATACTGTGAGTGTTACAGGTTCGGGTGGTTGCGTGAGTACAGCAACAACTACAGTTGGAGTTGGTGAGGCTCCAGGGAATGTTAACATGAATGGAACAAATGTTTCTTGCTTCGGTGGAAACAATGGTTCTGCAACTGCGAATGCAAGTGGCGGAACACCTCCTTACACTTACTTGTGGAGCAATGGTGCAACAACATCAACTGCAACTGGATTAACTGCTGGGGTATATTATGTAACAGTTACCACTGCTGGTGGATGTTTAAAATATGATACCATTACCATCACTCAACCACCAACACCAATAACATTTACAACTTCTCAAACAAATAGTACTTGTTTCGGATTGAATAACGGAACGGGAAGTATTGTGGTTGCAGGTGGTACAGGACCATATACTTATTTATGGAATACAACCCCCGCACAAACTTCCGCTACAGCAATTAATTTAAATGCCGGAATTTATTCCATTGTTGTAACAGATAATAATGGTTGTACTGTTTCATCAAGTGTAACAACAACAGAACCGAATGCTTTAACTGCAAATGCTATGATCATTAATCACGTTTCGTGTAACGGAATGGCAAATGGTTTTGCAACTGTTGGTGCATCTGGTGGTACAGGTTTCTACAATTATATGTGGAATACTACTCCTACAACTTTAACACAAAGTGTTTCAAGTTTAAATCCAGGAACATATACTGCAACTGTTAGCGATGCAAATAATTGTTCTGCAACTTCATCGATTACAATTACTGAACCTCCAGCATTAACAATATCATCCGCAGGATTACCAGTAACATGTAACGGATTAAATAACGGACAAGGTATTGTTATCCCTGCAGGTGGAACTCCAACCTATTCTTATCAATGGTTGCCTAGTGGCGGAACAACAGCAAGTACAACGGCATTGGGCCCAGGGATTTATACTGCTACTGCTACTGATGCAAATGGTTGTACAATTACTGCAAGTGTTACCATTACAGAACCTGCACCATTGATTACTATTGCTTCAGGTGGAACAACAATTTGTACAGGACAAAATGCAACGGTGAGTGCAGTTGCTACAGGCGGTACAGCAGGTTATACATTTACATGGACAGGAATTGGAACTGGTGCAACACAAAGTGTGAGTCCGACAAGTAATACAACCTACAGTGTTATTGCAACCGATTCGTATGGTTGTCTGGGAACAACTGCAATGGTGAGTGTAAATGTTACATCTTTAACTCTTGCAAACTTAACAGTATCGCCTGGTGCTTCCATGTGTATAGGAAATAGCGCAACTGTAGCATCCAATGTTTTTGGAAGTACTGGTCCGGTTACAATTAACTGGAGTGGTGGCTTAGGAAGTGGAAATGGTCCGTTCACTGTATCTCCAACAACCAATACAACGTATACTGTAACGGTGATGGATGCTTGTGGAAACACAATAACATCAAGTGTTCCTGTTACAGTTCATCCTTTGCCTGTGATTGCTCTTTCGCCACAATCGATTACAAATTGTGAGGAAGCAACTTTAACTTACGTAGATAATTCTACAACAAATCCAGGGGCAACTTACAGCTGGTCGTTTGGTGACGGAAATACTTCTTCTCAGGTTAGTCCTTCAAACACTTATAACGCAAGTGGGACATACATCATAAGTGTAACCGTTACATCTCCATTTGGATGTGTGAATACCGCCAACACAACCAGTACAGTTGTTGTTTATCCTGGAACTGTTGCTAGTTTTTCTTCTGAAGGAATGGATGGAACAATTTTAAGTCCAATTTATAAATTTTATGATCAATCTACTAATGCTGCAACACGTGTTTGGAATTTTGGAGATGGAACAGGTTCAACCGTTTTAAATCCTCAACACACGTATGCAAGCAAAGGAAAATATACGGTATCATTAATTACTACAACAATGAATGGATGTACCGATTCCATCGCAATGGAAATTGAAGTAACTCCTGTATTTACTTTATATATTCCAAATGCATTTACTCCTGATGGAAATGGAAACAACGATTTCTTTATGCCGAAAGGAGTAGAGATAAGTGAATTCACCATGATGATTTTTGATAGATGGGGAGAATTGATTTTCCAATCTAACGACCTTGAAACAGGTTGGGATGGAAAAGCAAACAACGGAGATAAAATTGCACAGCAAGGTGTTTATGTTTACAAAATTGTTGTCCGCGACTTTTCTCAAAAGCATCACGACTATACAGGTCACGTAACATTGCTTGCTAGTAACGATTAAATAAATGAGAACTAAATGAGAAATCTCCATGTGATTCACATGGAGATTTTTTACATTTGAATAAAATATATTACACGTAATTTAAATCCTCTTCGCCAACTTGCTATTCGGGAAAACAGATTTTACAATCTCGTTGTAGTACAATAAAAATTTAAACGCATAAGTAGGGGAAGTAAATTTTTGATTCAATTTTTTATAACTAGTAAACATAAAACGATAACCTACATCTACTCCAACACCTGCCCATTTAACAAATTTGTATTCAACAGAAATGGCTGGTTCGTAAATAAAATTGTAGTCTTTTTCAATCACTTTCCTTTTTCCAAACTGATTGTATTTATAATAGGATTGTCCCACCCCAAATTGTAAAGGCATACTAAGTTCCCAATGTTTGGTTTGATAAAAAACATATTCGGCATGCACCGAAATATAAGCCAAACGCAGAACAGCTGCTGTTCTTTCTAACTGTCCGCTGGAATTTTCAATGTAAATTATTTTATCAAAATCTTTTGAAGGAGGATTAAGTTGATTGTATCCTATTCCAAAATATAATCGGTTACCGAAATTCAATCCAGTTTTCAATCCAAAAATTTTTGCTCGGCTATTATCTATAAAAGAATTACGGCTATCAAATTTACCGAAGAGATGTGGTTTTTGTTTTAAGCTGAGTTTAATGGTGTCGAGGGTGGGTTGTGCAATTGTGCTTGTTGATAGCAAACAAAGAAAAAGGAATATGTAAAGGCATTTTTGCACAAGGCAAAGATAGGTTAATACTCATTCACTAAGAAAAAATGGAACGCAGATGACGCAGATAAAACGGATTTAAACGGATTTTTATATTTTGTTGGGGTTGGATTTATTTCGGATTTATTGCCTTTGGCAATTGGATTAAGTTAGAGAATAATGCAAATGATTATTACGAAGCATTCCCTTCTCCTTTGGATGAGGTCGGAGAATAAAAAAACCCTTCGCATTATACGAAGGGCTTTTTAAGTCTAATATCTTACATCTCTAATGTCCACCACCATCAACTTCTCCTTCAGCTAAAGGAACAGTTTGTGGAACATAATCATGTTCTTTACCAGGTTTGCTGTAATCGTATGGCCAACGGTGAACGACAGGCAATGCGCCAGGCCAGTTTCCGTGAGTGTTTTCCATTGGTGTTGTCCACTCCAATGTATTTGCGTTCCATGGATTTTGTTCTGATTTCGGTCCTCGGAAAATAGAATAGAAGAAGTTGAACAAGAACACTACTTGCACTGCTGCAGCTAAAGCGGCAAACGAAGTAATGAAAATATTGATATCTATCAAGTTATCGAACATCGGGAAGGCACTGTTAGAATAATATCTACGTGGCACACCTGCTAATCCTAAAAAGTGCATTGGGAAGAATACTCCGTAAGCAGCAATGAATGTTCCCCAGAAGTGAATGTATCCTAACGTTTTGTTCATGTGACGTAAGAACAATTTTGGGAACCAGTGATAAACACCAGCACACATTCCAAGGATTGCAGACACACCCATTACAATATGGAAATGGGCTGTTACAAATTGTGTATCGTGAACGTTGATATCCAATGCTGAATCGGCAAGGATGATACCTGTTAAACCACCAGAAATAAAAGTAGACACTAAACCAATTGCAAAAAGCATTGCTGGAGTGTAACGAATATTTCCTTTCCACAAAGTAGTGATGTAGTTAAATGCTTTTACAGCAGAAGGAATCGCAATCAACAATGTAGTAAATACGAATACCGATCCTAAGAAAGGATTCATCCCTGTCATAAACATATGGTGACCCCAAACGATAAAGGAAAGGAATCCGATAGCGATGATAGAACCAATCATTGCACGGTAACCGAAAATTGGTTTACGTGAGTTAACAGAAATGATTTCTGAAGTTAAACCCAATGCTGGTAAAATGATAATGTATACCTCAGGGTGACCTAAGAACCAGAATAAATGTTCGTATAAAATTGGTGACCCACCTGTTTGTTCCAATGCTTGTCCGCCAATATAAATATCCGACAAGTAGAAAGATGTTCCGAAACTACGATCGAAAATTAAAAGTAATGCTGCAGAAAACAATACAGGGAAAGAAAGAACTCCTAAAATCGCAGTAACAAAAAATGCCCAAATAGTTAAAGGTAAACGAGTCATGCTCATTCCTTTTGTACGCAATTGAATTACTGTAACGATATAATTCAAACCACCCAATAAGGCAGACACAATAAATAAACTCATAGAAACCAACCACAAGGTCATTCCTAATTTAGATCCATCCATTGCTTGTGGTAATGCACTTAATGGAGGATAAACTGTCCAACCACCTGATGCTGGTCCTGTTTCAACAAAGAAACCCCACATCATAAATACACTTGACAAGAAGAAGAACCAATAAGAAAGCATGTTAAGGAATCCTGAAGCCATATCACGTGCTCCAATTTGGTAAGGGATTAATAAGTTACTGAATGTTCCACTCAATCCACCAGTTAATACCATGAACACCATTACTGTTCCGTGAATAGTAACAAGAGCCATGTAAACACCTGGATCAATTGTTCCACCTTTACCCCATTTGTCACCCAACAAAAAATTGATGATAGCGAACTTTTCTCCTGGCCAAGCCAATTGTAAACGGAAAATGAACGACATCAACATAGCTAGGAAAGCCATAATAACTGCAGTTATTAAAAACTGACGAGAAATAGTTTTATGGTCTTGACTAAAAATGTATTTAGTCACAAATGATTCTTGATGATGGTGTTCATCGTGACTATCGTGTCCGTGGTGACTTTCGTGATGACCGTGATTATCTGACATATGCTAAATTATTTTATTATTGAATGTTTTAATTTTCTATTATTTAATTACTGCAACTTCTTTAGGAGCATCAACCGGTTTTGCATAAAACGCAGGTTTTGTTGCTAACCATTTTTTGTAATCCGCTTCTGTGTCAACGATAACAGTCATTTGCATGTTGTAATGACTGTTTCCGCAAATTTTATTACACAATAAAATGTAATTAAATTCGTAAGGCTTTTCAGTTCTTCCTTCTTTTTTAGCTTTTGCTGAACGGATTGCATTAATTTCTGTAACTTGATCTATTACATAAGGATCTTTACGCATATCAGCCGTTGTAACTGTTGGAGTGAAGTGAAACATTGTTGTCATCCCAGGAACACAGTTCATTTGAGCTCTAAAGTGAGGGAAGTATGCACTGTGAATTACATCGCGTGAACGGAATTTAAACTCAACTTCTTTTCCAACTGGAATATGAATTTCATTTTTTACAACAATATCATCCTTTCCTTCAGCGCTAGTTGAATCCATTCCAAGATCATTAGTAGCAGTAATTAATCGGTAATTTGCATTTCCTAATTTATTATCTGGTCCAGAGAATCGTGCAGTCCAATCGTATTGTTTTGCATATAATTCTACAACAAGTGAATCAGGATTAGCATCTGAAGTGATTTTGTTCCAAGAACGCAATCCAAAAATAATAATAACCGCCAAAACAATTGCAGGAATGATTGTCCAAATCATCTCTAATCTATTGTCATGAGCTAAAAATGTTACTTTGATTCCTTTACGACCGTAGTATTTATATGCGAACCAGAATAAAGCAATATGAGTAATAACAAAAACAATAAATATGATAATCATATTAAAGTTGAACAGCCAATCTATTTCAACACCGTGCTCAGAAGCAGAAACAGGAAGCATTCGCGGAGCGAATTCAACTAAATTCCAAATTGTATAAGCAAAGAAAGCAAACAAGAATAGCAGCATTAATCGTGCTTGCAACTTGTTATCTTTTTCGGTAACTACTTCAGGTTTTGCTCCTTTTAAACTTGATGCAAGTTCGAAAACCCTCACCAAATAGCCAATTGCAAGAACGCCTAAAATTATGGCAACGTAAACTAAAAGCTTTATCATAGTATTTGAATTGTTAATTCGTTATTGTGTATCTTTTTTAATCTAAAAATTTAATCTTAATAATGATGGTGTAAACTTTCGTCTAAGTATGGGTGTTTCTCTACCATCAATGGTCTCTTTGTTAATGCTCTGTTAACTACAAATAACATTAATCCTAAAAACCCTAAAGCTGTACCAATCTCCATCCAACCTAAACTGTGGTGACCTTTTACAGTTGCAGGCATTACCATCATGTAAACATCTAGCCAGTGTCCAATAAAAATGATAAAGCCAACAATCATTAAAAAATAATAATTACGTTTTGCATCACGGCTCATTAATAAAATCATTGGGAAAACAAAATTCATTACGAACACTGTCCACATTAAACCCATATAACCAAAGCTATGTAAACGGTCATGGAAATAAATAATTTCTTCAGGAATGTTTGTGTACCAAATTAACATAAACTGGCAGAACCAAAGGTAGCTCCATAAGAAACTTACCGCAAACACCCATTTACCTAAATCGTGAATGTGACTTTCGTTTACTTGCGTTAAATATCCTTTACGCTTTAAGTAAATTACAAAAAGAATAATCGTTGTCATTGCAGAAATCCACATTCCAGCAAATGCATACCATCCGTACATTGTACTGAACCAATGAACATCTAAAGACATCATCCAATCCCATGCAGCAGTTGAAGAAGTTACTGCGAAGAACACTAAGAAAGTGGCTGCTTTACCCATTGTTTTGTAATGTAGTTTTGTTCCGCCTTGTAAATCTTGCTCAACAGATCTCTTAATAAATCCTCTTTGAAACATCCACCAAACGCCAACATAGATAAGTGTTCTTAACCAGAAGAACCAATTGTGGTCTCCAAAATAACCGTGTTTATTAGCAATTACTTCATCATAGTGAGGAGAAGTTGGGTCTATTGTTGCAGGATCCATCCAGTGATACAAATGGTGTACATGAAATTGACCAGCAAGTAAAACTAAAATTATAACAGATGCGCCAACAGGCAAATAACAAGATACAGCTTCGTAAACTCTTTTTACTGCTACAGACCAAGCAACCTCAGCAGCATATTGTAACGCCATGAAAAAAGTTGCCGCTAAACCAATTCCCATAAAGAACCATCCGTTCACCAATAAATTTGCCCACATGCGTGTTCCTGCATGGTAAGTATCGTGTGTAGCACCTTCTGGACCGTGATCAGTCAAAAATCCAGCAATAATGGTAACTAAGCCTATAGCCATTAAACCAAAAGTGATGTTTCTGGTTTTATTTGTAAACGTATAGTTATTGTTCATATCTGTTTGCATTTATCTTTTTAATCTCAAAAATCGTTTTACTATTATTTATGTGCTTCTACTTTTACAACAGCTGCTGAATCAACAGCTAATGGCGCAGGAGCTTGAACACCATTTGGATATTGTAATTTTTGGATGTGTAAAATTATTTTCCAAATTTCTGCTTTACTAACTTGTGAAGAATGAGATCCCATAATTCCTTTACCATAATAGATAGAGTGAAACATTTTTCCTTCAGATAACGCCATTAATACTGGCCCTTTGTATGATGGTGGTGGCCCAGATAATTTTGAAGCAACTAATCCATCAGCTTCTCCGCCAGTACCATGACAATGCACACAAAATTTTACGTATAATTCTTCTCCTTCAGCTAAATTAGCTGCATTAGCAGGAAAAGGGTTGCGTAAATATCTTCCAGCATTTGCATATCCTGCAGTGTCGTTAGCATAAGCATAAGGCATAAATCCTCTAGGGATAGTACCATTTACAGGCATTCTGTTTGCTTGCAACGTATCTCCAGTTTCCTTCCCATTCTCGATGGTAACGTATGCCATATTTGTTTCCAATGAAGGTGAGCGATACATGTCGGGCATAAATTCTACTCCAGGACTATTTGGATCTTTTTTCCCACAAGACGAAGAAGCTATTGCAATACAGCCAAACACCGCCATTAAAGAAATAATTTGTTTTACTTTTTTGTTCATATTACTGCTTAATTACAAATGTGTTTTTTATTTAAATGAAATCTCAGATGCTCCACCATTTCTCAATAATGATTCAATTTTGGATTTGTTTTCTTCTTTTGTTTCTACAATCATTAAAAATTTATCATCTGTAGTTCTAGGATCGGGATTTTTTGCTTTTACTCCTGGAAGCATCCAGCAACGTAAGTAATATGTAATTACCATTCCATGTCCAGCACACAATACAGTTGATTCGAAAGTAATAGGAATAAATGCAGGAACGTTCATGAAATAAGCGAAACTTGGTTTACCACCAATATCAGTAGGCCAATCACTAATCATCATATACCACATCATCAATGTAGCTAACAACATTCCCGTTAAACCATAAATGAATGCACATATTGCAATCCATGTTCTAGGAACACCGATAGCTGCATCTAAACCGTGAATTGGGAAAGGTGAAAAAACGTCTTTCACTTTAATTCCTTGCGACTTAAGAGTATTTGCTGTTTCCAACAAAGGAACTTCATCGTCATAAATTGCGTGTATTGCTACTGTACTCATATTTCTTATTTTATATAATTCTAATATCTAAATAGTACTCTAATCTTTTATCATTCACTTGCAAACCTTCTCTTCTCCTAAAGGAAAGAGTTGGGGTGAGTTGCTAGTGGTGAGCGTGTGCTGCAGCTGCTTTTTCTTTGTGCTCTTGTCCAGATGCTTTCAAAATTGATTTCAACTCAGCTTGTGCAATTACTGGGAAATATCTTGAGAACAACAAGAAGAATGTAAAGAACATTCCGATTGTTCCTGTGAAAATTCCAATATCAATAAATGTTGGATGATACATGTTCCATGTTGATGGAAGGAATGTACGACACAATGTAGGAACGATAATTACAAAACGTTCGAACCACATTCCAATGTTTACAACAATTGACATGATAAATGTGAACATTAAATTTGTACGTAATTTTTTAGACCAGAAAAGTTGAGGTGAAACTACGTTACAAGTCATCATGGCTGCGTAAGCCCACCAGTATGGACCAGTAGCACGATTCAAGAATGCGTATTGTTCGTATTCTACTCCTGAATACCAAGAAATAAATAACTCTGTTAAATAAGCAACACCGACAATTGAACCTGTAACAATAATTACGATGTTCATGTATTCAACGTGCTTAACAGTAATGTAATTTTCTAAACTATATACTTTACGTACAATCAACAACAAAGTCAATACCATCGCAAATCCAGAGAATACCGCTCCAGCAACGAAATATGGAGGGAAGATGGTAGTATGCCAACCAGGAACTACTGATGTAGCAAAGTCCATGGATACAATCGAGTGAACCGAGAATACAAGTGGTGTAGATAAACCAGCAAGTACTAAAGATACTTCTTCGAAACGGCTCCAGTGACGAGCGCTTCCGCCCCAACCAAAACTCAATAAGCCATACATTTTTTTAGCAAATGGTTTTACTGCTCTATCGCGAACCATTGCAAAATCAGGAACTAAACCTGTGTACCAGAAAACTAAAGAGATGGAGAAATAAGTAGAAACCGCAAATACGTCCCACAATAAAGGAGAGTTAAAGTTTACCCACAGAGAACCAAATTGATTTGGCAATGGGAACAACCAATAATCTAACCAAGGACGACCTGTGTGTAACAAAACGAAGATGGCAGCACAACAAACAGCGAAGATGGTCATCGCCTCAGCTGAACGGTTAATTGCCATACGCCATTTTTGACGGAACAATAGTAATACAGCAGAAATTAATGTACCCGCGTGACCAATACCAATCCACCATACGAAGTTTGTGATGTCCCAAGCCCAGTCAACACCGTTGTTTGAACCCCAAACACCAATTCCGGTTCCAATGGTATAAGCCAAACATCCAATACCCCACATAAAGCAAATAGCAGATACCGTAAGTAAGATGTACCAATACTTGTTAGCCTTGCCTTCAATTGGTTTAACGATATCTTCAGTAATCTGATGATATGATTTATTCCCGAGAATTAAGGGCT
Organism: Bacteroidota bacterium; assembly: GCA_947504725.1. Taxonomy (GTDB): domain Bacteria; phylum Bacteroidota; class Bacteroidia; order 2-12-FULL-35-15; family 2-12-FULL-35-15; genus 2-12-FULL-35-15. Next base: position 143,473 of record CANNHN010000002.1, on the reverse strand, counting down.
CTCTAATTTCTGATTCGTGCTGCATATTATCTAATAAAAATTATAAATTATAAATTCTTTAGTTTCGTTTTATTTAAGCGTGTTCCTTTTTTTCTGATTTTGCTTCTTCATGTTTCACTTCATGTCCTTCAGGCATTTTCCCTACTGAAACAGATTCATCCGCATTTCTCACTTTGGTTAAATAAGATACTGTTGGTTTAATTCCAAGTTCTTCTAAGATGAAATAATTACGTTCGTCTTCTTTTCTTAAAACTGTAATTGCACTTGTTTCATCATTTAAATCACCAAACCAAATTGCATTTGTAGGGCAAGATTGCTGACAAGCTGTTTTGATGTCGCTATCCACTAATTTGCGTTCTTCTTTTTTAGCTTCTAGTTTTCCACCTTGAATACGTTGAATACACATAGAACATTTTTCCATAACTCCACGAGAACGAACAACAACATCTGGATTTAATACCATACGTCCTAAGTCGTCTTGTGTTGGGTTGAAAGTGTAATCAGGGTTTTCGTTATAGTTAAACCAGTTGAAACGTCTAACTTTAAATGGACAGTTGTTTGCGCAGTAACGAGTTCCTACACAACGGTTATAAGCCATTGCATTTAATCCGTCAGAGCTATGGTTCGTAGCAATTACTGGACAAACTGTTTCGCAAGGTGCGTGGTTACAGTGTTGACACATAATTGGTTGGAATACAACTTTTGGATTTTGAGTAGATGGATTCTCCATATCCAAATACATTTGGATGGCACCTTCTCCTGTTTCTTTAGCAACATCTTTTGTCATGTCACTGCTGTAATAACGATCGATACGCAACCAGTGCATTTCGCGCGTTTTCATTACTTGGTCTTTACCAACTACTGCCACGTTGTTTTCAGCAGTACAACTTACAACACATGAACCGCAACCGATACATGAGTTTAAGTCGATAGTCATTCCCCACTTGTGACCTAATCTTTCGTGCTCATTCCACAAATCAATATCAGCAGCTTTTACAATTCCTGCATGTGTAACCAACATTTCATCGTGGTTACCAGATTTTGGATTTTTTTGATATTCAGATAATATTGTTTCCTTAACAATTTCACGACCCATCATTGTGTGGTGAATCTGTGTTCCTGCTAATTCAGTAATTTCATTTGTGTTTGCTAATGTTACGCTCAATGAATCATAAGCCATTGTGCCATTCATTATTTGAACAAACGGATAAGCATTTTGTCCAACTACTGTTCCAGTACGTTCAGCAAGTTTACCAGCTTTATCACGACCGTATCCTACTGCAATTCCAACTGTTCCGCGAGCTTGTCCTGGTTGAGGAACAACAGGTAATTTAACTGTTATGCCATTTGAAGTAAGAGTTAAAACAGATGATTCTCTGTCTTGACGCTCCATCAATTTGTAACCAGCTTCTTTCATATCCTCAGGAGACATCGTAATGTAATTGTCCCAAGTGATTTTAGAAATAGGATCTGGTAATTCATGCAACCAAGGGTTGTTTCCTTGATTTCCATTTCCGATCGCAACTTTTTCGTAAAGTGCCAATTCAATCGCGCCACCTTTAACAGCATTGATTGCTGTTGCGGCAGCACTTAAATCTACCTTGCCGATTTCTTTTATAACTGCAATTAACTCAGGAGTGATATCTGATTTCATTTCAGCAACAACAGGTGCAACAACTTTTGTGCTATCTGTCATAGGCATTGCAGCTACTTCTCCGCCTTTACCAACTTCAATTGCTCCATCATGTAATGAGTTATTCCAGAATTCGGTGAAATTCATGTATTTTCCTTGCATAGGATATACGCGTTCCATCCAAATTTTTTGGATATATGAATGGTAATCAGAAGTGTTTCCTGACCAAACCATTAATGTTTCTTGTGCTTGACGAGTTCCAGAATTTTGCGCTGCAAATAATGGAGTAATAGTAGGTTGAGCTAAGCTATAATGTGCTTTTTTAGGATTGTAATCGTTCCATGACTCTAAGTAATGGTGGTCAGGACAAATATACTGTGCCATTGAAGCTGTTTCGTCTGCTCTATCAGCAAATGAAATTCGTACTCCAACTTTATTATATGCTTCAGCAAATTTTAAGGATGCTGGAGCAGTATAAACTGGGTTAGTATTATAAGTAATAATTGCTCCAACTTTTCCACTTGCCATTTCAGCAACCAATTCAGCAAATGCTGCATCGTCACCTTGGCGGATATAAGATGGATTTTCTATATCAATTGTCTTTCCGTAGTTGTCTAATAGTTGGTTAATACCATTTACCACTAGTTGAACATTCATATCATTTGAACCAGAAACAACTAAAGATTTTCCTTTGTTGTCTGCTAATTCTTTTGCTGCCTTTGCAATAGCAGCATCACAAGCCAAAGCAGAAGAAGGAAGCGTAGAGCCACCAACAATTTTTGCAACAGCATTGTATAAATTCACAGCTACTTTTCCTTGTTCAGAAACTTTTACTGGAACACGCTCATCAGCATTTGCACCTGTCAACGACAAGTTGGATTCAAATTGAATGTGTTTCGACATTTTATTTTTGTTCTTTCCAACTTTACGAGTTTTTGAATATTGATTTGCATATTCAATTGGAGAAAGCCAGTTAGCAAGGAAATCAGCACCAATACCAACAATTACTTCTGCATGATTAAAGTGATAAGAAGGGATTACTTCTTGTCCGAATGTTTGAGCATTCGCTTTTGCCATACCTGAATAAGATACAGCATCATATGTAACATGTTTTGTATTTGGATATTTTGCAGCGAAATCAGCAATTACTGCTTTTGTTGATGGACTAATAATAGTAGAAGTAAGAATGCGAATACCGCCAGTAGCTTTTGCTAATTTGCCTCCAATTTCTTTATCAATGTTTGACCAAGTTGAAGGATTCCAAGTTTCTCCAGATTTAGTAACTGGACCAGTTAAACGAGATGAATCATATAGAGAAAGTATAGAAGCTTGAACACGAGCACTAGTTCCGCCCATTGTTACTTTTGATAATTCATTTCCTTCAACTTTAATAGGGCGACCTTCGCGTGTTTTCACAATAACAGCAGCGTAGTCATAACCATCGTGAAAAGTAGAGGCATACCAGTTTGCAACACCAGGAGTAATTTCCTCTGGTTTAACAACATAAGGAATTGCTTTGTTAACAGGTGTTTCACAAGCTGCTAAAGAAGCAGCAGTTACACTGAATCCTAAAAATTTTAAGAAATCTCTTCTGTTAGTTCCGCTGTTATCAGCAAGATTGTTATCTCCTAAGAATTTCTCTACAGGAATTTGTTCTGCAAATTCATTATTAGCATTTTGAACAAATTCAGGACTTTTGTTTAATTCTTCTAGTCCTTTCCAGTATTTTTTTGTTGCCATATCTTTTATAAAATAAATTCTAATTCTCTTTTTTGTCACCCTGAGCGAAGTCGAAGGGCTAAATCTTAAATTCTAATACGTTTTGTCTATGAACTGCTAATTCTTAGTTCTAGTGACTAGTAGTGACATTTACCACACTCAATCCCGCCCATTTTATCAACAGTAAATTTGCGTTGATCTTTTGGAAGATTCTTGAATTTTTCAGCTAATTTTTTGTGTAAGCTTTCGTAATAAGGATTGTCTTTCATACCCGGTACTTCAGTTGTTCTGTGACAATCAATACACCAAGCCATTGATAATGGTTGAACTTGTTTTGCTGTTGTCATTGTAGTTAAATCACCATGACAAGTAGCACATTCTTGTTTACCAACTTTAACGTGTTGTTGGTGACTAAAGAATACGAAATCTTGCAAATTGTGAACTTTTACCCACTGAATAGCTTTTTGAGGTTTGTTGTATTTTGCTGCTTGAGGATCCCATCCTGCAGCATCGTAAATTTTTGCAATTTCCGCAGTTCCTGCTTCGGATTGTCCTTTAGAAATTCCACGATGACAGTTCATACAAACATTTACAGTAGGAATACCAGCAGTTTTACTTCTTTCAACACCAGAGTGGCAATATTGACAATTAATAGCATTGTCGCCAGCGTGAATTTTATGAGAAAATGCGATTGGTTGTTCTGGGTTATATTCTAATTTTGTTTCAGGATTTGCATAAATTCCTATGTCTTTCAATGCATACCATCCTGCAGAAACTAATCCTCCAACAATGAACAAAACAAAAACACCAGTAGTTGTTTTGTTTGAACGTGTCCATTCTTTAAATTCAGTCCAAGCACCTATTTTTTCTATTTCTGGAATTCCTAATTTTTCGTTCTGTAAATTTTTTAAGGAATGACGAACGCCACGTAAAACGGCAACAATTATGATTAAGAAAGCAATGATTCCAATTAACAATGTTAAAGGATTTCCTTCTTCTTCTGAAGGAGCGCCAGCAGCACCGCCAGCGTTGTTATCTACTTTTTTTACAGGTGGAACATACGCTTTTATGTATGCGATAACCGATTTAATTTCATCATCACTTAAATTTGTGAATGTAGTCATTTGTGATTCCGCGAAAGCGTTGATTTTAACAGCATACGCATCACCACTTTTGATTAATGCATCGTTGTTTTTGATCCACTTTAACAACCACTCCTCGCTAGGAACGCGTTTCATAACTCCTTCTAATCCAGGACCGGTAACGGTTTCTTTACCCATGCTGTGACAAACAGCACAGTTTTCCTTGAATATTTTTTCGCCATCTTGGGCGAAAACGGGGTTAATACTTAGAAAGAATGATAAAAATAGGAGGGAAAAAATTGCCAAAAAGTGTTTTTTTGACTGCTTACAAATTGTATCCATATTGATTTTTAACTATTTAACTCCGTTGAAAACCTCTACTACTTAGAGTGCGAATTGTTACTTGGGGGACAAATTTATAAGAAACATTAATTGGCGATTTAAAAAACGTTAAAATTTTATAAAAAACAGACAATTTATATTCATTCTAAATAGCGAGGTGGTTGATTTCATTTTTAGGCGCAAAATTCATCTTTTAAAATATAGAATTCGTCAAACTGATAACTAATTCTGTCGAGGTGATTTTTTCAAAAATTTGGCCTAATTCTAGATAAAAACAGATTAATAAATTATCTTTGTCAAATGAAGTTTTCTACCGTTGTAATTTGTGCTTTTTTTATATTTTATTCGAATCAGTTTTTGGCTGCCCAGAAAGCAAGTTCTGATACGGGGAAGGTTGAATTGGTGCAGGAATACAAGATAAAAGAATTAGTAAACAAACACATTGAAATAAATTCTAAAGCCGCAATTAAAGGGTATCGTATTAAGATTCATTTTGGCTCCGATAAAAACAAAGCCAAAGAAATAAAAGCAAAATTTATTTCTAAATTTCCAGAGATTAGTGCTTACGAAAAATATGACCAGCCAAATTTTAACATTCGAGTAGGAGATTATAGAACAAAATTGGAAGCTTACAAAGCTTTAAAAGAAATTCAATTAGAATTTCCGTCTTCGTTTCTTGTACAAGATGAGATTGAAATGCCAAAATTAAACACTTTAGAAAAAAAGTAAATTTTCATACTAAGTCGGGTTATGAATTGAGGCCTCAGATTCAGAGATTTTAATGGGTTTTATAAATTTTGGCAGATTTTAAGCCAAAAATCTATTATTGGTTTAGCAATAAAATCAGCAAGAATTTTTTTAATCAGTGAATCTGCGTCTATTTTTCTTTTTTTAACGCCACCAGCTGTTGCAGAAAATAATGTGCAAGCAGAAAGCAGTTTCTCTTCACGCGTTAATCATTCACCGATTCCTAATTAATTCCTTTTTTTTTATTTGGATTTTTAATTTCTACTTTCTATATTAGCAGAATAAAATTATCTCTAAACTTTTAAAATACATTTATTAACTAAATTAAACCCCCATGAAAAAAGCTACATTAATTGTATCGAGCTTGTTTATTGTGAGTGCTGTTTGCGCTCAGAATATAATTGTACCAGGCGATGACAAAGTAGAAATGATAAAACTGGAAAGTTTTGGTATTTCTAAACCTCTACGTGATATTGCCGTACATGGCGAAATTGATGATTCTAATATTGAACAAAAATTAGAATCAAAAGATCGCGAAAAAAGAAGAGCACAAGAATTTGTATTCTCTGAAGAAAAAGATGGTGCAGCATACGGAACTGATCAATTAACTACACAAAAAACGCAAGGAACAAGAACACCAATGCCACCTATTGCAAACTGGATGGCACAAACAGGTGGTGGATGCCCTCCTGATCCATCTGGAGCAGCAGGTCCAAATCACTATGTACAAGGTGTAAATGCAACTCCTATTCGTATTTATAGCAAAACCGGAACTACTATGATGACGATTTCTGGTTTAGGCAGTTTGTGGAGCCCAGCAGTTGGAAACATGGGCGATCCAATCATTATGTACGATCGTTATGCTGATCGTTGGTTTTTAAGCCAATTCGGTTCTGGAAACAAAATTTATATTGCGATCTCTACATCACCAGATCCTACAGGAACATACTATACGTATACATATACAGGAAGTAGTTTCCCTGATTATTTGAAATTTTCAATTTGGCATGACGGGTACTATATGACAGCAAACTGGTCTTCTAGAATTATGGTTTTTGAAAGAAGCCAAATGTTATTAGGATTAACGGCAAGAGGTTTTGAAAGAACATTTACACCAAGTGTTCCTTCTGGTTTCTTCTGTGCAATGCCAGGTGATGCTGATGGTGGTTTACCTCCTTCTGGAACTCCATTGCCAGTTTTCCAATATACTGATAACGCTTGGGGTGGTGGGTTAACAGATGCTGTTAAAATCTTCCCTTTCACTGTAAACTGGGTACCGGTAACTCCTACAGCTACTGTTGGAACGACTGTTACTATTCCTACTGCAGCATTTGATGCTTCTTATGATGCAAGTTGGAACGATATCTGGACTCCAGGAACAACTTCCAAACTAGATGGTATTGGTGGAATTCTTCAATACCGTGTTCAAATGAGAGAATGGGTTGGATACAGAACAGCAGTAATGACTTGGGGGGTTAAAATGAACGCTACAAGTAAATTACGCAGTATTAAATGGGTAGAATTACGTCAAAATATTGGAACTAGTGTATGGTCTTTATATCAAGAAGGAACGTATGCTCCTGCTGATGGTTCAAATCGTTGGTTGCAAAGTATTGCAATGGATGATAACGGAAGCATTGGTCTAGGTTACTGTATTTCTGCTTCTACTACTTCTTCTCCAACTCAAGGTGCATTGGCTAACATCTCACCAAGTTTACGTTATACTGGTCGTTTAGCGAGTGATCCATTGGGAACAATGTCATTTGCTGAAACTACAGCAATTGCAGGTTCTGGAACAGGTATTTGTGGTGGTTCAAATCGTTGGGGTGATTATGCTCAACTAGCATTAGATCCTGATGGATTGACTTTCTGGTATACTGGAACATACGCTGTAACAGGAACAAGAACTCGTGTTTATTCATTCCAATTGCCTGTACCAACAGGTGTTGCTGAAGGAGCTTCTGTTGAACCTTCTTTCAACACTTTCCAAAATGAAAGTATGCTTAATATCTCTGCATCTAAATTGCCTTCAAACGATGAAATGGTAGTTGATTTGTTTGATATCAATGGTAAACTAATTAACGGTAAAAAAGTAGTGCCAAACGGAAACTCTTTTGAAACATCTGTTAATGTTGCTGGTTTAGCTACTGGAACTTATTTGGTAAGAATTGGTAATCCAAACTTTCAAAGAGTAGTTAAAGTATTTGTAAAATAAGAATATAATTATCCTTTAAAACACTCGTGCAGCGTCATTCCATTTTTGGAATGCGATTTGCACGAGTGTTTTTATTAAACCAATATATATAATTATGAAAACCATTCTTTTTATTTTAGCAGTTACAGTTTCTTTAAGTACTGTTACTAGTTGTAAAACAAAAAAAGTAGCGAACGCTTCAGCAGCTGCAACTACTTCTTCCTCATCAACTCCAGGAGTTTCGGGAACAACTGCAACAACAACAACTATGGAATCAACAAATACAACAGCAAGTAAAAATCAAGGTGCGCATGCAGGAAAAATTTCTCATAAATACCGTGCTGGTGGTTGCGAAACAGTAATCATTATTATGGCGCACGATGATGTTGCAGAGATTACTCTTATTCCTAAAGATAAATTAAATAAGGATATTGATGTGGATGGACAAACGATTACGTTTGATTATCAACCACTGAAAATGCCTCAGCCTGCAGGTTGTACAGTTGGGATTCCTGCTGAGATTTCAAACATTACTAAGTTGAAATAGTATCAAGACACAAGTATCAAGTATCAGGACTTGGTGTAAATAAAAATCCCGCTCCGTAATTTACGGAGCGGGATTTTTTTTGAATAATTTTGTCTTACTACTTGATACCTGATACTTGCTACTTCTTACAACTTCGCTTTTATTTCTACCATTTCGTATCCTTCAATAATATCTCCAACTTTTATGTCGTTGAATCCATTGATGTTTAATCCGCATTCAAAACCTTTGTTTACTTCTTTCACATCGTCTTTGAAACGTTTCAATGAACCCAATTCACCATCGTGAACAACAATTCCATCACGGATAATACGCACTTTCGTATTTCTATTTACTTTTCCATCTAATACAAAACATCCTGCGATTGTTCCAACCTTGGTGATGTTAAATACTTCACGGATCTCAATGTTACAAACCACTTTTTCCTGGAACTCAGGAGCCAACATGCCTTCCATAGCCGCTTGAATTTCTTCAATCGCTTTGTAGATAATAGAATATAAACGAATATCAATTTGTTCAACGTCTGCGATCTTACGTGCAGTAGCAGATGGTCGCACTTGGAAACCAATAATAATTGCATTGGATGCAGAAGCTAACAATACATCGGATTCAGAAATTGCTCCAACCGATTTATGAATAATTTTTACTTGAACCTTTTCAGTCGATAATTTTTGCAATGAATCTGCAAGAGCTTCAACTGAACCATCCACGTCACCTTTTACAATTACGTTCAACTCCTTGAAATCGCCTATTGCTAAACGTCTTCCAATCTCATCCAATGTAATATGTTTGTTAGTACGGATACCTTGTTCACGTTGTAACTGTAACCGTTTTGCTGCAATTTCACGTGCTTCACGTTCATCGTTCATGATATGAAATTTATCACCCGCTTGTGGAGCACCGCTTAAACCAAGCAAAGATACTGGCATTGCCGGTCCTGCTTCTTTTACAACTTGTCCGCGTTCGTTATGCAATGCTTTTACTTTTCCGCTAAAACAGCCTGCTAACACAATGTCTCCAACTTTTAATGTTCCCGCTTCAACTAAAATTGTACTAACATAACCACGACCTTTATCTAATTCAGATTCGATAACAGTTCCGCTTGCATTTTTATTTGGATTTGCTTTTAGGTTCAACATTTCTGCTTCCAATAAAACTTTTTCCAAAAGTTCATCAATGTGTAATCCTTTCTTGGCAGAGATTTCCTGACACTGAACTTTTCCGCCCCATTCTTCTACAAGAATATTCATTTGTGATAATGCTTCACGTATTTTATCAGGATTTGCTCCTGGCTTATCAATTTTATTAATTGCAATAATGATTGGAACACCTGCCGCTTGAGCGTGGTTAATCGCTTCCGTTGTTTGAGGCATTACACTATCATCAGCTGCAACAACAATAATTGCAACATCAGTTACTTGAGCACCACGGGCACGCATCGCTGTAAAGGCTTCGTGACCTGGCGTATCAAGGAAGGTGATTGTTTTTCCCGAATCTAATTTCACGTTGTATGCACCAATGTGCTGAGTGATACCACCGGCTTCACCAGCAATTACGTTTGCTTTACGGATATAATCTAGCAAAGATGTTTTACCATGATCAACGTGACCCATTACGGTTACAATTGGTGAACGATCTAATAATTGGTCTTCTGTATCTTCTTCTTCTTTAATCGCTTCTTGTACCTCAACCGAAACGAATTCCAATTGATATCCAAATTCTTCAGCAACAATGGCAATAGTTTCGGCATCCAATCGTTGATTGATGGAAACGAACATTCCAAGGCTCATGCACGTAGAAATAATTTCGTTCACCGAAATATCCATCATCTGTGCCAATTGATTTGCAGAAACGAACTCGGTTACTTTGATAATTTTTTTCTCTAATTCTTGTTGATCAGCTGCTTCCTGAATACGTTCACTAGCGATGTCACGCTTAGATTTACGGTGTTTCGAAGCTTTTGATTTTCCTGCACCACTTAATCGTGCAAGTGTTTCTTTTACTTGTGCCGCAACTTGATCAGGAGTTAATTCTACTTTCGGAGCGCGAGGATTAAATTTACCGCGAGGTCCGGCTGAGCCTGAATTTTGTGCAGTAATAGGATATTGTTTACGAGGCGTATCATTTGTTTTTGCAGCACCTTCGGTTCCTGGTTTTTTATTTGGATCCCAAGTATCACCTAATGTTGCACCACCAAAACTTTTCTTGATGCGTTTGCGTTTTTTCTTATTGTCTGCATTTGTAGCTGAAGAGGAGGCAACCGGATTTTTTTTGCGTTCTTCTTTTACAGGAAGTTCAATTTTCCCCATAATTTTAGGGCCTTCCAGTTTCTCCACTTTTGTTTCGTAAAAATCTACTTTAGCTGGTACATCTGTAGGAACAACTGTTTCCTCTTTTGTCACATCGAGCGGAGTCGAGATGTCTTCAACAACTTCTTTTTTTGCTTTCCCTTTTGTTGCTGTTTTTGTTTTCTTTTCTTCTTTGATTTCTTCTTCTTTAACAGCTTTTGATTTTTTTGTTGGTTTGGTTTTGCTATTGATAGCATCCAAATCAATTTTAGAAACAACAGTTAGCTTAACATCTGATTTAATTACTTCCTTCTCAACTTCTTTTTCTTTAACAGGCTTTTCTACCGCTTTTTCTTTTGCAACAGGAGTGTTAGGGATGTTTTTAATAATAATATCTTCTTCTTCTTCTTTCTTTTTTAGTTCAGGTTTTTTAGCGTCTTCTAAAGTGATGCTTTCTTTCTTAGCTCGAGTGCTAGAAGTTACTTTTTGTGCATCTTCCTTAGCAGCTTTTTCAGATTGATATTCTTTTGCCAGCAACGAATAATGTTCCTCAGAAATTTTGGCCATGGGGTTATTATCCACCGCGTGGCCTTTCCCTTTAAGGAATTCGGTAATTGTCCCAATACTAACATTGAGCTCTTTTGCAACTTTACTTAATCGTTGTTCTTTGTTTTCTGACATATACTTTTTTAAAAAATTTACTACGAATTACGAATTTTCACGAATTACGAATACGATGTGTTTCATTCGTAATTCGCTATTCGTATTTCGTAGGTTATTCAAACTCAGATTGTAAAATTGCTTTTACTTCTGTTACTGTTTCTTCTTCTAAGTCGGTACGTTTAACCAATTCTTCAGTAGATAATTCCAAAACACTTTTTGCAGTATCGCAACCAATATTTTTTAATTCATCAATAATCCAGCTTTCAATTTCGTCTGAGAATTCTTCTAAATCCACATCCTCTAAGTCGATATCTGTATCACGATAAACGTCAATTTCATATCCAGTTAATTTACCAGCTAATTTTATGTTGTGACCGCCTTTCCCGATTGCCAAAGAAACTTGATCAGGTTTTAAAAACACTTCAGCACGTTTTGTTTCTTCGTCAATTTTTACGGACGTGATTTTAGCAGGACTTAAAGCACGAGTAATAAACAAAGAAGGGTTGCTTGTAAAGTTAATTACGTCAATGTTTTCGTTGCGTAATTCACGAACGATACCATGAATACGTGATCCTTTCATCCCAACACATGCCCCAACTGGATCAATTCTATCATCATACGATTCAACAGCTACCTTTGCTCTTTCACCTGGCTCACGAACAATTTTTTTGATTGTAATTAAACCATCAAAAACTTCTGGAACTTCCAATTCAAATAAACGCTCAAGAAAAGCAGGTGATGTACGAGAAAGAACAATTATTGGAGAATTGTTTTTCATATCTACGCGTTGAACGACAGCCTTTAATGTGTCACCTTTTTTGAAGAAATCGGAAGGAATTTGTTCTGTTTTAGGCAACAACAATTCGTTTCCATCTTCATCTAGAATAAGCAATTCTTTTTTCCAGATTTGATAAACTTCTCCGGTCATAATTTCGCCAACTCTTTCTTTATACTTTTTGTACAAACTATCTTTTTCTAATTCTAAAATTTTAGAAACTAAATTTTGTCTAACAGCCAATACAGCGCGTCTTCCAAAGTGTTCTAGTTTAACTGGAGTTACAACTTCTTCTCCTAATTCAAGGTCAGTATCAATTTTTTTAGCTTCGGCTAAGCTGATGTGCTTTGCTTCATCATAATCAAAACTATCATCTGCAAATTCATCATCAACAACTTCGCGGTTATGCCAAATTTCGATGTCTCCACGATCTGGGTTAACAATAATATCGAAATTTTCATCTGAGCCATATTTTTTTAATAGCATGCTACGAAATACATCTTCAATGATGCTCATTAAAGTTGCTCTGTCGATGTTTTTTACTTCTTTGAATTCTGAGAACGATTCAATTAGATTAATACTTTCCATTGTTTTGAATAATTAAAATGATATTACAATTTTAGTTTCTTTGATTTGATTAAATGTTAAATTGATATTATTGATAATTAATTGTTTTCCTTTTTTACCTTCTACGCGTTCTTTTGATTTGCTTTCTACTTCTACCCCTAAGTTGTTAGCTTTCAATAGTTTGCCACTTAGTTTTTTGCCTTCTTTGGTAACGATATCAACCTGTTTTCCAATGTTTTTTTGATATTGGCGTAAAATTTTAAAAGGTTCTGATAGTCCTGGAGACATAACATTCAATTCAAAATCATCCGCTTCTCTATCTAAACTAGCTTCAATATGACGGCTCATCGCCACACAATCACCTATAGAAACACCATTGTCGTTATCTAAAAGAACGATAATCTTATTCCCTGATTTTACTGCGATATCAACAATAAAATTAGTGCTTTCAGCCAGTTTTTCTTCTGCAATTTTTTGTATTTTATCTACCGAAATCATATCGATTATATGAATAGAAAGAGGGGACTTTTGTCCCCTCTTTCTATTATTATTCTGTTTTAGCGATGCAAATATACATCATTCTTTCTTATTTGCAAATTTTTTCACGTAGTCTATGTTAACAAATTTTCGTCAAATAGTGCTTTTCTAGCAACCTATCGTGATAAATTTACGTCTAACATGTACAAAACGTATTGTTTTTTAACTATTTTTGCCGTATAACCTACTCCAGAATAAAAAATTCGCATACATTTTAAAATTAATATCATGGAATTCATACAAAAAATACAAAAAAATGCAATTTTGGGAGGGGCTTTAAAGTCTTTTACATTGACGGTTTTCTTTGTTGTAGCCAACTTGCAACGTATTGCTGCACAAACCGACTCCATTATTACAGATACCGCAAGTATATCAGCAGCTGACGATTCTGGTCCTTCACTAGCAAATATTTCAAAAAATTTGGCTAACAGTGCAAAGGAACTTGAAAGAATTCGTCATGAGGAAATCATGAGTTACATTTACATGGGATTAGGTTTTTCTGTTGTAATCGGAATTGCTTGGTTTACAACTGTTTTGGCTAAAAAACGCAGACGTAAAGAAGATGAAGTGAGAGCAATTCGTGCACAAAACATGAAAAACAAAGGACATCACCATCATCCAAGAAGGTAATATTAATTAACTTTTTCTCCTTTTTTATAGGTCGTTTCCATCATAATGTTCCCATTTTTATCATAATAGGTCCATTTTCCATTGGGTTTGCTTTCTACACGTAACTTTTTGCTGTCTTTAACTAAGGTATACGAAGTGGTGCTTTTTAATTTGGCGTCTTCATACCATGAACTGCAATCTCCACTTAATTTCCCGTCCTTAAAGGTCTGTTCCATCGATTTCACTCCTGTTTCATAATAGTAGGTCCACAAGCCATTTTGTTTTTCTTCTTTGTAATCTCCTTCCATGTCTTTAAATCCAAAGGAAGTCCAAAAAACCCAATGACCTTCCTTTTCCCCTGATTTGTAAGGCCCTTCTTCTTTTACTTTGCCGTTATCATAATAATATTTCCAATTGCCTGATTTACAAGTAACGGAATCTCTTTTTGCTTTGTCTTTATACGTGTATTTCAAAGTTATTTGCCGTTCCTCGGTGGAGTAAAACCCTTCGTAATTAGGACTTTTGTTAGGAAACCAAGCCTTCCAGCTTCCATCCATTTTACCTTGTTTAAAATTTCCTTCATTCTTCATTACTCCATTGTCGAACCAGGAATACCAAGTTCCTTCTTCTTTGCCTGCAATGAAATTCCCTTCTTCTAATTTTTGTCCGCTCTCATACCAAGTGATCCACAGTTTAGTCTTTAAATTTTCAGAGTAATGCCCTTCCTTCCACTTATTTCCATCATTATAATAGTAAGTCCAAAGACTATCCATCAAATCATTTTTGTAATATCCTTCTGTTTCTTTTGTTCCATTATTATACCAATACATCCATTTTCCTGTTCTAAGGTTATCAGTAAGAGTTCCTTCTATCTGAATTTTTCCGTTCACGTTAAAAAATTTCCAATAGCCGTTCTTTTTATCATTTACAAACGGCCCCTCGCTTTTCACTGTTCCGTTGATGAACCAGTTGGTGCAAATTCCATTTTTCTTACCTTTTATATAATTTACTTTAAAATCTTTTTCTCCCGAAGGCAAGTAAAACAACCACTCTCCATCCATTCGGCCGTCTTTGTAATTTCCTTCGCCTTTCTTTTTTCCGGTATCGTAAGCCATGGTGAATTTTCCATTCCCATTTTTGATTGGCTGTTCTCCTGTTTCAAACCAGAGGTTCATTAGTAATACTTCGTCCTTTTCGTATTGTAATTCTTGTTTTGGTTTTCCGCTTCTAAAATATTCTTTCCATAAGCCAGTTTGCAAATCGATTTTGTATTGTCCTTCCTTTTGCTTGTTACCATTGGAGTACCAACCCGTATAACTTCCTTCTGCAAAATTATTTTTAAAATTTCCTTCGCTTTCTTTTTGTCCATTTTCATAATAGTAAATCCAGATACCTTCTTTTTTTCCAGCGAAATAAATTTCAGTGCTTTTTATTTTTCCTGATTCGTGCCACCCTGTCCAAGTACTATCAGGTCTGTCTTCTTTAAAAAAAGTTTCCTGTGCTTTGTTTCCATTGATATACCAGTATTTCCAGGCACCATGCTTTTTTCCGAGAATGTAATTTTCTTCTGCTTTTTGTTTTTTACCTGGATAGTAAAGTATAAATTTTCCGTTTGCTTTTCCTTTTGAAAACAGACCTTGTTTTGCAATGTCTCCGTTTTCGTACCAAGCCGTATATTTTCCGTCCTGCATTCCGTCTTTAAGTTGTTGCTCACTTTTTTTCTTTGTTTGTGCAACATCCCAAAATTCGACACTAGGTTCTTGTGCAAACGAAGCGTTTACAAGTAAAAGGACTGTGAGGCAAAAAACTAAGTTCTTCATATTATTTTTACTAGTCTGATTTAATATAACGCAAAAATGCGGAAATGTTACATATTCCTTCAAAAAGAAAAAAGAAAACTGAGGCGATCAATTTTCTTTTTTTCTTTTTTTCAATGTTATAAATTAATTTGTTTCTAAAACTTTTAACAACTCATCTAATTTAGGAGTTAAAATAATTTCGGTTCTGCGATTTTTTTTGCGAGCATCACTTGTTTTAGCAGGATCGATAGGGAAGTACTCTCCGCGTCCTGATGCAGTTAATCGTTTTGGATCAACAGAACTATTTTTCGTAATAATTTTTACAATGGATGTAGCACGGATAACACTTAAATCCCAGTTGTCTTTGATTTCGCCTTTCCCAACCATTGGAACATCATCCGTATGTCCTTCAATCATTACATTGATATCCGTATTTTGTTCTAATACTTTTGCTACTTTTTTTAATGCATCTACTCCTTTTGCTTCAACTGTTGTGCTTCCAGAAGCAAACAATAAACTTTCGTCCATCGAAACATATACTTTCCCGTTTTTCTGAGTAATTGTCAACCCCTTGCCTTCAAAGCCTAATAGCGCATCCGATAGTTTTTTTCTCAATTCATTTGCAGCTTCATCTTTCTTTTTCAAGATGTCTTCTAATTCTGCAACACGTGCTTCACGTTTTTTTAATTCAGCAGTTAATTCATCCAGGCTCTTCTTTTGTGCGTTCAGCTGAGCTTCCAACAGTTTTAATTCATCTTGTTTTTTCAAAAGCTGTTCTTGGGTCATTTGTAATTCGCCAGCAATCTTTTTGGTATCAGCCAAGTTGCCTTCTAACAAACGGTTGTATTTGTCTAACAACTGTTCGTTTATTTGATTTAGCTTGTCGTATTTAGATGTAAGACTTCTATAGCTCGTACCAATGATAGATGTATCTTTTTGAAGACCAGTAATAACTTTCGTATCGTCAGCCATTTGTTTGGTGGCTTCTTTTAGCTTAGTGTCACAATCCATTGCGCTTGTTTTCAAAGCAGCAAGTTCTTTTTCTGAGAGTTCTCTTTTTGCTTGTTCTTCTTCTAGTTTTCGTTGAGGAACACAAGAAAACATTCCAGTAGTAAGCGCAATAATTAAAAGATATTTGAATGAAATTTTACGCATATTGTTTTTATTTTTTAAGGTATTTGTGAATACTTCGTATTTCATTTGAGTTGGGTTTAAAATTACATATACAAAATTATTGATAATAGAGGGAAGTAATACTTTTTCGCAGATTGTTTATCCACATAAAATGGGGATGTATTTGTTAATAATTCTGACAGAACAAAAATAAAAAAGCCGCTCCAGATTATCGGAGCGGCTTTTTGTAATATGTATTCGATATTATTTTTTAGCTTCTGCTTTTTCTTCTTTCGGTTCGATGTAAACACGAGACATATCGCGGTATTCCATTGCGTTTGCTGGGAAATTACGAACGTTCATTTGAACTAAACGATAGTTTTCATCATAGAAAATTGGCATGATAGCACCATCATCAATCGCTTGTTGATCTGCTTGTAAATATAAATTGAAACGTTTAGCATCATCTACTTCTTGCATAGCTGCTGAGAACAATGAATCGAATCTTACGCTCTTGTAACGAACAGAGTTCAAGAAAGATTTGTCGCTTAAGTTAGCAGGAATGTGCTTGCTGTATAACAATGTTAAGAATGTTTCAGGATCTGGGTAATCAGCAGTCCATCCTGATCTCCAGAATTGTGCTTTTCCTGTTTCTAAACTTTCTAAGTGTTCAGCGAAAGGCATAACGTTGATTTCAACATCAATATTTAAATTCTCTTTCAACATTTTTTGAATAACCTCAGCAGTTTGGATATTTCTATCGCCACCACCACTGTTAATTTGTAGCGTTAATTTCGGGAATCCTTTTCCATCAGGGTAACCTGCAGAAGCTAAATATTTACGTGCTTTATCAACATCAAAATTATATCCTTTTAATGATTTAGAATCGTAAGACTTAAAGCTTGGAGGAACAATACCGTAATTTCCCGGTACGCCTTCACCTTGCAAAGTATAGTTCACAATTTTTTCACGATCAATAGAATAGTTGAATGCTAAACGAACATCTTTTTTATCGAAGATATTGCTTTGGTGCTGGAAACCATAGTAGAATGTACTCATAGCTGGTACAACTTGCATTTCGAAAGGAGCATTTCCTTCTTTAGCACTGCCAAGTTCTCCTAAGATATCTGGAATCATTTCAATCGGTAAACGGAAAATCATATCCAGATTACCTCTCTTAAATTCTAACAATTCTGATTTTTTTTCTTTAATAAATGTGTATTTTACAGCATCTAAGTAAGGCAATTGGTTACCATGCTCATCCACATTCCAATAGTTTGGGTTGCGCTCTAAAATAACAGCTTCTCCTTCTTTAATACTTTTTACTTGGAAAGGGCCAGTACCAACACATTTTACTCGCATATCCACTCCATATTTTTCGTAAGCTTCTTTCGGATAAAGCCAGCATCCAGGAGTACTTAAGATGTTAAGGAATCCTGCAAACGGGTGTAATAAGTTAATTTGAATTGTGTAATCGTCAATTGCTTTTATCCCTGCAACACCAGTAGCTAGAGGCTTTTTATCAACCGTTGATTGGAAATATTCGTTAGCACCAACTACACGATCTTTGAAAGTATTACCAAACTGTTGGTTTTCTGGGCTGGAAGAACAAAGTTTTTCGAAACAATAAATAAAATCTTGTGCAGTTACTTCGCGTCCTTTTCCATCAGCAAAGCAAGGCTCATCGTGAAATTTAACACCTTTACGTAGGTGGAATGTCCACTGACTTGCATCAGCATTTTTCTCCCATTTTTCTGCTAAAGCAGGAATAATAGTTAAATCGCTTTGTGAAAGCTTAACAAGCCCTTCGTATACTTGATTAGCAATACGATGAGAGGTAACTTCAGTTATATTTAAAGGGTAAAGATTGCGGAAATCTTCCACTTCGTTCATTTTAAAAACGCTTCCGTAAAAAACGCCACCTTTAGCTTCGCGAGAACCGCCTGTTGTAGTAGTTCCATCACCGCAAGAAGCAAATAATCCTGCAATAAATAACGAGTAAATAATTTTTTTCATATCAGATATTTAGATAATTGATTTTCTAAGGCACAAATATATATATATTATGCAAATTTCATAATGAATTGAGAAAGTTTTAGCTCAAAAACCAAATAAGTCATGACGAATGGCGGTTTTCTATAAGTCAATCTCTAAAACAACTGGACAGTGGTCGGAGTGCTTCGCTTCTGCTAAGATAGCCGCTCTTAGCATTTTTGATTCCAAATTGCTGCTTACCAAGTTATAATCGATGCGCCAACCCAAGTTTTTTGCTCTAGAATTGAACCTAAAGCTCCACCAACTGTAGTTGTGTGGCTCTTTGTTAAAATGCCGAAAGCTATCAATAAACCCTTTTTTCATGAAGTTGTCAATCCATTCGCGTTCCTCGGGCAGAAATCCGCTGCTTTTAGCGTTGCTCTTCGGATTGTGAATGTCGATTGGTTGGTGACAGATATTATAATCACCGCAAATAATGAGTTTTGGACGTTCGTTCTTTAATTTATCAATGTATTTTTGAAAATCGGATAACCATTTTATTTTAAATGCTTGTCTATCCTCCCCGCTGCTGCCGCTCGGATGGTAAACGCTCATGATAGAAACATCTCCAAAATCTGCACGTATTACTCGTCCTTCAAAATCGTATTCAGCAATACCACAGCCATATTCTACATGATTGGGTTGCTTTTTTGTGAAAATTGCCACACCGCTATACCCTTTTTTTTGTGCTGGATACCAATAATGATGGTAACCAGCGGCTTCAAAAACTGTTAAATCCAGCTGTCCCGGCTCTGCTTTGAGCTCCTGCACACATAGAATATCCGGATTTGCAGCTTTTAGCCATTCCATTAAGCCTTTACTCATTGCTGAGCGAATGCCATTTAGGTTGTAGGTTATAATTTTTGCCATTTTAAAACGTATATATGTAGAGATTGAATGCGAAAATATGAAAAATACTTTTAACGTTTCATTGCTCCTTTCTTTCGATTGTGTTTGCTTCAGCGCAGGATGCTCAGGATGCTCAGGATGACGCAGAGGATAACCATACTTACTTTAATCATTATTTGTTCGTACTTAATTTGTACTTTTAATTCTGTGTTCGTGCGTAAAATTATAACAGTTTTTATTTTTGTTCTCTTTTGTATAAGCGGTTATGCGCAATATACAGGGAACAATCATATTAAAAAACTTTCAATGATATCCGACACGATTAAACTCGATACGCTGAGTTTAATTCCAGGTAGTTTTAAGCTGACTTCTTCTTCTGGGGCAATCTTAGATACTTCGTTTTACAAAATAAATCATGCGGAAGGCCTAATTATTTTGAATACAAAAAAAATGAAGGAACAAAACATCTCGCTTGATAACCTTCAGTCGTCATATAAAACTTTTCCGTATTTATTTTCTTCAGAAACAAAACACAAAGATGCGAATAGAATAAAACCGGATTTAAGTGGAATGGTAAATCCATTTAGTTATAACATCGAGTCGAAAAGCGATGATATTTTTAAAATGGATGGGTTGAATAAAAGCGGAAGTATTTCAAGAGGAATTTCATTTGGAAATAATCAAGATGTTGTTGTGAACTCCAATTTGAATTTGCAATTATCGGGACATTTAAATAATAATGTAGATATACTTTTGGCTGCAACAGATAGCAACATTCCTATTCAACCCGATGGAAATACGCAGCAGCTGCAGGAATTCGACAAGGTGTTTATTCAACTTTCTAATCAAAACACAAAATTGATTGCTGGAGATTTTCAGATGGCACGACCTTATGGCTATTTTATGAATTTTAATAAAAAAGCACAAGGCGTTAGTTTCTCTACGATTCAAAAAACGAATGTGGCGAATAAAGATTTGAAAAAACAAGGTCTTTATAAAACAGGATTAAGTGCTGCGGTGTCTCGCGGAAAATTTGCAAGGAATCAAGTTCAAGGAGTTGAAAACAATCAAGGGCCTTACAGATTACGTGGAGCAGAAAACGAACCTTTCATTATTATTTTATCTGGAACAGAAAAAGTATATATCGATGGAAGACTTATGGATAGAGGACAAGAGAATGATTATGTAATCAATTACAATACATCTGAAATTATATTTACTGCTAAACAACTTATCACAAAAGATAAACGGATTGTAGTTGAGTTTCAATATTCCGATAAAAATTATGCTCGCTCTCTTTTACATTTCGCAAATGAATACGAACAAAATAAATTGAAATTGCATTTGCATGTCTATTCGGAGCAGGACAGTAAAAATCAACCTTTGCAACAGGATTTATCTCCCGAACAAAAAAAATTATTAGCAGAAATTGGTGATACTTTAACATTAGCGGTTACTCCAAGTTTTGATAGCGTTGCTTTTAATACAGATGAAGTATTGTATTATAAAACAGATTCATCATTTGGGACACAAACGTTTCCCAATATATTTGTATACAGTCCTACCAAAATGTATGTCACAAACGGCATTCTAGATAGCTCCCATTTTCGTGTAACGTATAGTAATGTAGGCGCAGGCAATGGGAATTATGTTCAGGTACTTACAAGTGCGAACGGAAAAGTATTTCAATGGGTGATGCCTGATACTTTAACAAATACTTTAAAAGGAAATTACGAACCCGTGATTCAATTGGTAACACCAAAGCAAAAACAAATGGTGACTGCTGGTTTTGATTATGCTTTTAATAAAAACACAAGGTTGTCTTTAGAAGGAGTAATTAGTAAAAACGACATTAATACATTTTCGGGAGCAGATACCAAAGATGACGTTGGTTTTGGATTGAAATTAAATTTTGATAATGCGAAACCATTTAGTAAAGTAGATACAGTTGCGCCATTGGTTTTATTAACGAATGTAAATTATGAATATGTTCAAGAATATTTTTCTCCGATTGAGCGTTACAGAAGTATAGAGTTTGAGCGTGATTGGAATAGAGGAGGTATTTTGCAAACAGCCGATCAGCACATAATTGGAGCGGCAATTGGATTGGCAAAAAAAGGGACAGGAACAATTGGTTATCGATTCAATGCATTTTTGGAAGATAGTAAATACAATGCAAACAAGCATGTCGCAAATTTAGTATTCACTAAAAAAGGATTTTCAATTCAGTATGATGGAAGTTTGTTAAATTCTGCTAGCACAACGAACACAAATTTTTATCGCCATAAAAGTGGAGTGTCGCAAAAAATAAAATGGTTAACAATTGGATTAAAAGATGAGTTTGAGCAAAATAAATTTGCATTGAGTAATAAAGATTCACTTTTAGGAAACAGTTATCAATTTTGGGAATGGCAAGCCTACATGCAAAATGCGGACACAACAAAAAACAGATATGGTATTAATTACAAAAATCGAACAGATTTTGGAGTGCGAAACAATTCTGGTGAACCCGCTTTGGTTACAACAACATATGCAGAAAGTTATGGAGGGTTTTTAGATTTAATAAAAAATTCGAACAATCAATTAAAGTTGAACGCTGCTTATCGGAAATTAACTATAAGAGATACAACACTTACGTTTCAAAAGCCCGACAATTCTCTAGTTGCACGTGCTGAATATAATTTCAGATTGTGGAAAGGATTAATATATTCAAGTACGTTTTATGAAATAGGTTCGGGGCTTGAAGTCAAAAAAGAATTTTCGTACATACTAGTAGCGGTTGGACAAGGTGTTTATGTGTGGAATGATTACAACGAAAATGGGATAAAAGAATTGAATGAATTTGAAATTGCAACTTTTGCAAATACAGCTGATTATATAAAAGTATATACTCCAACAAACGATTATATAAAAGTGTATAGCAATCAATTTAGTCAGACACTTACTTTAAAGCCTTCTGCATTGTGGGCGAACAAAAAGGGATTTAAAAAGTTTATAGCACGTTTTTCAAATCAAGCGTCATATCGTGTGGATAGAAAATCAAATGAGCCCGATTTATCAAAAGCGTACAATCCCTTTTTAGCTGAAACGGATGATAGCACATTGGTGACATTAAATTCATCTTTCAGAAATACTTTATTCATCAATCAATTGAGTCCAGTTTTTGGGTTGGATCTTACATATCAAGATGCACGAAACAAGGCATTGTTAGTGAATGGATTTGATTCAAGGCTTAATGTTTTTAAAGAAGCACGATTGCGATGGAACATGAGTAAGGAATTTAGTTGGAATTTAGCTTACAAAGATGGAATCAAAAAAAGTAGTTCGCAATTTTTTTCCTCACGTGATTATTCAATTACATATTATGAAGCGGAGCCAAAATTAAACTATCAACCGAATACTGCTTTCAGAGCAACGGTCTCTTATAGATATACTGAGAAAAAGAATAGATTAGAATTTGGTGGACAAAAGGCAGAGTTGCAAGATTATGGTGCCGAAATAAAGTACAATGTTTTGCAAAAAGGAAGTTTGAATTTGAAAGCGAATTTTATCCGAATCAAATTTAATGGCGCACAAAATACTTCTCTTGCATTCGAAATGTTAGATGCGTTAAAAACGGGTCAGAACGTCACTTGGGGTGTAGCTTATCAGCGAACACTCTCAAATAATTTGCAATTGAGTTTGACGTATGATGGTCGTAAATCAGAAGGCACAAAAGTGATTCATACAGGAGGTGCGCAAGTGCGAGCTTATTTTTAAATTATTTATTGGCCGCGACTCTAATACTTTGGTCTGTTAAAAATGCTTTCGTGCCAGCTTTAATATTTTTTTCTTTCATCGATAATTTAAATGCATCCAACTTGGTTAAATATTCCTGTGCTTTGGTAAAATCATTTAGCCAAACATAAGCTTCTGATAAATCCATCAATAAACACTCTGTTACATCTTCGTCAACTCTCGCTTTTTTATTACTAGGATTGCTTTCTTTCATGGCTGTTTCCCATGTAGCAACAGCTTTTTGTAAATAATCTAGTCCTTGTGCATTCGTTTCTTTTTTACCAATTATCGCGTAAGCATTTTTTGCATTGCTCAAGGCATCTTTAAAATCATCGTATAATTTTTTCTCATTCACATATCCAACAACAACTTGACGACTTTGTGGTACATAACCGTAATTGCTGTTGATCATTTCGTTGATTGATTTTAGGTTGTCAGTCACAATTTTTTCTTGTGTGTTGCCTATTTCACTTGCTTGTGCTGTTCTCCAATAATTATCTAAATCTACTTGATTTGCAAAAAACTTTGAAGAGTATGTCGAAAAGCCAAGTGATGGACCGTATGCTTCATCCGTTAAAAATTTTCCGTCAGGTTGAATGATTTTTAATTTGATGATGTGACGGTAATTAAATTGATACACAAATACAGTAGAGTCGATTGTTTTTCCGTCAGTTCTTTTTATTTGTTTTTTTTGAGTGGTGCTTTTTGCTTCATCTTTTTCAAACCCCGAAAGGTTCATTTGTATGATTAATGCTTTTTCTGGCAATTTCGAAAATCCTTCAAGTTTAATATTTGTAGATGCTAATAAATCAAGATTAAATGTTTTTTCTAAAACTAGTTCATTCGTGATTGCTTTAATTGGAACGGTAGATGAAGGCATTTGCGGACGTGGAGTTACCGCTTGTTGCTGAGGTGTTAAACGAAACCAAACATTTAAACTGTTTTCATATAAAAGGGAATCTTGGTTTCTTTTGGACCAGTATTGTTTTAATGCTTGCTGATAATCAGCTTCCGCTTTTGCTGATGCTGCTTGCTGATCAGCTTTTTGCTGTTCTATTTTTTGTAGATAATCAGCGATAATCAGCGGTTGATAATTTACAACATCTTTACTCACTGGTTTAAGTGGTAAACGAATGTAATCTACTTTAATGTTTGCATAATCGATGTTTTGAGATACTGCAGAAAAGCTTAAAAGTAGAAATAGTGCGAGAGTAATGTTTTTCATTGAGTTTAGTTTGTTGCGTGTATTACAATTTGTTTGCCAAAATTAAAATTAGCAATTATTGAGTTATAAATAGCATAATTTCTTCCGTTTCTTCTGGAAGTAGAATCATTTTTTGAAAATGCAATCCTAGTTTTTCTAATAAAGCAATTGAACTTTTATTATCCGAATTGGTAATACCAGCAATGGTTTTTATTCCTAGCTCTGTTTTAGCATGCTGCATTATTGCTGAAGCCGACTCAAATCCATATCCCTTGCCTTCATATTCTGGTAAAAATGCAAATCCAATATCAATGTGTTCTAGCGCATCACGTTTTACCAAACCACAAATTCCAATCGGAGTTTTACTTTCCTTTATTCTCACTAATCTAAATCCAAACCACCATGTGGAATATGCTGGAATAAATTTGTTGACAATATAATTTTTTGCATCGTCTTGTGTTTTTATTTCCCTGTCACCAATAAATTTTTTCCACGAAGCAGTATTTAATAATTCAAATATAAAAGGAGTGTCCGAAATCGTAATTTCAATTATTTCAAGTCGGGACGTAGTTAGAATAACCATTTATCGTTCAATAATTTTTATAGATGGATTATGAAAGCGCGAAGGTTGAAATGGCAACAATTGTCCGGAATCCATAATTAGAATATCCAATAGGTTAATGTTTTTCATGCAATCGGGAAAAAAGCCCATAGAGCCACAATACGACAAATCTAATTCTTTTAATCTCGTCATATTACAAATTGCAGAAGGGAAAACAGACAATTCATTTCTCCCTAAATAAAAATATTTCATGTTTACCAGTTTGGAAAGTGAAAATGGGAGTGTTAGTAAATCGTTGTCGCCAATGTATAATTGTTCGAGCGCAACTAAATTCCCAAAATTTTCCGGTAGTGATTTTAAATCGTTAAAGGATAAAAATAATTGTTGCAAATTGATTAGTTCGCAAATTTCAGTTGGCAAAGAAGTAAGCAAATTGTCTTTTACAGATAGTTCGACTAGCGTTTTTATTTTTCCGATGCTAGCAGGAAGTTGCTTTAGTTTGTTGCTACTTAAGATACAGCGTTCTAGTTTTTTAAATTTTCCAAAATTCTCTGGCAAGGAAACAATTCTGTTTCGAAATAGAATCAGTTCTTTCAAATTAGGAAGAGAAGAGAGCGATTCGGGAACGGTTTTTAAGTGATTGTTACTAAGGTCTAGTTTTTCTAGATTAACTAGTTTGTATATGTCCGAGGGAATAGTATCAAGATTTTTAAACGTTATTTTTAATCGATAAACCTGTGCAGGGTTTCTAAATGCATCTTCAAAAGATTTATAAATTTTGTCTTTTTGAGCAAAAGAAATTGCAGTAGAAAGGATAAATGATAAAAGGACCAGGTTTTTTTTCATAATAGCATTTTTAGATATCCTGGGAATGTATTAGTAAATGTAATAAAAAAACAATCTCTTGTGGAAAATTGTTAATCAACTAATCACTTAACAACAGTCAAAAAATTCGTTAGAAAGTACTTCTTTGTAACTTTCTAACGAATAATATTCCTCTTTTTAGGAAACAAACCCATTTTATTCCCGTAGACAAGTTATCGTTCTTTAATAAAAGGAGGGAATATGACTTTTGCATATAACCGAAATAAAATAATATTTTCCTTATTCATCACAATAGGAATAGTTTGTATTAGCTTGTCACGATTAAGCAACAAGCAAAATACACAAAGCAGTCTTGTGCCCACTCACACCTACGATCTTTCAGAAATAAAAAAACGTGGAAAAATAATTGCCCTTACTGATAATTCGTCTACAAGTTTTTATATTTATAAAGGTGATTCACTCGGATATGAATACGAACAGTTACGTTTATTTGCTAAGTCGATTGGAGTTGAGCTCCAAATGGTGATTGCAAAAAATTTAGATACGATTTTCAATCAATTAAATGGCTGCGAAGTAGATATTTTAGCAGCAAATTTGACAGTAACACAGGAACGATCTGCTTTGGTAGATTTTTCTTCTCCTTTTATTTTAGCTCAACAAGTTCTTGTTCAAAGAAAACCAGATGGCTGGGAAAACATGTCCGTCAAAGAACGTGACAATAAATTAATACGAAGTACAGTTGACTTAAGCGGAAAAAAAATATTTGTCCGAAAGGGTTCATCGTTTTATTCTCGACTAAAAAGTTTATCGGAAGAAATTGGTGAAAAAATTATTGTTATTGAAGCTCCAGGGGAAGTTAATACAGAGCAATTGATAAGCATGGTAGCAAATGGACAAATAGATTACACCATTGCGGATGAAAATGTGGCATTAAACAACCAAACTTATTTTTCCAATTTGGATGTGGAAACACCCATTAGTTTTCCTCAAAAAATTGCTTGGGCCATTCGTAAAAATTCTCCCGAATTACTTAATGCGTTGAATGTTTGGTTAGATGAGCGAAAACGCACAGAAGAAAACGCAGCATTATATGCGAAATATTTTAAAAAGAAAAAGTCACATGGAAATGGTATAGGAAAATACATTTCGCATTCAGGAGGAATTATTTCTGAGTATGATGATTTGATAAAAACATACAGTAAAAAAATCGATTGGGATTGGCAGCTTCTGGCTTCACTTATTTATCAAGAGTCTCATTTTTCGCCAACAGCTCGTTCGTGGTCAGGAGCAAATGGATTTATGCAATTGATTCCATCAACAGCAAAACATTATGGCTTGGATACGATTGATGCTACTGCTGAGCAAAGCTTAAAAGCGGGAACAAGTTTTATAGTAGATCTAGATAGGTATTGGAAAAAGTACATTCCTGATAAAAAGGAACGAATAAAATTTGTGTTGGCTTCATACAATGCAGGGCTTGGTCATGTTATTGATTCTCGAAACTTGGCTGGAAAGTATGGGAAAAATAAAAATGTTTGGAATGGAAATGTAGAAAACATGATTTTGCAAAAGTCAAACCCGTTTTTTTACAATGACCCTATTGTAAAGTGTGGTTATTGTAGAGGACAGGAAACGTACTTATATGTGAAAGAAATCCTAAACCGCTATCACCATTATAAAACAATGCCCGAGGCCTCTGCAAGTATTGCTTGTAAATAAAGCTGTCATGTTCAGTTTTTTTGTTTTAAAACCAAATATATTGTATCTTTAACAATGCATGATTTGTTAGACACAGATTTTGGGAAAGTATAATTGAAGGCATTAAAATAATATCTACTCCCTTTTTATTGGATTTGATAATTTTCATAATCTTTAAATCGATTTTATATGAATGATTTAATTCTTGAAAGAACAAACGAAACACCAGAGATAAATTTCAACGCGTCATCTGGGACACTGAAAATAATCGGCCGCGCATATTCAAATGACATAAGTTTGTTTTATAAAAAACTAAGTTTTTGGCTTGAAGAATATTTGAAGTCGCCTCAAGAAACCACCACCATTGAGCTACAGCTTGATTATTACAATTCAATTTTTATTAAATTACTATTTTATTTTTTCGAAAAATCGAAAGATGTTCAACAAAAAAACAAAAAATTAGTCATTAAGTGGTATCATCAAGAAGGTGATGATGAAAGTGCCGATGACGCCATCAGAATTTCAAAAATTATTAATTACCCTATCGAAAGAGTAGAAATAGAATAATTTTCGCGTATTTAATGAGCTATTTTTTGAAAAAACATTTCACATATTTTGTTATTTTTTTATCACTTATTCTACAATTGGATGCTTTTTCCATCCAAAATGAAAATGATTCACTACAGTCGGTTATACTCTCCACCACAAGCGACAGCGTAAGAGTTAGAGCGCTTCATCGCTTATATCAAATCCACGATTCTGTTTATTTTGCTTTTAAAGCTTTGGATTTATCTAAGGTTAGTGGTTACAAAAGAGGTGTTGCATTGTCTCAACTAGACATTGGACGTTTTTACTTTTTTGACGGGAAAGAAGATGTTGCTTTATCATATTTGATTAAGTCGATCAAAAGTGCGGAAGAGTTGGCAGACAAATCTATTCTCATTAGCGCATTCAGGTATGTTGGGTTTATTTATAGAGCTCACGATCCTGTAAAGGCGGAAGAATATTATACTAAGAGTCTTCAAATTGCTAAAGAAAATGGAGATGAAGTTTCGGCATCATACGCTTTGAGCGCGATTGGAAATATATACGAAGGTGCTTTTGAGGGTGTAACTGAGAATAACAAAAAGGCATTAAAATATTATTTGGAAAGTTTAGAAATTCGTGAAAGGAAAGGATCGGATTCTGAAATCGCATCCTCTTTAAACGAAACATCACGTGTTTATTATTTGTTAGGTGAAAAAAACAAGGGGTTGCAGTTAAGAATTAAGGGGTTGGCTATAGCTGAAAAGTCTGGAAGTATAGAAAACATTGCTTATTTATGCAATGTTTTAGGGAATGATTACAGTTTAAGATTAAATGATTTTAAAAAAGGATTGGAATATCAATTAAGGGCTTATGAGGTTGAAAGAACTCAAAAAAACAATTTTCAGTTAATGTTTGACATTACTAAGGGTATTGCTTATTCATATTACTCTTTAGGCGATATAAAAAACTCAAATGATTTTTATCAGCAAGCAATTATTTTCAATGATTCTATTCTAGCTAAGTCTAAAAAATACGATTACAATCTTTCAGGATTAAAGCACGACTTGGAAAAAGAGTTGGATATCCAAAAACAACTTTTGAAAGATGCTGAAATCTTAAAAGAGAAAGCAAAATCTGAAAAGCAAACTACGTTAAGGAACGCTTCTTTAGTTGCCTCAGCACTAGTTTTGGTTTTGCTTCTTATTTTATTTAGAGGATACAAGCAAAAACAAAAATCCAATTTTGAATTGGATGAAAAGAATAAAAAAATTGAATCAGCCTTTGAAACACTTGCTCAAAGTGAACGAAAATTTAAACAAATTACTGAAACTATAACTGATGTTTTTTATTTGTACAATATTGTAGAAAAGAAATACGAATATATTAGTGCAAACTGTCATTCTATTCTTGGGTTGTCACAACAATATTTCTACGATGGACTTAGTTCAAAAGTGGTTGTTCACAAAGATGATTTAGCGCTTGTCAAAGCAGCAAATGTTAAAATTGATGCTGGTATCCCATATGATATAGAATATCGTATTGTTTTGGATGGGGAGATAAAATGGATTGCGGAGAAATCATCTCCCATCTTTGATGAAAACGGAATATTAGTTAGAAACTCTGGAATTTGCCGTGATATCACAAGAAAAAAATCGAATGAAGAAAAAATTCGCAAAAAAAACAAAGACATCACAGACAGTATTTTATATGCTAAAACAATTCAAGACGCCATTCTAGTTCCAAAAGAAGAGATGTCAAAAAAATTGAGAGATTTTTTTGTATTATACAAACCGAAAGAAATTGTTAGTGGAGATTTCTACTTTTATAAAGAAACAAAGGATGGATTATATCTTGCTGTAGCAGATTGTACAGGTCATGGTGTTCCTGCTGGATTTATGAGTATGCTAGGGAATGCGTTTTTGAATGAAATAATAAACGAAAAGAGCTCTATTTCTCCGGCAAAAATATTAGACGAATTAAGAGATCATGTTATCAAATCGCTACATCAAAAAAGCGAAATGGAAACGAAGGATGGGATAGATATCGCTTTGTTATATTTTGACACAAATTTCAAAACAGTGCAATACGCAGGTGCATTTAATCCGTTATATATAATCTGTGATGGAGCAGTGAAAGAGATAAAAGCAGATTTATTTCCTGCTGGAATTAATTTTACGGATAGTAAACCACCATTTACGAATCATGAACTCGAACTTAAAAAGGGTGACACGTTGTATGTTTTTAGTGATGGATATTCAGATCAATTTGGCGGTCCCAACGGAAGAAAGTTCTTGAAAAAACAAATGCAACAAATGTTTTTATCTGTACAAGAGAAATCGATGAAAGAGCAAGAAGTTGTTTTTTATAAAACATTTGAGAGTTGGAAAGGAAGTTTGGAGCAAGTAGACGATGTGCTTGTGTTTGGTATTCGTGTTTAACATTACTTGAATCTTTTTGTTTTCCAATCGCCTCGTTCTGTTGTGTTTTGGAATGTCCAAGCTATAATTCTACTGATTTTATTTCCTTGTTTCATTTCAATTGTTTTAACTTCTACAGCTTTTGCATTTCCCAATTGATTATAGATGCTTGGTAGGTTTTCACTTTTCGAAACAAGTGATGTAAACCAAAGGCAATTCGCTGAAAATGCAACGCTTTCTTTTATCATTTTAGAAATAAATTCTTTTTCTCCGCCATCGCACCAAAGCTCTGCATTTTGTCCGCCAAAATTTAAAACAGGATTTTTGGTTTTCCCTCCACTTAAGTTTTTTACTTTACGAACAGCTCCTGCTTGCGCTTCAGCTTGCGAGGAGTGAAAAGGAGGATTGCAAACGGTCGCATCAAAAAATTCACCTGGTTTAATAATTCCATTAAAAATATGTTCAGCCGAATTTTGTTTTCGAAGTTCTATGTTCTTTAAATTAGGATTTGATTCTGCAATTTTTTTCCCAGAATTTATTGCTATTGAATCAATATCAGAACCAACAAAACTCCAACCATATTCATAATTGCCAATTAATGGATAAACACAATTGGCTCCTACACCAATATCTAATATTCGAATAAATTTTCCTGTTGGAATTTCTTTTTCGTTACAACTTGCTAATAAATCAGCAATATAATGGATGTAATCGGCCCTTCCGGGGATGGGTGGGCAAAGATAGCTTGCAGGAATATCCCAGTTAGAAATGGCATAAAATTTTTTTAGTAAAGCTTTGTTCAGAAATTTTACGGCTTTCGGATTAGCAAAATCGATTGTTTCGTTGTTGTATTTGTTTACGAAAACAAATTTTTCAAGTTCGGGACAACAAGAAATCAGCGACTTAAAATCATAACTTGTACGATGTTTGTTGCGAGGGTGTAAACTTTCCTTTTCTTCTTTCATAAATAGTTTAACCGCTAACACAAACCTTACAACCCAATTCTTGCGCACGATTTAATGCCCAAATTCCAGATGGCATTCTTTTTATTCCAGGTAAAACATTTTCTGCAAATTCTTTTTTCATAGCCTCTTTATCTTTCTTCAATTTTTCTGCTAATGCTTCGGCACTATGATCGATGGCTTTACTGCAAACACAAATCAGTCCTCCGCGTTTTTGAAAAAGTTCAAAACAATTATCGTCTTCAGTTTTGCATTTTGCATAAATGTTTCGTTTCGAAAACACTTTTGTATCAGGATCAATTACTTCTGTTCGTTTCCCAAATCCATATTTATTCCACACTACGTCACCCATAGAAAGTGGTGTAGTGCCATAACGTAAAATCAAAACAATTCCAATCTCTTCATCTTTCACCCCCATCTCGTTGTAAGTATCCATTAATGTTAATGCCCAACTCAATGCTGCACCATTGTTCACTTTTGGCCAATCAAATACCATCTTGTGTTTTTTCCCTTCTAGTTGTGCAAACCATTTTTCTGCTTCATCAGCTTCACCAGTAGGAGTTGCGTTTAGCGCTTGCGTTTTTAATGGAGCTAGTACCGATGATAAACCAAATGCTGCTGCCCCACCAACTAGTGTTGTGATGAAGCTTCTACGATGTGTTGTTTGTTCTTTCATATATTCTGTTTTATAAGTAGACGCATACTCTTTAAAAGGATGCTTTCAAATGTAGAATAAAAATACAGAAAGCAACTTGTATAAACTAAAAAGAGGCACCCTAAAGCGGCTCTTTTACTATTCATATAGATAATTACTTAATGCTTAATTTTGAAGTAGATGTTTTACCATTCATTTCAACTTGAACAAAATACATTCCAGCTGCATAGCCTTCAATGTTTAATGTTTGAGTTCCATTTGCAACAACTGCTGTTGATTGTAAACGTTGACCAAGCGTGTTTAAAACACTTACTGTAACATCATTGCCATTAAATGCAGTTAAATCTAATGATACAGATTGGTTAGCTGGATTTGGAAACAAATCAAATGATGCCAACGTATTGTCTTCAATTCCTGATGGAACTACAGCACAATAATAAGCTCTGCCATTAAAAACTCTAGTGCTATATGTAACATCGAAAGGATAACCGCCTCCATTACCTTCAAAAATTGTTAAATAGCTATCAGAAGAAACAACCGTACCAACAGATGTGCCATTGGTATAATTAAATGTTATTGTAGGTTTTGTGCCTGTTATATAAAATGCATGTGTTCCAAGTGAAAGAGCTAAGTTTAAATTTACAGGAACCTTATACAACGTTCCAGCCCCAGTTGTTGTTGAAACAACATTTGCAGAATCTAAAAAAGTCCATGCACTTGCAGTTGTATCGAAACCAACAAATGTTCCAGTTTTATAAAAAATAGCAATGTTCCAAGTTCCTGCATCAACACTCACGCTGAATGTTTCCAAAGTACAAACACTGTCTACTAAAATATCGAACATGTTGCCATGGTAATTATTCCCTGCGGAGGTCATCGCAGTTAAAGAATCACATACAATCGGTAATTTAAATTGTTGTTCAACAATTGTTGGGCGATCTTGTATGTTTAAGTGAATTTCTTTTTTTTCTTTCGAAATTAATTTTTGTGATGATAGCTGCTTGTCATTTTGTCCGAATGCGACTATTGATAATATCAATCCAGAAAATGCAAATAACGCTTGAGTTTTTTTCATTGAGTATTTATTATACGCAAAGTTAATTGTTTCTTGCTTTATTTGGCATGTTTTGAAGTTTGTTTCTTTAGAATTTGAATAAAAAAGGGCAGTATATATATTCGTGTTGGATAAAAACTTATATTTGGTTTGTCTAACATTAAAAACTAAAAAAATGATAAAAAAATTACACGTAATTATGTCTTTGCTTGTTGTTTCTGCAAGTTCTTTTGCACAACAAAGTGAAGTTGCTCCAACTCCTTCAACTTATGCATCTACACCTGATAGAGCATTATGGACCATTCAATTAGATGTTAATCCAACTTCTATTGCATTGGGACTAGCTGGAACTTTGTGGACAGGAACTGAATTTTGGGTTTCTAAATGGGGAAATGATTCAATATTCACTGCTAATGCAGCGGGTGTTGTGACAAGCTCTTTTACTATCCCTGGAATTACAGGTGCAAGAAGCATCACAACAGATGGTACTTCTTTATACATGGGAACTGCAGCATCAAACATTTACCAAGTAAATCCAGTTACTAAAACATTGATGAGTACAATTAGTACATCTGTTCCAGCTTGTAGATACTTAACCTATGATCCAACTTTGAATGCAGGTGCTGGTGGGTTCTGGACTGGTGCTTATGGATCTGATATTAATGCAGTAAGTTTGTCTGGGACTACATTATCAACGATTGCAGCTTCAACACATGGTCTAGCTGGAATTTATGGAATGGCATACGATCCATATTCTGCTGGCGGTCCATATTTATGGGCGTATGATCAAGATGCTGTATCTGGTGCTACTTTAGTTCAATTAACAATTGCAGGAGTTATGACTGGATTGACGCATGATACCAATGTTGATTTAGCAGGTGGAGTTGGTGGAGGATTAGCAGGTGGATTGTTTATCACGAATTCATTTGTATCTGGACAAAAAACAATTGGTGGAATGAATCAAGGACTTTCTTTATTCGCTTACGAATTGTCTGATCCTTTGGGAGTAAATTCAATTGATAAAAACAAATTTGAATTATCTGTTTTCCCAAATCCTTCTGTAGATGCTGCAACTGTATCTTTCAAATTAATTTCTGAAGAAATGGTTACTGTAGAAGTTTACAACATTGTTGGAAGTTTAGTTTCTACAATAGAAACAGGAAACAAAACAGCAGGAACTCATACAATCAAAATTGATAATTCTACTTTATCAAACGGATCTTATTTTGTAAAATTAACTGTTGGAAACACAGTTGTTGCAAGTAAGTTTAACGTGATTAAATAGGAAGTAAATACATTATTAAAAAAGTCCAGACATTTATTTGTCTGGACTTTTTTATTTCCCCTTTATCTTAAAATTCCAAATTGGAATCTTAAGATTTGTTCCGTCACAAATTGTGACTTCATAATTTTACTCTACCGTAATTTTTCCTGTATAATTAGTTCCATCATTTACGATGCTGTAGAAATACACACCGCTGTTCATTTTTGGAAGTACGACCGTGTTTTTATCGGATGAACCTTTGAATAGTTCTTTACCTAAAATATCTGTGATAGTAATTTGTTCTATTTTAGTGATGTTGATGAATGTAATTGAATTGCCCGATACAACAGGGTTTGGATAAGAAAGAATTCTTCCGCTACCTTCTGCTTTTTCTGAAATACCAGTTGCTGTAGAATAATAAACAGTCATACGCACATGATCAATTCCTGTAGTCACACTTGCGCCACATATATAAGAGATAGACGCCAATGAAACACCAAAGTCTGAAGCGTTGATGTCTGCTGGTGTCCAGGTTGTTCCCCATAAATCTGTGGAGGAACCATAACTTACATACGTATCTGTTAATGGCCAATCTATCCCGTACTGACTTTTATTTGGACCAACTAAAACGCCACCTTTCATAATTTGTAATCCATTGTCTTCTACAATTCCAGAACTTCCTCCCGGTGTTCTTCTTTTTTCTACATCCAAAACAATTCCATCAATTACTGCTCCTGCAGGAATAGCAAAACCAAAATCACTTACTGTTAAACATTGTGTGTTTTGATCACAGCAATCACAATGTGTTACAAATGCATACACATTGTCCGAAGCCAAAACATTGGCAAGTGGACTGTAACCTACGGTGCTGCTATATGCAAATGCACACATGGTGTTTGTTGCGGAGCCGGGGCTGTTTGTTGCAGTTTGTGCGAATGAAATTGTTGTTGCAAAAACGGAAATTTGGAGTAGTAGTTTTTTCATGGGTGTTTGTTTAGGAATACTAATTTAGTGTTTTATCCTGTGAATATGGATAAAGATACAGCAAGCGCAAGTTGTTGGTTTTTAGTATAATACAAAATAACACAACATTTTTGTTGTGTTATTTTGTATTTATCATAATAAGTTCTTAAATTTGTGTATGAAAACTCTAATAATTAGAACTAACACAACATTTTTGTTTTAATGATCCCTGAATTCGAACCTTCCGGAAATCTACCCCCCAGGGGAGCATCTTACTACAATTGATGAAGTAAAAGAGAGGTTCGCATATAATACTAAACGACAAATGTTGTTTGCTAATCTTCTTAAAGTAATTGATTTATTAAAAAAATTTCATTGCAAGGCTATATATGTTGATGGTAGTTATGTTACGAGTAAAGAGTTACCCAACGATATTGACGTCTGCTGGGAGGATGAAGATGAAAATGGAGAAGACATATATGATCATGCAGAACTAATGGCTCCAATATTATTTGCTTCTAAGGAAGAGCAACAACAAAAATATAATATGGATATACTTCCAGCACATTTTAAATCTATTAAAGGGAAGACGTTCTTTATTAATTATTTTCAATTAGATAAAGAGACTGATCTTCCTAAAGGAATTATAAAAATTAAAATTCATTAGCCATGATAAAAAATCACAAACAAGCCGAATCTACTCGAAGAAAATTAGTAGAGTTAAAAGATGCTTTGAAAGAATTTGAGGTAGAGACGACTAATAAAAACTCTGCTAAATATAGACTTGGGATAAATTCTTTTGGAGGTCTAATTAAAGACTTAGAAGAACAAATTGACACATACGAATCTTTAGTGTCAGGAAAGTTTTTTTGTAAGAAGCCTGTGTCATTAGAAAACATTTCTGATATATTGGTATCCGCGAGACTTGCTCAAGATTTAACACATAAAAGTTTGGGAGAGAAACTTGGATTGAAAGAGCAACAAATCCAAAGATACGAAGCAACTGATTACGAAACGGCTTCTTTATCAAAGGTTATTGAAGTCGCGATGGCTTTAAATTTGAAATTTTATTTCGAGAGAATTTTAATTTTAAATGGAAAAAGTTTTGATTATCCGGAAAACATTTCATTAGAAAAAGTTAAAGTAGCATCTCAACATGTTAAAGCGTCTGGCTTTTGTTTAGCACGCTAAAA
Source organism: Bacteroidota bacterium (assembly GCA_947504725.1). GTDB lineage: Bacteria > Bacteroidota > Bacteroidia > 2-12-FULL-35-15 > 2-12-FULL-35-15 > 2-12-FULL-35-15. The sequence goes on along the minus strand of CANNHN010000002.1, from coordinate 106,876 downwards.
AATTAAATATATATAATATGAGAACGATAACATTTTATTCATATAAGGGCGGGGTCGGGAGATCATTGGCTCTTAGCAATGTTGCTATAAGGTTATCCGAATACAACAAAAAAGTTTGTGTTTTAGATTTTGATCTTGAAGCGCCAGGATTGCAATTCAAGTTTAAAAATTATTCTAAGCAGGCTAAAATAGAAAAAGGAATTGTAGATTACATACATAAATTTTCTTGTGAAGGAATTGTACCAAATACAATAAAAGAGTACTCCGTTACGCTTAATCCTGCAAATAAAGTATTTGAGCCGATTAATTTCATTTCGGCCGGAAATATTGAGACCCAAGATTATTGGAAAAAACTTTCCATGATAAAATGGTCTGATATGTTTTATAGTGAAGAAGCCCAAGGAGTAAATTTTTTCTTAGACTTGAAAAACAAAATTAAAAAAGAGTTTAATCCCGATTTTTTATTAATAGATTCTAGAACGGGAATTACAGACATTGCAGGGATAACTTTAAGGGTATTAGCCGAGGAAGTTGTTGTTTTTGCGGCAAACAATCAAGAAAATATTTTCGGCAGTAAAAAAATAATTAAAAATTTACTTGATGAATCAAACTCATTATTTGGGGAGACTCCTAAAGTTAATTTTGTTTTAACCAGATTACCTTTTACTGATACTCCAAATGATAAAGGGAAAGAGATTTTAATATTAAATAAGAGAAAAGAGGAATTTAAAAAATATCTTGGATTAAAAGAGTTTGATATTTCAATTATTCATTCAGATAGACGTCTCGAAGAAGATGAAAGAGCTTTGATTGGTTATGATTACGAAGAAAAGGGCGTATCTATCTCAAAAGATTATTTAAATCTATTCGATATTTTAACAAAAAATTTTATTCTCCCTGAGGAAATAGAAATTTTTCGAAACAAAAGAAATGCTGAAAAGGAATTCAATAAATCTAAAGAAGAAGAGGATGTATCAAAAAAAATACAGCACTTAGATAAGGCAATTGACTTGGATTCAACTAAGTTTGAGTATTTTTTACAACGAGCATTTATTTATTTCGGACTTAAAAACTATGAAAAAGCTATCCATGACTTTAAGATAGTTTTAGAATTAGACCCTAATGACTGGTATGCAAACGCTAATTTAGGAACGATATACAGGATTCTCAGAAATAATGATCAATTATCTTTAGATTATTGTAATAAGGCAATTGAAATAGATCCCTCTAATTCATATTCTTATTTAGGAAAATATTTTCTTTTTAAAAGACAAGAGAGGCTTAATGATGCTGAGTCTATTCTAACATTTTTTTTAGAAAATATAAATGCTAATGACGATAGAGTTTTAAATAGTAGAGCAGATTTTTATAGAAGTAGAGGTGAAAATAAAAAAGCATACTCAGATATATATAAAGCGATTGAAATAAATTCAAATGATTCAATGTATTTCGGGACATTGGCGGAAATATATTCGTCAGAGAACAAGGAAGAAGAGTTTTATTTAAACTTAAATATAGCGTTATCAAAGGGGATTAAAACAAAAGAATTAAATACTGCTAAAGATGTTTATGAGAAATATAAGAACGAAGAACGATTCATAAATATGATGATAAAATATGGATTGGATATTGAAGAAATTTATATTGATAGCTCTGAGTAACACTATGTATTACTAATAATAAAAAAAGCCCCGATTAAATTTAATCGGGGCTTTTTTTCTATTTATTATTAACTTTTTAACTTCCGCAAGCTTCACAATCATCCTTGTTATCAATTGAACAAGTGATTTGTGCAGCAACTTCAGCAGCTTTAATTGCTTCTGCTTCTAAAATTGCTTGACGCTCAGCAGAAATTTGTTGTTGACGTTCCATGATTAAAACATCTTCGTTGCCTAATACTTCTGTTGCAACAACCGTTGTTCCTTCTGGTAATTCTTTTGCAGCAGCAGCATCTGCAGTAAATTTAATTGCATCTGCAGCAGCTTTTGTACGTAAGTAATACATCCCAGTTTTTAATCCTGCTTTCCATCCGTAGAAGTGCATAGAAGAAAGTTTCGCGAAATTTGCATCTTGTACAAACAAGTTCAACGATTGTGACTGACAGATGTATGCTCCACGGTCAGCAGCCATGTTGATGATTACCTTTTGAGAAATTTCCCAAACTGTTTTGTATAATGCTTTTACGTTTTCAGGAATTTCAGCAATGTTTTGTACAGAACCATTTGCAATAATGATTTTGTTTTTCAATGAATCGTTCCAGATACCAAGTTTCACTAAGTCTTTCAATAAGTGTTTGTTTACAATTACAAACTCTCCAGACAATACTCTGCGTGAATAAATGTTAGAAGTGTATGGTTCAAAACACTCGTTGTTTCCTAAAATTTGAGAAGTAGAAGCTGTTGGCATTGGGGCTAACAATAAGGAGTTGCGTACACCGTGTGTTTTTACTTCTTCTTTTAAAATATCCCATTCCCAACGTGGAGATGGTGTTACATTCCACATATCAAATTGGAAAATTCCTTTTGATACTGGTGAACCAGGATATGATTCATAAGGACCATCTTTTTTCGAAAGATCTTTTGATGCAGTCATAGATGCATAATAAATCGTCTCATGAATTTCTTTGTTCAACTGAACTGCTTCAGGAGAATCGAAAGGGAAACGCATCAAGATGAATGCATCTGCTAATCCTTGTACGCCAATTCCAATCGGACGGTGACGCATGTTAGAATTACGTGCTTCAGCAACCGGATAATAATTGCGGTCGATGATTTTATTTAAGTTTTTCGTAATCACATACGTGATGTCGAATAATTTTTGGTGATCAAATTTTCCATCTTCCACAAAGCGAGGCAATGCGATAGAAGCCAAGTTACAAACTGCGATTTCGTCTGGAGCAGTGTATTCAATAATTTCGGTACACAAGTTTGACGACTTGATCGTTCCCAAATTTTGTTGATTGCTTTTTGAGTTACAAGCATCTTTGTACAACATATATGGATTACCAGTTTCAATTTGTGAATCGATGATAGCTGTCCAAAGTTCACGTGCTTGAATTGTTTTGCGTGCTTTGCCTTCTTGTTCGTAGCGAGTATAAAGTGCTTCGAATTCAGCTCCCCAACAATCAGCTAATCCTGGTGCTTCGTTCGGACAGAATAAACTCCATGTGCTGTTTTCTTCTACACGTTTCATGAATAAATCTGGAGTCCACATTGCTGTGAACAAATCACGTGCACGTGCTTCTTCTTTACCTGTGTTTTTACGCAAGTCTAAGAATTCATAAATATCAGCATGCCAAGGCTCCAAGTAAATAGCGAAAGAACCTTTGCGTTTTCCACCACCTTGATCAACATAACGAGCAGTATCGTTGAATACACGCAACATTGGAATGATACCGTTTGAAGTACCATTTGTTCCACGGATGTAAGAACCCGTAGCACGGATGTTGTGAATGCTCAATCCGATTCCACCAGCGCTTTGTGAAATTTTAGCGCATGATTTTAATGTATCATAAATACCATCGATGCTATCGTCTTTTACAGTCAATAAAAAGCAAGACGACATTTGAGGTTTAGGAGTTCCAGCGTTAAATAATGTTGGAGTAGCGTGCGTAAACCAACGTTCCGACATTAAGTTATAGGTTTCAATTGCAGAAGCGATATCGTCTTTGTGAATTCCAACAGCTACGCGCATTACCATGTGTTGCGGGCGTTCAGCAACTTGTCCGTTCAATTTTAATAAATACGAACGTTCCAATGTTTTGAAACCAAAATAATCGTAACCGAAATCACGATCGTAAATAATTGTAGAGTCTAATTCCTGAGCATTCTTTTGAATAATTTCGTGAACATCGTCAGCAATTAAAGGAGCTTTCTTTCCAGTTTTCGGATCAATATAATTGTACAACGCTTCCATCGTTTTCGAAAACGACTTGTTCGTGTTTTTGTGCAAGTTAGACACTGCTATGCGAGACGCCAATAGCGCATAGTCGGGGTGTTTTGTGGTAAGCGAAGCAGCAGTTTCAGCAGCTAGGTTATCCAATTCGCTGGTTGTAACACCTTCGTAAATTCCTTCAATCACCTTCATGGCAACATTGATAGGAGTTACGTGAATAGGGTCCAAACCGTAGCAAAGTTTTTGGATACGAGCTGTTACTTTGTCAAATTTTACTGATTCGCGATTGCCATCTCTTTTGATTACGTACATAAATGAGAGTTTGTTTGAGTAGTTAGTTAATAGCTTAGTAGTACTGTTTTGTTTGTAATGATTATCTGCTTTGTTTACGCACTCGGCAGATAATTTAATCTTTGTTGTTTTTAATTCTTATTCTTTTAATTTTCATTGCGTCCTCATCATGAGATCCCGTGTCGTGGCACGGGATGACGGTTCTAAGTCAGGCGTCACCCTGAGCGTAGTCGAAGGGCACGCTAAAAGTCCTCGTCTAGTTTAAACACATTGTCTTCTTTTTTGCCCATCACCCCAGCTTTCTGGTATTCAGCGACACGTTTTTCGAAGAAATTTGTTTTTCCTTGTAAAGAAATTAATTCCATAAAGTCGAATGGGCAAGTTGCATTGTATGCTTTATCACATCCAAGCGCAACTAGTAATCGGTCGGCAACAAACTCGATGTATTGACACATCAAATCAGCATTCATACCAATTAAACCTACAGGTAAAGCATCAGAAACAAATTCTTTTTCAATCTCAACTGCATTTTTAATGATAGCAGTTACTCTTTCCTTTGGCAATTGATTCGTTAATTCAGAATACAAGAGACAAGCGAAATCGCAATGCAATCCTTCATCACGCGAAATGAGTTCGTTAGAGAAAGTAAGTCCGGGCATTAATCCGCGTTTTTTTAACCAGAAAATGGAGCAGAAACTTCCGGAGAAGAAAATACCTTCTACTGCAGCAAAAGCAATAAGTCGTTCTGCGAAAGTTCCGTTACCGATCCATTTAATAGCCCATTCAGCTTTTTTTCCAACACATGGCAATGTATCGATAGAATGAAATAAGCGATCTTTTTCTTGCGGATCTTTAATATAGGAGTCGATTAATAAAGAATATGTTTCAGAGTGAATGTTTTCCATCATAATTTGAAAACCGTAGAAGCAGCGCGCTTCAGGATATTGAACTTCATTCATAAAGTTCACAGCCAAGTTTTCGTTTACGATACCATCGCTGGCAGCAAAAAATGCAAGAACATGTTTGATGAAATGTTTTTCATCATCATTTAACTTATTATCCCAATCTTGTAAGTCTGGATTTAAATCAATTTCTTCAGCAGTCCAAAAGCTAGCTTCTGCTTTTTTGTACATCTCCCAAATGTTGTTGTGTTTAATCGGGAATAGAACGAAGCGGTCTTTATTCTCTTTTAGTATTGGTTCTTCGTTCATAAATGTATATTCGTTTAAATAATGTGTAATATTTTGATCATCAGTCTTTTATTCTCTTCAACACTTTCGTTTAGAGGGCAAAAGACCCCTGAAAGCTATTGCTTTCTTTTTGAGCTACATTGTAAAGTATTGCTTATTGAATTAAAGGTGTACAAATTTTGGTAAAAAAAAGGGATGTGTCAAGTGCATTGAATTAACATTTGACTGAAGTTATAAACACGCGAAATTAACAGACGAATGTTAAGAATTAACCAATGTATTAAAAAACAGCCTTTTAAGTTTGAAGTGAAAAAAACTGAAAATTAATGGGGAAAAAATTTGCAGTATCCGAAAATTAATCACAATTAGAAATACTGATGTTTCGGGGGATGTAGCCCGAAATGCCTATAAATAAATATGTTTAGAGAGGAGGCTTTGCCTTAATCATGAAAATTTGGAATTTCAGATTTCCTGGATAAGATATCGAAATCAGATTTTTTAAAGAACTATTTCCTCAATTTATCAGCTAACTCCAATTGTTTATACCAATCCTTGCCAAACTTACGGATTAACGGCTCTTTTAAGAACTTATATACTGGTACATCTAATTTTGCCCCACACTCGCAGGCAGGCTTGCAGATATCCCATTTATGATAGTTCACGGCCTCGTAATCTTTGTATTTAGTAATACGTACTGGATATAAATGGCAAGAGATAGGCTTTTTCCAGGTGATTTTTTTGTCGTAATACGCTTGCTCAATACCGCATTTAGCAATGCCATCATCAAAAATCGTAAAGGCACAATGTTTTCCTTTCACCAATGGTGTTGTATAATCACCATCACTATCAATCACAAAAACGCCTTGTTTTTCAATGGCTTTCACGCCATCTTTCGGTAAATAAGGTTTCACCTCATCCCATACATCTTCTAAAATCGCAATTTCTTCTTCTTCCAGTGGTGCTCCGGATTCGCCCTGTACACAGCATTCTCCTTTGCAAGCATTTAAATCACACACAAATTTTTTCTCTAATAAATGTTCGGAAACGATGGTATTGTCTATTGCTATCATGTATAGGTGAACTTATATTAAGTATTAATGAGAACAAATGTACAGATTTTAATGGGATTTTGATTTCAGCGCTTATGCTTCGACTATGCTCAGCATGACGGAGGAAACTGGCTCTGTAAACGTCACACTGAGCGTAGTCGAAGTGTTTATAGTTAGGAGTGAATATCAATTAATTTCCTATTTTTACACCCGTTATGGCAAATCAAGAAGACATTTTTAAAAACATTATTTCCCATTCTAAAGAGTATGGGTTTATTTTTCAGAGCTCCGAAATTTATGATGGCCTAAGTGCTGTTTATGATTACGGACAAATGGGTGCGGAGTTAAAAAAGAACTTACGCGAATACTGGTGGAAAGCAATGGTGCAAATGCACGAAAACATTGTGGGAATTGATGCTGCTATTTTTATGCATCCTACAACATGGAAAGCATCTGGACACGTTGATGCTTTTAACGATCCATTGATTGATAATAAAGACAGTAAAAAAAGATACCGTGCGGATGTGTTGATTGAAGATCATGTGGCTAAGATTGAAGGGAAAATTCAGAAAGAAGTTGATAAAGCAAAAGAGCGTTTTGGCGATGCGTTTGATGAAGCACAATTTCGTGCTACCAATGCTCGTGTGTTGGAAAATCAAGCTAAAGCAGATGCTATTCTTGCAAAGTTCAAAGATGCTTTAGAGAAAAATGATTTAGAAGGAGTTCGTCAAATCATTATCGATTGCGAAATTGTTTGTCCGATTTCTGGTTCTAAAAACTGGACAGAAGTTCGTCAGTTCAATTTGATGTTCAGCACTTCGATGGGCGCAGTTAGTGAAGATTCCAATACAATTTATTTACGTCCAGAAACGGCTCAAGGAATTTTTGTGAACTTTTTGAATGTGCAGAAATCCGGAAGAATGAAAATTCCGTTTGGTATTGCACAAACCGGAAAAGCATTCCGTAACGAAATTGTTGCTCGTCAGTTTATATTCCGCATGCGTGAGTTCGAACAAATGGAAATGCAATTTTTTGTGAGACCAGGAACAGAAATGGAATGGTATCATCATTGGAAAGCTGCTCGTATGAAGTGGCATAATTCATTGGGTTTCGGAGAAGTAAATTACCGCTTTCACGATCATATTAAATTAGCACACTATGCAAATGCGGCTTGTGATATTGAATTTAATTTTCCGTTTGGGTTTAAAGAATTGGAAGGAATTCACTCTCGTACCGATTTCGATTTAAAAGCACATGAACAACATTCAGGAAAAAAATTACAATACTTTGATCCGGAGTTGAATCAGAATTATGTTCCTTATGTAGTGGAAACTTCTGTTGGATTGGATAGATTGTTTTTGGCAGTAATGAGCAAAGCATTTGTGGAAGAGAAGTTGGAAGATGGAACAATCCGTACAGCTTTAAATCTTCCTGCATTTTTAGCTCCGATAAAAGTAGCTGTTCTTCCTTTATTAAAGAAAGACGGTCTGCCAGAAAAAGCACGTGAAATTTTAGATCTATTAAAATTCGACCATGCAACAACGTATGATGAAAAAGATACAATCGGAAAACGTTATCGCAGACAAGATGCAATAGGAACTCCATTTTGTATTACGGTTGATCATCAATCTTTAGAAGATAATACGGTTACCATTCGCCACCGTGATACGATGACACAAGACCGTGTAAGCATTGATGCGCTTGTAAAAATTGTGGATGATAAAGTGAGTTTTAAGAAGGCTTTGATGAGTTTGCAATAAGATTATGCAAAGTCACATCGAGCCGTCACCCTGAGCGGAGTCGAAGGGCGAGATGTCTTGCTCTGTTCTCGACTCCGCTCGAACTGACACAAGTATTCTGCTTATTTGAAGTATCGTCTCATTTTGAGATTCTTTCCAATTCCCCAAAATGTTTTAATTTAGCTAAATGAAACAAACACTCCGTTTATTCTTTTTTATTCTATTTCTTTCTGGAACAATCAACTCTTTTTCTCAAAGTGCAGGCAAATTGTTTTCTCAAGGAAAAGATGCCGCTAAAGATGGGAAGACAGATGAAGCAATTGCACTTTTTACAAAAGCGCTCGAATTAAAACCCAAAGATGATGAGGTGATGATTGAGCGAGGGAAAGCATATGAAACTAAAAAAGAACTTGAAAAAGCAATTGCCGATTATGACAATGCCTTGAATATTAAAAAGGACGAAAAATTATATTTAAAAGCAGCAGCCTTAAAAATAAGTATAGGAAAGTGGCCGCAAGCTTTGTTTGATGTGGACAGGGTGCTGGAAGATGATAAAGATAATATTGAAGCATTCGAACAAAAAGCTTGGTGTTTAATCAATACAAAAAAGTTTGCGGATGCTTTGGCAACTTGTGACGCGGCTCTTGCAAAAAATCAATACAACCACCGATTACATTATTTAAAAGGAATGAGCAAGGATAGTTTGAAAGACTATGCTGTTGCTGTAACCGAATACCAACGTGCGGTTACTATCATGAATGGGTTGACAGAAAAGAACCAGCCGATGTTTAAGCCTTATTATACCAATTTGGCAATGGCTCAAACAAAAGCAAAAATGTATGATGATGTGATAAAAAATTATACAACAGCTGTAAAGATTGATGTGAAAGATTCTATTCTCCCTCAGAACTATCGTGTTTACTATTATAGAAGTTTTCCTCATTTCCTTAAAAATGATTTTGGTCCAGCAACAGATGATTTAGATAAAGCTTTGTCGATGAATGCAAGGATAAAGAGTGCATTTACCAACGTGCTATGATTGCTATTAAAACTAGTAAATACCAAAGTGCTATAAATGATTTTACGAACTATATAAAACTTGATGATAAGAATGCTGACGTATTCAGTTCCCGAGCAAAATGTTATTTGGAATCAAATAATTACAAGGAAGCGATAAAAGATTTTTCGAGTGCAGTTAGTATTTCTAAAAACCCGGAGACAGAAAAATTATTGACCGATACCAAACAGAAATTGTATGAAATGAATCGTGAAAGCGATACTCCTGATATCAAAATTGAATATCCTCAAATTGATATGAATAATTTCATTAACGTTTTCGACAATCAAATTGACGTGATTATTGAAGGATATGTAAAAGATAAAAGTCAGATTGAATTCATAAAAATTAACGGTGTGTTAGCGAAGTACAATGCGAATGAACTTAATCCCGAATTTAAATACCACGTTCCTCTAAAAGGCGATGTTCGTAAAATCGACATTGAAGTTTCGGACATTTATCACAACACTTCTACGAAAATTATTAAAGTAGGCCGCTTAATTAACGATTCGAAAGTGAAAGTAACGTTTGCTGGAAAAATTTTATCGGATGATGGAAAATCACCTTTCCAAAACCGTGAAGTTTATTTGGTGAATGAAAAAGGTGAAATCTTTTTTGTTTCGAAAACAGATCCAGATGGAAGATTTAAGTTTGAAAATTTACCATACGACCAAGGATATTTTTTAACGATGGATGTAACAGATACGCCACTTGCAAAAAAATTGAAGTTCATTATTGCCGATGAAAATGGGAATGCAGTATTAACTTCTTCGGATGTTGGGAATCAAAAATTTAAATTTCAAATTCTTCCTTCTGACTATTCAACAATGAGTTTAATGACTTTGGATGATGCACCTTTGTTGGTTGACATTAAAGGAAGATTAATATCATCCAACGAAAGTAAAACTCCGCTTTCTAACATTACAGTTACATTGTTGAACGGGAAAGGAGAAGCTCTGTCGAGTAAAAAAACAGATGCCTTTGGTGCGTTCTTGTTCGCTAAATTAACTCCTAGGGAGGATTACACTATTAAAACAGATAGTGCCGAATCAAAAAACATTGCAGAAAATAAAATTTTGATAACAGATGAAAACGGAAAAATTATAAAAGAGTTGATGCGCAATCCTGCGGGTTATTTTAAATATACATTGTTGCCAAGTGATAGAACGCAATTGATAAAAATTTCCGCAATCGATCCTTGGTTGAAAGCATTAAAACTTTCGAAAGACAAATCAGAAATGGTGATTATCGAAAACATTTACTATCCATCAGGCTCGTTTGATATTTTGCCTGAAGCGGAAGTTGTTTTGGCAAAAGCGATAGAAGCATTGAATGGAAATCCGAAATTAGTGATAGAAGTACAAGCACATACCGATGCTGTTGCAAGTGATGAGTACAACATGGAGCTGTCGCAAAAAAGAGCAACCACCGCAATGGAATATATTGCAACAAAAGGAATCGATAAAAAACGTTTAACTGCGAAAGGATTTGGTGAAAGTCAATTAACCAATAAATGTGTTAATGGAGTGGAGTGTTCCGATGCCGAACATAAGCAAAACAGAAGAACGGTATTTAAGATTAGTTATTTGGGGAATTAGACTTCCCCCCGGCCCTCTCCAAAGGAGAGGGAGATTTCTCCGTAATTATACCCTTCATTAAAAGCAGAAAGCCCCACAACTGTGGAGCTTCTCTACCCTCTAAACTAATAATAATTGATTAACAATCAATCATCACAAACAATCCCGTTGTGCGGGTTGACTTTCAGATGAAGCTTCGGGCTCTCTTTCCCTTAGCTCCACCTTACGGTCTGAAACAAATCCTGCTCTCTTACTTCAGGATTTAAAAAATTAAGAACGTTCCCTTTTAAAAACTCGGACATGTACTTGGACGATACTTCGGTCGTGGTTTTTTACAACCAAAATTCATGCCGACAGAAATCTCATGTGAACCTGCAGTTGCGTTTGTCAATTTCGAAACGGTAACATCATAACTATATCCAGCTTTAAAAACACCATGTGTAAAACCCACCAAAAGAATAAATGAATCTTGATTACGATACCACAATCCTCCAACTAAAGAACCTTTAGTTACATAAACTCCCAAATTTAATTGTCGAAAATCTTGTTGTTGTTGGTATAAAATATTAGGTGAAACGCTTGTTTCGCTACTTTTTGATCCAACAGGTATTGTAGCTCCGGCATGACCAGTAAATTTTACAGGCAATTTACTGTCATGTATTAATCCTTCGTTTGGTTGAGTTAAGTGATGTGCCGCAAAACCCACAAAAACATATTTGCTAAACATTACTGCTCCAGCAGAAAAATCTACATATGAGCGTTGGTTTTTCCCCGGTACTTCTTCGGTATATTTCACAAATCCTCTGCGTTCATCAATCATATCTCCGAAAGTCAATTTACTCCAATCGAGGGATTTCTGTCCGTAAGTTGCTTGCAAACCAGCATTCACAGAAAAATTACGATTGATTTGAATTTGTTTGGAATAGATAGCACTAATATTGGTTGTTTTTAATGTTCCGTTTCCAGCATTGTCATTCGTTACTAGTAATCCAATTCCGCTTTTTATTCCGAAAATATATCTATCAATAGAAGCACTAGTTGTAACATAGGTTCCAGAAATATTAGGCCATTGGTTTCTGTAATTTATGGCTACACGTGGACAGATGTTTGAACCAGCTAGAGCAGGGTTAAGGTAAAGAGGGTTTGCATAGAATTGAGTAAAAATAGGGTCTTGTGCTTTTGCGGACTTATAAGTTATCAAGCTTAGTGAAAACAATATAAATAATAAGTAGCTTTTTTTCATGGGGCACGATTTTGTCGTTTCTAATAATAAGACGGAGGTAGTTGGGAAGGGTTGCCTGGAAAAAAGGTTTTTTATAAAAATTTTATGGAACGTCATTCCGTGCCACGACACGGAATCTCCTCATTAGAGGTCGTGAACGCAATTAGCCACACGCGAATAATAAACATTACTGTTAGCCTAGACGTTAAGGCTTCGTAAGTTTTTTCGTTCTTTCTTTTGATTCTCCAAAAGAAAGAACCAAAGAAAAAGCGACCATCCCACGACTACGCTCTGGATAAACTTCAACCAACCCCAAGCTTTCGTTTTACCCGCAAATGGTCAGCGCTTGGGTGCCACGAAACTTGTGGTTCGCACTTTTCGTGGACGTCCACGCGCGACTCCGAAAGGATAACTTGTTTCTCTTGACGCGTGACTGATGAGGGTATAAAAAACCGCCCCAATTGAGTAGGGCGGTTTAATATGGAGATGTTGTATATCTTATTTAACAGTATCCTTAACCATCCGTTCCTTTTGTTTGCGGATACTGTCGGCATTTAAGTTTAGCAAACTTCCGTAACCAATATTGCTGCTTGTTCCCTTTTTAACAGCTTCTTTTTTGGTACTTTCTTTTTCTTTAGTTTCTCTAACAATTCCTTTTGAGGAGTCAATCATATCACCAAAAATAGGCTCGTTGCCCATTACAGTCACTTTTTGATTTTTGTTAATGTCTGAATCATTAACCTTTGTTTTAGTATCCTTTTTTATTTTTTCGGCAACAACTTTTGTCTTCGTATCTATTACAGCAACGGTGTTTTTCACTTCAGGAACAGTAGCTTTAACAACAGGAACAACAATTTGCTCTGCTTTTACAACTGGAGGAGTTGTTGTAATTGTATTTGTAACAACAACTGGTGGAGCAGGTTTTGGAGCTGCTTCAATTTTGTTTTGAATTGGTGTAACAGGAGTTTCTGTTACAGTATCTGTAGTCGTAGTTTTAGAAGAAGTAACACCTTTGTAAATAGCAAAACCTCCAACTAGCACAATTCCACCAATAATAATAGCCATATTGTATGTTCCTTTTGGAGCCATAGATTTAGGCGTAGCATCTAGCATGCGCTCCATACGAGCCCAGTCGCCAGAATCATACTTAGCATCATACGTGCTTAAGTTGTCCTTTATGGTTTCATCAAGTTTACTTGGAGGAGTATTATTTTCCATTAACAATTGGTTTTATGTGATGCATCAAGTTTTTTCTCAAGTTAAATTTTGCTTTCGAAAGGTTTGATTTAGAGGTTCCTTCACTAATATCAAGCAATTCGGCTATCTCTTTGTGCGTGTATTCTTCAATTACATACAAATTAAAAACGGTTCGATAAGCGGGTGTTAATTCTTGCACTGCTCTTAAAATTTCTTCTTTATCAATGTGCAGCGCTAAATCATCATCACTAATTTCTTCTGCTACGTTACTTGCTTTTTCGTTGGCATAAACAGTACTTACAATAAGGTAATTCTGTTTATTTTTTCTCAAATGATCTATGGAGGTGTTCACCATAATTCGTCTGATCCAACCTTCGAATGAGCCTGTAGATTTAAAATTCTTCAGACTATCAAACACTTTCATAAACCCTTCGTGGAGAATGTCTTTAGCTTCATCGCTACTTTTGGAGTAGCGTAAACAAATACCTAACATCTTACTGTAAAACTGTTCGTACAAAGCTTTTTGGCTTGCACGATCATTCTTTAAACAACCTTTAATGATGTCGGTTTCATTCATAAATAGAGCGCTTCGATAGCTAAAGACACCTCTCTTCTAAGTATATAGACGTAAAAGGTTTTATAGGGTTGCCTCTGCATTTAAAATATATTTTTTAGCCTAAAATTGGCCTCGATTCAACGAAAATAATTGGTTCCTAGTATCTGTCAAAATATAAATATTGAAGATTTAAGCAGTCGGAACATTATTTACTTAATTGTAAACTCACTATCAGCAACACCTTTATTTACGTTAATGCTTTCGGCAGTTAATTTCATTGACATTGCTCCACTGATAGAAATAACGCTTGGGAATTTAATTCCATCTACTTCTTTATATTCCAAAATATCAGTCGTGTTGGTTATTGGTCCCATTTCAGAAGTAGTTGTTTGAGAAGTTCTCACTTTCAATTTACTTTCAACATCGTACCATTCCGTTGCTTTTTTGCCTTTGGGGCTTACCACTTCCATCATGTATGCATCTTTTCCATTAACCGCTTCAATTCCTTTCAAACTAAGCTTATAACCTAATTTTTCATAATTCATTTCAAGATTCATAGTTGCTTGTGCTTTGATATCATCTAACCCGTCACCTTCTAAATCTTTTTTCCCTTGCATGCTTTGTTGTTTTCCAACTTTTCCATCGTACACTTCTTTTTGAATTACCATTTCTCCCATTTTTACAGCCATTGAATATTTGTTTGGGGCTTTTTGACTAGTAGTGATGCTGATATCCATTCCCTGAAACTTGGTATTCATTTTTGTAGAAACATCTTTCACTTTCATCAATGCTTTTGCACCACCAATTGTTTTTACATAATCTGCTACAACAGTTTTTGGAGTTACACCAGCAGGAATTGGTTTTGCAACTGCTGCAACAGCATTTCCAGAGATGTCGTAAAATTCAATAGTTTTTGTTGCGCTGAAAGGTGCCAATTTTTTAGAAAGCTCTTCTTTGTCGCCAACCACAAAAATGGTAGCATTTTCGGGAAGAATATATTTTTGTGCCATCGCATATACGTCATCTGAAGTAACTGCTGCTAAGTTTTTTAAATAGTTTGCATAATAATCTTTCGGCAGTTTATACAATTCTGTATTGATTGCAAAACGAGCAATGGTTGCTGGATCTTCCAAAGAGATAGCAAAATTTCCAGTTAGAAAATTTTTGATTCCATCTAATTCTTCTTGTGAAACTTTTTCGGTGCGCAAACGATTTAACTCAGCCATAATTTCAATTACGGAGCTATCGGTAACTGCGTTTCTTACTTTGGCATAGGCGCTGAATTCACTTACTAACTCATCGTTATTCAAAGAAGAATAAGAACCATATGTATAACCGTGTTTTTCGCGAAGATTTACAAATAAACGAGAAGAGAAACCTGCACCTAAAATGGTGTTCATTACTTTAGCTTTGATTGCATCATCGCTGTTTAATTTTAAATCAACAGGATAAGTAACATTGATTACCGATTGAACAGCTCCAGCTTTATTTACAACAGCTACTCTTGTTTTTGAAGGAGCGGTTGGCATAGTATAGCTTGTAGAAACAACATCTGCTTTTTGCCAACTGCCAAAATATTTTTCAATCAAAGGTTTAACTTCTGCTAATGTCACATCTCCAACAATTGCCATGTAGGCTACATTCGGACGGAAATAGGTTTGGTAATACGCATTGCATTTTTCTAATGTGATTTTAGAAACACTTTCCTCTGTTGTTAGTTCTCCATAAGGATGATCTTTCCCAAAATTTAAAGCAGCTTTCACATTGTTTGAAATCGCATCTGGATCATCTTTTTCTTGAGCGAGCCCAGATAATGTTTGTGTTTTTATTTTTTCCAATTCTTCTTGTTTGAAATTTGGATTCAATAATACTTCAGACATTAATTCCAATAATTTTGTTTGTTGCTTTTTTAAAGAAGCGGCATACAGCCCTTTTGGATTGGCAGATAATGTAGCACCAATAAAATCGATATCGTTATCTAACTGATCTTTTGTTTTGTTTTTTGTTCCACTCGTCATCAGTTGGCTAGTGACATCTGCTGTTCCAACAGCATCATTTTCTAATGCTGGTTTTATGTCTAATGCAATAGAATAAGCTACTGTTGCTTGTTTATGGTTTTCCACCACAAACACTTTCAATCCATTTGGCAATACAAAGGATTGAATATCGCCCAATTTGATTCCAGGCGCTGGCGCTGCAACTGGACGAATACTTCTATCCAATTTCTTATCTCCTTTTTGTGCAAAAGCAGATGTGAAAAGTAAAAGAGTTGCTATTGAGAATATTATTTTTTTAATCATGACGCTATTTTTTTAATTTTCAAATTTCCAAATTTCCAAATTTTCTTTATTGCTTCGGCAAATAGTACAACACCACACGATTTTCTTTGTTAAGATATTTTTGTGCCGCTTTTTGTATGTCTTCACGTGTTACTTTCATGTAGCGACTGATTTCTGTATTGATCAAATTCGCATCTTTATAGTATACATAATAGTTTGCTAAGTTTTCGGCAATACCAGCCATTTTCAAGTTCCCACTCACAAAATCGTTTTCTGTTTGATTGCGTAATTTTTGGTATTCGTCTTCAGAAATCAATTCATTTTTAACTCTAGCAAATTCAACATCCATTGCAGCTTCTAAGTCAGTTGGAGAAACACCCATGTTCGCAACACCAAACATTAAAGCCAATCCTGGATCTTCTGAAGGCAACGGAAATGCGCCAGCAAAAACTGCTTTTTGTTGTTTGTCGACAATTGATTTTTGCATGCGTGAACTTTTTCCTTGCGATAAAACGGTTGCTAACATATTCATAGCATAATAATCTGGTGTTCCTTGCGCAGGCGTGTGGTATGCCATTACAACAGCAGGTAATTGAATGTTGTCAAAAACCGTATCGCGTACTTCCGCTGTTTTAATTGGTTCTACAGCGGTTGGGCGAGGAATTGCCTTTGTTCCTTTTGGAATGCTTCCATAATATTTTTCAATCAGAATTTTTGTTTGAGCAATATTAATATCTCCTGCAATGGAAAGTGTTGCATTGTTTGGAACATAAAATGTTTTATAAAAATCGATGAACTCGGAAAGCGCTGCTTTATTAATATACTCAGGAGAACCTCCCGGAGTCCAGCGGTAAGGATGAACAGTATACGCATGCCCGAATGCTTCATTTAAAATGGAACCATAAGGTGTGTTTTCGTTACGTTGCTTCAATTCTTCTTTCACAACTTTACGTTGAGTTTCTACACCAACCGAATCTACTTTTAATTGTAGCATACGTTCTGCTTCCATCCACAAGCCAAGCTCCAATTGATTACTAGGCAATATCTCGAAATAAAATGTTCTATCAAAAGAAGTATTTGCATTCATCACTCCGCCAGAATTTTGGACTAGTTTCATGTATTCTCCACGTTTGATATTATCCGACCCTTCAAACATTAAATGCTCGAAAAAGTGAGCAAATCCTGTGCGAGTTGGGTCTTCATTTTTTGAACCAACATGGTACAATACTGTAACTGCAACAATAGGTGTGGAATGGTCTTCATGCAAAATAACATGCATGCCATTCGGCATATCGTATTGTGTAAACTTTACATTGCTTGATTTTACGGTTTGAGCAGATAAAACACTGCTTCCCAAAAGCAAACACGGCAATAAAATGGAATTCAACTTCATTATATAAATGGGGTTTTAAATTTTTCTAAAAATAAGATAAATTTTCGTAAAAAAAGGTACTGATTTATGGGTGGTAGTCAGATAGTTTGAATGGCAGACATTTCTTCCCGAAGCGTCATTGCGAGCGAAGTGAAGCAATCTCTTTGGATGTTAGATTCGCGAGATTGCCACATCCCGCGAATCCCGATAGCCATCGGGAGCGGGACTCGCAATGACGCTCCGCATGAGGGATTTGTTCTAGTTTTTTTAATTGTCTACTGCCTACTGTCTACTGCCTATTCCTTTTCTTCGGTCCCCGCATGGCTTCTGCGGTTAATGGATTTTCTGGCCAATGGTGTTTTGGATAGCGTGAAAGCAATTCTTTTCGAACTTCAAAATACGTTTTTTGCCAAAAACTGTTTAAATCTTGAGTTATTTGAACAGGCTTATAGCCTGGTGAAAGCAAATGCATTAAGATCTTGTTTTTCCCTTCGTTTACTGTAGGTGTTTCAAACAATCCAAACACTTCTTGCAATCGAACAGCCATCTCTATTTTACTTCCATCGTTAAAATAGGAAAGTTTAATCATAGAGCCGGTTGGAACTTCCATTTTTGATGGAGCAAGTTTATCTATTTTTTGAGAAAGCTCCCAAGGTAGAATAGAATGTAGAATTTGCGAAAGATCTAATTTTTGCAATTCACTCAGTTTATTTATTTTGATGAGATAGGGGGAAAGCCATTCTTCCAAAGTTTCTAAAAGATGTTCGTTTGAAATGTCTGGCCAGTTATCATTTGGTCGCCAAACACGTAAACTTAATACTCTTGCTTGAAAATCTTCTTGCGATTCGTTCCAATTTAACATTTTCAATCCGTTTTCACGAATCACATCACATAGCAATTGTATGCGTTGAGCATCATCAATTTTTGTAATTGCTTTTGTTTCCAGAATTAGATTTCCAACACGTTTTTCAATTGCGCCAACGATCATTCCTCTTTCTTTATCCCAGCTAATGGTTTGGCGTTCATCGGCTAATTCAAAAAGATCATTTGAATCAAACGCAGCAGCTAAAAATATTTTCCCATCGTTTGTTCCTGCATCCAAATGTGCAACGGCTAACCATTCTTCTTGAGCCAATGCATCTGTTTCATTTAATTTTACAATTCTTCCATTTGCTAAACGGTAGCGTAAAGATTTGTCAATGCGTTTTGCGATGCGCTCAGGATAAGCTGTAGCAAGTAGTTTACCGATGTTGAAAATGTTCGGAGCGGTGTTGTCAACTTCTATTCGTAAAAGTTTTCTCCACGATTGTGCGAGTCGTTCTATTCTATCCAATACTCTTCTATCAGCATTTACTCTTTCACCAGCTCTGTGTTTTCTGAGTAATTCGATTCGCAATGATAAATCTGCACCGCTTTCTTTGTGCAGTGGATCGCGCTCTTCGAGGATGGCGGCAATATCTGTTGCTAAGGCGATAAAATTTTCTTTCGGTTTGTTTTTGAAAAAATGTTTTGCTTCAATTAACATGTGAGCCAAACGAGGATGTGTTGGCATTTGCAACATCTCTTTTCCGCGAGCAGTAATTTTGTTGTTTTGTAAAGCACCTAATTGATTCAACAATTCTTTTGCTTGCGAAACTGCAGCGGCTGGCGGAGGTGTTAACCAAAGCAATTCATTCATATTTTGGATTCCCCACTGACTTAATTCCAACATCAAAGGAGCTAAATCTGCTTCTAAAATTTCTGGTTTACGATTTGGGATAAGTTGAATGTGTGCCCCTTCACTCCAAAGTCGGTAACAGGTCCCCGGACCTAATCTTCCTGCTCTTCCAGTTCTTTGGTCTGCTGCATCTTTGGTGACTTTTATAGTTTCCAATCGCGTTAATCCTGTTTGAATATCAAAGCGTGGTGAACGTGCATAACCGCAATCAATCACTACAGTAATCCCTTCAATGGTTAACGATGTTTCGGCAATGGAAGTTGCTAAGACTACTTTCCGTTTTCCATTTACATTTGGCAAAATTGCTTCTTGTTGTTTTTGTTGTGATAAATCTCCATACAAAGGTTGAACAGATATTTCAGAATTCTCTTCTTCTAAAAGTTGTTGTGTTCTTAAAATTTCTCCAGCGCCTGGAAGAAATGCTAGAATATCACCTTTGTTTTCGCGCAATGTTTTTTTGATAGCGTTTGCCATTCGTAAATGCAGATATACTTTTTCATCTGTATTCAAATATTGAACACTCACAGGATATTGTCGGCCTTCAGAAGTTAATATCGGAGCGTTGTTCAGGAGTGATGATAATTTTGCGCCATCTAACGTTGCCGACATAATTAAAATTCTCAAATCATTTCGCAACACTTGCTGTACTTGATAACACAATGCCAAAGCTAAATCGGCATTTAAACTGCGCTCATGAAATTCATCAAAAATAATTAATCCGACATTATCAAGTGCATTGTCATTTTGCAACATACGGGTTAAAATTCCTTCCGTTACAACTTCAATTTTTGTATTCTTTGAAATTTTATTTTCGAAACGGATTCGATAACCAATAGTTTCTCCGACAGACTGATTTAACAAGGACGCCATTCGGGTTGCTACGGAGCGGGTTGCCAATCTTCTTGGCTCCAGCATAATTATTTTCTTACCCTCCAACCAGTTTTCATTTAAAAATTCCAAAGGAAGGATGGTAGACTTTCCTGCACCCGGAGGCGCTTGCAAAATAATCACGGGCTCTTTTTCGAACTTGACTTTTAAGTCAGGGATTATTTCGTTTATCGGGAAATCGTGTTTGGTCATTCAGCGTAAAAATACTTTTTTCTTTTCGATTATAAAGCAAGAGCAAACTGGATAAAGCAATTGTACAATTTGCTTTTCTCATTTATTGTTATATCTTTATTGTAGTTAAATATTTTTTCCTATGAAGCAAGCACTTAAATTTTTTCTTTTTTGTCTTCTTTTTTCTTCGTCTTTAATTTCTTTTTCTCAAATTAACCTTGTGCCGAATCCGAGTTTTGAATTATACGATACATGTCCTAATTTTCTTTCTCAAATTCACAGATCAACAAATTTTTATCCAACACTTAATACACCTGATTATTTTAATTCTTGTGCACCTATTTCATTTCCAAGTGTTTCAGTTCCATACAATTATTTTGGTTACAGAAGCCCTGCTTCTGGGAATGCCTATGCAGGTATTATAGCAAAAATGAGTGGGTCCGTATACTCTGAGCACATTGGCGTGGAACTTCTTACTCCACTTCAAGTTGGGTTTAAGTATTTTATCAGTTTCAAGGTATCACTTGCGGGACAAGCAAATCCCACAAATTATTGTGGAATTAATAAATTGGGTGTCTTATTTTCTTCTACTCAATATGATATCAGTAATCCATCTCCCATATGTAATTGTGCACAGGTATACTCTGATTCAATTATTACGGATACGTTGATGTGGACAAGATTAAAAGGCTCTTTTACGGCCGATTCAAGCTACTCATATATGCATTTAGGAAAATTCTTTTCAGCAACTGATTCAATACAAATTAATGGCACAGGATGTAGTGCTTATTATTATATTGACGATATATGTGTATCAACTGATTCTGTGTTTTCATACAATTACATTTATACAAGTCTTAACGATATAATTGTAAACGAAAAAGCAATTTCTATATTTCCAAATCCATTCACAAATTTTGTTATTTTAAAAGATAAAGAAGCCATTGATAAAATTATCATCTCTAATGCCTTAGGACAAATTATAAAGACCTGTGAGATTAAATGTTCTGATCAATATGAGTTAGATTTATCTGATCTTTCAAAAGGAATGTACATTTTTACAATTTATAAAAAGGATAACAATATAATCAGTCAAACATTAATTAAACTTTAAAAAATATAAACTCTGATGACAAAAAAGCCAATAACAATAAAAGGGGTAAAAATTTTTATGCTACTATTTATTTTTCTGAGTAGCAAAAATAGCTTGTCGCAAAATATTTTCCCTCCATTAGGGAATGTTGGGATTGGCACATTAACACCTACACAACTTTTACAGTTGAATGGAGGCAATCTCGATTTTGTAACTACAAACAGCGCTTTCATGATTGGTGGAGCGCGCACGATTTGGCGTGGAACAGCAGGAAGTGCTACAAATATTTTTGTTGGAGCAAATGCAGGAACGAATACAATTGGTACTGGCTTACAGAATACTTTCGTGGGAAACAATGCTGGTGCTTCAAATTTAAATGCGGCAAATAATACATTTATTGGTTTTAATTCAGGAACTAATAATACTACTGCAACAAGAAATACATACGTTGGAAGTAATTCAGGTTCAGCAGTTACTACTATTTTGGCATTCGACAATACATTTATGGGAATGAATTCAGGATTGAATAATATTTCAGGAAATAGAAATGTATTTGTTGGAAGTATGGCGGGGCAATCAAATACTACTGCAAGACAAAATACATTTGTTGGCTTTCGAAGTGGTTTTGCTACTTTAAATGGAGAAATGAACACGTTTGTTGGAAATACTTCTGGTGATGCAAATACGACAGGGAGTTTCAATACGTATTTAGGAGATCAAAGTGGGCCAAATTCTACTACTGGAAATAATAATGTGTTTTTAGGGCGAAGTGCAGGAATGACAAATATTATAGGGAGCAACAATACACTAGTGGGAACTGCAACAAATATGAGCGGGACAAACTTTACTAATGCTTCTGCAATTGGTTACCAATCAACTGTAAATTCAAATGGAAAAATGATTCTTGGAAATAATGCTGTTAATGTAGGTATTGGCTTATCAAATGATGTGGTTCTAAATGGACCACAAAACAAGCTTGAGATAGATGCGGGAGTTAATGGATTTAATCCGACTATACCTGGGAATGTGGTATTGAGTGGATTAAGACTTCGTGATTTAGCATCCAACACTTTACCGATTGCAAATCCAGGTACAGGAGTACTTTCCGTGAATTTACTTGGTGACGTTATTTATGTTCCTGTAAATAATGCAACAACATTAGGAAATATATGTGCTTCTGTAACACCTAATCCTTTGGCAACAAACTGGGAAATTCCTTTGAACAATAATAATTTTGTATTTTCTGGACAAGGGACAACAAATAACAATGTAGGTATCGGAACATCTTGTACACCTAATGCAAAGCTTTATGTTGTTGAGAATTCAGGTAATGTAGGGAGTATTGGTATCCAATCATTTAATTTTGATCCAAATGGGTATGGAGGAAATTTCATTGGAGATGATTATGGGATTTCGGCTTATAGCGGTGTTCTTGGTTCAGCGAACCAAATTGGCGTTTTTGGGCAAGGAACAAATGGATCTTCAACAACCGCAGCGATTAAAGGAAATGCAAGCTCAAATGCAGGCATCCTCTGGGGAGTATTAAGTAATGTTACTGGTTCGCCTATTGAAGCTTATGCTTTTAATGGAGTCGCTCAAAGTTCTGCACCCCGTGCTTGGGGTATAAAAACATTTGTTCAAGGAGCAACAATAGAAAATTATGGAGGACAGTTTCTATCCAATGGTACAACCGCTGGAACAAATTATGGTGTTTATGCTCAAACTGGTGGTGCTACAATTTCTAATATTGCGGTTTATGGTCAAGCAGGTGGGGCTGGCGCAAATGACTGGGCTGGTTATTTTTTAGGTAATGTTTTTATTTCTGGCACTTATGGCCCATCGGATATTAATATGAAGGAGAATATTGATAGTATAAGCAATGCACTTTCCATCATCCAACAATTAAATCCCAAGACTTTTGATTTTAAAACATCAACTTATCCAACTATGGGGCTAAGCGATAGAAGACAATACGGATTAATTGCCCAAGAAGTTGAAGCTATTTTACCTGAATTGGTTGGAGACGTTTTAAAACCAGTAGAATACGATTCATCTGGTGCAGTAGTTTCCGCGGCTTTTAATTTCAAGACATTAAATTATCAAGCTTTTACGGCAATTTTAATCAAAGGAATGCAAGAGCAACAAGAGAATTTAGTTAGCAAAGATTCTGTTATTAGTGCGTTAAGAAATAATGATTCTATTCAGGACTATCGTTTAACTATATTGGAAAATGCTGTTAACGAATGCTGTAATAATCGCTCAATGAATATCACAAATGGAACTTCGTCCATTGATGTTGAATTGAAAGACGGACAGAATATTGTTCTTGAGCAAAACACACCAAATCCTTTTGCGGAGCAATCTACAATTAATTATTTTTTACCAGATAATGTTGTGAAAGCACAAATGTTGTTTTATAACATTCAAGGTAAGTTAATACAATCAGTAGAGTTAACTGAAAAAGGAAAAGGAAGTTTAAATGTATTTGCTCAGGATTTAAGCAATGGAATTTATACTTACACTTTAGTTGTTGATGGAAAAGTTTTTGAAACAAAGAAAATGGTGAAACAGAAATAGTATCAAGTATCAGGTACAAAGTATAAAGACAAAAAATCCCGTTGCGAATAATCGTAACGGGATTTTTTGTTTAAGAATGTTTGTGTGTTTACAAAAAATATTTCTCTTTTAAAAACTCTGTAAAATCACCAAGATTCGCCATTACTTGTAATTCTTGGTAACGTTTGTGAAACGCCATATCGTCTGTTTGAGCATTCAACACATCCAAGCGGAACTTGTCAAAATTCACCAATGCTTGTTTTTCTTTCAAGGTTAATGGCTCACCATTAAATTCTCTTTCACGTAAATCATTGATGCTGGGAACACCACCGATGTCTTCCTTAGCAAAATACTTGTTTAATAAATGTGCGCGATTTTCCATATTGTTTATCTTTTACAAAATTACGGCAAATATGTAGTTTGGTTACTACTTTAGAGGCATATGTTATAAACATTGGGTTGTTAATAGCCATGTAATTATTAATGTTTTAGCAAAACAAAAAAGGGATTAACTTGTTAGTATAATTGATGTATTACAATAACAAAAACAGAATGAAGTTAGTTCCTTTGAAAAAGGTATCTGAAAATTCAGAAAAGGCTCCGTTTTTTTCTGTGATAATTGCTACTTACAACCGGAAGGCCACAATTGTTCGTGCTATCAATTCTCTAATATCACAAACTGAAACTGATTGGGAGGCCATTGTTATTGATGATGGAAGTATTGACGATACGCGTTTGGAAATAAATAAATTGTTGCAGGACCATAAGAATATTAAATATCTAAAGCAGAGTAATAAAGGCGCGGCAGAGTCTAAAAACACAGGAATTCAATTAGCAAAAGGTTCATTTTTTACCTTTTTGGATTCGGATGACGAATACGAAAGTTCTCATTTAGAATCAAGAAAAAAAATTCTTTTAGAGAATCCAGAGTTGAAATTTTTATCTGGAGGATTGAAAGTAATCGGTAGCCCTTTCGTTCCTGATCGATTTAATTCTTCTAAACAGATTCATTTGGATAATTGCGAAGTTGGAGGAACATTTTTTATCGAAAAAGAATTGATGTCTCATTTAAAAGGATTTAATAATATACTCCTCGGTGAAGATTCGGATTTATACGATCGTGTTTTAAAAACAGGTTCTTCCATGCACAAAACAGAACTTCCTACTTATATTTATCATAAAGAAACAGAAGGCTCCGTTACTAATTTGCTTTTGACAATTAGTTGATTGATTTAGCTGCAAAGCCCCAGTTTTAGATTCAATGGGAACGCAGATTTATTATGATCATTATGAAAAAATTAGGATAAAGGGGTTGTGTTATTTATGCTAAAAAATTAAGATTTTAAATCATAAAAATCATATTAAATCTGCGTTCCTATTTTTTGTCCTATTTTTGTACTGATGAAAAAGTACGTCCTCTTAATTTTTCTTTTCAGCATTTCATTTGCTGCTGTTTCTCAAAACTATAGAAAACAAATTGAGGACGTGGATACTGCTTATTATCATGATAAATTTGATGTTGCCAAAAAATTAATTGCCGACTTAATTCCAAAGATTGATAAAATAAAAGATGATACATTATTGGTCGAGTTTCTAAATACTTGTGGGTCGGTTTATTATAATACTGAAGAATACGAAGAAGCGGGCAATTACTTTTTAATGGCTACTGAAAAAGCCAAAGCGAGTCTGGGAGAAAACGAATATCATTATGCGCTGGCACTTTTTAATTTGGCAGGTTGTTATAAAGAGCAAGGAAGATATGCAGAAGCGGAACCTTTGTATATAAAATCGTTGCCAGTTTTATCGGAGGCGTTCGGGCAAAGTAGTGTTGATTATACCCGGTGTTTTTATACACTTGCTTCTTTGTATATTGATATGGCTCGTTACAATGATGCTGAAGGAATGATGGCCGCAGCCGTTAATTTTTACAAAGAAATATTGGGAAATGAAAGTACTGATTATTTAGGTGCTTTGGGCTCAATTGGAATTGTTTATCAAGGACAAGGTAAATATGATAAAGCAGAAGAAATATTTGTAGCCTTATTAAATTATTTTAAAGCTGCAAATAAAGACAAATCACAAATCAATACACTCCAAAATAATTTAGGAGAACTGTATCGTACAATGGGCGATTATGAAAGAGCTGAGCCTGCATTGATGGAAGCAGTTAAAACAGCTCCCGAAAATTCTTTATCAATTGCAACTTCTTTAAACAATTTAGCGTTGGTTCAAAAAGCAATCGGAAAATATTCCGAAGCAGAAGTTTCATATAAAAAAGCAATTGACATCTACAAGTTTCAAAGCAAAACCAATCACCCTGATTATACAAATCCCGTAAACAACTTGGGTGAGTTGTATCGCACGATGGGGCGAACGCAAGATGCAGCCAATGCCTTTATGGAAGTGATAGAACTTCGTAAAAAATTATTGGGTACTGATCATCCGAATTATGCAAACGCTTTAAATAATTTGGCTTTATTAGAATCAGAAGTTGGATATTATGAAGATGCCGAAAAACATTTTTTAGAATGCGGGATTATTTATAAAAAAATTCTGGGGGAGAAACATCGTTTTTATGCAAATTGTTTAAACAACCTTGCCTATGTATATAAAGCAACCGGGAAAATAGAAAAAGCAAAAGAAACGTATGAGGAATGTTTGCGCTTAGCGAAAGAATCGGTTGGAGAAAATAGTGATAAGTATGCAATCTACTTAGGCGGATTAGCTGGTACTTACAGGATGATGAATAAAAATGATCAAGCAATTCCTTTAATCATAAAGTCGATGGAAATCCTTAAAAATAAATTAGGTGAGCATCATTACGATTATATCGATATGGAATATAATTTAGCAGAAGTGTATCGTGAAAGCGGAAAATTTGTTGAATCAAAAAAACATTATCTCAATTCTATAAAAGGATTTTTATTTTTAATTGAAACCTATTTCCCTTCACTAGGAGAAAAAGAAAAAACAGATTTCTATTTCAGAGTGAGTAATGCTTTTGAAACATTTAACTCCTTTGTCATTCAGTTGAAAACGGAGTTTCCGAATGAGGATAACAATGACTTGGTTGAACGGATGTATGATAATCAGCTGGTGATAAAATCACTTCTTCTAAAGGAAACAGGGAAAGTGAAAATTCAAGTTGCCGAAAGTGGAAATAAAAAATTAAAAGAAGATTACGAAGAGCTATTAAAGCTTCGTGAAACTATTTTACAACAGTATAGATTGACTTCGGAAGATTTAGCGGAAATAGGGGTTGATTTACCTGCAATGGAAAAACAAGCGAATGAATTAGAACAAAAAATCACTTCTGTTTCAAATATTTCTGTCAAAAAGAAAGAGGAAGCTAAATCCTGGAAAGACATACAGCAAAAATTAAAAGCAGATGAATGCGTTGTAGAAATGGTTCGTACGGAGTTTTATACAAAAGGACGTTGGACAGATTCTGTTTATTATTCAGCGATGATAATTGATAAAACTTGTAAAGCTCCAAACTTTGTTTTTATAAAAAACGGAAATGATTTAGAAACAAAAATTGCTACATCGTATCGTAGTTTAATTAAAACAAAAGCAAGTGATGAAACCTCTTACGATGCACTTTGGAAGCCTTTGAGACAAGCTATCGGAAGTGCTAAGAAAATTTATTTTTCTCCAGATGGCGTTTATCAGCAAATAAATATTTACACCTTAAAAAATTCGGAGACAAAAAAATACTTGATTGAAGAAGCAAACATTGTATTGTTAACCAACTCTCAAGATTTAATTGAAACTGTAACAACATCCACTTCTAAAACGGCTGAAATATTTTCTTATCCTGATTATGATTTTATTGCTTCTACGGTTGAAGTAAAATCTTCCGAGCCACTTTCTCGTTATGGATTCTCAAACTTAGCAGAGTTGCCAGGAACAAAAATTGAAGCCGATTCGATTACAAAAATTTTGAAATCAAAAAATTGGAATGTACGCGAACACTTGCAAGCTGAGGCAACAGAAGAAGCGATTAAAAAAATTCAAAATCCAAAAATTTTGCACATTGCAACACATGGATTCTTTTTACAAGATGTTGACGACAATGCAAGCGTGGTGATGGGAATGCAAGCAGCAATAGCAAAAGAAAATCCATTGTTGCGTTCGGGATTAATGATGGCAGGCTCAGCAGCCATTGCTAGAGACTCGATGGTAGACAATACAATGGATGATGGAATTTTAAGGGCATACGAAGCGGCTAACATGAATTTAACGCAAACCGATTTGGTTGTTTTGTCTGCATGCGAAACAGGTTTAGGAGAAATGAAAAACAGTCAAGGTGTTTATGGTTTACAACGTGCATTCATGGTTGCCGGAGCAAAATCGGTAGTGATGAGTTTGTGGGTAGTAGATGATTTTGCTACACAAGAATTAATGAGTAATTTTTATCGTGAGTGGATAAAAGATCCATCAGCTGAAAATCGACAAAAAGCATTTCGCACAGCACAACTTAAATTAAAGGAAAAATTTCCTGACCCTTATTATTGGGGGGCGTTTGTGATGGTTGGGAAATAGTTCGCTCTTCCTTTTAATGAAATGATTATTGTTTGTCATTTCGACCGAAGTGGAGAAATCTAAAATTTTCTGTCCATATTTTGTTAGATTCCTCCGCTTCGGTCGGAAGGACATTGCAAAATAGTATCTTTGTAAAAAAAATATTAATACTATGAGTAAGGTTTTTGTAACTGGTCCAGATGGAGTTTTAGGAAGTAATATCGTTCGCGAATTACTTGCAAGAAAATATGAAGTGAGAGTTTTGGTATTTGGTCCAAGTCAACCCATTACACTAAAAGGGTTGCCTATTGAAATTGTAGAAGGGAACATTACCAACAAAGCACAATTAATTGAGTTGTCAAAAGGGTGCGATTATTTTATTAATGTTGCAGCCATTACAGACATGTGGCCAACACGCGGTGCTAAATATTTTAAAATTAATGTTGAAGGAGCAGAAAATGCAGTTGAAGCTGTGTTGCAAAATAAAATAAAACGTTTGGTTCATGTTGGGAGTGCAAGTTCATTTGGTTATGGCACAATTGATAATCCAGGAAACGAAACCTCAGCATATAAATCCGCAAAATATAAAGTAGATTACATCGAGAGTAAAAAACTTGGACAAGAGAAAGTTCTTGCTGCCGTAAAAGATAAAGGATTGGATGCTGTTGTGGTATGTCCAACGTTTATGATTGGTCCCTACGATTCGAAACCCAGCTCCGGAGCAATGATTATCGCTATTGCAAAAGGAGAGTTGCCGGGCTACTCTTCTGGAGGAAAAAATTGGGTATATGTAAAAGATGTTGCAGTTGGCATTTGTAACGCAATGACGATGGGCAGATCAGGAGAAGCATATATTTTAGGCGGAGAAAACATTACTTATATAAATGCTGTAAAAAGAATTGCAGGAGCACTTGGACAAACCAAACTTCCAAAATTTGTTGTTCCAAGATTTCTATTGTTATTTATTGGATGGTTGGGAACAGTTGCAGCTGCGATTACTGGAAAGCCACCAAAACTTACACTTAACCTTGCACAGATTGCGTGTGATGGCCATTATTTTAGTCCGAAAAAAGCAATGGAAGAATTAAAGATGCCACAAACACCTATTGAAGTTGGTGTAAAAGAAGCACAAGGTTGGTTTATCGAAAATAAATATTTGTAGTTATTTTGAATTTTTTATAATCATTACACTTCCTTTCCAGTCAGGTAACTCAATCAATGTTTCTGGGATAGTTGGTAAAAACTCATCCAGTGCTTTTTTTATTCCATCCCAGTTGTGGTTATAATCGTGAATAATGATTACACCACCTTTAGATAATTTAGGATAAAAGAATTTTAGTCCTTCTATAGTCGGTAAATATAAATCCGCATCTAAATGAACGAAAGAAAAAGTGGCATTCTCTAAACCACTAGCTGTACGTGGAAAATATCCAGGATAATATGCAACCATCTCTCCTCCATCAATTTCTTTTTTAACGTATTCTAAACTGGTATCAGAAAACTCTTTAGTGGTATACTTTCCACCTTGTTTATTCTCGTGAAGTAAGTCCTGTGAATTAAATCCTTCAAAGGTATCGAACAGATGGAGTTTTCGATTTGTATCCATTTCATAAATAATTTTTGCAGTCTCGCCTTTGTGCACTCCTAGTTCTGCAAAATCTCCCGCGATATGATCTCTTTTTATTCGTTGTATTTGTAACCAAAAATTATAAAAGCGAATTTTATCAAAGTAATTTCTCTCTAATAATTTTAGATTCTCAGAAACAAGCTTGTTTTTTATTGCCTCTTCCCATTTGTGAGGTTTTGCAAGTTTAAAGGACCAAAATGTTTCGAGATATTTATATATAAAAAGCAAGAGCACAAGAATTAAGGCACCTGAAAGAATATTTAAAATTGAAATCATAGGGATGCACTATTTTAAGAAATGCTCCGTGAAGGTATGAGTATTATTTTATTACCTGCAAGAAACCTGTATAGTTATCTTCGTTTTGTACCGTGAGAATATAATAATAGGTTCCATCCGAAACATTGTTTGGCGTCCAATCATTCGTGTAATTTTCTTTCTTATAAACCTCTTGTCCCCAACGATCGTAAACTTTTAAAATATTTGTTCCAAAATATTCGAGGTATTTGAAATAAAGTATTTCATTGATGTTGTCTCCATTTGGTGTAACTACGTTTGGTAATATTATTTCAGCTGGAATAACATTTATTTCCTGACAAACAGTATCCAAGCATCCGTCTGATGTTTGCATCGCCAAACAAACCATATACGTTCCTGGAACAGAATAAGAGTGAGTAGGGTTTTGATTAAAATCAAAAAAGCCATCACCAAAAGTCCAATTCCAAATACTTGCACTTCCGCCAATTACAGTTGTATTATCTGTAAACAATAAGGGGGTATTAATTATTACAGGTTGTGGTGTAGCTGTAAAACTTCCGATAGGCAGAGGGTTTGTATTTACAACAACTGTTATGGTATCTGATTGACAGGTATTGTTGATTGCGGAAACTTGATAAGTGGTTGTTAAGACAGAAGTACTTGTGTTTACAATTGTTTGATTGATTGTTGTGCCTGTACCGCTCGTAGAATTTCCACTCCAACTCACAACACTAGTTCCAATGCAAGGTGTAAGCGTGATGTTAAATGGATCACCAGAACACGTTGTTAGTGGGTTTGGTGATGCAATAACTTCTGGGACTTCTTTAATTGTAATTATTTTTGGTGAAGGTGCTGCCATAACATTTCCGCAAGCGTCCGTA
This sequence comes from Bacteroidota bacterium, assembly GCA_947504725.1. Taxonomy (GTDB): domain Bacteria; phylum Bacteroidota; class Bacteroidia; order 2-12-FULL-35-15; family 2-12-FULL-35-15; genus 2-12-FULL-35-15. The sequence continues at coordinate 75,741 of CANNHN010000002.1, read as the reverse complement.
ACGGTAGGCGGTGGAACTGATAAAATAGAAATGGTATCACATGTCCAAGGGCAACTAGGAATGGTAAGCGTAATTGTTTTTGGTGTTGTTGCAGACGAACAACCAGTTGGTGTTCCTACGGTTACAGGTGTAGCCATCCAAGGATGTGTAATGGTAAATGGTGGAACACCATAACGAATATATACGGTTCCTGTTAGTGTACAAACGTTCGAACAAATGCTATTTGGCGTAACATTCCACAGGGGGCCGTAACCTTCAATCGTATGTCCTTCCACGTAAGCACTAAAAGGATAACCGCCAAACGGATCGTGGTAAACATAGGTTGTATTGCATCCTGTGCCACCAACAGTGCGAGAAATGTGCATTGATAAATATAAAGTTTGAGCTACACATGATTGTGGTTTACAACATAACAATGGGCTTTTTAAATCGTAAGCTGTAAGATATGCTGTTCCTGGTGATGTTCCAACAGCTCCAGTAGTTGTAAATGAAGTAGAGCTGCTGCAACTAGTTCTAAAAAACATTGCACCATGATTCATAATTGCTGTGGAAAATGGGCTAGCATAAAAACTTCCACTTACAAAAAATCCAGTGACAGAAACTTGTGCAGGGATGGTTACTAAAATACTATCCGAATCAGTAGCTGGAAAAATACAAGATGGAATGAGTGGTCCGGTGTAAGTCGCAGTAGGTCCAGTTACTAAAGGATCAATAGTGATTGGATAGACTCTGCTTGGGTCGCTTATCCAAGCATTCGGAACAATAATTTTTATTTTTTGTTTTCCTCCAACAGTTTCAAATTTATAGGCAGCAGTAATAAAGTTATTATTTGCGTCATAACAAACAGCACCTCGCATAGTTCCTAATTCTTTTCCAGTTGCCGAAAGAACTTGCAATGCACCCAACCAGCCTCTTTCTTCTTGATTTCCATATTTAGCATCGGGAGTAAGTTTTGAATTTTCTGGCATTTCAATTTCTTCTTCAATAATAAAATCAGAAGTAACTGAAGCAAGAGGAGTATTCAAAACATAATTATATTTTAAGCTGTTGTAACGAAATTCAAATGTTTTAGAAACACCTGAAATGCCTGTTACCATTGTAACATTAACTCCATCTTGTTTTAATTCTGAGGGAATAATTTCAGTTCCATTTATTTTACAATTTTTAGAAAATACAATTTTAGAATTATCATTTGTAGTTATTTCAACAGCTCCGTTAGATAAAACAGATACTTCATTTGGTTGATTGGTTGCAGATAATCCTTTCGAAGAAAAACTAGGTTTCAGATTAACAGGAACTAATATCCCGCTTGAGTTATAATAATTCACGGGCAGTTTGCTGTAATGCATAATGATTCTGCCATCAGGAGTTATGAAAGTACTAGAGAATATTTTTCGTTCGCTTTCAACTTCTTTCCATTGAGATTGATCTTCAAGGATATTGCGTTCTCCTTCAGGATTTAAATTTTTTGAAAAAGAGGCAGTCTTGTTTTGTGAATAGATGAAGTTTGTGCCAAAACACAAGAAGAGCAAAACAAAGACACCTATATATTTTTTTGAGAGTAGCATATAGTGAGGTTTAGGTAGTAACAAATATGATACAATATTTGCATAAAAACAAGAAGAATAGTAGCTTAAATTGAAGCTAAAGCATTAATAATGAGTTTAAATGAAGGGTTTAAAAGCAATCGGTTGGTGGTTAGCGCTCAACTATAAATTGTTTATATTTGAAGAGGACATCGTAATATAACAACTCCATTGATTAAAAATAGTAAACATATTCTTTTCATCGCTTTATTTTACGTTTTTCAAACTGTCGTATTTGGACAAGCATCAAAATTAGATTCCCTATTACGTTTTTTAAATTCAGCAAAGGAGGATACAGCAAAAGTAAATACGTATAATAATTTATTTTTGGAGTATGAATTTTCGGATGATGAAAAAGCAAAAGATTGTTTAGCGAAAGCAATCGACTTAGCGCAAAAAATCAAATACAAGGAGGGACTCGGAATTACATATTTGCATTTAGGGTACTTTGCAGAAGACAAAGGCGACTACGCTACAGCCATAAAAAACTATACGTTATCCTTAAATATCAGAAAAACGATTCTCGGTGGCGATTTAGCTGGAGTGGCAGATTCATACAATAGTTTGGGGAATGTTTATTTTGCTCAAGGAAGTTATCCGGAAGCAATAAAAAATTATTCAGCTTCTTTGCAGTTTTATAAAGATGCAAATGACAAGAAAGGAATTTCTTCAGCGTCTTATAATATTGCCAATGTGTTTTATTCACAAGGAAATTATCCGGAAGCTTTAAAAATGCATCTTTCTGCGTTAAAAATACGAGAAAAGATGGATGATAAGGGTGGACTCGCTTCCTCCTACAGCGGTATAGGAAGAGTGTATTACTCTCAAAATAATTATAAAGAAGCATTATCAAATTATTATGCAGCTCTTAAAATAGAGCAGGAGATTGGTCATAAAAAAGGAATAGCTTCTGCATTTAATAATATAGGGATAGTAAATTCCAGACAAGGAGATTATGAGGAAGCATTAAAGAACTATTCTTCATCATTAAAAATATATGAAGAAATAAAGTATAATTCTGGCATTGCTTTTTCATTCAATAATATTGGAAATGTGTATGATTCTCAAGCGGATATTGAAAAAAATCAGCAATTAAAAGTTGCACTTCTCAATAAAGCGCTTGAAAATTATTTTGCTTCATTAAAAATAAAAGAAGAATTGGGTAATAAGTCAGGGATAGCAAGTTCTTATAATAATATTGGAAACATATATTATAAACTTAAAAAATTTAATGATGCTGGAATATTTCTTATCAAAGCTAGAGACTTGTCAAAAAAAATTGGTTACAAGGACTGCTTGAAAGACACGTACCTTGGATTAATGAGTCGTGATAGTGCAGTAGGCAATTATAAAGGTGCGTATGAAAACCATATACAATATGTTCTATATCGTGATAGTTTAGATAATGAAGAAACTCGTAAAAAAACTATTCAAAGTCAAATGACATATGATTTTGAAAAGAAGGAAGCGGTAGCAATTGCAGAGCATAAAAAAGAATTAGAAAATCAAGAAGTTTTGGCGGATGAAAAAAGTAGAAAACAAAAACTGATAATAGTATTTGTTATTGCTGGATTGTTTTTGGTACTCTTATTTGCTGGATTTATATTTCGAACTTTGCGAATTACAAGGAAACAAAAGGACGTTATTGAAATTCAAAAATGGCAAGTAGAAAGTCAAAAGGCAGAAGTTGAGCTTCAAAAACAAATTGTTGAAGAGCATCAAAAATCCATTATTGATAGCATTACGTATGCTAGAAGAATTCAGCAATCACTTTTGCCAACAGAAAAGTATATTGAGAAAAATTTAAATCGTTTAAAAAAAATAAGTTGAAATTAGATTTTAGAAATATTTTAATTTGTTTATTTCTCTTTTGTGAAGTCTCTGCTCATTCTCAGTCTTCTCAAATTGATTCACTATTAGCCGTTTTAAAGTCTACAAAAGCTGACACAATTAAAGTGAATGCTCTTAATCAATTGTTTCTTGCGTATGAATACACCGATATTGATAAAGCAAAAAAATCGCTATGGCAGGCGTTAGAAATTGGAAAATCAATAGATTATAGCAAAGGATTATCTAAAACGTATAATCTATTCGGTTTTTTGTATGGAGATTTAAGTGATTATCCAAATGCTCTCAAAAGTTATTTTAGTAGCCTTGGTGTTTCCATGAAAAGTAATGATCGGGAAGACATTGCCCGTGCTTACAACAATATTGGCGTAGTTCTGCATAACCAATCAAACTATAGAGAAGCAATTAAATATCATTTACTCTCGTTGAAAACAGCAGAATCAATAGGAGATAAATACGGCTCAGCAGAAGCCTATTTAAACATTGCAATCGCTTATGAAGCGTTGGGTAATTACTCCGAGGCTTTAAACAATCATTTTAATTCTTTGAAACTAAGGGAGGAGATAGGAGATAAAGAAGGAATCGCAAACTCTTGGTTGGGCATAGGGATGATTTATAGCAACCAAAATAATTTTAACGAAGCACTTAAATTTTATTATAAGTCATTACACTTAGGTGAATCCATTAAAAATGTTAATTCTATAGCACAAGCCAGAAATAATATTGGGACTATCTATGAGGGGAAAAGACAGTTTTATTTAGCGCTTTACAATTATAAAATAGCTTTAAAGCTTAAGCAGTCACTTGGCGATAAAAATTTAATAGCTAGTACTTTAGGCAATATTGGAAATGTATATTTCGAGCTTAAAAATTATTCTGAAGCATTGAAATATTTGCAAGAAGCATTAGAGGTTTCTAAAGAGATAGGTAATAAATCTAAAATGTCAGTTAATTATACAAACATTGGTATAATTATGTTAATTCAAAATAAAATATCTATTTCTGAGGAATATATTTTAAAGGGTAAAAATCTTGCTATTGAAATTGGGCACAAAGAATTTATTTCTTATGCCTATGAAAAAATGTGCCTTTTAGATAGTGCTCGTGGCAATTACAAAGGCGCTTTTGAAAATCATAAGATGTACATTCTTTATAATGATAGTATAATCAACGAAGAAACGCGAAATAAAACTATGCAAAGTCAAATGACATATGATTTTGATAAAAAGGAGGCTGTAGCTACGGCTGAGCACAAAAAAGAATTAGAAAATCAAGAATTATTATCGGATGAAAAAAGTAGAAAACAAAAAACAATTTTAATTTTTGTAATTATAGGACTTTTGCTTGTCATCATTTTTGCTAGTTTTGTTTTTCGTTCACTCCGATTGACTCGTAAGCAGAAAACAATAATTGAGCAGCAAAAAGATTTAGTAGAAATACAGAAAAAAGAAGTTGAACTTCAAAAACAAATAGTTGACGAGCATCAGAAATCGATTATTGATAGTATAACGTATGCCAGAAGAATTCAGCAATCATTATTGCCTACTGAGAAGTACATTGAGAAAAATTTGAATCGATTAAAAAAATAGAAATGAAAAAATTATATTACCTGTTTGTCGCATTTGTTTTATTTTCAAACTTTTGTTTCAGTCTAGAACCAAAAACAGACTCCCTGTTGAATGTTCTCAAAACAAACATCCCCGATACAACTAAAGTTAATATTTTAAATAACCTCTTTTTAGAATACGAGTTTGTTGATGTCGAGAAAGCCAGCACTTATTTGACGCAAGCGTTTGAATTAGCTGAAAAAATTAACTTCCAGAAAGGCTTAGCGAAATCGTATATGCTTAAAGGTTATTTTGAGGAAGACAAAAGCAATTATTCTGCAGCACTTAAATATAATCAAGAGGCTCTAGCAATTTATACAAAACTTGGAGATCAGCTTGGAATTGCTGGAATAAATAATAGTTTAGGCTCCAACTATCAAAGCTTAGGAAAATACCCTGAAGCACTTAAGTACTATTTTTCAACTTTAAAAATATACCTTGAAATAGGAAACAAAAGAGGCGAGGCAAGTACCTATAGAAACATTGGTACAATATATTTAAATCAATCCAATTACTCAGAAGCTTTAAAAAATATTAATTCTTCTTTGAAAATATATAAAGACATTGGAGACAAAAGCGGGCAAGCTAGATGCTACTTGAGCGTGGGAAATGTCTATGCGACACAAAATGATTTTAAAGTAGCACTTAAAAACTATTTGATATCTCAAAAACTGAATGAAGAACTTGGAAACAAAATAGATTTAGCAAACCTCAGAATCAATATTGGATTAATTTATCAATTGGATGGCAAGTATGATGATGCATTAAAATGTTATGCCAAATCAATGGAATTTTTTGAAGAAATTGAAAACAAATCAGGGATAGCTGTTTGTTATGGAAATCTAGGCGAGGCCAATATTGGACTGAAAAATTATGCAGAAGCAAGAAAATACCTAAACAAAGCAATTGAATTGTCCAAGCAAATTGGGAATAAAGAATGTATTAAAAATGCTTATATCGCCTATTTTCAAATGGATAGCATTATTGGAAATTATAAAGGGGCATTTGAAAATCACAAAAATTTTATACTCTACCGTGATAGTTTAAATAACGAAGAAACAAAAAATCAAACCATCCAAAATGAGATGACCTTTGATTTCGAAATGAAGGAAGCGATCGCAAATGCTGAACATAAAAAAGAATTAGAAAACCAACAGGTGCTTTCAGAAGAACACAATAGAAAACAGAATATAATAATTGTGTTTGTGATTTTAGGCTTGTTGCTGGTTCTTATATTTTCTGCATTTGTTTTCCGCTCTTTACAAACAACTAAAAAACAAAAAAATATAATTGAAGAACAGAAAAATACGGTTGAGTTGCAAAAGAAGGAAATGGAAGAACAAAAAAATATTGTTGAAGAAAAGCAACGTGAAATTATAGATAGTATTTTCTATGCTAGAAGAATACAACAATCACTATTGCCAACCGATTCGTATATTGAGAAAACACTCGACCGTCTCCGAAAAAAATAAATATTCTTTATTTAATCTTCATCGTCATCTGTTTTTCCAAAGCGTTTTACAAATCCTATATAGGGGATTCCAATTAGTAAGTTGTTTTCCCAAAAAGTAGGTGTGTTTAGAAATCCGATATCAAAGCTTCCGCGTCTACTCAAGATTCTGCATCCGTAAGAAATAAATGGTTCATAATCGGATGACCCTTTAATGTTAGGATCTTGTAGTGGTACAAACCAGTTCTCGGAAACGATTGATAGCTTTTTGGCAACTCGAAACGTTCCGCTAAGTTGAATCAATGGTAGGCTCATGAAATCAGTTGAATTTTGATTGTTGATAAACCCATGGGCAACTGTTGCTGTTAAATTTCTATCTATGTCTCCAACTGTAAATGAGCAATACCCAAGTGCTATTCCGAAATTAGATCCTCTTACAATCGGGAAAATGGAGTTCCCAACATACACTCCCCCTCCAACATGAGCAAAGTCATTAACTGATTTAGATACTTTGGCCGTTAAGAACACTCCCAGTGGTCCAATAAGTCCTCCACCAATAGCTGCATTATTATTAATTGCATAGCAAAATTCATTACCAAGTCCATAAAAATTATGATAATAACCTTCTCCTTTTTTAAGAGGAATAGCTGTTGGGGCAAGAAAGTATAGGCCACAAGTTGGATTTTTAAAATAGACTCTCCCCGTTTTATCTATAGTTCCGTCAATTGGATTGATAGTTTTTATTTTTTCGGTGTTGACTTTTACGATACCTAGGTTTTTTGTTTGAATAACTGTTTCATTTTCACTTTTTGCTATAATTTTCCCTGAAATTTTCATTCCATCTTTTAGAGTAACAATCCATTCTTCGTTTCCATATTCTCGTTCAAGATTTGCAATAATATTCCGATTTATGGTCTGCTCCCCAAGATTGTCATCTACAAATATAATTTCCCTAGTGCCATCCTTTTTAAGTGTTCCTTTCAATTTTGTTGCGTCTTTTAGTGTTAACACATAACGGGGTTTTATGGTCTCCTTCGATGTTGCAGTAACTTTTGAAACGGCAGGAGTGGAACTGGAGGTAGTGAAAACATCTTTCGATCCATTTCTATAATGGATGGATTCAAGATTTTTCTTTTTCTCGACAAATAGAGGACCGTCTTCCATTCCAGCCCGTTTATACCTAATTTCATCTTCGGAAAGCTCTATTACTTTTCCAATAATTACGCTACCATTCTTTTGGTAGATTGTATCCTGAGCTTGAATAAAAGCAGGATATAAAACTACACTAAGACACAAATAGAGAAGTTGTTTTTTCATAATGATTGTATGTTTTACAAATTTTGATTTTATGTTTTAGCCAATGTGAATAACATTGTTAAGCTGAAGAATAATAACGCAAGTTCTTTTCTGTGCTACGATTAAAAGCTAAAATACATTATATTTTTTAGATGACAATCACGAGTTTATATAACTGTTGTTATTTACCCTTCAAAGCCTTACATTTGCAATCCTTTTTATTAAAACAAAAAATGGCAGAAGATAGAATAAATTCAAGCAAAGCACCCGAGCCAGTTGGAGCATATCCGCATGCTCGTAAGGTTGGCAATTTATTATTCCTTTCAGGAGTTGGCCCGCGTGAACGCGGTAGCAAAAAAATTCCTGGAGTAGAGTTGGATGATAAAGGAAATATAATTTCTTATGATATAGAAACGCAATGTAAATCTGTGTTTCAAAACATCAAATGGATTTTGGAAGACTCAGGTAGCAGTTGGGATAATATTGTAGATGTACAAGTCTTTTTGACAAACATGAAAGATGATTTCGCTATTTACAATAAAGTATATGCTGAATGGTTCAAAGACAATCAACCTTGCCGAACAACCATTGAAATTAACTGTTTGCCAACACCAATAGCTATTGAGCTAAAAGTGATTGCTACTATATAGATGGATGATGTATGATGGAAAATGGAAGATGTAACACTACGCGTTTAAAATTATGACAAACTATAAAACATATACAGGTCTTAACCTTTCGCAAACGGCAAAAGACGTTCAAAAAACCTGGGACGAACAACATACTTTTGAAAAATCCATCACTTCGCGTGAAGGAAAACCACCTTTTGTTTTTTATGAAGGTCCGCCTAGCGCCAACGGATTACCTGGTATTCACCACGTAATGGCGCGTTCTATCAAAGATATTTTTTGTCGCTACAAAACACAAAAAGGATTTCAAGTAAAACGGAAAGCAGGATGGGATACGCATGGATTACCAATAGAATTAAGCGTTGAGAAGACTTTAGGGATTACAAAGGAAGACATCGGTAAAAAAATTACTGTTGAAGAATACAACATTGCCTGTCGCAAAGATGTAATGAAATACACCGATGTGTGGGCGGATGTAACAGCAAAAATGGGCTATTGGGTGGATATGGAACATCCGTATATCACTTACGATAATAAGTACATTGAAAGCGTTTGGTGGTTGTTGAAGAATTTACATGATAAAGGTTCTATCTATAAAGGATTTACAATTCAACCGTATTCTCCTGCTGCTGGAACGGGACTTTCTTCTCACGAATTGAATCAACCGGGATGTTATAAAGATGTGAAGGATAGAACTGCAGTTGCGATGTTTAAAGCAGTTCAAAGTTCAAAGTTGGAAAGTTTAAAGTTAGAGGGAGACGTTTACTTTTTGGCTTGGACGACAACTCCTTGGACGTTGCCTTCTAATACAGCTTTGGCGGTTGGAAAGAACATTGAGTATGTTTTAGTAAAAACATTTAATCCATTTTCTCATACGATTACAAATGTAGTTCTAGCAAAAGAATTAGTTGGAAAACATTTTCCTGAAAAAAATAAAGAATTGAAGTTTGAAGATTACAAAGCGGGAGACAAAGCAATTCCATTTCAAATAGTTTCTGAATTCAAAGGTTCTGATTTATCAGGAATCTCATATAAACAACTTTTACCATTCGAACAACCAACAGATGGTGATGTGTTCAAAGTTATCATTGGTGATTTCGTTACAACAGAAGATGGAACGGGTATCGTACATATTGCGCCTAGCTTTGGTGCGGACGATTTTAGAGTGGCGAAACAAAATGGAATTGGTTCGTTAACACTGGTTGACAAACGTGGGAAATTTTTACCTGAAGTAAAAGACGGAACATTTTTGTATGGTGAAGAATATGTGAAAGAAGCATATTTAACGGATGCAGAAAAAGAAGCAGAATTCAAAAATCAAAAACAAATATTAGAAGCTGCAGGAAAAATTAAAGAGCTGAAAGCATATTTAAGTGTTGACGAACGCATCGTTTTAAAATTACAAGAAGAAGGAAAACTTTTCAAAAAAGAAACCTACGAACACAGTTATCCGCATTGCTGGAGAACTGATAAACCTGTTTTGTATTATCCACTGGATTCATGGTTTATCAAAACTACTGATTACAAAGACAGAATGATTGCTTTGAACAAAACAATCAACTGGAAGCCTGAATCAACTGGTACTGGCCGTTTTGGAAACTGGCTGGAAAACTTGAACGACTGGAATTTATCACGTTCACGCTTTTGGGGAATTCCAATTCCTATCTGGACAAGTGAAGATAAATCAGAGCAAATTATTATTGGTTCGGTTGAAGATTTGAAAAAAGAAATTGAAAATGCAGTTGCGAAAAAAGCAATGACAGAAAATCCGCTTGCGAAATTTACTGCAGGTGATATGTCCGAAACGAATTACAACACATTTGATTTACATAAACCGTACGCAGATAACATTGTTCTGGAACGCAATGGCAAAAAGCTTTTCCGTGAACCGGATTTAATTGACGTTTGGTTTGATTCAGGAGCAATGCCGTATGCGCAATTGCATTATCCGTTTGAGAATAAAGAATTAATTGATCAGAAAAAATATTTCCCTGCAGATTTTATCGCAGAAGGAGTTGATCAAACACGTGGTTGGTTTTTTACATTGCATGCGATTTCAACCATGTGTTTTGATTCTGTTGCTTTCAAAAATGTTGTTAGCAATGGATTGGTGTTGGATAAAAACGGACAGAAAATGAGTAAGCGTTTGGGCAATGCGGTTGACCCATTCGAAACGATTGAGAAATACGGTCCGGATGCTACACGCTGGTATATGATTACCAATGCAGCTCCTTGGGATAATTTAAAATTTGATTTAGAAGGAATTGCTGAAGTACAACGTAAATTTTTCGGAACACTTCACAATACGTATTCATTTTTCTCATTGTATGCGAACGTGGATAATTTCAATTATTCAGAAGGAGAAATTCCAATGTTGGAACGTGCAGAAATTGATCGTTGGATTATTTCGGAATTAAATACATTGATTAAAAAAGTTGATGAAGCGTATTCAGATTACGAACCACATCGTGCTGGAAGATATATTGAAAGTTTTGTAGATGAACATTTGAGTAATTGGTATGTACGTTTGTGTAGAAGAAGATTTTGGAAGGGCGATTATTCGCAAGATAAAATTGCAGCGTATCAAACTTTGTATCGTTGTTTAGAAGTAATCGCACAGCTTTCCGCTCCGATTGCACCATTCTTCATGGATAGATTGTTTACAGATTTAAACTCAATAACTGGTCGTGATAAATCTCAATCCATTCACTTGAGTGATTTCCCTGTTTCGGATACATTCTTAATTGATAAAGATTTAGAAGAACGTATGGAGTTGGCGCAAAAAATTTCTTCGATGGTTTTATCTATTCGCAAAAAGGAAAACATTCGAGTGCGTCAACCATTGCAAAAAATTCAGATTCCGGTTTTGGATGATTCGTATAAAGCAAAAATTGAAGCGGTAAAAGATTTGATTCTTTCGGAAGTGAATGTGAAAAGTTTGGATTTGGTAGATGAGTCGCACACGCAAATTGTAAAGAATCTAAAATTGAATTTCAAAACGCTCGGGAAAAAATGTGGAAAGCATATGAAGTCGGTTCAGACTTTTGCCAACGAAAATGGACCAGCAATTATCTCTGGAATTGAAAAAACAGGAAATTTTGAGATGAAAATTGAGGGTGAAGTGATTGTTTTGGAGACGGAAGACGTGGAAATCATACCTGTAGACATTCCAGGATGGAAAGTGGCCAATTTTGGTCAACTAACTGTAGCTCTGGATGTTACAATTTCAGAAGTGTTGCGCGAGGAAGGGCTAGCTAGGGAGTTAGTAAACCGTATCCAAAACCTCCGAAAGGACAGTAATTTGGACGTTACAGACCGCATAGACGTGAAAATTCAGAGAAATTCTGCTATAAATTCAGCCATCAATAATAATTTGGACTATATTTGCGCGGAAATTTTGGCATCATCGCTCGAACTAGTTGATTCTGTGGAGGCTACAAAAGGCTCTGAGATAGAACTGGATGAAGAGATTAAAACGATGATAGCAATAACAAAACTACTTAACTAAATACAAAATACAAATGGCTAAAAAAGCGCAAAAAGGTAAACCAGCTAAGAAGGGTGCTAAACCTGCAAAAAAAGCGGCAGCAAAAAAGCCTGCAAAGAAAGCTGCTCCTAAAAAAGCTGCTAAACCTGCAAAGAAAGCAAGCAAACCAGCTAAAAAAGCAGTAGCAAAAAAGGTAGTAAAGAAAGCAGCTCCTAAAAAAGCAGCTAAACCAGCTAAAAAGGTTGTTGCTAAAAAAGTAGCTAAGAAAGTTGCGCCTAAAAAAGTTGTTAAAAAGGTTGCTAAGAAAGTTGTTGCAAAAAAGGTAGTAAAGAAAGTAGCTCCTAAAAAAGTAGTAGCGAAAAAAGTTGCTAAGCCAGTTGCGAAAAAAGCGCCTGTAAAACCTGTTGCTAAAGTAGTTGCGAAGCCTGTTGCTAAAGCAGTAGTAACAAAACCTGTTCCTGTTGTTAAAAAAGCTGAACCAGTATCTAAGAAAAAGTCACGCGAGTTTGTAACGGACGATGATTATAGTTCTGATGAAGCACCAATGATTGTTGAATACAAAACACCTTCTATACGCAGACCAATGGGTCCTGCTCCTAAGCCACATATCAATACAGATACTCGTACGCGATACTCTGATAATGAATTGAAAGAATTCAAAGAATTGATTCTTAAAAAACTTGGAGAAGCACAAAAAGATTACGAATTATTAAAGAGTACACTTTCTCATAAAGATGATCATGGAACGGATGATACTTCTCCTACATTCAAATTGTTGGAAGATGGTTCAGATGTTTTGTCGAAAGAAGAAACAGCTCATTTAGCGAGTCGTCAAGAAAAATTCATTCAAAACCTTCAAAATGCATTAATTCGTATCGAAAATAAAATGTACGGAATTTGCAGAGCGACAGGAAAATTGATTTCTAAAGAACGTTTGAGAAGTGTTCCTCACGCTACATTAGCGATTGAAGCTAAATTGGAGCAAAATCGTTAATACAATTACTTTGTTTTCATAAAAAACCAAGAGCTTACCTCTTGGTTTTTTTATTACTATTTTATGCCAAGTATTTTTTACTTTTGTAATCCAATTTAATATCATTTTTGTGAGAAAACCTTTGATAATTGTATTCATTATTTTGTTGATTGATCAAATCATTAAAATCTATGTGAAAACTCATTTCACATTAGGTATCGGAAATGATTATCAATTGGCTGGTGATTGGGCAATGATTCATTTTATTGAAAATCCAGGAATGGCTTGGGGACTTGAGTTGGGCGGAGAGTATGGGAAGTTGTTTCTAACCATTTTTAGAATTATTGCTGTTTGTGGTATCGCTTATTATTTGTGGTCTTTGGTAAAAAAACAAGAAGACAAATTGTACATAGTTTGTATCGCTTTGATTTTTGCTGGAGCACTTGGAAATATTATTGATAGCGTTTTTTATGGTGTTTTATTCAGTGATAGCACTATGGAATTAGCGCGATTTATGCCCGAAGAGGGCGGTTACGCTCCTTTGTTGTATGGAAATGTTGTCGATATGTTTTATTTCCCAATTTTTAGAGGGTATTTTCCTTCTTGGTTTCCTATTTGGGGAGATGAGTCATTTGAGTTTTTTAGCCCCGTTTTTAACTTTGCCGATTTCTCAATTAGCGCAGGAGTAGCAATGATTATATTGTATCAAAAACGTTTCTTTGGGAAAAAAGAAGAAGCATCACCTGCAGCTCCAGATAGTGCGGCAGACCAAGTGGATGTTCCTGCGTCTGCAGATCCAACAATTGAAGAAGTAAGTCAATAATAGTTTATTCTTCGTAAACACACTTCGACTACGCTCAGTGTGACGGAGTGGTAACGTCAGGCTGAGCGTAGTCGAAGACTTTCCTGACTCAAATTTTATTCGAAATGAATTTCTCAAAAATAAAACGCTACTTCATTATTATCACTTTAGCTGGTTTTATTTTTTCATCTCTTCATTTTTATTTCAATACTTTTTTATTGCCAAGTTTTTTATTAAAAGAGATTGTCGCTAAACCTGTTGATGCGATTATAGTTCCTGGTGTTCAATATAACGGACTAAAATGGAATACGGTGATGAAATGGAGAGTTTATTGGTCGGTTTATCTTTACAAAAAAGGATTGGCAAAAAATATTATTTATTCAGGAAGCGCAGTTTATTCGCCTTATACAGAAGCAACTATCATGTCGCTTTATGCTGAAAAAATGGGAGTTCCAAAAGAACATATCTTTTTGGAAACTAAAGCTGAACACACCACCGAAAATTTATATTATAGTTATCAGCTAGCAAAAGAAAATGGATTTTCTTCAATCGCGTTTGCAACGGACCCATTTCAAACAAATATGATTGCACCTTATGTTAAAAAATTTAATTTGGATGTTAGTCTTATCCCTATTGCTATTCCAATTCTTTACAAAATAGAAATGAAGGATTTTGAAATCGAGAGTTCAAAAGCATATCGGTTAAATATTATTTCCATTGAAGAAAGTCAAACTCCAGAAGAAAGAGAATTTTATTCGAAGGGTGGAAGGATTCCTGTTGGGAATGAGTAAGCAGAATGTCATTTATGCCGTCATGCTGAGCGGAGTCGAAGCATATAATAATACAGCGCTGTAGCATCTACCCTTCGACTCCGCTCAGGGTGACGTCCTAAACTAATTTTTTGCTTACCAAATACTCCGCAATCTGAATAGCATTGGTAGCAGCACCTTTACGAAGATTGTCCGAAACAATCCACATGTTTAATGTTTTCGGTTGTGTTTCGTCTCTGCGCAGGCGGCCGACAAATACTTCGTCTTTATCATGTGCATCCATCGGCATTGGATATTTTAAATTTTTCACATCATCAACCAAAATTACTCCTGGTGCATTTTGTAAAATGGAACGAACTTCATTCATCTCAAACTCATTTTCAAATTCAATGTTCACACTTTCACTATGTCCGCCCATCACAGGAATACGAACAGTTGTAGCCGTTACACGAATGTTGTTGTCCATAATTTTTTTAGTCTCATTCACCATTTTCATTTCTTCCTTTGTGTAACCATTGTCGGTGAAAACATCAATTTGTGGAATCACATTTAAATCAATTGGATATGGATATGCCATTTCACCTTTGATTCCTTTGCGTTCGTTCATCATCTGATCAACCGCTTTCACACCAGTTCCTGTCACCGATTGATATGTAGAAACCACAATTCGCTGAATGTTGTATTTTTTATGCAATGGATTTAATGCAACCACCATTTGAATGGTAGAGCAATTCGGATTCGCAATAATTTTATCGGTAGCAGTTAATTCTTCAGCATTAATTTCAGGAACAACCAATTTTTTAGTTGCATCCATTCTCCATGCCGATGAATTATCAATTACTGTTATTCCTGCAGCTGCAAATTTCGGAGCCCATTCCAATGAAGTGCTGCCGCCAGCAGAAAATAAAGCCACATTTGGTTTCATATCGATAGCCGTTTGCATACTTACCACTTTAAACTTTTTCCCTTTATAAGAAATTTCTTTACCCACCGAACGCTCGGATGCTACAGGGATTAGCTCTGTTACAGGAAAATTACGTTCTTCCAATACTTGGATCATTTTGGTGCCGACTAAGCCGGTTGCGCCTACTACTGCTACTTTCATATTTTTATTCTATTTTGCCTCTCCCTTCATCCCTCTCCTGAAGGAGAGGGGTAATACTCAAAGCTGTGTTTAAATGGATTTTAAAAATTGTTTTTTTGGTTTTAATTTTTGTCTTTTTTCACAATCGACTCCCTCTCCTTTAGGAGAGGGCCGGGGAGAGGCAAAAAAGCCTCTCCAACTTGGAAAGGCTTCTGTGATTATACGTTTATATACAAAACACTAGTTTACCTTCCCGCTATGGAAACGTTTCTTGCCGTGTTTTTTATTTTTTAATATCATTTTCATTTAATGAGACAAAGCTAATTTCTTTTTTTTAATTGACAAAAAATTATGATTAATTATTTAATCATTTCTTAATTCTGTAATGCCCTCTTTTTCCTATATTTACTACATAATTATGATTGGAATGCGCTCGATTGTTTTACTCTTTTTGTTCGTTACATCCTTTGTTACTGCTCAGGTTTCAGACAATTTCACGGATGGTGATTTCACAGCTGCTCCTGTTTGGAGCGGAGATGCTGCTGATTTTACGGTGGTAGCCGGACAATTACGTTCCAATTCCTCAACAGCAACTTATGGCTTTCATTTGAGTACGCCTTCAACTTCGGCTACCAATGCCCAATGGGAAATGTATATCAATCTGCAGTTTCCGACTTCCTCCGCAAATTATACCGACATCTATTTAATGTCAGATTCTGCCAACTTAGAAAGTACAACCCATAGTGGTTATTTTGTGAGAATTGGAAATACAACGGATGAAATCAGTCTTTACAAAAGAACATCCGGTACTAATCTTGAGATTATTGACGGACTCGATGGCCAAACAAATCTTTCAAACAACCTTATCAAAATTAAAGTTACTCGGGATGCCGCTAATTTATGGACGTTACAACGCGACTTAACTGGAACTGGATCAAGTTATTTTACAGAAGGAAGTGTAACCGATGCGGCCATTGCTACGTCTTCCTTTTTTGGAATATTTATTCAACAATCTACCGCAACATTCCACCTAAAACATTTTTACGATGATATTTATGTTGGCCCAATTATTCTTGATGTAACCGCTCCAACCATTGTTTCATCAACTGTAATCTCAAGCACACAAGTTGATGTTTTGTTTGACGAAAATGTAGATTTATCAACTTCTCAAACACTTACAAATTATTCTGCTGATAATGGATTAGGAAATCCTTCAGTAGCAACTCGTGATGCTACAAATTTAAGTTTGGTGCATTTAACATTTGCTACTGCTTTTACTAACGCTCTTTTAAATACACTTACTGTAATTAATGTTCAGGACTTAAGTGCAAATGCAATTGTTTCTGCAAATACCACATTCACGTATTTCGCTCCTGTGGTCGCTGTTTATAAGGATATTATTATCAATGAGATTTTTGCAGATCCGTCTCCAGTAATTGGACTTCCTGCTTTCGAATTTATTGAACTCTATAATAAAAGCACGAATACATTTAATTTAAATGGCTGGAAGTTTACTGATGGAAGCACTACAGCAACGCTAGGAACCTTTGTTTTAAATCCTGGTCAATATTTAATTCTTTGCCCAGTTGCTGATACAGCATTGTTTTCGCCTTTCGGAAATACGTTTGGTTTGATTAGTTTCCCTTCGTTAAACAATACAGGAGATAATTTAAAATTATTAGACAATACACTTGTAGCAATTGATTCTGTAAATTATTTAGATTCTTGGTATCAAGATGCAATTAAAGATGATGGAGGTTGGACATTGGAATTGATAAACCCGAGTGCACTTGCTGGTTGCCCGGTTGCAAGCAATTGGATTGCATCAACAAATGCTGCGGGAGGAACACCAGGAACTTTGAATAGTGTTTTCTCAGTTGTACCAGATGTTACTTCTCCTACCATTGCAAGTGTAACGGTTGTTGATTCAACACATATCACCGTTTGTTTTTCAGAAGCATTGGATGCATCACAAATAAGTTTGCCTGCTAATTATTCCATCAGCAATGGAATTGGAAATCCTTTAACAGATACTGCAAACACTACACTCACTTGTGTAGATTTAGTTTTAGGGACTTCTTTGGTGTCGGATTCATCTTACACACTTACGCTTACTAATTTGAGTGATTGCTCAGGAAATATTCTTACTCCCTCAGTTGCCAACTTCTCTTATTACATTGTAAAACCATTTGATGTGGTAATCAATGAGATTATGGCAGACCCAGATCCTATTGTTACTATTTTACCAAACAACGAATATGTTGAATTGTATAACAAAACGGCTTATCCAATCAATTTAAATAACTGGACATTTGCTGCTGGAACAAATGTGAAAATTTTACCAAGCATTATTGTTCCTGCCGATAGTTTTATTGTTCTTACTTCTGCATTGGGATTAGCTGGAATGCCTGCAGGTATAAATGCAGAAGCATTAGTCAGTTTTCCATCGTTAACTAATACGGGACAAATACTTACCTTAAGATCTCCTCAAGGAACCGTTATCTCAACGGTTGCCTATACCGACTATTGGTATCAAGATGCCATTAAAAAAGATGGCGGTTATAGTTTGGAACAAATTGATCCAACAAATCCTTGCGAAGGAATGGACAACTGGCGCGCATCCAATAATACGAATGGCGGGACACCAGGAACACAGAATTCGATTTATGCAAGTAATCCAGACAATACTCCACCACAAGTTGTTCGTGCAAGTGTAATCGCAACAGATACTATTCAATTGTATTTTAACGAAGCGTTGGATAGTGCTTCTATGATAAATCCAACAATTTATTCGATTGATAATAGTGTTGGAAATCCAACTCTCGTTCAAGTGATTGGTCCTGATTTTAAAAGTGTACGATTAACATTGGGAACAACATTGGCTATTGGAACAATTTACACCATCACCGTAAACAATTCGATTACAGATTGCATTGGAAATCCTTTGGGTGCAGATAACTCAGCTCGATTCGCCATCCCTGAACCCGCTGTAGCTAATGATATCGTCATTAACGAAATTTTATTTAACCCTAAAACACCAGGCGTTGATTATGTAGAAATCTATAATCGCTCAAACAAAGTTATTGATTTAAAAACAATCTCTATTTCTGAATACGATACAGTTACGAATATGATTGTTGGTCCGCAAACAATTTCAGCTGACGGCTATTTAATTTTTCCTCAAGAATATATTTTGCTTAGTGAAAATGGAGCTTTTGTTCAAACACAATTAGCAACAACAAACCCAGAGGGATTTTTAGACATGATCAATCTTCCAACTATGAATGATGATGGAGGAACTATTTGTTTGTCAACGGTAACGGATATCATTGATAATTTTAAATATTATGATAATATGCATTTTGGATTGCTAACTATTACAGATGGTATTTCTTTAGAGCGAATTGATTTTGATAGAACAACGCAAGATAGAACAAACTGGCATTCAGCTGCAGAAGCTGTTGGTTACGGAACTCCAGGATACAAAAATTCTCAATATTCAGATGCAGGAGAAACAGAAAGCGCCATAGAAATAACTCCAGAAATATTTTCTCCAGATGAAGATGGAGTGAATGATGTAGTAAATATCAATTATCATTTTGATTCGCCAGGTTTCACGGCTAACGTAACCGTTTACGATAGCAAAGGAAGAATTGTAAAACACCTAATTCAAAACGAATTACTTGGTGTAAAAGGAACGTTCTCTTGGGATGGAATAAATAACGATCGCGAAAAAGCAAGGATCGGAATCTATATTTTTTACTTCGAAGTGTTTGATTTGTCAGGCACTGTAAAACATTACAAAAAGACGTGCGTACTTGCAGGGAAGTTGTAATATAAATCAATTTATATGAATCAAACAACTAGTTCTTTTGCAATTGGTGAAGGGAAAATCAGCGGATATGCATCCATATTTTTAGCGACACTTTCTTTTCTAGCCGTTTTTTGTTTTAAATTTCCTGAAATTTTTACTTCCCCACAATTTAGAGAAGTCTATACTGGCGAATCAATGAAGCTATTGCTAACAATAGTTATAATTGCTTCTTTCTTTTTTGCAGTCGTTAGTTTTATGTTGAGTAAAAAGAAGTCATGGGCCTTAATTGGAATTTTGATTTCTGTCCTTACAGTATTAATTGGCGGATTTTCAGTCGAAGGAAGAGCGGTTGGAGAAACCAGATGGCATTTGGGATTAGATTGGATGCTGTTGGATTTATTATTAATGTCCTTAATCTTTATTCCTATTGAAATGGTTTGGCCAAAAAATAAAGACCAATCACGTTTTCACGAAGAATGGCGTACTGATTTAGTATATTTTATTATTAGTCATTTGTTTATTCAGTTTTTCGGAGTGTTTACTCAAAAGCCTGCTGCTTTGTTTTTTGGTTGGATCGGACTTTCAGGAATTCATGCATGGGTGAATAGTTTGCCATTTATATTAGAATTGTTTTTGGCATTTTTTATCACCGATTTATTTCAATATTGGGCACATCGTTTTTTTCATTCAAAAGCTTACTTGTGGCGATTTCATTCTATTCATCATTCAACAAAAAATATGGATTGGTTAGCTGGTAGTCGAACT
This sequence comes from Bacteroidota bacterium, assembly GCA_947504725.1. Lineage (GTDB taxonomy): Bacteria > Bacteroidota > Bacteroidia > 2-12-FULL-35-15 > 2-12-FULL-35-15 > 2-12-FULL-35-15. The sequence goes on along the minus strand of CANNHN010000002.1, from coordinate 55,630 downwards.
CATTTTGTCGACATATTTGTAGTGCGTTCTTTTACGTTTATACCTTTATATGTATTTGGATTTTCTTCACTCACATTTAATACCTACATTATTTTTATGGCTATTCACGCGGTATTAATTCATTCAAACACAAGAATAAATTTCGGGTTTTTGAAATATATTTTTGCAACACCACAATATCATCATTGGCATCATTGTGAAGATCCAAAATATTATGGTAAAAATTTTGCCACTATATTTCCCTTTATCGACAAGCTATTTGGAACGTATTATTTACCTGGAGATACTTGGCCAGAAGGAACAGGTGTTCATGAAGGAAATTATCCGAAAGGCTACATTAAACAAATGATTCATCCATTTGCCAAAAGTCCGTTTGACGATGATTTAAATATGACAGAAAGAACGAGTAGATAGTTTCTACTTCAGCTTAATGCAAATATTCTTTGGCTCCGTAAAAAAGTGAAGTGCTTCAAAACCGCCTTCGCGACCAACACCTGAGCTTTTCACACCTCCAAATGGAGTTCTTAAGTCGCGCAACAACCAACAGTTGATCCAAACAATTCCAGCATGAATATTATTCGCTACACGATGTGCACGCGTTAAATTTTCTGTCCATACTGTTGATGCTAATCCATATTGAGTTGCATTTGCAAAAAGCAAAGCTTCTTCTTCTGTATCAAAAGGCATGATGGTAACAACTGGTCCGAAGATCTCCTCCAGGTTTGTTCTGCAATTGTAAGTCAATCCTTCAATTACTGTTGGAGCAATGTAATAGCCTTCAGCAAATTCTCCGTCAAGTTTCACTTGTGTTCCTCCGCACAATACTTTTCCGCCTTCTTGTTTTGCTAATTCAACATACGACAAAACTTTTTCCATGTGAGGTTTTGAAACCACAGCTCCAATTCTTGTATCGTCTGCTGCAGGATTTCCAACTTTCATTTTTTGTACACGTGCTACAAATTCTGTTTTGAATTTTTCGTAAAGCGGACGTTCAATCATGATTCGTGAACCACAAAGACAAATCTGTCCTTGATTTGCGAAAGACGATTGCAAAGTTGTTTTTATCATTTTTTCGAAATCACAATCCGCAAAAATGATATTTGGATTTTTTCCTCCAAGTTCTAGAGATAATTTTTTGAACATCGGTGCAGCTACTTTTGCAATTTCTGCACCTGTTTTTGTTCCACCAGTAAAAGAAATAAGTGGAATTTTAGGATGAGCAGTTATGGCTGATCCAACTTTATGTCCATATCCGTGAACGATATTTAAAACACCTTTTGGTAAACCTGCTTCGATGCATAATTCAGAAAGTAAATAAGCAGTCATTGGAGTTACCTCCGAAGGTTTTGCCACCACACAATTTCCTGCAGCAATTGCGGGAGCAATTTTCCAAGTAAATAAATACAAAGGTAAATTCCAAGGAGAAATACAGCCAGCAACACCAACTGCATTACGAACGGTGTAGTTGATTGCAGTATCTTCCATTGAATGACTTTCAGAAGCATAATGTAAAATGCCGGTAGCATAAAAATGAAAATTTGCTGCCGCACGTGGAATATCAACCATCTTAGCTAAAGAAACAGGTTTCCCATTATCAACCGATTCGGCTACAGCCAATCGATCTAAGTTTTTTTCAATCAAAGCAGAAACAGCAAGCATGATGCGTGAGCGCTCATCTTTAGGAGTGTTGCTCCAGCCCGGGAATGCTTTTTGTGCAGCTTCTACCGCCAATTCCACGTCTTTTTCGTCTGAATCAGGAATAAGTGAATATACTTTTCCCGTTGCAGGATTATAATTGTCGATGTACTGTTTGCCAGTTGGCTCGATTAGTTCACCGTTGATGTAGTTTAGGATCTTCTTCATATTATGGATGATGGAACGCGGATGAAACGGAAAAAAGGGATTTTCACGGATTTTCTGTTTTTATTTGCGCGCTATTCTGTAACTATTATTTGTAAATACTTTCCTTTTAAATTGTGGTATTTTCCCAAAGTTAAGTAAAAGTCCGACTTCAATATCAGTTGCCTTTAAATAATTTATCAGCTGAAATTCATGTTCTTCAGCAATTCCTTCTGCCGCTTTTAATTCCAATATGATAATGTCTTCTACAATCAAATCTGCAAAGTAGTTTCCCACGAAGTTTTCTTTATAATAAACATCAATTGCTTTTTGTCGCTCACACTTTAACCCTAGTTCTATTAATTCAAGATAGAGTGCTCTTTCATATACTTTTTCTAAAAAACCGTACCCTAAGTTATTATAAACAGCATAAAATCCTTTTAATATTTTTTCAGTTACATCTTTATGTAATACTTCCATAAATAAATCTTTTTTATATGTTGCAGTCGCGAATGTAGAAACATAAAAATCTGAAGTAATCAGATTAAACGCTTAAGTTCTAACAGATGCAAAAATTAGTTTAGGGACAGAATTAAAAAAGGAAAAAATCCGTGAAAATCCCTTTTTTCTGCGTTATCCGCGTTCCATAAAAAAAGGCCCCTTACGGAGCCCCTTTCTTCATTGTCGATTTGCACGAAATCATAGTCTGGATGGTAAATAGATTTACTCAACAATGATTGTTTCCATTTTGGACGTTTTATTTTGGATAAAGTTTAAAAAGTAGGTGCAGCAATCCAATCAAGCCTTGTTAAACACCTGTTAAACCCTGTTAAATTATGTTAAGTAGGGCGCCAACACCTGTGAAAGCCTTATTTTTGAGTAATCAATGATGAACAAAGGAAACATACGCATTATTACCATCATGGCAAGCTTGGCTTTGCTAGGCTTAATTGCTATCCAAATCTATTGGGTGAATAATGCTATTACATTAGGTGAACAACGTTTCGAACAAAGTGTAAATGAAGCATTGAACAATGTTGTTTTGCGTTTAGAAAAACATTCTGCTGCGGCTAAAATCACTCAAAAATTTAAGTTTAGAAAACAAGGAATCATCACAGCAAGTTTAAGTGGGTCGCACAAAAACAAAGAATTGATTTGCGATACGTTGAACGATATTACGAATTGTGTGTTGAGAGATAACAACGTTAACATAAAGGTAATTGAGGAATATTCTACAGACTCAAACGGAGTAGTTGTTAAAAAAATGCGTCAAAAGGAATATTCTAGCGATACTTCATCAGGCAATTTTCATAATCGTGTGAAAGCTGACGGACCAACTTTCTTTCAACAATTTGCTTCTGAAACTAACCCTAATTGGATTTCCCATAAGAACGAAATGGTGAATGATATTTTTGATGAATTGGTAAGCGTAAATATTTACAACGGGTTTAGTCAAAAAGTTGATACGGTTCTTTTGGATTCTATTTTAAAATTCGAACTATTACAAAAAGGAATTTCCGCAGATTATGATTTTGGTGTAACCGCTTTTAAAAATATTCCTGTTGATTCAGTCATTGCAAATGAAACTGAAAGAAAAATTTATGACTCACCATACAAAGTGAATCTTTCTCCTGACAATATTTTTATTAAACCAAAATTTCTTTCTGTTTTTTTTCCCCACCAACATCGCTATTTAGTTAGCTCCATGTGGGGATTGTTGCTTGTTTCATTGGCATTCATGTTAACATTAATTTTTTCGTTTTACTATACAATTTCTACAATTTTTAAACAAAAAAAATTATCTGAAATTAAAAACGATTTCATTAGCAATATGACGCATGAGTTCAAAACGCCTATTTCTACAATTTCTTTAGCTGTAGAAGTGTTAAATGATAAGTCGGTAGAAAAATCGGCTGACCGTGTAAATAATTATGTGAAGATGATAGGTGATGAAAACAAACGATTGAGTTTGTTGGTAGAAAATATTTTGCAGACAGCTATTTTAGATAAAGGAGAATTCAAATTAAAAATTCAAAACATTGATATTCATAATTTGATTGAACAAACGTTTACTAATATTAAATTACAAGTTGAAAACAAAGAAGGCCAAATAACATCGCAATTAAATGCAACTAAGCCTATTATCAATGCCGATAGAGTTCATATTACGAACATACTTTTTAATCTTATCGACAATGCATTAAAATATTCAAAAGAAAATCCAGAAATAAAAGTGAGCACTCGAAATGATAATGAAGGGGTTTTTATTTCGGTAGCGGACAACGGAATTGGAATAAGTAAAGACAATCAAAAACGAATTTTCGACACGATGTATCGAGTTCCTACAGGAAACATACACAATGTAAAAGGATTTGGTTTGGGGTTAAGTTATGTTAAAGCTGTTGTTGAAAAACATGGCGGTTCTGTAAAAGTAGAAAGTGAACTAGGCAAAGGAAGTATGTTTACGTTGTATTTGCCTTATGAAATAAAAAATTAATTAATAAAACCAGAATATAAAATATACGCAGATTCGTAATTCGTTATATTCGTAATTCGTAGGATGATGGAAAAAACAAAAGTATTATTGGTAGAAGATGATCCAAACTTAGGTAGTCTTTTAAAAGAATATCTTGAAGCAAAAGGATATTCAACTGTTTTGGCAACAAACGGAAAACAAGGCTATGATGTTTTTTCGAAAGACAAATTCGGGATTTGTATTTTGGATGTGATGATGCCCATTAAAGACGGTATCACCTTAGCAAAAGAAATTAGAGCCATTGATGCAAACATTCCAATTGTGTTTTTAACAGCTAAATCCATGAAGGAAGATGCCATAGAAGGTTTTTCTGTTGGAGCAGATGATTATATCACAAAGCCATTTAGTATGGAGGAATTGTTGTTGCGTATTAAAGCTATTTTGAGAAGAACGGACAATAAAACGATTAAAAATTCAGACCAAGAAGAATTTGTAGTTGGCAAATATAAGTTTGATTATAAACATCAAATATTAGATTTGAAAGGAGTTCAGCATAAGTTGACAACCAAGGAGGCAGAGCTTTTAAAATTACTTTGTCTGCATGCTAACGATGTATTGGATAGAAACTTTGCATTAAAATCCATTTGGAATGATGATAATTATTTCAACGGAAGAAGCATGGATGTATACATTGCAAAACTTAGAAAGTATCTAAAAGAAGATGCTGCCGTTGAGCTAATAAATGTACATGGCAAAGGATTTAAATTATTGACTGGAAAATAATAGCTAAAAAATTAACTCATGAAAAAATTAATTATTTTAACTCCGTTGGTTTTGTTTCTTTTTGCTTGTGAAAAATCCGCTGTTGAAACAAACAATATGTCTCAACCTGGTGCTGTTGCAACTCCTAAAAATAGTTTTGTTGATTCCATGGATTTGTGGACAAGAAATATTCAAGAGAATTACCGAGATAAAACTGAAAGGATAAATATTACCGATAAAAACAACAAGAGGCAAGGAAAGTGGGTAGTTATTGAATTCGGTAAGGGGATGCAAACCGTTTTTTATAAGGACGGCAAGCGAGTAGAAGGGTGTTAATTTCAATTGTTGAAAAGTGGCAAACAGCTTAGACCAAGTATTTTGGTTAAGCACTTTTCTTATTTAAAATACGTATCCTCCAATTTTATATTAGAAACAACAATCACCATTATTTCTTTCAGTTTGTAAGCGTAGTAAGACGTTTTGTCTTTTGTGAACTTCGTTACATCCACATTGTACTTTGCACTTTTAAAAGCTGATTGATTGTTGAAAAACGATACCATCTGATTGTATACTTCTGTAAAGTTTTTTGAATAATCATTCTTCGGACCGTTCACAAAATAAATTTCTGTAATATTTTGTTTGTCGGTGATTAGCGACAGCACTTTAATTTCTCCATCGGCTGTATTCTTCACATTTGAATAAGATGTCGCACCTTTCAAAAATCCATTTTGCGGATTTTCTACAGCATGCTCTACTTTAAAAAAATGTTTTTTGAACAACTCGTTCTCATATGCTGTGCGATTATAACTCATGCAGTTTTTGATAAAACCTAAGGACATTAATTGTGCGGAGGCATTGCTATAAGAAATAATAGCTAGTAGAATGATGATTACTTTTTTCATAAATGATTTTCGGTTTAACCACAGATTTCTCAGATTTTCACAGAAGAATATAATCTGTGTTTATCTGTGTAATCTGTGGTGAATTATTGTACGATGATTTTCCCTTGTTGAACTCTTTTGTTTTTAGTACTAACACTATAAAAATAAATTCCTTTTGCTTTGTTAGTTAAATCAACTGTTGTTGTTGTGTTTTTAGAAACAGTTTTAAAAATACTTTTTCCTGTTATATCTACAACTTCTATCGTGCTTTCATCTTCTAAATTTGAAAATAAAAATTTCCCTGCACTTGGATTCGGATAAACAGAGATTGGAGTTGTTGCAACTTGGTCTTCAATTCCTGTTCCTGTAACATAAAAATACCACGGACTAGAATAAGCGCTGATGCTACCTCCATTATTGGTATATACTCTCCAAAAATATTTTCCCGGAGTTAAAGCACTTACAGTGTACTGGTTGGTTCCAACATCCACATTGCGGTGTGTAGTTGCAAATGTTGAATCTGTAGAAACTTGAATATGATAAATGATGCCGTCATATTGAGCGTTCCATTTTAGGATTCGAGCAGTGGAAGCACTCACCGAAGCGATTGCTGGTGAATTGTGCACTGGAACATTCGGAAGTGTATCGTTTGATCCAATGTAGCTTACAAACATTTCAATTTTATCAAATGGATTGTCAGCAGCATCTCTAGGAGCACTTACTATTGTATCTACATAGTTCATTCCTGAAGTGACTCTTCCATATACGGAGTAATTGCCATTTAACCATGCTGCTGCTGCAACACAAATAAAAAATTGTGAGTTGGCGCTGTTAGGATCTGTATCGCGTGCAGCCGAAAGAATACCCCTTAAATGTTTTGCAACAGAAAATTCGGCATTCACAGTTGGTTGACTCGGATCACCCAATCCCCAAGTAGCAATTGGTCCGCTTCTTGAATTCGGATCACCACCTTGAATCATAAACCCAGGAATAACGCGGTGAAAAGCAGTGCTGTCATAATATTGGAAACTCACCAAGCTGTCAAAGTTATTTACGTGAAATGGAGCAATAGCAGGGAAAAGTTCTACATTGGTAATCCCCAATGTATCTCCCAACCGTTTGGTAAGGATTTCATACATTGGTTTCCCTGTGAACATTAGTGATTGAGAATAACCGAATGCAGCGGTTAATATTAAGGTGAAAAGAAGTATATGTTTTTTCATGAAGTAAATATAGGGAAATAGATGGAAAATAAAAAAGCCCCACTTTCGTAGGGCTTTTCCGTTGTCCGACTAGAACACGAACCTTTATTCCTCCATTTTCTTTAATCTTATTGAAACCTTTGTAAACATTAATATTTAGCAAATATAGGAATTAAGATAGATTAAACTAAAACCGACAACGAAAAGAAAAACCGACAACCAAACCGACAACGGAGCGATTTTTAGTATATATTTGCAATGTTCAATTTTCGTAGAAACAATGGCAAAGTATAACTTCAATCTCAGAGAGGTCAACACCTCCTCAACTCCTATTAATTTTGTTATCCGTTGGGATAATAAAAGGCTCGTTTATCCAACAGGCGAAACGGTGAACCCAAAATATTGGCAAACCGACAAATCAAAGTCAGACTTTCAGAGGGCAACCCAAACACGAAAGATTAAAAGTCATTCAGAACTCAATTCGAGATTAGACGATTTACAGGAAACCGCAAAGGATTTGTTTCGGAGGTATATAAATGACAACAAAAGACAACCGACAGTTGAGGTGTTAAGAGATTTACTCAATAACGAACTTAGCGATATTAAAGAAACTCCTTTTGACTTTTTCGGGTTTTTCAAAAAGTACATTGAAGAGTCGAAAACCCGAACAAACATTCATACAGGGCGAATAATTGCGGGTAGCACAATCAAAAAGTATAATAACTCCTTTACTCACATAAAAGAATATTCCCGAATTAAGAAAAAGAGAATTGATTTCGATACTATTGACCTCGATTTTTACCACGATTTTAGTGAGTATTTAATCAATACAAAGAAGTTCGCTACAAATACTATTGGAAAGGTTATTAAGGTCATTAAAACGGTTTTAAACGAGGCAACTGAAAGAGGGGTTAATTCAAACCTCGCATTTCGGAGCAAACGATTTCGTGTTATATCTGAGAAGATTAACAACGTATATTTAACAGAGGAGGAGTTAAACGACCTTTATCATTTAGACCTTTCAAATAGCGAACGATTAGAAAGAGTGAGAGATTTGTTTTTGATTGGTTGTTATACTGGATTAAGGTTTTCTGACTTTACTCAATTGCGCCCTAAAAATTTCAAAGGAAAGATTATTGAAATCGAAACCCAAAAAACAGGGGAAACAGTTAAAATACCTTTGCACCCTAAAGTTGAGGCAATATTCAAAAAGTATAACAATCAATTGCCTCCTAGTATTTCGAACCAAAAAATGAATCAATACTTGAAAGAACTAGCAAATAATAAGGAGAAGATAAAGAGCCTACAAGTTAGCACATCAGTAAAAACAACTCGAGGAGGTGTAACGAAACATACCAATTCAAAGAAGTACGAATTGATTTCAAGTCATACAGCTCGTAGAAGTTTCGCCTCAAATCTTTATTTAGCGGGTGTCCCACCAATAGTAATAATGGGGGTAACAGGACACAAAACAGAAGAGGCGTTTTTTAAATACATCAAAATAACAAGTAATGAAAAGGCAAAGATTTTAGAAATGTATATGAATAGTCAAACTAATTTAAAGGCAGTATGATAAGATTTCAAAATTGGGTAGAATTTAAGTACTTAGTAAATGGGTTTTTACTAGAGACATTGCCAGAATATATGCTGTTTCAGGCTCACGAAGAGTTGAGAGAAGAATTGGACAAAAAATTTTTTGAACTTGAAAACGAACTTAAGTCAATAAAATTGGAGGCTGAAATTTTAGAAAACATATTTAATTTAGAAGGTCAAAAGGCTGAAAACTATAAGAAAGAATTAAAGACATTTATTATCGAATATTATAATGAATTAGGAACTGTATTTAAACCAGAGGCAAATGCTGATAACTGGATTGAATATACCTTTTTTGAGTTTACGGATAACTTCTTAATGGAAAGACCTTTTGTTTTCGAAAGAATGAAAAGTCAACTTAGAGATACAATTATAAAGGTTGGAGATTATCTCCATTACTACTATGGTTTGTTAGATAAAAATGAAGATAATGAAGGAGAGGTAAAGGATGAAAATTATAGTTCAGAATTTTCAGGTTTTAAAACCGCAAACGCGCGTTATCAATTAATGAAGTCAATTGGTGTTTTTGATTTAAAAGTATTTAAAGACAATGCTATACCACAAAATAAGAAGTTCAAATTATTATCGTATCTACTAAATATTCACGAGAGAAATGCAAAAAAGTATTTCAATAACGAAATTAAACAAAACGAACGAATACAGGACAAAGTAGACCAACTTCTGAGAGATTTAAATTAAGGGGCGAAATTATTTCACCCTCCCTTCACGCCCCCATTATGTTTGCTGAAACAATTAAAAACAGCAAAAAATGGAAAACTTCCTTATGAGTTCAATTCCTCTTAATGAGTTGAGAACGGTTATTTCGGAAACCGTAAAAATCGAGTTCGAAAAACACAACCAAACACCTCAACCCGATAATGAGTACATAAGTCGGAAAACAACAGCCCAAATTCTAGGCATTTCGTTACCCACATTGAACGATTACACGAAAAAGGGATTAGTCCCTAGTTATCGTATTGGTTCTCGCATACGCTACAAAAAGGAGGAAGTGTTCAGTTCTCTTAATCAACGTCAATTCACTAAAGGATTAGGGAGGGTAGCGTAATGGAAGAGATGTTCAATTTCGTACACTACAAAGTAGTGAGGTATCAACTAAACAGAGAGAGCGGTTATTTTGAAAAAGAACCCTCGAAAATCAACTTCTCACGACTTCCTTTTGATTTGAAGATAGAAGAGACGAGAGAACAAAGGTTCGTTCAACAGGGAGCGAAGGAAATGATAACAGGACGTGTCAAAAACGGACAACGTCAATTCTTTACTGGATTAATTCCAATGGCTGAAGGTTTCTATTATGGAGACGATTACAAAAGGTCGAAAGGAGAAATGAAAAAAAGTCTTTGCGTGTTTGAGCTGTCAACCGACTTTAAAACATTGGTAGTTTATTATTTCAATAACTACTATATCCAAAATCGAGAGGCGAGAGTGAAATTCATTCTCTCATTCATTCAAAGTTTAACGGAGTAACAAAAGGAAAAGGGAGCGTTTCGTAGGCGCTCCCTTTAATGTTCAATTTCCGTTTTCAAAGGCAACTAAACCAGTGTTAACAGATTTCAAAGATACTAATAATGTTCGATTTTATAAAAACAAATATCAAAAACATAACTCCGAATGAGTTGATAAGAAACCCGCTCCTAGAGTTTAATATTACGGTTGATAGTGAAGGGGAAATTAAAAACAGAGTAGCAGAATATAAGAACCTAAAGTTTAAAATTATTGATGAAAAATATATTAATATCAACGGTAGCGTACATAAGTATTTCAACGGAGGCGCTCACAATTACAACCGTTTTACAATTTCAGATTTTGTGGAGGTGTGCATTGACCTATCTAAAAAGTTTGATTTAAACCCATATACAACCCATTTGCATAATGTAGAGTTCGGGGTTAATGTTATACTCCCCTTTGATGTTAACGGTGTTTTAAATTCTATTTTGTCATATAAGGGCAAAGAGTATGAAGTTGAGAAATACAATGGAAAAGGTTATTTAATTAGATTCTCTTTTGACCACTACGACCTAAAGATTTATAACAAAGGTTTCCAATATCAACAGGATAAAAACATTCTCCGTTTCGAGATTAAGGTTAAAAAAATGGAGTATTTCCGAAAAAGGAATATTGATATAAAATGTTTATCCGACCTGTTAAATACAGAGAATTACAGCAAATTGAGAGCCTGTCTTTTAAAGGCATTTAGCGAAGTTTTAATGTATGATAATTTGATCAAAATTAAAGGGCTACCTCAAAGAGAGAAAGTTGTTCTAATGAATGGGAGAAACCCTAAATACTGGATAGAATTAAAAGGACAAGGGAAAGAGATAAAAAAGAAAAGAACACGTTTTAAAAATCTTGTTTTGAAGTATGGCAAACAAAACATTCATCAAACAATTCATTCAATAATAGAACGAAATAGTATCGAAATCACAAAAATTGACACCTCAACGGAGCAAAAAATTAATGATTATCTCAACCAATTCAAAAATAAAAGTGTCCCCAAAGTAACCACTTTTGAAAGAGCTGAAACAATATTGAAAAGTCCCCAAAGTAACAGTTCAAATAAAGGGTTAATTCAGGGTGCTATTATCCGTAATTGTATAACGTGTGGAAGAGATATTACCCCTCAGAAAAAGGGAAGTGTTTTTTGTAGTGAGAAGATGTACGGAAAGGAGGCAAAGAAATGCAGAAACAATAAGAGCAACCCTAAAAACAACTATCTAAAGAAAGAGGAAAAGTTATATAACGGAATACTCTTATTTGATATAGGGGAGTATAGAAAACAGATTGCATTTTAATTGATATTGCACAATCTGTTCACGCGTGTATTAATTGATAATAAAAACAAATAGCAATAAAATGGAAAAGAAAAAGGGTTTACAAAAGTTTACAAAATTCGAATTAAAGAAAAACAATCTTTGGATTTTAAAACAAATTACTCACGAAGACCTTGATGTTCTAACAGAGATAGAAAGAAAGGCATTTATGAAGGAAGTAAATGTTAAATTAATTAATTTAAAAGGATTGGAAAGAGATGCCTTAATAAAACAATTTGAATTAATAATGAGTAATGAGTTAAGTTGTCATTTTTGGGAATATAACCACAGCCATATAACGAATGCCATTTCTACATTAATGCAAGAGTACGGACGTATGCCTTCAAAAGTAGAACTTGCAAAACATACAGGGTTGAGTAGACCGACAATTGATAAACATTTAAAAGAATATACTAGCAACCCTATATATTTACTAGAAGTTGAACAGTTTAAATTTATGACTGCAAAAGTTTTAGCAAGAGTTTTTACATTCGCTGTTAGTGGGGATATTAGAGCCTGTAAACTCTACTTAGAATTTATGGGTAATATGAATGGATTGACTGGTAATACTACCATAAACACTCAAAACAATTTTATTCAGATAAACGGACTTACAATAAGTCAAGAGCAGATAATGAAATTAGAGCCTAAAAAATTAATTCAGGTTGAAAGGTTATTGAATAATCCTTAAAACTACATATCTTTTGTAGCATTTTTGGTCTTTTGTTCAGATTCTGTTTTAATCACTTCGCTAATTTTTTTAGAGTTGAAGTAAACTCTCGCATCGTGGGTTGCTGAATTTTCATCGTAGGATGCTGTGCATTCTTTTCCAAACCAATAATACTTTTCCATATACTGATTACTTTGATAGCCTTTTCCGTATAATTCTTCTATGGTTTTTAACAACCCTCTGCTATTAATATAACCTTTTGTCTTTATAATTACTGAGTAAAGTTGACCTCTATAAAACGCGTATATAATTTCGACAGCATTCTCTCCAATTGTTAATTTGTCATCTGTTTTGATATAGTACCCTGTTAAACTATCCTTAGTTGCCTCTATGAGATTTAAGTTTGCAAACTTAGATAGACTGTCTCCAAATTTATAATCCCTAAAACCATTTTTTTCATCTAGAGCCTTTAGATTTTGAGCTGTCAATAATCTAAAAGGAGCAATTAGAACTATTAGAATTAAAAGTATTTTTTTCATATTATCTGAGTTTTAGCAAATGTAATTCAAATTAAATTAACATTAAGAAACCGACAACCGAACCGACAACGGCAAACAAAAACCCCTTGTAACATGTTGTATTACAAGGGGTTTCGCATTTTGAGTGTTGTCCGACTAGGGCTCGAACCTAGACTCTTCTGTACCAAAAACAGACGTGTTGCCAGTTACACCATCGGACAATTTTAATTACCTCTCGGCAATTAGGGTTGCAAAAATAATAAATTTATTCAACCCTCAAAAATTTATTTGAATTTGGAGGAGTTTTTTCTGCTCCGAACCTTTTCCAGCCTTAGCTTTGTTTAACATTTTTTAGTGCTTAAATGTCAACCCAGTTCATTTTATTAATTATCTTCGCAAGCGTTATATAAAGCAAAAAATATGAATAATACCTCTAGTTATCAGCGTCTTAATAATATTATCGGTTGGTTTGTATTCCTTATTGCAGCCTTCACTTATTTAAGTACAATGGAATCTACCGCTTCCTTTTGGGATTGTGGTGAATATATTGCTTGTGCTTATAAATTGGAAGTAGGGCACCCTCCTGGTGCGCCATTGTTTGTTTTGATTGGTCGTTTCTTTAGTTTATTTGCTTTTGGTGATGTTTCTAAGGTGGGGATGATGATCAATGCAATGTCAGCATTATGTAGTGCATTCACTATTCTTTTCTTATTCTGGTCAATAACGGCTTTAGCTCGTAAAATTGTTGCTAAAGGAGGCGAATTCACTACTGCAAATATGTATGCTGTTTTCGGAGCAGGTGCAGTTGGCGCTTTGGCTTATACTTTTAGTGATTCATTTTGGTTTTCGGCTGTTGAGGGAGAGGTTTATGCGATGTCAAGTTTCTTTACTGCTATTGTTTTTTGGTGTATCTTAAAATGGGAACGTGAAGTGGATGAAAACCCACACGCTGATCGTTGGATTATCCTTATCGCATATTTAATTGGTTTATCTATCGGGGTCCATTTATTAAACTTGGTGGCTATTCCTGCAATCGTATTTATTTATTATTTCAAACGACAAGATAAAGTTACTCGCAATGGGTTAATTCTTACGGGAATTATTTCCATAGTTATCCTTGGTGGAATCCAGGCTGGTGTTATTCCTTTGATTGTGAAAATGGCCGCTAAAATGGAGTTGTTTGCAGTAAATAGCTTAGGCATGCCTTTCAACAGCGGTACAATTATGTACGGTGTTTTATTGATTGCTGGAATTGTTTGGGGGTTAAGCTACACAGCTAAAAAAGTTAAGCCAGTTATGAATACAGTTATTCTTTGTTTTACTGTAATCTTAATCGGATATTCTTCTTTCTTAATATTAGTTATTCGTTCACAGGCAAACCCACCAATGGATGAAAACAATCCTGAAAACGCAGTTAACTTATTATCCTACTTAAATCGTGAGCAATATGGTACTTGGCCAATTTTGTATGGTCAATATTATTCAGCTCCAGCAGTGGATGACGAAGATGGAAATCCTGTTTATGTTCAAGATTTTAAAAAAGGAGAATACATTGTGAGCGATGCTCGTAAAGGTGCGATTCGTGTTTACGATAAAGATTTTTGCACTATTTTTCCTCGTATGTGGAGCGACCAATCACAGCACGTAGCGGGTTATCGCAGGTGGACTGATCCTAAAAATTATAAACACAAAACAATTCGTGATCCTCAAACGGGTGAACATGTTTCTAAAGAAATTCCAACATTTGGAGAAAATTTAAAATTCTTTTTCAAATATCAAATCGGACAAATGTATTCGCGTTATTTCTTGTGGAACTTTGTTGGTCGTCAAAACGATATTCAAGGTCACGGAAATGCAACTGACGGAAATTGGATGAGTGGATTACCGATTTTGGAAAATCCTCAAATTGGTGTTCAAAAAGGATTACCAGATGGTGCAGATAATAACAAAGCTAAAAATGTTTTGTTTGGTTTGCCATTCATTCTTGGATTGATTGGATTGTATTATCACATCAAAAAAGATAAACGCAACGCTGCTGTTATAGGATTATTATTTTTCTTTACCGGGATCGCTATTGTTGTTTATTTAAATCAAAAACCAATGGAGCCGCGTGAACGTGATTATGCGTATGCCGCTTCGTTTTATGCATTCGCCTTTTGGATAGGAATTGGTGTGTTAGCGATTTTTGATTTTCTTGCAAAATTCATGAACAGAACCACGAGTGCAATTGGTGCAACTGTTCTTTGTATGTTGGCTGTTCCAACAATCATGGCAAAAGAAGAGTGGGATGACCATGATCGTTCTGGTAGATATATTGCAAGAGACTTTGCTGCAAACTATTTGAATTCTTGTGCTCCCAATGCTATTTTATTTACCAATGGTGATAACGATACGTTCCCACTTTGGTATGCTCAAGAAGTTGAAGGTATTCGTACCGATGTGCGTGTTGTGTGTTTGGAACTCTTGAATACTGATTGGTACATCGATCAAATGGTTCACAAAGCGTATGATTCAGATCCTGTGCCTTTTTCATTTACAAAATGGCAATATCGTCAAGGAACACGTGAAGCAGTTTTGTTTAGTAATTATCAAGGAAAACAAATTGAAGGTTATATTAACGTAAAAGATTTAATTGACTTTGTAAAACAAGATGATTTAGATCACACCCTTCAAGTTTCAAAAGATACTTGGTACAATTTCTTCCCAACAAAAAACATGAGCATTCCTGTGGATAGCGCAACTGTTGTGAATAATGGAACTGTTCCAAAAGCATTAGCAAGCCGTATTGTTAAAAGTATCGACTGGTCACCATCTGTTCCAGGAACTTCTTCTGCAAGTTATTTACAGAAAAATGATTTGATGATTTTGGATTTGTTGGCTCAAAATAATTGGAAGCGTCCAATTTACTTTGCTGCTACAGCTCCAGCAAGTTCTTATTTGAACTTAGCTCCATACTTACAATTGGAAGGATTAGCTTATCGTTTAGTTCCTGTGAAACAAAATGATGAAGAAGGACAGCAAGAAACACGTGTTGCTACTGAAATTATGTATGATAATTTCATGAACAAATTTAAATGGGGAGGAATGGAAAATAAAGAAACATTCCTTGATAACGTTTTCTTAAGTTCTTGTGTGTTAAATATTCGTCAAAGAGCTGGAACACTTGCTTCTGCTTTGGTTGAAGAAGGCAAAAAGGATAAAGCAATAAAAGTGCTAGATAAATGTATTGAGGTTACTCCTTTTGAAAACTGTCCGATTGATGGAACGTTGTACTCAGTTGTTTTTGCCTATTATCAAGCAGGAGCAAATGATAAAGCAAATGCGTTAGCGAAAACGTTGTTTGATAATTATGAAAACAACATTAATTACATTTATTCTTTAGATAGAAAAGAAATTGGCGCGTATGGAAGTGAATTGAAACAAGCACAAGGTATTATGGAACAATTGGTATCGTTTTCTGGTTACTTTAAACAAGAAGCGTTAACGAAAAATTTCCAAGAGCGCTACATGAAAGTGGTGCAAGATTACGGTTTGCCAATGCCGAACAGAGGCAGACAGCAATAAAATTTATTCTAAAAATGCTCTTGAATTGCTCAAGAGCATTTTTTTATTTACATCAAATTTTTAATCGTGTATATAGTTCGTCCGACATATCTACTTCGAAAAATTTATCCAAAAGCAATTTGGAGAGTTCCCACAGTTGAAAAAAAAATATTCTTAACTTTTGATGATGGGCCTGTCCCTGTTATTACTCCTTGGGTTTTAGATGTATTAAAAAACGAAAACATTAAAGCTACTTTTTTTTGTGTAGGAGAAAATGTTGCTAAAAACCCAGAGATTTATCAAAGAGTTTTAGATGAAAAACATGCGGTAGGGAATCACACCTATAACCATTTAAAAGGATGGAATACTCACGGAATTCAATATGTTAAGAATGTAATCAAATGTGCGGAGGTGGTAAATTCTAAATTATTTCGTCCGCCTTACGGAAGAATAAAAAATTCACAACTAACACTCATCAATAAACAGTATTCAGTGATTATGTGGGATGTGTTAAGTGGCGATTATGATAAAAAGACAAGTCCAGAGCAATGTTTGAAAAATGTGGTAGATAACATTAGAAATGGCTCTATCATTGTGTTTCACGACAGCCACAAAGCTCAAAAAAACATGGAATATGCTTTGCCGAAATTTATTCAATTCGCGAAAGAGAAAGGTTATGTGTTTGAGACTTTGTGATTGTTTTTGTGTAAACAAATGCACTTTTCCCTAACTTCGATACGAAATTAATTATCCCCAAATATTATGAAAAAAGTACTTTTTTTATTAATTGCTATTTCCATTTCCATAGTTTCCTTTTCTCAAATTGACTTGAAAGGCTCTCTCAACAGAGTAAAACAAGATGCCATTCAAAAAACAAAGGATGCAGGAGAGAAAAAAATGGATGATTCTCGAAAAGAATATGACGAATCTAATTTTAATTATGCTATCTCATTTAGTGACAATGCAGGCCTGTTTGAAACAAAGGAAAAATCAGATAGGCTTAAGAATACTATGATAGAAGGTTATAAAGTAGGCACAAATAAAGATGATAAGGATTTGACAGTTGATAGAGGTAAAAATTTTAATAATTCCGGAGAACTTGCTTTTGCGACAAATAAATTTCGCACTGCGGAGTTTAATTTTAAACAAGCAATGTTTATTTATGAAAAAAATGGAGCAACTCGTACGGCTGATTACGCTCTAGCAGAAAGCAATTTAGCTCTTTTGTATCAAACAACTGGGAGATATACAAAAGCCGAAAAACATTCAGATTTAGCATTGGCTTTGCGTAAAAGTTTGGATGAAAAATCAGCTGCATACGCTGCTTCTGAAAACAATAAAGCCGTTTTATTAAAAGATGAAGGGAAATACAACGAAGCGGAAGAGCTTATTAATAAAGCAATTGAAGATAATGGTTCGGCACTTGGGAAAACGTCCGTTCCGTATGCAATTGCTTTAAATAATAAAGCGATGTTGTTACAATTATTAGGTAGGAATTCAGATGCTGAAAAATTGATGAATGAAGTTTTAGCTATTACGAAAGATCAATTAAAAGAATCGTCTAGCAATTACATCCGTTTGACTATTAATCTTGCACTGCTATATCAAGATATGGGTAAATTGCCCGAATCTGAAACGATTTATTTAAATGCAATTAAACTAAAAGAGAAAAAATTAGGGAAAAATCATCCAGACTACGCTTATCTGAAAAGAGGATTGGCTTCTTTGTATTTACAAATGGGTAAAACAACAGAAGTAGAAACATTATTGAAAGAAGCGCAAGATATTTACAAGAAAAAATTAGGAGAAAAACATCCTGCAACGATTGCAACTACAGTTGATTTAGGAAACTATTACCGAATGAATAATAAGCTTACTGAAGCAGAGCCGCTTTTAGTGAGTGCTGAGAAAATGAGAGGTGAATTACTAGGAAAAACACATCCTGATTACATTCGCTCATTAGAAGATTTAGCAATTCTACAATGGCAGAAAAATAACATTAAAGATGCAGCAGTCAATTATACAATTGTAATGGATGCTACAATGAAATACATTGATACTTATTTTGCTCCGATGAGTGAAAGTGAAAAAGGAAAATTCTGGGATAAAATTTTCCCGCGATTACAGCGATTTAACTCTTTTGTTGTAGATGGAAGTGCTTCTAATCCTGAGCTTGTAGGGCAAATGTTCAATTATCAATTAAAAACGAAAGCATTGTTATTGAGTTCAACAAATAAAGTAAAGAACGCAATTTTGTCTGGTGGAAACGAGGAATTAAAAGGCCTGTATACGCAATGGCTTGATCAAAAAGAATTATTGGCTCGTTTGTATACTTTATCAAAAGAAGAATTGGTGGACGAAAAAATTAATCTAGATTCTTTAGAAAGAGAAACCAACTCGTTGGAGAAAACATTATCATCGCAGTCGAATGCCTTTAAAGAAAGATATTCTGGAGGGTCAACAACATTTTCGGATTTAGAAAAATTGTTGGCGCCTGATGAAGCAATTGTAGATATTATTGAATTTAATAAATACAATGGTGTTTTTACAAAAGAAATATATTATACAACGTTGGTGTTAACACAAAATGCTACACAACCAGTTTTGTTAGTTAACAAGAATGGCGTTGAGTTGGAGTCCTTTGATATTAAGTATTACAGAGGGAATGTAAAAAACTTAAAACAAGATACTGATTCGTACGGAAAGTTTTGGGCTGAGATTGACAAAGCAATAGCGGGAAAAAAGACTATTTATATTTCATTGGATGGGGCATACAATCAAATTAGTTTAAATACACTAAAGGATGCAACAGGAAAATATTTGATTGATACAAAAAACCTTGTTTTAGTTACCAATTCAAAGGATGTTATTCTTTTGAAAAAAGCGCCACTAAATGGCGCAATCAAGACAGCAACATTATTTGGTTTTCCTAATTATGGTTCAGAAGGAATTATTCCTGCCTTACCTGGAACGAAAAAGGAAATCGATAACATTAACCCAATTTTAAAAACAAACAACTACAAGACTACAGTCTTTCAAGGCCTGGAAGCAACAGAAACGAACGTGAAGTTGTCGAAAACAGGTGTTTTGCATATTGCAACTCATGGTTTCTTTTTGGCAAATACAAATGCAATAGAAGATGAAAAAGTTTTAGGTATAGAAACTTCAAAAGCAAAAAACAATCCATTGCATCGATCTGGTTTACTTTTGGCGAATTGCGAACAAGTGTTTGATGGAACAAGTGATTTGTCTAATAAAGACAATGGAATATTAACGGCTTATGAAACAATGAATATGTCGCTTGATAATACACAATTGGTTGTATTAAGTGCTTGTGAAACAGGTTTAGGAGACATAAAAGCAGGAGAAGGGGTGTATGGTTTACAACGAGCTTTTCAAGTTGCTGGTGCAAAAGCTATTATTATGAGTTTGTGGCAAGTAAGCGATGATGCAACAATGGAATTAATGACAAATTTTTATAAAAATTATGTTATTTCAGGAAACAAACAAGACGCATTCATAAAAGCACAAAAGCAAATCAAATTAAAATACAAAGAACCATTCTATTGGGGTGCTTTTGTATTGATTGGTAACTAATTTCTGCGCAACGGAATATATGTCTTGCCATTTTCAATCACAATATGACCTTGTTCTTCAAGACTTTTAATAATCTCACCAAATAGTTCTTTAACTATGTTGCTATCGCTTTTCCAAAAGTGACCGACAGATGCTTTTATAGAATCTTCAATACGTTCAATTTTATGAAAAGCCATTCGTCCCAAGTAAAAAACAACTAGATCAGATTTTAATTGTAATCGATCAGCATCAGCATCAGTAGTCTTGTTCATTGACTGAACTTGAACTGGCGCTTCAACTTTTATTGTTTCATTTTTTATTTCACCAATCCTTCTAACTGCCCAGCCATTTCCTCCAGCCAGTGAACCACAAGTAAATCGCATATCATGATTTTTTTCGATATAACGAACCAAGGTACTCGGACTAGCTTTCCTTTTCCAGTCGTTTTTCTCTATTAATAGTGCTTCTCCAATTTGAAGATTTACAATGGAGTTAAAAACGTGTGAGCTTCGGCCTTTACCGCGAATTGGTAGTTGGTTGTATTCGTCTTGAGTAAGTTTTTTCATAAAAGGAGAGTTTTATGTTAATAAGTACACAAAACTATGGAAAAATGTTAATAAAATGCAACTAAATCGCATTAAAATTACTTTTATAGGATTTATAAAACCTTAAAGTATTGTTTAACTATTGTATTGATTGTAATTAACGTTGATTAAATCGATTAAACGGCATTGAACCATGAAAAAGGAGTGAGAGTTGAAAAGTATAGCAATGGCTTGATGGAGTTAAGTTTCCGATTGGCAGAGATTGCCGCATCTCGCGAAAATGCGGGACTCGCAATGACGCTTCGAAATAATCGGTATTACCAATTACTTTATCACCTCGTCACTTTTGTAAAAGCATAGCAACATAAGTTTCAGGAACAACTAATTCATGAGTGCAGTAGTCAAGTTTTTCTTGAATGGCTAATGGAAATGTTTCTATGATTTGAAAACCAAAAGGAGTAAAAAAATCGGGAATGATGCAAACTAAATGGATAGAAGATAAACTACGTTTGATAAGGTCACCTACAATTGCCTTCCCGATTCCTTTTCTACGGTGATTTGTCACAACTCCTAAAGAACAAAGCTCAACACAGTCTGAATGTATTCTTAATCGGCCAAAGCCAACCAATTCATTTTCGCGAAAAGCAGCAGTAAATTCTTCTTGTTTTAGATTGCGGTCGTCCAGCTCGAACAGTTGAATGTAGTTTCGAATTTGTAAAAACTCTTGTTCGGTGGGAGTTCTAAATGTCATGAAATATTTTGAAACAGTAGACAATTGACAAAGTTGCCAATTGCCTACTGTCAATTGTTTCTAATGTTGATGACCGTGTTCACCATGAACATGTCCATGTGCCAATTCATCTTCGGTTGCAGAACGTATTTCTAAAACTTCACCTTTGAAATGCAAATCAGTTCCTGCCAAAGGATGATTGAAATCCATTTTCACATGTTCAGCAGTAATTTCCATTACTTTACCATACAAACGGTTTCCTTCGTTATCAACCATAGGAAGTGTTCCTCCTACTTTTACGTTCTCTTCATCAAATTTTCCATCTTCCCCTAAAAAAGCTTCGATAGGAATCATGACAACATGCTGTTCGTCACGAAGGCCATATCCACGAGCGTGTTCAATAAAAAAGTCGAATACATCACCCGCTTTTTTGCCACGTAAATTGGTTTCAAAATCTTCTAATAATCCACCTGTTCCGAATATAAATACGAAAGGATGTTCTTTGCTTGTTTGTTCTACTTGTTCACCTGTTTCTTTAACACGGAGTGTGTAGTTTACCGAAACTACAGAGTCGTTTTCAATCGTCATTTTGTGATTTTTTAAAATTAAGTCCGCAAAGATAAACTTTTTATAGAAATAGTATATTTTCGCTTATCTATATAGCTAGAACTTTAAACTTTCTAACTTTAAACTTTAAACTAGCTATATGAACTACCCGAATTTAATAAATAGTAAACTTCCCAATGTAGGCACAACCATCTTTACTATAATGAGTAAGTTGGCTACAGACAACAATGCCATCAACCTTTCTCAGGGGTTTCCCGATTTTGAATGTAGTGAAGAAATGATTTCTTTAGTCAATAAACACATGAAGGCTGGAAATAATCAATATGCGCCAATGCCTGGTTTAATTGGATTACGTGAGATATTAGCTCAAAAAACAGAAGAACTTTACGGAGCGAAATATGATCCTGATTCTGAGATTACAATTACCGCAGGTGCCACACAAGCTATTTATACTGCTATTTCAGCGGTTGTTCGTGAAGGCGATGAAGTCATTATTTTTGAACCTGCTTACGATTGTTACCAACCAGCTATTGAATTAAATGGCGGAAAAACGGTTTATATGCAACTTCAATCTCCTGACTATACTATAGATTGGGAAAAAGTAAAGAAGATGATAAACCATCATACAAAAATGATCATTATTAATACACCTCATAATCCTACAGGAAGTGTCATGAGTGTTGCGGATATGATTATGCTGGAAAAAATTACAAAAGGAACAGATATTATTATTTTAAGTGATGAGGTGTATGAGCATATTATCTTCGACAACCAACAACATCAAAGCGTAGCGCGTTTTCCGTTTTTAGCAGAACGTAGTTTTATTATTTCTTCTTTTGGAAAAACATTTCATACTACGGGCTGGAAATTAGGTTATTGTGTAGCACCCAAAAACTTAATGGCAGAATTCAGAAAAGTGCATCAGTTTTTGGTGTTCTCTTGTAACACACCAATTCAGTATGCTTTAACAGAATATTTAAAAGAAAGCGAGAATTATTTATCGCTCGGAAATTTCTACCAACAAAAACGAGATTATTTTATTAATGCTATTAAAGGATCTAAGTTAAATTTGATTCCAGCTGCTGGAACGTATTTTCAATTGTTGAGTTATAAAAATATTAGTAAAGAAAAGGATACGGATTACGCTATTCGCCTAACAAAAGAATTTGGAATTGCTTCCATTCCTATTTCTGTTTTTTATCATGAACAAGAAGACAATCATGTATTGCGCTTCTGCTTTGCAAAGAAAGAAGAGACATTGGCGAAAGCTGCTGAAATTTTGAATAAGATATAGCTTGAAAGTGCAAAAAAATGTTTGTTAGAACTGTTGCATAGAGCTGTCACCCTGAGCGGAGCCTAAGGGCGAGAAATCTGCAACCTCGCAAAACCAATTAACATGAACGACCTAAAAATCACCATCATTCAATCAGATTTGCATTGGGAAAATAAAGAGAAAAATCTCGAGCAGTTTTCGCAAAAAATTGCATCCATCTCTGAAGCAACTGATTTAATTGTGCTTCCAGAGATGTTTACAACCGGTTTTAGTATGCGTCCTGAAGTGTTTGCAGAAACAATGAGTGGAAATACAATTGCTTGGATGAAAACAAAAGCAAAAGAAAAAAATTGTGTTGTTACTGGAAGTTTTGTTTGTGAAGACAATGGGAAATACTTTAATAGATTGGTGTGGATGAATGCTGACGGGACATACAGCACATACGATAAACGCCATCTTTTCAGAATGGGTGATGAAGATAAACATTATGGTCACGGAGATAAAAAAACAATTGTTGAATTAAAAGGTTGGAAAATTTGTCCGCTTATTTGTTATGATTTACGATTTCCGGTTTGGTCGCGAAACACCAAAAAGAATTTATACGATGTTTTGATTTATATCGCGAACTGGCCAGAAAGACGTTCGTTTCCTTGGAAATCATTGCTGGTAGCACGCGCTATCGAAAATCAAAGTTATACGATAGGGGTAAACAGAGTTGGGAATGATGGGGGTGATATTTACCATTCAGGAGATTCAAGTGTATTAAATTTTAAAGGAGAAGCAATCAGTAGCGTTGAATCGGGTAAAGAAGTTATTGAAACCGTTACTTTAAACTATAAAGATTTAGTAGAGTTTAGAAAGATGTTTCCTGTGATGTTGGATGCGGATGATTTTGAAATTCGATGATAATTTTGGCGTCATTGCGAAGGAGGTACGACTGAAGCAATCTCACTGAGGCAGGAATGAGATTGCTTCGCTTTGCTCGCAATGACTCTCCGATATATTGAGATTCGTATAATTAGTATTTCGTATTTTTCGTAATAATTCGTTATTCGCTAATCTTCCATTCCAACTCAGCATCCCAATTCGAACGAATATTTATCAACTCCGAATTATAAATTACTTTTTCTGGCTGTATTTTTTGCAGGTAACTCCCACTTGTCCATTTGTAATTAAGGTCTAAATCCTTAATCAATTTCAATTTATATTTTTTAGGAGCTAGAAATAAGCAATCAATTTCTTGAAATGCTTCACGGACATGAACTTCTCTAATCATATCTCCTGATTCATCTTGCAATTGAAGGATATAATTATAATCACGGCCTTCGGGTAGCGAGAGTTTTAACTTTACACTTCCATAATATTTTTCTTCGCGTGTTTTAAACTTGATGTTAATAGAATCGTTTGTCAATCCAAAATAATCTGTAATAGTGCCAGGAGGAATAAAAAGATGATAATTCGTATTCTCTTTCCATTCTTTCATTGGGACATAGTTGGCAATCATTTTATCGCCAATGCCATATGATTTAGTTTCGTCATATAATTCCATATAAAGAGAGTCGCCTAGTTTTGCAATAGAAACATATGAATTGGAAACAATGAGTGGAATTTGTTTTGTAATGGTGTCTCCCTTAAGTGTAGCGCCAGAAATAGTCGTATACACATACTGACTATATTCACTTTTTTCATCTAGTTTGTTGGAAAAGGACAGTTTTAATTCTCCTCCTAAATCAAAGCTTTGATTACCATTCGGACTACTTAGAACTCTTAACTTCAAAGGATTTCTTTTTGATTTCAATGCTTCTTCCATCGTTATGAATTTCAATGAAACAGTATCCAATACTTTATTTCCATTACTAACTTGAAGAATCAATGAATCTTTTTGGAAGTTTTTTATCCAATAGGTAAGTGTATCGTTGTTTTCGGAAAATTGAAGATACTCTTGAACGCCTTTCTGGTCGTTGTTTATAGGTTGTACTCTTAAACTGTCTGAACCTTGATTAAAAAAGAAACTCACTTTTCCATGAGAATCATGAATGTATTTTTTTAGAAATATTTTTTTAGCTGTCTCTTGAAATAGATCAATTAAAATGTTTTGTTTTTCACTTACATCAATAGGCGCATTCACAAAACCAATCCATTCTGTTTCTCCATCGTATTTATAATTGTTGTTTACATCTTTTACTGCAACCAATTTATATTTTCCTGCTTTAATATTGCTGATTTTAAAATTCCCATCTTTGTCCGTTTTTGCAAAATAATCAGGTTGACTTTTATAAACAACACTATCGCTCAAATCGCTGTAAAGCATTGCTAATATTCCTTTTTCGGTAGATTGATTAAAAGCATTTTGCACTTTTCCTTTTAATTCAAGAGAATCAATATATGTCCCAGTAGAAAAAATGTATTGAAAATTTTCGATGGGATTATTTTCATTCAAATCTTGAACTGAATTTCCAAAACTTATACAATAAGTGGTATTTGGTTTTAGAGTTTCGTTTTTATCAAATTCAATGGTTAGGGTTTTATTTTTTACTGTTACATCAGGTGTTTTTGAAAGCGGAGGTGAAATAAGTAATTGGTTGTTCAAATCCTTTAACGTAACATATTCATCAAATTCAATTAAAATATTTCTTGAATTAAAACTCAATTGTGCACTATCTGGAACAAATTTTAAAACTTTCGGAGCAATTTTGTCTTTCGCTCCACCGCCTGGAGCAACTACTTGAGCACAGGATGAAAGTAAGAGAGTTAAAAAAAACAATTTAACCGCAGAAAACACAGATAGAAAGGAAAAAATATTTTTGTTTTTTCTAGACATATAATTAGAACTTAACTCCCTCTCCTTTGGAGAGGGTTGGGGTGAGGTCCTCTATCAATCTCATTAATTGTTCCAAATATACTTTATCGGTTTCGTCAAATGCTGCTAGGTGTTCGCTATCGACATCCAGAATCAAAATTACTTCACTGTTTTTATCAAATGCAGGCAAAACAATTTCTGATTTTGACAAGCTACTGCAAGCAATATGCCCTGGAAACTGATCCACATCTTCAACAATAATAGTTTTCTTTTCTTTCCAAGCAGTTCCGCAAACACCTTTGCCTAATTGAATTCGAGTGCAAGCTACAGGACCTTGAAATGGGCCTAGTACTAATTGTTGTTCTTTTACAAAGTAAATTCCTACCCAAAAAAAGTCCATTCCAAATTTTAATGCGGACATAATATTGGAAAGGTTGGCAATAAAATCCGTTTCTCCTTCAATCAATGCTTTGATTTGCGGAAGTAGTGATTCATACTTCTCTTTTTTAGTTGTTCCCGAAACAGAAAGTGATTCAGCCATTGTTGGTTCTAATTGTGGTTGCAAAGATAAGAAAATGATTTTGAGTAAAATTTCTGTTACGGAGCTATTCCCCTCTCCTTTAGAGAATGGTTAGGGTGAGGTCTAGTTACTAGCATAAGCAATAGTCGCCACACTAATCTTAATCCCTGGAATCTGTTGTAAAGTCTGTGCACAAGCTTCTAGCGTTGCACCTGTTGTTACCACATCATCAACCAATAATACATGTTTCCCTTCAAGTGATTTCAGGTCTTTTAGCTGAAAAATTGATTCTACATTTTGCCATCGGTTAAAACGTGATTTTTTTGTTTGTGTTTCTGATTCATGTGCACGAAATAGGGTTTTAAAATCAGCAGTCACTTCCATACTTGAGGCTAATCCTTCTGCAAAAGACGCACTTTGATTGTATCCTCGTTTTTTCTCCTTTTTGGGGTGAAGTGGAACAGGAATAATCGTATCGATGGTATTAAAGTCGTCAGATTTTTTTAATTCAAATCCATAAAGTTTGCCCACTGCAAAACCCACTTCTTTTCTGCCCTTGTATTTGAGTTGGTGAATAATACGTTGCACGCGACCACCTTTGTTAAATCCATAAAATGCTCCCGCAGAATGAATGTTTATTCTTCCCCAAAAAATTTTGGCTATTGGATTCTCTTTATCAAGGTGAAAATTGGTTTTTGGTAAGTGATAAACACAATAAGTACATAGGGTTTGTTCGTTCTTAAACAAACTGTTTCCGCAGGATGCACAAACTTGTGGAAATATCAGTGAAATAAAGTCGTTCAGCATAAGATTTTGGGCAATAAGACTAAAAAGTATTAACTTTGCGTGTCGAAAATAATCAATCCTTAAATATGGAAACCAATAAAGAAGAAAAAAAGTCGAATAATAAAATTTTGTGGATTCTATTGTTGCTATTAATTGGTGGTAATGGTACGTTTGGATTCCTTTGGTGGAAAGAAAAAAACAGAGCAGACAAGGTCGTTATTGAACGACAAGAAGTTATCGTTGAGCGCGATAATGTGAAAAGTGATCTTTTGCGATTGCAAGAAGAATATTCAAAACTAGAATCTTCAGATAAACTTGTACAAGCTGAGCTGGAAGCTAAGAGAGCAGAAATTGCTGAATTAATTATACAAGCAGAAAAACATAAAGGTGATGCATATATCATTTCTAAACTTAGAAAGGAAACAGAAACATTGCGCACAATTATGAAACATTTTGTGGTACAAATCGATTCGTTAAATACGTTTAGCAAAACAGTTATAGCTGAAAAAGATAAAGTAAGTGCAGATCTTACTGCTGAAAAAAGTGTTACTACTCAGCTTACAAAAGATAAAGAAGTTTTGCAGGGAACAGTTAATTTAGGCTCTATCTTAAAAGCGGAAAACCCTACAGTTAAAGGCGTTAAGTTCAAGTCAGGCGGAAAAAAACAAGTTGAAACAACTAAAGCTTCTCGTGTTGAACGCATCAAAGTTTCGTTTGTAATCGGAGAAAATAAAATAGCGAAGAAAGGTGTTAAGCCAGTTTATGTTCGCCTCATGTCGCCAGATGGAAAAGAGATTTGTAAGTCGGCAGATGATGGGAATATGGTAAAATTTAATGGTTCTAAAGGGTATTTCGCTGCAAAGCAAGACATCAACTATACGAATGAAGATGTTGCAGTTGACGTAATGTGCGCCAGCCCAAGTGGTTTTATTCCAGGTAAATATTTGATTGATATCATTTGTGATGATGTGATCGTAGGACAAACTAGCATCATGTTGAAATAATTTAAATATAAAAGATCTCTCCACGTTGGTCGAGATGACCATTAGAACTGTCATTTCGAGCTGTCACTCTGAGCGGAGTCGAAGGGCGAGAAATCTTTAATTATAGCAAACTTAGTTTATGAATCCAAACATCAACCCAGACGGTGAAAACTTAAGTTCTTCTGAAAAGGAGTTCGAGAAAGTATTGCGCCCTGCTGAGTTTGATGATTTTACGGGTCAGTTTGAAGTTGTTGAAAATCTAAAAATATTTGTGCAGGCTGCAAAACAACGTAGCGAAGCATTGGATCACATCCTTCTACACGGCCCTCCAGGATTAGGAAAAACTACATTAGCAAACATTGTCGCATCTGAATTGGGAGTGAATATAAAAATCACTTCTGGCCCTGTGCTTGATAAACCAGGCGATTTAGCAGGTTTGTTAACCAACTTGGAAGAGAACGATGTTTTATTTATTGACGAAATTCATCGTTTGAGTCCAATCGTGGAAGAGTATTTATACTCTGCAATGGAAGATTATAAAATCGATATCATGATTGATAGCGGTCCAAATGCAAGAAGCGTTCAAATCAAATTAAATCCGTTTACATTGGTGGGTGCAACTACTCGTAGTGGTTTGCTAACAGCTCCGTTACGCGCTCGATTCGGAATCAATTCTCGGTTGAATTATTATGATTCCAAATTGCTGAAAAAAATTATCATTCGTGCTGCCGGAATTTTAAATGTTCCAATTACCGAAGATGCAGCAAATGAAATTTCGCGTAGAAGTCGTGGCACACCTCGTATTGCGAATGCCTTGTTAAGACGCATTAGAGATTTCGCACAAATAAAAGGTAATGGTTCAATCGATATAGAAATTGCTCACATCGGATTATCCGCACTCAACGTTGATAAAAATGGATTGGATGAAATGGATATTCGTATTCTTTCAACATTGATTGAAAAATTTAAAGGCGGACCAGTTGGTTTAACAACTATCTCTACTGCAGTTGGAGAAGAAGCAGGAACAATTGAGGAAGTTTACGAACCTTTTTTAATTCAAGAAGGTTATTTAGTGCGCACACCTCGCGGAAGAGAAGCCACTGATCAAGCTTACAAACACCTTGGAAAAATCCCACGCGGATTTAAAGGAAGTCTTTTCGACACGAAATAGTTCATTAATAAATGAACTCCTCCAAACATACTACTCTCATTAAAGCAGAAGCCAAGCGTCTCGGTTTCGATTATATTGGTATTTCCAAAGCAGATTTTTTAGAAGAAGAAGCACCAAGGTTAGAAAACTGGTTGAACAATAATATGCATGGACAAATGAGTTACATGCAAAACTATTTTGACAAACGCTTAGATCCTCGATTGCTTGTTCCTGGTGCAAAATCAGTGATCTCACTTTTGTTGAATTATTATCCTTCCGAAAAACAAGTAGACAATACTGTTCCGAAAATAAGTAAATATGCTTACGGAAAAGATTATCATTTGGTCATCAAAGAAAAATTAAATCTGCTTTTAGAATTCATCAAAGAAAATATCGGAGAAGTAGATGGTCGTGCATTCGTTGATTCAGCGCCTGTTCTAGATAAAGCTTGGGCAAAAAAAGGTGGCTTGGGTTGGATTGGAAAAAATAGTAATCTTATAAATAAATCAAGTGGCTCGTTTAATTTTATTGCTGAATTAATTGTTGATTTGGATTTGGAATACGATGGAGCAGTAAAAGATTATTGCGGAACCTGCACAAAATGCATTGATGAATGTCCTACAGATGCTATTGTTGCGCCTTATGTAGTGGATGGAAGTAAATGTATTTCGTACTTCACCATCGAATTAAAAGAAAATATTCCAAACGATGTAAAAGGAAAATTTAATAATTGGATGTTTGGTTGCGACATCTGCCAAGATGTTTGTCCATGGAACAGTTTTTCTAAACCACATGCAGAACCCCATTTTCAAGCTAATGCAGAACTACTAGGAATGAAAAAGCAGGATTGGGAAGAACTCACGGAAGAAACCTTTAGACGCGTGTTTAAAGATTCGGCAGTTAAGCGAACCAAGTTTGCAGGTTTAAAAAGGAATCTGGAATTTCTGAAATAGAATCAAATTGTCACCCTGAGCGCAGTCGAAGGGTTAAGACTGAACAACCGTACTATAAACATCCTGAATAACATCTTTGTATTGATGTCCGAATGTTGTTAAGCACCAAATCATTAATAATGCTTTCTCTTCAGGTTTCAGCCATTTAAAGGCTTTTGTAAGCTCTTTGCGAAAAAGGACTTTATCAAAGCTCACCTTTTGCAATATATTTTTACTTAATTCAAACATACCCTTTGTATTAAGATTAATACTCTAATTTTTTGACTAGAACTAAATTACGACATTGAAAACGGAATGTCAAGTACAAAATTACTTTTTTTAAAAGTTTTTTTGATGAAGGTTTTGTTAAAAAATGGTAAAGCCCTCGGCTTCGCTCGAAGTGACAGTCCTGCCGTCACACTGAGCGGAGTCGAAGTGTTAGGGAACAATTCAACAAAAGCAATTATCCTTTCTCGCTCCAGCGATAAGATTTTTGTTCCAACCCTGCTAAATCAATCACTCTGTCGATAACAGTAGCTGCCAGTTCTTCGAAACTTTGAGGTTTGCTGTAGAAGGAGGGGCTGGCTGGACAAATGATTCCACCAGCTTCGGTTACAGTTTTCATATTGTTAATATGAATCAAACTAAGCGGGGTATCACGCGTTACTAAAATTAATTTTCTGCGTTCCTTTAAAATGACATCGGCAGCTCTGGATGTTAAATCATTAGAAATTCCACTGGCTATTCTTGCTAGAGTTCCCATGGAGCATGGACAAATAATCATGGTAGTGTATTTTGCGGAGCCGGATGCAAAAGGGGCAAAAAAATCTGATTTAGAATAGATGGTAAATGGTAATTTTTCGTAATCAGAATTTTCTAGTTCAAATTTCCATACATCTTTTGCATTATCGCTCATCACAATTCCAACAGTTTCAATTTGATCTTTCAACTCTTGTAGTTTTTGCAACAATACTTTTGCATAAATGGAACCACTGGCTCCTGTTATCGCAATTACAATTTTATGTTTATTCTGTTGTTGCATTTCCAAAAGTATATATTAAAGTAAAAGCAAGGACATTGTTTCTTTGTCCTGGATTTCCTACTGTACTTGCGCCTGAGGCAAAGTTACGAATAGGTGTTAAGGAGTTTGTAAAGCGCCAATTGATTCCAATATTTTTATAAATTAGGAAACTAATTCCCACACTTCCACTTATTTCGGTCGAATAAAATGGAATGCCGTTTATAACTTCTCCGTATTGATCGTATTCTTTTGAACTGATTAAATAACCAATGCCTGGGCCAATTTCAAACACAAATTTTTTATGTTGGTATTGAAATAAAATAGGAACCTCAATGTAGTTTAGTTGCATTAAATAAAAACGCATATCGCCTTTGTTTGCATCTCCAATAAATTTACTTCCTTTTTGAATAAACAAAATTTCAAATTGTGCCTTCCACTTTTCACTGATTTTAGCATTGAGTGTAGCGCCACCATCAAACCCGAACTTGTGAAATCCTTCATACGTATCTCCATGTACTTGACTAGTGGAAATGCCAGCTTTTAAGCCAGCTTTGAAGCGACTTTGTGCCTGAATTGCATATGTTGTCAGGATAAAGAATAAAGTTATGAAAATTGATTTTTTCATTTATACAAAGTTAACTAAAATACAAACGCCCACGCATTGGATGCATGGGCGTTTCAATCATATGGGAATGAATTAAGGAAAAAGCTTTACATCTTCCACCTGAATAACTTCATACGTTCGAACTTTATAAATAAATGCTACCAGATGACAATGAAGTGGGTCGCAAGCAACACCTTTATAAGTTGGAGGAATGGTATAAGCAAATTTCTTAATGTGTGTTAAGCTTGGTGTAATTGCACCACTTATTAAACTCTCACCCCATGCACCAGATGGAGTAATTGCATCGCGTAACATGTGACGGTTAACATAGTCGGGTTTTATTACTCCTAATACATCCTGATATGCAACTACACTGTCTTGAACTAATAATACCACAAGTTTTAACGTGTCGCTCCAAGTAGTTAAAAAAGAGTCCTTCACGGCAACACAAATTTTTCGTGAAGCATTGTCATAATCAACAGCTATTTGCAAATCTACTACCGAGGGCTCACTAATAATTCCTGTAATATACGTGCTCCAATTAAGGTCATATATTAAGTGTGTTTGAGTCACGGCATTGTATTCTTTTCTGCTGAACATTCCATGAGGCAATCCAAAGTCCGATACTCCAAAAAAGGCATCGTATAAATCACCAGCAGGTGTTCTAAAATCTTCTATAAATGCAGGAGATGTGGTGCCACCATATCCAACAGCTGGAGCAGCAAAGGTAGAACCGGCATGTACAGCCAATCCTACAATTTTCCCCGGATAAGTGGAGTCAATTTCGTGTAATTTTTTTGCGGCTCTTGGGCAATTTCCGCAGGTATGTCCGGTATAATCTTCTAACAATATTTTTTTAACATGTGAAGTAACAATAGGAAATGAAGGAGTTGGACAGCTTGCTGTATCACCCAAATTCGCATTTATTTCTGGATATGGGTTATTCACAAAATCACACGATGTGAAAACGATTGTCGAAATGAAGGATAAAAAAAATATTTTTTTCATGACTTATATATTTTAAAAACTACTTGTAACAGTTAAAGTAACACCATTGGATGCAGGAACTAGTCGGCAAATACCACCTACACAAAAAATACCAGCACGTTGTTTTCCATAACTTAAAGTAATTCGATTTGAATTTTTATTGTATCCAGCTGTTGCACTAGGATAATGGTAGCGTTCATCTACGTGTTCGTTGCCAAAATTGTATTGGTCCAATACAGCAACAAACCAGTGTGAGTTGATTGTGTATTCAAGAAGTAACATTCCCCAATCTTGGTGGTCATCGTTAGTAGACAAAACTTGCGCCTCCAGCCTGATAGTCCCTTCCTTTTTTAAACGATAAGAAATATCTGCAACAACAATATCAGAATGAATCGTTGGGAATCCTGCTTTTTGAATTACACTTTTGTTATAAATCTGGTGAGAATAAATCAAAGATGTTTTAATTTTTTTACCAATTTTCTGATTTAATTCCACATAAAAGTCGCGAAAATAAACTTGTTTGCCTGGACCAAAGGAGTTTACTGTATAACCTTGTAATGTGCTGTCAGTTGATGGATTTATTAGTGTTGTATCTAAGTCGTTTGATCCTGAATAATTGATCAAGACATCCATTTTCCATTTCGGTTTTTTAAGAAGCTTTGCGCTTACTTCACCTGAATATTGAAATTCTCCGTTTGGCTGCGATGCATATGGATAGAACGTTAACATATTATAGGTGTGATTTTTATTTAACGCAGGTGTATAATTTAAAAGTAAATTATTTACAGTCGCTTCTCTATCGGAGCGAAAATTCATATTGTCAGCCCGGCTTGCGCTGGCCGAAATTGCAATTCCTTTTTTAGCATAGCTCGCCATGATGATTTGAGCATCACCAGGTTTGTATATTTTACCAACGAGATTAGCAGAGTTTGGGTCGTTAATTTTATAAGCGTATTCTCCACTCAAGCGAAAATCTTCATAGTTTAATTCAAATCTTCCTGCTGATGAGCCTACGTTTTCTGGAAGGATAAGAGCGGGGTCTTCATCTTTTTGATAACGACTCACAAAACTTCCGCCCAATGTAAAGCGTAATTTTTTATCAGCTAATTTTTTAAATACTTCATTGATTTCTAATTCTCCATCAAAACCACGAACAATTCCTGGGCCTTGTGTCATAAATGATCGTTGTTTTCCAACAAGACCAGTAAGATGAAGTCCATTTACAATTTCATATTTCAAACGAACACCATCTAATGCATTATCGAAACCTAGTCCGCGTTCTTCATAGGTTCGCAAAATCAATCCGTTCCCGAATTGTTGGTAAAAATTTCCAACAGTGACTTCTAGTGCATCCGCTTTGTAAGAAGCAAATCTATAAGGAATTCCGTTGCCTTGATAGCGAGGGTCAAAACCTTGTAATACTCCTAAATAAGATTCGTAACGGATACCAGCGGTGAATTTACCTTTTGTGTAAATGATGTTTGCAAAACCATTCATCAACATTTTTTCAGGAACGTTTGGTGCTCCAATGGTTGAATCTGGAATATAGTATTGAGCTGTTGCTTGGAAATTTCCATGCACATCGCCCATGTTTGCTGGCAAATTCGGTAAGTTAATTTGTGCAGTAGAAAAACTGCTATATGCTAATCCGCAAATAAGAGCGGCTGATTTAACCAATCCAAAATAATTTTTTCTCACAAGTTTATCAATAAAAGGTTATTCTACTTTTTCTCCTTTGGCAACTTTTCTGACAATTTCAATAAGGTGATCTTCATCACCATCGGCATAACCATTGTGTTGCCATACAATTTCGCCTTTACCATTTAATACAAATGTATGAGGAATATCTCCAACATTCATAGCACGTTTAAAATCTTGGTTCTCGTCCTGATACACTTCATATTCCCATCCTTTACTTTTTACATCTGTTGCCACTTTTGCTGAACTACGAGAATCGTCAGTTGAGATAGCAATTAATTTTACGCCTGTTTCTTTTTGCCATTCAGGATAAACCTCTGCAATAGCATCTAATTCTTTTTTACAAGGTTTGCACCATGTTGCCCAAAAACTAATAATAATCGGTTTTCCATCATTATTAAATTTAGACGTGTTTACTGATTTCCCATCTAATGCTTTCACATCTGCAGCGGGGATAGTGCTTTGTGCTGTTGCAGTAATTGAAAAAGCAATAGCGATTGCGGCAATAATTAGTTTTTTACTCATTTGAGATTTTCCTTTTAAGGAATTGGTGAATACGTTGTAGTTCATAAAAATGTTTTTTCGAAGATATTAATAAAAAAATAAATCAGCTTTATATGTCAAGAAACATACCAAAAGCTGATTTATTTTTTATTAATTAAGGACTATTTGTTGATAGCCACTTTTTTAGTGATTACGTTGTTTCCAACAGTAATGTTTAAGAAATATAAACCGTTGCTTAATGAAGAAGCATCCATTTGATAAGTGTGGATACCAGCGCTCATGTTACCAAGGTTTTCTGTCATAACTAATTGACCAACAGTGTTTATTAATACCATAGAAACGGCATTGTCAGATGTCAAGTTGAAATCAACAGAAGCTTGATTCGCCATTGGGTTTGGATAAACATTTACACCAGTAACCAAGTTGTTTTCTTCAACACCAACAGTTGCTGATACGTTAACGTTATCTACATAAAGGTTGTTACCATAAGCAGAAGTTCCTTTGAAACGAACTAACACGTTTGGTTGACCAGAATAAGAAGCTAAACTTACAGTTTCTTGTCTCCAGTTAGATGCAGCAGAAGGAACAAAAGATGTAGTTGAAGCAGCCATCGTTGATAAAGTAGTACCTGATTTGTTGTAAACTGAAGTCCAAGTGGTACCGCAATTTGCAGATACTTCTACTCTTAAGTTGTCATTTTCAGCAGCATACTGACGATAAGCAACGTTAAATGTTAAAGAATGGCCAGCACCTCCAGTGAAAGACATAGGATCTAATGTAATCATATCGATATCTCCAGCAGGAATGTTAAACCACATTAATTTCATACTCTTTGAAGAGCTGTAACCAACTGTAGCATTTTGCCAAGTTAATGGATCTCCAGCATTGCTGATGCTCCATGCTGTAGGTATTCCAGATGCTTCAAAAGATTGAGCAACAGGTGCACCACCCACAGTAGGGAAAATAATAAAGTTTGCAGTTTTAGAATTGTTTGTGCTAACAGCATCAGTTCCGCCATTAGGATTTGAAATTTCACAAGTAATAACGTGAGATCCCGGTATAGATGATCCAACTTTTTGACCAGTAACTGTAGTATTACCGTAAGTTGTAATTGATCCAGTCCAAGGAAATACTTTTTGAGTAACTCCATCAACTTTTAAAGTAATAGTAGCAGAAGTTAAAGTTGTAGTTCCAACGTTACCAATACGGAAAGTTGGAGTTACGCTATCACAAGATGCTAAAGAAGGGTTTAGTGATGTTGACAGCATTACTTGCGCATCAAGAGGTGCTGTAGCAATTGAACAAGCAGATTTTGCAGCATATAAAGTAGCTGTTGGAGCTTGACCAACTAAAGTGATTGAACGGTCAGGGCAAATCATATAAATGGTTGGAAAGAATCCAATTGCATAATTTGAGTTGAACGTTGACATTGCAGTACCTGTAGGATTCATAATTGGATATCCAGTTCCAGTTACCCAGTTCCCTTGCGTTGAACCAATTCCATTCAATTGAGCAACAGTTGTTGCTGCATCTCCTTCAATAAAGAAAACCATTACTTCATTTGTTCCAGCTGGACCATAAGTATCATAAAGGTTCTCTAAAGCGCCAGAAGTATGATACGACCAACATGGGCCACACCAAGTTGCTGATACATCAAGATATACAGTTTTACCTGCATTTAAATAAGAGTACAAATTTTGAGAAGTACCATTTAGATCTGTAAAGGTCCAATCTGGTGCGATACTGCCATTCGGCAATTGCGCCTTGCAATCTGCTGCAGTGAATGTCAATGACACAGCTGCAATGATTTGTAAAAATTTTTTCATTTTTGTTGGGATTTAGGTTAATAAAAAAGCTTGAGATTTCAGTTTCACGAATAATTGATTTAACAATAATTTAAACTAAATAAAAAAATAAATTCAGTTCCTTTTCTTTATTCGATAAATCAAATTTAGTTGATGAAGTAAGCGAATTCAAGTTCAGTTAAAGTAATTCTTAGTATTTGAATGAACTTGATGTAGGTGCTGTCTAATAGAATTAGGATATTGTTAGGTGCTTAAATTTAGTATTTGATGAAGTAAGCGAATTCAATTTCAATTAAATTTATTCTTAGTATTTGAATGAGTTTGATGTAGGTGCTGTCTAATAAAACTAGGCTTTTATGAACTGTTAAAATTTAGCATTCGACAGACCGCTTTTGTAAGAATTTTTCATATTTTTGTTAGATAATTGAACGAAAAAGGCTTTAATTTGTCTTAGATATATATAATAAGGTGAAAACATCAGATACTCTTTTTAAGTTAGTAAAGTCTTTAAATAAGTCGGAAAAGGGCTATTTTAAGAAGTATGCGAATTTTCATGTTCGAAACGAACAGAATAATTATACTAAGATTTTTGATGCGATAGATAATCAAAAGGAATATGATGAAAAGAAGATATTGCAAAAATTTAGGACAGAACGATTCATCAATCAATTTGCAGTAGCAAAGAATTACCTATATGATATGATCTTAGAAAGTCTAGAAGCCTATCATAAAAATCCGACTACTGAAATTCGAAGTATCTTAAATAGAATCGAAATATTAGTAGACAAGGGGTTGCATTCTCAAGCCAAAAAATTATTGAAGAAAGCTAAGGAAATGGCTTTGACCAATGAAAAGCTTACGTATATTCCTGAAATCAATTTGATGGAACAAAGTATTTATCGGATGCATTATGATTTGGGGGATATTAAAGACAACTCTGATAATTTAATAGAAGAAATTGAGCAATGTGCTATGAAAATTAAAAACATGGCCGAGTTTGAAAGTTTAAAAAACAGATTGTATGTTCAGCGAATTGAAATGGGTGTGCTTCGCAACGAAAAGGAGATAAAAAGCTACGATTGGTTTTTGAAAAATCCACTTTTGAAAAACGACAAACAAGCACTTTCCATAAACGCGAAAGTATTGTATTTTGAATTGTATGCGAGTTATTATAATTACATAGAAGATCATAATAAATGTTACGAATATTCTTCTAAGCTTATAGCATTGTTAGAGTTGAATCCACATGTAATAGAGTCGAATGTAAACTTTCCAACGCAGTTTTTGTATCGCCACAGTATTCAGTGTTACAACATTGGAAAATACCACGAAGCATTGGAATACATTAGCAAAATGGAAATTTTAAAGCCCAAAAGTGACGTTCAAAAGCTAAACATTCTTTTAAAAGCATATAACACCAAGCTCAATGTGTATTTCAGGATGGGGAACATGAAAAAATGTCTTCAATTGATTCCAGAAATTGAGTTGTTGCTTGAAAAAAACAAAGATTCGGATAAACTTTTAAAAGAAATTATTTATTGGCAAGTCACTGCTTTGTTAATGATTGCAGAAGAGTATAAACAAGCTTTAAAATGGTTAGTAAAGGCAAACATTGCAGAGAATTATAATATACGACAGGATTTAGAATGTATTGGTAGAATTATGGAAATTGTTTTGCACTATGAGTTAGGCAAGTTTGATATCATGGAATATAGAATCAAGTCGACATACCGATTCCTTGGTAGCAAACAAAAACTTTATAATTTGGAAAAAATCATTCTTACATCTATTCGTAAACTGATTAATGTAAATTCTAAAAAAGAATCTCTGTTGTTTTTTCAACAATTGCATAAAGAATTGGAACCAATTGTAAAAGATCCTTTAGAAGAAAAATTTCTAGTTTATTTTGATATTATGTCTTGGCTAGAAAGTAAAATTGAGAACAAAAAATTTGCAGATGTTGTAAAAAGTAAATTAAAACCGTTGAGAGTTTAGCCGTTCGAATACTAATAATCTAATTAAAATACTTGTTTTTGATTGAAACAATTCGTAAATTTGTTAGTATAGTACAAAGAAATCATCCCTTATCATTTAAAAAAACAGTATAATGAAAAAAATAATTACTTCTATTGCTTTTATCGCTATTAGTTTGTTCACTTTTGGACAATTTAGCGCAGTCGTACTTGACGATTTAAGTGCTGATATTTCTAATACTATTTATGACGAGTATGTTGGTGGAAACGCTAGTGTAACAACTGAATTTTTGGTTCGCAACTCGGATACTGTGGCTCATACTTACAGATGTAGAAGAACAATTTATACAGTAGCTGCAGATGACTCTACGCAATTTTGCTGGGGTGGTTTGTGTTACAATTGGGGAACAAATCTTTCTAGTGTTAGTTTAGCTATAAACCCGGGGGTTACTGTAAATTTTGCTGCTTTTGGATTTCATGCAATTTTTAATACGAAATTGTCAACGATGACAAGATATGTTCATTACCAATTTTATGACATAGCGGACGCAGACGATTCAACTGGTGTTACAATTCGATACAATTCTACTGTTGGCATAAATGAAATGGACAAAGTTGGGGGAACAATTTCAAATGCATTCCCTAATCCTGCAAACATGAGCATTTCGGTGAAGTACGATATCAATGAATTTTCAAATACAGGAACAATTGTTTTCTTTGATATGCTTGGAAAAGAAGTAAAAGAAGTTGTTCTTAGCGATAAAAAAGGAACAGCTAAAATAAATGTAGATGATTTGAATTCTGGAATTTATTTCTACTCATTTATGGTAGATGGGAAAGCAATTTCAACTAAGAAATTAGTGATTAGTTCTAAATAAACGAACTATTTTAAAAGTTCTGAAGCCAGCTTGGGTAAACCAATGCTGGCTTTTTCTTTGATGATTTTTAGATTAGAAATACCAATTACTTTAACATCGCTAGGGTCAATCAGATATTTGGGAATGTCTTGTGGTGAATAATCAATAAGTCCAGCTGCAGGGTAAACGGCCATCGATGTACCAACGACCATAAAAATGTCCGCTTTTTCTGCAATCAAATTTGCAACATCCATCATAGGGACCATTTCACCAAACCACACAATGTGTGGACGAAGTTGAGAGCCTTTTTCGCATTTATCTCCCAATTTTATTTCTTCTCCTTTTATTTTGTAGATGAGTTTTTCGTCAATACTACTGCGGCTTTTGGTGATTTCTCCGTGGAGGTGAAGTACATTTTTTGATCCTGCTCGTTCATGTAAATCATCAATGTTTTGAGTGATTATTTGAACGTCATATTTCTGCTCTAATTCAACCAAAGCAAAATGTGCTTTGTTCGGGTTTGCTTCCAAAACCTGTTTTCTGCGCTTATTGTAAAAATCCAGAACCAAAGCTTGGTTTTTCTCCCATGCTTGAGGTGTTGCAACTTCATTTATGTCGAATTCTTCCCATAATCCACCACTGTCACGAAAGGTCTTGATTCCGCTCTCAGCACTTATTCCAGCACCTGTAAATACCACTAGTTTTTGCTTCATGAAATGCTAATGTAAATATTATTCTTGAAAACACAATTTTATGGTCTTAAAATGAATGAAACCACTTGTATTTATTGAGAAATTGTTATATTCGCAATTCAAAAAAATGACCTAAAAAATGGCAAAATTAAGAAAGCAAGATGCATTGGATTATCACTCACAAGGAAGACCTGGAAAAATTGAGGTAATCCCAACAAAACCGCATAGTTCACAGCGCGATCTTTCATTAGCATATTCTCCTGGTGTAGCAGAACCATGTTTAGAAATTGAAAAGAATCCTGAAGATGCCTATAAATATACAGCTAAAGGCAACTTGGTAGCCGTTATTTCGAATGGAACCGCGGTATTGGGACTTGGGAATATTGGAGCCTTAGCTTCAAAACCAGTGATGGAAGGGAAAGGACTCCTTTTCAAAATATTTGCCGACATCGATGTGTTCGACATTGAAGTGGATGCAACCGACATCGACCTTTTTGTAAATACTGTTAAAGCGATTGCTCCCACTTTTGGAGGAATTAACTTAGAAGATATCAAAGCGCCAGAATGTTTTGAAATAGAACGTAGATTAAAAGAGGAATTAAAGATCCCTTTGATGCATGACGACCAACATGGAACAGCAATCATTTCTGCTGCAGCCCTACTTAATGCTTGTGAAGTTGCAAAAAAGAAAATCGACAAAGTGAAAATTGTAGTGAATGGAGCAGGTGCTTCTGCAATTTCTTGTGCGAAACTATACATAGCGGTAGGTGCAAAAAAAGAAAACATCTTGATGTTGGATAGCAAAGGTTTGTTGCGCACAGATAGAGATGATTTGGATGAGCAGAAAAAATTCTTCGCGAGCAATAACAAAAAAATAAAAACATTGGAAGAGGCAATGAAAGATGCTGACGTGTTTGTTGGTCTTTCAAAAGGAAATGTTGTGAATCAGAAAATGGTACAATCGATGGCAAAACGACCAATCGTTTTTGCACTCGCGAATCCAGATCCTGAAATTCCGTATGCTGATGCAATTGCCGCTCGCCCAGATATCATAATGGCAACAGGCCGTTCAGATCATCCTAATCAAGTGAATAACGTTTTAGGTTTCCCATTTATTTTCCGTGGAGCACTAGATGTGCGTGCAACTCAGATTAACGAAGCAATGAAACTTGCTGCAGTTTACGCCATTGCAAATCTTGC
Organism: Bacteroidota bacterium; assembly: GCA_947504725.1. Taxonomy (GTDB): domain Bacteria; phylum Bacteroidota; class Bacteroidia; order 2-12-FULL-35-15; family 2-12-FULL-35-15; genus 2-12-FULL-35-15. The sequence goes on along the minus strand of CANNHN010000002.1, from coordinate 14,115 downwards.
AAAAGAAGTTGTTCCTGAAACGGTAAACTTAGCATACGATTCAAAAAATATTACGTTTGGTCCTGAATACATTATTCCAAAGCCAATTGATCCTCGCTTGATTTATACTGTTGCTCCTGCAGTAGCAAAAGCTGCAATGGAATCGGGAGTAGCTCAGCATAAAATTACCAATTGGGATGGGTATGTTCAGGAGTTGATTAATCGTTTGGGATTAGATAATAAACTTATTCGTAACGTCACAAACAAAGCAAAGCAAAATCCAAAACGTGTGGTATTTGCGGAGGCGGATCATTATAAAATTTTAAAAGCTGCGCAGCAAGTAAACGATGAAGGTATTGCAAAACCAATCCTTTTAGGAGATGCTGAAAAAATTAGAAAATTAATTGCTGATAATAATCTTGATTTGGGAGATATTCCAATCATTGATCCAAGAAGCAAATCAGAAGATGATAGAAGAAGTGCATTTGGAGATATTTTCTTTAAAAAGCGTCAACGTAGAGGGTTCACATTGTACGAAGCTAAAAAAGTGATGAAGGAAAGAAATCACTTTGGTGCAATGATGGTGGAGACAGGTGCTGCAGACGCAATGATTTCGGGGTTAACCAGAAAATATGCTGATCCAATTCGCCCAGCCTTACAAATTATTGGAGTGCAAGAAGGAGTAAAACGAGTAGCAGGTATGTATATCATGAATACGAAGCAAGGGCCATTTTTCTTTGCTGATACTACAATGAACGTTAATCCTACCGTTCAAGATTTAGTGGATATAACAGTTTTAACTGCAAACAGTGTAAAACAATTTAATATTACACCTCGTATTGCATTATTATCTTATTCCAATTTTGGTTCTGCTGAAGGCGAAGTGCCAAATAAAATGCGAGAAGCAACAGAAATTTTACAAAAGAACTATCCCGGAATGATTGTAGATGGTGAGATGCAAGCAAACTTTGCATTGAACGATGAGTTGATGAAAGAACAATTCCCTTTCTCTGATTTAGTTGATAAAAAAGTAAACACACTCATCTTTCCAAATTTAGCATCCGGAAACATTGCTTATAAATTGCTTCAAGAAATGGGCGGTGCAGAAGCAATTGGACCCGTATTGATTGGAATGAAAAAGCCCGTACACATTTTACAATTAGGTAGTTCGGTTCGGGAAATTGTAAACATGGTTACGATTGCTGTTGTGGATGCACAAGCAAAAAAATAGCCTCTTCTAACACATTTGATCTTGTCTGCTTCAACGCAGAATGCTCAAGTAATAGGAGAAGGATTGCGATAGGCAACTGTTTTGAAAGTATTACGTCTTTAAAATTGAACGAATGATTTACCACATAGAAGGAAAATTAGTAGAGAAAACACCAACATATGTTGTGATTGATGCAGGTGGAGTTGGGTATGTAATGCAAATTTCCTTGAATACATTTACTAAAATCGGAGATTCCGAAAAATGTAAATTGTATACGGAACAAATGTATGTACGGGATGATATGCCTCGCTTTTATGGCTTTTTCGAAACATCTGAAAGAAATTTATTTCGTTTATTGGTTTCTGTTTCTGGAGTTGGTGGTACAAGTGCATTGCTTATGCTCTCTTCATTATCAGCTGCAGAAATTCAAAATGCTATCGCTACAGCAAATGTTGCAGTCATAAAAAGTGTAAAAGGAATTGGGGAAAAGACAGCTCAGAGGGTGATTGTAGACTTAAAAGACAAAATGGGCAAAGGTGATTTATCGGCAGAAATATTTTCAAGTTCAAACAATACTTTGAAGGAAGAAGCGTTATCTGCTCTTGTGATGTTGGGTTTCAACAAACAAGGGGCTGAAAAAGTGTTAGATAAAATTATTAGAACAGAAGGAACAGGACAAACAGTAGAACAGTTGATTAAATCCGCACTTAAAAATCTTTAAATTTTTATTTTTCGTTTTGACTAAGTCGATTACAAAATATATACTTGTTACTGGAGCATCCCTCGGAATGCTTTCACTCATCGTTAGTTCCGATGCTAAAATAAGTTCTTTTGATCATGCAGATATGGTGGATGCAAATCAACCATATGTTGCAATCGATACACCTGAAGATCCAGAAGTTATTCTTCCATTTGATTTTACTGATCAATCCACAGGCGATCCTTTGAATTATCCAAATGGAGGCGGCTTGATGTTAAACAATCCATCCAACGTAAATACAAATGTGGAGTATGACCCAACTACTGGAGAATATAACATTAATCAAACAATGGGTGGAATGGATTATCGCCCCCCTACATTTTTAGATGCAGAAGAATATCAAAAATTGATGTTCGATAAACAAGTAAAAGATTATTGGAATGCCCGTTCACATGCTGAAAGTGAAAATGCTCAAAACAAAACAGCAATTCCGAAACTACATGTTGGCGGAGAAATTTTCGACCGTATTTTTGGTGGTAACACAGTGGATATTCGTCCGAATGGTTCTGCTGAGTTAATATTCGCCTACAACGGAACTAAAACAGAAAACCCAGCTATTCCTGTAAGAAATCGTAAAACAAATACGTTCGATTTTGATGAAAAAATTCAGTTGAACGTTGTCGGAAAAATTGGAGACAAATTAAAATTAACAACGAGTTACAATACTGAAGCTACATTTGATTACGAAAATCAAATGAAATTAGAGTATACTGGTTACGAAGACGAAATCATAAAAAAGATAGAAGCTGGTAACGTGAGTTTGCCATTAAATGGATCGTTGATTACTGGTAGTCAAACTTTATTTGGTGTGAAAACACAATTACAATTTGGACGATTAACCGTAACGAGTGTTTTGTCGCAACAAAAAGGAAAAAAATCGGAAGTAGAAGTAACGGGTGGTGCACAAGTAACTAAGTTTGATATTCCTGGCGACCAATACGAAGCAAATAGACACTTTTTCTTAGGGCATTTTTTTCGCGACAACTTTAATTCAGCATTGGCAAATTTACCTTTTGTAAATTCTCAAGCAAGTATCACTCGAATTGAAGTTTGGATTTCAAATACCAATGGCGCAACCAATGATGTGAGAAGTGTGGTAGCATTTGCAGAGTTGGCAGAAGATAGAAGAGCGGATTTACTAAAACCTCACGTTCCTGTTGATCAACAAGCATACATAAATGATAATCCCGCAGACATTTTACCGTATAACTCTCAAAATGATTTGTATGCGAATATGGCTGCATCTGCAGGTACAGCAAATGATGTAAGAAAAATTAATTTGACTGTTGCCGCAATTAATACGCTTTCAATAGGTGTTGTAAAACAACAAGTCAATTACGAATTGGTTAGTAGTGCGAGAAAATTACAGGCATCGGAATATACTGTTAATGCACGATTGGGATATGTATCCTTAAACCAACAATTAAATCCTGATCAAATTCTTTCAGTAGCCTATGAGTATACTTACAATGGAGCTGTTTACAAAGTAGGTGAATTGTCTACAGATGGAATAAGCTCTCCGGATGCCTTATTCACAAAAATGTTGAAGAGCTCAGCTGTAAATACAAAACATCCAATGTGGGATTTGATGATGAAAAATATTTATTCCATAGGAGCTTATCAAGTGAATGCACAAGATTTCAAACTGGAAGTTTTTTATACAAATGCAATCACCGGAACAGATATTAATTATTTGCCTGTGAATGATTGCCAAACAAACATCAAAGCAAAACCATTAATTCAAGTATTAAATGTCGATCGATTAAATCAACAAAGCGATCAGATTGCAGATGGAGCATTCGATTTTATTGATGGTGTAACAATTAATTCAACCAATGGTCGTGTTGTATTTCCTGTTGTGGAACCTTTAGGAGATCATTTGCGACAAAAATTTTTAGGGACAGCTGCCGGTTGTGATCCTTTGGAAGCAAATACTTATGTGTTTGATCCATTGTATGATTCAACGATTACTTCTGCTCGAAATGTATTTGCAAATTTAAATCGTTTCAAATTAAAAGGTTCTTACAAAGGCTCAGGAGGCTCCGAAATTTCTTTAGGCGCGCCTAACGTTCCGCAAGGTTCTGTAACTGTTACAGCAGGTGGAATTGTTTTGCAAGAGAACGTACAATATACCGTTGATTATACTTTGGGTCGCGTTAAAATTATTGATGAAGGAATTTTAAATTCAGGAACACCCATCAAAATTTCTTTGGAAAGTAACGCACTCTTTGCCATTCAGCAAAAAACATTGTTCGGGACTCACCTCGATTACCGAATCAATAAAGATTTTACAATTGGAGCGACCGTTTTAAATTTAACAGAACGACCACTTACTAAAAAAGTAAATATTGGTGATGAACCGATTTCAAATACAATTCTTGGATTTGATGCAAACTACAGAACAGAAGCTCCTTTTTTAACACGCTTAGTTGATAAAATTCCTTTCATCGAAACCAAAGAGGTGAGTACCATTACAGCTGCTGGAGAATTTGCTTATTTAATTCCTGGTCATAGCAAAGCAATCGGAAAGGCGGGTAATTCATACATCGATGATTTTGAAGGAAGTCAGTCGGAAATTGCTTTGCAAGCGCAAAGTGCATGGAGTTTAGCAAGTACTCCACAAGGACAAACAACTGCGGGAATGTTTCCCGAAGGGGGGCTGTCAAACGACACAGCAAATGGATTTAATAGAGCAAAATTAAATTGGTATCACATCGATCCGATGTTTCAACGTGTGCAATCTGGTGTTACTCCTAGCAATATTAATACAACAGACATGTCAAATAATTTTGCACGTGAAATTCCAGAAACAGAAGTTTTCCCGAATAAACCTTCTTCATCAGGCACACCGATAATTTTAACAACATTGGATTTATCATTTTATCCAAGTGAGCGTGGCCAATACAATTACGATGGTGTACCTTCTCCTTATTCTTCCGGATTAGATGTAAATGGAAATTTAAATAATCCTACGAGCCGTTGGGGCGGTATTATGCGTAGTATTAGTACCAATGATTTTGAGGCAGCAAACATTGAGTTCATTCAGTTTTGGGTCATGGACCCTTTCAACTCTGATGTTGTGAATCCAAGTACAACAGGGGAACTTTATTTCGACATTGGAAACATTTCGGAAGATGTTTTGAGAGATGGATTTAAAAGCGCTGAAAATGTTTTGCCTGCTCCAAGTACGGCTGCTCAAAACAATGGTAACAACGTGCCAATAGATACAACAGCATGGGGGTATGTTGGATTGATTCAGCCCTTGGTAAACGCTTTCAACAGTGAAGAAGGGGATAGACCATTTCAGGATATTGGATTAGATGGATTGAACGTTGCACAAGAACAAACTCATTTTAATGGATATTTGAGTACACTTACGCCTTTACAACAATCAGTTGTGAGCATAGATCCATCGGGAGATGATTATAAATATTTTAGAGATGGTGGGTATGATGCAGCAAATATTAAAACCGTTGAGCGCTATAAAAAATTTAATGGTTTAGAGGGGAACTCTGCTGTTAGTTCTGGTGCTTTTCCTACACAAGCTACAACGTTGCCCAACATTGAAGATATTAATCGCGACAACAACTTAAGTACAGTTGAAAGTTATTACCAGTACAAAGTTGGTTTAAAGCCGAGTGATTTTGCTGGTGGTGTTGGAACAAATTATATTACAAATGTATACCAAACAACGGGGCAAAATATTAAAGACGGAACTTCTAAGCCAATAACGTGGTATCAATTTAAAATTCCTATTAAAGATCCGAATGCCCTTCGAGTTGGCTCTATTGATAACTTTCAGTCCATTCGTTTTATCCGTATGTTCATTAAAGGTTGCGACAATCCAATTACTTTGCGTTTTGCAAAATTAGAATTGGTTCGTAACGATTGGAGAAAATATGGATTTGATTTATTGCTACCTGGATTGTATCAGCCAGATGATGATCCAAGTACTCAGTTTGATATTGGAGCTGTTAATATTGAAGAAGATGGAAGCAAACAACCAGTAAATTATGTTTTACCTCCCAATATTGATAGAGAGATAAATACCGGTTCGGCAAATTTGGTTGCTTTGAATGAGCAAGCAATGTCGTTATCGGTTTGTAATTTGGAAGATGGTACTGCACGTGCTGCATACAAAACAACTGAGTTAGATGTGCGCCAGTACAAAAAGTTGAAAATGTATCTTCATGCTGAAGCATCAGCAAATACAGCAGATCCTTTGTATAATGATGATTTATATGTTTTTGTTCGTTTGGGAACAGATTTTACTGACAACTATTATGAATATGCTATTCCATTAAAAGTAACTGCTCCTGGATATTACAATGGGTCTAATACTGATGACCAATTCAGAGTTTGGCCTGAGGCTAATGAAATGGTTTTGGAGTTTGAAAAACTGCAAGCGGCAAAGCAAAAAAGAAACATCGACCTGTTTAATGGTGGAAGCGTAACACTTACCAGCGAATATCAAGTGCCAGATGGTTCGAGAATAATTACGATAAAAGGGAATCCGAATTTAAGTGCTGTGAAGACAATGATGGTTGGTGTACGAAATCCAAAACGTGATGGTCCTTCTGATACAGATGATGGGTTGCCAAAATGTGCACAGATTTGGGTAAACGAATTGCGTTTAAGTGATTTTGATGAAAAAGGTGGTTGGGCTTCTACAGCTCGATTAACAGCTAAGCTGGCCGATTTTGGAAATATATCTTTGTCTGGAAATATTTATACCCCTGGTTTTGGTAGTGTCGAAAATAAAATTCAAGAAAGAAAAAGAGCGACCTTAAAACAATACGATCTTTCAACAAGTTTGGAATTAGGGAAATTCTTACCAGAGCAATATAACATCCGCATTCCAATGTATGTAGGTTATTCCGAAACATTTATTACACCTCAATACAATCCTTTAGATCCAGATATCTTATTAGCACCAGCATTAAATGATGCGTCCGTTCCCAAAAATGTTCGTGACTCGCTTAAACATGTAACGCAGGATTATACAAAACGAAGAAGTATTAATTTTACAAATGTTAAAAAAGATAAAGGAAAAAATTCCAAGAAGAGTCGTATTTATGATGTGGAAAATTGGGCGGCTACATATTCATACAACGAACAGTATAAACGTGATGTGAATATTGAATACAATACACAGCGGAATTACCGCGGTGGATTGGTTTATAGTTTTGCTCCAACACCTAAGAATTACAAACCATTTGCGAAAACAAAAATATTTCAACATAAGTATTTACAATTGATTAAAGACATAAATTTTTATTTGATGCCAAACAAAATTGGTTTTGGTACAGATGTGGATAGAGATTTTGCAACTTCAAAAAATAGAAATACAACGGGTGGCGACTTGATTATTATTCCAACATTCAACAAACGATTTACGATGGGTCGTACGTATGAATTTAAATACGATATCACAAAAGCTTTAAAACTTGATTATACAGCAAGTAACGATGCTCGAATATTAGAGCCACAAGGAGAAATTGATACAGGTGAGAAAAAAGATACGTTGAGAGAAAATTTTTGGAGAGGTGGAAAAACAACACAGTTTCAGCAACAAGTTGGGGTTAATTATACGATTCCAATTAATAAAATTCCATTGTTAGATTTTACATCTGCATCCGTTAGATATGGTGGTACGTATGGTTGGGAAAGAGCTCCGTTCAATGCCGATACTTTAGGGAATACAATTCGAAATTCTGAGTCGATGAATTGGAACGGGCAATTGAATATGATTACGTTGTACAATAAAATTCCATACTTCAAAAAAATCAACGCCAAAAATAATAAATCAAACAAAGGAAAAGCAAGCGCAATTACAAAACCTGGCGTTCCAAAAACGCCTCAACAAATTTCAGATTCTACTAAAAAAGCGAAAGAAGAAAAACTCCAAATTTTAGAGTATGTAGCTAGAATTATCATGTCAGTAAAAACGGTTACAATCACATATTCCACCACAAAAGGAACCATCTTGTCCGGCTATGGACAAGCAACAAATATGCTTGGAATGGATAAGAATTTCCAGGGTCCAACAGCGGGTTTTGTTTTTGGTAGTCAAAGAGATATTCGTGATCAAGCAATCGACAAAGATTGGTTAGTTAAAACGCAGTCGCTCAACACACCTTATACAAAAACACAAAGCCAAAATTTAAATATTCGAGCCAACTTAGAGCCTTTACCCGATTTAAAAATTGAATTAACGGCAACACGTACACAAGCAAAAAGTAATAGTGAGTTTTTTAGATGGACGCCTCACGATAGTATCGGACCAGGGAAGTATGTGGATCATTTTGTAGGAAAGCTTCCGATGGAAACGGGTAATTTCAGTATGTCATTTATGTCATACAAAACTTCTTTTGTGAAAGATGGAGAAGTAACCTTCCAGAAGTTTCTGGATGCTAGAGCAAGTGTTTCTGCGCGCAGAGGAGAAAATCCTGCATCGAACGGTACTATTAATGGTTTTGCTGAAGGATATAATGCTACCTCTCAAGATGTCCTGATCCCAGCGTTCTTGGCGGCTTATGGCGGAACTAATCCTAACAATGTTACGTTGGATAATTTCCCGAAAATTCCAAAACCAAATTGGAGAGTAACGTATGACGGATTATCAAAAATGGAAAAGATTAAAAAATATTTTAAATCGTTTACATTAAGTCATGCATATCGTTCGTCATACAATGTTGGAGGTTATACAACTAACTTGTTGTGGATTGACAATGATGTTGCTGACGATGATTTTACAAGCATCAGAGAAATTGTATCATCGATTCCTGGAAATGCTAATTTTTTATCGAGAGATTTAATCAGTTCAGTTTCTATATCTGAACAATGGAGTCCACTTATCAAATTAGATATGACATTAAAGAATAGTATTTTGGTAAGTTTTGAATTTAAAAAGGATCGAAATTTATCTTTGGGTTTAACTAGCAAAACAATAACAGAGGTTGCTGGACAAGAAATTGTGGGTGGATTAGGATATCGTATCCCGAATTTGCCGCTTGGTAAAGCACAAATAAAAGGGAAACCAATTAAAAGTGACTTGAACTTAAAAGTGGATTTGTCGTTTCGTAAAAATGAGACTGTTATTAGGCGAATTGTTGAAGAGGTAAGTCAATCAACAGCAGGAACAAACATTATTTCAATAAAAGTTTCAGCTGACTATGTGATTAGTGAAAAGATAAATATTCGTTTGTTTTATGATAGAATTATGAACAGACCGGTATTGTCAAACTCTTTCCCAACAGCGAACACAAATGCAGGGGTGAGTTTACGATTGACTTTGGCGAATTAAGCGGATAGTGTCATACCGTGCTCCGACACGGTATCTGCTTATTTAGAAGCCGTCCTCACATTTATGAGATCCCGTGTCGTGGCACGGGATGACGGTTTCAAAGGGGCCATTTTCTTCGGAAATAATTATAAAAAAAACAATCAAACTTATAGAATTAACTATAAATTTGTGCTTCAATTATAAAAACACTAAACAGATGAATTTTCCAGAAAATTTAAAATACACAAAAGATCACGAGTGGATTCGTGTAGAAGGGAATGTTGCCGTTATCGGAATTACAGAATTTGCTCAAGGCGAGTTAGGTGATATCGTTTATGTAGATATTACTACAGAAGGCGAAGATTTAGCACATGAAGAAATATTTGGAACTGTAGAAGCAGTTAAAACTGTTTCTGATTTGTTTATGCCAATATCAGGAAAAGTAGCAGAAGTAAATAAAGGGTTGGATACAAATCCAGAATCGGTGAATAAAGATCCTTACGGAGCGGGTTGGATGATTAAAGTAGAGATGAAAGACGCTTCAGAAGCAAATGCTTTAATGAGTGCTGCTGATTATAAAGCCTTGATCGGACAATAACCTCATGTTTTTGAAATATATGAAATGGGCAATGCTTTGGGCATTACTCATTCTAGTATTATGCGGAATTCCTGGACGGGACATTCCGCATATTTCGTTTTTAGAATTATTGAGTTTTGATAAGTTTGTTCATGCCGGAATATTTTTTGTTTTAATAGTTTTAACTATCAGAGGATTTTTACTGCAAACAACGTTTGAAAATATCAGAAAATCATCTAGAGTAATTTCTTTATTGATTTGTGTCACGTATGGAGGGTTTTTAGAATTGATGCAGAGTGCGGTTTTTGAAGAACGTAGTGCCGACATCTATGATTTTGTTGCAAACAGTTTTGGATGTTTGGTGGGATTATTTTTGTATCATTGGACAGAGAAAAATATTTTGATTAAATTCATGAAATGAAAATAGATTGGCAAATAAAAAAGTTTGAAGAGTTAACTACAACCGAATTGTATAAGATATTGCAATTGCGGTCGGCTGTTTTTTGTGTTGAACAAAATTGTGCTTATCAAGATGCAGATGGAAAAGATTTAAAATCGGTTCACTTATCAGGTTTTGATTCCAATGGAGATTTGGTTGTATATTCTCGGATTGTTCCTCCCGGAATTTCTTTTAAGGAAGTTTCAATTGGAAGAGTCATAAGTTCGAATATTGTTAGAGGCACAGGAGCAGGAAAAGAGTTGATGAACAAGTCGATTGATTTTATAAAAAACGAATACGGGAAAGTCCCTATTCGTATAGGTGCACAATGCTATCTTTTAAAATTTTATTCTGGTTTTGGGTTTGAAATTGCTGGAGAAGAGTACTTAGAAGACAATATTCCCCATATTGAGATGCTTTTATCCCCTGCAGTCTAGGTAATATTAACATTATATTATTGAAAAATCACTTGATCAACGTGAAGTTTAGTAGATAAATAGCTTATTTTTGCAAAAAAATTCATTCACTACTCCAAAATGAAAAGTAAGATTTTTGCATTTATTATCTTTATCGCTTTAATTACGTTAAAGCTTCCCGCACAACATACGCCTCAGTTGTGGGGATTAACATCAGAAGGAAGTTCATCTAATTTCGGAACCGTTTTTCACTATACTCCTTCTACAAACACTCATGTTTTGGATCATTCTTTTCAAAACATTGCACCAGGTGCAAATCCTAATATGACGGACTTAGTTGATGGAGGGAATGGTAAATTATATGGAATGACGTATTCGGGCGGATCAAATTTGTCGGGTGTGATTTTTGAGTACGATACATTAACAAATGTATACACCAAAAAGATTGATTTAACTTCATCAACAGGAAGTTTTCCAAAAGGTTCGTTAACATATTTTTCTGGAAAATACTACGGAATGACATCTTTGGGTGGAGTAAATAATAAAGGAACAATTTTCGAGTGGAATCCTGTAACAAATATTTTAACAAAAAAAATCGACTTAAGTACAACAATTGGTTCTTCTCCCGCAGGTTCTCTAACATTGTTTGGAAGTAAATTATATGGAATGACATATAATGGGGGTATAAATAATAAAGGAGTGATTTTTGAGTGGGATCCAATCACAAACATCTATATACAAAAAGTAGATTTGACAACAGCAAATGGTGCAAATCCATATGGAACATTAGAATTAAATGGTTCTTTGTTTTATGGATTGGCATATACAGGTGGCGCAAGTAATGGTGGTGTGATTTTTACATGGGATCCTGTTACAAATGTGTATACCAAAAAAATAGATTTAGCTACTTCTACAGGTAGAAATCCCTATGGAAAATTAGCGTATAGTTCTGGGAAATTTTATGGAATGACCAATACAGGTGGTGTAAATAGTAGGGGCGTTATTTTTGAATGGAATCCTACAACTAATATTTATACTAAAAAAATTGACTTCAGTGTTACAAACGGCACCTACCCTCAAGGCTCGCTGGTATTAAAAGACAATAATTTTTATGGGCTAACAAGAGCTGGTGGGGCAAGTGACTTGGGCGTTGTTTTTGAATGGAATCCAACTACAAATGTTTATGTTAAAAAAATTGACCTCTCTTCTTCAACTGGAAAAACACCTTATGGATCCTTGTTGAATGCAAACGGAATGTTTTATGGTTTAACAAGTTCAGGTGGACTTTATAATTATGGTGTGATTTTTAAATGGAATCCGAGTTCAAATACCTACTCTAAAAAAGTTGAATTGAATAGTACTGCAGGAAATCAACCAAATGGATCATTGGTTTTTAATTCTGGAAAATATTATGGGATGACAAGTTCTGGCGGGCTTCATAATTACGGAGTTATTTTTGAGTGGAATCCATCAACAGGCACGTATACAAATAAATATGATTTTGATAGTATCAGCGGAGGAAGACCTAATGGAGATTTGCTTTTTTATAGCGGAAAATTTTATGGATTAACCAGTATTGGAGGAGCAAATGGTGTTGGAGTTGTTTTTGAATGGAACGCTTCTACAAATACCTATACTAAAAAAATTGATCTTGCTTCATCAACAGGCTCCAATCCTTTAGGTTCACTTACTTTGAATGGAACGAAGTTTTATGGTCTGACAAACTTGGGAGGTGCAAATAGTTTAGGAGTTATTTTTGAATGGGATCCCATATCAAATATTTACACGAAAAAAATTGACTTCAGTACAACTAATGGTGGAAATCCAAATGGATCTTTAGTTTTTAATGGAACTAAATTTTATGGATTAACATACACTGGTGGAACAAATAATGTAGGTGTAATTTTTGAATGGAACCCCGCAACCAATGTTTATACAAAAAGATACAACCTAACAACATTAGGTGGTTGCTCTCCAAGAGGAAGTTTAATTTATAATGCAGGATTATTTTATGGTTTAACAGAAATGGGTGGCATTGATGGTGCGGGTGTTTTATTTACTTGGGATGCAGTTTCAAACGTATTCACTACAAAAATAGAATTTGATTTGGTGATTGGAGGATTTCCAAAAGGAACATTGCTTTTAGGAAGTACTGGAAAGTATTATGGACTAACAAGAGAAGGAGGAATTTTGAATTATGGTACCTTGTTCGAATGGACATCTACAACAAATGTTCTTGTAACGAAAGTTGATTTTTCCGGAACGACAGGAACCAAAATGGGATCTTATCCTAATTCTACAAGCTTAATTGAGCAGCTTTCCAATGTTGTTCCTGTTTTTTCTTCTGCCGCTCCAGTTATGAATATGTGTATGAATAGCACTTCGTCAAATCCATTTACAATTACAGATTCTGATGGTGATGCGATTTCGTTTACAGTTAGTAGCAGCAATACAGCTCTCTTGGCGAATGCAAGTATTAGTGTAAGCAATATAAGTGGAAATAATTATCAAGCAACATATACACCAGTAGTTGGACAAACAGGAAGTACAACCATTACAATAACTGCTAATGATGGTTTCGGAGGAACAACAATTTATACATTTGTTTTAAATGTTACGTCAGTTCCCGCTGTATCGGTTAGTGCATCATCAACAACCGTTTGTCAAGGTCAATCCGTTACACTTTCAGGAGTTGGTGCAAGTACATATTCTTGGACAGGTGGAATTACAAATGGCGTTGCTTTTGTACCAACTGCTACGAGTACATATACCGTAACAGGAACAATTGCTGGTTGTGGAACAAATACATCAACACAAACTATAATAGTTAATTCAATCCCTTCAGTAACAGCTAATGCTACTTCAACAACTATTTGTTCAGGTGGTTCGGTGACGCTTACTGGTGGTGGTGCAGCAAGTTATACATGGACAAGTGGCGTTAGTAATGGTGTTCCATTCATTCCTATTTCTACTTCAACTTACACTGTAATAGGAACAAGTTTGGGATGTACAAATTCTGCAACAGTTGTAGTTTCAATTACATCCGGTATCACAGTATCCGCATCCGCAACTGCAACAGTAGTTTGTGCAGGGCAAGCTGTTACATTAAATGGAGGCGGTGCATCCACTTATACTTGGAGCGGTGGAGTAACAAATGGAATAGCGTTTATTCCTGCTGCAACAACAACGTATACTGTAACAGGAACTTCAGGAAGTTGTACTAATACTTCAACACAATTAATTACAGTAAATCCCTTACCAACAGTAACAGCTAATGCAACAAGCACAACTCTTTGTGCTGGACAATCTGTAACATTAACTGGTGGTGGTGCAACATCTTATACTTGGAGTGGTGGAGTAACAAATGGCGTTTCTTTTGTTCCAGCAGGAACAACAACTTATACTGTAACTGGCACAGCTAGCGGTTGTACGAATACTGCAACCAGAGT
>CANNHN010000001.1 GCA_947504725.1 Bacteroidota bacterium | reverse complement strand
CACTTAAGTTTTATGCTTCCGTTCGTATTGATATCCGTAGGATTGGACAAATTAAAGATGGTGATGCTGTTGTTGGTAACCGTACTCGTGTTAAAATTGTAAAAAATAAAGTAGCACCTCCTTTCCGTCAAGCTGAATTTGATATCATGTACGGAGAAGGAATTTCTAAAATTGGAGAAATTGTTGATTTAGGTGTTGAACACAACATCATTAAAAAAGCAGGTTCTTGGTTTAGTTATGGAGATACCAAATTAGGACAAGGTAGAGATGCGGTAAAAGCGTTGTTCCACGATAATATGGAATTGTGTGAAGAAATCGAAATGAAGATTCGTGTGGCTTTGAGCAGCACAGCTATCGTTACGCCTGAAATGCCTGAGTTGGCAACAGCGAAAAAAGTTAGTTCAGAAAGCTAATTCATCTGTCAACTTTCCGACAATGATAAATTGATCGGCCTTTAAGTCTTTAAGGAGATTGTAGTCTACTTGCGAGACGAGACAATAGTTCATTAGTCTGGTATCAAATAATTAGGTATATTTGCCTATAGAATGTCATCCCCAAACATTGTGTTTCATTTGAACACTCTGAAGAGGGATGACATTTTTATTTACTTTTGTCTTCAACTTATGTATTTGAAGGATTTGTAAATTCAGAACTATATGCATTCGTTGAGACAGTCCCGACTTTTCGGGATAGCCATCACTAAAATTATAATTATGTATATCAAAGCACTTTTTTCAATTTCGATTTTTACAGGATTAATTTTGTTTTCGTCTTGTGGATCAGAATCTACATCTCCTGAAACTAAAACTACCGATTCGGTAAAATCAGTTTTGCCGGAAGCATTACTTAAATTAAATGCAGAAGTAGAAAAAAATCCAACGAATGCAGATGTGTTTCATAAACGTGCTCAATATCATTTAAGCACAAGAAATTTTGATGCAGGATTTGAAGATATGAAAAGAGTTATGATGATAGATAGCTCAAAAGCTCCTTATTTTATTACGTTATCTGATTTATATTTTGTGACCAACCAAACTGGTAATTCTAAAGCTGCATTAGAAAAATGTATTTCTTTAGATGATAAAAATGTAGACGCCATTCTAAAATTGGCGGAATTGTATTTCTATGTAAAAAAACATGACGACTGTTTTAAGTACATCAACATGGCCTTGAAAATTGATAAGTATAATTCCAAAGCATATTTTATGAAAGGAATGAATTATAAAGAAATAAAAGATACTGCAAAGGCAATTTCAAGTATGCAAACCGCAGTGGAGCAAGATCAATCTTTCTACAATGCATACATGCAATTAGGGATTTTGAATGCAGCGCAAAAAAATCCTATTGCTGTGGATTATTATAAAAATGCATTACGCGTTCAACCAAATAGTACAGAAATATGGTATGCTATTGGTAAATATTATCAGGATGTTGAAAATTGGGATAAAGCAATTGAAGCTTACAATGTGCTTTTGCAAATTGACGCTAAAAATAAAAATGCTAATTATAATATTGGGAGTATAAACTTGGTTGGTAAAAAAGATTACAAAACTGCTTTGAAATATTTTACTGCAGCTTTATCTAGCGACCCAGCATACGTGGATGCATATTACGGAAGAGGCGTTTGTTATCAAGCGATGGGTGATAAGAAAAAAGCGGTTGTTGATTTTAATGCCTGTCTTTCAATTAATCCAATGCATGAATTAGCAAAAAAAGCTTTAGAAACGATTAATTAAAAGTTACAGCTTTATCTTTTTGGAGATTACTGTCTCGGCATTAAACGCCTTGATTAAATATATTCCTTCGGAGATATTGCTGATAGGAATTAGTATTTCGGAATTTTTTCCTAAAGTATTTTCTGTTGAAGAATAAATTTTCTTTCCCTTTAAATCGAATAGTTCAATAGAGACAGTACAATTGTTATCACAAATAAAGTAAACAGCTAATTGATTTTGTGATTGGTTAAATTGTGTGTTTATAATTTCAAAACCATTTTGATTTTTTTCTACTGAAACAATTGTGCTGTAAGAATTTTCACCATTAAAATCTGTTTGTTTTAAACGGTAATATGAAAGTCCTTGAAGTGGCTCGTTATCAATTGTTGAATAGTTTAAAGTGCCTGTACTATTTCCCGCTCCGTCAACAACATTCAACTCATTAAAAAATACTCCATCCTTTGAACGTTCAATAGTGAAGAAATCATTATTCGTTTCGGATGCAGTAATCCATTTTAAGTTTACTTTGTTTGATGAATTGTAATTTGCTGTAAAAGATAAAAGTTCAATTGGTAAAGGGTTTACTCCGGCCGTTCGGCTGGCTAAAGTAAATGGACTAAAAGATGTAACAGCAGCAGTTGTAACAACAGTTCCGTTTGAAGTGGTGCCAGTTGTTCCACCATTTCCGTGGTCTTTCCACATACTTCCATCCCAACGTGTAACCGCTAAATCGGGAAGGGAAGTTACTCCGCAACTATATGTATTCCAACTCAAAGTAACATTCGCATTCACACTTCCTGCTCTGTTCAAAATCCAATATTCACATCTTCCAATATTATTTAATGTGGCATCCATTAACGTTACATCGTAAGGCACTGCATCCGGGTCGGCATGAAAATATTCTGCAGTAAATGTTTCAGAGCCAGTTAAAGATGTAATTGAAATGGGACGGTATACATTGTCTTTTCCTATTGGAAAAATAAAATTGGTACTTCCAGTTTTATTTACCGGTCCGTTTACAAAACCTGAATTATTTGCACCAGTTGTGGATGAAGTAGAACTCATGTTCAATAAGTTTACAGCAGTGCTTGCTACTAATCCGCTAGTGAATGTTGCTAATCCATTTACAGTAGTTGCTCCATTTAATGTTTTTAATCCACTTCCATTAAATGTAATGTTGGAGTAAGTTAACTGGCTTTCTACATTTTGTGCAACAGTGCCAGTGAATTCTACCGTAGACCCTGTATTGAGGTTGTAAATATTATTTGTTGTGCTAAATGATGAGAAAGTATTTGACGAACCATCAGCAGCCGATAAAGTTAATTTTCCTCCACTTTCAATTGTTAAAGTAGAAGTAGCAACTCCAGATGCACTGGTTGTGATGTAAGCACATTTTAAAACACCGCCATTTTTTATGGTAGTGCTAATTGGTCGTGTAAGATTTACATTGTTAGTTGTTGCATAAAATGTTCCATCAATATCAATTGTTCCAAAAATGGTGTAAGAGCCACCGCAAGCAGTAGCATCAGCTCCTGCAACTCCATCCATGGATACATTATTTGAAACAGCACCAGCAGTAATTCCTCTTAATGTTCTTCCTGCATTTACGGTTATATCGAATATAGCATTTGTACCATCGTTGTATAATATTGTTCCGGAACCTGTGCTCCAGAATAAAAAGATATTCATATCAATGGTTAAAGTAGTATTTGATGCAGCATTGATGGCTCCATCTTTTCTGATACGAGTTGCATAAAATGTTCCAGCTCCTGAAATTGTACAATTTGTTCCCCCAGCAATGTCGAAACAAATATCATCACCAGTGCTAACCCCAATTCGTCCATCACAAGTGATGTTACCATAAATTTGAAGATAAGCATTTGCACTAGTAAAATGGTTGGCCCATAAAATTCCACCAGTTTGAATTACCAAGTTATTACAATCAAACGGAGGTGAGCCACTTCCATCAAGGTCAACTGTATGTGTTCTGATTTCAGCATTTGCCGTTCCTAAATCAGGAAAATCACCTACAGTGCAAGCAACCCAAGCGGAGCCATTCCATTTTTCCCATGTTGTATTTACAGCCCAGTTGCCACTTGCAATGGTTCGGTAATCACCAACAGAAGTTGTAACAACTGAAAGTATACCAGGATTAGAAGTAATGGATGGAGAGCAAGCGCCTGTAACAATACATTGGTATTCCCAAGTATCCATTGGCAAAGTTACTCCTGATAAAGTTAAAGTATTGGTTGTGCATCCACTGTAAATTCCGCCATCTGAAATATTTACAAATCCTCCTCCTTGATCTTCCTGCCACTGATAAGTTAATCCTCCGCCACTTGCTGTTAAAGTAAATGTTGCATTACTCCCTACAGATACATTGGCATTGGCAGGATGACTAGAAATTGAAGGAGAAGAATTAATGACCATTACAATACTTGAACTCACGGTCGACCAACAAAAAGTAGAGTTGTCTTGCGCTCTTACATAATAAGTTCCCGAAACAGAAACAGAATAAGTAGAACTTGTAGGGCTGGCAGTACTTGTTCCTGAAGCGTTTGTTCCTTGCCAATACCATGTTTCTCCTGCTGTTGGAACCATTGTATTTAATGTGGTTGCTACACAAGATGGATTAGCTGCAGCTGTTGGTGATGTAGGAGTTGGCGGTGGAGTGCAGGTGGAAGTTCCATAAATGGTTAGATCATCGATACACCATTTTTCATTTGCAGTATTATTGAGCTGAGTAATTCTAATCATTACTTGAGTTTCAGTAACAGGTATATCAACTCTTACAGTGCTGTATCCATCTGTGGTTCTGCTTCCTCCACCAGCAGGAGCAAAATCTACAGGAGTAACATTCCCATCATAAGTAGTTGTAGCATTCCCTGTTGCTGAAAATGCCCAATATGCATTTGAATTTCCTAAAACTCTAACTGTACTAAAAAAAGTTGTTCCTCCGTCAACACTTATTTCTGTTGTTACAATATCGCCTGCATCTGCACCATTCCCTGATGTTGTAATGGAAAAAGAAGCTAAACGAAATGTAACATAGCAATTTGTATATCCAGCTAACGATTGATTAGAAAAGGTTATTAAGCTTGAAGTATTGCTTTCTCCCCAAGCTCTTGCTCCTCCTGAAAAGAATGGTGATGTTGCTGGTCGGTCTGCCGCTAATGACGATCCTGTTATATAAGTAGGGGTTCCTGTTGAAATGCTTAATGTTGGAGTGGCTAGTGTTGTTTCAAAATCATGGACAGCGATAACCGTTTGACCCAATGTCATTTTTGTTAACGCAAATAGTAAAACAATATGTAGCCCTTTTAATCTCATTCTAATAATTAAAGTATTATCAGTGGTTTCGGAGGCTTGTAAACTAATCTTACAATTCCTATAGGGTATTCACCGGAAGTATTTCTGAAGCAAATATATTTACTAATTATCCTTTAAACATTAAGGTAATTTTATAAAAATGTTAAATGCTTTAATATGTTGATTCAAAATTAGATAGATTGGTTGCAACTACCAAATTTAAGTATCGATTAATTATCAACAAATTGTTAAGAATTATAGCCTTCTAATAGCTTCAATTTTTTATCTTTGCGCGCATGCAAGAAACGATATTAATTTTAGACTTTGGTTCCCAATACACACAGCTGATTGCGCGTAGAGTGCGCGAATTAAATGTGTATTGTGAAATCCATCCATACAACAAAATTCCGGAAATTTCAAAAGATATTAAAGGCGTTATTCTTTCAGGAAGCCCCTTTTCTGTTAGAGCTGTTGACGCCCCTAATCCTTCGTTAGATACCTTTAAAAATAAACTTCCACTCTTGGGTGTTTGTTACGGAGCGCAATTGATGGCACATAAATTTGGGGGAGAAGTACAAGCTTCTGAACACCGTGAGTATGGTAGAGCAAATCTTTCTTATGTGAAAGAAGACAATGTTTTATTCAAAGGTGTTAGCAACAATTCGCAAGTGTGGATGAGCCATGCAGATACAATCACAAAAATACCTGATAACTACGAAATTATTTCAAGTACAAAAGATGTAAAATTTGCAGGTTATCAAGTGAAAGGCGAACAAACATTCGGGATTCAATTTCACCCCGAAGTATACCATTCTACAGAAGGTGCAATTTTATTAAGAAATTTTGTAGTAGATATTTGCGGTTGTAAACAAGATTGGACTCCTGATTCTTTTGTTGAAACAACCGTTGCTGAACTAAAACAGAAAATTGGAAACGATAAAGTAGTATTGGGTTTGAGCGGTGGAGTGGATTCTAGCGTTGCGGCTGTTTTGTTGCACAAAGCAATCGGTGAAAATTTGTATTGCATTTTTGTAGATAACGGATTGCTTCGTAAAAACGAATTCGAAAGTGTGTTGGAATCATACAAACACATGGGCTTAAATGTAAAAGGTGTAAATGCTAAAGATCTTTTTTATACAGCATTAGCAGGAGTTACAGATCCTGAATTAAAACGCAAAGCCATCGGTAAAGTATTTATTGATGTTTTTGATATTGAATCAAAGCGTATCGAAGATGTTAAATGGTTGGCTCAAGGAACAATATATCCTGATGTAATTGAATCCATTTCTGTAAAAGGTCCGTCAGCTACAATTAAGTCGCATCACAATGTTGGCGGATTACCTGCTTACATGAAATTGCAAGTTGTTGAACCATTAAAAGCGTTATTTAAGGATGAAGTGCGTAGAGTAGGAAAGACTTTAAACATTGATGATGCGATTTTAAATCGTCATCCTTTTCCTGGTCCAGGCTTAGCAATTCGTATACTTGGAGATATTACGTTAGAAAAGGTACGGATTTTGCAAGAAGTGGATGCCATCTTCATTGATAATTTAAAATCATCTGGTTTATACATAGATGTTTGGCAAGCTGGAGCAATTTTTTTACCAGTTCAGTCGGTTGGTGTTATGGGTGATGAGCGTACATACGAAAATGCAGTAGCTTTGCGTGCAGTTACAAGTACCGATGGTATGACTGCTGATTGGTGTCATTTGCCTTACTAGTTTTTAGGAAAAGTATCGAATGAAATTATAAATAAAGTAAAAGGGATCAATCGTGTGGTGTATGATATTAGCTCAAAGCCACCTGCAACGATTGAATGGGAATAATACAATTTGGAAATTTTGCAATTTGAAAATTTGGAAATTAAATATTAAACTTTTTTTGTCTATTGGCTTTTTTCTATTGTCGACTGTCTCTTCGTTCGCACAAGAAAAAGAATCTACTGATATTCACAAAACGCGTAGCTCCGCCACCATCAATGGAAATAAATATTATTTACATACTGTTGAAAAAGGACAAACACTTTTTGCAATTGCTAAATTTTATAAGCGGGATGTTAATGACATTGTAATTGACAATCCTGAAGCAATAGATGGAATTAAACCTGGACAAGTTTTAAAAATTCAGGTGGTAAAGAAAAAACCTACTGAACTTTCTGCTACGGATACGGCTAGTTTTATTATTCATAAAGTAGAAAAGTCTCAAACACTTTATTCAATAAGTAAACAGTATGGAATTTCTGTTGAGAAAATTAAAGCGTTAAACCCTGAATTATCTGAAGGTTTAAAAGCAAATCAATTATTAAAGATTCCATCGTTAATCAAAAAAACAGAAGTTCTTTTACCAACAAATACAAGCGTAGTAACAACGAATACAAATCAATCAACAACTACCAATTCTATTAACAACACAACTGCAACAATAAATACAGAGGCTGCTGATAGGAATTCTTTAGGCTATAATAATTACAAAGGAGAGCAAAAAGAAGAATATAATATCGCTTTCTTTTTACCTTTTCACGCT
This sequence comes from Bacteroidota bacterium, assembly GCA_947504725.1. GTDB lineage: Bacteria > Bacteroidota > Bacteroidia > 2-12-FULL-35-15 > 2-12-FULL-35-15 > 2-12-FULL-35-15. The sequence continues at coordinate 618,606 of CANNHN010000001.1, read as the reverse complement.
GAAGAAGCGAATGCTATCGACATTGAAAAAGTAATTAAAGGCGATGCTCAGTTTTCAAACAAAACGAATGTTGCCCTTCAGTTTTATGAAGGTGCACTTTTAGCTATAGATTCCTTAAAGAAGTTGAAATTAAATGCTAAAATATTTGTTTACGATATTGATGACAAAGATTCTTTGGCCATTGTAAATATTCTAAAAAAACCTGAATTGTCTTCTATGGATTTAATTATTGGTCCGTTGTATGGTTCAGGATTTATTCCAGTAGCAAATTTTGCAAAAGAGCATTCTATAGCTATCGTTTCTCCTTTCACGCAAGTGAACAAAATATTATTTAATAATCCCTATGTTTCAAAAGTTTCTCCTTCTATCACGATGCAAGTGGAACAGATGGCTCATTTTGTTGTAGATTCGTTCAAAACTCAAAATGTAATTCTTGTTAATAATTCAAATCCAAAAGAAGTTTCATTTTATAACGCATTTAAAGTTGCAGCTAATGCTGACTTGTTGAAAGCTGGATTACCAGTTTCTGATTCGGTAAGAATTGGTTTTGGAATAGGAAATACGCAAAGTATGTTGAGTACTACAAAGGTAAATGTGATTGTGCTTCCTTCAAATAATCAATCCTATGTAACAGAATTTATTTCAACCTTAAATACATTTAAAGATAAATACAAAATTGTTTTATTCGGATTGCAAAATTGGATTAATTATGACAATTTAGATTTCGAATATTTAAATAATTTATCCTTACACATTCCTTCTAATACATTTATAGATTATAAAAATGTTCAAACACAAAATTTTGTAAAAAATTATCGATTAAAATATAAAACCGAACCAGATGTTTATGTTTTTCAAGGTTTTGATGTTACCTATTCTTTTGTTTCTCTTCTTCAAAAGGAAGGGACTGGTTTTTTGAAAAATCTTTCTAGTAATAAATTCCATGGAATTGGAAGTAATTTTGAGTTCTCACAATTTCCAGCTGACAGCGGATTTGAAAATAAATTTGTTTACATACTCAAGTACAGCGAATATCAATTGTTAAAAGCAAATTAACTTATGCTCACCAAAGAAGAAATCTCCGAAGGATTCATGTTGTTGCAAGATTCAATTTGTACAGCGTTGGAAAACGAAGACGGCATTGGAAAATTCAAAGAAGACAATTGGAAAAGAGCAGAAGGTGGTGGAGGGAGAACTCGTATTTTACAAGATGGGACTGTAATTGAAAAAGGTGGAGTATTGTATTCAGCAGTCCACGGACTAATTCCTGATTTTCTAAAAAAGAATGAAAATGCTGCTGTCACCCTGAGCGGAGTCGAAGGGCGAGAGGACGAAGGGCAACTATTAACTACATTTTATGCCACAGGAGTTTCTATTGTTATTCATCCCAAAAATCCAATGGTTCCTATCATTCATATGAATGTGAGGTATTTCGAAATGAGCACAGGAGTTTGGTGGTTTGGTGGTGGAATTGATCTTACACCTCATTATGTTGTTGAAGAAGACGCTAAATTTTTTCATAATGCTTTAAAACAATCCTGTGATAAACACAATCCGAACTATTATAAGGAATACAAAAAGTGGGCAGATGATTATTTTTTTATCAAACATAGAAACGAAACACGTGGTGTAGGAGGAATTTTCTTTGATAAATTAACCCAAACAAAAGATGTAACGAAAGAACAGCTTTTTGATTTTGTTAAAGAAATTGGTAATACGTTTGCGCCAACATATACCAAATTAATGAATAAGAATAAGTCGTTACCATTTAACGAAGTCAACAAACAATGGCAACTTTTAAGAAGAGGCAGATATGTTGAGTTTAATTTGATTTATGACTTAGGGACAAAGTTTGGACTTGAAAGTAACGGACGAGTAGAGTCCATATTAATGAGTTTACCTAAAACTGCTGGTTGGGAGTATGATTATCAACCAGAATCCAATAGCTTAGAAGCTAAAACCCTTTCTTTTCTTAAAAAAGACCTTTCTTGGGCCTAAAAATCCATTTTTTTATGGTTGCCTCATTTTAATAGTTTTTATCAAAATTGTTAATAACTTCTCATTTCAAATGCAGCCTTTTTATTGCATTTGTCTTCTTTATAAAAAGAGGTTAATGTTACTTTTTAGAGGGTATTTCGACTAAAAAGCCATTTTCGTCTAATTTTTTCAATATCATTAAGGCTAAAATACTGGGCAAAATATTTTTTATTTGCCTCATACTTAGGTAAATTCGTTAAATAATAACTTCAAAATCTCTCTAAATGAAAACTAATCAACTTTTTACAATCGCACGAATGCTCATGCTAGCGTTGCTTTTGTCTTTAGGCTTAACTGCAAATTCTCAAACTACTCTTTCTGGAGGTTTGTCGGTTTCTAATCCATATAATCTTTCGCAAAAAGATTGGACGAGTTATATAAATAAAACGAATTTACTTTCTGAGAAAGTGGATGTCCGAAGTTTCATTAATTATATCCTATTTACAAATGATGGTAATTTCAATGATATGGAATACTTCATGGATTATATCAAGGGTAAATTATCGAAAGATAAAGAAGTATTGATTTACAAAGTAGGTAAAGGAGAGATTACAACTACTGCAGAGGTTAATGCATACTATTCTAATTTACAATCGAAGTATGAAATATATTTTTATGAATTTAAGAAAAGAAGAGCGCAAGTTGTTGAATCGTATAATTTAAGAGCGCCTAGCATTGGAACAAATCCAACGCCATTAAATTGTGGTTCTCCTTGTACAAATCCTGGTTTTGAAGCGGGAACGGGTTTTTGGGATTATTATTCAGCAGCGGCTTGTGCAAGCTCTACGAGTGATCCCTGTTCTCTTGTCGCTGGTTTTAGTAGTTCAGCACACGTTATTCAAACAGTTGGTGGTTTTGATCCTATTGTTGGTGCCGCTTTGCCAGTAGTTCCTGCTGGTGGTGGAAGTAGCTCATTAATGTTGGGTGATGGTCCTGTAACTGGCGGTAATGCTTCTCGTGCTAGTATTTCCTTTACAGTTTCTGCTGCTAATGCAAACTTTACATATCGTTATGCTTGTGTTTTACAAGATCCAACTTCTGGTCACGCAGATCCAGAGCGTCCATATTTTAATGTTCACTTGCGTGATGGTTCAGGTGCTTTAATTATGTGTGGTGAATACATGGCTATGGCAAAACCGCCAATTGCGGGATTTTTCTTAGCCCCAGGTTATACGGATGTATATTATAGACCATGGACAACTGTTGTGGTTCCTTTGAGTTCTTATATTGGTCAGTGTGTTACAATTCAATTTACATCTTCTGATTGTTCTCAAGGTGGTCACTATGGATATGCTTATATTGATGGTGATTGTGATCCTTTAACTATTTTAACATCTTCACCTGCTATTTGCGGTGGAGGAACTGTAACCTTAACTGCTCCAGCTGGCGCTGCTGGTTATGCTTGGACTAATACTTCTGCTGGTGGAACAACTGGAATTGTAGGCCCTACAACTAATAATACAGTAGTTGTGAATGTGGCTGGAACATATCAATGTGTTATTACTTCTGCTGCTGGTGCATCGTGTACAACAATTTTAAATATAACGATTCCAGGTAGTCCGTTAAATCCAGTCGCGTCTTTTACAAATACAACTGTTTGTAATGGTTTACCAACTGTATTTAGCGATACTTCAACTCCCGGTGGAATTACTGGTTGGTCTTGGGATTTCAATGGAGATGGTACTCCAGATGATATAACTCAAAATCCTTCTTATATCTTTCCTGCTGCTGGAACGTTTCCTGTTACTTTAACTGTAACACTAGGGCCATGTACAGCAACGATTACTCAAAACATAACTGTAACTCCTGGTGCTCCTCCAGTTATAACTCCTTCTGGTCCTTATTGTGCAAATGCTTCTGCTGTTGTTTTGTCGGGAACACCTGCTGGCGGTACATGGAGTGGAACTGGTATTACAAATGCTGCAACTGGTGCTTTCGATCCAGCAACAGCAACTGTGGGAAACAATACAATTACATATACAATTACTGGTGCGTGTGGAGGTTCTGCAACAGCAACAGTTGTTGTAAATGCTAATCCAGTTACAACTGTTAATTCACCTTCTATTTGTCCTACTGTAACTGCAACATTAACAGCAGGTGGTGCAACTACCTATTTATGGTCTACTGGTGCTGTTATTAATCCTATATCTGTTACTCCTGCAATAACAACTTCATATACTGTAACGGGTACTACTGCTGGTTGCACTTCGTCTGCTGTTGCTACAGTTACTGTTGGTGGCTCATTAGCGCCTACAGTGAACTCTCCAACAATTTGTGCTGGCGGAACAGCTACTTTAACAGCAGTTGGTGGAACAACTTATTTGTGGGACACGGGCTCAGCTGCTAATCCCTTAACGGTTTCACCTGCTGTAACTACTTCTTATACTGTTACTGCTACTACTGGCGGCTGCACTGGATCTGTAGTTGCAACTGTAACGGTTGACCCTTTACCTGTATTAGTAATTACAAATCCTGCTGCTGTTTGTTCTCCTGGAACAATTGATATTACAGGAGCTGCTGTTACTGCTGGAAGTACTGGTGCTGGAACATTATCCTATTGGACCGATGCCGCAGCTACTTTAACATTGGCAACACCAACAGCTATTCCAACTGCTGGAACATATTACATTCAATCAACAACTGCTGGTGGATGTACAGATGTTGCGCCTGTTACAATTTCATTTAATCCTCCTCCAATTTCAAATGCTGGTCCGGATGTTATTATTTGTACTGGTGGTGTTGGAAATATTGGTGCAGCAGCAACTGCTGGTGATACGTATTCTTGGTCTCCAGCAACTGGCTTAAGTAGCGCTACAGCTTCAAATCCAAGTGTTACGTTAATTAACCCTGGTGGTCCTGCAATTTTAAATTCTTATACTGTTACAACTACAAATTCAACAACCGGCTGTACATCTACAGATGTTGTTGTAGTTACGGTTGATGCAGTTGCAACTGCAAATGCTGGTTCTCCTCAAAGTGTATGTACTGGCAATGGAATTACTTTAGCTGGAGCTATTGGAGGTTCTGCAACGGGTGGAACATGGAGTGGTGGAACGGGAACATATGCTCCAAACAACACGACATTAAATGCTGTTTATACTCCAAGCGCTGCAGAAATTTTAGCTGGAACGGTTACTTTAACACTAACAACAAATGATCCAACGGGTCCTTGTACTTTTGCTTCTTCAAATGTAACATTTACATTCTTCGCGAATCCAGTTGTGGCTTTCCCAGCTGTTCCTGCAGGTTGTCCTATTCATTGTGTGACTTTCACCGATGCTTCAGTTGTTGCTGGTGGAACAATTGTATCATGGTTATGGAGTTTTGGTGATGGATATGTTGGACCAGAAAACATTTTACAAAATCCTTCTCATTGTTATAATAACAGCGGATTTTATGATGTATCACTTACAGTGGTTTCAAATAATGGTTGTTCAACTACATTGTTGATGCCTGCATTTGTTCAAGTATATCCAGAGCCGATTGCTGAGTTTACTCCAACTCCAAATCCTGCATCTATGTTGAATCCCGTTGTAACATTGGTAAACGGTTCATCATCTGATGTTGTTTCTTGGTTGTATCATTTTGGTGATGGCGACTCAGTTGGTTTCACTACTCCTAGTCCTGTTCATACTTATCCTGATATTGCTTCAAGTTCATATTTAGCTACATTGTTTGTTACTAATAGTTTCGGATGTACCGACTTTATAAGTCATTTAGTGGAAATTGGACCAGAATTTACATTCTTTATTCCAAATGCATTCACTCCAAATGGTGATGGAACAAATGATTTCTTCTTTGGACAAGGAATAGGTATTGTTGAGTACGACTTATTTATATTCGATCGTTGGGGAAATCAAATTTTTCATGGAAACGATTTAAACCATATGTGGGATGGAAGAGCAAATGGAGGAGACGATGTTGCTCAACAAGATGTATATGTTTGGAAAGTAAAGTTAAAAGATGTGTTTGGTAAAAAACACAGTTATATTGGTACTGTAACACTTGTAAAGTAAGACTTTGGTGAATTAAGTCACCTGTATTAGCGATAAAAGGTTAATAATTAGATTGTTGATGCAACTATTTTTTAATAATTGTATCTATATTAGCACAATATCTTCTTAAATAGAAGAATTATTAGGAATATTTGTTAAACAAATTTCAAGCTAATGAATCTAAAAATTAATTCTTTTATCGTTTTTTCTATTCTGTTTTGTTCACATGGTTTTTCTCAAGATCCTGCAAAGCAAGAAAAAATTATTTACAAAATCCAAGCGGATAAAGTAAAACCAGCAAACCATTCGGAAGAAAAGAAAGTTGTGGCTAAGGATGACAATGCTATTCATTCATGTGAAGTGAATAAAAAGCAAGCTGTTGTTACCAAAAAAGCTTCAGATGGAATGCTCTCAAAAGAAAAATTTGAAATAAAAGAAAATAAATAATCATGATTTATCCCCAACAATAAGCTCATGAAAAAAATCGCTCTCTTTCTCTCTCTATTATCGTTACCCCTTTTAGGATTTTCTCAAGGTGGAAATACTTGTGCAAACGCATTGGCGAGTCCAATTGCAATTCCGTTTACGAGTTCAACGGGTTCAACTTGTGCAGCAACTACCACTAACGATTATAATATGGTGGGTGCATCCTGTATGGATCCGCTTAATACGCAAGGTGCCGATTGGTTATATTATTTTTGTGCACCAACAACTGGGACAATAAATATTTCATTAACCAACATGACCATTTATTGTTTCGATCCTTTACAACCATTTCAATTTCCTGCACTTTCAGTTTGGCAAGGTTGTCCTGGTGTTGGAACATGTGTTGCTGGTACTACTAGTCAAGGTACTCCTGAAGTTGGAGTTTCTGCAAGTGTAACTGCTGGACAATGTTATTATATTTTGATTGATTGTTATCCTGGATATTGTCCATGTTTCGATTATACAATTGGAGTAAATTATATTGTAACTCCACCAACACAACCATCTTGTACCAACATGGGATTTGATGCAGGCAGTTTTACTGGCTGGTCGGGAACATATGGTTACTCTATTCATGATGGACCTCCCGGAGCACCAACACCTACGTACAATCCAATTACATTTGCAATTGCTGCACCACAACATACAATTACTGCAGGAGCAGGAGTAGATCCAATTGGTGGATTTCCTGTTGTAGCTCCAGGTTTAGGACCTAACTCTGCAATGCTTGGAGATGGTGTGACTGCTGGTTATGGAGGTGCAACATTGCAACAAACTTTTAACGTTACTGCCGCCAATGCATTACTTACTTATCAATATGCCGTTGTAATTCAAGATGCAAATGGTGCAACTGCTCATACCACTGAACAACAACCGTTCTTTAAAATTGAAGTATTTGATTGTGCTGGAAATCCAATTGTGTGCGGACAATATTTAGTTGTGGGTGGACCAGGTATTCCTGGATTTTTTCTAGCTCCTGGATATACGGATGTATATTATCGACCTTGGACACCAGTGGCTGTAGATCTTACACCATATATTGGTTCTTGTGCAACCATTAAATTTTCGGTTGGTGATTGTTCTTTAGGTGCTCACTTTTCTTATGCTTATTTAGATGTTCAATGTGCACCAATGGCCATCACTGGTCCTAACTTTGTTTGTCCTGGTGTAGCTACAACACTTACTGCGCCTGCTGGTGCAGCTGCATACTCCTGGGCTCCAGGTGGACAAACTACTCAAGCAATTACAGTATCACCTGCAACCAATACAACTTACACTTGTACGATTACTTCGGTAGCAGGACCGATGTGTACAACATTTTTAACATACCCGGTAACTGTTTATCCTCCAGCAACTGTTACATCAACATCTCAAACCGTTTGTGCGGGAATACCAGCTACAATTACAGCTACACCTGGCGTTGCCGGAGGTGGTTTCTCTTGGGCTCCTGGAGGAGCAACAACATCCTCATTAACTGTTAGTCCTGCTGTTACCACAACTTATATTGTTACGTATACCGATTTAAATGGCTGTACCGATACTGCTCATGGAATTGTAACTGTCAATCCATTGCCTTTAGTGGTTGTAAATTCTCCTTCTATTTGTCCGGGTGATACCGCTTTTCTTACTGCAACCGGTGCAACATCTTATACGTGGTCGCCTGGTGTAACTGTTACTGGAGTGGGAACTGCTTTTGGAACTCCTGCTACAACCACTTCATATACTGTTACAGGAACAACTGGTTCTTGTTCAAGTACTGCTGTCGCAACGATTTCAAATGGTGGTACAATTGTCGTCAATGTAAATTCACCTACAATTTGTGCTGGAGCAACTGCTACATTAACCGCTAGTGGAGGAACAACTTATGTTTGGACAGCTGGGGCAACATCAACTGGAGTTGCAACTGCAACTGCTTCACCAGCGGTTACAACTACTTATACTGTAACCGGATCAACTGGAAGTTGTTCTGGTACTGCTATTGCAACCGTCACTGTAAATCCACTTCCAATTACTACTGTTAATTCACCTTCAATATGTTCAGGAGTTACTGCCACTTTAACTGCTGGTGGCGCTTCTACGTATACTTGGTCTGCTGGGGCAACTCCAACAGGTGTTACCACCGCAACTGCTTCTCCTTTAGTTACAACATCGTATACCGTTACTGGAACTTCTCTAACTTGTACTTCAACTGCAATTGCAACTGTAACAATAAGTCCGGCACCTCCATCGAATGCTGGTCCAGATATTTCTTTTTGTACAAGTGGTGTAGGAAATTTAGGATTTGTAGGAACTGCTGGTGATACGTACGTTTGGAATCCTGCAACTGGTTTGAGTAATGCAGCTATTTCAAATCCAACAGTAACTTTAACTAATCCAGGTCCGGGTGTTTCTACTTCTACTTATACTGTAACAACAACAAATACTGCATCTGGTTGTACTTCAACAGATGTTGTTGTTGTGACTGTAGATGCTGTACAAACTGCAAATGCTGGTTCTGCACAATCATTGTGTTTTGGTTCTAGTGTTACATTGGGTGGTGCTGTTGGTGGTTCTGCAACTGGAGGCACTTGGAGTGGTGGTACAGGAACTTTTTCTCCTAACGCAAATACTTTAAATGCAACGTATACTCCAAGTGCTACTGATACTATTGGTGGTTCTGTAACTTTAACGTTGACTTCTAACGGTCCTACTTTATGTCCGTTTGCTTCTTCAAATGTTACACTTACTTTTTATCCTTCTCCAGTAGTTGCTTTCTCTTCAACTCCTCCAGGTTGTCCTCCGCTATGTGTTAACTTCACTGATTTGTCAACTGCAGGTGGTGGAACAATTGTTTCTTGGTTGTGGAATTTTGGTGATCCTGCTTCAGGTACAGGTAACAATAGTACGTTACAAAATCCTTCACATTGTTATAATGCAAGTGGGTTTTATGATGTAACACTTACTGTTACATCTAGTAATGGATGTACTTCAACATTGTTGATTTCACAATTTGTACAAGTGTTTGAAGTTCCTACAGCTGCGTTCACTGCAAATCCAACTTCATCTACCATATTTGATGGAATGATTAATTTTACAGATCAATCGTATACTAACATTGTTTCTTGGGTATGGGATTTTGGTGATGGAACAGGAAGTACTTCACAAAACAATGCTCATCAGTATCCTGTAACTAGTCCTGGAATTTACAACGTTACATTAACTGTTGTGAACTCTGATGGTTGTACTTCATCGGTTACTTCTCCAGTTGAGATTGGACCAGAATTTACTTTCTATATTCCTAATTGTGTTACACCAAATGGTGATGGCGTGAATGATTTTTTCTTCGGTGATGGAATTGGAATTGTAGATTATGACATTTGGATTTTCGACCGTTGGGGAAATGAAATATTTCATGGTAGTTATTTGTACGATAAATGGGATGGAAGAGCCAATGGCGGTGCAGATATTGCGCAACAAGATGTATATGTTTGGAAAGTAAAGTTAACAGATGTATTTAATAGAAAACACTCATATATAGGGACTGTTACGATCGTGAAATAGAAAAGGAATAACAAAATTTATAAAAGCATTTAACCCCTAGTTGTACTGATAATAAAGGATAACGAAGGGTTTTTTTTATTGAAAAAGGTTGCAGATTCATTTTGATTCGCAATTTGTACCCAAAAAAATGTATCTTTGCGGGAATTTTAACCATAGATATTAAAATTCAAACCCCGTTCATATGTCAATAGATTCAAGCAAATTTGTAGGTGAAGGCTTAACTTACGATGATGTACTTTTAGTACCTGCTTATTCGGAAGTACTTCCACGCGAAGTAAATACGGCCTCTTATTTCACAAAAAAAATCATCCTTAATACTCCAATTGTTTCTGCAGCAATGGATACCGTAACAGAGTATCAATTGGCTATTGCAATTGCACAAGAAGGTGGAATAGGAGTGCTTCATAAAAACATGAGCATCATTGATCAAGCAGACCAAGTAAGAAAAGTAAAGCGTTCGGAAAGTGGGATGATATTGGATCCTGTTACGTTGGAAGAAACTGCTACCGTAAAGGATGCGTTAAGATTAATGAAAGAGAATAAAATTGGAGGAATTCCAGTTATCAATAACAAAAGAGATTTAATTGGAATTATTACCAATCGTGATTTGCGTTTCGAAAAAAACCATAAGCGTCCTGTTAAAGAAGTAATGACAAGCAAAGATCTAGTAGTTGCTAAAGTGGGAATGGATTTAAAAAAAGCGGAGCAAATTCTTCAAAACCATAAAATTGAAAAACTTCCTGTAGTAGATAAAAATGGGAAATTAGTTGGATTGATTACTTACAGAGATATCATAAAAGTAAAAGTTCACCCGAATGCGAACAAAGATAGTTTAGGTAGATTGCGTGTTGCTGCAGCTATTGGTGTTACAAGCGATGTAATTGAAAGAGTTGAAGCGTTAGTAAAATCGGGAGTAGATGCTGTTGTTTTAGATACTGCGCACGGACATTCAAAAGGTGTAATTGATACTTTGAAAAAAATTAAGAAAGCATTTTCTGGATTGCAAGTTGTTGTAGGGAATGTTGGAACAGCGGAAGCTGCATTGGCTTTAGCTGCAGCTGGAGCAGATGCTGTAAAAGTTGGAATTGGTCCAGGCTCTATTTGCACTACTCGTATTATTGCAGGTGTTGGTGTGCCACAATTAACAGCTGTTATGGAAGTTGCGAAAGCATTAAAAGGAAAGGGTGTTCCGATTATTGCTGATGGTGGTATTCGTTTTACAGGTGACATTGTAAAAGCGTTAGCCGCTGGTGCAAGTTCTGTTATGATGGGTTCGATGTTTGCAGGTGTTGAAGAATCTCCAGGAGAAACAATTATTTTTGAAGGAAGAAAATTTAAATCGTACCGTGGAATGGGCTCTATTGAAGCGATGCAAATGGGTTCGAAAGACCGTTACTTCCAAGATGCTGAAGATGATATTAAAAAATTAGTTCCTGAAGGAATTTCAGGACGCGTTCCTGTTAAAGGAAGTTTAGCAGAAGTTGTTTATCAGTTTGTTGGTGGATTAAGAGCTGGTATGGGATATTGTGGTTCAAAAACAATTTCTGAATTGCAAAAGGCAAAGTTTATTCGCATAACGAATTCTGGTATTCGTGAAAGTCATCCACATGGTGTTTCAATTACAAGAGAAGCTCCGAATTATAGTAGATAATTTTTTGCAACTAAGGCGCAAAGAAAAAGGAATCCGTTGGATTCCTTTTTTTGTTTTATAAAATATACTTATCGCCATTGTGGAAAATTCTAAAAAGACATAATAGGATTAGAGTAAAATTTAGCACCATTTAAAATTTCTTTTTCTATATCATCCGGATTTGCTTTTGCTTTAGGGCCTTTCGAAAACTTAATTGATAATGTTAATTCATGAGCTTTTACTGAGTTTTTTGCATCATTTAATCCTGGAGAATTAATCATATCATAACTATAACCGAATGTGAAATTTGAATGCTCAAATCCGACAACAATTGCATTCGCATCATGAACTCTATACCAACCACCAATTACAAAAACTAGCTGATCGTTGAAATGGTAGTTTGCATATATTCCTGCAGCTGGTTCAATATTTCCATTTTGATTATTAACACGAACAGCTGGACTAAGATCCACTTTGCCATTTCCAAATACTTTGATTCCCGCTTGATACGAAAAACGCATTGGCAATCGTGCCTGCATACCCGCTAAACTTTGGTTGGGTTGATTTAAATGAAATCCAGCGATTCCCATGTATGCATTGATTCTTGACTCTTTTCTGTTTGGATTAAAAAACCATAAAAAACCAAATCCTAAATCAGGATGAGAAACAGAACTGTATAAACCTGCTTCGTTAGAAGGATTGGTGGCGTTGTAAGAACCTAATAAGTATTGGCTATCGTATGTTTGACCCGTTACATCAATTGATTTTTGTGCATAACCGCCCATCAACGAAATACATAAATTGTTGTTTGGCGAAATTTCTTTGCTATAATCTATTGCCAACCCAAAATCAACTGAGTTAAAAGCACCAGCCTTATCATTCATTCCTGTTAATCCAATATCCACTTTCCCTTTTTCATCTTTTAAAATTATTGGATACAATGCTGTGAACGAATAGGTTTTATAACCCTTATCAATCGTTGACCATTGGCTTCGGTAATTTAATCCGAAAACAATATCCCTGTTAACTCCCATCATTGCAGGATTAATTCTCAATGGGTTTGCATACGATTGTGCAAATCTAGCATCTTGAGCAAAGGTTTTGTTTTTTATAAAACAAGTAGTAAGAAGAATAATTGCGAATAGAAATATTTTTTTCATGTTCTGTTTTTTTAGAATTTAGAAACTCAGAGTATAGAATTTTATATTAACGAATGAGATTTATCATTCCTTTTGAATCAACTATTTTGCCATCCGATAATGTTCCGCGTATTTGATAAACATAAGCACCTTCTGGTAATTTGTCTCCATTGGATTGTCTAGTTCCATCCCAACCAGTGTAAAAATCTTTTGTCAAAAATATTTTTTCTCCCCAACGATTAAAGATCGAGAATTCAAAATTTAACATCCCTTCACCACGAACAAAAAACACATCACTGTTTCCATCTTCGTTTGGTGTGAAAGCTGTAGGTACCCAAAACGCAGGTTCTACAACTGTAATTTTTACAGCATCACTTGTTCTGCATCCAAACAAATCTGTAACAACAACAGTGTAAGTTGTAGTTGTTGATGGACTTGCCATTGGATTGTAAATTCCAGGATTATCCAATGTTGCTGAAGGCGTCCAAACATATAAAATTCCTCCCGTTGCATTTAATTGAACAGAAGAACCAACTGTTGTTGTGTCGTCTACACCAGCGCTAACACTAGGAGCATTATGCACAGTAATTGTTATTTCATCTGTAACTGTTGGACAACCATAACCTGAAACTGTAAGTGTATAGGTTGTTGTTGCTGTTGGAATTGCAGTTGGATTAGCAGTTGTGGAGTCGCTTAAGTTTGTAGTAGGACTCCATGAATATGTTTGTCCCAATAATAATCCTGTTCCAAGTTGAATGCTATCGTTTGAGCACATTTCACCGTCACTACCAGCGTTTGCAATAAGAGCAGGAAGCATTGTGATAAGAACTGTATCTTTATTAGAACAGCCCGTAGAGGTGTTTGTAACAGTTAAAATGTAACTTGTTGTTGGAGAAACTGGACTAGCAATAGGATTTGATATGGTACTACTATTTAAAGAAGAAGCAGGACTCCAGCTATAAATCATTCCAGCAATTGTTGTATCACCCAAATTTATAGAAGTATTAAAACATATCGTTGAATCCATTCCGGCATATGCCATCGGTAAAGAATCAACGGTGAACGTTTGAGTTGAAGTTGTGGTACAACCATATTGATTGGTTACGCTAAACGTGATTGTTTTTGGACCGCCAGAATTATATACGATTCCAGAAGGATTTTCACCTGTTGACGTAAGGGGAGAAGCGCCAGCTCCAAAATCCCACGAATAGGTTACTCCTGATCCTGTAGTTCCGAAATTAATAAAGTTAACAGCAGATCCAGGACAAGAAGGTGGTGTATAGGTATAAATTGCTGAAGGAGATGGATTAATTGTAATAATACTCGTAACGGTATCAGACCCTAAACTTGTTGTGGAAATGTGGGTAACAATTTTAGCACCAGCACTTGAGTATAGAACTCCTGTTGGATTAGAGCTTGTTGATGTTGCAGGAATAGCGCCAATTCCAAAATCCCAAGAATCTGTAACGCCAGGAGTTCCCGCCATAACACTATAAAAGTTCACCGATTGTGCAATACAGCCTGGAGCAGAAGAAGTAAATTGTGCATCTGCAATGCTAGCAACAGTCCATTGTAATAGAGTACCATCTAAACCAACAGCATATCCTAAGCTTCCGTCAAAAAAGTCAGCTCTCGTTAATCGGGACGTTCCAGGTATTGTTGATGTCCAGCTTGCACCAGCGTTCGTTGTCTGAAGAATAATTCCAGTATTTAATGCCACATTTCCACCAACTATAACTCCATTGTTTGCATCATAAAAATCCATACCACCTAAAAAGTCTGTTGTTCCAGAAGGAATAGTTCCCCATGCTGTACCTGAAGTTGTAGTGCGAAGAATAACACCTAAATCACCACATATTACTCCTGTTGAAGTAGAAGGAAAAAATACAATTCCCAATGAAGAAGAAACTCCCGTTGTTAAAGGCGACCAGCTACTTGCAGATGTAGTCGTTTTTATTGCAACTCCTCCAACTCCTGCAGAATAACCAGTTGTAGGAGATGTGAAAAATATAGAGCTTAGTTGAGCACCAGCACCTGTTGTTGAAGGATTCCAAGTTGCTCCTGCATCAGTCGTTTTTAATACAAGTCCGCCTGCACCCGTAATGTATCCATTATTTGCATCCAAAAAATATACAAAACGTAAAGCTACTGTTGTTCCTACAGACATTGGCGACCACGTTGTACCACCATTAGTTGTTTTTAATGCCGTACCGTTGTCACCAACTGTAAAACCATTTAATACGTCAGTAAAGTATATGGAGTGGAGTGTTTGCCCAGTTCCACTCGACAAAGGAGCCCAGGTCAAGCCTGTCGTTGTGCTTTTTCTGATTGTTCCTACGGCACCACAAACGTAAACAGTTGTAGCTGTGGGAGCTGAAACACCTAATAAGTGGGTTGTTGTGCCACTAGCAAGAGGTGCCCACGTTTGAGCCGTTCCATTTTTAACGGCTAGAATAGTAAACAATAATAGGAATAGAGTGGAGCTTTTTTTCATATGAAATAGTTTATCGTTTCAAATATAGTATTTCATATGAAAAAAGGCAAATGTTATTGATATATCTACGCTTGTTTGTTAATAAAAAGATGAATATGAGAGAAGTTAAGTAAAATTGGCTATGGATAAGGTTGTTCGTTGTTTTTGGTTAACAATTTTTAACAGCTTAAATACTAAATTTTAGGGCAATTTTATTTTTGATACATCGCATAAATAACTACATTTGTTACCCAAAATAAAAAAATCATTAAACTATGAATATGAGTGTATTTTCAAGAACATTGATGTTGCCTTTGGCACTGATAACAGTAGCTTCTGCAAGCGCACAAACTAAAAAATCGGAAACTAAGCCTGTTGTTACAGCGGAACCAGTTAAAAACGAACCTGTTTTAATGACAATTGGTAGCACTAAAGTTACCGTTGCTGAGTTTGAGAATGTATTTCACAAAAACAATACAAAAGAAGGAAGTACAGATGCAAAATCATTAAACGATTATGTTGATTTATTCGTAAATTTTAAACTGAAAGTAAAAGAAGCCGAAGAATTAGGCTTAGATACTGCAAAATCATTTAAAGAAGAGCTAGGTGGTTACCGCAAACAATTAGCTCAACCCTATTTGACTGACAAAGATGTAAATGAAAAATTGTTGAGAGAAACATATGACCGTATGCAAGAAGATGTGCATGCTTCTCATATTTTAGTTAAAGTGACTGAAAACGCTTTGCCTAAAGATACTATTGATGCATATAATAAAATTATGAAGATTCGTGCTCGTATTTTAAAAGGCGAAGATTTTAATAAAGTTGCTTCTGAAAAAGGTATCTCTGATGATCCTTCATCAAAAGATAACGGAGGAGATTTAGGATTTTTCACATCCTTACAAATGGTTTATCCTTTTGAAAGTGCAGCATATAAAACTAAAGTAGGTGAAATTTCTATGCCTGTTCGTACTCGTTATGGCTACCACATTATCAAAGTAACAGAGAGAAGAAAAGCGCAAGGAGAAGTTTTGGCTTCACACATTATGGTGAAAACAACTCCAAATATGTCTAAAGAAGATTCTTTAAATGCATTCACTAAAATCACTGAAATATATAATAAACTAAAAGCGGGAACTAAGTTCGAAGATTTAGCTGCAGAGTTTTCAGATGATAAATCAACTGCTAAAAAAGGCGGAGAATTACCATGGTTCGGGACAGGAAAGATGCCTATTGAGTTTGAAAAAACAGCATTTGGTTTAACTACTAAAGGCGACTTTGGCAAACCAATGCGTACTAAATACGGATGGCACATCGTTAAGTTAAATGATAAAAGAGGGATGGCTTCTTTTGAGGATTTAAAAAACGAATTGAAAGCTAAAGTGACTAAAGACTCTCGCTCTCAAGCTGGTCGCGCTTCTTTAATTGCAAAAGTGAAAGCAGAATATAAATTTAAAGAAAATCCAAAATTAGCAGATGAATTTGTGAAAGTAATGGATACTCTTTTCTTTGATGGACGTTGGGATGTTTCTAAAGCAGCGGGTTTGAAAAAGCCAATGTTTAACTTTAATGAAAAAATGTATACTCAAGCTGATTTTGCAAGCTACATTGCATCACATCAAAGTAAGCGCCCTAAAACAGATTATTCAATAGTATTAAATCAATTGTATAAACAATATGTAGAGGAATCAGCAGTTGCTTACGAGGAAGAGCGTTTGGATAAAAAATATCCTGAGTTTAAAGCATTGATGCAAGAATACCGCGATGGAATTTTATTGTTTGAATTAACTGACCAAAAAGTATGGAGCAAAGCAGTAAAAGATTCTACAGGTTCTAAAGCATTTTATGAAAAAAATAAAACAAATTACATGTGGGACGAACGTGCTGAAGCTTCTGTTTATAGCTGTACAGATGAAAAGGTTGCCGCTAAAGTAAGAGGCTTAATGAAGAAGAAAAAATCAGAGAAAGATATTTTAGCAACTATTAACAAAGATTCTCAGTTAAACTTACAAGTTGAAACACGTGTTTTTAATAAAGGAGAAAATGAGTTCGTTGATAAAAACTGGAACCCAGGAACTTCTTTAGATTTCAAATCTGAGAAAGATAAAAAAACAGTAATTATCGTAACTGCTAAATTGTTAAAACCAGAGCCTAAATCTTATGTAGATTCAAAAGGTATGGTAACAGCTGATTATCAAAACTATTTAGAAAAGGAATGGATTGCTTCTTTAAAAGCGAAATATCCTGTAAATATTGATAAAGCAGTTCTTTCAACTATTAAGTAATTTTAAACTACTTGTTAAAAAAGTTTATGGTCAATTGTACCATAAACTTTTTTATTTAATACGAAGTCGTCATCCCTAGCACGATAAGAAATCTAATGATGATAAGAAAAGTACTGTAAGTTTTTAAAGAAAAATAGATATTAATTAATACGCATTTGTTACAACGCATCACATACCTTTTACTGCTAACATTCCTATTCTCATGCTCTTCAAATGCTGAAAAGGATCAAGATCGAGTTGCTGTAGCTCGAGCAAATAATGAATATTTGTATCAAGATGATATAATAGATATTGTACCAGCGGGAACCCCTACAAAAGATAGCGCTGAACTTATTAAAAAATATATCGACAATTGGATTCGTGAATCATTAGTAACTCAAAAAGCTGAAAGTAATTTGGGAGATGATCAAAAAAATGTTGAGAAGCAATTGCGTAATTATCGAAATTCCCTTATTACGTATACTTACGAAAAAGAACTTGTGAAGCAAAAGTTGGATACGATAGTGACAGATGCGGAAATTGAAGAGTATTATAATAATAATAAAGCCGATTTTGAGTTAAAGGATAACATTATAAAGGTGGTTTATGTTAAAGTGGACAAAAAAGCACCTGGTTTAGATAAGCTTAAAAAAATGTATAAGTCTGATGTACCGAGTGATCGCGAACTATTAGAAAGCTATTGCCATCAATTTGCAAGTAACTTTTACTTAGATGATTCGTCTTGGTTATTGTTTGACGACTTGTTAAAAGAAATTCCTATTCAAACCTATAATAAAGAGTTATTTTTACAGAACAATAGGTTTGTAGAAGTAAGCGATTCGTTAAATCACTATTTTGTAAATATTAAAGGCTTTCAAATTAGAAATAGCTTGTCGCCTTTAGGATTTGAGAAGGAAAATATAATAAACATTATTTTAAATAAACGTAAACTTCAACTCATCACTAAGATGATAGAAGATATTTATAACGATGCTGCTAATACTAATAAAATAGAAATTTACTCGAATGATAAACTCAAAAAATAAATTAATCCTTGCGGGTCTTTGCATGTTATGTATGCTTGGAATGAATGCTCAGGAAAAAGTTATCGATCGCATTATAGCTGTTGTAGGAAATAATTATATCCTTCAATCCGATTTGGAAAATCAATATCAGCAAATGTTGGCTTCTGGTGAGCCAGTGAATGAAAATACGCGATGCAAACTAATGGAAGAATTGTTGTATCAAAAATTATTATTGGCGCAGGCACAAAAAGATAGTTTAGATGTTTCTGAAGGACAAATTGAACAGGAGTTGGAAAGAAGAATGAGATATTATTTGCAAAAATTTGGTTCGGAAGAAAAATTTACTGAGTTCTATGGCAAATCTGTTGAAGATTATAAATTGGAGTTAAAAGATGATGTTCGAGAATTATTACTTGAACAACAAATGCAGAGTAAAATATCTGAAGGAATAACTGTTACTCCAAATGATGTTAAAGAATACTATAATGCAATTCCAAAAGATTCAATTCCATTTGTTAATGCGGAGGTAGAAGTAGGTCAAATAATGAAAAAACCTTCGATCACTCCTGAAGCAAAAAAAGAAGCAAAAACTAAAATTGAAGGTTTACGTCTGAGAATTCTAAAAGGAGAAGCAACATTTGCTGCAATGGCAGGATTGTATTCGATGGATCCTGGGTCAGCAAGTAAAGGTGGAGTTTATGAAGGGATTCAGCGTGGACAGTTTGTTCCGGAATGGGATGCATGGGCATTTAAACTTAAGAAAGGAGAATTGTCTGAAGTATTCGAAACGGTTTATGGTTATTTTATCATTCAATTAATTGAAAGAAGAGGAGAAGAAGTGGATGCAAGGAGTTTGTTAATTTCTCCTTCAGTTGATGCAAACGATATGTATCGCGCTAAATTAATGTTGGATACAACTTATTTAAGGTTATTAGCAGATACGGCAAGCTTTTCAGATATAGCTGCGAGGTATTCGGATGATGAAGACAGTAAAAATAGTGGCGGATTAATTGTTAATCCATACACAGGGTCTACGCGTTTTCAAATGGATGAAATTGGTCAGTTTGATCAAACTATTGCATTTGCTATTGATAATTTAAAAGTAGGTGAGTTCACAAAGCCGATGCCTTGTTCAACACAAGATGGAAAACAAGCGTATAGAATTTTGTATCTAAAAACCAGAACATTGCCACACGTGGCAAATTTGGTTGACGATTATCAAAACATACAAAATGCTGCTCTTTCAGAAAAACAACAAAAAGCAATTCAAGCATGGATTAAGAAAAAATCATCGGATATGTATGTTCACCTTGCTGATGATTTTAAAAATTGTACTTTTAATAATAAATGGATCAATTAAAGGACTCTTAACGGAGCCGTCATCCCGTGCCACGACACGGGATCTCCCAGTTAGAAGCAGTACACACAATTTACAGATTCCGTGTCGTAGCACGGAATGACAGTTAAAAAACAAAATTCGTTAACCGTACCATGTATAAATCAGACGTAGAAGCCGTAGATGCATTTGTTGCAAAATACAAAACACTAAATGCCGAGATAAGTAAAATTATTATTGGGCAAGATGAAGTAGTAAAAGATGTATTGATTTCTATTTTTAGTAAAGGACATTGTTTGTTGATTGGTGTTCCCGGATTAGCAAAAACACTTTTGGTAAATACCATTGCTGATGTTTTAGGATTAACTTATAACCGTATTCAGTTTACTCCCGATTTGATGCCTTCCGATATTATTGGTTCAGAAGTTTTAGGTGAAGACAGAAATTTCAAATTTATCAAAGGGCCTTTGTTTGCAAACATTGTTTTAGCTGATGAGATTAATCGTACACCGCCAAAAACGCAAGCAGCATTGTTAGAAGCAATGCAAGAAAGAAGCATCACAACAGGAGGAAAGCGTTACGAATTGGGAAATCCATTTTTTGTATTAGCAACACAAAATCCAATTGAGCAAGAAGGAACATATCCTTTGCCAGAAGCGCAATTAGATCGTTTTATGTTTAATGTTTGGTTGGATTATCCAAAATTGGAAGACGAATATCAAGTTGTGAAAAGCACAACTTCCAACACAAAAGTTGAATTAAAAAAAGTATTATCAAGCGAAGAGATTCTATATTTTCAAGAATTAGTTAGACGTATTCCTATTGCAGACAATGTGTTGGAGTATGCTGTGAAATTAGCATCAAAAACTCGTCCCAATACTGAACATGCAGCCGATGTTGCAAACAAATATTTATCATGGGGTGCAGGACCACGTGCTTCACAGTTTTTAGTGATTGGTGCAAAATGTCATTCCTTAATAAAAGGAAAATACTCACCCGATATTGAAGATGTAAAAGCAGTAGCTGGAGCCATTTTACGCCACCGCATTGTAAGAAACTACAAAGCAGAAGCAGAAGGTGTGAGTGTAGACAAAATTATTGAAGAGTTAATGATTTAGTTTTCTGTCACACTGAGCATTCTGCGTTGAAGTAGTCACTATCGAAATGTATGTTTTTGAGTTGCTGTTTTTTTAGTTTTTGGTTTAACAATAACTCAAATCTGCAAATTTTCGTGAAATTTGTTCGAATTGTTTTTAGAAAAGATAAAATATTTAAGATAATTTTATTTTAGCAAATCCACAATCCTTTTAATAGCTTCTTGGTTTTCGGGAAGGTCAATAGAAGCAAACACTTTCTTTTTTTCTTTATTAGTTAAATGCCAACTCAAAGAAATACGATCATTCAATTCATTTCGCAATTGCAAATCAATTATATCAATTTGTGATTTGCACCATAAATCGGCCATCTGAATTTGTTGGTTTTGGTTGTAATCTTGAACCTCAAAAAGATGCCCGTAGAAACTTCCCATTGGTCGCGTTAATGCTTGTGCTAGTGTTTGTGAAGGATTTTCATCAATAGGCACATTTTTATGTCTGTCGCGTATCTGAATAATTACAATTCCGCTTGTGTTTTCTGCAATCCAATCGTTAAAGGCTTTTACAAAACGCAAACTGGTTTCTAATCCGTAGTTATCTCTTAAACCAGCATCCATAATTTCTATTCGTGGTTCGCTTGGTAAGGACACAACAGGTGAAATGTAAGGGAAAGTTGCACTCATGCGCAACACACTTGTGAATTTAGTTTGTTCTGCACTTTGTTGTTGAAAGAAGCGCGAGTATTCTATTGCATCAAATAATTTATTGAATTGTGTCTTTTCTGTTTTTGCATTTTGTGTTAAGTAAGAAATTCCTTGAGGAGAAATCAGCATTTTTCTTCCATCGTTAACAATAGAAGGTGCAAATACCATCATTGGTATGTATGATTCTGATTCTGGTTTTTTGTAAGCAACTAAACGTTTGTTGAATACTCCTGACGTGTTCTCTTCCAATTTTTGTTCAAAAGCAGAACCTCTATCGAAAGAATATTTGTGGTTGTCCACACTAAAGCTTTTTAGTGGAAACAACCATTCACTTGTTGCGATAGTAAAGGCAATAGGATTCAAAATGTCTTTCGACATTCTATTACAATATATTTTATCGTAAGCAGAAGGGATTTTATTTTTTTGTTTTAGTAATGTCAGCTCTCTAAAATAAGCCGCACCAATCATTCCACCAGAAGATCCTGTAATAAGTTGTGTTTGGTTTAATAACTTGCCATTTAATATACTGTCGGTTACTTGTAATGTGTACAATGTCCAAAGTGAAGAACGAATTCCTCCGCCACTAACGTTTATTAAAACAAGTTTCGGTTTTTTAGTTGGGTTGGATGGATCTGTGTTTTTTACTTTCCATTTATTTAAAATATTTAGTGTAGCATTTATATCTGCTGTTAGATTGTCGTAATTCTTATCAATTGCTTTAAAATTATCATAATTATAAGTTGCCTTTTTTGTATCATAGTTTAGCCCGTACGCTCTGCTTTGAGTAGATAAAAAATCTAGTTTGTGAAGCGTATTAAATGCTGCCAAAAAAACAAAAAATAAAATTGTAGACCATCCTCTGAACCATGTATAAAAAGAACTGAAGAGCATTATAAACATAGTAAACAATAAAAATAGACTAGCACTAGCTGGAATTTCAAATAAAGAAGTTTTTGAAAATATTCCAAGAAGAATTAAACTGACAATAGAAATGATTTGAAAAACAGAAGCCGCTTTGTGATTTTGTTTTAAAACAGCTTTTAACATTTCTTTTTTGTAGTGCCGAACAGAACGTACTAAACGTCTGTGAAAAATTCCATTCATATAAGTCTCCACATACCAGTCACGAGATTCTTTTATCAAGTGAGGGTTTCTTTCTCCAGAATGTTCTTTGCCTTTAAAGTCTTTATTTAATAAGGGTTCTACAATTTGAATTCCATATAATTTGGTAATGTCTTTATTTGTTCGGAAGAAATAAGTAAATGCCAAGAAAAGGAAAAACAAATTACCTAGAATGAATGAAATGATGAACCATAATGTGTGGACTGTCGAATAATTGCCTTCACTTCTTAAGAAAAAGAAAATTTTAAAACAATATAGCGTAGTAAAAGTTAAAGGCAGTAAAAAATTATTTAGACAATATTTCATAAATGGGTTTTTTAGCGTTGCCAAAAAAGGGAAACGAAAACCATTTTTAATATAACTAGCAATGTTGTAAGCCATAATAAATCCGCCACATGCAAAACCTGTAATGAAGTAGGAGTAAAAACTCATTTTATCAAAATACTCTGGTCCCCAAAATAAATAGGCAACACCATATCTAGGAGCAACACTGTTAGTGATGATTCCAAAAAATACCAACCAGAAAATTAAGAGTAATTGATTTTTTTTAAAGTCGAGCAGAAGTAACCGGAAAGTAAACGAATAAAAGAACCTACGGAACGTAGTATGTTTCCGTATTTTATGTCTTATTCGAGTAATCAGCAACATATTTATTTATTTATTAGATTTTCCCATTCACAATCTTTAAAATCTCAGACTCTAAAGCATTAGCTTTTACCTCTAATACGTTTCCTTCAGCAATTAGTTTCTCTGCAAAGGCTTTATCTGTCAATCCTGCAGCATTTATCTTCACATTTAAGAAAGCGCCCATCACAGCCGAGCGCGCACATAATGCTCCAACTCCTGCATCCGTAACAGAATTCGGATTCCCGACTTCAGCCATGGCTTTAATTACTTCCATGGAATCGTAACACAGTTGCATTACTTTGAAAGGCACTTCTGTTGCATATTTGGTAGCATCTTGAATGGCTTGTGTTCTTGCTTTTTTCTCTTCATCGTTTGCTTTTGGTAATCCAAAGGCCGTCATGATTTTATTGAAGGCATTTGTATCTTCATCCACCATTTTTAACAATTCGTTTTTGAAGTGCTGTCCTTTTTCAGCCCAATCTGAAAATTCCTTCCAACGTTCGTCCCAACCTGGTTTGTGAGAAGAAAGATTTGCAACCATTGTTCCCAATGAAATTCCCAATGTGCCAACATAAGCTGCAATAGAACCACCACCCGGAGCCGGACTTTCACTTGCTGTTTCATCAGCGAAAGCAACCAAATCCATTTTTATTAATCGCGCTTTTGAATCATCTTTTAATAAATATTCGATGATTCGTTCTTCTGGTTTGAATGGCGATAACTCGTCCAATCCTAATGATTTGACAGCAATTTTAATCAACTCTTTTTCAGAAACGCCTATTGATCGATTTTGTTTTTCCAAGAAATATTTTCCAGCATCTAACATCGATTTTAAAGGAACCAATCCAACCAATTCAGATCCTGTTACACGTATTCCACGTTCCCATGCTTTGTTGCAAACTTCGTCAAATGCTTTGTGTACGGAGGTAATGTTGATGTTTGTTAAGTTCATTGAAATTTGAGCAATGCCAAATTCTTCAATATACCAACCAATTGCCTTTACTGATTTTAAAGTACCAGGAATGTTTACAGGATTTCCTTTTTCATCTGTAACTATTTTCCCAGTTACAGGATTACCTTCTCGTTTTACTCGTCCTGCTTCACGAACATCAAATGCAATTGAGTTTGCTCTGCGAGTTGACGTTGTATTTAAGTTTACATTGTATGCTACTAAAAAATCACGAGCACCAATTACGGTAGAACCTGATTTTACGGAATGTTCAGCTGGACCGAAGTCCGGTTTCCATTCTGGTAATTTTATTTTTTTGAAAAATCCCTCATATTCTCCTGAGCGAATTATTGATAAATTATTTCTTTTTTTATCAGCTTGTGCTGCTTCATATAAATAAACAGCAATGCCAACTTCTTTACCAACTCTAGCTCCTAATTTTTTTGCATACTCTGCAGTTTCTTCCATGGAAATTCCTGCAATGGGAATAAGCGGGCAAACATCTGTAGCTCCCATTCGTGGATGTTCACCTTTGTGTTTGCTCATATCAATTAATTCACTCGCTTTTTTAATTGCTAAAAATGCAGCATCAATTACTGCTTGTGGATTTCCAACAAAAGTTACAACTGTTCTGTTTGTCGCCTTGCCTGGATCTACATTCAATAATTTAACTCCTTCTACAGATTCAATTTCATTTGTAATCTGCTTGATGATGTTCGTGTCGTTCCCTTCAGAGAAATTTGGAACACATTCGATTAATTGATTCATACGATATTAATTATGAGTTTTTATTTTCAATTATTTTTCCATTTAAAATTACTGTATCCACCAAATTACTTCCAAATGAATATGGAATAAAAGCATAACTCGGAATTTCCTTCGTTATAAAAATATTCGCTTGTTTCCCAACACAAATGCTTCCAAGTGTTTCACTCAAATCCATTGCGTAAGCTGAATTTATTGTTGCTGCATTGATTGCTTCTTCTGGTGTCATTTTATATTGCACACAACAAAGTGAAAGCATAAAATTTATGTTTCCACTCGGACTGCTTCCTGGATTGTAATCGCTCGCAACAGCAACTGGTAAACCTGCATCTATCATTTTTCTTGCGGGAGGTAATGGTAGACTTAAAAAGAAAGCAGCGCCAGGCAAAATGGTTGGCATTGTTTTTGAATTTCTTAATGCTTCGATTTCTTTGTCTCCCACAAATTCTAAATGGTCAACACTAATTGCACCTACTTCAACACCTGCTAATACTCCGCCAAAATTGCTCAATTGCTCCGCATGAACTTTTGGAGTCATGCCGTGTTTTTTTGCAGCCGTTAAAATTTCAATTGTTTCATCTTTTGTAAAATAATTCTGTTCGCAAAATACATCACAATAATCTGCTAATTTTTCTTCAGCAATTTTTGGCATCATTTCATTTATCAGTAAGTCGATGTATTTTCGTTTATCATTTTTGTACTCAGTTGGAACAGCATGTGCTCCCAAGAATGTAGCTTTGATAGTTAAAGGAGAAAGTGTCTTTAATTTTTTGATGACACGTAGCATTTTTAATTCTGCTTCGGTACTTAATCCATACCCACTTTTGATTTCAACAGCTCCAGTACCTTGTAACATTATTTCATTTAATCTCTTTAAAGCACTTTCAATTAATTCTTCTTCGGATGCATTGTGTAATTTTTTTGCTGAATTTAAAATTCCACCACCGCGTTCAAATATTTGTTCGTATGTCAATCCGTTGATACGATCTACAAATTCTCCTTCTCGACTACCAGCATAAACGATATGT
Source organism: Bacteroidota bacterium (assembly GCA_947504725.1). Taxonomy (GTDB): domain Bacteria; phylum Bacteroidota; class Bacteroidia; order 2-12-FULL-35-15; family 2-12-FULL-35-15; genus 2-12-FULL-35-15. Next base: position 592,392 of record CANNHN010000001.1, on the reverse strand, counting down.
GTATGACTATCGCAATAAGATGGCATTACAATTTTATCACTCGCATCAATAATGGTTAAATTGGTCCAATCCGAAATTCCTTCCCAGTCTTCCATCTTTCCAAATCCTGCAATTTTATCATCTTCAATAGCAAGCCAAGCATTTTGAATACAATTCAAATTTTTCATTTCTCCACCCGAAACTTTTAGTTTCGCATTCTCCTCAACCTGAACCAGCTCTTTTATATTTTTTATAAGAATTTTCATAAAATGAATTAGGACTGAAAGATACTAAATTGGCTAGTATTTATGATTCTTTTTTTTAAGAAAAGGCAACCTTTTTTATTCTTCTGCGACTTCTATACATAATCCCAAATATTAATTTCTTCTATGGCATAAAATTACATTTTCAATTATTTAATAATTAACCTAAAAAATGTAAAGCTATGATGAAAGTCCAAATCTTATTATCGCTGTTTGTTTTAGTAACAAGCGCGAATGCACAAGATTCAACAAATGTTCAAGCAAAGCGAACTACGCTTCTAGAGCAAAAAAAGAGAAATGAAATTAGTATCAATACGGCTCCACTTCTCAGAGTATTAATAGGTTCAGGGGCTTCTGAAGCTACTCGGTTTTCTGTAACTTACAAAAGAAATCTAACTTGTAAATCTGCAGTCCGTTTTTCAGTTATGGCTGATTTGATAAATCAAAATTCCTATAACCCTAATCCTTGGAACGAAACAATAATTCTACAAACAGACAGTCTATTAATAAAACAAACGACTGTAAGTCCTTCTTATGTCAGTCCACATGTAAACATCGGTTATGAGCGACTGTTTGGAAAGCATAAGCTAAAATGGTTTTATGGAACAGATTTGTCTATTGGTTATTTTAAAAACGAATCTTATATTCAAAATAAAACGCTTGTTAGAGATACTGCCTTTGGTCAGAATGCCTGGGTAGAGGTTATGCATATTCAAGCAGATATTGTATCAAGATCAAAAACAAAAGGATATTCAATAGGATTGAGCCCCTTCTTTGGTGCGAAGTTCCCAATTTCAAAACGTTTTTCTGTCTCAGCTCAAGTTGGAGCAGATATGACTTTCCAAAACAGGGATATTGCTGAAACTAAATCTGGCATTACTAAAAACTATCGTTTATCTACATTTGATTTCAATCTAAATACCGGAATTATTAATGATATATCTTTGATATACAAGTTTTAGATGCTTATAGTTTGTAACTAATTCTTTCTGGTGAATTCAATTCATCAGAAAGAATTATATTTATAGAATAATTGTTTCTATAAATATGAAAAAAATAGCCTTTCTTTTTACGATTTCATTCTTGTTTAATTTAGATGTTTTAACTGCTCAAGACAGTTGTTTTACAGCAATTCCATTTTGCACAGGCACGGCATATGATTTTGATGCGCCAACAGGTTTTGGCGCTCATGCTGGTCCTGATTACGGTTGCTTAGGTTCTGCTGCAAATCCGTTATGGTTTTCCATTGAAGTTGGTTCACCAGGAGGAATTACAATTACTGGATCTGGATTGGATTTTGGAACTGTGCCAGCACCTATTGATATTGATTTTATGTATTGGGGACCTTTTACAAGCTTATCGGGTGTTTGTTATGCACAATTAACAACAGCTAATATTTTAGGATGTGATTATTCAGGGAGTAATTTGATAAATATTTCTCTTCCGACAGCAGCACCAGGCGATTTCTACATCTGTGTTGTTACAAATTATGCTGACGCAACGGGGAATATACATTTCGAACAAACAGCCGGTTCAGGTAGTACTGCTTGTGGCTCAGGTTGTTCTTTCGCTTCTTTGAGTGCGATTCCTTCCTCGTGTGATAGCTCTGATAATTCGTATTCTGTTTCTGGCTCAGTTAGTTTTTATAATTCACCATCAACTGGCTCGCTAACAATTTTTGGAAGTTGTGGTGGCAGTCAAACATTTATTGCACCTTTTGTTAGTCCGTTAACGTATACTTTAAATAGTTTATCATCTAATGGTTCAACATGTTTTGTGTCAGCAGCTTTTTCTAATGATAGCTGCAGTATCAATAAGGTTTATTCAGCTCCAGCAGTTTGTAATTCAAATTCAATTGAAGAGTATTCTAATAAATTTTTGAGTATTGTGCCAAACCCTTCAAACGGAATTTTTGAAATAAGTTTTGAAACATATGCCACTCAAACGGAGATTTTCGTAACAGATGTTCTTGGTAGAATTATTTATCATGAAGGATTATCAAACGCTAAAGGACTTATTAAAAAACAAATTGATATTTCTCAATTTAACAATGGACTTTATTTTGTTCAATTGGTAAGCGGAACCTCAATTATTTCAGAGAAAATCATTCTCTATTAATTAGTTTTCTTGTAAAGCAACCTTTTTTTAATTTCTGTTGTCTGTAGTTATAACTAAACTACTAAACAATCGGAAAATGAAAAAAATTATTACTCTCTTATTTAGCGTTACTATTTTAAGTGCAAGTGCACAATGTGTAATGACCGGTAATGCGATTCCAGGACCTTGCTCACCAACAACCAATACTTATTCTGTTAATGGATTTGTGGCATACGTTAATCCACCAACCACTGGAGTGCTTGTAATTACTAGCAGTTGTGGAGGAACGCCAGTAATATTAACTCCGCCATTTACTGGTGGAACAACAACACCTTATACTATTCCAGGTATTACTGCAGATGGCGCTTCCTGTACTGTGACAATGGTCTTTTCTGATCTTTCAACGTGCATATATACTGCAATGTATACTGCTCCTGTAGCTTGTGCAACAAGTTGTGTTGCTACAGGATTTGCAACTCCAGGTGCTTGTAATCCTCCCACAAATGATTTTACTCTTACAGGTTCCTATTATTTTGTTGGCGAACCAACAACAGGAACATTTAATGTTATAAACAGTTGTGGTGGAAGTCAAACATTTAACGCTCCTTTTACTAGTCCAATTAACTTTTCTATTTCCGGAGTACCTGCAAATGGGGCAGGTTGTACTGTAACAGGGAGTTTTAGCGCTATTCCAACTTGTATGTATGCAGTTATATATACAGCTCCAGCTGCTTGTGGTGCAACATCTGTTGATGAAAATGCTTTTTTGTCCAATTTAAACATCGCTCCGAATCCTTCAACTGGTTCTATTAACTTGTCTTTCAATCAATCTGTCGTTCAGTCTACTACGATTGAAATCATAGATGTTTTAGGCAGAAGTATTTATTCTCAAGTTCTTCCAAAATTTACTGGTGAATACACGCAAAAAGTGGATTTAACTGCTTTTAATAAGGGTATTTATTTTGTGAAAATAAGCGGAGAAAAAGGTTCAGAAATTCGCAAAATTATTTACCACTAATCTCTAAGATTCCTCCTAATATTTCATTAAATTTGTCTGCTTAAGCAAAAACTTTTATGGCAGGCAATACTTTCGGGAAACTCTTTACATTAACCACTTTTGGCGAGTCGCATGGCATCGCCTTAGGTGGTATTTTGGATGGTTGTCCAGCTGGCCTCCAAATCGACTTAGATTTTATACAAGCTGAACTGGACAGAAGACGACCAGGACAATCTCACATTGTTACTCAACGTAAAGAAACTGATACGGTAGAATTTCTTTCTGGTATTTTCGAAGGTAAAACGATGGGAACTCCTATCGGTTTTATCATTCGCAACGAAAACCAAAAATCAAAAGACTACGAACACAATATAGATGTTTATCGTCCATCTCATGCGGATTATACCTATGATGCCAAATACGGGATGCGTGATCATCGTGGTGGTGGAAGGTCTTCTGCACGTGAAACAGTTAGTAGAGTAGTGGCGGGCGCTATTGCAAAACTAATTTTAAAACAACACGGCATTTCTATTGATGCTTATACTTCTCAAGTAGGCGACATTAAATTATTAAAAGATTATCACGACTTGGATTTTTCTAAAATAGATTCCAATATTGTTCGTTGTCCGGATGCACTTTTAGCCGAAACGATGATTCAAAAAATTGAACAAGTTCGTAAGGCAGGTGATACAATCGGAGGAGTAATTTCTTGTGTAATTAAAGGAACTCCAGTTGGTTTAGGTGAACCCGTTTTCGATAAATTGCATGCAGATATTGGTAAAGCTATGCTTAGTATCAATGCAGTAAAGGGTTTTGAATACGGAAGTGGATTTGAAGGAGTAAAAATGAATGGTTCGCTACACAATGATTCCTTCGTTTCAGCAAAAGGAAAAATTCACACAGGTACAAATAACAGTGGCGGAATACAAGGTGGCATAAGCAATGGTGAAGATATTTATTTCAGAGTTGCATTTAAGCCAGTCGCTACCATTATGCAAAAACAAAACACTGTTAATTCCAAAGGAGAGGCCTTAGAAATGACTGGAAAAGGAAGGCATGATCCTTGTGTATTGCCCCGTGCGGTTCCAATTGTGGAAGCAATGGCAGCATTGGTTCTGGTAGATCATTTGCTTAGAAATAAAACGCAGAATCATTCTTAGTATGTCATTTCGACCGAAGTGGAGAAATCTAGTTTTGTCGTAACGATATAGTAATTTTTTAAAAAGATAATTATACTTAATAAATGTAAAGATTTCTCGACTCCGCTCGAAATGACAAAAGAGTGATAGTCAATTCAAAAAATAACTAATTAACGACCATGACAAACGAAACACCTCAAAAGAAAAAAAGCTTAGTAAGAAGAATTCTTAAATGGACAGGAATCACCTTCTTATTATTAATTATTTTAGTTATTGCTGCTCCCTTTTTATTTAAAAAGCAAATTGTGCAGTTTGTAAAAGATACTGCAAACGAAGAGTTAAATGCGAAAGTCAATTTCGGTGAATTTGATTTGACTTTGTTGAGTTCATTCCCCGACTTCACACTTTCTGTTGACAGTGTGAGTGTTGCCAATACAGGCGACTTTGAAGGCGATACTTTATTGTATGCTAAAAACTTAACGGTTGGATTAAATTTAATGAGTGTGATTAATGGTGATAAATATGAAATTCATACCATTTCGATTGATCAGCCCCGCATCCATGCATTGGTTTTGAAAGATGGTAAAGCGAATTGGGACATTACCAAACCGAGTGTAGATACAACTACCGGTGTGGTCGATACAACCAAAGCGGCTCCCTTCAAAATGGGCTTGGAAAAGTTTGAAATCAAAAACGCCTACATCGTTTATGACGATGCATCTATGGGTTTTTATACCGAGTTGTATAATATGACACATACCTTAAGTGGTGATTTTACTTCCGATAATTTTGTTTTAGAAACATTGACAGAAATCGAACGATTCACAATGAATTATGGTGGTGTTGCATACATGAACAAAGTGAAAACACGCATCAAAGCAGATTTAGATGCAGACATGCCCAACTTTAAATTCTCTTTTAAAGAAAATGAATTTTCATTTAATGAGTTAACATTAGGTCTTGACGGTTTCTTTGCAATGCCAGGAGATGACATGGATATGGATTTGAAATTCAAAGCCAACCAAACTGAATTTAAAAATATTTTGTCACTTGTGCCTGGAGTATATACTGCTGATTTTAAAGATGTGAAAACATCCGGATCATTGTCGTTGGATGGTTTTGCAAAAGGAATTTATAACGATAAGAAGATGCCAGCATTTGGTTGTAAGTTGTTAATCAAAGATGCGATGTTCCATTATCCTTCTTTGCCAAAATCTGCGACAAACATTCAAGTTGATTTAGTAGTTGATAATAAAACAGGTGAACCAGATGCAACAGTTATTGATTTAAATAAATTTCACGTTGAGTTAGGAGGAAATCCTATTGATGCAACGATGCACGTTTCTACTCCTGTTTCTGATGCAAACATTGATGCAGCTGTTCTTGCCAAAATTAATTTGGCAACCATGAAAGATGTAATGCCGATGGAAAAAGGAGATGATTTGAATGGTATGATTACGGCAGATGTAAAAATGAAAGGTCGCATGAGTTCTATTGAACAAGAGAAATACGAAGATTTTCATGCAGAAGGTAAATTGACAATTTTGGATATGAACTATCAAACAAAATCGTTGAACTATCCTACAAAAATTTCTGCGATGTATTTGGAGTTTAATCCGAAGACGGTTGACTTAACAAAATTTGATGCCGTTGTTGGAAAAAGCGATATTCAAATGGATGGTAAAATCGAAAACTTTTTACAATATGCTTTAAAGGATTCATTGTTGAAAGGAACATTTAATTTAAATTCTACTTTGTTGGATGTGAATGAATTAATGAGTAGTAGCGATACAACTGCCGTTGCTGCAACTCCTGCAGATACAGCAGCAATGACAGTTGCGGAAGTGCCTTCAAATTTAGATGTTCGACTAAATGCAAACATTGCTAAATTATTGTACGATAATTTAACAATAACGAAAGTGACAGGTGGTGTTGCAATTAAAGACAGTAAAATGACATTGGATAATTTAAAGTTAACGTTGGATGAAGTGGAGGGAACGATGGCATTAAGTGGTGTTTACAATACTCAGAATCCGAAAAAACCTACAGTTGATTTCGATGCGGATATTGCAAATTTCGATATTCCGAAAACAGTGAAAATGTTTAATACTGTTGAAAAGCTTGCTCCGATTGCAAAATATTCAACAGGTAAATTCGGAACAAAATTAAAGTTTACTGCTTTGTTAGATCAACACATGGAGCCAGTTATGAATACGTTAACAGGAGGCGGAAAGTTGATGACGAACAGTGTTACAGTGGAAGGTTTTGAGCCAATCAATAAATTGGCTGATGCATTGAAACAAGAGAAATATAAAAAATTGACATTTGAAAATGTAAACGCTACATATACTTTTAAAGATGGTAGATTGTTTGTTGATGAAATGCCAATTAAGTCTGGTAAAATCACTGGAACGGTAAAGGGTTCAACCGGATTTGATCAAACAATTGATTACATCTGGAAGTTGGAAATACCTCGTGACGAATTCGGCTCTCAAGCCAATGCTGCTGCTGGTAGTTTACTAGGTCAATTAAACTCACAAGCAGGAACAAATGTAAAATTGGGTGATAAAGTGAAAATTAAAGCTTTATTTGGAGGAACGACAACCAAACCGACTTTAAAAACAGATTTGTTTAACACCGAGCAAGGTGCGAAAGAACAAGTGAAAGAGATTATCGGTCAAGGAATGGACATGGCGAAAGAACAAGCTCGCCTTGAAGCAGAAAAAATTATGAAAGATGCTCAAGCCGAAGCTGATAAATTAAAAGCAGATGCAAAAGTGGCGTCCGATAAAGCGAAAGCAGAAGGTTATGCAGCCATCGATAAGAACATTGAAACAATTAAGAATCCAGTTGCTAAAATAGCTGCAAAACAAGCTGCACCGGCTGCTAAAAAAGAAGTGGACAAACAAGCGCAAGCAATATTGGATGAAGCTAATAAAAAAGCAGATCAAGTTTTGGTCAATGCAAAAGCAGAATCGGATAAGAAATTGAAATAAAGTATCAAGACACAAGTATCAGGTATCAAGAATTTGGTATTTGTATCTTTTTTTAGACTACTCGTTATATTGAAGAGATTTAATTCCCCCTTGGAGAAGGGGGCTAGGGGGATTGATGAAAGATTGTTTGAAGCAGAATATCCCTCAGTGAGATAAACAATATTTGTAAACGGAATCAATTCCCCCTTAAAAAGGGGGCCAGGGGGATTAAAATGAGAGCAATAATTAAAGCACTATCATTCATTTTATTCAGTTGCTTGTCTTTCGAAGCTTATGCACAAGACGAAGCGAAATGTCAGGAAATTGACAATAAGAAAGCTGTTAAATTATATGAGCAAGGCATCGACAAAAAATACAAAAAAGAGGAACGTCTTATTTTTTTGCAAGAAGCTATGAAATGGGAGCCAGATTATGTGGATGCCAATTTTGCTTTTGCAATGGAGCGAATAAAAACACTTAGCATTGCTGAAGCAAAGTACAAACCAGTTGAGCCTTATCTGAAAAAGGTAATTGAGATTTGTCCTAAATATCATTCTGATCCTTATTATTATTTAGGATTCATTGCATGGGAAGATGAAAATTATGATGACTGCGCAAAGTATCTTAAACTGTACATCGATTTTAAGGATGATGACGAAAAGAAATTTAATAAAGAGTATGATGCTCTTTTAAAGCAAGCGCGAGATATGGTTCGCTATGCAAAAGTCTATAGCGATTTGTTTAAAAATAAAGTTCCATTTGACCCTAAGCCAGTTGCTGGTATCTGTACAGAAAAAGACGAGTATCTTCCTATTATTTCTTCAGATGATGAGATGATGTTGTTTACGCGTAAACAACCTTATGTAAATAAGGATATGGTTTATGAAACTGATAAAGAAATGGAATTGTTTAGTTATGCAATGCGTAGCAAAACTACGGGTGAATTTAATAAAGGACAACGTATGCCTTATCCATTCAATAAGGATGGAGCAGAAGGTGGAGCAACTATGTCGATTGATAACAAACATGTTTTTTTTACCAGAGGAAAAGATGAAGGCGGGGCTGTTTTGAATTTTGATATTTATACTTCAGATAATATTAATGGTGAATGGACTGAAGCCAAAAAAGTAGAAGGTATTAATGATCCCGTTTATTGGGATTCACAACCAAGCATTGCATCTGATGGTAAAACCCTTTATTTCGCCAGTGATAGAAAAGGTGGAAGAGGAGGAGTTGATTTGTATGTTACCGTAAAAGATTTTGCAACTGGCGTTTGGAGTCCTCCAGTAAACATGGGTCCAGTCATCAATACAAGTTATGACGAAAAATCTGCATTTATTCACTCCGATTTTCAAACCATTTATTTTTCTTCAGACGGGCATCCAGGTGTTGGTGGATTTGATATTTTCTTTTCTAAAAAAGGAGAGGATGGAAAATGGGGAGAACCTAAAAACATCGGAATTCCTATTAATACTCCGCGTGACGACTTAGGTTTTTTTGTTAGTACAGACGGACATTTAGGTTATTTTTCTTCAAATGAACCTTCTCGTGCAAATGGTAAATCTGTTGGTAAACATGATGTTTATTCTTTTGATTTATATAAAGAAGCTCGACCTGATGAAGTAGCTTTCTTTAAAGGAAAAATTGAAGATTTTGGACAAGGCTCTCCTGTTGGTTTTAAAGTGGAAGCAAAAGATGTAGTGACTAATAAAGTTACGGAGGGAATGGTGGATACAATAACAGGGAATTATGCTTTAGTAGTTAATACAAAAACAAAAAATGATTTAATCATTACTGTTAAAAAAGACAATTACGCTTTCAGTTCTCAGCTAGTAAAAAAAGATTCCCTTGTTGCTGCGAAACCAGTGAAACGTAATTTACAAGTAGATACCATTCAAGTTGGAAAAACCTATTTGTTAAACAACATCTATTATAAAACAAACTCAGCTGACTTAGATCCGAGCTCCGCAGTTGTAATAAGTGAATTCTCAGATTTCTTGAAATTAAATCCTACACTGAAAATTGAAGTGCGTGGTCATACAGATAATGTTGGTGATGCAAAATCCAACTTAGCACTTTCTACTGATAGAGCATTTAGTGTAAGAGATTTGCTAATATCAAAGGGGATTGAAGAAAGCCGTTTAGTTAATTTTAAAGGCTACGGTGCATTAAATCCTATTGCCGATAATGGAACAGAAGCGGGAAGAGCTAAAAACAGAAGAACAGAGTTTGTGATTGTGGATAAATAATATAAAGAACTAAATAAGAGATTCCTATTCATCATAATATTGCGCGAAAAAGAGTCTAAAGCATTTTAATTTTACAAGAGTATATTTCAATTATGACAAAAAAATCTATATTTATCACAGGTTCTGCAAAAGGTATTGGTAAATCAACGGCACTGTTTTTTGCCCAAAAAGGATGGTTTGTTGGTCTTTTAGACATCGATTTAAATGGCCTGAATTTATTGGCTGCTGAAATAGGCAAAGATAATTGTTCAGTTCATATAGCAGATGTGCGCAACCCAGAACAACTTCAATTTGCTTTCAACGAATTTGGTAAACTAACAAATGGAAAGCTTACAGTTTTATTCAATAATGCAGGTGTTTTATTCCCGAATGGTTTTGAAAAGGTGCAGCTTGAAACACACAAATTAGTAGTCGATGTTAATTTTATTGGTGTACTGAACTCCACTTACTGTGCTTTACCTATGCTTAAAGAAACTGAAAATTCAGCCATCGTGAATATGTGTTCAGCAGGTTCATTATTTGGAAATCCGGAGATTGTCGCTTATGCAGCAACCAAATCTGCAGTAAAGTCATTGACGGAGGGATGGAATATGCTTTTCAAAAAATATGGTATCCATGTAGCGGATCTTTTACCTAGCTAAGTTAGAACTCCAATGATTACAAATGCTCAAGCTGAAATGAAATTGCTGGATAAAGATATTAAGTTAAGTGCGGATCAAATTGCTCAGGCTGTATGGATTGCTGCTCATTCAAATAAAATGCATCATTACGTAGGAGCAGATGCGAAAATGATTAAAGCACTCAAATGGCTTTTGCCCGAAGTTATTTTTGCAGGAATTTTGAAAGCTAGTTTTTTTAAAGAGGCAATTGCAAAAAATTAAATTGAATCATTGCTATTTTGAGTCTTAAAAAAAACAATAACATGAAACAAATCATTCTCATTTCCACACTTTTTTTATTCGTTGCTTGTAGTTCAGACACAAAAACATCTACTGACATACCTTCAAAAGAATCGACAATTGATAAGAAAAGCGATGCCGTTGACAATGCCTTAACATTTATAAATTCTTATGTCGACAATTGTAATAAGTTGAAAGAGTCAATAAGTGTTGTTGAATGGGTAAATTCAAATCAGCTCGCAACGAATCATTTTAAGACAGAATTAGAAAAAATGATTACGGAAGGTAATAAAGTTGATCCTGAGATGGGACTTGGAGTTGACCCAATCTTTGACGCTCAAGACTATCCTGACGAAGGTTTTGAACTTGACTCATTTGATAGTGAAGCCAATTTTATAATCGTTAAAGGGAAAAACATATCAGATTTTAAATTGACTATTAAAATGATGAATGAAAACGAAAATTGGCTAGTGGATGGTTGCGGGATGATAAATATTCCAGACGACAAAAAAATTAAAAGATAGAAAATTTATTCTTCATCATCCACATGCAAAATATGCATGATGCGGTGAACAATGGGAGCGAAGAATACTGCGGTAATACTTAAGAATGCAACTCCACTATATAGAGCATAAAAAGAATCAAATAGTTTAGCTTCGGAAGTTTGCATGTCTGCAACCGGTCCCATTCCTGTTAAAATTAAGCATGCTTGATGAAAACTGTTTAGCCAATTTAAATCCGCTACATAATGATAGCCAATCACACCAAGTAATACTGAAAATGTAATTAATACTACTGCGTAAAAAGAATAACGCAATAAGCGAATAATAAATCGAGTAAAAGGAACTACTTTTTGTTTTCGATGTTCAAGTTTCATACTACTGCTTCACAATTTTATAATTCTTAGCATCTTTAGTGCTAACAACATTCAAAATATAAATTCCTTTTTCAAATGAACTCATATCAAGGTTAATCATTTCTTGAGAAATGTTTTCGATGTGTTGAATTAATTTTCCTTGTACATCAAATAAATTCAATGCTGTAATTTCTTTGAATTCACGCCCTAAATTTATAGTTACATTATTATCCGTTGGATTAGGATAAATCGCTACAACAGACGCGGGGTTGTTGTAAGAAACAGATGTAGTGAGTGGAGTAAGTCCACTCAATGTTAAATCCGTAATAAAAATAGAACCAGCTGTGGTTTGATTGTACAGGAAAATAACTTTTTGTATTTGCGTTAAATTAACGCCTATAAAATCTGTCAAAGGAATTTTTATGCTATTGTAACATACTTTCGGTAAGACAAAAAATTCTGTGCCCGGAGGGAAAAACATCGCTTGGGTATAATCTTGAACTTGTTTGCTACTAATGGCTCCACTTGCATCAACCAATTGAACAGTGTAATACTGGTATTGCCCAGATGTGGCTTCCGAATAATCCACGCTTGCTCTGAATTGAAGATTTTGATAAATTGTAAAATTCTGGTTTGCTAAAGGAATAATGTTTTGATAATAATCTCCTGGAGCATTCCAGCGCATACCCAACTGTGGCATTCCCAATGCTGAGCTTGTCCCGCTATGGGGCTCTTTATCGTTAGATGAGCTTACATTGCAATTGAATTCAGTAGCATCGTCTGAACAAATATCAAATTTCGAAAGACTAAATCCAGTAACTGCTCCAGATAAATTATTTGTGACTTCAGCTCCTTCTGTCAATTCACGATTAATATCTAAACGTTCAGAAATTGGTGCATGGTAGGACATGAAAACATCTCCTGTATCAAGTGTAGATGAAACTGGTGGTACAATATCATCTGCATTTAAAATGGGAGCAAATGTTGTTTCATTTCCAATGTATGTTCTGAAAAATGCACTTGCATAAGTAACCATCATTGCTTGTTGTTGCGCTGGAGTTAATCGCATGCTTTCAGATCCAGAAGTTCCACAATGAATATCACTTGATCCATAGCTATCATCCCAGTCATCTGATGTTCCTGCTATATAAGAACCAGGCGTCCATACTGTGTTGTAGAAATTATGATTAGCACCCATTACCAATAAAGAATGTTTTGGCGCTTCATCTGTCAAATCATTGTAACGAATGTCATCGTAAAAATGTACTCCTTGTAAATCGGATACATCTCCATCACAATATGGAGCAATGTTTAATAAAGGCATGTCGTTTAATATTCTTCGACCGAAATCTACAGGCGCCAAAGGTAAAACGGCTCTAATTCCATAAGGGTCTCCTAATGAACGATTCAATAAAGCATGTGCAACAACTCCTTCGCCACCTCGCGAATGTCCCATTGTTCCAACATTCTGCAAATCTAGTTTTCCAACAAATGTGGTCCCGAATGGTGCGCCACCTGTTGTATTCCAAGTATTCCATAAATCTAAATGATGTTGTGTTAATGCAGCACGCGCTGGCATTCCTCTGTCCGCTAAACTATTATCATCTGCATTGATTGCATTTGCTGAAATAGAAATAACAATATAACCATGACTCGCCATTTGTTGCCCTAGATAATCATATCCTTGAAAACTAGTGATGGATTGGTCTCCTGCAACACATGGCCAATCCAATGCTGTATTGGATGGATTACTTGTTTGATAACAAGTAGAGTGACGACCGTGTAAAAATACCAAAACTGGAAACGGACCAGAACTTAATAAAGTTGGATAATGTACCGAACCACGAACTTCCATTGGATTTGGAAAAGAAGGATCAGTAAAGGCTAAATCTCCTAAATCATAAGAAGTGTAACTCACAGCAAACGTTCCTGGTAAACCTGGATCGGGAGTTGTTTGAGCTGTACTTTTATATGAAATACAATTAATTGCTAGTGCTATTAAAAGGGTGTAGGTATATTTTTTTATCATTTTAGTAGAAATAAAATTCATTAAAGACTTTTGCTAAATTTTCCTAACGCCCAACATTTTTTATTCTTTTTACAGAATGTCGTAGGATCAATGGTTGGATCTGGAGCTTTTTTAAATTTGTTTCCGTAACTCATCCAAACGTAATCACCTTCTGTTAAAGCATTGAATTCAGCTACAGGAATATAAAACGTGATTGCACCTTTTCCATCTCTGTTGTTTTGTTTGTTCAATGAAAAATCTTTTTTGCCAACATGCAAAATGTAAATATCTCCACCTACATAAAACTCTTTCGAATTGGAAACAGTTAGTTCAACCCGTTCTCCGTTTTTAATAATTTTAGTAATGGAAGCTGATTGCCCAAAAGCTATATCCGAAAAGATAAAACTAATGCAAGCAATTAATAATAGACTGAGTTTTCGCATAATTTTTGTTTTTAATAATTATCCAAATTGTAAACCTAATTTGGACTCATCTAATATAATGAATATTAGTGACTATAAACAAAAAACGCCTCACTTTTAATGAGACGTTTTTAATAAAATTTAATCTGTTTAATTCTGAGTAATCTGTAGTGAATATTAATCAGCCTGCAAAAACGGATATCTATAATCAGTAGGCGGCACGAATGTTTCTTTGATCGTTCGTGGAGAAACCCAACGCAATAAATTCACCATCGCTCCGGCTTTATCATTTGTTCCGGAACCTCTCGCTCCGCCAAATGGTTGTTGTCCAACTACAGCGCCTGTACATTTATCGTTGATATAGAAATTGCCTGCAGCATTTCTTAACGCTTTTGCTGCATGCTCAATTGCATATCTATCTTGTGCAACAATCGCTCCTGTTAATGCATAAATAGAAGTTGTATCAACTGTATTTAAGATGTCATCAAACTTTTCTGCATCGTAAACATGTAACGTCAATACTGGTCCGAATAACTCTTCACACATTGTTACATATTTTGGATCTTTTGCTACAATGATTGTTGGCTCAATAAACCAACCTTTTGATTTATCATAATTTCCACCGGCAATAATTTCTACATTTTTATCTGCTTTCGCTGCATCAATGTATTTAGCTAATTTATCGAATGATTTTTCATCAATCACTGCATTGATAAAATTTGTAAAATCTTCTGTTGGACCCATTTTAAAAGATTTCAAATCTGCTTGAATATATCCTTTTACTTCGTCCCAAAGGTTTGAAGGAACGTAAGCTCTTGAGCAAGCCGAACATTTTTGTCCTTGATATTCAAATGCACCGCGACTAATAGAAGTTGCTAATACTTTTGCATCAGCAGATTTATGTGCAAGAATAAAATCTTTTCCACCAGTTTCTCCAACAATGCGTGGATATGTTTTGTATTTATGAATATTGTTTCCAATTGTTTTCCAAATATTTTGAAAAACTTCAGTAGAACCAGTAAAGTGAATTCCAGCAAAATCAGGATGAGAGAAAATAACATCAGCCGCATCTGGACCGCTAGGATAAATTAAATTGATAACACCATCCGGAACACCAGCTTTGATGAAAATTTCCATCAACACATTTGCAGCGTAAACTTGAGTGTTGGATGGTTTCCAAACAACTACGTTACCCATCATTGCGCAAGAAGAAGGTAAGTTTCCAGCAATAGCAGTAAAGTTAAATGGAGTTAGTGCATATAAAAAGCCTTCTAACGGTCGTTGCTCAACTCTGTTCCAAACTCCAAATCCAGTTCCTGCAACAGGTGGTTGTTGTTTGTAAATTTCGGTCATGTATAAAACATTGAATCGAAGGAAATCAATAATTTCACAAGCAGAATCAATCTCTGCCTGAAAAGCATTTTTTGATTGTCCAAGCATTGTTGCAGCGTTTAATTTTGCACGGTAAGGACCAGCAATTAACTCAGCAGCTTTTAAGAATATACTTGCACGGTGTTCCCATGCCAAGGCTTCCCATTGAGGTTTAGCAGCCAAAGCTGCATTGATTGCTTGTGTCACATGTTCTTTTGTACTTTTGTGAAAATGTCCTAACGTATGTTTGTGGTCGTGAGGCGGAGCAAGGCGTACTTTATCAGTACCGCGTACTTCTTTTCCACCAATGTACATTGGAATATCTAATTCTTTCGAACGTAATTCTTTTAACATTGCTTGAAGTTCTTTTCTTTCAGGACTTCCAGAAGCATAACTTTTGATAGGTTCGTTCACCGGACCGGGAACAGTATAATTTCCTTTTGGCATAAGATTGAAAATTGAAAAATTAAAGATTGAAAAATTGTGTTGCAAATATAAGGAAAAACGCTTGTTTAATAATCTTTTAAATCTGGTAATTCGTTTGAGTTTGAAATGATGATTTTGTCAATTAAAACCCCGTCTGTTAAAGAGTTTAGGCGGATTTTGTCATTTTCACCTCCGCTTGATTTAAGTTCAAATGGGAGTTTAATCCACTCCCATTTATCGGTTGCTTTTGATGCAATTAAATAGTCGCTTCCTAGGATATTTGTGTTTATTCTAATTTGATTACTGCATTTTGCATAAATCATAATCACTAAATTTTTCCCTAAATGTTCAGCATCTCTTTTTGAAAAACTATATTCTGTCCACTCCTTTGAGTCTAATTGAATATAAGATTCTGCTAATGAACAATCAATTGTGTTTCCATATTTTAGATATATCGAATGAATAAGTTTGTTTGATTCGTTTGATGCTGTGTCAAATACTTCTGCTTCGTTTATCCATTGTTTTCTCCAGCGCTCTGGGTGTTCGTATTGATGCCAGCGGTCGAGTTGGTAAAATAATGCCGGTTCTACACTTTTGTCATATACATAAACACTTCCTTGTCGTCTTGCTTTTAGCTTTATGTTTTCATTTGCAACGGATAATTCAATATTTTTCTCTAAAGGGAATTTTTCTGTATTGGAAGATGGCTGAACGGTTACTGCAATTACATATTTTTCTTTTGAATCATGTTTACGAACAGCAGCAACAACATCAGATTCGTTTACAGGGTAAGTTACGATTGGTTCTTTTTTGTTGTCAAATAAAACATTCCCGTTGAAAAAAATATCCGAAAAGTGTGTAGTAATAGCTTGTGAATAGGCAGGCATTGCTGCTTGCCATACATAGTCCTTCGGTTTTGAATAAGGTGCTTTTAAATTAAAATACCCAACGTAATAAAATTCGGCCCCAACTACGCCTAAACATTTCAATAAACCAAGCCATTGTGCTGGACGCATATCTCTTTCTGGATTTAGCGACCACCCAGCTGATACAAAAGGTGAGAAGAATTTGTCTCCACTTTTTATTTCTACTTTCCTTCCATCATTTATCCATTTCCATCCATGCCATGCTCCTTTCCACTTTTTCCAATTGTCTGGTGTGCGTGGATAAAAATCAGGTGTAGAATAATAGTTCCCTTTTATTTTACTGCAACTACTTTTACTAGTTTCCCAATCAAATCGATCTATCGGTCCGCCTTCTACAGCATAAATTGTAAACCAAGTGTTCTTGAGTTCTGGTAATTTTAAAAATTGAGAGGAATACATATTTCGTGCATGCTTTTTCTTTTGAGCTGCATAAATTTTCCAATCTGAAATCCCTGTTTTATTTTTATCAGCCACCATATCTTTATCTCCTGCTAGGATGCTAATATTGTTTGCACCAGGAGGTTCTTCACCATTTTCATTTATCATATTAACTGGGCGAGTAAGGTGTGATAAAATGTTTTGTAAGCAAATCTTTTGAAGATTCCCATCATTTATAAAGATAGAATCTGGTGCAGCAAAGTTTAACATCTTCTTTGTTACAGTGCCAGTAGCATCTTTTATATAATACGAATTTGGATAATTCTTTTTAAGAATAGCAGGTTTTTCATCAGGCAAGCCCATTTTTTTTGGTGAAAGTTGCATCCAAAAAGTTGTAATTGCTAATGGAACTTTCGGATTTTTATTCGCTAAATCAATATACAGTTTTAAGGGTAATTTGGAGTTGTTAATTGCTTCTTTATTTGAAGCCATTCCTGAATTTTGAATGGTTAAAAAATAATTCCAATGAAGTATTAATTCCTCCTGAATTTTTACTGCTTCTGGAATGGAATATGCATCATTAACATTAGGTTGTCCTCCACCAGCCATAAATTTGGAATTCATCCAGTTGAATAGTCGAATAAATGAATTGTTAGGAGCGTATCTTGGTGAAGGAAACGATTGTAATTGTTGAATAGCTGTTGTGTGAACCGTTGGGTAGCCTTTTTGAAATTCTAATGTATCAACTTTTAAAATAGTTTCCTGTGAATACAGATTATATGATTGTTGAACTATAACTATTATATAAAAAAATCGTTTCATTATCCTATTCGTTTTTGTACAAAATGTTCTACTTTTTCAAACAATTGAAGTGGAGTGGAAGTGCGCCAGCCAAGCTCGTTTAGCTGTCCACCAGAAACAATATAATAATCAATATTTGCTCTTTGAAATTCTTCCATCACATGTTTTCTAAAGTTCAGAAAAGCAATCCAACCATCTTCTACTTCTTCAAACCATTCTTCGTAATAACAATCATCGGAAGAATGAAAATTCAAAACATTTTCTCCAACCAAAATAAATTTATTAATACCATGAAGCATAATCGGTTCAATAATATCTCTTTTTAAAAGCATAATATCATTGTTGATGGCATCGTTCCATTCGCCAATCATTTCTATGATTGCAAATTTTGTATCGTAATCCACACAAAGTATTTTGATGTAAAGAGTTGGAGATTCAATATCGTCCCACTGAGGATGAATCAAATAATTATAAATCGCATTCGTGTATTCAAATTCACTGTATTCCCTTTCATAAAAAGGAGAACGCTCATCTTCCGATGCGATGTAGATGTGTCGCCAGTTATAAAATGGTTCTAAGTCCTGCATAAGTTATGTGTAATGTATAATTGAAGATGTAAAGTGGTTTTGATTGATGGAACTGAGTTTTTTTCATTTTCCATCTTCCATCATTCATTTTTCACACTTTCAACAGCTTTCCTAACACTACCATACTTCAACAATAACTCATTGGCTTTTTTATAAGAAACATTTAATTCTTTAGCAACCATATTTGTTCCTCTGTCGACTAGCTTATTATTACTCAGTTGCATGTCTACCATTTTGTTTCCTTTTACTTTTCCGAGTTTTATCATCACAGAAGTAGAAATCATATTCAAAGCTAGTTTTTGAGCAGTTCCTGATTTCATGCGAGTGCTTCCAGTTACGAACTCTGGGCCTACAACAATTTCGATTTTATGTTTTGCCACTTTTGCTACATTGCTTCCTTTGTTACAAACGATACAAGCTGTAGTGATATTGTTTTTATTGCAAGTTTCCAAAGCTCCTATAACATAAGGAGTCGAGCCTGAAGCAGCAATTCCGATTACTACATCTTTTTTAGTAATCTTATGTATTTGTAAATCTTTCCAGCCTTGCTCGGTATCATCTTCTGCAAATTCAACCGCTTTACGGATGGCTTTGTCGCCACCAGCAATTATTCCAATCACCATTCCTTGAGAAACTCCGAATGTTGGGGGGCATTCACTTGCATCTACAATACCCAATCTGCCACTTGTTCCTGCTCCCATGTAAAACAATCGTCCGCCACTTTTCATTTGTTTAACAATTACATTCACCAACTTTTCAATTTTGGGAATTTCTTTTTGAATAGCAAGCGGAACGGTTTTGTCTTCTTTGTTGATATTGGAAAGTAATTCACGCACACTCATTTTTTCGAGTGAATTGTATTTTGAATCTGCTTCGGTTGTTTTTTTCATGTTAAAAAATAAAGGCCCCGAGTTCTCGGGGCCCTTCGGTATTTAGTATATTCTAGGAAATTTATTCGGATTGGTTTCGTGCATCAATTCATAAACAGTATCAAATACATCATCCGCACTTGGTTTGGAGAAGTAATCTCCATCTGAACCATAAGCCGGACGATGATCTTTAGCAGCCAAAGTACGTGGCTCTGAATCTAAATATTGATAAGCACCTTGCTCTTCCAAAACTTTTTGTAAGATGTATGCACTTGCACCACCTGGAACGTCTTCATCTAAAACTACTAAGCGATTTGTTTTCTTAACGGATTCTACAATTGAATGATTTAAGTCGAATGGTAACAATGTTTGAACATCAATTACTTCAACAGAAATATCTGCTTCTGACAATTGTTTAATTGCTTCCATTGCAATTCTGCAACAAGAACCATACGTTACCAATGTTACATCTGCTCCTTTGTTGATGGTTTCTACAACTCCTAAAGGAATTTTGTATTCACCTAAATTTGATGGTAATTGTTCTTTTAAACGATAACCATTCAAAGGCTCAATTACCAATGCTGGTTCATCTGCTGCTAATAAAGTGTTATAAAATCCTGCTGCTTGTTGCATGTTGCGAGGAACACAAACATGAATTCCACGAATGGAATTGATAATCATTCCCATTGGAGAACCACTGTGCCAAATGCCTTCCAAGCGATGTCCACGTGTTCGAATAATCACCGGTGCTTTTTGAGCCCCTTTTGTTCGGTATTGAACCGTTGCTAAATCATCGCTCATAATTTGCAATGCGTATAACAAATAATCTAGATATTGAATTTCTGCAATAGGACGTAAACCACGCATTGCTAATCCAATGGCTTGACCCATAATTGTTGCTTCACGAATTCCTGTATCAAATACTCTGATCTCTCCGTATTTTTCTTGCAAACCTTCTAGCCCTTGATTTACTCCTCCAATTTTCCCTGCATCTTCTCCGAAAATCATTACTTCAGGATATTTAGAAAGAATAGCATTGAAATTTTCTCTCAACAATTCTCTTCCATCCACCATTTTTGATTCACCAGCAAATTCTGCTTTTACTGATTTTACTTTCAATGAGCTGAACTCTGATTCACTATGTAAATAAGAGCTGTAGCGATCGAAGTTGGCTAATTTTGATTCTGCTATCCAATCACTCAGCTGTTTTTTAGCAGAAAGATTTTCGTTACGTGTTAAACGTAAAACGCTTTTTGCTGCTACTATAATATCTTTACGATTTGGTTCTAGAATAGAGTAGAGGTCGTTTTTTATTTTAGTGATGAATGCAGCATTTGTTGATTGAGCAGCAATTGCATCCATTAATGAACTTACTTCTTTTAATTCTGCTTTGATTGGATTTAAATAAGCATTCCATGCAGCAGATTTAGCTTCACGCACAGTCTTTTTTGCGTTCTCTTCAATTTCTGCTAATTCAGTTTCATTAGAAAGTTTATTCGCTAAAATCCACTCGCGTAATTTTTTAATTCCATCAAAATCAGCTTCCCATTGCAAACGTTCTTTTGATTTGTAACGTTCGTGTGAGCCTGATGTGCTGTGGCCTTGCGGTTGTGTTACTTCTTCAACATGAACTAAAACAGGAACGTGTTGTTCTCTACAAACCTTACTTGCTTTCTCGTATGTTTCGCAAAGATGAGCATAATCCCAACCTTTCGTTTTGAAAATTTCATATCCGTTTCCGCCATTTTCTCTTTGGAAACCTTTTAATATTTCAGAAATACTTTCTTTTGTTGTTTGATATTTTTTAGGAACAGAAATTCCATGTCCGTCATCCCAAACAGAAACTAGCATTGGAATTTGCATTACACCTGCAGCGTTTATTGTTTCCCAAAACAAACCTTCTGACGTACTGGCATCACCAATTGTTCCGAAAGCAATTTCATTTCCTTTGTTTGATAAATGATGAAATTGTTCTTTTTGTAATTCTGGATTTAATTTGAAATGTTTGGATGCCATTGCCAATCCAAGCAAACGAGGCATTTGTCCGCCTGTAGGTGAAATATCAGGTGATGAGTTTTTAATTTTCATTAAATCTTTCCAAGTTCCATCTGCATTTAAACTGCGTGTTCCAAAGTGTCCGCCCATTTGACGACCAGCGCTCATTGGTTCTGCATCTGCATCCGTATGTCCGTATAAACCTGCAAACCATTCTTGTAAAGTAAGATTTTCGGTAGCAAACATAAATGTTTGATCGCGGTAATATCCAGACCGGAAATCACCGTTTTGAAATACTTTTGCCATGGCCAATTGAGCAATTTCTTTTCCATCACCAAAAATTCCAAATTTGGCTTTTCCGGTAAGTACTTCTCGTCTGCCCATTAAACTGGCTTCACGACTTTCATTAGCAATTCGAAAATCGTTTAATACTATTTTGATGTAGTCAGTTACTTTCGCTTTTCCTGAAGACATTGTTTCTTCGTTTGACATAAAAATTGGGTGTAAAATCTATAATTACAAATATAAGTATTTGTAATAGCAAAAACAGGGTGTTTTTAGATTTTGTGAAAAAAAGAAAACTGCTATCTAATGCCTTAATTTAGAATGTGTTAATGCTCTTGGTTGTATAGATTTACTGCTGCTTGATTACTCGCTTTTCTTTTTTTCTTAAAAACGGAAGAAGCTATTGGGCAGGCAATAGTTCCCAAAAGACAAATACCACCTACAGATATACCGACAGCTGGTTCATTAATAGCAAAACTCATAAGAGTAGCTATTCCTAATGGAAAAGCTGCAAATCCAATATATTGAAGACCATGAGAACGTTTTGAAACTTTAACTAACTCAGCTATTTTTCTATCATTTGTATTAATAAGCAATTTGTGCATTTCTCGTTCATTGTAATATTTATTTTGTTGTAGATATTTATTGGTATGCAACATATCTATTTTGTCATATTTTGTTCCATCATAATATTCCGAGTTGTCCAAATAAACAACTTTTTGCTCTTCGGGTAGTTTTACTTCAAAAACTTCCTTCATTCCGCTGGAATAAATAACTTGTTTTATATTGGATTTAGATTCAGTATAGGTGGGGCCGTCCTGGTAATCAAATTTTTTATATTTGATTTCTGTTGGACTGATCTCCAAAATTTTTGCAATAACAATTTCTGAATTTCTTTTAAAGATTGTATCTTGAGAAAATAGATTGCCAATAGAAAAGAAGAAAATTGTACTGAAAAGTATGTTTTTCATGTAGCTTATTTGAACAAATATAAATAAAAAAAAGCGATATTGAAATACAATATCGCTTTCTAAACGAAAGGGGCGGAGAATGAGAAATGCTACGAACTCATTCCCCTGTATTAAGCTTTTGCACGACTTTATACCCCTTGTTTTAATTAAATTACTTTGAAGTTGATATCTACAAAATAAACTGCTCCTTGTTTTTCTGAAACCTTGTCGAAATTCATTTTAGGAAACTGATTTATAATATAATTTTTCAATTCGGGACTGCTTGTTTCTACATTCATAACAGTTGCTGTACCATTTTCTGAAATTTTAAATTGAACATTTACTTTTTCGTTCAACTTGCTACTATTTAGTTCTTTTGGAACTTTTAATTGATTGCTGATTACAGAGTTGATACTTGTACCGTTTCCGGCAATTGTTGTCATAGTACTTATGAATATGGCAACAACTAATATTATTATCTTTTTCATTTTTATAGGGATGTTTTTTTAGTTTGTTTTATATCTGACGATTAGCTTATCTAAAAGTTACAGCTATTAATTAATTTATTTAATATTCAATATGAGCAGGTGGTGCAGGTGGTGGTGCAAGTACATCATCGTATTTGTGATGATCTACAAAATCATTTAATCCTTCACAATCCATGCATTCTAATCCTCTGCTAGTCATTTTCCATCTTCTGTTCACCATGTCTCCATCATATGTATTTGTTACATTGTCAATATCGTGAATGATGTGTTTCATATTTGAAGATAGAAATACCACTTTGCCTACTGGGATTTTTAAAACCAATTTTAAATTCTGGTTTCTCCATTTATCTCCGTTTTGAATATCAAACTCAGGATTAAATTCAATCAACGAGTCATTTTGGTTTATACTATACGAAATTTGTTTTGCACGATAAAAGGCTTCTTTCTTATCTACACCTGAAGCTGATTTTATTGCTATCAATTCCACACTATCAATTTCATTTAATACGATATCAAATTTTGGATAGCCCAAGCTTGTTGTTTTTCCGTCTTTTTTAAGCAATGTCCAATTGTCGATTAAGATTCTAGAATCGTAATTTTCATCTGCATTTTTGCTCAATCCGTATTTATCATATTTTTTTAACGATAAGTAAAGTGTATCAGATTTTGTTGAAACAAGTTCGATGTTTTGTTTGCTTGTAGCATCTTCTTTAAAATCGTCACTTATTTGATAAACCACATAAATTATAAATGCTAATCCTGTTAGCCATAAAATAGTAGAAGTATAGCTTACAATTTTATTTTTTTGTTTGATTCCGAAAAGGTAACGTACTCCGCCATAAATCATTGATAATAATGGCAATCCAAGGAATAGAACCAATCCGATTATAGCAAATTCAATTGGTAAATCGTTCGGAAAAATGCTATGCATCATGTCATAAATAGAGTAGGAAAAATCGACATCATTTGTATTCATATGAATAAAATTTCTTCCGAATAAGGATCCTAATAATATAACAATCATAAATACAGCAAACACGATCAAAACAACAGAAAATATTTTCCCAACTATTTGAAAAATGTTTTTCAAAACATCACCTATAAAATCTGCTGCTTTTTGTGTCGAAGTTCTAACACGTTGTCTGTTTTCTTTAGAACTAACATCATTTCCGAATTTTTCCATTCGTTGTTTGAATTCTTCGAATTCTTCGTTAACACTTTTGCTGATGTTGTTGATGTCTACTTTTTCTCCACGCATTTCTAATTTTTCTGCAGTTGTTTTTGCTTTAGGAATTATAATGCATAAAATAATATACAAGATTAGTCCCGAACCAAATACAAAGAAACTGATAGCAAATGCCGCTCTTAACCAAATTGGATCGAAGTCGAAATAATTTGCAATTCCAGAGCAAACACCTCCTACAACTTTATCATCTGGATCGCGGAACACTCTTCTTCTTTTGCTTCCATCTTCAGAAGTTTTATTTTCCGTTTTAGTTCCGTTGTTAGAATTGTCGGCATTGTCGCCTGCAAACTCTTCTGGCTTACCCATTACAGCGATAACACTTTCCACATCCATCTTAAGAACAGCTTGTTTTGTTGTGCTTACTTTTTCTTGTAACATCTCAGCAATGCGTGATTCTATATCACTCATAATTTCATCACGACCTTCAGAATCGTTGAAGTAACCTCTTATGGTACTTAGATATTTGTTAAGCATTTCATAAGCATCTTCTTCGATGTGGAATATGATGCCGCTTAAGTTCATTGTTATAGTTTTGTTCATTTTCTTAGTTTTTTAGTTTGTGATTTTTGTTGCTTTCCAACTTCTTAATCCCAAATTCAATTTTTTTGTATTGTTTTATTTACTGCATCTACTAGTTCATTCCAGGTCATTTCCAATTCTTTTAAAAATTGTTCGCCTACGGGTGTGAGTTTGTAGTACTTTCTTGGAGGTCCGGAAGTTGATTCTTCCCAACGATAGCTTAATAGGCCATCATTTTTAAGTCGCATTAGTAGTGGATATAATGTGCCTTCCACAACTATGAGTTTTGCATCTTTCATTTTTGTAATGATCTCTGATGGATAATTTTCTCCTCCCGAAAGCACCGACAAAATGCAAAACTCAAGTACGCCTTTTTTCATTTGCGCTTTTGTGTTTTCTATGTTCATGTTTCTATTATTAAAATGTTAGTTCAATTTTTCCTTGTAGCTATCAAGGGTCATTTTTAGATTTCGTCAAATCCGCTAATTGACAATGCAAAGATATATACAAAATGTAGTACCTTGTATCACATAGTACTAAAATATTCTTTAAGTTATTGAAAATCAATGAGAAAAATTTTCAAATGAATCTAAAAATTCTCCGTATTTTTGTAAAAATTTAATTCGAATATGCATTTAGCCCAAGATTTTAACGAGCTTTTTTCGGTTGCCTCCCTTATCAGTTTACTAACTTTATCAGTATTGGAGATAGTTTTAGGGATTGATAACATCATTTTTATATCCATTATATCTGGAAAATTACCGCGTGCCGAGCAAGGAAAAGCTAGAGCTATTGGCTTAATGATGGCTTTGGTGATGCGTGTAGCATTGCTTTTTAGTATCTCTTGGATTGTAGGATTAAAAGAAGCGTTATTCTTTATTGGAGATTTTGGTGTTACCGGTCGTGACTTAATTCTATTTTCTGGCGGGGTATTTTTGCTTTATAAAACAACTGTTGAATTACACAATAAAATTCAAGGATATGATGATGAAGCAATGAATGTAAAGAAGGTTAGTTTTAATGCAATCGTATTACAGATTGTATTGATTGATATTGTTTTCTCATTCGATTCAATCTTAACGGCTGTAGGTTTGGTAACAAATTTATTAATCATGATTTTGGCTGTTATAATTGCTATGGTAATCATGATAATTTTCTCAGGAAAAGTAAGTGATTTTATTAATGACAACCCTACGATTAAAGTTTTAGCACTTTCTTTTTTATTAATGATCGGGACTGTCCTTATTTTAGAGGCATTTCACGAACACATTGATAAAAAGTTTATTTATATCTCGATTGGTTTTTCACTTTTTGTAGAATTCTTGAATATTCGAATGAAACGGAAGGATGTGAAAAGAAATATGGATACCAATGATGATAAACGAGACGTTATCTAATTCTAACGTGTTTGAATAAGTCTTTATGCTTTTTTGCACTTAGGATGCTTACATTTAAATCAAAGCCTAGAAGTAATATCAATGAATTGATGTAAATCATCATCATAATTACGATTAATGTTCCAATTGATCCGTAAAGCTTATTGTAATTACCAAAGTTGTTTACATAATAGGCGAATCCCATTGTTGCAATGATAATAAAAACGGTAGCAAACATTGACCCTGCTGAAAAAAATCGCCATCCTTGTTTTCGTTTTGGACCAAGAAAATAATTAAAAGAAATGATGGCATAAAACATTCCAAATAGCACTATCCATTTAAATATCGAAAGAATATAATAAAATGATTTGTTATTGAGTTTTATTTGTCGGAATCCAAACTCACTATAAATTAAAATTGCAATTGAAACCGACATCAAAATAACTGTTAGGAATAACATATAAAGTGATATAAGCCTTTGTTGAAGTGGCTTACGCGTTTCTATTTCATGATATGTTTCATTGAACGCATTGATCATTGCATTAAATCCGTTGGTAGAAAAATAGAGCGCAGTAAAAAAGCCAATCGATAATAATCCTCCTTTTTTATTGCTGATAATGTCAGTAATTGTTGATTCTGTTGCCTCAAATGCAGCAGCGGGCATCATCTTTTGTAAAAGTCCAAACAAATAGGCATTAAAGTCGTCAATTGGAATATACGGGATAAGCGTAAATAGAAATATGATAGTAGGGAAGAGCGCTAAAAAAAAACTAAAGGCTAAGGATGTCGCCCTCATATTTAAAGCGCCATTTTGTAATCCTTTAAAAAAAAATTTAGTGACTAAATAAAATGATAAGCCTTCAAATCCAGGAATAACAATCTTTCTGCTTGCCTTAATTAACTTAAAGGCAGGTGTAATCTTTATTATTCGTCTGATGGTATTGAAATGCATTTCTAAATAGCTTTTAAACTTAAATCTAGACTTTTGATATGATGTGTAAGTGCTCCAACCGAAATATAATCAACTCCGCATTTAGCATAACTGCTGATGTTTTTTTCGGTTATTCCACCAGAAGCTTCTGTTTCATACTTGCCAGCAATGAGCTTTACTGCTTTCTTTATATCAGCAATCGAAAAGTTATCCAACATAATGCGATTGATTCCACCAATCGATAAAATTTCTTTTACTTCATTTAAATTTCTAGCTTCCACTTCAATCTTAAGTTTTTTGTTCTTTGACTTCAAATATTTTTTTGAAGCATCAATCGCTTGCCTAATTCCTCCAGCATAATCAATGTGGTTGTCTTTGATTAAAATCATGTCATATAATCCAATTCTATGATTAGCGCCACCGCCAAGCAATACAGCCCACTTTTCCAATCCTCGCAAATTCGGACTTGTTTTACGCGTGTCAATTACTTTCGTTTTGGTGCCTTTGCACAATGTTACCAATTGATTTGTTTTTGTAGCAATACCACTCATACGTTGCATGCAATTTAAAACCAAGCGTTCGGCCAATAAAATGGATTGTGATTTTCCTTCTACAGTCAAAACAATATCACCTACTTTTATTTTGCAACCATCTTTCATGAAAACGTTTACTTTTAGTGATTTGTCAACCGTTTTGAATATTTCTACTGCTAACTCAACTCCAGCAAGAATACCATTTTCTTTTACTAATAAATGTGCTTTGCCTTTTGCAGAATTTGGAATGCAAGCTAAAGACGTGTGATCACCATCGCCTGTATCTTCAGCCAATGCTGAAATAATAAAATTTTGGATATTAAAATTGTAAAGACGCTCAGGCGATAAAGATTTACTCATTTTCAGTTTCAATTCTAAATTGCTGAATTAGCGTTTGAGTGCCAGTGGTTTTTAATAAGAAATAAGTTCTGAATTTACCGTTGGAAGTTTCCAAGGTGCCAATTACATATTGTGAACCAGCTTTAGGCTGACTTTTATGAGCAACGGTATAAGACTTAACTGCATGTTTACTAAAGAAGTCTTTCAAAATCATTTCAGCTTGTTGTTTGCTATAAACATCTTCCTTCTCAATTACTTTTAAGTCGATGTTGTCAATAAAAAATTTAGAAATGTTTTTAGGGTTTCCAGAACGGATAGCAGCAGCAATATCATCAATTACATCGATTGTAAATGCAAATGAAGAAATAGAAATAATAAATAAAATAAATGCTGCTTTAATTTTCATCTTGTTTAATTTAATAGCTGACTAAATGCAATTATTAAGCCATTTTTCATTTAAAATGGAAGGAACATTCGATTTTAGTTTGCTATACCACAAAAATATAGTTTTTTTGCATTGATAAACAAACCAAATATGAAAATTACACTCATTCTTAACGGTAAAACAGAGGAAGAATACTTAGTCAAAGGCATTTCAGCATACGAGAAAAGGCTGAAACACTATTTATCGTTCGAAACGATTGTAATTCCAGCCCTTAAAAACACCAAAGCCTTGAGTGTTGAGCAACAAAAGGAAAAAGAAGGAGAACTATTATTTAAGGAAATTGAGACTTCAGATAGATTGATTTTGCTTGATGAAAATGGGAAAGAATACGATTCTGTTGATTTTTCGGGTTTTCTTCAACAACAAATGAACTCAGGAATTAAAAATTTGGTATTTGTAGTGGGCGGACCTTATGGATTTTCGGATGCAGTTTACAAAAGAGCCAATGGGAAAATCGCATTGTCTAAAATGACCTTTTCACATCAAATGGTACGGTTGTTTTTTGTTGAACAGATTTACAGAGGGATGACGATTTTAAAGAATGAGCCGTATCATCATCAGTAAATTATTTTTTATCAATTAACTCAACACCTTTCTCCGTCAACTTTACCAAACGTTCTCTATAAAGAGCACCAATCGCTTTTTTGAAAGCTTTTTTACTAATCTGAAGTTTTGCTTTTATTTCTTCTGGTGTACTGTTGTCATTCAACGCTAAAAATCCGTTTTCTTCTTTAATCAGTTTTAAAATTCTCCATTTTACATCATCTACCAATTCAAATCCACTTTTTTGTAAACTTAAATCTATCTTTTCATCCTCGCGTACACGTTTTACAAATCCTTGCATTTTATCACCAACACGAATGGCTTCGAAAATTTCATTTTTATAAATCAATCCTGTGTAAAGATCATTTACTATGGCATTGTAACCTAAATCTGTTTCCGAATAAATCAGTAAATCAACAATATCACCTTCTTGAACATCTATGTCTTCACGAATAATAAATCGACTTAGTTTTGTTGAGCCAACTAATCTATCAGTTTCTTCATCCAAATATACAAACACGACATAGCTTTTTCCTGCGTCCATGCGTTGTGCTTGCTCACGGAATGGAACTAATAAATCTTTATCCATCCCCCAATCCATAAACGCACCAATTTCATTTACTTGTTTGGCTTCCAAAAAAGCAAATGTGTCAGCAATAGCGAAAGGCTTTACTGTAGTAGCAATCAATCGATCATCCGAATCTCTAAAGACAAAAACATTTAAAGTGTCGCCAATTTTTGTTCCTTGAGGAACCCATTTTGTTGGCATTAAAATTTCTACATCACCTTCACGAAAGTAAATTCCGAAATCCAATTCCTTTACTACTTCCAACTCGTTGTATTCTCCTACTTTCATGATTTTTTTTTAAATCTAAAATGTAACGTTTAAATCTTTTTCACTCCTAAAATAACTAACTCTTAACAGTGCTTCTGCTTCTAATAATGAGATCCCGTGTCGTGGCACAGGATGACGTTTTTAAGGGTAATGCGACTTCTTAAAAGTCTACGATCCCTTTACTCCAGACTCCCAACTATATGTTCCCTTCGTGTTCGTCACGTTTTTTTACTCCCTCCAAAAGAGATGTAACGAGTGATAAAATAAAACTGAATAAAAGTGCGTAACAGAATCCTTCTACATGGAATCCATCTACAATTTTAGCAGCCAATAAAATCATCAATGCATTAATGACCAATAAAAACAATCCGAAAGTTATAATGGTAACAGGGATAGTGAGTATAATCATGATTGGTTTTACTACTGCATTCAAAAACGATAATACTGCTGCAACAACCAATGCAGTTAAAAAATTATTTCCTTCGATGCTCACACCAGGTAATAGATAAGAGGAAATAAGCACTGCAAGGGTGACGATGATAAGTTGAATAATGAATTTCATTGTGTTCTAAATTTCTACAAAGTTACTTATTTTAAACAAGCGATTGCATTTGCACATTTTTGTCCATCAATTGCTGCTGAAACAATTCCTCCAGCATAACCAGCACCTTCTCCGCAAGGGTATAACCCTTTGATTTGAGGATGTTCCAGCGTTTCTTTATCTCTTGGTATTCGAACGGGTGATGATGTTCTGGATTCCACACCTACAATTACTGCATCGTTACTCAAATAACCTCTCATCTTTTTTCCAAATTCTGCAAAACCCAATTGCAAACGTTTTCCAATTTCTGGTGGAAGCAATTCATGTAACGGAGCCGATTTAATTCCAGGTTGATAAGAAACATCGGGTAGGAGTGGAGACAATTTCCCATTCACAAAATCCTGTAATCGTTGCGCTGGAGCTGTTTGTCCATTCCCCCCAGCTTCAAATGCCATTTTTTCCATTGCTTGTTGATAGCGCAATCCAGCTAATGGTCCGTGTGACGCAAATTTTTGATAGTCTTCCGGTTCAATCGTTACAACAATTCCCGAATTAGCAAACGGGTTGTTTCGTTTGGAGGGCGACCAACCATTTGTCACCACTTCTCCGGGCGCTGTTGCGCAGGGAGCAATAATTCCGCCCGGACACATACAAAACGAGTACACTCCTCGTCCCAATGCTTGATGCACTAAACTATAAGATGATGCAGGAAGATAATCGCGCTTTTTTGCGACTTCATTTAAATTGCAATGGTATTGTAAGGAATCAATCAAAGCTTGCGGATGTTCAACACGAACGCCCATAGCAAATGTTTTTCCTTCTATTAAAATATTTTTTGAATGTAACAATTCGAAAATATCTCTGGCACTATGTCCCGTTGCTAAAATGACCGAATCAGCAATAAATTCAGTAGTTGTGTCTTTTTCCAATTGTTTGCAAACAACTCCTTTTATCGAATTGTTTTTTACAATCAAATCAATCAAATGCGTATTGAAATGTATTTCTCCACCATTGTCGATAATCGTTTGACGCATGGCTTCAATTATTTTTGGAAGTTTATTTGTGCCAATATGCGGATGTGCTTCAATTAAAATTGTTTCATCAGCTCCGTGTGCAACAAATAGTTCCAATACTTTGGTGATGTCGCCACGTTTTGTGGAACGCGTATAAAGCTTGCCATCACTATATGTTCCGGCACCACCTTCTCCAAAACAATAATTCGAATGTGGATTTACAATTCCTTCTTTGTTGATTGCAGCTAAATCTCTTCTTCGGTCTTTGACTGTTTTTCCTCTTTCGATTACAATTGGTTTCATTCCTTTTTCAATCAACTCGAGCGCAGCAAATAATCCTGCTGGTCCAGCTCCGATAACAATCACAGGAGTTTTGGGTGAAACATTGGAGTAGGAGATTTTGTAATTTGGACTTTCAGGTACTTGTTCATTGACATAAACATCAATCCTTAAATTGATTTTTATATTGCGGGAACGTGCGTCAATCGAACGTTTAAGGATTTTAACAAAAGTGATGTTGGATTCAGGAATGTGTAATTGCTGGGCAGCAATTGATTTTATTACACTTTCGTTGGCAGCCTCTTCTGGTGAGAGAACTAAGTTGAGTTCGTTTTTCATTTTTTGTCAGGCACGTTTTTATCGTGCAGTGTTAATTTTGTCACCCCGAGCGTAGTCGAGGGGTTATCCTTCAAACGTAATCGAAATCAAAAATACTTTTGAGTTCAATTTGTCAATTGAATTTGAATAAACGGTATTGTCTTTTATCAATAAATCTCTTGTTCCGATACTTAATTTCCCTTCGATCGCGAATTTGAAATATTCTAAATAGAATTCAGCTCCGGCACCAACTTCATAGCCAAAGTCATCACGTTTAAGTTTTACAATTTGCTCATTGGGGTCAGTGCTGGTAACAGCTTTTCTTTTGGATGCTAAATCCAAGCTATAACTACCACCTGCTAATATATAGGCTCCGAAATTTCCAACTCGTTTGGAACGTAATTTCAAATTTAATGGAAAGTTTAAAAAAGTAGATTCAATGGTCTTTTTTCTAACGATTGTGTCGAATCCTTGGAAATCATATTGAATGTTACGCTCAGCAAACGAAAGATTAGGAATGAAACGGAGCGTGATGTATTGATGCAACATTAACTCAGATACAATTCCTAAATTGAATCCGTATTTAGGAACAGAAGTAACACTTTTTAATGTGTCGAATCTTTCAAAATGCGGTACAGGATGAACTATGAAATTCGCACGATTAACTCCAAGTGTAAATCCAAAGTGCAAGCGCTCTTTGTAATACGTTGGTAAGTTTCCTCTATGGTCTTGTGCAACCGTTTTAAAGCTGACAAGAGCAATAAGTATAACTAGATTATATTTTACAAATTTGTTCAATTTTTTTATTTTGCTTTACTCTAACGTAAATTTCGTTGATTTATTTTATTTCTTTGCAATATAGATAGAAGCAATTCCGAATGTAACTGGAATAGCCTTTGTATCTTTAAATCCAGCTTTTATCAAAACGTTTAAAAAATCTTCTCCATCAGGAAAAGCCTTTACCGATTCCGGCAAATACGTGTATGCTGAACTGTCTTTTGAAAATAGTTTTCCGATAGCGGGAGTAATGTATCGGAAATAAAAATGATAGACTTGTTTGATTGGAAAAGAGCGTGGTTTTGAGAATTCAAGAATTGCAATCATTCCATTTTTACTCAATACACGATAAATATCATTGATACCTTTTTCAAGGTTTTCAAAATTACGAACTCCGAAACCAACAGTGATGGCATCGAAAGAATTGTCTGCAAATGGTAGGTTTTCAGAATCACCCAATTTTAATTCAATCTTATTTTGCAATCCAAGTTTGTTGATTTTTTCAACTCCAAATTTCAGCATGCCTTCTGAAATATCAACACCAACTACTTTGTCGGGATTCAATTTCAAAGCTTCAATAGCGAAATCACCTGTTCCTGTTGCAATATCTAATATGCTTTTTGGGTTTACTTCTTTTAAAAGGTTCACAGCTTTTCTTCTCCAGCCTTTGTGAATGCCCAATGAAAGTATTTGATTCAGTAAATCATATTTCGGAGCAATATTGTTGAACATAGTCGCAACCTGCTCTTTCTTGCTAGTGGTTTGATCTTTATATGGTGTTACAATTTCGTTCACTGGTTAATTTGTCTTTTTGCTCGTTCTTTGTTTTAAAGTTTTAGTTTAAGGGCTTCCGCTAATAATTGTTTTTTGTCTATCGGAACAACGCCTACTTTTTCACAAACCAAACCACCAGCTAAATTTGCAAGTGTTGCAGTAGTTACTGGAGAAAGTTTTGCAGCCAGACACAATGCTGCAACACTCACAACCGTATCACCCGCTCCGGAAACATCAGAGATGTTACGAATGTGTGCCGGAACCAATGCTTTTGTTTTTGCGCTATGTGTATACACGCCTTTTTCAGAAAGTGTAATTAATGCTGTATTAATATTTTGTTGTTTGATAAATCCACTTACAACTTTGTCTAATTCTTTAATGTTGTTGTGATCAAAATCGATTTTTAAACCTTCTTTCAATTCTTTTAAGTTAGGCTTAAATAAAGTAACTCCTGAGTAATTCATGAAGTTTTTTCTCTTTGGATCTACAACAGTTGGAATGGCTTTTTGTTTTGCAATTGTAACAATTGATTTTATCAATTCGGCATTAATTGCTCCTTTGTCGTAATCTTCAAAAATGATGACATCTATTTTATGAGATGAAATTAGTTTCTTTATTTCAGTAATTAATGCTTGAATTTCTTTACTGTCAATACTGCTTTCTATTTCTTCATCAACGCGCAACATTTGATGATTGCTACTAATTACTCTGGTTTTAACAGTTGTAATTCGTTTTTTACTTTTTAGTATTCCTTTTGCAGAAAGTTTATTCTCTTTTAAAAGTTCTAAAAATGTTTTTGCACCCTTATCATCACCAATTACAGAACAAAGAATTGCATTTGCACCCATCGCTTGAATGTTTAATGCAACGTTAGCTGCACCACCCAAACGGTTTTCTTTTTTGTTAATTGTAACAACTGGAACAGGTGCTTCTGGAGAAATACGATTTACATTTCCCCACATGTATGCATCCACCATTACATCGCCAATAATAAGGACGTTGAGTTTGTTGAATGCTTTGAAAGTATCTTGAATGGTACTCATTTTTTAATTCTTTACTTATTCTTCCACTGTCATTCTGAGCTTAGCCGAATGAATAGACAGGCGAATGAGTTTACTTTAATTTTGCAAATGTTTCTTTGATTCGTTTCACTGCTTCAATAAGTGTTTTTTCTGCCGCAGCGTATGAGAAGCGAATACAATTATCATCTCCAAAAGCATCCCCTGAAACTAAAGCAAGGTTTCCCTCTTCTAATAAAAACATACTTAAATCGTGAGAGTTTTTAATTGTATAGCTATTGTATGATTTTCCGAAATAAGATGAAATGTCGAAGAAAATATAAAATGCTCCATCTGGAATTGTTGTTTTTATTCCTGGAATTTCTCTTAATAATCCTAAAATTATATCTCTACGCTTTTTAAAAGCATCTCTCATTTCAAAGCTCACTGACGCATCTGCTTTTACTGCTTCCAATGCAGCCATTTGAGAAATTGAAGAAGTACCTGAAGTAAATTGTCCTTGCATTTTTTCGCATGCATCAGCAATCCATTTTGGAGCGCCAATGTATCCAATTCTCCAACCGGTCATCGCGTAGCCTTTCGACACTCCATTCACAGTAATTACGCGGTCGTAAATGAAATCAAATTGAGCAATGCTTTCATGTTTTCCAATGAAATTAATGTATTCATAAATCTCATCAGAAATGATATATAAATCGGGATACTGAACAATTACTTCAGCCAATGCTTTTAGTTCCTCTTTGTTATATACTGCACCACTTGGATTACAAGGAGTACTGAAAACAATCATTTTGGTTTTAGATGTGATTGCTTTTTTTAGTTGTTCAGGAGAAATTTTAAAATTAGATTCTACAGAAGTTGGTATCGTTACAGGAGTTCCTTCAGCCAATTTAATCGTTTCGATATAGCTAACCCAATACGGAATAGGCACAATCACCTCTTCACCTGGATTTACCATACTTAAAATAATATTTGCAATGGATTGTTTTGCACCTGTAGAAACTACAATTTGGTCGGGAGCATAATTCAAATTATTATCCCTCTTAAATTTTTCAGAAATCGCTTTGCGTAAATCAGGATAACCAGCAACAGGTGAATAACGTGTGATGTTATTGTCGATTGCCTTTTTGGCGGCTTCTTTTATAAAATCAGGTGTGTTAAAATCGGGCTCACCAATACTCAGACTAATAATGTCTTTTCCTTGAGCTTGCAATTCACGACTTTTTTTAGCCATTGCAAGTGTTTGGGATTCTGCTAGGTTATTTATTCTATCAGATAATTTGCTCATAATAATTAATTAGCGTTTAGAGAACACAAATCTACTAAAATTGTGTTATGCAAGCATGTTATATCAATTCTTTCTTTCCCTACTATTTTTGGATTTTTAGCTAATCTGCAGTAGGCATATCATATTTCGCCCAATCTTCTTTTGATGGTCCGTAAACACCTGGAACCAACATTCCTGCCTGACGCATCAATATAGTTAATTGTCCGCGGTGATGAGCCTGATGTTTTATCAAAATAGAAAGTGTAACACCATTTTTCCAAATTTCCCCGTACATGTTACTTTCTTCCAGTAAATTTGAGTCATTCCATTGTTTTGTGACTTGCTCCGTTACTGATTTTGCAGAGTTAGTATACGCTACTATTATTTCATTTATTGTTGTAGGTGGTTTGCTGTGTTCATCAGGACCAGTTACTTTCAATCCTGCCTTGTTCAGCATTTCGTTCAAAGTAATTGTGATGTGCCATGCTAAAACAGCAATGCTTCTAACGTTTTCATGGTCTTTTTTATTTAATGCTTCGTTGCTTATATTTTTAAAAAGGTTTAATGTTCCTTCGCTTTCATAAGTCCAGTCGGTAATGAAGTCTTCAATTTTTCTATACATATGTTCAATTTTGGAATACAAGTTTAGTTAAAATATTGATTGCAATGCTTCGTTAGTGAATATGCTTTAGTATTTAATTATTAGCAAAAAAATGCGATATTTAGCCTTTGAAAAGAAACAAGAGGATTAGCCGTATCTTAATTTAATTAAAGCATTATGTAAGCATACCAAACCTCACTAATAGAAGAACTATGGATCCATTATTCGAAATTATGAAAATTGTTTTGCCTTCAGCAATCGTTTTTTTGACGGCTTATTATCTGGTCAAAAACTTTTTAGATCACGAAAGCAGAAAACGCATTGTTGATTTGAAGTTAGCGAATCAAACGGTTATTACGCCTATTCGTTTGCAAGCATATGAGCGCGTGATTTTATTTTTAGAGCGTATTAATCCAACCAGTATGGTGATGCGCTTGAACAAAGTAGGTGGAGCGCAAGATTTTCAAAGTGAAATATTGAAGACAGTAAGAACCGAATTTGAGCATAATTTGTCTCAGCAAATATATATGAGTACTAAGTCGTGGGATGCTGTTGTGAAAGCAAAAGAAGAAACAATCAAATTGATTAATGTAGCAGCAACAAGAGTTACACATCAATCTTCAGCCATGGAATTGGCGCAGGCGATTGTTGGCGTTTCATCACAATTGTCGGAAATGCCTACAAAAGCAGCTATTGATTTTATTAAAAAAGAGATTGGTAAAGAATTTTAGCCATTCGACTACGCTCAGGCTGACAAAAAGTTAAATATATTTATGGAAGAAAAAGAAAGAAAAGACAAGTTTTTAACGGATTCAGATATTGAAATCAAGCGTGTATATTCTAAGCTTGAAGTAAAAGAGGAGCAACCTGGTGAATTTCCATTCACAAGAGGCGTGCAATCCACGATGTATCGTAGCAAGTTGTGGACGATGCGTCAATATGCTGGTTTTTCTACAGCAGAAGAATCGAATAAACGCTATCATTATTTATTGAACAATGGAACAACGGGATTGTCGGTTGCCTTCGATTTGCCAACTCAAATAGGTTATGATAGCAGTCACGATTTTGCAGATGGAGAAGTAGGGAAGGCAGGAGTTGCAATTGATTCATTAAGAGACATTGAAATTTTATTTGATGGAATAAAGTTGGAGAACATTACCACATCCATGACTATCAATTCAACTGCATCTATTCTTTTATCCATGTATATTGCCTTAGCTAAAAAGCAAGGTGCGGATTTAAAGAAGATATCAGGAACCATCCAAAACGACATTTTAAAAGAGTATGCGGCAAGAGGAACATACATTTATCCTCCGAAGCCAAGCATGCGTATTATCACCGATATTTTTGAATATTGTAGTAAAGAAGTGCCAAAATGGAATACCATTTCTATTTCAGGATATCATATCAGAGAAGCAGGTTCAACAGCAGTTCAGGAGCTGGCTTTTACGTTGGCAAACGGTAAAGCATACCTTAAGGCAGCTATAGATAAAGGATTGGATATCAATGTTTTTGCTAAGCGATTGTCGTTCTTTTTTAATGCTCATAATAACATGTTTGAAGAGGTTGCAAAGTTCAGAGCAGCGCGAAGAATGTGGGCAAAAATCACCAAGGATTTAGGAGCAACTGACCCTAAAGCACAGATGTTGCGATTTCATACACAAACAGGTGGTTCAACACTAACTGCTCAACAACCACATAACAATATTCCGAGGGTAACGATTCAGGCGATGTCGGCTGTTTTAGGTGGCACGCAAAGTTTGCATACAAATGGTTATGACGAAGCAATTGCACTTCCAACGGAAGAAGCTGCACGAATAGCCTTAAGAACGCAACAAATTATTGGATTTGAAAGTGGCATTGTTGAAACGGTTGATCCATTAGCTGGTTCTTATTTTGTAGAAGCATTAACGAATGAAGTAGAAGCAGCAGCATGGGATTATATAAATAAAATTGATGCTATGGGTGGGTCAGTAGCTGCAATAGAACAAGGCTATATGCAAAATGAAATTGCAGCTTCAGCCTATAAATATCAAAACGATATACAAACCGGAGAGAAAGTGATTGTTGGAGTGAATAAGTTCACCAGTGAAGAAGCGCCTTTGAAAGATATTTTTACTGTTGATGACTCTATTCGTCAATTACAAATTGACAAAATCAATAAAGTGAAGTCGGAAAGGGACAACGAAAAAGTAGCATCCTTGCTCAAAAAATTAGATGAAAATGCCCGAGCAGAGGTGAACCTAATGCCTATAATTCTTGAATCTGCTGAGAATTACGCTACACTTGGCGAAATTGCCGATACGATGCGAAATGTGTTTGGAGAGTTTACGGGATAGAAATTTCTAGATTTTCTGAAACTAAATTGTGTTAAATTCTAATGCTTTGATCTGTTAAGCAAACGTTGGTAATATGCTAATATTGATAATTTACCGCTAATTCTTTTTTGGTGCAACCTTTTTTGGTGTATTTTAGTCTAAACCTTACATTTGTGAGACAATAATGATAATTATGAATAAAAAGCTACTCCTTTTCATTTCCATTTTTTGCATTAGTTTTTCAGTTTCAGCAGTTACAAATACTGCATCTACTTCAGGTGCTTGGGAAACTCCAGGAAATTGGTCTTTAGGACATGCTCCACTTTTAACAGAAGATGTAGCAGTGCCTAGTACTTTTGCTATGACAGTCAATGCAAATGATGTTTGTCTTAGTTTGTCAATTGCTGCTGGTGGTTCTGTAACAACTACAGGTGCATTTAGTTTAACAATTTCTGGAAATTTTGATAATCAAGGTACGTTCACTGCAGCAGCTGGTTCAACATTAATATTTGATGCGACAACAAATTGTGCAGTAACAGGTGCTGGATCATTTACAGTAAAAAACATCACAATGAATTTAGCTGCAAAAACAACAGTTCTTGATGTTCAATCTGCCAATTTCATTACTGGTATAAATACAGGAGCAGTTTTTAATTTTACCTTCACTAGAGGTACATGGAAATACAATAATGCTGCAACTCTCACAGACTGTCACAATACAGGTGCCGCTGCAGCTCTAACAATTCCCTTTAATGTAGTAATTGAGATTAACGCAGGTACTATGAATTTGTGTAAGGATGGAACTACTGGCAATGTAACTTTGTCTGGCAAATTATTTATAAATGGAGGCATTGCTTTGGTTCAATATAGTCAAACTGTGAACTCTGGTAGGGATTTTGAATATCTTGTAAGTGGAGGAACTCCGCAATTGCAAGTTGTGAGCGGAACATTGGATTGTGGTGCAGGATTTAATGAAAGAGGCGCTACTGATTATATTGATTTTAATATGACTGGAGGTACTATTATTTTATCAAATATTAGTTATTCATTAAATTGTTCTTTTCGATTAAGAAATAATGTTGGTGGTTCTACTGTTATGTCTGGCGGTATAATTATTATTGAAAGTGCTTGTAATGCTGCAGAGCCTGATATTGATTTGGGTGGAGCAAATATAGCACCCTATTCTGTTACGGCTGGAACAGTTCAGTTTGGTTATGTTGCAACGGCAGCTGGGGCTACCTTTTTTGGGATTCAGTATTATACTGTAACGAATTATCCTAATTTAGATTTTCAAGCAGGTGTTGCAAAAACTGTTAATCCTTGGAATAGTGATGGTCAAACGTTAAGAGCGATTAGCATTACTATTGATCCCAATATGACTTTTAGTACGTTACCAGCAACTCCTGATCCTAATATTGTTCTTTTAGGAAATAATGGAACTTACGTATTAAATCTTTCAAATTCTGCAAACTTTAATGTTGGTACTGGTGGTCTTATTTTTGTCGGGGCGGTTAATCAAGTTATTAATGGAACAGCAGCAAGTTATACTTTTAATAACATGACTGTTAACATGACTGCCGGTTTCACAACAAGTACAACAGGTGCAATTACTACTTTAAATGTTGCTAATTATACGCAAACCCAAGGCAATTGGACGCCTCCGGCTAATTTTAATGTTACTGGAAATTGGACACATGACAATGGGACATTTACTCCGGGCGTTAATACTGTTACATTTACCGGGGGAAATAATCAACAAATCAATGGGACAGGAACCTCAGAAACATTTTATAATGTAGTCGTTAATAAAAGCGGGAATACATTAACAGCTGCTGGAAGCAAAGGTACAATTACTACACAAAATCTAACTCAAACGGCAGGTGGTATAAATATGACAGGTTTGCTCGCACCTTCAACTCTTAATATTAACGGTAATTATCTTTTAACTGCTGGAACTTTTACTGCACCTCCACTTACAAACGTTAGCGGCAACTGGACAAGAAATGGTGGAACCTTTACTCCAGGAACAAATCGAGTTTTATTTACCGGAACTGCTGCGCAAACAATTGGCGGGTCACAAGCATGTACTTTCTATAATTTTACTATTAATAATTCTTTGGGAAGTGCGGGAGGTGTTACTCTTAATGTTGTTCCAGCGGCAACTACAAATGTTACTAATAATTTAGCTTGCACTTTAGGAAAAATAATTACTACGGTAACCAATATATTAACGCTTACAGATGAGACGACAACTGCTAATATTGGTAATGCAAATTCATATGTTGATGGTCCAATGCATTATGTATTGTCTAGTAATGCCGCTGGATATAGCACATTGA
The DNA here is from genome assembly GCA_947504725.1 of Bacteroidota bacterium. GTDB lineage: Bacteria > Bacteroidota > Bacteroidia > 2-12-FULL-35-15 > 2-12-FULL-35-15 > 2-12-FULL-35-15. Next base: position 551,419 of record CANNHN010000001.1, on the reverse strand, counting down.
ATTTTCCAATTGGGAAAGCATCAGATTGGCGACATGTCGTACTTCAGGCTTCTCATAGTGCGCCTACATCTTATACTTATCGTGCTGAAGTTTTTAATGCCTCAGCCCAATCATTAGCATGGACATTGCCAGGAACAGTTGATACCGTTTCAGATAAGCATTATTGGGACGTGGATAGATATTTAACGGCAGGATTTGTATTGACTCCTTCAACAAATTTGAGAGTAGGTGTAGCCGACAGACCAATAATCACTTTAGGATTTGGCTCAAACGATGGAGTAATAGATGGAGCATTTTTGACTATTTGTAAAAACACTACAGCAGCTGCAACAACTTGGTTTGATATTGGTGGATCTGGAGCCCCTGCTTATGCTGCTGGTGCTTTTTTAACCGGAACGGTTACTTGTACTTCCTCACCGACAACATTTGTTTCTTTTAGCAGATTTACGCTAGGGAGTTTGTTAGGAGGTTGGAATCCATTGCCAATTGAACTTACTAGATTCACAGCCAATGTTTGCGAAAATAACGTTTGTTTGGATTGGACGACTTTATCGGAAACAAACAATGATTTTTTTACAATAGAAAAAACAAAAGACGGTGTAAGTTTTGAGCAAGTTGGAATTGTTGATGGTGCTGGAAATAGTACAGCTGCAATTAATTATTCTTTAATGGATTATCAACCATACAATGGTCAGTCTTACTATCGTTTAAAGCAAACAGATTTTGACGGCAATTTTACATATTCTGCTTTAGAACTGGTTGATTTTTCATCTGAAAGCGATTTTACTTTTGACTTATTTCCCAATCCCAATGATGGAACTACTATGAATTTATCTATTTCAGCTGAAGCGGGAGAAGAAGTTTTAGTTGTAATTTACGATGCTTTGGGCAGAGAAAGTTATTCTAAAGTGATTGTTACTTTAGACAATGGAGGAAGTATTTATGCAATTGATCCTGCATCTAAGCTAGCATCTGGGATATATGTAATATCTGCAACTTCAAAAGAAGAAGTATGCAATAAAAAACTAATCGTTAGATAGAATTCAGTCGTTCCGATTCAATGTTAAATATTAACAGACGAATTTTGACAATTCACCTCTGATTCACCTTTTCTGAAACCTTTTTTGTGTAATTTCGTCTTTGTCTTACATAAGTTAGACTAAACGAATTTTATGAAAATAAAACTACTCCTTTTCTTTTTTCTGTTTACTTCAGCCTTGGTTGGTTTAGCCCAAGAGGATGTGATTCAGACTTTCCCAAATGGGTTTCTTTACAAAATTAAATTAAGTGGTGTCGATAATTTCGGGAAAGCAAAAGAAATAGCATTTTTTCTTGAAGAAAAATTCAAATTTTTTCCTCATTTCAATGATTCGTCCGATTGTTTCGAATTTTATTCAGATTTAAATGTTTCTCAGGAAGCTTTTAAAAATGACCTAAATGAGAGAGGTTATGCTGTTGAGTTATTTGAACAGAAGTTGTGTTCGCCATGTGAAATTAAAGAACAAGAACAATAATTATGAAAAGAATCTTTACTATATCATTCGTTTTATTATTTTTTAATTCGGTTTTCTCCCAAGGTGATTGTACTTCACAAGTTGCACTTTGTAGTGGTGGAGTTGCAGGAACAGTTGTTAATGGAACAAACGATTCTGAGGTTACTGTAGGGCTTGGAAATAATGGTTGCTTAGGTGGTGGGGAGTCTAATAATAAATCCTATTGGTATTCTGTTTGTTTTTCAACTACTGGAACTTTCCGATTTACCTTAAATCCTGGTGGTGGTGCTTTTAATGATATGGATTGGGCTGTGTGGGGACCAAATCCCGCTTGTCCAATTGGAGCAGGTCTTGTGCCTGTTAGATGTTCTTATGCAGTAGTTTCTGGTGGTTCAAAATTGACGGGTATTAATACTGCAAATAATGGTGGTGCGGGTGATATTACTGAAGGAGCAGGTGGAAATCAATGGGTCGATGACTTAAATGTAGTTGCTGGTAATTGTTATAGAATTTGTATTAATAATTATGGAGGAGGAAGTAATAATTTTACTATGACAACTGGAGGTAGCGCAACAGTGGATTGTTTAACAGCTTTGCCAATTGAACTTTTAGCATTTACGGCTCATCTAAATACAAATCAAGTAGATCTTACTTGGATTACAGCAACTGAAACGAATAACGACTATTTTACAATCCAAAAAAGTAAGGATGTTCAAATCTTTGAAGATGTTTTTGTCGTAGATGGAGCAGGGAATAGTAGCACAATTATTAATTATTTTGATATCGACAAATCCCCATATACAGGAATCTCGTATTATAGATTAAAGCAAACTGATTTTGACGGACATGTTTCTTATTCAAACATTGTTCCAATAGAATACAATCCAAATGGTGAATCTTCTATTTCCTTATTTCCAAATCCAGTAGATGCTAACACGCAAGCTTATCTTGAATTAAATCAATTTGAAGGACAAGAAATTTTAGTTGTTTTAAGAGATGTAACTGGTAGAGAAATTTATTCTAAGATTGTAGTAACGCAATCAAATAATGAATTGGTTGCTCTTAATCAAGATGGGAAATTAGCTAAAGGCGTTTATTTGATAACGGCTTCAAGCTCAAATAAATTATATAGTAAGAAATTGATTGTAAAATAATAACTACTCCGTTATGAGAATAAAAATTAGCACCGTATTGTTTGGAACAATTGTATTAGGTGCCCTAGCAATTTTTTTAATTTCGATTTACAAAATCTATTTGTAAGAAGCTTAAACAGTTTATAGTTCTTTTTCGCCTTCTACTATTACAAATATATCTTCATTGTCTCGTTTCATTAAGTATTCTTCTCGAGCAAATTTTTCCAACGTTTTTGGATTCGTATATAATTCCTTTATGGTTGATGTAATGCTATTGATTTCTTTTGCAAAGTAGCTTCTTTCTTCTTCTAACTTTTGAACTTCAGCTCTTAGTTCCAACTGTGTTTTTAAATCGTTTTTATCGAAAAAGATAACCCAAACTGTTAATACAATAACAGTTATCAAGTATTTATTTTTCAAGACAGATGTGATATTCTTCATTTCTATGATTAATTTAGACAAAAATAATGTGTTTTTGGCCGAAATATTGCCTACCGGAAACACGTTATCAACTAAAAAATTAACAATATGTCGAAATTCGTCTCTTTTGCCATTGCTCTGCTAATAACAACAGGAGTTTTGGGGCAAACTTTCAAAGCAACACAGCAAAAAGCTAGTCGTGTAAAAGCGGCCTATGCAGAAAAGTGGGATGAGCTTAAAAGCGACATAAAGAAAAAGGGAATAAAAGAAAACTTCGAATTGTTTATGAGGGTTTTCAAAGAAGACAAACTTGTTGAGGTGTGGCTAAAGTCGGCAGGAGAAGCGGAGTATAAGCTTTTTAAAACGTATGCCATTTGTGCATCATCGGGAGAATTGGGTCCCAAAAGACAACAGGGGGACGGGCAAGTTCCTGAAGGGTTTTACACGGTTGCCGTGTTTAATCCTTATAGTAGTTACCATTTATCGTTGGGGATAAATTATCCGAATGCAAGCGATAAAATCATTGGAAAAGGAAACTTAGGTGGTGATATCATGATTCATGGCAGTTGCGTTACGATTGGTTGTATGCCTTTAACAGATACATATATTAAAGAAGTTTATGTTCTATGTGTGGAGGCTCGTAATAACGGGCAACAAACGATTCCAGTTCACATTTTTCCTACTAAAATGGATGCGAAGGGAATAGCTTTTTTATCAGTGACAAATTCAAAACAGCTTGATTTTTGGAAAAATATTAAAATCGGGTATGATTATTTTGAACAAAAAAGGCAATTGCCTAAATTTTCGGTAGATAAAACTGGGAAATATGTGTTTCCTGAAAAATAATCTTAATAATCATCTTTTCCTTTTAAATATGCATTTCTAGAGGATTGGTTGCCTTTCGACTTCAAATAATGTACTTTTTTGTGTTTGCATTCGCTTCCTTTGTGAGTTATGTTTGATAAAATAAAAATCTCTCTCAAATGAAAAGGATAAAGAAAATTTCAATTGTCATCTTCTCTAAAGTTGTTATAGCTATTGTAGCTTGATGAATAAAGCTTAGGTAAAAGTTAGTAATACAGAAACCAAGAATTTAAAATCTAAATTCTTGGTTTCATTTTTTTGGATTGAAGCATATTTGGTCTATTTTTGATACTATACCTAAAACTACCATGCAAAAAAATCTCAAACAAATAAGTTTAGTTGTTTTCTTAATCGTTTGCGCAATAATTGCTCAAGCGATTCCAACAACAATTACTCAATTTATAAAAATTGACCAGTTTGGTTATAAAACAACGGATCAAAAAATTGCAGTTATCAGCGATCCTCAAATTGGTTATAATTCAGCACTTTCGTTTTCTCCCGGAGCTACCTACCAAATCCGCAATTGGACGACCGATGCAGTTGTTTTTTCTGGCTCTACAACATCGTGGAATGGAGGCGCAACTCAATCTCAATCAGGAGATATTGTTTTTTGGTTCGATTTTTCATCTGTAGTAACTCCTGGAAGTTATTATGTTTATGATCCAACAAACAATGTAGGTTCTTATCGTTTTGATATAAATGATTGTGTTTATAATGATGTGCTTAAAGTAGCTATGCGAATGTTTTATTACCAACGATGTGGTTTTGCAAAATCTTACCCGTTTGTAGATACTGGTTATGTAGACGGAGCAAGTCATCTAGGAACGCAACAAGATTTAGATTGTCGATTATATTCTTCGCCAACTGTGGGTACTTCTAAAAATTTATCTGGTGGCTGGTACGATGCGGGTGATTACAATAAGTATGTAAACTTTACATGGGGAACAATGCTTGATATGCTATTGGCTTATGAGGAAAAACCAAGTGTTTGGGCCGATAATTACATTATTCCAGAATCAGGAAATGGTATTCCAGATATTTTAGATGAAACAAAATTTGAATTGGATTGGCTTTTAAAAATGCAAAATTCAGATGGTTCTGTTTTGAGTATTGTAGGAGGTGGAGGTGCTAGTCCGCCTTCCGCTGATGGAGCAGTTAGAAGATATGGACCGGCAAATACTTCAGCAACATTATCTGCCGCGGGAATATTTGCATTAGCTGCCAAACAATACAATGCAATTGGCATGATCACTTATGGAACAACCTTACAAACTGCTGCGATAAATGCTTGGAATTGGGCAGATGCAAATCCAAGCGTGTTGTTTTACAATGCGGGTGTTTTAGCAGCTGGTGAACAAGAGGTAGATAATTACGGTAGACTTTGCCGAAAATTTGCAGCAGCGACCTACTTATATTCATTAACGGGAGTTGCCACTTATAAATCTTTTGTTGATGCAAATTATAACAACATTCATTTATTGATGTGGACTTTTGCTTATCCTTTCGAAGGACCCGAACAAGATATGTGTTTATATTATGCCGCTTTACCTGGCGCAACGGTTACTGTTCGAAATGCAATCATTAGTGCATATAGTAATTCATTGAGCACTTGGAATGCTGATAATCTTCCAGCATATACAAATAGCACAGATGCTTATCGTGCACATTTAAATGATGGCAATTATACTTGGAATAGCAATCAAACAAAATCCAGACAAGGAAATATGTTTTTGGCTATGAATAGATATAATTTTGATGCGCCCAATGCTACAAACTATGCGAATGCTGCTTCAGGATTTGTACATTATTTTCACGGAGTAAATCCGAATTCAAAAACATATTTAAGCAACATGTCGAAATTTGGAGCAGAAAATTCTGTGACTTCATTTTATCATGGTTGGTTTCATGATGGAAGTGCATTGTGGGATGAAGTAGGCGTTTCAACTTACGGACCCGCACCAGGATTTATTCCTGGTGGTGTAAATCCTTCTTATGATTGGGATGCTTGTTGTCCGAGTGGTTGTGGTAGTGCTGCCAACAATGCAATGTGTGTTGCCGAAAGTTTAGACCCACCCAAAAATCAGCCGATACAAAAATCGTGGAAAGATTTTAATACGAGTTGGCCAGTGAATTCTTGGACTATTTCTGAAGCTGGAATATACACTCAGGCAGCATACGTGAGAATGCTTTCCAAATTTTGTACAGCTCCTTGTGTTATTACTACAGGTGTCCCTAATCAATTAAATACTGTAAATTTAGTAGAAACGATTTATCCTCAACCAGCTGGAAATACTATGGGAGTGAAGTTTTACGGTCATGAAAACGAATCCGTAACAATTCTTATTTTTGATGTAAATGGAAAAGAAGTGTATTCCCAAAAGCTAAATATCAATTCTGGTAGTACTTTAGAAATGGATATCACCTCTATATCTAGTGGAGTTTACTTTATTCGATTTATAGCAAAAGATAAAGTGGAAGTTCGGAAATTAATTAAAAACTAAAACGCGTATTTTTCATAAACGCTAAGTTTATTAAGATCTTGAGATGTTTGCCCGTTTTTATTAGTGCCGAAAACACTAATCCATTTTGCTCCGTATATTAATTCTTCGTGTGTATAGGAGTAGCGCGTGGCAACGTTTTGAGAAAAGGTGTCATCAAATCCATTTAATGAAATCATAAATTCTAAATCCGCTTCTTTCATATCTTTTTCATTCATTCCAAACAAAGGACTGTTTTCATCAATTGGGTGGTTAATTGTCCAAGTCATGGGGAAGAAAATAATATTTTTTACTTCTAATTCTAAAGGTCTAAATCTCCTAATCATTACTCCGTTTTCATTTTCTAACAATGCTACAGTAATTCTGCAACTCATATCAGTGATTTGGCTATTACGCATTTTGTTAGCTAAACGAAATTGAAATGCTTTGCCTTCTTTAAAAGGAGCTATAATGCAATTTTCACTAAACATAATACGAGCAACAGGTCTTGAAAATCGGCCATAAAGCAAACCTGTGGCTAATGCAAATCCTAATAAACCTACTAATGATTCAACTGCAGCAATGGAACTAGATAGATTGCTCATCGGACTAATTCTGCCAAATCCAACAGTGCTAAAGGTTTGTGTACTAAAGAAAAAGCCTTCGAGAAATTTCCCTCCTTCAGTTGTTGCTTCTATTCCGTTTAATCCGTTTATGCCAGTGAAATAATATAATGTGGCAAAAAATAAATTAATCGCCATAAAATAAATAAAAACAATCATGTTGAATTTGCGCCATGGCATGCTCACAAGTGCGTGATACATACTGATAGAATTCCATTTAGAAATTTCTGTTCGCTCAACATTAAAGGATCCATCTTTATTGATTAATCTGGATTTTTGAGTTGACGTTTTTGTTCCAAATCCTAATTCTTTATTTTCTGTTTTTTTAGCCATACTAGTTGTAATATATTGTCTTTACCTAACAAGTTAATAATTCATTTGTTTAGTTCAACAAATATAGAATTAATTGATAATTTTGTTTATAATTTAATTTGTTAAGTATGGAATACATTGGTGAAAGAATAAGTATTAAGCGAGTTGAAAACGAAATAAGTATCGTTATCCTTTCGACAGTCGATGTTGTTAAAAAAAGATTACTACTTGTTTGGTTTATTTTATGGTCGGTGAGTGGGATTATTGTATTAACTCAATACTTTACCATTGCAGATGAACAAACTCGAGTAGCTGTTTTGGTTTGGTTAGGGTTTTGGGGGTATTTTGAATATAAAACGTTTAAGGCAGTAATGTGGAGGAGTTTTGGTTTTGAGAAAATTAGATTGCAGGAACGTAAATTATTTTACAAAAAAGATGTTCGTGGAAAAGGCAAGATAAATGTTTACGAATTTGATTTCATAAAAGACTTTAGGATTATAGAAAAGCAAGAAAATTCTTTTTTTGAAAATTTAAACAACTCTTATTGGGTGATAGCAGGGGAGAAGCTTGCTTTTGATTATTATGGCAAAGACATAAAATTTGGAATTCAATTGAATGAAGCAGATGCAAAGGCTTTGTATAAGTTTGTCAGCGGGAAGATGTAGCTTTTAATGCTTCTAAAATAATTTCGTACTCGGGAGTTTTAATATTCAATTCTTTTCCCAATTTTACTACGTATTCTGTAAGGGAATGATATTCTGTTTTTTTACCATTTTTAAAATCACTATGCATGGAGGATGTTGTTTCAAAAGGCATACGCTCCATTGTAGCAAATGTTTTTTCTATAATTGTATTTGGTAAGTCTATCTTTTTAGCTTTTGCGACAGCGGTAATCTCTAAAAGGAGCTTGTGTGCTAATTTCCTATGGTCTTCATTTTCTAAAATAGGACCAATAGGTAAATTTAAATAGCTAGTAAGCGTTGCAACTACAGAAATAAAAACAAATTTCTCCCAAATTGTTTGAGAAATATTTTCTGATAGATGTATATCTATACCTGCATTTATCAAAATAGAATAAAATTCGTTTAATCTCTCATCCGTATTTTCAGAACCAAAATAGAATGAGTGAATTTTTCCACCTTCCGATACAACGCCAGGTTCTGTTAATCTTGAAATAATATAAACACATCCATCCCAAACAGTTGCTGATGGTAAAAAGGAATGAATAATTTCTTTAGCGTTTACCCCATTTAATAATGGTAATATAATTGTGTTTTGGTGGATGCAATTTTTTATTTGAACCAAACTCTCTTCTAAATCATAACTTTTTACACAACAAATTAAATAATCCAATTGTCCGACATCTTCCGCATTATGACTAACTAAATGAGGGAAAACAATTTTTTCTTCGGAAGGTGTAATGATTTTTAATCCTTTTTCTTTTATGATTTTTGAACTATTTTCTCGAGCAATAAAAATAATTTCAATTTTTTCTGAATTAAAATATTTTTCAGCAAGCAGTCCGCCAAAGTAACCGCCTACGGCACCAATACCAAGAATTCCTATTTTTGTTTTTTTAGACAATTGTTATATTTTTTTTTCCATCAGATAATGTTGAATTTCATCCCACAATAAAAAACTTTTTTCTATTAAGGTGTATCCGCATTTTTTATAAAATTCAAGCGCATTTTCTCTTGCCTGTAAAACTTGTTTGTTAGCACCAAGATGTTTCGCTTTTTTCTCTGAATAATCGAGTAATAACTTCCCAATTCCTAATCCCTGTGTGTCTTCTTTTACGCCCATAAAGCGTAGCTGCGTTTCAGTTGGAGAATTTAATTGTAATCGACAAATTCCTATAATTGAATCATTTTGATCGCATGCCATAATGTGAATAGAAGAATCTTCATACGCATCTTTTTCACTACCAGGTGGTTGATTCCATGGTTTGCGAAGAATTTCATATCGTAATAAATAATAAGCCTCAAACTCTTTAGGGGTTTGAGGCTCTTTTATTGTGATATGTGTTTTCAGATAATTAGAATTTAGAACGTGTTCTGCGTTTAGCAGGTATTTTATAGGAAATAGTGACATTTAAAAACATATAAGCGTCTTTGTGATTGCTATGACCTCTTACTTCTCCTTTAGCACTTTGTATTCCACCAATAGAATTCCCACCCAATGCTTCAGGCATATTAAGCAATGATGGGTCAGCTAAGTCTGCCGCCATATCACCACGAGCTGCTCTTAATGCATCATTGTCATAATAAACACCACTAACATCATCTATATAATCAGAAAATGTTTTTCTGATTCCGACTTCTAATCCAACAGACCATTCTTTGTCTATTGCATTTTTAACACCAATTCCATAAGGAATAACAAATGTAAATCTAGAATATTTTTTTGGACCATCAACCAATCCTTGTCCCTCAGTTCCGAGTGGTTGCAGGTTTACCCATGCTCCTCTGTATTTAGCCTGTGGATTAAAATAAATTCCACCAACACCTACAAATCCGTATGCTTGAAAATTATAATTTTTCATGCCTTTTGCGTTTTTGATATTGTAGCGTGCACCTTGCTGTTCCTTAGTAAAAAAGAACTCAAATTGTCCAGATACTTCATGAATACTTGATCTGAAATGTAAGTTACGATTGTTTCTAAAAGGTTCTTTCGTAAGTTTATCATTTCCACTTAATAGTTGGTAGTAATATCCACCTTTAACAGCAAATCGTTTGCTGAATTTATAACGAATAGCAATTTGAGTTGAAGGGCGAGTAGCTTTGAATTCTAAATCTCTAACGAAGAAAGTTCCGATTTGATTTGCTCCACCAAGTTCTCCTAAAAAGTTAGAAGCACCCACACCAATAATAAATTCAGGGCGAGGTTTTTTTCTTTTTGTGAAAGAACTTCCAGTTCTAACACTATTTCTCTTTTTGCTGTTTTTGTATTGAGCTGATGCAAATACAGGAGCAATAATCAATAAAAAAATGAGTAGCTTTTTTAACATGTTTTTTTGCAAAAATAGATTCACAAATTTAAGTAATTTATTTCTATAAACCTAATATAAAGGTTGATGGCTGAGTTCTAATTTGTTGTTATTCAGTTATTTATGTTAAAAGCGACTGTTTTTACTCGAATTGAATTACCATTAAATTTGTCATTTTCCTTTAATTTCATTGAATTTATCATTTTCTTGTTTAATACCTCCTTAACTGAAAGAATCCTTCCTACTGGTACATCTTTTTTGATAAATTGATTCATTAACGTATTCGAATGGTGTTTTTTAATTTCTTTTTTTAAAATTTCAAATAGTGCAGTTCTGTTTTTTACTCGATTACTATTTGATGAAAACCTATCACTTTTAAGGATCGTGATTATTTTTAATACAGAACACAGCTGCTTGAATTGTTTATCATTGCCAATAGCTAATACAATTTGTTTCTTATCAGAGGTGAAAAAAATCTCTCCGTATGGAGCAATATTAGGATGCAATGAACCTATTGGTTGCGGATTGTGTTTAGCCATCAACCAGTTGGTAGCCTGATTTGCTAAAGATGCAATGGCTGCATCGTACAGTGAAACAGAAACTTTTGATCCTTTTCCTGTTTGAGCTTTCTTTAATAATGCGACTAATACTCCTTCTTTTAATTGATGCGCAGCCATAATATCAATGAGTGCAACAGGCATTTTTATCGGACCACTATTTTTTGTCCCATTCATAAACATGAATCCTGTTTCAGCTTGAAGAACTATGTCAAATGCCGTTCTGCTGCTGTCTTCTCCAAAACCAGAAATGTGTGCATAGATTAATTTGGGATTTATTTTTTTTAACGCTTTGTAATCCATGCCAAGTTTTACATCATCTACTTTTTTATAATTTGTAATTACGATGTCAGCTTTTTTTATCAATGAAAGTATTTTTGTTTTATCCTTTTCATTTTTCAAATCGGCAAAAATTGTTTTTTTATTCCAGTTTACAGAAGCATAATATGCAGAACTTTTTGATTTTGGATTTTCAGACGGAAGTTTCCAACTACGAGTTACATCACCATTGGTTGATTTGTTTTCAACCTTAACGACTTCTGCGCCTAATTCAGCAAAAAACATTCCTACGGCAGGACCAGCTAAAACATTTGCCAATTCAACTATTTTTAAATTTTTGAAAATTGAATCCATGCTTTTATTTTGATTTTTATCAGGAAGTAAAAAGTACTCGGGAGGAGATTCGAACTCCCACGTCTTTCGACATACGCCCCTCAAGCGTACACGTCTGCCAGTTTCGCCACCCGAGTATATAACAAAGGTAAAACTTTTATCGAAGATTTTTTTGAATTTATTCGGAAACGAGTATGCTCATATTAATTGTTGCATTGTCTGATAATGAAATGCTGTTCCCTCCAATGCCATAATCCCTTCTGTTTATCTGAAAACTGCCTTTGAATTCGGTTTTTTCAGGTATTTTCATAAACGTAAATGGAATAACTACAATTTTTGTAACACCTTTCATTGTTAAATTAAAAGTTCCTTTAAAAGTGATAGGACCGGTCTTTTCAATTTTTGTGGATTGCAACGTAATCTTTGGAAACTTGTCTACATCAAAATATTCAGCTTTGCGAATATGTTCATCCCGCATATTGTTTCCTGTGTTTACGCTTTTTGAATTGACACTTGCTTTTATACTAGACTCTTCCGGTTTTAGTTGATTGAATTTAATATCCGCTTCAAGGCCTGTGAAAATACCATCAACCATTAAGCCTGCATTTTTTATTTTAAAAGTGATTGCAGAAGATTTTACTTTTAAAGTAGGCGCATCCATAACAAAAAAGAATGGTAGTAGAGCTGCTAAATATTTTATAAAAAGTAGTTTCATGTATTTGAATGTTATTACGCTTTATTTATTTTGTCAAGCAAATAGTTTTGTCCTACAAAAACACCGCATGTCCGAATTGCACCAACAGTAACACCAAGCACGCCATGCATATTTAAATTTTGTCCGGTAAAAAACAGATTTGGAATTTTTGTAGTTGGTGATATAAACGTTCTTATAGGATCATGATAATCTTTTGCTATTCCATATAAACCACCATCACGAGCGCCAATATAATCGCGATAGGTTAAAGGTGTAGAAACAGTATATGATTGTATTACACTTCGCAAATTTGTGATTTTTTTCTCTGCTTCGTTAATTAAGCGTTCTGCTCTGTTGATTTTAAATTCTTCATACGCTTCGCCACGACTATCTCTATGTTTTGGAATTGTTGCAAATGTGTTTTGCCATTCTTTTAATTCATCATATTGCATATACGCTAAAACCGTCATGCTGTCTGCATACTTATCAGATCGAGAAGACTTCGGTATGAAAATGCAATATCCGTCCGGCCATTCATTTCCAATTTTATACATGCTTGTCCAAACATCATTTCTCTTGTAGTGGTAGTAGTTGTGATTTCGGTATTCAAAAGTGTTTGGTTTTAGAACAATGTCAACAATGAAAGCTGAAGAAGAATTTTCCAAATTTAGTAATCTATTGCTATAGGCTTTTTTAATTTTTGTGGATTCGAGCATTCCCATTGTTGTTGCAGGATGAATGTTTGAAATAAAATTTTTCCCTTCAATTCGTTCTCCATCTTTTAATTCAATATGTGTAACTATACCATCTTTTTCAACAATCTTTGTTACCTCCGCATAGTTACGAATTTCACCACCCATTGCTTTTATGTTTTTGGTGAGTAGGCGTTCAATTTGTGCACCACCATCCACACATTTATAGGAGCTTTCAATATACGTATTCACAACCAATGCATGAACATACAATGGGGTCTTTGAGTCGTCACCAGCATATAATGGATTTGAGCCCGCTAAAACTTGTTGGAGCTTTAAATCGGATGTTATTCCAGCAATGAAATCTTTGGCACTTACATCTAAATATTTTGTACCAATAATTGGTGCATCATCTACTCTTAATTGGTACAAAGGAAAATAATCGCAAACTTCTTTAATCTGTTTAACATAATTTTTTAATGCTTCTCTTTCTTTTGGGAATTGGATTGAAAGCTGCTCCACAAAATTATCATATCCTTGAGCATGCTTATATTCGATTGGATCTCCATCAAAACTAATTTTATCAAAACCATCCATGTCCATTTTATGCAAATGGAGCTTGTCCATGATGTCGAAATATTTAAAGCTTTGATTTAAGTTTTGACCATCGTTTAGGCCACCGATATAGTGAATGCCTGTGTCGAAGATTGCTTTTTCGCGCACAAATATTTGCAAGCTACCACCAAGTTGACGATTCTTTTCAAGCACCAAGACTTTATATCCTTCTTTGCTAAGAATGAATGCGCTTTCCAATCCTCCCAATCCACTGCCAATAATTACAACATCATACTGTGACATAATAAACGTTACTTTTTAATGATATAGGTTATGTTTGATGTGAGTTTTGTATTGTCAATTTTTTCAAAATTGAAACCATGTTTTCTCACAACTTCCAATATAAAAGATGAAGATACAAATTCTAATTTATTCTTAGTCTTGTTGAATCCAACATTTGTAGATACAAACTCGGTGTATCGCGTGCCCCAATGTCTTCCTTTTAGACTAGCATCTGCATCACGTAATAAAATCATTCCACCCAGGTTTAAGCTGTCCATACATTTGATAAGCAATTTCTCTTGAGCTTGCATTGGTAAGTAATGTAAGATATCGCTCAAAACAAAAGCATCACTTTTTGGTAATTCACATTCCGTTGCATCCGCTGCAAAAAAGGAAATATTTTTAGTCTTAGCAAAACAATTATCAGCAACGGCAATTTTAGCTTCATCATAATCTTTTCCAATCACAATACGATCTTCACTCATATACGCCAACATGTATGGTAAAAACCCATAACCGCAACCAATATCTGTTATAGTTCCTTTTTTCGGTAATAAGGATTCGAACAATTTATAGTTTCCTTCCATTTTTACTTTCACACGCATGTACCATTCTACAATCGGACCTTTGTAAATATAATTTTTGCTCAAGCGATTATAGAAATAATCAACCGTTTCAGTTTCTGTTCTGATTTTAGAATATTCGCCTTTAAAATATTTACTAATACTTTTTGTTCTTTCGTTGTATGCTTCACCGTATGATTTGTCATTCGCGTCAATACGAGGTAAATATTTTACAGTTACTGTTCCTGGTTTTAATAAGAAGCTATCATCTTTACCTTGAACAAATGCATTTCCATGAAATACAATCGGGACAATATCTAAGTTTAATTTTTCTGCAATATAAAAAGCACCTTTGTGGAAGCGGCCCATTTTTACTGTTTCGGAGCGGGAGCCTTCTGGAAATATTCCTAAAGAATAACCATCATCAATAAGTGCTCTGATTTTATCTAAGTTCTCTTCATAACCCGCTGCTTTGGGAATAAAGCCACCTAGTCGTACAATCGGCCCCATGAATGGAGAATCCCAAACCCAATCATTTACCATTAAAATTAATTTCGGATTGAGTGATTGCATCAATAACGAATCAATTACTGAATGATGATTCGATATAACAATTGCTGGTTTGTTCAGCTTTTCGTTTAAATCGTTGATGATACGTTTACGAACATGAACGTTTACATATATCATTGATTTAGCACAAGCATAGCGAATATTATGGAATATTTTTAATCTCACTTTTTTCGGAAGTGGTAAAAACTTTACAATAATGAAGCCTAATGGTATCAATATAAAAAAACAACCGATAGTAAACCATGCAAACGCAAAAACGGATTGCAATAAACTTAACAACGTGAATGGGACTCGTTGTTGATCAGTACGATTAGTGATCAAAAATTTAAATAGAGCAGGTTGAATGGTATTTGAAATAATTAATACTGAAAACATTCCGATGATGGTTATTAAACCAATTGATTTTAGTGCCGGGTGCGATGCAAAAATCAAAACCCCAATTCCAATCATGGTCGTAATGGCAGAAATAAATATTCCGGTTTTATATGATGTTAAATTCTTTTGTCCGGTTTTGTATTCATTCATCAACGCATCCGTTATAAAAATGGCATAATCATCACCCAAACCAAAAATGAAAGTTGAAATAATAATGTTGATGATGTTGAATTTTATTCCAAAAACTCCCATTATTCCAAGAATACAAAGCCAGCTCAGCACCATCGGTAAGAAAGTGATGATTGCTAACTCAAATCTTCCGTAAGAGGCAAGCAACATAAAAAATACCAGCAAAGAGGAGATGGTAAGAATTAAATTGAAATTGTTCTTAATGATTTCAATAAAACGATTCGTTAGAAACTTCTTGTCAAAAACAACTAAATGTTCATCTTCTTTGAATGCATTTACAACCTGATCTTCATTCTCGGCAGTTGTTTTAATAATGGTAACAACTGTTGTTTCATCTGGCTTCTCAGTAATGTAATTGTCGAGCATACTCGATTTTAATCCGCTGAATGCACTTGCATCAATGGTAGCAAAATCTTTGTCGAGCATTTCGTAAAACTTAATAAAGGCGTCTTCTTTAAATTTGTACGTTGCACTTTTAGTGATTAATTCTGCTTTTAATTTTTCTTTCTTTTCATTCGTCCAATAGTTTTTCCAGCGCTTGATGCGTTTCTCTTGCTCTTGTTTAGAAAGCAAAATTGTCGAGATGGTCGAATATTTTTTTAGAACATTCTCTTTCTCTAATTGATTTAAAAGCGGAATATTCTTTTCACTGTTTGCTATTGCTTCATCTAAATTTTTACCGCTTGAAACTAAATAAACGCTCCGTAAGGAAACATTGCTGATGGAATTTAAATTCTGCTCCGCTTTTGCCAGTTCAGGTTCCATGAAGTTAAAAGCCATCATGTCGCCTTCGAAACTAACGAGCTGAGAAGTGTAGATAGAAACTGCAGAAACAAGAATAATGAACCAAATCAAATATTTATTCTTCTCAAATTTATAAGCTGCAATTCTTTCAATGATATTTGGTTTGCGATTTTCATTTGAAACAAAATTCTTTTTCTTTCGCATTAAATGCGGGAACAGAATAAGTGTAAACAAGGCAGCACCCATCAAACTAAAAGCAGCAAACATTCCAAAATCTTGCAAAGCTTCCGATTTAACGAAGTATAAACTTAATAGTGCACCTATGGTCGTTGTGCTTCCTAGTGTTAGCGGAAAAGAAAGATCTTTTACGGTTGCTTCAGCATCATTTAAATGTTTGAAATGTGTATAAAAGTGTATGGTGTAATCCATTGCGATTCCCAAAATGATAGAACCTGCACCTAATGCAATGGCGGAAATTTCTCCTTTGAATAAATACAACATCGCCAATGAAAATGCTCCTCCGAAAATCACTGGAATAAAAATTACAAAGAATACTTCAATACGTCTGAAAAATAAACTGATAAACAAAAACAATCCGATAACGGTGATGGAGAGTGTAAGAATTACATCGCTTTTTATTTGTTTTGCATTGCCAACTGCCACGGCAATACCACCAAAGTATTCAGCAGTCACTTCTTTGTTTTGAGAAGAAGTTGTTGTAATACTGTTTGTTACTTTATCTAAAAGTTCAGCATTTTTTGCTGTTTCGGAAGAAGAGGGAGTAGGAGTGATGAAAAATAATAAATGTTTTTTGTCTTTTGTAAAAATGTAACCATTCTCTAATTCGAAGTTGTCGTCAAACTGCAAACTCTGCATTCGCTTCAATGCATATGGTGTAATTCCTATCGGATCGCGGAGAATGTTCTTTTTTAGAATCATACTTGCTGGTGAAAGCAAGGTTTTGTAATTCTTTTCTAATGTTGTATCAAGTCTTTCGGAAGTAATGAGATGATCCAATGTTTTGTAATCATTCTCTTCTAAAAAGATCGGAAGATTATCAATAAAAGTGTTGTAAACATCGTACATCACATCATCGTTCACTTTGTAGGTAATCTCTTTTACAAGTGATGAATCGATTTTTTGTAAGGATGCGATTAAGCTATCTGTAAACGCTACTAGTTTGTCGGGGTCGGCTTCTTTAGTTGAATCAGTCATGGAGACTGTTACCACTAATCTATCAAGAAACTTTGAATTTTTGAAAATGGTGTTTAATCGTTCAATCTTTGCATCGGTCGGCATCATTTTGGTGATGTCTTCTTCCAATTTAATTTGTGCTGCAAAGAACCCTACAAATCCTAAAGCGCCTATAAATAGCATGAAGAAAAGAATTCTTCTTCTTTTAAGTAAGCGATAGATAGATGTAAATATTAAGCTCATTTTTAATTAGTAGGTTGTGCAGCCTTTTTGCCAAATAGCTTTAATAAAACATAAGTGATCAATCCAAACGCCACTGCCATTATTACTGCGAACACCATGCTTCCTAATAAGTATTCATATAAATGTTGCAATACTTTTCCGCTGAATAAATATTCTCGCAACAATTGTTTCGTTGTTTCTAGCGTTAATTGGTCGGTTTCAATGGTTTCGCTCATGTCTCTTCCCAGCAGCAATTGTCCTGTTCTCAAACTGCCAAATAACAATAGCGGAATCATTGGAGGAACACTTATTTGAGCAGCCAATCCAACAATTGCTTTATTGAGTTTCATGAAATGCGCAAGAACCAATGCTGCAACAAATTGAAATCCCCAAATTGGAATAATTCCCATGAAAACTCCAAATGCAACGCCTAACGATTTGCGCATTGGCGATTCATTTGTATCGATAAAATATTTTTTAATAACTGCTTTGATGTTGGAGATGCTCAAATGTTTGACGATTCGAATTGGTTTGTGCCAAAGCATTGCAGGGAAAAACAAATAGGTGTTGAGTAAGCTGATGCGAGTAAAATCTTTTCCTGGACGAAAATGACTGATGCGTTTTTCGCCTTCCGCATAAAATACTTTTATGGGTACAGGCAAAACAGAGATGCCTCGCCAAGCTGCTTTTACGCTCACTTCAATTTCAAATTCATATTTAGAAGTAAAGTATCGAGCGCCTTTCATCTTCTGAATAGGGTAGAGGCGATATCCTGATTGTGTATCAGGTAAATTGATTCCTGTAAAAAGCATGAACCAAAAATTAGAAAACTTATTTCCGAATGTATTCTTTTTCGGCATGTTCTCCTGGTTCAAATTTCTTGCACCAATTAAAAGTGAATCGGGTACATCTTCTATTTTGTCAATAAATACTGGAATGTCGTCTGCAAAATGTTGTCCGTCACTGTCAATGGTTATCGCATAACGATACCCTATTTCTTGTGCCGCTTTGATTCCTTTGCGCAGTGCAATTCCTTTTCCTCTGTTAGGTGAATAGGAAATGATTTGAATAGTTGTAAATGTTTTTAGTAGTTCGGGAGTAGAATCTGTAGCTCCGTCATTTACGACAATAATATTGTTGGTGAATTGAAGGATATCGGTAATTACCTGAACAATGGTTTGTTGATTGTTATAAGTAGGAATGATTACACAACAATGAAGTGCATCTATCTTTTTCCTATATAACTCGTAATCAACAATAACCGGCATAATTCGTAAAGGGTTTTAAACAAAAAAAATGCCTCAAAAGAGGCAAGTTTCTTAGCTACAAAAATAGCATTTTTATTGATTCTTTAATAGGGAAAAAGGTCTGATTTTAAGTTTTAATTTCCTTGAAATGACCTTTGAAGGTGAAGAAATTTGTAGACTCTGCAGAAATAATACTATCTGCTTGGAAAAGCCCATCCTCTTTGATTTTGATGCTCAAACTCATGGTTACATTTCCATTGACTTCTGGGTTTAAAATGGCAGTAAATTTCAAATTATCTCCTCTTACCATCTGAAGTTTTTTCTTAGTAATGTGCTCAACGGTTTCCTTTACCATTTGGGTTAAACAAACACCTGGAGTAATAGGGTTTCCAGGGAAATGACCGTTGTAAATATCGTGCTTCGGGTTCATCTCAATACTAACGATGTATTTCTCACCGTTTTGTACATCTGTTATTTTAAAGAAGTCGTTTAATAGCATTGCAATAGGTTATTTTTTAAGCAAATTCAATTCGATTTTCAATTTTATATCGTGATGCTGAATCAGGATATTTCCAGGGAAATCGGTTTGGTAATTTGAGAGGGTAAAGGTAGTCTTTTTTCTTCTTTTTTTAGCATGCTCGATTTTTACCAAATGAGCACTGCTTTTTTCAATAAAATAGTAGTTGTCTAGTTTTCCATTTTTCGTCTTATGTATTGAATAAAGTACTTTGGAATCGCTAAAGTATTCGAACGCTTTCTTTTTCAAGTCGTTCATCAAAAGTGTTTCAATATCTTTTTGAATGACTTTTAACAACTTTGGTTTGTTGAATTGTGGGACGCAATAATGAAGTGTGAAAGCTGTATCCTTAAATTCAAAATCAAACAATTTCATTCCTAATTCAGTTGTAAAAATTACACGATAATCCTGTGGCGACATTTGTTTAGTCACCAGCAAACCACTATAATCTTTTCCGTAAACTGTTATGTTTGTTTTGAAAAGGAAAGAGTTGAAATTATCTCCGAAGATGGGTTTTAAAGAAATTGATTCGGTTGGAGTTTTTGTCAGGCGGCTGTAATGACCGAAATGACAAGCGCTAAAAAGAATTGCAATGAAACTACTTAATAATAAATTTTTCATCCGCTATCGGCTGGTTGGTTTTGCGATTGGTAAAGTCGATACTGGTATAATCATCACTCGGTTCAATCATTTTTACTTTGTCAACTGCATAGTCTACTTTGTTAATATAGAGTTGAATCACTTTTAAAAAATCTTTTGCGCCTTTTTGTAAAGGAGATAATTCTAAAAGATAAAATTTATCATTCTCGTAAAATTTAGCTTTATAATCTTTGTTATTCAAAAGGTTTCCCTGAACAGTATTCACCATCATTTCGTTAATGCTCTTGAACATTTTATTGGAATTGATGTCGTATTTACTCACTTTCCCATTATCCTTGATATACATTTTATCTTTATTTATTGCAATAAGATATTTGTAGGGGTCGTTGTATTCCCAGCGCAACATGTTTACTTTCTTGAAATGAAAATGTCCTTTGCTAATGATTTTTTCCGACATCACACTTAGATATTTCTCTTGAGTAAAGTCGCTTTCCAATGTGGAAACCAGTTTTGATTGTGCTTCCATTTTTTGTTTGAAAGCGGTTGTGTCTTTAACAGGTTTGTAACCTGCAGGGACTTGTGCGAATGCGAAAGTGGTAAGCATCAGAACTAGCACCGTTGTTAAGAATAATGAGACACTTCGACTCCGCTCAGTGTGACGATCCGATTTATCGTCAGTCTGAGCGGAGTCGAAGATTGGTCTATTTGAATTAGATTTAAGCATATACCCTCAGTTTTAAAAGCTCCTCCACACTAACAATTTTGAAGCCATTTTCTTTTGCAAAATTAAGTGTTTGTTTCAATACCTGTGCTGTTTTTTCTGAAGTATCATGAAACAGAATGATAGCACCTGGTTTTACTTGTGTAATCACTCTGTCTGCAATCTTTTCTTCCGAATCATTTGTTGTATCTAAAGAACGAATATTCCATCCAATAATATCGTAATTCAAAGCTTTTGATGCTCTTGCCAAATTTGGAGTGGTAACTCCGTAAGGCGGACGAAAGAACTTCACTCTTTTGCGAATGATGTTGTAAATCGCATCAGAAGTGGTGTTCAATTCATTTATAAAACCGGCTTTGCTTTTAAAATCAATGAAAAAGGAATGTGAAAAAGTATGGTTTCCGATGGCATGTCCATCCGCATCTATTTTTTTGATAATGCTTTCATTTCCGAAAATATTTTTTCCAACGACAAAAAATGTTGCTGTTGCATTGTGTTCTTCTAATGTCGATAAAATTTTTGGAGTGTGTTCTTTGTTCGGACCGTCATCAAATGTTAATGCGATTATTTTTTGATCTGAATCAGCATTGCAATATGCTTCTGTGAAAAAGTTAGCTTGAATGTTGGCCGCTCCGTATATAATTAACAATTTAAATTGTATGATTGGAATTAATAACCACCATGCACTTATTCCTAAATAGTAAATTAGGGAAGCGATTACAATGCATTCAATAATGAAGCAGAGTTGTGCTATTTTGAAGTTTAACATTTCGAAAGAAGATATACCGATTGATCCGAATCAATAAAGGTATTGTAGATAAGCACGTTTTTAATTTCTTTAGACTTATTTTCCCCAATCAATACTGCGTTTGGAATAGTTTGAGTTTGCAATATTTTTGCTGCTAACCACATTGCAAAGCTCCCGGATGTTTGATATTCGCCACATAAGTGCTTGAAATACCCAGAAGTACTGTTTTTAAAAAGAGTGTTTTTTATTTCATAATAAAGTTGATCAAAACGAACATCTCCATTTATACCATATAATACAACATCGATATCGTTGGCTTGCAATCCTTTGGAATCAAGAAAAGTAATGATTTTTGTTTCCACTTCTTTCGTGTTTTCAGGCTTGTAAATCATCTCAACACCTTGAAGTTTTGCGTATGATTTCTCTGTTTTCTCGTTTCCTAAAATAAAAAATGCAGCACCTTCTCCGCCAACGCTACCTGGTGTTTTGCTATGGATTAATTGCATTGTATCAACTGCAGAATCCTTTTTCCAATAACCAATTCTATTATAAACGCGGTGATGTTTTTCTGTCATTTCATCATGACCACCTACTAAAATATTTTTTGCTTCACCTTCTTCCAAGGTCATCATACTATCTAGTAAAGCACTTTCGAAAGAAAATCCTTTGTGAACATAGGTGAAATTATAGTTCATGCATTTAAGTTGCAAAGCAATTTGAGCACTAACTGTATTATGCGTTGATTGAATGAAAGAGGTTGGTGTTAGAAATTGTTCATCGTTTTCGATGATAGACAATAGAAATTTTTCTGTGTCTTGCAAACAACCCAATGCTGTTCCTGTTATAATCGCATCAGGCTTTTCAATCTTCGCATCTCTTAAACAAACAAAGGAAGCAGCAATGCTCATTTTTATTACACGAGCCATTCTTCTTGCTAAGTTTGGATCTAAAAACTCTTTGTAAGAGGGTTCAATAGCATTTAATAATTTAGAATTATGTTCAACAATCTCAGATAAAAAATCAGAGGTGTCAAATGTTTTTTGAGGAGAAACAATACCTATTCCGTTGATATATGCTTCCATTTTAGTGATGTCTTGAGAAAATTAAGGCTGAAGTATTTCCTCCAAAACCGAATGAATTTGATAAGACGTGGTCTATCTTCTTTCCCCTTTCCAAAGTTGTAGTTGGTTTAAAACTCAACGCTGTCATTGGGTGTTTATAATTTAAATTTGGGAAAACAATGTTATGTTTAATAGCCAAAATTGAAAAAATAGCCTCTATGCCAGCACATGCAGCTAGTGTATGACCGGTGTATGCTTTTGTTGAACTGATGCTTGGAACATTTTTTTCAAATATTCTATCTATGGCTGTTCCTTCGGAAAGATCATTAATCTCTGTTCCTGTTCCATGAGCATTGATGTAATCAATGTCGCTTGGTTTTAATCCACTTATTTTAAATGCCTTTTCCATTGCCATGAATGCACCTGCTCCATCAGGTGATGAAGCTGTTTGGTGATAAGCATCATTTGAATTTCCATAACCAGATAATTCAGCATGAATAACTTTTCCTTTTGCTGCTTTTTCCGATTCTAGAACAATATAACCAGCGCCTTCACCTAAATTTAAACCTCTACGCTGTGAATCAAATGGCTTGCAATTTTCACTATCTAAAATCATTAATGTCATAAAACCGTTGATAGTAAAGCGTGACATGGCATCTGTTCCTCCAACAATAACGCGGTCTAGTTTACCATGCTTAATTAATCTTGCTCCAAACATGATTGCGTTTGCTGCAGATGAACATGCGGTTGAGATGGTCGATAAAAAATCCTTTATTCCTAAATTATCCGCAATAAATTCGGTACTATCGCCACACTCATGGGTTTCAATATATTTTAACCAAGGCCCCGATTTTTCTTCATTTAAATAATCTAACCAATGATTTTCTGTCATATCCATTCCACCAACACTTGTTGCAGAAATAATTCCAGTTCTATATTCTTTTATATCCTTTATTCCAGCCGATTTAACTGCTTCTTGTGCTGCAATTAATCCCAATAAAGAGGTTCGTGTAGTTAGGTTGTCTGGATTTAATCCCGCCATTTCCATCAATTCCTCGGTGCTTTTTTTAACTTCACCAACAGGAACAAGTGGTTTGTGGCGAGAACGTACGTACTTCAATTCTCCAATACCTGATTGCATTGTTTCTAATGAATGAAACGACTCAGCAACATTGTTTCCAATTGCCGAAATCATTCCCATACCAGTAATGTAAACTTTTGAAGACATAGTTTTGTGATAAAAAAATAGTTAATCGTTAATTGAAAATAGGAAACAAACTAAATCCTAAATTAGCCTTTGACCCATTTAACTTTTAACTTACTTCTTATTTGCAGAAATATACTCTGCCATAGTGCGTACCGATTGAAATATTTTTTTTCCGTCTGCTGGATTTGAAACTTTTATACCGTAATTTTTTTCTAACAGAACAATTAATTCAAGTGCATCGATTGAATCCAATCCTAATCCACCACCGAATAAAGCCGCATCTGAATCAATGTCAGCTGGTTTTAAATCTTCTAAATTTAATTGTTTAATGATTTCTCCTTTTAGTTGTTCAATTAATGCATCCATAATTGTTGTTTTTGATTAGTGGTTATATAATTTTTTTAATTCTTGTGCTGTATGTTCCGTTTTTAATGTTCCTTCTTGTTGTTCTACTGTATATAAAAATGCTTCGTACTTATTTTCGTATAATTCAATCCACCCGGTAATACAACATTTTGCTTTGCTACTATCCAATATAGAGTTGATATAAGAACTCATAAATTCAGCATCAAATTTATCAAAAATAAAGAAGGAATTCTCTCCTTTTATGCTATTTCTTATGGCAATTTCTCCAATCAAAATATTGGGTAATGTATATACAAATACCGAAGGACTTGGGAAATAATTGTTTTTATCGGAAATGGTTCTTTGATGTTCGGTATCTATTTCCAACGAAGATGCACTGTTAGCAATAACAATGGCAATATCTTGGGATGCATATTTTTTCGTGAGCGGATTATTTTTTAGCAATAATTCAGAAGCAACAAAAGCTAGTTTACACAAATTATCCATTTTGTAAAATTTCGGATAACTGAGTTGATATTCTTTGTAAGCTGCTTTAATAAAATCAACACCATCAATCGATTTATCAGAAAAACCAGAAACTCCATCCAGAGAAACAATTCCATTTTTGATGGAACACAAAGATGTGATATAGTTTTTTTGTTCCATTAGTTGTTTTCTACTTTTTGAAAAAACACAGCAGCATTGCAACCACCAAATCCGGCAGAAGTCTTTAAGCAATTGTTTACAGTTGCAGCTTGTGTGTTTTTAATTATGTTGATGGGCATTGTAACTCCCAATTCATTAAAATTATAAGTCCCAATCAAAGTATTTTCTCTCATAGATTGTAATCCGATGATGGATTCAATCACACCAGCAGCCCCTAATGTATGCCCGAAATAACTTTTTAAACTATTCATTGGAACAGCAGCCAACTTAGCATCCGTAATCGCAATGGATTCCATATCATCGTTGTAAATGGTGGCTGTTCCGTGCCCAGAAATATAATCTACTTCCGATGCTTTAATGTTTGATTCTTTTAAAGTTTTGTCAATTGCTAAAAACAAACCATCGCCAGTACGCGAAGGCCCCGAAATATGATTCGCATCGTTAGAGCTTGCTCCCCCAGACACAACAATTCTTGATACTTGATACTTGATACTTGATACCTTGTTCGTTAGAACAACTGTGCCACACCCTTCTCCTAAAGAGATTCCATCACGCTTCGCATCATATGGTTTCGCAACTTCATTGCTGATAGCTTTAAACGATTGAAATCCTGAGACAACAAAGCGTGTTAAAATATCTACACCGCTAACAATGATGGTATCGTATTGATTCGTTTCTAAAAGTCGTTTTCCTAAAATGATAGCCAATACTCCAGAAATACAAGCATTAGAAACGATAAGTGGTTTGTTGGGATTGATAAAGTGTTGTGCAATAACGTTGGCTGTTTCCCATAGGTAGACTCTTTTTTTATCAAATTTAGATGCCAATGTAGGATCTAAAAGATCAACGTTTCCTTTAGTTGTAGAAAGTATGATGAGCGTTTTTTTGCTGGTGATGTCAATGTTGGAATTCTGTTTCAAACAATCGTTAATCGAAAGTAAAACCATTTTTTCCAAACGAGTATATTCTTTTGCTTCAATATTATTCGTAGTAAGTTTTGCGAATTCTGAATTTAATTTTTGCGTATCAACAAGTGCAGCACAAACAGGCTCTGAAGAAAGCTCAGAGGATTCTAAACGTTTAACTCCTGTTTTCTTTTGTTTCAGTTGTTCGAAATTTTCGGAACTGCTAAAGCCAAGCGGGGAGATGATGTTATCTGCAACTATGTAGGATTCTAATTTCAATTTATGCTTCTTTTAATACTTTGTCATTTCAATCGTAATGTTCCTTTTTGTCATTTCAATTGTAATGTTTGTTGTTTGTCATTTCAATAGTGATGTCCTTTGTTTGTCATTTCGACCGCAGCG
Organism: Bacteroidota bacterium; assembly: GCA_947504725.1. Taxonomy (GTDB): domain Bacteria; phylum Bacteroidota; class Bacteroidia; order 2-12-FULL-35-15; family 2-12-FULL-35-15; genus 2-12-FULL-35-15. Next base: position 525,443 of record CANNHN010000001.1, on the reverse strand, counting down.
GAGAAATCTTTCATCCTTGAAGTGTAAGTTCTCTTCAGTTCTGTCGAGAGGACATCTTGCGAATATTTATCATTCAAATTTCCAAATTCTTTTGTTTCCACTTCTCAAAAAAATCAGGAACCACTATATACAGTTCATGTTCTAAATTCATAAACACTTGTGTAGATTCCCCAGAAGCTACTAACTCTCCATCCGACTCACGATAAACTTCATACTTGAAAATAATTTTTGCAGCAGGCGAATGAATATAAGTCGTTATAATTTTTACTGAATCACCATATTTTACAATTTTCTTAAAATCTACATTTATTTTAACAAGCGGAGTGGCAAAGTTGTTTTTGTAAACATCTAAATACCCCAATTCGTATGCTCTTCCAAATGCTTCTCTACCGTCTTCAAAAAATTTTAAATAATGTCCATGCCAAACAATACCTAATGCATCCACTTCGCTAAAACGCACGGGAACAACTGTGGTATTTGAAAGTGTTTGAAAATTTGTTTTATTCATATGTGACAAGGCTTCCATCTATTGTTTTATGAATGCGAAGTTATTGAATTTTACTGAATAATTAAGCTTGGAAAATGAGGAAATAGAACCTACTTATGATGCTTCTGATTAAAGAAATAAGCGATTCCTAAATTTATAAAGCAGAAAGCCAACAACTTGAAAACATGAGGCAAAATAGTACTTAAATTGCCACCACTTAAAAAGAGATTATGAAATGCACTCAATCCCCAATAAAGCGGTGAAAATTCAGACATAATTCTTAAATATTCCGGCATAACAAAAACGGGCACCCAAATTCCGCCCAATGCTGCTAGAATAACTACGGATACTGCTCCAAAGGTGGATGCTTGTTGATGTGTTTTGAAGATTGTGCCGACTAAAATTCCGTATCCTGTAGCTGCTAATCCTGCTGAAACAGCAACAACACAAACTGCTATCATACTGTTTCCTATAATTAAAACGGGTAACCCCATTTGTGGTAAAATGTATAATCCTACCATCAACATCAAAACACATTGGATTAAGCAAATAAGCAAGTAGGCGCTAATTTTTCCTAACAGTACAGTGATATAAGAGCCTGGCATTGTAAGAATACGGGTGTAACTTCCTTCGTCACGTTCTTTAATAATGCTTCCTGACATGGAAATAACAATAAAAAACATTCCGAAGATGGTCCATGCAGGAACATTGTGTTGCACCGAATTTAATTTTAATACTTCTTCATCTGTTTCAACTGTGTTGATCTCTTTGAAATTCACAAAGTCTTTCATCTTCTCGTTTCCACCATTGTCGGACTGCTTCAGCTCTTTATTGAACAACTCCAATAAGGTTTGTGTTTCTATTTTTGAGGTCGATTGTTTTAACGAACTTAAAATAGAAGACTTAAAAGATTTTTTTGTGTCGGGTGAAAACAAAATTTCAAGACTTAAATCTGCTGCTAATTTTGATTCATCAATTTCGGAAGAATCCGAAAGGCCAGCTTCGTTTAATTTTTTTGTAACAAAGTGGCTCACCTTAGAATTGAGCAAATCGCTAGCGTTTTCAGGGATAATGATGGCAATGTTGAATTCACCTGATTTTACTTTTTGTTTTACTTCATCTCTACTAAGAGGAAGTTTTGTAATCTCAAATATTTTAGACTGGTATAAACCGCTATCGATTGTGCTTCCTAAATTTCCTTTGTCGTTATTAACCATTAGCAGAGGAATTTTCAACTCTTGGTAATCACGGAAAGGAGCATCCTGAATTAAAGCCATTAAAGTAATCATTGCCATGGGCATGATAAACATAATGATTAAGCCTCCTTTGTCGCGGAGGAGTATTAACATTTCTTTTTGTATGGTTGAATATAATCTTAGCATTAATCTCGCAATGTCTTTCCTGTCAATTTCAAAAATAATTGTTCTAAATTTTCACTGCCATGTTCTTTAATTACAGTTTTTGGTTCACCAGAAGCAATAATTTGCCCGTGATCGATAACTGCAATTGCGGAACATAAATTTTCTGCTTCCTCCATTAAATGTGAGGTGTAGATAATTGTGCAGCCTTGTTTATTTAATAGATGAAGATGTTCGGTAATTAAGTTTCTTGACTGTACATCAACACCAACAGTAGGTTCATCTAGAAATAATACTTTAGGTGTGTGTAAAATTCCAGCAACTAAATTTATTCTTCTTTTCATTCCACCAGAAAAAGTTTCTACTCGGTGGTTGGCATGTGAAGCCAGTCCTACAACTTCAAGGTTTTCCTGGATTTTAGTTGTAAGGTTTTTGCCTCTTAAGCCATACATGTTTCCAATGTAACGTAGGTTTTCGTATGCCGTGAGAGTAGGGTAGAGTGCAATTTCCTGAGGCACTACACCTATGATTTGTTTTATTTCAGAAATCTGCTTTTTTAAGGATAATCCGAGTATGGTTGCTTCACCACTAGTTGCTTTTTTTAATCCACATAGGATGGAGATAGTGGTGGTTTTTCCTGCACCATTTGGACCAAGTAATCCAAAGATGCTACCTTTTTCAATCGTAAACGATATATTATCTACTGCAGGAATTGCAACATCTGTGTATTTTTTTACAAGATTTTTTACTTCGATTGCTGCAGAGATGCTCATTAATCTTTTTTCAAAAATATTTTCATTTCGCAATTTGCAACGGGTATACCATTTACAGAGCTTTTTGCTGAGATAAGCGTTACTTCAAAAACAACAGCTTGAACAAATATTTCAGTTTTTAATTCAGCACCTACTGGAGGTAATTGATGAATAATTAAATTTCTTATGGCTCCAATATATCCCATTGGAGGTTTAATATTTTCTCCGTTTTTTTGCTGTTGAGCAACCATGTATCCTAATCGCAATCCTGCAGTTTGAGCAATGTTTTCCATCAAGCCGGGTTCACATAAAAATCCATCTTTGCAAAAAACATTGTCGTCCTTGATAAGTAATCCCGAAATCGAGAAGGTGTCATCATGAAACCACAGTTTATCCACCATTTCCATTGGTGGTTTTTGAGGAAGTAATGCGGATACTTCTGCTCCTTCAATAATTGGTGTTTCTAGGACTTGTGTCATTTATACAACTGTTAATAATGCATTAGCGTAAGAGAAACGTGCGCTTTCAGGAACAGTTAATGCAATTTTTTGTCCCTTTTTTAATTTCCCTGAATTCATTAATTCTTCCAGCGCAATAAAAATGGAAGCAGCACCAACATTTCCAAAAGTGGAAAGATTTACAAACCATTTTTCTTGGGGTAATTCAACTCCATATTTTTTCATTTCATCATCAACTTTTGATCGAAAATATTCAGATGAAATGTGTGGCAAAAACCAGTCGATACTTTTTGGATCAACCTTGTGTTTGGTAAAAAGCTCAACATATTTTTTTGTACCCAATTGTGCAATATTTTTATCTAGTAATCGAGTATCTTGTTTAATTGAGAAAATTGATTTCTCTGTTAATTCTTTTTGTTCAAAAGTAGCCCATCCCTTTAAATCGCCATCTTCTTGCTTTTCAGCTCCCGCGTACATACATGTTTCTACTTCATTTGCAAATGAACATATTTCAATCCAATCAATTTTCAATGAAACGGAATCGGTATTTGGTTTGTTGCTTAATAAAACTGCCGCAGCTCCATCTGAAAGCATCCAACGTAAAAAGTCTTTTTCAAATGCAAGGATTGGATTTTCTTCAACTGCCTTAATCTTCGATGCTTCTTCCTTGAAATTATTAGCTAATATCCATTGAGAAAATTTTTCAGAACCCGTTGAAATAGCATTGTTTGTTGCACCAGTCAAAATCGACATATAAGCATATTTCAATGCATTCATTCCTGTACAACAAGATCCAGAAAAAGAAATGGCTTCTATCGGTTTTTTTGCCAACTTCCCATGAACCATTGATGCATGTCCAGGCAATAATTGATCGGGAGTAGTTGTTCCGCAAGTAATCAATTCAACATCATCTGTATTAAACGTTTTACTGTTTAATTTTTTGATCGCTTCTACTGTCATTTCAGTATTGCTAAAGGTGCTTTTTCCATTTTTGTCCAAAGCATAGTAGCGATTCAAAATTTTATTATTTCGAAGAACGACTGGTTTGGATTTCGACTTTAAATCTCCACCCACAAATCCAAGATATTGTTCCATTTCATCATTTGTAACTGGATTGCCAGGCAAAAATTTTGAGATGCTATTAATAAATACTGTATTCTCCATAAAAGTGATAAAATCCTTTGTTTAGCTTAATTAAGAACCAACAAACTTGAGAGCTTTTTGTTCTAAATTTCGTGCAACTGCAAAATTAAAGGAATTTATCTATTTATTGGAAACGAAAAGGAATTATTTTGAAATAAATTGAATTCTAAAATTCTATTTTAAAACAGCTAAATAGTTAGCGCAGAGTGTTTTGAGAGTAATAATCGATTTCTTTTTTGATTTTTTTGGGAAAGAGTATGGGCGAAAGTCTTGATAGGATTGTTATAAAAGGGGAAAGTAGCAAAATTGCAGTTGGTAATACAATTCCAAAAATGCGAACTCTGGTTCTTCTTTCTTCTGTTTTTGCTGTTCCTCTTTTTGAGAGATAGTTGGCATATAAAGGAAAAATGGCCTTTCCTCTTCCTTCCATTATTAATAAGTTAGATTTGATTTTTACTGCTCCCAATTCAACTAGTTCTTTTTGTTGTTGCTCATAATTGCCTTTTTGGAGATGTTTTAACAGGATTTCTCCATATTTTGGCGCAGATTCCTGTAAATCTGTATCTGATACACCATATTTTGGAAAAATACCCATAAACTTATCTTTTACTCCTCCCAAAGCAAAAGCAAATACAGTAACCAAGCTTACCAGATTTGCTGCCGGATCAACAAAAGTGATATTTCCTACAAGTTTTGCTTCTAAGTTTTTAAGATGCACTTTCATTTTTTCTTGTCCATTCAACCACATATTTCTACATGCCAAAATAGTTACTACATTTTTATCTTTCAATAATTTTTTAGCTTCAGCTGTTTGCAAAAATGAATTGATCGGAATACAAATGGATAAAAACCAAGGTTGATAGGCAATCACAACTAAGTCGTAGTTTTCATCTTGATTTATGGTGAAAGGCGCTAATTCAGTTGGAATTCCATTTACCGTTTCAGGAAAAGCATCAAAAAACTGCATGTAAGTCCAAGGATACGGAAATGCCTCTTTGGGCTGAATTTGTAAATAGGAAACCGAGATACTTGAATCTTTTTCAAGAGGAGCAAGGGTAGCTTTTAATGCACTTTGGAGTTGACCAGTTTGGGTATAATAAACAACAAGAATTTTTTTCATGCACCTATCTTCCTTTATCCATGCTCATTTCCTTATTAAAAAGGATGGTTAGGTTTATTGTTGGTATTTTAAACGGGGTTATTTCTTTGAATGCATCTCGCCATAATACTACCATTTCCACTTTTTGCATATCGCCTGATTCTATTGGAATATCTTTCCAAGCAACTTTAAAATCATCGGTTGTCCCTTTGTCTAAAATAATAGGTTTGTCTCTTAGATAGTTTGCAAACTCTTTGCCATCAGGCATTTTAATAGCAATTTTATTGGTTTCTATAACACCAATTTTATCGCCATTATACTTCACATTAAATTTTGCATCTGTTTTATCCGTTTCTTTTTTAGAGCCATCCAGTGTTACCGAAAATCCACCTGTTTTAAATTCATTTGAAATTGCTGGGAGTTTGAAATCGGCAGTAGTGTTTCCTTTTGAATCTAAGGTGACTTTATATAACCCATCCATTAAAAAGTTGAAATTCTCTGGAATGATATATTGAGGTCCAGTAATGTTTACAATTCTCCAATCTTTATCGTTTGGCGGAATAACTAACCATTTTTCAACTGGTTTAACCTTATTGTCCTGTATTTTGAATTCACATTCAGAGGGTTTGAAAAGGATATAATCGTTTGATTTGTTTACTATGTTTATTCTAAATTTCATTCCAGTAATGGAAGCTACAATATCATCAATTGTAATTTTTACATCTGCATTTTCAATTGTTTGGTCTTTGTAGAATGTTTTTTTGTATTTGATTACTTTTTCCTTTTTTTGAGCAGACAAAGTAATTGAAATGCAAATTATGAGTAATGAAAGAAGAAATTTTTTCATGGATGAAATATTATTGATACCAAAATTAACATTATATCTTTCAGAATGACAAAAGAATCACTAAAAAAGCAGAACCATTTTATGATTCTGCTTTTTTAGTGATTGACAGTTATTGTTTTTTATTTTTTTGCATCGCTTAATGCTTGGTCAAATTCCAAATTTAAGGTTTCATTCTTCATTTTTTCAGGAGTAACTTCAGTGAAAGTCGCATTCCATTTTATATTCATTTCCACTTTTTGCATATCCATTGCTTTGCCGCCTTCCATTCGCTCCCAGTTACCCGAAAACGATTCTGTTTGTCCTTTAACTAATAGAAAGGGACCTTTTTTTGCTAATATTCCAGTTGGTTTCACTGTTGCATATTCATTTCCATCAGGCATTTTTAAACCCATTTTACTTGGGAAAATTAGTCCAATTTTTTCTCCATTGTATGAACAATCAAATTTGGCTTCAGTTTTTCCAGATTCTTTAGTCAGTTTAGTTAAGGTGCAAGTATAATTTCCTGTTTTAAAGTCGTTTTTTGACGCAGGTAATTTGAAATCGGGTGTTTCAATAACTAAACCACCTGTAGAAACTTTATACAATCCTCCAACTTCAAACGAGTAGGATTTTATACTGTTATAGCCGGTACCTTTTAAGTTAACAATCAACCAATCAGATGAGTTTGGTTCAATTGTTTTTGGCTTTTCAGTTGGTTTAGATTCTATGCCGTTGATAATAAATTTACACTCTTCTGGTTTTAAAATTATGTAATCTGCAGTTTTATTAACAATTTTTAATTTAAATTTTGTTTCTCCATCAGTCGAAACAGCATTGTCAACTGATATGGTAATATCGCCTGTTTCAATTGTCGTGTTTTTATAATAAAGCTTATCGTATTTCTTTTCTTTTTGAGAATATGCAAATGTGATAGAGCAAATTGCAACAGTTACAAGGATGATTTTCTTCATGATTTGATTTTTTGGTTTGTTGGGATTAAACAAATAGTTTGCCAAATATAGCAATGCTATTTGAGTTTTAACTTTTTTAGTTTCAAGAATGCCTGTTTTTCGATATCTGAAATTTGCATTAATAAATCTGCGCACACTTCAAAATCAGCTTGTTCATTGTTGATACGTCCTTTATAGATTCTTCCCATTTGAACGGCACTTTCTCTCCACAAATCACCTGCTTTTGTAAACTCTTCAGATATTGCTAGCAGTGCGTCATTTTTAAGATAAGGATGCGCTTGCTCCAAAAAAGCAGCGTATAAAAATCGAAATCCACCACCACCAGTACCAATTTCTTCTTGCATTCTAACAATTTGCCCTAAATATAAGCCTGCTTTTCTAGGCCCTAATTTATCTCTCCATTTTCGAATTTGTTTTGCAGTGTATTGTATTCCCGAAACACCTACAATTGAGCCTGGTAAACTCGTCATCATAAAAGCGCTTTTTTTAATACCTTTTATAATACCCTTTTGAATGGTATCATTACTTACTGGTTTTACATTTTCTGGAAAGTAAACATGACCTTTAGGCGCTAGAGGACCTTTTGCAAAACGCACTTTGATCATATCTTCTTCGGTTAGTTTGGTAACAGTTTCCATAATTGGATCGCTCACTAAATAATTTCCATTTTCCTTACCATAAACAATCAGATTATGGGCATTGAAATGGAATCTGTATTCTGGTGGGAAATAGGGTAGATTAAATACACCAACCTGGCAACCAACTGGAACACCTTCCTTAATTTTTTGGTCTAAAAATTCCTTTGCTTTAATCTCCGATCTGAATTTTGTTCGATTTACCTTTATTCCAAGTGATTTGCTAGTACCACTAAAAATTAACCCAGGCATTGACCGATATGCAATTGCAGGTCCGTTGTTAATTGATAAAATAGGCACATGAATATAAAATATTCCTGAGCCCATTCCGAAAACTAAAGGTTCTGTAATAAAATCTAATCCATGATGTTTCAATAAACCAACTCCAACACCATTTTCACAATGCGCTGCTTGTACGTGCGTATATTCTTTTTTCATCCTTTAAAATTCTTCAACTCATTCAAACTTATTTCGAAAGCGCTTGCATATTTACTCAGTTTTTTATCACTCAGTGATTTAAAAACACTTGGTTTCATATGTCTTTTAATTGTGAACTTCCAAAATCCTGTATAGCTAGATAAGATTGTAAAATCCATTAATTTTAGTTCTTTGAAATAAAAAATTGGACTTTTTTCTCCATTTTTTACTGCTAACCTAGCTTCTTCAGACCGCTCTTTTATATCGTCCCAAGCATTATCGAGTGCTGATTTTTTTACTTCCCAGCCTTTACTTAAACCTGTTGTATATTTTCCTTTTTCATCTTTTACATACATCACTTCTCTGAAGATGTTTGTAATAGCGGAATCGTCTTGAGGTAAATCTTCTTTTTTCATTTTAAAATTCTAATTTTCATTCAGCAAGGAAATTTATTTTGCCATTTCCTTCATTTCATAAAACCACATAGTATCCACATCTTTTTTAATGGCAGAATTTACAGACAAGGCGTTTTCACTAGTAGTATCAACTGGTTTGCTCAAACTTATTGTGTATGGATTAACTTTCATATCCAACGGTGTTCCTTTTGTTTGATGGCTAATGTGTCGAAACATCTCAGCAGCAATATCTTCAATAATAGACATGTTTGATGTGATTTTTTCTATCAATGCTTTTGAACTTCCATGTTGCTTTTCAATGCCAACTTGAAATTCGCGCATGTACATCAAATCAAAAGGATCGATGTAGCGATTGGTAAATGTTTCGTGTTCTAATGGCAACCATTCTAAAAATAGATCTTGAACAATTTTATTTAATTCTTGAAATTTAGTTCCAATTCCGCCTTTAGCAACAAATAAATCTTTCACAACCTTTAAATCGGTATATCCTTTATTGGTAAACAAAATGCAAGGAACCGACCAATAAATGGCCCAATCCCAGAATATTTTGAAAACCATAATTTGTGTGTTGCCCATCAATTTATACTTGTCCTGGTAAATTGGAAGCCAGCTCTGGAACCAACCAAGGTGCATTTGCTCGTAAACTTCTGTTCTCAAAGCAATATCTTCTCCTTCTTTATCACGCAATATCAAATCAGACAACCAAGTATTGTTTAAAGCAATAAAATCACTTCCTGGAGAATAAAATGGATCTAAAAAAGCTCCAGCTTCGCCTGTACAAGCCCACCGGTCTTTCGAATACATTCTTCCACTATTATGCGCAAAATGTTTTAAAATACGGAAGTCCATCAATTCTTCTTTGGGCGGACAAACATATTTCGCTGCTAATGGCTCATTCTTTTTTACCCATTCAACAGCTTTTTCATAAGTGTTAATCGTATTGAAAGGATGCAAGTCTTCATCAGCAACAATACCAATACTGGTATTTTTTGAGCCTAATGGAATTACCCATAACCAGTAGCCTTTATCAATAAAGTGAACCGTACTAAGATAGCGTAGGCGAGGAGCAAGGTAGTTTTTCCATTCTTTGTTTTCGCTCCAATCATCAATATCTACAATGCCTTTTACTCGAAACCAGACAGCGTTTACATTGTGTGGTGCCTCTTTTTCAAATTTGAACTTGCGTTTTAATAAGCTAAATCGACTAGTTGCATCCACTATCCAGCGTGCTTTTAAACGTTTTTCTTGTTCCTCATGATTAAAAATTACGGTATGCCCTGCTTCATCAATTTCAACATCTTTCACACGCGCACTCAACATGAATTCGGTTCCCAATTCTTTGGTATGTTTCTCTAAAAAATTTTCAAATGTTCCTCTGTCGAGCTGATGACTTGGTGTTGGTAGCTTTAAGCGTGGCCCTAATTCAACTCGTTCTGATATATCTTTTTTATCATCTGTATGAAAGAAAAAACGAAGTCCATGTTTGGGTAATTCAAATTCTTCCAAATATTCTTTTAAGCCTAACACTTCACGGAAGTAATGTGTTGCCAATTCAACAGTTGATTCTCCAACTTTGTGAGCAGCAATAGGAGCAATGCTATCACGATATTCCATAATTAAAATGGAAATACTTGGGTTTGCTCTTTTTAACTGAATTGATAGTGTAAGGCCCGCCAAGCCGCCTCCTGCGATGATTACATCATATTGTTTTTCCATTGTCGAAAAGAATCTAAATATTACAGGTAAAATTAGTAAAATTCATAGGATAAAAAGCGTTTATATTAGTGACTAACATCATAAACATATATAAGTTTAAATTTTCATATATTTGATACACTCAAAATCGCATAGGCTATGAAAATAAAGCTACTTTTTTCAATAGTAATTTTTGGATTAGTATGGAATAGTTGCAAAAAAAAGGAAACAGGAAGTCCTGGTCCTAATGAAGTTTGGCTGGAATATAAGGCATATAATCCAACTCAATTGCAAGTTGATTCAGGAACCACAGTTACATTTATAAATAAAGATAATTCTAACCATTCTGTAACTTCTAATGGTGGTTTTTTCGCAAGCGGTAAAATTAAGAGTGGAAGCTCCTACACCTATACTTTTAACACAATTGGAACTTTTTATTACTATTGCGATTATCATTCAACAAATTCAGCTGAACAAGGCGCTATAGTGGTGAGGTAAATGTCTTATTTTTTGTGGTTTTCGAATTAAAATTACTCCTGCTCCTTCCAAAAAGCATAGTAATTAAACCATTGCTCAGGATAGCGGTATACCATTTTTTCTACTTCAACAATATATTTCTTGAGCAATTCTTGAACGGCTAATTCTGTTTGTTTTGGGTCACGAGTGCGTTTTACTTCTATAGGTTCTGATGCGAAAAAATGATAATGGGTGCTTGTTTCTTTTACTGCGAAAGCAACGGTAAGTGGAACACCAAATTTTGCCGCCATGATAAATGGACCAGCAGGAAACTTTGCCATTCTTCCTAAAAATTTTGCTTCAATAGTCTGAACACCATCGCGGAAGCGATCTCCATGCATTACCACTAATTCGTTTTTACTAAAGGCGTTGTGAAGTTCAATTAAATGTCCCATTTCACCATCTTTAATGGCAATGATGTTTACATTTTTTTTCTTCTCCACTTCTTCCATATATTTTTTAATATTTTCATGTTCGTTTTCGTACATCAAAATATTAAAAGTCGTGTTTAATCGATTTAATAATTGTCCGGCAATTTCCCAATTACCAATATGCGCAGAAACTAAAATGCCACCTTTGCCCATGGCGGCAATCTTATCCAGGTTGGTTCCGCCATCGTGGTTGATAGTGAATTTTGTTTTTACTCCTGCCAACAATGCTACTTTATCTAAAATGGTTTGACCAAACACATAGTAATTTTTGTAGATTTTTAAATAGGTAGTAAAGCGTTTGTATTTTAAAATATTGTGGAAGTAATAGAAACTATGTTTGTTGGATTTACGCGCGAAGAAGAAATAATAAAGGGCTACAAACCTTAGTACGATGTACGCTAGCTTTAGCCCAAGATGGTTTAAAATAAAGACAAATATTTTATGGCCTAATACAGTTCCTTTGGATTTTCCTTCCCACTTTGCCATTTTTTTCTGGTGATTAGTGAATAGCGATTAGTAAATAGGGGAGTTTGGTTTTTAGAAAAATTATTTTTTCCTAACCCCTAATAACTATTGGCTATTGCCTATACTGTAGCTTTTTCTGCCACTTTACGTCCTACATAGTCGTAAAAGTTTTGGAAAGTACTAATATTGATGAAATCTTCTGCAACTACTTTAAATCCGAAATTGCTTTCAATAATAACTACCAAATCAACATAATCAAGACTATCTAAACCTAATGTTTCACGAAGGTTTGCATCAGGAGCAATTTTTTCAGCGTCTACTTCAAATTCATCTACTAAAAAGGCGTTAATTCTTTCTATAATTTCTGCTTGAGTCATTGGGGGAGTAATATTTAATTATTTAATTTTTTTAATAATAAGCGATGAATTTGTTCCACCAAATCCAAAGGAGTTCGACAAAAATACATCAATATTTTTTTCAGTTGTAGTTTTTGCAATATTTAATTTTGCAGAAGCCTCATCTGGGTTTTCAAAGTTAATGTTTGGAGCCACAAAGTTGTTTTGCATCATTAGTATAGAATATACAATTTCACTAGCACCAGCCATCCAACATTCATGCCCAGTCATTGATTTAGTTGAACTTACCAATGGTTTGCTATCCCCAAATACCGTGTCAATTGCTGTTGCTTCAGCCAAATCTCCACCAGGAGTAGAAGTAGCGTGCGCATTAATATAATCGATGTCTTTATCTGTTAATCCTGCATCGTTCAAAGCCATTCTTAATGAACGAACTTGTCCGTCAACATTGGAGTTTGAGATGTGTTCTCCATTTGATGAGAAGCCATAACCAACTACTTCTGCTAAAATAGGAGCACCGCGCTCCATTGCACTTTCGTAGCTTTCTAAAATCAATGTTGCTGCTCCACCACTAGGAATCAAGCCATCACGGTCTTTATCAAACGGGCGAGAAGCTTTTGTTGGATCGTTTTCACGGATTGAGAATGCACTCAAACCATCAAAACTACCAAAAGCAAAAGGATTTACCTCTTGAGCGCCACCACAAATAATATGTTTTTGTAATCCCCATTTAATCATCAGGTAACCCAATCCGATAGAGTGGGAGCCACTTGCGCAGGCTGCACTAATCGTAAAGTTGATTCCTTTTAATTTGAAAATGGTAGAAAGGTTCATCGTAACTGTACAATTCATCGATTGAAAAATTGACCCTGAACCCAATAATGTTGTATCTTTTTTAATACGGATAGTATCTATTGCTTCACTTACGGCTTTTGCTGAACTATCATTTCCGTAAAGGATTCCAACTTCATTTTTCTCCACCCAACTCATGTCCATCTTTGCATTTTTCATAGCCTCTAAAGTTGCCATATAGGCATATTCAGCTTCTTCGGAAAGACCTATGCGTGCTCTTCTGTCTAAAATTCCTTTTAATTCAGGTTTAGCAACAATTCCAGTCAAGCCAGAGCGGTATCCCCACTCTTTACGCTCCATATCCATCCCGATGCCCGACTTTCCGTCCTTTAAAGATTTTGTTACTTCGTCAAGGCTAGTGCCTAAACAACTCCAAATTCCTAAACCCGTTATAACTACTCTGTTATGCATGTTTTTTGTTAAAAAAGAAGTCAAAAATAGTCAATTTTTTGAATGTATCAACACAGAAAATGAAAATGCTAAAATGTTTGTTGTCAACATCTTAGCATTTTAAAGCAAAGTGCTTTATGAATTTCTAGCTATATAAACCACCGTTAATGGATAAAACTTGTCCTGTAATGTAAGCTGATTTTTCAGAAGCTAAGAAGTTAACTGCATCTGCAACTTCTTCTGCTGTTCCAAATCGATTGAGTGGAATTAATTGTTTGAAATCTTTTTCATTGATACCTTCAGTCATATCAGTTTTGATAAAACCTGGAGCCACACAATTTGCTGTTACGCCTCTTCTTCCAACCTCTTGAGATAATGCTTTAGTTGCACCAATTACTGCTGCTTTTGCTGCCGAATAGTTGGTTTGTCCGGGTAGTCCTTTTAATCCTGATAAAGAAACAACACTCACAACACGACCATATTTTTTAACCAACATTCCTTTGATGATTAAACGAGTAACATTATACCATCCACCCAAGCTAATGTCCATAACGCTATTCCACTCTGCATTGCTCATCCACATCAATAATTGATCTTTGCGGATTCCAGCATTGTTCACTAATATTTCAATTGTTTTATCTGGATTTTTTTCAATCCAACCACCTAAAACGGCATCTACTTCTGTTTGATTAGAAACATCAAATTTCATGATTTCTCCATCAGCTCCTTTTTCACGAACCATTTTTAACGTGTTTTCTGCTTCATCTTGTTTAGAAGTGTAATTGATAATTACATAATGTCCTTCTTCTGCAAGCTTCACACATATTGCTCGACCAATTCCTCTTGAACCTCCTGTTACTAATGCGTATCTCATTTTAGTTTGAAATTAAAGTTAGCTTACAAGTGCTGTATTCGTTGCTTGTAAATGTTCTTTTACTTTTAATAATTTTTTGTACAAAATAGTATCATCTTCAAAACGCGGAACAATTGTCCGAATTTGTTTGTACGTTTTTTGTCCTTCTGTAGATAATTTTTTCTCAAATTTTAAAGCGTCTACTGCTTGAACTGCACTTAATAATTCGATTGCTAAAACTTGATAAGCATTCTCAACAACCTTTGCAGTAATGGTTGCAGCGTTTGTTCCCATACTCACGATATCTTGATTGTCGTTATTGTTAGGAATGCTGTGAATGTACATTGGGTTTGAAAGCATTTGATTTTCAGCAGTTGTTGATGTTGCTGTAAATTGTGCGGCTTGCATTCCTAAATTCAATCCCAATTTTCCAAGATTTACAAAAGGAGGTAATTTGCCATTTAGCTTATCATTCATCAAAAAGTTTAGCTGACGCTCTGCAAGCATAGTCAACTTGGTGATGGCAATTTTTAATTTATCCATTTCCAAAGCCACATAATCACCATGAAAATTTCCTCCGTGGAAAATATTGTTGTTTGCTTTATCAATAATCGGATTGTCGTTTACCGAATTTACTTCATTCTCCAAAACTGTTTGCGTATAAGTAATTGTATCTAAAACAGGACCTAATATTTGAGGAACACATCTAATAGAATAGTATTCTTGCACTTTGTCTTTGAAAACATCTACTTCCGCATGTTTGTCATTGTTGAATAAATGCTCTTCACGCTTACGAATCAAAGAACTATCTGCCATAGCATGTTTCATTGCGTTTGCAATGGCACGTTGCCCGATATGTGGTTTTACGCGATGCAATTCTTTTGAAAAATGATCACTATAGGATTCAACCATTTCGATGATCAACATAGAAGAAGAAACAGCCCAGTTTAATAATTGTTTTGAATGTAAAAGATTAACCATTGCAATGCCTGTCATAACAGACGTTCCATTGATCAATGCCAATCCTTCACGCAAATGAACTGTAATTGGTTTTACTCCAATTTCTTTATAAACATCTGCAGTAGGGCGCAACTCACCTTTGTAGGTAACTTCGCCCTCGCCAATTAAATTCAATGCTAAATGTGCCAATTGCACCAAATCACCGCTTGCTCCAACACCACCGTGCTCAAATATTTGTGGATGAACATTGTTGTTGATCAGGTTCTTTAATAAAATAACGACTTCTGAATTGATTCCAGAATACCCTTGCATCAATGAACTCAAGCGGCAAATCATAGCCGACTTGACATTAATATCAGAAAGACGATTTCCAGCACCCGTACAATGACTACGGATAAGGTTGTATTGTAAATCAAGCTGATTTTGCTCACTTATTTTGTATTGAGCCATAGGCCCAAACCCAGTATTGATACCATAAATAAGTTTGTTTTTGGAAAATGATTTTAAGAACTCGTGACTTTCGTTTACCTTCGTAAGTGCTTCATAATCAAGGTCTATTTGTTCTCCTGTGTATAGGATTTTGTAAAAATCGTCAGCCGTTAAAGGCTTTTTTCCAATTAAAATCATATTCGATAACGTGCAAATTATTAGTTCCTATAAAGGGAGTGCAAAAATAGTCCTTTCTCACTTATATACAAAGTTTTGTTGAGAATGTTTACAGGGATTCAATAGGAACGCAGATTTATTAAGATGGTTATGATAAAATATGACTTTTTTGTGCTATGTGTTTTAAGATAAATTATGTTGTTGGAAATAGAGTTTTTGCTACATAAAAACATCATAAAAATAGCAACCCATATATCTTAAATTTTAAAACATAAAAATCATAAAAAATCTGCGTTCCTATCCGCCATTGCTCATAAAAGAAAAACTCTTACTTTTGAACCTCAATCAAATGAATCAAACAACTAAATCGTGCGTTATTGTTGGGTCTGGTATTTCCGGCATTGCTGCTGCTATTCGCATGCGTAACAAAGGATATGTTGTGTCTGTTTTTGAAGCGAATGCTTTTCCAGGTGGAAAATTATCTACTGAATCTAATGCAGGTTATCGTTTTGATATGGGACCGTCTGTTCTTACGATGCCTGAATATGTGGATGAATTGTTCGTTTTGTCGGGCAAAAATCCTCGCGAATATTTTAACTACATTCCTTTAGATCCTGTGTACCGTTATTTTTTTGAAGATGGAACCATCGTTGATGGTCATCACGGAAAAGAAAACTATGCAATGAAGATGTCTGAAAAGATGAGTGACTCAAAAGAGGCCATTGTAAAGTATTTGAATAAAACGGAGGAGATGTATAATTTAACTGAAGAAGTTTTTTTACAAAACTCGTTACATAAGTTTAAAAACTTTATGACGAAACGTGCTTTAAAAGGAATTTTGAATTTCGGGAAGATTGGTGCTTTTGACACGATGAATACAGCAAATCAAAAAGCATTTAAAGACCCACGATTGGTTCAAATATTAAATCGGTATTCAACTTATAATGGCTCCAGTCCTTATTTAGCGCCAGCTACACTCAATGTTATTTCACATTTGGAAATAGATAAGGGAGCGTTTTATCCTATTGGTGGAATGCGAAGCATTACAGATTCACTAGTTAAATTGGCGAAAGAGATTGGCGTTACGTTTCATTTTTCTACACCAGTTCGTGAAATCTTAACTGAAAACAAAAAAGTAAAAGGTGTACGCACGGATAACGGTAATTTTAATTTCGATGTTGTGATAAGCAACATGGATGTTTACAATAGCTATTTAAAATTATTGCCGAATGCAAAAAAACCAGAAAAAACATTAAATCAGCCCAAATCTAGCTCCGGTATTATCTTTTACTGGGGTATCAAACATAGCTTTTCACAATTGGGTTTGCATAATATATTATTTAGTAAAAATTATGAAGAAGAGTTTGATTCAATTTTTTCTAAAAAAACAGTTTATAATGATCCGACCATTTATGTGAACATTACTTCAAAGCATACAAAATCAGATGCTCCTGCAGGGTGTGAAAATTGGTTTGCATTTATAAATGTTCCAAATAATAGCGGTCAAAATTGGGATGAATTGGTTAATCAAGCGCGTGAGGCCATGATAAATAAAATAAACCGATTGTTAAAAACAGATATTCGTTCAATGATTGAATGCGAATTGGTTTTAGAGCCGCGATCAATAGAAGAAAGAACATCTAGTGCTTTTGGAGCTATTTATGGAAATGCATCCAACAATAAATTCGCTGCCTTTATGCGCCATCCGAATTTTTCAAAAGAAATTAAAGGATTGTATTTCTGTGGAGGAAGTGTTCATCCTGGACCAAGTATTCCTCTGTGCTTGTTGAGTGCAAAGATTACTTCGGGGTTGGTGTCTTAAATTGATGTTATTTTAAACGAAATGTCACTTCGAGTGATTCTCTGACGAAGGAAGAGAATTGTATCGAGAAGTTTTTGAAAGGAAAAATTATTCTTCGTTAATGTTCTCGATACATTTATTTCACTATCGCTTCATAAATACTCGAACGGACATTTACTTAACTTCGTACTCAAAAATCGAGTGACCTTGCTCATCACTGTAATGATCTACTTTCAATTTTCCAGCTTCTGCAACTAAGACTTTGTAAAAGAATTTTGTTTTGCTTTCTGTATCTGAGAAATTAATATTCTGTCCCGACTTAGTCCATGTTCCAGCTTTTTTCTTTCCAAACATGATTAACTCAAATTTTCCGTCTTGCGTTAATTTCAACATGTCGGTCTTATTAATTTCAGCAGGTGGTTTTGCAACAACACCCCATTCTTCAACCGAAACAACTTGCCAATTTTTATCACACATCAAAATGTCTTTGTCTGTTAGTTTTGGTGCAGCAGCTTGTTTAGGTTTGGCAGCTCCAGTACTTGCAGCAGCTTGTGCAAATGCAGAAACGGTAGAAAATATAAGTACGATGCTTAGTAGTCCGATAATTTTTTTCATAATTGAGAGTTTTGTTTAAATAAAGATATTAAATAAAATTAAATATGCAAGGTTAGTTTTATACCGGCTGCTCCGGTTGATAGCGTTATTTTATCCATCATTTTGTTCAGTTTTTTTCCGTTGCGTTTATGGGCAATAAACATGCCAGTATCAAACAAGAATAAAAATCCTCCATTATAAATCAAAGCATTTCCCCAGCCTTTATATTTATCGTGATTTACGTTATCTGTTTTTGCTTTTTCGGTAAGATATAATCCAGCTGTAGAATAAACCAAATCCAAGGCGGCCGCTCCAATGTATGTAGCTTCTGTATTGCTTTGCCAGCTGAGTGTTTTTGGGAGATTCATATCATTTTTATCTTTTGGCAACAAACTAGCAACGGCAATAACTGTGTTTACTCCGTTCCACATAATGTTCATTTCGTGAAAGGATTTATCAACTCCTTTTGTATTATAATACATGTATCCACTTACTCCCATATTTGCGACAGCAAAACCACCAAGAAATTGTAAGCCTCTTGTTGTTGTTTTGTTTCGTGATTTATTAAATTCGAAAAGTTCCGTTGATGTGGGTGCTTGAGAAAATAAGCCGTTGCAAATGGTTGTCAGAAAAAGGAGTGTGATTATTTTCTTCATTTTTTTCTATGTTTTAAATATTCATAAATACTAATCACTAAAAGAATGTTCAACATTCCGTAGAACATATCTTCAATAGGTATAGTGTATATACGAATATTTAAGATGTGCAGATTGTTATAAGTAATGATTGGGATGGAAGTGAGCAAGCCGTTAACGATAAGGAAAGGAATAATGCAAACCAACCAAGTTAAATAGAAACGTGATAGATAAACTGATTTGTTAATGAATTGATGGTAAATAAGAAATGCAGCTAACAATATAAAAGTAAACGTAGTATAGATTTTAGAATTATTCAGAAAAGCAGTAAGTAGTAATAGGACTATTAATACAACGGAAATAGTTTTTGATGCTTTTGCGAAGACATCTTTTTTTACAAAATAGTTCAATACTTCATAAATAAAAACACAGGAAAAAGGCGTGATAAAAAAGAACAACCATTCTTCAATGGGTAAATTTACCAGAAAAAAGCCCAGTACAAAATCGCGATTAAAGTACCAGATTCCAAGTTTGGTGAACCATATGTCCCAACCAATAAAAAGCACAGCCGCTATTGTAATTGCTGGAAATAATGAATTCCACTTTTTGTAGAATTGAATCTTGGTTTCAAAACTTTTGAAAAGCGGGTAGGAGAGTGTGAAGGCTAATATTAGTAAATAATAAAAGTGCATTTAGAGTATAGATAAAGTCACAAAAAACACCAATTGTATAATGAATAAACCTTGCGCCAATTTATTGTTTTTGTTAAAGTTCATTGAGTTAAATATAAGCAACAATAAAAAAGAGACGATAAACCAGGCAACAAAATTTTGAAGTGGAGGAGTGTAATTTAACCATTTCCAGAAATCATATTTAATAGCAACTACTTCAATGAAAAAATCAAGTGTTGTCAATGTAGCTGCTCCAAAAAAGCTTTTAAAAAATCCAGGCAAATTCAATTTATTGAAAATTACTCCAACAATATAAATTAGCATTAACCAATTAATTCCAATGATAACAGGCACATCCAAGATTTTAAATCCTAATGTTTTGCCATATGAATAATATCCGAATATCATTCCTGTTTTTACGCCTGCTACTTCAACACAATATCCAATTAAAAATGTTAAAGCAGAAAAAATGAAAAAAGATTTTGAGAAATCGTTGTGATTCCAAAATAACAAACCAATGCTTAGTAATAAGTTGATTGGAGTACACATCAAAAACAAATTCTTGTATTCGGTTTGTAGTCCAATGATTCCAGTAACGTGAACAACTACAAGAATAATTGTAGATACAAAAAGGCGTTTATCTTTTTGTTCGTTCGACATTTACTTTAATTTTTGTTTTTCAGATTCGGTGAATGCAGAGGATTGCTGAGTAAAAGTCGTGATCATTCGCTTTATAGCAAGATTCGTAAGGGTTGAATAATTTTTAAGAATAAATGATTTGTCGGTTTTGATGTGTTTGTTGTAGTTTAAGGCTTTCGGACAACTACTTTGGATGGTGAAACGTAAAAATCGTGTTTCAATGTTTGAGCTGTCTGTTGAGATAGATAGTTCCAATAATTTTTTTCCGTTGTTAAATAAGTTTAATTTTTCTTTTTTATCTTTCGAATGATTGGCCATGGATGCAGTGATAGCTCCTTTGTAGGCTATAATGATGTTGTCGGAATCAGTAGACGAAGTGATTTTTTTGTAAAGTTTAGCGCAGGCCGCACTGTCATTATTAACTTGCTGGTAGCTTCTTCTAAGCGCATCCGCAGTAATGTTTTGCGCGAATGCTGTAGCACTTATTAAAAAGAAAAAAAGGAGAATGAGCCGCTTCATTACTTAATAATATTTAGTTGATGCTTAAAATATGAGCCCAAAAATAGTATGTATTTTTTAGAATCAGAAATACGAATACGAGTATGCATTACTTTTTCCGGAGGCGTGTTTTGTATTTTTTTGAATAAAGAAATGTAATAGATGTAAGCCAAATAAACTCCTAAGCGTGCTTTACGAGGGAGTTCTTTGATTCCTCTCAGTCCTGCATCAAAATCTTTTTGAATGTCGGCTTCAATTTCCTTTTTAGTGGTTGCATTGAAATTGTTTGGATCAAAACCAGGAAAATAAGCTCTTCCCAATGTATGCACATCTGCTTTTAAATCACGTAGGAAATTAATTTTTTGAAATGCAGACCCTAGTTTCATAGCATCGTGTTTCAAGCGTTGGTATTCTTTTTCATCGCCTTCTACAAAAATTTTCAAACACATCAAACCTACAACTTCTGCTGAGCCTAAAATATACTCTTCATATCCGGCTTGGTTGTATTTGTTTTTATCCAAATCCATTTCCATACTTCTCAGAAATGTATTGATGAGTTCGATGTCGATGTTGTATTTGTTAACCGTATCTTGAAAGCTATGTAAAATGGGATTCAAACTAATCTTATCATTAATTGCATCGTGTGTGTCTTTCACAAAACGTTCGAGCAGCGTACGTTTATCGCTCGTATGAAAACTATCCACAATTTCATCGGCAAAGCGAACAAAACCATAGATAGCATGAATAGGCATCACGAAATCTTTGTGTAATAGACTTACCCCTAATGAAAATGACGTACTGTAGCTGTTGGTTACCAGCTTGCTGCACTTGTACGATACGTCTGTATATAAATCCATTTTAAAATTAATTCAAAGTTTAAAGTTTGTTCCGAAGGAATCCCTTCGGGAAAAGTTCAAAGTAAAAATCAGAAGTTGTGAATTACCTAATTTTTCAACTTTGAACTTTGAACTTTTTAACTATTTCTCGCGCTGCCACTTGTCCCGAAATTATACTCGGTGGAACTCCTGGCCCTGGAACAGTTAATTGTCCCGCATAGTACAAATTGTGTACCTTTTTATTTTTTAGCGATGGTTTTAAAATCGCTGTTTGTTTTAAAACATTCGCTAAGCCATATGCATTGCCACCAAACGAGTTGTAATCTTTTTTAAAATCGTTAATCGCGTAACTCTTTTTTACAATTACATGTTGTTTGATAGATTGTCCCGTTAAATGTTCTAATCGATTCATCATGATAGAAAAGTACTTCTCACGAATTTCTTCTGTATCTTCAATATCTACTGCAATCGGAATTAAAAGTACTAAATTTTCCTTTCCTGCAGGTGCTACCGAGCTATCTGTTTTAGAGGCGCAAGTAGAGTAGAAGAGTGGCTGAGTTGGCCATTGTGGTCTATCGTAAATTTCTTCTGCATGCAAATCAAAAGGTGTATCAAAAAATAAGTTGTGATGCTCTAATCCTTCTATTTTTTTATCAATTCCCAAATAATACATCAAGCAGGAAGGGGCCATTTTACGAGACTTCCAATAACTTTCTGAATAATTGCGATATTTTTCTTCCAATAGTTTTTGTTCTACATGGTGATAATCTGCTGAAGCAATAATGATATCCGCTTCAATCGTATTTCCGTTTGAAACAACACTTTTTGCTGTTCCATTTTCTACATTTATTTTGGAAACAACTTCTCCCGATTTTATTTTTACGCCTTGTTGTTTGGCAACATTCACCATTGCTTCCACAATTTTATACATTCCACCCATCGGATACCAAGTTCCTAAAACAATGTCGGCATAATTCATCATGCTGTACAATGCAGGGGTTTCGTTGGGCTTAGCGCCCAAAAACAAAACAGGAAATTCAAGAAGCTGTATTAATTTTTGATTCTTAAAATGTTTATGGATGTACTTGCTGATGGATTTGAAAAGATCCATTTTTAGTGCAGCATTTAAAATGCGTAAGTCAACAAATTCAAAAATACTCAGACTAGGTTTGTGAACAAAGTCGCTCATACTCACTTCGTATTTGTATTTGGCATCTGCTAAAAACTTCTTGAGTTGAATGCTGCTTCCTGGCTCGTATTTTTCGAAGAGTTCATAGAATTCATTTAAGTTGGCCGGAACTCGCATCACTTCTTCTTTGCTGAAGAATACAGCATATGATGGATCTAAACGAAGTAAATCGTATTGTTGAGCAACAGTAGTATTGAATTGTGAAAAATAATTTTCGAACACATCAGGCATCCAATACCAGCTTGGACCCATATCGAAGGTGAAACCATCGATTTCTAATTTGCGTGCACGACCGCCAAGCTCTTTGTTTTTTTCAAGTATAGTAACATCAAAGCCTTTTTGTGCTAATGTCGTTGCAGCTGATAATCCTGCAAATCCGGCTCCTATAACGATTACTTTTTTCTTACTCACTTTTTTTTCTAGTTTGTCATTTCGACAAATACTTATTGTGTCTCATTTCGACCGAAGCGGAGAAATTTATTCTTTTTTCAACTCAGCAATTGTTCCACTTGGATTACTTGATGAAAACACTGTATTTCCAGCTACAAGTACATTTGCTCCGTATTCAATTAATTTTTTGTAATTATTCATATCCACACCACCATCAATTTCGATAAGAGCTTTTGATTTTGTAGCACGAATCATTTCACGAAGTGTGGAAATCTTATGATATGTGTTTTCGATAAATTTCTGTCCGCCAAAACCTGGATTCACACTCATTACACACACTAAATCTACATCAGCAATAATGTCCATTAACAAATTAGCAGAAGTATGTGGGTTGATTGCAACACCTGCTTTCATACCTAACGCTTTAATACCCTGAATTGTTCTGTGCAAGTGATTACAAGCTTCTAAATGAACGGTTAAAACATCAGCTCCTGCCTCTTTAAATGCCTGTAGATAGCGATCGGGATCATTAATCATTAAATGCACATCTAATGGTTTTGTTGCATGTTTTTTAATGGCTTTGATAACCGGGAAACCAAATGAAATATTGGGGACAAACATTCCATCCATAATATCCACATGAAACCAATCTGCTTCACTTTTATTAATCATTTCAACATCGCGCTGGATGTTTGCAAAATCTGCTGATAGGATTGAAGGGGCAATTAGGTGGCTCATTGTTTATTGGTTATTTAATGAGCCGTAAAAGTACGAAAAAATGTGTTTGTTTTTCCTTGGCATTTTGAATTTGAAAGAGTCTTTATTAATCAACTTTTCTACTTTATTTTATAAATTTCAAATGTCATTATTAAATCAAAAACATTACAAGAGGTAGTTTGGATATATGAATGCTCTTTCACTTCAGTTATTTTCACAGTCAGAACCATGTTTTTAGGAAGAGTAGGGCTTTCCTTTAGAGTTTTTTCCGTTGGAGTTAATGTATAGGTGCAATCATCTATCCATTTTACCGTTAATTCAGAAGTGCCTTTTTTTCCTTGTGTTTTTTCTTTTTGAATGTTCCCTTTTCTTCTGATTGTAGTTTCTGGAAATCCATTTCCTTGTATAGTTTTAAATGTTCCTTCTTTGAATTTTTTGCAATCCATTTCTTGACCAATAAGACAAGAAGAGGAAAGGATGAAAAGAATCAGACAAATTAATGGTTTCATGTTTTAAATTTTATAAAAAGTGTAAAATAGTGTAATTGAACTGTTTATTGGTTACTTCTTCACATCCTCTTTTTTCTTTACCTTCTTCCGAAAGAAAACGCCACGTTGCCAGCATTCTCTGCAAAATATTCGGCCATCCACGTGTGTTCTTCTCCATTTTTTTCTGTGACGAATAGCTCCGCTTACATCAAGAACGCTGTTGAAGGATAATAAATGTTGTTTTTGTTTATCGGTAGTAGCCTTGTTGATTGTGCGCTGAGAAATTTTCTGTTGATTCTCCATCGATTCGATATCAATATTTCGGGATGGAACATATTTATTCAAATCAAGTTTTAATTTTTTTATCCTGCCAGTTGTCAGCTGTTCTGTTTCACTGCTATCGCGCCAAATAACAATGCTATTCAGGTATTTTAAATGGCTTGCTATGTATTTAAAACAAGAATCTACCGTGTATCCCATTGCAGCATAGTCTGTTGAATTGTGTACAAAATAAATACTGGGATAAGTCATTTTCAATTCTCCTTCCAATAGTTTTTCTACTTCTGGATTTTGTGCTCGAAGCACTGTTGTGCTTATAAAAAGAAGGAATTGTATTAGAAAACGTTTCATGATTATAAGCGAATTTATCAAATATAATATAGTATAGTGAATAGTTTTTGTTATTAAATATAACATTTTTCAAAAAAAAAGAGCTCCGCAAGGGAACTCTCTTTTTAAAATTTTAATCAATCACAATTATCATCTCGCATTTACGGGAACAAAAAAGTCGTCAGTAAATGTTATTAGGTCTCTGCTATTAAAGGGTTTTATAAACATTCCTACAATGTTTAATTCTTTGCAAACTTCTTGTGTTTCGAAATCGCTTTTTGTTCCAATACAAATAATGGGCGTTTTGTTTTCTATAAAAACACTTCTTATTTTATCAAATCCAGGCATTTGACGCATATCGGAATAGGCTACAATTAAATCAGGAATGTTATCTAATTGGTTTTCGTTTTTTACAAATGAGTTTACGTGAACAGTATTATATCCTGACCTTTCAAACTTCATTTTCAAATCCAAAGAAGTGATGCGGTCTTGTTCAATTATATAAACTGTTTTTGTTTTCAATTTATCCTAAGTAGGTTTTAAGAATTTTACTTCGAGAAGTATGTTTTAATCTGCGAATTGCTTTTTCTTTAATTTGACGAACACGCTCACGAGTTAAATCAAATTTTTCACCAATCTCTTCTAAAGTCATTGCGTGTTCTCCGCTTAATCCAAAGTACAAACGAACAACATCTGCTTCACGTGAAGTAAGAGTATGTAAAGCGCGTTCAATCTCTCTGCGTAAAGATTCGTTTAATAATCCAAATTCTGGGCTTGGGCTATCTTCTGCTTGCATAACATCGTACATGCTACCTGCATTGTCGTCACCAGTTGTTAAAGGCGCATCCATAGAAACGTGGCGGCCCGTATTTTTCATGGATTCTTTTACTTCCTGTTCTGTAATTTCTAACATTACAGCAATTTCGGCTGGACTCGGCTCACGCTCATATTCCTGCTCTAATTTCGAAAATGTTTTATTGATTTTATTGATAGAACCAATTTTGTTCAAAGGCAAACGAACAATACGAGATTGTTCCGCCAAAGCCTGAAGAATGGATTGACGAATCCACCAAACGGCATAAGAGATAAATTTAAAACCACGTGTTTCATCAAAACGTTGTGCGGCTTTAATCAAACCTAAATTTCCTTCGTTAATTAAATCGGGTAAACTTAAACCTTGATTTTGATATTGTTTAGATACCGATACAACGAAACGTAAATTGGCTTTTGTCAGTTTTTCTAGAGCAGATTGGTCTCCAGCACGAATTTTACGCGCCAATTCAACTTCTTCATCTGCTGTAATTAAATCTACTTTCCCTATTTCTTGTAAATACTTGTCTAAGGATGCTGTTTCTCGGTTGGTAACCTGTTTGGATATCTTGAGTTGTCTCATAAATTGGGGTATAATTTAAAACCTATAACTATACGCTATTGTTTCCTAAAAGTTTCAACTAAATTACATTTTTTTCGGGATAAAGGAGGTTTTTTTGCCGATGGATGGAGTTTTGAGTGAAATCCTTAATGGTGGCAGTTTCCGAAGAAAGTATCAAGTAGCAAGTATCAGGTATCAGGACTTTGTGTTTGTTGTGTCGTCATTGCGAGTCCTGTACCGAAGAATTCGGGACGGGACTCGCAATGACGATCCGTAGAATGCTAGAAATAAAAAAAACTCCCACCTTTCGATGAGAGTTCTTTTTTATCCTGATACCTGATACTAGCTACCTGCTACTAATTAGCTGCTGCTTCTGGCTTTGGCAATAATACTTTGCGAGACAATTTGAATTTTCCTGTTTTAGGATCAACTCCAATTAATTTCACTTGTATTTTTTCTCCTTCTTTCAATACGCCATCCATACTTTCAAGTCTAGAATGATTTACTTCAGAGATGTGTAACAAGCCATCTTTACCAGGCATAAATTCAACGAAAGCACCAAATGCCATAATTGATTTTACTTTTCCTTCGTAAACTTCTCCCACTTCTGGTTGAGCAACGATACCTTTAATTTTAGCTAATACTGCATCAATTTTTTCTTTATCAACTGCTACGATATCAATGTGACCCATTCCATCTTTTTCTTCAATAACAATGGTAGCACCTGTTTCGCGTTGCATTTCTTGAATGATTTTCCCTCCAGGTCCGATGATTGCACCGATAAATTCTTTAGGAATAGTCATTTTTACAATGCGTGGAGCGTGTGATTTATAATCTTCACGACTAGCTGTAATGGTTTTCGCCATTTCACCTAAGATGTGTAAACGTCCTTTTTTAGCTTGTTCTAAAGCTTCAGCCATAACTTCGTAAGGTAAACCATCTACTTTCAAATCCATTTGACAAGCAGTGATTCCGTCTTTTGTTCCAGTAACTTTAAAGTCCATATCACCCAAGTGATCTTCATCACCTAAGATGTCGGAAAGAATTGCATATTTTCCTTTATCATCCGTAATTAAACCCATTGCAATACCAGAAACTGGTTTTGTGATTTTAACTCCAGCATCCATCAATGCTAGTGTTCCAGCACAAACTGTTGCCATAGATGATGAACCGTTTGATTCTAAAATATCAGAAACGATACGAATAGTATATGGGTTTTCTGGAGAAAGTACTTTTCTCAAAGCACGTTCAGCCAAGTTACCATGACCTACTTCACGTCTTCCTGGTCCACGGTTTGGTTTTACTTCACCTGTAGAAAATGCAGGAAAGTTGTAATGTAGCATGAAATTGTTTTGTCCTTGAAACAAAGCTCTATCCTGAGATTGTAAATCTAATTTAGTTCCCAATGTAACAGTAGTCAACGATTGAGTTTCACCACGTGTGAAAACAGCAGAACCATGAGCAGAAGGTAAGTACCCAATTTCGCTCCAGATAGGGCGGATTTGGTCAGTTTTACGACCATCTAAACGAGCTCTTTCATCTAATACGAATCTACGTACTGCATCGTATTCAACATCGTGATAATATTTTTTTACCAAAGAAATATTTGTTGTTGCTTTTTCTTCTTCTGTTAAACCATCAATAAACTCATTTACAACAGCCTTGAAAGCAGCGCCACGTTCTTTTTTATTTGGGTTTTGAGATTTAGCTACAGCGTATGCTTTATCGTAAAGTGCTTTGTGAACGCGAGTTTCTAACTCAGCATCATTTGTTTCATGATTGTATTCACGTTTAACAATTTTACCTTTTATAGCTTCAACTTTAGCAACCAATTCCTTAATCGCATTGATTTGTAATTTGATTGCTTCGTGACCGAATTTAATTGCTTCCAACATTTCTGCTTCAGAAATCTCATTCATTTCACCTTCCACCATCATGATGTCTTTTGCAGAAGCAGCGATAATCATATCTAACGTTGATTTTGCATTATCTTCAACAGATGGGTTGATCATTAATTTGCCATCCACTTTTGCAACACGTACTTCAGAAACTGGTCCGTCAAACGGAATGTCAGAAACAGAAATAGCTGCAGAAGCTGCTAAACAAGCCAATGCATCAGGCATTGTGTTTTTATCGCCAGAAATTAAAGAGATCAATACTTGTGTATCAGAGTGATAATCGGAAGGGAAAAGTGGGCGTAAAGCTCTATCTACCAAGCGGCAAATTAAAACTTCATAATCCGATATTCTTGCTTCACGTTTAAAAAAACCTCCTGGGAAACGGCCTGCAGCCGCGAATTTTTCTTGATAATCAACAGACAATGGTAAAAAGTCTGTTCCTTCTTTTGCATCTTTGTTAGATACGATTGTTGCAAGCAACATCGTGTTGCCCATTTTTACTACTACAGATCCGTCTGCTTGTTTTGCTAATTTTCCTGTTTCGAGTGTGATTTCACGTCCATCAGCTAGTGCGAACGTGTGTGTAATTCCAATTTGTGACATGTTTTTTTGTTTTTAATTTATTGTTTTCTTTACCTACCTATTATTTTATTATAAAAAATTCCTTTTGCGTATATACACAAAAAGCATTCTACTGTAAAGTAGAATGCCTTTGTAAAGGTTATCTTAAGAATATCAAACTTATTTTCTTAGATCAAGTTTCTTAACGATAGCACGGTATCTTTCGATATCGTTTTCTTTTACGTAATCTAATAAACTACGTCTGCTAGCAACTAATGCGATAAGAGATTTTTGAGTTCCAAAATCTTTTTTATTTTTTTTCAAATGCTCAGTCAAATGGTCAATTCTAAATGAGAATAAAGCGATTTGTCCTTCAGAAGATCCAGTGTCTTTTTCTGATTTTCCGAACTTTTTGAAAATGTCTTTTTTAATTTCTGCTGTTAAATACATTGTATTCGTCTTTTTGTTTTTATTTTTAAGGACTGCAAAGATAATTAATCTTTTTAAATCCGCAATAATTTTCTTTAATTCTTAAACATTCTAAGCAATTGAGCCAATTTAGGCTTCAATTCCTTACGATTCACGATTTTATCCAAAAAGCCATGTTCCAAAACAAATTCAGAGGTTTGGAAGCCTTTAGGTAAGTCTTTTCCAATAGTTTCTTTTACTACACGCGGACCAGCAAATCCAATCAAAGCGCCAGGCTCAGCTATGTTTAAGTCGCCCAACATCGCATACGATGCAGTAACTCCGCCCGTTGTCGGGTCAGTTAGGAAAGAGATATAAGGTACTTTTGCTTCCGACATTAATGAAAGTTTAGCTGACGTTTTTGCCATTTGCATTAAAGAGAAAGCTGCTTCCATCATGCGAGCACCGCCCGATTTGGAGATAATCATTAATGGAATACGTTTTTCGATGCAATAATCACAAGCTCTAGCAATTTTTTCACCTACTACCGATCCCATCGAACCACCAATAAAACTGAAATCCATGCACGCAATCACCAAATCTTCTCCTTCTACTTTTCCGTGTCCTGTTCTCAAAGCGTCTTTTAAACCTGTTTTTTTAGCAGAATCAATCAATCTATCTTCATATTTTTTTGTATCCACAAATTCTAATGGGTCACCAGCTGTAAGATTTTCATTCAATTCTACAAATTCATTGTTATCGAAAATGATTTTGAAATATTCTGCAGAACCTAATTTTTCGTGATATTGACAATCTTCACCCTGACAAACATAAAGATTTAACTCATGTTCAGTAGTGTTTGTTATCTTTTTGCAAGAAGGACATTTATACCACAAACCTTCAGGAGTTTCTTTTTTCTCCTTAGTTGATGTTGAAATACCTTCTTTTTTACGTTTAAACCAACTCATCTTTTTTAGTATTAAGTATCAAGTATCAGGTAGCAGTTCAAAATGTATTTCGTAAAAGGTCTTGATACCTGATACTTGCTGCCTGCTACTTTTTATGCAATTGTAATAGTCTTATCTAAATAAACATCTTGAATAGTATTCAACAATTCCACACCTTCTTTCACAGGTTTTTGGAATGCTTTTCTACCAGATATTAAACCTTGTCCGCCTGCACGTTTATTAATAACTGCTGTAGTAACTGCTTCGGCTAAGTCTGAAGCGCCTTTTGATTCTCCGCCTGAATTAATTAATCCCATTCTTCCCATGTAGCAATTTGCAACTTGGTAACGACATAAATCAATTGGATTGTCAGTAGTTAATTCGGAATACACTTTTGGATGTGTTTTGCCAAAATTTACAGCAGTGTATCCACCATTTTTATCGGATAATTTTTGTTTGATAATATCTGCTTGTATTGTTACTCCTAAATGATTCGCTTGAGAAGATAAATCGGTTGCAGTGTGGTAATCAACTCCATCTTTTTTAAATCCATTGTTACGAGTATAGCACCATAAAACCGTTGCCATTCCTAATTCGTGAGCTCTTGCAAAGGCTTGTGCTACTTCTACAATTTGACGAGATGATTCAGGTGAGCCAAAATAAATAGTGGCACCAACGGCTACAGCCCCCATGTTCCAGGCTTCTTCAACCGTTCCAAACATTATTTGGTCAAATTTATTTGGGTAGGTTAAAAATTCGTTGTGATTAATTTTTACTATGAATGGAATTTTATGTGCGTATTTGCGAGATACAGAAGCCAAAACTCCATAAGTTGAAGCAACAGCGTTGCATCCACCTTCAATAGCAAGTTTTACAATGTTTTCTGAATCAAAATAGATTGGATTTGGAGCAAATGAAGCACCAGCACTGTGTTCAATCCCTTGATCAACTGGTAAAATACTCATATAGCCTGTATTGGCTAATCTTCCTGTTCCATACAATTGTTGCAAACTGCGCAATACTTGTGGACTGCGGTTGGTTTGTTGGAAGATACGATCTACAAAATCGCAACCCGGTAAATGAATATTCTCTTTTGAAATGGTTTTACAAGTGTGACTTAGTAGGCTAGCATTAGCGCCCAATAACTCTTCAATTTTTTTAGATGCCATCTTTTTTATAGTTATAAAGTTATATGGTAATAAAGTTATAAGGTTGTTTCCAAATTAACCATTATCAGATAACTGAATTTTTAGGAAGGCAAAGCTAAGAAATTTTACGAATTGAATAAAATGAAAATTTAGAAACCCTATTTGTGCTGATATTCAGGTTTTTGGCTAAGCCAAAAAAAAATCATTTTAAAATCCTAAAAACATCTAGAGAAAAATCATTTTTTATCATGAAAATCATAAAAAAATCTGCGTTCCTATTACACCTAGCTTTTAAGGGCTATTTCCGAAGGAGCAAAGAAAATTAGAATGGATATCCAATCCCTAAATTGAAAGTAAAGAAGTCGTATTTTCGATTGCTATGTTCTAATCGGTAAACTCTTTTCCATTCTGCATCGAATAGATTTTCAACTACCCATCTTTTTTCCTCAAGAAATTTTGGATCTCGTATTTTTACCCCTGTATCAAAGCGGATAATAAAAAAACCAAAATCTGCTCTTACCCCAACTCCCGAACCTATTGCTATTTCTTTTGTAAAGCGATCGAATTGAAAGTCTCCGCCTGGACGACCAACATCTTTTTTCTGTAGCCAAGTGTTTCCTGCATCAATAAATATAGCACCATTCAGCATTTTAAACATTTTGAAACGGTATTCTACATTGGCTTCAATTTGTCCATCTCCAATTTGCCCAAATGAAATTTCTTCTCCATCATTGTAAGAACCTGGTCCTAATGTTCTGGCTTGCCATGCTCGAATTCCATTGGCTCCTCCACTAAAAAAACTGCGCTCAAAAGGCAAAGCTTTAAAGTTTGCTAAAGGTTTTCCTATACCAGCTGCTAGTCGCAATACAACTTTGTTGATTTCATTCGAATTAAAATAATATCTA
Source organism: Bacteroidota bacterium (assembly GCA_947504725.1). Lineage (GTDB taxonomy): Bacteria > Bacteroidota > Bacteroidia > 2-12-FULL-35-15 > 2-12-FULL-35-15 > 2-12-FULL-35-15. The sequence continues at coordinate 493,451 of CANNHN010000001.1, read as the reverse complement.
AAATCACCATCTACGCGTAAATATTGAGAGTAAGCTACATCGTAAACAGTATAACTTCCTTTGTCGTTTTGAACAAAAGTGTTTTCTTTTATTACGTTTGCTAAACTATAAATTCCTCTTAAAATATTTCCAGATGATTCGCCATTCGCTCTGAAGAAAGAAAAGTTTTCTTCCTTTTTAATATTTTGTTCGTTGTATGTAAACGAATAGCGAGTGCTTGTTGCCATGTGATCCGTAAAGCTATTAATCAAATACAAGTCGTTAATGTTATCCAAAAAATTACTTTGCAACTCTACTTTCACAAAGTTGATGACGATTGGACTTATTGTATGGCGTTTTTTTGCGGTTTCTTTCCAAGTATAAGAATAGGACATGTTGTATATATACCTTGTGTAGTCTGGGCGTTGTTGAAAATTAAAAGAAGTAGTGAAAATTGTTTTAGGGTTTGATCGTTTGGAAGCCTTTATTTTAAATGGAATTACGAAACGTGGAATGTATATGTTTAATTCGGGACCAAGTTCAATGGTGTTAAATTGTGAAGCAGGATTTAAGTTTGCCGAATTACTATTTGCAGTTTTTTGTGCTTCTATACCGCCTTTTAGCCTTAATTCGAATACTTCAGCGCCTTTTAATAGGTTTCTATTTTGATAAACGATACTTCCAGAAATTCCTAAATTCCCGTTTCCTGTATTGGTTCCTTCTGTTTCGAGAGTGAACGATTGTTTTGGAATAGGACTCAATTGAATGTGGCAATCAAGAAAGTCGCCACCAACTGGTTTAAAATAAATGCTAATCGTTTTAAATGACTTTAATTCCGAAAGTCGCTTGTATGTATCATCCACATTCTGCAATTGGTAGAGTTCTCCCTTTCTTAAAAACACACAACCCAATAAAACTCTTGTTTTAAATTTCAAATCCTGTGTGTGTAAAATATAATAATCAACGTCTTTTCCTTTTACTGAGTCTGCAATTTCTTTACCTGTTCCTGATTCTATTCTAATCGTATCTTTTTGAATGTAATCCATTTTCTTTGATACAAAGTCGGGTTGGATATAAATATTTTTGATGTAAAAGCGTTGGTGTGGCTTTTCCATAATGGAATCAGAGTAATCAGAATATTTGTAGGCGTAGTTTTTTATACCCAAAGTGATATTTACTCTGTTATTTTCGATTGTACTATCAATTTCGTAATAGACATAATCCTTGGTAAATAGGTAATAACCGTTGTTACTTAATTCACTCGAAATGCGTTCACGTTCTTTTTGCATCACATCTACATCGTAATTGTTGCTTGGTTTTAAAAGACAATTAGCCGAATCGGAAATAACATAATATTTTAATAGTTCATCCGGAATTTTGTATTCCACTTTGTTGATGAGATAAGGCTTTTCTGCTTTGATAGTATAATAAACACTTGCACGATTTCTTCTTCTCCAATGAACAACCGAATCACTGACGGAACTGATGAAATATCCTTTGTTGTCAAGAAATAATTTAATTTGTTTTGCGGATTTTTTGGAAACTAAGGAGTCATAAACAATAGGTGCTTCACTAACATTTAAAAGCCATTCACCAAACAATTGACGATCGTAAGTTTTAGATTTTTTTCCTTTCGCAATTCTTCTTTCATTTCTACTCTCCATTTTTTTATCGTGAAGAATTCGTTTCCGTTTAATCCGATTTTCATTCGCCAAATTGTGTAGCCAAAGGTGAAAGCGGAAGATTAATAAAATTTTACGATTGGGTTTTTGTTTGATATAAGCTTCAATTTCGCTTTTATCTACTTTGGTGTCTTTATCAACAATATGATTTTTTTGGAGCAAGTATTCGCCTTGCTGAAGTTTGCGTGCTGGTCGGCACGCGAACAATAGCAAGGGAATTAACCCAATAATGATGAACTTATTATAAGTAGTATGGTTGCTCACGCTCAATGATAAAATTGTACTGTACTCAGGCTACTAAATTACTACATTTGTGGTTAACAATAGTGATTCGCATTTTTTTAACACATAGACACATAGAAAAAGAAGAAGCTTAAGCTTTATATAGAAGCACATAGCTCTATGTGAATGAAGCTTGCTTCATCTATGGAATTTATTTTTTTATTTTTTAAAACTATGTGCCTATGTGTTTAAAATTTTAAACTTAGTAGTACCAAACATTATGTTATCAAAAAGCCAAATCAGTTTCATCAACTCTTTAAAGCAAAAAAAATACAGAGAAGAGCATCAGTTGTTCATAGCTGAAGGAGCGAAAATTGTGCCTGAATTATTGAATTCTTCTATTGTTGTAAAGCAAGTGTATGCAACGTCCGATTTTTTAAGAAACAATGTAATTCCTTCTACAGTTGAGCGATTTGAAATAAAAGAAAATGAATTGGAACGCATTTCTTCGTTAACAAAAGCAAATGAAGTATTAGCTGTTTGTGAAACTCCCAACTATTTTTTAGATAGCGAATCTTTGAAAGGTAAGTTAACATTGGTGTTGGATGATATTAAAGATCCAGGAAATTTAGGAACGATTATCCGAATTGCAGATTGGTTTGGAATAGAAAACATTGTGTGCAGCTCCGAAACAGTGGATGCGTTTAATCCGAAAGTTGTTCAGGCAACGATGGGTTCTATTGCTCGTATAAAAGTGCATTATATAAATCTTATTGACTTCCTTAAGCAGCAAAGGACGGGCGTCACCCTGAGCGGAGTCGAAGGGAAGCCAAAAATATATGGAGCTTTGTTGGAAGGAAAAAATATTTACACAGAAAAGCTATCTTCGGAAGGGCTTATTGTTATTGGGAATGAGTCGCGTGGGATTTCCGAGGAAGTTCAAAATTTAATTACTGATAAAATAAGTATTCCATCATTCTCACATTATAAATCGGGTGGAGGAGAGGCGGAATCTTTAAATGCTGCTATTGCTACTTCCATCATTTGTTCCGAATTCAGAAGAAGATAATTGGTCGGCATCTTTATTTGATTTTAATGCAAAGAAAAGATATCCTATTGAAATCATAAAACACAATAAAGACCACCCGAAGAAGTCTATATCGAAATAGCCTAACAGTTTATCAGCAACGAAAGCAGGTGTTATAGCAATCACAGCTAAATGGTAAATTTTTCCGAAAGAATATTTTGTTTGTAGAATCGCCTGAATAATTAATCCAACCAAAGAATAGATTAAGACTAGAAACATCCGATATAAAAGTGCGCATGGGATGATTAAAAGATAAAGGAGTATCGAAATATAATTTCCTATTTCGGCCCATGACCTGATTTTTTCATGCGTTAAGCTAAAGTCATTTATATTAGAAAGGTCGTATTCTCTGGTTTCCATTGCACTCTTTCTGTATATAAATGTTGAAGCTGTCAGCAATAGCTGAGCTTCGGTATTCTCCAGTGAAGTGTTTTCACCAGACATGTCAAAAATCATTAGATCATTCCCTGTTTCATCATCTTTTATAATATATGGAGAAGGTTTGTCAATAGAGGTAACTCCATTTTTGATGGTTATTACAGGGAATTTTTCTAGGAAGACCGGAAGTTCATTTTTTATAGAGTCACTGATGCTAACGTGCAGTTTTACCATTTCCGGAATCCAAAAAATACAAAGAAGAAAAAATAAATATTTTATTCCTATTCCACTAGTATTCTGTCTTCCTACAAATGCGTAAAGTTCTTTTGAGTAAAACGAATGAATCAGTTTTTTGAAAAATGGATAGTTAGTCATTGTTTAAGATGTTTATAGTGGCACAAGCATACAACGCAGCCGTTTCAGTTCTCAATCTACTTTCTCCTAAACTAATTTCTTTAAAACCGTTATCCAAAGCGAATTTTACTTCTTCAATAGTGAAATCACCTTCGGGTCCGATAAGAACCAATGCGTTTTGTTTAGATGTGTATTGAGATTTAATATGAGGCAATCCTGTTTTCTGGCAATGAGCAATGAATTTCTCACCCTTAAAATCTTTCGCTGAAGCGATGAACTTTTTAAAGTCAGCCACTTCATTAATTTTAGGAAGATATGCTTTTAAACTTTGTTTAATGGCTGAAATAGCCACTTTTTGGATACGATCGATCTTTACAATTGTTCGTTCGGAGTTTTTGCAATCAATTAGTGATACTTCATCAATTCCCATCTCTGTTGCTTTTTCTACAAACCATTCTAGTCGGTCCATGTTTTTAGTTGGAGCAATAGCAATGTGCAATTGCCAGTTGCGTTTTCCAACTTCCTTTTTATGTTCAATTATTTTTACGGAGCAACGTTTTGGATTGTTATCTGTTATCTCTGCATCGTAAAATCCGCCAACACCATCAATCAATTGAATTTTATCGCCCTCGTTTAAACGTAACACACGAACACAGTGCTTGCTTTCCTCTTCGTTGAGGGTGTAGGTGTTAGAGTTGATATCAGGTGTGTAGAATAGGTGCATAATGGGGTTTGGTTTTGCAAATGTAAATAAATCTACGTTATAATCATTTGCTTCAATCTCCCTAGCCCTCTTTTCAAAGAGGGAATTGATTTGAGTTAAATTCATCAATATCGCTGGAAGTAAATAAAAAAGCCCTTCCATTTCGGAAGGGCTTTTTTATAAATAATTTAATGGAGTATAAAATCTTAAGCTTTTACAAGTGATTTAGGAGCTGCTGCTAAAATTTCTTCGTTTGCAGCACTTGCGTATTGCTCAAAGTTTTTATTGAATGATGCTGCTAATTTATTTGCAGTAGCATCGTAAGCATCTTTGTCAGCCCATGTTTTACGAGGGTTTAAGATATCTGCAGGAACATCTGGACACTCTGTTGGCATTTGTAATCCAAATACAGGAAGTGTTTCAAATTTGATGCTGTCTAATTTGCCAGTTAATGCTGCAGTGATCATCGCACGTGTGTACGATAATTTCATACGGCTACCAACACCGAATGCACCGCCTGACCAACCAGTGTTGATTAACCAAACGTTTACTTTGTTTTCGGTTAATTTCTTTCCTAATAATTCAGCGTATTTTGTTGGGTGTAAAGGCAAGAATACTTTTCCGAAACATGCAGAGAATGTTAAAGTTGGCTCCGTAATTCCCATCTCTGTTCCAGCAACTTTTGCTGTGTACCCTGAAATGAAGTGATACATTGCTTGTCCAGTAGTCAATTTAGAAATTGGAGGCAACACACCATAAGCATCGCATGTTAAGAAGAAAATATTTTTTGGAACATTTCCTACAGAAGGTTCAACTGCATTATGAATGAAGTTGATTGGATACCCAACACGTGTGTTTTCAGTTTTTGAAATGTTCGAAAAGTCAACAGAAGATGTGTTTTCGTAGTATTCGATGTTTTCTAACAAAGCACCAAATTTAACAGCTCCGAAAATTTCAGGCTCTTTCTCTTTTGTCAAATCCACACATTTAGCATAACATCCACCTTCGAAGTTGAATACGCCTTCGTTGCTCCAGCCATGCTCATCATCACCAATCAAACCTCGGTTTGGATCTGCTGATAAAGTTGTTTTCCCTGTTCCAGACAAACCAAAGAAGATAGCTGTATCGCCATCTTTACCAATGTTTGCAGAGCAATGCATTGATAAAACTCCTTTTTCGTGAGGTAAAATATAATTTAATAATGAGAAAATTCCTTTTTTGATTTCGCCTGTATATCCTGAACCACCAATTAAAATAACCTTCTTAGTCATGTTTAAAATAGTGAAGTTGTGTTGACGCGTTCCGTCAATGGCAGGGTTTGCTCTGAATCCTGGTGCACAAATGATTGTCCACTCAGCCTCAAAGTTCATGATTTCATCATGAGTTGGGCGCAAGAATAAGTTGTTTGCGAAAAGGTTCGACCAAGGATACTCAGTCACCACGCGAATGTTTAAGCGGTATTTCGGATCAGCACATGCATAAGAGTCGCGAACGTAAACTTCTTTGCCTCCTAAGTATGCACAAACTCTGTTGTAAAGTGCGTCAAATTTAGTAGCATCAAATTTAAAATTTACATCGCCCCACCAAATTGTGTCTTTGGTTATTGAGTCTTCTACAATAAATTTATCTTTTGGTGATCTTCCAGTAAACTCTCCTGTGTCTACTGCTAATGCTCCAGAATCGGTAAGCATTCCTTCTCCTCGCACAATTGTTTCTTCTACTAATTCTGCAGGATTCAAATTCCAATAAGCTGCTGATACGTTCTCAAGTCCTAAACTAGCGATACTTGAATTCTTACCCTTTATTCCAAATTCGTTCATTTCTAGATTTTTTAGTGTTTATGGTTTTTGTAAAAATGAAAGCACAAAAGTAGTAAACTTAGGCGATGAATAGCCATTTTTTCGACTAAAATATAGTTTTTAACTTTTAAAATATATTTTACTTTAAGATATTAAAATATTAATAATCAATTAGTTATATTGATTATGTGAATCGAATTGTGAATAAGAAGTGTTGATAAATATTCGATAAATAGAATGTATTCTAAGGCAGTTTACAAATTATACAATTGTGTGTATTTTTTTGTTGCGTAGTCCATGAAGTACTTGAAATTCAGCTTTTCACCAGTAATTTTAATACATAATTCTTCCGCTGAATAGAATTTGCCATATTGATGGACATTCCCCCTTAGCCAATCGAGTAGTGGTTTGGAATTACCTTTTTCAATTTCGAATTCTAAGTCTGTTATTTCTTTTTTAGCTTGGTTGAAAAATTGTGCAGCATAAAAACTGCCAAGTGAGTAGGTAGGGAAATATCCAAAACTTCCGTGACTCCAATGAATATCTTGCAAAACCCCTTTCGAATCGCTTGGAACATCCAATCCCAAATACTCTTTGTACTTGGCATTCCAATAGTTTGGCAAATCTTTTACTTCTATAGTTCCTTCAATCAAAGCCTTTTCAATTTCAAAACGAATCAATACATGAAAATGATAAGTCAATTCATCCGCAGAAGTTCTAATTAATGAAGGCTTTACAATGTTCATTGCTTTGTAAAAATCTTCAAAATTTATAGATTTTAAATTTTCAGGAAAAGCTGTTTGTAATTTAGAAAAATTTCCTTTCCAATAAGCTAAGCTTCTGCCCACGTTGTTTTCCCAAAGTCGTGATTGTGATTCATGAATTCCCAATGAAACATATTCTCCAGACGGTAAGCCATATTCTTCTGAGGGCAATCCTTGTTCATACAAAGCATGTCCACCTTCGTGAATACAGCTCCAAATCATTTCGTTTAAATCTGTTTCGTTAATACGAGTTGTTACTCTAACATCTTCTGAACTGAAATTAGTTGTGAACGGATGAGAAGAGGCATCTTGACGTCCTGCATCAAAATCATAACCCATTTGTTTTAGTAAATCCAATCCTAACTCCCATTGCTTTGTCTTATCAAATTGCAAAAACATAAAGTTATCGGTGTTTTGAGGCTTTGCAGCGATTTTCTTTACGAAAGTCACAAGTTGGTTCCTTACATCAGTAAAAAGTGTTTCTAGGTCGGCCGTTTTTGCTCCCGGTTCGTATTGATTCAACAATGCATCGTATGGATGAGCAAATGTTCCTAAAAATTTACATTCTTGTCTTTTTAATTCTACTAGTTTTTCCAAATGCGGAGCATACAATGCAAAATTGTTTACTTCTTTTGCTTTTTGCCATGCCTGGAAGGTTTCTGAAATTGTTTTACTCAGTTCTTGAACAAATTCAGTTGTGTATTTTAAGTTGTCATTATAATTTTTCAACGATTGCTTAATATTCCTTTTTTCTTTTTCTGAAAGAGAAGCGTCCGAAGAAAGAGTATTTAAAAGTTCACCAAGTTCTTTGGAAGTAGACAATTCATGACCAATTCCAGCTAAAGTTGATAGTTGTTGAGCACGAAAAGTAGCACCTTTCGGAGGCATATACGTTTCTTGATCCCAGTTTAAAACAGCTGAAGCATATTGGATGTCTGCTATTTTCCGCATCATCCCTCTGTATTTAGAGTAATTCGTCATTTTAAAATTTATTCGTTAAGAATATTATTTGTTTTTCTTCATACCTGCAAATGCAATCAGTAACCATCCAACGATAAAGAAAACGCCTCCGATTGGAGTAATTGGACCCAACCAGCGCATATCGCCTAAGCCCATTAATTTAGAAGTAGTTAAAAGATATAGAGAGCCTGAGAAAAGTACAATTCCAGCCATAAAACAATAGCCTGCTTTGGCTATTAATTTACTGTCAAATTTATCTACAAAAATGGCAATTGCGAAAAGTGCTAAACTGTGATAGAGTTGGTACTTTGCAGCCGTTTCAAAAGCTTGTAGATTCGTTTCGGTTATTAAGCCAGTTTCCAGTTTCGATTTTAAAAAATGTGCAGCCATTGCTCCTAAAGCAACTCCGATAGCTCCCGAAAATCCACTAAATACTAAAAAACGTTTTTGCATGCTCCAAAGGTAAGTAAAAACTTAGTCAAAAAAATGGAATCATTTTCATAATAAACTATTTGTTTGAATTGCTATCTTCGCATTAAATTCCAATTATTTATGCAAAATATTTTCGTCATTGGTGCAGGTCGCTCAGCATCCTCACTCATTAATTACCTATTAACTCATTCAGTTAAAGAGAACTGGTCAGTTACTATAGGTGATGTTTCGTTGGATATTGTAAAACAAAAAACGGCTGGACATGCAAATGCGAGAGCCATTCAATTTGATATTAACAATGATAAACAAAGAGAAGAAGAAATAAAAAAAGCAGATATTGTCATCTCAATGCTTCCCGCATTTATGCATTTGAATGTTGCAAAGGATTGCGTGAAATTCAAAAAACATTTAGCAACAGCGTCTTATGTTTCTAAAGAAATGAAAGAGTTGGATGCAGAAGCAAAAGCTGCTGGAATTATTTTAATGAACGAAATTGGCCTGGATCCGGGTATTGATCACGCTTCTGCAATGAAAGTGATTGACCATATTCATGAACAGGGAGGCGAATTAACTTCCTTTCAATCTTTTTGTGGTGGCTTGGTTGCTCCCGAATATAATGACAATCCATGGGGTTATAAGTTTTCTTGGAATCCACGCAATGTAGTTTTGGCCGGACAAGGAACTGCTCAGTTTATTGAAGATGGTCAATATAAATACATTCCTTATAACCGATTGTTTACTCAAATATGTCCAGTTGAAATGGAGGGTTATGGAAAATTTGAAGCCTATGCAAATCGTGATTCGTTATCTTATCGTAAAATTTATAATTTAGAAAAAATCCCAACCATGTTACGCGGAACATTGCGTATGCCGGGTTATTGCAAAGCTTGGAATGTATTCGTGAAGTTGGGATTGACAGATGATTCATATAAAATTGAGGCATCTGATTCTTTAACATACAAACAATTAATTGAAGCGTTTCTTCCAATTGGAAAACAATCGGTTAAAGAAAAGTTAGTTGCTTTTATGGGAAATGAAATGGATGCTGAAACGCTTAGTAAGATAGAGTGGTTGGAAGTTTTGTCCGACAGAAAAATTCGTTTCAAAGATGCTACTCCTGCACAAATTTTACAAGATTTATTGGAAGAAAAATGGTTGCTGAAAGAAAATGACAAAGACATGATTGTGATGCAACATGAATTTGAATATTTGTTGAACGGGCAAACTAAAAATATTACTTCTTCTTTGGTTGTAAAAGGCGAAGACCAAACTTACACTGCAATGGCGAAGACAGTGGGTTTGCCATTAGCCATTTCAGCAAAACTTATTCTGCAAGGAAAAATAAAAGCAAGAGGAGTGATAATTCCAACTACTAAAGAAATTTACGAACCTGTATTGGCTGAATTGGAAACGTTGGGAGTGAAGTTTGTGGAGAAGGAGAGTTAAAACGCTAAATAATAATCCTTTGTCAACTCTTTATATTCATCCGTGTAGGAATGTCTTTCATCTTTTTCGATGGTGATTGAATCTTCTGAAAAAGCACGTTGAATAAATTCAAAACGCATGAGCAAACGTTTCTCGGGTTTGTCTGTTCTAGTAATCACTTTGGTGACTTTTGTTAAAAATAGTTTGTGCTTTTCCGCATGTTCTCTAAAAAGCTCACTTTCTTTAGTAGGTAAAATCACATAAAATTTTCCGTTCGGATTTAATAATTGTAAAACACCATCCAGTAAATCTTTAAAAGGAAGTTGATCGGTGTGACGAGCATTTGTGCGTGATTCTTCTGAAGCTTTTGAAGAATCAACAAAATAAGGAGGATTGCTTACAATCAAATCATATTTATGATCGCTTTCTTTTGCAAACTGTTGAAGTGAAATATGATGAATGTCTATTCTTTCTTTCCAGTTGCAATCGTTTACATTTTCTGTTGCTTGTATAAATGCATTTAAGTCGATATCGATAGCATCAATACGGGCAGACGATTTTTGAGCAAGCATCATGGCGATAATTCCTGTACCAGTACCGATATCTAAAATGGTTTTTGCATTGGAAGCATTCACCCAAGAGCCTAATAAAACAGCATCAGTGCCTACTTTCATAGCGCACTTATCTTGTACTATTTTAAACTGTTTAAAAGCGAATGTTTGATTCGGCATAAAAGAGTAGAAAACATTTTGATTAACTCAACGTTTACTTTTACTATATATAAAATTAAACTATTTTTTGGAAAAACAATAGGTTGGAGATGGAAAATGTATGATGTTAAATGGTAGATGTTATATCTTCGACACTTTACATCTGCCCTCATCCCTCTTTCCTCTTTCCTCTTCCATCTTCCATCATCCCTTACTCGCTGTCGTCTGTCTCTTTTTCCGACTCGTCCGTTTCTTTTTTAGTAATGTAAATATCAATTAATCCTTCAGGAGCATTAAGCTCAATGATTTTACCATCTCGATTGATAGAAATAATGAATTCTTCTTTTGCAGGAATTAAAATATCGTTTTCGCCATGACGGATTTGTAAAATGGTTTGATGAGGAAAGTCTAAAACTTCTGTAATAAGACCAATTTCTCCAAAACTTTTATCAGTTGCCATAAACCCAGCTAGTTCGTGTAAATAAAATTTTTTCCCTTTAAGTGGTGGTAAAGCAGTTAATGGTAAGTACAATGATTTTTTTAATAAATCTTCTGCTCGCGAAATTGAGTCAATGCCTTCCAAAGATACTGTTGCATTAGCTCCTTTTATTTGAATTTTTTTTATAAAAAAGGGAACAAGTGAATTGTTGAGTTCAATAAAAACAGATTCTAGCTTTTTATATCGGTTTCCATCATCCACATCTAGCACGAAACCTAATTCCCCATGGTTACCAACTCTTTTGGCAATGTATCCTAAATTAAAACAATCTTTTTTATCCATTATTCAATATCACTTTTAATTGTCCGCAATGATGATCACCATGCCAGGCATATAATGCAATAAATTCATCCAATTGGAATTCTTTGTTGTATTCGGGGTGTGTATATGTTTTTGAAAAATCTATTTCGTTCATCGATTTTAAGATAGCAGTCCATTTTGTATGTATGGCTTCTGTCATTTTTAATGAAACTTCAATAGGAGTGTTTTCAACATCAGCCAACATCGCCCAAGCATCTTGATTGTATGGTTTAATAACTGGATTGTTCTCTGTTAAGGCTAATTTAACTCGAATCAATCCGTTGGAATGGCTATCAGCTATGTGATGAATAATTTGTTGCGCATTCCAGCCGCCTTCACGGTAACTTTTTTTCAAAAGAGTAGGAGTGAGTTGTTTTGCAACTGAGTTTAACAAAGCAGGCAGCGCTTCAATGATTTTGATATGCGCTTGTGTTTCATTAGCAGAATAGGTTTTACCGTATTCAAATTTTCCGATTGGATAAGTGTTTTTGTCGCTCATTTGGTGAATCAGATTCTAATGATACTTATGCTGTGTATATTTTTAACACATAGACACATAGATTTTTTGTGTATTTCTTTGTGTGTTGATAGGCGAAACAAGTTTCGCACATAGAGCTATGAGATACTATATAAAGCTTTAGCTTCTCTTTTTTCTATGTTTCTATGTGTTTAAATTTTCTTAACTAAAAGGAACAAAAAAGCCCCTTGTCATTTCGAGCGGAGTCGAGAAACAAGGGACTTTTAAATAATTTAATAGTTCAAAATTATGCTTCTGCTTGAGGTGTTTCTGCTTCTGGAGTTGAAGTCACTTCAGCAACTGGTGTTGCTTCTTCAACAACTGGAGCTGCTTCTTCAACAACAGGAGGTGTGTTTTTTGCTACAATTTTTGCAGCTTTTGAATCTTTAGCAGTTGATTCAGCAGCCATACGGTTTTTGTAAGCATCTTTTTTAGCGTTAGCTAATTTGTCAACTTTACCTGTAACCTTCGAATCTTTTTCTGCAATCCATTTTGCATATTTTGCATCCGCTTGTTCTTGCGTTAATGCACCTTTTGCAATTCCACCCATTAGGTGGTTCATGTACATTACACCTTTGTATGAAAGGATAGCGCGACATGTATCTGTTGGTTGAGCACCTTTGTTTAACCACTCTAATGCTTTTGCATTATCAAGGTTAATAGTTGCTGGATTTGTAGTTGGGTTGTACGTACCAATTTTCTCAATAAACTTTCCGTCTCGAGGTGCACGACCATCCGCAATTACAATATGGAAATAAGCCGCAGCCTTTTTACCATGTCTTTGTAATCTAATTTTTGCTGGCATTGTTTAAGTTTTTTTTAATGAATAATTCCCAAACCTATTTTTGGGAAGGCGAAAGTACATACTTTTCTTTCAATTGGCAAACAAATAACACACTTTTTTGGCTTTTCGGCTTCAAATATAACACTCTCAAAAGGTTTTAACACATAGACACATAGTTTTTATAGGGTTAGAGTCTGCTTATTTGGATAGCCGAAGCAAGCTTCGGACATAGAGTATATGTGTCTCTATGTAGAGCTTTAGCTCCTTATTTTTCTATGTGTCTATGTGTTTAATTTTTTTTTGATTTGTGTGCAATATGCTCGTTTCCATTCTATTGATTATCAAAAAACGCTGATGAAAACCATAATTTTAGGGTTAAAATTTCATTCTGACGAGAAATTGTGTACTTTTGCAAACTAAATTAATAATAAATCATACCATGTCTGCACCCGGAAATTCCATTTTAGTACCTATTGATTCTACTGAACAAACAATTATTGCCCTTGGTCAAACTTACAATCTTGCTAGATTAACCAACTCTAAAATCGTTTTATTGAGCGTTGATGAAGGAAATCCTCCTTTAGTTCAAAAACAATTAGATGCATTAGCGAAAGAAGCATCTACTAAATCTGGTCAACCAGTGGAAGCAATGGTTCGTAAAGGCAATGTGTATGAAGAAATCAATAAAGTTGCTGACGTGATCAACCCTTTATTTGTAATGATTGGATTGTCGTCTAAAATAACTTTAGGGAAAATTATCGGAAAGAATGCGTTTAAAATGGTTCGTGAGTCGAAACACCCTGTTATTACAATTCGTGGAAAAGTTCACCGTGATGGTTGTAAAACAATCTTATTGCCATTAGATTTAACGAAAGAAACCCGCGAAAAAGTAAATAAAGCTATTGAATTAGCAAAAATATTTAATGCTGATATCAGAGTGATATCAATTCTTACTCAAAAGGATGAAGAAGCAGAAAATAAATTAATCTCTTACTCAAATCAAGTTTGGAAATATATTAAAGATCAAGAAGTGCGTTGTACTATTAAAACGTTACGTGGTTCAGATATTCCTCAAATGGTTATGGATTATGGTCATGAAGTAGAAGCAGATTTGATCTTGATTATGACAAAAGCGGAGTTAAGTATGAAAGAATTTTTTATCGGAACTGTAGCTCAGCGTATCATTAATGAAAGTGATATTCCAGTTTTAAGTTTCCGACCAATGGAAAGAAAAGATACGACAGTGTTTAATCCTTATTAAGAATTATAAAGGATCAGGAATTAAGGCTAAACAAAAAACCTCTTTGAGAAATCAAAGAGGTTTTTTGTTTATATGTTATTTAATTGTTAAATTTGATAGGATACTAAACTCAATAAATTTTGCGCTATGATTAAAAATTACTTCTCCTCTTCTATACAAGCTATTTCACGAACAGTATTTCTATGTTTGTTTGTTCTTATTTCTTTACAATCACACTCGCAAGCATGGGACTGGATTGCAACTGCTGGTGGCGATGGTTCTGATAAAGCTTTGGATATAGATATTGATAAATATGGTAATTCATATATATGCGGTTATTATAATAGTGGAACTTCTTCTTCGGATCCTAGTTTTGGTATAATTAATCCTCCACAAGATTTTGGTAAAGAAGGCTACGTTGCAAAAATTGATAGTCTTGGAAACTGGCAATGGGTGAGAGCTGCAATGGGAGGATGGGACGAACGAGCTCTTGGACTTTGTGTAGATAAAGTAAATGATTTTGTATATGTTACTGGAACTTGTTGGGGTTATACAGATTTTGGGTCTTGTGTAGGAGCAAGTTTTCCTAGTGGTGGAGATAATATTTTTATAGGAAAATTTGATTTGAATGGAACATGTCAGTGGCTAATTGGTGCCGGTGGAACTTATGACGACCATGGTTATGATTTAGTAACAGATAAACTTGGAAATATTTACTTGACAGGATTAATAGGAAAATATTCAAATCCTGCAATGTTTGGAACTATCACTGTTCCAAATCCTACTTTGGATTCTTTGGGTTTTGTTGCTAAACTTTCTCCTGCTGGAGTATTTCAATGGGTGAAAACATTTGGAGCTACTGATGGTGAAAGAGATAATAGAATTGCGATTGACACTACGGGAAATGTATATCTTACAGGTGGATTCAAGGGAACTAAACCTTTCGGACCAATTTCAGCAACTAGTTTTGGCGGTAGAGATATTTTTGTTTTGAAATTCGATAGTAGCGGGAATCAATTGTGGCTAAAAACTGTTGGTGGATTACTTGATGATAGAGGAAATTCCCTTGCGATTGATATTGAACAAGATGTTTATGTAACTGGTGAGTTTAGAGATAAAGTTGTGTTTGGTCCAGATACTGTTAACAACAATGGTGGCCCAAGTGGTAGAGATATTTTTGTTGCCAAAATTACCAAAGAAGGATCATGGGTATGGGCTAAAAAGGCGGGTTCTAATGCTGGTTCTGACAGAGGAAATAGGATAGCAGCTAACAAACAAGATTTACTTTTTGTAACTGGACAATTTAGAGGTGATGCTAGTTTTGGAGCGGCAGATACATTGTGGAATTCTGCGGATAGTGTTCAAATTTATGTTGCAGCAATTGATACTGCTGGTAAATGGCAATGGGCAATTCAAGCTGGTGGTTCAATTGAAGATAGAGGTAATGGAATTGCTGTGGATGACAATTGTAATATTTTTACTACTGGTTATTATGAATTGACCGCTTCTTTTGGAACTACAAATATTACATCTACCGGAAAAAAAGAAATTTACGTAGCAAAAATTCCAAGTGCATGTATCTATAATACTGTAGGTATTTCAGAAAGTGATGATTTTGAAAATGTTCGATTTTATCCGAATCCATCCAACGGAAATGTTACCATAGAATTTGGAAAAGTGTATGAAGATTTAACGATACAGATTCACAATGTTGTAGGACAAACAATTCAAACAAAAAGATATCAATCAACGGATAGAGCTGATATTGCTATCGAACAAGCGAACGGAATTTATTTTGTTCATTTGATTTCTAAAGATGGCGAGTCAGTTGTTTTGAAAGTGATTAAGGAAAATTAATAGACTTCTTGAAACGTTAGGAGTTCTTTCAACGGAGGACAAAATAAGAACGAATTGAACTAACGTTTCGTGTAAAATTTTAGTTTTCACATCTTTTCCAATCTTATCAACACCACTCAAAAATTACTCTTTAATTGAGTAAATTTACAATCCGATTTAACGAACTGGATTGCAATGAATTTCTCACACTTACACGTACATACTCAATTTTCACTGCTTGATGGTGCTGCCGACATTTCAACAATGTATAAAAAAGCAGTCAATGACAATATGCGTGCATTGGCAATCACCGATCATGGAAACATGTTTGGTGTTTTTAAATTTGTTGCAGAAGCTGGCAAACACAATACTCCTGAAAATCCGAATAAAATAAAACCGATTGTAGGTTGTGAATTTTATGTTGTTGAGAATCGTCACAAACGCCAATTTACAAAAGAAGATAAAGACATTCGTTATCATCAATTGTTTTTAGCGAAAAATCCCCAAGGATATAAAAATCTTGTGAAGCTTTGTTCTTTAGGCTACATGGAAGGCTTGTACGGAAAATATCCGCGCATCGATAAGGAATTGATTTTACAATACCACGAAGGATTAATTGCTACTACTTGTTGCTTGGGCGCTTCTGTTCCAAAAGCAATTATGAAGTTAGGTGAAGACGAAGCCGAAAAAGAATTCAAATGGTGGTATGATATTTTTGGTGAAGATTATTACATTGAGTTGCAACGACACGGTATTCCTGAACAAGACAAGGTAAACGAAGTACTTGTTCGCTGGTCGAAAAAATACAATGTAAAAATTATTGCATCCAACGATTCGCATTATGTAGATCAACAGGATTCAAATGCACATGATATTTTATTGTGTATAAATACGGGTGAAAAGCAAAGTACTCCTACAATGAAGGATTTTGGTGATGATGATTCCAACTCATTCAAAGGAAAACGTTTTGCATTTTATAACGATCAGTTTTATTTTAAAACAACTGCAGAGATGACGCAATTGTTTTCAGATTTACCTGAAGCAATTGATAACACAAACGATATTGTAGATAAGATAATGCCGCTCAAGTTGAAGCAAGATATCATGCTTCCGAATTATGTTATACCGGAAGGTTTTGCTACACAAGATGATTATTTGCATCACATCACATACATGGGAGCAAAAAATCGTTACATCGATATTACTCCTGAAGTAGAAGAACGATTGAATTTCGAATTGTTTACGATTAAAACAATGGGATTTGCTGGTTACTTCTTAATTGTAGCCGATTTCATTAAAGCAGGAAGAGATATTGGAGTATTGATTGGTCCTGGCCGTGGTTCAGCTGCTGGTTCTGCTGTTGCTTTTTGTATTGGTATTACCAACATCGATCCTATCAAATACAATTTACTATTTGAGCGTTTCTTAAATCCCGATCGTAAATCAATGCCCGATATTGATACAGATTTTGATGATGAAGGTCGTCAAAAAGTAATTGATTATGTTGTAGATAAATACGGAAAAAATCAAGTAGCACAAATTGTAACGTATGGTACAATGGCTGCTAAGATGAGTATCAAAGATGTTGCACGTGTGTTGGATTTGCCTTTACAAGAATCAAACATGCTTGCTAAAATGGTCCCTGATAAACCAGGAATTGAATTGAAACGTGTGTTAAGAGCACCAATGACAGGTGAAGCGAGTCTTGAAGAAAAGGAAGGTCTTACAAAAGAAGATTTAGAAGATGTAAAAAAATTACGAGCGATTTTGGCTGGTAATGATATGCAAGCAAAAGTTTTGAAAGAAGCTTTAATTCTGGAAGGCTCTGTACGTGGTACAGGTATTCACGCTGCGGGAATCATTATCGCTCCGATGGATTTAACAGATTTGATTCCTGTTTCTACTTCTAAAGAATCTACTTTATTGATTACACAATATGATGGACGAGTAATTGAAGATGCTGGTGTAATTAAGATGGACTTCTTGGGTTTAAAAACATTAACGATTATTCGTGATGCATTAAAACTAATAAAAGAAAATCATGGTGTTTCAATCAACATTGATGAAATTCCATTAGATGATTTAAAAACATTAGAGCTTTATCAACACGGAGATACCAACGGAACATTCCAGTTTGAAAGTGCCGGAATGCAAAAACATTTGATTAATCTTAAGCCTGATAAGTTTGCGGATTTGATTGCGATGAACGCTTTGTATCGCCCAGGTCCAATTGAATACATCCCGAACTTTATTGCGCGTAAACATGGTAGAGAAACCATCGCTTACGATTTGCCAGAAATGGAAGAATACCTTGCAGATACGTATGGTATTACTGTTTACCAAGAGCAGGTAATGTTGTTGTCGCAAAAATTGGCGGGCTTCTCAAAAGGTGATGCCGATGTTTTGCGTAAAGCAATGGGTAAAAAAGATATTTACACTTTAAATAAAATGAAGAGTAAGTTTATGGATGGCGCAACCGAAAAAGGTTTGCCAGCTGATAAACTAGAAAAGATATGGGTGGATTGGGAAAAGTTTGCACAATATGCCTTCAATAAATCGCACTCTACATGTTACGCGCTTGTTGCATTTCAAACAGCATATTTAAAAGCACATTATCCGGGCGAATACATGTCGTCAGTCTTAACACACAACTTAAGCAATATTGATAAAATTACTTTCTTCATGGATGAGTGTCGCAGAATGGGTGTTCCTGTTCTCGGACCAGATGTGAATGAAAGTGCTTATGCGTTTGCGGTGAATAAAAGCGGGCAAATACGTTTTGGCATGGGTGCAGTAAAAGGAGTAGGGGAAGCAGCTGTAATTTCGATCGTTGAAGAAAGAAATGCAAATGGTCCTTACAAATCTGTATTTGATTTTGTGCGAAGAATTAATTTACGTGCTGCAAATAAAAAAACATTTGAAAGTTTAGCCAATGCAGGCGGTTTAGATTCATTCGGAATTCACCGTGCAACTTATTTTCATGTGGAAGGAAACGACAATGGGAATTTCTTAGAGAAAGTAATTCGTTATGGAAGTTCGCATCAGGATGGCGAAAATTCTGCTCAAGTGTCTTTGTTTGGTGAAGATTCAGCGATTGATATGCCCGAACCGAAAATTCCAGTATGTGAAGCTTGGAGTAATTTAGAGCAATTGAAAAATGAAAAAGATGTTGTTGGATTCTTTATTTCCGGACATCCGTTGGATACGTACAAATTGGAAATGGATAATTTCTGTCCGCATTCGTTAGCAGACATTAAAAAAATAGAAGAAAATAAAAACAAAGATTTAACACTAGGTGGTATTGTTACCAACGTTCACAATGGTGTAACAAAAACCGGAAATCCTTGGGGGAAGATAACAATAGAAGATTACAACGAATCGTCAGAAATGGCTTTTTTTGGAGAAGATTATGTGAAGTTCAAACAATACATGGTAACGGGATTGTTTCTTTTTGTGAAAGGGAAAATTTCGGAGCGCTTTCGTAATTCAGGAAACTTCGAATACAAAGTAAGTAACATTCAATTGTTATCAGAGTTGCGTGATAAAATGGCAAGAAGTTTAACGGTGAATGTTTCTTTGAAAGAGTTGAACGATGAGTTTATGAATAAGATGAACGACATTATTGAAAAAAATAGTGTAGTTGAAAACCGTAATTGTACTTTACAGTTCAGAATTTTTGATGCTGAAGAAAACATTTCTGTGGTAATGCCTTCCAAAAAAATAAAAGTAAATCCGAATAACGATTTGCTGGATTTATTGAAGGAGAATGGGTTGGAGTATAAGTTGAATTAATATCAAAATTATTGTCATTATCGGAGAAAAATCCTTTTCGTAACCGTCATCCCGTGCCACGACACGGGATCTGCCAATTAGGAATCCAATCTTAATACAATATGAATCTTAACAATGCCTATGTTTACATTCTGTCGAACAAAAACAGAACAGTTTTGTACATAGGTATCTCGAATGATTTGGAGAGAAGGGTGGCCGAACATAAAAGTGGAATTAGCTCTGGCTTTACCAAGAAGTACAATGTCTCTGAACTTTTGTATTACGAAGTATTCGATAGAATCACTGACGCTATACAACGAGAAAAGCAATTGAAAGAATGGAAGAGAGAGTGGAAGATTGAACTGGTGAAAACTATGAATTTGGAAATGCTAGATTTGGCAGTAGACTGGTCGTTTGAAATAACAGAGAAGTAGCGACAATGAGATCCCGTGTCGTGGCACGGGATGACGTTTTGGAAGGGCATTCATGAAACGAAATCTTATTTCTTCCCTTCTGTATTCTTCACAAACTCCGCCTCCGTAATGGTGGCTTCATTTTTAAAATAATACACTGCTCCGAAACTGGTTTCTTTCTTAATGTACAAATCACCGGTGTTGCCTTTTACAACAATTCGTTTAGTGATTTTTGCATTTCCTTCTTTCGATATTTCTTCTGTAACACCTTGAGGATATTTTTTTGCTAGCTCGTTGGTGTATTGAGATTGTTTTTCTTTTTCAATTAATGCATCCACTTCTTTGATTTTAGCAGCAGGTGTTTCTTCTTTTGGTTTTAAAGATGCCGCATTTAGATAAGAAGATTTTGCTAACTCGTAGTTTTTAACTTTTACACAAGAGTCACCTTTTGCAATAGACGTAAGATATTTCGCTTGTAATGCTTTTACTTCTGCTTCTTTCGCAATCCTGTCTTTTTCTGCTAATTCAGCAGCCGCTTTGTCAGTATCGGCTTTTGCTTTTGCAATCGCATCCATTTTTTCTTTTTCTTTTGCTAAACGATCTGTTTCTGCTTTATCAGCTAAAGCTTTTTCAGCTAATGCTTTTTCTTTTGCTATTCTGTCTTTTTCAGCTTGTTCGGCAACAAGTTTAGCCGCTTGATCAGCCGCAACTTTATCTTGTTCGGCTTTCGCTTTTGCCAATGCATCTGACTTTTCTTTCTCTTTAGCTAAACGATCTGCTTCAGCGGCATCTGCCAGTGCTTTCGTTGCAGCCGCTTTTTCTTTTGCTACTTTATCTTTCTCTGCTTGCTCGGCAGCTAGTTTAGCCGCTTGTTCAGTCGCAGCTTTATCTTGTTCGGATTTTGCTTTAGCTAATGCATCCGTCTTTTCTTTCTCTTTAGCTAAACGATCCGCTTCAGCTGCAGCAGCCAATGCTTTTGCTGCATCTGCTTTTTCTTTTGCTAATCGGTCTTTTTCTACTTGGTCCGCAGCTGCTTTTGAAGCGTTAGCAGCAGCAAGCGCTTTGTCTTTTTCTGCTTTTTCTTTAGCAGCAGCATCTGCTAGTGCTTTGTCTTTCTCCGCTTTTTCTTTAGCAGCTAAAGCAGCCAATTCTTTTTCTTTTGCTAAGCGTTCTTTTTCAGCAGCATCTGCTTTGCCTTTAGCTTCAGCATCTCCAATCAATTTATCAATTTCAACAAGTTTGCTTTTTGGATATTGCTCGTTTGGTTTGGCTGATATAGCTTCATTGTATGCACCTTTAGCGACTTCGTAATTTTTTGAAAGCATAGCAGCATCACCTTTTGCTACAGCGTTTTTATAATTCGATTCAATAGTAGAAGATTGTGTGCCTACTAATTTTGCAACTTTTGATAAACTTTCTGATAACGATTGCTCTAAAATTTCATCTGAATCCATAATTTTTTCTTCAGAATTGAAGTAATAGCTTAATAAAGGTTTACTGAGAATTGCATTCAATTTTGAAATCGTACTTTGGTCAGAAGGTAGTTCAAATAGCTCACTTACTGGTTTAGATAAACTTTTGAATTTTTTTGCTTCATCTCCAGTTAAGCCCATTGTTGAATAAATAATCTGAAATTCAGTAAAACCCACTTTTGAAATTGCAATATCATATTCTTCGTTAGGGGGGAAGTTGAAACTATATGCTCCAGCCGAATTAGTAGTAAATGCTTTTTCAACTCCAGCACTATTAATTATTAAAACATCAGCCCCTGAAAGTGGCTTGCCATTATGAGTGACCGTGCCTTCAATCCTAGCTTGAGCAAAGGAATTGGAGGTAAATAGTAAACAGAAAATGGCGGAAATTGCAAGTATATAGAGCTTGTAAATTGGAGTAATTGTCATAGAATGTGTCTGTTCTTTCTTTCTAAACGTAAATTTAACGAAAGGATGCTTTGTTTATTCCCTAAAGATAGCTTTTTTAGATAAATTAACAAAAATGACAACATGGCATTAAAAACAAATTGGCAAATCGTTTGTCTATATAGAAATACAATTTTATCTTTAGGGTGAAATTGAACAACAAAAGTATCAATCAATATAAATAATTAAATAAGATGGCATTAGAAATCACAGACGCTAACTTTGATGAGTTAGTAGCAAAATCAACAAAACCAGTATTATTAGATTTTTGGGCAGAATGGTGTGGACCATGCCGTATGGTAGGACCGGTAGTTGAAGAGTTATCAAAAGACTACGCTGATACTGCCGTAGTAGGAAAAGTAAATGTTGACAACAACGCAAATATTTCTGCAATGTTTGGTATTCGTAATATCCCAACAATCCTTTTCTTTAAAGGTGGTGAGGTAGTTGACAAACAAGTAGGTGCAGTTCCAAAATCGGTTTTGGACGCAAAATTGAAAGCATTACTGTAGTCCAAAGTTAAAAAGTTTAAAGTTCAAAGTTAGCAGTAGGTGAGAGCCTACTGTTTGCTTTTTATGATTAGAATAAAACTTTAAACTTTCAAACTTTAAATTTCGAACTAATTTTTTTCAACTTTGAACTCAATAGACCAACAACAAATCCGTCAATTCACTCATCTCGAGTTAATCGCCAAACAGGTGGTTGAAGGTTTTATTACTGGTTTGCATAAAAGTCCTTTCCATGGTTTTAGTGTTGAGTTTGCTGAACATCGCTTGTACAACAAAGGAGAATCTACTAAGCACATCGATTGGAAATTATACGGTCGGACTGACAAACTTTTTATAAAACGTTACGAAGAAGAAACCAATTTACGTTGTCAGTTAATTATTGATGATTCTTCTTCCATGTATTTTCCTATTCCTGACGGAAAAGAAGTTATCCAAAATAAAATTACATTCTCAGTTCACTGCGCTGCTGCGATGATCGAATTATTAAAGCGCCAGCGCGATGCTGTTGGTTTAAGCATTTTTTCAGAAACTGTTGAAATTCACACTCCCGCAAAATCAAGCTCACTGCATCATAAAATGTTGTATCACGAATTGGAGAAAAGAATTCAACCACATGATGTGAAAATTCATAAAAAAACGTCTGCAATAAATGCGTTGCACGAAATAGCTGAAGGGATTCACAAACGTTCACTAGTTATGATTTTTAGTGATATGATGGATTCTCAAGCTAATTCAGATGAATTGTTTTCTGCCTTGCAACATTTGAAACATAAAAAGCATGAAGTAATTTTGTTTCATGTGGTCGACAAACAAAAGGAAATGGAGTTTGATTTTGATAATCGTCCGTATCGTTTTGTGGATATGGAGACAGGAGAAGAAGTTAAATTGCATCCTAATGAAATAAAAGACTCCTATCTCACTCAGATGGCTGAGTATAAAAAAGAATTGATGTTAAAGTGTGGCCAATACAAAATTGAATTTGTTGAAGCCGATATCAATTTAGGTTTTGATCAAGTGTTGATGCCTTATTTGGTGAAAAGAACACGAATGATGTAGTACCTTTTTATAATCCCAAATAGTATTCTTCTATAAAAAATAGGCTGGCAATGATTTGTGATTATCAGGCAAAGTAAGCAAAGGTACGTGTGTGTGAAATGCAATTTCCTTGCTTATACTCTTGTGAAATAAACGCTCTAATAAGTTATGACGATGTGGTATTGTAACAATCATTTCAGCTTTTTTATTTTCTGCGAATTCGTTTATTCCATCAATTAAATTTTCATTTTCGGAACAGTGATAGATGTGATTCGTATCATTTAGTTTGTTTTCTAAACGTAAACTAGCACCAGCTTCATCTTCAGAAATGATGTCTTTATTGCTTTTTACATTTAAAATAAATAGTTTTGAGTTGAATTTTTGGACAAGCTCTTTTAAAGGCTCAATCGTGTTGTAATCATTTTTTGCACTGTAATCGCAAGCAAACACGATTCTTTTTGGAACTCTAAATTTTGTATGAGCTGGAATAATTAACGTTGGAATTTTTGCGTTTCGTAACGTAGCAGTTGCGATACTTCCCAAAACAATTTCACTTAATTTACCGGCACCTTTCATACCCATTACAATTAAATTGGCTGTTTTTTCCTCTTCTGATATCTCTTCAACAGCCATTCCCATAACAGCTTTGTATGTAATTTCAACTTTTGTATTTCCTTTAAGATGAGAAGCCAGTTTTTTTAATGCTTTTTCATTGTTTTTTTGCATTTCATCATTAGTGATCACCATTATTGGTGATTCAGTGCTCGGTATAGGAACATGATATACATGTAACAAGGTGATTTTTGCATTGATTTCTTTTGCAAGACTTACTGCATATTCAGCTGCATTTGTTGCAGCATCCGAAAAATCAGTTGGGACTAAAATTGTTTTCATTGGATCTGTTTTTTGCAATTGGATTATCTCATTTCATTGTATTCTTCGAAATCACTGGAGGTCGCTTTGTTAATAGGTGTATTCATCTCTTCGCCTTTTTTATTCTGTTCAGCCAATGTCCAATTATCAGTAGAAGTAGTTTGTAACCAGGCGTTACCAGATTTTCTAAAAACCTGAATATTTAAACCAAAGTTTTCTCTGAAATTATTTTCAAAACTGCTTACTTTTATATGTCCGTTTAAATTGATATGACCAGGAATATGAATGTGCCTGATCTTTCTTAAGACTTGCTTCGTGTCAATAATTAGGTTGTCTCTTGTGAAAACCATTTTTTCAAGTGGATTGTATTCGAAAAACTCGAGCTTTAAAAATGGAAAATGTTTGTTAAATTCAGTTTGAATTTCAGCAATTGTAGTGTTGTCATCGATATTAATTTCCATTGTTATAAATTTAAAATTAGAAGACGTATAGTCTATTAGTCGTTTACATTGTCTTTGAAAAGTGTTGATTTATAAGTAGAATCTATTTCTTTTTTATTTCCTGGAAAATAGTCGGGAAGTGACAATAGCGGAATTTCACAATGTAAAATCATTTCCTTTGTTACACTTTTTTTTGACTGAAATAATCTTTTTAATAATGCTGGTTTTGAATGAGCCATCGCTAGCCAATCCACTTGATTCGTGATGCAATAGTCATTTATTCCTCCAACAATATTATCAGCATGGATTACCTGAAAACTAAGTTTATCGTAGTTTATATAATCTAAAATATCTGTTTTGAATTCTTGAAAATTAATTTTTTCTAATTCGCTTGATGAACTCTGGTTGTTAATATGCAATGCAATAACTTCCGAGTTGAATTTTCTGGCAAAGTCAACGAGGTATTTTAAACCGGAAATTTCTCCTTCTCTGAATTCAGTTGCGAATACAATTTTATTAATTTCTTTAATTAGATAATCTTTTGGTACTGATAAAATAGGAATATTCGTTTTGTTGATGATTTCCCATGAGTGACTATTTTCAAAAAATGAAATAGATCCTTTTGTTTTATGCGTTCCTATTACTATCAAATCTGGTTGAGAGCTTTCTACTTCTTTTGATATCTCTTTTGCGATCGAACCTTCTAATACCAGACATTCCCAGTTAACTTCATTTACTTTGATGCCTAATGAGTGCATTATTACTTCGCAATGAAGTTTTAATTTTTGCATTTCAAATTTCCTGACTCTTTCAGTTTCTTTTACATATGCGTTTGCATCCGATGGCATATTAAATGGTAAATCAAAAACATGAATTACAGTTATTAAAGAGTTCGTCTCTTTAGCAAACTCAAAAGCATAACGCTCGGCACTTGAAACTTGCTCTGAATAGTCCGTAGCTAAGAAAATTGAAGATGATTCTTTCATTTTTTTATTTTTTGTTATAATAAACTGGGTCACCATGAATAGGTGCAATGTCCATTTTGAAACGTTCGACTAATTTTTGTTCTTCAGCTGTTACTGGAGGAAAGGCTTTTGCAACCTTTTCTATAACTTTTATGAATGTTTCTTTAAGTGATGGGCTTAAATAATGACTATTGAGTTTTATTTCTTTCATAGCCCAATCGTATGCTGTATTGCTATCAATAAATTTATCCTTTTCTAAAACTTGAAATATGATATCTGACACATCAAAATCATAATCTTTGCATCGAAGTTCGGCTTCAACGATAGCATGAAACTTTTTTGTTTCTTCTTTTTGAATTGCCCCATCTGCTTTAGCAATTGCATAAGCAAGTTGTCCAATGGCATTGTGTAGGTTCTGTTCTGGTGTCATCATTTTCGGTTTTGAATTTATATACCAAATATCCCATTGTTATTAGCTGAATCAAATGATATTGCTTATTTGTGAATATGATATTTGTCATATTTTCTATTACGAGTATATTTTATATTTGTTTTCGGCAAAATCCGTAATTTCGTATGCAAACTGATGAAATAAATATAATGCAAGACAAAGAAGGAATTGATGCACTTTTTCTCTTTGCTACGGAAGGAATAATCGTTGCAAATGAGAATGGCGAAATTACGCGATGTAATCCAAGTTCAGAAAGCCTTTTTGGATATGATAAAGATGAATTGCTTGGTAAAAAAATAGAGGTTTTGGTACCTCAAAGATTATCAGATAAACATACCAGCCATCGTGATTCATTTAATAAAAATCCGCATGCTCGTTCTATGGGTGCAGAAATGCAACTATTTGGTCTGAAAAAGGATGGTACGGAGTTTCCTATTCAAATAAGTTTAAGTCCTTATACTACTACAAACGGGAAATTTGTGATAGCATTTATTATAGATATTACTGCAAGAAGATCGGCAGAGGAAAAGTTAAAGAACTATTCGTTTGAGCTTGAGAAACAAGTAAAGAGTCGAACGCTAATTTTAGAAGAAGCAATTAATGAATTAGAGAAGACAAAAAAAGACTTGAATAATGCGCTTGAAAAAGAAAAAGAGTTAAATGAATTGAAGTCGAGGTTTGTAGCGATGGCTTCACATGAATTTAGAACTCCATTAACAACAATGATGTCTTCATTGTCTTTGGTTACAAAATATGGAGAGCAAAATGATAAAGTTAATCAAGTTAAGCATGTTGGTAAAATAAAGAATTCGATTAATAATTTGACAGATATTTTGAATGACTTTTTATCACTCAGTAAGCTGGAGGAAGGGAAGATAGATAATATGCCAGAGGAAATTAATCTCAAACTGTTTTTAAGTGAGATTGTTTCAGAAATGAGATCAATGTCGTCCGAAATGCAGCAATTGATGGAGGTTTATGAAGGGGAAGAAGTTGTATTAATTGATAAAAAATTATTGAGAAATGTAATGTTTAATTTGATTTCAAATGCGATTAAGTTTTCACCATCAGGAGGTGAAATTGTGATTGCTTGTAATGTTTCTGTCGATTCGATTCAGATTTCTGTAAAAGATTCGGGGATTGGAATATCCAAAGAAGATCAAAAACATTTATTTGAGCGTTTTTTTAGGGGACACAATGCAACACATATTCAAGGTACAGGTTTGGGTTTGAGTATCGTTGCTAAATATGCAGAATTGATGAACGGTTCCGTTTTTATTGAAAGCGAGGAAAATAAAGGAACTACATTTAAAATAATATTATCGAACATATAAGTAAATAATTATGGAAAAGAAAAAAATACTTTTGATTGAAGACAATATTGATGTACGTGAAAATACAGCTGAGATTCTTTCGTTTGCAAATTATAATGTTATTACTGCTAAAAATGGAAAAGAAGGGGTTGAGTTGGCGCAAAAGGAAAAGCCAGATTTGATTATTTGCGATATTATGATGCCTGTGTTGGATGGGCACGGAACACTTCATCTTTTGTCGAAAAATGAAGAAACGGCTAGTATTCCATTTATATTTCTGACAGCCAAGGCAGAGCGAAGTGATTTTAGAAAAGGTATGGAAATGGGGGCAGATGACTATTTGACAAAGCCGTTTGATGATGTTGAGCTTATGAATGCTATTGAAAGTAGATTAAGAAAAAATGATATATTAAAGAAAGAGTTTTCTAAAAATATTGAAGGTATAAATGATTTTATCAATGAGGCAAAAGGTATTGATTCATTGAAGAAGCTTTCGGAAGAAAGAGATGTTCGAATTTATAAGAAGAAAGATGAAATATATAAAGAAGGTAATTATCCTAAAAGCATTTTTTTTGTGAGTAAAGGGAAAGTGAAAATTTATCAAACTAACGAATTGGGTAAAGAACTAATCACTGAATTGCATAAAGAGGGGGACTTTTTTGGATATTTATCATTGTTGCAAGAAGAAGCGTATACCAGTTCAGCAGCAGCTCTGGAAGAATCTGAAGTGTTTGTAATTCCGAAGGAAGATTTCTTTTCTCTGATTTATAAGAATGCTGAAGTGTCACGCAGATTTATTGAAATTCTGTCAAATGATTTACGCGAAAATGAAAAACAGTTGGTAAAGCTTGCGTACAATTCAGTTAGAAAGCGAGTAGCTGAAGCACTTGTTAAGCTTTCCGATAAGTACAAAAAAGATGACGAGCAAATTTTTAGTATGAATGTTTCTCGTGAGGATTTGGCAAATATAGTTGGAACTGCCACAGAAACAGTAATTCGAACACTGAGTGATTTTAAGGATGAAAAATACATTGAAATTTCAGGTGGGAAAATCACAATTTTAAATTATAATAAACTAGTTAAAATGCGGAACTAATAGTTCTATTGGTTGGGTTCAATATGAACAAGGATGTCAGCAATTTCAGGCATTTTGTTTTTTAAATAATCTTTTAAAGCATGTGAAATAGCATGCCCTTCTTTTACTGAAATCTCCCCGTCTACAGTTAGGTGTAAATCAATATAAAATTTCATCCCAATTTTTCTTGCATAACATTTTTCGATATCAATTACACCGGCAACATTTTTTGATATGATTTTTATAGAATTCAATAGTTCATCGTGTTGGTGCTCATCCATTATTTCTCCAAGAGCTGGACGGAAAATTAAATAGCTATTATAAAAAATAAAGCCAGAAGCTAAAAGTGCCGCCCAGTCATCTGCCGACTCATATCCTTTCCCTAGAAATAGTGCAATTGAAATTCCTATAAATGCTGCCAATGAAGTAATGGCATCACTTCTGTGGTGCCAAGCATCTGCTTTTAATGAGGAGCTATTTGTTTCTTTACTTTTTGTTAAAACAATTCTATAGGATATTTCTTTCCAGATGATAATGACTCCTAAAACGATTAATGTATAGGGCTTTGGTAGTTCGTGAGGAGTTCCAATATTTTGAATACTATCATGTGCGATGATGGAAGCTGATGTTACCAAAAAAGCAACTACTAGGAATGTAATTAATGGTTCAATTCTTCCATGCCCATATGGATGATTTTTATCTGCAGGTCTATTCGAATATTTAATTCCAAATAAAACCAATATTGAAGAAAAAATATCTGTTGTTGATTCAATCGCATCCGCTATAAGCGCATAGGAATTTCCAAAATAACCAGTAAGCCATTTAATTATAGATAAGATGGCATTTCCGATTATGCTAAAATAAGTTGCATTTATGGCTTTTTGTTCATTCGACATTTCTTTGTAAAGATACGTATCCTGTTTGGTTCTTATCCTTTTTATACAAACTGATTAATATCATATTATCATATGATGCCACTCATTTTATAGAAGGTAGTAGTGATGTAGTTTTGTATCATAAATATTAGAAATAAAAAAAATAACTTAAACTAATAAAATCATGGAAACTACATTAAAATCAACTCACGCAAACTTTTCTGCAAGTCAAACTACAACGACTGAAAATTCAAATTTAGCATTTTGGAATAAAATGGAAGTAAACCGCTTTGGGGTTAGTCCAGTAATATTGTTACTATTAGGTATAATTGGAGGAGTTGCAGCAGCAGCAGGAATAATGGATAGTTGGGTAAAGCTTGCAGCAGTTGCATTCCCATCTACTATTAGTTTGGCTTTAATTTTAGCAGTAGCTCCGATGAGAGCAATCATCATTGGTTCATCATTGGCAATTTTATTGGATCTTCTTGTAATCATTTTTTAAAATGAACATAGCTATAAATGATACAAGAGTAATATCTTCAATTCAAAAAGAATTTAATTCAGTTTTCCCATATTTAAAACTTGAATTCTTTTCAATGCCAAAACAATTTAATTGCGATTTTTCGAAAAAAATGTTGAAGTCGAATTCGAAATCATTGGCTGAATGTCGTAAAGTTCACAGTGTTGGTGAAATTACTATTCAGCCATTAATGACGGTTCAAAGTTTAGAACAAATATTCTTAGTTGAATATGGGTTAGGTGTTCAAGTTTTCAGAAAATCAGGAAGCGTTTGGCTTGAAACTACGGTTACTGATAGTTGGACGCTTGCTGAACAAAATAGTCAGGGTGAAGCATTAAGTAAATTAGTTTCATGAGATTTTTCTCAATTAGAAAGTGTAGTTTTGAATGAGTTTTATATATAAAAAACTACATAACTATTATTAATTGGAATTATTAATTTACTTTGTATTATTAGCTTTGTTAGCCGAAGTGTTAGGAACAGTCGGGGGATTTGGATCTTCTCTCTTTTTTGTTCCTATTGCTAGTTTCTTTTTTGATTTTGATTCTGTATTGGGCATAACAGCATTATTTCATCTTTCGAGTAACATAGCTAAAATTTCACTTTTCAGGAAAGGTTTTGATAAAAGACTAATTATTCAAATAGGTATTCCTGCGGTTTTATTTGTCATTCTAGGCGCTTTTTTGAGTCGATTTGTTGATAATACCTATTTATCACTAGCCCTTTCCATATTTCTTATATCAATTAGTATATTACTTCTTGTCTTTAAGAATTTCATACTTAAACCTACATTTGTTAATTCTATAAGTGGAGGA
Organism: Bacteroidota bacterium; assembly: GCA_947504725.1. Taxonomy (GTDB): domain Bacteria; phylum Bacteroidota; class Bacteroidia; order 2-12-FULL-35-15; family 2-12-FULL-35-15; genus 2-12-FULL-35-15. Next base: position 462,806 of record CANNHN010000001.1, on the reverse strand, counting down.
GCCTTGTCGGGAATAACAGCTGGTTTGTTGGGAACTGGCGGAGCAATTAGAGGGTTGACGTTGTCAGCCTTCAATCTTGAAAAGGAGGTTTTTGTTGCTACGTCTGCCATTATTGATTTAGGAATTGATTTAAGTAGAAGTGTAGTGTATTTTTCCAATGGCTTTATGCACAAACACGATATGTATTTAGTTCCAATTTTATTTGTGGTTAGTATTGTTGGAACTTTTATTGGCAAGAAAATATTAAATCGTTTCTCTCAATCTCAATTTAAGTATATCGTACTTTCATTAATACTACTGGTAGGCATCGCTATGTTTATAAAACAAATTATTAATTAATAATGCCGTAAATTCCTTATTTTAGCTTTCTTTTTAAAATAAGTGTTTATGGAACAAATGCCTACGCCAACTAAATTATTTCCTTATCCGAATAGTTGGTACGTAATTGAAAATTCGGAAAATTTACTTCCAAAACAGGTAATCAATAAAAAGATTGCAGGTAAAGAACTTGTTTTGTTTAGAACAGAAAGTGGTGAAGCTTGTCTTGTGGATGCATATTGTCCGCACTTAGGTGGACATTTAGCTCATGGCGGACATGTTGAGGGCGAAACCATAGTTTGTCCGTTTCACTATTTTTGTTTTGATACAAAAGGAACTTGTACTAAAACAGGATACGGTACAAAACCGCCACCAAAAGCTGTTTTGAAAACGTATACCATCCAAGAAAAAAATGGATTTATTTTATATTGGCACCACGAACTTCAACTTCTTCCATTGTGGGATGTGCCGGTTACGAATGATGATGACTGGACAGAAATAAAAACAGCAGATTTTATATTAAAATCACATCCCCAAGAAACGACAGAGAATAGTGTTGATGTTGGGCATTTTTCGGTTGTACACAAATACAGCAACATTACTACACTTAAAGAGTTGAACGATGATGGCGCCTATTTAAATGCTAGTTATGGATTTAACCGTGCTCCGGAAGGATTTATAGGAAAGGGGACACATGGTATCAAAGCAGAGATAAAGATTCATGTACATGGTTTGGGTTATTCTTTTGTGGAAGTAGATTTGCCAGAGATGGAGTTAAAAACCCGTCAATATGTTTTTCCAATGCCTATTGACGAGAACACTATCAATCTTAAAATTGGGATGAGTGTAAATCGAAAATTCAAGCCTTCAAAAATTCACCCTTTGCTTTCTTTGCTACCTAAAAAAATATTGACAAATATATTGTTGAATAAAGCTTTTACAGGTTATGCTCATGATGTTGGACAGGATTTTAAAATTTGGGAAAATAAAGTTTATATGGATCACCCAGCATTGGCAAAAGGTGACGGACCGATAGGAAAATACCGCCAATGGGCGAAACAGTTTTACTAAATTTAGTTCAATGTTAGTACGTTCAATGTCCAATGTTTTTTTATGATCAATTTTTTTGTAATACTATTTTCCTTCTATTTAACTCCAGATAATAATCTTCAATCTGGAATCGAGTACTTCAATGCGCGTGCTGAAAACGCAATAGGTTTGCAGGCAAATACATTTAATATTGATAAAGCCATTAAGATTTTTGAAGGCGAATTATCTGATCAACAGAATAAAGAAAAAGCGGGTTATTATTACCTTGCTTCACTTAATTTTAAAGGGCAATTTGTATTTACTAAAGAAGTAGATAGGAAAAATGTATATAAAAAAGCAGTCGACATAGGAAATGCATTGATAAAAGAATTTCCTCAAAGTGCATATATTCGCTTTGAGTTAATTACATCAATTGGTTTGTTGGCAGAAATGAACGGAGCACTTAAGAGTGCAGAAAGTGGTGTTGTGAGCCAAATGTTGTTTCATTCCCATATGCTAATTCAAACAGATTCGATGTACCGTTGTTGCGCTGGTTGGAAGGTGTTGTCTATCTTACACTACAAAACACCTTACATCCCGTTAGTTTTAACTTGGCCAAGTAATAATACAGCCAATGATTTACTTCAAAAAGCTTTAAGGTACTACCCAGCTGATATTTCGAACAATTATTATTATGCTGAAGCATTATTAGAAAGTGGTGATAAGGTGAATGCTAAAATTTATTTTCAGTTGGTAGCTAAGTTTACTTCACGTAAAGAATTTTATCTTGAAGATGAAAATCAAAAAGAAAAAGCAAAAAAACATTTAGCGAGCTGGCATTAAAAATACATGGATGTATAAATTAGTTATCATATTTTATTCTTTTTTGTTTATTCCTGACGATTTACAGACGGGTGTTAATTATTTTATTGCCCGTTCAGAAAATGCGAAAGGTTTGCAAGCAAATGCAATTAACGTAGATAAAGCGATTGTTGTTTTTGAATCATACGTTAAACAAAACAAACAACTACAAGTATCTGGTGGGTATTGTTTACAATGCTATAATTTTAAAGGTCGCTTTGTATTTATAAGTGATTCTGATAAGTTAAAGGCATATTCTAAAACAATTGTACTTGGGAATGATTTGGTAAAAAAATTCCCAAAAGATGGAAAAATTCGATTTGAACTTACTTCCGCAATTGCTTTATCTGCAGAAATAAATGGAATAATGAAGAGTGTTGACGATAAGGTAATGCCTCAATTATTATATCATACTAAAATGCTGATTGAAACAGATTCGATGTATAATAATGGTGGAGGATGGAAATTTGATGCAGGATTAAATTACAAAACACCATATATTCCTATAATAATGACTTGGCCTAATAAGGATAGAGCAGAAACTGTTATGAAAAAAGTTCTAAAATATTTCCCTACAGATGTCGGTGCTAATTTTTATTATGCCGAAGCTTTGTTCGAAAATAATAAGAAGAAATTGGCGAAAATATATTTTGAATTAGCTGTTAAATTTCCTTCCAGAAAGGATTTTTTGATTGAAGATGAGTTTTTTAAAGTGAAGTCTAAAAAATATTTAGCGAAACTTTAAAAATTATAATAAGCACGAAGACCTATTGAATGTTGCCATTTCAATTTTGGATTGTCTCCTATTTTTATTCCTTCATAAGAAGGGCTGTAAATTAATTGTATTGTAAATTTTTCACTCATCGTAATGTTGACTCCTAGACCTGCATAGGCTCCAAATCCCATTCCTCTCGGGTTTCTTGCATAGCCAGCTTGCACACCTTGGTAATCATAAAATTCAGTTAAGTCGATTAATAAATTATTGATTAATATTTCATTTTTATCAAATTGCGAGTAAGTCATATTAATTCCACCCTCAACAAATAAATTTCCTTTTTCATTGTTTCCCAAAATTCGATTATAGCCAATTTGTATCATTAATCGTTGTTCGCCTCCTCTTATTCCGAATGTTTGAATACTATTATTTATTTGTGTTGAACCTGTTGGTGGGCGAGTGGTCATTGTGAAATTACCGGATAATCTTAATTTTGCTGCATTTAAATTTAGGGAAATTGCATTTTTTTTATCAACTGAATAGCGACATTGTAATCCAAATAAAAATGCTGGTGTGTATCTCATGTTTGTAGGCATGTCGTCTTTCGTGAACGACCAATCAGCTGTTGTGGCAACTCCTAATGCAACTGCAATCTGGTCGAGTTGACCATATCCTCCTCCATATTGGTTTACAATCTTCTCATACATCATGCTCTTTTCAAAAGTGGTAATTCTTTTGCCATCAAGGTCAAATCCGTAACCATCATATGCTCCAGCAGTATATTTATTAGCAAAGTATGAGCCTACATAAATTCCTAACTTGAAAGATCTTTGTTTTCCATTTTCAACAGTTGGTTCACCTTCTGTTGTTTCTTGTGCGAATAATACAGATGAATTAAAAGAAAGTAGGAGTAAGAATATTTTTGTGAATTTATTCATAGTGTAAATTTACTATTTTTTTGACAAACAATATTAGAATCGTCATCCCGTGCTACGATACAGGATCTCTTTAATGTTCGATTACAGCTAATTAATTGGCAGATACCGTGTCGTGCACGGTATAACGTTATCGACTAAGTTTCTTTAACGGTTTCAATAAACCTTCCAAACCATTTAACTTTATTTCATATATCGTTTGTAATAGAATACCCAATTTCCCATCTGGAAAACCTTTCCTTTGAAACCATTCTAAATAGGAAACGGGCAAATCACACAGCGTAGTATTCTTGTACCTACCAAAAGGCATTTTCATTGTTACTAATTGTAACAACAATTGAGAATCTGGTTGATTCTCTACTTGCTGCATGCGGCTTTTTTATAATCGGATTTTACCATTGGATTGTCAAATACCTGGAATGTCATATTTGGAGCGCCAAATAATTTACAATATCTATCATGGTTTTTTTCTTCTGCTTTTTGCAATGCTAATACGAATGTTCTTGATTGATATAACTCAGGCATCTTAGCACAGATAGAAGCGTAAGCAAACAACACATTTTCATTAACTGATTCGGTTGCAATAAATGGCGATAATAAACTAGCTGCAAACTTATAATCTTTGAAACGAGCAAATACATAGGCCAATTTTAAATTGTTTTGCCAAGATGATTCTTTGATGTTATAAAACTGTTTAATTTTTTCGATACAAGCTTGTGTTACTAACTCACTGTTTTCAGCCGAATCCATTGCTTCAATGATTCTGAATTGCCATTCAATATTTAAAGCATCCACATATTTTTTTGGAACATCCGTTTTATACATTGCATCAATGCGTTTTTGCATCTCGTTTTGTTTTTTGGTGTCTCCAATTGTGCTATCAAGCATGACAGAACAAAAGATGTTATTAAAGACAATATAGTTGTTTGCAGGATCTAATGTTGCAAGTTTTTTCATTTCCTCGTAATCTTCATCTGTCGCCACATTGTTGTTGTACATGTAACGCAATACTACATTATTGTTTAGTAATCCTGAGTTTTTTGCTTCAAACGGAATGTTCATTTTTGTTGGAGCTTCAGCAGAATATTTTTGATTACGCATTTGTTTTCCAATGTAATATTGAATTTTCAAGCATTGCTTCAAATCATTTTTTTTCATCGCCTGATTAAACTTACTAACGGAAAATTTTTCTTCTTTATTCCCTGTGATATCGTAAGTTACATCCATTATAATTTGTGCGAAACGTTCTTTGCTTAAAATTGGCTCCAATTCAGCTGATAAGCCCTTTCCATTAATTTCCGAAATAGCTTTTTCCTTTGTCATTTTAGCCAAGTAATCGTATTTCCCATCTTCAGCTTCCATTTGGAAAAGGTTCCAAGAATCTGTTGTTTTTACATTTGTAACAACTCCTGCTTTTTGCATTTTCGACAATGCTTTCACAATACTTTCTGCACGTTTCTTTTGTAATTTCTCATTTGATTTAGCATCGCCTTCAATAGAAGAGTAAGCTGTGATATACAAACCCTCAATCAAGAAGTCAGGCTCTTGCAAAGCAGTTAAAAACGGTTCCATATCGGTTTCTTTGTAATCCGATTTGTTTTTTTCAAAAGGAACAGTAAACGTTAAAAGTGTAGATTCTGATTTTGGTTCGAATGGTGGTTTGAAATAAGCAGCACTATCCGGCATCAACAACATACTCAAAGGTGAATTTGATTCTTGATCTCCTTGTTCAATTTTAGATGGCATAATAACTTTGCACAATTTCCCATCTTGTACAATCATTAAATTCATTTCGTACGGACCCGTTATTTTTTTTGGAAGTTCACCTAGCATCACATCCAATTTCGTTGCTTTAATAACTCTATTTCCTTTTTTTACTGATTTAACTCTGTTTTTGCTGTAAAGTTTGCTCATCGTAACCGTTTTCAAAAGCACACCTTTCGAAATTAAATTGTTATCGACAATGTTGTATTCTGGATTATCGTATTGAGCTCGCTGAACAATATCCACAGCAAGTCCATCACCTGATTTACGAATGAATTTAGACAAGGCTTTTAGGTTCGCATACTTGATGTAGATTTTGTTATTCTCAACATATAATCCTGCAGCTAACCCATCCCAATCTTTAAATTTTTTGCAAGCATTGCAACTTCTGTCTTCTGGAACTTTTAATTTCTTCGTTTTTGAAGTATAAGGAACAGCCAATTCTTTTTTCTTATCGGCTCCAGTATTAAAAGAGTTGAAACTTCCAAAAACGATTGAGATGTATGCTTTTTTACCTGATGCGTCAATGGTTATCGAAGGACTAGCGTATACAAACTCAGCATTTTTGATAACTGCTTGGTTTTGTTTTCCTACTCGCCATTTATAAAAAGCAGCATCAGCAAGTTCCTGAGCAGACATAGAAGCCTTTCCTTTAACAATGCTAGTTCCTAATACCAATTCTTGTGCTTTATTTGTTCCGCCAACCGCAATTAGTCGTTTTGAGGTCGTTTTGTATTTCCCCTTGCTATTTTCAAGTTGTGCTTTGCCATTTTTTGCCATATCATCACTTTGTATTTTTGCTGCTTGAGCCAAAATAGGATGATATTCAATGGTGTCGAGCTTGTTCTCAAGTCGAACTTTGTTAAGTGCTTTTACTAAAGCGATTTCAGCAGCTTTTGTATCGAAATTTGAAGCAGAAGAAGGAGCAGCCCCTTTCTTTTGAGCGAAACCACTTATAGTTGCGATAGTGATAAATAAAAAAAATGTAGATTTTTTAAGCATAATCGTTTATTTAGGGATGATATTTTGTTCATATTGCGTTCAAATATTCATGCGCAATAAAAACTTTTTTTATTAGGTTTGTACAGCTTCAAAAAGAAGCCATTGGCCTTTCACAAATATATTTTTTTGAAAGGGAAAGCATACATTTATTAATCAACATTTTATGAACAAAATTTTAGTTGCTAATAGAGGAGAAATTGCATTGCGTGTAATGCGTTCCTGCCGTGAAATGGGTATTCAAACCGTTGCCATCTATTCGGAAGCGGATAGAAACGCGCCTTTTGTGAAATATGCGGATGAAGCAGTGTGTATCGGACCACCACCTTCTAACCAATCGTACTTGTTGGGTGATAAGATTATTGAAGTTTGTAAACAACTAAACGTTGAAGGAATTCATCCTGGTTATGGTTTCCTTTCCGAGAATGCCGACTTTGCAGCAAAAGTTAAAAAGGCGGGAATCATTTTTATCGGGCCTTCTCCTGAAGCCATGAATATGATGGGTGATAAGTTATCAGCGAAAGCGGCTGTAAAAAAATATAAAATCCCAATGGTTCCTGGTTCTGATGGAGCTATTACAAGTATTGAAGAAGGAAAAAAAGTTGCCATCGCAACTGGTTTCCCTTTGTTAGTGAAAGCAAGTGCTGGTGGTGGTGGAAAAGGAATGCGTATTGTTGAAAATGTTGAAGAGTTTGAAGAACAAATGAAGTTGGCTGTGAGCGAAGCTACTTCTGCTTTTGGTGATGGTTCTGTTTTTATTGAAAAATATGTTGCTGGTCCTCGTCATATCGAAATTCAAATTTTAGGTGATACGCATGGAAACATTGTGTATTTGTTCGAACGTGAATGTTCTATCCAAAGACGCCACCAGAAAGTGATTGAAGAAGCACCATCCTCAGTGTTGACTCCCGAAATTCGTAAAGCAATGGGCGAATGTGCTGTGAACGTTGGTAAAGCATGTGATTATGTAGGAGCAGGAACAGTTGAGTTTTTATTGGATGAAAATAAAAACTTCTATTTCCTAGAAATGAACACTCGTTTGCAAGTAGAACATCCCGTTACAGAAATGATTACAGGATTGGATTTGGTAAAAGAGCAAATCAAAGTAGCGAGAGGAGAAAAATTATCATTCAAACAAGAAGATTTAAAAATCACAGGACATAGTGTGGAAGTGCGTGTGTATGCTGAAGATCCAACCAACAACTTTTTACCAGATATCGGAAAATTAGTAACGTATAAACGTCCACAAGGTTTAGGAGTGCGTGTAGACGATGGTTTTGAAGAAGGAATGGACATTCCAATTTATTACGATCCAATGATTGCAAAATTGGTAACGTTTGGAAAAGATAGGGAAGAGGCAATCAACCGTATGATTCGTGCAATTGACGATTATCAGATTACTGGTGTTGAAACAACCCTTAGTTTTTGTAAATTTGTATTGAAACACAAAGCATTTACATCAGGGAACTTTGATACACATTTTATCAAACATCATTATTCACCTGAAATGCTTTCTGAAACAAAAGAAGACGAAGCCATTGTTGCAGCATTGTTTGGAGCAAAGTTGATGAGTACAGCAAAGGTTGCAACTCAAAAGCCAGAAGAAGGGAAGAGCGTTTCAAAATGGAAGACTAACAGATAGTTTAACCGCAGAGAACACAGAGACGCAAGCTCATCGCAGAGGTCGCAAAGAAAGACATTTTAACGGAGACTATCCCCCTCTCCGAGGGGGCAGGGGGAGGAGTTAACAAATATTTACATTTTACAAGCAACTTTTACCTAACTAACTCGTTATAAGAGTAAATACCAGCCCAATGGCACCAAGAATCGTTATAGCATTCTTATCTTCATTAGTCATTTCCTTTTCAGGAATGGCTCAAGTTCCCTCTAATCCAAAACCTGCGGTTCCAGAAATGAAAGGAATATGGGTTGAAACGGTATATTATCAAGGTGATACTATCCCTTATGGAAAACTAGCTGTTGTGACTTGTACAGCCGATAGAACGTTTAAAAACTACAAACAAAAAGCGGCTTGGGATAGATTAAAATATAATGTCAAAAAAGTTTATCCTTATGCCATTTTAGCTTCTCTTAAGCTGAAAGAATACGATAGAGTATTAGCAACGATTCCTTCTGAAAGAGGAAAAAAAGCGTTTACAAAGGAGGCTGAAAAACAATTGAAAGCTGAGTTTGGTGATGAATTAAAAAATTTATCTGTAACACAAGGGCGACTTTTAATAAAACTAATTGATAGAGAAACTGGAAAAACAACTTACGATGTTGTAAAATGTTTGAGAGGTTCCTTTTCTGCAGCTATGTGGCAAGGTGTTGCACTTGTATTCAACTCTAGTCTAAAAGCCGATTACGATGCTGATGGTGATGAAAAGAATATTGAAATGGCGATCAGGATGATTGAGGACGGGCAGTTTTAACCCATTAGTTGTCATTTCGACCGAAGCGGATAAATCTATTTACTTAATAACCTCTAATTTTTATTTTAGTTTTTTTTGTGAAATAAAAAAGAGCTCCGAAACCGAAACTCTTTTATACTAATAACTATCAACTAATAATCAACAACCGTTACGCCATTTCCTTTTTCTTAAATCCATCGGCAACAATTAAATCTTTTGTGCCATGTCCCCAAGAATAAAAACCTTGTCCGGATTTGACTCCTAAATGTCCTGCTGTTACCATATTTACTAATAACGGACAAGGAGCATATTTCGGATTACCGTAACCATCTTGCAATACTTTTAAAATAGAAAGACAAACATCTAATCCAATAAAATCAGCTAGCTGTAACGGACCCATTGGATGTGCCATTCCTAATTTCATAACGGTATCAATTTCTTCAACACCTGCTGTTCCTTCATGAAGTGTGATAATCGCTTCATTGATCATTGGCATTAATATTTTGTTGGCAACAAAGCCAGGATAATCATTTACTTCGGTTGGAACTTTATTTAATTTCTTAGATGTTTCCATTATCAAAGAAGTAACTGCATCAGAAGTAGAGTAGCCTCTAATCACCTCAACCAACTTCATAACAGGAACAGGATTCATAAAATGCATTCCAATAACTTTGTCAGCGCGTTTTGTAACGGCACCAATCTTTGTAATGGAAATGGAAGACGTGTTACTAGCTAAAATCGTATTTGGCGGACAAACTTTATCTAATTCTCTGAAGATATTTAATTTGATTTCTACATTTTCGGTAGCCGCTTCCACTACTAAATCTGCAGACTTAACGCCATCCGCCATAACAGTGAAGGTGGTGATGTTTTTTAAAGTATTTGCTTTGTCAGCTTCTGTGATGGTTCCTTTAGCAACAATTCTATCTAAATTTTTAGCGATAGTTGCCATTGCTTTATCCAAAGCAGGTTGTGAAATATCAATCAATGCTACATTGTAGCCATATTGTGCAAATGTATGAGCAATTCCGTTGCCCATTGTTCCTGATCCAATTACTGCGATGTTTTTCATGTTTTTTAGTTTAAAGTTCAAAGTTATAAAGTTTAAAGTTAAAACAAAGCCCAACTTTAAACTTTGAACTTTTAAACTTTGAACTTACTTCCCGCGCCCTTGTATAACAATCAGAGCAGTGTAAATCAAAATCTTTAAATCTACTGCCAGAGACATATTTTCAATATAAATGATATCGTACTTTAAACGTTGTATCATTTCATCCACATTTTCGGCATAACCATATTTTACTTGTCCCCACGAAGTAATACCTGGTCGGACTTTGTGCAAATGTTTGTAGTGCGGTGCCTGAAGTACAATTTGGTCAATAAAGAATTGGCGCTCTGGGCGTGGACCAACAATGCTCATTTCACCAATTACAACGTTGTAGAACTGCGGAATTTCATCCAAGCGTACTTTTCTAAGAAAACGACCGAGCGGAGTAATTCGAGGGTCTAGTTTACTTGAAAGTGCCGGACCTGCTTTTTCTGCATCCGTATACATGGAGCGGAACTTGTGAATAAAGAAAGGTTTACCATGCCATCCGATTCGTTCGTGGCTATAAAAAATAGGGCCTTTAGAAGAGAGTTTTACCGCAATAGCCACAATGATGTAAACCCAGCTGAAAAGTGTTAATACAATCAACGAAATGGTGATATCCATAATCCGTTTCAAGGATTGCTCCCACGTAGGCATAATTTCACGGGAAATTTCAATCAAGGGTGCGCCAAAAATAGAGGTCATTTTTACGGAACCGGAAAGAATATCATACATGTCTGGGATCACCTTAATGATGAGACCGCGATAATCTAATTCGTTCACTATCTTACCGATATTCTCATGTTCAAATGATTCGATAGCGATGATCACTTCTTCAATCTTAAAATCAGTTATAATTCTCTTTAAATCAGATAGTTCACCAAGGTGAGGCAAAGTCTTTTTTAGTTCTTGAGAGAATCCGTTTTTGTTATCAATATGTACGAAACCGATAAATTTATACCCTGATGATTTTGACTGGCTTTGCATCTCATTGAAAAGCTTCAAGGCATTCTCATTGCTACCAACCAAAAGTGTATTAAATCCGATAACCCTGCTATGGATGCGGTAATTTGTTATACTTGAAAGAACGACTCTAAAGAAAGCAGTAAAGCCAAAGTGTAAAAGGAAAAGTGTGATGATGCTTTGGTAATAATTTTTATAAGAAACAATTTCATCATCTAATAAAAGTGCAAAAAAGATGATCAAAACACCGATCATAGAAAGCAAAAATGTTTGTCCGATTTCTTTTAATCGAGATTTCCTATAAACGTCTTTGTAAGTCCCTGTAAGATAGTACATTAAAACCCAAAAGAATGGAATAAAAAGTAATCCCCAATAATATTGTTCATCGTAAACTAAAGGAACGGGCTTTCCAAATTTTGCAGTTTCAATATAAATTTTTCGAAAAGTAAAAAAAAGCGCCCAGGCAAGCATGGCAGCTGAAATATCGGCAATAAGGTATTTTAATACTTGTAGCTTTTTATTCATACAACTTCTCTTTAGTATTCCTCTTCAGTACTCTTTAATGAATAAGTTTAATGTTATCAAGTAAAATAGCTGCGCTATCTTGGCCAATTGTATTACTCATGCCCCATACAATTTTGTAATCATCAGCAGAGAAAGCACCGCTAACGGTAGGCGTTAAATAAACGTAGGCTTTGTTCCAGCCATTAGTTGGATTAAGGTACAATGCTGGAAATTGCTGAATAGACGATGTGCCTTGAGCAATAACGCTAACTACCAAAACGAAGTTGCATTTATAATTAAACTCAAGAAAAACAGGTGAGCCACCTTTTGGAAGTTCAAATGCATCTATAGTAGCGCATTCAAATCGAAATCGAGTGGGGTCGGTATATCCAATTGCAGACTTGCTGCCTTCAAAAACATTAGGGTCGGGTAACGAAAGAATTTGTAATGCAGAATCAGAATAATTTGTTGTGTCAATTGTCAAACCAACCGTTTCAAAATCACACATAAATTCAAACGTAGCACTCGATTTGTAAGTTACATTAGGACTTAAAGTAATTGTCTTACCAACTTGAAAATCAACAACTTGTTCAAAGCTTGTGTAAAAGGGATATTGAGCTCGATTCGCTGCAATTCCGTTTACTTTAATTCCAGGAACTATTTTCACTTTGTGGGATCCTTCCGAAATTACAGGAAAAGTAACAGGCAGTTCGAAGCATCCAATAATTTGATCATCTACGTATACCCAAGCATCAGTTATTTTATGAGAATTACTCCCTTGCAATGCATTTGTGGTAAGTGTGAAATTTTGAATATGAATATAAGCAGGAGTAGGTTCTGCTGGATTATAAAGTTCACATGAACTAAATAAAACAGTTGAAAAAACTGCGAAAGAAATAAAAAATTTGTGAAAAGTATTCATTTTAATTGTTTGAAAGTCCTTGTTCATCAGCAAAATTATACCGAAAGCATTTATGTAATAGTACAATTTAGTTTACACTTCATCGTTATAAACATAAATAGCATCGGCATAAGCCAATGTAAAAATGCCAATAGTTTTTTAAACTAATTGTCATTAACATTGGTATTAGATGTTAGCTTCATTTTTTCGATTATTTTATAAGCTACATCTAGCGCTTTGTAACCATCATCAATACTAACTAATGGAGTTGTGTTGCTGATTATTGAATCAGCAAACGCTTCAAGCTCCATCTTTATTGCGTTAGTTGGTAAAATTGTTGGATTTTCGAAGTAAATTTGTTTTGATCCTTTGCCATGGCCTAAATCAATTGTCACTGCTAATGGGTCTATTTCTCCTTCTACATTGTTTAAACGTATCACATCTACCTTTTTGTCTAGAAAATCAACCGAAATATAGGCATCTTTTTGAAAAAAGCGGGACTTGCGCATGTTTTTCATGGAAATCCTACTTGACGTTAAGTTAGCTACACATCCATTATCAAACTCTATTCGTGCATTTGCGATATCCGGACTCTCACTCACAACAGCCACACCACTTGCACTAATACGTTTGATATTGGATTTTACTACACTCAAAATAATGTCAATATCGTGAATCATTAAATCCAAAACCACCGAAACATCTGTTCCTCTTGGGTTAAATTGAGCTAAACGGTGCGTTTCAATAAACATTGGATTGGAGCAATAATCACGTGCAGCAATAAAAGCGGGGTTAAATCTTTCAACGTGACCAACCTGAACATGCACATTCGCTTCTTTTGATAAGCCTTTTAAGCTTTTTGCTTCTTCAATTGTATTTGTAACAGGCTTTTCAATAAAAATATGTTTCGAGTTTTTGATGGCTTTGGAGGCACAATCATAATGTGTAATTGTTGGAGTCACAATGTCTACTGCATCAACAAGCTCAATCAAGCTTTCAATTGAGCTAAATGCTTTTACACCAAATTCTTTTTCAACTTCTTTAGCTGCTTCAGGATCGGCATCGTAAAAACCAACAAGCTCATATTTATCTATCTCTTTAAGAAGACGGATATGTATTTTACCTAAGTGACCTGCTCCTAAAACGCCTATTTTTATCATATAATTCAGTGATTTGTGACAAAAATACTTTTTTCCACAATCGTTTCTTGAAAAATTACTTTTAATTATAAGTATACAATTGTTAATTTCGTGTCCTATATATTACTATGACAAACGATACATACAGGCATAAAGGATTGCGAAGACAATTGGCAGCTCTTTTAAGAGAAAAAGGAATTGAAGATGCCGAGGTGTTAAAGGCAATTGAAGCCGTTCCACGTCATTTGTTCCTGAATAGTTCTTTTATAGAACGAGCATATGAAGACATCGCATTTCCAATTGGATCTGGACAAACCATTTCTCGCCCGCATACTGTTGCCTTTCAAACCGAACTATTGGATTTAAAAAAAGGGGAGAAGGTGTTGGAAATAGGAACGGGTTCGGGATACCAAACCAGTGTTTTATTAGAAATGGGGGTTAAAGTATACACTATAGAGCGACAAAAGGCTCTTTTTGATTTAACCAAAACATTTTTGCCTACCATTGGTTATAATCCTAAGTTCTTTTATGGAGATGGATATAAGGGATTACCCATTTTTGCTCCGTTCGACAAAATTATTATCACAGCAGGAGCTCCAATTATTCCAGATGCCTTGTTAGAGCAATTGAAAGTTGGAGGGATTTTGGTGATTCCTTTAGGAGATAAAGTGCAAATAATGACTTTTTTGAAGAAAACAGGTCCAAAAAGCTTTGAAAAGGTTGAATATGGGGAGTTTAAGTTTGTTCCGCTATTGGAAGATAAGGAGTGGGGCGATTGAGGTTATTAACAATTAGGTGTTAAAAACAATCATATTGTTAATAAGTTGGTGAATTGAAATTAATGTTTACCTTTGTATCACTGAATTTTAAAATTGATTATTAAAAATTTAATTTAAACTAAACAACAAAAAACTATGAAAAAATCAGTACTAGTGATTGCTTTAGCACTTGGCGTAACAGGTGCTTTCGCGCAAGATTTAACTTCAAAAAAAGGTGAACCAATTTTGCCAGAGGCAGAAGATTGGGCTATCTCTTTAGATGGGGCTCCTATATTTTCATTTGTAGGTAATGCATTTAACGGAACAGCAGCTAACGCTGCTCCAGGAGTAAATTGGTTAAATGGAAACCAAACTATCATCGGAAAAAAATTCATCGATGAAAAAAATGCGTACAGAGTATTAGTACGTTTAGGTTTCACTAACCAAACTTACAAAAACATGGTTGTTGATAACGCAGCTATTCCTCCAACAACAGCAACATTTGATGCTCCTGCAATGGTTGAGGATAAATTTAAAATGAGAAATACTAACATCGGTATTGGTGTTGGTAAAGAGATGAGAAGAGGAAAAACTCGTTTGCAAGGTTACTACGGTGCTGATGCGATGATTTGGATCTCTATGTCATCTAATAAAATGGAGTATGGTAACACAATGTCACCTCTTAATGGTACTGGTACTACTACAACTCCAACTTCAACTACTTGGAATACTACAACAGGTGCTGTATTAGGTGCTGCTGGTACTGCTTCTCGTGCTGTTTCATCTAAAAGTGGAATGACTTTCGGATTAGGTGTTCGTGGTTTTATTGGTGCTGAGTATTTCATCTTCCCTAAAATGGCAATTGGTGCTGAATATGGTTGGGGAATTGGTTACCAAATGTCAGGTAAAGGTAAATCAACTCAAGAATATCAACAAGTTATTGGTACAACAAACACTGTTGGTGAAACAGAAACAGAAACTTCTGGTTCTTCTAAATTTGGATTTGATACTGATTTAAACCAAGGTAACATTTTTGGTTTCAAAGGTTCAAACACAGGAACTGCTTCATTAAGACTTACTTTGCATTTCTAGTAAGTTGAAATTATAATATAAAAAAACCCACGCTTTTAGCGTGGGTTTTTTTATTAACCTAATTGTAAAAATAAATCATATACTTCTTCTTCTGTTAATGCTCTCCACTCACCAACTTTTAACTTCCCTAATTTAATATTCATAATTCGCACTCTCTGCAACTTTATTACTTGATAGTGAAATACATTACACATTCTTCGTATTTGTCTGTTTAAGCCTTGTTTGAGCACTATCCTAAAAACTCTTTTTGTATTTGGCTCTGCTTTTATTTTGCATGGTTTTGTTTTCTCGTCTCCAATAGTTACTCCTTGTGCCATGTCTTTTAAAAACTGATTTCGTAAAGGTAAATTTAACGTGACCACATATTCCTTCTCATGTTCAAAATCGGGATGAATGATTTTGTTGATAATGGCTCCATTGTTTGTCAGTAAAATAAGTCCTTCAGAGTCTTTGTCTAATCGCCCAATAGGGAGAATGTTTTCTTTGTGCTTGATGGCATCAATGATATTGCCTTCAATTTTCTCTGTTGTACATACAATTCCTGCTGGTTTATTGTAAGCGATATATATAAAGTTGTGGTCCATTTTTTTTAGTTGATGCAAATGTAATTTCAAATTCTTGTAAAATGGAATATTTATTTACATTTGCACCGCTTTATGGTTTTTGATTGTCAACAATCAAGATTAAAAGGGAATCAGGTGTAAATCCTGGACATTTCCCGATGCTGTAAGTTCTCACTAGCAATAGTGTTTTAACATTCATGCCACTGTCTTCGGATGGGAAGGCGTTAAATAGAACAAGTCAGAAGACCTGCCATTTGCACAAATTCAATGCTTTCGGGTAAAGAGCTAAGAATGGAATTCGATTTTCTACTATAATCCTATCCGTTCCCTTTTTACTCCTTTTATTAATCATTTAAAAAAATTAAAAATGAAAAAGGAGAAAATCTTTCAATTAACCAGCGCTTTAATGTTTCTAGCGTTAAATTTATCCGCACAGGATTCATTAAAAAACAAACAATTAAATGAAGTTGTGGTATCCGCCACTAGAAGTGAAAAAAACATCAATGATGTAGGTCGAAGCATCACGGTGGTTACCTCCGATGATATAAAAAAGTCGGGAGCAAATTCCATTGCCGAACTTCTTTCGCAACAAGAAGGAATGTATGTTGTGGGTGCCGGACAAAATCCGGGAATGACGTCTAGTATTTTTACCAGAGGAGCGAATAGTAATCAAACTGTTATATTAATCGATGGTGTTAGAATTACTGATCCGTCAGCAATTAATAATTCTATTGATGTAGCTGAACTTTCTTTAGCAAATATTGAAAAGATAGAAATTGTGAGAGGATCTCACAGTACGCTTTATGGTTCTGCAGCCATTGGCGGTGTCGTAAACATCATCACCAAAAAAGCCACAAAACCTGGTTTGTCTTTAGATGCCTCTGTAACAGGAGGTAGTTTCGGAAAAAACACGCAGCAACTTGCTGAAAATTTATATGTGAATTATGCACTAAAAAATGGCTTTTACATTGCTGCTGAGGTGTCAAATGCAAATGTAAAAGGACAGAATGCTACAAATGATACGGTTACTGTTGCATCTGTCTATAAACATTCTGACAAAAGTGATGATTTTTCGAAACTAGATTGGGTGGGTAAAGCAGGATTTCAAAACAAGAAATTAGATGTTTATGCTTCATACAAACAAACCCAACAGCTCACTGATATTGATAAGACAGCGTATAAGGATGACGATAATTACACAATTGATTTCAAGAGGAGCTTAATGACGTATGGTGCTGCTTATAAATTTAATGATAAACTTAACTTTAGTTTTATCGGAGGTTTGTCTACAATGAAACGTATTGCCATTGATGATTCATCTGTTATAGATGCTGCAGGGAATTTTGACAGAACCTATAACAAAGGAATATATGAAGGGAAAGTGATTAGTAATGAATTGCAAGCTAATTATGCTGTTAAGGGCTTTAACTTAGTTGTAGGAGGCGGTATGTATGGCGAACAGATGAAGGCAAATACAAGTTACCTTTATTACAATTCTTGGGGATTTCCTCCGGATTATGTTGAGTTAAAAACGTCTACAGATTCCGTTAATCCTAAATCAACCCTTGCAAACATTTTTTTACATGCCGACATAGGAGGTGAACTTATTTCTGAAAAGATAAAAGCATTTTCAATTTCTGGAGGATTTAGAATGAGTAATCACAATTTATTTGGTACAAATTTGACGTATGAAATCAATCCATCCATAAAAGTGTTGGAAGGAGGATTGCTTTATGCAACAGTAGCTAGCGGATTTAACGCTCCATCGTTGTATCAACTATATGATGCAACAGATTATAAAACGTGGGATACTCAATACACGACTGGTTTAACACGAGGGAATAAAAAGTTAGATCCCGAACGTTCACAAACAGTTGAAGTTGGATACAAACAAAAAATAAACAACACAACTCTTTCTGCAGCATTTTACCATACAGTAGTTAAAAATGTAATTGAATATGTTTATTTATGGGATAAAAATATTGGACTGGATACATTAGGACAAAATTGGTCGAGAGACGATTATAGAGGTGATACGTATATTAATTTGGGCACAATGACAACGCAAGGTGTTGAATTGGGAATAAACTCAAAAATGTCTGAAAAGTTGAGTGTTTCAGCTAATGTGAGTTTGGTTACCGGCAAAATTAACTACCGCCCAAGTGATGTTGATACAGCTCAAACACAAGGAAACCATATTCAGATTTATGGCAATGGTGCCTTTATTACATCAAAAGAAGTGGAGACATTGGGATTGTCGCGCAGACCAAGCACAGCTAATCTTTCTTTAACTTATTCTCCAATAAAGGAAGTTTCAATTCGCACAGATGTTCGATATGTTGGATCTAGAGCGGATGTTTATTATGAACCAACTTTTGGACCTTATGGTGCTCTTGGAACGCTAGCTGTTGAACAATATACGCTTTGGGACATATCCTTACGCGTTGCTATTTACAAAGGATTATCGGCTAATGTAAGAGTCGAGAATGTATTAGATAAAAAGTATTTTGAAATTAATGGATTTTCCACTCGTGGTCGAGGATTTTATTTAACATTACGTTATACTTTATAATGTCTCAAAAAGAACAAGCCATATTTTGCTGGAGCGGAGGAAAAGACTCCGCTCTGGCATTATATAAAGTATTATTGGACGATAAATTTGATATTGTTTGTTTGTTAACCACTGTCAATGCAACTTTTAAACGTGTTTCGATGCATGGCGTTCGTGAAGAGTTGCTTGATTTACAAGCAACATCAATTGGTTTGCCTTTGAAAAAAATGTATGTAAGTGAAGGCACAAATACTGAATATGAAAAGGAAATGGAAGTGTTACTTCTGGAATACAAATCAAAAGGCGTAACGAACGTGATTTTCGGAGATATATTTTTAGAAGACTTAAGAAGCTATCGCGAAAATAATTTATCGAAAGTAGGATTGAAAGCAGAATTCCCCTTGTGGAAACAAAACACTTCAGCATTGATAAATGAATTTCTTTCTTTGGGTTTTAAAACAATTACTTGTTGCGTGAATGATTTGTATTTAAAGGAAGATAAAGTAGGAGTGGAGATTGATTCGAGATTTATTAAATCACTTCCGGAAAACGTTGATTCTTGTGGTGAGAATGGAGAGTTCCATACGTTTTGCTATGCTGGACCAATATTTAAATTACCAATACCTTTTTCAGTTGGCGAAAAAATTTACAAGCCGTTGGAAATTAAAAACTCGAATGGGAATTCAAATTCTACAAATGGATTTTGGTTTTGTGATTTGATTCCAAACTAGCTGAAGCTTGCTCGTACTTTCTTTTGAAATAAATAAGGAACAGGATTAAAGAAACGAAGTGTTACTTCTAATCCGCCTCTTCCTGTTGTTGCTTTTTTTAATCCAGATAGATTTACATCATAACTAATTCCAATTGCATATCTTGCTAATTCATATTGTAGATATGGAATCACAGCATCTCTGAATCTATAAAAACAACCCAAGGATACAGCCATTCCTTTTTTTATTCCTGTGTACTTGGATTCTTCTTTCATTCGGTATTTTAAAAGCATTCCCATTGTTACTTCGTTTTGTGGACCTTGAAACATAGAAATGACAGATGCACCAACGCTATAAGATGAATTTTTTATGCCTAGTAATGTTTGTGCATGCAAGGTATACTTCATATATCCTTTTGCTTTAATAGTTGAAATATATGCTTGTTCAGGACGAGAAAGGTGATCAAGAGAGAAGCCCATTTTTAATGATTTATTATCATTAGACTCCATGTATTTGTTTTCTTCGCCAAAGCTGTAACAGATTCCAGCAGAATAATCGGTGTAAGTCAAACTATTTGATTTGTATATTTCACCCGATGGCATTGATGGGTCGTAAGCTCCAATATAATTATATTGACTGTTGTATCTCAATCCACTTGGGTTTAAACTTCGTTGTTTTGCTGATGTCAATAGTCCAGCAGAAATTCTATTGTTGGGATCGAGCATTAAATGATAAGCCAAAGTAAATGTTCCACAAAGTTTTTGCATGCTACCATCTCCCGCTTTATCAGCGAATACGCTTAAGCCAAATGCAAATCCTTTTTGTGTTTTTTTCTTGTACAATGCTGTACGATTTTTAATTTTTATCCAACTGGTAGGATCAAATCGCATTTCGAACGACAATTCATCAGTTCTATATCCATTCAATGACTTCCATTGATCTTTATGATGAAGAACAACTTGTAAGTTTTTGTCTACTGCCGTTAAAGCTGGATTAATAGTTAGTGGAGAATGATCGTATTGTGAGAAATGAGTATCCTGTGCAACTGCAGAATTAAAGATTAAAGTGACGAAAGAATAAAATAAATACTTTTTCATTACATTATTTAATTAATGAAATATTACCTTTTCCTTCTCCTTTTGTACCATCTATAAATGTTACAGTAAAATAATATGCAAATACAGCGGAGTCTAATTTCTTTCCTTTAAAGCCACCATCCCAGCATTGATCAAGATTGCCTTCGTGAACCTTTTCTCCCCATCTATCATAAATAAATAAAGTGAGTTTGATTATACAAGGATTTTCAGGAATACATAATTGATCATTTATCCCATCTTCGTTTGGAGAAAATGCATTTGGAATTAATGTTTTCAAATCAACAGAAGAACCCTCGCAAGGAGGAAGTTCAACAAATACAATTACAACATCTGATGCACTGCATCCGTTTGCATTTGTAGATGTAACGGTGTAACTTGTAGTTGATAAAGGAGATGCTGTTGTGCTAGCAGTGTTTGTGCTACTTAATCCAGAAGCAGGCGACCAAGAATATGTTATTCCTCCAGATGCAGTTAATACAGTGCTACTTCCGTAATCAATAATAATGTCTAGTCCTGCGGAAACAGTAGCTGTGTTTACGGTTAAATTTGTTGTAACAATACTATCACATCCTCCAGAAGTGCTTATTGTATCGCTATACGTTCCAGGATTTCCAACTACAGTTCCAGATGGTAGCGTATAACTTTGTCCAGCACAAATTGTATCAAGTAAGATTCCTACTGGTGGTGGTGTAACGGTTAAGGTTGTTGCAATAATACTATCACAACCTCCTGAAGTAGTAACTGTATTGTTATAAGTTCCAGCGGTTGTTATAATTGTTCCTGAAGGAAGTGTATATGTACTACCCTGACAAATAGTTGCTGCGATTGTTCCTGTTGGTGGAGGATTAACTGTTAATGTTGTATTAATAACACTATCACATCCTGTGATTGTACTTAATGTATCAGCGTAAACTCCAGCTGTCGAAACAATTGTTCCTGAAGGAAGTGTGAAGGTTGAACCTTGACAGATAGTAGAATTTGCTAACGTTGTTGTGGGAGGATTTACAACAATCGTAATAGTTGTTGTTGCGGTACAACCTGCATTATTAGCTGTAACGGTATAAGAAGTTGTAACTATTGGACTAACCGTTATACTCGTTGTTGTTGGTCCTGTATTCCAAACGAAACTCGTTCCACCACTAGCTGTTAGTATACTCGAAGACCCAGAACAAATTGGTGAGTTTCCAGTTATCAGTGGAACAGGAATTGCATTTATTGTTATAGTTGCTGTTGCTGTTGCAGCAGGACAAGTTCCTGAAGCAGCGATGTCATTCGTAACGGTATATGTTCCCGGAGTACTTGCACTTAAATCGACAATACCTGTAGTTGCATTAATAGTTAATCCAGCAGTTGATGTAAATGTACCAGCTGCGGCTCCAGCGCCTAATGTAGGTGATGGATCTGTAGCATTTTGACAATATGGTCCAGCGTAACTAAATGTAGCTAAGGCTGTTGTTGTAATAGTAATGGATGCTGTAGCGGTAGCTGGACAGACACCAGATGTTGTGTATGTTACTGTATATGTTCCAGGAGTGCTAGCAATTAAATTAATTGTTCCTGTTGTTGCATTAATTGACAATCCAGCAGTAGAAGTAAATGTTCCTCCTGTAGTTCCTGTTATTGCTGGAGTTGGATTTGTTCCACTTTGGCAAAAAGAAGAAGGAGTGAAATTAAATGCAGCTACATCAATAGGATTAACAGTAATGTAACTTGTTTGAGTAAGAGTATCTGCTCCCGATGCATTTGTTGAGCTTAGTGTAACGGCATATGTTCCAGCCGTTGCATAACAAATAGAGCTTGGATTTTGTGCAGTAGATGTGGATGGTGTTCCTCCTGTAAAAGTCCAGCTCCAGCTAGTAGGAGTGTTCGTACTTAAATCCGTAAATGAAATGCAATCTGTTTCACAAATGTTGTTGTCAGAAGTACTGAAATTCGTAACAGGAGGAGTTAAAGTAGTTGTAACAAATGTGAAATTATCCACTTGTGTCCAATCGCCTAAACCTCCTGCAGGAAGTTGCACAGTAATAAATGCTCCAGCAACTGGTGCAACAAATGTAAATGTCCGGTTAACCCAAACGCCATTTGTAGGAAGCGGAGCAAGAAATACGGGTGTTCCGAATGCTCCAGCTACAGTGCTTACTCCAATTTCTACTGCAGGTGAAGTGGTTGCAAATGTTCCAAAACAACCTCTGTCCCAATATGAAATCGTATAACTTGTTCCTACTGCAAGTGGAGCAGATAATCCCATTGTAATTGCATCTGTTCCTGATCCAGTGAAAGCAACATACCATAAATTGTTTTGTGCTAAGCCACAATATGTTGCTGATGAAATAATATCCATGTCGCCAAAAGAGCCAAATGCAATCGTATTCGACATAAAGCCATTGAATGCTGCATTCCCTAAATTGATTTGATCAACACCAGCAGTAGTAATCTCAAAATCGCCATTTAAAAATGTTTGTGAGGTTCCATTTTTGCTAAATGAAAAAAACAAAAATGTAGTTAAGAATAGTAGTTTGACAAAGTGTTTCATTCCGTCATATAGTAGTTAAGCAAACTTACAAAAAAATATCGAGAAATTCTATAGTTGCATTTTTAAATCAAATTGTTCTATTTTTACGATGAATGAACATAAGAAACAAAATATTTTTCCTCTTTCTTTTTTTTATTGCAAACTCTCATACTAGTGTTGCTCAGCAATATAATTTCCGACAATACAATGTTCAGGATGGATTAGCACATTCGCAGGTTTCCACTATTTTACAAGATTCTAAAGGCTACATGTGGTTCGCTACGTATGGTGGTGGATTAAGTAAATTTGATGGAAAAAATTTTATAAATTATACCGAGAAAGAAGGCTTGCCCAACAATATTATTCGTCCAATGATTGAGGATAATAAAGGCAATTTGTGGTTAGGAACAATGGGCGCAGGGGTTTGTAAGTTTGACGGAAAAAAGTTTAGCATCTTAAAAGATAGCACTACTAAAATAAATGAAAAAATTTATACCATTATTCAAAGCAAATCAGGGGTAATTTGGTTTGGTGCTGATAATGGTGTTTATAGTTATGATGGTAAAAAAGTAAAACATTATAAGGAGGCAGATGGATTTCCGGAAGTTCCTATTATGTCCATTTTCGAAGATAGTAAAGGAGTTATCTGGGTTTCTGTTTGGGAAAACGGGGTGTATTATTTCGAATCAGAAGTTAAGAAAGGAAACGTAAAACAATTTACTGAAAAGGATGGGTTGAGTTACCATACATTAATGTGTACGAACGAAGATGCAGAAGGAAATATTTGGTTTTCTACTTTTAAAGGAATGACAAAACTTTCTAGAAGGAAAGATGGAGGTTTTGTTTTTTCTTCCACTTTTTCTGAATACATCGACAAAGGGTTGAATTATATGATGATGGATGATGGGGAAGGAAATTTATGGTTCTCTACCACTAACAATGGCATCGTGAAATACAACAAAGCAAAAAATACTTTCACAAAAATAAGTTCTAAAAATGGTTTGCCTGGTGACATAATTTTAACCTTAACAAAAGATAGAGAAGGAAATGTATGGGCAAGCTCTTGGGGCTTTGGTGTTGCAATGTTTCAAGGCGAACGATTTATTCATTTCACACAAAAAGATGGTTTTGTGAGTGAGGTTATTTCTCAAGTAATTGATGATGGGAAAGGCGGATTGATAATAAACGCATCAAAAGGAATTTATAAATATAACCCAAAAGATGGAATTCAAATTTATGATAAACAATTAGAAAATTTCGGAGCGTATGCAATCGCACTCGACAACAAAGGGGTGTTGTGGCTTGGAGATGCTTCTGGATTGTCATCCTATAGTAATGGAAAGTTGAAAAAATTTACTAAAGTTGATGGACTTACTTCTATGCCTGTAACTGTTGTTATGTGTGAAAATGAGAATGTTTGGGCAGCTTCTTGGTCTGGTGGATTATCTTGTTTTGATGGTAAGGAATTTAAAAACTATTCTGCTGAAGACGGTTTGAGTAGTCCATATATCTATACCGTTTTAAAAAATAATATTGGGGAAATATGTGTTGGAACTTGGGATGGTGGATTAAATATTTACGATGGGAAAATATTTAAGGTTTATAAAAAAGAACAAGGCTTACCAAATAATAATGTAATTAGTATTCTACAAGGTCGCAAAAATATGTGGATAGGTACTTTTGGTGGCGGAGTTTGTGAATTTGATGGTAAAAAATTTAAAACAATTTCTTCAAAAGAGGGACTGAGCGATGATGGAGTAGTAGGTTTAACTTTGGATAAATTTAATGAACTTTTTGTTGCAACAAGCAAAGGGTTAAATAGATTGAATGGTAGATTTTATGGAGCTTCTGAAGGTTTTGTTGGGATTGAATGTACGCGTAATTCATCTTACTGCGATGAAGAAGGGAATATTTGGTTTGGAACAAAAAAAGGTATGACAAAATATAATCCTGCATACGATGAAATAAATACTAAAACTCCTCCAACTTATATTACAGATGTGAAATTGTTTTTTGAAAAAACAGATTGGACAAAAATTACCGACTCGATTAATTATTTAACAGGGATCCCTGAAAATTTAGTTTTAAGTTATACAAACAATCACTTGACTTTTAATTTTGTTGGAATAAATACTACTGCTCCAGAAAATGTTCGTTACAAATACATGTTGGTTGGTGCTGATAAAGATTGGAGTCCACCAACTGATAAAAACGATGTCACTTATTCTGGTCTGCCTCCAGGCGATTACACCTTTCAGGTAATAGCTTGTAATAATGATGGGGTATGGGAAAAAAGAGGTGTCACCAGTTTTTGTTTTGTTATTGAACCTCCATTTTGGAGAACCACTTGGTTTTATATTTTATGTATTGTTGTTTTGATTTTGAGTTCATTCATGTATACAAAATGGCAGACAAAAAAATTAGCAAAAGAAAATAAAATTCTTGAAGGAAAAGTAGTAGAGCGAACAGCAAAAATTGAAAAACAAAAAGATGAGTTGCATGTAGCTTATGTTGAAATTGAGAATAAAAATGTTTTGGTTGAACAAAAGAACAGAGATATTACGGATAGTATTAATTATGCAAAAAGAATTCAAAAGGCAATTTTACCTTTAGATGTCGAAATAAGTAAATCCCTTCCCGAATCATTTATTTTATTCAAGCCAAGAGATATAGTAAGTGGTGATTTTTATTGGTTTGCTACAGTTGACAATAAGCATATCCTAGCTTGTGTAGATTGCACTGGACAAGGTGTTCCTGGAGCATTTATGAGTATGATTGGGAATTCATTATTGAATGAAATTGTTTATGAGAAAAAAATACATGAACCTGCAAAAATTTTAAACTCATTAAATGAGGGTGTGCGATTGGCTTTAAAACAAAATCAACACGACAATGAAACCCATGATGGAATGGATATAGCTTTAATTAGAATTGAAGGCATGAATTTGCAATATGCTGGTGCGCATCGACCTTTGTTTTTAATAAGAAATGGAGAACTAAAAGAAGTAGGTGCAACTAAGTTTGCAATTGGTGGAATGCAATTAGATGATGATAAAAAAGTGTTTTTAAACAATACGCTTTCTTTGGAAAAAGGTGATGCTCTTTATATGTTTACGGACGGTTTTGTAGATCAGTTTGGCGGAGAAAAAGGAAAGAAATTCATGTCGAAGCGTTTTCAAGAATTGCTTTTATCAATACAGAATAATACGATGTCAGAACAAAAAGTGTTACTTAATACGGTGATTGAGCAGTGGAAAGGAAATGTCGAGCAGGTGGATGATATATTAGTAATAGGGGTTAGAATTTAAATTCTAATGAAAAGAATTTAAAATTATAAACTTTCTTCAACCATCATTGCAACTTCTTCACCAACTAAACTTCCAATTGCAACGCCCATTCCGCCCATTCTTACAGCACAAAAAATATTGTTGCTGGTTGCTCTGATGATGCTTTTCTTTTGTGGACCAACACCCATAATTCCGCTCCAACGCATATCAATTGTATGTTTTGTGTTTGGAAGAATCATGTTGCTTAGTAAGTTTTCTAATTTATTTTGCACCAATTGTGTTAGTCCAAACTCTGTCGTTTCTTCAGTTATTAAATCTAAATTTCTTCCGCCTCCGAATAAAACTCGGTTGTTTATATTTCTGAAATAATAGTAACCATTATCGAAATGAAAAGTGCCTTTTAGTTTTAAATTTTTAATTGGATTTGTAATTAAAACTTGAGCTCGAGCGGGTTCAACTTGATAGGTTGGCAATAGTTGTTTTGCAAAACCATTGGTTGCAATAATTACCCTTTTACATTTAATCGTTTCCTTATGTCCTGCTGTAATTGTAACCATTTTGCCATCATCCACCAAGCTTTTTACTTCAAAGCCGTTTATTACTTCAACACCCAGTTTTCTAACTTTATCAATTAATGCACGCATCATTTTTCCTGTATCAATTTGTGCTTCGGCTGTGTTCACAATCATGTGTTTAACGTTCTTAAAGCCAAAAGTTTTGATTTTATTATCAGCATTTTGATATACATTTTTTTTACCGATAATAGGAAAAGTATGTTTATTTAAGTAGTCGATTTTTGATTCACACAAAGCATACTTTTTTTTTGTATCAAACACTTCGTATCCACCCCAGTTATGAAAATCAATTGCCTTGTCTCCTAAATTTTTTCTTAGTCTTAGCAATCCTTTCCAACGTTTTTCAACCAATGAAAAAGTCTCGTTTTCGGAAGTGTTATTTAAGTCGCTCAACAATTCACTAGCGCTACCAAAGCATGCAAAACCAGCATTTTTAGAACTTGCCCCAGAAGGGAGCATGCCTCTTTCAAGCACAACAATCTTCAAATCTGT
Organism: Bacteroidota bacterium; assembly: GCA_947504725.1. Lineage (GTDB taxonomy): Bacteria > Bacteroidota > Bacteroidia > 2-12-FULL-35-15 > 2-12-FULL-35-15 > 2-12-FULL-35-15. The sequence continues at coordinate 435,540 of CANNHN010000001.1, read as the reverse complement.
ATGTTTTTTCTTAAGATTTAAAGCAGCATTTAATCCCACAATTCCGCTCCCGATAATTGCAACATCGATATCATTAAAATAGATTGTTTTTTCCCAGTAACTTAAGCTCATTGAATGCTTGTATTTAAAGGCTATTTTTATAAATGTAAGAAATTTTATTTTAAAACAAAAGTTCCTAAATAAATAGAAAAAATAGGGCTAATTTATAGTTGAAATTTTGTGGCAAAGTAATTGACTGTTTTTTGTGATTTTTTGACCATTTTTTACGATATTTGCGAATTACATGAGTTGTGTGGTATAAGTAATTGATAATTAAGCATTAAATATGATTTTTACTCCTTTAAATAAAGCATCAAATCAGTCAGTGAAATTTCTCCTTGGATTCCTGTTTTTGTTTGTGTTTTTGACATTTACAGCTGAGACAGCAAGTGGTCAAACGAATTCATATAGTGTAAAAGGAACAGTAAAAAAGAGCAGAAAAAAAACAGAAGGCGCTGTTGTTACTTTATTCAAAGGTTCTTCACAGGTTTCTCAACTGGTAACTAATACTAGTGGTCGCTTTGATGTTAAAATGGATTTAGGTTCAGAATATACACTGACAGTAACTAAGGCAGGTTGTATAACTAAAAAGTTCTATTTCAATTTTAAAGGAATACCAGATGACCGTGCTAAGGAAGATTTTGGGGGTCAAGATATTGAAGTAAGTATTTTTGAAATGCCTAAGGATCCAAGTGTAGTAGCTCAAATCAATCAGATATTGAGTCAGCCTATTGCTAAATTTTATTACGATGAAAAAATAAAAGAAGTTGATTTTGACAAAGCTTATTCACAATCTATGCAAGATGAGCTTGCTAAATTGAATCAGGTAGAGCAGGAAGCAATAAAGAAAGCCGATGAAGAGGCTAAAAACAAAACAGCGCTAGAAAGTGCAGCAGCTAGTAAGTACGAAGCAGCCATCATAAAAGGAGATGCAGCATTTGGAAAAAAAGATTATACAACTGCACGTGCAGCTTATACAGATGCACTGAGTATTAAGCCAGGCGAGGCTTATCCAAAAGGTAAGATAGTTGAAATTGAAAAGCTGATTGCTGATGCTGCCAAGAATGCGGGTTTAGAAGCAGATTATAAAGCAGCAATCGCAAAAGCAGATGCCGCATTTACAGCTAAAAATTATGATGCAGCAAAAGTTTCTTATACAGATGCTTTAAAGTTGAAAGCAGCAGAAGTTTACCCTAAAGGTAAGCTAGATGAAATTGCTAAAATTCAAGCAGATTTAGCTAAAGGAGCAGAGCTAGAATCAAAATATAAATCTGCAATTCAAAAAGCAGATGCAGCATTTGGCGGTAAAACATATGAGAGTGCGAAAGCTTCATATTCAGAAGCATCAGCCTTGAAGCCAGCAGAAAAATATCCAAAAGATAAAATTGCGGAGATAGATAAAATACTTGCTGACATTTTAGCGAAAGAAAAAGCAAACAAAGATTTAGATGATAAATACAAAGCTGCAATTGCGAATGCAGATAAATCGTTTAATTCAAAATTATATTCTTTTGCTAAGCCTGGTTACGAGGAAGCATTGAAGTTGAAGCCAAACGAAGTATATCCAAAAAATAAGATTGCAGAGATTGATAAAATTTTAGCAGACATTGCCGCAAAAGAAAATTCAGAAAAAGCAATAGGAGAAAAATATGCAGCCGCAATTGCAAAAGGCGATAAAGCTTTAGCAGCTAAAGATTATGTAAATGCAAAAGCCGCATACAATGAAGCAATAAGTGTAAAAGCTACTGAGCAATACCCAAAAGATAAAATTGTTGAAATTGATAAATTAATTGCGGACGCAGCTGCTAAAGATGCAGCTGAAAAAGATCGTTTAGCCAAAGAGAAAGCATTAAATGATAAATACAATGCAGCGATAGCAAAAGGTGATGCTGCTCTTGCAAAGAAAGATTACACAACTGCAAAAGCTGGATACAATGAAGCGATAGTAGTTAAGTCTGCCGAACAATATCCGAAAGATAAATTGGCGGAGATTGATAAAACATTGGCAGATGCTGCAAAAGGTGCAGAGTTAGAAACAAAATATAAAGCAGTAATCGCAAAAGCAGATGCTGCATTTAAAGCAAAAACATACGATGCAGCAAAAGCGGGATACAACGAAGCATTAACTATAAAATCGGCTGAACAATATCCGAAAGACAAGCTTGCAGAAATTGATGGATTACTTGCAAAGGATTCAGCAGCTAAAGAATTAAACGAAAAATATACTGCTGCTATAACTAAAGCAGATGCAGCTTTTAAAACAAAATCATACGATGTTGCAAAAACTAGTTATAATGATGCATTAGGTTTTAAGCCAGCTGAAGCTTATCCGAAAGCACAATTACTAGCTATTGACAAGGCTATTGCAGATGCCGCTTCAAAAGATGCAGCAGAACAAGCGCGTTTAGCAAAAGAAAAAGAATTGGCTGCGAAGTATGCTGCCGCAATAGCAAAAGCGGATGCTTCTTTAGGTTCTAAAGATTATGCATCAGCAAAAACCTCTTATAACGAAGCTTTAACTTATAAAGCGACAGAAAAATATCCGAAAGATAAAATTGCGGAGATAGATGCTATTCTTGCAAAAGAAATGGGTGCAAAAGCGTTGGAAGAAAAATATAAAGCTGCCGTTGCAAAAGGGGATGCTGCAATTTCTGCTAAAACGTTTGCAGTAGCAAAAACGGCTTTTACTGAAGCACTGGGATACAAACCAAGTGAACAATATCCGAAAGATAAATTAGCGGAAATAGAAAAAGCGTTGGCTGCTGAAGCTGCTGATAAAGATCGTATTGCTAAAGAAAAAGAATTAGAAGCGAAATACAAAGCAGCTGTTGCAAAAGGTGATGCCGCATTAAAAGCAAAAACATATCCAGCTGCAAAAACTGCTTATAACGAAGCACTAGCTATTAAATCAGCAGAACAATATCCAAAAGATAAGATTGCTGAAATTGATGCTCTTCTTGCAAAAGAAATGGGTGCAAAAGAATTGGATGAAAAATACAAAGCTGCTGTTGCAAAAGGTGATGCTGCATTTAAAACAAAATCGTATGACGATGCAAAAACGGGATACAATGAAGCACTTGGATTTAAACCAGCTGAAGCTTATCCGAAAGCTCAACTAGCCGCTATTGATAAAGCCATTTCAGATGCTGGTGCAAAAGATGCTGCCGAGCAAGCACGCTTAGCTAAAGAAAAAGAATTGGCTGAGAAATATGCAGCAGCAATTGCAAAAGGGGATGCTGCTTTTGGCTCTAAAGATTATGTTGGAGCAAAAACTTCTTACAATGAAGCAATCGTGTTTAAGGCTGCTGAAAAATATCCGAAAGATAAAATATCCGAAATTAATGCCATCCTTGCAAAAGAAATGGGTGCGAAAGAGTTGGAGAAAAAATATGCGGATGCGATTGCAAAAGGAGATGCAGGTCTAGGCTCTAAAGATTATACTACTGCAAAAACACAATACACTGCCGCACTTGCTCTTAAACCTTCAGAACAATATCCGAAAGATAAGTTAGCGGAAGTAGAAAAAGCATTGGCTGAAATTGCTGCTGCAAACAAAGGAAAAGAATTAGAAGCAAAATATACTGCTGCAATATCAAAAGGTGATGCTGCGCTTTCTGCTAAAACCTATGCTGCAGCAAAAACGGCTTACAATGAAGCCTTGACGTATAAGCCAACAGAAAAATATCCGAAAGATAAACTTGCTGAGATTGATGGTTTGATGTCGAACGATGCTGCTGAGAAAGCGCGTTTAGCAAAAGAAAGAGAATTAGAAGCCAAATATAAAGCTGCAATAGCAAAAGGCGATGCAGCATTTAAAGCGAAGACATACACTGCTGCAAAAGCTGCATACAATGAAGCATTAGTTATAAAACCTGGCGAACAATATCCTACTGATAAACTTTCGGAAATTGATTCATTAATGGATGCTGCCTCTTCTGAAAAAGACCGCTTGGCTCTTGAGTCGAAATACAAGACTGCAATTGCAAAAGGTGATGCAGCGTTTAAAGCAAAAACGTATGCTAACGCGAAAACAGCTTATTTTGAGGCATTGGGAATTAAATCTGGTGAAAAATATCCTACAGATAAAATTACAGAAATAGATAAACTTCTTTCTGAATTAGCAAATAAAGATGCTGCTGCAAAAGCGTTGAACGAAAAGTATCTTGCTGCTGTTGCTAAAGCAGATGCTGCATTAGCTTCGAAAGATTATGACGGAGCAAAATTGGCTTACAATGAAGCTTTAGGAATAAAAACTGTTGAAAAATATCCAAAAGATAAAATTGCTGCCATAGATGCATTAATTGCAAAAGAAGCTGGAGCAAAAGAATTGGAACAAAACTATAAAGCAACAATTGCAAAAGCAGATGTAGAATTTAATTCTAAAAATTACGATCCTGCTAAAGCTCTTTATACTGATGCATCTTCGTTGAAGCCTTCTGAGCAATATCCTAAAGACCAAATAGTAAAAATAAATGGTTTGCTTGCAGATGCTGCAAAAGTTCAGGCAATTCAAGCAAAGTATCAAGCCGTAATTGATAAAGCGGATGGACTTCTTGCAAACAAGGACTATTCAAATGCTATTTCAGTTTATAAAGAGGCACAATTAATTAAACCAAAAGAACCGTATCCAGCAAATAAAATTTCAGAAGCAAACGGACTCATTGATGGTTTAGCTCGTGCTAAAGAAAAAGATGCACAGTATTTAGATGTTATTAGTAAAGGAGACAAATTGTTTGCTTTAAAAGATTACAAGTCGGCTAAAAATAAATTCTTAGATGCTTCTCTTATCAAACCATCGGAAAAATATCCTAAGGACAAGTTTGCTGAGATTGATATCTTGCTGAAAAAGAAAAACACGACAACTACAACTAATACAAACGCAATTAATGAAGATTTTAAAAGCGATTTGGCAAAAAAATATCCAGAAGGAATCACTGAAGAAAGTGCAACCGAAAATAATGCTAAAGTAACAAGAAGGATTGTTGTTAGAGGATTAGAAGGTCACTTGTATATAAGAAAAGAAACTTCTTTTGGACCAATTTACTTCTTTAAAGACAATGTTGCTATTACCGAAACGGAATATTTAAGAGATACAGAAGTTCAATCTCAATAAACTAAATTAATTTATGAAAAAAATAATTGTAGGAATACTAATTCTGTTTTGTGGTTTGAATATTCAAGCACAAAATGATGTTGAGTTAAAACTTACTTTGCGCGATGGAAATGTTGTAAGTGGTACTTCTAAAATGGCTAGCATCTCCTTGACTACCTCATACGGAAAGTTAGAGATTCCTATTAAAAATGTTACTGCCTTAGATTTAGGAATAACAAGCGACAAAACAACAAGCGACAAAGTAATTAACTTGATAAAGCAATTGTCAAATTCAAATGAACAAATGCGCAAAACCTCTTTTGATGAGCTGGTAAAGACGGATATAAAAGCTATTCCAGCGATCACCGATTTTATCTACTCTGCTAAATACGAGCCATCTACATATACTGATTACACGGTAGATGGAGCATTGCTTGATTTGCAGTCAAAATATAATGTAGAAAGTTCTATTTCTGATAAAGATGTTGTCTCCATTGATTATGAATATTCAATGGGTGGAACATATGATTTTGCAAAAATTGATTTGAAAACAGAATACGGAACATTGAGCATTCCAAAAGAAAAAATCAAACACATAGATGTGATGTATACTGGTGATAGCGGAAGTGGAGATTTGACTTTCAAATTATTAGCAACAAAACATATTAGTTCAAATACTGCTGGTGGCTGGTTGAAAACAGGAATCATGCTGAAGCAAGGACAAAAATTTACAATAACGGCTAGTGGCGAAGTTTCTTTCGCTAGTTTATCGGGAAGTAAATACAAACCAGATGGATCGATTGCTGGTGCAGCTGCAGCGATTAGTGATTATGAAGGAGATTATAATGCTGGTGGTTCTTACCCTGCTTATGGGAATGTAGTATACAAAATTGGTGAAACTTCAACTCAAACACTAAAAGCAGGTGCAAAATTAAACGGTGTTGCAGCCTCAAGTGGTATGTTGTTTATTTCAATTTACGAAACGGTTTATAATGTTAGTAATACTGGAAGTTATACAGTAAAGATCTCTTTAAAATAATTTATGACCGCTCATTTATTTTTTAAAACAAGCATAACGACTCTGGTCTTATGCTTGTTTTCGTTTAATGTAACAGCTCAAGTATATTCTAATGAACCTTCATCTACCTTTTCTTTTACGATTGGGATGACTAGCTCAAATCTATTGAAAGATTCGGTAAAATATAAATCTGGAATTTTATTTTCTGGTGGATTTATTTACACAGTTGTATTGAACGAAAAGTTAAATATTGGTCTGGAGTTGTTGTATACAGGGAAGTCATTCAAAAGCGAAACAGGAATTACTAAATTTCGCTATTTCTATGTAGATGTTCCTCTTTACGCTCAATTCAAGTTGGGAGAAAATATTAGATTTAACTTAGGCGCTCAATATTCTATATTCACGAATTCAAAAATTATTAAAATAGATCAGAATAGTTCTACGGGTGTAAATATTAATAGCTACAATAATATTAAGCCATCAGACGTTGGAGTGTTATTTGGAGCTGAAATTGATTTGAGTAAAAACCTTGCTCTAACTGCAAGATATACAATGTCTGCTTCCACATTTTATGATTCAAATCAAATTAATTTTGGAGTCTTCCAATTTTCGTTGAATTATGTTGTATTTCGTTCACATAAACAGTTTTTAAATCGTCATAAAGAAAAAGAATAATGTTAGTAAAAAACATTCTGTTTTTATTTTCGGGACTTGTTTTTATGAACTCTTGCACTCACTCAAATGCAGGAGAATATAATACAGCTATTTTAGCTGCCGCTCTTCCTGATGAAGCTTTTTCAACTACCACCAATAAATATTCTTGGCAAACGAATTATGACATTAAAAATGCGCTCATAAATCGAATTGCAGTACCAAAAGGATTTAAAAGAGTAGAAGTAAAGACGAATTCATTTGCCGATTGGTTACGATTTCTGCCTTTAAAACCCGGCAACCCTGATGTGCATCTGTATAATGGCGAATTGAAACGTTATCAAAGCGGTCATGCTGCTGTGGTTGATATCGATGTTGGTTCAACTGATATTCAGCAATGTGCGGATGCTGTAATGCGAATGCGTTCGGAATATCTTTATTCAATTAAAGATTATGAAAATTTGCACTTCAATTTTACGAGTGGGCATTCTGTTGGTTTTAAAAAGTGGAGTGAAGGCTATCGCACAGTAATCAAGGGAAACAACGTTACGTGGTCGAAGAATGCAGCTAAGGATGATTCGTATAAAACATTCAAGAGCTATAACAATACTATTTTTAATTATGCTGGAACTTCTTCATTGAGTAAAGAATTGAAAAAGGTTGCAGATGTAAAAGATATTCAAGCTGGAGATGTTTTTATCCTTGGTGGTTTTCCTGGTCACGCTGTTTTAGTAATTGATGTTTGTGTGCATGAAACAACTGGAGAAAAATTATTTATGATTCAGCAAAGTTATATGCCAGCTCAAGAAATTCACGTTCTTAAAAATTTAAACAATTCAAGTATTAGTCCTTGGTACAGCACAACTTTTACTGGCGATTTAGAAACTCCTGAATGGACGTTCTCTAAAGATCAGTTGATGCGCTGGTAGAGCCTTTTTTGTCATTTCGAGCTGTCACCCTGAGCGGAGTCGAAGGGCGAGAAATCATTTCGTACTCTTGAAAAGTTTCTTACTAATAGCATTTGGCAACATTGGATGTATCATTTGACCAACATAATGTTTCGGAAACGCTTCTTTAATCCCAAACTTTTCTGGTTCGTGGTTTGGACAAACATAAGTGCCGAATAGAATATCCATCAAAGGAGAAATGTTGGCATAGTTTCCTCTATCTCTTTCCACATCATGATGCCAATGGTGCAATTCTGGTGCTCCAATTAAAATTTTTAGTTTCCCAATAGGGAAACGAACATTTGAATGAATGTATATTGACCAGATTCCTCTGAAAGCAATTAATCCAGCTATCGCTTCTAAAGGGAATCCTAAAATGAATGCAGGAAGATTAATTAATCCAACAGTGTAAATTGTATCAAGCGGATGTTCACGGTGGGCTGCAAGCCAATCCAAATGTTCGGCAGAATGATGAACTTTATGAAAACGCCAAAGGAAATTAACACGATGTTGAATTCGGTGTCCCCAATAAATAAGAAAATCACTTAGTATGACTACTTCAATCGCAATTAGCCACCAAGGTTGTGATGCAACGGATGTGCGGAAACTTGCTGGCACAATTGATTCTAATGACGTTCTAAAATAGTTCATTGTCCACAAGACCAAGGTTCCCCATATAAAATATTGTCCTAAGAAATAGCATAAATCCAATATCCAATTAGGACGAAAAAATTTCTGTTTTGCTTTAGCTGGAAATACTTTTTCCATTGGTAAAAACACCAGTACTAAAAAAGCGATGCTGATAATTGCAGCTATTGAGGATTCATAAAACATTTTATTATTTTATAAATTATTTTTTAGGCTTTGATGCTGTGTCGATTTCAGGCTCTGGTTCGTATATCATACCAGATTTAGAGCTGCTCATCATCGTCTTTTTTTTCAACGGTTTCTTTGTGGTTGTATCCGCTGGTGCTGTGGTAGTTTTTTTTGTAGTATCTGTTTTTTTAGGACGGGGCATCATCATCATTTTAGAGCTTGGCATAATTTCACGTTCTATTACTAGTGAGTCTTTTCCTACTATTGGTGTATCAACAGCCATTAGATTTGTATTTGAAGCAAAATAATTGTCAGTTGGAGTAGAAGTAAAAGAGAAGTTATCGAATGCGCCAACTCTGTAACAAACAAAGCAAACAATTAAAAGAGTAAAAACGGAAATCGTCAATACTTTTACTGCAGCGGAAGGTGATTTCATTTTAGATCTTTTGATTACATATCAAACTTACAAAAATCCTGTATCAATAAAAAATCCCTGCACCGATTTTTCGATACAGGGATGTTCTACCACGCCATTATACTACTATTCTAATACTTCACAATAAATGTTAAAGGACTTTAGATTTCCAATAATATCAACTGTTTCCAGTTGTGAAGATTCTATTTTTAGCACTTTATCGCAATCTTCAATGTCAATGTTCCATTTTTTCACTTTGGCATTTGTTGATAAAAACAAATCTGCTTTTTTAATTTGTTCAATACTGTTAATATTCGTCTTGAATATGTGAAGAGTTGGTTGCATAGTTTTTGTTTGTTTAATTTGTCTCGTTTTTCTGTGTATCATCTTTATAAACGGCATCACTTGGCCAAAATTTATTTCTGCATTTGTCTTTCAAACGTTGTTTGAATTGTTCTTTTTCTTCAGGAGACATGTCACCCATTTTCTCTTTCATACGTTGTTTCCAGTTGTTGTGTCTACCATGGTGACCTTTTCCAAATCCACCGAAAAGAATTTTACAAAGGGCAACCAAGCCAAGTGTTTGCCAGAAATTGATGATTGGTCCGTGAAATAGTTCTGGTACTAACCAGTTCCACAAATACATAGTTCCGAAAATAAATAGCGGGACAAAGATTAGTATTCCGAAAATTATTTTAAATACCATTATTATTTTAGATGTTATAAAAGCTTCATGTTTAGTATTCATGTTTTATATTTTTTAGTTGTTTAACAATTCAGTGTAAAGGCTTCTTAAGCGCTCCTGCAAATACATCACAGCATATCTTTTACGTGAGATAACGGTTTTTATTCCTGTTTCTGTTAGCTCAGCAATTTCTTTCAAACTTTTTCCTTCTATCTCGTGAAGTACAAATACTTCACGTTGGTTTTTCGGCAATTCTTCTAATGTGTCGGCTAATACTTCTGATATTAGCTTTAGCAATATTTGTTTGTCGGCCGAAGTTTCCATTGAAGGAATAATGTCTGAAAGTAAAAGTGCATCGTCTTCATCCGAACCTTTGAATGATATATCATCCAAGCGGTCTGGTTTCATTTTGCGATACCAATCAGTAATCTTGTTTCTCGCTACACGATAAAGCCATGCTGCAGTATTTTCGATTGTCTCACTCTGCACCAGCTCGTAGAAGACATCCTGCAGGATATCTTCGGCATCCTCTATAGTAGGTGTACGATTGCTGATGAAAGTTAAAAGCTTGCCTCTTTCCTTGTTGATTGTCTTGGATAGAGCTTCGTCTTTTGTTTGACTCTCGGCAGTGTATTGCGTTTGTTCAGCCATATTTGATTATAAAGACGAATATAAAAGAGTAATACTTTAAAAAAAGTAAAAAAAATGTGCTTATGTGCAGATATACCAATTTCTTGAGCAGTAAAAAAAAAGGCGAAACTCTCGTTTCGCCAGTATTTATAGAAGTTTTAATAAATTATTTTATTAAAGCTGGAATTCTGCGTTGAGCTAAATAAAATGCTCCAAACAAGATTGCATTATAGAAAACATCACCTAAAAGTGTTGGAGCAAAAAATGGAACCCCTAATACATATGTTGTTGCTAATCCTGATGCTCCGCCAATTCCTCCGCTTGCAGCCCATACACCAAAGTTGGTGATGATGAAGAATAATACTGAAGAAAGAACAGAAGCACCTAATACCGTTTGAACATTTGTATTTTTTCTAACATACAATCCAATTGCTGCTGTTATGATAAAAGCAACATATACATAAGCAATTGTATTATGAAATCCCCATCCAGTAGTTAATTCCAATATAACATCAGAAAGAATCATAGCCACTAATGGAACAATGAATGCCAAACGTTTATCTGAAAAATAAACTCCACCAAATAGTGCCATTGCAGCAATCGGAGTGAAGTTGTTGAAGTGAGGAAATACTCGACTTAATGCAGCTAATAAAATAGCAGATGCAACAAATATAAAACGAGGTGAAAATAATTTTGAATTCATAGTTTTTTTTTTTAATCGTTCAAAGATAATAAAATTGTGGTAATGGTTAATTGTGTTAATTAAGATACTTATTGATTATTCCTATTTAACTATTTCCCTAGTTGTTCAATTAACTTATGTTTGAATAACGCCAACATTATACGGCTTTGTTATCGGGGCGTTGTTTGCCATTTCTATTCCCATCGAAATCCACTTGCGTGTATCCAATGGATTGATAATGGCATCCAACCATATTCTTGAAGCTGCGTAATATGGTGTTGTTTGTTGATCGTATTTATCTTTTGTTTTGTTATACAATTCCGCTTCTTTTTCGGGAGTAATGACTTCTCCTTTTGCTTTTAAAGAAGCTACTTCAATTTGAACCAATACTTTTGCAGCTTGTGCACCACCCATTACTGCAACTTGTGCGGTAGGCCAACCAACAATTAATCGTGGGTCGTAAGCTTTTCCACACATTGCATAATTTGCCGCTCCGTAACTATTTCCTATAATGATAGTGAACTTTGGAACTACCGAATTCGCCATTGCGTTTACTAGTTTTGCTCCGTCTTTAATGATGCCGCCATGCTCTGAACGTGAACCAACCATAAATCCGGTTGCATCTTGTAAAAACACCAATGGAATTTTTTTCTGATTACAATTCATAATGAATCGGGCCGTTTTATCAGCGCTATCACTGTATATGACACCACCAAATTGCATTTCGCCTTTTTTGCTTTTCACAACTTTACGTTGATTCGCAACAATTCCAACTGCCCAACCTTCAATACGTGCTAATCCACAAATAATACTTTGTCCATAGTCTTCTTTGTAAGGCTCAAAATCAGAATCATCAATCAAACGATCGATAACTTCTTGCATGTCATATTGTTTATCTCTAGCATCTGGAATAATTCCCAAAATATCTTTCGGATCTTTTTTAGGAGCGACTGCTGCAACATGATTAAATCCAGCCTTATCAAAATGGCCAACTTTGCTCATAATGTTTTTAATACGATCCAATGCATCTTTATCGTCTTTGCATTTATAATCTGTAACGCCTGATATTTCGCAATGTGTAGTTGCTCCGCCCAACGTTTCGTTATCAATGTTTTCGCCAATTGCTGCTTTTACCAAATAGGAACCTGCTAAGAAAATACTTCCAGTTCCTTCTACAATCATTGCTTCATCGCTCATGATTGGAAGGTAAGCGCCACCGGCAACACAGCTTCCCATAACAGCAGAAATCTGTAAAATTCCCATACTACTCATCACTGCATTGTTGCGGAAAATTCTTCCAAAATGTTCTTTATCTGGAAATATTTCATCTTGCATCGGTAGAAATACACCTGCACTATCCACCAAATAAATAATTGGCAAACGGTTTTCCATCGCTATTTCCTGAGCACGCAAATTCTTTTTTCCAGTGATTGGAAACCAGGCACCTGCTTTTACAGTTGCATCGTTGGCAACAATAATACATTGTCTGCCACTCACATATCCAATAACAATTACAACGCCACCTGCCGGACAACCACCATGTTCTTTATACATGTCTTCTCCTGCAAATGCTGCAATCTCCAATGTCTGAGAATCTTTATCAATTAGATAAGCGATACGTTCACGGGCAGTCATTTTCCCTTGTTCATGTAATTTATCTATTCTTGTTTTTCCTCCTCCTAGGTAAATCTTTTCCAACTTACGTTCCATTCCGGAAATAAGTTGTTTCATTACATCTTCGTTTTTGTTGAATTCTATATCCATAATATATAATGTTCGTTTTCTGTCATTTCGAGCTGTCACCCTGAGCGTAGTCGAAGGGCGAGAAATCTAACATGATTTGCATTCGTGTTTTATTAGTTTCCTCCGCTTCGGTCGGAATGACATTATTGGTCTCAAATATAACAACAAATCATTGTTTTTGTTCAAAAAATGAGTGGTTTTTTTAAGAAAAATTATAGCAACTCAGAAGCCTTGGAACCCTCGTTAAATAAGAGGTCGACTATGCTTAAGTTAGGTAAAAATCCATGACGGGGTTCAAAAACTTGCATGTATGGATTTGGGGTGAATTGGGTGTCCAAACTCAATGGTTCTTTCGGAGAAATAATGTCCCTGAAATCATCTGCATTGGGATATGTTTTATGATATTCTTTACTAAACGAATATGTTGGTTTTAATTTTAAAAGTTTCAGAATTTCCTGATTCAATTCTTCATTTAAATCTATTAGAAATTCAAATTTCTTATCCGTATAAAAAGGTAAAAAATCATCTTCAAAATATTCGAAAAAAGGAGAACGTCTATAACACGATTCTAAACTTCTCCAATGCAATTTTTGCCAATCGTATTCATAAGATATTTTTATGTCTTTTGTTGATTGACGATGGTTACGTTTTACCAACGGAATACTCAAAGTTAAAATGCCATTTGGAGAATAAACATCACAGCGACTTCTATACGTTTGCTTAGGAAAATGTTCATGATGTTCAATAATACACTCCTGATAATTTTTCAATTTGGAATAATATTGAATAGGAGCGAGGTAAGCGGAAGGTAATATTGCTGTTGTGTTCATTATTCAATTCGTTACTCAATTACTTTATCACCAAACATTAATCTACCGATTTAAACCATCTATTCCCTCGAATGCTGTTTCCACCATCAGATTTATCAATTGACATTAAAATTAAAACAGTTTTTCCTACAATGTGATCTTCGGGAACAAAACCCCAGAAACGTGAATCAGCGGAATTGTGGCGATTATCACCCATCATGAAATAATAATTCATTTTGAAAGTATATGAAGTAGAGTATACTTCGTTGATAAAAATAGAATCGTTGCTCACACGTAATTCATTTTTCTCATACACTTTTATAATTCTTTCGTAGAGTGGGAGTGAGTCTTTTGTAAGTTTTACAGAATCACCTTCCTTTGGAATGTATATCGGACCGAAGAAATCTACGTTCCATAAAAAATGTTCGTTTTCAGGAAACATGTAATCGTTATAAGCCCCTTTTCTATCAATCAATGGTTCAACGGATGTTACGTGTGGGAATTTTTTCATGATTTCCACATTTTCTAAATTCATGGTGAACCAAAATTCACCTTTGTTTTGCATGTGATCGCCTTCAGTGATTCCTAATAATTTTAATGAATCGTTGTTGATAGAATCTACATCCGTTTTTACTTTGTAATCGAATTGCAATTTCTCAGGGCAATCATTGTATTTCCCATTGATGTAAACTTGTCCATCACGTAATTCCAACGTATCTCCAGCAATGGCCATACAGCGTTTGATATAGAATGTTCGTTGGTCTACTGGTCGTTCATCTTCTACAGGCCAATTAAAAACTACAATGTCGTGTCGTTCGATATCTGGTGCACTAAATAACCGTAAGTACGGAATCTGAATCCAATCCAAATAGGAGTTTGTACTTTCTGTAAAAGGCAATGTTTGATGTGCGAATGGAAATGAAATAGGTGTAATGGGAATGCGCGGACCATAACTTAATTTGCTTACGATGATGTAATCACCCGTAAGCAATGATTTTTCCATGGATGGCGATGGAATAGTAAATGCTTCAAAACAAAATATTCGAAACAATAGAATAGTGAAAAAGGCGAATAAAACCGCCTTTCCCCAATCAAATATGGATTCCTTGTATTTCAATATATATAATTTATTCCGCTTCCCTTCTCTATTTGGAGAAGGTGTCCCGCTTTTGGCGGGACGGAAGAGGCTATTTCTTTACTTTCTTAGCTGCACGTTTGTTTTTAAAATAAACAAAACCAGTAATACCTAAAACAATTACTAAAAAGTGAACTCTGTACGACCGTGATAATCCATCTTCGCCCACGAAACAAAAGAAACGTTCCCATCTGAATCTACCTTGTTTTGAATTTTGTGTAAACGATTTGATTAATCCAACACTTCCTGATACAGGATTTTTAGCTGGATCTTTAATGCTCATCCAAACAAAAACTGGTTTCCCAACAATGTGGTCGCCTGGCACAACTCCCCAATAACGTGAATCTGCAGAGTTTTGACGATTATCACCCATCATGAAATAATAATCCATTTTGAATGTGTACGTTTTTGTTTCTACACCGTTGATGAAAATTTTATCGCCTTTGATTTCTAATTTGTTCAATTCATAGTTCACTATAATGCGATCATACAACTTAATGTTTGTTGTGTCCAAATTCACAGTTGTGTTTGCTTGTGGAATAACAAACGGACCGAAATTATCATTGTTCCAAGGAATAGAAGGTGAGTGTGGGAATATTCTGCTTGAATATTGTCCTTTTGGAGTAATCTCTTTTGTACATGAGATTACTGTTGTTAATCCTTTAATTTTAGCAACAGTTGCTAGTGGCATATTAATTAAATACGTAACGGTATCACCTGACTGAGATATATCCATGATTCCCATTTCATCCACATAGATGTCGTATTTATCAAGTAAACGAACGTTTGGAATAAACTGTCCAGCATTACGATTGTATTCGCCAAAAGCAAAGCCCAATGTTTTTACATAATAATGATATTGTGCATGCTCAGGTGTTTCAACATGTTTATCGTTGATATAAATTTCAGCATCTCTAATTTCAAATTTATCTCCAGCAATGGCTACACATCGTTTTACATAGTTTTCTCTTTTGTCAACTGGACGAGCTACTACTTCTCCGATTGGAGATAAAACTTTTCCATTTTCTGTTTCTAATTCAATTTGTGCATTTGGATTGTTGTACAGGCTAGATTTTTTAGCATCTCTGCAAATTTGATAGTAGCTTTGATTTTGATAGTTCAAAGCAACGGTATCTCCGTCAGGATAGTTGAATACAACGATGTCGTTATTTTTTACCGAACCAAATCCTGGTAAACGGAAATATGGAAGTTTGAACCATTCTAAATACGATTTAGTTGTAGCCGATCCTGGTAATGTGTGATGAACAAAAGGGAAGGAGAGAGGAGTGTTCGGAATCTTCGCTCCGTAACTTACTTTACTCACAAACAAATAATCACCTACCATCATTGATTTTTCAAGTGAAGAAGTGGGAATAGTGAAGGCTTCGAAAAAGAAAGTTCTGATAACAGTTGCTGCAATAACCGCAAAAACAATTGCTTCTGTCCATTCACGAGCAATAGAAGGTTTTCTTTTGCTCATGTCTTCCGGACCAACATACGCTGTATCTTTTTGAAATGCTAAATAAGGTAAATAAATATATCCGAATAAAAAGGCAATTGTTTTATCTTGATTTGAACGTTTGTTGAATGCTTTTGCGGTTAATAAATACATAATGGCAACCATCAAAAAATTAATTCCAGGAGTTATGATTAGAAAAATCCACCACCATGGTCGTTGAATAATTTTAAGCCAAACAATAAAGTTGTATACTGGCACAAATGCTTTCCAACCTTCCTGACTAGCTAATGGAAATAGTTTCCATAAGCCAATGATTGTTGTTATTGAAGCGAGAATTAAAAAAATATAAGAAATTTCCATACGTTATTTTAAAGTTTAAAGTTCAATGTTTAAAGTTTCGATACGATAAACGAATTTCCCTCTTTTTATTGTTTTATTAATGTTAATTAATGTGAATTAGCAAATAAATCATTCATTCCATAAATTCCTTTTTTGTCTTTCACCCATTCTGCTGCAATAACAGCGCCTAATGCAAACCCTTTGCGATTATGTGCAATGTGCGTCATGCTAATTTCGTCTACTGCAGAACTATACGTTACAGTATGTGTTCCTGGAACTTCATCAATGCGTTTTGAAATAATTGCTAATTCGTTTTTGTTATCGGTAGCAACATTCACCCACTTTTGTTTTTGTTTGTTGTTTTCTAAAACTTGGTTCGCTAATGAAATTGCTGTTCCACTTGGTGAATCTAATTTGTGCACGTGATGAATTTCTTCCATCGCGATATTGTATTCAGGATATGTATTCATCAACTTTGCCAAATACTCATTTACTTTAAAAAATAAATTTACTCCAATGCTATAATTTGAAGCATAGAACAAACTTTGTTTTTTATCAGAACATTTTGATTTTACTTCTTCTAATTGTTTCAACCAGCCAGTTGTTCCAACAACTACAGGAACATTTGCATCAAAACATTTGTAAATATTGCTGATAACAGCTTCAGGAGTGCTGAATTCAATAGCCACATCTGCCTTTTTTAACTCTTCAATAGAGTAGGTTGTAGCATTTGTAATGTCAACTTTTAAAACAATTGAATGTCCACGTGAGATAGCAATTTGCTCAATCTCTTTTCCCATTTTTCCGTATCCAATAAGTGCAATGTTCATAATATTATTCTATATGTTTCTTTTTGTCATTTCGACCTTTCTATTTTTTGTCATTTCGCCTCTTCTTCTTTTTGTCATTTCGACCTTTCTTCTTTTTGTCATTTCGACCGAAGCGGAGAAATCCTATTCCAATCGTAAACGGATTAAATTATTATTCTCAGTTCTTAATGACATGCAAAGGTTAATTCCAGTTGTATAATTATTCATTCCAACTGTATTAATCAATGTTGGTTCTATTTTCATAGATAAATTATCACTCACATCAAAGGTAAACAAATGTGCATCAACACTTGCATCAATAATATTCAGAGCATATAATGCTACAAAACCAATTACTGTTAAATCGCGATACCTGTGATAGTATTTTTGAAGTGTGTTTAAATTATCGTCACTATACAATCCGATGTAATCATCGGTGGTTGTAGCATCACCATCAATTCTAAATTTATAAGCATCACGATATTTTACATATCGCGATTGATTGAATTGAAACGAATAGGCCAAACCTGCTGCACCAGCATATATGACTGGGACCTTCCAGTATTTTTTATTGTAAACTTGTCCAGCACCAGGTAAAATAGTAGACAATAATGCTGCTTTTCTAGGAGAGTGTTTAACCCCTTTTTTAATTGTTACTGTTGATTTGATTGAGTCAATTACTATAGCTTCTTTTTTGATTGTAGCAGAATCTTTTTGAATAATTGTATCGTTTACTTGCGCTATGGTAGGAGAAGTAAAAAAAAGCAAAAAGGTTATTCCAATAAAAAATTGAAATAACCTGCTTGCAATACGGTTATGAGTGAATGATTTATGCATCCAGAAGATCCAAGATACGTTTTAGGTCGTTATCTGATTTGAATGGGATTACAATTTTTCCTTTGCCGTTAGATTCTTTGCTGATTAATACTTTTGCGTTGAATACCGCACGTAAATCTTCTATGGCATTTATTTGCTCTACTGATAAAGATGCTTTTGTAGTTTTTTTATCGGAACTTGATTTGCTTGTTTTTGCATCAATTTCTGTTTTAACTCCACGTGCCAAATCTTCAACGTCACGAACAGATAAATCGTTCAATACAATTTTATTGTAGATGTCCAATTGTAAATCAACATTCTCAACACTAATCAAGGCGCGAGCGTGACCCATCGAAATGTCACCATTACGGATTGCTAATTGAATTTCTACTGGCAGCTTTAATAAACGTAAATAGTTGGTGATTGTTGAACGTTGTTTGCTCACTTTTTGTGAAAGTTGTTCTTGTGTTAACGAGCACTCATCGATTAAACGTTTGTAGCTTATAGCAACTTCAATCGCATCTAAATTTTCACGTTGAATGTTTTCTACCAAAGCCATTTCCAACATTGCTTGATCGTTTGCAATTCGAATGTATGCAGGGACACTTGTTAATCCAGCTAGCTGAGAAGCACGGAAACGTCTTTCTCCAGAAATTAATTGGTATTTATCGTATCCAAGTTTGCGTACAGTTATGGGTTGAATAATTCCATGTTCCTTGATAGATGCTGATAATTCATTCAATGCATCTTCTTCAAAGTTAGTTCTTGGTTGAAACGGATTGGTTTCAATTTTTGATATTTCGATGTTGGCAATTGCACCAACTACTTTTCCTTCACCTTCCAACTTGTTGTTGCTGGTAATATCAGTATTAGCATTTTCTAGTAATGCACTTAATCCTCTGCCTAATGCGTTTCTTTTTGTTGACATCGTTTTTGTTGTTGACATTTTTAATGAATTTTATATTTTTTTGTCACCCTGAGCGTAGTCGAAGGGTTAATTTTCCTCTTCTACATTAATAAATTTCTCAGAATCATTTAATCTGGTCATTCCATTTTTTTGTAAAATCTCTCTTGCTAAATTTAAGTAGTTTACAGCTGCTTTCCCGCTAGCATCGTGCATAATAATGCTTTGTCCGAAACTAGGAGCTTCACCCAATTTTGTGTTTCGCTGAATAATTGTATCAAAAACCATCTGTTGAAAATGTGTTTTTACTTCTTCCACAACTTGGTTGCTTAATCGCAAACGCATGTCGTACATGGTTAATAAAATTCCTTCAATAGCTAGCTCAGTATTTAATCGTGATTGAACGATTTTAATCGTGTTTAATAATTTTCCTAATCCTTCCAAAGCAAAGTATTCACATTGTACAGGAATCAATACTGAATCAGCAGCTGATAATGCATTTACAGTTATTAATCCTAATGAAGGAGAACAATCGATGATAATAAAATCGTAATCGTTTTTGATTTTATCCAACGCCATCTTCATCATTTTTTCACGATTTGGAAGATTAATCATTTCTATTTCTGCACCAACAAGATCGATATGAGCTGGAAGTAAGAATAAGTTTGGTGTTTCTGTTTGAAGAATAATATCTTTTGGTTCAATACCATCAATGATACATTCGTAAATACCTGTTTTGATGTTCCTTGGGTCAAATCCTACTCCTGAAGTTGAATTCGCTTGAGGATCTGCATCAATCAAAAGCGTTTTAAATTCCAATACGGCTAAACTTGCCGCCAAATTAATAGCTGTTGTTGTTTTTCCAACTCCACCTTTCTGATTTGCTATTGCTATTATTTTTCCCATCCCGTTTGTTAGTCTTTAGTATTTTGTTTTATTTCTTTTTGTTTTTTGTCTATTGTCGACTGCCTACTTTTTTATTTCTTTTACTTCCCCAATCTCAAACAACATCAACTCATTGCCCGCATTGTCGAATTTTTTTACGGCTTGTTCTTTGTCAATTTTAATAAATCCGAATGTATCGAAATGCATCCCAATAATTTTGTTACACTTTATAAATTCAGAAGCAATAATTGCATTATCAACACCCATTGTGAAATTATCTCCAATCGGTAAAAATGCAAAATCCACTTTTCTGTAATCGCCAATCAACTTCATGTCGTAAGTTAAAGCTGTATCACCAGCGTAATAAAAGTTTCCAATATTTGTCTCCACAATAAACCCCATCGGGTTACCACCATTTGAACCATCTGGCAGGCTGCTTGAATGAACTGCCACCACACATTTGACATCACCAAACTCAAACTTCCATTTCCCGCCAATGTTCATAGGATGAGTGTTTGTAATACCTTGCTTGTTTAACCAAACGTGTATTTCCCAATTACAAATCACTTTCGCATTGGTTCGCTTTGCAATGCTAACTAAATCAGCAATGTGATCGAAGTGACCATGAGAAACCAATATGTAGTCAGCCTTTACTGAATTAACATCAATCTTTGAGGCTAATTCATTGTCGGAAATGAAAGGGTCGAATAAAATATGCTTTTTATTTACCTCAACTCCAAAACAAGAATGACCGAAATATGTTATATTCATAAATTGACTGAAAATGCTTTACTTTGTGCTTTAAGAAGTCTTAAAAATACAGATTTTGAGTCGATAAGTTCTTCAAAACTTATGGAACACTTTTAAACAATTAATTTGTTAATAATATTTACTATGATTACTGTTATTTCAGCCACAAACAGACCCAATAGCAATAGCCTAAAAATGGCTAAAAACTATACGCAACTTATGGAAAAACAAGGGGTTAAATCTAAACTCTTTTCGTTTGAAAGCTTGCCAACTGATTTTATAATAAGCGATTTGTATAACAAACGTTCAGAAAATTTTCAACAATTATTGGATGAATTCATTATTCCAGCTAATAAGCTAGTTTTTATTGTTCCAGAATACAACGGAAGCTTTCCGGGGGTTCTGAAAACCTTTTTGGATGCGGTTCACCCTGATTTAAACAGAGGCAAAAAAGTTGCTTTGGTTGGTGTATCTAGTGGAAGAGCTGGAAATTTACGTGGCTTAGATCACTTAACAGGTATTTTGAACTATTTAGGAATGCATATTTTGCCACATAAACTTCCTGTTTCTAGTGTTTTAACTTTGCTTAATGAAGATGGAACACTGAAAGATGAAAATACCATCAAAGTGTTAGAAAAGCAAATAGAGGAGTTTATGAAGATGTAGGTTTTTTACCACTAAGGCACTAAGGGCACTTAGGTTTTTTTTAAAAAAAGAAAAAATATAATTTTATATAACAAAAAAAGGAACCCTTGTGGTTCCTTTTTTCTTAGTGCCTTAGTGGTAAACCTTTATGCGAATTTCTTTTCAAATGCTTGCATCACTTCAACTAATGCATTTACACTTTCTAAAGGTAAAGCATTGTATAAAGATGCTCTGTAACCACCAACATCTCTATGTCCTTTCAAACCACTTAAATTTGCTTCTTTTGCTAGTTTATCAAACTCGAGTTCTAGTTCTGGTTTGTGCATTACAAATGTCACATTCATATTCGAACGATCTTCAATTGCAGTAGTACCTTTAAACAAAGTGTTGCGATCAATTTCAGCATACAATGATCCTGCTTTTTGTTCGTTTAATTTTTCAATCCAAGGAATACCGCCATTATTTTTTAACCATCTTAATGTTAACATCGTTACATAAATTGGGAACACAGGAGGTGTGTTGTACATACTATCTCCTTTGATGTGTACTTGATAATCCATCATCGATAATAATTTGCGACCAGTTTTTCCAAGTTTTGTTTCATCTACTGCAACCATTGTAGCGCCAGCCGGACCCATATTTTTTTGTGCTCCAGCATAAATTAAAGCGAAATCATTACCGTTTACTTTTCTGCTGAAAATATCACTGCTCATATCACATACCAATGGAACCGATGTTTTCGGAAAGTTCTTCATTTGTGTTCCGTAAATAGTATTGTTAGATGTGATGTGTAAATAATCCAATGTTGAAGGAATATCATATCCTTTAGGTATGTAATTGAAGTTCTTGTCTTCAGACGAAGCAATCACTTGTGTGTTGCCAATTAGTTTTGCTTCTTTAATTGCTTTGCTTGCCCAAACACCTGTGTTGATATAACCTGCAGTTCCTTCTGTTTTTAATAAATTGAACGGAACCATTGCAAATTGTAAACTTGCACCACCACCAAGGTATAAAACTTTGTAGTTATCATTTAATCCTAAAAGCTCTTTTACCAAAGCACGAGCTTCTTCCATCACTTTTTCGTAGTTCTTGCTACGGTGAGAAATTTCTAAAAGTGAAAGATTTAAATTATCAAAATTGATACAAGCTTCTGCTGCTTGTTTTAATACTTCTGCTGGTAATATTCCAGGACCAGCGCTAAAATTGTGGACTTTTGTCATTTCTTTAGTTAACATGTATATGAGTTTAAAATATATTTTGCGGTCATAAGATTTCTCGCCCTTCGCACTTCGACTCCGCTCAGTGTGCCAGCTCAGGGTGACAAATCAATATGGAATAGCAATTATGTCAAGAGTGGTTATTAATGTCTATTACAAAATTAGAAATAAATTAAACGTGGAAGGGGAAATAGGGAGGAATAATTTTTTGAACCGCTATTCAGTCTTTTTTTTCTTCTTTTTCTTTGGATTTGGGTCTTTGTAATCATTGCTCATATTGTGGCTTTCAGCTTTATCTTTGGGATCGCCATAGAAATTATCATTTTGATCTTTTTCATTCAAAGCATTCACATTTGTGCCATAACTCCATTTGCCTTTTTTAAAACCAAAGCCATCAAAACTCATATCTGAACAATAGTATTGAAATTGTCCTTCCAATTGCGGAGAAGTAGGAGCAAGGTGTCCGAATACAATGGAATCTTTTTTAGGACTGTATTTTAGCGACATGCTACAAGTAGCAGAGTATTCAAAGATGATGCGTTTCGGATATTTACGTTCGTAATTAAAAATATCAGCTCCGAATTTTGGCGTTCCGTTATTTGGATCAAACGTTAATACGTCAATGATTTTTTTCTGAGAAAATTTATCATTTCCATCCCAACCTAATAAAGTATAATACGTTTTTGTTTTTGTTTTTTTGATAATTATTCTGCTGTAAAGCGCGCCAAACCATTTGTTGTGGTCTGTAACAGCATTATCCGGATTTCTAATCTCAGCAGATTTATCTGTTAATGAAAAAAGTTGAATGCTTTCTGTTCTGCCTTTTTTAGTTGTGAATTTGGATTGAATAAATCCATAATATTCATGTGTGCCATCTGTTTTTGCTACATTCCAATGGATGATGCGGAATTTTTTATCAGGTGAAACCAGAATGCCAATATCGTTTTTTAAGGAATCGAATTGGTAATTTTCAAAGGAGTTAGGCAAATCTAAAATCTCATCAAACTTTTTCAATAAACTGGCATTGATTTCTTTTTTTTCAGCATCTGTTTGCTTTGCTTGCTTGACATGATAAAGTTTGTCACAAATGGTTTTCAACTCCAATTCATCAGTCTGAATTCGTAGTTTATCTGCTGAAGCACTTTGAGAAAAAGCATTCAGAGACAAGAGCAATACCAATAAGGTTAACGACTTCTTCATCATTACAAAAGTAAGGATTATTAAACGGAAAGTGAAATGTGATATTGTGCAGATGTACGTGCAAGCATTCTTTCGGAGCGTCATTGCGAGTCCTGCATTTTCGCGGGATGTGGCAATCTTACAAACGGGCAGAGAATGTTAGTGAGTAGCATAAGTTTCCAAATCAGCACTATGTATGAGATTGCTTCGGTTCCCTCGCAATGACGGTTCTAATTGGGCGTAACGCTTCGTAATGGATTTGCTATTAATGCAAAACGTCCCACAAATGTGAGACGTTCTAATATATTCAAGTCTTAATACCTGATACTTACTACTTGATACTTTCTACAAGTGCAATGTTGATTTTTTCTCTAAAAGTTCTTCTTTAGATTCTCTCCAGTTCTCGTCATCTACACAACAATCAACAGGACAAACAGCAGCACACTGCGGTTCATCATGAAAGCCTACACATTCTGTACATTTATCAGAAACGATATAATACACATCCATAAGTACAGGTGCTTGAGGTGCATCCGCATCTGCAGTAATTCCACTTTTTGAAGTAAATGCTCCTTTTAATGAGGTTCCGTCAGCAAAACGCCATTCGTTACCACCTTCGTAGATGGCATTGTTTGGACATTCTGGCTCGCAAGCTCCACAATTAATGCACTCTTCCGTAATTTTAATTGCCATAATTATTGTTAGTTTTGTAAAATAGTAGTGCAAAATTACTAGATTTTATTGAATTACATAAAAATATGACCACTGATAATAGAATAAAGGCATTTATAAGTTTAGGACATTTTCTAAGACAGTTTGCTGTAAATGGGGAAAAAGAGGAGTTAAATGCTCTGAATTCCATGTTCTATGAAGATATGCAGGAGCTTATTACGTCTGTTCATATCCACAATCAATGGTTTACGGAAGATAATGTGAGAAATGCTTTTGGTGCTCTTGCAGATAGTTTGGAGGAAACTCCTTTGCTTGATTGGGTATCCATTTACATTAAAGACTTAAAAGCAGAAAAAGAACCGAAACGTGTGGCTGTGATAATGGCAGGAAATATTCCGATGGTTGGTTTTCACGATATGCTTTGTGTGTTGCTTTCAGGAAATAAATTTGTTGGAAAACTTTCTTCCGATGATAAATTTTTGTTGCCTTTTGTTGCGAAAATTCTAAAACAAATTGAACCTGAATTTTCTAATATGATTGAATTCACCGAAGATCAATTAAAAAGTATGGATGCAGTTATTGCAACAGGAAGTAATAATTCGGCTCGTTATTTCGAATACTATTTTGGAAAATATCCCAACATTATCCGTAAGAATAGAAATTCTATTGCTGTCCTCACAGGTGCTGAAACTACTTCTGAATTAAAACTTTTGGGTAATGATGTGTTTCAGTATTTTGGATTAGGATGCAGAAATGTCTCTAAATTATTTGTTCCGAAAGGGTATGTGTTCGATACATTTTACGAATCCATTTTTGATTTTCAAAACATTGTGAACAACAACAAATACGCAAACAATTACGATTACAATAAAACGGTTTATCTCATGAGTAGCAATCCAACATTGCTCGATAATAATTTTTTATTGCTGAAAGAAGATGCAACTTATTCGTCTCCGATTGGTGTTTTGTTTTACGAATTCTATGACGACATCAAACAGTTAAACAAAAAACTAGAAACCGAAGCAGAGCAATTGCAATGCATTGTTTCCAGCAGTATAGAAATAAAAAATGCTCTTCCGTTTGGACAAGCACAATGCCCAACGCTCAATGATTATGCGGATGGTGTGGATACTATGAAATTTCTGATTGGGATTTAATTTCTCGGTCTGCCTGGATCTCTTTTACTTCCAAACAAACGTTTTCTGTTCGACAGTAAATTCTTTTTATAATTCTTATTTCCTTTAGCAATAGCACGTTTATCTGCACGCATTTGTTTTTCGCTAGGGCGAACTTTTGCTTCTCTGTATTTGTTGTGACCAGATTTTGTTTTGCAGGAGTAGGTTGAGCTTAGCAATAAGCAAAGAGATATTACAGAAATTATTTTTAATGTGATACGCATTAACACAAAGATAATCTTAATTTTGTTTGAATGTTTCGAGGATATAACGGAGGGGACTTGAGAAAGATACACGCATCATCACGGAGCCTCATACCGTGCCACGACACGGTATCTCATGAATGTTTGACTAGAGCCATTAACAGGGAGATCCCGTGTCGGAGCACGGGATGACGATTAGGATTTTGTTTTTTCTTATTAAGAATATGAAGTTAACTAAGTGCATACTTTTTCTTATCATCCTCCTCACATCCTGCGGAGATGATAAACAAATTGAACAAGTTACGTTCTCCGAACACATTGCACCTATCATTTATAAAAACTGTACTAGCTGTCACCGACCAGGTGAAGCAGGACCGTTTAGTTTGATCACTTACAAAGACGCAAAATCAAGAAGTGCTTTGATGAAGTTTGTCACCAAGACACGCTTTATGCCGCCTTGGCCTGCAGATGCAAGCTACTCACACTTTATTGGTGAAAAAGTATTGACACAGGAAGAAATTGATTTGGTTGTTCGTTGGGTGGATGAAGGATGTGTGCAGGGTGATTCTACCAAAATGCCTGCTGTTCCTTTTTTTCCTATTGGCTCACAATTAGGGAAACCTGATTTGGTAATTAAATTCAGAGAGGCTTACAAAATAAAAGGTGATTCTCAAGATAAGTTTTTGCTGATGCGTGTTCCTTATGAAATTCCAGAAGATAAATTCATCACTACTATTGAAGTGATTCCCGATAATAGAAAATTATTACATCATGTAAATGCTCAATTGCTGAGTTATGAATTTGATAAAAAGAAAGATGTGTTTGCAGGAAATACATTTGTTAATGTAGATTCATTCGCTGACAAGCTCGTTGCATACAAAGAATTAGGTTTGGCAAATGATGATGGAACAACGTTTCCCATGATGACACAATCTGTAACCAATTATTTACCAGGCGTTACGCCACCAATTTATCCTGATGGAATTGGAGGATTTAAGTTGGCAAGAAAAGGTGCATTGTTCTTAAAAGATATTCATTACGGTCCGTCACGTGTGGATACAACCGACCAAACTACTTTTAATGTATTCTTTGCAAAATCTCCACCTAAGCGACCTACACAAGAATTTCAAATGGGGACTTTTGGTATTTCTCCAACAGTTCCTGCTTTAATAATTCCTCCGAATGAAATAAAAACATTCACATCTCAATACCAAGTTCCATTTGATATTTCATTACTGACGATAAATCCACACATGCATTTATTAGGAAAAAGTTTTTGGGCGTATGCAGTTACTTTGCAAGGTGATACCATTCCACTTATTAAAATAAATAAATGGGATTTCAGATGGCAATATTTTTATACGTTTAAAAAAATGGTAAAAATCCCGAAAGGAGCAACCATTCATACGGTTGGTGTTTTCGACAATACCCGTTCAAACCCGAACAATCCTTTTTCACCACCAAGGCTGGTTGCGGAGCGGGAGGGAAGTATGCGCACTTCCGATGAAATGTTTCAGTTTATTGTTACGTATTTGCCATATCAGAATGGTGATGAGCAGGTGAGTTTGGAACAGTAGCTTTTTGTTCTTTTTTTATTTTCGATTTATCATAGTGAATAAAAAAATTAATCCAAAGCAAACGAGAAATACGGAAAGTCGGTGGCATAAACAAAATGGTTGTTGTAATAAGGAAAGCTAGGTAATACTTGATTTCAGCTTGTGTGATATATGTATCAAATACCCAAGTAATAACAAACCATCCAACCATCAAAGCATAACTTACATACATTGCTCCCTGATAAAATCCAGGTTCTTTTTCAAATTTTACTCCACAGCAATCACAGGTTACATTCATTTTGTCAAATCGTTTCAGATTGTACGGGTTGTTTGTAATAAACACATTCGACTGATGACATTGCGGACATTTGTTTGCGAGTGTTGAGTATAGAACGTCTTTTAGCATCTTATGAATAAGATTGAATGATTGTTTTTAATTGTTCTGCTTGTATTACTCCCGATTGTCTCCACTTAATCTCTCCATTCTTGAAAAGTATCAATGTGGGAACTCCTTGAATGCTGTATGCACTTGCTGCCTTTGGATTTTTATCTACATCAATTTTTAAGATAGTAGCTTTATCTCCCATACTCGCTTTTAATTGATCTAATATTGGTTTCATCATTTTGCAAGGACCGCACCATTCGGCTGAAAAATCAACCAATGTAGGAGTATCGCTTTTTATGATTTCTGAAAATGTTGCCATTGGTTTGTAGATTAGATTTTACTTTGCAAACTGCTCCATCCGCCACCATTGTGAACTTGTGTGTATCCATTTGATTTTAAAATGTTCTTTGCAGAAGCGCTTCGCATTCCAGATGCACAACAAGTAATGATTGTTTTGTTTTTGTCTTTGAGTTTGCTCAAATTGCTGCTCAAAGCATCAACAGAAATATTCATGGAGCCTTTAATATGACCTCCAGCATATTCTCCTTTGCTTCTTACATCCAGAATTATTGCTCCTTGTTTTACAAGTTCTGCATAATTTACTTTTGGACCGAATCCCAATAATTGTTTTAATGTGTTAATCATATTGTTTATTTTTAAGATTGATAATAATTTACGTCTAACCAAGAACCTGCATTGAAACATTCAATTCCTTGCTGAGCCAAATAGCCATGCGCCTGACCGCTTCGGCCTCCTGATGCACAACATAAGACTAGCGGTGATTTCATGTTTTTTAATTCATCCATTCTTTTTGGAATTTCCATTAAAGGAATATTAATAGATCCTGCAACATGTCCACCTCTGAATTCTTCAGGTGAACGCACGTCTACAATAGTACCTTGTTTTTCTTTGATAATTGTTTCTAGTTTCATTTTTTTATTTTTTAAAGATGTTTACCAATAGTCCTCCCATCAAACTGCCATACAAAGTACTGTTTACTGGACTAGAGGATATGGTACACCCGTTTTCACAACCATAAAAATAATAGTAGAGATAGCCAGCAATTGCACCCACAAAAACTCCGATAATTGTTAGTTTATGTTTTAAGATAAATGCCATTTTAGTTTTCTTTTTTTCTAGTGGATAATCCAAATGGAAGGTACAACGGACAAAAACTAATAAAGCTTGTAAGGATAAAAATTCCAGCCAATACTAAAAGAACGATTGCCAGTGTTCCTGAAATTACATTTGTAAAATAAAGTATTGTTATTATGATGGCAGCCAGTATTCTTAATACTTTGTCTGCATTTCCCATGTTTGGTTTCATATCATATTGTTTATTTATAATACAAAGTTCCGACAATAAAACAGAGTGTACAGTAACTAATGTTACATAAGGGTAATATTATTTCTTCCGAGTTTCACAAGACCTTCCATTTCCATCTGTTTTAAAAGGCGAGATACCACAACACGGGCTGTTCCTAACTCATTTGCTAGCTGCTCATGTGTTAAATGAAGAATTTTGTTATTTGTGAGTTCGCTCTTCTTTTTAATGAAATTTAACAACCGTTCGTCAATTTTTTTAAACGCCACTTCATTCACAACCTCTAGCAATTCTTCAAAACGTTTGTGATATAACCTGAAAATATAATCGAGCCATTCAGGATATTCTTTTATCAATAAGCTTACTTTGTCAATTGGGATAAATAGTATTTCCGTTTCTTCTTCAGCAATAGCTTTCACTTTGCTTGTATCTTGATGAATGCCTCCTAAAAACGACATGATGCAACTTTCTCCCGCTTTAATGTAATAGAGCAGTAGTTCTCTTCCGTCTTCATCTGTTCGCATCACTCTAATGCTTCCTTTTGTAACAATAGGAATTGCTTTTATATAGGCATTTTCACCTAAAATAATATCTCCTTCTGAAAAGGTTTTGACAAAACCATATTCAAAAAGTTTTTCCTTTATTTCTGGGATATTTTTAAATTCTTCTAAGTTATCAAGTTCCATTGTTATAATTTAATGATTGATTAATC
The DNA here is from genome assembly GCA_947504725.1 of Bacteroidota bacterium. Lineage (GTDB taxonomy): Bacteria > Bacteroidota > Bacteroidia > 2-12-FULL-35-15 > 2-12-FULL-35-15 > 2-12-FULL-35-15. The sequence goes on along the minus strand of CANNHN010000001.1, from coordinate 405,848 downwards.
CTGCTTTTTCCCTCACATTATAATCTCTAATCAACATCACATACAACACCACCCCGATGCTATACATTGCGGAAGTAATCCAGAAGATGTTTACGTATTGTACATCTAAGTGACGTAAAATTCCGAATCCGACTGCGGCAAAATAGGCGCTGCCAGACCAAATTGCAGATGTTAACGCACTTACCATTTCCCGATTATTTTCTCCAACGTATTTCATTGTTATTTCAGAAGTCATTGGAACGGCAGCACTCATCAGAGGTTGTCGCAATAAATAAAACATCCCAGCAATAATCACCGCAAAACTATACTGACTATAATACTGTGTAGTTGCCATAATAATCAATGCAACAATGGCAAAGGATTGTGTTGTTGGAATGGTTTTGTGATATCCGTATTTATCTTTTAATCTCGGTATGTATATCGCAACAATGGTCACTAAAATGGCAGTCAGCATATTCAATGTTGAGAATGTGGCTGTACTCATGTTGTGAACGTTGGAGAAAAATAAACTCATGAATGGAATGGTGAATCCCGCTCCGGTTGCAATTATGGCGGTTGGAACAAGGGCTTTCATTATAATTACCCAATCGTAATGTTTCAAATTTGTCCTGCTTTTTTCTTTGATGATGGGAACGTGTTCGTTCTTGTCCATTTTCATTGCAAAATAAACTCCGGCAAAAGACAAGAAAGAAATAACGAATAATAAATTCCGCTCCGTAAAAAGCTCTGGATTTATTCCATTAAATACTGCAACCAATAAACTTCCTAAAATAGTTGCCAAGCTCCAGGTTGCGAAGTTGAAAGTAATTGCCCTGGTTTGTTGGTCTTTAGGAGCATTGCGCATGATGTAAGGCAAAATCGGAATCTGAATAAACGTATATGCTGTTCCCCATAACAAATGAGAAATAAGTAGAAGTGGAGTGGAATGAATGTGTACACCAATAATAATTAACAAAGCAAAAAACGGAACACAGATAGCAGAAATATAAATGAGCGGTAAAATTTTTCGTCCTTTGATATACATTCCTAAGAACAAAGCCAAAGCCAACATTCCAAAATAACGATAAGAAGTAAAGTGTGCATACTCAGAATCGCTGTACCCTTCGGACTTCATGTAGAGTGGGAGGATAGCGATGAACAATACGTTTACCAATTGAACAAAGAACTCTACTGCAACGAGGTTGAGGAGTGTTTTGTTGATGGATGTATATTGCTTTATAGTAGCGAGCATGAGCCTCTCCCTAGCCCTCTCCAGATGGAGAGGGGACTAGATTCGTTTTTTTATATATGTTATTGTTTCCTCGACTTGATTTGGTTCAAACCATTTTATTTCTTCGTCTCTGCGGAACCAAGTTAATTGTCGCTTTGCGAACTTTCGTGTGTTTTGTTTGATAGAATCAACTGCTGTGTTTAAATCGGTTTTGTTTTCGAGGAAATCAAACAGCTCGCTGTAACCGACAGTTTGTAATGCATTCAGGTGTTTTTTTGGAAGGAGATTTTTTACTTCTTCCAACAGTCCTTGTTGCATCATGATGTCAACCCGTTTGTTGATGCGTTCGTACAAAATTTCACGCTCCGTATTCAATCCTATTTTAATGATATTGAAATCACGTTTTTTGATGTTACCTTTTCTTAAAGCAGAGTAGGGCTCGCCAGTAGTTAAACAAACTTCCAAAGCACGACTCATTCGCTGCGGATTTTGTAAATCTACTTTTGAATAGTATTCAGGATCTAGTTCTTTTAAAAGTTCTTGCAAGGCTTCAATTCCTTTTTCTTCTAACAAAGAATTTATCTTCGTTCGTACTTCTGCATCTGCTTCTGGCAATACATCAAAACCTTTACAGATTGCATCAATGTAGAGTCCTGAGCCACCAACTAAAAGAACAGTATCGTTTGTTTTAAAAAGGTTATCCAAAAGTGCAATCGCTTCTGTTTCATATTTCCCAACATTGAATTCGTCAGTAATGGAATGTGAATCGATAAAATAATGGGGAACACCTTGCATTTCTTCAGCACTAGGTTTTGCTGTGCCAATACTCATCTCTTTAAAAAACTGTCGGGAATCCGCAGAAACAATGGGGCAATTGAAAGCTTCGGCAATATGTATACTTGCAGCAGTCTTGCCAATGGCAGTTGGACCAACAAGTACAATAAGAGAATTATTAAGCATGAATTTTAATTAATCTTCGTCACCCGAAACTTCCTCGTGAGCATCATCGTCATGCATTTCTTCATCATCGTGTGCTTCTTCTTCTGCATCGTCTTCTCCTTCTTCACCTTCTAGTAAAGCCGTTTCGTCTTCTGCATGTGCATTTACATAAGCATCATCATCTGCGTGTGGTTCGTCTTCATCAAACTCATCTTCATCAACTGGCGGAGGAATATTGCTAACAATGTGTTGTTTTGGTGATTCTCCAAAGGTCTTCGTTACTTTCGGGAATGTACCTTTCGGATCGTCTAATAATATTTTCACCAATTCCACCATGAATGTCCATGCTGCTTTTGGATCATATACATAAACAAATTTTTGATGCGGGTCGTCAATCATTGATGCCAACTTGCATTTATTCATTTGTTTTTTAACGGGTAAATCTCTTCTTTTTAATTTCTCCACGTCATCTTCACTCAAAGGGCGCAAACCTATTTCATCGCCTTTTCTCCAAAGATCGTCACTTATAAAAAAAGATGCATCGTGCAAGTTGTCGAATCCAATGCATTGAACAATAATATTATGAAAATCCTCAAAATTTTGAACGGATTTTATTTCTATCTCGCGATAAACTTCTTCGTTATCTTCAAATGTTACTCGAAAGCGGTAAACAGCCATGCTAATTTAATTATCAGTTATGAAATGTGAGTAGACCTATTTAAGGTTATAAAAATACGAAATAATATGTTAGTTTAAAGTTAGAAAGTTCAAAATTCAAAGTTTTGGAACTCAGGGTTGAATTTTAGCAATAGCCCCCAACTTTAAACTTTCTAACTTTGAACTTTGAACCCGAGTTTGGCTGCTTCAGTGATCATAAACTCTGTAGCTTCCTCAATGTTATTTTTGATAACGCCATCTAGTATCGCTTCTCTTATCGCCAATTTAATTATCCCGACTTCTTTACCAGCAGGAATATTGAATATTTTCATGATATCTTCTCCGCTTATTGGTGGCTGCCAGTTTCGGATATTGTCTTTTTCTTCTACTTCTTTTAATTTCTGACGCACCAGTTCAAAGTTCTTCATGTATTTCTGAACTTTGTATTCGTTTTTGGAAGTGATATCGGCTTCACACAATTTCATCAAATCATCAATATCATCGCCTGCTTCAAAAAGCAATCTTCTAACAGCGCTATCTGTAATTTCACTTTTTGCTAATACAATCGGACGTAAATGAAGAAGCACTAATTTTTGTACGTACTTCATTTTTTCATTCAAGGGCAATTTCAGACTTTCGAAAATCTTCGGCACCATTCTAGAACCTTTATCTTCGTGTCCGTGAAAGGTCCAGCCGTGTTCTGGTTCAAAACGTTTGGTTGGCGGTTTTGCGATGTCGTGTAAAATCGCAGCCCAACGTAGCCATAAGTCGTCCGTTGTTTTACAAATGTTATCCAACACTTCCAACGTATGATAGAAATTATCTTTGTGACCTTTTCCGTTTTTAATTTCAACACCTTGCAATGCCACCATTTCAGGGAAGATGAAATGCAGTAATCCCGTATCAAACAAAATTTTAAATCCGATAGACGGAGTTTTCGATAAAATGATTTTATTCATTTCATCTGTTATTCTCTCTTTCGAAATGATTTTGATTCGTTCTTTATTTTTCGAAATACTTGCTAAGGAACTTTCTTCAATTGTATAATTCAACTGAGTTGCAAAACGAATGGCACGCATCATTCTCAACGGGTCGTCCGAATAAGTAATATCAGGATTTAATGGTGTACGAATTATACCCCCTTCCATATCTTTCAATCCATCAAAGGGATCTAATAGTTCGCCATATGTTTTTGAATTCAACGAAATCGCCAACGCATTAATAGTAAAATCCCTGCGATTTTGATCATCTTCAAGCGTTCCGTTTTCTACAATCGGGTTGCGACTTTCGGAGCGGTAGGATTCTTTTCTGGCACCTACAAATTCAATGTCGTAATCTTCATATACAATTTGAGCAGTACCGAAATTTTTGTAAACATTGACATGAAATTTATTTCCTAGCTTTTTTGCAACTGCCTTAGCCAATTCAATTCCGATTTTGCGTTCTGCATCTTCCGGACCAATGGCAACAATATCAATGTCTTTACAAGGACGATTCAGATGCAAATCACGCACCCATCCGCCAATGACATAAGCAGAAAGATTCATTTCATCAGCAGCTTCCGAAATGATTTTAAATATAGGGTGGGTTAATTTGGTTTTCAAAGTATGTAATTTTTACTCGCAGAGTAAGCAGATGCAATTATTTTATTTCTTAATTCCTTTTATAACTCAATAACCTTATCACTTTTTCCATCTTCCATCTTCCATCTTCCATCTTCCATCTTCCATCTTCCCTTTTCCCTAGTCACCTAGTTACTTCCTAATTATTTTAATCTCTCCATTCATCGCAATCTTAATAATTGTAGAAGGCTTCGTATTGTTTACTTCTTTTTGTCGCAGATTCACAATGTAATCTACTTTGTTCATGATGTCTAGTTTGATATCATTGAACGAGTTGGGAGAGGCTTCACCACTTACGTTTGCAGATGTTGAAACTATTGGTTTCCCAAATTTATGAATCAGATTTTTGCAGAATTCATCCTTTACTATTCGGATACCAACACTTCCATCGGCAGCAATAATATTTTCTGCCAACATTCTTCCATCAGGATAAATAAGTGTTAACGGTTCTTCTGCAGTTTCAATTAAATCCCAAGCAACTGCAGGAACTTCTTTCACATATCGGTTTACCATTTTATCGTCACAGACTAAAACCACCATGCTTTTGTATTCGGCACGTTGTTTTATTTTGAAGATTTTATTTACAGCTTCTTTGTTTCTTGCATCACAGCCAATTCCCCAAACGGTATCGGTAGGATACAAAATCGTTCCTCCTTTGCGTAATACTTCTAAAGCGTTTTTTATTTCTTCTTCCATGATACAGATAACGTCCCTCGACTCCGCTCGGGATGACAACGAAGATACAAATTTATGCAATTGCAAATTGTTTTGAGTTCGATGATTATTACGGAGCGTCATTGCGAGCGAAGTGAAGCAATCTCTCACGATGGGGAGAATAGTCACAATTGGGCAAGATTGCCACATCCCGTCCCGATTCTCGGTCCGTGACTCGCAATGACGTTCTAAATGAGAAATGATTTAGGATAGACGATTCAGTAATTCACTAGTCTCAATAGAGAAAGCACATTTGAAATGGCCTTCAGGACAAGCTTTATGTCCGTGCAAACCGCATGGACGGCAGGTTAACTTTTCTATTGTTTCTATGATTTTAGCATTCTCCGCCAATGGACCAAATCCAAAAGCTGGAACGGTTGAACAATAAATAGCGGTTGTTTTTGCATTCATGGCGGAAGCTATATGCATTGGAGCAGAATCATTTACATAATTCATTGCGGCATCTTTCATCAATGCGGCTGATTCTAGAAAGCTTAATTTGCCAGCAAGATTAACAATGTTCGCATTTTTTGAACTCGATTTAATTTCTTCGCAAGCTTTATCATCATTCGGAGCACCAAGTAAATAAATGGTTAACTCTTTTGGCAGTTGGTCGCAGAGTTCAATCCATTTTTCTTTTGGATATTGTTTTGTGAACCACACAGAAGTAGGAGCGAGGCATACAAAAGAATTTGTTTTGTATTTTTTTATGGATTCAAAATTAGTCGCAGTTGGATAAAGTTTTGGCTTTGCAAAAGACTTATCAGTCAAATGTTGAATTAATAATTGATTGCGTTCCACTTCATGAATTCCTGTCCCAATTTCATGCTTCATTTTTTTAGAAAATAAAAAAGAAAGTGGATTTTTATCGAAACCGATTATTTCTTTAGCGCCCGAAAAACCAGCAATGATGCCGGAGCTGGCAAAGCGATGCAGATTGATAACGCTATCGTATTTGTTTGCACGAATTTGTTTTGTGATAGAAAATAGGTTTTTAATTTTCCCTTGCTTTTTATCCCAAACAAAAACAGTTTTTATAAACGGATGATTTGATAGTAAGGATTCATTTCCCTTTCGCAAAACAAAATCAATTTGAGCATCAGGATATTGTTGATGTAATTTCTCAGCAACTGCAGTTGCCAAAATCACATCACCAATAAAGGCAGTTTGTATGATTAAAAATTTCAATGTCTCAATTTAAATTATAAAACATACCGTTTCCATCTTCCATCTTCCATCTTCCCTTTCCCATTATACGGCTACATCATATTCTCTCAACGCATTGTTAAGAGATGTTTTTAGGTCGGTACTTTCTTTACGTGTCCCGATTATGATTGCGCAAGGAACTTGAAAATCTCCAGCAGGAAATTTTTTGGTGTACGAACCTGGAATTACAACGGAGCGAGTTGGAACAAAACCTTTATATTCTTTTGGTTCGCTTCCAGTCACATCAATAATCTTAGTTGATTTAGTCAATACTACGTTTGCACCAAGTACCGCTTCTTTTTGAACGTGAACACCTTCCACTACAATACAACGAGATCCAATAAAACAACCATCTTCAATAATAACAGGAGCCGCTTGCACAGGTTCTAGAACTCCACCAATTCCAACACCACCACTCAAATGCACATCTTTTCCAATTTGTGCACATGAACCAACAGTTGCCCAAGTATCTACCATTGTTCCACTATCTACATAAGCTCCAATGTTGACATAACTCGGCATCATGATTACACCTTTTGCTAAAAATGCTCCGTAACGGGCAACAGCATTGGGAACAACACGAATGCCTAATTCGGCATAATTGGTTTTCAATTTCATTTTATCATGATACTCAAAAATGCCCACCTCAATGGTTTCCATTTTTTGTATAGGGAAATACATAATCACTGCTTTTTTAATCCATTCGTTTACTTGCCATTCAGCTCCTTTTGGTTCTGCAACACGCAATTTACCTTTGTCAAGCATTTCAATCACTTCACGAATGGTATTTTGAGTTTTTTCTTCCTTTAATAATTCTCGGTTATCCCAAGCAGCTTCGATAATAGATTGCATCATAATTTTAATTATTTCCTTAAAAAAGATTCTTCGCAAATATATTCTTTTTTTGCGCTAAAAATACCTCGATTCTGAAGCACCTAATCACTCAATTACATAGTTTCATAATCACTTTTTTACTACTTTTGTATTATGGCTAGGTTAATGGCAATAGATTACGGAAGCAAAAGAGTGGGAATTGCAGTTACAGATCCATTACAGATTATTGCTACTGGCTTAACAACTGTACATTCTCAAGATTTAATTGAATTTTTGAAAACGTATATTAGCAAAGAAGAAGTGGAATGTATCGTTGTTGGAGAGCCCAAACGTATGAATAATGAACCATCAGATTCGGCACGATTTATTGAACCATTTGTTGTTCATCTAAAACGTACGTTTCCAGCAATTAAAGTAGAGCGCATGGATGAACGATTTACATCGAAAATGGCGTTTCAAACAATGATTGATAGTGGATTAAAAAAGAAAGCGCGACAGAATAAAGAATTGGTAGACGAAATTAGCGCTACTATTATTTTGCAAAGTTATATGAACAAGAAATAAGGGAAGATGTATGATGGAAGGATTATGAAAACCATTTACATTTAGCATCTTCCATTATACATAATACATTAAAATTTAATAAAATGATATTACCGATTGTAGCATACGGAGACCCCGTTTTGAGGAAAGTAGGGGTAGAGGTTTCAAAAGATTATCCTGGTTTGGATCAGCTTATTAAAGACATGTTTGAAACAATGCGTGCTTCTTCTGGAGTTGGTATTGCCGCTCCGCAAGTAGGAAAAGCAATACGATTGTTCATTGTGGACACAACACCTTTTGTAAATGGCGAACGTGATGAAGATGAAGAAGATGAATATACGGCACAAGAACGCGAACAATTAGGAAAACTTTCTAAAGCATTTATTAATGCAACTATAATAGAAGAAGAAGGTGAAATTTGGTCGTTCAACGAAGGTTGTTTAAGTATTCCAAAAATTCGTGAAGATGTTTATCGTAAACCAAAAATTTACATTGAATATTACGATGCAGATTTTAATTTTATTAAAGAAACTTACGAAGGCATTGCTGCACGTGTCATTCAGCACGAATACGATCACATTGAAGGGAAGCTTTTTACTGATAGAATTAGTCCTTTAAGAAGAAGATTATTAAAAGGCAAATTAAATGATATTTCAAAAGGAAAAGTAAGTGTCACTTATAAAATGCGTTTTCCAAATAAATAAATTATGAAATACGCAGTATTCACTAATACCATAGAAGGAATATCAAAAATGAGAAATAGCATAAATTTTTTAGTTGCCTCGATTGCGTTATTCACTTTAGTATCTTGTGGCAGTAATGAACCAAAAGTAATTGAAGAGTCGATTTTGGATCTTGATCCTAAGGTGATATTGTTGCATCAAATCGATAGTTTAGAAACTGAAATGCATAAGTCGGAAGAAATTAATAATACCATTGCAGCTAAAGCACTTCAAGCCTATTTTCAATATTCTAAAAAGTATCCAAGCGACTCAGTTACTCCTGATTTTGTTTTTAAGTCGGCCGAAATTTTAACTGCACTCCAACAATATCCACAAGCATACAGTAATTACAAAACGATTGCTGAAAAATATCCAACTTATAAATTAGTACAAGAAAGTCTATTTCTAGAAGCTTCCATACTTGATCATTACTTGAATGAAGATGATAAAGCAAAAATAGTATACGAAGATTTGATTAAACGATATCCAGAAAGTTCGTATGCAAAAGATGCGAAATCATCCATTGAAAATCTTGGTAAATCAGATGAAGATTTGATAAAAGAATTCAAGAAGAAGAATGGAGAGAAGTAAGTCTAGTTAAATTCTTTTTCCAATAATTCCCTCAATCGCTCGTGTGAAACGGCATGTTTTAATTCCCCAGCAATAGAATAAGATATTTCTCCAGTTTGTTCAGAAACAACAATTGCAATTGAGTCGGTGTTTTCAGTAATTCCAACAGCAGCTCTATGACGCATTCCTAAATGTGCTGGAAAATCAGCGTGTTCAGTAACAGGTAAAACACATCGTGCTGCAACAATAATGTTGTTAGAAATAATAATTGCTCCATCATGTAGTGGAGAGTTTTTATAAAAAACACTTTCAATCATTCTTACAGAAACTTTTGCATCAATACTATCACCTGTATTTGCATAAAATTTCAAATCGTTTTCCTTTGTAAGAATAATTATTGCCCCTGTTTTATTTTCACTCATGTTTTTACAGGATTTCACTATTGAATTTATGTCTAATGTTTTTGTAGGGCTCACATTCCATTTGAAGTCAAACAACCCTTTCCCGATTTTGCCTTTTGTAAAAACATCAGAAGTTCCAATAAATAATAAGAATCTTCTAAGTTCGGGCTGAAATACAATCAACAAAGCAATGAAACCAACATCAATAAACTTACTAAGTATACTGCCAAATAATTGCATGTCTGCCGCTCTAACTAGAATCCAAAGCGTGTAAATGAGCATTATACCGACAAAGATGTTTATGGCAACAGTCCCTTTTACCAAATAGTAGAGTTGGTATATAAGAACAGCAACTAAAACAATATCCAGCACATCAATCCATCGGACAGCAATAAAAGCGGATGTAAACAACTGAATCATGTTACAAGTATAAGGATTTTTTGTCCATTGGCCACTCAGATGTCACACTGAGCTGAGTCGAAGTGTTTTTTATTTGTCAATAATTGGTCAATTAACATTTTTTTACAAAATAATGTTTACACTATTAATAATTATGTTTAACTTTGCAGTACAAAGTACTTTTAATCTATTCTAAAATGACAGAACAAAAAGAACATTTACAAGCAATAACAGACATTCGTTCTATGATGGAGCGTTCGTCTCGTTGCATTTCATTAAGTGGTTTATCGGGAGTGTTTGCTGGAATATTTGCTTTAATAGGAGCGTATTTGGCGTACACAAAACTGAGAGCATCGAGTTACCAAAATACAAGAGGTGTTAGTGGTGAAGATATTGTTGAAGTAACTGTATATTTTATTGAGATAGCTTCTGCCGTTTTAATTGCTTCTTTATTAGTTGGGACACTTTTAACAATTCGTAATTCTAAAAGAAAAGGAATTTCTGTTTGGGATAATTCTGCAAAACGTTTGTTGATCAACTTAGGGATTCCATTAGTTGCAGGTGGTTTATTTTGTTTAGTACTTCTTTTTCACGGAATTATTGGTCTTGTTGCTCCAGCAACTTTAATATTTTACGGACTAGCTTTAATCAATGCAAGTAAATATACGTTTAATGATATTCGTTATTTAGGAATTTTAGAAATTATTTTAGGTTTAGCTGCTTCCCTTTTTATTGGCTATGGTTTGTATTTTTGGGCTTTTGGTTTTGGTGTGTTGCATATTATTTATGGTGCTGTTATGTATTTTAAATACGAGATAAAATAATATATACATCTAGTAATTTCATTTTGATTAGTTATCTGTAACCTTGAAAAATTATATACAATATCTTAATAAAGCTTTTGAAAATCGAATTCGTTTGGGCATCATGTCTGTATTGATGGTAAACGATTGGGTTGAGTTTAGTACTCTAAAAGAAATGCTGGATATTACCGATGGTAATTTAGCTTCCCATATTTCTGCGTTGGAAAAAATTGAATATGTTGAAGTGAAGAAACAATTTGTTGGTAAGAAACCGAACACAACATATGCTGTCACTAAACTTGGTAAGAAAGCTTTTAATGAACATTTGGATGCACTTGAAAAACTTTTAAAAAACAGAGACTGATATTTTTTTATACATACACCTTGAAACTCAAAGTACTTTTAACTGATTCAATTTTATAACTATGGCAGTATTTTTCATGTTTGGAATTCTTTATGCAGCATACGGAATATTCTTTCTTATAACGTTATTTAAGACAATAAAATCTGGAGAAAGAAGACCAAAAGATTCGTTTTCTAAATTAATGATAACGTTTACTGAAGTAGTTTATACTGTTGTTGGACCAGCTATAGGGTTTATGCGTTTTGATTCATTTGGTCATGAAACGCCTTTTGCAAAACAACATGTTCTTACAGTAATTTTATTCGTAATTATTGGCTCTGCATCTTTTTGGTTAGCACGTTTTTCTTCGAAAATATCGAATCCTATTTTTAGAATACTTGTTTCTGTTGGTCTACTACAAGGGATAGTAATTTGTCTTTTTACAAGTATTCATTTTTTAACATTTATACCATTGGGGTTGATTTATCCTATTTATGGATTCGAATTACTCTCTCCAGTCTTTGCATTGTTTTTATTAATAAGAGAATTTTTATTTTTTAATAAAACAGAATTCAATTATGATGACGCTCTTCCATATCGTCAAGAACTTGGATTTGTAGCGATTCCAGTTCAAATTATTCAAGCACAAATTTATACTCGCTTAGTTATTTACGGAGCAATGCTCATTCCTTTAATTAGTATTCAAATTCTTTTAGCGTTTGGCTGCGGGCAAGAAATTGATGCAATTGTAAAAGTATTCACACATTCGGTTGGTTTTGTTTTTTCGCGTTAAAAATATAGAAACATGATAAAAAAAATAAAATATGTTCGATCAAAAGTATTAGAGTTCTTGACTCATAAAATTGCTTTGCCGCTAATTGGAAAATTTCGAACAAAACCAAAATTTAATTTTGCGATGAACGACTTATTAGCACTGGATGAAGGAACGTTAGGGAAAGATCTTGCAATCTATTTAAATAAGATGAATTTTAAACTTTTGCTAAACTACGAACAGCACGTTTGTAAACATATTATTCTTCAATACGAAATGGATGAAGCAGGGGAGGCGAGAATGCAATTTTACTTTTTAGGAAACAGACATTATTCAATCCCTGTTCTTTCCACTTGTTTCATTACTTTTTTTCTTATGCCTGAATATTGGAAACAATTCAAATTAGATTATCAGAAAGGCAAAAAAGGCAAGCCTTTTGAAGAGATTGATTATAATGTAATAGTACTTTTAAAAACAAACGAATTACGTAAAATTTATAAACCATGTTAACAAACACTCAATTAAATAGAAAAATCAAAACCTGGATTATTTTATTCATAGTATTGTTGGTATTAAGCGGTGTGACGGCATTTCCAATTGAAACTGAACTTTCTTTTTTGACAAGGCACAGTTCATACTTTCCTGAATTTATGCAGACGTGGATAACGACTATTTACAATGAAGTAAAAACAGTGAACTTAAACTATCCGCATCTTTCTTATGGAACAGATTGGTTAGCCTTTGCACATATTGTTATTGCAACTGCTTTTATTGGTCCGTATTTAGATCCCATAAAAAATATTTGGGTTATTCAATTCGGCATGATTGCTTGTATTATGGTTTTCCCTTTGGCTTTGATTGCTGGTCCAATCCGACAAATTCCATTTTTTTGGCAAATGATTGATTGCTCTTTTGGTGTATTTGGCTTTATTCCATTATACATTACTTATAAAAACATTCGGATACTTGAACAACAAAATAAATTCGCTTAATAAGCGTTCCTAATAGGCTAAAATTATAAACTCTAAAACTAAACAACAATGAAAAAAAATGACTGGGCAATACTTATATCCGTTTTTGTATATGGCGCATTATTTTACGACCAAAATGCAGGAATAAACTTTTTAATTTTTAATATTTTGATAGTCGGACTTCTTGCCTTTAGGCAATTCGATTTAATTAAAAATAAAGTATGGTTATCGGTTGCTTTCGGATCAATCGCTTCTTCATTTTTTATTTACATGTATGGAAGCGCACTTGCAATTTGGGCAAACATGTTTTCATTGTTTATTATTTCTGCCTTAAGCATAAACCCCAAAACATCATTTTTAACAAGCATTTTCTTAACAATTTGTTCTGTCAGCACATCTTGTGTTTATATGTTCATAGATTGGGTAAATCGCAAAAAAAATCAAATAACAGGTGTGTATCAACGCCCTTTTTATGTAAAACTGTTTATTTTTGTAATCCCTTTTTTGATAGCAGTTTTATTTTTCTTCTTTTATCAAACATCAAATCCGTTATTTTATGATTTCACAAAAGATATCAACCTGGATTTCATCTCCATAGGTTGGCTGTTTTTTACATTGGGAGGATTGTTTTTGTTATACGGATTTTTCCACAACAAAATTATGCCGAGTGTTTATGAGTTAGATGAAAAGGTTTCTCTTAATCTTACTCTAGAGATAGCTTCACGAAAAAACTTTTTGAATGGTTTGATGCGAATTGACAATGAAAATCTTTCAGGAATTATTTTGTTTGTAATGCTGAACACTTTGTTGCTCATTTTAAATGTGCTCGATATCAACTATTTTTTATTTAACGGAAAATTACCGGAAGGAGTTAATCATAAAGGCTTTGTTCACGATGGAATAGGAACGCTTATTACATCAATAGTTGTTGCAATCTGTATCATTTTATTCTATTTCCGAGGAGAATTGAATTTCCATAAGCAAAACAAGTGGTTGAAAATAATGGCATTAATTTGGATTTTGCAAAATGCCTTTATGATATTCTCAACTGCTTATCGAAACAACTTATACATAGATGAGTCTGGGATTTCGTATAAAAAAATCGGTGTTTATGTTTATTTAATTCTTGCATTGATTGGCTTAGCTACTACATTCATTAAAGTTGTAAAACTTAAAACGAACTGGTATTTATTTAGAGTAAATGCTGCAGTCTATTATTATTTTATAGTATTTACATGTTTTTTTAATTGGGATATTATCATCACAGACTTTAATATTAATAAGCATACTGTTGAACATAAAAAACTAGAAAAATATCTTTTACTCGATCTAAGTTATAAAAACCTTCCTCAACTTTTAACACTACCTGATTCAGTCGCAAACAGTGATGATTATGAAGCCCGTGATTATTATAATTTTTCTCGAGGAACTTACTATTACAACTTTAAATCAGGTTTGTCAAACAAGTTGTTGAATTTCATGAAAGATTATCAGCAAATGGAGTGGCAATCTAATTGTATTGAAAAAACAAGAACGTATAATGATATTTTAGCTATTAAGGATGAAGTAGATTCGCTGGAGTTTCAATACAATTATTTTGAGTCACTTAAGTATTTGAGAGCTTTTGATAATTTACGTTCATTGATAATTCTTAATAATAGTTTAAATGATTTGTCTGAATTAAAGCAATTTCCAAAACTAGAGTCCCTAACATTAAGAAATACCCAAATTGATACTCTTGATAAAATGCCTGCATTTGCATCTCTGAGAGAATTGGATTTAAGCGGGAATAATATTGTTGATTTATATCCAATTGCAAGATTAAGAAATGTAGAAGTTTTAGATATTTCTGGAGAGAATAATCGCCCAAAAGCTTACTCACCTCTTTTAGCTTTGAAAAAATTAAAGAAGTTAACCATTGGAAGTATCACATCTGAAGGGCTAGATTCATTACAAAAAACTTTTCCGAACGTTAAAATTGTAGCTAATGTGGTAAATACATACGAAGGAAGATGAAACCAATAATTAAAACAATTCTATGGTTAACATTATTTAGTATTTCCATGGGATTTTTGGAAACATCAGTTGTTGTGTATTTGCGAGAACTTTATTATCCCGAAGGATTTAAATTTCCACTAGTGGCTGTACCACGAGACATTGCAACAACAGAATTCTTCAGAGAAATAGCAACCATAATTATGTTGATTGGAGCAGGGGTGATGGCTGGAAAAAATTTGATTCAACGATTTGTATTTTTTCTTTACAGCTTTGCAATCTGGGACATCTTTTATTATGTTTTTTTAAAAGTATTGCTCAATTGGCCTGAATCCTTATTTACATGGGATATTTTATTCTTAGTTCCAGTTCCTTGGGTTGGGCCTGTTATTGCTCCTTGTATTGTTTCTTTGTCAATGATAATTCTAACCTTTGTTGTTTTATATTTTCAAGACAAAGGCAAGTATGTCTACTTTACATTTATGGAATGGATGTTCTTTATTTTTGGTAGTATCACTTGTATGGTTTCTTTTATGTGGGATTATATCATTTACGTTTCTAGTTACGGTGTAGATAGAGGTGTTTGGACCTTATCTAGTAACAAAAACATGTTTGATGAAGTAAAAAATTATATTCCACAACATTTTAATTGGTCACTGTTTTGGATTGGGCAAGGAATAATATGTTTGGTAATATGGATGATTTATAAACGAGTAAAAAAAGCATAATAACATGAACAAACGATTAATTAAAGTAATGGCAGTTTCGTCTGCTTTAAGTGTAATCTTATTATACTTTAGAATTCAGTGGAGCGGAAGCTTGATGTTTGTTTTCCTTACATGGAATTTATTTTTGGCATGGATTCCTTTTCTTTTAGCTTTTGCACTTTCTGAAATGAATAATAATGGAACGTCTAGAATAAAAAAATTAGCTGTGTTTTCTGGATGGTTATTATTTTTTCCTAATTCTCCTTACATCTTAACTGACTTATTTCATCTACGTTTACGCTCCGAAATTCCAATTTGGTTTGATTTAGTATTAATTCTTTCATTCGCGTGGAATGGATTATTATTAGGATATTCTTCCTTAATGGAAATTCAAAAAGTATTACGAACTCGTTTGTCAGTAGGCATTGTCAATTTATTCATTGCTGGATTATTAGTGCTATGCAGTTTTGGCATTTATTTAGGACGTTACCCAAGATATAATAGCTGGGATATCATTACCAATCCAATTAGATTGTTCTCAGATATTTTTAATATGATTTTAGACCCAATGAATAATACTAGAATGGTTGGAGTTACCTTTTTCTTTTCTGTATTTTTGATGGTAAGTTACTGGACATTGAACACAATGATAAATCACAAGAACTATGAAAACAAATAAATCTTTTAGCCTAGGAGATCGAATTCTGAGTTTTGGATTTGCTATTCAAGGTTTGATTACCTTCTTTAAAACACAGCACAATGCATGGATTCACCTCTTGGCAACAATAGTTGTAATTGTATTAGGATTTGTTTTGAAAGTTGATAAAACGGAATGGTGTTGGTTGATTATATCAATTGGATTTGTTTTTGCAGCAGAAATGTTTAATACCGCCATCGAATTTTTAACAGATATAGTTTCACCACAATTTCATCCAACTGCAAAAAAAGTCAAAGATGTATCAGCAGGAGCTGTTTTGATCGCGGCATTATGTGCTGTTTTGATTGGTTTGATTGTGTTTTTGCCGAAATTGTTTTAATTTCTTATATTTGATTAAACAATTTTATATGAAAAAACTAATCTCTTCCATCACTTTCGTTTGCTTTGCATTGATTTCAAATCAAGCAATATCTCAAACAATTCAAAACAGCAATTATTCAACAGTTGGTTACATCAAAGATGATGGAACAGTACAGAATGAAAACTATTCAACTATTGGATATATTAAAACGGATGGAACTGTACAAAATGGGAATTATTCAACTGTAGGTTATATCAAAGATGATGGAACTATTCAGAATTCAAATTATTCTACAATAGGGTACATTAAGACGGATGGTACAATTCAAAACGAAAATTATTCTACTATTGGATATATCAAATCGGATGGAACGATGCAAAATAGTAATTACTCAACTATTGGATATGCTAAAGATGTGAAAAATCATACGGATGCCGCAGCCGCAGTTTTCTTTTTCTTTTTTAGATTGAATTAGGACTTCATATTTATGAACTGCAAAGGCAAATCATAACTGCCTTGTCGCATTAGAGAAATAACCGCTTGCAGATCATCTAATTTCTTTCCGGAAACTCGCACCTGATCATCTTGCATTTGTGCTTGTACTTTTAATTTGGAGTCTTTTATGTCTTTAACAATTTTCCGCGCAACGTCTTTGTCAACACCTTCTTTCACTTTAATGTCTTTTTTTATCATCATTCCAGAAGCATAATGTTCCTTGCTAGAATCCAGACAGAGCGGATTCAAGTGTTGTTTGATCATGCGTTGACGGATAATATCAATAATTGATTCTAAACGCATATCATTTTCAGTAGTGATATTTATGGCCATGCCTTTTTTATCAAGTGTGATTTCACTCTTGGAGCCATGAAAATCAAAACGATTAACAATTTCCTTACGTGCTACGTTAATTGCATTGTCGAGCAATTGAACATCTACTTTGTTTACTATATCAAATGAAGCCATTTAGAAGTTATGATTTTTAGAATTTATGTTTTTATATCAGCCATCATGCATCTCGCGCTGCCACCTCCATATTGCTCAATCGTATAAAGTGGGCTGTGTAATAATTTTCCGTATTGTTCCAGTTGTTTAATTTGATTCGCATTTAGAGATTTGAAAGCTTGTTCGCTCATTACAACAAAACTTTCTCCTTTAAAATTATACAGCTGATACATGTTGCCAGCAAAGGAATTCATTTGATCGTACGAAATATAAATAATTTCATGTTTAGTAGATTTTAAAGAGTCTACTACTTTTTCTAAGTCGTTTTTGTCGGTAATGCAGTCGCTACAAAGAACAGCAAACCCTATTCCAATACACATAAAAACATTTGTGTGATAAATGTCATTCCCTTTTTGATCTACAGCATTAAAAAATACACTTTCGAAATTCAATTGTTTACTCAATTGCTCAAATAGCATTTTATCTGTGCGCGGAGAACGGTTTGCATAAGAAACCATGTTCGTATAGTCAAAAACGATACTTCCAGTTCCTTCCAAATACATTTTTTTGTTTTCAAATTTTGACAAATCAATAAATACGGTATTGCTTTTTTTGAATTCTGATAAAATGTCGGATCTTCTTTCATGCCTCCTGTTTTCTGCAAGCATCGGATATAAGACCAACACATTGTTTTCGTGAAAGGAAATCCAATTGTTTGGAAAAATGGAGTCAGGAGTATGCGGAACGTTAGTGTCATCAAAAATAATAACATCAATTCCAGCCGCAATTAGTTTTTTGGAAAATGCTTCAAACTCCTCTAAGGCTTTAGATTGAATCATTTCGGCATTATCCGCTGCTGCTTTTTGCTGAAAGGAATTGCTCTCAGCAGTTTGTGAATTGAATCCGAAATTAGTCGGACGAATCATTAATATTTTAGAAGCTTTATTCAGCATTTCTACAAAAGTAATCAAGAATTATAGAATGATTAACTTTGTTCATAGAAATGAAGAAGTTTTTAATCTTTTTGGTGTTTTTAAGTATTGCATTGTTTTCTTTTGAAGCCTGTGATTACTTTGTTCAAGCGAATAATGCTCAGAATAAAGTGCCGTCTATTGCTTTAAAAGAACCCACAATTACTATTGTTCACGACTCTATACTAAAAGGCGTTTATCTTCCAACACCCTTGGTGATTAGTGAAATTGAAAAACGTATTCTTGCTACTGGACTTATTGATGTAAAAGAACTCGATACGAGTATTGTTGTGGATTTAAAATATTCTACAAATAATAATTTTTTAGGTTTAGATATTTATGGGGACTTTAATAAATGCTATTTACAGCCTGATGTAGCTAAAAAATTAATATGTTCTCAGAGGATTCTAAAAGCAAAATTTCCATTTTATAATCTTATCGTTTTTGATGCTGTTCGTTCAAGGAGTATACAGCGTAAGATGTGGGACACAATTGATGTTCCATATTTCGAAAGATCAAAATATGTTTCGAACCCGAACAATGGATCTTTGCATAATTTTGGAGCTGCTGTAGATGTGAGTATTATTAATGAAGATGGAATTGAATTAGACATGGGAACTCCTTATGATTATTTCGGTGAGTTAGCTTATCCTAGAGAAGAAGATAGAATGTTAGAAGAAGGCAAGTTGACTTATATTCAATTGTTGAACAGGAAATTATTGCGTGATGTTATGGAGTTAGGTGGTTTTATGGGAATAACCACAGAATGGTGGCATTTTAATTCTTGTTATCGAACTGAAGCCTATGAAAAGTATGAGATATTAGAATAGTTGTTTTAAAAAAGATAACCGTATCTCTGATTCAGAAACTTACTATTATCTCTTCCCCTTTTTGTTTTAAAAATGTTGTGACTAACCGATAGCATAATTTCATGCGAACCGCTGTTGTATTTTTTTAGTCCGCCTATTTGAATATCATATGAATAACTAATTTGATAATTCTCTAGAATGGTAAATCCAGCATGAATTGCTATTGCATCGCGCAATCGAAGTGAAACACCAGTAAAAGCCTTTTCGAAAAAGTGAACGCGCAATGTGTAATCAAGCATCAAGGGCGCACCTTTCACGTATTGTCCGTACAATGTGCTTTCCCAGACATAATCAGGATTTTGTGAGAAGTTGTAACCTAAAGTAAAGTTAATTTGAGAGGTATATTTAACTAATCCTCTTTTTGTAGTATCCTCTTTATAAAATTCAGCGGTAGATTGTAATAAATGTAAACCACTTGCTCCAACATGAAATCGATCATTATATAAATAGACTCCAAAGCTGGCATCTGATACCCACGTACTATTTGACAAATTTTGGTTGATGGCAGGATCCTGATTATTGTGCAAGTTTATATAATTTCCATTCAAAGTATATTTTGTGAAATTGCCTGCTAGTCCGGCTGATAATTCACAATCAGGGAAGCGAAGGTGGTAAGCATATGCTCCACCAATGTTAGTTTGTTTTGAAGGACCAATTTTATCTTGCATCAAATACAAACCAGCACCCATTTTACCCTTTAGGAATCTGCTGTGCAATCCAAGTGAGAGTGTAGTTGGTGCACCATCGTAACCAACCCATTGCTTTCTGTAGTTTAATCGAGCATCTAATAATCTTTTTGTTCCTGTTACTCCAGGATTAATCATAAAAGCATTGTTTTTATGTTGCGTATAATATGGCAACTGCTGTGCATCACAGAAAAGTGATACAAAACAAAAAAGAATAAAATATATGCTCTTTTTTTTCAAAATTATTAATCTATAATTGTAACATCCCCATGTTTTTTCCCTTTACCATCTCCTAACTCAAAAACCCAAAAGTATGTGCCAGCAGGAAGTCTTTCACCAAATGCATGTCCATCCCAGTTGTTTACATAACTACTCGCTTTATAAACTAGCTTCCCATTCCGATTGTATATTTCAAGTTTGTTGTTTGGATACTTATAAACGTTTCCAATGTACCAGGTGTCATTGTTCCCATCATTATTCGGAGTGAAGGTATTATAGAAAACGAGTTCGTCATTTGGTATAACCGTTACTATAACCGAATCATAATTAGGACAAGTATTTGAATTGTCGGTGCCATATAAATAATATGTAGTAGTTATGAGTGGTTCTACATCAGGGTTTGCTGTAAATTGATAGCTAATTGGCATTGGAGCCCAAGCATAATAAAAACCACCTGTAGCATTTAATGTAGCAACTTCACCTTCCTGGATAGTAACATCTAATCCAGCATCAATAATCGGAGTAGGGATGATGGTTACCGTTACCACGTCTGTTTTGGGAGGACAAGCTGCGCTGGTAGCTGTTAATGTATACGTTATGCTATATGTTGGATTTAAGGATGTTGGACGAGGAAGCGTGTTGTTGTCGAGAAACGTTGTCGGTAACCATGAGTAATTCACGCCCATGCCACTAATATTCAAGTCAGCGCCTAAAACGGCAAAGCTGTTTTCACAAATGCTTGTGTCGTTTCCTGCATTGACATTATCTACATATTGAAAGGAAACAATAACTATATCAGTTTTAACAGCACCAGTATCATCTGTTACAGTTAATGTATAGGTAATATAATTACCAGATGCAGGTGAACATAAAGGATTTGGAGAAGTAGAACTACTTAAAAATGTAGAAGGGTTCCATGAATAAGTATATGGTGCTAATCCACCGGAAGCTGGTGCTGGACTGCCAATTAACGCAGTGAAACCAGGGCAAAGCACTTTATCTGAACCTGCATTTACTACAAATTGAGCAGAAGTAAAGGTGAAAAATAAATTTGTAAAGACGAATACTAAAAGTACGTGTCGTATAATTTTATTCATAATTTAATCGCAAGTAATCTGGATAACAAATGTAGCTATATATATTGTAAATTAAAAGACCATTTGCCTGCACAAATTAGTTATCGGTCGATTTGTAAATAAAAAAAGCAAAAGTTCAGTGCTTCAACATATTTGATACTTTTGCTCTGTGGAAAAGCATATTTTAAGTAAATCAACATTCTTGAGGGGTTTGCAATGTTCAAAATCATTGTACCTCTATAAATTCTTTATTCAAAAAAGAGATGCTGTTTCTTCTGAGCAACAAGCAATTTTCAATAGAGGAAACAATGTTGGAGTGTTAGCTCAGAAGCTTTTTCCGAATGGTGTTGATGCAACTCCTGCAAAACGTTCAAACAATATAGAGGCCGTAGAAAAAACAAGAAAATTAATAGAATCCGGAGTAGAAGTGATTTATGAAGCTGCTTTTCAGTTCAATCAAGTGCTTGCTATTCTTGATATTTTAGTGAAAAAAGACAATGAATGGTATGCATATGAGGTAAAAAGCTCTACCAAAATTTCTCCAACGTATATTTTAGACGCCTCTTTGCAATATTGGGTAATTACAAATTCTGGTATTCCATTGACGGACATTTCTCTAGTGATTATCAATAATCAATATGTAAGAAATGGGGACGTTGATTTAAAAGGATTATTTTCTATCAAGTCGGTTTTAAAAGAAGCCTTGTCTAATCAAGACTTGGTGCAGGATAATATAAATCGCTCAATGGCAGTTGTAAACACTCCAGCTGAGCCAGATATTAAAATTGGAGAACAATGCTTTAGTCCTTATAACTGTGATTTTATGGGTAATTGTTGGAAAGGCGTTCCGAGTAATTCAGTTTTTGAAATAACAGGAATAAAAAAAACAGAGCTCTTTACTTTGTATAATAATGGATATAAAACAATTGATCAAATTCCTGCAGTAAATGAATTAGACAAAAATGTGAATATTCATATTCAAGCTATTAAGGATAAGAAAGCACTTGTTGATAAAGTATCAATTTCAGGATTTCTACAAAAATTAAAATATCCTTTGTTTTTTATGGATTTTGAAACGTTTATGCCAGCAGTTCCTTTATTTGAGAAAACAAAGCCTTATCAGCATATTCCTTTTCAATATTCATTGCATTATAAAAAAGATCAACATTCGAAGCTAGAACATTTTGAATTTTTGGCTGACGAACATTCTGACCCTCGTAAAGCTTTTTTAGAATCACTCTTAAAAGATACCGAATCGGAAGGAACAATTTTGGTTTATGATATTTTGATGGAGCGAAACGTATTGAATGGATTGAAAAAAGATTTTCCTGAATTTGCTTCTGAAATTGATAGCCGTATTAGTCGCATTGTTGATCTTGTTCAGCCTTTTCAAGAAAGAGCTTATTATCATCCGGATATGAAAAATTCGTTTTCAATCAAAAATGTTTTGCCTGCATTGGTTCCAGAATTGAGCTATTCGAATTTAAAAATTGGTAGCGGAAGTGTTGCTATGATTGCGTTTGAAAATCTTAAAAAAGAGTCTGATATGTTCAGAGCTTTGGAAACCCGCGAACAGCTTTTGGAATATTGCAAGCTGGATACATTCGCTATGGTGAAAATATTTGAAGTGCTTGAAGGAGTTTCGTAATTTAAATACGTTATCAATCCCCCTAACTCCCTTCACGGAGGGGAATTAAAAAAGCCTGTTTTATTTAAAACAGGCTTCTATTCGTAAAGAAAGTTAATATAATTAGAATCTTTCCAATTTAGAAAAATAAAAATCTCCTTCAATTTGAGCGTTTTCATCGCTGTCAGAACCGTGTACGGCATTTGCTGCAATTGATTTTGCGTATATTTTACGGATTGTTCCTTCGTCAGCTTTTGTTGGATCTGTAGCTCCAATTAAGGTTCTGAAATCAGCAACAGCATTATTCTTTTCTAAGATAGCCGCTACTATTGGTCCAGATGACATATAATTTACTAATTCACCATAGAACGGACGCTCTTTGTGAATTTCATAAAAAGTACCAGCCGCTTCTGCTGATAATTTTGTGTATTTCATTGCTACAATGCGAAACCCCGCTTCGTTAATCATCTTTAAAATCCCACCAATAGAGTTGTTCTCAACTGCATCCGGCTTAATCATTGTAAATGTTCTGTTTGTTGCCATTTCTTTTATCTTGATTTGTTAATTAAATTCGGGTGCGAAATTAGAAAAAATATCTTCAAATAAGTAAGATTCCCAAATAAAGATTGCAAATAACCAAGCGCTTTTTATTGTAAATTTGCACTTCTATGAATGCAAAACAACTTAAAGAAGTAAAATCGCTTTTAAATAAGCCAAAAAATATTGTAATCGTTACGCATTGGTCGCCTGATGGTGATGCAATGGGGTCTTCCTTGGGCTTGTATAATTATCTTATACAATTAAAGCACAAAGTGAACGTAATTACACCAAATGATTATCCTTCCTTTTTATTTTGGTTGCCTGGGAATAAAAAAGCAACCGATTTTACAAAAAATCCGAAGACGGCAAAAACATTAGTTGCTAAAGCAGATATTATCTTTTGTTTGGATTTTAATTCATTAAAGCGAATTGATAAATTAGGTGATGAAGTAGGAAAGTCAAAAGGAGTTAAGTTTATGATTGATCATCATTTACAGCCTGAAGGCTTTGCTAAATATATGTTACACAGTATAAAGGCTTGTTCGACTTGTGAGCTTGTTTTTGAATTTATCCAAATGATGGGACATAAAAAGCTCATGAATAAAGATATTGGAAACTGTTTGTATACAGGTATTATGACCGATACTGGCTCTTTTCGTTTTCCATCAACTACTTCTAAGACACATAAGATTATTGCTTCTCTAATTGATGCTGGTGCCGAAAATGCTGACATACACAATCGCATTTATGATGGAAGTACCGAGAATAAAATCAAGTTACTCGGTTTCAGTTTAAGTGAAAAATTAAAAGTGTTTAAGGAATATAACGCAGCTTATTTTAGCCTAACGGAAGAAGAATTGATTCGCTACAAATATCAAAAGGGCGATACCGAAGGTGTTGTGAACTATGCTTTATCTATTGCAGGCATCCGTTTTGCCGCTTTTTTTGTAGAGCGAGATGGAATTATTAAAACATCTTTCCGTTCGCAAGGCAGTTTTGATGTGAATGTATTTGCGCGTAAGCATTTTAGTGGAGGCGGACATGCAAATGCGGCTGGCGGTATGAGTGAATTAAGTATGTCAAAGACACTTCAGAAGTTTGAGGCTTTATTGCCAGATTACAAAACAGCTTTACATCGTAAATAAAACATGATTTTTAGAAACTATTCTTTAATTGCTATTGTATATGTGTCAACGCTTTTGCAGTTGTCATGTGGAAGTAATCAGGATAAGCCTGTTCAAAAAACGAACATTGAAAGTAAAGAGTTTAAAGAGAAGTTGATAGATGCCAATAAGATGTCTGTTAAGCGTGAAAGTGACGAAATAGACCAATACGTGAAACGAAAAGGGTGGGATATGATTATTACAGGTAGTGGATTGCGTTATATGATTACACAAAAAGGGGCAGGAGAATTAGCAAAGACTGAGCAAAGGGTGAAACTTAATTTTAATGTAAAACTATTAGACGGTACGATTTGTTATTCATCCGATTCTACAGGTGTATATGAGTTTTTTATTGATAAAAGTAGCGTTGAAACAGGATTACATGAAGGAGTTAAGTATATGCATGTGGGTGATAAGGCGACAATGATACTTCCTTCTCACTTAGCGTATGGATTAATTGGCGATGAAAAACGTATCCCTCCGAGAGCATCCGTATTGTATGAACTCGAACTTCTTTCTGTGAGACAATAAATTGAAAATCAATAGATTATATATATTAATTGGAGTAATAGTTTTAGCTTCTTGCGGTGATATTTCTCCGTATAAGGGTTATACTGAAACCGATTCTGGCCTTTTCTACAAATTAGAAATGATAGGTGATGGCAAAAGAAAGCCAGCCTTTGGAGATTATCTACAACTCATTATTACTTATAAAACCGAAAAGGATTCCATTTTTATGGATACCTATTCCATGAATGATATTGGAATGGTAGTTCTTCCCTTCAATCACTCCTCATTTGAAGGAAGCTTTGAAGAAGGATTAAGTTCAATGAATGAAGGAGATAGTGTTTCTTTTATTGTTGATGCAGAACCCCTTTTTTCACAATTCTTTAAAGCGAAACTTCCCCTTTTTTTAAAACCGACCAGTGTTGTTAAAATGGATGTGAAATTGCACAAGATCTTTACATTAGCGGAATACGAGGCTGAATTAAAACGTTACGATTCCATAGTTGAAGACAGAGACATAGAAGAACAAAGAAAGATTCAACTGTTTATCGATACCAGTAATGTAAGTTATTCGAAATTGGCGAATGGAATGTATTACCTCCCGATTACTCAAGGTTCTGGTGCTAGAGCAGAAAAAGGAAACGTGATTAAAATGAATTATACAGGTTCTTTTATTAATGGTAAGATGTTTGAATCTACATATGAAAGAAGTCAGCCTATGGAATTTATTTGTGGAGAACAAGGACAAGTAATTAAAGGTTTAGAATCAGCAATAAGTTTAATGAATGAAGGTGCAAAAGCAAAATTTATTATACCTTCGCACCTCGCTTATGGGGAGGAAGGTTCTTCAACTGGAATTATCCCACCATATACAACAGTTGTTTACGAAATAGAATTACTCAATTTAACTAAAAAATAATAATTAAAAAATGAAAATTTCTTTCTCAAAATCAATGGCAGTAGTTGCTGTAGGTATTATTGCAGCATTCACCTCATGTACAAATTCTCCTTATCCTGGATATGAATTGGATGAAGCAACTGGAGTATATGCTCAGTTTTTTACTCAAGTTGAAAATGGTGTAAAGCCTATTGAAGGCGACTTACTTAGAATTGGTTTGGTTGTTAAAACAGATACTGATTCTATTTTAACAGATTCAAAAGATCCTAAATACAATCGTTCTGGATTAACATATTACGAATTTCCTCTTATGAAACCAGAATTTAGTGGAAGTTTTGAAGCGGCACTAGCAATGATGGCTGTTGGAGATAGCGCTAGCTTTTTAGTGAGTGTTGACTCTATGTACAAATCAAGAGAAATGCCTCCATTTTTGAAAAAAGGTGCCATGTTAACATATAATGTTGTTTTGCAAAAAATAACCGCAAAAGCTGAAGTTGATGCTTTACAGAAAAAACAAATGGAAGAACAGCAAGTTATGATGGCAAAACTTGAAGCAGAAGAAACTGCAACTTTTGCTAAATACCTTGCAGACAATAAAGTTACTGTTAAGCCTACAGCTAGTGGTTTGTACTTTGTTGAATCTAAAAAAGGAAGTGGTAAAAAACCTCAAGCAGGTGATGTTGTTAAAGTAAATTATACTGGCCGTACAATGGATGGTAAGATTTTTGATACAAGCTTCGAAGCAATTGCAAAAGAAGCGGGAGTATTTGATGAACGCAGAAAACCATACGACCCAATTGAATTTCCTTTGGGACAACGACAAGTAATTGCAGGTTGGGAAGAAGGTATAATGTTGATGAGCGTTGGTTCAAAAGGCCAATTAATCATTCCTTCTGCAATGGGTTATGGAGCTCAAGGTGGTGGACCAATTCCTCCATTCTCTCCATTAGTATTTGATTTAGAATTGATATCTGTTACTCCTGCACCAGCAGGACAAGTAATTCAAGGACAAAAAGTTAACTAAAATATAATTTAAACTATATTTTGAAAATGAAAAAAATAGCAACTATTCTTTTAGCCTTTGCAACCATTGCAGTTTGTGCTCAAGAAAAACCGAAAAGTGTAAAAGTTAAAAAACCGAAAACAGTGAAAACAGCATCTGGATTAGAATATACCATCACGGAAAAAGGAAACGGGAAAAAGCCATTAGCAGGAGATAAAGTAATTGTTCATTATACTGGTAAGCTTACAAATGATACTGTTTTTGATTCATCTTTAAAACGTGGTCAGCCGTTTGAATTTAAATTGGGTGCTGGGAATGTTATTAAAGGATGGGATGAAGCATTTTTATTGCTTTCGGTAGGAGATAAAGCAACTATAAAATTTGGACCAGAATTAGGTTACGGAGCTAATGCTACTGGAAAAATTCCTGCAAATTCTATTCTTATTTTCGATGTTGAATTGCTAGATATTAAAGAAGGTGTGAGACCTTACGATGTTAAAGGAAAAGATACAGTTAAATTACCAAGTGGTGTTCAATACATAATTGTTAAAGAAAACAAGACCGGAGAAAAAGCTGTTGCTGGTACAATGGCTGAGTTTAATTACGCTGGCTATTTTCGTGATGGAAAAACATTTGATAATTCGTTTGACCGCAATCAACCTCTTAACATTAAAGTTGGAAAACAACAATTAATGCCAGGATGGGATGAAGGGGTTTCAATGTTACGTGCAGGTGAAAAAGCTAGATTAATCATTCCTGCTGCATTGGCATTAGGTGAAAAAGGTTATCCACCATTGATTCCACCAAATACTGATTTGATTATGGATATCGAAATGATTAATGTAAAAGTAATTGTACCGCCTGCATTGTATGATATTAAAGGATTAGAAATGAAAACAACTGCTTCGGGCTTAAATTACTACGAAGTAAAAAAAGCTGGTTCTGCTGTTAAAGCTGCTTCTGGGAAGACGGTTAAAGTTCATTATTCTGGCTATTTAGCAGATGGTAAAATGTTCGATTCATCAGTTGAACGTGGCGAACCGATTGAATTTCCTTTAGGTCAAGGTGCTGTAATTCCAGGTTGGGATGAAGGTATTGCTTTAATGAGTATAGGAGATAAATTTAGATTG
The DNA here is from genome assembly GCA_947504725.1 of Bacteroidota bacterium. GTDB lineage: Bacteria > Bacteroidota > Bacteroidia > 2-12-FULL-35-15 > 2-12-FULL-35-15 > 2-12-FULL-35-15. The sequence continues at coordinate 377,790 of CANNHN010000001.1, read as the reverse complement.
GTGATTCCTTATATTTTAGCTTATGGCGAACAAGGACGAGCGCCAATGATTCCCGCTAAAGCAGATCTAACTTTTGATGTTGAATTGGTAGAAGTAAGTGAGGGAGCTCAACAACATGGTCCAGGAGATGGACACAATCATTAAGTCTTAAACACAATCATAATTGAACGCTCTGTTTTTATTAACAGAGCGTTTTTTATTTCTTTTTTATTCTGCGGAATACCTCTTTAGCAAAAGAGTATCTTTGATTAATTTCTAAAACTTTCAATGAGCGATAAAAACAGGCATTTGCAACCCTTTATTATGGTATTTACAATTACCATAGTACTGCTCGTCCTTTCACAATTCAATACCGAATTTACTATTGCTGGTTACAAAACAAAAAAAGTTGCTCCACTTTCTGATATTCAGTTAACTGGCTCATTAAAAAAAGTTCCATTAACGCATCCTTTAATTACTGATTCTATAATAGCGAAAGATAGTACTGCTTTTGCTTTGAGACAAGTAGATTCCAGTAATATTTTTGATTTTGAAGATGATACAACTTCTGCTTTGTCACATTTTTTTCAATCTTTAAATTTGGGTAAAAAGAAAAAAAATAAAACACGTATCGCTTATTTTGGCGATTCAATGATTGAAGGTGACTTGATTTCTCAAGATTTAAGAGAATGTTTGCAGGATTATTTTGGAGGTGATGGAGTTGGCTATGTGCCTATCACTTCTATTGTTTCGGGATTTAGGACGAGTGTGTTTCATTCTTTTGATGGCTGGACAACCTATAATTTGTTAGAAAATGTTCCTTCTGGACATTCGTTAGGAATTGCTGGTTTTTGTTTTGTTCCCAATACATTTAATGTTGTTGATACAACAAATGCGAATATTGGAAGTTCTGTAAAATATACTGCTGTAAAACGAAAACACTTAAATCGTTTTTATGAAACAAAAGTTCTTTATGGCAAAAGTGAAGGAGAAAATCATGTCATTATCAATGGTAGTCGACATAAATTAAGCGGCAATAATTTGGTCAATCAACTTGTTGTAAATACTTCTTCACAGCAAGTAAATGCAAGGTTTCAATGTAAATCACCAATCGATATTTATGGATTTAGTATGGAAAGTGATAGTGGCGTTTTTGTAGATAATTTTTCTTTCAGAGGAAATTCAGGATTGCCTATTCAAAAAGTGAAACAAACAATTTACTCTGCTACCAATGAATGTTTAGATTATGATTTAATTATTTTGGAATATGGCTTGAATGCAGTTAATCCAATTGTTACCGACTTCTCTTGGTATGAAAGAGGAATGAATGTGGTGATTAAACATATGCAAGCAAGCTTTCCGAATGCTAGTATTTTGTTGATAAGCGTTGGCGATAAGAGCTATCGCAAAGACGGAGTTTATCAAACCGACCCGAGTGTTCCAATTTTAGTAGAAGCACAAAAGCGTATGGCAAAGGATAATAAACTAGCATTTTGGAGTTTGTATGATGCCATGGGCGGAAATGGTTCAATGGTGAAATGGGTGGAAGGAGATACCGCTTTTGCAAACAGAGATTATACACATTTTAATTTTAAAGGTGCACATAAAGTTGGGAAGCTTTTGTTTAGTAAAATTATAAGCGAATACAACGATTATAATAAGAAACTTAGTTTGAATCCGATTACTCCTCCTAAAGAAGTTTTAGTAGGAAACGATACATCGAAAAAATTAAAATGAGAAAGTTGTATATATTTTTATTGTTAATCTTCTCCCTTCCCTTCGGGGAGGGCAGGGGTGGGGTCTTTGCGCAAACACTCGATACTTCTGCATATAAACAATACACTTTCATAAAGCACAATTTAAATCATATTGAGAATGATAGTTCTTCTTTAAATTTGTTTTATGAAAGATTGTATCAACTTGAAGAAAAGAAAATCACTCGTATAAATATTACTCATATTGGTGATTCTCACATTCAAGCAGACCATTTTTCAGGATTGGTTCGTCAAAAAATGCAATTTAAATTTGGTAATGCTGGAAGAGGATTAGTCTTCCCATACCGCTCCGCTAAAAGCAATGAGCCCACTTCTTACAAAACAATTACCAACGTTCCTTGGGAGTATAAACGAAATGTGTTTTACGATAAGCCTTTGCCCATCGGAATAAGCGGGTTCACCATTCAAACGAATGATTCGTTGGCGGAAATTAATCTAATGGTGAAAGATCAACCGAATCTCGGATATAGTTTTACAAAGTTTACGTTGTTTCACGAAAAAGGATTAAGCAATTTTGATATTAGTATTTGTGATGAACTGAATTGTGAACGCGGCTTGTTTAAATCAACAGATAAATCAAACAATCCATTTGTCTCTGAATTAAAATTTGATAAACCTGTTCGCCAGATTTATTTGCGCAACAAAAATTCTGATACGGCACACCAACGTGCAACTCGCATCTATGGCATGCTGTTAGAAAATGATTCTTCAGGAGTATTGTACAATATGATTGGTGTGAATGGTGCTGAATATCGACATTATGTTATGTCGAAATACTTTACCCAGCAATTGTCGTATTTGAATTCCGATTTGATGATTATTTCTTTAGGCACAAACGAAGCATATTCAAAAGGATTCGATAAAGATTTTTTTTATAGAAGTATTGACTCCTTAGTGATGAGTGTAAAACTGACGAATCCGAAAGCATCTATAATTATTACAACTCCTCCAGATTCATATCGAAGAACAAAAAATGGAAGAGTAAAAAATCCAGACATGAAATTGGCAAGAGAAACTGTTGTAAGTTATTGTTTGAAAAACAATGTCGCTTATTGGGATTTGTTTGAAGTAATGGGCGGATATGGCTCTATGGGCAAGTGGTATGCAATGAAGTTAAGTGCAAAAGATAGAGTGCATTTTTCGGGAAAGGGTTATCAAATTCAAGGCGATTTGTTTTACAATGCCTTGATGGAAGGATATGAGTTATTTAAAAAAGGAAAAACAAAGTAAAGGATGTTCGACTTTCACTTCGATAACGATAAATTATTTTCGCAATTAACTTACAATGCGAAAGACCCGCTATTGTTTAATAGTGGGTTCTTTCTGTTTTTCTTTTGTGTTTTTTTATTGGGCTATCAGTTTTTATACAAACGTAAATTAACACGTGTAGTTTATTTTACAATCTTCTCACTTTACTTCTTTTACAAAGCCTGCGGGTTTTATTTTGGATTTATTTTACTTTCTGCCGTAGTCGATTTTAATCTCTCCAACTGGATTTATTCCGCAAAAACAAAAGGACGAAAAAATGCTATTTTGATTTTTAGCATCGTTATCAATCTTGGTTTACTATTTTATTTCAAATACACCGATTTTTTTATTGAAATCATTAACGATTTAAAGATTGGAGAAGTTAAACCATTAAAATTAATTCTTCCAATCGGCATTTCTTTTTACACATTCGAAAATTTGAGTTATACAATTGATGTATATCGCGGAAAATTTAAACCTGTTTCTAGCTTTTTGGATTATTGTTTCTTTCTATCATTCTTTCCTAAGTTGGTGATGGGGCCAATTGTGAGGGCATCCGACTTCATTCCACAAATTCGAAAAGACATTCACATAACGCAGGAAGACATTTCAAAAGGGATGTATTTGATTTTGGGTGGTCTGTTTAAAAAGGTGGTCATCTCCGATTATATTTATGTAAATTACGTACAATACATTTTTGATGATCCTGCTCGGCATTCAGGAATAGAATGTTTATTGGGTGTATACGGCTATGCAATGGTTATATATTGTGATTTTTCTGGATATTCCGATATGGCCATCGGGATGGCTCGTTGGATGGGCTTTACTATAAATGACAATTTTGATTCTCCTTATAAGTCGAGTAGTATAACAGAATTTTGGAGAAGATGGCACATGTCATTATCCTCATGGCTGAAAGATTATTTATACATTTCTTTGGGTGGAAATAGAGTAGGGAAGTTCCGTCAATACCTCAATTTGATGATAACAATGATTCTTGGAGGTTTATGGCATGGCGCCTCGTTTAATTTTATCGTTTGGGGAGCGATGCACGGAATTGCCTTGGCGTTTGATAAAGTGCGATTGTCAATTAAGATACTGAATTCACCCTCTAAGCTATTTAAAATAGTTGGAGTGATTGTTACCTTTCATTTCGTTTGTTTCTGCTGGATATTCTTTAAAGCTAGCTCTTTTCAGGATGCACAAGTGATTTTGTCGCAAATCTTTACCAATTTTAATGGCTCAGCCTGGAAACCCATGTTGGAAGCGTATGGGGTTGTAATAGGGGTAATGCTTTTGGGATACATCATACATTTTATCCCGAAAGCTTACGAAACCTTGTCGGTAAAAGTGTTGTCAAACGTATCTATAGCTGGTCGTTTAGTAATTATGCTGGTATTTATCTGGATCATGATTCAGGTAAAACAATCCGATCAGGTTATGCCGATTTATTTGCAGTTTTAACAATATTCAGAAAGATTTTGCCATTTAAATACAAATTCCTATATTTGCAGTCCGAAATTTAAAAAAGAACATATTTAATACAAAATACAATGTCAAGAGTTTGCGAAATCACAGGAAAAAAAGCGATTGTAGGTAATAAAGTATCTCACTCAAACACAAAAACGAAGCGTAAGTTCAATGTGAACTTGCAAGTTAAGAAGTTCTTCTTACCTGAAGAAGACAAGTGGATTACTATTAAACTTTCTACTTCTGCTCTTAAAACAATCAACAAAAACGGTATTTCTGCTGTTGTTAAAGAAGCTAGATTAGCTGGTTACTTGAAAAAGTAATTTTTTCACAACTGGTATAAATTATATATTAAAACGTTACTACTTTTGTAGTAACGTTTTTTTATTTAAGACTAATCGTTTGCTTTTCGCAAACGATTAGTCTTAAAAATCCCGCTGAAGAGCGGGATCTCATTGTTGAAGACGAAATTTTATTGGCTTGGCTTTTGATTTCAAAAGTCTTAGTTTCATCAATCCCGCTAAATGCTGGAATTACATAGTAATTCTTTACAAATGAAAATCCTTAAAACACTCTTATTTCTTTTAATAGCACTATCAGGCTTCTCTCAAATCTATGATACGGATATGCTTTCAAAAGACTTCCATAAAGGAAGAAGAGAGGCTATTCGCAAATCTCTACCAGAGAATACGTGTGCAGCTGTTTTTGCTGGAGCAGAGCGTCAAAGAGCAAATGACACCAAATTTATTTACCATCAAGATCCAAATTTTTATTATTTAACAGGCTTAAATGAGCCGAATGCCTTGCTTCTTATTTTTAAAGAAGAGCAGACTTTTTTTGATAGCATTAAAACCAATGAGTTGATTTTTGTTCAAGACCGAGATGCTGCTAAAGAATCGTGGACAGGAAAAATAATGGGTAGAACTGGTGTTGCCACTAAGTTGGGTTTTTCGAAGGTTTTAATTAACAACGAATTCGCTGATTTTAAAATTGACTTCGATAAATTCGATAAAATATTTCACCTTGAGTTTAATGATGATGTAAGAGACGATAAAAATGATAAAGGTGATTTATATAGCTTAATCAAGCATTTTCGCTTAAAAACAGCATCTGTTTCAACAAAATCTGACAATCAGAGTTTGGCAACTTGGCTCGCTACTTTGCGTGAAATAAAACAACCTGAAGAGCTTATTTTGATGCGCAAAGCCATTGATATGACTTGTATGGCACATGCGGAAGTTATGAAAGCTTTGGAGCCCGAAATGAAAGAATATCAAGCGCAAGCTGTAGTAGAATATATGTTTAAAAATCAGGGTTCTGAATATGTTGGTTATCCCTCTATTGTTGGTGGTGGCGAAAATTCATGCATTCTGCATTATGAAACCAATCGAAAAAAATTAGTCGGATTGGATTTGTTAGTGATTGACGCTGGAGCCGAATACCATGGCTATACAGCCGATGTTACCCGTACGTTGCCTGTTGATGGTAAGTTTTCTGCCCAAGAAAAAATTATCTATAACATTGTTTTAGACGCCCAAGAAGCTGGAATAAAAGCGTGTGTTCCTGGAGCAGAGTTTAGAGCTGCTCATAAAGCTGCAATTGCATTTATTCAAAAAGGCCTTATGGATAATGGCATTATTAATAACCCTAATGATTTTATAGAGTATTTCTTTCACGGAACTTCACATTATCTTGGTTTGGACGTTCATGACCCCGGAACATATGGAAAATTGGCTCCAGGAAGTATTATTACGGTTGAACCAGGGATTTATATACCTTCTGGCTCCAAATGTGATCCAATGTGGTGGAATATTGGGGTTCGGATAGAAGACGATGTGCTTATTACAGCTGGTGAACCAGAAGTTTTATCGGGAAAACTACCTAAAAAGGTGGAAGAAATAGAGGCTTTGATGAAGGAAGAAAGTCAATTTAACAAGATAAAGTAGCTTTTGTGGTTACTTTGAGTGATATTTCCCCAAAATATATTGTGCGATTCAATTAAAAATTTTACATTTGCACTCCAATTTTGAAAAACAATAAATAAAATGGCAAAAAAAGGCAGCAGAATTCAGGTGATTATGGAATGTACTGAGCACAAAGACAGCGGTATGCCGGGAACGTCTCGTTACATTACAACTAAGAACAAAAAGAACACCACCGAAAGATTAGAGTTGAAGAAATACAACGCTATCTTGAAAAAAGTAACTGTTCACAAAGAAATTAAATAATTCGTTTATTGTTTAAAGACTTGTTCTCTGGAACTTTGAGCTTTAAATTATTAAACTTTAAACTTATACAAAATGGCTAAAAAGGTTGTCGCAACACTTAAATCTGGTAAAGGAAATAACTTTACAAAAGTGATTAAAATGGTAAAATCACCAAAAACAGGTGCTTACTCTTTTAAAGAAGAAATCATTCACAATGATCATATCCAAGATTTTTTGAAAAATAAATAATCTTAATTGATTCGTTATATCTAAAGGCTTCTCCAAACAAGGGGAAGCTTTTATTGTTTATACATTTCCCTCTTTCGCTACAGTTTAAACGCAACAGAGTGGGCACAGGAGTTTATAATCGTTATGGGAATATTTAGTTTTTTTAGTAAAGAAAAAAAGGAAAGTCTGAATAAAGGACTCTTCGTTACCAAACAAAGTTTTTTCAGCAAAATCGCCAACGCGATTATGGGAAAAGCAACGATTGATGATGAAGTACTCGAGAATTTAGAAGAGATTTTAATGTCTTCTGATGTAGGAGTGGACACTTCTTTGCGCATCATCGATAAAATTAAAGAACGTGTTGCAAAAGAAAGAAAAGTAGAGACAGAGAAGCTGAATGACATATTGAGAGAAGTAATTGCTGAATTATTGGTTTCTAACGGACAAGAAGATAAAGCGGATTTTGAAACACCTGCTGGTAAGAAACCTTATGTAATTATGGTGGTGGGTGTAAACGGTGTTGGCAAAACAACTACCATCGGAAAACTATCGCATCAATTTCGAAACGCAGGAAAAAAAGTGGTAATTGGTGCTGCCGATACTTTTCGTGCTGCTGCTGTTGATCAAATTAAAATTTGGGCTGATAGAACAGATGCAACTCTAGTATCACAAGGAATGAATGCCGATCCAGCTTCGGTAGCTTTTGATACCTTAACTTCTGCAGTTGCTAAAGGTGCTGATGTTGTGATTATTGATACTGCTGGTCGCTTACACAACAAAATAAATTTAATGACTGAGTTGACCAAGATAAAAAATGTCATGAAGAAAATTATTCCCGATGCTCCTCATGAAATTTTATTAGTATTAGATGGTTCAACCGGACAAAATGCAATTGAGCAATGCAAACAATTTACTGCAGCTACTGATGTGAATGCCTTGGCAATTACAAAACTGGATGGAACAGCTAAAGGTGGTGTTGCAATTGGTATTTCCGATTCTTTCAAAATCCCTGTAAAATACATTGGAGTAGGAGAGGGAATAGAAGACTTACAAGTATTCAACAAACATGAGTTTGTAGATAGTTTATTTAAGCAATAATTAATTATTTTTACTGTCAATACAAATGGCATTTTTTGAACCCGATAAATTAAAGCATACCATCGCCCTGTCAGGAATTCTTCTGTTGGCTGTTTTTTTATTGGTTGCGTTATTTGGTTTTGTGCCAGCATTTTTGGGTGCGGTTATCTTTTATATCATCTGCGCACCCTTCATGAATTATTTAACAAAAAAAACAAAATTGAAACGCGGACTTGCGGCCATCATTGTTTTGGTGTTGTCATTCCTAGTGATATTAATACCAGTTTTTTCAATTACCTATGTGCTTACCGCCAAGGTTGCCAGTTTGTTTACCGGCTCTGCAGATTTTTATTTACAGATTCAGGAATTAAACAATTTGCTCAGCGCGAAATACAATTTCAATTTACTCACACAAGACAATCTGGTTTATTTACAGAATAGTATTACCAATTTTATTCCGAACATACTGGGACAAACACTGAGCATTTTGGCGGATATCGCAATCATGTATATCATTTTGTTTTATTTACTTTTTACGGATGCCGACATCGAAAATTCGATTGAACACCTATTTCCTTATAAAAAAGAAAATTCCAACCTATTTGCAAAAGAATTGGTTTCTCAAACGTATTCAAATGTTATCGGTTCTCCATTATTGGCTGTGATTCAAGGATGTGCAGCGGCTTTCGGTTTCTGGATATTCGGATTACAAGAACCTTTTTTCTGGGGAATGATTTGTGGTTTTCTCTCGTTTATTCCTTTTGTTGGTTCGGGTATTATTTGGCTACCGGCCGGATTAATTCAATTGTCGCAAGGTGCCTACTGGCAAGGTGGCGCTATTTTGATTTATGGAGCCATTGTAATCACTAATATTGATAATCTTTTCCGTTTGGTCTTCCAAAAGAAAATTGCAAATGTACATCCACTTACAACCGTATTTGGTGTCATCGTTGGCTTTAAATGGTTTGGTATTCCTGGATTTATTTTCGGTCCGTTATTGATTTCCTATTTGTTGATTATGATTAAAGTATATCGAATGGAATATGGTGATGATTTATATAAATCAAAGGAGAAAGAAAATATTGCGTAATTCTATTTGATGGCAGCTTCCAACTTTCCGTTGATCATTTTCTCGGGTTTGAATAAACTATCTTTGTAAAAGATTAAAACAAAAAAATTGAAAACAAAAACATTAAAAAAGAATAAAGTAAACGTTGTTACCCTCGGCTGTTCTAAAAATATTGTAGACAGTGAAGTGTTGATGGGGCAGTTGAAAGCGAATAACTTTGATGTGCATCACGAAAGTACAGATGATGACGCTAGTATTGTCATTATCAATACCTGCGGATTTATTGATAATGCCAAACAAGAAAGCATTGATACCATTATCCGTTATGCCGATGCAAAAACAGCTGGATTAGTTGACAAGGTGTATGTGACAGGATGTTTGAGTGAACGCTATAAACCTGAATTGCAAAAAGAAATTCCAAATGTTGATGGCTATTTTGGAACTCGTGAATTACCGCGTTTACTTAAAACTTTAAAAGCGGATTACAAACACGAATTGGTAGGAGAAAGATTATTAACTACTCCTCATCACTTTTCGTATTTCAAAATTTCTGAAGGCTGCGACAGACCTTGTTCTTTCTGTGCCATTCCCTTGATGCGCGGAAATCATATTTCTAAATCAATTGAAGAGTTAGTTAAGGAAGCAAAGCATTTAGCAAAAAATGGAACGAAAGAATTAATGTTAATCGCTCAGGATTTAACCTATTATGGATTGGATCTCTATAAAAAGCGAAACCTTTCCGAGTTGCTAAAACAACTTTCGGATGTGGAAGGAATTGATTGGATTCGTTTGCATTATGCCTTTCCTGCCGGTTTTCCAATGGATGTGTTAGATGTAATGAACGAAAGAAAAAATATTTGTAATTATTTAGATATGCCTTTGCAACACATTAGTGATAATATGTTAAAAAGCATGCGTAGAGGAACTACCAAACAAAAAACAATTGATTTGGTAAATCAAATTCGTGATAAAGTTCCTGGTATAGCTATCAGAACTACTTTAATTGCTGGTTATCCCGGAGAAACGAAAAAAGATCACGAAGAAATGTTGGAGTGGGTAGAGCAATCTCGTTTCGAACGTTTAGGGATTTTTGCATACTCTCATGAAGAAAATACGCATGCCTATTTGTTGAAAGATGATGTTTCTGCAAAAACCAAACAAGCACGTACCGAAGCCGTAATGGCTCTTCAAATGGGAATCTCCTACGACTTAAACCAAAAGAAAATTGGTAAAACATACAAAGTTTTATTCGACAAAAAAGAAGGAGATTATTTCATTGGTCGCACAGAATTCGATTCTCCCGAAGTAGACAATGAGGTATTGGTGAAAGCAGATAAGGACTATGTTCGTGTGGGTGATTTTGCAAACGTAAAAATTACGTCTGCCGAAGATTATGATTTATATGGTGAAGTAGTGTAATCATCGATTTCTTTTTTGTTTTTTAAAAAAGGTGAGTAGATTAGTATTCATATGCAATTCATCAAATTAAATAAGACCGATATCTATCCTACCATAATTATGGACAAGGAAAATGGTGTATTTGAAATCAAAGGCGTTTCACTTCCTTTGGATGGAAAAGAGTTTTATCAGCCTGTGCTAGATTTCCTAGATGAGTATTCACAAAATCCCAATAAAATCACTCTTTTTGTTTTCAATTTAAAATACTTCAATATTTCCTCTTCTAAGATGTTCCTTTTTATGCTTTATAAATTGAAGGAGTTGTTTGATTCGGGAAAAACTGTCGTGGTTATTTGGTCATATGACGATGAAGATATTCGTGAAGCGGGTGACGACTTTCAGCATATGGTAGATGTTCCTTTTCAATTCAAAGAAGTGTTTGAAGGACGTATTATGATTTAAATTTTACCTTCAAGCATTAGTAGTTTTGTTTTCAAAACAGCAGCAACGGTTAAGCTATCTGTAATTGCTCCATTTTCAACCATTTCATATAATTCATTAAAGGGAAGTTTTTTTACTTCTAGTTGTTCTGTGTCTTCTGGTTGCGCTTCTCCAAAACTTAAATCTTGAGCAATGTATAAAATGCAAAACTCATCACTAGCTGAATTACTCAAATGCATTTCTAGTATTTTTGTCCATTTCGTAGCTGTAATTCCAGTTTCTTCAAGTAGTTCTCGTTTTGCCGATTCCAAAGGTTCAATATCCCATTTTCCTCCTCCTTCTGGTATTTCCCAAGAATATTGATTGATTGGATAACGATATTGCCCAACAATCCATGTATTATAATCTTTGTCTAATACCAAAACACCCAAAGCCATATTCTTAAAATTGATAACTGAATAAGTTCCTGGATTTCCGTTTGGATTTAAGATGTCATGCTTTGTAAGTCCAATCCATGGCGAATCGTAAACTTTTTCAGATTTCAATGTTTTCCAAGGATTCAGATGTTCGTTGCTCATGATTTTTAATATTTTTTTACAAATTTAAAGGAATAATTGCTCATACATTGTAATACTCATATTATATCATTTATAATGCCCATTTTATTACCTTTACAAAGCAATTATGACGCTTAAGAAACAGCATATATCCTTTGAAGAAACAAAGCAGTTCTCAAAACTGTTTTTAGATTATATAAACGGAGAATCCGAGCTCCGTAAGTTTTATTCGTATGTACCAGATATTGATTCTTTCAAGCAAGCAATAGAAGATAAAAGTAAAGAGAATACGAACCGACAACTATTGGTTGATGTTTTAAAAGAGCAGTATTCCAAATTGCCTATCAATTCACAATCGATAAGTGATATCAATCTTCTTCTTGATAAAAATACATTTACGGTTTGTACCGGTCATCAATTGTGTTTATTTACTGGACCGCTTTATTTTATCTATAAGATTATTTCCACATTAAACTTAGCAGAAGCGTTAAAGAAAAAGTATCCTAAAAACAATTTTATTCCAGTTTATTGGATGGCTTCAGAAGATCATGATTTTGAAGAGATTTCGTCAATTAACTTATTCGGTAAAAAAGTAAAATGGAATTTTAATTCAAATGGAGCAGTAGGAAGATTAAATCCTTCTTCTTTAAACATTGTGATTGATGAACTGAAACAAATACTTGGTGAGTCTGCGAATGCAAATGAATTGATTCAATTGTTCACGGATGCATATCTGAAACATGTTACTATTTCAGATGCTACACGTTATATGGTGCATCAGCTGTTTTCAAAATATGGTTTGGTTATTCTGGATGCTGATGATAGTCGCTTAAAAGCAGAGTTTTTAGATATTACCAAAGATGATATTTCAAACAATACAAACTATAAAATTGTAAACAGTACAATTGCGGAGTTGGAAAAAATCGGACATAAGTCTCAAGTCAATCCTCGTGAAATTAATGTGTTCAAACTTTCTGAAAATAATCGAGTGAGAATTGAAACAGCATCAAATGAAACGTTGAATTACAAAGCTGATGAGTACAGTCCAAACGTTGTTCTTCGTCCTTTGTATCAGCAAAAGCTATTGCCGAATTTGGCTTATGTAGGCGGACCAGGAGAAATTGCATATTGGTTGGAATACAAAACAATGTTTGAACATCATAAAATTAATTTTCCAGTGTTGATGCCACGCAATTTTGCATTGCTTAGTGATGAGAAAGCAGAACAACAAATGCAAAAGCTAGGTTTGTCAAAAGCGGATTTATTTAAAGATATCGATCAACTAATAAAAGAGTTTGTAAGTAAAAATGCGACTTCAGATCTTTCGTTGAAAGACCAAGAAGAAAAACTAAAAGCCATGTTTACAGATTTGGCTTCCAAAGCAAGTGCTGTTGACCCAACATTAAAGGCTAGCGTAGAAGCAGAGTATCAAAAGGTTTTGGCGAGTTTGAAAAACATTGAAAGTAAATTAATCAAGTCGGAAAAACAGAAGCAAGAGACAAACATCAATCAGATTAAAAAATTAAAAGATAAATTTTTGCCAGAAGGAGTTTTGCAAGAACGTCATGATAATTTTTCACCGTATTTCTTGAAATCGGGTAAAAATTTTATCGGTGATTTGAAAGAAGCGTTTGACCCGTTTGAATTTAAGTTATTAATACTAGAATAGATTTCTCGACTCTGCTCGAAATGACAACTCAACTGTCATCTCGACCGAAGTGGAGAGATCTGATTTGTAAATAAGTACAGAGTGGAAACAAATCAAGAGAAAACATCATTAGAACAAGGACTCGAATTGCCTTTAATGGAAGAGTTTTATACCATTCAAGGTGAAGGATTTCATTCGGGTAAACCTGCGTATTTTATCCGTGTAGGTGGATGCGATGTTGGTTGTCATTGGTGTGATGTAAAAGAAAGCTGGGATGCTTCTTTGCATCCACTAACAAGTGCAGATTTAATTGTTGAGAATGCGAGTAAATTTCCTGGAAAAGCAGTTGTAGTTACCGGTGGCGAACCCAGCATGTACAACATGGATTACATCACTAAACAGTTCAAAGCAAAAGGAATTCAAACATTTATTGAAACATCTGGCGCTTATTTGTTGACGGGTATTTGGGATTGGGTTTGTTTATCACCAAAGAAAACAAGTGCGCCATTGCCTGAGAATTTTGCAAAAGCAAATGAATTAAAAATCATCATTCACAATAAAAATGATTTTGAATGGGCAGAAAAGAACGCACAGCATGTTTCTGCTGATTGTAAGCTGTTCTTGCAACCCGAATGGAGCAAAAGCAAGGAAATGATGCCATTGATAGTTGATTATGTTATGGCGAATCCGAAATGGAATGTTTCTTTACAAACACATAAATACATGAATATTCCATAGTTGGAATGATAATTGAAACGGATTTTACTATGAAACAACTTCTTCTTCTTTCTTTCTCAATCGTTTTGTTTTCCTGCAAAGCTCAATTGCCTCCAGGTGAATATACTTCTACCAACAAAAAAGCAATTTCTTCTTTTGAAAGTGCTGTAAAATCGTATCAAGCAGGAAAAGATGATGAATCAGAAAAGGAGTTGTTAAAAGCAATTGAAAAGGATCCTAATTTTATCGAACCACATTTATTGTATGCCGAAATTCTTCAAGTAAAACGCCAGACAGAAAAAGCAATTGATGAATATATAAAAGCAATCTCTATCAACCCGAAATTCAATCTTGGTAATTTTTTCAACCTTGCTAATTTAGAAATGAGTATAGGTAGATACGAAGATGCAAAGAAAGATTATGAAAGCTTTTTTAAAAAACAACACATTAATCCAGATGTAAGGGAAGTTGCGGAGCGGAATCTTTTGAATTGTAATTTTGCCATCAACGCAATGAAAAACCCTGTTCCTTTTGATCTTAAGAATATGGGTCCAGCTATTAATTCTCAATTCGATGAGTATTTTCCTGCCGTAACTGCTGATGAGCAAATGATTTTGTATACAAGAAATAACCGTACAGAAGCGAAACATATGCAGGAAGATTTTTTGATTAGTAAAAAAGCGGATAATGTATGGCAGCCTTCCGTACTTATAGGAAATGGGATTAATACGGAAGGGAACGAAGGAGCACCTTGTTTATCGGCTGACGGACAATTATTGTTTTTCATAGCTTGTCAAGAAAACGCTGCTGGAGGATATGCAGGTGGTAGAAAAGGTTATGGAAGTTGTGATGTTTTTTATTCTGAAAAAGTAGGTGAAAAATGGGCAACACCTTACAACATTGGAAGCTCTATCAATACAAATCAATACGAAACGCAGCCTTCTTTTTCAGCGGATGGAAAATCACTTTATTTTGTAAGCGGTCGACCAGGCGGAATTGGAGAAACAGATATTTATGTTTCTACACTAAATGTAAATGGAGTTTGGAGTGCTCCTCGTAACCTTGGACCAAACATTAATACTCCAGGAAAAGAGGAGTCAGTATTTATTCACCCTGATGGAAAAACGTTGTACTTCGGTTCAAACGGACATGTAGGAATGGGGAAATTGGATTTGTATGTTTCGCGTATGGACGATAAAGGTAAATGGCAAGCGCCAGTGAATTTAGGTTATCCAATTAATACTTATGGTGATGAAAATAGTATTCTGGTTGCAGCATCTGGAAATGTAGCTTATTTGGCTTCTAATAGAGCAGGCGGACAAGGTGGATTAGATTTGTATCAATTTGATTTGTACGAGGGTGCTCGGCCAGGTAAAGTGACTTATGCAAAAGGTAAAGTATACGATATAAAAACGAAGAAGCCGCTCGGAGCTCATTTCGAATTGATTGATTTAGAAACAGGATTAGTGATGATGGAATCAAACGCAAACAGCGGAAATGGTGAATTTTTATTGTGTCTGCCTATTGATAAAAATTATATGTTGAATGCTTCTATTGATGGCTATTTATTTTTTTCCGAAAATTATGCATTGAAAGAATTGGCGGATCAAATGAAACCAATTGTGCTGGATGTTCCAATGCAACCAATAGAATTGGAAAACATTATGGAATTAAAAAATGTGTTTTTCGAAACAGCAAAGTTTGATTTAAAACCTCAGTCCAAATCGGAGTTAGATAAAGTAGTTGACTTCTTAAATAAAAATAAAACCATTTCTGGTGAGTTGAGCGGTCATACAGATAACGTGGGTGATAAAAAAATGAATCAAGCCCTTTCACAAAATCGTGCAAAAGCTGTATATGATTATTTGGTGAAAAATGGCATTGATGCAAAACGCTTGACCTACAAAGGTTATGGTGATACTAAACCGAAAGTATTAAACGATTCAGATGCTCACCGTCAAATGAACAGAAGAACGGAATTTAAAGTGTTGGGGAAATAACCTCATCCGTCCGCCTAGGCGGACACCTTCTCCAAAAGAGAAGGATTGGCTCCGATAAGAAACATTTTTTACAATATTGCCGTTCAATTTCTAATCGCAAGACCCTTCTTCGCAATCGTCATCCCGTGCCACGACACGGGATCTCCCTGTTAGAAGCGATTATTAAACTCAATATATTATGTTTCTTGCGAAGCATCTCCCTCTCCTTTGGAGAGGGTTGGGGTGAGGTCTTGGTACAAAATTTGCTAATTCATAAGAAACATAAATCTTATGAAATACGAAGTATTCACGAATACATTTAAAAATAAGCAAGCTATGAGTAAAAAATACATTTACATCCTGCTACCAATTTCTATCCTTTTATTTTCTTTTATCAAACAAGAACCTTTAAAAAAGGAGCAATTGATTCAACCACAGGAATTAGCAAATCAAATCAATAATCCCAAAGCTGTTAAACCCATAATTTTTAATGTTGGAAATGTTGACCAAATCAAAGGTGCGATTCAGATTGGTGCTGTGAATGAGGAAGCAGGAATGAAGAAATTCAAGTTTGAAGTAAGTAAAATTTTTCCTGATAAGGAAGTGGTTGTTTATTGTGGCTGCTGCTCGTCTGATAATTGTCCGAATATTCGTCCGGCAATTAAATACTTAAACGAGAATGGATTTAAAAAAGCGAAAGTGCTGAATATTCCTGTTGGGATAAAAGAAGATTGGGTGCAAAAAGGTTTTCCGGTGGAGTAGTAGTCTGATTATTTTTTAGTTCCAGAAACTTTATAATTTAGAGGACTTCCTAATCCGCCACCACTTCCGCTATAATATACTTTTTTCTTAGTTTCGAACTTTCCAACGAATGCACCTGTGCCGTAGGAAAGATTTCCTTCTCGGTCAACTGTAAAATTTATATAATCAGCTGGGGTACTAGAATCTCGAATAACTTTTATTTCACTACCATCACCATATTCTATACTTCCTTGTGTGTATGTAATTCCTGATAAAGTTGCAGAGTCAGCTGGAGACCATCGTGACCAAGAGTAAGAGAAATCCCAATCACCAATATACTTTGTTCTATAATCAAATGGATTTTTTTTGCATCCAATGATGAATACAAGAAGTATTAGAATTGAAAAAACGATATTGGATTTTTTATTCATCATAAAACTAAATGTTCTATAGTAAATTTAGCATAAAACGATCTAAAGACCAAATTTATATCAGGCTTCAATTAAAAGGTTGTCCCCGTTCCATACAATATTCCCAAAGCATTTATTCCAAAGGAATAACTTGCTCCTAAATACATTACAAAATTTTCTCCTCTCGATATTTTGAATCTTCCTGCCACTATGGGAGCAAATCGTACGTGATTTTTAGTATCGTAAATGACGCTGACTAAAGGACCAGTTTCAAATTCAATTTTTGAGAGGTCGTCAATTTTTATTTTAAAAAGTCTAAAAACGACACCCGATCCAAAAGATGGGGAAGCTTTTTTATTTACAAGGACACCATTTACTAAATATTGTTTTGATTCAGTTGGAAAGTTGATATATACAGGAATTCGAGCAATTTTTTCTGGGCGAAATTCTGCAAATAGTAAGATGGCACTTGTTGGAACCACAATATCCGTAGAGGACAGGAAATTAGCTTGAGTCGTATTGGAAATAAATAGTAAGGATTGACCAAAACTTACTTCAAAGTGTTTGTTTTTTAATAAGGAGTCTAAGATTTTTTGAGAATATGATACTTGCGAGAAAAAAACAAAAAGGCCTAGGAGAATATTTTTCTTTTTCATGCTGCAATATACGTAAACAAAAATACTATTATTCAACAAAAATTAGCTCCGTAATATCCATTTCATTCAACCCGACTTGTTTTCTCCTTTCATTTAACTTATCTATGTCTTCAATAGGATAATGAACTATCTTTTTTAGACTTTCATTCATCTTGTATTGTGTTCCATAAACTTGTTTCTCTTTTTTTGCAACTTTCACTTTGTCAACAAAATAAGCAACATCTTTCCATTCGAGTTCACCTTTGTTAGCCTCATCAATAATGGTGTTGTAATGCTTTTCTTTGTATACAATGTTAGCAGAGCTGATGATAGAAAAGGCTATAGCGTATTCGGCTCCAACCAATGTTTTTCCTGGGTAACCGAATTGAACGATGATTTGATTTAACTCTTCTAATAGTTTAGATGTATGCAATGCATTGAGTGATTTTGCTCGTTGAAATTGAGTAGAATTTTTTCCGAAAGTGCTTTCAGCAAGTTTGACTGAATCATGATATTTATATACATCTTGATTCATGTTTTTTAGAACTTCCACTAATGAATCATTTATAGTCGGACTGGTTGAATAGTTTATTTCCGAAATTCTTGTTCCTTCCTTGTAGAATTGTTTTTTAAGAAGTGTTCCTATGCTGTCGTATACATACCAATCGCCATAAAAGAAGAAGTGAATGATTTTTTCTTCGACTACAATTTTTGCTTTTCCTTGTTTTTTAATTTTTCCACTAGGGAAGTAGTAACTGATTTTTATTTTTCCAAAACGATGAATTTCTTTTTTGTCTAAAAACCCTTGTTCCGAGTAATATTTCCAAACGCCTTTTTGATATCCTTTTTTGTAACGACCAATAGCATCAACACTGGTTTTAGCAGAATCATGATAGGTAATCCACTTACCATGTTGGTTTTTGTTTTTAAAACGGTTTGTCTTTTGGGAATAGGAGAGGAGGGGCGGGAAGAATAAAAGAAGAAAAAGAATCTTTCTGTACATACTACTAATTTATAAAAACTCCTCCAAAACACCCAATCCTTGTCGGATAATTTCAAACTCTCCTTCGCTGCAATCAACAATAGTAGATGCTTCATTGTTTCCATATCCACCTGCAATCACAATATCTACAATGTCTTTGTATTTGTCATGGATCAATTCCGGGTCGGTAGTATATTCAATTATTTCATCATCGTCATGAACGGATGTGCTCATGATTGGATTCCCTAATTGTTTTACAATTTCTAAACAAATGGTATTATCTGGAATACGAATTCCTACTGTCTTTTTTTTGCTTCTGAATAATTTTGGAACACTGTTGTTGGCTTCCAAAATAAAAGTGAATGGACCAGGCAAAGCTTTGCGCATAACTTTGTAAATTCCAGTACTGATGGGTTTGGAGAAATCTGCTAAATGACTTAGGTCAGAACAGATGAAAGAGAAATTTGCTTTTTCAGGATCAATGCCTTTGATTTTGCACACACGTTCTACAGCTCTTTGTTTGTTGATATCGCAACCAATTCCGTATACAGTATCTGTAGGATAAATCACCACTCCGCCATCACGCAAGCATTTTACTACTTGTGCAATCTCATCGTAATTCGATTTTTCTGGATTTATTCTTAGAAGCATTTTTAAGTAGGCAATTGTACAGTAGGCAATAGGCAATAAAAAAGCAGTAAACAATCGATCTAAAATTGAAGAATTGCTTACTGCTTAATTGTAAAATTATTTTTTAGCGTCTGCCAAAAATTGCGCTAATCCGCTATCTGTTAAAGGGTGTTTCAATAATGCAGTAATTGCACTTAACGGACAAGTTACTACATCTGCACCAATTTGCGCGCAGTTAATAATGTGCATTGGGTGACGAACAGAAGCAGCTAAAATTTCTGTTTCGTATCCGTAATTATCATAAATCAAACGAATGTCTTCAATCAAACGCAAGCCATCTGTTGAAACATCATCCAATCTTCCGATGAAAGGAGAAACATAAGTTGCTCCAGCTTTTGCTGCTAACAATGCTTGTCCAGCAGAAAATACCAATGTGCAATTTGTACGAATTTTTTTATTGGAAAAATATTTGATTGCTTTAATACCATCTTTAATCATTGGAATTTTCACAACAATTTGTTTATGCAATTTTGCCAATGCTTCGCCTTCTTTTACCATTCCTTTAAAATCAGTAGAAATAACTTCAGCACTAACATCGCCTGTTACAATTTTGCAGATGTCTACATAATGTTTTAGAATGTTTTTTTCTCCTTTGATTCCTTCTTTCGCCATTAATGATGGGTTAGTTGTTACGCCATCCAAAACGCCAAGATCTTGTGCTTCTTTAATTTGTGCAAGGTTTGCTGTATCGATAAAAAATTTCATATGTTTTTAAATTTTGTCTTTTCGACTGAATAGGAGAAATCTTTATGAATAGAAAAAGATTTCTCGACTTCGCTCGAAATGACGGGTTAGATTATTCGCAAATATATCTAATCTAAACACTAAAATATTGAATGTGGAAAAGTCTTGATAAGTAGAAAAAAGAAGGGGTAAGCTACCTCTAGCACAGCGCTCAACCTAGTACCTTTGCTTGCTTCCGCACCTGGAGGGTTAAAGGGAGCTGCTTGTAAAGGACTTACCCCAGCGCAAAAGTACGAATAATTTTGAATTTGAAAAGGAAATTTCTTTTTAAGAACGTCATTGCGAGTCATGCTTTTTAGCATGATGTGGCAATCTCTCACGATGAGGACTAGAATTACGATTATGGAAGAGATTGCCACATCCTGTCCCGATACTCGGGCCATGACTCGCAATGACGCTCCGTTAAATCTTTCTACTATCTACTTTTTCCTTAGTCTGTTAAAAAAGTCTAATAGAATCGTATCAATTAGCATTTTGTCTATATATTTGCCACGAATGAACATTTCAGTTGTAATACCTTTATATAACGAAGAAGAATCCCTACCCGAATTGTGCGAATGGATAGAAAGGGTGATGACTACTTTTTCGTATTCCTATGAAATTATCTTAATTGACGATGGTTCTAGAGATAAATCTTGGAATGTGATTGAGGCACTTTCTGCTAAAAATCAAAACATTAGAGGGATAAAGTTTCGTAGAAATTACGGGAAATCAGCTGCTTTAAATGTTGGTTTCGAAGCGGTTCAAGGAGATGTAGTAATCACTATGGATGCTGATTTGCAGGATTCACCTGATGAAATTCCTGAATTATATAAAATGATTGCGGTTGATGGATTAGACTTAGTTTCTGGTTGGAAGCAAAAACGTTACGATCCTATTTCTAAGACAATACCTACCAAATTATTCAACTGGGCGACTCGCAAAGCCAGTGGAATTAATAATTTACATGATTTTAACTGTGGACTAAAAGCGTATAGTCAAGCTGTTGTAAAAAACATTGAAGTATATGGCGAAATGCACCGGTACATTCCCGTTATTGCAAAATGGGCAGGCTTTACAAAGATAGAGGAGAAGGTTGTTCAACACCGAGAACGCAAATATGGCGTTACTAAATTTGGATTTGAGCGCTTTATCAATGGCTTTTTGGATCTAATGTCAATCACTTTTGTTTCAAAATTCGGGAAGCGGCCAATGCATATTTTTGGTTTTTGGGGAACATTGTCTTTCCTTATGGGTGGCGGACTTTCCTTGTATTTGATCATAGAAAAAGTATATAAATCGGCATACGCAATTCCTACACGCGATGTGACGGATAAGCCATTGTTTTATTTGGCTTTAGTAGCCATGATAATTGGAACTCAATTGTTCCTTGCAGGCTTCATTGGAGAGCTTATTTCACGCAGTTCAAGCGACAGAAATAAGTATCAAATTGAAAAGAAGCTTTAATTCAAAGTTGTTTTTTCAACAAGTTTCGCTATATCCCTCTATTTATTGGTTAAATTGTTTTGTTTTGCTGACGAAATAGTCTTATTTTTGCGTCCCCTAATTTTTTAAGGGTGTATCTACTCAACTGTATGAAAAACAAAGCAATAAAAGGATTTGTCACACATTTTTTGTGTTTGCTTGCTTTTTCTTCATTTTCTCAAACTACATATAATAAAGATTCGTTAATAAGTTCTAAAATAGCTGATTTAACAGCTTTCTGGAAAAAGTACAATGATATTTCAAATGCTCGGCCTTCATACGAAAGTTATGCTGTAATCCCCGAATTATATGCTATCAAGTCAATTGACTCTGTTTCAATAGCCGATTATCAAAAGAAAGTTAATGACGCCAAAATTGCTCGATTGAAGCTGGATATTGGATTAGAAGGAAGTGCTAGTTATTTGGAGAATTTTAATCCAGGCTTAAACACAGATGATAATTTACTTTATAACAGAAGATTTCAAGCTGGTTTAGATTGGAATATTTTATCAAATGGAATTGTTAGCAATCGCTACAAGCAACGGATATTAAAAAATGAAAATGCCATACATTCATTAAAACCGAAAACAAAGATTGCTGGAGACGAATATATTGCAATTTCTCACAAAATAATATATGCTTTCAATATCCATAAAATTATATTGTTAGAAAAACGTCAGCAAATTATCAACGATAAAATTACGATTGCCAACGAATTGTATTTACTTAAACATTTACCTCGAATCGAATTGCTAAATATTATGCAACAGCAAGTAGATATTGGGAGTATGAACCAAATATATAAAAGTTATAACGATCAATTGGCAATGCAAATAGACCCTAAAACATTGCCTAAAAATGTTCTTCCTCTGTTTGATGTAGATATTTCTAAAACCTTTACTTATAGCGAAAACAAAGTAGCCAACGACAGTATTTTAAAATTGCAAATAGAAAATTTAGAATTGTCGAACAAGCCATTAAATGATATTCGATTAAACACTCAACTCCGTTACAATTATTACGATTTAGTGACTGCTTCGGTTGCTAATAGAAGCTTTATGTCAGCTGGGGTAGGTGTATTTGTCCCAATTCCATTAGGAATAAAAGCGAATAAGAGCGTTGTAACTGCTCAAGCAAAATTGTTGGAGTATCAGCAAAAAGAATTAGCATCAACAAACGAAACTGATTTATTAAACTCGTTTTACGAATTCAGATATAAATTAAAGCAATACAATAATTTTTTTGAAAAGCGTAAACGTTATGAAGAGTTAATCCGTGTGGAACGAGTAAAACAAAAGTTTGGAGATTATGAATTTAATCCTCTTGCTGCCTTGAATTTGTTGGATGAAGTATTAGCTGTTGATGTTGAACTTTTGGATTTGCAACAAGAAATGTATTTGCAATTATTGGACATCAATGCAAAGATTCCTGGCTCTGAAGTAGCTACCTTTATTAAGCCTTATAAGGTTGATACGCTGAAAATCGTTCATGAAAAAACAAATAAGGCTTTGTATATTTGGTCAGAAGCACAAACGAAATACACTCCTGAATTTATTGAAGAGTATGTTCGTTTGAATAAAATTTCAATAGCTATTATTTCATTGAGAAAAGATCAAGCAAATAAGGCTGAAGCTATTACTCTGTTTACGAAATTAAATTCAAAAGGTGTTCAAGCAGAATTATTAGTAGGGAATAATAAATTGCTTTCCGCAAAAGACCCTACCACATATCTAGATTCGATTACCAATGGAATTGATTTGAAACTAGTCTCCGCAATACACTTAGATGTTGAGCCACATGTGTTGAGTGATTATGACACAAACAAAGACAAATACTTAAATCAGTATGTTGAGTTATTGAAAAAAGCAAAAGTGTACTGCACTCAGAAAGGGTTGAAATTAACAGTTTCCATCCCTGTGTTTTATCCTGAAGCTATTTTGAAAGAAATTTATTCTCAATCGGATTTGGTCTATTTAATGGCTTACGAGCATCCGAATGCTGAATTTATTATTCGTAAGACAAAAGAAGAATTTGGATTTGATGCTTCTAAAACTGTTATTGCATTAAGAGCAAAAGATTTTAAGAATAGAACTGAATGCGAAAAATTAATTAATGAAATAAGTACGACATTGAATACATCCAAGTTTGCTTTGCATGATTTAGAAACATTTGTAAAGCTAGATGAACAGAGTGTTATTCAAGAAAAATAATAAACTATTATATTTTGAAAAGCGTAGATTTTAAACGTAAGGACTCAGTAATTCGAGTGGTAAATGAAGATTTCAAGAAACCTAAAAGAAATTGGGATAGAATTATCTATATCGTTTTCCTGTCTCTTGTAGCTTTTTTCATAGGATACTATGCAATAAGTAAAATATTTTTCATTAAGGCTGATGGGCAAGTGCTGTTCGAAAATGTTAGCATTCGTTTAACAGATGATTGTAGGATTTTGGCTTACCAAAAAGAAGAAGGAGATACTGTAAAAGTTGGTGATTCTTTGTTTACTTATACGTTGGATAAGGATAATTTATGGGGCAATATGGCCTTAAATGGAAACGTAACGGCAACGAGTTACGATAATGAATGGGATTGGATAGAAAAAGAAAAGTATGCTTTGATGAAAAAAGTGGCTTTGAATAAAATTGACATTACAGAATCTACGGCATTAATTGGAAGTTATAAAAGCGAAATCCAACGTTTGCAAAATGAAATTGTACTAGATGTACTTCCCAAAAATCGCTTGGACTATGTACAAAACGAAATCTTGCGTTTGAATACAGCCATTGCAAAACTTAGTAGTGAAAACAATCAGTTGTACGGTTTGTTGAAGCAGTTGAATAGCATGATAAAAACTCCTAGTGTTAAAAGCACAAAAACGGCATCTATTGGTGGTGGAGGAAATGGAGATGCTGATGAAAATGGAATTCGAGTTTTTTATTCTCCAATAGATGGAACAGTAACACGAATATATACTCGTCAATTTGAAGTAGCTTTAAAATCAGAGCAAATTATGGCGATTCATAAAAACACACCAATGTATGTGAAAGGCTTTTTTGAACAGGCCGATTTAAACTATTTCCATGAAGGAGATTTAGTAAATATTGAGTTTCCTGATGGTACTGATAGCAAAGGAATTATCAAACGATTCTATTATTCAACATATCCGTTGCCTGATGAATTTCAAAAACGTTATGAGCCTACTACAAGAACAATTGCAGCAGATATTTATCCTGTAAATGATAATGATTACGAGCATTGGAGAGCATTTTTTAAGATGGGTGTTTCAGTAACAAAGTTTAAATACTAAAACTTGAATTTAAAATGAAATTCGATAAAATAGAAATAGTTGACAATAAAATTGAATTTGAAAATTTATTGTTTTATACAGTTGATAGTAGTTCTAGTTTAAAAATTGAACACTTAATGGGTTACGATGCATTGATTATTGATGCACGTGATCACGATTTTGCGAGATACATTATTAAAAAAATTCGGACGCATTACAATCCAGAATTCTATTTAAAACCTATATTTTTAATTAACTATAAAGAATCTAAAGATCCATTTTTAAACTATTTGCATGATGGTTTGGTGTATTCATATGACCAGATAAAAGAATTTGCAGAAGTGGTAAAACAAATATTTTTCAAAACCAATCAGCTCGATTATCAATTGATTCCATCATTTGAGGCACAAACGATGAAAAAGGTTTTAAACTATATGTATACGCGTGAATTAAGAACTCTTAAACCTTACGTTGACTTAAATTCAATTATAGGATATACTTTTCCGGAAATTTCTGTTCATTTTGATGATGCTGAAGAAGCACAAGTACTAGAGATCTTTGATTGGGCAGAGCGTGAAGGCTTAATTTGGCCCGATTTTCATGAAAGAATTTATTTATGTAATCAATGTAGTAGTGGTTTCTTGAGTTATCGAGAAGTTTGCCCACATTGTAATTCATCAAACTCTAAATCCGAAGATTTAGTGCATCATTTTCCTTGTGCATTTATTGGACCGATTTCGGATTTCAAAAATCCAATTGACAATACATTAACTTGCCCTAAATGTAACAAAGGACTTCGTCATATAGGTGTTGATTATGACAAACCTTCTATTATACATCATTGCAATAGCTGCGATAATAATTTTCAGGATTTTTTCGTGAAAGCAAAATGTATTTCGTGTACACAAGATATCGAAGTTCAATATTTAATTCCAAAGTCTATTAACGTTTATAAATTAACGAAGAAAGGTAGAGCTGCAGCTACAAACGGATTCCTATCTTCTGGTCAAGAAATAGAAGATATTTTTGGAACAATTAATATGGCGACATTCAAAATTATGTTGCATTATGAATTAGAGCGAATCAAGGCTAGTCCTTCTCAAAAAACCAGTATTGCATTAATCAATATGGAAAACATATTTGAATTATATAATAAAATTGGAAAGAAAGCTGAAAAGAACCTGCTTGAAGATTTGGTCAATTTAATTCGTGAAAACATTAAACCTTCTGATTTTATTGCCTTTGAAAATTCATCAACGCTTTATTTGGTCTTAATGAATACGGATTCAATGAAAGCAGAACAACAATTAATGAACTTAAGCATTCTTATAGAAAAGGTTATCAAAACAAATTTTAATGGTTTTGATGTGAAGGTGCTTCACAAAGGGAAAATTATGCATACACACTCTAAAGCAGAGGTTCAATTGCAGGAATTAACAAAAGATTTATTTGACTAATGTTAATGAGGTTTATAGATGAGTTTTACAACTACGCAACTTCGGTTGATGCAGCAAAACTTTTTCGAATGTTTTGGTTTTTCTTCGTTTTCGAATTTTTTCGTTTCTTCTTAATTGAAATTACAACACTTGTTTTATGGAGATTTACTAGTTTCTTTCGTAAAACGAAGATTGCAGATGCTCGTTTAACTTTATTGGAAAAACAACCATTTGTTTCGGTTATTGTTCCAGGTAAAAATGAAGGTCAGCACATTTACAAGCTTGCAAATTCACTTAAAGAACAAACATATCGCAATTTCGAGCTTATTGTTATTGATGATGGCTCAGATGATCAAACACCTGAAATATGTCGCAGTCTTAAACAAAATGGATTTATTGATGCATATTATAGAAATGATGTTAGAGGAGGAAAGGCATCTGCTGCAAATTTAGGATTGCGATACTCACGCGGACAATACATTATTCATTTGGATGCCGATTGTTCGTATGATCGAGATGCTATTGAAAATATTTTAGTTCCATTTTACTTTGATTTAAATATTGGAGCGATAGGAGGTAATGTTCAAGTAAGAAATTACAAGGAAAGTTTGTGTACAACGCTTCAGGCAATTGAATACATGGATACTATTTCTGTTGGTAGAATTGCTTCAAGTGAATTAGGTATTTATCGTGTTATTTCTGGAGCATTCGGTGCATTTAAAAAAGAAGCGCTTGATCGTTTAGGTGGTTGGGATATTGGTCCAGGTTTGGATGGAGACATCACCGTTAAGATTCGAAAGTTAGGATATAAAATCCATTTTGAGCCTTCAGCAGTTTGTCAAACAAGTGTTCCAAATACTTTCAAAAAACTTATTAAACAACGACTGCGTTGGGATAAATCTTTAATTAGATTTCGTTTACGTAAACACCGCGATGTTTTTTATCCAAATGATTCATTTAGATGGTCAAACTTTATTTCATTCGTTGAAAATATTACTTACAATTTAATTTTGAATGTAAAGTGGTATTTTTATATTGGTGATATGATTATCAATTTCGGTTCTCAGCTTTTCTTTATTCTACCGATGAACATATTGCTGTATACGGCAAACAATATTTTAAAGTTTTTGGTTTTTTCTCCATTTCGCGATCGAAAAAATGAAACAGTATCTTATTTCATGATATACCTACCTTTAATGGTGTTCTATTTTGGATATTTTCTTAGAATTGTAAGAACTACTGCTTATATTCAAGAACTCTTTTTTAAAGCATCTTACAAGGATAGTTGGAATCCTGCTAAATCATCGCGTCATGCAAAAGCATTAAAGTTGTAATTATTTGTAAATTAAAAAGAGAGTAGGTCGTTTTGCAATTTCTGGAATTTGTTTTTTCCATTCCCCAATACTTTTTGTTTTTATAAACTCTGTTGGAAGAGTGATATCACAAGCGATGCACAATTTTGTTTTTGATTCACAGGATGCTAATACATCTTCTAATATGTGCATATTTCGATAAGGCGTTTCAATAAATAATTGTGTTTGGTCTTTATTGTAAACGAGTCTTTCTAATTCTTTGATTTTTTTAATTCTCTCGCTTCTTTCTTTAGGTAAGTATCCGTTGAACGTAAAACTTTGTCCGTTAAATCCGGAAGCCATCATTGCTAATAGTATAGAGGAGGGGCCAACCAAAGGAATTACCTGAATGTTGTTTAAATGAGCTAATCTTACTACTTCTGAACCAGGGTCGGCAACACCTGGACAACCGGCTTCTGAAATAACACCAATATTTCTTCCTTCATTAATAGCATTTAAGTAGGTTGAAATTTCAAGAGGTTTTGTATGTTGATTCAAAGGATGTAAGATTATTTCTTGTAATGGCTTTTTTATACTCAGTCTTTTTAAGTAATGGCGAGCCGTTTTTTCATTTTCTACAATGTATTCGTCAATAGTATTGATAACATCATAGATTTTAGCAGGAATCACTTCAGCTGTTTCTGCATTTTCTCCAAGAGTAGTTGGAATTAAATATAGGATACCTTTCGAAATCATTTTACGATTTTTTTTAAAGAAGTTGCAATTGTTGAACACGCTTTGTCTAAAAGTACAAATACATCTTCAAAGCCTTGTTCGCCTCCAAAGTAAGGGTCGGGAACTGCCATGTTTGAATTTGGATGAATTCGATTTAATATGAGTTCCACCTTTTTGATATCTGCTTCATTTCTTGCTAATGCAATTACATTTGTATAATTGGAGCTGTCCATCACAAAAATTGTATCGAATTTATCGAAATCTTCTATCACGAATTGCCGTCCTTTTAATTTAGAAATGTCAACATTATGTTTTAACGCATTCGCAATTGTCCGTTTGTCGGGGTGCTCACCAATATGGTAATCAGATGTTCCGGCAGAATCAATATAAACAGAAATTCCTAGTTCGTTTGTTTTTTCTCGAAGTATACCTTCCGCAAGTGGAGATCTGCAGATGTTTCCAAGGCATACCATTAAAATCTTTTGCATAAAAAATTAATCTTTTAGAGGAGTGAATTTTAATATATAATATGTTCCTTGTTTCTCCATGCGTTCAATTGTACCATTTAATTGGCTTGCAAGTATTTTAATGAGCTCCAATCCAAGAGTAGCGTTTTCGGTATTCAATAATTTTACATCATATCCTATTCCATTATCTCCAATAATAATAGAATATTCATCAGAGTTTGTTTTATGAAGTATGATTTCGATCTGTCCGTTATCGATTCCTTTAAAGGCATATTTAAATGAGTTCGAAATAATTTCATTTAGTAATAGTCCAAGTGGAATGATTGTATTTAAATTGAAATGCTGAATTTCTAAGTCAAGCTTCAATTGTATTTCTTTGTCAATGCTATATGTATCAATCAGGTTTTCTACAAGCATGTTTAGGTATTCCTTAACATTAATATTGCCGTAATCATTTGATTTGTAAAGCTTTTCGTGCACAAGAGAAATTGTTCGTATTCGATTTCTGATTTCACGGAAGAGTTCGGCCGATTTCGGGTCATTTACATAATCAGATTGAATGTTAATCAAGCTATTGATGATTTGTAAATTGTTTTTTACGCGGTGATGTACTTCTTTTAAAAGAATTTCATTCTCATCCCGTTGTTTAATGATTTCTGCAGTACGTTGTCCAATAATTTTTTCCAAACGCTCTAAGTATAATTGATGCTTATGTTTACGATATTCGTTGTAAAAGTATATTGCACCACCTAATCCGAGAACACATAGTATAATGAACCACCAGGTGGTCCAGAAAGGAGCATTAATTTGAAAAGTAAATTCTTGTGCTTTTTCAGTTGTGATACCTGCTTTTGTTTCTGCTGTTACCTTGAATGTGTATTTACCTGGAGGTAAGTTGGAGTAGGTGGTAGAGCTTAGTTTATTTAAGGGGCTCCATTCTTTATCAAACCCTTCTAATTTAAAACTATAACGAATGTTTTCCGGGGAAGTTTTGCTTAAAGCAGCAAATTCAAATGTGATATGATTTTCATTATGAGCAAGCACAAGATTGATTGGCAGCTGAAACCATTCCGACAAGGTATCAGAATATGTTTTCCAATCTACATCTTCATAAAACAATTTTATCTTGGTGATGTTTAAGGTTGGTACTTCCGGTTTTCGAATCAGTTCTTCTTGAGGGTCAAACTTAATAGCACCTTTGATGGTTCCGAACCAAAGCGAACCATTCCAATCGATACAGGTCGCTCTTGAATTACATTCAATTCCTTTAAAGCCTTCTTCTTTACCATAATTGCGTATGAATTCAATTTCACCTTTCTCATTCAAAATAATTTTATCCAATCCTTTGTTCGTCCCGACCCAAATATTGCCTAATCGATCTGTATTTAATAAATAAACAGTACCAGATGCTAAGCCTTCTTTTGTTGAGATACTAATAAATTTATTTCCGTCAAATCGAGCAACACAATTGTCTGTTCCGACCCAAATTGTTCCAAATTTATCAATAACCATGCTACCTGCATAAGAGTTACAAAGTCCATCTTGTTCTCCATACTTTTTAGTTATTTTCCCGAGAGTGGAAACAAAAACACCATTACCCGTTCCAATCCAAATGGCATCATTTTTATCTTGAACAAAAGAGTATACATTATCATTGGTTAAGCCTTCGGATGCACCGAAAGGTTTAAATGTTTTGCCATCATATACAAATGCTCCATGTCCTCTTGTCCCAATCCAGAGATTCCCTTTTTTATCTTCGAAAATAGCACGCACATTTTCGCAGTTGGGAATATTCATTTGTTGGTAATTGCTGCCATTGTATTTTATCAATCCTTTTGTAGTTCCAATCCATACAATTCCTTTTGAGTCAGCATAGATGAAGCGCGCTTCTAGATCTGTAATCTTACTTGTTTTTGAAATGTTTTCAACGGACTTCCCATCGTATTTATAAATTCCATGTAAGCTAGTCCCAACCCAAATGTTTCCTTTTTTATCTGCACAAATCGCAAAAATATCTTTCTCCTTTAATCCTTCCAGATTTTCGTAATAGGTAAAAGCTTGGTTTGTGAATTTCACTAATCCACCGCCACTAGTACCAAACCAAAGGTTTTCTGATTTGTCTTCGAAAATTGTACTGGCGTTGTCTACTGACATGCCATTGGATTGATTAAAATTGGTAAGTTTTTGTTCGTGAAATTTGTATACACCTTTGTTTTCTGTGGCAATCCATAATTGATCCTTTAAGTCGAAATGTATCGCATTAATTTTAGTATCAATTGGAAGTGGGATGGAGTCAAACTTGCTTGATTTTACTTGGTAATGGGAGGGACCAACAATTTTAATTTTATAAAAATTGTATCGGTCAGTAATTGCCCATATATTTCCATCTGTATCTTCAGATAATGACGTGATGTTCGAGTTGCTAATGTATTCCATATCAGTAACACGCAGCAAGGTTTCGTTTTTTAAAACCAGTAATCCTCTGTTTGTACCAATCCAAAGGATGTTACGACTGTCTTTTTTGAAACAGTTAACGTCAAATGATTTTAGGGTGTCACTTTTTATAGATAATTCAATAAATTGTTTTCCATTATATTTTACAATTTTGTTGTCGCTACATATAATGGTGTTTTTGTTATCATCGGTGATGATGAATTTAATGTTTCCACTCGTATAGCTTTTCTCTTTTTTTACAATAATAGGAGAGAAGGATTGACCATCGAATTTGCATAGGTCGCTATTATGATTTCCAATAATGATACTGTGAGAAGCGTCTTCTGCAATAGCAGTTATAATTTGTCCGCATAACCCATCTTTTTCTTCGTAAGTTTTAAATTCTTTTCCGTCAAAACGGCATAATCCACCTCCTGCAGTTCCAATCCACAAATAACCTCTAGTATCTTCATAAATACAATTTATCTCAGATTGCGACAAACCATCTTCGAGTGAATAATTTCTAAAGTTGAATAGCTGTGATTTTGCTGTGAATGCAAAAATGAAGATAAAAAACAGGGAACACCAGATTGATGTATATTTTGGACGTAGGGCTATTTTCATTGAAAAATAGGTTTTAAACAAAAATAGGAATCAGATAATATTAACTGATTCCTATTTTTTTTATGTTAGAGAGTATTAGATTTTTATTGAATACTAATTTTCTTATTTAACTCTTCAATATAGTTTTTAAAACGTTTATCGGTATCCATTAAGTTGTTTACTGTACGACAAGCATGTAAAACAGTTGCATGATCTTTTCCACCACAATGTAATCCGATAGTTGCCAAAGATGATTTTGTCATACTCTTTGCAAAATACATTGCAATTTGACGAGCTTGAACAACTTCACGTTTACGAGTTTTGGATTTTAACAATTCAATTGGTAAGTCGAAATAATCGCAAACTACTTTTTGAATATAATCGATTGAAACTTCGCGAGCTGTATTTTTAACGAATTTGTCAATCATTTGTTTCGCTAATTCCAAAGTGATCGCTTTTTTATTCATTGATGATTGAGCCAACAATGAAATAAGGGCGCCTTCAAGTTCACGAACGTTTGTTGTAATGCTATATGCAAGGTATTCAATTACTTCTTTCGGAAGATCTAAGCCATCAGCATATACCTTTTTCTCCAAAATCGCGATACGTGTCTCTAATCCAGGAGTTTGCAAATCAGCAGCTAAGCCCCATTTGAAACGAGACAATAGTCTTTGTTCAAATCCTTGTAATTCTACAGGAGCTTTATCAGCTGTTAAAACTAATTGTTTACCTGTTTGGTGCAAGTGATTGAAAATGTGGAAGAATACATCTTGTGTTTTTTCTTTCCCTGCAAAATATTGTACATCATCAATTATCAAAATATCAATCATTTGATAGAAATGAACAAAATCATTTTGATTGTTATTTCTTACAGAGTCAATATATTGTTGTGTAAATTTTTCAGACGAAACATAAAGAACCGTTTTGTTTGGAAATTCATTTTTAATTTGAATTCCAATCGCGTGTGCTAAATGTGTTTTCCCTAATCCAACACCTCCATAAATTAAAAGAGGATTGAAAGCAGTTCCTCCTGGTTTGTTTGCAACAGCAAAACCTGCTGATCGTGCCAAGCGATTACAATCACCTTCTACTAAATTTTCAAAAGAATAATTAGAGTTTAATTGTGATTCTACGTTTACCTTTTTTAAACCTGGTATAATGAATGGGTTACGAATGCTGTTTTGATTCAAATCAATTGGCATTGAAACAGAAGGGTTCTTTAATTCCTTTTTATTGTTTGTAGGTATTTTAACAGTATATGGTTTTGAACTATTGTTATAGTTGTTTTCCATTATAATGCTGTATTCTAAAAGGCCTTCAGCACCTAATTCTTTCTTAATTGTTTTCTTTAATAAGGTAATGTAATGTTCTTCTAACCATTCGTAGAAAAACTGACTAGGTACTTGTATCGTTAAAACGTTAGCACTTAATTTTACTGGCTTAATTGGCTCGAACCATGTTTTGAAACTTTGTGAACTTACATTGTCCTTAATAATCCCCAGACAACTCTCCCATACTTTTGTAAATGCTTTCTCCATTATTAAATCCCTAATTATATATGTTGAACTTCCTTGTTTTATCCTTTAAATCCCCTGTTTTAGTGTATTACGCTGTAAATATATATAACTTTACCTAAGTTACCTCATTTATAATGAAAAAAAAGTTAAAAATATTTTCATATTTCTATTGACTTATTCGAAATTTTTATAGAGTACCCTTCTGCGACCTTTTTTTTGCTTTTTCTCTCGAAAATATAATCAATTCTTCCTAGTCGTATCCCAGCCCAACCAACTTGTGCCACTAGGACTTCCTTGCCATCACTATTTTTATATGAAACAGGATTATCAAGAAAAGTATGTGTATGTGCACCTAAAATAATATCAATATTTTTTGATTGTTTTGCTAATTCAACATCGCTAACTTTTTTATTTTCATACTTATAGCCAAGGTGAGAAAGGCAAATTACTAAATCGCATTTTTGATCGTTTTTTAAATAATGAGTTGCTTCAGCTGCCTTAACTAATGGATCCTGATATTTTGTATTTCCCGACATGCGTTTATCAACTAAACCTGCTAATTCAATTCCTAATCCGAATACACCAATCTTAATCCCATCTTTCATAAAGATTTTATGTGGAATTGTTTTCCCTGCCATTGGCGTATCAGAGAAATCGTAGTTGCAAGTAATGAAAGGGAAATTGGCATTGGGCAATTGTTTTACTAAACCATCTAATCCATTATCAAAATCGTGATTACCAATTGTGGATGCATCGTATTGCATCATGCTCATTAATTTAAATTCCAATTCTCCACCATACATATTAAAGTAAGGTGTTCCTTGGAAAATATCTCCTACATCAAATAGTAAAACGTTTTTTTCATCGTTTCTGATCTTTTTGATAAGAGCTGCTCTTCTCACTGCTCCACCTAATCCAGCGAATTTAGGGTCATTATCGGGGAATGGATCAACATGGCTGTGCACATCATTCGTGTGTAGAATGGTAATTTTTACCATTTCCGTTTTTGCCAATACTTCGTTTGGGATAACATTAAATGCTACCAACCCCGCTCCGGCAAAAGCAGTTTTTTTTAGAAATACTCGTCTGCTATTCATACTTGATTCTTCCATCGAGTTCTACTTTTATGGTCGCACCTTTTTTTGTTTGTTCCTTTATATAGTCAACAATTGCATCTCTCAATTTATAACTAAGTGTATCTACTTTAATTGGAGATGAAAAGAAATTGTATTTATCACCACCACCAGCTAAATAATCAGAAGTTGCAACTTTGTATGATCTTGTAATATCAAATTCTTTTCCGCCAATTTTTAATTCCGTCATTTTTTTCCCTTTCCCTTTTACCGTTGCACCCGAAAATGGTGCTCCGTTATTTTCTACCAACGACTCAAATAACTGCTTTGTTTTTTCTCCAGTTAAAGTGAGAATTACAATTTCGTTTTCGAATGGCATTAACTCAAAAACATTTCCTAAAGTAATTTTACCTTTTGGAAGTTGACTTCTTAATCCGCCATTATTTAATAAACAGATATCCGCTAAAATTTTATCAGAAGGTTTATAAACATCGTTCGTTTTTTTCAAAACAGCATCCGAAACAAAATCACCCAATGTTCCTTCAGGTAATCCTTTTAATAATGCTTGCTCCGAAACGCCCAAAACTTCATTCATAATGGAATCCATTTTTGTCTTATATGGCAAAACTGTTTTTATGAAACTTGAGTCAGTTGATTCAACTGTATTTGCATTTAAAACAACGTGTGATGTTTCTACTTTTTGCAACTTTGGTGTTGAGCTACATGCAGAAAGAAGCGCGCAAACAAGCAATAAGGATATATGGTGGAGTAGGGGTGTTTTCATTAAAATAGAGCTTTTGTGTTTCATCTAAAAGCAATGCAATTATACTTATATTTAAAGGATTATTAGCACGAAATAAAATAAAAAAATATTTTTATTTTAGGTGTTTTATAATAAAAAAAACGTATCTTCATTGAGTTTAAATTAATGTAAAATTTATGTATGTTTCTGAAACAACTGTTCGTGTAAGATATTCTGAAACCGATAAAATGGGATATGTGTATTATGGAAATTACACACATTTTTATGAAGTTGGAAGGGTAGAAGCACTTCGACAATTAGGAACAAGTTATAAGGAAATGGAAGACAGTGGAATAATGCTCCCTGTGTATACTTGCAGCTTAAAATATTTAAAACCTGCTTTGTATGACGATTTACTTTCTATAAAGACTACCATTAAAGAATTACCAACAGCGCGCATTACTTTTGATTATCAAGTTTACAATCAAAATAATGAGCTTTTGAATGAAGGAACAACTACTTTGGTTTTTGTTGATATGAAAACGAATAAACCTCGTCCCGCTCCCGAATCTTTCATCGAAAAAATCAAGAAGTTTTTCTAGAAAATAAAAATAATTGTTAAAATACTTGCTTTTGTATTTTTATTAATCGTATATTTGCGATATATAATTTAAGAACATGGCCTACAGCAAAAAACAAGAGTTTGGATCAGATGAAATAAAAGCAAGCGAAATCGCTAAAGCTCTTTCTCATCCTGCTCGTGTAGCAATCATTAAGTTTCTTTCAACGCAAAAATCATGTATCTGTAACGATATTGTAGAACACTTGCCTTTGTCCCAATCTACCGTTTCCCAACATTTAAAAGAATTAAAAAATGCTGGTTTGATAACAGGTGAAATTGACGGGCCACGGGTGTGTTATTGTATCGATAAAGAAAACTGGAAAAAAGCAAAAGAAATTTTCGGAGAGCTATTTAGTATGAAGTTCGAAGCCATGAAAAGTAAATGTTGCTAGTTTCTCGACTCCGCTCGAAATGACAAGGCACAGGTTACAAAAAAACAAACATTATAAAACTAAAAAACTATGAAACTATCTGATTTTAAAAAAGAATTAAGTGTATTAGATACCTTGACTTTTATTCAACCTAATGGAAAAAATGTTCCTGCTCATTTTCACATTACAGAGGTTGGGTTAACAACTAAGAATTTTATTGATTGTGGAGGAACTGTTCGTGAAGAAAAAGTGGTGAATTTCCAATTGTGGGAAGCGAATGATTTTGACCATAGATTGGCTGGATCTAAGCTATTAGGAATTATTGACCTTTCTGAACGCACATTGAATTTGGGTGATTATGATGTAGAAATTGAATATCAAACGGATACAATTGGCAGATACGGTGTCGCTTTTGATGGAAGCCGATTTGTTCTTACCAATAAGATAACAGACTGCTTAGCAAAAGATAATTGTGGCATTCCGACTGAAAAACTAAAAGTAAAATTATCTGATTTGCAAACTGCAGAATCAAGTAGTTGTTGTACTCCCAATAGTGGATGTTGTAATTAAAAGGTATTCTCATGAATAAAAAAGAACATTGGGAAAATGTATTTTCTCAGAAACAGCAAAATGAAGTGAGTTGGTATCAACCAGTACCAAAAGCCAGTATCGAATTCTTTGAATCGAACAATGTTTCAAAAGATGCAAAGATTATTGATGTGGGATCAGGTGATTCTTATTTCATTGATTATTTGATCGACAAAGGATACAAAAATATTTATGCACTAGATATTTCTGAGAACGCCTTAAACCGTCTAAAGAACCGATTGGGAGAAAAAGCTGATTCAGTTCATTGGATTGTTTCGGATGTCTTGGAGTTTAAAGCCGATACTCATTTCGACTATTGGCATGATAGAGCAGCATTTCATTTTTTATCGGATCCCAACGATGTCAATAAATACATTTCGATAACCGATGAGTACATTAATAAGAACGGGAATATGATGGTTGCTACCTTCTCGGATTCGGGTCCATTAAAATGCAATGGTATAAATATCAAGCAATACTCAAAAGGTGAATTAGTAGATCAATTTGCTAAGTCATTTGAAAAGATAAAGTGTGTGGATGAAACACATTCAACTCCCTTTAATACCAATCAAAATTTCACTTTTTGTAGTTTCGTTAAAAAATAACATATGAAAAAAGCATTTGGAGAAATTATTGGAACTTTCTTTTTAGTCTTTATAGGAACAGGCTCCGTAATTATCAATCATCTTTACGATGGAGTAGTCACGCTGGCTGGAATATCTGTGATTACAGGTGTTGTAGTGTCCGTGATGATTATTTTATTTGGATCATGGAGTGGAGCACATATGAATCCTGCTGTTACAATTGCCTTGGTAAAAAAAGGAGAAGTGGATAAAAATGATATTCCATTTTATATAATCGGACAAGCAATCGGAGCATTTTTAGGAACTTTAACTTTAAAAATTATTTTTAGCAACAGTATAACACTGGGTGAAACATTGCCTTCTGTAAACATTTATTTAGCTTTTATAATTGAAGTTGCTATTACTTTATTTTTAATGCTAGTCATTCTTATGGCATCTGCAAGAGCGAATGCATTCACACCTTGGATTATTGGTTTAGCTGTTGCAATAGGAATTTTTGTTGCCGGAAATTATTCTGGAGGTTCTATGAATCCTATTCGTTCTCTATCTCCAGCTGTTCTAAATTATAATTTAAAAGAAGTTTGGATATTTTTAACGGGTCCGTTTATCGGAGCATTGTTAGCAGTGTTTATTTTTAATAGATTCAAAAAATGAAGAAGATATTATTTGTTTGTGTAGAAAATTCGAACAGAAGTCAAATGGCAGAAGCCTTTGCAAAAATGCATGGAAAAGGGAAAGTAGAAGTATTTAGCTCCGGTTCCAAGCCTTCAGGTATTATTAATCCGAAAGCAATTGCTGCCATGAAAGAATTGGGATACGATTTGACAAAACACGATTCTAAGTCCTTAGACCAAATCCCACAAATACAATACGATTATGCGATTACGATGGGTTGCGGAGACGAATGTCCGTTTGTGATGGCAACGCATCGTGACGACTGGAAACTAGACGATCCAAAGCACATGGATGTTGTTGAATTTAATAAAGTAAGAGATGAGATTGAGAGAAGAGTGAAGGAGTTGATTGAAAGATTGGAAGATTAAAAATTTCTTTAGAACCGTCATCCCGTGCCGCGACACGGGATCCCATTGTCGTAAAGATTTCCATTTTAGATGAGAATTTGTTTTGTCATTTTAACTGGGAGACCCCGTGTCGTAGCACGGGGTGACGATTTCGAAATACTTATACTAAACAATATTCCCATCCTTCATCACCAATTTTCGATCAGCCATATTTGCCAATTCTTCATTGTGTGTAACAATCACAAAAGTTTGATTGAACTTTTCGCGAAGGGTAAAAAATAATTGATGCAAGTCTTTTGCGGTAGCAGAATCTAGATTCCCAGATGGTTCATCTGCTAATACAACCGCAGGATTATTAATCAACGCACGAGCAACAGCTACACGTTGTTGTTCGCCACCTGATAATTCACTTGGTTTGTGATTCATTCGATCTGTCAAGCCTAAAAAAGCTAACAACTCCTTTGCTTTATTTTCTGCTTCTGATTTAGAAGTTCCTGCAATAAAAGCGGGAATGCAAACATTTTCTAAAGCTGTGAATTCGGGAAGTAAATGATGGAATTGAAATACGAAGCCAATGTTTTTGTTTCTAAATTCTGCTAATTTTTTGTCGCCTAATCCAGATATGATTTGGTCGTTCATCTTTAACTCACCTTTGTTTGGTTTGTCGAGTGTGCCAAGAATGTGCAACAAAGTTGTTTTCCCAGCACCAGAAGCACCAACAATAGAAATAATCTCACCTTTCTTTATTTCAAGTGAAACCCCTTTTAAAACTTCTAATGCTCCGTAAGATTTAAAGATGCCTGATGCGCTTATCATAATTAACCTCGTTTTTTTCTAAGGTAAAGATAATCGAAAAAATACAATACTTTCAAGGAAACCGTATTCAATTGGTTAGCCTCTAAAGTAGAACTAAAGTTGTTAGAATAACTTTTTACTACCACAGGACCTTCGTTATAGATAGAGTTTTTCCAAACTAATGTAGCAAAACTACCTGGAGCAAATTGCCACTGAAAAACCATGTCGATATTAAATGCATTGAAGTTGAAATCGTGATTTTGGTCATAACTGATGTTGTCAATTAAATATCCATCCTCTCCGAGATTATAAAAACTTTTGTAATGACCGCCAGTCCAGTAATGTCGTGCTCTTAAGCTTAAGGATAAATTGTTTCTAAACAAGTAACGAGCAGATACAATATTTTCAACCGTTTTTATAAATCTCAATCCAACTATTATATTATCGTTATGGTCAAAATTTACCCAGCCTCTGTCGCCATCATCTTGACTATAGTTAGAGGATAAATTGAAAGATAATTTATCATTTACTCGAATGTTGGGAGACAGCGTAACTCCAAAATAAGGGTTGTAACCTATCGTTGGTGAAATCAATCCTGTTGTTCCACCGTAAACATTAAGATTTAAACTTATTTTTTTTCTAGTATCTGTATTTACTCCAGTCCAAATTGTTTGATTAGTCGGACGAATAAAGATGCGACCAGGAACTCGAGCCTCGTAGTAATCTATTTGTCCTAGTGGTTCATAAGATCCTCCAAGATATATATTATAGAAGTTTTTAAACGTTGCATTTGAATTCAAATTGAAATTAAGACTATTCGTGACATGTGTCGTGAAGTTTTCGTTCTGATTAACTGAAAAGTTAAGGTTCGCGTTTAGTATGCTCCTCCAAGGTAGAAAACGATTTAAACCAAAATTAATTCCACGATTAATAAAATTTGTTTCAAAATTAATTCCCATGTCGTTGATGTTGAACGTAGGATTTATAACTCCTTGATATGCCTCAAATTGAAACCAGCCTGAATTTTTTCCTCCGCTTATTATATACTGGAATCCAAACAGATCGGTGTATTGGTTGCTTACTGTATCTGTTTTTGAAAAAACATTACTGATCGCACTTCGTGCATTAAGAAAATAAGTATTCTTTTTATTGTTTAGGTTAAATCCTGCACCAGTAACATTCGCATTGTTGCCATTGTTGTTGCGTTTTACATTTGTATTAATCAAATAAGCAGAAGAGCTGTTTTTCATCTGCTGATCAAAAACAAGAATGTTGTAATTTGAAAGAGGCTCTGTTAAAATTTTTCGTTCATTGCCTAAACTATCTTTTGCCGTAGCATAAGTATCGTCCATAATTGCATTCAAAAGTCCAACCCCTAATCCATTAGGAGTTCGTCCAGAAACTTTTGTAGCATTTAGCAATTTTGCTTGGTCGGGATTTTTTGAAATTACTTCGCCTTCTTCCGTTTGAGAATAAGCACTATAATATCCTGTTGGTCGTCTTCCAATCCTTCGTGAATAAAATAACTCACCTTTTTGAAACAAGTCGGTGCTCTCTTGAAAAAACGGTCGCTGTTCCTGAAATTGTTGCTCAAAGGCTCCCAAGTTTTTTACAACGTTATCACTTTGTACTTGGGTGAAATCGGGTAGGAGTGTAGCATCAATTGTAAAACTTTCGTTCAAACCATATTTCAAATCCATTCCTCCAGTAATATTTGATGAGTAATTGCTTTCACCTTCTATGTTTGCAGGATAGTGGGAAGTATAAGCTGTAATATAAGGTGTAAGCGATAAGCGAACGGGTTGTTTTACGTTGTCCATTCCTTTTAAGAATCCCCAATATTTAAAAGGGTTAGGAACTCCTCTTGGTAATAAGCACCATTGGTCAAACTCCCCATTTCTTGTTATGCTTCTAGTTATTTGCATTCCCCAAACTTGCGTATTTGTTTTTGGAAAACGCAAGGCAGAAAAAGGAATTTTTATTTCAACACTCCAGCCTTCTGGATGAATTTTTACTGCACTTTCCCAAACAGCATTGTATAAATAGTCAGAGAAACGACTGTCGGATTGAACTCCTGATGCCGTAACTGACAAATCAAAAGCATCTTGCTCTGTGTTATAGGTGTCAAAAACAATTCTAAAGTTATCGGCATTTAAACCATCATCTCGGTTTCCTAATTGCTTACAAATGCTATCCGCACAGGAATCATACAAGAAAGCTGCGATGTAAATAGCTGTGTTGTCGTATACGATTTGAACGTTTGTTGTTTGGGTAGGAGCAACATCATAATTGGGAAAATTTTGTTTGAACTCAGAAATTATTGTAGCTGTTTTCCATGTTTCATCATCTAGTAAGCCATCAATTTTAGGTGTTTTGGTTGCCCTGGTTGTAAAGTATTCTTTTCTTGGAGGAATAGAATCGTTTTGAGCCAAAGCAAAGTGGCTCAGTAATAGTAATAAAATGGTAATTCTTAGGGGGAGCTTCATATTAAAGTAAAAGTATGCTTATTAAATATGCGTTCAAATGTAAATGTAATAAG
The DNA here is from genome assembly GCA_947504725.1 of Bacteroidota bacterium. Lineage (GTDB taxonomy): Bacteria > Bacteroidota > Bacteroidia > 2-12-FULL-35-15 > 2-12-FULL-35-15 > 2-12-FULL-35-15. The sequence goes on along the minus strand of CANNHN010000001.1, from coordinate 336,226 downwards.
CGGTCAAACTTTGATTTTAACGGCTTTTAACATATATAGATAGACGCAGGGATTGACAATGGTTGCTACCTATAACGAAGATTTTTAGAAAAGATACACATTGATCTCTGATTTTTCTATTTTATAATTATTCGCTATAGCGAATAAATCATAAGCCATCTTTCACTAGCAAATAAGAAATCCTTTGTTATCATAATAATCATAAAAATCTGCGTTCCGATCCTCCAATCTCAAAAATCAATTTATCTTTACAAAAACTACAAAAAAGTTTAAAATCCAATCATGAGCAAAAATTCAAAATTCAAAGGAACAGGAGTTGCAATTGTAACACCATTTAACAAAGACGGAAGCATTGATTATAAATCATTAAACAAACTAGTTGATTTTATTATCAAAGGTGGAGTAGAGTATGTGGTTGTTCTTGGAACAACGGGCGAATCGGTGACTTTGAGTAAGGAAGAAAAACAATCTGTTGTTACTCATGTAATTGAAAACGTAAACAAACGTGTTCCTATTGTTTTGGGTTTAGGCGGAAACAATACTCAAGAGATTTTAAGTGCATTCAAAAAATCATCCGACTTCAACAATATTGATGCGATTCTTTCTGTATCACCGTATTATAACAAACCGAATCAACGTGGCATTTATCAGCACTACAAAGCAATTGCAGAGGCTTCTCCATTACCAATTATTTTGTACAACGTTCCAGGAAGAACATCATCTAATGTAACTGCTGATACAACTATTAAATTAGCGACAGACTTTAAAAATATCATTGCAGTAAAAGAAGCATCAGGGAATTTAGAGCAGTGTATGAAAATTGTAAAACATCGTCCGAAAGATTTTCTAGTTATTTCTGGAGACGATATGCTGACATTGCCGATGATTGCTGCTGGTGCAGATGGAGTTATTTCTGTTGTTGCAAATGCTTTCCCGAAAGATTTTTCAGAAATGACCAGACAGATTTTAGCTGGAAATGTGAAAGATGCTCAGAAGTTGCATTACAAGCTTACTGATATTATCGAGCAATTATTTGCTGATGGAAATCCTGCTGGAATAAAAGCGGTTTTAGAAATGATGAAAATCTGTTCGCCAACTGTGCGTTTACCTTTGGTAAACGTGAACAAAGCTACTCAGAATGCTTTGAAAGAAATGGTGGAGATGTATAAGTAACTACGAATTACGAATAATTAGGAATTTACAAATCTGTGTTTGTTAAAAAATCCTCTCAGATTATTTCTGAGAGGATTTTCTGTCTTGATACCTTATACTATATACTTGATACCTTTTAGTAATAAACCATTCGTCTTACTTCAGCAATAAACTTAGAAAAGCGAATTACCTGACGAGTATAACCGTATTCGTTATCATACCATACGTACAATACAATGTTCTTTTTATCCGGACCAACAATTGTTGCTTGGCTGTCGAAAACAGAAGGACAAGGATTTCCAATTACATCAGTAGAAACTAATTCGTTGGAATTCATGTATTGGATTTGTTCCACCAATGCTCCGTTTAAAGCAGCATCTTTCAAAATATCGTTTACTTCTTCTTTCGTTACTTCACGATCAATTGTCATACTCAAGATTGCAAGAGAAACGTTTGGTGTCGGGACACGCACAGAGTTTGCTGTAAATTTACCAGACAATTGCGGTAGAACTTTTTTCAAAGCACTTTCTGCACCCGTCTCTGTAATGACCATGTTTAATGCTGCAGAGCGACCTCTTCTGTATTTTTTGTGGTAGTTATCCAACAAGTTTTGATCGTTGGTGTAGGAGTGAACAGTTTCAATATGTCCGCGTGCAATTCCCAATTTATTATGAACCACTTGTAAAACAGGCATAATTGCATTTGTTGTACACGATGCAGCAGAAAGAATATTGTCGGTTTTAATATCAATGGTTTGATGATTAACTCCGTGAACAACATTTGGAATATCTTTCGCTGGAGCGGTCAACAATACTTTTGTAATTCCTTTAGCTTGTAAGTGGCGACTCAACTCTGCCTTATCTCTAAAAACACCAGTGTTGTCAATTAGTAAAGCATCATTGATCCCGTATTTAGTATAGTCTACATCTTCTGGATTTTTCGCATCAATCATGTAAACAGTATGTCCGTTTATGATCAATGCTTTTTTCTCTAGATCTTCGATGATGGTTCCAGGAAAAACGCCATGAATAGAATCGGTACGCAAAAGATCAGCACGTTTAATAATATCATCATCACTACTTCCGCGTGTAACAATTGCTTTCAATCTTAATTGTTCACCTTTACCAGCTTGAGCAATAAGTTCTCTTGCAGCTAAACGACCAATTCGTCCGAAACCAAACAATACAACATCTTTTGGAGTGATATTGTGTTTTTTACCAATGAAGTCGGTTAATTTATTTTTTAGAAAATCTTCTAGAGTTTTATGTTTTGTGCTTTCTTGTTGCCATTCAAATGCAAGTTTCCCAATATCCATACGGGAAGGACAAACATCCATTTGAGAAATTTGTGAGGCGATTTTTAAAGTATCCTCAACTGTAATTACTTTTTTAACGATGTTTTTTGCGTAGTGGTGCAAGTTCATAATTTCACTCGCACTTCTATCAACCAGCTGGTTTCTGAAAAGAATTAATTCAATTGATTTTTCAAACCATAGTTTTCCGATGATTCCGATAAGATCGATTGCTGCTTTTTCGTGATTTATCCAATCATTCAATTCCGATTCGTAACTTCCTTTTGCTTTTCCTTCAGTTGGTTCCATTGTTTCAAGTGTCATAACTAGTTCAGTGGTTTATAAGTTCATTAGTTTATTAGTTGGATTGTCATTTTTGTTTTCTCCTCCTTTTTTGTCATTTCGACAGAAGTGGAGAAATCTAGTCAGTTGAGAGTAGATTGTTCGTTTCAAACGGAATGACAATTAAAAAATTAGGATAAAAATAAAAAAATAACCACACAAACATCAGTTAAACTTATTCTTAGTTTTCAACTGATTTTTGTGTGGTTTCATTGAGTTTCGGACGACTATCTAGCCTAAATAGGTCTTAAGTAATTTACTTCTTGAGTTATGACGTAATCTACGGATCGCTTTTTCTTTAATCTGACGAACACGTTCACGAGTTAAATCGAATTTCGCTCCGATTTCTTCCAAGGTTAAACCATGGTTGATTCCGATACCGAAAAACAATTTTACAACATCACGTTCTCTGTCCGTTAAAGTAGATAATGAACGTTCAATTTCTCTTTGTAAAGATTCATTCATCAACAAGTTATCAGCTCTTGGAGAATCGTGATTCACCAATACATCTAACAAACTGTTTTCTTCTCCGTTTACAAACGGAGCATCCATGGATACGTGACGACCAGATACTCTCATTGTGTCGGCAACTTTATCTTGTGGAAGTTCTAATATTTCCGATAATTCTTCAGCACTTGGTTCACGTTCGAATTGTTGTTCCAAACGAGAATAAGCTTTGTTGATTTTATTCAAAGAACCAACTTGGTTCAAAGGTAAACGAACGATACGTGATTGTTCAGCTAAAGCTTGAAGAATGGATTGACGAATCCACCATACAGCGTAAGAGATAAATTTGAAACCACGCGTTTCATCAAAACGTTTTGCTGCTTTAATCAAACCTAAGTTTCCTTCATTAATTAAATCGGGTAAACTTAAACCTTGATTTTGATATTGTTTAGCAACAGATACTACGAAACGTAAATTTGATTTGGTTAATTTCTCTAATGCTTGTTGATCTCCTGCTCTAATTTTTACAGCTAAAATTACTTCTTCTTCTGCGGTAATCAACTCCTCGCGACCAATTTCCTGAAGATATTTATCTAAAGAAGCACTCTCGCGGTTGGTAATCGATTTGGTTATTTTGAGTTGTCTCATAGGACTTTTTTGAGTTTATTGGGTGATTAATTCGAGTACAAAGGTAGTCTATAACTCTTTATTTTTACAAATATTTCATCTTAAAATAACTATTGGAACTTACTGATTGTTAGTAATTTACAAATAATTAGACTTATCACTAAAAAGTCTCTATAAAGTGGCTTTTATTGTCGATTAACCCAAAAGTTGTTGTGAATAAAAACATTCGATATTTTTTTAGCACATTTAACATAGCAAACTTTATTTAAAACAAGAGAAGACGTGTTTTGTTCTTGAAGAGTCAAAAAAGCCAAATCGCTGTGCGATTTGGCTTTCTAATTCAATGCTTTTTTCTGCTTTTCTAAGTAACTATGCGGTTAAATTTTAGAAATACGATTACATCCCGAAGCCATAATAAGCTCTCATTCCATTTGGATAAACTCCTTCAATCAATACACCGCCTTTTTTAGTTTCAAGAGTTGCTTTTATGTCGTCAATAGTTGCAATTTTCTTTTTATCTACGCTTGTAATAATAAATCCTTCTTTGATTCCTGCGCTCAATAATTTACCTGCTCCAAGTTTTGCTATTTTTAATCCATATTCAATACTTAGTTTTTTCATTTCTTCTTTGCTTACATCTTCAAAAGTAGCACCGAGTGCAGAAATTATTTCAGTTTTTTGTTTTAAGATAACATCTGTATTGCCATCTTTGTTTTTCAAAACAACTGCCATAACTTTTTCTTGATTATTTCTGTTTAATGTGATGTTTACCTTGTTGCCTGGTCGGTATCTACCAATCTGTTCAAGCAATTCCGGTTGATTATTTACTTCAGCGTCTCCAATTTTAGTGATGACATCACCTTCTTTAATTCCAGCTTCCGCTCCAGCGCCACCTTCTACAATTCCTTTTATGTAAACCCCTTTTATAACAGTAATACTTTTTTCTTTGGCAAGCTTTCCATCTAAATCCTGAATTATTAAACCGATAAATGCGCGTTGAACTTCACCAAATTCCAATAAGTCTGCAACTACTTTTCTAGCTAAGTTTACTGGAATAGCAAATGAATAACCTGTATATGAACCTGTGTTTGACGCAATGGCAGAATTAATGCCAACCAATTCTCCTTTTGCATTTACCAATGCGCCACCACTATTGCCTGGATTTACAGCAGCATCAGTTTGTAAATAAGCTTCAACTGGAAATTGCCCTTTTTCTCTGTCGTTTGCTAGAATGTTAATGTTTCGGCCTTTCGCACTTATAATTCCAGCAGTAACTGTTGAGTTTAAATTAAATGGATTTCCAACAGCCAATACCCATTCGCCTACCTTTACATTATCTGAGTTTCCGTAATTGATAAATTCCAAGCCTTCTTCTTTAATTTTAAGAAGCGCTAAATCGGTGGAAGGGTCTTTACCTATTACTTCAGCTGTATAGCTTCGTTTATCATTCAAGGTGATTTCTATTTTATCTGCTCCATCCACAACGTGATTGTTGGTTACGATATAACCATCCTGAGAAATAATTACTCCAGATCCTGTTGATTGAGGAGCTTGTTGTGGTTGACGTTGACCATGTAATCCGAAAAAATCACGGAATGGGTCATATAAATAAGGGTTTTGAGTTTCTAAAGGATAAGTTGTTTTAACATTTACAACTGAATGAACCGAAGACGCAGCCGCACTTGTGAAGTCTAGAGCTAGTTCCGGAGCGTTGGCTCCTGGTAACTTTACATAGCTTACAGGTGCTTGGTATTCGATTTGAGATACTTGATTGTTTGACTGGACGATAAAGAGGTGATTAAGACCAAGAGCGGTTAATCCGCCAATTCCTGCGATTGCAAATACTCCTAAAATCTTTTTCATATACATTGTTTTTAAAGTTTTTAATATAACGAAATTTAGCTCTAATTATAACACAAAAATTATTCCGATATTATATTTGTCATTTATTTTTAACATAGTTTAACAGCGGTTTGCAAAGGTTGTTTAACTTTACACAAATATTAAAAACAATCAATTGTTCAAATAGTTTTTGATGAGTAGTTTTAAAGAAAAATCTTACGGTTTTATTATTGGAATTTTAGTCGGACTAATTGTTGCGGGTGGATTTTTTATCTTCAAATTGGACGATTATTTTAAAGAGCTGAGTTTCTATAAGTCCGTTTCAAATACATTCTCTTCGGAATCTAAAACAGCTGAATCTAATGTAACTGAGGAGGTAGTTCAAAAATCGACTGACGTAAAGAAAAAGAAAAAAGAAGCAGTGGTAACGGAGGATAAATTTGGTGAAGATGAAAAGAGTGTTATAGCTGATACAAATAAAGTTGTAAAAGATTCGTTAACTCTTGAAAATCCCAGTTCAGATGGTGTTGTAGTTCGCAAAGACGAATTGCTTTCTACAAAAACATTGGAAGTAATGAACTTAGATCCTGTCGCTAAAATGAATGGAAAGGATTCATTGCTTATGAAAGTAAGTGGGATAAAAGATGATAGAAGTTTGTCCCAACAATATATAAATGTTGAATTTTGGTCGTCTCCCTTAAATTACAAAGGTTATAAAATGAGTAAGTATAAATTGATTTTGTATGGCGTATCTTCTCCAGAAGGATTGAAAATATATAAATTGGACGATATCGTTTATTTGAAAAGCACTTCTTTTGTATATCGATTAGATGCTACTGGTGAGTTTAAGCCTTACGAAAGAATTACCGATGAATCAATTCTTAATCGATTAAAATAAATGACTTTTACTTTTAATAAATATCAAGGAACTGGAAATGATTTCATTATTATCGACAATAGAGAGATGAAATTTAATCGTGAAAACAATGCATTAGTTGCGAAGCTTTGTGATAGAAGATTTGGAATTGGTGCTGACGGATTGATGCTGTTCCAGTCAAAGATTGGGTATGATTTCGAAATGGTTTATTATAATTCTGATGGGAACGAAAGCAGTATGTGTGGGAATGGAGGAAGATGTATCGTTGAGTTTGCCAGAACTTTAGGGTTAGTAAAATCAAAAGCACACTTTTTAGCATCGGATGGAGAACATGAAGCATTCCTAAATACAGATTTGATAAGTTTGAAAATGAACAATGTTAGCAAAGTTGAAATGAATGCAGCTTTCTCTTATTTAAATACTGGTTCTCCTCACTACGTTGCTTTTGTAAATGATGTAAAAAATTATAAGGTATTTGAAGAAGGGAAAAAAATTAGAAACAATGAACGTTTTAAAGAAAAAGGTACCAACGTTAATTTTGTTGAAAAAGAATTAAACGAATTGTTTGTACGAACATATGAAAGAGGAGTAGAGGATGAAACATATTCTTGTGGAACGGGAGTAACTGCAGCAGCATTGGTGGCCGCGATAAAAAATGTTTCAACAGCACTTGACTATTGTGATGTTAAAACATTGGGTGGAAATTTGAAAGTGAAATTCAATAAACAAGAGGACAATTCTTTTACTGATATTTGGTTGGAAGGTCCAGCTACATTTGTTTTTAAAGGAGAGATTTCTGCTGAATGACGAATGAAAAGATAACATATAAAATTAAAATTAACAAATCCTTTGATGAGCAAGATTTATCAAATGGCTTATATATTGCAGTAATTCATGCAACTCGCATTCCACCGCATATTGGAATGATATCAGATAAATCATATCATTCACTTTCTATAAAAGGGCAAGATATTAACGTACCAATTGCTGCATTAATTAAGAATACGAACATTCGTAAAATCCCAACATTGTTTATAAAGATAAAATCACATCCTACTTTTAGTGCTATTTATTTACGCGAACATTTTATTACAAATGTTCAGCAATTTGATAGAGTGGATGTTGGGGTTGCTACTTGTTTGAGTCCGATTAAACTCTTCTTTGAAGAAGTTTACGGTATTCCAATGAAAAATGTGAATTTTCTTTATGAATTACTTCCACTACTTGAGTCGGAAGGATTAATAGAAGCTATTTCTTCTATACATATAGAGGAAAAAACATATCAGTTGCCTGTTTATACAAACAAGGAAATTAATGCTGGGATTGAGTTGGTAAGAAAAGAATTTAATTCGTAGAAACAATGAAATTAAAAGGACAACATGTTTCGCTTCGTGCCATCGAACCTTCAGATATTGAGGTTTTGTATCAATGGGAAAACGACACAGATACTTGGAATGTAAGCAATACACAAACTCCATATTCGCGTTTCGTGCTCGAGCAGTATATTGCTAGTGCGCATCAAGATATTTATTCGGTTAAACAATTACGATTAATCATTTGCAACGAAGAAGGAAGAGCAGTTGGAAGTATTGATTTGTTCGATTTCGATCCAACTCATTTGCGAGCAGGAGTAGGAATTTTGATTGCTGAAAAATCAGATAGAAAAAAAGGCTATGCGTTTGATGCGTTAACCGTTTTAATAGATTATTGTTTCACCGTTTTAAACTTGAATCAATTGTACTGTAATGTTACCATCGATAATGAACCAAGCGTCTTGCTGTTTCAAAAACATGGCTTTCAAATTACTGGAATGAAAAAGCAATGGGTACGTGATGGCGATAAATTTAAAGATGAATTGTTACTTCAGAAGATAAGAGGGTAAACAAATATGACTAGGCCACACATTCGACTCCGCTCAGTGTGACGTTTGATTTGGTCAGACTAGCTGGTGTCAAAGACTTTGAGTTGTATAATTATGAAATTTTCCATTCGCAATATTCTTTCTCTAATATTATTCTCAGTTGTAATTCTTACAATTGTCTATTGCGGTGATTCCACTCCTAAAGAAAATACTAAAGATAATCCCACTTTAGATAATGTTTATTTAAATCATCACGATTCTGCTAAATACGTTGGCATGAGTCAATGCAAGCTTTGTCACCAAGACATTTACAATTCCTATATCGAAACAGGAATGGGGAAAAGTTTTGAAGTGGCGAGCAAACAAAAAAGTTCCGCTAAATTTTCTGAGCATACCGTTATCTACGATAAATTCCAAGATTTCTACTACCATCCGTTTTGGAATGGCGATAGTTTAAAAATATTGGAGTTTCGTTTGAAAGGGAAAGACACCATTTTTAAACGTGTTGAATCAGTTGATTATATAATTGGCTCGGGACAGCATACCAATTCGCATATTACTAGTTCAAATGGTTATTTGCATCAAGTGCCAATGACATATTATACTCAAAAACAAAAATGGGATTTCCCCCCTGGATTTGAAAACGGATTTAATACTCGTTTTTCGCGCAAGATAGGTTTGGAATGTATGAGTTGCCATAATTCATTGCCCGACTTTGCACAAGGCTCCGAAAATAAGTTTAATGCTTTGCCTGAAGGTGTGAATTGTGAACGTTGTCACGGACCGGGAAGTATTCACGTTGAACAAAGATCAACAGGAGCGAAAATTGATACTTCTAAATATATTGATTACTCGATTGTGAATCCTGGTAAACTATCCATTGATTTACAGTTCGATGTTTGTCAGCGTTGCCACTTACAGGGAAACACGGTTTTGAAAGAAGGGAAATCATTCCTCGATTTCAAACCAGGAATGAAGCTTTCGGATTACATGACTACTTTTTTGCCGCGTTACAAAAATGCAGATGATGAATTTATTATGGCTTCGCATGCAGATAGATTAAAACAAAGCAAATGTTTCATTAATAGCTTTAAAAAAGAATCTGATAAAACTTCTTTGCGTCCGTATAAAAACTCATTGACTTGTGTTACTTGCCACAATCCTCACGTAAGTGTAAAAGCAACGGGTGGAGAAGTTTTCAATAACGCGTGTAAAAATTGTCATAGCACAACAGCACAAAATGGTTTGTGTTCTGAAAAGGAAAATGTACGAGCGAAAGTAAAAAATGATTGTGTGAGTTGCCACATGCCGAATTCGGGTTCTATTGATATTCCACATGTGAGTGTGCATGATCATTATATCCGCAAACCGATGAAGAAAGAAGAAGTTCAAAAGGTGAAAGAGTTTATTGGTTTGTATGCGATTAATGAAAAAAATCCAAGCAACTATACAAAAGCGAAAGCATATATCCAGCAGTATGATAAGTTTGAATACAAAGCTGAATATTTAGATTCAGCGGCATTTTATTTATCAGATAAAACAAAAGCAGATGTTGAGAAAAATTTTGAATTATTAATTCATCTGAATTTTATAAAGCTGGATTATGCAAAAGTGATTGGTTATTTAAATCAAATAGGGGGTTTGAATAAGTTTAAACAAACGATTAACAAAATATCGCTAGATAATTCAAATGCTTGGACTGCTTACAGAATTGGTGAATCGTATTATAATTTAGGCGACATTCCTTCAGCATTACCATTCTTCAAAAATGCGATTGATTTATCGCCACTAAATCCTGAATTTAGGAACAAATATGCCGCTTCAATGATGGCATTGAAAAGATATGATGAAGCAATAGCTATTTTGAATACGATTATAAACGAAAATCCTAAATACGTTCCATCCATAAACAATTTAGGTTACGCAAATTTGATTTCCGGAAATGAATCAAAAGCAGAGGCGCTTTATAACAGAGCATTAAAACTAGATCCTGATTATGAATCTTTATTGATGAATATGGCTGGATTAAAAATTTATCAGAAAAAGTTTAAAGAAGCAGAAGAAATTTTAAAACAAGTTCTTAAAAAGAATCCCAAACAAGAACAAGCGAAGATGGTTTTGAGTCAGTTGAAAGGTTTGAAATGATTTTCGTGCCCACTTCATGCCCTTCGACTACGCTCAGGGTGACGTTTGCGACCTTCATCTCCCAACCGTCACATTGAGCGTAGTCGAAATGTAAGAGCTATAAACATTCTTGTTAAACATTTATCCAATATATCAACTTCACCACCAATGCTTTGTTTTTCTTTGTCATATCGATAGAGTAGTAGTTGTCGGTATAAACAATATATAAATCCGACATGGGTTTAAATCGCCATTGAAGTCTACAATTTAAATTCATATTGTTTATTTGAGTATTATATTGCGCAAATGTGGTAAAGAAAATATTTTTTGTAAAACTCAGTTCTATTTTGGGTCCAACTAAAGTGATGTAAGCATTCTTAAAAGGCTCTGGTAAAATGATTTCATCCTGTGAAAAACTTACTCCAAAAACGCCCCATGGTTGTTTTCTGAAATTTATGTCTCCTGAATAAGATAATTTATGTCCATTATAAAAAGTTCCATAATCAACTGTAGCCGTTCCAAACAATGGTTTTATCGGACTAGAAGTATATGTTGCAATGATGTTTTCAAAGTAATAATTATCAGCAATAATAGGAGTATTGCCAGTAAATGTAATATCTACTGGAATACGAAGCTTGATAAAATTTCTTCTGTACTTTATTGAAAGTAAGCTCGTGTTCTGAAAATTGAAATTATAGGAAAGTTGATATTGATATTCTGTTGAGTTTAATGCAGAATCTAAATAGTGACTCACACTTATTTCAGGATAATGGTTGTTTATTATCTTAGATTTTGGATAAAATTTATAACGAAGATTCGGCTCTATTCTCAAATACGTTTCTCTGGTTGTTATTCCAGTTTGTGGGTCGTAGAAATAAATGCGTGGAACAAATCCTACATCAGCTAAATAATTTTTCTCTACATATTCGTGATTCCATTCACAAGATAATTTTGGAGTTGCATAACTAAGAAAAGACGCATTAGCTGAAGCATTTGAAAGGTTTTGAGCCGTAAATGAATGATGATAAAAGATTTTACCAAACCATTTGTTGTTTGCTGATTGTAAATTGTAATCCACTCCAGCAATTCGATTAAACAAATTATCTGATATTCCTTTAGTAGTAACTTCTTGCTTGTTTACAAATATGAAAGAGATATTAGAGCGTTTAAATAAATTTCTAGAAATTGCTGCAACTGAATAATTTTGACTTTCTAACCCCAATTCTCGTTTGTGCTCAGTTTGCATACTCATTACACCAATTCTCCATTTTTTATTGATGTTTCCGCTGATTCTAAATCCACCCAAAATAGGAACGATTTGTCCTTTGTACAATCCAATATTTCTTGAAAAAAATGGTCTGATTTGTCTAAAACCAAATCGTTCGAATAAATCACTATTCTCAATAAAGAAGTTTCTTCTTTCTGGAAAAAAAATACTAAAGCGAGATAAGTTAGTAACTTGTCTGTCAACTTCTACTTGAGAAAAATCTGGATTTATGGTTAAATCTAAATTCAAAGAAGAGGAAAGGGCAATTTTTGCATCCAATCCGCCATTGTAGGTGTATTGTTCTTTTGTTTGAGTTAGATAGTCTTGTGAAACACCAGCAGTAACATAAGGAATAATTGAAATGTTGGACGAGGTCTTTTTTTTCGGTTCATCAAACTTTAATTTTCCTGTAAAGGCTAATGAGGCAACATTAAAGTTTCTTGGTACAGGAGACCAAACAGAGTTTTCGTTTCTTTTTAAATCGTTTCGAGAAAAATTTATTCGCCAAGTATCTACACCACTTTTGAATCGCAAACTTTTAAATGGAATAGCCATTTCAACTATCCACTTGTCTTCAAATTGTTTTACTTCTGATGTCCATTTATTATCCCATATTGTTGTTACACCTTGTCCGCCACCATTTGACAATAATCCTTCGCGTTGAACGCCCATTGGGTTTACACCAAAACAAAAGCCATTTGTTTGATCGTTTAAGCAATCTAAATACACGGCAAAAGCATCGTTAGCTGGATAAGAAAAATCGCGTTTTAAAGATTGAACAATGTATTTTCCTTTTAATGAGTCGTAACAAACAGCTGATATATAAAGATTGACATCGTCAAAAGTAACTCTTACAATTGTTTGAGTCTTAGCGATAGAAGTATCGAAAGGGAACATCTGTTTGAAATTTCCAGTTGATTGTGCCGAATCCCAAGATTGTTCATTTAGAACACCATCTATGGTTATCTTATCTATTGCTTTATAAATGCAGATAGTATTAACATCTTCTTGGTTTTGGGCCGAGCAGAATAATGGAAATAATGAGATTAGTATTAATAAAGGGTAACGCATTTTGGAGGTCAAATTTACCTAAAATTTCATTTCAAAAAACCTTTTCTTAACCATTCTTATGCTGTGTTTAATGGAACGCAGATTACGCAGATTTTTTTATGATTTAAAAGGCTTTGATCGCCTTTGGCGATTTTGATAAAATATGATTTGATTTTAGTTAAATCAAAATATAAGACACCAATATAAAATCATTTTTAATCATAAAAATCATAAAAAATCTGCGTTCCTATTTTTCCATGTTCTATAGTACAATGCTATTAAAATTAATATCTTTGTTATCGTTGATTTGTAAAGTAAAATGGTAAAAGGGAAATCGTCTTTTTTGAAAAAGATACTTATCGCAACACTGCTCATTATATTGGTTGTTGGTGGAGTAGGTGGTTATTATGCCTATAAAACCATCTATCAGTCGAATGTTAATTTAGGCGATAAAAAATCCGAAATCATTTATATTCCTACAGGTTCTACCTTTGAAGACGTCATTCGCATTTTAGGTGATAATAATATTCTTAAAAATCGATCTACATTTGAACTTCTTGCTAAAAAAAAGAAATATATAGACAATATTAAGCCTGGTAAGTATAGGGTTTTAGCCAAAATGAGTAACAATGCACTTGTGAATTTGTTACGTGCAGGAATTCAAGAACCTATCAAAATTAATTTTAATGGTTTACATACTGTTGATGAATTTGTATCAAGAGTAGGAAGAAGAATTGAAGCAGATTCGAATTCCCTGCAAGAAGCAATCAGAGATAATGGCTATCTTAGTAAATACGGATTCAATCAAGATAATATTCAGGCTTTATTTATTCCAAACACTTATGAGTTCTATTGGAATACATCTGTAGATGAGTTTTTTGAGCGAATGGCAAAAGAATATAAATTATTTTGGAATGAAGAACGTAAGAGCAAAGCAAAAAAAATAGGCTATTCACAAACGGAAGTAATAACCTTGGCTTCAATCGTCCAAGGAGAGCAATGTTGTGATAATGATGAAAAAAAAATCATAGCTGGTTTATATATTAATCGCTTAAACGATCAAATGCCAATGCAGTCGGACCCGACAGTTATCTTTGCAATAGGAGATTTTACAATAAAACGCGTTTCTACTGAACAAACGCGTTACAATTCGCCCTACAATACATATGTGAATGTCGGTTTGCCTCCTGGACCCATTGGATTTGCGCAGCAATCTTCTATTGATGCAGTTTTGAATTATGAGAAGAGCGACTACATTTATATGTGTGCAAAGGAAGATTTATCAGGGAAACATTATTTCGCCAAGACCTATGAACAGCATTGCGTTTATGCTAAAAAGTATAGAGATGCTTTAAATGCGAAAAATATACACTAATTAGCAATCTCAGTTTTATTTATTGAATTCATTGGGTCATTCAGAAAATCCCAAAGCTTCTTTTCATAATCAACCATTCTGGTAAGCATAATAAGTGTCATTATAACCGACACCATATCAACAGCATCTGAGAAAATGCTCACCTGAGTAGAGGTAATCATTTGTTCAATGGTAGTAGCTTGTAATGTTATTCTCCCAGATATATTACTCAAAAAATTACTAAAAAGCCAAAATCCCCACCACCAGCCTATAATTGCGTTGGAAGATGGACGAATTAAGTCGTCTTTTGATACAACAAAATTTTGTGTATTCTCCCATATCTCTTTCATAATAGTATATGGGCGACCAAGATTTAAAAACGGCACAAACCATGCTCCTATAGCCCATCCAGGTGTGTGTTGCAAAGACAAAACTTTTAGTTCATGGAGATTTTTATATGCTCTGTAATACCACATAATAAATGTTACGATAGTTGCAACTATTAAAAGGAGATGAAAAATGGCGACTATTTGTTGTCTAGAATCATTTGCATCCGCTTGTTCCATATCGATCCCAATCATGCTTATTTCTGCGCTTTTTAGAAGATTAAGTTGCAGAATATTGGAATATGCAGATATAATATCCATCCCCATCATCGCATAGAAAAGTATTCTTACTATATTGGATCTGGTGTAATTGTCATTTATGTTCATTATAGGCGTCTCTTGCATTTTACAAATAAACTATTAAAAATCATAAAAACACTATATTTGCCAATTAAATTAAAGAATATGACAAAAATTAAATTTGGAACAGACGGATGGAGAGCCATCATCGCGAAAGATTTTACAGTTGACAATGTAGCTCGAGTTACTATTGCATCCGCTGTTTGGGTTAAAAAGAATTTTGATAAACCAAGTGTTGTTGTTGGACATGATTGTCGATTTGCTGGAGAATTATTTGCTGAAACTACAGCTAAAGTGTTTGCAAATGCTGGAATTAAAGTTTATTTAGCGAAAGATTTTGTTTCTACACCAATGATTTCTTTGGGAGCAAAAACTCTTGGAACTTCTTTGGGAGTTATTATCACAGCTTCTCACAATCCTCCATCTTACAATGGATATAAGCTAAAAGGTGGATTTGGCGGACCTTTATTGCCAGATGACATTCAAAAAATTGAAGACATTATCCCTGATACAAATTCAATTGATGTAGAAAATCTTTCTATCGCAGACTTTGTAAAAGCTGGTTTGATTGAGTATGTTGATTTAGAAACAATGTATGTCAATCACGTTGAGAAGAATTTTGATATGGAAGCAATTCGAAATACTAAAATGAATTTTGCTTACGATGCAATGTATGGTGCTGGACAAAATGTTATGCGCAGATTGTTGCCAGACATTACATTTTTGCATTGTGATTACAATCCAGGATTTGAAGGGCAAGCTCCAGAACCTATTCATAAAAATCTAATTCCTTTTTCAACTTTAATTACTGAAAGCGGTGATATTGATTGCGGTTTAGCAACAGATGGTGATGCAGATAGAATAGGTCTTTACAATGGTAAAGGAGAATTCGTGGATTCACATCACATCATTTTATTGTTGATTAACTATTTGGTGACTCAGAAAAAAATGACAGGAAAAGTTGTGAATGCATTTTCTGTAACACCAAGAGTAAAAAAAATGTGTGAGCATTATGGATTAGAATATCAAGTCACTCAAATTGGTTTTAAATATATAGCAGGAATTATGGTTTCTGAAGATGTATTGCTTGGAGGTGAAGAGAGTGGTGGAATCGCAATAAAAGGACACATTCCGGAGCGAGATGGTATTTGGATGGGATTGACCATTTGGGAATACATGGTAAAATCTGGAAAAACATTGGATCAGCTAATTGAAGAGATTTATAAAATTGTAGGTGCATTCAAATTCGAACGCAGCGATATGCATTTGAAAGAAGAAGTGAAAGTTGGGATTGTAGAGAATTGTAAGAATAATACATACACTTCATTTGGGCCTTACAAAGTAGAAAGAATTGAAACCGTTGATGGTTGGAAGTATTTCTTCGCAAATGATGAATGGATGATGATTCGAGCATCAGGTACTGAGCCTGTTTTGCGTAACTATGCAGAATCAGCTACTACAGAAAAAGCTTTTGCAATTTTGAAAGCGGTTGAGAAAACATTATTAGGCTAGTTTATTTATTTAATTTATTAAAAACGCTTTTTAATAAAAGCGTTTTTTTTTGCAATTTTATGAACAAATATTTAATCATTTTGTTTTAGTATATATGAAATATAATTTTGTTGTTTTATTCTTCACTTTCGTTTTAGTTAATACACTTTTTGCTCAAAATGGAATTATTAAAGGAAAGGTATTAAATTCCATAAATAATGAACCAATTCCTTTTGCTTCAGTTGGTATAACTTCTTTGTCGGTAGCAGCTACAACTGATTTAGATGGGAATTATGAATTAAAAAACTTAACTCCTGGATTATATAATATCTCTGCATCTTTTGTTGGTTATGGAAAAAAAACAGTTTTTGAAATTCAGGTAAACAACTTCACGCCAACGGTCTTAAATATAAGTTTAGATGAAAAGATGGATAGTCTTGGAGTTGTTGAAGTAACAGCCTCTCCTTATAATAAAACGGAAGAAAGTCCAGTTTCTCTTCGCACAATAGGTTCTTCCGAAATAGATAGAAATCCTGGCGGAAACAGAGATATTTCTAAAGTAATACAATCTTTGCCTGGTGTTGCTTCAACCGTTTCATTTAGGAATGACATTATAATTCGTGGTGGTGCTCCAAATGAAAATCGCTTTTATTTGGATGGTATAGAAGTACCTAATATTAATCACTTTGCTACCCAAGGTGGTTCAGGTGGTCCAGTAGGAATGATTAATGTGAATTTTATTAGAGAGGTAGATTTTTATTCCGGAGCTTTTCCCGTTAACAGAGGAAATGCCTTGAGTTCCATTTTTGATTTTAAAATGAAAGATGGGAATTCAGAAAAACTTGTAACGACAGCTACTTTGGGTTCTTCTGACATAGGTTTAACGTTGGATGGCCCGCTT
The DNA here is from genome assembly GCA_947504725.1 of Bacteroidota bacterium. Classification (GTDB taxonomy): domain Bacteria; phylum Bacteroidota; class Bacteroidia; order 2-12-FULL-35-15; family 2-12-FULL-35-15; genus 2-12-FULL-35-15. Next base: position 318,914 of record CANNHN010000001.1, on the reverse strand, counting down.
GGTAAAAAAACAACGTTTATTGTCTCTGCACGAAGATCTTATTTGGGATGGCTATTCAAATTGCTGGAACTGCCATTTTTACCAATATACAATGATGCTCAATTCAAAGCGAAAATTCGTTTAAACGAAAAAAACGAAATTTCTTTTATCGGATTGGGTGCGTTGGACGATTTTAAGCTGAATTTAGATGCAAACGAAACGGAACAACAGAAATACATACTTGGATATTTGCCTGTAAATAAACAATGGAATTATGCTTTAGGGGCGAACTATAAACATTATTTTGAGAAAAGTTATTTGACATTTGTGGTGAGTAGAAATCATTTAAACAATCGTTCCTATAAATATTTGAACAACGATGAAAGCATCGACTCCAATAAAGTGTTGGATTATGTTTCTCAAGAAATTGAAAATAAAATAAGACTTGAAAATACATATCGTAACAACGGATACAAAATTAATTTTGGAGTAGGATTTGAAAATGTAACGTACACGAATTCTACTTTTAATAAGATAACGACTCCTGCAGGACCTGTTTTGATTGACTTTGATTCAAAATTGAATTTTAATAAGTATTCAGCTTTTGGACAAATTAGTAAAATGTTATTTAATCAGCGACTTTTACTTTCTGCTGGAGTAAGAACAGATTTTGCAGATTTTTCTGCTTCTATGGTGAATCCTCTGAATCAGCTTTCTCCAAGATTATCATTGGCTTTTAATATTACAGATGCACTTAGTTTTAATTTTAATGCAGGCAGATATTACCAATTGCCAGCGTATACTATTTTAGGTTATAGAGATTCGCTCGATGTTTTAACGAATAAAGTAAACAAGGTTACTTATATAACAAATGATCATTTAGTTGCAGGCTTTGAATACAATACAAAGATTAATACGAAGATTTCTGTTGAAGGCTTTTATAAAGTATATTCAAAGTATCCTTTTGCACTTCGTGATTCAATCAGTTTAGCTAATCTTGGAGGCGACTTCGGTGTTATTGGTAACGAGCCAGTAACTTCTGTTTCAGATGGTAAAGCTTATGGAGTTGAGTTCTTAATTCAACAGAAATTATTTAAAGGTTTTTATGGTATTCTTGCTTATACCTGGGTAAAAAGTCAGTTTCAAGATAAAAACGGAGATGACAAACCTTCAGCTTGGGACAATGGAAATATTGTATCAGCTACATTCGGAAAAAAGTTCAAACGCAATTGGGAGGCTGGATTTAAATGGCGTTATCAAGGAGGAACACCTTATACGCCAATTGATGTACAAACATCTTCACTTAAATCGGTTTGGGATATTAACGGAAGAGGTTTGACGGATTACAATAAATTAAACGAGAATCGATTGAATGCGTTTCATCAATTAGACATGCGTATAGATAAAAAGTTTTTCTTTAAAAAATGGTCGCTGGACATTTATTACGATTTACAAAATGTCTACCGAGCTAAATCCGATCAACCCGCAATCTTAGTTTTGGATAGAGATGCCGATGGGAATGTACAAACTGACCCTGCGAATCCCGCTGCATACAAAACAAAGTTGATTGATAACTCTTCTGGTACTTCTTTATCTACATTGGGAATTATCATCGAATTCTAAAAATAAAAAGCCACTTACTCAGTGGCTTTTTTGTTATTCGATATGTACAACCAATCCTTTTAAATATTCTCCTTCGGGATGAAAAATATTTACACAATGATCGGGTGGTTGTGAAAGATGATGCAAAACTCTTACATTTCTTCCAGCTTCAATGGCAGCCGCCATCACGGTGCTGTTGAATGTGTTTTTATCTACTACTTGAGAACAAGAGAATGTAAATAGTAATCCACCTGGTTTAATTTGTTTGATGGCTTCGTAATTTAATCGTTTGTAACCCATAATGGCATTGTGCTTTACATTTTGATGTTTGGCAAATGCTGGTGGATCCAAAACAATAATATCGTAAGTGTTTTCTCTGTTTTTTAAGAATTCAAATGTATCTGCAACAAAAGATGTATGATTTTTTAGGCCATTCAACTCTGCATTTCTATCCGTTAGTTCAATTGCTTTTTTAGAAATATCGGTTGAATGAACTTCTTTAGCTCCAGCTGCCGCTGCATAAACGGAAAAGCCACCTGTGTAACAAAACGTATTTAAAACAACTTTGTCTTTAGAATAATGTGCAAGCAATTCTCTATTCTCTCGTTGATCTAAAAAGAATCCTGTCTTTTGTCCGCCTTCCCAATCAACCGAAAACTTATGTCCGTTCTCCAAAGCAATTGTTTCCGCAGTTACATTGTCACGTTTCCACAAATACCCATTAGGAGCTTTAATTGGAGCATTCTTTGGCATTGTATCTTCACTCTTGTCATAAACGGCATTCAGCTCGTCTCCGTATATTTCTTGTAAAGCTTTTACAAACTCATGTTTAATAAGATGCAAACCAATAGAATGTGATTGTAATACAGCTGTTCCATTGTAGTAATCAATAATGAATCCAGGTAAGCCATCGCCTTCGCCAAAACATAATCTATAACAATTGGTTGAAGCGTTTTTTGTAAGATTTAATTGTGTTCTAAAATCGTATGCTTTTTGAATTTTGCTTTTCCAAAAATCGTAGTTGGGATTTATTTCGGTAAACGAAAACATACGGACCGCAATGGATCCAATTTGATAATGCCCCATTCCAAGAAATTCATCTTGTACCGAATAAACTGTAACAACATCGCCTTCTTTCACATCTTCGCCTTCGTAATCGGGTGGCAGACTGATTTTTTTAATTGCGCCAGAAAACACCCATGGATGAAAACGTTTGATGCTATGGTCTTTGCCGTTGGCTAATGTTATTTTGATAAATTGATCACTCATATATGAATTGTTTGTAGCAAAAGTACTAAATCTATTGCGTTGTTAAGTAAAGTAAATTCTGCTCGTTGTACTTTAATTGATCGTTATCAATCATTAGTTGAATCGTATGTATGATTTTGTCTTCATGAACATCAGTTATGGAATTGATGAGCATTTTTAATTCCATTGGATGAACATTGAGTAATTGTTTGATTTGATTACTAATGTTTTCGTATTCATCCGTGTGTAACACTTTTCTTTTCTCTTCTAAACAGACATCACATTGTCCGCAAGCAGTACTTTCAATTTCGCCAAAATAGGCAAGTAGGAGCTGACTGCGACACTTGTGGGAGCTTTCAGTATAATTTAAAACAGATTCCATTCTTTCGTTGGCGCGTTTTTTTAGGGAAGAGAAGTTCTCTTTCGACAGCGACAAATCTTTTGTATCCACACGAGGCATTGTGAAAGTTAATTGTGGTAATTCTGTTTGCGGAGCGTATGTGATGATTTTGTTTTGATGCAGGAAGTTTAATTTTTTAACAACTTCTTCTTGCTTGGTGTTTAATTTTTTTGCCAAATCAAATTCGTTTATCTTTTCAAAGTTGTCGAATAGCCCAGCATAACTACGTAAAAGTAGTTTGACAAATACATCAAATACAGGGTTAGTGATTTGAAATTTATATAAATCTTCGCGATTTACTTCTAGTTTAATTCTAGCAGGTTGAAAAAATGCATCTGAAAGTAAAATGTAACCTTCGCGTTCAATAAATTTCAAACTATTAAAAACGGTAATGGCTTGCAGTTTATAGTTATCGCAAAAAGCAGAAATGTCAAAACTATAAGTATTGCCTAAGCCAGAACCAGCAGGTATTTGATAAAAATTAGCCAATGCTTGGTAAGTTTGACGAATATCATCCATACTTGGGAAACTCAATTCGACATTGCGCTGTAATTCTATTTTATCACCATTGTTGTAAAGTAAAATAGCAAATGCTTTTCGTTCATCTCGTCCAGCCCGTCCAGCTTCTTGAAAATATGCTTCTAATGAATCAGGTAAATCAATGTGTACAACAAAGCGTACATCGGGTTTATCAATGCCCATTCCAAATGCGTTGGTGCAAACAATTACTCTAGATTCGTTATTTATCCATTTGCTTTGTTTGATGTCGCGCATTTTTGCATCTAAGCCTGCATGATAAAAATCGGCTTCAATTTTATGACTTCTTAAATAACTTGCAATTTCTTGTGTTTTTTTGCGGTTGCGGACGTAAACGATTCCTGTTCCTTTTACATTGTTAGCAATCTTAACAAGTCGGGCTAGTTTATCTTCTTCATTTAATAAAATGTATGCAACATTTTTTCGTTCAAAGCTTATTTGAATGACATTGTTTTTTTTAAAGTGTAATTTTTCTTGAATGTCTTTTACCACTTCCTTTGTAGCTGTTGCAGTTAATGCTAATACAGGAACTTTCGGTAAAATTTCGCGAAGCAAAGCAATTTTTAAGTAACTCGGACGAAAATCATAACCCCATTGAGAAATGCAATGTGATTCATCAATAGCAATTAGGTTTACGTTCATTTTTTGTAAACGTACTTTTACAATTTCAGTTTCTAATCGTTCGGGAGATAAGTAAAGGAATTTGATATTTCCGTGTACACAATTATCCAAAGCAATATCAATTTCACGTTTATGCATTGCAGAAGTAATCGCAATTGCCTTTATTCCTTTTTTTACGAGATTTTCCACCTGATCCTTCATTAAAGCAATAAGAGGAGAAACAACGATACAAATTCCATCTTGAGCCATTGCAGGAACTTGAAAGCAAATGGATTTTCCGCCTCCAGTTGGAAGCAATGCCAACGTATCATTTTCCGCTAAAACGGAATTGATAATTTCCTCCTGTGAAGGACGAAAAGAGCGATAGCCCCAGTATTTTTCAAGTATTTCGTGAATGCTTGGCATTTGCACACGAATTTACGAAATGTATAGCTAGGAAATTAAAAATTCCAAAGAGTAATTTTCCCTTTGTATTTAGGTTTAGGAGGAGGAGGATTTTTACGAATCTCAATAAGCCATTCTACTGCTTTGTCGTGAGATTTAAATACTTTGTAGGCAACTTTGGGTTTGTAAAATTTAAAATAGAAATCAGCCATTAATTGGTAAGCTAAATTTTCAACTAAAACAGAAACTGCTAAAAAGGGCTGTTCTGGTTCTATTAAAATGCTATACTCTTTAGCTTCCTTTGTAATTGTAACATAACTTTCAAATGAAATTAAAATGGGAAACTTTTCACCTTTTGTCAGTTCTAGAAGTGCTCTTTTTTCTTCTATTTTTTCTTTTACGTCAATCACTTGACCCTCGAGATATCGGATGTAAACAATGCCTTGTTTGTCGAGGCATAAAACCATGCTTTGTAATGATATTGTTTGTACAATATCGTCATTCTTTAATGACATTCTCTTGTGGGTAAGCTTTATGCTTTAATTTTATCTACTACGAATTTATGAGTAATTTTTTAAATTTAACGAGTGAAACTGATTAACTTAATGACAACTACTTGTTAGCAAATAGTTTTTCAAGAGCAAACATTTCATCTCTTAAACGGGCCGCTTCAGCAAAATCAAACTCTTTAGCAGCTGCATCCATGGCTTTTCGTGTTCGGTTGATTGCTTTTTGAAGCTCTTCTTTACTCATGTATTGAACAACTGGATCGGCTGCATAATTGATTTCTTCCGATTCTATGTATGGTCGAGCTAGATTTCCTTTAGAATCGACAATCACAGATGTTTGACCCATAATGGATGCTTTCGATTTGTTTAATGCAGTAGGAACTAAATTGTTTGCTAAGTTATAAGCAATTTGTTTTTGTCTTCTTCTTTCTGTTTCATCAATTGTCCGCTTCATTGAGTCTGTTATCTTATCGGCATACATTATTACTCTTCCATTGATGTTTCGTGCAGCACGTCCAGATGTTTGAGTTAATGCTCTGTCAGAGCGTAAAAATCCTTCTTTGTCGGCATCTAGAATAGCAACTAACGAAACTTCTGGCAAATCTAATCCCTCTCTTAATAAGTTGATTCCAATTAGAACATCAAATTTTCCTAAACGTAAGTCGCGTAAAATTTCAACACGTTCCAATGTGTCGACCTCCGAATGAATATATCTACAGCGTATTCCAACGTTCATCATATATTTTTGTAGTTCTTCAGCCATTCGTTTTGTTAACGTTGTTACTAAAATTCGTTCATCACGTTTAGCAACTTTATCAATTTCTTCTAGTAAATCATCTATTTGATTGATGCTTGGTCGAATTTCAATAATAGGGTCGAGTAAGCCTGTCGGACGAATTACTTGCTCTGCAACAATTCCTTCTGATTTTATTAATTCATATTCTGCCGGTGTAGCACTCACATAAATGAGCTGATTGATAATAGATTCAAACTCTTCAAATTTTAATGGACGATTATCCATAGCTGCTGGTAAACGAAATCCATAATCAACAAGATTCACTTTTCTTGAACGGTCGCCACCATACATTGCTTTTATTTGTGGAAGGGTAACATGACTTTCATCAATCACCATTAAGAAATCATCCGGAAAATAATCTAGCAAACAGAAGGGGCGAGAGCCTGGTAAACGACTATCAAAATAGCGAGAGTAGTTTTCGATTCCAGAACAATATCCCAATTCTCGCATCATTTCAAGATCATATGTAACTCGATCTTCCAATCTTTTCGCTTCAAGATGTTTTCCGATTTCTTTAAAATAATCTACTTGTTTTACCATATCATCTTGTATTTGATGAATGGCACTTTTCATAGTTTCAGGACTTGTTACAAAGATGTTTGCTGGATAAACTGTAACAGCATCAAGTTTCTCAATACTTTTTCCTGTGCTTGTTTCAAAATATTCTATTTCTTCAATTTCATCATCCCAAAAAGATACACGAAGAGAAAAATCTGCATACGCTAAGTTGATATCCACTGTATCGCCTTTTACACGAAAGTTTCCACGAAGAAAATCTTCTGTAGTTCGAGAATATAAACTTTCAACTAAAAGATGAAGAAATTTATTGCGAGAAATGATTTCACCTTTTTTGATGTGTATGACATTACTTCTAAATTCAATTGGATTTCCTATTCCATAGATGCAAGAAACTGATGAAACAACTATTACATCACGTCTTCCGGAAAGAAGAGCAGATGTAGTACTCAATCGAAGTTTTTCTATTTCATCGTTTATTGCTAAATCTTTTTCGATATATGTATTTGAGCTAGGAAGAAATGCTTCGGGTTGATAATAATCGTAATAGCTTACAAAGTATTCGACAGCATTGTTTGGAAAAAATTGTTTAAATTCTCCATACAATTGCGCTGCCAATGTTTTATTGTGACTTAAAATTAATGTAGGTTTTCCTGTCTGTTGTATAACATTGGCAATGGTAAATGTTTTCCCCGATCCCGTAACGCCTAATAGCGTTTGTGCTGGGATGCTACTATTTATTCCATCAACCAATTGCTTGATAGCGCTAGGTTGATCACCCGTTGGCTGAAAGTCAGAAACAATTTTAAATTCCATAGAGTTATAAATTTAGGGAATTAAATAAAAAAAACGCAGGAACATTATGTTGTCTGCTTAAGCGGAGTCTAATGAGTACTCCAAATTCTCCAGGCTTCTTCAGCTTGTTGTTGTAACATAGAATAACCATTTACAATTGAAGCTCCTTTTGCTTTTCCCTTTTTTAAAAATTCAGTTTCTGTTGGATTGTAAACCAAGTCGTACAAAAGGTGGGAAGGTGAAATAAATTGATAAGGAATTTCGGGACAAGAATCAATATTTGGGAACATTCCTAATGGTGTTGCATTTACGATGAGCTTAAATGCATTTAGCATGTTTTCGTTTACTTCATAGTATGTAAATTGATTTTCGGCTGTTTTATTTCTTGTAACGAAAAAGCAATTAATGCCAATTTCTTTTAAAACATATTCTACAGCTTTTGAAGCACCACCTGTTCCTAGTATTAATGCTCTTTCATGTTGTGATTCTAAAAATGGTTTGATCGATTGTTTGAAACCAAATGCATCTGTATTATAACCAATAAGTTTTCCATTTGTAATTTTTATGCAATTTACTGCGCCTATTTTCTTTGCTGTAACGTCTAGTTCATCTAAAAATGGTATAACACTTTCTTTGTGAGGAATAGTAACGCTAAGCCCTTTTAGCGAAGGATTGTCTTTAATCAATTGTGGAAGCAATTCAATTTTTTCAATTGGAAAAGCATGATATTCTGAATCTAAAATATTTTCTTTTTCAAATTTCTCTGTAAAGTATTTTTTAGAAAAAGAGTGGGAGAGAGGAAAACCAATCAAGCCATACATACTAAGTGGTAGTGTACTCAAAGCAGTAAATTATTTCAATTCAATAAAATATTTTTATGATTTTGTTTTGTTCATTTTAGCTTTTAATATCTCAAGACCAATAGGAAGTACTGAGAGAAAAACGATGCCTAAAGCAACTTTTTCAATGTTGTTTTTAATCCAAGGGATTTCTCCTAGAAAATAGCCAGCTAAGGTTAAGCTGCCAATCCAGATAACTCCACCCAAAACATCATACGATAAAAACTTTTTATAATTCATTTCAGCGATGCCGGCAACAAAAGGAGCGAATGTTCTTACAATAGGAACAAAACGCGCCATAATAATTGTTTTTGGGCCATACTTATCGAAAAAAGAATGTGTTTTAGTTAAGTACTCTTCTTTTACTAATTTTTTGCCTCGAATTTTCATTTGTAAGGCTTTGAGTCCAATTTTTCTTCCGATCCAATAATTCGTATTGTCACCAATCACAGCAGCTGCAAACAATAGTCCTAGTAAAAAGAAAATATTTAAAAATGGTTCACCAGTCACCGAATTGATTTGGTTGGCAAACAATCCTGCAGTAAAAAGCAAAGAGTCGCCAGGTAAAAACGGCATAATGACTAACCCTGTTTCAATAAATATGACAAGAAATAAAATAATATAAACTACATCACTATAGTTTTGAAACAACCATTCAAAATCAAGATGAAGAATGTGTTTGAATAATTCTAACATAACATTTATTTAGTATTTTGTAATTGAAGGGTCTATTTCTGATGACCAGGCAATGATTCCTCCTTTTAGGTTAAACACATTGTTGAATCCATTTGCCTCCAGTGCCTGACAAATTGCTCCAGAGCGAGCACCGCTTCTGCAATGAATCACGACTTGTTTGTCTTTTGATATCTTATCTAAATTATCCATTACTTCACCCATTGCAATGTGAGTGCCACCAATTTCACAAATTTCTAACTCATGCTCTTCACGAACATCAATTAATTGAAAATCTGCTTTACTATCTTTTAGCTTTTTTAATTCTGTTACCGTTATTTCTTTCATTTTATTTTTTTTTAGCAAGCTAAATTTATTCGGATACTTTTAATTCGGGAGGCAAATGACTAAAAAATGTATCGCCACGTAAACCTAAACGTAAAGTTTCAAGTGGAATTACATCATCATAAGAAATGTTTCCAAGATTTACATCAGAACCCAATAGTTTCAAAAACCATACTTGTTGAGCTTTGATAGGAGCTTCCCAAAGAATAGAATCCTTGTCAACTTTTGCTAGAATTTTATTGATTAAAAGGGTGTGTGCGCTTCCGTTTGCACGATAGATTCCAACATTTCCACTCTCACGAGCTTCTGCAATAACTTTCCACGAACCAGCTTGTAATTCTTTATTCATCATAGACGTCCACATTGCTGGATGAATAATAATTCCGGCTTCTTTAGAACCTACTTCAGATAAAACAGTAAAATTTTTAGATAGCCTATTGATGTATTCACATTTTTTATCATGTGCCATTACAATTGAACCATCTGAAACTTCAGCACAATCTAACTTTAGCTTATCTAACAATTTCATATAGTCGTCAAACATATTGCGCACAATAAAAGCTTCAAAAAGGGTTCCACCTAAATATACTTTCATGCCTGCATCGCGATACAATTTAATTTTTTGCTCTAAGTTTGGAGTAATGAAAGAAGTTCCAAATCCTAGTTTTATGATGTCTGTTAAGTGCCCACTAACAGACAAAAAATCTTCTGCCTGGCGAATGCTCAAGCCTTTGTCCATCATCATCGTTAATCCTTTGTTGCGAGGTTTAGCTTGACGTTCAGGAATGTGTGGTAAATGGAAATTCATATTTCGTTTCTATTTATTTTTTATAAGAATCAATTAAATCTGTTATGCTACTATTCTCTTTTAATTGAGGTAAGTATTCAAATAGTTCATTGTGTTTTTCGTAGTTCAACTTCAACGCACTTTGTAAGAAACTCAACGCTTCTTGTTTTTGACCGATACTCATTAAGCAAGCAGAAATTCTATAATGCAATTCCGCATTTTGAGGATGGTGTTTAATTCCTTCTGCTAATATTTCTAAAGATCCATTTTTGTTTTCTTGCTCAAAAAGCAGATTTGCATAGTCTAGCCATATTTCAGCATTCTCTGGATCTAGTTCAATTACTTTTTTGAACGACAATTCCGCATCTTCATAAAATTGCATTTTTTGTTGTAGTTCTCCATAGATATACCAATATTCAGCATTTGTTTTATCTATTTCTATCGCTTTTTTAGCATAGTGCAAACTCTCGCTTGGTTTGTTTTGAGCATCTAATACAATTGCTATGCCTAACCAAGCATCTGCAAGTTGTGGATTTAATTTAATCGCTTTGTTGTAATATACTAAAGCATGATCGTAATCTTCTTTCTTTTCGTAGCATTCACCAATGTAATAAAAGGTAATAGCATCCGGATCTTCAACTTTTAAAGTGTCTTTATAAACGTCAATTGCTTCATCCAAGCGGTTTAGATTTGCCAATGAATTTGCTTTGTTGAAATATGCCGAAGCAAAATCGTCTTGTATGGCAACTGCATAATCATAGGCATCAATTGCTTTTTCATACATTCCTAAACGATTGTATGAAACGCCTAAGTTAAACCAAGCAGTTGCAGTGTAAGGGTGTTTATCAACAAAATCAGAATAATACTTTACACTTTCTTCAGATTGCCCATTTAATTCATAACAGAAAGCTAATTCATAAAGGGCTACTTCATTCTCTGGATTTGATACTAATGCTTTTTTAAGATAAAAAATTGCATCATCAAATTTTGCAGTGTTTTCAAACTCAAAAGCCATCGCTAAATAAATTTCATCAATATCTTCAGCATTTTCAGCGGCTTTTTTGAAATTTTCTATCGCTTGATCTGTTAATCCCATTTGGCTGTATATAGAACCTTTGGTCATATACAATTCTGTGTTAGAAGGCTCCATGCTCTCTACATAAGAAAGTATCTCCAAGGCTTTTTGGCTTTGGTTTGTAGCGGCATATATCTGTGCTTTTCTCAATAAAAAAACAGTAGAGAAGGGGTATTGTCCAATTGCAAATTCAATAGCAGATAAGGCTCTTTTTGAGTTGTTTTTTTCAAAATAATAATCAATCACTTCCTCCAATTCTTCTGCATCAAAAAAGTATTGTTTGTTGTTGGTAATCATTTCCTCAAAGCGGTCCACCAATATCAGAAGATGCTGTGCGCCTTTATTTTCATTTTCTCCAAAATCTTCACTCATCAATCAGAAATTTATAAATTCATAATAAAACGGCTAGCTGTTTTAGCTGTTTTTAAAATTAAAGCGAAAATACTAAAAAATGCTCAAAAAAGCACTATACTTTTGAACAACTAATGGTTGATTGTTTAGAAGTAATTATTGAAACTCAGTAGCCAAATCCGTATCTTTGTGGCCTTAAAAAATAGATAATCAACACTATGACTTTAATAAAATCAATTTCAGGAATCAGGGGGACAATTGGGGGGAAACCAGGCGAAGGATTGAGTCCGATTGACGTGGTGAAATTTACTGCGGCTTTCGCTACTTTTATTTCTAAAAGCTCTAAATCTAAAAAAATCAAAATTGTGGTTGGTCGTGATGCCCGTATTTCAGGGGAAATGGTCAATAATTTAGTTTTAGGAACCTTACAAGGAATGGGTGTGGATGTTGTGGATCTTGGTTTGTCAACAACTCCTACAGTTGAAATAGCTGTTCCAGATGAAAATGCTGATGGAGGAATCATATTAACTGCTAGTCATAATCCGAAACAATGGAACGCCCTAAAATTGTTAAATTCAAAAGGGGAGTTTATTAATGAACAAGATGGTGCTGAAGTTCTAGAGATCGCAGATAAAGAGAAATACACATTTGTTGAAGTAAATGCGCTTGGAAAAGTAACAAAAGATGACACTTATTTTAAAAAGCACATCGATAAAATTTTGGCTTTATCGCTAGTAGATGTAAAAGCAATCAAAAAAGCAGATTTTAAAGTGGTAATTGATTGTGTGAATTCTACAGGTGGAATTGTATTACCTCAATTGCTGAAAGCGTTAGGTGTCACCCAAGTAGTAGAATTGTATTGTGATCCTACTGGCGAATTTCCTCATAATCCAGAACCACTGCCAGAAAACTTAAGAGACATCGCTAAAGCTGTAAAAAAGGAAGGAGCCGACTTAGGAATTGTGGTTGATCCTGATGTAGATCGTTTGGCGTTAGTTTGTGAAGATGGTGAAATGTTTGGAGAAGAATACACATTGGTTGCTTGCGCAGAATATGTTTTGAATATGAGAAGTCCGTCAGAAAAAGCAGCAGGCAAAAAAGGAAATACGGTTTCTAATCTTTCTTCTACGCGTGCGTTGAGAGATGAAACCGAAAAACACAATGGGAAATATAGTGCTTCGGCAGTAGGAGAAGTGAATGTGGTAAAAATGATGAAGGAAACAAATGCGATTATTGGTGGAGAAGGAAATGGTGGAATTATTTTGCCGGAATTGCACTATGGGAGAGATGCTTTAGTGGGAATTGCTTTGTTTTTATCTCATTTAGCGAAGTACGGAAAGACTTGTTCTATGCTTCGTTCTAGTTATCCTGATTATTATATTTCTAAAAACAAAATTGAGTTGACACCAGAAATTAATGTGGATGCAATTCTAGAAAGTATTAAAGAGAAATATAAAAAACAGCCTGTTAATACAATAGATGGAGTTAAAATTGAATTTGATAAAGAGTGGGTGCATTTGAGAAGATCAAATACCGAAGCAATTATTAGAATTTATTCAGAAAGCGAAAGCGAAACTACTGCTGATAATTTAGCTAAAAAAATCATGTCAGACATCCGTGAATTCATAAAAATGCAACAAATTACAGCTTAATTATTTGAGCAAAAATGAGATATTTGTTTTAGAATTAATTATAAAATAAAATTCAATGAAAATTTATTTTGATAATGCGGCAACAACTGCTCTAGATAAAGAAGTGTTAGATGCAATGCTTCCTTACATGACTGAGCATTATGGCAATCCATCTTCTATACATTCATTTGGAAGAAAAACGCGTGCTGCCATAGAAGGCGCAAGAAAAATTGTTGCCAAAACGTTGAATGTTTCTCCTTCAGAGATCTTTTTTACATCAGGTGGAACTGAAGCGGATAATATGGCGATTCGTTGTAGTGTTCATGATTTAGGAATAAAACATGCAATTACTAGTAAAATAGAGCACCACGCTGTTTTGCATACATTGGAAACATTAGAACATGATGGCTTAATTAAGTTAAGCTTTGTTAATACAACGCCTGATGGTCACGTTGACCTAAATCACCTCGACCAATTGCTAAGTGAAAATGAAAGAACCTTAGTTTCGTTGATGCATGCTAACAACGAAATAGGAAATTTGATTTCACTTGAAAAAGTAGGTGAAATTTGCGCAAAATATGATGCATTATTCCATTCGGATACTGTTCAAACGATGGGACATTATGAAATTGATTTGCAAAAAATAAATGTTCATTTTATTACATGCGCTGCACATAAATTTCATGGGCCGAAAGGAGTTGGATTTTTGTATGTGAACGGAAAAATAAAAATTAACCCGTTGATTTATGGTGGTTCTCAAGAAAGAAACATGCGAGGAGGAACAGAAAATTTATACGGAATTGTAGGATTAGGGAAAGCGATGGAAGTTGCAATGCGTGACTTGAATGAACACCAAAAACACATCACCGAATTAAAAAGTTATTTTGTAGAACAATTAAAAGAAAGCATTCCCGGTGTTGAGTTTAATGGTTCTTGTATAGATAATTGCTTGTATACAGTTTTAAGTGTTCGCTTACCACATACAGATAAAGCAGAAATGTTGTTGTTCGATTTAGATATCAAAGGGATTTCTGCATCGGGTGGAAGTGCTTGTACCAGTGGCAGTGATGTTGGCTCACATGTTCTTCGTGGAATAGGAGCAGACGTTACTCGTCCTTCTGTTCGTTTTTCATTTTGTAAATACAATACAAAATCAGAAGTGGATGTTGCTGTGAATGCTTTAAAAGAAATTTATAGCGTTAAAGTTCCGATAACGAATTAACAGAAAAAGAGTTGAATGTATTTAGTCTCGGGGTGAAAACTCGAGACTTTTTATTTTGGCTGATTTTGCTTGAATTCCATTTCAAAGCATGTTCCATTTTCTACTTTAAAAGTACACGTTGCATCTAATTGATCGCATAATGAATGGATAACAAGCATTCCAAGTGAATCAGATTTGTTGTAGTCGTTTTTCAATCCAACACCATCATCTTTTACTCTTAATTTTATAAGCTCATCGTTTTTCGAAAAATCAATATCAATTATTCCTTTTTCTCTCCCTTCAAATGCATGTTTAAAGCAATTGGTTAGTAATTCATTTAAAATTAACCCACAAGGAATAGCATTGTTAACGTTTAGAGTGACACCTGATATGTGTGTGTTAATAATTATGCTGTTTGCTAAGATGGGATAAGAAGAATGAATTTCATCAACTAATTCTTTGGTATATTTTTTAAAATCAATTTCTGACAATTTCTCACTTTTATACAAACTATCATGTATCAAAGCCATTGATTTTACCCGATTTTTACTATCCAATAAAATTGATTTCGCTTCTTCATTGTCAATCATTCCAATCTGTAAGTTAAATAAACTAGCGATTACTGCTAGGTTGTTTTTTACTCTATGGTGAATTTCAGATAGTAATAGCTCTTTCTCTTGTAATGCAGCCTTTGTAAGCGCTTCATTTACTTTTCTTTCGCTGAGTCGTTTTTCATACAATTCGTTTTCTTTTTTATTGTTTGAAATTGTCAAATACATAAAAAGACTTATAGCGATAATACTTAAAAAAAGATTAACTATAAATAAGCTTTCTTGTAATTCTTTTGTAAGAAAAGTACTTGCAAATAATTCACGATTTGTACCAAAGTTAATTCCAAGCAGAAGGATTGGAAAAATAAAATGAAACAGCATTGCTTTTTTTTCTTTGTAGCCAAATACAAATGAAATTGCAAAAACTAATGGGAAATGAAACAAGTATGTGCCAGAAGCAAGTCCTGAGTAGGAATCGAAATAGAAGAGAGCAGTACCACAAGAAATTAAAGTAAAAGAAGTAGCAAATTTGTGAAATTCTTTTTTGTTTAGAGGAAAAACAGCGAGACATAAAATTGCAAAGAATTCTGTAATTGAGCCAGATAAAATGTCACCTATTAAAAAATAGTTTATACCACTAAGTGAAAAGATAAAAAAAGCAATAAATCCAAATTGATTTGTCAGTCGGATACGCCTTGCAAGCTGATCGTCATAATCTGGCCGAAGGCCCGTTTCTGTTATGTAATTCCAAAACAACATTGTTCCTATTCTAATTTGGTTTAAACTTACAGAATAATATTACAAAAATAAGTTTTTTTATAGTTAATTTAGCAATTCGGAAACAGCTTAGTCTTTCATTAATAGTATTATAACGTGCAAATTACTTTTTTAGGAACAGGAACTTCTCAAGGTGTACCCATTATCGCATGCCCATGCAATGTTTGCAATTCCGTTGATTCTAAAGATAAACGATTACGCACTTCTATGCTCGTTGAAATAAATAATAAAACGTTTGTTATAGATACTGGTCCCGACTTTCGCCAACAAATGCTTCGTGAAAATGTTAAACAAATGGATGCCATTATTTTTACGCACGAACATAAAGATCATACAGCTGGCTTTGATGATATAAGAGCATTCAATTTTATTAATAAAAAAAAGATGGAGGTGTACGCTTCTGAGCGTGTGCAGGATGCAATTAAAAGAGAATATCCCTATATATTTAATGGCTCAAATTATCCGGGTATTCCAGAAGTGAATATGCATCTTTTGGAAAATAAAAAGCTAACGATTGAAGGTGTAGAAATTCTGCCGATTGAAGTGTTGCATTATAAATTACCTGTGTTTGGTTTTCGTTTCGGAGATTTCTCTTACATAACGGATGCAAATTTTATCTCTGAAATCGAAAAAGAGAAATTGAAAAATTCAAAAGTATTGGTGTTAAATGCTTTGAGAAGAGAAACACATATTTCTCATTTTACGCTAGAAGAAGCTATTGAATTAGTAAAAGAATTGAAGCCCGAAAAAGCTTATTTTACTCATATTAGTCACCAATTAGGTTTGCATGCTGACGTTCAAAAAGAGCTCCCAGCAAATATTGAATTAGCCTTCGATGGCTTAAAAATTACAGTATAGAAATGAACGAAATCCCTAAACATCAGCTCATTCAAACCAGTATTTTGCCTTGCAAAATTGCAAGGTTAGATTTTTCTGGTGGACATGAAGTAGATGATGCACATCGCCATAATGGGAATCAAATTTTCTTATTTACAAAGGGTGGTGGAACACATATGATTGATTTCAATTATTATCCTATTGATGATAATACTATTCAGTTTATTACTGAAGATCAAATTCATTCTCTTAATTCCAATGATAATACTGAAGGTTATGTGATTGTATTTACAAAAGAAGTTGTTGTATTAAATAGTGGAGATAAGTTTTTGTTCAATGATTTCCCTTTTTATAATAAAAGTCGACCACCAGTATTAAACCCTTCAAAAGAAGTATTCGATGAATTACTTGAAATGGTAATCATTATGTTGAAAGAATATTCTAGAGAAAATCCTTTTAAAGAAAACATTCTCGGTTCCTTTATTTCAATTTTTTTATTAAAATGTAAGAATCTTTTTTCTGAATCAATCGCGTTAAATAAAATTGACACAGCTTCGCAACAATTGCATAAGAATTTTTACAATCTATTAGAAGAGCAATTTATACAATACCATAAAGTTAATGAGTATGCTGATTTATTAAATGTAACTCCTAATCATTTGAGTGAGACAATAAAAAAGCTGACAGGTAAAACAGCAGGGGATATTATTCATGAACGATTGATTTTGGAAGCAAAGAGAAGATTGTTGCATTCTTCAATAACTGCTAAAGAATTAGCGTACGCCCTTAATTTCAACGATCCATCCTATTTTAGTCGCTTCTTCAAAGCTAATACAAATCAATCTCCAGAGGGGTTTCGAAAAGAAATCCGTGAAAAGTACCATCATTAGCATTTTTTGTCCCTTTACTATAGAACTTTTCTATTGTACTTTTGTTAAGTAAATTAACTTAACTTAAATTTCATCATATGAATATTTATCAAAAAACCATTGTTTCATCATTTGTAATAGCAATTGGAACAATTTGTATCAGTGATTTTTCTTCTACAGCTCACAGTAATGCAGGAGGAGCGCCTTCTGGAAAAACAGGTTCTCCTGGTGACGCCTCAAATTGTACGGGATGCCATGCTGGTACAGCATCCTCTGGAGGGCTAATTACAAGCAATGTTCCAATTACAGGTTATATTCCTGGAACAACCTATACAATTACAGCTTCTATTGTTGCTGCTGGGGTTAATAAGTTTGGTTTTGAAGTTTCTCCTCAAGGAACCACTTCTGCACAAAAAGGGACATTGGTTGCAATAGATGCAATAAACACTAAACTATTGGGAACAACAGGGAAGTATATAACGCATAAAACAGCTGGTACATCAGGTTCTGGTTCGAAAACTTGGACATTCAATTGGATTGCTCCAGTTGCTGGTAGTGGAAATTCAATTTTGTACGGTGCATTTGTAGCTGCGAATGGAAATGGAACTAATTCTGGAGACCAAGTGTTTTTGACTAATTTATTGATTCAAGAAAATTTAGCTGCTGGAATTATGGATATTGTAAATAATGCTGATAGTTGGAATGTATATCCGAACCCTGCAACGGATAAAATTACTATCGAATCGTTGGATGCAAATGCTGAGATGAAGTCACTTGAATTGTATGATATAACTGGAAAATTAATTAAATCAATAAACTATGAAACTATTTCGCTAAGCCAAAGTATTGATATCGCTGATTTGCAAAGCGGTGTGTATGTATTAAACATACAAACAGATAAAAATAGAATCATTAAAAAGTTTATTAAGCAATAATAATTTACTTCCTTACACTTCGACTACGCTCAGTGTGACAGATGAAGCGATATTCTCAAAGTGTCACCCTGAGCATTCTGCTTAGAAGCAGACACTATCGAATGGGTAGCTAAAAGAAAGTAACATTAGAATGTCCTTTCGAGCGGAGTCGAGAAATCTTTAAAATCTTAACTCAAAACTTAATTTAAAACACATACGTTCACGTATGTGTTTTTTATTATAGCCGTTAAAAGTACCATCCTTGCCGTTTTTTATCTATTTACTTCATTTTATTTAGCTTGTAATTTTGAATCATCACAATTTCAAAATACCTACTTCTAAATAGATAGTAAAACAATTAATTATGAAAAAGTCATCCATAGTAATTTCAGTAATCGCAAAAGCATTACTAAAAAAAATAATTTTAGTATTTCTAATCGTAATTTCATCCAACTTGAAAGGTCAAAATCTTGTCCCTAATCCAAGTTTTGAAGATACGTTGAATTGTTTTCCTGGAATGCCAAATATTTATTGTTTGCTAGACTGGAAAGATCATTCTGCTCCAGTAAATCCTGCTTTAAATACGGCCGACCTTTGTTTTAATACGGCAGTTTTTTTTCCGCCTTCTTCTATTCCTGCATTTGATGGAACAAAATATATTGGTATCGATTGTCAGCCAATGAATTCTGAATATGTACAAGTGCAACTCACACAATCAATGATAGCAGGAACAACTTATTGCGTATCGTTTTATGTTTCAGTTTGTGATCAAACAACTTTTATTGCCCCGTCATTGGGTGCGCGATTTTCTGTTTCAGAAATTACTTCAAATCCATATACTGCTGGAATGTCTGCACATGTTCAAGGCGTTGTTCCTTTTGATCCTACAATATGGACAAAAATTACTGGAACCTACACAGCAAGTGGTGGCTAACAATACATGACTTTAGGAGGTTTTCAAAACAATGGGGCTCCAAGTTTTGTGTATATGTATATTGATTTTGTGGAAGTTTATCCTTTGACTCCTTTGAATTTAGGTGCCAACTTGCCTTTGTGTGCAGGACAAACAATTACATTAAATGCGAATGCTGGGGCTACTTCTTATCTTTGGAATACAGGTGAAACAACAGCAAGTATAACTGTGAATATGGCTGGACAATTTTGGGTAGAGCAGGTGAGTGGTTCTTGTTCACAATTTGATACTATAGAAGTATTCAACGATAATTGCAATGGAAACCCTGTTATTCCAAACAATGCAACAGATGGTACTTTGTTTATTCCCAACTCTTTTAGCCCGAATGGCGATGGCACCAATGATTCTTTCGGAGCGGTTGGTGAAAATATCAGCGATTTTGAAATCAGTATTTTTGATAGATGGGGCGAGCGAATCTTTTTGTCAGCAAGTATTTACGACCATTGGGATGGAACTTACCGTCAACACAAAGTAGAACAAGGCGTTTATGTTTACAAATTAAGCTATAAAAACAATGCACGTTATGTTTATACAACGGGCCATGTGGTGCTAATTCGTTAATTATTGTAATTAGACTAGTATTTAATCACAAATGTCATCCTGAGCGGAGATGAGGGTAACGGAGACTAGTTTTGTCGCCCTTCGACTCCGCTCAGGGTGACAATAAAACCAGATAGTTTGCAGGAGTACTCTTTCTGATAAAATAATTTGTCTTTTAGCGTTTTTTTTACTTTCTTTATCATATTAATCAAATAACCCAAATGCTACAATGAGAATAAAAAATTACACACTTGCGCTAATGATGTTAGCATCGTTTAGCCTTACAGCATCTGAAGGAGGTATTATTTCTAATGCCAACAAAAATGATGTTCGTTTTATTAAAAATACAAAACGTTTGCCTGATGTTGCTTTTCAGCAAGCATTGCGCGAAAGTGCTGAATGGCAAAATTTTGTTGCTGCAAACGGGACTTGGTATGTAGTTTTTAATGAAGAAAACGCAAAGCCTCATCGTGCATTTGGTAAGCCTGTTCCTGTTTTTGGAATGGATCCTCAATCAAAAGCAATGAACTTTATCACTTCCAAACTTTCGGGTTTCAATATCCCTGTATCAGAACTAAGCTATGCAGGTGGTGCTGTTTCTCAAAATTTTCAATATGTACATTTTAATCAGATTCACAGTGGATTAAAAGTATTGTATAGCGATGTTTACGTAAAAATGACTCCTGCTGGAAGTGTTATTACTTTTGGTTGTGACGTTTATAACGATATTGCTATTTCAACTAGTCCTACTATTTCAAGTACGGATGCAATCACTTTTGCACAGATTGGAATTTCTGATGCAGTTGTGAATACATCAGTAAAAAGTGATTTGTTTATTTTACCTGTACCGGAATTCAAAAAAAACATCTATCATTTAGTTTATGAAGTTACTATTGAAACAGTTGACTTGACAGGTGTTCCTGCTAACTACTTAACGTTAGTAGATGCTAATACAGGAGAAGTATTGTCTCGTACTAATAAAGTATTGCACTATGATTCAAAAGTAACTCCAACACCAACCCCTGTGCCGGCTGCTGCTACTGACATTACTATTACTGGAACTGTTTATCCAACAAATCCTTATGCTGCAACTCAAGTTAAGCCTTTGGTGAACATGGAAATGGTTCAAGGTGCTACCACTTATAATACAGATGCATTAGGTTATATTGGATTGCCAAGTGCAACTCCAGTTAGTGTTAATTTTTCATTAGAAGGACTTTGGTCAAAAGTAGAAACGAGTGGAGTAACTCCTACGTTTACTGCTACTGCAAATCCTGGAACAAACACATTTTCTTTTAATGCCGATGCGAACATTCGCGAATTATCAGCATACTATCACGTGAACATTGTTCACGATTATATGAAAACAAAATTCCCTGCTTTTACAGATATGGATAATCCATTACTTACAAATGTAGATGAGACAGGTACTTGTAATGCTTTTTATAATGGTGTTTCCATTAATTTTTATGCAGCAGGCGGTGGTTGCAATTCATTGGCACAAGTTGGAGATGTAGTATATCACGAATACGGGCATGGCATCAATGATAAATTTTATAATTCTCAAGGAGCTTCCTTTGATAATGGAGGAATGGGAGAAGGGTACGCTGATATTTGGGCATTAGGAATTACCGCTAGTCCGATTTTAGGAATTGGATTTGATGATACGGATCCTACGGTTGTAGTTAGACGTTATGATATCAATAAGAAAATTTATCCTCAAGATTTAGTTGGTGAAGTACATGCAGATGGTGAAATTATTGCTGGTTGCTGGTGGGACACCAATTTGAATTTTGCTGATTTACAAGAAATGATGGATTTATTCAAAGAAACATTTTACGCAACAGTTACTGGTCCAAATGGAACAGAAGGTCAAGTGTATGTTGATATTTTAATTGAAGCATTAACTACAGATGATTTACCTATTAATGGTGGTGATAATGATATCACAAATGGAACACCAAGAGATAACGCTATTGTAGATGCATTTGATTTACATGGTATTACTCTTTTATCAAATGCCGTTATTACTCACGTTCCTGTAATGTCTTCTGTAGCTGCAGCTGGTATTCCTATTAACGCATCTGTAAGTGTTGTTTATCCTTGGGCGTTAAGTTCTGTTCAATTGTATTACAAGATTAACCGCTTAGGTGCTTGGACAAACTTACCAATGACTGTAACAACAGGAATAAATTATACTGCTACAATTCCAGCTCAACCTAACGCAACTGTTATTGGTTATTATTTAGGACTAATGGGGACAACGGGAACATTAAGTGTAGTTGAGCCTGTTGCTGCCGATAATGCGAATCCAAACCTTCCATATTATATTTTGAATGGCGTTTCTTTATTAGTAGAAGAAGATTTTGATATTAATTTTGGAGCGTGGGGGCAAGGTGTTGCATCCGACAATGCAACTACTGGTAATTGGTCGGTTGAAGTTCCTGTAGGTTCTTATGGAACGCCTGGAACTCCTTCAACTATTGTTCAACCGAATTCACAAAATACTCCAGGAGGAAGTATGTGTGCCATTACTGGTAATGCACCGGGTATCACTTCTGGTTTAGGGACAAATGATGTGGATGCTGGTATAACTACTTTGGAGTCTCCTATTTATAACATGACATCTTATACAAATCCAATTTTAACATATTATCGTTGGTGGAGTAATAATTCAGGAGCAAATCCTGGTCAAGATTTTTGGCAAGCACAAATCTCGAATGATGGTGGTGCTACCTGGGTGTTTGTTGAACAAACACAAGTTTCAGATAAAAGTTGGAGAAGATTTGCGTTCAGAGTTACTGATTATGTTCCAGTTTCTGCAACAGTTCAAATGCGTTTCATGACATCTGATAGTTTAATTACAGGTGCTTATTTAAATGGTGGTAGTTTGGTTGAAGGTGCATTAGATGATTATTATTTGTACGAAGCATCAGGAGTTGGAATTGATGAAAATACTTCTGTTGCTGCAGTTAGTGTTTATCCAAACCCAGCGAGCAATGTAATTAACGTTTCTTATGAATTGCTTAATAGCGAAGATGTAAGTATCGTTTTAACAAATGCTATCGGACAAGTTATTTATTCTCAAGCGGTGAAAGAAAGTAATGTTGGTCGTCATACATTAAAAATTGATACTGATGCTTTTGCAGCAGGAATCTACCAGTTGAATATTAAAACTGGTAAAAAAGACCATGTGCAAAAAGTTGCTATCATGAAATAGAATAATTTTAAATAATGAAAAATCCAGGCCTATTGGTCTGGATTTTTTTTGATTAATATTGGCTAGATATATTTATACTAAAAGTTATTGGTAAATTTTGTAGTTAACAAATTCTAAAATAAGGTTTCATTATATTTTATCTCTTCTTTTTTAAAATATTCTTCGCCAATATCACCATTTTCTCAACTGCAAAACCCAAAACCAATCCACAAATTGCACAAGCAACCGCTTTTGTGAGCCAAGCAATCACAGGAAAAGTGTTTAACGAATGCTCTAAGTCGTGCAGTAAATGATTGGTAAACGGAATACCATGAGCAATAATTTCGGCACCAACCCAAAGCATAGCTGCTGTTCCTACAACACTTAAGATACTCAGAAAATGTGGCATAAATTTAACGGTGCTTCGTCCCAATTTTTGAGTAAATGGTGAATATTTTTTTTGAGCAAAATGTAAGCCTATGTCGTCCAATTTAACAATGAATCCAACAAATCCATATACGGCTATGGTAATAAAAATAGCAACGGCCAACATAATCAAAATCTGATTTACGAAGGGCTGGTCTCTTACTTGGCTATAAGCAATCGCCATGATTTCTGCAGATAAGATAATATCTGTTCGAACTGCACCTGTAACTCTTTCCTGTTCTAGTTCTTCTGGTGTAATAACTTTTACTTCCTCTGTTTCAGTGTTCACGTTAGGATGTTTGCTAAACATGGAATGCACTTTTTCATATCCTTCAAAACATAAATAAGCACCACCAAACATTAGAATAGGTGTAATTGCCCATGGAGCAAGGTATCCAAGAACCAAGGCGGCTGGACTTAAAATAAGAAGTTTATTAATAAGTGATCTTTTAGCTATTCTGTAAATGATAGAAAGTTCACGCGATGGGTCAAGCCCAACCACATACTTAGGCGTAACAGCAGTATCGTCAATCACTATGCCCGAAACTTTTCCGCTCGTTTTTACAACATGTGCAGGCACATCGTTTAAACTTACAGCACTAGCTTTTACTAAAGCCGAAATATCATCCAATAATGCAAAAAAACCTGAAGACATAAAATTTTATATAATTTATATAATGTAGCTAAGCTAAATAATTCCCTTTTAATTTTTCACAAATCTTCACAACTTCAACTGCTTCTATTACATCGTGAACTCTCAGCATTTTTGCTCCGTTTTGAACAGCAATGGCATTTAGTATACTTGTTCCGTTAAGTGAGTCTTTTGAGCTGATATTCAACAACTTATTAACCATTGATTTTCTGGAAAGTCCAGCTAAAATCGGCATCTTAAATTGTTGAAATTTATCTAAATTTTTAAGCAGTTCAAAGTTGTGCTCAACCGTTTTTCCAAATCCAAAACCTGGATCTAAAATCACCTGTTTTATTCCCAGAGAGTTTAATTTCTTTAAGTTTTCTTCAAAAAATACAGTCACTTCGGCTACAACATCTGTGTAAACAGGATTTTCCTGCATGGTTTGCGGATTTCCTTGGATGTGCATCAGTACATACGGAACGTTCAATTTAGCAACCGTTTCAAACATGTTCGGATCCAATGTTCCACCCGAAATATCATTGATAATATTAGCTCCGCAATCAACAGCTTGTATTGCAACATTTGATCGATACGTATCAACAGATATTAGGGTTTGAGGGTATGCTTTTCTTACAGATTTTACAACGGGTAACAATCGCTCTATTTCTTCGGCCTCAGAGGGTTGCGAGGAGCCTGGACGAGTAGAGCACGCTCCAATGTCAATGATATCAGCTCCAGCTCCCACCATTTTATTCGTTTGCTCTAACCAGTGGCTCTCCTCCAAGTACCTTCCACCATCAAAAAATGAGTCGGGAGTAACATTTAAAATGCCCATTATCAAGGTGGTAGACCTTTGGTCAAAAATCTGCTCTATTTTTTGAGAAAAATCAGTATCTTGTGCCACTAATTAATAAGGATTTAGGATTTTTAGATTTAGGAATTTTGAGGTTAAATTCAATGAATTCATAAATGGTAAAAATGCTTTAATTTTTTCATATGACTAAAACGTTTACTCAATATAATACCGCAATACTCGCTTGTAAAGATATTTTTATTAAAAAGATGAAGGATTATGGGACTGCATGGCGCATTCTGCGAACCAGTTCTATTACCGATCAAATATTTATAAAAGCTCAACGCATCCGAAATATCGAGGACAAAGGTACTCAAAAAATTAATGAAGATGTTCGTTCAGAATACATTGGAATCATTAACTATTCCATCATAGGCTTGATTCAACTTGATTTAAAGGAGGATAGCCGTATGGAATTACCATCTGATGAAGTAAGTAAATTGTTTGACAAACATTCTCTTGAAGCTAGAAGCTTAATGGAAAACAAAAATCACGATTACGGTGAAGCTTGGCGCGATATGAGAGTAAGTTCGTTAACTGATTTAATATTAATGAAAATCTTACGTATCAAGCAAATTGAGGATAATAAAGGCGAAACAATTATTTCGGAAGGTGTGGATGCAAATTTCCACGATATGATTAATTACTCCATCTTCGCATTGATTAAGTTAGAGGAAGAGAATAAAAACTAAACGAAGAATAAAAACATGAAAATAATAACAAACATAGCTCGCGTATTTGTAGGCTTGTTATTTATATTTTCCGGCTTCATTAAAGCCAATGATGCTGTAGGGTTTGCCTATAAGTTAGTTGAGTATTTTGAAGTTTTTGGAACACATTTTATGGTTCCTTTAGCATTGCCACTTGCGATGTTCATCTGCATTTTCGAAATCATTTTAGGATTTACGTTATTGTTAGGAGCAAAGCTGAAGCTTACGCTATGGCTATCCTTGCTGATGATTGTGTTTTTTACTTTCTTAACCTTTTATTCAGCATATTTCCAAAAAGTTTTGAGTTGCGGTTGTTTCGGAGATGCTATTCCACTTACACCTTGGCAATCGTTTTACAAAGATTTAATTTTACTTGTTTTAATTCTGCTTCTTTTTATTGGCAAACAACACATCAATCCATTAGTAGGTGAGCGTTTCGAGAAATTTTTATTGATTCTTGTTTTAACTGCATCTACTGCATTTCCTATTTACACACATAATTTTTTACCAATTATAGATTTTCGTCCTTATGCGATTGGGAACAATATTCCTGAGCAAAAAAAGGGTATTCCCGATGAGTTGAAATATTTTTACATTTTGAAAGATAAAAAAACGGGTGAACAAAAGGAGTTTGATAAATGGCCAGATGGTTGGGATCTTCAGTATGACTATGTGGATAGCAGAACAGAAGTAACCAAAAAAGGAGTAGAGGCTAAGATTAAAGATTTCAGTATTTCAAATGCGGATGGTTCTGATTACACACAAGACATCATTGAAAATCCCAATTATAATTTCTTGTTGATTTGTTATGATTTGGATAAAGCTGATGCAGATGCATTTGGAAAGATTAATGATTTTGAAGCACTTTGCAAACAAGATAGTGTAACATTCATTGCGCTTACCTCGTCATCAAAAGAAACAATTGAAAAATTCAAATTGGAAACAAAAACAAATGTTCAGTTTTATAATACAGATGGAACTGTTTTAAAAACAATGATTCGTTCCAATCCAGGATTAATGATTTTGAAAGGCGGAACAGTTATAGACATGTGGCATTACCATTCATTTCCATCATACAACGATGTGAAAGAAAAATATTTAAAGAAATAAGCTGTGATAAAATTTATTGTTAAACGATTATTTTACGGATTCCTTGTTTTGCTGGGTGTAATCACTGTGGTGTTTTTGTTATTCAATGTTTTACCCGGTGATCCAGCGCGTATGATGTTAGGTCAACGTGCTGATCAAGCATCTATAGATGCAATTAACAAAGATTTAGGAAGAGATAAGCCCATGACAACTCAATTTCTCATGTACTTGAATGACCTTTCTCCTCTTTCTGTTCACGAATCAACAAACAAAGAACATTATTTATATTTAAGTCGCGAAAAATATTCTTCTTACGTAAAACTATTTCCTGTTTCAAGTTCAAAAATAATGGTACTTAAATATCCTTATTTGCGAAGGTCATACATCACTAAGAGAAAAGTTTCCGATATTGTGATAGAAACACTTCCAGAGACTGCAATTCTGGCTTTCTCATCCATTACGTTTGGTGCAATTTTCGGAATATTACTCGGAATATTTTCTGCTATTAAAAAGAATTCTTGGTTCGATAAAAGCTCATTGATTTTTGCCATTTTCGGAATGGCCTTACCATCCTTTTTCATGGGATTATTAATTGCTTGGTTTTTTGGATTTGTATTGCGTGATTATACAGGTTTAAACAACGTTGGTTCGCTTTATGCCATCGATGATTTCGGTGACGAACATTTAGATTTAAAAAACTTGATTCTTCCAACGATCACATTGGGATTACGTCCATTGGCAATTATTATTCAGTTAACACGTAGTTCTTTATTGGACGTACTTTCTCAGGATTATATTCGAACAGCAACGGCAAAAGGATTAGGCTTTTATAATGTCGTATTCAAACATGCTTTAAAAAACGCATTAAACCCTGTTATTACTGCTATTTCTGGTTGGTTTGCAGGTTTGATGGCTGGAGCAGTATTTGTGGAAATTATATTCAACTGGAAAGGAATTGGTTATGAAGTGGTGGATGCATTGAATAAAAATGATTTACCAGTTGTAATGGGAGCTACCCTAGTTTTTGCCATGATATTTGTTGTAATAAATATTGGTGTTGATATCGTTTATGGAATTTTAGATCCGCGTGTAAGAGTTCAGTAGTTGTACTTCCATTTATGTTTCTAATGAAAAAAAATATTTTTTTTATTCTCTCAATCCTTTTTTCTTTACAGTTTTCTGTTGCTCAACCTTCGGCCCAATATTTCGAGTCAATTAATGAGGCAAAAAATAGTTTTGCTAAAAAGGAATATAAAAAATCAGGACAATTATACTCGAAAGCATTTAAACAAAATAGTGGGAAAGGCTATTTAGAAGACCGTTACAATGCTGCGTGTTCTTGGTCTTTAGCAAAAAATAGTGATTCAGCTTTTGTGCAACTTTTTAAAGTAACAACTCTTTTTGATTACATCAATTATGCTGAAATTATTAACGAGAAATCATTTTCAATACTTCACGCTGATAAACGTTGGAAAGAGCTTGAAGATAAAGTAAAGTTGAATATAGCTAAGTCGGATGCTAATTTAAACAAAGGTTTGGTTTTGCTTTTGGATAGCGTTTATCGCGACTACCACTCGAATAGACTTAAAGAAGTGAGTATTAAAAATGAATTTGGAACCAATTCGAATGAACTGAATGATATAAAAAAAACAATCAATAAAAGAGATTCTGTAAATCTATTAATTGTAACAAATGTTATTGATACTTATGGTTGGTTGGGAAGAGGATCTGTTGGATTTATCGGAAATTATTCACTTGCATTGATTATTCAGCAAGCTGAATTGAATGTTCAAGAAAAGTATTTAGTTAAAATGAGAACTGCTTTTGAGAATAAAAATGTTGAATCACAAGATTTAGCTCTCGTAGAAGATAAAGTGGCATTAAGAAAAGGTCAGAAACAATTGTACGGAAGTGTAGTTGTGACAGTTGGAAATAAGAATTATGTTGCACCAATTGAAGATGTAGAAAATTTAAACAAAAGAAGAACTGCATTGGGTTTAAAGCCTATGAATGAGTACCTGAAGAATTGGGGGATTAATTGGGATATAAATAAATATAAGAAAGATTTATTACTTTTAGAAAAGGAAAAGGTAGTCTATTAATTAAGCAATTTAGAAAACTAAACGCCATGAGACGAAAGATTGTAGCAGGAAATTGGAAAATGAATAAAACCCTATCTCAAGGGTTAGATTTGATAGAAGAGATTATATCAGCTTCATCAAATTCTTCAGTTTTAAAAATTATTGCACCACCTTTCACACACTTAACCGCTGTTGCAGAAAAATTAAAATCAAAAACAGATTTTGCTGTTGCTGCACAAGATTGCCACCATTTAAATTCAGGTGCTTATACAGGTGAGATTTCTGCAGATATGATTGCTTCCACTGGTGCACAATATGTAATCATTGGCCATTCAGAAAGAAGATTATATGCAGGAGAAACAGACGAAATTTTGATTCAAAAATTAAATTGTGCTTTAGCTTCGAATCTAACACCCATTTTTTGTATTGGTGAAAGTATTGAAGAACGCAATGCGAATACACATTTGGAAAAAATAAGAGCGCAACTAAAAGAAGCTTTATTTCAATTGTCACCCACAGACTTTGAAAAAGTTATCATTGCTTATGAGCCAGTTTGGGCAATAGGTACAGGTCTAACAGCTACGAGCTATCAGGCTCAAGGCGTTCACGATTATATTCGTACCGAAATAAATAAAAAATACGGAAAAGGCATTTCAGAGAATGTTACCATACTCTATGGAGGAAGTTGTAATGCACAAAACGCTAAGGAACTTTTTTCATGTGCAGATATTGATGGTGGCTTAATTGGCGGGGCATCTTTAAAAGCTGATGACTACACAGCAATTACTAATTCATTTTAAATGCTAAATAATGTCTTCGACTCCATTCAGACTGACATTTCAATTGTCACACTGAATAGAGTCAAAGTGTTTAGTAATAACAAATAAGACAACAGAACGATGAACTATATCGAAGTCGCAGTAAAAGTAGAGCCCAAACTGGAAGGTTCAGACGTATTAATTGCTACACTCTCCGAACTCGCATTCGAAAGTTTTGTAGAAACTGAAACAGGATTTAATGCATATATAACAGAAGAAGAATTTAGTGAAGAGGAAGTTCAATTAGCATTGGGTGATTTTGAAGACATTTTTAAAATTGAATTTAAAACAAAAATAATTCCAAAACAGAATTGGAATGAAGAATGGGAAAGTAACTTTCAACCAATTGATGTTTTGGGTAAATGTTATATCAGAGCACCATTTCATGAGAAAAAAGCAGGCTATTTATTGGATGTAATCATTGAACCCAAAATGTCTTTTGGTACTGGTCACCACGATACTACTCAGCTTATGATTCAGTATTTAATGTTATTAAATGTTAAAAATGAGTCGCTTTTAGATATGGGATGTGGAACAGGCGTTTTAGCAATTGTGGCATCTATGTTGGGCGCAAATCCAATTGAAGCAGTTGATATAGACGATTGGAGTTACGAGAACACCATTGAGAATTTGTTGAAAAATAATATCAACAATGTACTTGTTCATAAAGGGAATGCTCAAATTTTGGAAGGAAAAATATTTAATACGATATTAGCTAATATTAATAAGAATGTATTGTTAGAAGACATTCCAGTATTCAAAAAAGCTTTACAAAAAGGTGGAAATTTAATTTTGAGTGGTTTTTTTGAAACGGATATTGATGAATTAAAAGCAAAGGCAGAAAATCTTGGCTTAAAATATGAAGGTAGCAAAGTTAGCAACCAGTGGGCTGCACTTCATTTTACGAATTAGAAAACTGAATAATGAGAATATTAAAATATACATTCCTTTTTTTAGCGGTATTTTTTCTTTCTGAGAAATCTTATTCACAGCTAAATCCAATTAAACAATTTTCAGAAGACCCACTTTTGTTTTTAGGAGAAGTGAAAACCATGTTTGATGTAACCAACATGGATAAAAAAGAAATTAAAGAATTCATGGAAGTGTTTACTTTAGCTTGGAATAATCCTAAATGTAACGAGAAGCTAAAAAAATCGATTGTGGGATCTTGCAATTTGATGATTAAAAAGAAGTTGAGAATTCTCCCTGAGTATAAAAGTTATTTGTCTTCTGTAATGAACTTTATAAATTCAACTCATAGCGAGGACAATTTTCTAATGTGGCAAGAGTGCATTAATAAGATCTTAGCCGGAAAAGCAATCAAAAATTTCAATGATTATCTTGAGATGAGCGATAATTTGTTTTCAACTAACTCCTTTTATAACTCTGCAGTTATCAGATATAGTGCGAACAGTAATAAATACATTTTCGAATACGATAGTGTTCCAAAAGTAATATTTCCGAGTTTAAACCTTCGAATAGCCAATAACCAGAACGACACAGGAATCATTTATAATACTAAAGGAGTTTATTATCCTTATAAAGGTATTTTTGTTGGAGAAGGAGGAAAGGTAAATTGGAAGAAATCTGGTCAGGAAGACAATGTTGTATGGGCAGAATTGAAAAAATACCAAATCACCTTAAAAACGAGCGGCTACGTTGCAGATTCTGTAATATTTTACAATAAAAATTATTTTCAAAAACCTTTAATCGGTCAGTTAAATGAGAAAATTATTTCTGAAAAAGAAGGGAATATCACTTATCCGCGTTTCGATTCCTATAATAAACGTATGCCAATTTCTAACATTGCTAAAGATGTTGACTATGACGGTGGATTTACGCAACGAGGCGCAAAAGTTCTTGGTTCAGGTAGCAAAGAAGAAGATGCTAGATTAATATTTAAAAGAGAAGGGAAACCTTTTTTAATTATTGGAGCTAAATTGATTGGCATTACAAAAGATAAGTTAACAGCTGAATCGTCAAACGTTAAATTTTACTTCGACAAAGATTCCATTACGCACCCAAGTGTAAACATGAAATTTGCTGTAAACGATCGAAAGCTATCGCTCATTAGAACAACAGATGGTGTTTCTAAATCACCATTTTTAAATTCCTTCCATAAAGTAGATATGTTTTTCGAAGAATTAACGTGGAAGATTGATGATCCTAAAATTGATTTAGGAATGTTAGTTGGAAATTCGCAGGAAGATGCGATGTTCGAATCAGCTAATTATTTCAGAACAGACAGGTATGATAGAATTCAAGGTATTGACCAGATAAACCCCTTGATTCAAATGCGTGATTTTGTTAAAAAAAATGGTGATTCTCGTGAATTTTCCGGAGACCAATATGCAAAATATTTAAAATTTTCTCCTAATGATGTGCGACCAAACTTAATTCGGTTGTCTTCACAAGGATTCATTACATATGATCCAATTGATGATGAAGTTATCGTAAATGAAAAGCTATATACTTTTATCGCGGCTCGTGCAGCCCACATAGATTATGATGTTATTCAGTTTCCTTCATCCATTCTTGGCTCTAGTAATGCGTCAATAAACTTGTTGAATTTTGATATGACGATAATGGGAGTTCGTCAAATATACATGAGTGATTCTCAAAATGTTGTTATATATCCTTTGGAGCAAAAAATTATTTTAAAGAAAAATCGCGATTTTACATTTGCAGGAATTGTTCATGCTGGTCGATTTGATTTTTTCGGAAAGGAATTTTCTTTTGATTATACGAAATTTAAAATTGATTTAAAAAACGTGGATTCATTGCGTATCATGGTTAGATCTCGTGAACCAGATGCTTATGGAGAATATCCACTCGTTAAAGTTCGTACAGTTGTCGAAAGTATCAATGGTGATTTGGAAATAGATAATCCTGCTAATAAATCCGGCCGGAAACCGTTCCCCGTTTATCCTGTTTTTAATAGTTTTAAAGAATCGTATGCGTATTACGATAAAAAATATATTCAAAATGGTAAGTATAAAAAGGAAAACTTTTACTTTAAACTCGACCCTTTTATTATAGATAGTTTGGATAACTTTTCAAACGAAGGGTTAGTTTTTAAAGGGACAATGGAGAGCGCTGGCATATTTCCAACATTTAAAGAATCTCTCACATTACAACAAGATTATTCTTTGGGTTTTATTACTCAAACTCCAGCCAATGGTTATCCAATGTATGGCGGTAAAGGAACGTTCAATGCTGCAATTAAATTGAGCAATCAAGGTTTGCATGGTGATGGAGTACTGAAATATATAACGTCTATTTCCAAATCCAACGACTTTCTGTTTTTTCCAGATTCAACAAAGTGCATAGCTCAATCGTATGATGTAACTGAACAAAAAATCAAACCCGAATTTCCACAAATGCATGGTGAAGATGCTCGTGTACTTTGGTATCCTAAAAAAGATGTAATGAATGTTTGGAATCACAAGGATAAAAAATTTCAAAATTATAACGGTCAATCTCAATTTAATGGCCGTTTGTCCATGACTCCTGTTCAACTTTTCGGTAGTGGTAGAGCAGATTTTTCAAATGCAAAACTAGACGGTAAACTTGTTAAATTTAAATTCAATTCCTTTGTTTCTGATACGTCCAATTTTAGTTTAAAAGCGATTGAAGAATCAACAACATTAGAAGCTTTTTCAACGGATAACGTGAATGCAAAAATTGATTTCGATAAACGTATAGGTGAGTTTACTTCGAATGGGAAAGGCTCTGTTGTTAAATTTCCAGTAAATCAGTACATCTGTTTTATGGATAATTTTAAATGGTACATGGATGATAGCCAGATTGAATTAGGTACGAGTAAAAACGCAGTTAAAAAAGCTGCAAATGAAGATTTAGATTTGGTTGGTCCGGAATTTATTTCTGTTCACCCAAGTCAAGATTCACTTCGTTTTCAATCTCCTGCTGCTAAATACGATTTAAAAAAATATGTCATCACTGCTAAAGAAGTAAAATATATTAATGTTGCAGATGCGCGTATATATCCTGATAAAGGAGATGTAATCATTGAAAAGGATGCTGTTATGCGAACATTTACAAATGCAAAAATTGTAGCTAACTCAATTACAAAATATCATAACTTATATAACTGTACAGCAAACGTATTTGCTAGAAAAAAATACCAAGGCTCTGGTTTTTATGATTATGTAGACGAGATTAAAACAAAACAAACGTTCTATTTTAGTAATGTGAGCGTGGACACTACATTCCAGACATATGCAGAAACGAATATTCCAGATTCTGCAAAGTTTAGATTGAGCCCAAATTTTGAATACGCAGGAAAAGTGAAGTTAAAAGCTACGGCAAATTATTTGGTGTTTGATGGTGCTGCTCGCATTTCTCATGATTGCAAATCAATTCCAAAAACGTGGTTTAAGTTTGAATCTGAAATTAACCCAAACAACATCTACATACCTATTGCTAAAAATCCTGTAGATGCATTCGGGAAATCTATTGCGGCATCCATGATGGTTACAACCGATTCAACACATTTTTACTCTGCATTTCTTTCACCAAAAGAATCATCAAATGACGCATACGTTTTGCCGGCTGAAGGTTTTTTGTTTTTTGATAAAAGCTCACGAGAATACAGAATATCTAACAAAGAGAAATTGGTGGAAAGATCTTTGCCAGGGAATTACTTAAGCTTAAACACGTCTCAATGTAAAATGTATGGAGAAGGAAGAGTTGATTTAGGGGGTGATTTCGGACAATTAAAAATAGAATCTTTTGGTAGCGCTGTGCATTTATTGATTCCTGATTCAACTATTTTCGATATGATTATGTCAGTAGATTTCTTCTTTGATGATGGAGCAATTGATAAAATGTCGGATGCACTTGTTGCAAATATTGACTTAAAAGCGACAGACTTTGGGCGACCTATTTTTGAAAAAGGGTTGCGTGAAATGTTAGGTAAAGAGCAAGCCGATAAATTGATTACACAATTAAACTTATATGGTTCTTATAAGAAATTTCCAGATGAATTAAAGAAAACTCTGTTTATTACTGACCTAAAGATGAAATGGAATAAAGAGACTCGCTCATATACTTCTTACGGGAAAATTGGAATTGGAAATATCAATAAGACGCAAATAAATAAATACGTTGATGGAAGAATTGAGCTAATTAAAAAACGTGGTGGCGATATCTTAAATATTTATTTGGAACTTGATGGTAACAACTGGTATTATTTTAATTATACAAGAGGAACGATGTTAGCTGTATCTTCAAATGAAGTATTCAATACTGCAATTAAAGAGTTAAAACCGGAGAAGCGTCAAAAGGATGGAGACAAAGAGAAGAAAGAGCCAAATTACAACTTCAACATAACAACTACTGCTAAGAAAACGCAGTTCTTGCGTAAAACAGAAACTAAAGAGTAAAGTGATAAATAGTACAAATATATTATTACTTATTACAGGATATCTTTTGGGCTCCATTCCAACTGCTGTTTGGATAGGCAAGTTTTTTTATAAAATTGATGTCAGAGAATACGGTAGTGGTAATGCAGGTGCTACCAATACATTTAGAGTTTTAGGTAAAAAAGCAGGAATTCCAGTTTTGCTTATTGATGTTTTAAAAGGATATTTAGCTGTTAATCTAGCTTATTTCAGTCCTTACGTTGTAGGTGGAAATCAATTTATAAATTTGGAGCTGGTTCTCGGAATTGCATCGTTAGTGGGTCATATTTTTCCTTTGTTTGCTTCTTTTAGAGGCGGAAAAGGAATTGCAACACTGTTGGGAATAGTTTTGGGTGTTCATCTTTTCGGAGCACTTATATGTATGGCAATTTTTATAATCATCTTAATAATTTCCGGGTATGTCTCATTAGGATCAATGCTATCTGCTATTTGTTTTCCGATTATCGTCATTTTTATCTTTAAATCAACTGTGCCTTCTCTTATAATATTTTCAATATTGATAGCTATAATGGTTTTAATAACTCATCAGAAAAACATAGAAAGATTGCTTCGAAAAGAAGAATCAAAAGCAAAATTTATAAAAAAAAAGATAAAAGCTAAAACAGATAGTTTATTAGATTTGGAACCGATTGATACTAAATCAAATTAAATCTCGTTTATTAAATAATGAACTTTAGGCTCACTTTTATTATTCTTATCCTGTTTACTACTCCTTTTATTTCATTTAAAGGCTTCTCTCAAACAATAACTACAATTACTGGAAAAGTATACGATAAAGAGAATAGCAAATTGCCTCTTACCAGATTAATGATTATAAATAAAAGAACTAGTCACGGTTTATTTGCAGCCGCTGATGGTCAATTTTCTTTTTCAATTTTCCCAAGTGATACAATTATATTTTCAGCAATTGGTTTTAAAGTAAAAAGCATTTGTTTTAAAGATTCCTTATCAAATGGAAATTCGAATTTTCAAATTGCTTTGTCAAAGCTGTATTTCGAATTAAAAGAAGTAAGTGTATTTGCTAATCGCGGTTTAAATGAAATTCAAAACGATATTGATAAATTAGGTGTTAAAAAATCGTACAACACAACAGGTGCGAATGCATTGGAAAGTCCAATTACAGCACTTTACGAGCGATTTAGCAAGTTTGAGCAGTCTAAACGAAAAGTAGCGGAGTGGGAGAATGAAGATCTAAAAAGAGATATCCTAAGAGATTTATTTCGTTTGTATGTAAAAAATGAAGTGATCGACTTGAAGGATGACGAGTTTGATGCTTTTATCAAGTATTTGAATTTGAACGATGAGTTTATTAAAAACGCGAGCCAGTTTGAACTAGTAATGGCGATTAAGGGGAAGTATGAAAGTTTTAAATACCGATGGAAATAATGTCCACATTTTAGTCAAATAAAAAATCCCAATCAAAAATTTGATTGGGATTTTTGTAATTTCAAACGATAGGTATTATCCTCTTCCGCCAACAACAACTCCGTACTTCACTTTTAATTTATCATCGTACTCATCAGCATACCAACCAACACGGTTAATTGTTGCTGCAGCTTCTTTTTGCTCCAGCCCATCACATTCACGAATTAATTTCACATAAATCCAATTTTGGAATTTCACAAAACCTACTCCATAAAGGGTGTAGTTTATTTCGAGTAAATCTTGAAAAAATGCTTGTTGATTTGTTGCTGGAACTTCCATCACTGGAGCTAATACTTGAAAGTAACCTCTGTTTTCTGCTTCAATATGCCAAACATCAATCCATACTGATGCTGAGCCTTTTTTTAAACTCCATTGTCCGGCTTTTTCTCCGCGACATACTGCTGGATCAACACCTAAGTCGCTGATGCATTTATCCACCATTTGATAATAATACTCTAAGTTTTCCATAATAAAAATGTTAGGGGTTTATAGTTTGTTTATCTGCTTAACAAATATATAATAATTATTGATTTTTGAAATTTTTTACCAAGTTAAATTAACGTGAATTTGTAAGCTATTTATTATCCGATAATAAGCGCTTATACTTACCCTGTTCAAAAGGAGTTTTATATTTTGGCTCCATATCGTTATTCTCTTATGAAAGTCTGGAATCAGGCGCCTTTAGTTCGTTTATTTATCCCTTATATAACAGGAATTATTGTTGCTGTTTATCAACCTTACTTTTTTTACAATATTCTTTTTTATTCATCGATCTTATTCGTTATAATTTCAGCTATTGTTCTCATTCCTAATTTTAATGTTTCGTATCGTAAATCTTTTTGGTTTGGATTCTTAATAAATGTTTCTCTCTTTATTTTTGCTTACCAATTAACCATTTTTAAAACTGAGAAATTTTCTCCTTCCCATTTTTCAAATTATTGTACTGAAAACACTTTTGTTTACGCACGTTTAGATGGTTCCTATATCGAAAAAGAGAAATCATTAAAAACAGTTATAGAAATAATTGCTATCAAAGATCATGAGAAATGGAGAAAATGTAACGGAAAAGCAATGGTGTATTTTAAAACCGATTTGCTGGCTAAAAACCTTAAATATGGTGATGAGATTATACTTCAAACACACTTCAAAGATGTTTTGCCACCACAAAATCCTGAAGAATTTAACTATAAACGGTTTTTGTCTTTTCACAATATTTATAGTCAAGCATATGTAAAAAATGACGATTGGCTTGCATTAAATAAAAATTCAGGAAACACTATTTTAAAATTTGCCATTGGACTTAGAAATTCATTGTTGCAAGTGCTTGAAAACAATCACTTAAGTGGAGATGAGCTTTCAGTTGGCGCTGCTTTGTTATTAGGGTATACCGACAAATTAGATGCTGATATCATTTCTTCATATTCAAGTACTGGTGCCTTACATGTGCTTTCTGTTTCGGGGTTACACGTGGCAATTGTTTATGTGGTTTTTAATTGGATGCTTTTCTTTTTAGATAAAAGCAAAAACGGGAAATTCTTTAAAGCTATTTTATTGATTTTGTTTTTATGGTTTTATGCTGCACTTACTGGCTTGTCGCCTTCTGTATTGAGAGCTGCGACAATGTTTAGCTTTATTGTCATTGCAAAATCAACTAACAAGCATACAAATATTTATAATACACTTGCAGCATCAGCTTTTTTATTGTTGCTAATCAATCCTTACTTAATTATGCAGGTTGGTTTTCAGTTATCATATTTAGCGGTCATTGGAATTGTATACATACAACCAAAAATTTATGAAGGATTTGAATTTGATAATTGGCTTTTGGATCAAGTATGGATGATTACTGCTGTTTCTATTGCTGCCCAGATTGCTACTTTCCCTTTAGGATTGCATTATTTTCATCAATTCCCAAACTATTTTTTACTTTCTAATTTAATTGTTATTCCAATTTCTACTTTCATTTTATATGTTGGTATTGCACTTTTTACATTTTCACATATTTCGTTTTTAGCAAAATATTTATCAATTGTATTTACTTGGTTAATTTGGATTTTAAATTATTCTGTAAAATGGATTGAATCGCTGCCATTTTCTTTATTAGAAGGGATTTCGATATCTGTACTTGAAACATGGCTACTGTATGGACTAATAGTTCTTTTTCTTTTCTATTTGTACAACCGTAAATACAAGTATCTGGTATATGCATTAGCATTTTGTATTGCTATTTTAATTAGTCAAGTTTTTGAACAAGCCAATCAGTTCAATCAAAATAAAATTGTGGTGTACAATGTTCCCAAAACTACTGCCATTGATTTTATTCATTCTAAACAAAATGTATTATTAACCGATTCTGTTTTTGCTGTCAATAAAAGCAGATTGCTATTTCATATTAAACACAACTGGTGGGACTTAGGGTTAAACGATTCGAAAATAATATCAAATGATTATAGTTTCAATGATTTAAAAGTAAAAAGTAAATTCATTCAATTTTTAGATAAACGTTTGCTAGTTTTAGACAAAGCAATTCAGTTTTCTGAAAACAATTCTAAAAAATTGAACTTGGATTATTTAATAGTCTCAAGCAATGCGAAGATGAGTATAGGCGATATTACTGAAATGTTTAGAGTAAAAATGTTCATTTTTGATTCTTCTAATTCGGAATACAAGATAAAGCAATGGAAAGCAGAATGTGAAGAGCTCAATCAGGACTATTGTTCAACAATGGATAATGGTGCTTTGGAGATGAATCTTGATTGAGTTTGATAGTATTCGCTATTTGTAATAACGCATAAACAAAAAAACAAGCATAAAAAAAGCCAAAATTTATGCTTTATTTATGCCTGTTTATTATTTTAAAAAAATAAAAGTGAACAATTGAGAAATACTATTGCAATATCAACTTTCCTTTTTTAACAATTTCAGTTTTGTTTTTTACACTGTAAAAATAAACTCCTCTTTCAAAACCAGTCATATCGATTGTTGATAAACTATTTTCTGAATAGGATGTCGCAACCAGTTTTCCTAAAACATTAAAAATTTCAATTGTATTCCCAATGGAGATACCTTCAAAACTAAATATACCAGAACTTGGATTTGGATAAACATTAATAAGCGAATTGTAATAAGCAACATCAATTCCTGTAAGGACAGTTTGACAAGTTCCAGTTGTCGCATCAATATTTCCACAAGAAGCATTTACCGTAATCCATGTTCCCGTTCCAAAACAAGGAGGATTTGGTGATGAAGCAAATGAATTAGTAAACCAAACTGTAGATGGAAGCTGAACTATTTCCCACTGGCTTGCTGTATTATTCCATTGAATAGCAAAACTGACTGTTCCATTGTTGTAAATATTTCTTCCAGTGCCATCAGTACCAACAACAGAAAACGATTCAGTTCCACAGACTGATAAATTAACATCTATTTGAGCAAGAGATGAAGAACTAATAAGAATGCAAATTGCGAGAATGTAATTTTTGAATTTCATAGATTAAGGTTTTAATTATTTAATTTTTTTGCAAATATATATAATTATTTAGATAAGTTGAATTTTGGGGTTTTTGAAAGATTGGAAGTTTAAGATGAAAGATAAGATGTGTTTTGAGATAGATTTAGAAAATTTAATTCAATTTTATTTCTTAAATATATCCTTCATCACTTTTCCGTTTGAAGTAGGGATAGAAAACCCCATCAATTCGCCAATAGTTGTGGAGATATCAATTTGCTCATATGGAGCAGTAGAAGTGAAGCCCTCTTTAAAATCAGGACCAATTGCAAAAAACTCGACATGCTTACAACCATCACAGTAATCTCCATGAGAAACATATCCGTCTAGGTAGCCAGCAGTATGCCTTCCGTGATCATTCGTAACAATTAAAGTTGTTTTGTCTTTGTAAAAATTATCATTTTGCAGTTGCTGCCATAATTGATATATATAATTATCGGTATCTAAAATGCCTTGGATATATGCTGCTGAATCTGCACTATGCCCAGCGGCATCGGGTTGTTTAAAATTGACAATTGCTAAGCGAATATGATTCGTAGTTAATTTAGTAGCTACACTAATGAATGTTGTATTGTCATCTCTATATCCAGTTCCTAATCCTAAATTTCCACAATCTGTAGACGGGCGGTATGTTCCTTTCCAATTCAAATCCTTACAGTCAGAAAGAACTTCTAGTTTATCTTTTGTAGCAATTACCCACGCTTCAGATTTTGGACGGTTAAATGTTTTTAGCCAATATTGAAAAATTGAAGGGTTGGTAGGATATTCCGCACCACCATTATTTATATTTTCATACACGCCAGTGCAAATTGCTGTATGTCCAGGATTAGTGGAAGTGGTTCCGTTGTTATAAAACTGACTGCAATAAACACCCTTCGATAACATAGAGGCGCGGTGAGGAATAAATTGGCGGGTTGGGTAATTCCATGTTTCAGTTAAACGCGCACCATCCACTACTACAATAATTACATTTTGGGTTTTGTATAATGTAGCGGGCACATCTTTGCTACAACCACAATACATAAAGAGTATTGGTGTCGCTAAAATGATTAGTAGGAGTTTTAGCTTGAGTTTCATGCTTGTTTAACAAATATAAGAAAAAAACAGCAGAATCTTTTCTACTTTTACAAGATGAAATTTGGAATAGGAGATAAGGTTGATTTTTTAAATGAAAAAGGTGGAGGAATAATTACTAAAGTCATTAATAAAAAAATGGTTGAAGTAACGATTGATGATGGCTTTGTGTTTCCGTATGCTGTTTCTGAGCTTGTAATGATTGAGGCTGCAGAGAGAGAAGCCGAACCTATTCCAGAAAAAGAAGAAGAGAAAATAGATGTATCAAAACTATTCAGTCAAAAACTAAATCATTCCGATAAACCAAAAAAATCAAAGCCACACGCTCAAAACAATGGAATGTTGGAGATGGAAATCAATTTACACATCGAAGAACTACTTGATAATTATTCAGGAATGAGCAATGCGGAAATCATAAATGTGCAATTACGCCATTTTCAAAAAGCCCTAGACAAAGCAATTACTGGTCGGTTCAGAAAACTAATAGTTATTCATGGAGTAGGGAATGGGCGATTAAAACAAGAAGTAAGAGCGATCCTTGATAACGAAAATATGCGTTTCTATGATGGTTCTTATGCTAAGTATGGTTACGGAGCGACAGAAGTCCATTTGTAGTGGTAAAGCAATAGAAGTAAATCGAATTTCCATATTACTATAATCAATCACTCCATAACCCTATCACTTATTTATCTATCTTTGTTAAGCAGGCCGTTCTATCGCTTCATAGTAATATGAAGAGGAAAGTCCGGGCAACACAGAGCATCCCACTTCCTAACTGGAAGATACTTAGAAATAAGTAATAGCAAGTGCCACAGAAAAAAACCACCTTTTAGGTTTTTTCGAGTTTGCTTGCAAACTCAAAATACCTAAAAGGTAAGGGTGAAAATGTGAGGTAAGAGCTCACGGTTATAATTAGCAATAGTTGTAGCGGGTAAACCTTGGGAGTTGAAAGACCAAATAAACCGAAGCATAAGAGCTGCTCGCTCTATTCGGAGGGTAGGTTGCTTGAGTTTTACAGCGATGTAAAATCTAGATAAATGATAGAACTCGACAGAACCCGGCTTATAGGCCTGCTTTTTTTTCTACTAATTACACTTAGGGTGACAATTATAATTAATTAACCGTCATCCCGTGCACGACACGGGATCTTATCATTAGAAATGAAAATACTTAATCGCAACCTTATTATTTTTCTTCTTTTAATCTCTTCTGGTTCCTTCGCTCAAAAAAAAGTAAAACCGAAAGAAACTTCACGTGCAAACATTGTTATGCTTAAAACAGGAGCATTGCTTGTTCGTTTAAAAACCTCCGACTTAAAAATAAACGCATTGAAAAGTAAAGGGATGGAAAAGGAAGCAGAAGAAATAAGATTAGCACAAGAAGTTACCAATAAGAAGATTGTGGCTGCTTTCAGACAAGATTATCAATTTAGTAAGGTGTATTTTTTCTATTCTAGTCATTCCAATAAAATAAAAGAAGGTGCTCATAAAGGATATTTACTAAACTTTGAAATGCTGCCAGATTCTTCTTTCACAGGTCAGGATTACCTAGTAGGCGAGTTTGATGAGAGTCAAAATACGCAGATAGATGCTTTTATTATAAAGGATAAAAATTACGTACAACTTAAAAAGCCTTTTCCATCTTTTGTAAAACAGACGGAATATGGCGTCAGTACTAGGTCTAACAACGAAATGGTAACCACTATAAATGAAAACTTATTTGACTTTTACAATAAATAAGGCAGTAATATTCATTTTTATTTTCTGAAAAGAGCTCAAGTTCAATTAATTAAAGTATATTTGCCGAAGTTTTAGTCAAAATAGGATTTTTGCTGAGACGAATTTACGACTGTAGAACATTGCCGAAAAAGCCCCAAAACCAATGATGGTGGGCTCCTTATAAAACAGTTGTCGGATTCAACTCACATGTACTTCCTTGTAAGTGACGACTGTATAAATTAACTTAATAAAAAATTAATGAACAAATTTGAAGCGTTAGGCTTTAACAATGCTATTGTTAAGGCTGTAACAGAATTGGGTTTTGAAAGTCCAACTCCTATCCAGGAAAAAGTAATTCCTGTATTATTAACTGGTAATACCGATTTAGTTGCTTTGGCACAAACGGGAACTGGAAAAACGGCAGCCTTTGGTTTGCCTTTAACTCATCTGATTGATTTCACTTCTCGTGATACGCAAGCAGTAATTATTTGTCCTACTCGTGAGTTGTGTATGCAAATTACACGTGACTTACAGAGTTATACAAAATACATTGATGGTGCAAACATCGTTGCTGTATATGGTGGAGCAAGTATCGATAATCAATCACGCGACATTAAAAAAGGTGCACAAATTGTTGTTGCAACTCCTGGTCGTTTGTGTGATATGATTGATCGCAGACGTGTAAACTTTA
Source organism: Bacteroidota bacterium (assembly GCA_947504725.1). Classification (GTDB taxonomy): domain Bacteria; phylum Bacteroidota; class Bacteroidia; order 2-12-FULL-35-15; family 2-12-FULL-35-15; genus 2-12-FULL-35-15. The sequence continues at coordinate 275,495 of CANNHN010000001.1, read as the reverse complement.
GTAATGTGCGTTATGCTGTATTGGACGAGGCTGATGAGATGTTAAACATGGGATTCAAAGAAGATTTGGATACCATTTTATCTCAAACTCCAGAAGAAAAAAACACATGGTTGTTTTCTGCAACTATGCCAGATGAAGTTTTGCGTATCTCTAAAAACTACATGGAAAAACCAGTAGAAATTACTGCTGGAACAAAAAATGCTGGTAACGAAAATATCGAACACATTTATTATGTTGTTCAAGCTCGTGATAAATATGCTGCATTAAAACGTATCGCGGATTCAAATCCAGATATTTTTGCAATCGTATTTTGTCGTACACGTATCGAAACACAAGAAATTGCTGATAAATTAATTAAAGATGGTTACGGAGCGGATTCACTTCACGGTGATTTATCTCAACAACAACGTGATCACGTTATGAAACGTTACCGTTCTCGTTCATTGCAAATGTTAGTTGCAACTGATGTTGCTGCTCGCGGAATTGATGTGAATGATGTAACACACGTTATTAATTATAATTTACCAGACGAAATCGAAAACTATACGCACCGTTCTGGTCGTACTGCTCGTGCTGGTAAAACAGGTACTTCTATCTGTATTATCAATATGAAAGAAGTTGGAAAAATCAGAATCATTGAACGTATCATCAAGAAAAAATTTACTCAAGGAACTATTCCTACAGGATTTGAAGCTTGTGAAAAACAATTATTCAGCTTAGTCAAAAAAATTCACAATGTTGAAGTAAATGAAAATGCTATTGAAGCATATTTACCAAGCATTTATGAAGAATTAAAAGACTTAACAAGAGAAGATATCATTAAACGTTTTGTTTCAACTGAATTCAATCGTTTCTTAGATTATTATAAAAATGCTCCTGATTTAAATGCAGGTGGAAGAGATAGAGAACAACGTTCTTCTTCAACTCCAGGTCTTACTAAATTATTTATCAACTTAGGTGAATTAGATAGTTTGGATAGCACAGCAATGAAGCAATATATTTCTGAAGTTTCAGGAGTGGATATGGAATCAATCGTATCTGCTGAAATTAAATCAAGTTTCTCTTTTATTGAAGTAAAAACAGAAGCAGCCGAAGTTATTCAAGGGACATTCAAAAATGTACAATACAACAATCGTAATGTACGTATTGAATCTCGTGGAGCGAGTGAAGGAAGATCATCTTCTCGTGGTGGATATGAAGGTGGCGGAAGTGGTGGAAACAGAAGATCATTTGGCGGTGGAGAACGCAAAGGTGGATACGGTGGAGGAAATCGTTCTGAAAGAGGTGGATACAGAGGAAATAGTGGATCTGGAGAACGCAGAAGTTCAGGTGAGCGCAAATCATATGGAGGAGGAAACTCTTCAGGAGAGCGTAAATCTTATGGTGATCGTTCAGACAGAGGACCTTCAACGGAGCGCAAATCGTATAGCGACCGTGAAAGAAGTTCTTCTAAAGGAAATGAAAATTCTTCTTCAGAAAAAAGCTACTCAAAAAACGAATCGAGCGGAGGAGGAGATAGAAAAAGTAATTTCTCAAGAGAAAGACGTCCTAGAAAACAATTTTAATCTTGTACGTTTATAAAATAAAAAAATCCCCCGAGTTATCGGGGGATTTTTTTTGTCTTAACTCTTGATCCTAAATATCGGATACTATTTTTTAGTGATCGGTGCTTTCGGATCCATCAATTTATTCATTGCCATCATTTCACGCATAGTGCGCTCCATACCTTCGCTAGAACCATCTAAGAAAATAACATTTCCTTTTCCATATTCTGCAAAGTTTTTAATTGCTTCTGTCCACATACTGAAAAGAATAACGGATGTATCTAAATTCGCTTGTTCCATTTCTTTTGCAGCTTGACTCATACCTTTAGCTACTTCTTCACGGAACAACGCAACACCTTGTCCACGTAACTGTGCTGCTAATCTTTCTGCTTCAGCAGCAATTTTTGTTGCATTACCATCTGCCTCAGCAGCTTTAGTTTTAGTAATTAATAAAGCTTGTCCTTCATTTTCAGCAGCAGCTTTTAAGTTACTAGAAGCTACCACTTGCGCCATTGATTTGATAATTGCTTCATCAAATGTGATGTCATTTAATTGTAAATCGATTAAGTGATAACCCCATTCTTCTAAGTTTTGATCAATTTGTCCCTTAACATCTTCCACAATTTCTTTACGAAGAGAAAGTACTTCCGATTGTTTTTTAGTTGCCACAAAGCCTCTAATAGAACCTTCTATCGTACGAACCAATGCTTGCATAAAATTTCGGTCGTCAATGAATTTAAAGGCAACATTTTTAATGCTTTCTTCATTTGTATTGATAACAGAATAAAGTAACATCGCTTTAAAATAAACATTCGCCTGATCAATTGTAATCGCTTGAAACTCTAATTCTACTGAACGATTCTGAATAGATACACGCTTGAAAATCACCTCAATAAAAGGTACTTTGAAATTTAATCCCGGACTCAAAATTCGTCTGTATTTACCGAAAATTGTAACAACGGCAATAGTTCCTTGCGAAACGGTTACAAACGATAAAAATAGTATCAGCACTACTAATACCACCATAACTATTTGAAAAATTGGCATATTTATTTGAATTTATTGGTTTGATTACAAATGTATTATAAAAAGATAGCGGAATATAAATTGTTAATATTAAAATAAAATTTGCCTAAAGCCTTTTAAATGCTACAATTATTTGTATATTTGCATCGCTTTTTAGGAAGCTAAATGGCTGCGTAGCTCAACTGAATAGAGTGTCTCACTACGGATGAGAAGGTTAGGGGTTTGAATCCCTTCGCGGTCACTGATAACAACAAAGAACCTTGCTTTTAGCGAGGTTTTTTGTTTTATGAGAACTCATAAAATATCGGTTTTGGGGATATACAGAATTGCCTAGTAAAACAAAACAAGTTGACGATATTTTGGTTGTATTAATTAGAATTCATTATCAAAGCAACCAATTTTGTTTAAAAGCGTCATAGTAGTGTAATTTATAATATTTCGACAGTGCGTATATTTTCTACCTTACTCTTATTATTTTGTTTGTCGTTGAATGCAATAAGTCAGGATGATCCTTTACCTGAAGCACCTTCAACAACTGTTGACCGTCCTCCTTTAAAAAAACAATATTATTTATTGAGCCCTCGTCTTTCTGTTACAGTTCCGCATCCAATGGGGAATAAATCATTTAAGCAGAGTTTTGTAGGTATTTATGAAGTTGCGGGCGGACTAAATATTATGGTTTATAAAGGCTTCTTTGTTGGAGCATCTGCAAAGAATGGGTTATTGAAAATTACTGAGAATAAAATAGTTGATTATAATGCTAACATGAGAATCAATAATGTTGCAGGAAAAGTTGGTTTTGATACGTATATGGGAGAGAAAAACAGAACCATTTTTTCTATGTCTTTAGCTTATGGGCAAAATTGGACAGAATATTCTGGTATAAAAAACAAAAACGAAAACAATAAGCCGATATTAAATGGTTTTACAACTCCATATTTTGAACCAGAAATGAATTTATTCTTCTTGATTGAAGCTAATTTTGGAATTGGAGCAACCCTTTCTTATACAGTCTTTGACGCTAATTTCGACCCTTACGATTTAGTTTTGAATGAATACGCAAAGTTTGATACCGAAAATGCTGTTTCTACACAATTTTTAAGCTTTGGTTTTGGTTTCTATTACAGTTTTGTAAAGAAGAAAAAATAATTTCTTCTTAATATATGATAGGTTGATTGTTTTATATTTGCACTCGCAAAATTAAACAGAATGAAACTCCGATTGCTCCACAATCTATTCTATTGCATTTTATTTTTCTGCTTCACGTCTTGTGTTAGTAAGAAGAAGTATGTCGGATTAGAAAAGAGTTACACTCAAGTTGTTACTAAAGAGGCGCAAGGGAATATCGAGCTAGCAAAACTGAGTACTGGAAACGATTCTTTGAAAACGGAGTTGATAAAACGAGATTCAATTATTGATTCGTTAGCAGTGATAATCTCAGCGTTTCAGGCAAAGAAAGAAAAGCCTAAAGTGTATTCTCAAAAAAATCTACTGCTATTCCCAAAGAACTTGAGTATGAAAGAAAATCACAATTTGTTTACAATTTCGCTGCGTATATTGAATGGCCTGTCATTTTCAACGGAACAGACTTTGTGATTGGAGTAGTAGGCGAACAAGATGTTGTGAATAAAATAAAACAAACGATTGGAAGTAAAAAAGTAGGAGGGAAAACGATGAAAATTGAAAAATATAACAAAGTAACAAACTACCATATTGTCTATGTTACTTCCTCAAATTCAAACTCGTTTGCCACCATCAAGGCCGAATCAAAAAAGAATAAAACATTATTAGTGACAGACGATGATGCTTTGTATGCTCAAGGTGCCCACATTTCTTTTCTCATGGACGATGATAAAATTAGATATACGTTAAACAAACCAATCATCGAAAAAATTGGTTTAAAGGTAAGTCAAGAACTTATGCGTTTTTCTGAATAACATCAGATGAAAAAAAAACTAAAAGAACAGCTTTATTTACTTTGCATGGATTATGTTGAAAAACGTATATCAAACTTGCAAGGCGCTATTTTAGTGGCTAAAGAATCAGCGAACGATGATTCCAAAAGCAGTGCAGGAGATAAGCATGAAACAGGCAGGGCAATGGCTCAGTTGGAACAGGAAAAAAGTGGATATCAATTAAAAGAAGCACAAGAATTAAAAAACAATCTTGAAAAAATCAATATCAATACTGTTTCTAAATCCGTTCAACTTGGTAGTATTGTAATTACTGATAAAGGCAATTTTTTCGTTTCTATTCCTGTTGGCAAGCTTATTTTAGACAGTCAAACGTATTATGCTATTTCCTTAAGCTCTCCAATTGGTGTAAAGGTTAAAAATTTAACCAAAAAGGACGCATTTGAAATGAATAATATTGTTTATAAAATACTAGAGATTTTATAATTCATTTCTTTATATTTGTTAGAACTAAACTGTATAAACTAAAAAAAATCAGAAATATGAAAAAAATCACTCTTAGCCTAGGCGTTATGTTTTTAATGTTTATTGGTATGTCGAACCTTCAAGCGCAAGACTTAAGAAGTTCTAGCGGAAGCAGCACAGGTAAAATTGATTCAGACGGAACAATCAGAAATGGTTCTGGAAGCAGCTGTGGTAAAATTGATTCAGATGGAACAATCAGAAATGGATCAGGAAGCAGTATTGGTAAAATTGATTCAGACGGAACAATCAGAAACGGTTCAGGAAGCAGCATTGGTAAAGTTGACAAAGATGGAACAGTTAGAAACAGCTCTGGAAGCAGCGTTGGAAAAGTTGATTCTGATGGAACAGTAAGAAATAGTTCAGGAAGCAGCATTGGAAGCGCAAAAGGTGTTTCTAAAGAAAAAGCAGCTGTTTGTTTCTTCTTTTTTCAATTCAAATAAAATTTGAGTTGTAAAAAAATCCCGTTCTATTTGATTAGAACGGGATTTTTTTATTTGGATTCTCTCAACTTACTTCACAATAAAACTCTTTACACCATTTATTTTTTCTCCATTTATTCTTGCAAAATACATCCCAGAAGGCAATTGTAATGTTTGCTGATAACTTATCTTGCCAGTCAATTTTGATTGATAAACCAATCTTCCCGTTATATCCACAATCTCAAGATTTAAAACTTCAGTTGCTAGAGTTGTATTTGTAAATTGAATGGTGAATGAGCCATTATTAACAGATGGGAACAGCTCTATTCCAATTTCTGTTGGTTTTGCCTCAGTGATTCCTACCATTGACGATAAACTCGTTTCCCAAATTCCTCTGCCAAAAGTAGAAACATAAATTTTGTCTAGAACAGAATTAAAATCTAAATCAGTAGTAATTACATTTGGTAATCCTGCACTTTGACTAACCCATAAACTTGCTCCTTCATCTAACATGTAAATTCCTAAATCCGTTGCAATCATTTTTTTATTGCTTCCTGGAACTGTTTTAATACAGTTAACTGGAATATTTGGTAGGTTAAAGGAAATGTTTGTCCACGTTGTGCCTCCATTGATTGTTTTGTAAATTTTTTCTCCTGCTTCAAATCCAGATAGCGAAACATATGCTGTGTTTGCATCGGTTTGACTTACATCTAAACTCGTAAAGTACAATGTGTCCGGAAGATTACTCGTTATGTCTGTCCAGGTATTTCCTGCATCAATAGTTGTATACATTGTAGAATTCGCACCCAATTCGAAACGAATTCTTCGTGCAGCATAAAGCACATTGCTATTTGAATTTGCAACTGCTAGCGCGCACAATTCGTTATCATTTATCGGATGACTTGGCATTGGATTTAATGCCGACCAAGTAAATCCAGCATCCGTTGATTTTACAACATTTTGGAAACCTGCGTATATTGTTCCCGGTGTGTTGTAATCTGCAACCACAGGAGATACCCATTCGCCAGGCTCACCATTCACATTAACGGTTGCACCAATGTTTGAAATACCGCCATCATTCGACACATAAAATCCACCATATTGACTTGAACCAACTATCATGTTATTGTCAATAGGATCTAAATAATTATCCATTCCATCACCGCCAAAAATTGTACTCCAAGATGTCCCATCATAATAAAATGTTGCATTGTCTTGCGCTCCAGCAGAAATTCTTCCTGTTGAATTTCTTGAACTTGATAATTTATAAAAAGAGGTAATATTCATACCGTTGGTTAAATTGGTCCAAGCAGTTGGCCATGGAGCACCACCTGTTGTGGTTGCCCAGTCTTGCGGAATCACATTGTCGGTTTTGTAAACACCTCCATCGCTGCAAACAAAAATATCATTCGTTAATGGATGCATTTCTATAAAGTGAATATCGCAATGCAAAGTAGTTCCATAAAATAAAGTCCAGTGACTGGCAGGATTAAAGGTGTTTGCACCATCTATCGACATCCAAACATTTACTCCGCCCACATAAACAATGTTTTTATCAAGTTTACTAACTGTAAATCCTAAATCATATGTTCCTTGTCCGCCAGTACCAGAACCGCCATCGTATTCCAACATATTCACTCCTGGATCAATAAAAGTCCAGCTGACACCTGCATCGGTTGATTTGTATATTCCTGCAGAGCCTTCATCTAAGCCAACTGTCATTGCATAAATATAATTATTGTCAGTAGGAGCAACTGCAAGTTTTATTCTTTGTACAACTCCAGTTCCAGGAATTCCTGTAGGAAGAGCAACCCAAGATGCACCAAAGTTTGTTGATTTATAAACTCCTGCAAATCCTCTTCCAGAACCAGCAAGCCAGCCTGAAGTTGCATACAATGTATTTGGTAAAGTAGGGTCTTGAACTAAATCCCAACAAAGCGAATCCAATACTTGTGTCCACGTTGTTCCTGCATTTGCTGAAGTATACATTCCACTTACACCACATGCTACTAAATTATTGCTGTTTGTAGGACTAATTAATACTTTTCTAATTAAAGAAGCATCGCCATCAGTTAATTGAAAACTTAATCCTGTTGGGGTCCATGTCAATCCACCATCAGTTGTTTTATAAACGCCTAATCCATAATGTGTATTTCTTTTTCGAGCATCAATATTCAATGCCACATCAATGTACTCGAAATCACAAACAGAAATATACATCGTGTTGACATCGGTTGGATCAATAACAATGTCACTTATTCTTGTGATCGGTAAATTATCCGTTAAAGGAGTCCATGTTACTCCATCATTTGTAGTTTTCCATAACCCGCCTTGAGCAACACCAACAAAATAAGTAGTTGCAACAGTTGGATGAAAAGCAATACAATTGATTCTTCCCATTCCTGTTTCTAAATAGCCTGTTAGATTAGCTGGTAAGTTGTATGGACCAAAAGGCGACCATGTTCCAGCAGCAAAAGAAGAGGAGGGAGGGCTCGCGCTTTTTGCATTGGCCGCTTTTACGGCTTCATCAATAAATATTGCAGGATTTGCTAACTCCCCATGTCCATTGGTTTTGAACTGCATGTCATGTTCCCAGCGTTTATAATATTTCCAATGTTTTGTTTTTGCTAAATCATGCGTTCTTTTAAAATCAGAAAACTGACGTTGCATTTCGACAAATGTTAATGCTTTTCCGTTTTGCTTTCTAATAAAATGTTGTGCATTCAGAAAAGAAAAACTGAATATTAGAATGATAGTTGATACGATGTGTTTTTTTGATTTCATTTTTTTTATTTTTTCTATCTGTAAATGTACGAAATATAGAATGCTTGAACAATATTACGGAGCCGAGTCAATTCCCCCTTTGAAAAGGGGGTTAGGGGGATTGAGATGTGTTAGCATTTTAAGGAATTGCTTAATGGTAACTATTCTCATCATCATGAGAGATTGCGCCCTTCGACTCCGCTCAGGGTGACAATCGAGATGTCACACTGAGCGGAGTCGAAGTGTTTATGTATCTTTGCACCACATTAAACAAAAAAACTGTGTCCACTTTCTCAGAATTAGGCGTAACCGAAGAGCTTATTAAAGGTCTTGTTGAAAATAATATTTTTGACCCAACAGAAATTCAAACCAAATCAATTCCTTATTTATTAAAAGAAGGGTTTGATTTTATTGGTCAAGCTCAAACGGGTACTGGAAAAACAGTTGCTTTCGGATTACCCATTCTTCAGAAAATTGATACAACCAATCCGAAAGTTCAAGCATTAATTTTATGTCCTACTCGTGAACTTGGACAACAAATTGCGAAACAATTGTTTCGAGTTGCGAGATATAATCCTTCAAGAATATTTGTTGAGGCAGTTTATGGCGGAGAACCAATTGAGATTCAAATCCGTAATTTAACAAGGCCTACTCATATTGTAGTTTCAACTCCTGGACGATTAATCGATTTGCTGGAACGCAAAGCAATTGATTTAACTGATGTCAAAACTATTGTATTGGATGAAGCAGATGAAATGCTAAGCATGGGTTTTAAGGCTAGTATTGATACTATTTTAGAACAAACAAACGGTCAACGATTTACCTGGTTGTTTTCAGCTACAATACCCGATTCATTAAATGAGATTATTCGAGAGTATATGGAGGAAGATGCATTTAAGGTTGTTGTTGATGTAAAAAATGTAGTAAATAGAAACATCGAACACCAATATGTACAGTGTATTGATACAAAGGATAAGTTGAATACATTGTTGGAATTTTTAAAAACACAAGGAAAGGGGAGAGGCATTGTTTTCTGTAAAACCAAAGATGGGACTCAATCGTTGGCAAAACAACTTATTGCCAGAAACCATTCTGCTGAAGCTATTCATGGTGATTTACAGCAACGCGATCGCGAAAAGGTGATGCGCGCCTTTAAAAACGAAAAGGTTCAAATTTTGATTGCTACAGATATGGCAGCTAGAGGAATTGATGTAGATAATCTTCAATATGTAGTCCATTATCAACTCCCGGAACAACTTGAATATTATACGCATAGGAGCGGAAGAACTGGTCGTGCTGGTAAAAAAGGTATGTCGATTAGTTTGGTTACAAGTTCAGAAATGGATCGACTAAAGACAATTGAAAACGAGTTAAAAATTACGATTCATAAAATTCGGAGAGGATAGCAATTTAAGTAACATTAAATTTTTTTCCAACCTAACTATTGACTATTTTTGCCAGATTTCGAAATCGAGAAAAATATGAGTCTAGAGACTTTTGATATTGAAGAAAAGAAAATAGGGAAGAAGCTTTATGGCTATCAGCAAGAAGCGATTGATAAAATTTTCAATCGTATAAACAACCACACCGAAAAATACAATCTCCTTTATCAACTGCCTACAGGTGGCGGGAAAACAGTTATTTTCTCAGAAATAGCCAAACGTTATATTAGCGAAACAGGCAAAAAAGTCTTAATACTTACGCACCGCATTGAGCTTTGTGCGCAGACTTCCAACATGCTTAACGAATTTGGTGTTGAAAATAAAATCATTGATAGCAAAGTAAAAACACTTCCTGATCAAGGTGATTATAAATGCTTTGTGGCAATGGTGGAAACCTTAAATAATCGCTTGCAAGATGAAAAGCTAGAAGTCGCTCAAGTTGGATTAGTAATTATTGATGAAGCACATTACAACTCTTTCAAGAAATTATTTAAATTTTTAGAAAACAGCGTAATACTTGGTGTTACAGCAACTCCGCTAAGTTCAAACATCAAGTTGCCAATGAAAGAAACCTACAATGAATTAATCGTAGGAGATTCTATTGCTTCTTTAATCGAAAAAGGTTTTTTATCTAAAGCAACAACGCATGGTTATGATGTAAACTTAGGTTCTTTGAAAGTTGGTATCGATGGTGATTACACGGTAAGTTCTTCAGACAGACTGTATACGAATTATTTGATGCAAGAGAAGTTGGTAGGAGCTTATGAAGAGCAATCAAAAGGAAAAAAGACCTTAATTTTCAATAACGGGATAAACACATCTGTTCATGTTCATTCTCTTTTTACCAACGCAGGTTACGATATAAGACATTTAGACAATACCAATTCTGAACAAGAAAGAAAAGATATTTTAGCTTGGTTTAAAAACAAACCAGATGCAATTTTAACTTCAGTTGGAATTTTAACTACAGGTTTTGACGAACCAACAGTTGAAACAATTATCATTAATAGAGCTACTAAATCGCTAACACTTTATCATCAGATGATTGGCCGAGGCTCTCGTATTTTGCCAAATAAGTCAACATTCACAGTAATTGACTTAGGAAATAATGCGGCTCGTTTTGGTTTATGGGATTCTTTTGTAAACTGGCATGATATATTTCGTGCCCCTGATTTTTATTTGGAGAGCTTGTGGAACGACCGAGACATTGAACGCAACTTTACCTATAAAATGCCGGCCGAATTAAGAGCCAGATTCAGCAAGTCAGAAAATATTGATTTTAATATGAAAGAGGAATACGCCTTGGTTGCAAAACAATGGTTAAGACCAATGACTGCAGTTGATAGATCAATTGAACATCACACACGAATTATTTTTGAAAATAGTGCGGATTATTTTGAAGCCGCTGAGCTTGCTAAACTTCTCGAAAACGATATTGAAGGTCGAGTTAAAAAATACTCTTATTGTATTTGTTCGAGCACCGACAATTATGTAAAATGGCTTCAAGATGAATACAAACGAAAGTTGAACTTGAGCCTGAATAAGAAATTTACTTCTGTTTCAGTAGAAGAATAAATGTCATCTTGGCAACTTAGAAATCTCTCTTGTTTAGTCTCAAGTATCCCTAGGATAGCTTATTTTACAACAAAACCATTTAACTGTTTATTAATCAATACTATATATGTATACTTGTCTTATAATTAATATTATGTTAAGTAGTAATTGATTGACAATAAGCATATTCTGTACTGCCTACTATTTTGACGCTATTCTATACGTAACAAATATATGCCATAAAAAAAAGCGAGAAACATTGCTGTCTCTCGCCTATTAAATTGCAACTAGGTGGAAGCCTTAGTTGTTCTTCAATCTCTCGTTAATTGCCTTCACCTTTTCTGGTTGCTGTGTTCTAGCATAAATTTGTTTTAAGGCAAACATCGTGTTTCTGTCTTTCGGACTAACTTCTAATGCTTTTTCTAAAATTGGTAATGCTTTTGTGAATTCTGCTGTAGCAAGATCATTTGCTGCTTTGTATTTAGCATTGTCTGTAATAACATCCGCTAATTTATTTAAAGCTACTCCATGGTTATTGTACAAAACACCTAAGTTGTATAAAGCATCAAAATAATCAGGTTTAATCTCAATTGCTTTCTTATAATCTGCTTCTGCTTGTCCAATCAACTTTTCATAATCTTTTGGCTTCTCAATGTCTTTATTTGCAGCATCTTTGGGATTTGCAAGATTATCGTAGATATTTCCTCTTACCAAATACAAATTTGCATCTGTCGGTTTTGCTGCCAACGCAATGTTTAAATTATTTAAAGCTTCCTTGCTATTGTTTGTCTTTAAAAAGTAATTCGTTTCAGTAATTACCAAATTTATGTCGTTAGGATATGTTGTACGTCCTTTTTTTAAAACGTCCATTGCGCCAACGCTATCCTTCATATTTAAGTAAACGTTTACTAAAGATGAATAGGTATTGCCATAACCTTGTTTGTTGTCAATCATCTTCTGATAATACATTTTAGCTTTATCGTAAATAGCAGCTCTGTCAGATACTAAAGCGCAATTTGCAAGTGTTGTCGTATCCTTTGCTCCTTTAATTTCATATACCTTTTCAAAAGAAGGAAGCGCATCAGCATACTTTTTTGCATTATAGTCGGCAACGGCTTTGTTTTCATAATGAATAACAATGTTCGACAAGTAACTAGCGACTTCAGAAGTGTAATTCCCTTTTGTATCCAAAGCTTTGGAAGCCAAACAAGCAGTATATGCTTCGGCCAAAGGTTCAGAAGGAGTTGCCTGATATGCTGCCAGCTCAATTTGAGCTGGACCAAATTCTTGTTTTTTACCATTTGCAGTAATTTCTTGTATCGAAACAACTGTTCCTTTATTTCCCAAATAAATAAAGAGATTAGGATATTCTAATAATTCGGTGGCGCCAGATACATCTGTAGTAGCTACAGTATTTTTAGGTTGTCCAAGTTGGCTTACAACAACCTCTTTTTTCTTGCCAATAAGTGTACGCTTTTCAATCTCTAATCGTCTATTGTTATCATAAATCGTCATATACACTTGTGCTTTTAGCGTTTGTGTCTTAGCCAAATCCTTTGTATCAGGATGAGTGCTTGCCATGTCGATGTTTTCTTTCGCTTTATTTAATGATTCAACGTCCTTTGATTCAGAAAAATCGCGTAAATAATTTTTCGCGTTTACAATTTTTACGTTTTGTGCAAAGCCATTAATTACAAAGGCTGTTGCTGTGAACAAGATTGCTATTTTTTTCATAAAGTAATTCATTTTTATTTATTAAAAACTCTTTTCCGCTTTTCCTTCTCCACCCTGGAGAAGGTGTCCCGCATTTTCGCGGGACGGATGAGGCCTATTCAGTTGGAGGATTATCAAGTTCCTTGCCATCAATTTCTGTATTGTCAGAAGACGCATCGGTACCGTCATTTCCATATTCAGTAGTTGGCGATTCTGTTGTTGGTTCTTCAGTTATTTCCAACTCCTCCTCTACTTCCACTTTACTTACGGCTGCAATTTCATCGCTTTCTTTCATGTTAATTAAGCGAACACCTTGTGTAGCACGGCCAATTACTCTTAATTCTGAAATCGCTAAACGGATAATAATTCCTGATCTATTGATAATCATTAAACCATCCTTATCGGTAACATCTTTGATCGCAATTAAATTACCTGTCTTTTCAGTAATGTTGATTGTTTTAACCCCTTTTCCACCACGCTTAGTAACACGATATTCTTCAATTTCAGACCGTTTTCCATATCCTTTTTCAGAAACCACCATTACGTTACTTGTTTGATCAGGCATTGCAATCATTCCAATTACTTCGTTTCCTTTTTCTTCACCCAAGTTGATACCTCTAACTCCAGAAGCGTTTCTGCCCATTGGACGAACGTTTGCTTCGTTAAAACGTACTACTTTACCAGCTTTTGACGCCAACATAATTTCGTTGGTTCCGTTAGTTAATAATACTTCTAATAATGTATCACCTTCTCTTACTGTAATTGCATTGATACCATTTTGACGTGGACGAGAATATGCTTCTAAAGTCGTTTTCTTTATGATACCATTCTTTGTACACATGATTATGAAATTATTAGCGATATAATCAGCATCAGTAAGGTCTTTCACATTGATATACGCTTTTACTTTATCGTCACTTGGAATGTTAATCATGTTTTGAATTGCACGTCCTTTAGACACTCTTGTTCCTTCAGGCACTTCAAATGCACGCATCCAGAAACATCTTCCTTGCTCAGTAAATAACAATAAATAGTTATGTGTAGATGCAATAAATAAATGTTCGATAAAGTCTTCATCACGCGTAGTACTTCCTTTTGCACCTTTTCCTCCTCTTCCTTGCGTTCTGTATTCAGTTAATGGCGTACGTTTAATATAACCCATGTGAGAAATCGTAATAACAACATCTTCATCAGCAATCATATCTTCCATACGGAAATCACCAGACGCATAAACAACTTCTGTTCTGCGCTCATCACCGTATTTTTCTTTTATTTCGCTCAACTCATCTTTGATGATTGCCATTCTTAGCGTTTCATCTTCTAATACTTCTTTCAAATATTTAATCAATTCCATCAACGTATCGTACTCTTCTTTTATCTTATCTCTCTCTAAACCAGTAAGTACACGCAATCTCATTTCAAGAATTGCTTTAGCTTGAATTTCACTTAATCCAAAGCCTGTAATTAATCCATCTTGCGCTTCTTGAGGTGTAGCAGATGCACGAATTAATTTAATTACTTCATCCATGTGATCCAAAGCAATCAAATAACCTTGTAAGATATGTGCTCTTCGCTCTGCCTGTGCCAATTCAAACTTTGTTCTTCGAACAATCACTTCGTGACGGTGAGCCACAAAATGCACAATCATATCTTTTAAGTTAAGCATCATCGGGCGGCCACCCACCAAAGCAATGTTATTTACACTAAATGATGTTTGTAGTTCTGTATATTTGAAAAGGTTGTTTAATACAACATTGGTAATCGCATCGCGCTTAATTTCATAAACGATACGCATCCCATCTCTATCTGATTCATCACGGATGTCAGAAATGCCTTCAATCTTTTTATCATTGATCAAATCTGCTGTTTTGCGGATCATCTCAGCTTTATTCACTTGATATGGAATTTCATTCACAATAATGCGTTCTCTTCCTGCATCAGTTGTTTCCATTGTGGTTTTTGCGCGCATTACAATTCTTCCTCTACCAGTTTCAAAAGCATCTTTCACACCTTCGTAACCGTAAATGATACCTCCAGTTGGGAAATCTGGCGCTTTCACAAATTGCATCAATCCAGCAATGTCGATTTCTCTGTTATCAATATAAGCCATTGTAGCATTTAAAATCTCCGTTAAGTTATGTGGAGGCATGTTTGTAGCCATACCTACTGCAATCCCGGAAGCTCCATTGATTAATAAATTGGGAATACGAGTTGGTAAAACGGTTGGCTCTTCCAAAGAATCATCAAAATTTGGACGAAAATCAACGGTATCTTTTTCTATGTCATTTAACATTTCTTCCGCTATCTTTTTCAAGCGAGCTTCAGTGTAGCGCATTGCAGCCGGACTGTCACCATCAACAGAGCCGTAGTTACCTTGTCCATCTACTAGTGGGTATCGCAAACTCCAATGTTGAGCCATACGAACCATTGCATCATATACAGAGGTATCACCATGAGGGTGATACTTTCCTAATACTTCTCCAACAATACGTGCAGATTTTTTATGCGCCTTATTCGACATGACACCTAAATCAAGCATGCCAAACAATACTCTTCTGTGAACAGGTTTTAAGCCATCTCTTACATCAGGCAATGCTCTTGACACAATAACTGACATCGAATAATCGATGTAAGCCGATTTCATTTCTTCTTCAATGTTGATTTGGATGATTTTTTCTCCGTCTGCCATAATTTCTTTTTTCTATTTTTCTACTTATTTTTTTTCTTTTTTTTGTCTTAAACCTGCGAGAATGTCATAAATTATTTTTAGCACAATAATTGATAAATCCCTGTTGTTTTAAGGAGGTTCGAAAATACTTATTTAGTAGAAGATAAAATCGGTTTTTAGCTATAAATTATCAACATTATTGACACTTTTTTGTTGATAAAATTAAGCTCAGAGTTAAGGCAATTTTAAAAGGAGTAATTACTTTTGATTATCTTCACGAAACTATTATTAATCGTGAGAAAAGTAACTCTTGTATAAACAAAAACGTTTAAGTAATTAATTAAAACTAAGAATTATGGAAGCTAAATTTTCACCAAGAGTTAAAGATGTAATCACATACAGCAGAGAGGAAGCTTTACGCTTAGGGCATGATTATATTGGAACAGAACATTTGTTATTAGGTATTATCCGTGAAGGCGAAGGAACTGCTGTTCGTTTGCTTAAATCATTAAATGTAGATTTGCAAGAGTTGCGTAAAACTGTTGAACAATCTATAGGCACAGGTAATCACAAGGCAACCAATCTTGCAAATATTCCATTAATGAAACAAGCTGAGCGAGCTTTAAAAATCACTTATTTGGAAGCAAAACTGTTTAAAAGTGCAGTTATCGGAACAGAACACTTGATTTTATCTATTTTAAAAGACGAAGACAATGTGGCAACAAAATCATTGCAAAAATTTAAAGTAGATTATGAAGTTATGAAAAGTGAGTTAGAATTATCAAAATCAGACCCTAAAGCTGAATTCCCTGGAACACCATCTGATGATGATGCGGATGAGGATTCGTTTAGTGCTAGTAGTGCAAAAAAACCAGTTGATAGTAAATCAAAAACGCCTGTTCTTGATAATTTCGGAAGAGATTTAACAAAAGCTGCTGAAGAAGGAAAATTGGACCCGATTGTTGGTCGTGAAAAAGAAATAGAACGCGTTTCTCAAATTTTATCTCGTAGAAAGAAAAACAATCCCATCTTAATTGGTGAGCCAGGTGTTGGTAAGTCCGCTATTGCTGAAGGTTTGGCATTGCGCATTGTACAACGTAAAGTTTCCCGTGTTTTATTCGGCAAGCGTGTTGTTACGCTTGATTTGGCTTCTTTAGTTGCTGGTACAAAATACCGTGGGCAATTTGAAGAGCGAATGAAAGCTGTTATGAATGAGTTGGAAAAATCACCTGATGTTATCCTATTCATTGATGAGATTCATACAATCATTGGTGCTGGTGGCGCTTCTGGTTCTTTAGATGCTTCAAACATGTTTAAACCGGCATTAGCACGTGGAGAAATACAATGTATAGGTGCTACTACGTTGGATGAGTATCGTCAATACATTGAAAAAGATGGAGCTTTAGAAAGAAGATTTCAAAAAGTAATTGTTGAGCCTGCTACACAAGAAGAAACAATTCAAATATTAAATAATATTAAATCCAAATATGAAGATCATCACAATGTAACTTATACAGATGAAGCAATCAAAGCTTGCGTTTCATTGACTGCACGTTACATCACTGATCGTCACTTGCCAGATAAAGCAATTGATGCATTAGATGAGTCTGGTTCTCGTGTTCACATTACAAATATCAATGTTCCTCAAAACATCGTTGATATCGAGAAAAAATTAGAAGACATCAAAGAGGAAAAGAACAAAGTTGTTCGTTCTCAAAAATATGAAGAAGCTGCTCGTTTACGTGATACAGAGCGCACTTTGCTAGAGCAATTAGATGCTGCTAAAAAAACGTGGGAAGAAGAAAGCAAAACTCACCGTGAAATGGTAAGTGAAGACAATGTTGCTGAAGTGGTTGCAATGATGACAGGTGTGCCTGTTCAGCGTATTGCACAAAACGAAGGCGACAAGCTTATTAAAATGGCTCAACTTTTACAAGGGAAAGTTATCGGACAAGATGAAGCTGTGAAGAAAGTTGTAAAAGCAATCCAACGTAACCGTGCTGGATTGAAAGATCCAAATAAACCAATTGGTTCATTCATCTTTCTAGGCCCTACAGGTGTTGGTAAAACGCAACTCGCAAAAATTTTATCTAAATATTTATTTGATAATGACGATGCATTAATTCGTATCGATATGAGTGAATATATGGAGAAATTTGCTGTTTCACGTTTGGTTGGAGCGCCTCCGGGATATGTTGGTTATGAAGAAGGTGGACAATTAACGGAAAAAGTTCGTAGAAGACCTTATGCAGTTGTATTGTTAGATGAGATTGAAAAAGCGCATCCTGATGTATTTAACTTGTTGTTGCAAGCATTGGATGATGGAATGATGACCGATAGTTTAGGTCGTAAAATTGATTTCAAAAACACGATCATCATCATGACTTCTAACATTGGTGCACGTCAGTTGAAAGACTTTGGGCAAGGTGTTGGTTTCAGCACAAGTGCTAAAAAAGAATTTGAAGACGAAAACTCAAAAGGAATTATTGAAGGTGCTTTGAAAAAAGCATTTGCTCCTGAATTCTTAAATCGTATTGATGATGTTGTGATGTTCAACTCTCTTTCTAGAGAAGATATCCATAAAATTATTGATATTGAATTAAACAGTTTATATGGTAGAATCAACGGATTAGGATATAGTATAAAAGTTTCTGAAGAAGCGAAAGATTATATCTCTGATAAAGGTTATGATGTGCAATTTGGCGCTCGTCCTTTAAAACGTGCTATTCAGAAGTATTTGGAAGATCCATTGGCAGAAGAAATCATCAAATCAAATTTGACAGAAGGTGATATTATTGAAGTAGATTTTGATAAAACAAAAGACGAAATCAAAATTAAAATCAATAAACCAAAGGAATCAAAACCGAAAAAAAGTAAAAAAGAGGAATAAATAATTAAAGTCCCGCTCTGCTGAAACAGAGCGGGACTTTTTCTTTACACAACCGCTCAATAGAAAAATACTACCTTTTAAAAGATTTGAATTTTATTCTTCATTGGTTTTTGCATATTTGAATACATCCCAAAATGTTAATACGCATAGCTATGAAAACGATCACAACCCATCTAGCAATTCTATTTCTGTTACTTTTTATTAATTCAAAAGCCGACATCAATAATGAATTTGGCTATTACACAACGAAAGACGATTATCTAAAAAAGAAAATCACCATCATTCAAAATATGGAAGAAAGCGAAAATTATAATGTTGGAGAACTAATTTATAAAGACAAAAAAAATGTAGAACATAAAATCAGTTGTTTGAAAGAAAAGTATTGGGGGTTTAGATACATCGATGGTTTAGATTATATGTATATGGATGGCTTTTTTGCCAAAATTGTACTTCTTGGAAGGATTGATTTATTGATAAGTCCGAAGGCAAGTTTTAAAATTGATACTGATGGAAAATATGTTTTCAACAAAACGAAAGATGGGAAATTAAACTTTTATTTCATGAAAGGGCTTGACCCTGAAACACAAGCAACATTTGAAAAAATGATAGCTGACGAAAAGCTCATCTTAAAAGAATATCAGTCCGATAAAGATAATTATGGAGAATTTATTAATAAACAAATGTTGTATTTAAAGAAGTACAATGAGGCCGTGCCGAAGCTTAAGAAAGGCGCTAAGAAATAAAAAAAAGCCTCTGCTTTTTAGCAGAGGCGTTTTTTATTAGTCTTTTAAATTTGGAGCTTTAATATCATCCTCCAATAATTCGCCTGCTTCATTAAACACCAGTTCATATGTTTTCTCGCCTTTGATGGTTTCCATTTCATAGAATGTACCCTTTTCTTTTTCAACCTTCCTAGCCTCTTGTGTCTTGTATCCACTTAATTCACCATATTTAGAAGCAAGTGCTTCTTTAATAACCTTAGGAAGTTCCGCTGACTTTAAGTAAGTATAAGTCTCTATCCATTTTCCATCTTTATCAAATTTTGCGGTAAACGGACTCTTGCCAACAACAAAATCCGCCTCATAATTATCATAATCCATTTCCCATGTTGCTTTTTCTGCAATAGAAAATTTTGCTTTAAATGCACTAGTAACTGCAGCTGGAACATTTTCAGAAGCAATTTTTTGGGCAGATGATGACGAAACAACAATTGTGGCTATTATAGCAAATAGTGTTTTTTTCATTTTATGAGTTTAAAGATTGTTTCTGCAAAATTATAATAAATTTGTGAAGTATTATGACACAAAATAAAACTGCTCACGATCCTTATGCTGCTTTAAGAATAAAAGAGTTCTTGTTTTTTTTAAATACTCGATTCTTTTTAACATTAGCTATTCAAATGCAAAGTGTTATTGTTGCATGGCAAATATATGCTATTACAAAAGATGAATTAGCATTGGGAATCATTGGTCTTTCAGAAGCAATTCCCTTTATCCTTGTCTCTTTCTTTTCAGGCCATGTGGCTGATGTCTTTAGCAGAAAACGAATAATTTTAATTTCTGTATCTTTTCTTATATTATCTACTTCTGCCCTACTCTATTTTTCTTTAGAGACTTCTACTGTACTAAGTACATATGGCACACTACCCATTTACTTAGTTTTTGGTTTTATTGGCATTGTAAGAGGCTTTATTTCAGCTGCTTTTCCTGCATTTATGGCTCAAATAGTTCCAAGAGAACACTTCGCAAATTCTGCAACATGGAATAGCAGTGTATGGCATGTTGGAGCAGTTATTGGTCCTGCTGTAGCAGGCATAATTTGTACGATAAGTTTTTCTGCAGCATACACGGTTAACATCGTTTTTATCATTTTGTCTATTTTTTCTTTTCTATTCATTGCCTCAAAACCACTTCCTTCAAAAGAAAAAAAAGAGAGCTTAAAAGAAAGTTTGTCTGGGGGAATAAAGTTTGTGTTTAGCAACCAATTAGTATTGGGCGCACTTTCATTGGATTTATTTGCAGTATTATTCGGTGGTGCTGTTGCTATGCTTCCTGCATTCGCTGATAAGATATTGCATGTTGGAGCAATGGAACTTGGATTCTTAAGAGCAACTCCAGCCGTAGGTGCTATTTTTACAGCAATTGTTCTTGCATATAAGCCAATTACAAAAAATGCAGGAAGGAGTTTGTTTATTAATGTCGCACTATTTGGTGTTGCGACAATCTTATTTGCTATCTCCACCAATTACTATTTATCACTTTTCTTTTTATTCTTAACTGGTGCATTCGATAATGTGAGTGTTGTTATTCGTCACACTATTTTACAATTATCAACACCTGATGAAATGCGTGGAAGGGTTTCAGCAGTTAATAGTATTTTTATTGGTTCCTCCAATGAAATTGGCGCGTTTGAATCGGGTGTTGCAGCTAACGCAATGGGCTTAGTGCGCTCTGTTGTTTTTGGTGGAGCGATGACCATTTTGATTGTTGCTGGGACATATAAAATAGCCCCTAAACTGAGGAAATTAAATTTGAAGAGCATTGAGTAGTTTTTTAGAAACAGATCCCGATATTCATCGGGATAAATGTCTCTAAGCTTTTTTTTTAAAAGCAAGAGACATTAAAAAAGCCCCGTTCACAAAGCGTGACGGGGCAAAAAAAGCACTATGGCTTTTTATACCCTCTTCGCATTAAATCCGAAAGAGGCCCCCATCCTAATCCCATCTTTATTGGGAACAACGTAAATGTTTACAGGAATATTTAATTTTCCAGACTTAAATGTTTTACCTACTGCTACGATGAATCCTGCTTGCAATTCATACGAACCTCTGCTGTCTAAACGCTTTTCTATGCTGAATGGATTTGATGTTGAATCTGTCCAATCTTTCTCCAGATGCCAATTGCTTTCTGCATCAAAATATCCGTCTGCTTTTGTTACTACACTAAACGAAGGGCCAAATGCAATTTCCCACCCATGCTTATTATTTCTAAATCCATTCATAATTGTTAGACTTGGAATAAAAACATTTTGATTAAAGCCTGTAATCGTAGGCAAGAATTCGAACAATGCTTGATAGTTTCCTTCATTCAGATATTGTACTTCAAATTGATACCCGAATTGAAACATTAACGGATATGATCCATACCCTCCTTCATTTCGAGAATCTTGCAATCGTTGTCCTGTTTCTCCTGTAAAATAAGTAAACCCACTTCTAGGCCCTGATAAATTTACACTTGTTTTATAAGGATTGCTTGTTGAACTTTCAAAATTGTTTTTCTTAGTTAAATAAGTTACCAAAGGTTCTTCCACATCTTTGTTAAACATTTTACGAATTGATATTTTCACCATTGATTGTAATTCTTTTGGTAAATTAAGATATTCATCAACTCTAACCATTTCAATTTTTCCGGATTTTACATCAATCAATCTAAAGTTAACGACTACAGTTTCTCCAATCAATTCAACATTCCCAGTAAACATTTTCTCTGAATTAATTACTGAGCCAACTTCTAATAAACATATTTTACCATAACAATTATTTATGTTTATTTTATTCTTTTCTACAACATATGAAACATCGTACCGATCCATCACTTCAAATGTGTCAAGTTTTTCTAATTCAATTCGAACCATGTTTCCCATTTGGCTAGGATCAAGATTAAAACCTTTTGTATCAATATTTAGAACAGTGACACTTGATTTGATAGAGCTTTTAGCAAGCTTCGTTTCTTGTGAAAAAACACCTATTGATAGTATACTAAAGAAGAAAAATAATGACCATTTTTTTATTCCAACTAAAGATGAATAAATGTCGAAAGACTTTTGAGTGTATTTCTCAAGTATGTTAAGATTCAAGAAAAGCAATAAATTTTCTGTAGAAATCCTCATTGAATGAAATGACTCGAGAGTTGACGAATTCAAGTTTTGGTTTTTATTTTTTGTTTTCATGATGTATGAATTTTTAAAAGTTTACTTAATTAAAATGTTGCTGATATAATTTTAATGCAGCGGCTTCATTTTGGTTTCGTTTCACTTTTAGCGTGATGGAAGTTGCAAAGCAAGCTACACCAAGAACACCCATGAACGCACCCAGCGCTGGTGCTTCAGCGGAGTTCATGCCAGCAATTGCAATTCCAGCAATTGCGCAAGGAAAAAAAGCAAACCCAATATATTGTCCACGCTCCTGCTTTTTTGCTAGCGTAATGTGATTCGTAATCCTTTTGTCGTCAACACCAAGCATTACTGAATGAAAATCATGGTTACCGATAAGTGCACCATCATAAAGAAATTTCGTTTTTCCAAATTTCTTAACGGATGGATGTTTTTTGGGTTCAACAAAATAATCTTCTTTTTTTACTTCCATGTTTAGAACAACCGATTGAACAGGCATTTGATATTCAAAATTTTCTACTATTCCATTTTTGAAATGAATGGAAGAAATGTCATTTTTAAAGTCTGAATAGTCAGGTCCGTCAAGGTTTTGCGACTTTTTATATTTAACAATATCAGAGGTTATTTCAATAACACTACCAATCAAAACATCCCCGTTTCGGAAGTGCATCGTATCTTGTGCTGATGAACGATTGGGAATTATTACAGAGGATAATAACATTCCCGACAACATGATTTTGTATATTTTATTTTTTAAAGTTTTCATTTTAGTTTTATTTTATGGGGGTTAATGCTACGTTATGTAATTACTTTTTTCTGTAATTAAATCCTATCAACAAGCTAACTTTGTGACCTGTTTCGTATTTTACTCTTGTTTTAACACCTGTAGTTGGATCAGTAACGTTTGCTGTTTTCCCTACAGAAGGAATGTATGCTATGTTGATTGGAAAATAAACTTTATCAGATTTAAATGACATTCCAGCAGCTATTACAATTCCGAAACTTGTATTCGTAGTATAATTTCCTTGTGCATTTTTGTAACCATAAACTGCCATATTTGGTCCTGCTCCAAACTCGTACCCTTTTTTTGATCTAATTCCAATTAGCCCAGAAACAGACGGAATAAACTTTCCCATATCCAAACCACCTATCAATGGTACAAGTTCCACAACTGCAGATATTCCCGTTTTTGTTGTGAATAAACGTTTTTCAAATTGCCAACCGAATTGAGAATAAAGGCTATTTTTTCCTTCATATGTTAAAGCATCTCTAAAAACACCTGGACCAACCAATGTTGCACCTATTCTTGGTCCACCATATCTTCTAGATTCAGGTAAAAACTCATCTTGATCGGTTGTATCTGTTGTTGTGCTCTTTAATTCTGTTTTTTGAGGAACTTCTAAAACTGAAACAATTTCTCTTTTAGTTGTAGAATTATTATAGAATTTCGAAACACTGGTTAACGGAATGGAACTTTGGGTATCCATACCAGATTTTAAAATATGGTAAGAGATGTTTGCGACCCCTATTCCGTCAATGATACATCTAATACTATCACCTGCTGTAGTAATGATAAGATCTTCGTTTAGATATTGACGATAATCTGTTGAACTAAGACTGTTGTTAATTGCAACTGCTTTTTCAGGGGACTTCGCTACAAAAGTAGTAGGAGTTGATTGAGTGGCTCCATTATTAAAAACATCCTTCATGCCATTTTGATATTTTACCATAAATATGTTTGTTTTTTGTTCAGCATAAGTAGGTCCTTCTAGGTTATCAAAACTTTTGTATTTTATTTCTGTAGGAGTCACTTCTATAACTTTTACATTTTTTTCGTTGCCGCTTTTAAATGTAATTACATCTTGTGCGAAGGTTGAAGTAGCTATTGCACTAACTACTAAGATTGTTAATTTTGTTTTCATTGTTTTTGTTTTTAGGGGGTTAGATTTTTATTAATTATTTATAGAAAATTATTTATTATAGTGTCAATGTTTTCAAACACACACACTGCTAAAGAAAGAATGAAAAGAAAGATGATACATTTTAGTAAAGCTTCTTTTTTTGATAAAGTTTGAATTTCTGTTTTCATAGTTATTTTGGTTTATAGATTAAATTGAAATTTTGATTCCTGCATTAATTCTTGCTCCTACATTTATTGTAGGTATTGGTCCAATTTTAGGAGTTGTGAACAAATGAATTCCTGAACCATCCAATAAGTCAATAGAAAGTTTTGGAGTAAAAGTTTCCTTTGAGCTTTTTTTGTATTCTTTACGAGTAACTAAATAGCTTTTAAGTGATAAGCTCTTAATGCTTCTATTGGATTGATTAAATGAACTGTTATTCGTTAAAAAACAAGCGTTTTTCTTTGTTTGACCTATCATTTGTGAGCAGATTAGGATTTGAATCAGTATTAGTAGCATTTTTTTCATTTTGAACGGTATTTGTTTTATTTCTGAAGCAAATCTAGGTCGGGAATAACAGGTAGAAAAACGGCTTTCCGCGACAGGCAATGAGTGTAGACTTGTTTGTCGCAAAAAAAGAATGTCAAAATGAAAAAAAACGGGAAATTTGCACTTTTTGCAAATCGATTTCATACATTTAGTAAAAATTGCAAATCTTAATTGGTTGATTTGCGATAAACACAAAAGAAAAATGGCAAAAAAAGATCAAGAAAGCGCACAGAATATTTTAATGCAACGAATTAAGGCTGCTCTTCCAGCAAACATTTCTTTGGTTGACGAAATGGCGGACTTGCTGGGCGTAAGTAATGACAGTGCTTACAGAAGGATTAGAGGAGAAACAACTCTAAGTATTGAAGAGATTGCTCTTATATGCAAGCATTTTAAAATTTCGTTTGATGCTTTTATAGGCAACAGTAGTGGCATTAGCACCGTTAGTTTCGCCTACAAACAGCTAAGTAGCCATGTAAATTCATTTCACGAATATCTTGAAGGGATGAAAAGGGATATTTCGAATGTTGTGAAATTCCCCGAAAACGATCGTTCTGTTATATATGCAGCAGAAGACATTCCAGTATTTCAACATTTTGCTCATCCTTTTCTGACAGCATTCAAAATATTTTATTGGAATAGGTCTATTTTAAATTCACCAGGCTATGAAGACAAAAAATTTGATACGATACATGTTGATGAAGAATTAATAAACATTGCAAAGGATATCTATGATATGTATTCGCAAATATCTTCTATAGAAATCTGGTCGGATGATACGGCAACCAGCACATTGAAACAAATAGAGTTTTATTGGGATGCCGGAGCTTTTCACAGTAAGGAAGATGCATTGAAAGTATGTGGAGAACTTAGCTTATTGTTTGCAAGGATAAATAAGCAAGCAGAAACAAATGTCAAATTTGATTCGAACGATAAACCAGCCAGCTCCGGAAACAACTATGAATTGTACCATAGTGATGTGATGATCGGTAACAATTGTGTTATGTCGCAAATGGGAACAATGAAAGCAGCTTATATATCTTATCATACTTTCAATGTAATGCCAACAACAAATCCTGGCTTCTGCAATGAAACAGACTTGTGGTTAAAAAACTTAATACGAAAATCAAATCTTATAAGTGGAGTTGCTGAAAAACAGCGTTATCGTTTCTTTAAACGCATGGATGATTCCTTGAAAAAACTGGTTCATAAAATCGAGAACGATTAAACCTCATCCGCCCCGCTAAAAGCGGGACACCTTTTCCAAATGGAGAAGGAAGGGAAGCGGAAGATATTTTTTAGAAAACACCTTCCGAATTACAAATGAAATTACTCAAGATTGATCTAAAAGATTTTCTGGAAGAGAAGTACGATAAATACAATCGTATTAGCTTCATTGAAAGCGATCCAATTTGCATTCCTCATCAATTTACCCAAAAGGAAGATATTGAAATTGCCGGTTTTTTAGCGGCCACTATTGCTTGGGGGCAAAGAGTAACAATAATAAACAATGCGAATAAAATGATGAAATTGATGGGAAATAATCCGCACGATTTTATTATGTCCGCCAAGAAAAAAGATGTTTCCCGCTTCGATAATTTCGTACATCGAACATTTAATGGTATTGATGCTGCATTTTTTATTAAATCGATACAAAATATTTATAAAAATCATGGTGGTTTACAAAATGCCTTCTCTCCTAATTCAAATGTTAAATCAGACCATACACTAGAAGCGATAATGAATTTTAGAAAGATTTTTTTTTCAATTGAGCATCCTTATAGAACAGGAAAGCATGTTTCCAATCCAAGT
The DNA here is from genome assembly GCA_947504725.1 of Bacteroidota bacterium. GTDB lineage: Bacteria > Bacteroidota > Bacteroidia > 2-12-FULL-35-15 > 2-12-FULL-35-15 > 2-12-FULL-35-15. The sequence goes on along the minus strand of CANNHN010000001.1, from coordinate 248,885 downwards.
GAAAACTCATCTGCAAAGCGTTTGTGTATGTATTTACGCTGGATGGTTAGAAATGATAATCAAGGAGTAGATTTTGGAATATGGAAAACTTCATTGCTCCCTTCCCACTTAATGTGTCCGCTTGATGTTCATTCTGGAAATGTAGCTCGAAAACTGGGACTATTAAAACGAACTCAAAACGATTGGAAAGCAGTGGAGGAATTAACAGGTAATCTTAAGAAATTTGATGCTAAAGATCCTGTTAAGTACGATTTTGCTTTGTTTGGATTGGGCGTTTTTGAGAAGTTTTAACTTGAAGATATTAGAAAATTCATTATATTTGTCCTTTGATGAGCTTCACCTACCCTGCATTTCTTTTTGCACTATCAGCAATCGCAATTCCAATCATTATTCATTTATTTAATTTTAGAAAATTTAAAACAGTTTACTTCAGTAATGTTCGCTTTCTAAAAGAAGTAAAACAAGAAACACAAGCGAAGTCCAAACTAAAACATTTATTGGTCCTTGCTGCACGAATATTAGCAATCAGCTTACTTGTACTCGCATTTTCACAACCATTCATTCCTTCAAAAAGCAGCCCGAATTCTGTTGGTGACAAAACCATTAGTATCTTCATCGACAACTCTTTCAGTATGGAAGCCATTAATAAAAATGGAACATTGTTTGACGATGCCAAAAGACGTGCTTTAGAAATTGTTTCTGCTTACAAACCAACAGACCGATTTCAACTTTTGACAAACGATTTTGAAGGTAAGCATCAACGATTCGTTAATAAGGAAGAATTTATTGAACTTCTTGATGATGTTGAAATAACACCTAGCACTCGCCTTCTTTCTGAAATTGCACTAAGACAGGTAGACGCTTTTCAACAAATTGATAAAAACAAAGTGTCTTACATCATTTCCGACTTTCAAAAAAGCTCATTTAATTGGAAACAATTAAAAAATGACACATCCATTCAATTCAAATTAATTCCACTCGAGGCAGCTAAAAGAAGCAATATTTTTATTGATACATGCTGGTTTGAAAGTCCAATCAGGCAGATTGATCAAATAGAAAAGCTGCATGTTCGAGTGAAAAATGTGTCCGAGAAAGTATTGGAAAATAATTCAATAAAGCTTTTCATTAACAATATTCAAAAAACACCAGCTAGTTTTAATTTAGATAAAAACAGTGAAACAGAAATAATTCTATCCTTCGCTTCCAAAGAAATTGGGATACAACATTGCAGGATAGAACTCCAGGATTACCCCGTAACATTTGATGATAAATTCTATTTCACCTTTGAAGTAGAGAAAAACATTCCTGTATTTTGTATAAATGGATTAGGAATAAACGATGAGTTGTCTTCTTTAAATAAATTATTTGGTTCTGATTCGCTATTCATTTTTTCAAATGCTGTTGAAAATAAAATAGACTACTCACTATTTGGAAAAAACAAGTTGCTTGTTTTAAACGAACTAAAAACGATTACTTCCGGCTTAGGGCAAGAGTTAAAAAGATTTATAGAAAATGGTGGAAGTGTTCTAGTTTTCCCAAACAAAGAGATTGAAATCAATACATATAAAACGTTTTTAATATCTATTCGTGCAAATTATTATGAGCGATTGGATACTGCTAATACGAAAGTTGATAAAATTAATTTAGAACATCTTATATATAAAGATGTGTTTGATAAAAAAACATTTAGTTCTACTAATCTTGATTTACCAAAAGTAAATGAGCATTTTGTTTTATCCAAAACAACAAGAAGCAATGAACAATATTTATTAAAACTCCAAAATGGAGACGCTTATTTAAGTGTATTTGAATTTGGAAAGGGGAAACTCTATTTATCAGCGGTAGGTGTTGCTGAAAGTTTTAGTAATTTAACGAAGCATGCTATTTTTGTCCCTACGCTTTATAAGATAGGGATGCATAGTCAAAGTTCTCAGCCACTTTTTTACAGCATTGGTGCTGACGAAGTAATTGAAAGCAACAAAATTATAAGTGGAGAAAATGTTTTTCACATAAAAAATAACGCGAAAAAAGTTGACATTATCCCTGAGCATAAACTACAGAATTCCATAACATCCATCTTGGTTCACAATCAAATTAAAGAAGCGGATAATTATGATTTGCTTGCTAATACTGATATTATTGGTGGAATATCATACAATTTTAACAGAACAGAATCAGACTTAACATGCTACAATGTAGAAGGACTGAATGAAGCGCTAACAGAAAACGGATTTTTGAATATTCAGATTTTAGAGTTGGATTCAGCTAATATAGCTCAGTCGTTGATGGAATTAGAACAAGGCAAAAAATTATGGAAACTTTGTCTTATTTTAGCGCTAATATTTTTAGCGATTGAGGTTTTGCTATTAAGGTATATGAAATAATACGTGTAAAAAATGAACATACTTATCAAATCGGCTCACATCATTGACTCTAAGTCAGCCCACAATGGGAAAGTGATGGATGTATTAATAGAAAATGGAATTATAAAATCCATAAAATCAAAGATAGCGGCAGATAAAAGCGTGAAAGTTGTAGAAGCAGAAAATTTGCATCTTTCAATAGGCTGGTTAGACATGCAAGTTAGTTTTTGCGACCCAGGATTCGAACACAAAGAAGATATTGAAAGCGGAATGAAAGCTGCTGCTTCAGGTGGATATACTGGAGTTGCAGTTGTCTCTTCAACAAATCCAACAATTCATTCAAAAGCTGAAGTATTATATATAAAGAACAAGACATCAGATTCTATAATAGATGTGTATCCGATAGGAACACTTTCTAATAATCAAGAAGGACAAGACATATCGGAAATGTATGATATGAAAATGGCTGGAGCTGTAGCCTTTTCGGATGATAAGAAAGCGGTGAAGGACTCAGGTTTATTGATGCGAGCCCTTCTGTACGCTCAAAATTTTGATGGACTCATTATAACACATTGTGATGAAAAATCCATCTCAAACGATGGAAAAATGAACGAAGGAGTTGTATCAACACAACTTGGTTTAAAAGGAATTCCAGCCCTTGCTGAGGAACTGATGGTAGATAGAAATATCTTTTTAGCTGAATATACAAATGCTACTATCCACATATCTAACATATCCACACAAAAATCGGTAGAACTTATCCGAAATGCAAAAGCCAAAGGATTGAAAGTAACAGCGTCAGCTAATATCTACAACATTGCTTTAGAAGACAGCTTACTGAATGGATTCGACAGCAACTACAAGCTAAATCCTCCACTCAGAACAAAAACGGACATGGAAGCACTTAAAAAAGGCATCTCAGACGGAACAATTGACTCTCTTAGCTGCGATCACCGCCCACAAGACATTGAATCAAAAGACGTAGAATTTGATTATGCATCAAATGGGATGATTGGTCTGGAAAGTGCATTCGGACTGCTAAATTCTAATAAAGGCAAGATAAAACTGGATACAATTATTGAAACAATTACAGCAAATCCACGCAGGATCTTAAAGCTAAAGGAAAATAAAATTGCGGAGGGTGAAATCGCAAACTTAACACTCTTCAATCCAAATAAAGAATGGGTTTTCGAAAAGAAACACATTCTATCTAAGTCAAACAACACTCCATTTATAGGAACTAAATTTACCGGGAAAGTCATAGGAATTATCAATAATAAACAAACCTACTTTAACAAAGGGTAGAAAATCTTATGAACATTAGATTTTTGCAGATTGATATTTTTTTGTAGTTTAGCCTTCTAAATAAAACTAAACAGGTATTAACCAATAATTAATAAGAAAATGCTTTTAAAGAAAAAATCACTAGTAGTAAAAGGCGCATTGTTCATTGCAGCTAGTTTGTTTATGGTAGCTTGCGGTAGCGACACTGCAACTGAAGAAACGGTTATTCCTCCTACAGAAGATTCAGTTTCAGTAGAAGTAGAAACAGAAGAGGTAACCTATTCCCTTCCTTCGCCTCTACAAATTGCATCTATTTTCAAAAAATCAGGATTAAAATACAAAACTGGTGTTACTAGTGATTTAAAAGATCCGGCAAAATATACTTCAAACTTAACCAAAGCAATCAATTTAGGTGTTTACAGTGCTGATTTATCTTATACAGTTTTGAATAAGCAAAATCAAGAGGCAATGACATACATGAAATTGAGCCGTCAGTTAGCTGACAACTTAGGCATGGGAACTGTTTTTGATCAAGGAAACTTGTCTAAACGTTTTGAGAAAAATTTAAGTAACGAAGATTCATTGGCATACATTATTGCAGAATTGCAAATGGTTACTGATATGTATTTAGATGAAAATGATCAACAGCAAATTACTTCTATCGTTTTCTCTGGAGCTTGGATTGAAAGTATGTATATCGGTTCAAAAGTATATGTGAAAGGGAAAGACAAAGAATTGAATAGCAAATTGGCTGAACAAATGACAATCTTAGGAAGTATTATTAACGCGTTGAAAGCAGAAGAGAAAAAAGACCCTGCAATTTCTGGTTTGATAGCTGACCTCGTTGTAATTAAAGACATATATGATGCTTTACCTTCAGTTAAAAACAATCCAGAAGGTGAGGAAGATACAGAAAAAGAATTAACATTAACAGATGATGAAGTATCTCAATTAACAACAAAAATTGAAGCTTTACGTGTTAAGTTTATAAACGGATAATTCTAAAAAAAGATAAAAAATTAAATTTAAGGATATGAAAAAAGCATTTTATATAAGTTTAGTTGGGTTGGTGTTTGTTTTTGGATTTACAACCATTCAAACGGCTGACAACTGCGACAAAAAGGCGCTTACAACAAGTTGTAAGAAAAAATTGGATCCGTATAAATACGATAGCCAAAAGTTCACAAAAATTAACTTTACTAAAAAAGCACAACAATTAGAAGTTGAAGTGCCAGTTTTTATTGGTGAAAAATACCGTTTGGTTTTTAACACTTCAGGAATGCCTAAAGGAATTAAAATAAACGTATATACAAAAGATAAAGCGGCTAAAAAGAGAGAAGCTATTTTCTCAAACAAAGATGCTAAAGCAGATGAAACACAATTAATTTTTGATGTTCCTCGTGCTCGTAAAATGTTTGTCGATTATGATGTTCCTGCTGATAGTACAAGTGCTAAATTAACTGGCTGTATGGTTTTTATGGTTGGATACAAATAATATTTAATGAATAAAAGTAAATTTATTTTTACTATTCTTATTATGGTTAGTGCGCTATTGTGTACTAACCATAATAGTTTTTGGCAATGTAAAGCGAAGCAGATTATGAAGAGCTGCAAACCGAATGTCCCAAAACCATATAAGTATGATGCTTATGTTATAACTGAATTTACATTTGATAATAAAGTAAAAAAACAAGAAGTGCTTTTTACTGCTTTTCGTGGAATGAAATACAGATTGATTTTTTGTTCTTCAGGTTTTGAAGAGCAAGTTAAAATGAATATTTACGACAAAAGTAGCAGAGTAAAAAAAGGAAGAACTAAAGTGTACGATAATGCGCAAGGAGTTGACAATAATTTTTGGTCATTTCAACCAGCAAAAGCAGGAAATTACTACATAGAATATGATGTACCTAAAAGTATTGACGGAAAAGTAAAAACGGGTTGTGTTGTATTATTAATATGATATGTTGGTAAAGAAGAATTAGAAGATTAATTTCATGCGCAACACACACACATTCCTTCTTCTTCTCTTTTTGTGTTTATCTCATTTTTCATTTTCTCAATACAAAATCTCTCAAATCATTGAAGAAAACAAAATAAGTATTAAAAAGCCTTATAAGTATGATGGTTTTTTAATGAATGAGTTTTCGTTTGAACAAATCAATAAAAATATTCCAATCGAGTTCATAGCCTTTGAAAACCAGAAATACAAACTTATATTTTGTACTTCTGATTTCGAAGAACAAGTGATTGTTAACATTTACGATAAAGCAAATCCGAATGTGAAATTGGCTGAAAAAATAATGGATGCCAACAATAAAACGTGGACATACGAACCTCTTGCATTTGGCACCTACTCTATCGTCTACGAAATCCCACCAAGTAATACCGAAGCCGATCACAAAGCATGCATTGTGATGCTAATTGGTTTTAAAGGGAAATAAATTCTACAATTCAAATAATCAATTATCTTTGTACCCTTATTAATTCCTGCGTCCGTTTGTTTGGATGTTTGGCAAACTAAAAAAAATGATTAAAATTACACTACCCGATGGTTCTGTTCGTGAATACGAAAAAGGAACTACAGCGCACCAAGTTGCGTTATCAATCTCTGAAGGTTTAGCGAGAAATGTTTTAGCAGCCAAAGTAAACGGTGAAGTTTGGGATTCATCCCGACAAATCAACGAAGATTCGAAATTGGTTTTACTAACCATGAACGATGCTGAAGGAAAATCAACGCTTTGGCACTCTTCTGCACACTTGATGGCAGAAGCATTGGAAGCACTTTATCCTGGAACAAAATTCGGAATTGGTCCCCCAATCGACAATGGATTTTATTATGATATCGACTTAGGAGGAAAAACAATTTCTCAAGAAGATTTCAAAAGGATAGAAGACAAAATGCTTGAATTGGCTCGATTAGGAAGCGAATTCAAACGTACAGAAGTTTCAAAAGCAGATGCAATAAAATATTTTACTGAGAAAAATGATGAGTACAAACTTGATCTTTTAGAAGGATTAGTTGATGGACAAATTACTTTTTATCAACAAGGAAATTTCACTGATTTATGTCGCGGACCACACATTCCAAACACAAGCGTTATAAAGGCTGTAAAGCTAATGAACGTTGCTGGAGCGTATTGGAGAGGCGATGAAAAAAATAAAATGTTGACTCGTGTTTACGCGATCACTTATACTAAACAAAAAGATTTAGCAGACTACTTAGTTCTTTTAGAAGAAGCAAAAAAACGCGATCACCGTAAACTTGGAAAAGAATTAGAACTTTTTGCTTTTTCTGAAAAAGTAGGAATGGGCTTACCATTGTGGCTTCCAAAAGGTGCAGCTTTGCGCGAACGTTTGATTCAGTTTTTACAAAAGCAACAATTAAAAAGTGGTTATTTACCAGTTGCAACTCCGCACATTGGTAATAAGAATTTATACATTACTTCAGGTCACTATGAAAAATACGGAGCCGATTCATTTCAGCCTATCCGCACTCCACATGAAGGAGAGGAGTTTTTCTTAAAACCAATGAACTGTCCGCACCACTGCGAAATTTATAAAACATCACCCCGCTCCTACAAAGATTTACCAATCCGTTTTGCAGAATTTGGTACCGTTTATCGTTATGAGCAAGCTGGTGAATTGCACGGATTAACGCGTGTGCGTGGATTTACACAAGATGATGCGCATTTATTTTGTCGCCCCGATCAAGTGAAAGAAGAATTCTGTAAAGTAATTGATTTGGTACTGTATGTTTTTAATGCTTTAGGTTTCACAGATTATACAGCACAAATTTCTTTAAGAGATCCAGAAAACAAAACCAAATATATTGGTTCTGATGAAAATTGGGCATTGGCAGAAGCGGCTATTATTGAATCGTCAGCTGAAAAAGGTCTAACGACAGTGGTTGAATTGGGTGAAGCAGCATTTTATGGTCCTAAGCTCGATTTTATGGTGAAAGATGCCATTGGACGTAAATGGCAATTGGGTACAATCCAAGTAGATTATAACCTTCCAGAGCGTTTTGAATTGGAGTATACTGGCAGCGACAACCTAAAACACCGTCCGGTAATGATTCACCGTGCTCCTTTTGGGTCTTTGGAGCGTTTTATTGCTGTTTTGATAGAGCATTGTGCTGGGAAATTCCCATTGTGGTTGACTCCCGACCAAGTTGCAGTTCTTCCAATCAGCGAAAAATACAATGATTACGCAAAAAAAGTTTTAGAATTGTTAAAAAATTACGATATTCGCGGGCTCGTAGACGATAGGAACGAAAAAATTGGGAAGAAAATACGAGATACTGAATTGCAAAAAGTGCCTTACATGCTGATTGTAGGGGAAAAGGAAGAAGCGGAGAATACAGTTGCAGTTCGAAAACAAGGAGATGGTGATTTAGGAACCTTTGATTTAGAAGCGTTTGCAGACATTATCAACACAGAAATTAAAAAACAGATTTAATCAATAGAGTATTAACAAATTTAGGAGGAACAAGCTATAGCAGCTCCATTTAACAACAATTCAGGTAATAAATTTAATAAGCCTGCACCAGGGAAATTTGTAAAACCCGGAACTTCAGCAACAGGAACAGCTCCTGCTGCAAACGTTGATAGACGTTTTGGAAGAGGCGGACAAAGAAGAAGAGAAGAACTTCATGCTATTAACGAACGCATCAGAGCGAAGGAAGTACGTGTAGTTTTTGAAGGAATTGAACCAGGAGTTTATCCAATAGATAAAGCCTTGGCAATTGCTAAAGAAGCAGGATTGGACTTAGTGGAGATTTCTCCAACTGCAGTTCCACCGGTTTGTAAAATAGTTGATTATAAAAAGTTTTTATACGATCAAAAGAAAAAACAAAAGGAACTGAAGTCGAAAGCTGCTAAAACAGTGATTAAGGAAATTCGCTTCGGTCCACAAACAGATGAGCACGATTTTAATTTTAAAAAGAATCATGCCATTAAGTTTTTACAAGAAGGTTCAAAAGTAAAAGCGTTTGTATTTTTTAAAGGTCGTTCAATTTTGTTTAAAGAGCACGGAGAGATTTTATTACTTCGTTTTGTAAATGAACTTGAGGAATACGGAAAACCAGAGCAAATGCCAGTTTTGGAAGGAAAGAAAATGATTATGGTGATTGCACCTAAGAAGAAATAGGCAATTGGCAATAAGCAATTAAAAGAATTAAAAAGAGAACAAACAATAAACAATAAATAATAATCAGTACGATGCCAAAAATGAAAACGCATTCAGGAGCGAAAAAAAGATTTTCGTTAACTGGAACAGGGAAAGTAAAAAGAAAACATGCTTTTAAAAGCCACATCTTGACAAAGAAAACAACAAAAGCTAAACGTGCTTTAACAGGTACTACTTTAGTTGATGTTACAGATTTGCCACGCGTAAAAGCAATGTTGACGATTGGGAAGTAATAATATCTTGATTTCATTTTTATGAAATCTTAGATAGTATTATCCCGAACTTGATTCGGGATCTCATGAAAAAAAAGAACAAAAAAAAGAAACAATTAAATTAGTATAAACCAGGAAACCAGCACAAAGATCCTTAAATAGGACGCTGTAACCAAAAAACAAAAAAACATGCCTAGATCGGTTAACTCGGTGGCTTCAAGAGCCAGAAGAAAAAAAGTATTAAAACAAACAAAAGGATATTGGGGAGCTAGAAAAAACGTTCTTACTATTGCTAAAAACGTTTTAGAAAAAGGTTTAACTTACGCTTACCGCGATAGAAAACAAAAGAAACGTACTTTCCGTGGAATCTGGATCCAACGTATCAACGCTGGTGTTCGTCCTTACGGAATGTCTTACTCAGTATTTATGGGTAAAGTTCACGCTAAAAACATTGATTTAAACAGAAAAGTTCTTGCAGATTTAGCAATGAACAACCCTGATGCTTTCAAAGCAATTGTTGAATCAGTAAAATAGATTTCAATTTTAAATAAATAGTTACTTAATGCTACGACAGAAAAGGTTTCACAGAAATGTGAGACCTTTTTTGTTTAAATTTACTTCATGAGCGAAGCTTATTCAAAACAACTCACATTTATACTTATACTCTTTGTCTGTTTATTGCTGATGCTTTCCTTTTTCAATCGCTTAGCAACAGATGATTACTATTTTATTTGGGATGTTCGTAATCATGGAATCATAACAGGAGTTACTTCTCAATACATGGAATGGTGCGGAAGATTTGCTGCAACATTTGCAATGGATTTTTTTTACAAAGCATTCGATGTGAATTATAGTTATTTCATCCTATTTCCTTTTATTTCTGCTCTTTTGATTTTCGCTGGAGTCTACTTTTTATTAGGTAATGTTGCTTCCAAATTATCATTCGTTATTACACCAGTCCAAAAACGCTTAATAGCAGCTTCTTTTACCGCACTTTTGTTTTTCCTTTGTGTAGATATCGGTGAATCATGGTTTTGGTTTTGTGCTCAAAGCTCTTACATGTGGAGCATTATTGCTTTTATCTGGGGTTGTGTTTTTCTTAGTGATGGAAAGAATACCTTTTTTTCTACAACCCTTGCCCTACTCTGCATTGTTTATGTTGGCGGGTCTTCCGAAGTATATTCCGTAATATTTGGTTTATTTTTTACACTTTATCTATTTCACAATTACCGTCACTCAGGAAATTTTAAATCATTTCTTTCTATCAATAAAAAAGCATTGATAGTTTATTCTGCATTAGGAATTTCATTCATCATCTTTTTAATTGCTCCAGGAAATTATTTGCGGGACGGGCTTTTCCCAGAGCATCAATTTTTAAACTCGTGTTACATCACAGCAAAATCTTTTGCAAAATTTGGGATCTTCTATCTTCCATTTAAATTACCTTACATTTTTATTTTTGCATTTCCTTTTCTATTGCTTGGAGATGATGTAAAATCAATAGAAGTAAAATTTCTTCAACTTTCCCTCAAATCATTTTTCATTAAAATAAGCATTGCTTTTACAATAGTATTATTCATCTTCTTTTTCATTGTTGCCTATGTAATGGTAGAAACGGGTCCGCCACGAATGTGGTTATTGAGTTCGTTTCTGTTTGCCATATACTGTTCTGTAGTCTTCTTTTATGCCGGTTACAAAGGAGTTTTGAAAGAGAAATCTTTGATTTCTTTAAAATATTGTTCAGTTGTTATTGGAGTTGGATTGATGTTATTTCACTTGATTTATCAATATCCAATTGCATCAAAGTATGCTAAAGCGAATGATGAAAGAATAGAATTTATAACAACATTAAACAAAACCATTAAAGGAGATTCATTGGTTTACCTAGCTCCTTTGCCTCCTGCCGGAATGCTATATTCAACTGAAATAGCAAGTGATACAAGCCATTTTACGAACAAAGAGTTGCGTTTGGGATACGACTTAAAATTTCATGTGGCGCTCCGTAAATAGCAGGTTTAACCACATAGAGACATAGAAAAAAGGGAAAGGTTTGGCTAAGACATAGAAAAATAATTTTTTAACAGAGAGATTTAATTATAACTACAAACACCTATGGCAGTAGCTTGCTTCTGCACTATGAAAATAGCAGAAAATCTAAAGAAGTGCTAGTTAGAATTGTATTCAACTTTAAACAAGAAACACGTTTTGAAGGAGCAAAAAATTCTATGTCTCTATGTGTTTAAACCCACGTCACCCCATAGAAAACCACAAATGTGAATTCTTTTGCACTTACACCGATAAAAACTTATTTTTACACTGAATTAAATATAAAATTATGACCAAAATATTAGTTGCTACAGAAAAAGCTTTTGCGAAAACAGCTGTTGACGGAATAAAGAAGATAATTACAGAAGCTGGTTATGAAATTAGCCTATTGGAAAATTATACGAATGTAGACGACCTTCTTAAAGCGGTTGCTGATGCAGATGCTATGATTATTAGAAGTGATAAAGCAACAAAACAAGTGATTGAAGCGGGTAAGAATCTAAAGTTGATTGTTCGTGCTGGAGCTGGTTACGACAATATTGACCTTGTTGCTGCAACTGAAAAAGGAATTGCAGCAATGAATACACCTGGACAAAATTCAAATGCTGTGGCGGAGTTAACCTTTGGAATGCTTGTATTCATGGCTAGAGCTAACTTTAAAGGAGGTTCTGGCACAGAATTAAAAGGAAAAAAAATAGGCATTCATGCTTACGGAAACGTAGGAAAAAATGTAGCACGCATAGCAAAAGGATTTGAAATGGATGTATATGCATTCGACCCATTTGTTCCAAGAGAAGTAATTGAAAAGGACGGTATCAAAGGTGTTAATTCTGTTGAAGAGCTTTATTCTACTTGTCATTACATTTCTTTAAATATTCCTGCAACAGAAAAAACAAAGAACTCAATCAATTTAGAATTATTATCTAAAATGCCTGTTGGCGCGACCGTTATTAATACTGCACGTAAAGAAGTAATTAACGAAGCAGAATTAAAACAAGTATTTGAAAAGCGTCCTGATTTTAAATACATCTCCGACATTATGCCTAGTAATCACGAGGAGCTTCTAAAGTTTGAGAACAGATATTATTGCACTCCTAAAAAACAAGGAGCAGAAACCTCTGAAGCGAATATCAATGCAGGATTAGCAGCGGCAAATCAGATTGTAAAGTTTTTTAAGAACGGAGATAAAACATTCCAAGTAAATAAATAGAATGGCTAACATTATTCCTTTTAAAGGCATTCGTCCTTCTCGTGATAAAGTACATTTAGTTGCATCTAGGTCAGTTGACGGGTACAACACTGCCGAGTTACACGACAAACTGGCAAGTAACCCTTTCTCTTTTCTGCATGTGATTAGTCCGGATTACAGCGATGGAAAAAAATCCAAGCCTGGTTCGATCGAACGTTTGCAAAAAGCAAAAGCAAAATATTTAAAATTTGTTGAAGAAGAAGTTTTTGTGACGGATGAGAAACCAACTTATTACATCTATCAGCAATTAAAAGATAGCAATGTGTATACCGGAATCATCGGCTGTTCCAGCATTGACGATTATTTCAACGGAGTCATAAAAATACACGAACAAACATTAACCGATAGAGAAGAAAAATTAATGCACTATTTGGAAGTCTGCGATTTTAATGCAGAACCAGTTTTGTTTAGTTATCCCAACGATAAAGTGATTGATGAAGTAACAGCAAAATCAATACAAACAGAGCCTGTATATGATTTTACAACGACAGATAGAGTTAGACATAAATTGTGGTTGGTAAATGATGCAGCGACTGTTTCAACGATTCAAGAACGTTTTTCTAAAATTCCTGCAGTGTATATTGCAGATGGACATCATCGTTCAGCATCTTCAGGATTGCTTGGTAAATCACGCAGAGAGAAGAATCCGAATTTTACTGGCAAAGAACCATACAATTATTATTTAGGAGTTTTCTTTCCTGAAACACAATTGAAGATCTTTGATTTTAATCGTGTTGTTAGAGATATAAATGATTTATCTGCAGCTGACTTTATCAAAAAGCTTTCTGAGAAATTTACGATAGAAGAAAAGGAAGAATTATACAAACCTTCTAAAAAACATAATTTCAGTATGTATTTGGAAGGGAAATGGTATTCCTTAGACGCAAAAAAAGAAATCATTCACAACGAAGAACCTGTTGGAAGTCTGGATGCATCAATCCTTACAGAACACATCCTCTCTCCTATTTTAAATGTACACGATTTGAAAACCGACAAACGAATTGGATTTGTTTCTGGAATAAAAGGAATGAAAGAATTGAAACACCAGGTAGATAAATGGAATTTTAAATTAGCATTTGGCTTGTATCCAGTTGAAATGGAACAATTGAAACACATTGCAGATACAAATAACATTATGCCCCCGAAAACCACTTGGGTAGAACCTAAGATGAGAAGTGGTTTGGTTATTTATTCGCTAAGTGAATGAGTATTGCAAACAACCTCCATAAAATAAAGTCATCTCTTCCACCACAAGTCACACTTATTGCGGTTACAAAAACACATCCTGTCAACAAACTTCAGGAAGTTTATGATGCAGGACACAAAATCTTTGGAGAAAACAAAGTTCAGGAGCTGGTGGATAAGTATGAAGTCTTGCCAAAAGACATCCAATGGCATTTGATCGGGCACTTACAAAGCAATAAAGTAAAGTACATCGCTCCATTTGTTTCATTGATCCATTCAGTTGATAGCTTAAAACTGCTACAAGAAATAAATAAACAAGCAGAAAAGAACAATAGAATCATCAATTGTTTGTTGCAGATTTACATTGCCAAAGAGGAAACGAAATTCGGATTGAGTTTTGAAGAAGCCGAAGAATTAGTCGCTTCAGCGGAACTGAAAGCTTTAAAAAACATAAAAATTGTTGGTTTTATGGGAATGGCAACAAATACAGATAGAAAAGAACAAATATCCAATGAATTCAAGTCATTAAAGACATTTTACGACAAATTCCACAACGTTTCAACTTTCAATTTTGAGCTTTCTAACCTAAGCATGGGTATGAGTTCTGATTACCATCTTGCAATTGAGCAAGGAAGCACCCTGGTCCGCGTAGGAAGCTCTATTTTCGGGCAAAGAGGCTGATATTTCCTCCCTTTTCAAACTAACAAGTTTCGCTTAGCAAGGCTAATTTATCGATATTCCGACCTAAAAAAGCGATATAAAATGAAAAAAATTGACTTTTATATAATTATGGCATATATTTGCTGACTAATTAAAAACAAACAAATCACATTACAATGAAAACAGGTACAGTAAAATTCTTTAACGAAGCAAAAGGTTTTGGTTTTATTAAAGATGATTCAGGTCAAGAAATTTTTGTTCACGCAACAGGTTTGGAAGACAAAATCAAAGAAAACGACACAGTAACGTTTGATGTTGCTGAAGGCAAAAAAGGTTTAAATGCGGTAAACGTAAAAAAAGCTTAATATATTTTGCTTTAAATAAGGAACCCAGAGCTTAACACTCTGGGTTTTTTATTGCTCTAAAAAATAAATAAAAATCAGCTGCAGATTCGCAGGTTTTATATTCTGTATAAATAATTTTGGCAGATTCTGTGTAGAAAACACATAGAATCTGCCAAAATATTAAGCGTTTAGAAATCTGCTAATCTGCGGCTAAAAATACAATCCAAAATTGGTACTCTATTCTGTCTTAGTAGAATCAGTTTTAGTTGCACTTGAATCCGTAACTGGAGCCGCAACCGCTTTAGGTGCTGGTTTCACTTTCTTTTTGTTTTTGTGAGTTCCAGTAAAAGTATAAGAATGAACAATCTTCCCTTTTTTTCGGATAATCGCTGTTCCGGAAATATTATCTCCTTCTACTTGTCCTTCCCATGAAAAACGACCCTCATCTGAATTTTTAGACTCAACACTAAATTTATAAACGGGGCTTCCAGAAGTGGTATCCGTTTCACTCTGATAATCTGTTTGAGGAAATTGTGCTTGAAACATGAAGTTAGTATTGAATTTTTCTCCAGCTAAAAAGCTCACATTGTCATTTATCGGATCAGATTTTTTCTTTCCTTCTTCTATCAGTGTTACAGCATAAATTCGTCCACTTAAGGGATGTTTCTTTTTTGCTTGAGCGAAACTCGGCAAGCTGGAAATAGTTATGAATGCTAAAAGAATTATTTTTTTCATTTGATTTATTTTTAGTGAGCTGCGATTTTATCCGACATGTATTGTCCCGATTTCAATTTCCCTACTATCTTAGAAAATGCATCAATTGTATAATTTACATCTTCCATAGAATGAACAGCAGTAGGGATCAAACGAAGAATGATTACTCCTTTTGGAACAACAGGGTACACAACCATTGAACAGAAAATGTTGAAATTTTCACGTAAATCCAAAATTAAATTGGTTGCTTCAGGAATGGAACCATTCATGAATACAGGAGTTACAGGAGAATTTGTCAATCCGATGTTAAATCCAGCTTTTCTTAAACCGTCTTGCATTGCATGCGTAATTTCCCACAATTTATCTTTGTATTCAGGATGATTTCTCATTAATTCTAAACGCTTCAATGCTCCTACTACCAATGGCAAAGGCAATGCTTTTGCAAAAATTTGAGAACGCATATTGTATCTTAAATATTCAACAATATGTTCTTCACTTGAAATAAATCCGCCAATTAATGCAAATGATTTTGCAAATGTTCCGAAATAAATATCAATTCCATCTTGACAACCTTGCTCCTGCCCAGTTCCACCACCAGTTTTACCCATTGTCCCACAACCATGAGCATCATCTACAAATAAACGGAATTTGTATTTGCTCTTTAAATCAACAATCTCTTTTAATTTTCCTTGACGACCGCTCATTCCGAACACTCCTTCTGTAATTACTAGGATTGAGCCATTTTGAGCTTCCGCTAATTTTGTAGCTCTCACCATTTGTTTTTCGAAATCTTCGATATCATTATGTTTAAAAACATAACGTTTTCCCATATGTAAGCGAACTCCGTCCAAGATACAAGCATGTGATTCTGCATCGTAAACAATCACATCGTGACGATCAACTAAACAATCGATAGCTGAAACCATTGCTTGGTATCCGAAATTGCAAAGTATCGTAGATTCTTTATAAACAAAGGCTGACAATTCAGTCTCTAATTGTTCATGTAAATTAGAATTTCCGCTCATCATACGAGCTCCCATAGGCATTGCAAATCCATAAGCTGCAGCCGCGTCAGCATCTGCTTTGCGCACTTCGGGATGGTTTGCTAATCCTAAATAGTTATTTAAACTCCAGTTTAAGCGTTCTTTTCCTCGAAAAATCATTCTTGGCTTAATATCTCCTTCTAATTTCGGGAAAGTAAAATAGCCGTGTGACTCTTTCGCGTGCATACCAATCGGTCCACGGTTTGCTTTTATCTTTTCAAATAAATCCTTCATATTGTCGTTATTGTATAGTTTTAAAATTTAAAGAAGCGAAATTAATGGTTTGTAGCCTATTTTCAAAGGGATTTTAATTAACAAAATCAGTTCACTGAATTTATCAATTTTATTGTATTTATTTCATCCAAAAATCTTATATTTGCAGTCCTTTTATGCGAAATAAACAATTTTATATCATTCTTTTACTGGTTTCAGCACTAGCCTGGTCTTCTTGCACCAACAAGGAGCGCGTTTACGACTCTGCAGGAAATACTAAAAAGAAGCGTTTTGACCCAACTATTGGTAAGTTTAATAAGTTGGTAAAAAGCAGCGATATGGATGCAAAATATACTGCAGCTGTAAAATATTTTGAAAAAGAAGAATACACGAGAGCATTAACGTTGTTTGAAGAGTTGATGGGTGTTTATAGAGGAACTTCAAAAGGTGAAGAAGTTCATTATTATTATGCATATTGTAGCTACAACCTAAGCGATTATATTGTGGCAGGATACCAATTCAGAAGCTTTGTTAGAAACTTTCCGACAAGTAAACATGCTGAGGAATGTGCATATATGAATGCATATTGTTTTTATTTGAATTCACCTCAATACAGCTTGGATCAAATTGACACAAAGCTTGCAATAAAAGAATTTCAACGCTTTACAACTCAATATCCTCAAAGTATACACATTCAAGAATGCAACGATATTCTTGACAAATTAAGAGGAAAACTGGAGCTTAAATCTTATGAAAGCTCAATGTTATATTACAACATGAGTGATTACAGAGCGGCTGTTGTTTCATTTGGAAACCACTTAAAAGATTTTCCTGGTTCTAAAAACACAGAAGAATTAAATTATTTAATTATCCGTTCATATTATTTACTTGCTTTGAATAGCATTGAATCAAAAAAACAAGAGCGTTTTAAAGCAGCAGCAGATCACTACATAAAGTTTTTAGATAATTTCCCTAAAAGCGAATACTTGAAACAAGCGGAATTAGTTTATTCAAGTGCATTAAAGAATTTAGAAAAGTTTAACAAATCATAATCAAAATCAATTATCAAATGGACTACAAAAAAACAAATGCAGATTTAACAACTACCACTCGCGATTTAAGAAGTTTAGATGGTAAAACTGGTAATATCTACGAAAGTATTGCTATCATCTCTAAACGTGCTAACCAAATTAGCGCAGAAATGAAAGAAGAGTTGACTAACAAATTAGCTGAGTTTGCATCAAACACAGACAATTTGGAAGAGATTTTTGAAAACCGCGAGCAAATTGAAATTTCTAAATATTACGAGCGTTTACCAAAACCTTCTTTGATTGCTATTCAAGAGTTTTTTGATGACAAAATCTATCACCGTAACCCAATCACGGTGGTTGAAAACAAGTAATACTAAAAATACATTTAGCAGTTCGCTTTATCCTGTTTCGATTTTATTGAAATTAGTAATAATTGCGAACTGCTTTTTTTTGACATATGCTTAAAAACAAAAACATATTAATTGGTGTAACAGCTAGTATTGCTGCATATAAATCAGCATTTCTTGTTCGTTTACTTGTTAAAGCTGGAGCAAATGTCAAAGTAATTATGACAACGGCTGCTACCGAATTTATTACTCCCCTTACCCTTTCTACACTTTCCAAAAACCCTGTTTTAATTGATTTTACTAAAAATAAAAAAGGTGAATGGAACAACCATGTTGAATTAGGATTGTGGGCTAATGCATTTATAATTGCTCCTGCTTCTGCAAATACTCTAGCTAAAATGGCAAATGGTATTTGTGATAATTTATTATTAGCTAGCTATTTATCCGCTAAATGTCCAGTTTACGTTGCACCTGCAATGGATTTGGATATGTATAAACACAAAAGCACAAAAGATAATTTAAAACGTATTGAATCGTTTGGAAATAAAATCATACATCCAGGAACTGGTGAATTAGCGAGTGGTTTATATGGTGAAGGGCGTATGGCTGAGCCCGAAGAGATTATTTCCTTTTTAGAAAAAGAGTTTTCAAGAAACTTGCCTTTTGCAAACAAAAAAATACTTGTAACAGCAGGCCCTACATATGAAGCAATTGATCCCGTTCGTTTTATTGGAAATCATTCTTCGGGTAAAATGGGATTTGCTTTAGCTGATGAGTTAGCTAATCAAGGTGCTGAAGTGACATTAGTTTGTGGTCCAAATAATTTAAAAACCAACAACAAAAATATTTTAAGAATAGATATTACTTCTGCAGAGGAATTATACAAAGCATCTGTTAAAGCTTTTAAAAGCAGTGACATTGCTATACTTTCTGCAGCTGTAGCCGACTACATGCCTTCGGAAACGGCTAATCAAAAAATTAAAAAATCATCCGCTACTAAAGCGATTAACTTAATTCCGACAAAAGATACATTGGCAGAATTAGGAAAGTTAAAAACACAAAAACAATTATTAGTTGGCTTTGCTTTGGAAACAGAAAATGAAGTTGCAAATGCAAAAGTGAAAATCAAAAAGAAAAACTTAGACTTGATTGTATTGAATTCATTGAAGGATAAAGGAGCGGGATTTAAAACAGATACAAATAAAATCACCATCATTGATAAAAACAATAAAATCACTAAATTTGAGTTAAAGAGTAAGGAAGATGTTGCGAAAGATATTTTAAAAACAATTCTATATATAAAATCTAAATAAGTGCGTAAACTATTACTTCTTCTTGTCTTTGTTGGAATCTTCCAGTCTTTGTTTTCACAAGAACTCGATTGTAAAGTTACCGTAAACTCAACTCAAATTGCTGGTACCGACAAACGTGTATTTGATGCAATGCAAACTGCTATTTATGAGTTTATGCTTACACGTAAATGGACCAATGAGCCTTTTAAAATTGAAGAACGTATTGATTGTAGTATTTTAATAAACATAACAGAAAGAATTGGTGCTGACGAATTCAGAGGAACCTTACAAATTCAGGCTCGAAGACCCGTATTTAAAACTTCTTACAATTCAGCTCTTTTAAATTTTAATGATAATGATATTGTATTTAAATATACAGAAGCACAACCGCTTGAGTTTGTTGAAAATACTTACAATGGAAATTTAACATCTATTTTAGCCTTTTACGCTTATTATGTTATTGGCTTGGATTACGATTCTTTTTCTTTGAATGGTGGAACACCTTATTTACAAAAAGCACTTGCCGTTGTTAACAATGCTCAAAGTTCTGGTTACCAAGGTTGGAAAGCATTTGACAGTAACAACAATAGATATTGGTTAATTAATAACATGCTTGATGCAACATTTGTAAGCATGAGAGAAGCGATGTACGGCATTCATCGCAAAGGCTTGGATGTAATGGCGGACAATAAAGATGCTGGTCGTGCTGCTATTTTAGAAAGCTTAATGGAACTTAAAAAAGTACATCAAGTAAAACCGCTTTCTTTTAGTTTACAAGTATTTTTTATAGCTAAAGCAGATGAAATTGTAAATGTTTTTTGTGGCGGCTTCGCTGATGAAAAAGCAAAAGTTACAACTCTTCTCAACGAGATAGATCCTACCAACAGTAATAAGTACACAAAGATTGCTGCTTGTCAGTAATTTTTAAGTTTCAAACGTTTTTATCATTTTAAATCGTCATCCCGTGCCACCCTTCGACTACGCTCTAGGCAGGCTCGGGATCTCATGATTATGACTCGAATCCTTAACTGGGAGATTCCGTGTCGTGGCACGGAATGACGTTAGCGAGAATGTGCTGCTAAAAATGAACTCCCCTGTTAATTTCTTTTCTTTAATCCTTTCAAAATACACTTCAAAAAACTTTAACTTAGCATCGCTATGCTTAAAAACATTTCCGTACAAAATTATGCCTTGATTGATAAACTCGAAGTAGAGTTTACAAACGGTTTGACCATCATTACAGGCGAAACGGGTGCTGGGAAATCTATTCTTCTTGGCGCTTTGGGATTGATTGCTGGAAGTCGTTCCGACACACAAGCATTACAAGACAAAACAAAAAAATGTGTTGTTGAGGCGAACTTTAATATCAAAGGCTATTCTTTAAAAGAATTTTTTATCGCACACGAATTGGATTATGATGAAATAACTTCTATCCGCAGAGAAATTAATCCAGAAGGAAAATCGCGTGCTTTTATTAATGATACACCTGTTACGTTAAATCAATTAAAAGAACTAGCAGAATACTTAATTGATATTCATTCGCAACACCAAACGCTTACATTGAATGGTAGTGTTTTTCAACTCTCTGTGGTGGATGCATTCGCTGACCACGCTTCTACCCTAGAAGAATACTCGGAAGGTTTTAAAAAATATAAAGCCTTAGAAAAGCAACTCAAAGAATTAACAGAAAAAGAAGCTCAAGCTAAAAAAGATTTGGATTATTTTCAATTTCAATTCAATGAATTGGAAGATGCAAATCTGAAAGCAGATCAGCAACTGGCAATGGAACAAGAGTTAGAGACTTTGAACAATGCAGAAGATATAAAATCAAGCCTATCAAAATCGGCACACGAATTAACAGGTGGCGAACAAAATTTACTTTCTTCCTTGAATGAAATTAAAATCATACTTGCAGGAATGGCTAAATTCAAAACCGAAATCAATGAATTAAGCACTCGCCTTTCCAGCGCCTATATTGAATTAAAAGATATCAGCAACGAGCTAGAAACATTGGAGCAGGATATAGTTTATGATCCTAAAAGAATTGAAGCACTTACTATAAAAATAGATGCTGTTTATCGTTTGCAATTAAAACATCAAGTAAAAACAATTGAAGAGTTGATTGCTATTAAAGATGATTTAAGTAACAAACTTCTAGATTTTAGTTCACTTGAAGCGGAGATAGAAAAAGTAAATAAAGAACTGAGTGCATTGCAAAAATCATTGATGGTCCATGCAAAAAAGATGTCGGCTAGTAGAAAAAAATCTATTCCTAAAATTGAAAAAGAAATCGCTTCCCTCCTTTCCTCTTTATCTATGCCAAATGCACAACTAAAAGTAGAGCATATAGAATCAGAAACATTAGGCATAAACGGATTGGATAAAGTGAGTTTTTTATTTTCTGCAAACAAAGGAAGCGATTTTAAAGAATTGAATAAAGTAGCATCTGGCGGAGAGTTATCACGATTGATGTTAAGTATAAAATCATTGATTGCACAACTCACAGCTTTGCCAACCATTATTTTTGATGAGATTGATACAGGTGTTTCAGGCGATGTAGCTGATAAAGTGGGAAGTATAATGGATAAGATGGCAAACAAAATGCAAGTTATTACAATCACTCATTTGCCACAAATTGCAAGTAAAGGACAATCCCATTTATTTGTTTATAAAGAAGACAAAAACAACAAAACCTATAGCAATATCAAAAGATTGTCATCTGAAGAAAGAATACAGGAAGTTGCAAAAATGCTAAGTACTGGCTCTCCAACAGCCGCAGCAATAAGCAATGCAAAAGAGTTGTTAAAAAGCTAAAACCTCACCCTAGCCCTCTCCAAACGGAGAGGGAATATGTTTACAGTAATTAATGAAAATTATTCTTAGTAATTATTATATTTGTCCTTAACAAACATTCACTAATTTAACAATAAACAAATCTCTAACTAAAAATATATGTCATACAACTTATTAAAAGGAAAACGTGGAATCATTTCAGGTGCATTGGATGAAAATTCAATTGCATGGAAAGTAGCAGAAAAAGCACACGCAGAAGGAGCTACATTTGTACTAACCAATGCCCCTATCGCTATGCGAATGGGAGAAATAAACAAATTAGCTGAGAAAACCAATTCTAAAATCATACCAGCTGACGCTACTAGTGTTGAAGACCTTACAAACTTGTTTTCGCAATCACAAGAAGTATTGGGAGGAAAAATCGATTTTGTACTTCACTCAATTGGCATGAGTGTGAACATCCGAAAAAATATCCCATATACAGAATCAAACTACGATTACTTTGCAAAGGGAATCGATGTTTCCGCTATGTCGTTACACAAAATGTTGGCTGTTGCTAAAAAAATGGATGCAATCAATGAATGGGGAAGTGTAGTAGCATTAACTTATATGGCCGCGCAACGTACATATCCGTTCTATACTGACATGGCCGACATCAAAGCTATGCTTGAATCAATTGCTCGTAGTTTTGGATATCATTACGGTTTGGATAAAAAAGTACGTATCAATACCGTTTCTCAATCTCCAACAAAAACTACTGCAGGAACAGGAATAAAAGGATTTGGTGATTTTTATGATTATGCAAATGCCATCGCTCCGTTAGGAAATGCAAGTGCTGAAGATTGCGCGAACTATTGCATTACCCTATTCTCTGATTTAACAAGAATGGTAACAATGCAGAACTTATTCCACGATGGAGGATACTCATCTACTGGTGTGAGTATGGACGTAATGACGAAATTAGGTGTAGAATAATCCTAATTATCATTTCGACCAAAGCAGAGTAATCTTACTTGAATTACTATATCATATAAAAAGGAGCCTCTAACAGGTTCCTTTTTATATTCATCGAAATTTGACAGCAATTATTTGTAATTCAACAAAATAATTGTATTTTCATCAACTATAAATAAGCGCCCAAATTAAACAAATAACAAAACAACCATGGTAAAATCTACATTCAGTAAATCGATTCTGCTTGCAACAACCTGCTTAATGGGTATTACAGCAGCAAACGCACAGTTTTCGTTCACAAACATGAACAGCTTAACGCCTACTGCAACTCATAGTGGGAACTCTATAACAGTTGTGGATGTTAACGATGATGGTCTTGATGACATTGTTAAAATGGATCAAGCTAGTGATCTTGTAGTTCAATTACAAAACTTAAATGGTACTTACACGCATTACAACTTAGGAGATGTTGGCGCAGGAAACGTATGGGGAATGGCTGTTGCAGATGTTGATCACAATGGTTGGAAAGATGTTGCAACCGGAGCTGGTTCAACTTCATTGGTGAAATTATTTTGGTCAGGAAGTACAATTACTACAACTACAACAGTTTTGAGTGGTTCTTACTTTGTTCAAAATCTTACTTTTGGAGATATTGATAATGACGGATGGGTTGATTTAGCTGTTTGCGATGACAACGACTACATGAAAATCTATAAAAACAATTCTGGTACTATGACATTAACGACTACCTTAATTGATACAGAAATTAATCCAGGTATGACTTATGGTGGCGACCCATACGATTCAGGTAACTATGGAAGTGTTTGGTTAGATATTGATAATGATGGAGATTTGGATTTATACATTGCACATTGCCGCCAAAGTGCAACAAGCTATAGCGATCAAAGAAGAAGAGATCGTTTATTTAGAAACAATGGAGCGGGAGTATTTACTGAAGATGCAGCTGCAACATTATTAGAATTACCGGGAAATTTCAAACAAACATGGACTTCTAGTTTTGGTGATTTAGATAATGATGGCGACCAAGATGTTGTATTAACAAATCACGGTGAAAACAGTCAAATCTATTCAAACAACGGATCAGGAGTTTTTACAGACGTTACAGCTGGTTCTGGATTCTCAACTTCATTTGATGCGATTGAGTCTTTTGTTGAAGATTTTGACAATGATGGATGGTTAGATATTTTAATTTCGGGTCCTGGTTTGCGTTTATACAAAAACAATGGCGATGGAACTTATACACAAGCAGCGAATGCATTTGGTGGAGCAATGACAACGTTCTTGTCGTTTGCTACTGGTGACTTAAATCACGATGGTTTTATTGATTTAGTTACTTCTTATGGTAACGTATACAATTCTCCTACTACTGTTGATGATGTATTATGGATGAATGATAAAAACTCAAACAATTTTATCACGTTCAATTTAACTGGAACAGTAAGTAATCACAATGCGATTGGAGCAAAAGTGACTATAACAGGTTCTTGGGGGACTCAAGTGCGTGAAGTAAGAGCTGGTGAATCATATGGAACAGAAAATTCATTCGATTTACATTTTGGATTAGGAACAGATGCTACAATAGCATCTGCACTTATTGAATGGCCTTCTGGTTTAACAAATACATTTGGAACTTTAAGCGCCAATCAGTTTGTTACTGTTATTGAAGGCGGTTGCGCTATCACAAACAATGTTATTCCTGGTCCACATGCATTTTGCACTGGAGGATCTGTTAACTTAAATGCACCATCAGGATATACTTCTTACTTATGGTCAAATGGAGCTACTACTCCAACTATCAGCGTTTCATCAACTGGTGACTATTATGTTATTGTAACGAATGCTACAGGTTGTACAAACCTTTCTCCATTAATTAATGTTACAATGAATCCTGATGAAACACCTTCTGTTGTAAGTTCGGGTACTAATTCTTGCGGAGGATCTTTAACATTAACAAGTACACCTGCAATTGGATATAGTTGGACTGGCCCAAGTGGATTTACTGCAAGTACACAATCAATTACTCCATTGATTTCTGGGACTTACAATTTAACAACTACTGGAGTATGCCAATCATGGACTGCCCCTTCGACTACGGTAACTATTTTAGCTTCACCAGTTGCTCCAACTGGAACAGGTGCATCTGGAATCGGACCTGTCTCTTTAAATTTAACTGCAACTGGAACTACTGGAACAATTAATTGGTATACTGCTTCTACAGGTGGCACATCTGTTGGAACGGGTGTTAGTTTTAATACTCCACTTATAACAACTACAACTACTTATTATATTGATGAATCAAACATTTACCCTGGTGCATTAGGTTATACAGGACAACCAGACCATACAGGTTCTAGTTTGTATTCTTCAAGTACTACTACAAATGGTTCTGTTGACTTTGATGTTATTGGTGCTTGTACACTTCAAACAGTTAAAGTGTATACAATCACTCCTGGAATCAGACAAATTATTTTACAAGATGCTTCAATGGCTACAATTAATAGTTTAACTATTAACTTACCAGCGGATACTACAATCATCACGTTAAACTTTGCTTTAGCTCCTGGTACTGGATATCATTTAACAACAGACGGAGCTGTAAACACAACTAGCTTTGGAACAACAAGCCCTAAAATGCAAAGAAGTGGTTCTGGCGTTTCTTACCCATACACATTAGCTGGTTTGGTATCATTAACAGGATCTAATCAAGGACCATTGTATTACTATTATTTTTACGATTGGAAAGTACAAGGTGCTTCTGTATACTGTAATAGCACACCTCGTGTTCCTGTTGTTGCAACAATTACTAGTTCAACAGGGATTTCTTCATCTGAACAAAACAACGGTGTAATTATTTTCCCAAACCCTGCTAGCTCAGAAGTGAACATCACATTTGGTTATGCTATGAATGCTACAACAGCTATAGAAATTACAGATGTAACTGGACGATTAGTACAAACTGCTTCTGTTGAAAATCCAATGCAAGGACAAACTATTAAATTAGATGTTGATGCGTTAAATGCAGGATCGTATTTTATTACTCTAAGAAATAAGAACAATAAGTTAGTAAGCAAGCTTACATTAACTAAATAATAGATTACAAATTTTAAAGAGAGGAATCCAATTGGGTTCCTCTCTTTTTTTATAACTATATTCAAAAAATTGAACAAAGGTTCGGTTCAAAGAAATTAGTTTCCATTACTTTTAGAAATAATGTCAAGGATGTGAGCGAGCAAAACAGGAATTATAAGGCATCAAGACAAAGCAATACAGAATTCGTATTTGCACCTAAATGCTTCACCTGAGCCCAACTTAAACAACAGAGGGCCCATTTCAAAATAAAAAAAGGGACCCAAACTAGGATCCCTTATTTATAAATTCATAATTACTTTTAAGCTCTTCCTACATGTCTCAAATGTAACACATGTGATCTCACTGCACTTAACACTGTTGGAAACTCTAAATACGTCACTCCAAATTGTTGACATGTCTCACGAACCAATTCACTGATTTTTGGATAGTGAACATGACTTATACGTGGAAATAAATGATGTTCTACTTGATAATTCAATCCACCAGTAAACCAAGAAACTATTTTACTTTTTGTAGCAAAATTTGCAGTAGTTTGAATTTGGTGAACCGCCCACTCCGTTTCTATTTTATGATTATCCGTTGTTGGTGCCTCAAAACTTGCATCCTCAACCACATGTGCCAATTGGAATACAATCGCAATAATAAATCCTGTGATTGCTGCAATTACTGAATAGCCTATGATTGTTTCAACTAATCCAACCATGAATATAGGTAAGACAAGAAAAACACTAATGTATAATATCTTGCTAACCCAAAAAATAACATGTTCTTTTGAATCCATTTTACGAAAAGGCAATTCACCAATTTTACCTGTAAAATACTTTTTAAAATCTTGTACAAAAATCCATAACAGGTAAGTCGTGCAATATAAGATTGCCCAGTAAACGTGTTGAAAACGGTGATACCAATGTTTTTTTTGATCTGCATGAACACGAATCCATGGCTTGATATCGATATCTTCATCCATTCCCTCAATGTTTGTGAACGAATGGTGATTTACATTGTGTTTATACTTCCATAAGTAAACACTTCCGCCCATAACATTTAAAGAATATCCCATCATTTCGTTTACCCATGTTTTTGTGGAAAAACTACCATGTGCTCCATCGTGCATTACATTGAAACCAATAGCTGCGAAGTTTATCCCCATTAAAAGACACAACCCCAATGAAATCCATATATTAGGTGTAAAAAAAACGAGAATCGTATAAAGAGCAACTAATGAAACCGACAACAAGGCCATTTTGATGAATAATTTATAGTTGCCCGTTTCCTTAATATTGTTTGATTTGAAGTAACTATCAACCTTACTTTTAAGCGTATTGAAAAAAT
This sequence comes from Bacteroidota bacterium, assembly GCA_947504725.1. Classification (GTDB taxonomy): domain Bacteria; phylum Bacteroidota; class Bacteroidia; order 2-12-FULL-35-15; family 2-12-FULL-35-15; genus 2-12-FULL-35-15. The sequence continues at coordinate 221,525 of CANNHN010000001.1, read as the reverse complement.
CGCTGTTTTTGTTATTGAAACTAACTTTTTGCATTCTTTATTTTAATTTATTGATTGATTCAAAGGTAATCATAAAACTACCTCGTTTTCTGTTAATTAATCAAAAATCAGGTGTTCAAAACTATTTGATTTTAGCTTTCAACGACCAAGTAAAAATAAACTCAGCAACAGTATCGCCTTGTTCGTCTACCCCAATTGATTTCAGGTCGGTAGTTACGCCTTCCCCACCTTGTTTAACATTAGCAATTATTTCGGTGATATGATTTCCATCAGAACAAGTGAATGTTATTTTTCCTATGGCTTTTTTGAAGTATGTGGCTTTGTTTTGCACAATCAACATAGAAACTGCTGGAGTAGAATTATAAATTGAATTCATCACTAACAATCCAGTACTCATTTCGGCAGCCATGGCTTGGCAAGCAAAGTACATCGAACGAAAAGGATTTTGTGTTAACCAGCCAAACTTCACTGTTGTGATGGCTTTAGAATCAGACAATTCTTTTACACACACTCCTGCGATATATGCCATTGGCAAAGACTTCAACAAATAAATGCGGAATAAGAATGAGTTGTTGACGAGTTTTTGGAATTTTGAGTTAAGCATTTTAGTTGTCATTTCTATCAGAATGTTACTTATTTGTCATTTCGAGCGGAGTCGAGAAATCTAATATGAATTGCAGATAATGCTCCGTTAGTTTCCTCGACTTCGGTCGGAAGGACATGCTAATGATAACGATACCTATAAAGGAAATGTACTTCCTGATAATTCCATCGCAGCTTTAAAAGCATTTTCATCAATTCCTGTTTTGATGTTGTTCTTTTTAAAATACTGAAGCAAATTTTCAGTCGGCATGTTCCCGGTTAATTTATCGGTTGCCATGGGACAACCGCCATAGCCTTTTATAGCACTATCAAATCGTTTGCATCCAGCAGAATAAGCAGCATGTACTTTTTCTTCCCAAGTGGTTGGAGTTGTGTGCAAATGCGCTCCGATTTCAACTCCAGGAAATTCAGGAATTAATTTCGAAAACAATGCTTTGATATTATCAGGATTGGAGACACCAATTGTATCGCTTAAAGCGATGATATTGATTCCCATTTGAGCTAAACGTTTTGTCCAGTTAATTGCAACATCACTACTCCACTCGTCTCCGTATGGATTACCGAAAGCCATTGATATATAGACAACCAACTCCTTTTTATTTCTCACACATAAATCTTGAATCTCTTCTACTCGAGTTATAGATTCTGAAATACTTGAATTTGTGTTTCGTTGTTGAAATGTTTCAGAAATAGAAAAAGGAAAACCTAAATATGAGATTTCTTCAAACTCAACTGCATCCTCTGCTCCTCTTGTATTTGCCACAATTGCTAACAATTTCGAATTTGTAGTTGATAATTCTAATTGATCCAAAACTTGAGCCGTATCTCGCATTTGCGGGATTGCTTTCGGAGAAACGAAACTTCCAAAATCTACTGTATCAAAACCACATTTTAAAATAGAATTGATATAAGCTACTTTTTTCTCCGTAGGAATAAAATCATGGATGCCTTGCATCGCGTCTCTAGGACATTCTACAATTTTCATAATCCTTGTTTTAAAATTTCTTTATTAATCTTTTTCGCTATCCCAGGACCTTCATAAATAAAACCTGTATACACTTGCACCAAACTCGCTCCTGCTTTCATCATTTCAACTGCATCTTTTCCTGTATGAATTCCTCCTACTCCAATTATTGGGAATGACTTGTTTGATTTATCGCTTAAATACTTTACCACTTCTACAGCTCTTTTGGTCAATGGCTTTCCACTCAATCCACCAGCTCCGCAAGTTTCAATTCTGCTTTTATCAGTAACCAAATTACTTCTATCGATTGTTGTATTCGTTGCAATCACGCCATCAATTTTTGTTTCTTTTACAATAACAATGATGTCATCTAATTGTTCGTTTGTTAAGTCTGGCGCTATTTTCAAAAGAATCGCTTTCGGATTTTTCTTTTGAGCATTTAATTCTTTTACGCGCAATAATAATTTTGTCAGAGGTTCTTTGTCTTGCAATGCACGTAACCCAGGAGTGTTTGGAGAACTCACATTCACCACAAAATAATCTACATAATCAAAAAGTGTTTCAAAACATTTTTCATAGTCGCTAACGGCATCTTCATTCGGAGTTACTTTGTTTTTTCCAATATTTCCACCAACAATAATATTTGATTTTCTATTTTTCAATCGTTCAGCAGCCGCTTCTGCTCCACCATTGTTGAATCCCATTCGGTTAATCAATCCTTCATCTTCGGGTAACCGAAACATACGTGGTTGATCATTTCCTGGTTGAGCTTTAGGTGTAAGTGTTCCTATTTCTATAAATCCAAATCCGTAATAACCTAACTCGTCATACAACTTCGCATCTTTATCAAAGCCAGCAGCCAATCCAACAGGATTAGGAAATGTTAATCCAAACAATTTCCGTTCTAAACGTTTGTCGTTAACAGAATAAATACTTTTGATAATTGAAGGTACACTAGGAAAAGCGCAAAGAAACTTAATGATTTTGAAAACGATGTGATGAATCTTTTCAGGGTCCCAAAGAAAGAAAATAGGCTTAATTATGCTTTTATACATTGCAATAAATTTCAGGCAAAATTAGCGAAAAATAGCAATGGAAAGACGCTTTAAAGCAGATATCTCGGCTTCCCTTGATATGGCACAAATGTGTACAAAATGACAATTGATTGCTATTTTTCTTTTGGTGGTGGCGGAGCACAATTTTCAGCTAAAGATTTAGCCTCTTCAATTCCAAGAGAGGCTGCTATTTTAAGATCTTTACAATGGCTATAATCTTTTGAGTCAGAATTCGCTAACCCTCTTTTATAATATGCTAATCCATCTTTTGGTTTTATACGAATCGCTTCAGAATAATCATACATCGCTGATCTGTAGTTTTCCATCCCTTCACACGCAGCGCCTCTTTGTAAATATGCTTCATAATAGTTCGGGCTCAAACGAACAACAGAAGAGAAATCCGCAAAAGCCATTTTCCAATTCGATGCTGCATTATAGGCTAGTCCACGCAAATAAACAATCTTAATGGTATCAGGCTTTATTTTTAATGCTTTGTTATAATCAAGAATTGCTTTGTCGTACTTTTTAAGTAAAACATTGCATTCGCCACGTTTAATATACGGTTGGATAGAATCACTATTTAATTGAATTGCGGCAGTGTAATCAGCAACTGCACCTGCATAATCTTTTGTAGCCATTTTTGAATCACCAGCAATTATAAAAGTAGTACTCATTGAAGAGCAAGCATTTGAATCGTATAAACCTTTCGCCTTTTCATTTTTAAGTCCTTTCGCTTTGCGCAAATCCATACAGCCTTTATCCTTTGTACCTTTTGAAATCAATATTAGTCCTCTTTCACAATAAGCTTCAGCATATTTTGGATCAATAGCGATTGCTTTCTCAAAATCTGCCAATGCCTCTTCTTGCTTGCCAAGTCCAATATTACTCATTCCTCTTCCGTAATAAGGGATAGCTAAATCATGGTTAAACACAAAACCATCGGGCATATCTGATGTTGATTTTTGGTACTCGTTTAATGTTCCGTATTTTTTTAGTTTATCAAGGTAAGTAACCGTTGCAGGGTCGTTTAAACGAATGGCGTTAGAAAAATCTATTTCAGATTCGCTATAATTCCCTGCTGCTAGTTTCGTATTTGCATTTTGAATAATGACTGATAAACTTTGAGATGTAGATGTTAATGAAACAATCAAAAACGTTAACAGGAGAGTTGATTTAATCTTCATGGATAAGTTTTGTTTTTTAATAGTTTTCAAATTTAGTAGCTAAATACCAATTTGATGCCATAATGTTTACTTTATTTCAACAAAAACAGTTTAATTTTAAACAGGTGCAACTTTTTTTGCCTTTCCTGCATCAAAGTAAAACAAAAGATAGTATCTTGGTCATTCAAAACTTAAAGCTTTATATGAAAAAAATCAACTTTTTAACCGTTTTTGGAATTGCTTCATTAATTTCAGTAAATACCTTATTTGCTCAAGAAGTTCTTCACAATTCAACTATTACACCTCACAATCATGAAGATGAAGCAGCATTGCTTGTTGGCTTTGATGAAGAAGCAATCATTGCTGACTTAAAGGTAAAAGGAATAAGAGAAATCGAATTTAGATCGATTATTCGCCATAAGAAAAAGGAATTTATCAATGCTAAATTAGGAATAGTTCAAGAAAAAAACACCTTCTTTTCTCAACAACGAAAGTCATTAGGACCATGTGATAATGCTGGTTTCGAAGACGGAACTTTTTTAAATTGGGCAGGAGCTACAGGTTTATGTGATATCTTGCCGACAACCTGGACTCCAGGATTTGTAACAGGACGCCATACACTTGTTTCAGGGCCAGGATTTGATCCTTTAGCAATTAATACTGTTTCAGGTTTACCAGAAATTCCATTGATAGCACCAGGTGGATTAACCTTTTCTACACGTTTAGGTAATGACCAAATTGGTGCTGAAACTGAGTATCTTAGATACCCAATTACGGTAACAGCATCGAATACTTCTTTTACATATCAATATGCAGTTGTTTTAGAAAATCCAACTGGCCATTCAGCTTTGGAACAACCTCGATTTGATATAACTGTTTTTGATGCAACAGGAGCTCCGGTTTCTGGACCTTGCGGTGTTTATTCAGTTGAAGGAATAGCAGCAGCAAGTGACACCACTTTTCGCCCCTTTAATGATACATTCGGTTCATTAGTAGGATACTATAAAAAATGGACGACTGTTAGCATTGATTTGACTCCATACATCGGCTCGACAGTTTCAATCCAATTTCAAACAAGTGATTGTACTTTAACGGGACATTTCGGTTATGCTTATATCGATGCTAGTTGTTCTCAGTTAGCTGCCCAAGTTGCTTTTTGTCCAGATGATACTTTATTATTGTTAACTGCACCTCCAGGATTCAATACTTACCAATGGTACGATGCAACTTCAACAATTATCCCGGGTGCAACAAACGATACACTTGCAATTATAAATCCAATTTTAGGACAGGTTTACAGTGTTAGTATGCTTTCTGCTTCTGGATGTGGAACGTCATTAACAGTTACGCTTGCTTATTCCGAAATTGCGGCTAACTCAAGCGTTATCCCTGCAACATGTCATGATTATACCGATGGGTACGCTTACGTAACACCATCTGGTGCAATTCCACCATTTACCTTTGTTTGGGTAGATGCTTCAACAGGATTAACAGTAGGAAGCAATAACGATAGTTTACTTGGAGTCCCTCCAGGAACCTATTATATCACAGTTTCTTCTCTTGGCGGTTGTTCAACTCTTGATACATTAACGATAGCAAATCCACCTAACCCAGGAGATACTCTTGGAATTGGAACAGTTTTCTGTCCGGGTGATCCATCAATTAATTTATACGCTCCTGCTGGATATGTTAATTACGAATGGTATATACTTCCTGATGGAACTGGACCATTATTAGGAACGGGCGACTCTCTATTTTTATTAAATCCAATTGCTGGATCACAATTTACTGTAGTAATGTACCCTGCAGTTGGTTGTCCTGTATATTTAACAACAATATTGAATTATACGCCTCCACCAGCTTTACCAAACTACATTGTGAAAACAAATGTATTTACACCAGATGGAGATTTTGAGAATCCGACATTTGATTTCAATAAATTCGCTTATGTGAAGGAATTCCACATTGAAGTTTATGATCGTTGGGGTAAGAAAGTTTTTGAAACAAACGATTTAACAGACAAATGGGATGGGAAAGTAAACGGCAAGGATGCTTCAGAAGGAGTTTATTTCTGGTTAGCACATTATACTTCTGCTTGTGTTGTGGATGCTCAGCCAATTGAAAACAAAGGATTTGTTCATTTACTTAGAAAATAAGACATAACTAATTTATTAATAAAACAGTCTCGACTATTCGAGACTGTTTTTGTTTTTATACATTTGTGATATGAAAAAATTAACTCTTGTTTTTTGTATTCTTCTTTCATTCTCATTTGTTGCGCCCAACAACAAATCCAATTGTGCAATAAAGTACAATGGAATTTATGCTTACAAAATCGATAATGAACATTCTGCAATTATTCGTTTTTACGAAGATGGAACTGCTTTAGCATCAACTTCAGTAAATGATTACATGGATGTGTTTAGCTGGTTCCACAAAGAAAATAAAGACATGGTTTTAAAAGGAACTTATTCCTTGAAGAAATGTGTTGTAAAATTTGAAGTAACCGGAATGACAGGTGAACAAAAATACAAAGGCACAGTTTCTGACAACACCATCGATGTAAAACTTACCGATGCTGCAACTAAAAAAACAGCTAACAGAACGTATACCTTTTTTGCTCTTTAATAAAAAGTATATCTCAACCCTATAAAAAACCTTCTTCCTTGCATTGGCGAATAATTGTAAGAAGGATCAAAGGTATATCCGTAAGGATTGTTTTCTGCAATGTCCTTATCAAACGGGTCAAATGGTCTTAAAATAGGATCACTTGGAGTAAAATCAAAAACATTTTTAACACCTCCATAGAACTCAAATCCTTTTTTGAATTTTTTTGTCAATTGAATGTTTTGGATTGTATACCAAGGCGAATGTTCTGGACGAAAATCATTAGGAACTACAGGCAAAAACATAGGGCTCTTTACATTTCCAGTATAATCAATACTTAATCCTAATTTAGCAAATGAATAACTGATAGTGAAATTACCAGAAAGCTTTGGCGCATGCATTTGAGGCGATCTTACATCAACGTTCATCGAATCTTTTTCAACGCTAAAAACATCCATATACGTGGCACCTATAATTGCTTTTAATCCACTTGTATGCATGATGTCAATACTTAAAGCAACACCTTGTGAAATAGCATATCCATTCAGATTATCAAAAATTATTTTATTTGGATCAGAATTGAAATCGCCAATAATTTTATTCGAGAAATAGGTGTAAAACACACTTGCATCCATGCTAATGAACGTGTTTTCTAAAACAATACTTTTTTGAAAATTCAAATTTGCATTCCATGATTTTTCGGGTTTCAAATCATTTTTAATAACAACTTCTCTAGCACCAGTAAGAGCGGCATGATCCTCAGTAAATAAGTTAACTACTCTGTAACCATTTCCCATGCTCAATCTAAGAATGTTGTTTTTATTGATGGCAAGCTTAAAGGCTAGTCGGGGCGACAAAATACTTCCATGGTCTGAATTGTAGTCGTATCTCAGACCAGCTAATGTTGTAAGCTTTTTAAATTTGATTTCCGTTTGAACAAATACGCCTGGAAGATAAGTCTGCTGAGGCTTGTTTTGTGGCGACACAGTATCTTTAGAAATAGTTCCTGGTGTATTATCATCATAATAAGTGTATCTTAAAGGTATACCAACCAGAACATCTGCTTTATCATTTAATTTTTTATTCCAATACAACTGTGCAAAAGCAATGTTTTGTATCGCCTGATATGAAGTTGTTCCATAATACGAATTTTGATTATGGTTATTAAACGAATATTGCAAAAAGATATTTTCCTTTTTAATTGGCAATTGATAAATCCCGATTAATTCATATCTCGAAGTATAAATTGATTCACCATAAACACTATCTGTTCCTCTGAATTTATTTTCGTATTGCATTTCTCCGCCCCACCTGTCCTCGTATACGAACCTGGCTGCAATATTTGAAACTCTGTTTTCTTTTCTGACAAAATTCCATTTATTAAACACTGAAATTCTGTTTTGAAGAGTAATATCTGTGAAATTATCTCCGTTTTTATCCATCAGGTTCTGAAAATTGAAATAATTTATTCCTAATAAAGTACTTGCTTTTTTAGTACTTGTTTTCAAACCTAAATCAATATTGTATTCCTGATCGGTTGTTGCAAATAAATCAACACTCACGCGAGGAGCATCCTTTGGGTCTTTTGTTATCACGTTAATTAAACCACCAACAGCTTCGGACCCATACAATGTACTAGCTGGACCTTTTACTACTTCTATCCTATTCACCAAACTATTTGGAATACCACTTAACCCGTATACTGTTGACAAAGCGCTTACAATCGGCATTCCATCAATTGTAATCATGGTGTATGGGCCTTCCATTCCATTTATATGAATATCACCTGTATTGCAAACATTGCAATTCAGTTGAGGTTGAACACCATTTACAATTTGCATAGATTCAAACAAACTTGGAGTTGGATTTTTTTTGAATAAGGTAGGCGTTAAGACATCAACAGGTATAGGAGAATCCAAACGCGACATCTCCTTCATGGTTCCAGAAATCACTACTTCGTTTAAGCTTCCTGTTAATGAAAATAACTCCTGGTCAATTGTAATCGCATCTGAAGAGTTTATCTCTATCGCTTTCTTCTCGGTTTTATACCCCGAAATGGTCATAACAAGCTCGTGATTCCCAAAAGGAACATCTTTAATTACATAGAGTCCATTTTCATTAGTCGTTGAAGAATAAGCTGTGCCAGCAATGCCAACACTAACAAAATCAAGCATTCTTCCTTCCGAGGTAATTCTTCCTTTAATACTACCTGTTTGTGCAGAAGCATTAAAAAAAAGAAAAAGAGGGATAAAAAAAAGAAGACGCATTCTAAAATATTTCGACAAATATATGAATTATTTTTAGACTAGCCTAAATTTATTTTGAGAATGTTTTAAATTTTTTATATCTTTGTGAAGAAAATATTCAAACCCATATGCATTCTTTTACAGAAGAAAATTATTTAAAAGCAATCTATAAACTAACAGAGCAAGTTGGTTCAGAAGTTTCAACAAATGCAATTGCTGAAAAAATGAGCACAAAAGCGGCATCTGTAACAGACATGCTAAAGAAGCTTTCAGACAAGAAACTCATCAATTATCAAAAATACCAAGGTGTTACGCTTACTTCAAAAGGAGAAAAAGTAGCATTGAGTGTCATTAGAAAACACCGTTTATGGGAAATGTTTTTATTGGAAAAACTTGATTTTAAATGGGACGAGGTGCATGATGTAGCCGAACAGCTTGAACACATCAATTCAGATAAATTAATCGAACAAATTGATAAATTTTTGAATTACCCAAAATTTGATCCGCATGGTGATCCCATTCCAGATGCAAATGGGAAAATTCAAGCACAAAAATCCAAATCCATTGCTCACTATATTAAAAACGATGTGCTTGTAATGACTGGCGTAGTTGATCATACAACAGCATTCTTACAATATCTTGATAAAACAGGAATAGCTTTGGGGGATGAAATAAAAATCAAAGAAGTAGTGTTTTTTGATCGGTCACTGCAAATCACCATCAATAAAAAAACAACCGTTTTCATCAGCAATGATGTTGCAAAGAATATTCTGGCGATAAAAAAATAACATGAGCGACAATTCAAATAGATCTTTATCAGAAGTACATTCTAGTGTATCCACAAACAAAGCTGGTTTTTGGAAAAAGCTGTTTGCTTTTATGGGTCCGGCTTACCTTGTAAGTGTTGGCTACATGGATCCAGGCAACTGGGCTACCGATATTGCTGGTGGTAGTCAGTTTGGTTATAAATTGCTTTGGGTCTTATTGATGAGTAACTTAATGGCTTTGCTTTTACAAAGCTTAAGTGCAAAATTAGGATTGGTTAGAGGATTAGATTTGGCTCAAGCATCACGACAAGCATATCCAAAGACAATTAATTTTTTCAATTGGTTTTTAGCCGAAATCGCTATTGCTGCTTGTGATTTGGCGGAAGTAATTGGTATGGCAATCGGTTTACAATTATTATTCGGCCTTCCATTATTGGCTGGTGTAAGTATTAGCGTGGCTGATACTCTTTTGTTATTGGTACTTCAACGCTATGGAATGCGTAAAATGGAAGCCTTCATTTTGGCTTTAGTGGCAACAATAGGAGTTGCATTTATAGTTGAATTGTTTTTAGCAAAACCAGATGGATTGGAATTAGTAAAAGGATTTATTCCTTCAATGCCCAACAATACAGCGCTTTATATTGCCATTGGTATTATTGGCGCAACAGTAATGCCTCACAATTTATATTTGCACTCATCATTAGTTCAAACCCGAAAAATAGATCGTTCACTTAAAGGAATTAGGGATGCAATAAAATATAATTTCATTGATACGTTCATTGCTTTAAACATGGCCTTGTTTGTTAATGGAGCCATTTTAATCCTTGCTGCCGCGGCCTTTTATACAACCGGGAATACAGAAGTTTCTGAAATACAAGATGCTCACAAATTATTAGAAAACATTTTAGGCAGCCTCGCTCCTACTCTTTTTGCTATTGCATTGATCGCAGCCGGACAAAGTTCTACGTTGACGGGAACACTATCTGGACAAATTGTAATGGAAGGTTATTTGAATTTACGAATTCAGCCTTGGCTTAGAAGATTGATTACACGCTTGATTGCAATCATTCCCGCATTCCTTGTAATCTATTTATTGGGAGAAGATGCAACTGGAGAATTGTTGATTTTAAGTCAGGTTATTCTGAGTTTACAATTAGGATTTGCTGTTATTCCATTGATTCACTTAACCAGTAATAAAAAGCAAATGGGTGAATTTGCAAACAAACTATGGGTGAAAATTTTAGCTTGGTTGATAGCATTAACTATCGTTTCATTAAATGCAAAACTTGTTATAGAGACTTTGAGTGGATGGATTGCAGGCGCAGAAAATCCTGCTGTTTATTATTTTACTGTTGTTCCATTGGTAGTTGGTGCTGGAGTTTTATTACTATACATTACCTTTGCACCAATCATAAAAAGTGTGAAACACAAAACAACATATGCGCCTGATGGTCTACCGAGAGAGCTAGAAATCACTGATGGAAAAAAATACAACCGTATTGCCATCACTGTTGATTTTAGTTCAAGTGATAGCAAAGCCATTAGTAATGCTTTTTCACAAGGTGGAAAAGAAGCTGAATACATATTAATCCATATTGTTGAAACAGCCGGAGCTCGAATGATGGGTTCAGACATTGATGATTGGGAAACACTTTCAGATCAATCGAATTTAGAAAAATACAAAGTAGAATTAGAAGCAAAAGGCTACAACGTTGAAATTAAACTTGGTTTTGGAAGTCCGAAAAAGAGCATCCCAGAGATTGTAAACAATTGCAATTGTGATTTATTAGTAATGGGCGCGCACGGTCATAGAGCATTGAAAGATTTATTATTTGGAACAACATTGGACGAAGTACGACACAATGTGAATGTACCCGTTTTAATTGTGAAGTAAGCGAGGGCTTTTTACTACCTTTGTGGCCTTATGAGTTTAGAAAACAATATCAATATAAAGAATAGACAAGCATCTTATGAATATGCTTTTATTGATAAATACCTGGCAGGCATGCAGCTGACAGGAACCGAGATCAAATCAATCCGTGAAGGAAAAGCAAACATTACAGATGCTTTTTGTGTGTTTTTGAAAAACGAATTGTTTGTCAGAAACATGAATGTATCACCTTATTTTAATGGAACCTACAATAACGTTCCAGAGAAACGCGACAGAAAATTATTGCTAAATCGTCAAGAATTAAATAAGCTTCAAGGAAAATTAAAAGACCAAGGCCTAACGATTGTCCCTTTGCGTTTATTCATTAATGAAAAAGGAATGGCGAAGCTGGAAATTGCTTTAGCAAAGGGGAAAAAACTATTTGATAAACGTGCTGATATTAAGAAAAAAGATATTGAGCGAGAGACAGATAGACGATTGAAATAAGATTATACGACCTTTTTATCGATTAGAAAAGGAAATCAATAATGCCTTTTTTTCGCTACTATTTTATCTCAATTAATATTTCACGATTGTCGGCATTTGAGCTCGGTGGTTCTAGGAAGTGTGCATGCCCTTTATCGAAAAGCCCCCCTGTCAACTTATCTAATTTATACCAAGAATGATAATATTCTGACTCAACATTTATATCGAAAAAATTAGTTTCATCTCGAATAATCATACTTCCATCAAACTTCGAAATATCAAAAGGAGCACCACTTTTAATTGATTCAAAGACAAAATGAATATGTTTCCTTCCTTCTTCGGTTTCTTTATAGAATGGAAGATCCATTATATCCGAGTTATTAACTTTTGGATTAGAATATTCTCGGCAAGTCGTTCCCTTTTCAATTAGAATCGCTTCTATATCCGTATAAAATGCAGAGTTTTTAGGAAGATATTTAATAGGATTTAAAAGGGAGACATAGATTTCCTTTTTACTAGCCTGTACTACAATTTTCGTGAAGTGATCCATCGTAACCCCTCCACCAACAAGCTTTAAGGCTGATTGAACAATAGAATCTTTTCCTTGCTGAATAAGATCTTGTACTTCTTTATTCATCTTTATAGCTAGATAAAAGAAAATTGCTTTTACTTCTTCGTTTTTTCTGAACCAGCAAATTCAAACTTCTTCTTTTCTACTCCTGATTTCATTTGAACAACAGTACCTTCAATATCATAATTAATTAACGTTACTTCCCAATGGTAATCATTTTTTTCTTCTGAGTGATCCGCTTCAAATGTTACCATGTGCATCTCCACTTCATCTTCTGTATAGGTTGAATCCAATGTTACACGCATTGCAACTGGAGGCAATGCTAATTTTTCATACATCAAATCCGCTTCTACTTTACCGCCCTTTAAAAACAATAAACTTGGTTGCGCCTTTCCTCTAACTGTAGGTTTTACTTCGTAAAATTGACAATTGAATTTTTTATTGTCTAAAAACTTAGTTGGTTTTACTTTTTGAGCAACTGCAGAAGCGGAAAACAATAGGAATGTCACAATTGACAAACAGTAGATTTTGAATGTATTTTTCATTTTAGTTAAATTAAACAATTAATAGCTTATTTAAATGTGTTGTTGGCAATTATTTTGCCAAAAATTTAAATACGTGGTGTAAAACTATACTTTATCTTTGTTTTATAAAAATTTTTCGAATGAATCTAATGAACAGGTTTCTTTATTATGGTGTAATTCTTCCTATCTCTACACTTCCTTTCCCATTGTTATATGGAGTATCCAACTTTACGTATCTTATTTTATATAAAGCAATAGGGTATAGAAAAAAGGTGGTTTTAGGGAATATTCAGCGTTCTTTTCCAGAAAAATCAGCAAAAGAGCACCAAGAAATTTGCGATAAATTTTATCGTCACTTTTGCGACTTAATATTAGAAAGCATTAAAACATTCACTATTTCTGAAAAGCAAGTTCTAAAGCGTGTTGTTTGCAAAAATCCAGAATTGATAAACAAATATTTCGATCAAAAAAGAAGTGTAATTATTGCAGGTGGACATTTAGCGAATTGGGAGATATTTGCTGTAGCTGTTGATGCGCTTATCAAGCATAAAACAATAGGGATTTACAAACCTTTATCAAATAAGTATTTCGATCAGAAGATGCGCAACACACGCAGCAAATATGGGTTGTATATGGTTTCAACAAAAATTGTTAAACAGGTTTACGAACAAGAAAAAAACAATTATACAGCTACGATTTTTGCAATTGATCAATCACCATCTAATCCCAATAATTGCCATTGGATGACATTTCTAAATCAAGATACTGGTGTTTTGTTTGGCACAGAAAAGTTTGCAAAAGAGTACAATCAACCTGTATTATATGGCAGAATCAATAAAGAAAAAAGGGGCTATTACAGTTTCGAGTTTTTTGAAACATTCGACCAGCCAAAAGAAACGAAGCAAGGAGAACTAACAGAAATGGTAACTCGTATGCTTGAACAAGATATTCTGGCTGCTCCGCAATATTGGTTGTGGAGCCATAAACGCTGGAAACACAAACGCCCTGAAGGGAAATAATGAATCAATAGGTAATAGACAGTTGGTAGTAAACAATTAAAAAAGAAACAAAAAAATATAAACTATATGAAAAAATCATTATTCATTATCACATGCCTTTCGCTTTCGATAGCAGCATGTAAAACAGCTCAAGAAGCTCCAAAAGCAGAAACAGTTGCAATTATTAAACCCGCATTGGATTGTAGCACACAGGGCGGGGCATATGCTGACATAAAACCAATTATTGACCAGCATTGCACCAGTTGTCATGGTTATAACGGGGCTGATGGTTTAAATTTTCTTACGGTTGTTGATGTTAGAAAAGCTGCAAAGGAAGGGGAATTAGTAGGATGCATTAAACATCAAAAGGGCTTTCCTAACATGCCTGCAAATGCAGCACAATTAAACCAAGCAGACATTGATAAAATTGAATGTTGGGTAAACAATGGAATGAAAGATTAATGTCAACTACTACTCCACTCGCAGAACGAATGCGTCCAACTAGTTTGGATAACTACATTGGCCAAAAGCACATTGTGGGTGAAGGAGCTATTTTAAGAAATGCCATTCAATCCAATTTATTACCATCTATTATTTTGTGGGGGCCGCCTGGAGTTGGGAAAACAACTTTAGCAAACATTATAGCGCATCAATTAAAACGTCCATTTCATGCACTTAGCGCCATTAATTCAGGAGTAAAAGATATTCGTGAAGTAATCGAGAAATCGAAGTCGAACGGATTGTTTAGTCAGAGTAACCCCATTTTATTTATTGATGAGATTCACCGTTTCAGCAAATCACAGCAAGATTCACTATTAGGGGCTGTTGAAAAAGGAACCATTACGTTAATTGGCGCAACTACAGAAAACCCTTCATTTGAAGTTATTTCCGCTCTTTTATCTCGTTGTCAGGTTTATATTTTAAAACATCTAGAAAAAGAAGATCTTTTAGAAATGTTAGAATTAGCAATGAAAACAGATGCCGTTTTAAAAACAAAAAAAATTCACATCCTTGAAAACGAAGCATTATTAAGACTTTCAGGTGGTGACGGAAGAAAATTGTTAAACGTTTTTGAATTGGTAATCAATTCAATTGGAGGCGAAACTGTTGAAATAACAAATGAAAAAGTAAATAACATCGTTCAACAAAACATTGCTATTTATGATAAAGCGGGCGAAAATCATTACGATATTATTTCTGCATTTATCAAATCTATTCGTGGAAGCGACCCAAATGCAGCTGTGTACTGGTTGGCTAGAATGATTGAAGGTGGTGAAGATCCATTGTTTATTGCAAGAAGATTATTGATTTTAGCATCTGAAGATATTGGCAATGCCAATCCAACAGCATTAGTGATTGCGAACAATTGTTTTCAAGCAGTAAATGTAATTGGGTACCCTGAATCAAGAATCATTTTATCGCAAACAGTAACGTATTTAGCTACTTCAGCAAAAAGCAATGCAGCATACGCAGCTATTGGTATCGCATCTGAAATTGTACGTAAAACGGGCAATTTGCCTGTACCCCTTCATTTACGCAATGCACCAACTAAATTAATGAAAGACATTGGTTATGGCGAAAATTATGAATATTCACATGGTTATGCCAATAATTTTTCTGCCCAAGAATATCTTCCAACTGAATTGAGCGGAACAAAAATTTACGACCCAGGAAACAATGTTCGAGAAAATGAATTGAAAGAGTATTTGAAAAAATTGTGGGGGAATAAATACGGCTATTAATCCTCAATGACAGCACTCGGGTCAAAAACAAAATAGTGAGCTAAGCCAACTACAATTCCACCAACTCCCTGTTCTATTGTTTGCCAGCAACCATCTAATAAAAGATTTTCTAATTTAGAACCTGTACTGAAGGAAACGCCAATTACTGAGGTAATAATAAATAAACTAAAGCCCAAACTAGCACCAGTTATTAATCCTCGTAATAATGGGTTTCTTTTAAATTTAACTTCTAATTGCTTTATATCAATTGCTTTGGCAGCAAGAAAGCCAATAATCAAATAGACAAAAACTGCAAAAAATAAGAATATGCCAATTGGATAGGAAAGTCTTGAAAAGTCGGTTAAAAATACGCCATGCCAAGCATAACAAAGAGCAAACATCACAATGGATGAGGCAATCCAAGAAATAAAAAAGCGTTTAGTTAACATATTGTATCGTATAACGATGATACAAAGGTATTGTATTATTTAATGCTTTCAAAAATTTCTTCGTGTTTTTACCTATAAGGAAAGGCTTTTTACCTTTTTTTGAATATTTTTTAGTATTTTTAGCTTGTAAAATCTGTCGAAATATCAGCTTAAATGAGAAAATCAATCCTATTACTTTTACTTGTTGGCAACCTCTTTCTCTCTTCATGTAGAAAAGAGATGGAAAAGGCTTCTTGGGATACCGATATTTTAGCTCCAATAATTTCGGCCAGTATGAATATTAACAACATTCTGCCCGATTCTATATTACAGGCGAATGCTGACAGTTCCATGAAGATTGTTTTTAATAACGATTTATATAAAATTGATATCGATACGCTATTTAATATTGCTGATACAACAATTCACAATGGATATGCTTTACCCTTTCCTACAACATTGAATCCAGGACAAGTACTTCCATTTCCATCTTCTACCTCTACCACCTACTCTTTACCTGGTATTGAATTAAAAATGGTAATTATAAAATCAGGGTTTGTTTCATTTAAAGTAAAAAGTAAAATTCGTGAAGTAACTCAATATGTTTATTCAATTCCTTGCGCAACGGATGCATTAGGAAATCCATTTTCAAAACCATTTACAGTTCCAGCCAGAGTAGGGTCTACTCCTGGAGTTTACAATCAAACTTTTGATTTAACTGGTTACACTATTGATTTAACTGGTCCTTTGGGAACCCAAATAAATACAATTTATACAGGTTTAACAGCTCAAGTAAGTGCAATCGCTTTAGATACAGTTTTAGTAACCCCAGCAGACAGTTTGATAATAGACAATACTTTTTACGACATTATTCCATACTACGCAAAAGGTTATTTTGGAAATAACACTTACAATGTTGGTCCGAGTACCAGCGATTTTACTTTGTTCGATAGAATTGTTGATGGCACTTTACAATTAGAAGATGTTGATTTCAATTTCAAATTAGAAAACCCTATTGGAATGGATGCGCGTTTGTATGTAACTAATATTAGTTCTATTAATACAAGAACAGCAACCACAATCAATTTAACAAACAGTATGATTGGAAGCACAATTAATATCAATCGTGCGGCTGAAAGTGGCGGCATTGTATATCCTACTTATGCTAATTTTCCTTTAAACACAACCAATTCGAACATCAAACCGATGATTGAAAACTTACCTAATAAGTTTGGTTATTCGATGCAAATAATCACCAACCCTTTGGGAAATATTTCAGGCTCTAACGATTTTATATACTCAGATAGATTAATGAAAGCTTCATTAGATATGGAAATTCCGCTTTCGTTGGTTGCAAACAATTTGACTTTGCAAGACACATTGGATTTGAATATCTCTCAAACAGGAGGAACACAAAACATTAATGAAGGAACCATTACGTTATTCGCCAACAATGGATTTCCATTTGATGCACAACTCCAAATGTACCTATTAGATGAAAGTAATGTTGTAACTGATTCTATTTTTGGATACGCCAACACCATTGTAGAAGCTCCTATCAACGCTGCTTTACGTGTGATTGGAAAGAAGCTGACAAAAATTGCTGTTCCAATCAGCGAAAGTAAAATGAATTTACTTTACGACACTAAAAAAGTTGTATTGAAAATTAAATTTAATACGAGCGCGCAACCTCAATACATTAAGATTTATAGCGAGTACTCCATTGATGTAAAACTAGTGGGCGATTTTAATTATACAATACAACTTCAATAATTTTTGCTTTTGAAAAAGATACTCTTTATACTTATTTTACTTTCTTGCAAGATCAACGCAAATGGACAAATTTCTGCCATATTCGCTGACGAATTTCCTGATTCTTCAAAAACGCGAATTGGATTAGTTGCTGAATATGGATTAAACGCTACCGCACTTACTTCCCAATTTATTTCCAAGTTTTACAAAGGAGGTTTTATTGATGCTGGTTTAAAAGATCAAGTATTAAGTCGCACCAAAAACATGAATAACATAGGTGCCGATGTAAACTACGGAGTATATGTTGGAATAAAAATGGACTCCATTTTTCACAAAAAAAACATCAGCTTGTTTTTTAGTTTGCGCGACAAAGCCCATTTTGATGCACGCTATTCAAAAGATTTTTACAAAGTAGGATTTTATGGAAATGCCGCATATGCAGGACAAGTGGCAGACTTCAATGATTTCAACTTAACCTTTCTCCGTTATCAGCAATTGCAAGTGGGATTATTTTCATCAAAATATGATAGCGCTGCTCGTTGGGGAATTGCCATATCACTCTTAAAAGGAGAACAATATTCTTCCATTTTTGCACAAAAAGCGGAGCTTTTTACAAGTGCTGATGGACAATACATCGATTTCAATACTAACATGCAAGTTGCGCAATCAGATACTTCTAAAAAAGGAATTGGAGCTTTTAACGGTGTAGGTGCAAGTATTGATATTTATTTTGAAGCACCATTTAAAACACGATTTGGAAATTCTAAGTTACGTGTTTCAATTGCAGATGTTGGTGCAATAAAGTTCAATAGCAAATCTCTTTTTCTAAATCAAGACTCTTTGTTTCATTATGATGGCTTTCATGTGAACAGTATTTATGATTTACAAGATTCTACTTTTTCAGCAACATCACAGGATAGCATCATAAACTCAATAGCTCCATTTAAAAATCAATCCCTTTCTGTTACACTGCCTGCTGTTTTAAATCTGAGTTATGAAACTCAATTCAGCGAACATTTTTTATTGGTGGAAGGAATTCGATATGTATTTAATGGCAATTATCATTTATTAGCATATGTAAAAGGAAATTTTATTATCAATCCAAAGTTTACTGTTTCAGCAACTGTTGGCTATGGTGGCTATGGGAAATTTAATTATGGTATTGGAGCTTTTGCAAACCTAGGAAAAGGATTTATTATTTATGCTGGAAGCAGTAACTTAGAAGGATTTATAACTCCTAAAAAAGCGGCTGGACAATCTGCATACATTTCACTTGTTAAAAATTTTAAATAAAATTATGTCGTTAAAGAATATAAAAAACATAAAACACTTAGAGAATAACAACTTTTTTTTAATTGCTGGTCCTTGTGCTGTTGAAACGGAAGAAATTTGTTTTGAAATTGCTGAAAAGGCAAAAGCAGTAACGGACAAACTTGGTATTCCGTATATTTTCAAAGCATCTTTTAAAAAAGCAAATCGTTCTCGCTTGGATTCATTCACTGGAATCGGAGATGAAAAAGGACTAGAAATTATAGCAAAAATTGGAAAACAATTAAATGTTCCAACACTCACAGACATTCACACAAACGAAGATGCTGCATTGGCAGCAAAGTATGTGGACGTTTTACAAATACCTGCATTCTTATGTCGACAAACAGATTTACTAGTAGCTGCAGCATTAACAGGTAAACATGTGAACATAAAAAAAGGACAATTCCTTTCAGCTGAGTCTATGAAATTTGCAGTTGATAAAGTACGTGAATCGGGCAACTCAAATATCATGTTGACAGAACGCGGAACATTTTTAGGATATCAGGATTTGGTAGTCGACTTTCGTGCGATACCTGAAATGCAAAAAAACAATGTTCCAGTCGTTATGGACATTACACATTCATTACAACAACCAAATCAAACAAGTGGCGTAACTGGTGGTCGTCCAGAATTGATTGGAACAATAGCGAAAGCAGCAATAGCAGTTGGTGCAGATGGAATATTTTTAGAAACACATCCAAATCCTGCAAAAGCAAAATCGGATGGTGCTAACATGCTTCACCTCGATCATTTTGAAAAATTGATGGTCGATTTGATGAAAATCAGAAATGCAATAAAATAAAAACGATGAACATAAAAAGGTTTCTTCTGCTTTTGATTGCTCTAATTTCATTTGGGAATTTAATGAATGCACAAATTAAATTCAGAAAAGTAATTGGTAACACCGGCTATGATTATGGCGTTTCTGCTCAGCAAACAATTGATAGCGGATATGTTTTAGTTGGCTCAACAAGTAGTTTCGGAGCGGGAAGTACAGATATTTACATGGTTAAAACAGATTCGCTTGGCGTTCCTTATTGGCATCAAGCATTTGGAGGAATAAACATTGATAGAGGAACCTGTGTTAAACAAACTGCCGATAGCGGCTATGTAATATTAGGCTATACTAATAGTTACGGAGCTGGGGGGTATGATTTTTATTTAATAAAGCTTGATAAGAATTACAATACTAGCTGGTCAAAAACATACGGAGGATCAAATTGGGACTTTGGAAATTGTGTAGAACAAACAGCTGATGGTGGCTATATTATTTGCGGAGAAACATATAGTTTCGGTAATGGTGATGAAGATTATTACATCATCAAAACCGATATGAATGGCGACACAACTTGGACAAAAACCTTTGGTGGAACGGAGCAAGACATTGCAAAGTCAATTATTCAAACCAGTGATGGTAATTATCTAGTAACCGGAACTAGTAAAAGCAACGGTGATATTGATGGAGATTTTTACACTCTCAAATTAAACGCGACTACAGGAGATAGTTTATGGTCGAATAAATATGGTGGTGCTGCTGCTGATTTCAGCAATGATGTTGTAGAAAGTATGTTCGGAGGTTATTTATTAACTGGAGAATCAAAAAATTTCGGATTAGGTAATTCCCATGCAATACTGGTAAAAATATCTCCACTTGGAGTTACAGATTCAATTAAAACAATAATAGGTGGAACACTAGATGATAAATTCCTTTCAGTCACCGAAGATGCTAACGGAAAGGTATCAATGGCTGGAACAACAAAATCATATGGTGATGGCAGTGGAAATGGTGATATATTTTTCTATACTTTAAAAAGTGATTGGTCATACTATGGCTTAACAACGTTTGGTACTTTGCAAAGAGATGATGGATTTTCTGTTGAGCCAACAAATGATAATGCTTTTATTATTTGCGGAACAAGCAATGGATTTAACATGGGAATAGACGATGTTTATTTAATAAAAACAGATACTTTATGTTTTGCAAGTGTTCCCGAAGTTAGTTTTTTTACAGCTATTCCCGAAAGTATTGTAGCTGCAGAAATCAATTTTAGTATTTACCCTAATCCAGCAAATGATAAAATCAATATTGATTTAAGTTTGTTTCAAGGAAAAACGATTATAGAACTTTTTGATGCGCTTGGAAAAAACATATTCGATGAAATATTGGAAGTAAAAGGAAACGAAAATATTGTTATTGAAACAGAAAATTTAAAGCAAGGAATGTATATGATCCGAGTATCAGATAATATTTCTGTAAAAACACAAAAAATAATAGTTCAACATTAATTCGATTTTTTTATTTAAAATCGAATATATAATTTAGCATTAATAATTTATAATTTTTTTATTATGGGACGTGTATTTGAAAAACGGAAGTACAAAATGTTTGCTCGCTACGATAAAATGGCGAAAGGTTTTACTAGAATTGGAAAAGAGATTGCCATTGCAATAAAACTAGGTGGTGGAGATCCAGATGGAAATTCACGATTAAGAGTAGCTATTCAGAATGCGAAAGGCTTGAACATGCCGAAAGTTAATATTGATGCTGCAATAAAAAGAGCTACATCAAAAGACTCTAGTAACCTTGAAGAAGTTGTTTATGAAGGGAAAGGATTGTATGGAATTGCCGTTTTAATTGAATGTGCTACTGATAATCCAACGCGTACTGTTGCAAACGTACGTATGAACTTTAATAAATATGGTGGAGAATTAGGCAAAACTGGCTCATTAGACTACTTATTTGACCGTAAGGGTGTATTTCGCATTAAGAGTGAAAACGCAAACTTAGAAGAGCTGGAATTCGAATTGATTGATTTTGGTGCAGACGAAATAGAAAGTGACGAAGAAGAAATTGTAATTTATACAGCTTTCACTGATTTTGGTAAAATGCAAAAAGCACTGGAAGAAAAAAAGTTAGACATTATCAGTTCTGAATTAGAGCGTATACCTAATTTAACTGTTGAATTAAGCGATGCTCAAGTAGAAGAAGTAATGAAGTTGATAAGTAAATTAGAGGAAGATGATGATGTGCAGACTGTTTATCATAACATGAAGTAGTCTCATACTATTTTTGCCAAAAGGCGCTAAGACGCAAAGGAATATTTTTTTCTTTGCGTTTTTTTATTTATGTTATTTTGGGGAAATTCAAATCCAACGCAATTTTTTCAGATAAAAAGAAAAGCTATTTTATTGCTTAGGAATAAAAACTTTGCGCCTTAGCGTCTTTGTGGCAAATGAACTACTCACCTAGATGATACAACGTCAACCCCGCAATCGGAGTTTCTGTGATCGTATCAATAGAAACACCTTTCTCCAAAGCTACAGCTCTTAAAATATTGCTATAATAAAACGCAACAGATCCCGTACAGCTCAGTTTAACCTCTTTGTGCTTTTCGTATTTGCAGATATGTTTATCAAAAAATTGGTGAAAACAATTTGCAACTAAATCTATTATGAATTGCTCCTTTAAATTTTGATATATGAATTTACTAAACGAGGCTAAAAAACGGTTGGGCATGGGTTGGCGATAAACTGCGTCAATAATATCATCCTTGCTCAATTTAAAACGAGCCACAAATCTATCTGCAATATCTTTTGGCATTTCATCATTTAGGAATGCTTTAATGAACGTTTTGCCGATATGTGCTCCACTTCCTTCATCTCCCAATATAAAACCAGCAGACGTTCTGTTTTCTGCGATATTTGATCCATCGTAATAACATGTGTTTGCTCCTGTTCCTAAAATAGCTACTATTCCAGCATTTTTCCCACAAAGCGAATGGGCTGCTCCTAAAATATCCGAGTGAATTACAATTTTGCTATTGGGGAAGACTTCCAACAAAGCGAGTTCTACAATTTTTTTCTTGTCTTCTACTCTACAGCCTGCTCCGTAGAAAAAGATATTAGATATTGGATACTGGATATTAGAAATGAGCTCAGATTTTAATACACCAGCAATTTGTTCTGTAGTATTAAAATATGGATTGATGCCTTGAGTCAAAAACTGATGAATTTGCTTTTTTTCATCAATTAACCGCCAATCTGTTTTGGTGGAGCCACTGTCTGCTATTAGAATCATTTTACCTTGATTTTCACCAAATATAACAATTTGAAAACTCAAAAATAAAAAAAGCGCTCACTGTTAGTTGTGAACGCTTCTAGTAATATTAGCTAAACAATTAAAAATTTAACTTAATGCCAGCATTGATTTGACGAAATCCACCAGGCATAATTCCTGATGATAAACGATGTAAACGAGATGCTTTGTAAACTTCATCTGTAATATTTTTAGCTGCTACAAAAATAGTCAATCCGCTTAAGTATTTATTTTTGTGATTTTCAAATGCGTAAGAAACATTTGCATCTATCGTTTTAAATGCGGCCAAACTTCCAATAGCTCCTTCGGCAGTTTCGTTATCAAAATTCAAGTAGTCGGTATATTGCTTCGCTACATAATTAAAATTGACACCGAAATTGAAACCCTTGTATGAATAAGAGATTCGAGCATTTAAGATATATGGCGGCAAGTACGGCACTGTATTATTTGCTATACCATCGTCCCCAAAAATAAAATCTAAACGCTTTATCTTACTAAAATCATCAATAGTTAATTCACCAGTAACTAAACTATCACCGCCTGAAGCACTCGTAAAATAAACATCATAGCCGTTTCTTTCAGCATTAATTTTATCAATAAGTTCTCCTTTCGTTTCATTCGTATGTTTTGCTTTTAATAAATCTGAATCTTTTAGTAATCCACTTAACACTTTTCCTTTCATCATTGTACCTGAAAAGCTAACAACCACTTGATGTTTTTGGTTTTCATACAATTTATGCAAATTGAGATTTAGAACACTTTCTATTCCGTTTATGTTTACAGAACCAAGTGTTTGAAAAGCTTCATTTCGTCCGGCAGAATAATAATTCGATATTGAATTATTGAAATAGGTTGCTTGAATACAAGCAAACTCTTTAAGTAAGCAACCTCTAACACCGATTTCATAATTCAAACTTGTTTCTGGAAGACGATTAATTGGCTTATCTACAGTAGGTGTTGAAACAATACCATCTTCAACATTTAAAAAGCCAGTTTCAGCAGTTGGGGCAGTGTATCCTCTATAAATACCAGCATATGCAGATATTCGGTTAGCTCCTTTTGATAAAATATCATACGACAAAGATGCACCAGGAACAAAACTCGAATAAACATTTTTTTGACTACCAAAATGCTTACTTCCATCGTTGGTTATCATTTTAGAAATTGCTAGTCTATCGTATGAGCGCATTTCAACCCACTCATATCGTAATGAAGGTGTAAAAGAAAACTTTTTTAATGAAAATTTATCTTTGAGTAATCCAGAGTATGCAGACAATTCAAAAAACTGATCCTTATCTAATATTCCACTTCTTGAAAAACGAGATGAATCATTTTTTAATTCAACATTGGCAAATGTTTCCCAATGGCCTTTTGCCATAATTTCCAAGTTCATCTTAAAATCGCCTTTATCAAGATTATACTTGTAGTTTTCTTGTACTCCACCTACTCTGAATAAACGATTTCTAGCGCGGGTGCTTTCTTTACCTCCAACAATTTTCCCAACTCTTATGTAATCATTATCACCAAAAGATTGTCCATTCAAATATGCATAGCTGGCATTGTAAATATCATCTCCTAAATACGATGCTGCTGTTGATGCTTTGATAATCGTATTTTCTTGTCGCCACCAATCACGCTGAAATTGCGAAACATAAACTTTAGAAGAAAGTAAACTATTTTTTGATACTTTATAATTGTGAATCAAGTCAACAGCATATCGTTTTGTGTGTAAATCATCCGAATCAAAAGGGTTTTGACGAGGATCAATCGTATATGAATACGGAGTTAATGCACTATAACTTGCTTTAGATTTTTCTTGATGATAATTTAATTTAACATATACAGATGAACGGGGATTTAATTCGGCATACAATTTAGCAGAAGTGTTAAAGATTGCCGATTGTGAATTATCTTGAAATCCATCAAACTCTTTGTTTAATACTTGTAGTTCTGCGCCAACATTATTCCAAGTTCCTCCATAAGTAAGATATTCGGAATGATAGCCATTTTCACCTGCTACTAAATTGATTCCAAGTGTTGGTTTAGTAGGTGGCTTTTTAGTAATGTAATTTATTGCCCCATACATAGTATTGCTACCAAATGCCAAAATATCTGCACCTTTTAATATTTCAATCCCGTCTAATCGGTCGCTAGGTGGATTATAATATGCTTCAGGAGAAAGATATGGAGCGGGAGCTATTGGTGTTCCATCTTCCATTAATAAAATGTTTGCTGATCTTCTAGGATATGAACCGCGGATTCCAACATTTAATCGATTAGAAATCCCCATATCTCCAGATACATTTACACCAGCCACCTTTTTGAGTACTTCTTCTGTGCCAATAGGCTTGCTTAATTGAATTTCTTTAGCTGAAATAATAACATTCGAACCTTCGTAACGTGATGAGAAATGAGTTGCAGGCGAATTAACAACCACTTCTTGAATCATTATAGCACTTTGTTTCAATCTCGTTTCTGGTAGTTGAATAGCTTCGTTTTCAGAAGTAATCTTTACACTAATTTCGCTCTTTTGATATCCCAAAGCAGAAAAAGTAATTTTGTGCTCTCCAATTGCCACATTCGAAAACTCATAATTTCCTTTTAAATCAGAGTTAGTTGATGCTGTTCCATCTAAATTGACGGATATGTATGGAAGTGAAGAATTGTCGACTTCGTTTTTTAATGTTCCTGTAATTTTTGCATTTTGTGCAAACATAGAAACAGAAGAAATAAGAATGAAAATGGCCTGTAAAATTTGTCGCATAAATTATTTATATTGATTATAAATTATACGCAAATGTAGTTTTAGATTTTGTTTTAGGAATACCGCATTTTAGGTATTTTACGTTTATACCATCTTTTAGGTATGGCTAGAAAATCAATATTTTCAACATGATTGATTGAAATAGAGAAATATGATTATCTAAATACTGGAATAGAAAACGAGATTTGGCTTATGAAAAAATGCATTAAAAAAAAACAGAAAAAAAAGGATAGTTAATTCCCAGCAAAAAGGAAATGGTTTGGAGAAATGATATTCTCACGAACAGCAAACAGAACCAATCCAGCAGTATTGTTTACTCCAAGTTTGTTCATGATGTTTTTGCGGTGTGTAGTAACGGTGTGAGTACTTAAAAATAATTTATCAGCTACTTCTTTATTAGATAATCCTTCCGCAATCAGCTTAATGATTTCCATTTCACGGTCACTGATGTTTAATCCTTCGCAAGTATATTCGTTGACAAGCGTTTTGTCAACTAAAACAGCACTTGCAATTTTCCCACACATAAAATTTTCGCCTTTAGCCGTTTTGTAAATTGCTTCTACAATCTCGTCTTGATCACAATCTTTTAACAAATGACTGGTAACACCTAAATTTAATGCTTTTGCAATGGAAATATTGCTTTGCAAATCTGTAATCGCTAATAAATGTGTATTCGGGTATTTTTTAACTATTTGTGGGATACTCTCCAGATTGAAATTAGCAGAAGTATAATCGATAATAATTAAGTCAGGGTGATAAAATTTGGATTGATTTACCAAATCAGAAGTGCTCAAAGCTTCTGAAAGTAATGAAAAATCAGTATTTTCCTCAAGCACAATCGCTAAACCTTTGCGACTTAGGAAATGACTATCAGCTATAATAATCTTGATTTTTTGCACTTTCTTTATTTAGATTGATTTTAAATAATAGTCAAAAGTACAAATTGAATTGGTTTCTGCAAACTTTTGGGTGATTTTTTTGAGTTTAGTTATGCACGATGGTACTTTCCCCTTCAATGGCTAAAACTGTATTCTCAAAAACGGATTTAGCTTCGTCTAACAATGGTTGTAAATCCTTATAACGAGCTGAATAATGTCCAATCATCAATTGTTTCACTTCTGCTTTTTTAGCAATTGTACCTGCCTGTAATGCAGTTGTATGATAGGTTTCCTTTGCCCTTTCTTGCATTTCATTTAAAAATGTGGCTTCGTGATACAAGAGGTTAACTCCTTTTATATATTCTAAAAGTCTTTCATCATAACATGTGTCTGAGCAATAAGCATAGCTTCTTGGAGAATTCGGTATACTTAGGAGTTCAGAATTCTTAATAATTTCACCTGATCTTTTTACAAAATCTCCACCTGCTTTTATCGCTACAATTTCGTCAACAGTTAATTGAAATAAGTGAATTGCTTCTTTCGAAATGGTTGGCAACAAAGGCTTTTCTTTAAAAACAAAACCACAACAAGGTATGCGATGATTTAAGACAATTGTTCTCACTTCTACTCTTTCGTCTTCAAAAATCAATTCGTTGTTAACATAATTGTGCGCATGATAAACTATAGGAAACTTAATGTATGATTGAGAATGTTTGAACTGAATTTCAATAATTTCTTGAAGTTCGGCTGGACAATATAAGTGAAGTTCAACTGTACGTCCCAATAAATGCATACTAGAAATTAAGCCCATTAATCCTAAATAATGATCGCCATGCAAATGACTGATAAAAATGTGGTTGATGCGCTGAAACTTTAGTTTGAATCTGCGTAATTGAATTTGAGTTGCCTCGCCACAATCTATTAAAAAAAACCGCTCAGCTATGTTAAGTAGCTGAGCGGTTGGATTTCTTTTAGATGTTGGAGTTGCACTGCTGCAACCAAGAATCGTTAATTCAAAATTTTGCATTATTTTCCTGCAACAATCATACGTTTTGTGATTGTTTTATCACCATTTGTGATTGAGTAAATATAAACTCCAGGAGCAAATGAATTTGCTTCAATCTTAATATTATTAATGCCTTTTGACGTTTTAAAATTCTTGTTGTAAATAACAGCACCTAACATATTGAAAACTTTGAATTCAACAGTTGAGTTATCAGTAGTAGAAAAACGAATTTCAGAACTTTCGCTAAAAGGATTAGGAGAGTTTTGATCTACATCAAATTTTGTTAAATCCAAGGTTGAAATGCTTGATGGATCAAGAACAATACTGCGATATTGCAAATTGTCAATTCCTTGAGTAAAAGGAGTTCCGATAATAGGCAAAGTTAAATGACCAATTCCGTGAACTATTACTTGTTTGTTCCAAGCTACAGTGGGTGTTCCTGTAATTAAGATACAACCATTTGAGCTAGCAGGAAAATCACATGATCCAGGGACACATGCATAAGACAACCCAGGCGCTAAACTATCTACACTTCCAATTTCAATAGATACTAAACCAGTTAGAGGAGGCGCTCCAAAGCTAGATGGGTCAGCAGGAACTTTTATACTCATCAATTGAGAATAAGGAACACCAACGGTTCCAATTGCGATTCCTGTTGTACTGTCAGGACATAATCCGTATGGCTCTGAGACAGGGATACAAGAAATGTCTGGTGTGCAAATTTGTGCATTAGAAGCAAATCCAAAAGCTGCAACAAAAGCAAAAGAGAAAAGTAGTTTTTTAATCATAGGAGTTAGTTTAGGTTGTTATTAAGCGTGAACAGAAAGCATTTCCTTTGCTTCATCCACAGTTGTTGTTATATTTAAAATGGTATCTAATTGAGAAATTGAAATCAGTTTTTTTACAGAATCTTGCAAACCTGAAAGAATAAAAGCGCCTTGGCTATTTTTACACAAACGGTTAGCCACCAAAATAGCGCTTAAGCCAGAAGAATCGCAGTAACGAGTATCCGATAAATCAATAATAATGTTTTTAGCACCATCTGTACTTATTACAACCAATTCTGATTTTAAAGAAGGTGCCAAATTGCTATCCAACTTTTCTGCAAGCAGTTTAATGATGGTGTACTTGTCGGTCTTATCTATTTGAAAACTCATATTGCTAATTTATTTAAACAAATGTAAGAAATTTTTATGGTACTAAGCAAGTAGAAACGGCAAAGAAATAAAAGTGTTGAAAACTATGGAAATCTATGCTCTACCTGCCAAAAGAAACAAAACAGCCATTCTTACAGCTACTCCATTTTCGACCTGTTCCAAAATAATGCTTTGAGCGCTATCTGCAACATCGCTAGTAATCTCAACACCTCTATTGATTGGACCTGGATGCATAACCACTATTTTCTTAGAAAGTGAATCCAGCAAATCTTTGTTAAGTCCAAATAACATGGTGTATTCGCGTAATGAAGGGAAAAATTTTATGTCTTGGCGCTCCAATTGAATCCTTAACATATTGGCTACATCGCACCATTCAAGCGCTTTTCTTAAGTCATGTTCTACTTTCACTCCTAAACTATGAATATACTTAGGCATTAAGGTAGTTGGACCGCATACCATCACTTCTGCTCCTAGTTTTTGCAGACAAAATATGTTTGACAAAGCAACGCGTGAATGAAGAATATCTCCGATGATGGCTATCTTCTTTCCTTTTATACTTCCTAGCTTTTCCTTTATTGAAAAAGCATCCAGCAATGCTTGAGTTGGATGTTCGTGTGCTCCGTCACCAGCATTTATAATTTTAGCATCAATGTGTTTTGATAAAAATACTGCTGCTCCTGGGTTAGGATGGCGCATCACTACCATATCCACTTTCATGGCCAGGATATTATTTACCGTGTCAATTAATGTTTCCCCTTTTTTTACCGAGGATGAACCTGAAGAAAAATTAACAACATCAGCACTTAGGCGCTTTTCTGCTAATTCAAAGGATAATTTTGTGCGTGTAGAGTTTTCGAAAAATAAATTGGCAATGGTAATATCTCTGAGTGAAGGAACTTTTTTGATGGGACGATTAATGACTTCTTTAAAATTTTCGGCTGTGTGCAATATCAAATGAATATCATCAGCTGTCAGCTCTTTTATTCCAAGTAAATGTTTTGTACTCAGTTTTGTCATTAGTCGTTTGATAAGAGTGTTACTTTATCTGCTCCATCTGTTTCCTTCCACTCTACTTTTACTTTTTCGGAAGCGATGGAATCTATTACTTTTCCTATGTATTTGGCTTGTATAGGTAAATGTCTGCTTAGTCGTCTGTCAATCAAAACCAGAAGTTCAACATCATTTGGTCGACCGAATGCAAGCATTGCATCCAACCCAGCACGAATGGTTCTTCCTGTGAACAACACATCATCTACAAGTATCACATTCTTTCCTTCGATAATAAAATCAATGCTTGTTGCATTTGGAACCAATTCCTTTTGGCGAAAATCATCACGATAGAATGTAGTATCCAGACTACCATACTTGATGTCTTTTCGTTTTAAAATTTCCTGAAGTTTTTTATGGATGCGAGAAGCCAAAAAAGTTCCACGAGGCTGAAGCCCTATGATTACTGTGTTCTGGAAGTCGTTGTGAATTTCTATTAATTGATAACAAAGCCGAGTAACGGTAATATCTAGAAGTTTACTGTCTAAAATGATTCTTGGCTTCATCTAGAGCACAAATTTAGTAAAAATTTTGAATTGAGAGTAATTAAAAATAAAAACCAGGTTTTGTAATTGTGTTTCCTGTCTATTACTAACAGATCAAATCCCGTTAGCTATATGGATTCATCGTGATAAGTAAGTCTAAGCGAAGCTAAGTCAATTGGGATTAACCTTACGACAAAGAGATCCCGACTTCTGTCGGGATAAATCAAACTAAGCTTTTAAGCGGAGCTTAAAAACAAGTTTGATTAAAATAAAAAAGCGCCCCACAGTACGGGGGCGCTTTTTTCTAAAAAACCATGGCGTGGGTTTTTAGATTTTGTTCCGCGCGTAAGCGGAACAAAATACTTGTACCGATAGTTCGGTATTATTCAGACTTTTTAGTCGATTTTTTTTCAGATTCTTCCATATTCGCTTTTAAGCTAGATAGAACATCCATATCGCCTAGTGTTGTTTTTTCAACACTGTCTTTTACTTTTTTAACAGCTTTTTTCTCTTCGTCTCCAGCCGTTTTCTTTTCAGTTGCAACAGCAGCCTTGTCAGC
Source organism: Bacteroidota bacterium (assembly GCA_947504725.1). Classification (GTDB taxonomy): domain Bacteria; phylum Bacteroidota; class Bacteroidia; order 2-12-FULL-35-15; family 2-12-FULL-35-15; genus 2-12-FULL-35-15. The sequence continues at coordinate 190,467 of CANNHN010000001.1, read as the reverse complement.
AGCAGTTACTTCTTCATTGATTTTGCTATGAGAAACGATGATTTTTTTGCCTTCTTTGTTGAATTCAAGAACTTTGAAATCCAATACATCTTCTGCTTTCGCTGAAGAACCATCCGTTTTTACCAAGTGACGAGTTGGGCAGAATGCTTCAACACCGTAAGGCATAGAAACGATTGCACCTTTTTCCATTACACTGATAATTGTTCCTTGGTGTAGTGAATTTTCAATAAAGATTGTTTCAAACACATCCCATGGATTTTCTTCCAATTGTTTGTGTCCTAAGCTCAATCTACGGTTTTCACCATCAATTTCTAAAACTACAACATCAATCTTATCACCTATTTTAGTGAATTCTGATGGATGCTTGATTTTTTTAGACCATGATAAGTCAGAAATGTGGATTAAACCATCAACACCTTCTTCTAATTCAACAAAAATACCGAAGTTGGTAAAGTTGCGAACAGTAGCAGCATGCTTAGATCCTTTAGTATATTTAGTAATTACATTGCTCCATGGGTCAGGCATCAATTGTTTAATACCTAATGACATTTTGCGTTCTTCACGATCAAGTGTTAAAACAACTGCTTCTACTTCATCACCTACTTTTAAGAAATCGTGTGCAGTGCGCAAATGTTGGCTCCAGCTCATTTCTGAAACGTGGATTAAACCTTCAACACCTTGTGCGATTTCAACAAAAGCACCGTAATCAGCAATAACAACTACTTTACCTTTTACTTTATCACCGATAGCTAATTCAGCTTTCAAACCATCCCAAGGATGAGCAGAAAGTTGTTTTAAGCCCAATGCAATACGTTTTTTCTCGTTATCGAAATCAAGAATAACAACATTGATTTTTTGATCCAATTTAACGATTTCTTCTGGGTGGTTAATACGTCCCCAAGATAAATCTGTAATGTGAACCAATCCGTCAACTCCACCTAAATCGATAAATACACCATAAGAAGTAATGTTTTTCACAGTACCTTCTAATACTTGTCCTTTTTCTAATTTAGAGATGATTTCTTTTTTCTGTTGTTCTAATTCCGCTTCAATTAATGCTTTGTGAGAAACGACAACGTTTTTGAACTCATTGTTGATTTTCACAACTTTAAATTCCATTGTTTTTCCAACATATACATCGTAATCGCGAATTGGTTTCACATCAATTTGTGAACCTGGTAAGAATGCTTCGATACCAAATACATCAGCGATAAGACCACCTTTTGTACGGCATTTAACATATCCTTTAATAATTTCATCGTTGTTAAGAGCTTGGTTAACACGCTCCCACGATTTCATGGCACGAGCCGTTTTGTGAGAAAGAATTAACTGACCGCTTTTATCTTCTTGAGATTCAACATATACTTCAACTATATCACCAATTTTCAAATCAGGATTGTAACGAAATTCTGTTAATTGAACAACACCATCCGACTTGTAACCAATGTTTACAACTACTTCTTTGCTGTTTTTAGCTACAACTTTACCATCAATGATTTCGTTTGCTGCTACAGATTTTAATGTTTTTTCATAAAGAGAATCGTATTTATCACGATCTGCTTGTGAATAGGTTTCACCTTTGTTACCTAATGCATTCCAATCAAATGCTTCTAATGATACCGCTACTTCTAATGTTTCTGCCATTTTAATTTTTTCCGGCTTAATGATTCTCCGGAGACTTTTTTTGTATCCAATTAATTGATTATCAATTTAATTGAAGGGGTTAGTACTACTTTTTATCTAATCCTTTTTTAAAAGGGACACAAAGATAAGAAATTCTAATGTTGTCGCAACAATATTTTAATTTTTTTTTAAAAGCTTAATATACCATTCAAATAGAACAACAAAATACTTTACTTAATATAATTTAAGTATATATAAATCAAGTATTTATATTAATCTTTGGATATATTACTTTTAGACCTTAACTTTGGAGATGATTTTTATAAATCGGACAATTATAAGTCTTTTAATAACGATTTCTTTAGTAATAGCTGTAGCTAAAAATGGCTTCTCTCAATCTGATAGAAATGGAAAAATTGTTGCATTTCATCCTTCAGTAGGAAATTCAATTAATGTTTACGAAAAAAAAGAGTTGTCGCTTTTTACAGAATACAACGATTCGCTTTTTGAATCAGCACAACTAGTAAAATATTCAGTCGATGACTATACAATACTATTCAAAACAATAGATAATCGATCATTTGAAAAGCTTATCTCTATTCAAGAATTAGATACTATTTATGCTCGTATTGAAAAGATAAAGCCTATCAATAAAACAAGTCCCCAGGTTGACTAAGTTTTTGACAAAGAAGAAACTGAAGAAAAGCAAAAAAGAGCCGCCAGAATTGAAAATGTTCACATGATAGCCGAAATTTCCTTTCAGATTATATTTGTTCTTTTAGAAATTCTTGCTCAATCCTACTAATTATTTTTTCGATCGATAATTTCATTCTAAAAACTGCTTTTCAATTATAATTGCATTTAAACTTCAACAAATGATTTATCATTAAAAGCTTTTACTATTTTTGCGCCCACAAAAACAAATATATGCACCCAGATTTTATAATTAAAAAATCAACCTTACCTGGAACGGGAAAAGGACTATTCACAAAAAAAGACATTAAAAAAGGTGTGCGGATTGTCGAATATCTTGGCGAAATCGTTACAGAAGCTGAGTTAGACAGAAGAGCAGAAAATGACATTTACGGATACGCCTTTTACATTAGTAAAAAGAAGTGTGTTGATGCCTACTATACTCCAAAAGAAATTGCTAGATATGCTAACGATGCAAAGGGGATAACAAAAGTAAAAGGCATTACAAACAATTGTTGTTACGTTGTGTACAAACAATCCGGTTGGATAAAAGCAGAAAAAAACATCCTCGCTGGCTCTGAAATTTTTGTTGCTTATGGTGCCGAATATTGGAAAGAAATTCGCGACAATATTAAACTAGACAAAGCTAAAGCTGAAGCAAAAGCTAAATCAAAAAAGAAAAAATAAATAATTTTCATATATTTACGAGATACTCTTAATATCTCCATATGAAAAAGTATTTACTATATTTCATTTTCCTGTCTATTTGCATTTCTGCAAATACCGTTTTGGCACAAAAAAACATTCAGGCTAAAATTGATAGCCTTGAAGCTGTTTTAAAGACTTCAATAAAAGACACAAGCAAAATCAGCACACTGATCCTTCTATGCGGTGCACATCTGCAGACGAACCCGAACAAAGTTCCTCCCCTGATTGAAGAAGCTACTAAATTAGCCAATGAACTAAATTCTCAACATTGGATTGCTGAATGCTATAATACAAAAGGATTATTCGAATACGGAAAAGGGAACTTTTCATCGGCTAAAAAAAATTATCAAGAAGCTTTAATTCTATTTGAAAAAGAAAAGAATCAATTCCGAATGGCTAATATGATTTACCAAATAGGAATTTTAGAAGTATATACCGGAAATTATGCAAAAGCGAATGAAAATTTTTTCAAAACATTAAAACTTTATGAACTTCTCGACAAAAAAGATTTAATAGGTAACTGCTACGCTGCAATTGGTAATGTATATGGTCGACAAGGGAATAGCAAAAAAGAAGAAGAATTTCACTTGAAAGGACTAAATATTCGCTTTGAATTAAAAGACAAATACGGAGTATCAGCAAGCTATATTAATATGGGGAATGTTTATGGAAGAAGAAAAATGTACGATACAGCACTCTCCTATTATTTCAAAGGTTTGAAAATTGCGGAAGAAATTAAAAATCAAAAATGGATTTTAAATGCACTTGGAAACATTGGGTCTGTTTATGCTGAACAAAAAAAATACGATGATGCCTTAAAATATTTATCAAAAGGTCTAGAAATTGTTGAAAATATTGGAGACAAAAAGTCCCATGCAACTTATTTAAATACAATTGGTCAATGTTATTTAAGTCTCAATAAACCTGCGATAGCCAAAAACTATTATGAAAGGGCATTGTCGATTGGAGTTGCAACTGGAAACAAAGAAGAGATGAGAGGCTCTTATTTAAATTTAGCCGACCTCTCTTATAAAAACGGAGACTATAAACAAGCATACGATTATCATAATTTGTATTCGAATATGAAAGACAGTCTCTTTAATGAAGAGAATAGTGCACAAATGAATGACATGCAAGCCAAGTATGACAGCGAAAAACAAGAACAAGAAATTGAATTATTGAATAAAGACAAAGAGATTCAGACGGCAAACTTTAAACAACAACAAATTATTACATGGTCGATTGGTGCAGGATTATTAATAGTTATTATCCTTGCCTTTTTTATTTTTCGTCAATTCAAAGAAAAACAAAAAGCAAACATTGCTTTACAGTCAGCGTACATAGAAATTGAAGTTAAAAACAAAGACATTACAGATAGTATTAACTACGCCAGAAGAATTCAAACAGCTATACTTCCATCAATTGAAAATTTACAAAAACAGCTATCTGATTCGTTCATCATATATCAACCAAAAGATATTGTTAGCGGAGATTTTTATTGGTTTGCCGAAAAAGGAAATCAACTAATTGTTGCCATTGCTGATTGCACAGGACATGGTGTGCCTGGCGCATTTATGAGTATGGTTGGGAACGATATTTTAACTCAAATTGTGATCGAAAAAGGAATCACAAAACCAAATATGATTTTAACGAATTTGCATGATGGAGTAAAAAAATCGTTGAAGCAAGACTCAACTACTAGCGATACAAAAGATGGAATGGATATCGCGATTGTTTCTTTCGACAAAACAAATTATTCAAACATTGAATATGCTGGAGCTTTGCGTCCATTGTGGTTAATTAAAAACAATTCGAAAGAAATAACAGAATACAAAGCAGACAAACATTCAATAGGAGGAGCATATTCAAATGATGTAAGAGAATTTACTAATCATGAAATTAAGCTTTCTAAAGGTGATTCCTTTTATTTAAGCACTGATGGTTATGCTGATCAATTTGGTGGCGACCAAGGCAAAAAAATGATGACCAAAAACATGAAGGAATTGCTGATTAGTATTCAAGGCAAAACAATGAATGAACAACAAAGTGTTCTAGAAAATAATTTCAAATCGTGGAAAGCCAGCAGAGAACAAGTAGATGATGTATTGGTGTTTGGCGTTCGATTATAATAATCTTTTATTTAAAAATCGAATGAAATCTATCCACTTTATTTCTTTTTTCTATTCTTTTCCCTTCAATCCGTTTCGGAGAATGACATTGAACGATTGTTAAAGCAATCGTATCGAACTTTAAGCGTTAATTTCGATAGCTCACTCGTATATTCTGATTCCGTTTTATATTTTGCAAAAAAGGAAAACAATAAACATGCTCTTTCTGAAGCCTATAAAAACAAAGGGGCAGCATACTATGCTAAAGGAGAATATCCAGCTACTCTAAAAAATTTACAAACAGCTTTAACCATAGCTGAAAAAGAAAAATTTTCAGACATCCTTCTTTCTGTGTATAATTTATATGGCACATTCTATAAAAAAACGAATGACCTAAAATCTACCGCAAAGCAATTTGACAAAGCATTTGAATTGGCAATTTCAATAAAAGATACATCTGGGATAGCAGGCGCTTTGAATGATAGAGGGCTCGTTCATCAACTAGAAGGAGAAAACGAAGTGGCAATTTCAAAAATCCAAAATGCGTTAGAGTACTACAAGCTAATGGACGATAAGTTAGGCGAATCTTATAGCCTAAATTTTTTAGCTGAATTATACTCTAATCAAAAAGATTTCAAAACTGCCATCGAGTACTTGAACAAAGCTTATGTGATTCGCTCTGAACTACACGACACATCTGGACTTGCAATCAACTTAGTAAATATCGGAGAGGTTTACGCACAAATGGGTGAAATGGAAAATGCGCTTCTCTATTACATGAAATGTGCCGAGATAGCAGAAAAAATAAAATATGCTGACCTGCAGAAGTATTGCTATAAAATGATTTCTGATATCTATTCTGGTCAAAAAAACTATGAACTAGCATATTCCTATTTCCAAAAGCACATTGAGGTAAAAGACAGTATTTTTAATGAGCAGAACTCCCGATTGATAACTGAAATGGAAGCAAAATATCAAAACGAAACCAAACAATTACAAATAGATAATCTAAATAAAAAAAATGAAGCTCAAACCGCTAAAACAAGAACACTTTATATCGCCATTGGTTTGTTTTTGGTTATCATCCTCATTGCAACTATCGGGTATAGAAATAAGAAAAAGGCAAATGAAATTATTACGATTCAAAAAGAGGAAGTTGAAAAACAACGCGATTTAATTGAAACCAAAAACAAAGAAGTAACAGATAGTATTCATTATGCGAAACGAATACAAGGAGCGTTACTTGCTAGCGATACATTTTTAAAAAGACATTTGCCTAATTTTTTTATCTTATATAAACCAAAAGACATTGTTAGTGGCGACTTTTATTGGGCGAACACAATTGACAACAAGTTTGTTATAATTACAGCTGATTGTACTGGACATGGTGTACCTGGTGCATTTATGAGTCTACTGAATATCTCATACCTAAACGAAGCAGTAGTAGAGAAGAAAATAGATTCGCCAGACAAAATATTAAATTATGTACGAAAGCAAATTATTGCTTCTTTAAATCCGGATGGAGCGGAAACAGAACGATCGGATGGAATGGATGCTGTATTGTGCATGTATGACTTTAACAATGCTATACTTAGTTTTGCTTGCGCTAATAATCCATTGTGGATTATTCGAGATAAAGAACTGCTTGAATTCCAACAGGACAAATTACCAGTGGGCACCTATTATGGCGAACAAAAAGATTTTTCATTAAATACCTTTAATTTAAAAAAAGGAGATATTGTTTATACGTTCACAGATGGATATGCTGATCAGTTTGGAGGAGAAAAAGGAAAAAAATTCAAATACAAAAAAATGCAACAACTACTTTTGGCGAATTGTGAAAAACCAATGTTAGAACAAAAACAAGCATTGGATTTTGAAATAGAAGCGCGGAAAGGTAAATTGGAGCAAATCGATGATATATTAATTATTGGTATAAAAATATAATTATTTATACACTTCTTTTTTAGAAGCCTTCAACGTATTCATCAACAAAGAAGCAATTGTCATTGGCCCTACTCCACCCGGAACTGGCGTTATGTAAGATGATTTCGCAGCCACTTCATCGTATTTCACATCACCTAACAATTTAAATCCGCTTTTTGTTTCAGCAGAAGTCACACGTGTTATCCCAACATCAATCACCACTACTCCATCTTTCACCATGTCTGCTGTTAAAAATTCTGCTTTCCCTAAAGCAACAATAATAATGTCTGCTTTTAAAGTAAACTCCTTCAAATTGGCTGTGCGACTATGACACATGGTTACGGTACAATTCCCAGGATTGGTATTTCTAGCCATTAAAATACTCATCGGTGAACCAACAATATGACTTCTTCCAATCACTACACAATTTTTTCCAACTGTTTCAATTTTATAGCGCTCCAACAATTGCATTATTCCATAAGGTGTTGCAGGAAGATACGTTGGTAAATTCAATGCCATTCTACCGATATTCTGAGGATGAAATCCATCTACATCTTTTTGCGGAGCGATGGCTTCCATAATTTTTTGTTCATCCATATGCTTTGGCAAAGGCAATTGAACAATGTATCCATCAATGTCAGCATCAGCGTTTAGACCTTCTATAATATAGATTAACTCTTGGTCGGTAGTGTTTTCTGCCAAACGAACCAAAGTAGACTTAAAACCATTTTTTTCACATGCCTTTACTTTTGCACCAACATACGTTTCGGAAGCACCATCATTGCCAACAAGTATAGCAGCCAAATGGGGAATTTTCCCGTTGTTTGCTTTTATCGTTTGTACTTCTTTTGCAATCTCATCCTGAATTTGCAATGAAATTAATTTACCGTCTATTATTGTTGCCATAAGCATTTTTAATCAAATTCATTTTTGTCATTTCGAGCGGAGTCGAGAAACTATCTACCCATTCCTGGCATATTCTTCATCTGCTGCATCATCTTCGCCATATTCTCTTTATTGCCCATCATCTTCATCATTTTGCGAGTATCTTCAAATTGTTTTACCAATCGGTTTACATCTTGAATGCTTGTTCCACTTCCTTTAGCAATTCTATCTCTGCGTTTTCCATTCAATGAATCGGGGTTTTCTCTTTCGTGGGGTGTCATCGAAAAAATAATTGCTTCAATTCCAACAAATGCTTTATCATCAATATCCACATTTTTCAATGCTTTGCCTACACCCGGAATCATTCCAACCAAATCTTTGATGTTACCCATCTTTTTAATTTGATTTAATTGAGATAAGAAATCATTAAAAGTAAATTGATTTTTTGCAATTTTCTTTTGAAGCTTACGAGCTTCTTCAACATTGTATTGCTCCTGAGCACGCTCCACCAAGGTAACAACGTCACCCATTCCCAAAATCCTATCAGCCATACGACTCGGATGAAACACATCAATTGCGTCCATCTTCTCGCCTGTACCAACAAATTTGATTGGTTTGTTAACTACTGAAAGTATTGATAATGCTGCTCCACCTCTTGTATCTCCATCTAATTTTGTTAGAACTACTCCATCAAAATTTAATCTATCGTTGAATGTTTTTGCAGTATTTACAGCATCTTGTCCTGTCATGGAATCGACAACAAACAAAATTTCATCTGGCTGGATAGCTTCTTTTACAGCAGCAATCTCATTCATCATTTGTTCATCAATCGCTAAACGACCCGCAGTATCTATAATTACAACCGAATTGCCATTTAACTTCGCATGTGCAATTCCTTTTTGAGCAATGGAAACAGCATCTTTGTTTTCTCTATCAGAAAACACATCCACGCCAATTTGTTCACCCAATACATGTAATTGATCAATCGCAGCGGGACGATAAATATCACACGCAACTAATAATGGTTTTTTACCACGTTTTGTTTTTAAATGATTGGCTAATTTTCCTGAAAATGTTGTTTTACCTGAACCTTGCAAACCACTCATCAATACAATGGTTGGATTGCCACCTAATTTAATGTCGGTACTGGTTTCACCCATCAATTTACTCAACTCATCGTGCGTAATTTTGGTAAGTAATTGTCCAGGTGAAATAGAAGTTAATACATTTTGTCCGAGTGCTTGTTCCTTTACTCTATCTGTAAATTCCTTAGCAACTTTATAGTTCACATCGGCATCCAATAAGGCTTTTCGAATTTCCTTAACGGTTTCTGACACGTTTATTTCCGAAATTTTCCCATGTCCTTTTAAAACTTTAAAGGCTCTATCTAGCTTATCACTTAAATTATCAAACATCTTTTTATTATTTTTTTAAGAATGCGAATTTAAGGAAATTTGATTGAATAGAAAATAAAAAATCTGCAATGGAAGTTCATTGCAGATTAATAAAATACTCTTCCTCTAATTCAGTGAGCCTAAAGTAAAACCCTACTTCAAATCAAATAAATTATTCACTCCAACATTTCTATCTACAGTAAATCCCTCGGCAAAATCAAAACCAGCATCTCTGCCAAATACAGCCATTTTTCCTTTTACGACATCAAAGAAATTTTTAACAGATATTGGTGATTCCGGCTCATTCGAAGTTGGATCGTAAAATTGAGATTTGAAAGCTTGAATGGCTTGCATTTTCTTTTCCACAAAAGCAGTTACATCCACAACAAAATCAGGCTTTAACTGACGATCCTGAATGTAATGGTACACTGCTTTTGGTCGCCATGCTGTTTGTTTAAAGCCATCATATGCAGTTTCATATTTTACCAAACCACTATAAAAACAAGCTTCCAAAACAAGCTGTGATGCTCTGGCATGATCCGGATGACGATCTGATACGGCATTGCATAAAACGATTTCGGGTTGATATTCTCTTATTTTTTTAATGATGGCTAACTGACTTTCTTTATCGTTTTTGAAAAAAGCGTCTTGCATCTTTAAATTATCACGAACAGTAATGCCCATTATTTTAGCAGCATCTGCGGCTTCTTTCAAACGCAACTCTCCAGTTCCTCGTGTTCCCATTTCTCCACAAGTCAAATCCAATATTCCGCATTTTTTTCCAAGCGACATGTGTTTTAACAAAGTTCCAGAACAGGAAAGTTCTACATCGTCAGGATGCACACCAATTGCCAAAATATCCAATTTATGCAATGGAGATAATGGTGCAAATAAAGAAGAGTCATTGCTAGCAGTCATTTTTATTTTCCGTTAATCCAGTTAACAATTTTATCATCCATAGGTTTTTCATTTGAAAATGCAACATCCACAAGGTTTCCTTTTTCATCAATCAAATATTTTTGAAAATTCCATTTTACAGATGAATCCATCTTGCCATTCAATTCTTTTGATGTAAGCCATTTGTATACGGCATTCATATCATCACCTTTCACATCAACTTTTTCCATCATTTGAAAAGTTACTCCATAGTTTTTGGTACAAAACTCTTTAATTTCTCCATTTGTACCAGGCTCTTGTTTTCCAAAATTATTTGCTGGGAATCCAATAATAACAAAGTTTTTGCCTTTGTAAGCTTTGTACAATTTTTCTAAATCTTCATATTGAGGTGTGTATCCACATTTAGAAGCTGTATTCACAATCATCACTTTTTTTCCTTTTAAATCAGAAAAATTAAAATCCTTTCCATCTATGGTTTTTGCCTTTAAATCATAAAAAGATGCGGTAGTCAATTTAACAGTAAATGCTGAAAGTGCAACAATTGCAACTAACAATAAAGAAATTTTCATTTTCATAGTTTTTTTTATTTAAATGGTTATCAAATGTACGAAAAACAAATAGAAAACGATTTTGTTCTAAAAAATAGTTCATTCAATATACTGATTTGATTGTATCTTTGATAAATAATTTGAAAACTACTTATGAAGATTCAATTTCTTGGAGCTGCAAGAACAGTTACTGGCAGCAAACATCTTATAATAACAGAAAATGGAACACGAACTTTATTAGATTGTGGATTTTTTCAAGGCAAAGGAAAAGACACGGATGTACTTAATCGCCATTTAGGATTTGACCCTGCAAGTATTGATTACCTTATACTTTCGCATGCACACATTGATCATTCCGGCAGTATTCCAAATCTTGTAAAAAGTGGATTTAAAGGTCCGATTGTTTGTACAAAAGCCACTATGGATTTGTGTAAAGTAATCTTAAAAGATAGTGCACATATTCAGGAGAACGATACCAAATATTTGAATAAGAGAAGGATGAAAATGGGGCAAGAGCCTTTGAAACCAATATTTACTGAAAAGGATGTAGAAAAATGCTTAAAACTTTTTGTTGGAATTAACTACAATACATCTTACCAAGTTTATGATGATTTAAAAGTAATGTTTACCGATTCAGGACATATACTTGGAAGCGCAGCTGTTAATATTGAATTAACCGAAGGTCAAAAGGTTAGCAACTTGTTTTTCTCAGGAGATATAGGTCGATACGATGGTTCTATTTTAAAAGACCCACAACCCTTCCCTCAAGCAGATTACGTAATTACTGAGTCAACTTATGGAGATCGTTTGCATAGCGATATAGAACAAACTGAACAGCAACTGTTTGATGTTATTTTTAATACTTGTGTTACGAAAAAAGGCAAAGTCATTATCCCAGCATTTAGTCTAGGACGAACGCAAGAATTGGTTTATGCGCTTGATAAAATGTCTACAAAAGGGATGTTGCCGCCTATCAAAGTGTATGTGGACAGTCCGCTTTCAGTAAACGCAACAAGCATCATGCGCAACCATCCCGAATGTTTTAATGAAGATATTGTAGAATACATGAAAAAGGATTCAGATCCTTTTGGTTTTGAAAAATTGGTTTATATTCAAGATGTTTTTGAATCAAAACAATTGAATGAATTAAAAGAGCCCTGTATCATTATCTCTGCTTCCGGCATGGCAGATGCAGGAAGAATCAAACATCATATCAAAAACAATATTACCGACTCCAACAATACCATTTTAATGGTTGGTTTTGCCGAAGACGGTTCCTTAGGCGGAAAGTTGCGAAATAAGAATAAAACAGTGAAAATATTTGGAATTGAATATCCTGTAAATGCAGAAGTAGTAATTATTGATTCATATAGTGCACATGCAGATTACAAAGAAATGATAAAGTACTACGATTGTCAGGACAAGAAAAAAATAAAACAAGTATTTTTAGTGCATGGTGAATATGAAGTACAATTAAACTATAAAGAAAAATTGCTGGATGCAGGTTTTAGAAACATTACAATCCCGGCACAAAATGACATAATAGAATTGGTTTAAATGCTGAGCAAACAGATAAAATATCTCATAATAAAGGAACTTAAACTTGAGCTCCGGAACAAGTATGCGCTTGGTGGAATTCTTTTGTATGTGGTTTCAACTGTTTTTATTAGCTATTTATCTTTTAAGAAGATTGTTACTCCTGCAACCTGGAATGCCTTATTTTGGATTATCCTCCTTTTTGCCTCAATCAATGCCATCGCTAAAAGCTTTATTACGGAAACCAAAGGTCGACTATTATACATGTATACAATGGCTAGTCCGCAAGCAGTAATTATATCAAAAATTATTTACAATTCGTTATTGCTAATTGTTTTATCAACACTGTGTTTATTGGCTTACACCCTATTTATCGGAAATATCATTCAAGATTTGCCTTTGTTTTTAATAACTTTATTCATGGGAAGTTTAGGCTTTTCTTCATTATTAACAATGGTTTCAGCAATTGCTTCCAAAGCGGGAAACAACTTTACGTTGATGGCTATTTTGAGCTTTCCAATCATTATACCTCTCCTAATGGTATTGATTAAACTATCAAAAAATGCTATTGATGGACTTGAGCGCTGGGACTTGAATTATTTAGCAATTTTAATGCTTCTAAACCTAATAATTATCGCTTTATCTTATCTATTATTTCGTTATCTTTGGCGAGATTAAACGCAAAGGTAAAACAAGCAAGATATCTCGACTACGCTCGATATGACAAGCAAACTGTCATTTCGACCAAATCGGAGAAATCTAAGTAACATTTGAGTAGTAAAATGAAAAAAAATTGGTGGAAAATTATTGCGATAGCCTTTGTACTATACACCATTATTGCCGGATTTATAGTTCCCGTTCCAGCTCAGCCAATTCTTCACGAAACGATTCGCAACTTATATTTCCACGTTCCAATGTGGTTTTCAATGATGACCATACTATTTGTCTCCCTTTGGCATAGCATCAAATACTTGAACAAGTCAAATATACAAAGTGATATTATTGCAACACAGGCTGCAAATGTTGGAATGTTAGTTGGTGCACTTGGACTCGTAACTGGGTCTGTTTGGGCTAAATATACTTGGGGAGCTTGGTGGGTTGCTGACACGAAACTAAATGGTGCTGCAATCACCATGCTTATTTATTTGGCTTATTTTGTTTTGAGAGGTTCTATTGATGAAGAACAAAAACGTGCTCGAATCGCTGCCGTCTACAACATTTTTGCATATGTATTGTTAATAGTATTTCTGATGATATTGCCTCGCATGAGTGATTCACTTCACCCAGGCAACGGAGGAAATCCTGGATTCAACAATTATGATTTAGATAGCAACATGCGAATGGTTTTTTATCCTGCTGTGATTGGTTGGATTTTATTAACCGTTTGGATTTTCACATTAAGAGTTAGAATAGAAAAATTAAAAAGAAAAAAATTATTCAATGACTAGTCTATTAAAAAAATCTGCCTTCCTAATTGCGATGCTTTTATCTGCATCAACTTTTGCTCAAGAAAATGCACAAGTTGAAATGGCAACAGGATTATATCAATCAGGAAAAATTTATGTTGTTGTAATTGTGATGTCGTTAATTTTTGTTGGAATTGCAGGATATTTAATTGTGCTTGACAGAAAGATAAGTAAGTTAGAAAAAGAAAATAAGTAGGATGAAAAAGATACACATACTTGGCATTATCATCATTGCTATTGCAATTGGAGCCATATTCACTACATTAAACAACACAAGCACATATGCAAGTTTTGCAGAAGCTGCGAGCGAACCGGATAGCGAATTTCACGTAGTTGGCAAATTAAATAAAGAAAAAGAAGCGATTTACGATCCGAAAGTTGATGCCAATCTTTTTACATTTTATATGGTTGATAATAAAGGAAAAGAATGCAAAGTGATATTACATAAAAACAAACCACAAGACTTTGAGCGCTCCGAACAAATTGTTTTGATTGGACAAATGCAAGGAGACGAGTTTGTTGCTTCTGACATATTAATGAAATGTCCTTCTAAATACAATGAAGGTCAACCAACAGCAAATAAATAATTAGGCAGTAAGCAGTATGCAATTGATTAAAAATTGCCTATTGCCTATTCTTATTGAATTAATTAAATTTTATGGAATACATAGGTGAGCATATAGGAATTGGTAAAGTTGGAAATGTATTCGTTATTCTTTCCTTTGTTTTTGCACTTTTAGCAAGTCTCTCATATTTTTTTGCGGCAAAAGACAATGAAGATTCGGCATCTTGGAAAAAGATTGCTCGAATTTCATTTCGTTTACATAGTTTATCTGTAATGGGAATTGTGGGCACTTTGTTCGTGATGCTCATGAACCATTATTTCGAATACGAATATGTTTGGCATCATAGTAACAGAATTATGCCAATGCGCTATATCATGTCGTGCTTTTGGGAAGGACAAGAAGGAAGCTTTTTACTTTGGACATTCTGGCATGTTGTACTTGGTTTAATTTTACAGCGTACAGCAAAAAACTTTGAAGCTCCTGTTATGTCTGTTATTGCTTTGGTACAAGTATTCCTTGCATCTATGTTATTAGGAATCACGATTGGTGAATATCATTTAGGAAGCAATCCATTCACTGTTTTATTACGTGAACATCCTGAATATTCAAAAATTCCTTTGTTCTCCGATGCAAATTATCTTTCTAATCCAGCGTTTGATGGACGAGGTCTAAACCCATTGTTACAAAACTATTGGATGACGATTCATCCTCCTACTCTATTTCTTGGATTTGCTTTAACTGTTGTTCCGTTTGCATATGCTATTGCGGGATTGTGGAAGAAACAATTTAACGAATGGTTAAAACCAGCTTTACCATGGACATATGCAGGAGTTACTGTTTTAGGAATTGGAATTTTAATGGGTGGTGCTTGGGCATACGAAGCATTAAGTTTTGGTGGCTTTTGGGCCTGGGATCCAGTTGAAAATGCATCACTAGTTCCTTGGTTAATATTAGTTGGTGCAGCACATTTAATGTTGATTAATCGAAACAAAGGTCAATCTTTATTTACCGCGTTCTTTTTAGCGATACTTTCCTTTTTGTTGATATTATATTCAACTTATTTAACTCGTAGTGGCATTTTAGGTGAAACATCTGTACACTCTTTTCCAACAGCTGGTATGGCTGGTCAGTTACTCGTTTACATGTTTTGCTTTGTTATAATGGGAATGGTTCTGCTTATCATACGCTGGAAACATTTCCCTAAACAAACACAAGAAGAAGGAATCTGGTCGCGCGAATTTTGGATGTTTGTTGGGGCTATTGTATTATTAGTTTCTGCTTTTCAAATTAGCTTCTATACTTCTATTCCTGTTTGGAACAAACTTTTTGGAATGAACAAAGCGCCCTTGAAAGAAGTCATTAAGTTTTATAACAATTGGCAGTTGCCGTTTGCTTTTGTTGTTACAATGTTAATTGCAATCGGACAATTTTTTAAATACAAAAACACTAGCATAAAGGAGTTTTTAAAAAAGATATCGATATCCTTTGTTATAGCATTAGTGTTGACTTTTTTAATGATTTACATTTTAAATTTCGATGATCGCTATTTTTCAATTTTACTGTTTTCATCCATTTTTGCAACGGTTGCAAACATTGATTATATGTTTAGAGTCTTGAAAGGGAAAGTCCGAAAGGCTGGCGCATCCATCGCACACATTGGATTTGCATTGGTACTATTGGGTGCATTAATTTCTACTTCTAAAAAAGATGTTATCTCACAAAACACATCTGGAAAAGATGTTACACAATTAGGGAAATCTTATTCTAACAACGACAATATTCTTCTGACCCAAGGAGATACCTTAAAAATGGGAAAATACCTTGTAACTTACGTTAAGAAACGCCACGAAGGTATTAACATATATTTTGATGTAGATTATTTCACGAAGGATGAAAATGGTAAACTTGTAAAAGAATTTTCATTAGCTCCCTTGTTACAAACCAATCCACGGATGGGGAATGTTGCAGAACCAGACACTCGTCATTTTTTAACGTTTGATGTGTATACGCATATCACTTTTGCAGATATGGAAACACTTCAGGAGAAAAAAGAAACAATCGGAGATGAATATGCACAAGCGAAAAATCACACCATTAAAAAAGGTGATACATTATTTTCTTCAAATGCCATTATCATTTTCGATTCATTATCAGTGAATGTTGACAAACAAAAATATCAATTAAAAGAAAATGACATTGCAGTTGAAGCGCATTTTCAAGTATTGGATATAAATAAAAAATACAAAGCAAATCCTATATATGTGATTCGAGACAATAGTATTCAGCCCATAGAATCAAAAGTAGATGAATTGGGATTGAAGTTTATGTTTTGGCAAATCAATCCAGAAGATGGAAAAATTCAAATTTCACTTCAAGAGAAAAAATCAAACGTGCGCGATTTTATTGTAATGCAAGCAATGATTTTCCCTTACATCAACATTCTTTGGATTGGCTGTATTATAATGGCGATAGGAACCATATTAGCAATACTAGAACGAATAAGAAAATAACGCTATCCAACTCTCTTTTAAAACTCTGAGAGCTCTGTGTTAAAAAAAATGGATTCACCAATCAAAATATCAATCATTGGTTCAGGAAACTTGGCTACTCAGCTAGGATTCGCTTTGCATAAGGAAGGATATTTTATATCTCAGGTATACAGTCGTTCTCAAAAAAATGCTTCAATCTTATCTAAAAAACTAAAAGCTGAAGCAATCACAGATTTTAAAAAACTTTCAAAAGATTCTTCAATTTATATTATTGCAGTTAAAGATGATGCAATTGAATCAGTAGCCAAACAACTAAAGCTGAAAGATCAGATTGTTGTGCATACATCTGGAAGTGTCTCCATGGATGTTTTGAAAAAATATTCAAAAAATTACGGAGTATTTTACCCTTTACAAACATTTTCAAAAGATAAGCAATCTAACTTTAAAGTAATTCCTATCTGCATTGAAGCAAGCAACAACAAT
Organism: Bacteroidota bacterium; assembly: GCA_947504725.1. Taxonomy (GTDB): domain Bacteria; phylum Bacteroidota; class Bacteroidia; order 2-12-FULL-35-15; family 2-12-FULL-35-15; genus 2-12-FULL-35-15. The sequence continues at coordinate 173,145 of CANNHN010000001.1, read as the reverse complement.
ACTTCCACAACATTGCAATACTTTGCAAAAAGCATTAGCAGTAATGTTCAGAAAGTAAATTCAGCTCAGCGTAAAAAAATTCATTTGGCAGCGGTGTTTGCTTGTAACTTTAGCAACCACATGTATGCAATTGCTGAAAAACTATTAGCTAAAGATAAATTATCCTTTGATTTATTAAAACCGCTAATCGAAGAAACAGCTAACAAGACAATAAACACAAAGCCTTCAAAAGCACAAACAGGGCCAGCAATACGTAACGACAAAAAAACAATGGATGCGCATTTGAAAGTATTGTTAAAAGAAAAGGATTTGCAAAAGATATACGAATTGATAAGTAAGAGTATCGTCAAAACGAAATCGATTTCTCCGCTTCGGTCGAAATGACAAAAAAGGGAAAGGTCGAAATGTCAAAAAAGGAAAGGTTGAAATGACAAAAAGGAGTTCGGGTGAAATGACAATAAGAAATACTCGCTTCTCGACTCCGCTCGAAGTGACAACAAAAATGGAAATAAAGTAGTAATTTAGTAGCGATGGAAAACTTTAAAACAAAACTTACACGTGTTAAAGCATTTATTTTTGATGTGGATGGTGTGCTTACCAACGGCTCCGTTACATTAATGCCGAATGGCGAACAAGTGCGTGTAATGAACATCAAAGATGGTTATGCTTTACAATTAGCAATAAAAAAAGGATATAAAATAGCAATTATCTCTGGAGGGAAATCAGAAATGGTACGCACGCGATTAAACGGTTTAGGGATTACAGATATTTATTTAGGAAGTCATACTAAGATTGATACATATAAAGAATTTATCGAAATATATAACATCAACCCCGAAGAAATTCTATACATGGGTGATGACATTCCAGATTATGAAGTAATGAAAAAAGTTGGTATTCCAACTTGTCCGAACGATTCAGCACAGGAAATAAAAGACATTTCTATTTACATTTCAGACAAAAAAGGTGGAGAAGGTGCCGTGCGCGATGTTATTGAGCAAGTATTAAAAGTTCAAGACAAATGGCTAGATAAAGAAGGATTTGTATGGTAATTTCTGGTCCAAAGTTTTAAAGTTCAAAGTTATATGATAGCATTTCTTAAACTTATTAGAATACAAAATTTACTCATCATTGCATTTACGCAATATGTGGTGCGTTGGTGCATTATTTATCCTATTATAAAAGTTAGTAGCACTTTCTACGAACTTCAACTTTCTGAACTCAACTTTTTCTTATTAGTACTTTCTACAGTAATGATTGCAGCAGCAGGATATGTTATTAATGATTATTTTGATGTTAATATAGATAAGGTAAATAAACCAGAGCGTATGGTTATTGGCAAAGGTGTAAAAAGACGCGTTGCAATTGGTGCACATACTTTAATAAATATTTTGGCTATATTAATTGCTCTCTACGTTGCTTATTCAATTGGCTCTTGGAGATTGGCTTTGATTCATTTTGTTTGTGCTGGTGGACTTTGGTTCTACTCCACTTCTTTTAAAAGACAATTTTTAATAGGAAACGTAATAATTGCATTGTTCACAGCTCTTGTTCCTCTTATTGCAGTAGTTTACGAAATGATTCCTATTTATAGAGAATATATTCCTATTGAAGAAAACTTAAGTTTCATTTCTGTCTGGGAATATACCATTGCTCTTTCATTTTTTGCTTTCATAACAACTTTATTACGTGAAATCATCAAAGATATTGAAGATGTGGATGGAGATACTGAATACGGTTGCAAAACAATGCCTATTTTAATTGGAATAAAAACAACGAAGAACATTGCAATGTTTATAGCTTTCTTGACAATTATCTGCCTCGTTTTTATTCAAGTTGAATTTTTAAAACTAGACGATTTTGTTTCATTCGTTTATTTTATCGTTGCTCTACAATTACCGCTTCTGTTTTTAATTTACAAAATAAAAACAGCACAAGAAAAAAAACAATTTCGTTTTGCAGGTAATTTATCAAAATTCATAATGCTTATGGGCATTTGTTACCTATTTGTATTTGCTTACCCAATTCTACACAACTTCCTGCATGTCATCTGAGAATCTCAAAAAACATGAATTACTGCTTGCATCTAAATCGCCTCGCAGACAATATCTATTGAAAGAACTCGGATTAGACTTTGAAGTCCGCACCAAAGAAGTAGACGAAAGCTTTCCTGACACTTTAAAAGCACAAGAAATTCCTTTATATCTTTGCGAAAAAAAAGCAAATGCCTTTGATGAAGAATTAAAGGACAATACAATTGTTATAACAGCAGACACGATCGTATGGCTACCTCAAACTAATGAAGTTTTAAATAAGCCTGAAAATTTCGAAGATGCAGTTAGAATGTTGCAACTACTTTCCGGTAAAATGCACGAAGTGTATACAGGCGTTTGTTTAAAATCAAAAAATAAAAAAAAATCCTTTTATGCTTTAACTAAGGTTTATTTCAAACCACTGACATTACAAGAAATAGAGTTTTATATAAACAACTATCACCCTTTCGACAAAGCTGGTTCATACGGAGCGCAAGATTGGATTGGCTTGGTAGCTGTTGAAAAAATTGAAGGCACCTATTTTAATGTAATGGGACTGCCAGTAAAGGAATTGTATGAAGAATTGCTGAAGTTTTAAATCCAACAACTCTTCACACTATCATATTCTCACGCCCATCACCAATAGATCATCCACCTGAGGCTCTTCTTGTCTCCAATTCAACAAAGCATATTGCAAAAACGATTGCTGCTCTTCCATCTCCATTCCTTGTAACGACAACAATAACTCTTTGAAACGTTTTCTGTTGAACTTCTTTTTCAACTCTCCACCAAATTGATCACAATAACCGTCTGTAAAAAAATAGAACGTGTCTCCTTTCTGCAATTCTAATTCTTTTGATTCGAATATTTTTTCAACATCACCATAAAATCCTATGGGATAACGGTTAGCTTCGAACTCTATCAATTCATTTTCACGCACCAATAACATTGGACGGAATGCTCCCGAATAGTTTACTGTATTCTTTTCTGAATCAAATACAGCCAATGCCACATCCATCCCATCGTTGGTGATACTTTCACTGTTTTGTTTGTTCAATGCTGTAAATAATTCATCGTCCAAAGCATACAAAATCTCAGACGCTTCTTCAATTCCTTTTTTTATGATGACTTCTTTTAATATTCCATTGGCGATAAAACTCATCAATGCTCCAGGAACACCATGTCCAGTGCAATCAACAACAGCAACAAATGTTTTGCTTCCTTTTTGATAATGGAAGTAGTAATCACCACTCACAACATCTTTCGGTTGATACAACACAAACGCATCATCAAAAGCTTTTTTTATTCTATGGATATCTGGTAATATAGCTTCTTGTATACGACTAGCATACTGAATGCTATCCACCATATCCTTATTATGCTGTTCTAACTCTTTATTTTTCTCTAATAATTTTTGTTCCGCTTTTTTTCTATCGGTAATATCATGACCGATTCCAACCAAAGTGTTTGCTGGACCTTTAGAAGTATTCCAAAGTATCCACTTGTCGCCACCCGTTGCTGTTTTTAATAATCGTTCATAAGGAACAGACTCTATCAATGAATCTTGTTTTAATTGTTGAAAGGTCAATGCTTTAATCTCTGCACGTTCTAACTCGTCAATGCGCGTTAAATTCCACCAACCTTCACCAATTAATTGTTCGGGCTCAAAGCCTAAAATTCTTTTGGCAGAAGGGCTAACATATTCAACTTCTCCATGATGGTTTACAACAACTATTAAGCTGTTGAGTTTTGCTAGTATAGCATCAGTAACGAGTGACATAATAAAGAGTGTAAAAAGGCAAATTGCCTGAATTAAAATTAAAAAAATTGTGATTTGCTTCTTAGAAGCTGTAGGATTATCTACTTAAGGGAATGCGATTTAATCGCGTTAGATTAATGTTATAGCACATTCCCACGGTAATGACCGTTGAAATAAATAACAAAGAAATGATATATAATGCTATTGACATTTTGTTTTGATTGGGACAAATGTAGGATTATTTTATTTATAAAACTTAAACAAATAAAAAAAGCGTCATTCGAATTACGAATGACGCCTCTTAAAATGATATATAAAAACTAACTCAACACTTTCTTTACCAAGTCTGCAGCCTCTTGCAAAGCAATAGCTGAATAAACTTTTAATCCTGAGTCATCAATAATTTTCTTTGCTTCAACAGCATTTGTTCCTTGCAAACGAATGATGATCGGAACAGTGATGTTGCCCATATTTTTGTATGCATCAACAATTCCTTGTGCCACTCTATCGCAACGCACAATCCCACCAAATATATTTACCAAAATAGCTTTTACGTTTGGATCTTTTAAAATAATACGAAATGCTTGTTCAACACGAGCAGCATTTGCAGTACCTCCAACATCTAAAAAGTTAGCAGGATCTCCACCAGATAATTTAATGATGTCCATTGTTGCCATTGCTAATCCGGCACCATTCACCATACAACCAACATTCCCATCTAATTTTACATAATTTAAATCATGTTCTCCTGCTTCAACTTCCGTAGGATCTTCTTCAGATTTATCCCGTAATGCCAACAAATCAGGGTGACGAAACAGAGAATTTCCATCCAAAGAAACTTTAGAATCTACTGCGATGATTTTATTATCCGATGTTTTTAAAACAGGATTAATTTCAAACATGGATGAATCTGTTGCTTCGTAAGCTTTATAAAGTGAAGCAATAAATTTTGTCATTCCTTTGAAAGCTTCTCCAGTTAGACCTAAATTGAAAGCTACTTTGCGACATTGAAAATCGCGCAACCCTACTTTCGGATCGATTTCTTCTTTGAAAATTAAATGCGGTGTATCATGTGCAACTGTTTCAATATCCATTCCACCTTCAGTTGAATACATAATGGTGTTACGACCTTTTGATCTATCTAAAAGCACACTTACATAAAATTCTTTTGTTGGAGTTTCGCCTGGATAATAAACATCCTGAGCAATTAACACTTTACTTACTTTTTTACCCGTTGCACTAGTTTGTAATGTAACAAGGTTGTTTCCTAAGATATTTGCTGAAATTGTTTTCACATCGTCTAACGACTTTGCTAAAGCAACACCTCGTTGTTCTGTCCCAACTATTTTACCTTTACCGCGACCACCAGCATGAATTTGAGATTTTACAACCCACCAACCTGTGCCAGTAGTTTTTTGCAATTCTTTTGCAGCTTCTACAGCTTGTTCAGGTGTTTCAGCAACAATACCTTCTTGAACTGCTACTCCAAAGCCTTTTAAAACAGCTTTCCCTTGATATTCGTGTATATTCATACTATATTGGTTTTAGATTTAAGAGTTTCAAAAGTATGTTTTTTATTGCTGAATATCAAATTTGTTTTATTCACAATTTAGGAACAGCTTTCGAGGAAATAAAGCGGTGTTGGGAAAAACTCTGTTTTAAAACAATCAAGAAAAATATCTTCCAAACAAAAATCCCTCTTCATTTTCACGAAGAGGGATCTTTTAGGTACAAAACGGTACTATTATTTTTTGTAACGTGTTCTGAATTTATCAACACGTCCTGCTGTATCTACCAATTTAACTTTACCAGTATAAAAAGGGTGTGACATATGAGAAATCTCCAACTTTACGATTGGATACTCATTTCCATCTTCCCACTTTACTGTTTCTTTGCTTTCAACACATGATTTTGTTAAAAAAGAGTAATCAATACTCAAATCTTTAAATACTACTAAACGGTAGTTTTCTGGGTGAATTCCTGCTTTCATTTTATTCTTTTTTTTATTTCGGACTGCAAATATAGGTATTTGTATTAATTCTGCAATATTTTTAGAGAAATTTTAAATAACTATCTTTATCCCGATGAAAAAGACCATTTTTAAGATTCTTGCCCGATTTAATAAGGCTGTATTGCCCAAATACTATAGTCGCGACTTAAAAAACCTAAAAAAGTGGGAAATGGCACTTGTTGGTTACAAGTATTGGGTTACTTGTAATTCTCTAAATTAATCTATTAATTCCTGCAACCAAGCATCTTTTACACCTGCCTGATTCGCTATTTTCAACTTCTCTAGGGCTTCTTCTTTGGTAACACATTTAAACATAAAGATATAATTGAAGTTTTTAGGTCCTGAATACACCCAATCAGATGTTTGATACCCTTTTTCTCTAAACCTTTTTGTTTCTGCCTCTGCTAAATCTCTATAAAAATAGGTTCCAATTACAACATAATATCCTTTCGGAGGCAAATAACCATCTTCATCTTTAAACTCTGATTTTTGATTTGTTATAATTAATACTCCATCTTCAACTCTTTTGATAGCGCTACTATCTTTTACTTGAGAATTTTTATTTTCGGAAGGAGGAACTGATCCTTGTTTCGACAATTGGTCTACTTTGTCACTCAATTCTTTTAATTTAGCTTGACTAGCATCTAATTCCATTTTTAAACTATCCATTCGCTTTGTATAAGCCCCATCATCTTTAGGTGCTTCAACAACTTCTGCTTTTTTATTTTTCCCAAATTTATAATTCATCATTAACTCATGAGCCATTCCTGAGTATTCACCTATATCTCCAATAATAAAATCATAAGAATACCCAACAAACAATTGTTTATGAATACAAAATCCAACGTTTGCACCAACAGCATAACCACTCTTATAGGTTGCTCCAATCCAAAATTTATCTTGCCATTCGAAATTCACATTCCCATCGTATTGAAAAGGCGTATTGGGAACAAAACGAACTAACGCTAAAGGAGTGATGGATAATCCTTTTTCTTTATTGATATAAAATTTATATTTCAATGAACCCATGTAATGACGAGCCTGCGTATAGTAGCCTCGAACATTGCTAGTATCCACATAATTCACTCTATTTCCAACCACTTGTGGAACAGCAACACCAAATTCTAAATCCTTCCATACAAAAGCTAATCCAGCGTTTCCATTGAATACTGTTTTGCGCTGAGAATCTGTAAATAAAGTTGGGTCATTCGCTGTTTCAACTAATGCTTTAGAATAATCAATTTGGTGATCAACAATTCCAGCAGAAACACCAAACTGCAAATGCATATCATCATTGATATTTAATCGATAAGAATAAAATACTTCTCCTCCGATTCTATTTGTAATCCCTTTTCTATCACTCATCAACATCACACCTAATCCTACTTTTTTACTCATCAAACTTCCATCAAATGTTGCAATATTTAATTGAGGTGCTCCTTTAAAATCAGACCATTGCGCTCGACTTACAAACATCACATTGGTGGCATCACTTGTTCCTGTAAAAGCAGGGTTATAAACCATCGGCTTATAAAAATAATGACTATACATCCCTATCTGCTGAGCATTAATAGCCGATGCAAATAAAAACACTACGAGTATAGCAACAATTTTTTTCATTTATTTTCTTAAAATATCAATTGATCCTTTAATAATTTTTGAAGGACTATCAAAACGAATAACATAGAAATAAGTACCATCAGGCAATTCAGAACCATTATATGTTCCTTGCCAATCGTTAGCATACGCCTTTTTTGTATACACTTCGTTTCCATATATATTGTATACAAATACTTCGTTCTCAGGGAAATTTAATATTCCTTCTACATACCAATTGTCATTTATTCCATCACCATTGGGAGTAAATAGATTAGACACCATTCCATTAAAAGAAAGTGGAATAACAGTAACAGTGATAGCGTCCGTATTTACACAACCATTAATATCTGTTACAGATAATAAATAGGTTATTGTATTTATTGGTGTTGCAGTTGGAGTAAACACAGTTGAGCTACTCAAGGTTGCTCCTGGAGTCCAAATAGGCGTTCCTGTTCCTGTTCCATTCAACACCAATGTTTGTCCAGCATTTATACTTGTATCATTTCCAGCAAACACTGGAAAAGGAGCTAATATTGTAATAGTAACCGAACCTGCAGTATCAATAGCGCAAGAACCACTTTGAACAATTGCTGCATATATTGTTGTTGTTGTAAGTCCAGCATATAATTCTGTGGTTGTCGTATTTGAAATTGGCAGCCAAGTTATTCCTCCGTCAGTTGAAGAAATCCAACCTAACACACTTCCAATATTTCCTGATAATACAAGTGAATCTGTATTTGTACCCGAACAAACGGTTGCACTACTTGATATTGTGCCTGCTACTGTATTTGGTGCAACATCAACAATTTCGATATTTGCAGTATCAGCAGGACAACCACCACTTTGTACAATTGCTGAATACCATGTTGTTGCCGCTAAAGCTGTATATGTTTCTGTTGATGTTGTATTCGAAATTGCCGTCCAGCTTGCACCGCTGGTTGTAGAAGAAATCCAACTTACTATACTTCCTGTATATCCTGCTAGCGTTAATGTGCCTGTTGCTGCTGTTCCACAAAAAACACCACCACCCGTAATCGTTCCCGCAACAGTTGGCGGACTAACATCAATAATTACATATGCCGCTGAATCCGCTGGACAACTTGCACTTTGTACAATTGCTTGATACCAAGTTGTAGTGGTTAAATTTAAATATGTTTCCGTATTGGTTGTGTTTGCAATAGGCACCCAAGTAGCACCAGAAGTAATTGAATACGACCAACCTAAAATAGTTCCTGTGTATCCCGACAACGTTAATGTTCCACTATTCGCAGTAGCACAAACACTTGCAGCCCCACTTATACTTCCTGTTGCAGTTGCTGGATCTATTATAAATGAAACTTGACTGGATGTATCTGTTGGACACATCACACCATTTTGAACAATAGCCCAATACAAAGTATTTGTAGTAATATTTAAATAATTTTCTGTTGGAGTCGTATTTGCAATTGTTGTCCATGTTGAACCACCATCAATTGAATATTGCCAATACAATATACTTCCGGTATAGCCCGATAATGTTAATGTACCAGCACCTGTACCAGCACAAAAAGTTCCTCCTCCACTTATTGTTCCTCCAACGCTAGGCGGATAAATAGTAATACAAACTGTTGAAGACGTATCTGGCGGAAATACGCCATTTTGTACGACTGCCTGGTAACATGTAGTTTGTGCTAAATTAAAATAAGTTTGATTGGCTGTAGTATTTGGGATGCTGTTCCAAGTTAGTCCTCCATCGGTAGAAGATTGCCAATTAGTAATTGAACCAACATAACCTGTAACAGTAACAAAGCCAGCATTTGTTGTTGAACAATAAGTTGCGGCACCAGAAGTTGTACCTCCAACGGATTGTGCATCAACCGTAGAAAATGAAAAAGTAAAAAAAAGAATAAGTAAAAAACTTTGAGTAAGTTGTTTCATACTATTTATTTCTTGCGATTTTTTTTGCAAAGTTACTATTTTTTAATGTTTATTCTTAAAAAAGAAAAATCCCCGGAGCTGCCTCTGGGGATTCCTTCTATGAATAAATTTATTATTTTACAATTGTTACGTGTCCAATATAGTTATGAGGAATTCCTTTGTTATCTTTTAAACGAACCTTCCATACATAAACATCAATTTGAGCAATCTCAGAACCACCATTTGCTCTTCCATCCCAACCTTTGTTCCAATCGTCTGTTTGGTAAATCATATTTCCCCAACGATCAAAAATCATCATGTTGAACGTTTTAATATCATAACCTATACCTTGTGGAAGGAACGTGTCATTTATACCATCACCATCTGGTGTAAATCCATTTGGCGCAAAGAAAACGAAGTCGTCAATGATTTCAATAATCTGTTGAGCCGTGTCAACACAACCATACTGATTTGTAACAATTAATGTCACAGTATTAAAACCAGCAACTGAGTATGTATAATTAGGATGCTGAATAGATGAAATATCGGTAGAGCTTAACAAATCACCGAAATTCCAATTCCAGTTCGTAATTTCAGATGCAACTGTAGAAATATCTGTAAAAGAAACTAATGGAGAAAGCGATGATGCAGGATTAGGTGATGCAATAAAATCAGCAACAGGCTTAGGGTATACATTAATATAAGCTATACTGTCAATAATCGTTTCGCAACCAAAAGCAGTTATAATGGTCAATTCCACATCATATACCCCTGAATTGTAATAAGTGTTTGAAACGTTACTTCCTGTTCCTGTATTTCCATCACCAAAATCCCAAGTATAAGTTACCCCATTATTACTTGCACCAGTAAAAGCAACTGTTAAAGGTTGACAACCATCAGTTGGCAATCCTTGCAATAATCCGATTGAACCAGGATTAATAGTAACCGTTGAAGTATCAGACATAGGATTTGAACAGCCGTCAGAAACAGTAACAATATAATAGTTTGTTAATGAGCCAGTTGGAGGAGTTACCACTTGTGATTGTGTAAGTGGCCCATTGTCCCAAGAATATGTATATGGTCCGCCATTTCCTGCACTTCCAGTAGCATAAATTGTAGCAGCATCACCATCACAAACAGAAGTATCACTAGCGATAACTGACAAAGGTGGTTTAACTACAACAAACATATCCAAAGGTCCAGCGCTACAACCATTTAAATCCAAAACCAAAGCTGTATACATTGTAGTTGTAGTTGGCATAACCATATGAGGACCAGAACCAGTGAAACCAGAACCAGAAGCTCCAACCCAGAAATAATTATATGCCGGAGTTCCACCAGATGCAGTTGCATAAACTTGAGAGGTGTCACCATAACAAATAGTATCTGTTACACTAACAAACAATTGTAACAAAGGCGGTTCATTTACAACAACTACACCAGTTGCTGAACAACCATTTGCATCCGTTACAATAACGCTATAGGTTCCTTGTGTTAAAGCTGATGCAGTTGAATTGATTTGTGCACCTGGATTCCAATCATATGCCAATGGTAATGTTCCTGTTCCAGGAACAACTACAACAGTTGCAGTACCCGTATTTCCAGAAAAACACAAAACAGGAGTTGATGTAACAGTATCGACAACTGGTCCAGATAAATCGTTTATAACATAATTTTGAGTTGTTGTACAACCATGTGAATCGGTAACAATGACACTATAAGTTCCCGCTAACAAACCAGTAGCTGTAGGAGTTGTTTGCAACGCAGGGTCATTCCATTGATAAACATAAGCAGGAGATCCACCCGCAGCTGTTACTAATGCAGTTGCATTTGCCAATCCGCAAGTACTCGCTACAAATGAAGAAGTGTCAGTTAAAAGTGTTGGCTGAGTAATTGTCCAGTTTTGATTTGTTGTACAACCATTTTGATCGGTTACGGTTAAAGTATAAGTACCCGGAGCTAATGAGTTCGCAACTGGTGCAGAACCTCCGCTTGGTGTCCAAGCAAAAACATAAAATGGTGTCCCACCTGATACTGTTGTTGTTATACTTCCATCATTATCACCAAAACAAGTAATGTCTGTTGAAGCACTTGAAGTAATTGCTAATGTTCCAGGTTGAGAAATAATTAAAGCTGAATCGATTGCGGTACAACCATTGGCATCAGTAATGACAACCTCATAAGTACCAGCACACAATGCTGAAGCAGTTGTAGTGGTTTGAGCAGCAGGATCGTTCCAAGCAAAAGTTAATGCTCCAAATCCACCAGCGGCAACTACTGTAGCTGATCCGTTGCAAGCACCAAAACAACTTACAGGGTTCAATCCAGTAATAGCGTGATTAATTGGAGGTGGCTCTAAAATTGTTACTGATTGAGAAGAAATACATCCTGCAGCATCCGTAACTGTAATCGTATGAACTCCACCATTTAAATTAATAGGGTTTGGAGTTATTTGACCACCTGGTGTCCATAAAACAGCGTAAGGAGTTACACCACCAACAATTGTAGTTGTTGCAGTTCCGTTAGTCAAACCATTACACAACAAATCTGTGTGAGAAGTAATAGTAACAGTTGGTGCAAGAATATCATTCACGTTTACAACAGATGTTACTAAACATCCATTCGCATCTGTTACGTCCACAATATATGTACCTGCAGGAACTGAATCCATACAAGGAGCCATTGTAACTGCTAAGTCATTCCAGATATAAGAATAAGGAGGTAATCCACCAGCAACTACTGCACATCCTCCTCCGTTTGATTGACCACAGTTAGAATTTGTTGAAGAAGTTGTAACAACCACTGGAGTAAATGCTTGTGTTAAAGTGACACTTCCAGTTACTGCACATCCATTTGCATCGGTTATCGTTGCAGCATTAACGCCAGGACATAAGTTACTAGGATTAAAAACTGTTTGCATACTAGGCGTCCATAAGAAAGAATAAGGAGCAGTACCACCAGAGAAGTTAATCATACCTGTTCCATCACAAGAACCAAAACAATTAATATTTGTTCCTGTAATAGTTGCAACCAATTGTGTTGGTTGTGTAATATTTGCAACAACAACAGCTGTACAACCTCTTGAATCTGTTACAGTACAAGTATAAGAACCAGCACATAAACTTGAAGCTGTTGCGGTTGTTCCACCACTTGGTAACCAGTTATAAGTATAAGGTGCAGTTCCACCTCCAGCTGTTACCTGAGCGAATCCAGTACAAACACCAAAACAGGTTAAGTTACCTGAAGAGGAAAGCACGTTCGTTAATACAGCAGGCTGAGTAATTGTAGCTACACCTTGCGAAGGACAGCCATTTGCATCAGCAACAGTTACTGTAAAACTACCTGCACATAATCCAGTTGCTGTAGTAGTTGTTTGTGCTGCAGGGTTGTTCCACAAATAAGTATAAGGTGGAGTACCACTACTAACAGTAGCAGTAGCTGTTCCATTACAAGCAGCATTACATGTTACATTTGTAGATGTAATTGCTGTACTTAATGTTGGTGGATTTACTAAAGTTACTGACGCATTTTGAATACATCCATTTGCATCTGTAACCGTAACACTATAAGTTCCTGCACCTAATCCTGATACCGCAGAAGTAACAGGGCTTCCTGCTGAAGTCCATAAATAACTATAAGGTGTAGTCCCTCCAACAGCACTAGCTGTTGCAGTTCCGTTTGTATTGCCAAAACAAATTGGATTTGTACTTACAGCATTTGCAATAAGTACGGTAGGCTGAGTAATTGTTATGCTTGTTGATGCAACACATCCAGCTGCATCAGTAGCCGTTACTGAATAAATTCCTGCAACTAAGTTATTAGCAGTTGGAGTTGTTTGACCATTGCTCCACAAATAAGTAAATGGAGCTGTTCCACCCGTTACTCCTATTGTAGCATTTCCGGTGTTTCCACCAAAACAAGCAACGTTTATTGAAGAAATAATTGATGCTGTTGGACCTGCAATTGTACCAATTGTAACAGGTGCTGTTGCTGTACAAAGATTTATATCAGTAATAGTTACAGTATATGTTCCTGCTAATAATCCTGTTGCTGATGAACCTGTTTGTCCGTTTGACCAAGACCAAGTATAAGGTGCAAAACCACCAGAACCCGCTACAGTAGCTGAACCATTTGCTAAGCCGCAATTTGCATTTACAGGTGTATTTGTAATTGATAAAGCTGGAGGCTGAGTAATGTTTGCCGTTCCTGTTACTGTACAACCTCTAGAATCTGTAACAGTTACTGTATAAGACCCAATAGATAATGAACTAATAGAAGGGGTAGTAAATGCTCCTGGTATCCATAAATAAGTATATGGTCCTGTTCCGCCCACTGGAGTAGCTGTCGCTGTTCCGGTTGTTCCACCAAAACAACTTACATTTATAAATGTTGGCGCAACAGTTAATGGTGGAGGTTGAGTAATTATTTGAGTCGCAGTAGCGGTACATCCATTTGCATCAGTAACTGTAACAGTATACGTTCCTGGAGGACGACCTGTTGTTGTTGCAGCAGTTCCACCGCTTGGCGACCAAGAATAAGTTAAAGCCGGAGTAACAGTTCCACCCATTGTTACAGTAGCTGTACCATTAGAGGCTCCGTTACATGTAACATTTGCAAAAGAACTGATAGACGCTACACCACCAGGAGTTGTTGATATTACAACTGGATATGTACGCGTACAACCAGAAGCATCTGTAACTGTACAAGTATAAGAACCAGCCGTTAAACCTGTAGCTGTTGAACCTGAACCACCTGAAGGCGTCCATGCATAAGTAAGTGGAGTAACACCGCCCGTTATATTAACACTGGCGGAACCATTGGCGGCTGAACATGTCGCATTTGTTGAGGCTGACGTTCCCGTAAAACCACCAACCGTTATACAAAATGAATACGTCTGACTTCCGAGCAAAGGACAATTATTGTCTACTACCGTGACAGTAAAACAATGTGGAAGAGCTCCAACATCAGCAATTGTAGGTGTCCAAGTAAATGTTGCAGTTGGGCGTGACCCCGGTCCAACAACAAATGTTGCACCTGGTATTCCACTATTCCAAAACAATAGTACGTTTTGAGCTACATCAGCATCAAAAGAAGGAATTGTAAATGTAATTGGTGCGCCAATACAAGCATTTAATGTGTAAGCTCCTGTATTATTGATACCATTTAAAAAAGGATTGTTATTAGAACAAGCGATGGTTCTAATTTGAATATCACGCATAACACTTCCAACCAAAATTCCGCCTCTCCATTCTTTCACTAAAACTGTAAAAACTGAAACTTGAATTAATGTAGGAGTTACACACATATCTCCAGTTAAAGGATTAAATGTACAAGGAGGAGATGATGTTAAAGGTTGAGTTGCAGAAAACCCTGGCAAATATGTTACGTTAACTGCAGCAGTATGACGAGGAGGAATCAAGGTATATGATAAAGAATCCCCATCAGGATCTACAGAACCATTATTAAAACAATAAGGTTGCCCAACACAAACAAATGGTACTGGACGATTTGTAAAAGTTGGTGAGTCATTACATGGAAACGCTAAGTTATTCAAAGTTGCTTCAATGTACATGTTTTGAGAAGAAGGTGCAGATATCGTACCAATCGAAGCATTTCTACAACATAACGAATATGACAAAACCCAATCCGAACAAGGAGGAAGAGTTACAATCCCTTTATAAATATACTCTTGAACTCCAGGCAATGTACCGCCTGAACACTGTGTAATTGTTGTAGGACAAATTGGGGTTACTTCAATTCCAGTTCCGGGTATTCTGTTTAACACAAAATTGGCATTAATACCGCATGTTATCGACCGTCTGTTAATGGAAACCGAAGTTGGGGCCGCAACACCAGCGCAATCTCGGTAAAGCGCTAGGGTTACTTCAAATTGATTTCCACCCAAACAAGTATAGGTAATGTTACCACCTTGTACGTGTGATGCATTCATTGTCTTTGAGATACCAAGAGTGAGCATCAAGGCAATGAATGTAATTTTTAGTTTAGAGAGAGCTGTTTGTGTCATAATTTTTATTTGCTAAAAATTTTAAACATTTTTATTAAAGGAGTGTTTTGTTAGTTTTTGATAAATGTACTATGTTGATGTATAATTACATACAAATAGTTGCATGAAGATTTGAGCTTATACCTGTTAATTGCCTTTTAATATTCAAAAATACCCACAAGCACTATTTATTTGTCGACCAATGGCCATTTTTTATAATATTAACTAATTGTTATTTTTTGCTCCCGTGAATCTTGAAAAATCAGACAATTCACTATTGTCTAATAATCAGACACTTAAAATTCAAATTAAAATTAACCATTCATCCTTTTTTCTGTTTTTTCTCACTTTTTATTGCTTAATTAGTCGCTTAATACTTAAAATCATATGAAAAAACAAATAATTGGAGTTGTTGCAATGCTATTATGCTTGAACACTTTTGCTCAAAATGATAAAACAGAAGAGAAAAAATGGGATGTTTCAAACCCAAAAGGGACCTATAAAGATTTAGAATTTTCTACCAACGAAGGAACTTGGATGAGTTTGGATGTTAGTCCGGATGGCAAAAACATTGTTTTTGACATGTTAGGCGATATTTACATTCTGCCAATTACTGGTGGAGAAGCAAAAGTATTGCGCAGTGGTTTTCCTTATGAAGTGCAACCAAGATTTAGTCCGGATGGAAAAAAAATATCTTTTACCAGTGATGCAGGTGGAGGTGATAACATTTGGATGATGAATATCGATGGTACAAATGCAAAACAAATTACTACTGAAAATTTCAGATTATTAAATAATGCTGTTTGGACTCCAGACGGACAATACCTGATTGCAAGAAAACACTTCTCCTCTACTCGCTCTATGGGTGCTGGAGAAATGTGGATGTATCATATTTCTGGTGGTGAAGGATTACAATTGACAAAGAAAAAAAATGACCAACAAGATGCTGGAGAACCTTGTGCTTCAGCAGATGGAAAATATGTTTATTATAGTGAAGACATGTATCCAGGTGGATTTTTTCAATACAATAAAAATCCAAATGCTCAGATTTATGTTATCAAACGTTTTGATAGAACAACTGGTGAAACAGAAGTTATAACTGGCGGTCCAGGTGGTGCTTGTCGTCCGCAAATTTCTAAAGATGGAAAAACATTGGCTTTTGTAAGACGTGTTCACGAAGCTTCCGTTTTGTATTTACGCAATTTAGAAACAGGCGAAGAATGGCCAGTATACGATAAATTAAGTAAAGACCAACAAGAAGCATGGGCAATTTTTGGTGTGTACACAAACTTTAATTGGCTAGATGCTTCACACATTATTGTTTGGGCAAACGGAAAAATTATGAATGTAGATATTACAAAATCTACTGCAACAGAAATTCCTTTTAATGCTGTTTCGAAACATAAAATTATTGATGCATTAAAATTTCGTCAAGAAGTTGCTCCAGATAAATTTAATGTAAAAGTTATTCGTAATGCATCTACTTCTCCAGATGAAAAATTTCTAGTTTTTAATTCTGTAGGGTTCTTGTGGAAAAAAGATCTACCATCAGGAACACCAAGCAGATTAAGCACTTCAACAGATTTTGAATTTGAACCATCATTCTCTTCATCAACAAATGAAATAGTATATACTACTTGGAATGATGATAACATGGGTGCGATTTACAAAATGAATGTTGCTGATAAAAAAGTGGTAAAATTAACTTCTGAAAAAGGAATTTATCGTACACCACATTTTTCTCCTGATGGAAAATATATTGTATACCAAAAAGAAGACGGAAACGACCACATGGGTTTTACGTTTTGTGTTAATCCCGGAATTTATATCATCGAAAATAAAGTTGGTGCTACTCCTAAATTAGTTTCGAAAGATGGATTTGATGCACAGTTTATTGCTAACGACAGAATTCTTTTTCAATCATTTGAAGGAGAAGATAAAACGTATAAAAGCATTTCCATAGATGGAAAAGAAATCAAAACACATTTCACTTCAAAATATGCAACGTCTGTATCTGTTAGTCCAGATGGAAATTGGGTAGCATTTATCGAATTATTTAAAGCGTATGTTGCTGCTTTTCCAAAAACTGGAAAACCTTTGGAGTTAAGTGCTAAAATGGGTTCTGTTCCAGTTGTTCAAATTGCAAAAGATGCTGGATTAAATATTCATTGGAGCAAAGACAGTAAAAAAATTCATTGGACTTATAGCGATGAATATTTCACAACTGTTCTGAAAGATCATTTCACTTTCATGGAAGGTTCTCCAGAAAAAAGTGCACCAATAGATTCAGTAGGAATAAAAATTAACCTTGAATTACCTATGGATAAACCTAAAGGAAAGGTTGCATTTACAAACGCAAGAATCATTACTATGAAAGGTGATGAAGTAATTGAAAACGGAACCATCATCATAAATGAAAATAAAATTGTAGAAATTGGAAACTCAGCTGAAATAAAAATCCCAGCAGATGCAAAAACTATTGATTGTAAAGGAAAAACGATTATGCCTGGAATGGTTGATGTTCACTCACATTTAAGCACATGGCGCTTGGGACCAACACCGCAAAAACAATGGAGCTATTTTGCAAATGTTGCATTTGGAGTTACAACAACACATGATCCATCTTCGGTTTCAGAAATGTGTTTTTCTCAATCAGAAATGGTGAAAGCAGGTTATATGGTTGGACCCAGAGTATATTCTACTGGAACAATTTTATATGGTGCGGAAGGTGATTTCAAAGCAGTAATAAATAATTTAGATGATGCACGTTCTGCAATAGCACGAACAAAAGCATTCGGTGCATTTTCCGTTAAGAGTTACAACCAACCAAGAAGAGAGCAACGTCAACAAGTAATTCAAGCTTCTCGTGATTTAAACATATTGGTTGTTCCGGAAGGTGGTTCTACATTTTTTCACAACATGAGTGAAATTTTGGATGGACATACAGGAATTGAACACAACATTCCTGTTGCAGATTTAAGTAAAGATGTTGTGAAACTTTGGGGCGCGAGTAAAACAGGCTATACTCCCACTCTAATTGTTGTTTACGGAGGTATAAATGGAGAAAATTATTGGTACCAAAAAACCAATGTATGGGAAAATAAACGTTTGTTAAATTTCTTCCCACGTGGAATTATCGATTCTCGCTCCCGCCATCGCACAATGATACCAGATTCGGAATACGAAGCTGGATTTATTCAAGTTTCCAAGTCATGTAAAAAATTGGCTGATGCAGGTGTAAAAGTAAACATGGGTTCACACGGGCAAATTCAGGGAATTGGTGCGCACTGGGAATTATGGATGTTACAAATGGGCGGAATGACTCCATTACAAGCAATACGATGTGCAACAATGAATGGTGCAGATTATATAGGAATGGCTGATCAAATTGGTTCTTTGGAAAAAGGAAAATTGGCTGATTTAATTGTTATGGAAAAAAATCCACTGGAAAATATTCGCAATACGGAATCAATTCAATATGTGATGGTAAACGGAAGATTATTTGATGCTGAAACCATGAATCAAATAGGAAACTACGATGTGAAACGTGGGAAATTTTATTGGGAAAATGTAAAATCCAACAACAACTTTCCTTGGCATGAAGAAACAAATAGTTTTATGGGTGGTTGTGAGTTTGGGCATTAAACATACTTTTTAATTGTATCAACCAAAACGTCTATCATAATTGGTTTTGATAAGTAATTATCGCAACCTGCTTCAATACATTTTTCTTTATCACCCTTCATTGCATGCGCTGTAAGTGCAATGATGGGTGTTTTTTTTAATTTTTGTTCTACTTCATGAAAACGAATTACTTGTGTTGCAGCTAAACCATCCAACACGGGCATTTGAATGTCCATAATAATTAATTTAATTTCTAAATCTTTTTTGAAATAATCTACAGCCTCTTGACCATTGTTTGCTGTTAACACTTCATATCCTGCTTTTTCTAAAATCAATTTCGTTAACCGTTGATTGATTAAATTATCCTCTACCAGTAGTAATTTGTTTTTTACTACTTCTAATTTTTGTATTTGATTTGATTTTTTTACGTTCGTTGTTGATAAAGGTTTATACGGCAAAGTAAAAAAGAATGTAGAACCCATTCCAACAGTTGATTCAACCCAAATTTTTCCTTCCATCAATTCAACTAATTTTTTTGAAATTGTTAATCCCAAACCGCTTCCTCCATGCTCACGTGTACTAGAAGCATCCGCCTGTCCGAACATTTCAAATATTTTCGTGTGATTTTTTTCATTGATTCCAATACCTGAATCTTTCACAAAAAACTCTAACGTTGCTTCATCTTTTAAAACAACACCAAACCTTATTTCACCTTTATTTGTGAACTTTACAGCGTTGCCCAATAAATTATTTAGAACCTGCTGTAATCTGGATGAATCTAGATATACTTGATCAGCTATTGAGTCATCAATTTCTTTTACAATTTCAATTCTATTTTCAGATTTTGCCACTAAATTTTTCACCAACAATTCTTTGCCATCAAAAATTTTAGACAAAGAAGTAGCCGTTTGTTCAATAACCAGCTGTCCTGCATCAATTTTAGAAACATCCAAAATATCATTGATTAAATTCAATAATAATTTTCCGCTATCTTTTAATGTTTCTAAATATTCTCTGTGCTCCGTTGAAACTTTATCTTGCTGCATTAATTCAACGTAACCAATAATCGCATTCATAGGAGTACGAATTTC
Source organism: Bacteroidota bacterium (assembly GCA_947504725.1). Taxonomy (GTDB): domain Bacteria; phylum Bacteroidota; class Bacteroidia; order 2-12-FULL-35-15; family 2-12-FULL-35-15; genus 2-12-FULL-35-15. The sequence goes on along the minus strand of CANNHN010000001.1, from coordinate 153,128 downwards.
ATGACTCATATTTGCTAAAAATTCCGATTTCGCTTTATCTGACTCTTCTGCTTTTTTGCGAGCATTACGCATCTCTTCTTCTACTTTTTTTCTTTCAAAAAATGTTGGGATATCGTAAGTGATTTTTTTGTTGACATATTTCGAATCGGAAGTAAAGCGATTTACATGTTCTTGAATTCTTTCAGGAGGCGACATAATAAACGTACAATGTTCGTCACCTTTTGCTTTACAAGTAACTTCAACTGCTGTAAGTGGAATTCCAAAACTTTCTTCACACCAACCCGAAGAATAACCAGAATTCATAACACAAACTGGAGTTTCTGATTTTTTTCCAGAACGCATCCATGAATCTGCTTCAAAAGAAAAAGGATGATTGTAAATCAAATAATAATCATCGTTTGGTGAAGGAGTACTTTCTGGAAGAATATCAACAAATGCCCAACCTGAATAGGCAAAGTGAACTGGACCAGCAGATAATTTAGAGATTGGGTCAACCAAATTCATTTTCTGATGAAAATTTTTCGCATCATTTGTTCCAATAACATGTGCAATATCGAATAAGAAATATTTTTCCAATTGACAAAGCTTCTTTCTCTCCTCTATCTGAATATAAATGCTGAATGGTATCAAGAAAATCGTTTGATAAAGCAGAAGCTCTTACCAATACGTAACGTTGGTCGTTTATCTCAATGGTTCCTCGAGTTGGATCCATTTTTAAATTACGAAAATATTCTCCTACTGTTTTTTGCGCTTCATCAAACAAGGGCTTGATGGCATCTGGAACACTAACTGTATTACCTTTCTCAACAGAAGTAAAATCTCTACGCAACATCGCATTCTCTTGCTCGAGTTTTTGAATTTTCTCTAAAAGTTCTTTTATGCTTTTTGAATCGCTCATATAATCCTCATCTTATTACAATGCAAATGTAGACCATTTAGCAAAATATATCAGTTTGTTTTAAACTTTTAAAGCATTATATTTGAATAATGAAAAGTACGCAATACGACTTGTCCAACATATAAAAACCATGAAGAAAATCTACTTCGCAATTCTAATCCTTTTCACGATTCATCCCACTTTCTCTCAAGTGAACGATTATTTTTTGAACAATCCACAATGGAAAATAAAGTACCAAGTATTTTCCGGAAGCGATTGCACAGGATGGGTGGATACGTATAACTATAATGAAAATGGAGATACTATCATCGGTTCCTTGACTTATAAAAAAATCATAAAAAAGGGAATCTATTCTCCTGTTGATTTTTTTTGCAATCCATATAGTCCTGCTTCTTACACCAACTCTAACCCTTCCTGTTTTATTCGATCTGCTGGAAAACAAATGTATGTTATAGAACCCGGAAGCACAACAGAGGAGTTGTTATATGATTTCAACTTAAATATAGGTGATACAATTCCACTTTCCTATACAAACCTTGGCTATACTCTTTTTACCGTTAGTTCTATCGATAGTGTTTTTACGCCATTTGGATATAGAAAACGTTTCGCTCTCAATCCAAGTGGTTATTTGTATTAAGGAATAGGTAGTTCAGCCGGATTGGTAGAAGAAATGAATACTATGTTTCTTCACGGAACTTCAGATTTATTATGTTTCAGCTTAAATGACATCAGCTATGTTCCAACAACGGGTAGTTCTTGTAATATGATTGTTGGAATAGATGATATCGGAATGAAAGAAACTGCCATCGCTTTTCCAAATCCATTTTCTAATTCAACAACTATTCAATTTAATCATACGTTAAATGGTGCGACTATGAATTTATATAATTCAATTGGAGCAACAATAAAGAGTATTAACATCTCTAGAGAATCAGTAGTAATTGAACGGGGAAACTTAAGTTCAGGAATATATTACTATCAAATTTTACAAGAGAATGGCAATGTTCTAAATGGGAAATTGATGATTGTGGATTAAACGTTATATCATTTCCATGCTTCGAATTAAAGTCAATTAAACACCCAAACTAAATCTAATCTTCTGATTCAGTAATTTGCTAAATATCGATTTAAACCATACATTTGATAGCGAAAGAAACTTATCGAAAAGGAACATTTAAAATTGTAATTTAAAAACGAACAAAATGTGGATTGTAATTGAATTTATTGTAATTGCTGCGATAATATTAATTTTTATAACAGAATTTTTATATCCCATATTAACACAAAAACCTCTTTTTGGATCTTTCAGAAAAAAAACTACACCGAAAGAAAAAACTAATTCAGGTGGCCCATTGGATGAGAAAATTTCTGATGCAAAGGAAAAAGTAAAAGAAATAAAGAAGGTTCAAGATGAAATTGAAGAAAATTTTAAATCTGCAGAAGAATTAAAAAACGAATCAGATAATCTTTTAAAATAATCATACTTAATAACTACTCTATGTTAAATTATTTTCGAACAATTTTTCAAAACCTAACTACAAAAAAAATTCTTATTCTAGGATTAGGTTTCCTTCTTTTGATTTTTTTAATTTTCTCAGGTAAAATCATTGAAAACGTTGATAACTCCGAAATAGTGATTATTCAGAGTGCATTTACAGGAAATGTTACTATCCACACAACTCCTGGTCCTGTTACACAAGGATTTGGAACTGCAACGCATTACAAAAAATCAAATCAATTTTGGTTTAGTAGACATAAGGATGAAGGAAAGCAAGAAGACCAATCAATAAAAATTCGTTTTAATGATGGCGGACATGGACAAATTTCTGGTTCAGTGAGATGGTATATGCCTTCTGATGACATGGCAATTTTAAAATTACATACAGACTTTGGTTCACAACTGGCAATTGAGCAACAATTAATCAGACAAGTTGTAACAAAAGCTGTATATATGACTGGTCCTTTAATGTCTTCAAAAGAGTCGTCTGCTGAAAAAAGAAATGATTTATTATCTTATATAGAAGATCAGTCAATAAATGGAGTTTATCGTACAAAGCAAGAAGATATAAAAGTTCACGATGATTTAATGAATACTGATAAGACAATAACTGTAGTAAGAATTGTTGAAAAAAACAACGTCCCTTTGCGTCAAGAAATTTCAGCTGTTAAGATGTATAGTGTAAATCTTCAAGGACTTGCTTTAAATTCAATTGACTATGATGAAGAAGTAGAAAAACAAATTAAGGTTCAACAAGAAGCGTATATGCAAGTTCAAACAGCTATTGCTAATTCTAAAAAAGCGGAACAAGATGCAATCACGACAGAATTACAAGGAAAGGCTGCTGCCGCTAAAGCAAAATGGGAACAAGAAGTAATAAAAGCCCAAGCCGTTACTCAAGCAGAACAAGAAAAAGAAGTAGCTACTTTTGCTGCACAAACTGCTTTGTTGGATGCGCAGAAAATAAGAACTGATGCAGATGCAAAGGCATATGCAAACAGACTACTTGTAAATGATGGATTAACGCCTCAAGAAAAAGCGCAATTTGAAAAAGACACTAAAATAGGAGTTGCTGAAGCATTATCAAAAATTGCACTTCCTACTACATACATGGCTGGAGGAAGTGGCAAAGAAGCATCTTTACTAGAAAGTATTTTAGGAGTGAAATTACTTGACGATAAAAAGTAATCTCTCCGATTCGGTCGAGATGACAAAATTCGGCTTTGCTCGAAATGACAAATAAAAATTAAACTAAATTAATTTTCCAACTCTTTTTTCAACATATTCAATGCAACATTGGCTGTCTTTTGAATATTGCGTTCACGGTTCGCCCCGAAAAGAAATTTTTCTGAAATAATTTTGGTAGGAGTTGCAATGGCCACCCAAACAGTTCCAACAGGCTTTTCTTCTGTTCCACCACCCGGACCAGCAATTCCAGATGCTGAAATAGCATAATCCGTTTTATACTTTTCACGAATCGCTTTTGCCATTTGCTCCACAACAGGTTGTGATACTGCTCCGTGTTTTTCAATTATCTCATGAGGAACATCCAGCTCCGTTTCTTTAATCTCGTAGGCATAGGAAATAACCGAACCAATGTAATATTCTGAGCTACCAGCAACTTTGGTTAGTAAATGAGAAATATATCCTCCTGTACAACTTTCTGCAGTTGAAACAGTTTTCTTTTTTTCTTTCAGGAGTTTACCTACCATTTGTTCCAAACTTTCTCTTTCTACTCCGTAAATTTCATACCCGTAAATAAATTCAGAAATAAGTGGTTTCACTTCTTCTATTTTCTTTTCTACATTTCTGATAAGTGCATTTTTGTCTTCGCCTTTTGTACTCAAACGTAAACGTACCATACCTGGCGAAGGCAAATACGCCAACTTAATCTCAACAGCAGCCAAACTATCTTCCCAATCAGAAATCATTTCGGATAATGCTGACTCCCCTATACCTTGTGTTAAAATTGTTTTATGATAAATGGAAGGAAATTTAAAACGCTCTCTTAATTTTGGAACTACTTGTTCTTTCATTAAAGCTTTCATTTCATAAGGAACACCAGGCATCGAAACAAAAATTTTATCGTCCACATCAAACCACATGCAAGGTGCTGTCCCATTATAATTGTGAATTACTTCACAGATTGCTGGAACGTCTGCCTGCAAACGATTGATTGGTGTCACTTCTTTTCCGTAAGTAGCAAAAATATTTACTACATCCTGATAAGCACCTTCATCAAAACGCATGGTTGTTTTGAAGTATTCGCACAATGTTTTTTTTGTAATATCGTCTTTAGTTGGACCAAGGCCGCCTGTAATCAAAATAATATCAGCACGACTCTTGGCTTCATCCAATGCTTTTAAAATATGAGCTCTATCATCTGAAACAGAAGAAATCTGCTTCACACTTATTCCATTTAAATTTAATAGCTGAGCAATAAATGCAGAATTGGTGTCAACAATTTGACCGATTAGGATTTCGTCACCTATGGTTATAATCTCAACGTTCACTTACTTAATAATTTTCATTTCATTTAACAAATACCCAGCACCCGCAAATTTATCAATCACAAACAAAGTGAATCTTACATCTAGAACAATGTTACGTACTTGATCAGGATTATAAATAATATCACTCATTGTACCCTCCCAATTTCTATCGAAGTTGGTTCCGATTAATTGTCCTTCGGCATTAAAGACAGGGCTACCAGAGTTTCCTCCCGTAGTATGATTGCTGGCACAGAATGCAACAGGCAACTCACCCTTTTTGTTCGCATACTGGCCATAATCTTTGTTCTTATACAATTCTTTCAATTTCGGAAACACAACAAACTCATCCACTGCTGGATTTTCTTTTTCCATTACTCCATCCAATGTTGTATAATAATCATAATGCACTCCATTTTTTGGAACGTATCCACTCACTTTTCCATAGGTTACACGCAATGTACTGTTAGCATCTGGATAATACTTTTTTGTTGTCACCAACTCACGCATCGCTTTCATATACGTACGATTCAATGTGTTAATTTTTGCATCTAAATCAGTATACGTTGGCAATACTTCTTTTTTGTACTTCGACAAACAACTGTACATTAATTTGTAAGCCGGATCCTTTTCAATTTTTTTGTAATTTTTATCCATATCCATTAGTGCTTCTTTAACTTTCGTTTCAGAAACAAACATTGATTTAGAATAAAGATCTTTTGCATATTTTTTAAAATCCCCTTTATATTTTTTCTGTATTTCACTAAACACAGCAGCTTGTTGTGATTTATCAATATTATCCACATATGTTTTTAACATGGCAGCGCAGATCTTTTCATCTGTAACAGCATTAAAATTTTTGTAAAAATCACTAACCTCTCCATTGATTTTGCTAATATTTTTTTGTGCATCAACTGCTTTTTTACCAGTTTTCAAAACTTCCATCACATCATAGAAATAAGCAGCCGCACTTACTATTTCAATTCCCATAATTGCTTCCGAGTGATAGTCGCGTTGTTTACTCCAAACACTGATTTCTGCATACATTTTTTCAAAATCAGAAAACAGATTTCCATATTTCCCTTTTGCGTCATCATCAGTATTTACTTTCAATAAAAAATCTTGCTCAAACAATTTCTTCTTATTGATTGCATCTGCTGTTTTTAAGCCTTTAATTTCACCGTCCCATTTTTTCCAATAATTCGCCAAACTAGCATGTTTAGCTGAGTATTGAATACGCACTTTGTCGTTCGCTTTCATGTCCGCATCCCAAATCCCTAAACGTGTTTCACGTATTTTCACTTTCGCAGGATCACTTTCATTCATAATCATGTTTACTGCAAACGAACTTAAATATTCAGTTGTTCTTCCAGGAAAACCATATACCATTGTAAAATCATTTTCTTCAATTCCTTTTATTGAAATTGGGATAACGTATTTTGGTTTGTATGGCACATTGTCTTTTGAATAATCAGCCGGCTTATTGTCTTTATTCGCATAGATTCTAAATACTGAAAAATCACCGGTATGACGAGGCCACATCCAGTTGTCGGTATCACCACCAAACTTTCCAATGGATGATGGCGGAGCACCAACTAAACGAACATCTTTAAACGTTTCGGTTACAAACATGTAGTATTCGTTTCCATAGAAGAATGGACGAATGTATGCACCGTAATGTGAATCTTTGGTTGCTTCTTTCGTAATGAGAGCAATCGCTTCATTTACTTTTTTCTCACGCTCCGTATCTGACATTCCAGAAGTGACATTTGCTAATACCTGAGCTGTTACATCTTCCATCCGAATAATCAGCGTGGCAACTAAACCTGGATTTGGCAATTCTTCTGCTTGTGATTTCGCCCAAAAGCCATTGGTCAATAAATCATTTTCAACTGAACTGTGTTCTTGTATTTGCCCATACCCACAATGATGATTCGTAAACATCAACCCTTGATCAGAAATTATTTCAGCAGTACAACCTCCTCCAAAATGCACAATCGCATCTTTTAAGCTAGATTTATTGATACTATATATATCTTCTGCAGAGAGCTTTAGGCCTTTGTTTTGCATATCCGCTTCATTCATAGCTTTCAAGAAAATAGGAAGCCACATTCCTTCATCAGCTTTTAAAAAATTGAAAATTGAAAAATTAAAAATTAAAAAAACGAGAATGAATTTTTTCATAAAAATGTAGAACTATAAAAATTATTGTTTGATGATTTTTGAATTGTACGTTTTAGCAGAACTGATTAAACGTAGGGTGTAGATACCTTTTGAAAGGATTGAAATATCTGACAAAGTAAATGTGTTTTTAGTGTTCATGAATACTACTTGATTTTGCGAAACAACTTTTCTTCCAGTTACATCATACAATTCAACAGTAACAGTTTCCTTTTGTGCAGCATAATATTCAATTGTGAAATTGGTATTAAATGGATTTGGATACACAAATAACATATTATTTTCATTCGATGACAAATCAGCTACTCCTAAAATCATACTAAGAATTGAGTCTGCTTTACAAAAATTTGGAATGCCGTAACCTTGAATAGAATCGGGAGCAAAAGCTTGTGTTGCGCTTAACTGGATTGCATTAATTAATTGAACAATGTTTGCACTAGGATTTGCTTGCCATAAACAAGTAACTGCACCTGCTGTAATTGGAGAGGAAAAAGAAGTACCACCTGAAGTAGTTATTCCGCCTCCGTTAGCTGCAATAACAGCTTGTACTCCACGTGCGCAAGTGTTTGGTTTTATTCTTCCATCAAATGTTAGTCCGCGTGAACTAAATCCTGCAATTACTCCTGCTGAATCAACGGCACCAATTGTTAATACACTATCTGCATCACCCGGAGCGGTAATTTTAAACCAAGGTGGACCACCAGAGTTACCAGCACTTGTTGTAACAAAAATTCCTACGCTGGCTGCCCAATCTGCTGCATTAGAAATGATGGTTGTGTTTCCATCCATATCTGAATAAAAATGATCTCCTATACCACCATCAAATTTACTATAACCCAACGATGAATTAATAACATCTGCTCCTACACTATCTGCAAACTCTGCACCTACCAACCAATTAATTTCTTCTTGTACTGTTTCTGTAAAAGCATCCTCTGTTCTAATTAACCAATACTTTGCTTTTGGGGCTGTACCAATTAATTGACCAGGTAAATTTGCTGCCATACAAGAAAGCACATTCATTCCATGAGGGTAATCCTCATATACCATTGTGTCTCCTGTTACAAAATCTCTACAACCTAATAAACGGTTATCCATTCTTAAGCTATCAAACGCTGGTAAAGAATCTGCTTTAAAAAAACCTGCATCTAAAACTGCAACAGTCATTCCTTGTCCCATGTATCCCAAATCATGCATGCAGTCAATGCCAATTTGATTGGCTTGGAAAAACGAAGGACCATAATTTAAAACTGCAGCAACAGATTTTTCTGTTTCTTCATTATTTCTGACTGCATGAGTATTTTTTGATTGATCAAATTTATCTGAATTGATTTTGATTGCAGAAGGATCAGCAGTCAGAATAATTGATTTTACAAAAGATAATTTTTTAATGCTTTTCAATTTTGTTTCATCATTTGTTGAAACAGTAACCGCATTCATCCATTTCGATTGATTCAATACGGACACACCAATATTTTTTACATCATTGATATAAGAGGCATTAACAGGCAAGTCGCGGGAATTAATTACAATTCCTTGTTTTTGTCTTCGAGCAATAGATTTTTCAGAAAGAAATTCTTTAGGTTTCTCAATAGAAAAGGTAGAGTTTGTTTTATCGTTAAAAACAACAAGATATGTTTTTGAAGATTGAGCTAAAGAAAACTGCGCAAACATTGAAAACAAAATTAGAGAACTGATTTTTTTCATAATGATTATTCTGTTCCAGAAGAGTTATAAGTATATGAATATTGAACACCCGATGTTACACGAGTCAAAATTGGTTGTGCTAAAAATGCTGACGTAACTGAAGACGTCCAAGATGGATCAGGTTGTGATTCAATATCAATTACTTGTTTATAAACCAACCCTGTACGTTTTGCATATTTTTCGATATAATATTTTTTATTGATAATGGAGGACCCGTCCAACTGATTCACTTGCAACACCGAATCAAACGCTGTTCCACCAATGGTTCTTGCCTGATTAATAAACTCGAACGAATAGTTTTGTTCTCCTAACGTATTTTGTGCATTGCCATTCCAAGTTTGATCCTGCTTAACAGCAAAAGCTAATTTAACAAAACGTTCATTCTCTTCTACTTTTTCAGCAGTAGTTGCCGTTCGGTTTGCAGCCCATACATCACGCAGTACCCAAGGTAAAGCGCTAAACGGAATGGTAGGATTATAATATCGCACGTACCGCTCTAAGCGAAGTGTTGTCCTTCCTTGTCCGTCTAGATAAGTAGATTGAATTTTTTCTTTCAATTGAAATTTGAACGTATCAATTGTTAGTGGAACATTAAAATCGTTGTAATAAAAAGAATCAACATCGTAAATCACATATTTTCCAACTTGATTCGGAAAATAATTGTAGCCCATATCGGGATCTGGATCTTTTTCTTTTTTACAAGACAAACTCCCCGAAAACACTATAAGCAAGAGAAAAAAGAAGCTGCAGATTTTTTGCATCCGTTATGAATTAATCATCAGCTAAGTTAAGGAATATTGTTGGGAAAAGGAAATATTATGATTTGAGTCCAACTGGGCAGGTTTTAACACATAGATACATAGAATTTATTCTCCTAAACATCATTTCTGTAAAATCAAAAAGTAGAATAATCAACTGGAAAACTGCACTGTGGAAATCTTATTGCATAGTTGAAGCAAGCTTCAAACACAAAGAAATAGTCGCAACGACTACCTATATGTAAAAAATTTATTTTCTATGAAAAACGGTTGGTATGGAACAATTTACTGACCCAATATAAAAAACTATGTGTCTATGTGTTTAAAAAAGAGAATGAACCTATAAAAGAATCGGTTTCTGTCTTTCAATTATCCCACCACCAACTAAATCTTCGCCTTCATAAAACACAGCGGATTGCCCTGGAGCAACTGCCGATACAGGACTATGAAACATAACATTTAATTTATCATTAACATGAGAAACGGTAGCCATTGAACCTGCATCTTTGTAACGAATCTTAGTAAGCAATTCCATACTATCAGGTATAGAAGCATATTTTATCAGATTGTATTTACCAACAATCATTTGTTGTTCTTCTAAATCTTCTTTGGTTCCTAATACAACTGTGTTTGTTTCCGGAACAATTTCCAAAACGTGCAACGGCTCTCCTACTGCAATTTCCAAACCTTTACGCTGACCTATAGTGTAAAATGGATATCCTTTATGTTTTCCTAAAACGCGACCAGTTCTGTCAACAAAATTTCCTCCCGCAACACGTTCTTCTAAACCATCTACTTTGCGTTTTAAGAACCCACGATAATCGTTATCAGGCACAAAACAAATTTCATAACTCTCGCTTTTATTAGCTAAATCAACATATCCGTTATCGATAGCCATTTGTTTAATCTCTGATTTACGGAAATCTTGTAATGGAAAAATAGTACGTTTTAAGCTTTCTTGTGTCAAACCCCAAAGCACATATGATTGATCTTTGTTGGTATCCAAACCTCTGGAAACCACAAAACGATTGTTCTCTTCACGAATACGAGCATAATGTCCGGTTGCAATAAAATCGCATTCTAACATGTCGGCACGCTTCAATAATGCTTCCCACTTAATATGTGTATTACACAACACACATGGGTTTGGTGTACGACCTGCAATATATTCTTCAACAAAATTATCGATAATATAATTTCCAAATTCTTGACGGATGTCTAAAATAAAATGTGGAAAACCAAGATTCACAGCAAGCATGCGTGCATCATTGATTGAATCTAAGCTACAACAACCCGTTTCTTTTGTTGCCCCACCAGATGATGCGTAATCCCAGGTTTTCATGGTTATTCCAACTACATCATAACCTTGTTCATGCAATAACAAAGCAGCGATGGAACTATCAATTCCACCGCTCATTGCTAATAATACTTTTCCTTTTTTGCTCATTTAATATTCTCCACGGTAATCGTTTGAATGTGGATCTTTCAATTCAAATTGTTGTGATTTCTTTTTTTCTTCTGCTTGCTGTTCTTTTGTAATAACGTCTTTATTCTTATTCTTATCGGTAGAATCTGTCATTTTTCCCCATTGATATGTATCAGTTCTAATAACCGTTCCATCTTCTTTATAATATTTCCAAGGACCATTTTTTAAATCATTCACATACATTCCTTCAGCATCTACTTTTCCTGAAGCATAATAATACGTAACCTTTCCTTCTACTTTATTTTTTGCATAACCACCAGAATATTTTAATTGACCACTTTCAAAATATTTTTTGCAAAGACCTTCCATCACTCCGTTTTTCCACATTTTTTCTTCAGCAACTTGCCCGTTTGTATAATATACTTTTACAACACCGTTCTTTAGTCCGTTCAAATAAACTTCATCGGACAATAATTTTCCATCTTGATTATAAAACTTCCAAACACTATCTTTTTTCTCATTGATAAACTTCCCTTCACCTGTTAATTTCCCTCCAGCGTCAAACATTTTTGCTCGTGCGACAGTTCCATTTTTAGAAAAAATAGAAATCGACCATGGAGTACCAGTATCGTAGAAATAAGTAAACGTTCCAACAGGAACATTGTTCACGAAATTTCCTTCATAAATTTTCTTATTATCTTCATCTAGCTTAATCCAATGACCTTGCTTTTTACCAGCAGCATCCGTTACATTTGGTGCTGTTTGAGCCAAAATTGCAGTTGAGAATAATATTCCAATTGCGAATAAAAACGAGTGTTTCATAGCATTAAGTATTAGTTTTTAATGTAACACAAAAAGCGAAAAAAGATACAAGTCTATATTATCGCGTTTTACGAACTAATTCAGGTACAAAAGTACGAAAATTTAAGAAGGGCTTTTCAAATATTAAGCCATTCTTTAAAGTTCGAAAGTTGGAAGTTTGTCAAGTTGAAAAGCTAGAGAAAACAAGCTAACTAGAGGCGTTTGTGCAAATTCTGAAGCCCATCCACAAAACTGCTCCATAAGAATCGCTTCTTTTCAATAACGGTATTTGCCGTGAATCCTTGTTCTCTATTATTCGTATAGAAATCAACTATTGAGTCTGCAATAGATTTTGAGGAAATTTGGGTGATATACCCTACTTTGTTGTGAGGGACGATCTCCGGCAAACCACCAACATCCGTCACCAACATTGGGCGTTCGTAATGGTAAGCAATTTGAGTTACTCCACTCTGAGTAGCTGTTCTATAAGGTTGTGTAACCATATCTGACGCGCAAAAGTAATAACGTACATCGTCAGCGTGAATGTATTCTGTTTTCAAAATAATATTCTTTTCCAGGTTGTTTTTACGAATAATTTCATTGAATGGAGCTGCATCTTCATAATATTCACCTGCTACAATCAGCTTCACATTCAATTGCTTTACTCTTTCATCTGCCATGGCTTCCAATAGCAAATCCAATCCTTTGTATTTACGAATAAAGCCAAAAAAGAGTAAATGTTTATCATTGGAATTAAGTCCAAGCTTTTGCTGAGCATCGGATTTATTCACTTTTTCACCGAAAATATCATAAATGGGATGTGGCAAGAAAGACTTTTTATCAGTCGAGGTAAATTCTTTTAAATCATTCAAGACCGATTGCGACATGGCTATAAACCCATCGCAACGTTTGATAAAATACTTAGTGAATGCTCTATCGCCAAAACGTTTTTCGTGAGGAATCACATTGTCTGTAATCGCAATTACTTTGATGTTTGTTCCGCTTTTCACGCGACCAGCAATTGTACCTATGCAAGGCCCCATAAAAGGAAGCCAGAATCGAAAAACCACAAAATCAGGTTTTTGCTTTTTAATATACCTCGCTACGGCAAACCAATTGAAAGGATTAATCGAATTTATTTTTGTTTCAATGCAAATATCTTGTGGCCCTTTGCCTTTATCATACTGGGTTTTACCAGGAAATAAAAAGCTCGGATATTGAAGCGAAAAAGAGATGATCTTAGTTTCAATTTCAGCAGCATTCATCGCTCTACACAACGCTTCATTAAAATTAGCAATCCCGCCTCGCAATGGAAATGCTGGTCCGACTATAATTGCTTTTTGCTTTTGAGTTGACATAATGATGTAAAGATAATTAAAAACTTCAGCCCTAAAACGTCTGTTTTAGAAGTATAAAGTATTCAATAACATAAGATTTTTTATCTTTACTTAAACACATTCAATTACGATTGAGCAACAATAGTTATGAATTACACCTCACAACTCTTACAAGAACATTCTCGTGTTAATACCGATAAAATTGCAAAGGCAATTGGAAATGATCCAGATGAGTTCAAAAAAATAATCGATATTATTTATCATGCAGAACCTCCGTTACCGCAACGTGCTGCTTGGTTGCTTACGACTGTAAATAAAAAATATCCAGAATTACTAAAACCATATCTTTCTAAATTCATTAACGATATTCAGAAATTTGAATTGGATGCTGTCAGACGGAATATGTCTGTTGTATTAGCAAGTCACGAAATTCCAAAAAAACTACAAGGAAAATTAATCACTGTTTGTTTTAACCTTATTCTCTTGCCAAATGAAAAAGTAGCAATAAAAACGCATGCCATGCAATGTATCGCAAACATTGCAAAAGAACATCGTGAATTGATTCCTGAATTAAAATCAGCTATTGAAGATCAGTTGCCGAAGACAACAGCAGCTTTTAATGCTAGAGCAAAGATGGTGATGAAGGCGTTGAAGTGAGCATTTCGTTCCAATTCATGAGTCAATCCCCTTTGCCCCCTTTTCAAAGGGGGAATTGATCCGTTTCCTTTAAAAGTGAACTCTACCAATTAAAAAATCCGTGTGAATCTGCTTTATCAGCGTCATCTGCGTTCCATCTTCCAGTAAGAAACAAAGAAAATCAACAAACCAACCAAGCCCATCGCAAACGTAAAAAATGTTTGTCCAGCATGAATCAAGGTTGCTAAATCTTTTCCCCAGGTTTCTGATAAGCCATATAACACAACTACACTTGTCACTAAAAAGTGATACGCTCCCATTCCACCGCCTTGGATGGGAACGGAGCGACCAATCGTTCCGATTGTTAAGATTGACAAACATGCTCCCCAAGTCAATACGCTTGTTTCTTCAAAAACAAAAAACCAGAAATACGTCATCAAGTAATAACATACCCAAATCAAAAATGTATAAAGGATAAAAAGTTTTTTCTGTTTTAATTTCAAAACACTTGTGATTCCTTCTTTCAATCCTTCAACAAATTTTACAACTAATTTAGGCGAACGCTCACGAATGTATTTTCTAAAATAAATAAACAGTGCTCCGCAGATAACCATCAATGCCAAAGCAGCAATTATCACCACCATGTTCCCATTGATAATTTTTAGAAGTATTTTATCATAAAACGGATCAAAAATATTGGTTTGAACAAACGACATAATCTGATCAAACTGTAAAACAAGTGTTAAGCATAAAAGAATAATCAAACTGACAATATCAACAATGCGCTCAATGATTACCGTTCCCAGCAATTGCATAAAAGGAATATCGTGCTGTTTCTTAACCGACAAACAGCGAGTCACTTCTCCCAGACGAGGAACAACAAAACTTACAAAATAGCTAATTGATAAAGCAGAGAATGCATTTAGAAATTTGGTTTCATGTCCGATAGAACGAATTAGCATTTGCCAACGGAGTGTTCTTAAAACATAAACCATAATGGAAACAAACATCACAACATACAACCAAGAAAAGTTTCCGTTAATGATTTTTGCTTTTAACCCTTCGAAATCAAGTGTATTAAAAAACAGAAAACAAAGGTAAACACCAACTGCAAGAAGGAGAATATATTGAATGACTTGAAATGCTTTTGACTTCACTAGTGATGATTTGTGAGTAAAAATAGGAAAATAGTTTGAATGATTGTCTTAACTCAGTCACCCTTAGAATCGTCATCCCGTGCCGCGACACGGGATCTCATTGTCGCCAGCTGTTCCATTTTAGTTGCGATAATGCCTAACGTTTCTAACAAGGAGACCCCGTGTCGTAGCACGGGGTGACGGATACGAGAATAGAAAGTCTCAGTTATGATTGCAGCAAAAACTCCTTCTTCCCGTAAGGCTTCCCATTCAACATAATCTCGAAAGCATGTTTACCGGGATAATGTTTACGAGTTGTAAAATCCATAAATCGATGTGATTTAGAAATGGAAACCTTTTGCTTAGATTTTAAATTCAAATCTTTCAACTTAAATACTTTCGGAGCGAGTTCTCCGGATTTCTTTTGATAATGAATGGCATAATCAATTACCAGTTTCTGTGATTTACTTTTCTCAGAAACAATGTCAAAAGAAAAAGAAAGACTCTCTCCCAACTTTAATTTAGAATTTAAGATTTTAAAATTTAGGATTTTTACTTTAGGAGATTTCTCATAATCAAAAACTGCTAATGACCTCTGATCGCCCTTTTTAATCAACGAACGACTAGCATGTTTTACAATCCAAGCCGTATCTTCATTTTTTCTATCCCAAGAATTCACCACTTTCAACATCCAATCTGGATTGATGCGCGAGAAATCATTCAAGTGATTGGCTACCGATTTTTTTACATACAATTCATTATCGGATTTCAACATTTCTAAAATTGGTAATGTATGGTTTGGATTTTTTGCAATCTCATCTAAATTAAACGACCATGGTAGTCTAGGTCTAGAACCTTCACTTGCTAATCTTCTTACGTGATGATTTTTATCTTCTGCCCATTTTTTCATAACGGAAAGTGTTTTATCAAAATCGCGTTTTAAAAATTCACGAATAGCAAATTCAGAAGAACCGAATTGAGTAAAATGTTTTAAAGCCTCCATGGATGTTTTGAAATCGTGGTGACCATATTGTCCAACAAAATCAGGAAACAACAAAGCCGTATAACTTTTTTGAAACTCAGGAACTACTTTAAAAAGTGTGTCGATTGATTTTTTATAATCGTCAGGTAGATGTTTTTTTAATACAACAGAAGTGTTGCGCATCCTTTGATTCAAAGACAATGCATCTATTCCCTTTGTTACATCTTTTACAAATTTATCGGGGTGAATGTTTTTGTCTGCTATATTTAATTCATGAGCCAATCGCTCGTAGAATTTTTTCGAGAACATATCTTTGAGTGCGTCTGCCATTTCACAAATGTAAGATTTCGTATTATTAATTACAACGTTTCCCTTACGAAGCGTCATCCCGTGCTACGACACGGGATCTCATTAATGATCGCAAAATGTTCTAATAGGAAGATTCCGTGTCGCGGCACGCAATGACGGTGACGATGGAGGTCAACCTCAGTTTACGCGTTGTAAAGTTCCATCACCGTAATCTCTGGCATAATCCCTACTCTACCTGGATAACCTAAAAATCCTAAACCACGATTCACGTATAAGTGCTGTTTTTCTTTTGAGTACAATCCCGCCCATTGTTTATAGACAAATTGTGAAGGACTCCATTTGATTAATCCCGGGATTTCTATTCCGAATTGGAAACCGTGGGTATGACCACTGAAGGTGATATCAACATCTTTAAACTCTTCTGTTACTTGCATGTTCCAATGTGATGGATCATGTGATAATAAAAGTTTCACAGGATATTTTTCTGTTCCTGCATGTGCTTTTTTCATATCTCCATACTTTGGAAAATTTAAATTGCCACCCCAGTTTTCAATACCTAACAATGCAATTTCAGCATCCCCCTTTTTTAATGCAACATGCTCATTCATCATTAATTTCCAACCCATTGCTGCATGTATATTTTTTAAATCGTCTAAATTTTGTGATTTTGCGGCTTGACTTTCCCAAGTAATATAATCGCCATAATCGTGGTTTCCCAATGTGCTGTATACACCCAATGGTGCTTGCACTTTTTTCAAAACTTCAATAAACGGAAGTACTTCTTTTGATTCGTTGTTTACTAAGTCTCCTGTAAAAAAAATGACATCTGCATTTTGCTCCATAATAATTTTCACTGCTGCTTCCAACGGATTAGTAGAAACAAAACTTCCTGAATGAATATCTGAAATCTGAACAATTTTTAGTCCATTAAACTCTGAAGGCAAATTTGGTAAAACAACTTTTACTTTATGCACTTTGTAATCAAATGCACCTTTTACCATACCGTAAATAAAACTAGCAAAAGGTAATACAGCCATTCCAACTGCTGCATAATTCAAAAACTTTAAACGTGAAATAGCATGAGGATTAACTGCAATCTCATTCGAAACAATTTCTGCTGGCTTTGTAAAGTAACTTGCAATCCATCGGAACAAACGAATTACATCGTCTAATAGAATAAACGTTGTGCCTATCAATTTTGAAATGCCAACCATTACAAAAAATGCAAAAACGTAAATTCTAATAAATTTAGGTATATCGTTAAAATTAACAACACTTGGAACCAAAGTAATTAGTATTGTAAGTAAGGTAAAGCCCCAATATAAATAGAATACTAAATTCTTCTTAAAAGAAGAGCTGTTCGCTAGCACAGTTTTAATAGATTGGTAAAAATATAGGTCGAATAAAAACAACGCTATACCAATAATTAAAATTCGTAAACCAATTGCCATTCATTTATTTATTAGGACACAAAACTATGGAAACATTTTTCGATTTCAAAGTTTCCATAACAAAAATTAACATATCTTTGTTCTCTAGCTATTAAGACGTTTGAGGTAGAACAATACCTTAACTTAATTGTTTAATTTGATTGCACTATTGCGCAAAACAATTTTTACATGACAAAAGAAACAACTCCTCCATCAATAAAATTTACTTCCTACCAAGTATTTGTAATAACTCTATTAGCCCTAACGCAATTCACAGTTGTATTAGATTTCATGGTTATGTCGCCACTGGGTGATATGTTAATGAAACAGATGGATTTAACTACAACACAATTTGGAATATCCGTTGGAGCTTATGCGATAAGTGCATTCTTATCGGGAATATTAACTGCTGGATTTGCTGATCGATTTGATAGAAAAAAATTACTCTTATTTTTTTACATAGGTTTTATTTTAGGAACCTTGTTCTGCGGATTGTCTTCATCCTATGTCATGTTGTTAGCTGCACGTATCATTACTGGATTGTTTGGTGGTGTGATTGGTTCTATTTCCATGGCGATTGTTGCAGATCTTTTTCCAATTCAACAACGCGGACGCGTAATGGGATTTATGCAAATGGGGTTTGGTGCTAGTCAAGTGCTTGGAATTCCAATCAGTTTGTACCTCTCCAATCATTGGGGTTGGGAAAGTCCGTTTTTTATGATTGTTGGAATGGCGACTATTATTCTTTTATTACTAATTGCGAAAATGCATCCCATCACAGAGCATTTAAACGAAAAAACAGAAGATAATGCATTCCAACACCTTTGGAATACTATCAAAAACAGAAACTATAGAATTGGTTTCTTAACCACTGCTTTACTTTCCTTAGGTGGATTTATGATGATGCCATGGGGAAGTGCTTTTGCTATAAACAATTTAAAAATCACAAACGAACAACTTCCTATCTTATTCATGGTTGCTGGTATTGCTACATTAGTAATTATGCCAGTAATAGGAAAAATGAGTGATAAATTAAACAAGATGACCATCTTCACCTTTGCTTCCATCTGGATGATAGTAGTGGTGGTGCTTTATACCAACATGGGTCCAACTCCATTGTGGATTGTTATTATCGTAAACATTGCCATGATGATTGGTATTATGGGACGAATGGTTCCATCCATGGCATTGGTAACAGCACTTCCCGAAATGCACGACCGAGGAGCATTTATGAGCATCAATTCATCGCTTCAACAATTGGCCGGAGGAATTGCTTCCATCATTGGAGGATTAATTGTGGTGCAACAAACAAAATTGAGTCCGCTAGAACATTACAACACTTTAGGCTACGTTGTAGTTGTATTTGCTGTACTGAATATCTTTATGCTGCAAAGAGTTAGTAAGTTAATGAAGGAGACAAAATAGTATCTTTGAATAAGTATAAATGACATGAATTATTCAGAACTATTAAAAAATATTTATGAAGAAGTAAAGGGGTTACCTTTAGAAGGGAAAGTTGCTTCATATATTCCTCAACTTGCTAATGTAAGTGCTGATAAATTTGGCATGAGCCTTTTAACTGTTGATGGAAAAGAATACAAAGTTGGTGATACCGATGAAAATTTTTCCATTCAAAGTATTTCCAAAGTATTTACGTTAACACATGTGATGTCGCTTGTTGGCGAAACAATTTGGGAACGAATTGGGGTTGAGCCTTCAGGCAATTCATTCAATTCTATCGTTCAATTAGAATACGAAAATGGAATTCCAAGAAATCCATTCATCAATGCTGGAGCACTTGTGATGGCAGATTTATTAGTTTCAAAACTGAATGATCCTAAAAAAGATTTTCTTGAATTTGTAAGAAAAATCAGTGGAAACAAAAACATAGAATATAACTTAGCAGTTGCAAAATCTGAGAAAGAAACAGGATTCATGAATGCTTCACTGGTGAATATGCTTAAATCAAGAGGGAATATACACAACAAGGTAGAAGATGTTTTAGACTTTTATTTTCACCAATGCTCGATTGAAATGACTTGTAAAGACTTAGCAAATTCCTTCTTACTATTTGCCAATCAAGGGAAATGCGCCCATTTGCAAGACCAAATAATTTCAGGAAGTCAAGTAAAACGAATCAGTGCGCTAATGCTTTCATGTGGTTTTTATGATGAATCGGGGGAGTTTGCTTACAAAGTGGGCTTACCAGGAAAAAGCGGAGTTGGAGGAGGCATTGTTGCAGTGCAACCTCAAAAATATAGTGTAGCAGTTTGGAGTCCCAAATTAAATAAAAAGGGTAATTCTAGTTTGGGAATGAAGGCACTTGAATTATTAACTACAAAAACAGGCATGTCAATTTTTTAAATAATTCTGCATTTTTAAGCAAAACCCTTATTTAAGTAGAATACATTTAAAACCCCAACAAACTTCCCTTCACCCCTTTTTCAGAAAACTCAATGGCAGGCGCGGGAATTTTCAGATAACCAATGGAATAAAATACCGTATTCAAAAACTTCGATTTTGTTTTTATTCTTGTTAAGTCGACATCAAAAGATAAATAATATTGTCGGTAACGTTCGTGATAAATTTGAAAACCGTTTCCATCAATGTAAGGAGGATTAAAGTTTCCTCCAGTCATACCATTCGCTCCGTAACCAACAGCAATGTTTAGCCATTTTGGAAATCGTGTTTCATCGCTCATAAACGAAGCAGGGTTGACAGACAGCCAATATGTTTGTCCGTTATAATCTTTGAGAATATTTTCTTGTAGATTTTTTCCTAAAAGATTCGGACGAAATTTTGAATATTCACTTTGCATAAAAGAAAACTTCAAGATAATGCGTTGTTCGTCCCAAGCAAGTTCTTGTCCGATACAAAGCAAAGAACCAGCAGTGTTTGCAGCAAAATCTCCCCAGGAAAATCCCCATTGAGAAGAATAACCATCCAGCACTTCAATGGTACTTTGATAAACCGAACCTAACATACCTCCGTACCAAATTGCTTTTTTGCGATTTAGTCCACTCCATTTATAAAGTTGAGTTCCAACTCGCCCAACATAATAAGATGTTGTTACGTGTCCGATTTTATCTAGTTGCAACCATTCTTGATTATCATCAAACGAATGCATCGATGAACGTGGATAATCTTTGTACCATAATTCATTTAAGCCTACAAGTGAACCACCATATAATGCGGCTTCTGTTATAGCAACAAGACTAAAACGCTTCTTATTGAAATTGCTTCTATTGACATAACCACAAAACTCTGTTCCTCCTATTACGCGGAATTCACTTGTGGGTCGAGCAACTCTAATTGTATCGTTTTGTGCATTTGAACGAACAAAGGCAATACAAACAGGTAGTAATAAAAGATATTTGAGAATAAAACGCACGATTAAAGATAAGCAGAATTTTGATTCTAGTAAAACTACTATGTTTGTTCTGTGTCCTTTCGACCGAAGCGGAGAAAACTAAACTGCTTTGTCGTTACTAATGAGCTAGATAGATTCCTCCGCTTCGGTCGGAATGACAAGTAGTGGAAGTCTGATCGGAATGACAATTGGTGTAAAAGAGTCGGAATGACAAGTATTGGAACTGCGGTCGGAATGACAAGTGCTGCGAAAATGTTAATAGCAATCAACAAACTTTATTCTTGTCGAAAATAACTCAAAGCCGACAAATCCACCAAGTGGACATCTTTGTAATAAAAGTTCAAAATCTCTTTGTAAGAACGATTTAACTTAGCCTGGCGCATTGCTCCTTCCTGACACATCCCTACTCCATGTCCATATCCTCTGCCATTAAAAATGATAGATTCTCCTTGTTGTTCAACTGAGAAGTAAGTAGATTTTAATTGAAAATCGGCACGAATAATTTTCAATGGAATTTTTAAATCTTTATCAATGAAATAAACTGATCTTCCGTTAGGTTGTGCAAACGTAGTTGCACTGTTTAATTTTAAACTATCCTCAACCGGATATTTATGCTTCAATTGCAAATACGCTTTCCAATCTTCCATCGGAATTGTGCGTTTCCAATTTGAATGTGTTTGCTTCATACAAAATGTATCTTTTACGGATTTTAAATAGGAAGTAGACATAGCCCAAACATCTTGCGAGGCAACAGTTTGTCCGCCACAATTAGAATGAAAGGCTGCCGTAATCAAATTTAAATCATTATCAACAACAACTAAACCTTTCGTATCATTTACTCCTTTTTGCACATCCACATCCGTGGTTCTGCTTAAATAAGCTTGACAATGAACATCGTCACACACTTGAAATCCTTCAAAAACATGCCGATTGATATGCGCTAACAAATATGTACGACATAAAATAGATTGTAATTTATAATACTCTAAACTAGTACGCGTTCCCGATTCTGACTCTACCACTCCACCAATGTATTTTTCAATATCGATTTTATTAATTAATAAAAATTGTTTTTTATCGGCTGTTAAGCCAATCATAACATCATCCTCATAGGTTCTTACTTTTCCTTCTGGCAGAACCGATTTTATTTTAAAAGCACCATCCGATTTTTGCGAAAGCATTTTTAGCGTTGCGTATTTGCCAATTGTACGTTCAAATGTTTTTAAAACGATGGAGTCTTTTTCTATAGTGAGTTGGAAAATGCCTGGCGTATCGCTATTTAACTGTAATACTCCATCTCCGTATACATCATACGTTCCGTTGATTGGTGAAAAAATGAAGGATTGAATTACTTTGGTTGTAAGTATTCGAACATTTAGAGTTGTTGCAGCTACATGGAAAAAAGAAACGAAAAAGAAAAAAGACAGAATGTGTTTCTTCATCCGTTATGCATTTAGATATTTATACATTAAAGAAGCCGTTTTAAGTGAAGCACCTGAACCACCTAGTTTAGTCTTCAGTTCTGCATAATCTGCTATTAATTTAATACGCGTTTCACTATTCAGTAATTTATCCAATTCAACTTTCAAATTCGCTTCATTCAAATCGGATTGAATTAATTCTCTAACGATTTCTTTATCCATAATTAAATTCACAAGTGAAATAAATTTCACTTTTACAAGTTGTTTGGCAATAGCGTAAGATATTTTACCTGCGATGTAACAAACTACTTCAGGAACTCCAAACAAAGCCGTTTCTAATGTTGCTGTTCCAGATGCCACTAAAGCAGCTTCGGATTTTTGAAGTAAAGGATATGTTTTACCAAATACAATTTTCACATCATTATCAGGAAAAAATGTTTGATAATATTCAAGAGATTGTGACGGAGCGCCAGCAACCACAAACTGATAATTTGGATAATATTTGCGCATGGATAACATCAAAGGCAACAAAGTTGAAATTTCTTGCTTCCTACTTCCAGGCAAGATTGCAATGATTGGTTTATTAATAGTTATTCCCAAATCATTCGACTCTTTTGAATAATTATCCACTGCATCTAAAAGAGGATGACCAACAAAATCAACATTATAATCAAATCGGCTATAGAATTCCTTCTCAAAAGGAAGAATCACAAACATTTTATCTACAACCTTTTTTATTTTGTGAACACGAGATTCTTTCCAAGCCCATATTTGGGGTGAGATGTAATAAAACACTTTAATTTTATTTGCTTTTGCAAACTCAGCAATGCGCAAGTTAAAGCCAGGGTAATCAACCAAAATCAAAACATCTGGTCTGTTCTCTAAAATATCTTTTTTACAAAAATCAATGTTTTTAAAAATGGTACGGATATTCATGAGCACTTCGGTAAAACCCATAAATGCTAAATCGCGGTAATGTTTAACAATTACACCACCCTGCTTTTGCATCAAATCACCACCCCAGCAACGAAAATGCGCATTAGCATCCAACACCTTTAATGATTTCATTAAATTTGATGCATGCAAATCGCCCGAAGCTTCACCCGAAATAATATAGTAGTTCATTTATCCTATTCGTAAGTGATTTGTAAAAAATGCCAATCCAAAAATAATTCCTGCCCAGACAAACGTTGCAACTAAAACACCTTTCAATCCTTTGTAACTTTCTTTTCTTTGATACAAATAGAAAGGAATTAGGTTAGTAGCAATACACAAACTCACATTCATCTTTTGCAATCCGGAATTGTACACAAAATAATAATAGATGGTATAAATCACAACTGGAAATAAAATTCCAATTGAAAGCCCGACCCAAGTTCTATCCCAATTAAAGTTTTTCATATTTAAAAAATTAAAATTTCCATTTCTCAAGTACTTTTATCGAATCATGAGCAGTCATATCAAACTGAGTAGGAACAATAGAAACATATTGATTTTCTAATGCCCAAACATCCGTGTCTTTTTTCCCTTTATCATAATTATCAAATCTGCCTGTTAACCAAAAATATGTTTTTCCACTTGGATCCTTTCTTTCGTCCAATTCTTCGATCCAGTTTGCTTTTGCTTGACGACAAATTTTTATACCTTTTAACATTTCAAACTTAACCTTAGGGATATTTACGTTCAAACAAACACCTTTTGGCAAGCCGTTTTTCAAAACTTGAGTTACAATTGTTTTTACTATCTTTTTTGCAGCAGAAAAATCGGCATCAATGGATTCGTTTAGTAAAGAAAAACCAATAGCTGGAACACTTTCAATTGCTCCTTCCACAGCAGCAGACATGGTTCCAGAATAAATAACATTAATAGACATATTAGAACCATGATTGATTCCAGAAACAACTAAATCCGGTTTCCGTTTTAAAATCTTGTTAATAGCAATTTTCACGCAATCGACAGGAGTTCCAGTACAACTGTACTCCTCTTTTACACCATAGATATTTACTTTATTAATACGCAGCGTAGCATTTATAGTAATTGCATGACCCATTCCAGACTGAGGCTTATCGGGCGCTACCACTACTACATCACCGATTGATTTAACCGCTTCAATTAAGGAAGCAATACCAGGAGCTGTAATACCATCATCGTTGGTGACTAGTATTAAAGGACGTTTTGTTTTCATTCCTACAAAAATACTTAGTTATCTGAAAAATAGAATGTTTTAATCAATATTGCATTCACATCGAATTGTTGATAAAAGGGCTAAAAATTGTATAAAATCGAAAGCAATTACTATTGTTGATGAAGGCTTAAGTAAAATGCTAACCACTATTTGAGTAGTCGAAAAAAAGCAAAAACATATAATTACTTGATTCTATTAAATAGAAATCCGTAATTTTGCTTCTCAATGAAAAACTTCAATATCCCTGAATTTTATAAAAGTCCGGTTATTTCTAAAGTAAAAGAAATCCGAAAAATTAGCGATCCTCGCAAAAAGGATTTCAGTCCTACTATATTAGATTTCGGACCTGTTCGTTTTCATATTGCTCGTCATTTTGGGTTTTGTTATGGAGTAGAAAACGCAATTGAAATTTCATACAAAGCAATTGAAGAAAATCCTAACAAAAGGATATTTCTATTAAGTCAGATGATTCACAATCCTGATGTAAACAATGATTTATTGCATCGTGGTGTTAAATTCCTGATGGATACGAGCGGCAATCAAATTATTCCATTTACGGACTTGAGTTCAAATGATATTGTAATTATTCCAGCATTTGGAACAACATTAAAGATTGAAGTTGAGTTGAATAAAATTGGCATTGAAGTTCGCAAGTATGATACTACTTGTCCGTTTGTGGAGAGAGTTTGGAAAAAATCCGAAAAACTTGGAGAAGACCAATACAGTATAATTATTCATGGCAAATTCAACCATGAAGAAACAAGAGCAACGTACTCAAGAAGTGAACAAAACGCACCATCTATTATTGTAAAAGACATAATCGAGTCGAGAGTTTTAGGAGAATACATCTTAGGAAACATCGGCATTGATGCTTTCAATATTATTTTCAAAGGCCACCATTCCGATAATTTCGATCCTACAAAACACCTGGAACGCGTTGGTGTTATTAATCAAACTACTATGTTGGCAACTGAGACGCAAGAAATTGCAGATTATTTCAAAAACATAATGCTAAAAAAGTATGGTGATACGGATTTAAAAAATCACTTCGCAGATACACGCGATACTTTGTGTTATGCAACAAATGAAAATCAAGAAGCGACATATGGACTATTAAAAAACAATGCCGATATCGCAATTGTAGTTGGCGGATACAATAGCTCCAACACTTCTCATATTGTCGAATTGTGTGAAGAAAAGCTTCCTACTTATTTCATTTCATCTGCAAGAGAAGTTGTTTCAAGAAACGAGATCAATCATTTTGATTTTTTACATCAAAAACATTTACATAGTTTTGATTTTTTACCCCAAAAAGAAGTAGTAGATATTATTCTAACTAGCGGTGCTTCTTGCCCAGACTCAACTGTAGATGAAGTGTTGCAGAAAATTATTTCCTACTTCCCATCTGCGAAAAACATTGATGAAGTAATTCAAGGTTTGAGTTAATTTACTTTATAATTGTTTCAATTCTAACTTATTTTAGTGAATAAAAAAAGGCGTTCTATTTCTAGAACGCCTTTTTAAGCAAATACTAATTCGCTTATTTAGTAATCACTAATTTCCTAACAATCATTTCACCATCAACAGAAATTTTGCATGTATAAATACCTGCATCTAAATTGGCAGCGCTAATGCTAAGCTTACCAGAATTAGATTGAAGGTTAGACGATGCAACATTCACTAATTTCCCTTGAACATCATACAATTGGTATGCAATTGTTTTAGCATTGAATGGAATATCGTAATTGATAGTAGCAAAATTAGAAGAAGGATTAGGATAGAAATCACCAAAATAGTTATCCATTGTATTTTCTTGAATTCCAACACCAGAAAAAGGAGGAAGTTTTTCAATGCTAATATTAATCATCAAATCTTCTGTTTCTCTGTAACGATAAGGAGCCCAAGTATTACTAATGATTTCAAACGTTCTGTAAGAAAAAGGAGCAACTTGATTTTGTCCTAGAGTCAAACCATCGCCATTCATTACCCAAGCAACATAAATACCACCTGTATTAATTGTGATAGGGGTTGTTAATGGAATAGTATTCCAAGCAGATGTGAATACAGAAGTAGCAGGTACATAAATAGAATCCAATTGTGCCCCAGCAGCTCCAGCAGCTCCATTGTCATCATACAAAACAATTGAATATCCAAACGACATAGGGTTTGCTACAATGTAAGCATACACTTCAGTAACTTTAACCGAATCACAAGGAGGAACAAAATAAACAGCAGCTCCACCAGAACCACCTGTCCAATTTAACCCTCCCAAACCTGCTTCAATATTATTATCATACGCTAAGCGGATGGATGCTGCTGTAGTATCAATTACAACAATTTCTTGAACTTTTTGATCGTTACTTGGTGTTGCATCACCAGGCAATTGTGTATTTGTAAAAAAACGAAACGTTCCAGCGGTTGTTGGATTGAACATGTTTGTCATCGTAATATTTTCTGTTTGTCCTGGTATAGAAGCCAAACTCATTCTATTATCCGACACCATTGTTGTTCCAATTGTATTCAATACACGAGAAAACACATTATAAGATGCTAAGTTTTGGTTACCTGTATTTTTAATACTTGTACTCATTGTAAACTGCTGTCCATTTCGCGCAAGAAACAATCCTCCAGTTTCAGAATTGTCATTGTAAGAAGTAGAAGCATCATTTACAACATAAGTTGTATTGCTTGGATAAGAATATTTAATAGCATAATTGATAGGAGGAAAAACATTGTACGAATGTTGTAATCCAATACTACCTGAATTGTTTTCGATACCAATAACAACGTTTGCACCAGCTGATGGAAAACCCGTTTGCGTTTTATATTGGTAAGTGATAGAGCTATCAACTGCACTTAAAATAATTTGAAATTCATTGTTCCCTGATCCAGCTGCAATTGCTGCATCATAAAAAGGAACATTTAACCAAGAAACAATTAATGTATCCTGAGCGGGATTAGTATATCTCCAACATTCAGCAGTATTTGAAATGTCGAATAATAAATCACATGCCATTGCAGCTAAAAAATTTTGTGTACCTGTAGTAGCTGGAATTGTTCCAAAAGGAGCTGATATTTGTCCATTTGTAAAACCGATGTATCCATTTGAGCCAACCCAAAATTGAGAAACATCGTACCAGTAGTAGTGAAATGGAAAACCAATTGGAAAAGAACCAACAGTGTTGTCATCCGCTAAAAAGCGCACTTCTTGAGCACCTACTAGTGGTAAAATATCAATCCAATTATAAATTGGACCCAGCGCATCGTTACTGTCTCTCCAAATATAACCATATGCATCTGGCCCGCCTGTAGTTTGAGCCGACAGGGTGTTAATTCCTAAAACGCATGCAAAAAGTAGTGTAGCAATTTTTTTCATTTTTATGTTTTTTTTGATTTTATAGTTTCTATAACAAATATATCAAAATTTGGCTAATGTGAAAGAGGAAAACGACACCGAAATTGATTTATTTATGAGCTAATACCTGCTTATATATCGCTAGGGTTTGTTTTGCCATTGCTTCTTTTGAAAAATCTTTCACAAACTCTTTAGCATTAAGGACAAGTTTTTCACGTAAAGCGTTGTCGCTAAGCATTCGCACAACATGCTCCGAAAGTTTTTGTGAATCTTGAACAGGAGCAGTTAATCCATTGAATTCGGATTTTACAATTTCAGGAATACCACCACCTTCAGCAGCAACTATTGGAAGTCCGTATGCCATCGCATCTAATAAAGTAGAGCCGAGACCCTCTTCTTTGGAAGTATATAAAAGTAAATCCAAATCAGCAAACACATTTTCAACATCTTTACGGAAGCCTAACACAAAAACATCGTTTTGTAATTCCAATTCAACAATTCGATTTTCTATTTCTTTACGAAGTGGGCCTTCACCAGCAATAAGATATTTGGCTTTAATTTTTGAAGAAAGAATTTTTACTGTATCTAAAAAGGTGAAATAATCTTTATGTGGAGCAATCGCAGCAATATTTCCAATTAATTTAAACTCATCAGAAATTCCGAGTTCTTTTCTGATTTTGCCGCGCATTCCTTTACCATGAAAACGATTCAAATCAACTCCATCATAAACGGTTACACATTTTTCAGGATTCGATATAGATTCAGAAACAATATCTTTTATTTTGTTAGAAACACAAATTATGTTTTTAATTAAAGCGTGGTTGTATTTTCGCTTAGAAAAGAAATTTGCTTTAATAGGAAAATCAACTCTTCTAGAAAGAATCAAAGGAACTGAATTACCAAGAGCATTAGCTAGTAGTGCCAACCCGTGGCTACGTGAAGAATGCATGTGAATGAAATCAAAGCTGTTTTTAGAGCAATATGATTTAAGTTTTAAAGCTGAAGAAATATCAAAAACGTTGTTATATGGAATAGAAAGGAAAGGAATATTGTTGGCTAAACACCATTTTTCAAAGGCTGAATTTGAACGTGCAGCCACATGCGACTCAACACCTAAAAGCTTTAATTGTTCAATAAGATAAGCCATTTGCTGCTCTCCACCTCTCCAACTTTTTTCAGAACTCAAATGTAATATTTTCATACTCACAAATATATCCAAAAATGGCTTTAATATGTATGATAAGTAAGAAACTCTTTGACTTTTATGACGTATAGCGTTCAAAGTATTTGTACTTTTAAAGAATGAAAAAAACACTCTTATTCATCTTGCTTTGCTTTCAATTGATGCTTTTTGGTCAAAAGAATTGCTCGGTTGAGAATAATAGTTTTAAAGCTGGTGAACAATTCAATTATAAAATCTTTTACAATTGGGGCGCCATCTGGATGGAAGCTGGCGAAGCAAGCTTTAGCGTTTTTCTGAATAAATTAAACGGAAAAAATGTTTACCATTTTGTAGGATTAGGAGCTACTTATCCAAAATACGACTGGTTTTATAAAGTGAGAGACAGATATGAGTCGTATGCAGATACTGCCACTTTAAAACCCATTCGCTTTATTAGAGATGCGAAAGAAGGCGGAAGCTATACGTATGATGATTATGTATTTAATCAGAAAAAAAACAAAGTCTATACTTCTTCGAAAAGAAATAGAAAGCCAAGTAAATTAGATTCGTTAAGTATTACAAGTTGCACCAACGATGTAATGACAGCAATTTTTTATGCCCGTTGCCTCGACTTTTCAAAATACAAACCGAAAGACACTATTCCCATAACATTTGTGCTAGACGGGGAAATCTTCCCTTCCTATATTCGCTATTTAGGAAAGGAAACAATCAAATCCGATTTACTGGGAACAGTGAGATGTATCAAGTTTAGTCCAAATCTTATTGAAGGAACAATTTTTAAAGGCGGAGAAGGAATGATTGTTTGGGTAACGGATGATGAAAATAAAATGCCTGTTTATGTAGAAACGCCTATAGTTGTTGGTACAATAAAAGTATGGTTGTATAAATACGAAGGCTTAAAAAATCCAATCAAATGCATTGTTCCAAAATAAAAACAGCTCTTATCCGAAGATGAAGAGCTGTTTAGAAATTGTTTAGAGAGACAATTTTTACTTTACAATGAGTTTTTGATGAAATACTTTATCGTTAGCTGAAGCTGTTATCAAATATATGCCGGTTGTTAATTGCTTACCATCTGTTGTGATAGTAAATAAGAAACCACCGTTTTCCATAAGTTGCACTTTAGAATAAATTTCTCTGCCCAACATATCGTATACAACCACTAATAAATTGTCTGCTTTAAAACCTTGCAAACTAACATAAGTATCAGAATCACTTTGGTTAGGATTAGGGAATACTTTAAAGTCTGGGCTTTCTGCTGGAATCTGAATGTTTTGAGCATTTGAAGATTGAGCAATTATAAAAAATGAAAAACAAAAGCCGATAATAGATATTCGTTTGAATGCGTTCATGTTTGATTTTTTAATATTAGTATAACAAATAGAGTTTAATTTTTTTACAAAAGCAAAATAGTGGATATCAACTTATTAACACCTGAATGTGCGATAACACTAACAATATACTACCAATAACCATATTTTATCGATGAATAAATTCTATTTGCGCACGAACAAACAAAAAAGGCAATAAATTGAAAAACCCTACATTTGCGGGCATAATTAACATTTGTATCGAATGCCCATTGGATTTTCATATTTAGGCGAACTTGTAGCTTTAGCAACTACACTTTCATGGAGCATTGGCATATTTCCATTCACAGAAGCCGCTCGAAGAATGGGGCCCAACACTGTTAATCATATTCGTTTGGTATTTGCAGTCATATTCCTAACCATTATTTGCCTTTTATTTTTACCAATCTCGTTTACCGAACTTTTTACAGTCCCTCATCTAGAACATTGGATGTGGTTTGGAGCATCGGGTGTTATTGGATTGGCCTTGGGTGATTATTTTGGATTCACCTCATTTGTAATTCTTGGTCCGCGCATTGGAAGCATTTTCACAACACTAGCTCCGGCAGCAGCTTTAGTTTCCGCATTTTTTCTTATTGGTGAACGAATTAACATCATAGGGATAGTTGGTATCCTCATTACAATTGCTGGAGTTGTTTGGTTGAGTTTAAACAAAGGTAGCAACGGACGAATAAATGATCATGCAATAGGGAGCAAAGGAAAGGGTATTTTGTTTGCTATTCTTTCTGCTGTTTGTCAAGGTTTTGGACTAGTACTCGCTAATAAAGGTTTTGAAACACAAATCGATAATACCGATTTACCATTTTTCCAAGCTACCTGGATACGAATGATTGTTGCAATGGGAATTATGTATTTGATTACAATTGCTCGGGGCAAATTCAGAGAAATAAATCAACCTGCTTTAGAAAATAGAAACAATGGATTAATTTTTACCTTAGGTGGAACGATATTCGGACCTGTTATGGGAGTAAGTTTATCGATGCTTACAATTTCATTATTACAGAACAAGCCATCTGTTGCGCAAACTATTTTTGCGTTGGTTCCCGTTTTTGTACTGCCGCTCTCCTATTTATTCTACAAAGAGAAAATAACAATAAAATCAGTTGTTGCGGCATTGATAGCGATAGCCGGTGTGATGGTATTGATTTGGAGGGATAAAATTCTTTCTTTTATTTAGGTACAATGTAATGGGGTTCAATATATCCTTCTAACATCAATTCTTCTTTCATTTGCATATCAATATCAACTACAATATTTTTAGATTTTGTTACTGAAATATTTTTTATCAAACGCGTATTATAACCAAGATAAATTGCTTTAAAATCAACAACATTATAAGTTTTAGGAATTCTAATTTCGTATTCACCATTAATATTAGCTTGTGCTTTAGCAACAACAATATTATTACAAATAGCTGCAACAGCAACATAGGGAATTCGCGCCTGTGAAATATTATCTTTTACCACCCCTTTTACACTAATTGTATCATTTATTTCTGAAGAATTTTTAAATAAAGCAGTTTTAATTTTATAAAATGAACTTGCTTTTACATCATCTACTGTAAACAAACTTGCACCAAAACAAAAAACAGCAGCAATCCAAAATCTTTTTAAATAACTGAAATGTTCTGTTTGAATAAAATTTTCAACGTATTGTTCTTGCAAGACCTTTACAGGAACGTGCCCACATAAACCATCTCTACTTTCCGAATATGCTTTCTTTATATCATCAATACTTGAGTTAGAAAAATCATGAACCTGTTTATTACAAGAAGAACAAAATCTTCCCTTTTCGGAAACACTCATATTCTCCCAACCTTGTTGACAAGGCTCCTTAATTGTAAAAAAAGCTTGTTGAATCATAGCACGTTTTATATAAGACGGATTAAATCTATTAATTCCATATCAATAAATTTACGGATATTTGCTCACTTAAAAAAATATAATTAAAATGGACGCAACAGATAACTTAAAAAAATATTTCAACTCAAAAGAATACGCCACAACAATTGTTGGCAACACTGAAGAAGGTGTAACAATGCCCGTAACGAATGAAGAAAAAATTTCAGCTTTGATTTCCTTATTAACAGATCCAGCCAACAAAGAAATAAAAGAAGAAGCATTATTGACCTTAAAAAAAGAAAAAGGTGGTGACACTTTACTTGTTGCGATTGCAAGTCCGAAAGCAAAAGAAGTAAGACATCTTTTAGTAGCTGCTTGCTGGGAATCAGAAATAAATTTTAGTAAATACTTGCCATTCTTTATTTTATTGGCATTGGATGAAAACTATTTAATTTCTTTGGAAGCAATTACTACCATTGAGAATATGGAAGGGCCCTTTACGGAGACGGATGTAACATCAGCAATAACAAAAGTAAAAGAGTTCAAAAAAAATATAACGTCTGAAAGACAAGTTTTATTGAATGACTTGGTTGATACGTTAACAGGATTTTTGACACTGGAGAAATAAGTAATATCAATTATAGAGCACATTGCCTCCGCTCAATGTAAATAATTTCTACTACTTCTTCTTGTAATACTTCATCGCCTCAGGCAAAAACGCTTTTATATCAGCTATGCGAGTTGCATCACTAGGATGTGTACTTAATATTTCTGGCGGCTTGTTGCCTCCACTCGCTTGTTCCATTCGTTCCCAAAATGCAATTGCTTCATTAGGATCATATCCAGCAATGGCCATAAACACCAATCCCATTTTATCTGCTTCACTTTCATGTGTGCGTGAATATTTCAGCATTCCCAATTGAGAACTTAATCCATACGATTGCAAAAATAAATCCTGAGTCAGTTGTGGTTTTTGGGAAAGTGCTACAGACAAAGCAGCACCACCTACTTGAATGAGCAAACCTTGACTCATACGTTCGTTACCATGTCGAGCAACTGCATGTGCAATTTCATGTCCCATCACACAAGCTAATCCCGATTCGGTTTGAGTAACAGGTAATAATCCAGAATAAACAACAACCTTTCCTCCAGGCATGCACCACGCATTTACAATATTCTCGTTAACCATGTGGAATTCCCACTGATAACCATCCAATCTGGTCGACAAACCTTTTTCAGCCATAAAAGTTTCAACCGCTTTTTGCATGTCTTTGCCTATTCTTGAAACCATATTAGCATTTGCATCTGATTCAGAAACAGCTGGATTCTTTGATAAAAAATCAGCATAACTTGTTAAACTCATTCCAATCATTTCTGATTCAGAAATCAAACTCATTTGTTTACGCCCTGTAATTGGCACTTTCTGACATGCTACAATAACTAGTGCAATTATCAAAACGGATAATGTTATTTTCTCTTTCATGAAATTATTTTTGTATTATTCTATCTCCGCAGTAATTCCTCTTTCTAACAAAGCAGTACACATTGGTTCTAATGTTTCGTAAGAACCTTTTTTTACGGATCACTTCCCTTTGTAATGAATTAAAAAAGTACATTGCTCGGCTTGAATTGGATCATGCTTGCAAACTTTAATAAGCGCATCAATCACATGATCAAATGTGTTAAAATCATCATTATAAACGATAAGCTGCTTCCCTTGCACTGCTACTTCCTCAGGAGCAATTAAAACGTCCGAGTCGGTATCTAAATCGTGTTGTTGTTTATCGAAATCTTCAATGTTCATTTTCTTATCTTATTGACCAATTAATGCTCTTGCTTCGTCTATCGTAATTTTATTTCCATCTTTATAAGCAACTATAAAAGCATCAGTAATCGCAGCTTCATTCACAACCTCTGTTCTAACGGAAGCAGCTTCAGTATATGTTTTATAAGTTCCAACCGTATAAATAGTTAATCCATTTGCATCTTTATAATTTTTCACACCTTTTTTAGCTATCTTCAAAAATTTGTTTGCAATTTCTAATGGAACTTCTTCTTTGAATGCGCCTATTTGAACTTTAAAAACAATTCCAGAATCAATTTGCATCACATTGCTAGCTGTTGCTTCCGCTTTTAATTGATCACTCACAATGGGTGTAGCAGCAGTAACAATATTTGTTGCAGGGGTATTTGCAGGTGTTGTTGTTGTAGTTGCTGTAGTTGTTGTTTCAACTGGTGTTGCGGTTGGTGTTTCAACTGGTGTTGGTATAGGAGTATTAACTATTGGAGTTGATTCAACTGTTCTCGGACTAACAGGTGAAGTTCTAGGTGCAGAAGAAGCTGTAAATGTTGGCAAAGCATTTATGTTTGGAGCAGTTGAATAAGTAGCAGTTCCATTTTTAATTAACAGATCTGCTTCTGGCAAAGAAATACGTTTTCCATTAAAGTAAGCTGTTACAAATGCATCTTTAATTCCAACGTCAATAATCATATTTTTTGCTTCTACTGCACGACCAACATTGTTATAAATTCCTGTGTTGTATCTATAATTTCCATTCGGAGCAACTTCAGTATATAGTGGCTGAATGTTGTACAACTTTCTTGAAGAAACTACTTGAGAATAAACACCAATTTGAACTGTATAAAACAATCCACCAACGGTAGCTACATTTTGAGTATTCTCAGGAGTCGTTACTGGTTGAACTGCTGTATTTGCGTTTGTTATGTTTGTTGTGTTATTTGCTGTGTTTGTCGCTACTGCATTGTCTGCTGTTTTTGTTGTATTATCAACACTAGTTGTATTTGCTACAATTTGATTATTGGCTGGCATTGTTTCACCTGTCATTGCCATTGCTTCAATCATTGGAATACGCTTTCCATTTAAAAATGCTACCACAAATGCATCCTTATAACCTAAATCTCTTATTTCTTGTTTTACTTTATCTGCAGTTACAAAAGTTGTAAATAATCCTGCCGTATATCTTGTAAAACCTTGAGGAGTCGTCTCACCAGTAATCGGAGACATGCCAGTAAACAAATCTTGAGGAATCGGGTTTCTAAATGCACCAATTTGAACTTTAAAAATCAATCCTTCTGGCAATTTCTCATTTACAGGAATTGGTTTAGAAGCCGAATAAACCGGAACTGTTGTTTTAACGAATACTGCACTTGATACTGATGTATTATTATTACTAGTTTTATTCACTACAGCATTGTCTGAAGTCTTTGTTGTGTTGTCTACAGCAGAATTGTCTGCTGTTTTAGTTGTGTTATTTACAACAGCATTGTCTGAAGTCTTTGTTGTGTTGTCTACAGCAGAATTGTCTGCCGTTTTAGTTGTGTTATTTACAACAGCATTGTCTGAAGTCTTTGTTGTGTTGTCTACAGCAGTATTGTCTGCCGTTTTAGTTGTGTTATTTACAACAGCATTGTCTGAAGTCTTTGTTGTGTTGTCTACAGCAGTATTGTCTGCCGTTTTAGTTGTGTTATTTACAACAGCATTATCAGTAGTCTTTGTAGTATTATTCACGACAGCATTATCGGTTGTTTTTGTAGTATTATTTACAACTGCGTTGTCGGTCGTTTTTACTACAACATTAGATGCATACTTTGAATAGATGTCAGTTGCTTTCTTTTGTTTCTCAAGAGCTATCATTTCATTTTTATACGCATCTTCTAAAGAAGTTTCTTTGTCATAGAAACTTGTACTTGAATTAGCAGCCTCTCTTGATTTTTGAGCGCGATTAAAATAAATAACGGCTTCATCTTTCATCATTTCAGCCATTGAAATATCGTCAGCAGAATTACCTTTAGTTAGAACAACAAATTGATCCAGTTTATTTTGATTGTCGTTATATTCTTTTGTATTTGCAGTTCCAATAACCTTAGCCGCTTCCAACTGTTTTGCTTCAGATTGTTTTGAAAACTCCTCGGCTTCTGCATAAATTGCATTTTTTGTTGTTATATCATTTTCAGAAGCGGCTTTCGATTTTAAATCATTTGATTGAGAAGCTAAATTATCCGATTCCTTAGACAATACTGCTGATTTTGTTGCTTGCTCATTCGCTATTGAAGAAGAATATGCAAAACCTTTTTCTTCAATTTCCGAAGAGGAATCTGTTGTTTGTGAAGCATTATCTACTAAAGCGTTATCGGTTGTTTTTGCTGTATTATCAACCACTGCGTTATCAGTTGTTTTTGTTGTATTATCAACTACTGCGTTGTCAGTTGTTTTTGTTGTATTATCAACTACTGCATTGTCGGTTGTTTTTGTTGTATTATTAACAACTGCGTTATCAGTTGTTTTTGTTGTATTATCAACTACTGCATTGTCGTTTGTTTTTGTAGTATTTGCAACCAGGCTAGGATTTTTAATACTTTCAACTCTTGCTAAACTTTGTGCTGCTTCTTTTTGTTTTTCTTTTGACAAATCCTCGCCCTGCTTAATCTTCATAGCGAGCAACGCTTTCATTTCAGGATCATCGCTAGCATTCATATCTATTTTTTTCTTAGCAACATCCGCATCAATTGCTTTGCTCCAATCCATCAATACATCTGCTTTAGCTTTTTCTCGATCTGCTTCATTTGCAATTGCGTTAGTGGCAGCAATATCTTCTGAATATTTCTGATTCGTATTAAATGTAGGATTTGAAGTTGTATTATCTGCGGCATTAGTTGTGCTTGTTGAATTATCAACAATTGCATTATCTGTTGAAGTTGACGATACATTATCCGCAACTGCAGCATCTTTATTGAGTTTTTCTACAGTTGCTAAAGTTGCTGAAGTTGTTTTTTGTTTTTCTTTCAACTCTTTTTCTAATGCAGCGATTTCAGAATTCAATTCTTTTTTCTTTGTTTTATCTTTTTCGTTTTTAGATTCTTCTTTCTTAGCTGCTATATCTTCAGAAAGAGATCCAGACCATTCCTTTAACAATTCAGCCTTTTTATTTTCACGTTCTAACTCATTTGAAATATTATCTGTCGCGGCAATTTCATCAGAATATTTTTTTGAGTAATCTACTTTCACATTCGAAGAATTATCAATTGTCGTATTATCAACAATAGCATTATCTGCAGTTTTAGTTGTATTGTCTACAACAGCATTGTCAGTTGTTTTAGTTGTATTATCAACCAAAGCATTGTCTGTTGTTTTCGTTGTATTATCTACAACAACATTATCTGTTGATTTTGTTGTGTTTTCCACAACTACATTATCTGTTGATTTTGTTGTATTAACAGCAACTGCATTATCGATTGTCTTCACAGCGACAGCATTGTCAGTTGTCGTAGTTGTATTTTTTATTGTATTAACTTGAGCTTCTAATTTTGCTTTTTCAATCATTGCAACATCAGCAGCAGCTTTTTCGTTTGTAGTTGTTTTAGCTTTGTCATATACATTGCTAACTAAAGCAGTTTCATTGACAACACCATTATATTCTTTTTGCAATTGAGCGACTTTTTGTTCATTTAAGGCTAAATCTTTTTTAATATCTTCAGTATCCATCTTCAATCCCGTAATCTGATCAATCAAACCTTGTTTTACTTTTGCGTTTCGTTCTTTATCTGCTTCTGCTTGAGTAGTAACAGCTAGTGCTTCATTATCAGCAATCTCTTGTTTAATGTCTGCAGATGTTTGAACCGCCTTTTCCCATTCACGTTTTTTGTTATCTACATCCATCTTCAAACTATTTGCTAAAGTTGGATTGTTGTTTTGTTCAGCTAAATCATCTAGTTTTTTCTGTTGCTCTTCTAGTTTACTAAATAAAGCAGGATCCGTATTTTTTGATTTGACAGCAGCTTCTAAATCTTTTGCATATTGCAATGACAATTCAGCTTCTTTATCTTTTGCTACAGCTCGGTATTCAATTTTCTTTGCTAGATTAAATGCAGCAACCGTTTCTTGATTTAATTCTTCGGCCTCCTTCGTTGCAAAAGTCGCTTCTTCCAAAGTAGCTTGTTTCTTAATGTTATCAGACATCTTAGATGCATCCGACATTAGTTGCTCTGCTTCTTTACCTTTATTGATTGCTAATTCATTTTTCTGATTCGCTAACACCAATGCTACATCGGCTTGTTCTCTCAAATCTTTTGCTTCTTTTGCAACATCTTCTGCATCAGAATAACCAATCTTTACAATATCATCATTCGTTAATTTTTTACTGGAAGTTGTTGAATTATCATTTATTTTATTGTCTTGTAAAGTGTTTGTAGCGACACTAGAAGAACTTGCAGTATCTTTTACAGCATTATTTACAGACACGTTATTATTCTCACCAACATTCACATCCATCTTGGATTTTTCTTTTATGAAATTAAGTGCGAGCAAATAACTAGCATCATCCAAAACTTCATCAAATAAATTTTTAATAATCAGTTTATCTGTTCCAAGTTCATAGCTAATTTCTTGTTTCATAGGTCGAAACACATACTGAACGGGAACTTCCACTACATCTGATTGTGTTGCAAACCCAGTAGCTTCAACAGTAAATAAAAACTTTCCGCCATTAGGTATGTTTATCAAATAAACGCCATTGGCTGCTTTTGAGTTGAAAATTCCAAGAATCACATTGTCGGCCAAATCCTTTATAGTAATCTTAACATCAATGGCTTGTTCGTCACGGTTCTTTATTACAGCACCTTTAATAATCGCAATATCAATCGGCTTTCGTTCAACATTTATATGGTAAACAGCCGTCTTTCCGCTTTTACTAGCGCGCGCAGAAGAGAAGTATGCTTCTTTTTCATCTTCATTTGTTATATATAACACGTCATCGTCTGGAGTATTAATTGGGAAATCTAAATTAACAGGTTTGTTCCAAGTGTATGTTTCTTCATTTAACGTGGTTTTATAAATATCATAACCACCCATAGAATTATGTCCTTTCGAACAGAAGTATAGTACTTTTCCATTTGGATGAAGGAACGGGAAATCTTCATCATACTCTGTATTTACAGGATAACCCAATGTTTGAGGCTTACTCCATTCACCAGTAGGAAGTTTACGTATAATATAAATATCTTTCCCCTGATCCATGTTATCACCATAGCTGGAAAAGAAAACTTGATTATTGTTTGTTGCTAGATAAATAATTGATTTTTCTTTTTTCTTTTTATCTAAAGCTGTTTTAAAGGCCTCTTCATCAGGCTTTGCCAAAAGCTTTCCGCCAATACCCGAAATATCATAAGAGCGATAAAAATCAATACGACTCATTTCTTTTTTCTCAATCACCACTAAATCGGTTAAGTTGCGCAATAATTTTTTTCCATTAATACACATTTCAATTTGTCGTTCTACCATCAACTTCTCAGCCTTAGCGCCAGATGCAACATTTTTATATTTTGTGTATTCTTTTATTGCATCATCGAAACGATAATTCAAATGGTAGGCTTTTGCCAAATAATAATTTACTTCTTTCTCAACATCCGGTTTACCGGAAGCAAATTCTAGGAAAGCGATAGGCTTCTCTTTATCATCACTAGCGTATAGCATACAGACACCTAAACGATAGTTGTAATTAGGATCTTTGGGATAAATACTGGTTAATTGGGAGTATAAAGGATAGGCTTCTTCAAATTCGTCTTCATCAAACAATTTTGAGGCCTGCGTTTTCAATTCCTCTTCCGAACCAAAAGTGGTTTGAGCCGAAGCATTAAGCGTGCTGAATGCAAGCGTGATTAGCAATAAGAAAAGAAACCTTACATGCTTCATATAGAGTAATTCCGCTTTAACGGAAGAAATGTCCTTTAATTGATAATTAATAAAATATTGATTTGCAACACGTTGCAATAAAATAAACGATATTACAAGCCACCTTAACATACAAATTTAAGTTTTTTTATTGATTGATGCTATTTCTTAGCAAATTCCACACTTTGAGGCCTATTTTTGAGGTTTTGAAATATTTCAGGCTAAATTCCGTTACTTTTACCGCATACTCTATCTTTGTAAAATGAAATTGAAACAGATTTTCCCTTTTTGCTTATTCTTAATTGTTATTTTCTCTTCTTGTAAAAAGGACGAATTAATTACAGATTCAAGTGCTAAGCTTGAGTTTTCTGTTGACACGGTCTTATTTGACACTGTTTTTCATTATGCTGGCTCTACCACAAAAGTGTTTCGAATTTATAATAAGCACGACCAACCCATAAATATTTCAAAAGCTTATTTGGCAGGAGGAGCAAGTTCTGCTTTTAAGTTAAATATTGACGGAATATCCACTACATCAAGCATGCCAATACTTACAGACATTGAAATTCTCGGTGGTGATAGCATGTATGTTTTTGTTCAGGTTTATGTTAATCCATCAGGAAGTATGCCTTTACTTGTAAAAGATTCAATCATCTTTGAAACAAATGGAAATATTCAAGATGTAAACCTGATTGCAATTGGACAAGATGTGTATTTGCATAAACCAGATCCAGGTAAATTTTATTCAGTAATAACACCACCCGGAACTAATTTTACTTTTCCAGTAGATAAACCACATTTAGTTTTTGGATATTTAGTTGTTGATTCAGCTACAATCGTTACAATACCTGCAGGTGCAAAAATATATATGCACAACAACGCAGTACTTTGGGTTTATAAAGATGGTACATTGGAAGTATTGGGACTTCCAGCAAACAAAGTAACTTTTCAAGGCGACCGATTGGAACCAGAATATGCTTACGTTCCAGGACAATGGGGAAAAATTTGGCTTTCGGCTTTAAGTAAAAATAATATTATTGATTGGGCTGTTATTAAAAACGGACAAATTGGAATTCAAGCCGATACCGTTGCTTCCTTGACTACTCCTACTCTACGTGTATCGAATACAATTGTAAAAAACATGTCTGCTGCTGCTATATTCGGACAAGGTGCTCATATTAGAGCAGTGAATTGTGTTTTTGCGAATTGCGGACAATATGTTGCAGCACTTACTCTTGGCGGAAAGTATAGATTTGAACATTGCACGTTTGCTAATTATTGGTCGTATGATAGTAGATCAACTCCTGTTTTAGCATTTAGCAACTATTACGAATCTTCTGTAGGAACAATACTTCGCCCACTCGATAGCTGCTATTTTGGTAATTGTATTATTTATGGAAATATTGATGAAGAAATAGGGATTGATTCATTGGCTTCTGCAGGACCAGGAAATTTTTCATATGAATTTGAATTCTGTAACATTAAAACCAGCTTCGCTTTTGATGAACATTTTACTACTTGCGTTAATGGTGATCCTGGATTTGTTGATGTAACGGTAAACAATTATAAATTAAACGCAACTGCATTTTCTATCGACAAAGGCAATACTGTTATTAATATTTCGAAAGATCTAAATGATGCCAATCGACCAAATCCATCTACATCAATTCCTGATTTAGGTGCTTACGAATTTTATTGATACGTATTTATTCATAAAACAAAAAGCCCCTTGATATTTCAAGGGGCTTTTTGTTTTTATACTTTTCTTAACTATAAGAATCTTGCTTTAGCTTTTTTAGCATGTTTATTTTTAAATACTCCGTTGTATTGAAGGAACAATTCAAATCCACCAACCGATTTTGTTGTAGGTGTTAATTTAGAAGCAGTAACTTCATATGCTGCTCCAGCGGCAAAACCTTTCAACTCATATCTAAATGTTACATAAACGGCATCTCTAAAACGATAAAAAACACCAAAATAAACTGATTTATCTGTTTGATTATCCGTATAACGAGATGCTTCTTCTAATACGTATTTCACATTTAATCCACCATTTAACAACACCGAAGTTCCTTGTTGGTATGCAATTAAACTAGGCAATAAAGTTGTATTATGCGTTTCACTTAATTTATACGCGATGTTCCACTGTACACCAAATTTAGGAATCAATCTTTCTGGTCTTCCCATGATGCTATATCTAGGAGCAGTAAAATGATGTAAGGAAAAGCCTAAGGCACTTCTGAATAAATGGTTTGTTCTGAAATTCCAAACTAGCCCAGTAGACATATCTAAAAAACCTGTTCCGCCTCCGCCTTCAGCAACGCCAAAACTTGCATCATACGTTCCTGAAACTGGATTGTACTGACTATCCCACTTTACTCCACCCAATGATACAGTTCTAATATTATAACCAATAGTATACCCTAAAGTAATATTGTGTTTTTGTCTGCCTCCAATAAATTTGGTATAAGATGCCAATGCATTAAATGATTGTGTTTTTAAACGGAAAGGTCCTTGATTATCACTTACAATGTTTAATCCCGCAGCAAAAAAATCGTCACTCAACATATATTTTTTAAATACAGGTCCATCTAATGCAACGTTAAATGTTTTGTATGGATTTGTTACAGTAAACCATTGCATTCGATACAACGTATATGCTCTGATATCCGAATTAATCGCACCAGTATTCCCTGGATTTGCATTTAAAGGCGCTAATTGAAATTGAGAGAAATGGAAATCTTGTGCAAATGCAAAAGACGTTCCCATTAATACAAGTACAATTATTAATTTTTTTATCATATTCCTTTTCACTTTATGTGAAGTTGCTAGCTTTCACAAACGATGGCGAGCATGGCTCACCAAATTAATTAAATGTTTCTTTATCTAGCTAACATAATTGCACCATGCTCTTTGGCTTCACTGCCATCACAAAACACAACAAGTAAATCATAGACAAAGACATTATTATTCATTCTCAATACTATCAATTTTCCATCCCATCCTTCATTTGGATTTGTTGTTTCAAAAACTTTTTCTCCTATTCTATCAAATATTTTCAAATTAATATAATCTATTCCACGTCCTTGAACTTGAATGATATCATTTATCCCGTCACCATTTGGAGAGAATCCAGTAGGCATATAATATGTAAATATATTTTCAACAACTACTGTTGTCGTTTCAGAATCTGTACATCCAGCAGGACTAGTATATGTAACCGTATAATCCGTAGTTACTGTTGGTGAAACTGTTACTTGCGGACTCGTAGAACTTCCTGATGACCATGCATATGTTCCATCTGTTGGGTCAGCATACAATGTTGTTGATTCACATGCATTAATTACTAAATTACCTGAGATAGTTACAACCACTGGAAGTCCAACTGTGATGTAACCCGTTTGAGTTAATGTATCAGATCCATCTGAATTTGTTGCAATCAATGTAACATCGTATGAACCATTTGCAGAATAACAAATATTCGTAGGATTTTGTGACGTGGAAGTCGCTGGAGAACCACCAGGGAACGACCAGCTCCAGCTTGTTGGAGTATTCGTACTTAAATCAGTAAAATTAACACAAGCAGGTGTTGCACAAAAAATAGTTTGATTAGCAGTGAAATTTGCAACAGGCGGTGTACATGAATTTACAACAACAGAAACGGTATTCGAAGTTGCTGGAGAACCTGTTGCACACGCAAAAGAAGAAGTCATAATTACAGTGATGACATCGCCATTCGCTAATCCAGTAGTTGTAAATGAAGGAGAATTTGTTCCAGCATTTGTTCCATTAACTTGCCACTGATAAACCGGTATTGTTCCACCATTTGTTGGCGTAGCAGCAAAAGTAACTGGATCACCAATACAGATAGTAAGAGGAGAACCAACAATAGAAACTGAAGCTGCAACGGTTGGAGAAACAGTCATTGTAAGCGTATTTGAAGTTGCAGGAGAACCTGTTGCACAACTCAAGGAAGAAGTCATGATAACAGTAATTACATCACCAGTAACTAAAGTTGAAGAAGAAAAAGTTGAAGAAGTGGCACCTCCAATATTGGTTCCATTTAATTGCCATTGATACGTTGGTGCAGCACCACCATTGGTTGGTGTTGCAGTAAATGTTACCATGTCGCCAACACAAACAACAATTCCCGGACTAGCTGCAATACTAACAGAAGCAGGAACAACGGCTGCAACAGTAATCGTAATTGTATTTGACGTAGCGGGGGATCCTGAAACACAAGGTAAAGAAGACGTCATAATTACTGTGATGACATCACCGTTTACTAAAGTTGAAGAAGTAAATGTTGATAACGTTGCACCTCCAACATTGGTTCCATTTATTTGCCATTGATATGTTGGTGTAGATCCACCATTTGTAGGAGTTGCAGTAAAAATAACAGGATCACCCACACAAATAATTGCACCTGTAGAAGTAATACTTACGGATGCTGGCAAAATAGCGGTAACCGTCATAATTATTGTGTTTGAAACAACTGTTGAAGGAGAAGCACACAATGCATTAGAAATCATAGTGACGGAAACAACATCACCTGTTATTAATGTAGTTGTTGTAAATGTAGTTGCAGTTGCTCCTACTACGTCTGTACCATTAACTTGCCATTGATAAGTTGGCGCTGAACCACCATTTGTTGGCGTTGCAGTAAAAGTAACTGAAGCGCCTGCACAAATTGATGCTCCTGTAGAT
This sequence comes from Bacteroidota bacterium, assembly GCA_947504725.1. Taxonomy (GTDB): domain Bacteria; phylum Bacteroidota; class Bacteroidia; order 2-12-FULL-35-15; family 2-12-FULL-35-15; genus 2-12-FULL-35-15. Next base: position 108,421 of record CANNHN010000001.1, on the reverse strand, counting down.
GTAATAGAAACTGATGGAAGAACATCTGTATTGATGACCAAGTTCACTCCATTGTCTGTTCCAATAACTGCTGGAGTAGAACTTATTACTCTTACTCTATATCCTGCACCAGTTGGGGTTCCACAAGGAATGATTGAAGCAATTGTTCCTGTATTTGCTACACTTGCTAAAGTTCCAATTGAAATGGGAGCGGCAAAACTTCCTACTGCGTCAGATAGTTGTGCTGTATAAATGTTACCAACTGTATAAGTTCCTGTACTTGTAAAAGGAACGTTCATTGTACCGCATGCACAAAAAGGACTTCCAGTAATTGTTCCCGTTGTTATAGTATTTACTGTAGGTACGGTTAACGTGATATCATCAACAGCAAAGGAAGGATCAAAACCTGCTCCATCATCATTGTTTGTCCAATTAAATCCAATTTTTACCAAAGGATTATTGTTTGCACTTGCTGGTAAGGCAACCGAAAAAGCAGTCCATTGACCTTGCAAACTACCACTATTACAAGGGCCACCACAACAAGGTGTCTTAGCTAAATTTGTTAATAGCGTCCATATTGCACCATCAAAATACCAAAGTGAAGCATCGTCATTTGTGCCATCACCAAATTCTATATAATTAAACGCTAGCGTAATTCCAGAGAAAGTAGCACAATTGATTGTAGGAGATTCAGCTCTTAAATTTGCTTCAATACAAATAAGAAAACCACATGCTCCACCGATTTCATATGCAGCTCCAACATCACCCACCCACATCGGGCTAGAACTCACATGCAATGAAGCATCAGCCCCACATCCAGTTCCACAAGCTCCTGCGGCATTACCATTTTCAGCACAACTAATATAAAACTCACTTCCCTCTGCACCATTCGCTCCTGTAGACGCTACTGTCCACGGACCGTTTGGACCTGCAACATAAGTAGCTGCTCCACAATTAGCAGTACAACCATTACTAAACGTTTCTGTCCAAAATGTTTGAGCAGATACATTCAATGATGAGAAAAGAGAAAAAACAATAACCAAAAAAGCTATTGCATTTACCAATCGACAATTAAATGAAAATTTGCAATCGTTATTAAAATTCATATTTAATTATTGGAATAAAGTAGTCCTAAAATAAATCGGATAGCAAGTTAAGAATTTATGTTAATAATTAAAATTATGCGTATAAATTAACATTAAAAACACTATGAATGGTTGGATTTGTTCGACAATTAGAAGATATTAATGAAAAGTATCAGCAGGCAAGTAACTACTAAAAAGAAAAATTAATTAATAGATAACGTTAAATCAGTAATTAACTTTAGAACAAATTCTAACTGTTGTTCGCGTGTCAAATCTGAATTATCTAAAACAATAGCATCGTCTGCTTGCGTAAGAGGATTTTCTTTGCGATGAGTGTCTTCATGATCTCGGTATATCAAGTTAGCTTTAACATCACTAAAAGAAATATGTTGACCTTTCGAAGACAATTCATCGAATCTGCGCTGTGTACGAATATCCGTATCAGCAGTCATGAATAATTTTAATTCAGCTTTAGGAAAAACATTCGTTCCGATATCTCTTCCATCCATCACTATGCCTTTGTTTTTGCCGAGCTTACGTTGTATCGCAATCATTTTAACTCGAACCTCATGAATAGCACTTACTTTACTTACATTTTCCGAAACAATCATTTGGCGAATTTCTTTTTCAACATTTTCGCCATTTAAAAAAGTTTCAGAAGATTTAGTTGCTGGATTGAATTCAAAAGAAAGGTTTATTTCATCGAGTAAACGAACAATATCACTTTCCTGAAAACTGTGATCTTTTATAACGCCCTTTCTTAAAGCATAAACTGTAACGCAACGATACATTGCACCTGAATCTACGTAAGCATATCCTAACTTAGAAGCCAATGCTTTCGCCAGCGTGCTTTTTCCACACGATGAATATCCGTCAATTGCAATGGTGATTTTGCTCATAAAGAAGATTAAATTCTTATGACAATATTACAGAAAATTTTTCTGAATAAAAACTATGGAGTTGCGGGAGATTTAAACTTTTTAGAATAAAAACTGTTCAAATCCATACTTACTGAAAAATTGTTTGATGGTCCAGCCAAATGGTAGACTGCACGACCATAACTAATATGGAATTTATAGATTCTGAACCCAAAACCAAAGGAAAAGCCTGTTGCTCCTCTTTTTTCAGGGATTTTCAATTCTTTTCTGCGCTGATAATTATAGCCAGCACGTAAAAAGAAGTTCTTTGTTATAATGAATTCACCACCAATAACCATGTGACGCATGAATTTATCGCCAAATATTTTTGCTTTATTTTGTTTGATAGGCTCGCCAGTTAAAGGATCTTCTGTTAATGGAGGGTTGGCTGGGTCAATGTAAGTCAAATCCCACTTTTCAAGATTTTCATAAACTAGAGAAAAACGAAAAGGAACATGTTTTGGCTTTTTAGAAATACCAATTTGAATTTCAAAAGGCAATTTCTCTCTATTTCCCTCAACATAAGGCTTCCATTGTCGACCCATATTTTTAACAACAACAGCTGCGGCAAATCCGTGAGAAGGGCGAACATACGTTGCGCCTAAATCAATTGCGGAGCCCCATGAAGAATAATTATCTAATTGGGAATAAATAGTTTTCAAAGTAACACCAACCGTTAAATTGGTATCTAAAATGGATTTTGCATACGCCAAATTAAAACTCATCTCACTCGCTCCGAAAGTTCCATCCGTATTACCAATTTCATCTGCTCTTATAAATTTTCCATAATCTAAATAATGAACTCCTGCACTAAAATTTCCGATTTTATCAAAATGTTTTGCATAAGCAACATAACCGTAATTGATATCAGCAAAATAATTGATGTAGCTTAACGCAACATTGTTGCTCATTGAGTCGGAGAGCAAGGATGGATTTATTAAAGCAATATTTAAATCGTTGTCTTTTACAGAAATTAAATTACCTCCCAAAGCAGAAACTCGGGCAGAAATAGGTAAATTCAGAAATTCATACGTATTATTTCCACCCGTTTGAGCAGATCCAGAAACGCTTATAATAACTACAGATAAAAGGAAAAGTATTCTTCTGATATTCATTAACACAAATATAAATAAAAATATCCGTGTTTTAAACGAGAAAATGATGGGAATATTGCACTGCTTAGAAAAGTAAAGCAATAATTATTTCTTTAACTCTTCCTTGATTGTCAAATCAATCGGATTATCCACTTTTTCCTTCAACAAAGCCAATTTAACAACATCAATCATCTTTTCTACATAATAGAATTTCAAATCTTTGATATACTCTTTTTTGATGTCTTCAATGTCCTTTTTATTATCAGCACTCAAAATAATTTCCTTGATGCCTGCACGTTTAGCTGCAAGAATTTTTTCTTTGATTCCTCCTACTGCCAATACTCTTCCACGCAAAGTAATTTCACCAGTCATCGCTAATTTGTTTTTCACTTTGCGCTGGGTGAATGCAGAAGCAATTGCTGTTAACATAGTTATTCCTGCACTCGGACCATCTTTAGGAGTAGCACCTTCAGGAACGTGAATGTGGATATTCCATTTATCAAACACTTCTGGTTTTAAACCTAATATAGCACTATGTGATTTTAAATATTCCAATGCAATCACAGCCGACTCCTTCATTACATCACCCAAATTACCTGTTAGCGTTAGCTTTCCAGTTCCTTTAGTAATACTTGTTTCAATAAATAAAATATCTCCACCTACACTCGTCCACGCTAAACCTGTTACAACTCCAGCAACATCATTACCTTGATATCTATCTTTTGCATGTGCTGGGCCTAAAATTTTCCCTAAATCATTTATGGTAACATTCACATTGTATTTTTGCTCCATAGCAATAGACTTAGCAGCATTACGCACCACTTTGGCAATTACTTTTTCCATACCACGCACACCACTTTCACGAGTATAATTTTCAATGATGAATTCGATTACGTCTTTGCTTAAAATCAATTGATCTTTTTTCAATCCTTGTTCTTCTACTTGTTTCGGAATCAAATGGCGTTTTGCAATTTCCATTTTCTCTTCAATAGTATATCCTGTAATTTCTATAATCTCCATTCTATCGCGCAAAGCGGGCTGAATGGAACTTAAAGAGTTTGCTGTAGCGATAAACATCACATTGGATAAATCATAATCCATTTCTACATAATTATCATAGAATGCATTGTTTTGTTCTGGATCTAAAACTTCTAATAATGCAGATGATGGATCTCCATGAAAATCATTTCCAACTTTATCAATTTCATCTAAAATAAAAACGGGATTGGATGAACCAGATTTTTTTATGCTTTGTAAAATTCGTCCAGGCATTGCACCAATATAGGTTTTACGGTGACCGCGAATTTCTGCTTCATCTTTCAATCCACCTAAACTCATACGAATATATTTTCTTCCCAAACTTTCTGCGATACTTTTTCCTAAAGATGTTTTACCAACTCCTGGAGGTCCGTATAAACAAAGAATTGGCGACTTCATATTTCCTTTCAACTTCAAAACAGCAAGATGTTCAATAATTCGCTCCTTCACTTTATCCATCCCAAAATGATCTTTATTCAAAACCTTTTCGGCACGTTTTAAATCGAAATTATCTTTTGTTTTATCATCCCAAGGCAAATCCAATAATACTTCCAAATAACTTGTTTGAATAGAATACTCAGCAGCATTTGGATTCATTCGCTCCAATTTCCCAATTGCTTTATCAAATGCCAATGAAACTTCTTTGCTCCATATTTTTTTTGTGGCACGGATTTTCATTTCTTGAATATCCTGAGTATTATTATTCTCACCCAACTCTTCCTGAATGGTTTTCATTTGTTGGTGCAAAAAATAATCACGTTGCTGTTTATCTAAATCAACTTTTACTTTAGACTGAATTTGATTTTTCAATTCCAACATTTGCAATTCTTTCGTCAGGTTTGACAAGACCATTGTAGCGCGTTCTTTCAAATCAATCACCTCCAACATTTTTTGCTTCTCTTCAACGGGAGCATTCATGTTAGATGAAATAAAATTGATTAAGAAAGAAGGACTTTCTATATTTTTTAAAGCAAAACCTGCTTCACTTGGGATGTGCGGACTTTGTTTAACAATTTGAAGGGCTAAATCTTTTAAAGAAGAAACGAGTGCATCAAATTCTTTATCGTCTTTTTTAGGGCGAGATTCAGATATTGCAGAAATAGCAGCCTTCATATAAGGTTGCGTTTGTTTCATTTCACCTAACTCAAATCGTTTTTTACCTTGAATAATAACTGTAGTGTTACCATCAGGCATACGAAGCATTTTAATGATTTGAGCTACCGTTCCAATTTTATTTAAATCTTCTTCAGTTGGATCTTCAACAGAATCGTTTTTTTGTGCAACGACACCTATGATTTTATCACCTTTGTAAGCATCTTTAATCAGATTGATTGATTTGTCCCGTCCAACGGTAATTGGAATCACAACGCCTGGAAATAAAACAGTGTTACGAAGAGGCAAAATTGACAGTTCTTCAGGTACTTTCTCTGAGTTCATTTGGTCTTCATCTTCCGATGAAAGCAATGGTATAAACTCAGTATCCTCGTCCATAATATTGTCGCGAAGCATTGGTACCAAACCGTTTAAGTCGAAATTATCAGTCATATAATGAGTAGAATTAAGTCTTTTTAATAAAATTATACTTCTCCATTTTCAATTGCTGTGCCATTGAAGAAATTGGGACAAAATGACATCCCTCGGCTACGCTCGGGAGGACAAAGCTGCGTGTTAATTAGTTTTATTCGCCTTAAACAAGTAATAAATATTGATTGCAACAATTGCCACATTAGTGATGATGATAGGAAGAGAAAAGCCAAGAAGAATTCCATAAGCCACAAAAAGAACACATCCAATAGAATTAATGATACGAAGTGTTTTCATATTCTTCATCAAAAATGAAATCAATACAATTAATGATGCTAAATAGCCGACTATTTCGATTGATGAAAACTCCATACCAATTTGTTTTATTTTCTATATTTTTCAGTTAACTCAAAAACATGAGTCAAAATATTTTGTTCAATTTCATTAAAAATCATTCCTCTCCGTTCCATTACACGAGTTGCAACTTCAAAGGCATCATTTGTTTTATAAGTAGTAAATCCAGCAGCGCCACCCCATGAAAATGATGGAACAAAGTTGCGTGGAAATCCTGAACCAAAAATATTTGCATTTACACCAACGACAGTTCCAGTATTAAACATGGTATTAATTCCACATTTACTATGATCACCCATAATCAATCCGCAAAAAGTTAGACCCGTATTAACAAAACGTTCTTTTTCGTAGTTCCATAATTTTACTTGTGCGTAATTGTTTTTTAGATTGGAATTATTGCTATCAGCACCAATGTTGCACCATTCACCTAACACAGAATTTCCTAAAAATCCATCATGCCCTTTATTAGAATATCCAAAGATGACCGAATTATTTACCTCTCCTCCAACTTTGCTGTATGGTCCAACAGTTGTTGGGCCGTAAATTTTTGCACCCAACTTTAAAGCGGAATGTTCACACAATGCAAGTGGTCCGCGAACAATTGACCCTTCCATTATCTCAGCTTCTTTTCCTATGTAAATAGGACCAGCAGATGCGTTCAAAATAGCACATTCAACAATTGCTCCTTCTTCTACAAAAACATTCTCAACTCCAATTACTTGATTTGTTTTACTCAAGGCCAATGATTTTCTTCCTTTAGTAATCAATTCATAATCATCTTTTATTGCATCACCATTTTTAGAAAAAATATCCCAAGGATTTTCAACTCTCATTGCTTGAGCAACCGATTCAAAATTTGTAAAGCCATCAATATTTTTATAATCAAAAATTTTATCGTTACCTGAATTGGCAGCAACTACAATACCTGAAGTCAAAATCGCTTGTTGCGGTTGTAATGATTTGATTTCTTCCAATAGTTTTGCATTTGGACAAAATGAACCATTTATCCATACATTGTCTGTATCAATTGCAAATTCGGTTGGAAATTTTTTATTTAAATATTCTTCTGTTTTAGAAGAAATTTTTGAATCCAATACTTTTTCCCATTTTTCGCGAATAGTTAAAATACCAATACGAATATCTGCAACTGGACGAGTAAACGTAAGTGGTAGAAGATTAATTCGTGTGTTGTCGTCAAAGAGAATATAGTTCATAGTTCTATGTTTGTTATTGTCGTCATGCGAGGTACGAAGTAATCTCTCCAGATGATTGCTAGTCTTCTCATCGCGAGAGAGATTGCCAAACGGGGTTCGCAATGACGTTCTAATTTACATTTCAGTTAAGATTGCACATCCTTTTTATTAAGCATTGTAATATAAGTATCAATTTGTCTTAAAAAATATTTTACAGTTTTTGTGCCATCCGAATCAATCATCATGTCGTGAATTTCAATATCATTTTCGTTAAACTTGCCAACTTTAAATTTTGCTTTGGATAAGGCAGCAATGTATTTCAATGGAAAATGATCGTGAATATTTAAATCGATTAATAAATCGTATTCTTCATTTATAAAATTTCTGATGATAACTGAATTAGGTGTTCCCATCCAATTTAATTCTTTAGTTGTAAAAAAATCATACTCTAATTTTGAATATGTCAATGCTGGAATTTCCTTTGTACTAAAAAAACCCATCACTTTTACTTTTTTTAAATGTTCGCGTAAATAAACAACATAACGCTTAACTATTTCGTAATCCTCAGTATTAGTGGCATCAAAGATAATCCCGACAGTTTTAACTTTTTCAAAACTAAATTGATTGGGTAAACGGACATGTCCATCAGACTTCAGTTCCTGCTTTAGAGCACGATTTGCTAATGATATTTTTATGTTTTTAATAATGCTCATTCTTCTAACATATTAATAAACTCATCCTCCGTAATAATCTTCACTCCTAATTTTTCGGCCTTCTTCAATTTTTCTGGACCCATATTTTCTCCTGCTAATACAAAATTTGTTTTACCCGAAATAGAACCTACATTTTTACCACCATTTTGTTCGATAGTCTTTTTAATTTCATCCCGAGAAAACTTACTAAAAACTCCAGAAACAACAAAAGAAAGGTCTTTTAGTTTTTCACTAGTATTGCTTAGTTGTTCATCAGATAATTCAAATTGCAAACCAGCAATTTTCAATTTATTTAATACTTCCTCTATACGTTTATCAGAAAAATAATCAATAATCGTTTGAGCGGTACGTTCACCCACATCTCCAACTTCAAGCAATTGTTCTAAGGTAGCGTTTTTTATCGATTCAATATTTTTATAAAAAAAGGCTAATTTTTTAGCAGTCGTTTCTCCAATATGGCGAATACCAATAGCAAACAAAACTCTTTCGAAAGGTACTTTTTTTGAAGCTTCAACACCAGCTAATAAATTATTAGCACTTTTTTCAGCCATGCGATCAATTTTCAGCAAGTCTTCTTTTTTCAAGTCATAAATATCTGCTATAGTCTTCAATAGTCCAGCATCAAAAAGCTGAGCTATTGTTTCTGCTCCTAAGCTGTCGATATTCATAGCTTTACGAGAAACAAAATGTTCCATCTTTCCTTTTACTTGTGGAGGGCAACCTAATTCATTGTGACAATAATGATTCGCTTCTCCGGAGCTTCTTACAAGTTCTGAATTACATTCAGGACAATGCGTTATGTATTTTGTTGGTTGTGCAGCTTCAGAGAATAAATCTCTTTTACTTAAATCAACAGAAATAATTTTAGGAATAATCTCTCCTCCTTTTTCAACAAAAACGGTATCTCCAATTCTTACATCTAATTTTTCTATAATATCAGCATTGTGTAATGAAGCACGTTTTACTGTAGTTCCTGCTAATTGAACAGGTTTTAAATTAGCAACAGGGGTAATAGCACCTGTTCGTCCAACTTGATAAGAAATACTTTCTAAGATTGTTGCAACTCTAGCTGCTTTAAATTTATAAGCAATTGCCCAACGAGGAGACTTTGCAGTAAATCCTAAGAATTTTTGTTGTTCAAAAGAATTTACTTTTATCACTACTCCATCTGTTTCTACATTTAAGTCGTGACGTTTTTTGTCCCACTTACTCAAATATTTTACAACTCCGTCAACTGAAGAAAGTTTTTCCATATCAGCAGAAATTTTGAACCCCCATTTTTTAGCTTCTATTAAACTATCGTAATGAGAAGCAAATGGAAGATTTTCGCCTAATATTGAGTACAAATAACAATCTAGGTTGCGTTCTGCTACTGCTTTCGAATCAAGTTGTTTTAATGTTCCCGAAGTAGCATTTCGAGGATTTTTCAATAGTCTTTCTGAGATTTCTTCTTCATCATAACCATCTTCAATCAATTGCTTTCGCATTTCTTCATTTATTCTAAGGAACTCACTTTTGGGCATAAATATTTCACCTCGGATTTCAAATTCAGCGGGAAAATTTTCTCCTCTTAGCTTAAGAGGAATGCTATTTATAGTTTTCACATTGACCGTAACATCATCCCCTTTTTCTCCATCGCCTCTAGTAACAGCTTGTTTAAGCATACCATCAACATACGTCAGCGATATTGATACTCCATCATATTTTAATTCGGCAACATATTCAAATTCTGAAATCCCAGCTTTTTTAATACGTTCATCAAAATCACGAAGTTCTTCTTCATTGTAGGTATTACCCAATGAAAGCATTGGATATTTGTGTTTTACATTCTTAAATTCTTTTGTAATTGTTCCACCAACCCGTTGCGAAGGAGAATTTGGCTGCAAATATTCAGGATATTGTTTTTCTAAATCAATTAACTTTTCTAATAATTTATCAAAATCAAAATCTGAAACGGTAGGATTAGACAACACATAATAATTATAATTATGCTCTTCAAGTTCTTTGGAAATTTCTTCAATCTTATTTCTGATACTTTCACTCATAAATTATTTCTGTTCTCCTGCAGCGTTATCTTTAAATTCTTCGTTCAAAATAAAATACATTGGAAAAGTCATTTTTACACGAGCCAATTTCCCATCATATTTACCAGGATACCACTTAATCATTTCCATTACACGAATCGCTTCCTGATCGCATCCTCCACCTACTGACTTAGCTATACCGATATTTGTCATCAAACCACTAGGTTCAACTACAAAAGATAAAATTACAGTTCCTTGAATATTTGAAAGTTGAGCTTGTCTAGGATATTCTAAGTTCTCTTTAATAAAATCTTGTAATGCATAATTCCCTTTATCATATACAGGCATTTGAACTCCTGTTGTATGAATTCTTCCAGACGAATCAATTTTAGAATCAACAAGATATTTAAACTTCTCATACCCTCTTTTTTTGCAAATTTTAGAATATTTAGATGGATCGAACTCAAATACAGCCGACCACTTTGCATCTATATAGTGACCTTCTTTAATAGCGGGTACCCATTGGTATAGATTAAATATTCTAATTGCTTCAGCATTTGTTTCTTTATCACCTTTCATCTCAATTTTAACATCCGAAACAGTGCTATCTTTTTTAACAACAAAATTAATTGTTACCTTTTCATAATACTTGTTTTTTAGAGCTTTTTCAGGAAAAACAACTTCTTGTTCAAACACTCTTTTGAATTCGGATTTACCACCAACATTGGTAGGAAGAACATCCACCGTAAATCCACCTTGTGAAAACAAACCAGTTGCATTCAAAAAAATTGAAACGCAAATAAATAGACATTTTTTCATTGAAATAATTCTTAAATATTACCTCGCAATATACGATTATTATTGCTTAAATCTTTTATCAATTCAACATTTTTAAAGCCATTATTTTCAAGCAGATTCTTTGTTTCGGAGCCGAGTGACTGGTTAATTTCAAAGTAAATTTTTCCGTTCTCATTTAAATGCTTTAAAGCATAATCACAAATCGCTTTATAGAATAATAGTGGATCGTTATTTTCTACAAAAAGTGCCAAATGTGGTTCGTATTCAATCACATTTTTATTCATATTCTCTTTTTCAGCAAAACAGATATAAGGAGGATTACTAACAATTATGTCGAATAGGAATGCTGGCTCACTAATACTGGATGTTGGATCTAAAATACTGTCGCATACATATTCAATATCAGTTTGATTAAGAATTGCGTTTTGTTTTGCGACTTCTAATGCTTCCTCAGAAATATCAATTGCACTTACTTTTGCAAAAGGGATATTTTTTTTTAGAGCAATAGGAATGCAGCCACTTCCAGTTCCAATATCAAGGATAGAAGGCGATTTCGATTTATTGTCTTTAATAATTAAATGAACTAACTCCTCTGTTTCTGGACGTGGGATTAAAACATGTTTGTTTACTTTGAATTTCAATCTATAGAAATCGGCTTCGCCTAAAATGTATTGAAGAGGTTTGTGTTTTTTTAACTCTTTGATTGCAAAATTGAATTTAAGCAATTCAGATTCGCTCACCGTCATCTCTTCCTTGGATGACAAATCAGTTCGACTCAGATTCAAATAAAATTCAAAACAATAAGCAATTATGGTTTCCAACTCATCCTTTTCGAATGAATCATTTAATTCATCTCGAAAAAAACGAAGAATGTCTTTGATTTTATTTGACGCAATTTTCATACCTTAGCAAAGGTAAGAATAGTTAAAACAATGATAAGAATTATATGAGCAATAACGAAACGTATATGAAGCGCTGCCTTGATTTGGCAGTAAAAGGTTTAGGACAGGTAGCTCCTAATCCGATGGTCGGCTCAGTGATTGTTTGTGATGGAGAAATTATTGGTGAAGGATATCATGAGCAATATGGACAAGCACATGCGGAAGTAAATGCAATTCACTCGGTAAAAAACAAAGATCTTTTAAAAAAATCAACATTATACGTTAATCTAGAACCTTGTTCTCACTTTGGAAAAACACCTCCTTGCGCTGATTTGATTGTGGAACACAAAATTCCCTATGTTGTTATTGGTAGTATTGACAGCAATGCTCTAGTTTCGGGAAGAGGAATAGAAAAACTTACAAAAGCTGGAATAGATGTAAAGGTTGGTGTTTTAGAGGAAGAATGCAAAAAATTAAACAAGCGATTTTATACATATCATGAAAAAAAACGACCCTACATCATTTTAAAATGGGCACAAACGGCTGACGGATTCATTGATGCAAAGCGCAATGAAGAAAACACATCTAAGCCGATTCAAATTAGCAATTCAGATTCAAAAAAATTATTGCATTTATGGAGAAGCCAAGAACAGGCAATCATGATAGGAACTAATACTGCATTGTTGGATAATCCACAACTAACTGTGAGAGAAGTAAAAGGAAAAAATCCGTTACGAATCACAGTTGATAAATGGTTAAGAATTCCAAAACAATTTAATTTATTTGACAAAACGACTCCTACGCTCATTTTTACATCGGTGAATGAACCTTCGCAAACCAATTTGGAATATGTAAAAATAAACTTTGAACAACCTGTTATTCCTCAAGTATTAGAAGAGTTATACAAGCGAAACATTCATTCACTTTTAGTAGAAGGTGGTGAATTACTGCTGAACAGCTTTATTGATGAAGGCTTTTGGGATTCAGCACGTGTATTTATTTCGGAAAAGGAATTAGGAAAAGGTGTAAAAGCTCCTTTAATGGAACAAAATCCTATTGTAAAAGAAAATATTAGTGGAGATAAGTTACTATTCTATGTAAACGAATCTTAATTTTTAAACAAATCAAAACTAATTTCGACACAAGTTCCATTATCTGAATACGTTACGCTGTCGGCTAATTTGTGAATTAAAAACACGCCTCTACCGTTGGGCTCACCTATTCTATCTGGATTTGTTGGATTCGGAACAGCAGCAGGGTTAAAACCATCGCCTTCATCTTTGATTGTAAAACAAAGGTAACGTTCCTCTTTGGTTTCAATGGTTAAACGTACTTTTTTAGACGGATCAAATTTATTACCATGCTTGATTGCATTTGAAACAGCTTCATTTAAAGCAATCCACATGTCATTATAATTTTCATCGGAAATGGCATACTCTTCCTTTACCCTTGAAATAAGCTTTTCAACGGTGTGCACGCTTTCTAAATTTGATTCTAGTACCATTTTTTGTGAAATGGATTCAATATCAATGTATCCAAGTATCATTCACTCTAATTTTTAGCTAAAATAAAATATTCTGACTACAAAACAAATATTTTTATAGTGATTTTAAACAGGAAAAGACTTTATCTTTAGCTCTTGAATATGCTATTTGAAGACACCTATTTCACAATAAAAGAGCCATCAGAAGGCTTATTCAAAGATCGTGGAAGTAAATTTTTAGGAATTGCTATTCCTGTTTCTACAGAAGAAGAAATCAAGAAACATTTGGTTGAGCTAAGAAAACTGCACCCAAGTGCAAATCATCATTGCTACGCGTTTCGATTAGGTGCGGATAAGCAAGCCTTTAGAGCGAATGACGATGGCGAACCTTCCAACACAGCCGGCAAACCCATTTTAGGGCAAATTCAATCAAAAGACCTCACCAACATTCTTATTGTTGTTGTTAGATATTTCGGAGGAACTCTTCTTGGTGTGAGCGGATTAATCAACGCATATAAATTAGCCGCATTGGATGCAATTAACAACGCTACTATCGTTGAAAAAACGGTGAATGATTTTTATGAAATAACATTTGAGTATCTGCAAATGAATGAAGTAATGAAAATAATTAAAGACCAAGAACTAAAAATTGAATCACAAAATTTCGAACTCACCTGCTCTCTCATTTTTTCTATCAGAAAAAGTAAATCAACAACCATTTACGACCGAATGAGCAAAATTGAAGGATTGGAGCTCAAATACATAAAAACAATATAGTACATTCGCATTATGAAATCATTAAAAGAAATGTGCGCAATTCATGCGCCATCAGGAAATGAAGTAGGAATGACAAACTTCTTACTGAAATATATTGATAAGAATAAAAAAAACTGGAAGGTAAAACCAAAAACATATTCAGGTAAAGGTTTTCAAGATTGCATTGTGCTTGTATTTGGAAAACCAAAGACAGCCATATTCGCACATATAGATAGTATTGGGTTTACTGTGAGATATGACAAACAACTTGTCAAAATTGGAGGCCCACGTTTAATAAATGGGATAGATTTGATTGGAGAAGACAGTAAAGGAAAAATTGAATGCAAATTAGTTGTAGATAAAAATGGCAATATATCTTATAAATACAAACGTGATATTGACAGAGGAACAGAACTAACATTCAAATCAAACTGGAGAGAAACGAAAGAGTATGTTCAATGCTGTTATATGGATAATCGCTTAGGTGTTTGGAATGCATTGAAAGTAGCTGAAACATTAAAGGACGGAATCATTGTATTTTCTTGTTATGAGGAACATGGCGGAGGAACAGTTTCTTATATTCAAAAATTCATTTATGAAAAATATAAGGTGAGCCAGGCAATTATCTCAGACATTACTTGGGTTACTGAAGGAGTTCCTCATGGGAAAGGTGTTGCGATTTCTTTAAGAGACAGTTTAATTCCAAGAAAAAGTTATGTCGACCGAATTATTGCGATTGCTAAAAAAAGTAAAATTCCATTTCAATTAGAAGTAGAAGGTTCTGGAGGAAGTGATGCAAAAGAATTACAAATGGCTGAATTTCCTTGGGATTGGTGTTTTATTGGAGCTCCGGAGGACAATGTGCACACTCCTGATGAAAAGGTTTACAAAAATGATATTGATGCTATGGTAAAATTATATTCTGTGTTGATGGAAAAATTATAGTACTTGACTTCAAAAAAAAATGACAAACCTAGAAACATTCATTGCTGTTACTACTGCATTTGTTCTCATATTAATTATTTCTCATACTTTTGGAAAACTATTTCAATATTTAGGACAACCCAAAGTAGTGGGAGAAATGATATCAGGAGTGCTATTAGGACCTACTTGTTTCGGATACTTTTTCCCCGAAATAAGTGCAAACATTTTCAGTAAAGAACTAATGCCTTTTCTATTTGTAATTAGCAATTTAGGATTGTCGTTTTATATGTTTTTAGTTGGTTCTGAGATTGATTTTAACAACTTCACAAAAAAAATATTAAAACGTTCTTCACTTCTATCTGCTGTAGCAATTATATTCCCATTCATTTTTGCTGCGTGTGCTGCTACCTGGTATTTTGATCTATTTGCAATGCCTGGGATTTCACTCGTTTCATTTTCTATTTTTCTAGGTACTGCATTCGCAATTACTGCATTTCCGATGCTCGCAAGGATTCTACACGAAAAAAATATATTAAATTCGCCTATTGGAGTTCTAACAGTTATTTCTGCTTCTATCCAAGATGTTATTTCTTGGATTCTGCTTTCATTTGTTACGGCTGCTGCTGCTGCAAAAGGAATGGAAGCTGGATACATAACACTCTTTGGGGGAATCGGTTTTGTAGCAGTTGTATTCTTAATCGCAAAACCTCTACTAAAAACAATAGGAAAACGATCACAAAAAAACGGTTTCTTAAATCAACAAGATTTTGCAATTATAGTAATCGCTTTATTAGCTGCTGCGCTTATTACCGATAAACTTGGCTTGTATTCTGTGTTTGGAGGATTCATTTTAGGACTAGCGGTTCCTCGTGATCCCGTTTTTTCAAAAGGTATTGAAAGCAAATTAAAAGATTTTACGGTTATCGTTTTACTTCCATTGTTCTTTACCTTTTCAGGATTGAATGCAAATATGTTGGTGTTAGGTAATTTAACTAATTTCATTCCAATGCTTGTGATCGTGGGATTTGCTTTTATTAGCAAATATGGTTCTAGTACAATTGCGATGAAATTTTCAGGTTATTCTTGGGGCGAATCATCTGCTATTGGTGGATTAACAAATGCTAGAGGGTTAATGGAATTAATTGTGGCCAATATTGGATTATCGTATGCTATAATTACACCAGATTTATATTCAATATTAGTATTGATTGCAATTCTAACGACCTTATTTGCGATGCCGATTTACAATTTATCGATGCGAAACGTGAAATAATATTTTGATATAAAAAGCCCCTGCAAAAGTGCAAGCGCTTTTTTTAAATCATATTCTTTTGTTTGAATAAAGCACCTTTTAATATATTGTATTTCAAAGAAACTTCTACTCCGCCATTAAGCTTTGAAACTTCTTTGTAAGACGAAACATTTACATCGTAAGAGACACCGAAAGTAAAATCAGACATTGTAAAAAACACAGAAGGAACAATCGCATCTTTGTATCGATAATAAACACCAACACCTAAAGCTGATTCAGTAATTAAACCTGTAATTTTTGTTTCATTTTTAAAACGATAGCGAATAGCACAGCCTGCTGTAATTTCCATTGCTTTTCCTTGCTGAAAATATATTAGAGATGGTAGAAATGCAACTTTTGTTCCAGGTCTATCAAGGTGTGCGTTCATATTTACAACCAATTTACCGTATAACTTTTCTGCAACATTAAAATATTTTTGTGTAGGCTGGTTCAAATGAAAATAAGCAACACCAATATCTACTTTCCTTTTTTCATTACGAGCAAATTTTACTTTACCATTAGAATATTCATAATACACACCTGCTGCTAGATCTAGATAGAAAAATGCGCTATTGGGAGTTGTTTCATAATTCGCCATAGCAGTATTAAAACCCTGTCCATCGTATTGATTTCCCCAATTTAATCCCGCTAGATTAACCTTACGTTGAGCACCTCCAACACAAAGGCCCATCGAAAACTTACTTTCTTTACTAACAGGTAAAATTGCAGCTAGACATAAATTTGCTTGTGTCAAACCAAAGTTTGAATCGCCTGCTTTATCACTAAAAAAATTAAGTCCCGCGCCCAAGTGAGCATTTTTCTCTTTCTTATCAAACAACGGCATATCAACAGAAGCGGCAACCGTATTAAACGCATTACCCATTGCAGTCCATTGATTTTTATAATTTACTATAGCACGAACATAACCACTATAAACTCCAGTAGCACCAGGATTTAATAACTGTGGTGTTTCGTTGTACTGCGAAAAATGAATATCCTGCGCAAATGAAAAAGATGAGCACAACAAAAAAGTAGTAAGTATGAAATTATTTTTAAAAATCATATATTCAGATTAACGAACAAGCGTAATGTTTCCTTTTTTCTCAACGCGAGTACCATCAGGCATAACACCAGAAACTCTATAAGCAAATACTCCTGCATTACAATCCTGTCCCATAAATTTTCCATCCCAACCTTCAGATCGATCATTTGTTTTAAATACTTCTTGTCCCCAACGATTATAAATATGAAATTCTAGTTTATCAATACTTCCTAAGACAAATAAAATATCATT
Source organism: Bacteroidota bacterium (assembly GCA_947504725.1). GTDB lineage: Bacteria > Bacteroidota > Bacteroidia > 2-12-FULL-35-15 > 2-12-FULL-35-15 > 2-12-FULL-35-15. Next base: position 91,073 of record CANNHN010000001.1, on the reverse strand, counting down.
GTTATTATCACCATTTGGAGAAAACACGTTTGGTATTCCAACTTCTGATCCTCCTTGTGGCTCTGATGTTAAACGAAATACAGCAATAACATTTTCAGACGTTGTAAAAGATACTTCAGCAGTATCGCTAACAGTACTAGGAGTTGGCGTATGACTTGCCATTTCCCAGTGATCAAATACATAAGGACCGTTGGGAATAGCTTTCAATTTTGTTACAATACCGCCAAAATAACTTCCAGAAAAAATATAAGAAGGAGGAACAATACTGTTTATTTGAATATTTCCAGCACCAGCAGGAGAAACATCAAAAGTAACAGCGTAAGGACCAGTTAAAGAATAACAATCGATTAACCCTTGTGTTAAAGCAGTACAACGCTGATCTACTTCTGATCTAAATGTAGCAGCATTTGCTTTCCAGGTAGCATAAGCACCACCCCACTTTGTACATTGTGCAGTCATTTCTGGATCAATCACAGCAATCATACTATCTAAAAGAGGAAGAGCGAACGTGCAATTTAATTTTGTGTTCATCAAATCGATGTAACGCGATTGATAATATTGTTCAAAATCAGGATTTGCCATCAAGGCATTTAATATTTGTGTATGACCTTGTCCACCAGGATCTGGTAACCCTTCAACGTTACAAGGATCTGCATTAGGTGATGGGTCAGGAATTCCAGTATAATTTATATAGTGACCTAGAATAGCATCCATGTCCCAAAGTGTATAACGCCATTTCTTTTTATCACCTGTTGGATCTAACCCTCTCCACCAAGCTGTATTCCAATCCAACCAATCGGAAGTAACTAACCAGGAATTGAAAACAAAATAATCTACAAAACTTTCGATATTAAAAATGCTATCAACGTATGCGTAATTTGCTGGAACAGCCATACTGTTTGAAGTAATATAATTTCTAATGCTGTTCCAATCACTTGTTGCCTGTCCAGTAGCAGGTGTATAAGCCTCCCATGTTCCTCCCCAAGTTTGAAGAAATTCTACAAATGGAGCATCCTGCTTATAATAATAATCTGTAAAATCTAAATCGTCTACTTTTTCACGAACATCATACACTCCCCAATAAGCACCATTTAAATAAACAATGACTGGAGCCCAAGAACGTTCGTCCATGTGTAGACCTGCTCTTTGGGAAAGGTGATGCGCGTATGAATCACGGATATGTGCTGGAGCACCTGGAGCAAAAGGATAATTATCATTTGCAGCCGCTTTAAAAATTAAGCGCTGAAAAGAACTACGTGCTTTGGTAACAAATAATGGAGAATTTACAGCATAATTATATCCCATTTCATCCTTAGAAACAAAATCAAATCCTCTTTGAGAATAAGCCCATGAATCATTTCCATGCTCATTCGTTTCACCATTTGTTTCTGCAATTAACACTTTTGCTTTATCGTAATACTCCAAACCAGTTTCTGCAGTTAAACCAGTACCACCCAACAAATCATCTGTTAAATCTCCAAAAACAGAAACAACAGGAACTGTATGTGTTTGATTAATAAAATACGTATTGCTTTCAATAAAACTTGCCGGCTCTAAAGGATTTGCACTAAAAGCTTTTGCTCGCAAAACAGTTGTAGATGATACACTAACAGGTGTGCTGTATAAAGTAGATGCTGCAGTAGGAATTGAGCCGTTTGTAGTATAACGAATTGTTAATCCTGCAGTTGCTGTAATCGTTACAGTTTGTGCACCGCCATAAAATCCTGATGCAACATTCATAGCAGGTTTCGCTGCATATTCTAACATAGCACCAGTATTGTTTGCAAGTAGTGTTGGAGTTGTAAATACCGACCAAGTTGCAGCACCATTTGTAGTTCTCCCTCTTGAATCATCTGCCTGAGTAGGATTCAAAGCAAACCCATCAATAATAGTTCCAGCAGGATCAGCAAATACAATGTCTTCAGGTTTTGTTTGTGTAAATTTTATTCCAGCATGAATATTTGTACCAACAACTGTATTTTTTCCCGATGCCCAAATTCTAACAAAACCACCAGCAGTAATTGTAACACCAGCAGGAATAGGCCATTTAGTAGGATTACTAATTTTATCGCTAATATGATAACCAGTTAAAGTAACTGAAGATGCACCAGCATTGTACAATTCTATCCAATCTGGAGTTTCCCCGAAGTTATCGGTAATACTCATGTTTGAACAAGAGTATTCATTAATCATTACTTGAGAATTTGCCTTTTCCGAAAAACAAAACAAAGCAAAACTTAAAGCAAATAGCTGTAGGTAATTTTTCAAATTCATGAAAAATAGGATTAAGTGTATAAATAAACTATACTAATATACAACTTTTATCTTGATTTTCAAAAGATTATATAAACAATGGGGTGTTCATTAAAACAAAAAGGCCTTGAAATAAAATTTCAAGGCCTTAAAAAAAATACTAGAGATGATTAGAACTTGACACTAAGCCCTATCCCCATATTAAAGCCATTTCCTTTAAGTTTAAATTCCCAGTTATCATTTTCATTCAGATTTGAATCAAAATTGTTTGAAAAATTAAAACTAGGATAATTATAGCCCATATATCCAACATGAAATGCAAGTCCGACATGTTGCTCTTTTCCAAAATAAATTTTCGGCATCAAATGAATTCCATAATTCAAGCCATTATCTTTAGCAACAGCACCACTATTATCATAGCTGGAAGGATCTGTATCAGGATTGTTTTCAGATAATTTAAAATTTGAATATCCTACAGTCAAACAAATAGGCATATCAAAACGTTTCCCTTTTACCAAGTGAAAATTTACATTAATTCCCAAATCAACCGCACGAACTTTTGATTTATAAGAAAAATACTGAACACCCGTTGGAAACAAAACAGTATCAGTCTGTTTTTCTTCAAAATAATTAGAATAAGCAAAACGCAAACCAATACCAAGCCAATCAGTTACTCCATACTCACCACTCAACCCATAGATTGTAGACAATGCAGCATCGGTTGTATCTTCAACCACTCTTCTCGTAGCAATAGAAGTTCCTGTCCAATAATCCTCATCGCGTTCCGAATGAATTTTTGTCTTATAAATAGCAAAACCAACTGTTGGATCAACTGTAATGGTGCCTTTGTGAAATGCTTTGTCATCTTGCGCTGCAAGGTCAACCAAATTAAACGCACCTAAAAGAAATAAAAGAGTAATTTTTTTCATGTTTTAGTTTTTAAAATTTAATACAATTACAAATAATAATTAATGTAAATTTTGATAATTACAACTGTTAAACCTACACTAAAAATAGAACATTTTTTCAAATTACAAACATTTTACTTATAAAGTATACTGATAGGGTTATCAACAAAACACCAATTAGATCAAGTGTAAATCCTGTTTTTAACATGTCGTTAACTTTTATTCTTTTTGTTCCAAAAACGATTGTATTTGCACCTGTAGCTACAGGAAGCATAAATCCTAAAGATGCAGCCAAAGTTGCAGGCACCAATAGTAACAAAGGATGAATGTTCATTGAATGTTGAACTGCAATTAAAACGGGTAACATTAATTGAATACATGCTACATTTGATGCAAATTCGCTTATGATGCAAACTAATACACACATTGAAAAAATCAACAAATAAATGTTTGTATCTGGAGTGAATTTTAATTGTGTAGCAAGCCAAGTACTTAATCCAGACAATTCAAATCCTTTAGCAAGTGCAAACCCTCCTCCAAAAAGCAAAATAATATCAAAAGGCAATTTAGAAACTTCATTCCAAGTCATCAAAGCCCTTTCTTTTTCAGATTTAGAAGGAATTAAAAATAATAATACAGCCATAAAAATTGCAATTGTACTATCCTGTAGAAAATCTTTATTAGGAAAAATGGTGCTCCATCCAATAAATTTAAAAATGCCAAAGTCGATATCAGCTCTCGTAAACCACAACACTGCAGTTAAAATAAAAACAAGAGACACCGTTTTTTCTTCATAACTCATTTTACCTAATTTCTTATATGCATCTGAAAAATAAGTTTTACTAATTATTAGCTCAACATCTTTTTTAATGAACATCTTCTTTAAAACAAAAAATGCTAAAAACAAAAAAACAATTGCAATTGGAAATCCAATTTTAAACCATACAAAAAAATTCATGTCATGATTATTAGGAAATTTCTCATTGTATTCTCTTAAAAAAATCATATTGGTTGGCGTACCTACAAGTGTTGACATCCCTCCTATTGTAGCTGAGTAAGCCAATCCAATTAATAAAGCAGAAGCCATTTTATGTGAATGGTGTTCCTCTTTAAAATGTTGCTCAATTTGAACAATCACAGCTAAAACGGCAGACAATAACATCATAACCGTAGCTGTATTTGAAATCCACATGGAAATTAAAAAGGATGTCAACATTACTCCAAATAGAATTCTAGAAGGACTGGTTCCTACCAACATCAAAATTTTTAAAGCAATACGTTTATGGAGATCCCAGCGTTCAATAGCAAATGCAATAATAAATCCTCCTATAAAAAGAAAAATAATTGGGTCCATATATTGAAAGGCAGTGGTTTTAGAATCTGCTATTCCCAAAACAGGAAGTAAAATAATTGGAAGCAAGGCTGTAACGGCTAAATGAATAGCCTCCGTTAACCACCAAACAGCCATCCAAACAGCAACTGCGGCCATCCTTGTTACCATTGGATTACCTGGCATTAAATCAAATCCAAAAAAAACAACTGCTGCCAATAAAGGACCAAGAATTAATTTTATTTGTTTGACATAAATCATATTCCGTTTTTTGCGCTGAAATTATTTTTAGTTTTACAAGCAGATAATAAAACAAACATAAGCATATTCTTTTTCATCGAATAGTATTAAAAAACAAGAATGAGCCAACTTCGAATTATATTTATGGGCACACCAGAATTTGCGGTGGAATCGCTCGACATATTAGTAAAAAATAATTACAACATTGTTGGAGTTATTACTGTTCCAGATAAACCTGCGGGGCGGGGACAAGAAATTCAGCAATCGGCAGTAAAAAATTATGCGTTAGAAAAAGGCTTAAACATTCTTCAACCTGAAAAATTAAAAGACGAAAATTTCCTTCAACAACTTCGAGATTTAAAAGCTGATTTACAAATTGTAGTTGCATTTAGAATGTTACCGGTTGTTGTTTGGGAGATGCCACGATTGGGGACATTCAACTTGCATGGCTCCTTGTTGCCTCAATACAGAGGTGCTGCTCCAATCAACTGGGCAGTTATAAATGGTGAAAAAGAAACAGGTGTCTCCACATTTTTCCTTCAACATGAAATTGATACAGGCAAAATTATCTTCAGAGAAAAAACACCGATTGCAGAAAATGAAACAGCAGGAGAAATTCACGATCGATTGATGTTAGTTGGAGCAAATTTGGTTTTAAAAACCGTAAAAGCTATTGAAGAAAATAAGTATCCACAAATTGATCAATCTGAATTTATTGCAAACGGAGAACAAGAAAAACATGCACCTAAAATTTTTAAAGAAGATTGCAAAATTGATTGGAGCAAAACTGTTTTAGAAATCCATAACTTTATACGTGGCTTAAGCCCTTATCCTGCAGCTTATTCAAGCTTAATTGCTCCTGACGGGAAAACATATTCGCTAAAACTATTTAAGACGGAAAAAGAAATTAGCAACCAAACACATGCTATATATAGTGTAATTACTGATTCAAAAACGAATTTGAAGATTGCAGTAAAAGATGGCTATATTATCGTAAAAGAATTGCAATTGGCTGGCAAGAAGAAAATGGCTACAACCGACTTCCTAAGAGGATTTCCGATAAATAACGAGTGGAAAATATCACAATAATTACCTGATTTTCAATACTTACTATTACTACTCCCGCTCATTATTAGACTACTAAGTGTCTAATCAATAACAATAAAAGTCGGTTCAATTTTCGATTATCCTGAACAATAACTATATATAGCCTTACAGACCTAGTTATTAACAAAAAGGCGACTTATCAACAATTTCTCATTTTTTTAGCTCTAAATGTTGCACAGATAGTGAATCATACTAATTTTGTTATATAATTAAATGTTAAACCCTTTTAAAACAAAACAAAATGAACAAAGCAGAATTAGTTGATGCTATCTCAGCAGAAGCAAAATTGACAAAAGCAGATGCTCAAAGAGCATTAGATGCATTCGTAAACGCAACAACAAAAGCACTTAAAAAAGGTGATAGAGTTGCATTAGTAGGATTCGGATCTTTCTCTATCTCTAAAAGAGCTGCTAGAGTTGGTCGTAACCCACAAACTGGTAAAGCTATTAAAATTGCTGCTAAAAAAGTAGCTAAATTTAAAGCTGGATCTGAATTAGCAAAAACTGTTAACAAATAGTCGTTGACTAAATCAAATAAAAAAGTCTCGTAGAAATACGGGACTTTTTTATTTTATGTACTTTCGTGACTCAAAAATTAAGTCATGAGCAAACAAGATAAAATAAACAGTTTCGACCCAAACGGTTTGGGCGATGCAAACAACAATATTTACGGCTTACCATTTTCTGTGGATGAAGCCGAAGTCGTAATTCTTCCTGTTCCTTGGGAAGTAACAGTATCCTATAGTGGCGGAACAGCATTAGGCCCACAAGTTGTTTACAACGCATCTTATCAGGTAGACTTATTTGACCCTAAAATTGCTGATGCCTGGAAAATTGGCTTGGCTATGGATAAAATATCTGATGACATTTCAAGCAAAAGTGAAAGCTTAAGAAGAAAAGCAGAAACGTATATAGAACTTTTACAAGAAGGCGACTCTCCTGAGACGAATGAAGAAATGGAAAACATTCGTCAACTTATCAATGCTGAGTGTATAAAAATGAATAAATGGGTGAAAGAGAAATCACTTTCATTCATGGATAAAAATAAAATTGTTGCATTGTTGGGTGGCGACCACTCTACTCCACTTGGCTTGATGCAAGCACTTGCTGAAAAGAATAATTCATTCGCTATTTTACAAATTGATGCTCACGCTGATTTGCGAGATGCTTATGAAGGATTTGAATTTTCTCATGCATCTATTATGTTCAATGCTTTAAAAATTCCACAAGTATCAAAATTGGTACAAGTAGGTATTCGTGATTATTGTCAGGCAGAATATGATTTGATAAAAAACTCAAACGGAAGAATTCAGACTTTTTTTGATAGAGATATTAAACACCGACAATTAGATGGCATAACTTGGACTACTATCTGCAACGACATTATAGCTCAGTTACCAAACGAAGTTTATTTAAGTTTTGATATTGATGGTTTAGATCCAAAACTTTGTCCTAGTACAGGAACACCTGTAGCTGGAGGTTTTGAATTTGAACAAATATTAATGTTAATTGAAAAAATTGTTGATTCAGGAAAACGAATCATCGCTTTTGACATCAATGAAGTTGCTCCAGGAGGTGATGAATGGGATGCAAACGTTGGAGCACGATTATTATATCGTATTTCAAATATGGTTGCAAAATCTAATGGACGCATTTAATAATTGTCATTCTGACCGAAGCGGAGGAATCTATTTAAATTATAAGCAGCTAATACGAATATAAAGATCTCTCGACTTCGCTCGAGCTGACAAGATGAAGGCACTAATCACATATTTATCGCAATTCATTTCTGAAACACGCAGAGGTAAGTTTGATACTGTTTTAGATTATAGGACAAGGCATATTACCATTGCTTTGGAAGATTTATACCAACCGCACAATGCAAGTGCTGTTTTGCGTTCTTGTGATATATTTGGAATACAAGATATTCACATCATCGAGAACAAAAATGCTTACACCGTAAACAAGGACATAGCATTAGGTGCACCAAAATGGTTAAACTTACATCGTTATAGAAAAGAAGAAAACAATTCGTTGGATTGTATTAAAAAACTAAAAGCTCAAGGTTATAGAATTGTTGCAACTACTCCGCACGAAAAAGATTGCAATTTAGAAGACTTATCCATAGACAAACCACTTGCGTTATTTTTCGGAACAGAATTAACTGGTATTTCAGATACCGTTCGAGAGCATGCAGATGAATTTGTAAAAATTCCTATGTATGGTTTTACAGAAAGTTTCAATATTTCAGTAAGTGCTGCATTGTGTTTACATTCATTGAAAGAGAAGCTTCACAAATCGAATGTCAATTGGCATTTAAATGATCCAGAAAAAGAAGAGTTGCTTTTAAGATGGTTAAGAAATTCCATTCCAAAAGTAGAATTGATTGAAAAAGACTACTTAGCAAAAAATAATATCAAGTAGTAAGACAATAACAATTTGATTATTTTATAAAATTAACGTACGTTTGTACTAGAAATTAACCAAAACACAATAAAAACTATTATGGGAAAAGGCGATAAAAAAAGCAAAAAAGGTAAATTATCAATGGGCTCTTTCGGAGTAACAAGAAAAAGCAAAACTGCAAAATCAAGAGCAAAAAGAGCAGCAGCTCCAGCTAAAAAAGCGGCAGCTCCTAAAAAAGCAGCAGCTCCAAAAAAAGCAGCAGCACCGAAAAAAGCAGCTAAAAAAGCTTAATAAGATTAAAAAAATCAAATAAAAAAACCTTCAAGAATCTTGAAGGTTTTTTTATTTAAGGAGCCAATCGCTCAATTTTCCAATTGTCCTTTTCTTTTGTATATAATAGTCGGTCGTGCATACGACTTGGTCGACCTTGCCAAAATTCAATGTTTGCTGGTTCCAAAATGTATCCGCCCCAATAAATTGGACGAGGAACATCTTCACCAGGATATTTTTCAGAAAGTTTTTTATATTCTTCATCCAATGCAGTTCGGCTAGCCACTACTCTACTTTGCTCGGATGTCCATGCACCTAATTTACTGGTACGCGGACGGGTTTTAAAATATTTATCAGATTCTTCGGCACTCTGCTTTGTTAGTTTTCCTTCGATACGAACTTGTCTTTCTAACACTGGCCAGAAGAACAATAGAGAAGCATAAGGATTTTTTAAAATCTCCCCACCTTTTCGGCTTGTATAATTTGTGTAAAAAACAAAACCGTTTTCATCAAAATTGCGAAGTAATAAAATGCGAGCTGATGGTCTGCCTTCAGGAGAGGCCGTTGCAACTGTCATTGCATTTGGTTCGTTCACCTTTGCGTCAACTGCTTCTTTAAACCACTTTTCAAATTGTAAAATCGGATTGACATTCACATCTTTTTTGTCAAGTGTTTGCTTAGCAAAATCGTGGCGCAATGTATTTATGTATAATCTTAAATCTTCCATTATTAAACAGTAGTTGCAATTAACTCATTTAATTTTTGTGTTAATTTTTGAGATGTATCATTAAAATATCTTTTTTGTTTATAGGCTACAACCCAACGAATTCCATTGATTGTATTTGTTAAAAATAATTCATCGGCACCCAACAATACATTTTGCATTACAGAAATTTCATACACTGCAATTTTATTTGCTTGAGCTATTTCAATAATCTTTTTACGCATTACTCCATTAACACAACCATCACCAACAGGTGGAGTATACAACACTCCATTTTTTACTGCAAAGATATTCGAACTTATCCCTTCAATAATATGATGTTTGTCATTTAAGAGCAAACATTCATCCAGCTTGTTATTCGTTTTATGAATTCCTGCCATCACATAAATAGCACTGTTTGCTGATTTAATTGAAGACAAAGCATTTTGAGCTTTCTTGAACTCAGTATACAAGTCAACAGTATATCCTTTTTGATTAAGAATATATCCTTTCTCTTCTATCGGATAAACTTCTAGAACAAATGAAACTTTATTGTCGCTGGGAGCATACAAACCGCCTTCGTTACGATAAACGGTCAAGCGCACTCGGCCATCGGAAGTCACATTGTTTTTTTGTGCTAATTCTAAAATGGCGTGTTCTAAAAAAGTGGAATTCAAATTTGGATTTCTTTCCATTTTTAAAACATCCATTCCTGCAATTAATCGAAGCAAGTGTTCTTTTAAAAACTGAGGATTGTAATTTGTCAATCGAATGGTTTCAAACAAGGCATCACCATATCTAAACGAACGATTATTTGCAGCTACCATTGGGGCATCCGACAAAATAAAATTTCCGTTATGATTAATATAGTTTTCCATATCTAAATTCTGATGTAAATTTAGTTAATTTGATTTAAAATGGTTTTTAATGAAATATTTGCTTCAATTAAAATCCCTTTTACTCCTGCTTTTTCAGCTGCTTCTGTATCACGCTCTTTATCTCCAATAAAATAGGATTTTTGGGGATCAATACCAAAACGCGCCAACCCTTTTTCTACAAATAATGAATCCGGCTTGCGACAAATACATTTACTTACATCTGGATGGTGAACACAATAATATATTTCTGAAATCTTAATATTATTTTTCACAAATTCACCCATCATAAATTTATGCAAAATCTCAACGTCTGATTGTTTATAAAGCTCTTTTGCAATTCCACTTTGATTAGAAACTACAATCAATAAATATCCTTTTGATTGAAGCAGTTGTAACACTTCGATTAAATCAGGTAATATGACAAAGTCTTCCAAACGATGAGTGTAGCCACGTTCAACATTTATTACTCCATCTCTATCTAAAAAAACTGCTTTCATTATCTACCTAATATTTGATCAATGAATGAAGAAAAAAGACTTGGCTTTAAAACAATTGTAAGTACAATTCCATAAATTGCTCCCCAGATATGCGCATCATGTGCAATACCTGTGTTGCCTCGCTTACTTAAATAATACTCAATACCTAAATATATAAAACCAAAAAGATAAGCTGGAATAGGCACTGGAATAAGCATAAATCCTAATCGCGCATTGGGGGCGAGTATAATGAATGCAAAAATGACTGCAGAAACAGCCCCAGAAGCACCTAACGAATTGTAGTATACATTTCCTTTATTGCGCTCGTAAGAATAGAGAGATGACATTGCCAAACCACCAACATAAAGTAAAATAAAAAACAAAACACCTTTTGCTTCGAAAATAGCACCAAACGCATCTTCAACTGTCCGGCCAAACATATATAATGAAAGCATATTAAAAATCAAGTGCATCCAATCACCATGAATTACACCATGAGAAAAAAAGCGGTACCATTCTTTTCTTTCTTTAATCATATACGCATTGAACATCAACTTATTTTTTAAAGTATGATTATCCATTGCTGTAATGGAAATAAAGATGGTAATGCCCAGAATAATGTATGTAATCATATATGTAAATATAGTAAAAAAATGTATGATGTATGAGGGAAAATGGATGATGTCCTTTCATTTTCCATCTGCCATTTCTCATCAAACATTTACTTTATATTGTCGAGATAGCCACCTTTCAGGTGTTCACCTGATTTGTTCTTGGGAATAGATAAAGAATTCCACTCTTTACTTTTAATATGTTTAGCTAAATAAACAATTTGTCCAACGTGGTAGGCATAATGTGCCGTTTGTCGATTTAAAGCTTGTGCAACAGTCATTGATTCACCTCTGATAGTAATCGTTTTCATTAAATCTTCATCTTTAAGAGAATTCAGAGTATTCATAAATACTTCCCATCCATTGTTCCAATATAAAATCAATTCTTCTTTGGATTCTTTGCCTTCAATAAATTCACTATCCCTATTTCTCGTTGATTTTTCTCCATCAGTAGTTAAAAAATCAGTCCATCGTGAAATCATATTCCCTGCCATATGTTTAATTACAATTGCAACGCTGTTAGATTCGGCATCTGGAGCATAATGGTATTCATCATCTCCTTCTAATTGAGCAAATGATTTTTCTGCTAAAGCACGATAGTTTTTAAATACGCCAATGGTGTTTTCTAATAAATGCTTTTCGATACTCATAATTTTATTTTTTATCCTCTAAAAATTTATCTCTCGAAGATTGTTTAATAATTAACCTCAAAGATTGGTCAAATGTAATATAACTCCACGCCCAGTTGATAAATGCAAACAATCTGTTTTTTCCTCCGACCAATGACATCAAGTGAATAAACATCCACACCAACCAAGCAAAAAATCCAGCAAATTTAATGTTAGGCAAATCAGCAACAGCTTTATTTCTACCAATAGTTGCCATAGAGCCTAAATCATTATATGAAAAATCAATTGAAGTTTTATTTTGCAATAAATTTTTAAAATACTTTGATAACGCTAATGCCTGCTGAATGGCAACTTGAGCAACTTGTGGATGTCCTTTTGGATATTTATCTTCTATCATAAATGCAATATCGCCAATGGCATAAATGTTTTCGCAGCCTTCTACTCTATTGTTACGATTTACTTTTATTCGGTTAGATGAAGTAATTACATCTGGACTTAAACCTTGAATTTTATTCCCGATAACACCTGCAGCCCATACCAATGTCTTCGTTGGAATCTCTTTTCCATTTTCTAAAAACACATTCTCTCCATCATACTCCTTCACTCTTGCATTTAAAAAAACGTTCACTCCAAGGTCTTTTAAATATTCTTCCGCTTTTGAAGATGCGTTGTCCGACATTACATTCAATACTTTTGGCGAGCCTTCCAACAGATAAACTTGCATCATTTTAAAATCCAATTCAGGATAATCTTTTGGCAAAATGCTTTTTCGCATCTCAGCCAAAGTACCCGCAACTTCAACACCTGTTGCGCCACCACCAACCACCACCACGCTCATCAATTGCTTTCTTTTCTCTTTGTCAGATTCAGATAAAGCATTCTCATAGTTTTGTAAAATGGTATTTCTTAAAGTTAAAGCTTCACTTACTGATTTCATTGGATAAGCCAATTCCATCATTTTTTTATTTCCAAAAAAATTTGTGTCAGCACCAATAGCAATCACCAAATGATGATAATCAATAACACCAATGGAAGTGTCAAGTTGATTATCGGCAGAACGAATTGCATTTACTTCCGCAACACGAATGTGAATATTTTTTTTATTCTGAAAAATTTTGCGAAAAGGAAAAGAGATGGTACTTGGTTCTAAGCCTGCTGTTGCAACTTGATAAAACAAAGGTTGAAATTGGTGGTAATTATTTTTATCAATCAGCACGATTTGGTAATCCAACTTTAATAATTTTCGTGCGAGTTGCAATCCACCAAATCCTCCTCCTACAATTACAATTCGTTTTTGCGAAGTTTCAGCGATATTGGCTTTTATACTCATAGATCAATAAAATTATATTGCAAAATTACCGAATAAAAGCAGTGCAAAATAAAAAAGCACCGCTTTTATTTGCGATGCTTTTTAAAAACTTATTTCGTCTGAAACCCTTCAGGTTTGAGTTGAATGTCTTTCGATATTTCGAATCTAAACGAACTTTTATCTAATACAGTTATCTTCTCTGAAACAGTTTGAAATCCATTTGCTTCCAAGCTCATTTCATAAATACCCGGAGCCAATACCATTACATAACGACCAGTATTTGCATTTGGAATATACGTTCCTGTTACCTCTTGAGATTTACTATCCGTAACAGTAATGAAAACATCAGAAAAATTCAATTTTTGAGTTGAATCAGCAGAAGAAATATCACCATGGATAGCTGAATATTGTTGTTCTATTTGGTTTAATGTAACACGATAAATATCTAAATCACCAAATCCTCCTTCGCGTAAAGCTGCAATATATCCAAAGCGGCCATTACTAGAAATACGGAAGTTGAAATTGTCTTCAGGGGTATTGATAGGATATCCAATGTTTTTAGGATTTGTAAATTGTTTTGTTTCAACACTAAATTCTGCCTTGAAAATATCGTAACCACCCATAGTTGTATGTCCGTTTGAACTAAAATACATTACCTTACCATCAGCAGAAACGTTTGGAAAGTCTTCATCAAAAGCAGTATTTACATCACCTCCCATGTTTTGAGCAGGACCCCACAAACCATTTGGTAGTTTTCTACTGAAATACAAATCAGTACCACCTTTACCACCTAAACGGTTACTAGCGAAATACAAAATAGTACCATCAGTACTGATACAAGCAGCAATTTCTTCAGCTTTTGATGAATTAATATTTTCATCTAATTTATCTGCAGGTTTAAAACTTTTATTTTTATCAGTAGTTGTGCTATATATATCACCAACGCCTTTTAGGTTGGTATAATACAACAACATAATTTCTCCAGTTGCCGACAAGCCAATAATTTCCTGTTCACCTTCTTTTTTTGCAATGGGTGGTCCAATGTTTTTTGATTTCACAAAAGCACCATCTGTTACTTTAGAAACATAGATTGCGGCTGGATGTGTACCATCTTCTTTAACTACTTCAGCACCCTCATCTGGTCTACGTGTATTAAACATAATAAATGATTCATCGCTTGGAACAAAAGGATAATAATCGGTATAAGGAGAATTTACATTTGCCCCAAGATTTTCGAATTTCACATCTAAAGGGAATTTCATCAACTCCTTTGCATTAATACAAAATTGGATTTGACGATCTACATCTCCAAGGTTGTCAGCATTACCTCTTCCAGTTTGTTTAAATGAAGTGAATGCTTTAATTGCATCATCAAAACGAAATCCATAATGGTAAGCTCGGCCTAACAAATACATTGCATTAGGGTCGAACTTCGGTTTACGAGTAAGAATTTCCAAATATGGAATTGCCTTCGTTTTATTAATGTTTGTATTTAAATAACAAATAGCAATGTTGTAATTGTATTTATCTGTTTTAGAATCATCTAGCAATTGCAAGTAATCCTCTAATGCAGCCTCATAGTTTCCGTTGATAAATTTTTGATCAGCCAAGAATGGGTCAACTTTTTTATCCGATTGAGCTTTAATAACATTAGAAGTCAATAAAATAAAAGTTAAAAGAATAAAAGGGTGTAATTTTTTCATTGTATTTATTGATATGTTTTTATTTTGGACTGCAAAGATAAAAAAAAGCAACGAATGATTGCTTTTAATAGATGAATTGATTGAAAATAACGTTTTCTAGAACAAAACCTTAAATTGAACAATATTGAAAGGGAGAGAATTAAGGGATCAAAATAACACTAACCCTTCGGTTATTATCTTGTCCTTCTTTGCTTTTATTTGATGAAATAGGCAATTTGCTTCCATAACCAATGGATTTAGACTTCGTACCAGACGTTCCTGTTTTTGATAGAATATAGTCTTTTACCGATGTTGCTCTTTTTTCTGACAAAGTCTGATTATAAATTTCTTGTCCGATATTATCAGTATGTCCTTCTATAATAACGCTCGAAGGCTTTTGTCTTTTAATTTGTTCAACAATTCTATCCAATTCCTGTTTAGAATTTGCTAACAAATCATACTTATCAAAATCAAATAATACGGCACTACTTAAGTTAAATTGAACTCCTGAGCCAATTGCAGCAATCGCATCTATATCTGCGCCAGGCCAAGAACCTTTGCAATCGGTTTTTAAATCTTCCAATTTCGCATAATGAAATACTTCGTCTTTTTTTACAGAATCGCCAATATCCACAGAAGATACACCACCACTAATTGCCCCAACATTAATCCATACAATGCCGTCCTGAGAAACAAATAATTGAGTTGTTTCAATGTATTTTCCAACTTCAAAAACATATAAATCAGGGCCAGGAATATTGATTAATGCATTATCAGAAAAGCGAACTGTGAGTATTCCACCACATCCTAAAGACGTAAAATTAGAAGCCACACCAGCAAAATCGGCAACACCGATAGACAACATCGAATCGCAAGCTTCTGAGACTGCATCTGGATCTCCACGCTTGAAATCAACTACTTCGTCAGCAAAAGAAATATCTCCTTGAGGAAGAAAAATTTCACCACCATTTCCTGCAGCATATTTTTTTCCTGGAGTTTGTGAGAAAGAAAAAAGGGAGAAAAATAAAAAAAGTGCTATTAAGAATACGTTTTTCAATACTAATTTTCTTTAAAAAGTAAATAGATTTCTCCGCTTCGGTCGAAATGACAAATGATCTTCGGTCGAAATGACAAAAAAATGCAAAAAGAAGATCTACACAAAGCTAAAAATTATTTTGTCACAACACATACACATCTAAAACCAAGCCAAGAAGATGGGCTTTCGAATTTTACAGAATCGCTAATTTCACAATCCGCAATGGAATTAATCCAACCGCCTCCTTTGCTTATGCCCTTTTCTGCTGTCATTTCAGCAACATTGCCAATTGTATTGAATAAACCATAACTGTTAGGCTTTTTATAAATTACCGGAACCAAAATATCAACTCCAGGCTTAAAATAGCCTAACATATATGTTTCTTTAATATTAAAATTGGGTGAATTATCCTTTGATTGCATTTTCTCAAACCCATACTTACTATTTGTTTCTGCACCAGCCGCATACTCCCATTCTTCTTTGGTTGGTAAGCGATAATAATAGTTGTAGTTATTATACGAAGAAGCATATTTCGATTTTGGAGAGATTAATTTTGCAAACTCTTTTACTCTTTCAGTTCTCCATTTACAAAATGCCATAGCTTGTTCGTAGCTAACACCAACAACTGGATATTGATAATATGCTGGATGTCCAAAAAAATACTTAACATAAGGTTCGTTATAACTAAACTTATGTCTCCAAACTGTAGTATCTGGCAACATTTTTTCATAGTTTGCAAAATCGTACTTTTTTACCCAAAGTGTATACTCAAGATAATCTAGATTTCGAACTTCGCACATATCTATATAAATGGAATCTTTCAACCAAACCGTTCCTGGAGGAGCATAACGATGTTCTTTCTCAATCTTTCGAACAACATCATATTGCGTTTTACAACTAACAGAAAACAAAAGAAGAATGGAAAGAGCTAATAGATTTTTCATAAGAGAGGTTTTCTCTTATAACCAAATTATAAATAAAAGATACAGTAGCTTAGAATCTACCGCAAAGATGCGGACGGTAGCGTTTTTTACGTTTTGGAAACCAGGACCTGAAACGCTTTTTTGCATTAAAAGTAAGTTCCCCAAGAGAAGTACCATGCTTTTTTGTTTTTCCAACAGAAGCACTACCGCCACCAGAAGAAGTAAAACCAGAAGACATGGATGTTGGATCGGCAGGCTTAATATTGTATTCTTGAGAGGCTTGATTTAACTCAAAACGAATGTGAAAACCATTCTCCAAAGTAGGCTCAATATTCTGAGCTGTCATTTGTTGTTGAATTTGGGGTTCGTTATTTTCGGTATAAGGATTTGAATTAATAAAATCGTTAGGGTCGTTATCGTTATTTGTTTGTGGATTATCACCAATAATGGTTACTCCCGACTGATTGCCTTGTGCATTTGGTTGAGAATAAACAACAAATGCAGGCAAACAGAATGCTATTGACAAACAATATCTAAATCGTTTTGATATCACGAAATTGGAGTTTTATACCTTAAAATTACAAACTATTTCGATTAAAGTCAAATTCTTACCACATTTATTTCCAAACGATTATAAACAATGTTCATATCAATTCACCATTTTTCATATTCAATCAAAAAGAGTCAAAAAAAATTGTATTAATGTAAACTTTACATTAGCTTTATAAAAAATTACTCTACTTCTTATGAATTTCAGAATACCTATATGTTGCATTTTCAATTGGAACTGTTGCATTTGTAGGAACGGGATACGACAGCTCAAGCTTCAAAAGAAATTTCAGTGTTTATATTCCAGCTAGTGATACATGGACTGCAGTAACGAGCATTGGTGGAGCAACTGGCTCGGGCTTATCGCGAGATGCTGCTTCTTGTTTTACCATAGGAACAAAAGCATATGTATGTTGTGGACAAAGTTCAAACCCATTTAATTTAGATTGCTGGGAATATGATGCTGGAGCTGACCTTTGGACTCAAAAAGCAAATTTTGCGGGAACACCCAGAAGATCTGCTGTTGGATTTGAATTGGGAGGAAATGGATACATTGCTTGCGGACAAGATATCTCTGGTTTTAAAAATGATTTATGGATGTACAATGTTGCTTCAAATAGCTGGACAATCAAAGCACCTTATCCCGGAACTCCAAGAAGACTGCCAATAGCATTCACAATAGGAACAAAAGCATACGTGGGAACAGGTGATGACGGAGCATTCAAAGGCGATTTTTACAAATACGATGCAACTGCAAATTCATGGTTCTCTGTTGCTCCTTATGGCGGAACACCTCGTTACGGAGCTGCTTGTTTTGTAATTGGAACCGATGCATATGTTGGAACTGGTTATGACAATACATTATCTAATAGAAAAGATTTTTGGAAATTTAATTCATTAACAAATGCTTGGTCCGCAATAACAAATTTTGCAGGTACAGCTCGCTCTAATGCTGTTGGCTTTTCAATTGGAGAATATGGATACATTTCTACAGGCTATGATTCTTTAACTACAAAAGATTTATGGGTATTTGATCCTAATTCAAATGGAATTGGAGAAATGGATAAATTCAAATCCAGTGTAAAAATATATCCAAATCCAATTGTAGAAAATGCAACCATCTCATTTAATCCAGAATGTTTAAATGCTTTTGCAAAAATTTCGTTTACTCTTTATGATGTTAATGGAAGAGAAGTTAAATTCATTAAAGAACTTAACACGTCAGAAACAACTATAAATAGAGATGAGCTGAGAAGCGGTATTTACATTTATAAGTTTATTGGTGATGACAATTTGTTGGCGACTGGAAAGCTGATTCTTCAGTAGCATGGGTGAATTTGAACGCAGATTTTCATGATCTTCATGATGAAAAAGGATTTTTTATTTTTTTACTGAAGTGCTCATTGTTCGAGCGGAGTCGAGAAATCTTTATCCTCGCAACTCAAATGCTACTCCATATGCCCCACAATCCCGCTTTCTAAAGGTGTCCACACTCCTATTTTAATTTCTGCAGCTTGCAATGTTTTTCCTGTCCACACATTGCATGTTTTAAACATGCTATACGTTCCGTTCGCTTCATAAAAGCAATCTTGTTGCGTATAACCAGAGTGATTAATCCAGATTGGTATTCCAGCCTTTAACTCAAACGATTCTAGAATAGTTGAAATCAACTTTTGATATTGCTCTTTAGTGATGGTCAGTTTTCTGCACGATTCTGTCAACTTTGGTGTATTGTATTTATAAGTTACATGCATCGCAGTTGTTCCAAGGCCAAATGCAGCTTTAAATGCTGTTGAGAATGTTAAATCGTCCCAAGTTGGAGTATCTATAAAAAAACCTTTGTCGCCCCACCCTAATGCAACATATTTATAGTCTGCTGTCACATTTTTAAAATCAGAATAAGGCAACATCTCATCCCAGTTTATTTCTTCACTTTTAACAGGCATTACAATATCGGTATGTACTCCATTCGATTGAATATAAATCTCTACTCCTTTACTTGCATTTGCAAAAGAAGAATTGACTTTCCAGAATGGCAAAAGCCAAGCAAAAAGAAGATACAAAAGTACAAAAGCGATAAACCCAAGAAGGATACGAAAGATATAACGGAAAAAGGTTTTAAGAGTAACCATTGTTTTAAAATTACATTTAAACGTGAATAGAATTGGTTTAGTATACAATTGCCAAAAATCCTACATTTGCATATGACTTTCCCAATCGAATATTCTTCTTTATCAACTCAAGCATTGTTGGAACTCGTATGTCAAAAATATTCATTTCCAAACTCTACCTCTATTACTTTTTTAAAAAGAGGTTTTAATGATACTTATTTGATCCAAAAAGGAACAGACAAATACATTCTCAGAGTATACAAACACAATTGGAGAAGCTTGGAAAGCATTGAATCTGAATTAAAGTTTCTTAACCATTTAAAAGATGGAGGAATTTCTGTTTCTTTTCCCATTTCAGACAGCCAAAAGCAATTTATTCAATCAATAGGAGCACCTGAAGGAATTCGTTATGCTGTTTTGTTTTCCTATGCAGATGGCGAACAAGTTAGAAAACTCACTATTGAACAAGCAGAATTATTGGGAATTCAAACAGGAAAAATTCATTTATTATCACAGAATAAAAATTTCGGTACTTCTGCTCATAACTATGATATCGACTATCAATTTGAGAAAACGCTTACTACATTAAAACCAATATTGATCAATCATCCTGATGAATACAAATATGTTGTTCAGTTAAAAGGTTATTTCAACAAGCTTTTTCTAAACATCGATAAAACACAATTGGCTTCAGGAGTTTGTCACGGTGATTTGCAAGCAGAAAATTTTCACATCACTACCAACAACGAATTCACGTTTTTCGATTTTGATTTTTTCGGAGACGGGTATTTAATTTATGATATTGGAGTATTTATGTGGTATGACCATAAAAACAAACCAAAAGAGATTATAGATGCTTTTATGAAAGGCTATCAAACGCAACGTAAATTATCCGAAAAAGAACTTGAGCTCCTTCCCTATTTCAGCACTTTACGAGCTTTATTTCAAATGACACTCTACTGCCAAATAAGTGATGGCAAACAGCTTCCATTATGGCCAGCACAGCAGGTTGCCGACTTTATTAAAAAGGTAGAAAAATGGATGACGGGGAAATAAACCATTCAGCATAGTTAATGCAACCAAATTCATAAGGGATGCATCTTATATAAAACAGTAAAAAAAACAAAAAACATGAAATGCTTAAGCATTCATGAATACCTTAAACCAAAAAAATAAAAAAATGAATAAAAATATTTACATCTTAATTATCGGATTACTTTTTTCAGCAAATACATTCGCACAAGGAACCATCACAGGATTTGTTATTGATCCACCGGCTCCGACTACTACTGACATTGTAAAAGTATACGCGAATGTTATGTTTACAACAATGGGATGTGCTGTTGATAATCAGAATCATTCAACTTCTGGCAGCTCTACAACTGGATATGCACATCACTGCTTGGGGATGCTAACAGCAATTTGCAATACAACCGACACTTTTAATTTAGGGATGCTTCCAGCAGGTATGCACACATTTAACATGACATTAACGAGTGGAATTGGTGGACCACCATGCACTCCTGGATTTATTGCTGACGACAATGACAACATTACTTTTACAGTTACTACTGCGACTGGAATTGTTGATATGCAGAACTCTAAAAATATTATCGTTTATCCGAATCCACTTCACACCAACGCTACCTTTAAGATTGATGCTGAAATTAAGATTACCAATGCTGAGTTGAGAATTACCGATGTAATAGGAAGAGTTGTAAAAACGATTAGCTCTATACAAACAAATGAATTCACGTTAGAAAGAGAGAAACTTTCAGATGGTGTTTACTTTTATCAGTTGATACAAGAAAACGCGACAATTGCGAAAGGAAAATTGGTGATTGAATAATTAATTCACCACCAACTTTTTAGCAACAACACCTTTACTATTTCTTAAAGAAAGCAAGTAAACCCCTTTTTCAAAAGCGGATACATCTAGTATGCTTTCTTGTCGACCATTAAACGAATCGTATTTTTTATTATACACCACTCTACCAATAACGTCTGTTAGTTCAACACTTACGTCACTTGTATAGGTTGATTGAAAAATCAAATTTACAATTCCATTACTAGGATTTGGATATACAGAATAAGAAATTCCATTTTCTCCTTCTTCATCAATTCCTACAAATGGAGAAGAAGTAGAATAACAACCTGTGATACTATCAATTTGTTGCAATGTAATTGTCAAACCAAACCAAGGCAAAACATAAAATGAATCCGTTGCTCCTGGAATAATTACTCCTCCATTCAACCATTGATTTCCTGTTGGAAAACTTGAAAATAAAGTATCGTTGCTTAGTGTGATAGTTGGAATCGGTGGCAAGGGAGCAACATAAATATCAATTGTATCCGATGATAAAGAACATCCGAAAACATCAGTAACTGTTACACAATGAGAACTTGTTACAGCTACCGAAATATTATAAGTAGTTTGAGAAGTTGGATACCACAAATGTGTGCTTCCATTGCTAGCTAAAAGCAAAATAGATGTCCCAAGACAAATCGTATCATTTTTATTTAATGTAACAATGGGTTGTGTTCCAGGACTAACTGCAACATAACTAAGTTTTGTAATTGAATCTGTTCCAAAAGTATTCGTTACAATCAACTTTACATTATGATATAATCCCGGAGTATTGTAAGTGACTATTGGATTTTGCAAATTAGAAGTTGCCGGTGTTCCTCCTGGGAAAGTCCAGCTCCATGCTATTGGAGAATTTAATGTACTATCAGAAAACTGAACATTGAAACCTGGACAACCGCTAAGCGTATCTCCAACAAAGTTTGCATAAGGCAAATTAGATAACGGATCAAAAATAGTTGATTGCCACAAACCTCTTCCGTATGTAGCTGCACGCAATTTATTTGTTCCGTAATGAATTTCTAACTCATCCACTATTACATTTGGCAATCCATTTGAAAAGGGCATCCAAGAAGTTAAATCGTTATCAATATAATAAACTCCTAAATCGGTGCCAACATATACTCCATCGTTTGTGCCTGTTTGATTCACCACACAATTTGCAGGTATATTCGGTAAAGTTCCTGAAATGTTTGTCCAGGTTGCTCCACCATCAATTGTTTTTAAAACTTTTGTTCCAGCAACATATCCAGAGCGGGTCATCCAAACAATATTCGGGTTGGTAGTACTTACTTCTAAAGCAGTGATGGCAGTACCACCAACCAAAGGATAAGTAACCGTTGTCCAATTTGCTCCTCCATCTGTTGTTTTATAAACCGTAGAAGATGTAGATGCATAAATATAAAGTGGATTTGATTTTGACACTTCTAATACAATTAATCCACTCGAATTGAAAGTAGAAATTTGAGTCCAGAAATTTCCTCTATTCGTAGATTTCCAAACATTTTCGAAACCAGCATAAATTGTTTGTGGATCGATAGGGTCTTGCATCCAAGGAGTAATCCATCTTCCCGGTTCATCTATATTATTTACAAGGTCATCAAAACTTCCACCGCCATCAGTAGAACCTTGCAATCCTCCATTTTGATATTCAGCATACATAAAATTTGGATCGCTCCAATCAATAAAACATTCCATCCCATCACCGCCAAGAACTCTTTCGTATACTCCCGAATTGTGAAGGCTGGTACCATTATCTTGCCAACCTTGGAGCACCAGATTAGAATTTGTTACAGAATTACCTAAACGATACATCTGACCAATTCGCAACCCATCACTTTTATCTTGCCAAGAATTTCCAATATCTGAAGAAACAAATAGTCCACCATCATTTGCAGAGTAAATTCTTAATCCATCGGGGCTGTATGCTATGTTATGGATATCAGCATGGACATAGGGAAATCCTCCATCACCCCACCAATGTGAAAGACAGGTCCAATTAACTCCGCCATCATAAGATTTCCACATATTCACGCCACCTACAATCACTTCATTCGCATCAAAAGGAGCAACCGCTAAAGAAAGTGTATACCAACCTTGTCCACCTCCATCACTTCCATCGTAATCATACCCTAATAAATTTGGAGAATTGCTTTGCAATGTAAATGTTGTTCCAGAATTTGTTGAAAGATATAATCCTTTGTAGTTGTTTGAGGGATTGGCAGAATACAAAACATATACATAATCAGGATTAGATGGAGAAACAGCAATTGCAGCTCTACTAACAGATGAACTGAATGGCAAACCAGAAGAAGATGACGTTACAATCGAAAAAGATAATCCAGTATTTATTGATTTATAAAATCCGGCAGAAGAAGCTGCATAAATAACTGAAGGATCACCTGGTTTAAATTCTAAATCTTTAATATTTCCGCTACCTAATACTTTTGTCCAGTTTGCACCCGCATCCAATGATCTGAAAACACCAGAGCTGGATGCAGCAAAAATCATGTTGTGATCATTCGGATTAATTAAAACACGTCCAACACTTCTACCTTGATTGGTTGTCCAGTTTAATCCTGTAATATTCCAAGTAACACCACCATCGGTTGATTTCAAAACACCTACACCATAGGTATCACTTGCATCTTGATCGCCCGTACCGATATACATAATATTTGTATCAGTTATATCAATTGCAATGTCGTTAACACCAAGTGTTGGTAAATGATCAGTATTTGTTGTCCAAGTAGAACCTGCATCTGTCGTTTTCCATAATCCGCCAGCAGGAGCACCTACCCAGATGATATTATTATTTGTTGGATGAAAAGCTACGCAGTTTAATCGACCAGCTCCTCCTGCATTTGCAGGTACATCAGCCGAACCCATTGCTGACCAATTTCCACCGATCATCATAGAACTTCTCTGTGTCGGATTAATAATTAATTTTTCAATTTCTTTACTTCCATTACTTAACAAACTTCTATCACCACTTGGATAAACACGAGGTTCAATATGTTGTTCCCAACGCTTGTACATAACATAACCTTCATTCTCTTTTTCGGTTTTATTACGGAAAGTAAAAAAGCTTTTAAACTTTTCTTTCTTTTCTTCCTTCTTCCAATAATCGTTAAACGACTTTTGAACATCATAAAAATTAACAGTTGGATCTTGCAATTTATTAACCCAATCTTGCGAAATGGAAACTAAAGAGAAGCAAAAACTAAAAGACAAAAGGGCAATTGATTTACGTAGCATATTTATTAATTTTATAGTACAATATACGCACTAAAACACTTTAATTAAACTAAATTCAGACTATAATTAGCATTCAATCGACCAACTAGCTGTTTCGATTCATCAAAATTTAAGGTCTGAGCTCCATCACTAGCAGCTTCCTCAGGTTTTTCATGCACTTCGTAAATTACACCATCTGCACCAGCCATCATAGCAGCTAAAGCAATCATTGGAACATGTTCTCGAATACCAATTCCATGTGAAGGATCAGCAATTACAGGCAAATGCGTTTTTTCCTTTAAGATTGGAATGGCATTTATATCAAATGTGTTTCGGTATGCAGTTTCGTAAGAACGAATACCTCTCTCACACAGCATAAGCTTTTCATTACCATTTGAAAAAATATATTCTGCAGATTGCAATAGCTCATCAATTGTTCCACTCATCCCACGCTTAATCAAAACAGGTTTGTCTACTCGACCTAATTCATCTAACAAATTAAAGTTTTGCGAATTTCTTGCTCCTACTTGAAACACATCTACGTAATCTATCATTTCAGCAATTTGTGAAACTTGCATCACTTCTGTAATGATTTTTATTCCATTTGCACGACAAATACGATTAAACATTTTTAATCCATCTATTCCCATTCCACGAAAAGCGTATGGAGAACTACGAGGCTTAAATACGCCACCACGCATTACTTTAATATTGTTTTCAACTAAATGTTTAACAACTTTTTCAACTTGCTCTTCACTTTCAATACTACATGGGCCAGCCATAATTGAAAAATTGTTTTCACCTATTAAAACACCATCACCTAAATCAATTTCAGTAGCATTTACTTTCCATTTACGAGAAACGAGTTTATAGCTATCAGAAACACGGTGAACATCCTGAACGCCATTTAAACTGCCGATTAAACGAATATCAAATTCGTTTTTACCAATACATACTAAGTAAATTCCTTTTTGGGTTTTCACTTCGGTTGTTTTGTAACCTATAGTATTTATGGAAGAAAGGATTTTTTCTTTTACTGTTGGTGAAATGTTTTGCTCTAGTTGAATAATCATAATATGGATAACGAATTAAGACGGATTTTACGAATTTCTGTGTGCTAATTGCTCTTTTAAAATAGTGTTTACGAATACACCAATATCCTTCTCCAAATCCTCACCAGTCTCAATTGCTTTGATGAATGCACTTCCGATAATTGCACCATTAGCAAATTCACAGGCTTTTGAAAATGTTTGTTGATTGTGAATTCCAAAACCAATCACGGTTGGATTCTTTAAATTCATTTCTTTTATTCTCTTGAAATATTGTTCTTGCTCTGACCCAATTTCATTCTTGGCTCCCGTTGTACTTGCAGATGAGACCATATAAATAAAACCATCAGTATATTCATCAATCAACCGAATTCGAGCTTCTGAAGTTTGTGGAGTAATTAAAAAAATATTTTTAAGATTATATTTTTCAAAAATGGTTTTGTATTCATCTAGATATTCTTGAAAAGGCAAATCAGGAATAATCACACCTGAAATCCGAAGTGCTGAGGCGTCTTTACAAAATTTCTCAACACCATATTGTAAAATAGGATTCAAATAACCCATCAAAACAAGTGGAATAGTAGAATTAACAATTTTCAATTGCTCAAACAATAATTTAATAGTCATCCCATTTTCCAAAGCAATTTCGCTACTTCGTTGAATAGTAGGCCCATCGGCTAATGGATCAGAAAAAGGCATTCCAATTTCTATCAAATCAACTCCACTCTTTTCTAATTCATTAATGATCGTAGTGGTATCATTTAAATTTGGAAAACCAGCAGTAAAATACACAGAAAGTATATTCTGCTTTTTATCTTGAAATAATGTATTAATCTTACTCATTATGTTAAAGTTTTTCAATGTAAGTTGCTAAATCCTTATCTCCTCTTCCTGACAAGTTAATGACTACTACTTCATTTTCTTTCGCTTTTAGTTTTTCAAGATACGCCAATGCGTGTGCACTTTCTAAAGCAGGAATTATTCCTTCCAATTCACACAATAGAAATACAGCTTTCAATGCTTCTTCATCAGTTGCAGATACGAACTCTGCTCTGCCCGTTTCAAATAAATGCGCATGAATTGGCCCTACACCGGGATAATCTAATCCTGCAGAAATACTATACGGTTCAATAATTTGGCCATCACTGGTTTGCATCAACAATGTTTTACTGCCATGTATAATTCCAGGCTTCCCTAAAACACTCGTTGCGGCAGAATGACCTGAGTCAATTCCTTTTCCTGCTGCTTCAACAGCAATTAATTTCACCTTTTCATTTTCTAGAAAATGATAAAATGCACCAGCTGCATTACTTCCACCACCAACACAAGCAATCACATAATCAGGATTTTCATTTCCAGTTTTTTCAAGTAGCTGTTTTTTTATTTCTTCACTTATTACACTTTGAAAACGTGCAACCATATCTGGATAAGGATGTGGTCCTACAACAGAACCTATAATATAATATGTATCTACAGGATTATTAATCCAATCACGAATGGCCTCATTGGTTGCATCTTTCAATGTTTTGCTTCCGCTTGTTGCTGGAATCACTTCTGCACCCAATAGTTTCATGCGTGCTACATTGGGCGCCTGACGTTTGATATCCACTTCCCCCATATAGACAATACACTTTAAACCCATCAACGCGCAAACGGTAGCTGTCGCAACGCCATGTTGTCCAGCACCCGTCTCCGCAATTATTCTTGTTCTACCTAATCGCTTTGCTAATAATATCTGACCGAGCGTATTGTTGATTTTATGCGCTCCAGTATGATTTAAATCTTCACGTTTCAAATAGATATTCGTATTGTATCGTTCAGACAGTCTCTTTGCATAATAAAGAGGAGATGGTCGTCCTACATAATCTCTAAGCAACTCATTCAATTCCAATTGAAAATCTTTTTCTTGAATGATTGACAAATACTTCTCACGAAGTTCTTCTACATTTGGGAATAACATTTCAGGGATGAATGCTCCACCAAAATTTCCATAATAGCCTTTTTCGTTAACTTGATAATTCATTTTTTTACCACTTAGGCACTAAGCATGCTAAGATTTATTTTTTTTAATTTATTAATATCTTTTATCCCAGGTTCGATTTCAAACATACTATTCACATCAATAGCTTGAACTTTAAACTTTGAACTTTGAACTTTTTTTATGTCCTTCAAACCCAAGCCACCACTCAAAAAAAACGGAGTTGTTCCACTATAGTTTTCCAACAAGGTCCAATCAAATTGCCTTCCACTTCCACCGTATTCTTTTGCTTTTGTATCAAATAAAAAATAATCACACGAATAGGAATATTCATCTAAAATATCAAAATCAAAATGCTCATCTATTCCAAATGCTTTTATTAATTTAATTTCCTTTTTTCCTATTCTCGTGCAAAGAGAAATGCAGAGGTCGGAGCAAAAAACTGAATCTTCATCGCCATGTATCTGAATATAATCCAAATCATATTGGTCGCTCTTTTCTGAAATATAACTTGCTGTGGCATTAACAAAGACTCCTACTTTTTTAATTTCAGACGAAATCTCAGGCATAACAAAATCTTCTCCAACAAAACGTTTAGACTCAGCATAGAAAATAAAACCCATAAAATCGGGCTTTAACAATGCCACTTGTTTTATATTTTCAGAATCTTTTAGCCCACATATCTTTAACAACATTTTTAAAGCATTTTAATCATTACAAAATCATTCATAAAAAATCCATTACCAATATCTTGATTTATTGTTTTTTTAATTACGAAATCGTGTTTAAAATAAAAATTAATCGTTTTAAAATTTTCTCTATTAACAAAAAGCTCAATCGATTCGGCATCTGGCATTTGATCCAAAACGTGTGTAAACAATTCCGAACCTATTCCTTTCCCTTGGTCTTCTACTTCAATATAAAATTTATGAAGAAAATAATTTTTTCCATCTATTGAGTTTAATGAAATATATCCAATAGGTTTTTTATTACTATAGACCAAAGTAAATTCATGTCCTTCATCCATTTGCTTTGTTAGACTATCCGCTGAATACATTAAATTCAACATGTAATCAATCTGTTCCATAGTGATAATGGTTATATAGTGTTTTCTCCAAATACTATCTGCTAACTGAGCAATCAATGCTACATCAGACTTTGTTGCTTTGATAAAATCCAAGTTCATATTATATAGTTATTAAATTATTTTTTAATGCATTTACTTCTTTTATAAAATCAGAACATACGCGCTCTGGGCGACTATGTTTCATAAACGATTCGCCAATCAAAAAGCCTTTAAATCCAGCTTCACTCAATTCGATAATAGTATTTGCTGAATCTATTCCGCTTTCAGAAATTTTAATGAAGTCAGAAGGAATTAAATTCGCTAATTCGAAAGATTGAGAAACATTAACGCTAAAGTCTTTAAGATTCCTATTATTTACACCAACAGCATCAACAAATTCATTTATTGAATTCAATTCATTCTTATCACGAACTTCCAAAAGAACTTCTAATCCTAATGATTTTGCAAATCGAGCAAATTGTTTAATTTGAGAAGCATCTAAAACATTTGCTAATAGTAAAATGACGTCTGCACCAATTGATTTTGCTTCTACAATTTGGTATTCATCAATTACAAAATCTTTACGAAGAATAGGACAATAGTTGAATTTACGCGCAGTAGTTAAATCTTCGTTTTTCCCTCCAAAAAATTCGGTGTCAGTTAAAACACTTAATGCACTTGCACCTGCTTGCATGTATCCAATAGAAGTCCGCTCAACATCTGCGTATTTATTAATAATTCCTTTGGACGGAGATTTTCGTTTAAATTCAGCTATTATTCCTACTTTATCTTCTCTTAATAAATATTTTTTAAAGGAAACTATTGGTGATTCATAAAAAGTAGAACGCTCCAATAACTTTATAGGGTATAGACTTTTTCGTTCAGCAACTTCCTTTTCTTTTTGTGCAATTATTTTATCAAGTACATTCATTTTAATTGGCAATTAAAGATTTATAAACATTTAAAGCGTTTTTATTTTTCAGAGAGTCGCTAGCTTCTTGAATGCAATCAGAAAAAGATTTATGAGGATAAACACATTGAATTGCAACAGCGGCATTTACAATAACAGCATTATTTTGCGCAACAGTACCATCTCCATTTAAAACTGATATAAATAATTTTGCAGCAGACTCGACAGATGAACCACCCGAAAGTTCAGTTTGATTTAATTTCCTAAATCCAATTTCAGAAGGTGAAACAATTTGTTCTTTACTTCTAGTAATTAATTTATAATCAGAAGTAAGAGAAACTTCATCATAGCCATCTAAAGAATGAACAATGGCATATTGAGTAGTTGTATTCTGTAATAAATAATTATACAAACGAGCCATTTCCAAATTATAAACTCCTAGCAACTGATAATTAGGTGAACAGGGATTAACAATCGGTCCAAGCATATTAAAAAAAGTGCGTACGCCTAATTCTTTTCTAATAGGAGCAACACTTTTCATTGCTGGGTGAAATAAAGGAGCGTGCAAAAAACAAATCCCTGATTTATCTAATTGTTTTTGTAAAACACTTTTATCGTTTGTAAACTTATAACCAATTGCTTCTAAAACGTTTGAAGAACCACTGATGGATGAAACACCATAATTCCCATGCTTGGTTACTTTTATTCCAGCACCTGCAACCACAAAACACGCAAGAGTAGAAATATTGAATGTATCTTTCCCATCTCCACCTGTCCCAACAATATCAATCGATTCAGTTGATGTAAATTCCATTTTTAAACAAAGCTCTAACATTGCATCTCTAAAACCAGATAATTCCTCAACTGTGATTGATCGCATCAAATAAACTGACATAAAAGCAGAAACCTGAGAAGAATTATACTTTTGAGACGCAATATTAAAAAGCACCTCTTTTGCTTCCACTTGAGATAGTGTTTTATGCTCGAATAAATTATTTAATATCGTTTTCATGTTATCCTTTTACCCAATTTTCAATCATTTGTAATCCATGTTCTGTTAAAACACTCTCTGGATGAAACTGCACACCCTTTACATCATACGTCTTATGTTTCAATGCCATAATGCTTCCTTGTTCATCAACAGCTGTTACTTCCAACTCGTTAGGAAGATCATTTTTATTGACTGCCCAGGAATGATATCTACCCACATTAAATTTCTTAGGAATATTTTTGAATAAAGAATCTTCACCAATAATATCAATGGGAGTAGCAACGCCATGAAAAACATCCTTTAAATTATTCAACGAACCACCAAAAGCTTCTGCAATGGCTTGTTGTCCAAGACAAACACCTAAAATACTTTTTGAAGAAGCATAGGTTTTAATTACTTCTAGCAAAATTCCAGCTTCGGATGGAATTCCTGGTCCTGGAGATAGCAATATCTTATCGAACTGATTTACATCTTTCAAACTAATTTTATCATTGCGATGGACTTCAATAATGGCATCACTAACTTTCTCCAAGTAATGAACCAAGTTGTAAGTAAAACTATCGTAATTGTCTAATACTAAAATCTTCATAACTAAATATCTTTTGCTAACTCAATTGCTTTTTTCAAAGCACCGAGTTTATTATTAACTTCATTTAATTCGCTTTGCTCATTTGATGAATCGACTACACCTGCTCCTGCTTGATAAAACAAAATGTTGTTTTTACTTAAAAACGAACGAATCATAATAGCGCTATTAAATGTACCATCAAATCCTAAAAATCCAATACATCCACCATAAAAACTTCTGTTTCCCTTTTCATAAGTATCAATTAACTGCATTGCTTTGTGTTTTGGTGCACCACTCAATGTTCCTGTAGGAAAAGTGTCTCCTATAATCTTCATCGTAGAAACATCCGATTTTATATGACCAGAAACTTTCGATACTAAATGAATAACATGTGAATAGTACTGAATTTCTTTAAATTTTTCCACTTTCACATCCGTACAATTTCTGCTCAAATCATTTCTCGCTAAATCAACCAACATTACATGTTCTGCATTTTCTTTTGCATCTAATTTCAATTTTTCTGCTAATTCAGCATCCGCTTCATCGTTCCCTGTTCGCTTAAATGTACCTGCTATTGGATGTATGGTTGCCTTATTTTTTTTAACGATCAGTTGCGCTTCAGGTGATGAACCAAACAACTTAAAATTACCATAATCAAAATAAAATAAATAAGGCGAAGGGTTTATTGAACGTAAAGCCCTATAAACATTAAAGTCGTCACCTTTAAAGTTTTGTGAAAACTCACGTGAAAGCACCATTTGAAAAACATCGCCTCTTTTACAATGTGATTTACCTTTTTTTATTACATCAATAAATTCTTCATCAGTAAAGTTGGATTCTTCTTTGCCTTCCGATTTAAATTTATAAGAAGCGAAATTTTTATTGTTTATATACGCTTCAAGCAATTCAATTCCTTTCTCATCTTTATCAAATGAATGTTGAAAAATGATAATCTCATCTTTAAAGTGATCAATTGCAATAACGTATTGATATAGATTATAAATTATATCAGGAATTCGTTTTTGTTCTTTCTGTAATGATTTTATACTAATATCTTCAAAATACCTTACTGAATCATAAGTTATATAGCCAAACAATCCATTCATAGCATTGCCAGCAAATGGAGTATTTAAATCCATTTCAAAACATTCACCAAATAGTTTCAATTCAGCTGAAACAGAAACTAACTTATTGATAGCTTTATTAGAGGTTGAACCATCTGGAAATAAACAAACAATTGTTTCATTTTCAACTTTTATTCCAGCTATAGGCTTACAGCATATAAACGAAAAACTGTTTTCATTACCGTGATAATCGGAACTTTCCAACAGAATACTATTTGGAAATTTATCTCTTAGTTTCAAATAAATACTCACAGGAGTAAACGTATCTGCGAGCAATTTTTTAGATGTTATGTTTATTTTAAATTTCATTTCTTGTTAAGTATATACAATAAAAAACGCCTGTTCTTATTGAGAACAGGCGTTATTATATATTTTATAATATTAAATAATAGCTTATGCCGTCCTCAAAGAGTACGACCACCACCACATGTTATTTAATAATTGATTTTTCATTTCTGCGACAAATATAAGGTAGTTTAAAAGAAAAAAGCAAATTTATTTTAAAAAAAACTATTTTCGAGTTATCAATTTCTCCAAAATAGCAGTTGTACTTTGCCAATTAAAGCTATCCACGACAAATTGATAGCCATTCATTGCTATTTGTTTCGCTTTAGATTCGTTTTGCAAAAGATCAATAATATGGCGAGCGTATTGTTCAGGCGTATCGGCAACCAATATTTGCTCACCTGGCTTTGCTCCTAATGCATTATTAGCAAGTGAAGATGTGATACAAGGTAATTGCATTGCCATCGCTTCCAATAATTTGTTTTGCAAACCTATACTTATTTGCATAGGCGCAACTAATATTTTTGATTTTGCAAAATTTAGTCGAATATCGTCTACCCACCCCGAAACAACAATTCTATCTGACGCCAAATCCAAAACAGCTTGATTTGGAGATGCTCCTGAAATCAATAAACGTGTATTTGGAAATTTATGCCAAACGTATGGCATTACTTTTTCAACAAGGTATTCTACGCTTTCAATATTGGGAGGATAGTTCATATTGCCATTGAACAACAAATCAAATTCCTTTTTATGAACGATTGGTTTAAAATAGGAAACATCAACTCCATTTGGAACAACAACAATGTCATTCTTTTGAGGATGATCAATAAAACTTTTATCTTGCTCCGAAATAATCGTTTTATTATTAAAATAAACAAACATCTTACTTTCGTATTTTTTTAATCTACGGTATTCCATTGCCAAAAATGGTTTCATATAAAATGGCTCTGTCGATTTTCTTCTTTCCATTCCTTTTGAAAACACATCCATGTAATCTAATGTCTTAGGAATAGGAGCATACTTTTTAATGTATTCGGAAGTCCGGATTAATTGGCAATAGATATGATCAGGCTTGTGTATTGCAATTAACTCATCAACTTTTTTTTGCGCTTTATTAAAATAAAAATAACCAACCTGCAATGGTTTTCCATTAAAGAAAGCTCGAACTAAATTAAAGAAGATTGTGAATTTTGAAAATTTAACAATGGAAATAGCAACACAATATTTTTTCAACTCTATCATTGCTTTTTCATCTAGCTTTGTATCGTTCAAAGCAAATAGCACTATTTGATGTTTTTTTGAAAGCTCTTTTATCTGATTAAATGCACGAAGCTTGTCTCCTTTTTCAAGGGGATAAGGCACTCGCGATAAAATGACAAATAGTTTCATTAATTCAGTAGTGATTTATAAAATTCGGATAGCTTGTTGCAAATTAATTGATTGTCGTATTTTGTTTCTGCCAATTTTCGTGCATTTTCACCAACACTATCAGAAAAACTTGAATCATTCAAACATCTTTCGATTGCTTCTGCAAATTCTTTCTCGGTATTTGCAATCAATAAATTTTTTCCATTTACATACTCAATCCCTTCTGCTCCAACGGCTGTGGAAATTATTGTTTTACCAAAAGCCATTCCTTCAATTATCTTCACTCTCATGCCTCCGCCAGAAGTCAATGGAACAATCATAATTGATTTAGAATTAATAAACTTATGTGAATCGGGTACTTCTCCTTCAACAACCACATTTGTCGTTTTTAACTGCATCATCCATTCGGGCATATTTC
Source organism: Bacteroidota bacterium (assembly GCA_947504725.1). GTDB lineage: Bacteria > Bacteroidota > Bacteroidia > 2-12-FULL-35-15 > 2-12-FULL-35-15 > 2-12-FULL-35-15. Next base: position 56,792 of record CANNHN010000001.1, on the reverse strand, counting down.
TACCTGCAAGATATAATTTAACATCTGGATGCTTAGCAGCTACATTCAACCAAACCGATTTTAAAAACCAATTGATTCCATCCGCATTCGGACGCCAATCCATTGCGCCAATATGAAACACAGATGGCTTTTCGGTATTGGTAGTATCCATTATATACTTTTCCAAATCAATTCCAAACGGAACGTGGTAAATAGGAATTGTACAACCCATTTTTTTAAACACAACTGAATCTAACTCAGTAATTGTTGCTATTGCATCGTATTTGTTCAACAAAGCCAACTCATATTTTTTTAAACGCTTCGAAAGTAATTTTAAATACATTTTCTTTAACGGACTTCCAGCATCTTCCGCTAATCGATCCCAAATCATAAATTCAACATTTTGCGACCGCAATACAATTTTTGCTTTCGAATGTTTACGAATGATATCGACATAAGGAGTTACCCACAAAGTTTCCAAATGAATTAAATCGTAATTCTCTTTTTTCAGCTGTTCTATTAAAACAGTTTCAAATACCTTAGATTTAAAGCGAATGATGTTATACGATTCATGTGAAAACAAATTAAGAATAGCGTCCAATGGCTTTACAGTTGTATCGATAAAAACGGAGCGATAGTTCGTTTTTTTGCGATACTCTATATCAATATCGTTATCATCAATAAAATGCTTAGGAGTGTTAACCGCCAGCACATGCACTTGATTGCCAGCGTTTATTAAACCATGAGTAAGTATATTCATAGCAATACTACCTCCGTCTTTGGGTGGAAAGGGTATTTTACTGCAAATCTGTAATATTTTCATAAAAACTGCTTCAATTGCTAGTGCCAGCTACAAATATAGCAAATAGATTAACCCAAAATTTGATGTTTTTTAATTAGTGCCGAATGCTTACTTTTGGGTCAGATTATATTGAAATGGGCAGTTTTGACAAATATTTAATTACAGGTTTCTCAGGTTTTGTAAGCAAACATTTTATTGACTTTTTAGAAAGCAATAAAATCACTGCGGAGGTTCTAGGCGTTGATATTCAGGATGCTGATTTCGATTACAAAAGCTACTCTTTTGTAAAATGTAATTTTCAAAAAGCGGATTTATTAAGCAAATCGGATGTTGAAAAAATAGTAAATCAATTTAAACCGAATTATGTTTTGCACCTTGCTTCCTATAGCAGTGTTGCCTTAAGCTGGAAAAAACCGGTTGAAAGTTTTGCAAACAATACCAACATTTTTTTAAATCTAATTGAAACTATTCGATTGTCTCAAATTAACTGCAGAATTTTATCCATTGGTTCTTCTGAAGAATATGGAAATGCTGCTGATGGTAGTTTACATTTAAGCGAAGAACATTTATTAAATCCGATTAGTCCGTATGCAGTTGCGCGTGTTTCACAAGAAATGCTTTCAAAAGTGTATACTGATAGTTATAATATGGATATTATAATGACCCGTTCTTTCAATCATATTGGTACACACCAAAAAGATATTTTTGTAATTCCTTCTTTTGCAAAAAAAATGATTGCTTTAAAAGAAAGTTCTGAGCCGATAAAAGAATTGACCACCGGAGACACAAGTATTATTAGAGATTTTGTTGATGTGAGAGCCGTTGTTGAAGCATATTATCTTTTATTCAAAAAAGGAAAAAAAGGAGAAATCTACAACATCTGCAATGGAAAAGGAACTTCATTAAATGAGGTAATACAAAAAATGGCTTCTATTCTACAAATTGAAGTTACACAAAAAATAGACTCTAATCTTGTACGCCCTAACGATAATAAAGTAATTATTGGTGCTAACGAAAAAATAAAAAAAGATACAGGCTGGGAAAACAAATATTCTCTAGAAGACAGCTTGAAAGATATTTTAGATTACTACAAGACATCGATTTAATAACCAAAAATTGATGCGAACTGTAATACCTTGCACCGACAAGGGATGACGTCTGCTAATTGTTCTTTTTCTTAAACAATTTCTTTACTGGATCGATGTAAGCATTCATATCAAACAAAGTACTATCAGAAGTGGCTTTAATGGTAAGAAAAATTCCAATTGGCAACAAAATAGCCGTAGCCATCCACATGCCTTGATAAGGAAGAACCTCGCCTTCTTTTGCCAATTTTTCTCCTGTAATTGATAAGATATGAAAAGTGATAAAAAAGACGACAGAAACAACAACAGGCATTCCTAATCCACCTTTACGGATAATAGCACCCAATGGCGCTCCAATAAAAAACAAAACCAAACAAGCGATTGATAAAGTGAATTTACGATGCCATTCTACATTGCATCTAAAAATAGAATATTCTTCTCCTACAATTTCTGAATCCATTCCTTCTGCAGAAGCCTTTGCATTCCGAACCATGTTCGTTGCGGCTTCTATAACATTAAGTTTTTGAGCTTTCGGGAGAGCTGCAAAATAATCTTTTGATTTAATATCAATTTTGCTGGAATCCATCTGATTCATGTACTTATTTGATTTGCTATAATATGAATTGAGAATGTGCTTACCAAATTCCATTTTACGTTTTTCATTTTTTCGTTTTAATGAATCCGAAACTGTATTCAACTGAGACAACGTCATCATCTGATAGTTGCTCTTAAATAAGTCTTCATTCGTACGATTCATTTTAAACTCAGATAAATCAAAACGAATGATGCGCTCCTCAAATTTATCTCTTACCATAGGATGCGTTTGTGCATCTTTGGGATTATCATTCATTTCTTTATAGCTAACACCGTCTTTTAAAGAAAGAACTAAAAACATTTTATCAGCTGTTTCTTCCATTTTACCCCATTTTGCCGACAAAACAGTTGTATTTCCTTTCATATCGCGGTGATCATATATCATTATATCACCTAAGGTTTTCCCATCTTTCTCTTTTTTGTCAACACGAATACTAAACCCTTGGATACTATTATTAAAAACCCCTTCTTTAAATAACAAAGCTGGCTTTGATTCACGAACATCATACAATAAAGAACCAGCCTTTAAATTTGTATAGGGCAAAATGTTATTGGAAAAATAAAATGCGCCAATCGATAAACATAGGGTTGTCCCAATTAATGGCGACATCACTTTTTGTAATGACAATCCAGAGCTTTTCATAGCCGTCAACTCAAAATGTTCACCCAAATTACCAAATGTCATCAACGAAGAGAGTAAGATAGCTAATGGCAATGCCATTGGGATGGTTGTAAGGGAGAAATAGAAGAATAATTCTGCCAATATTCCAGCATCAATTCCTTTACCTACAAAATCATCGATGTATTTAAAAATAAACATCATAAAAAATACAAACATAGCAATGAAGAAGGTCATTATAAACGGACCGATGTAGGATTTCAAGATGAATTTATAAAGTGTTTTCATGGGCTCACAAATATAACAATAACTATGCTAGAAAATAAAGGAACAGCTCCTTAATAGCAGTCTCTACAAATTGACCGTCATCCCGTGCCACGACACGGGATCTCACGATGAGAAGTCAGCTCTCAATTGGCAGATCCCGTGTCGTGACACGGGATGACGCTAACGAGGAAGATGAGCCTTTGTTAAGAGAATAACTCATTAATTTTACTATTTTTGTTGTTAGAATAATACAATAAAATGATAAATAACAAAAAGGTTGTTGTTGTGTTGCCAGCATACAATGCAGCACTAACACTAGAAAAGACATATAAAGAAATTCCATTCGACATTGTTGATGAGGTTGTGTTGGTAGATGACGTGAGTAAGGACGATACAGTTGAAGTAGCAACTCGTCTTGGAATAAAGCACATTATCAAACATCAAAAAAACAGAGGTTATGGCGGGAATCAAAAATCTTGTTATGACAAAGCATTAGAATTAGGTGGTGATATTGTCATCATGCTTCACCCAGATTATCAATATACGCCACTTTTAATACAATCTATGGCCCATATCATTGCAAATGATTTATATCCAGTTGTATTTGGCTCTCGTATTTTAGGAAAAGGTGCGTTAAAAGGCGGAATGCCAAAGTATAAATACATTTTCAACCGTTGTTTAACGCTTTCTCAGAATATTTTAATCAACCAGAAATTATCAGAATACCATACAGGTTACCGTGCTTTTTCTCGCGAAGTATTAGAAACCGTGAATTACGAAGCAAATAATGATGATTTCGTTTTCGACAATGAAATGATTTCTCAAATTTTCATGGCTGGATTCGACATCGCTGAAATTACGTGTCCGACTAAATATTTCCCAGAAGCATCATCCATTAACTTTAGCAGAAGTGCTAAATATGGAATGGGTGTATTGCGTGTTTCTTTCACACACTTCTTTTATAACTTAGGATTGAATAAATGTAAGCGGTATGAGAAGAAGAAATAATTAGTTCACAATTCTCATCCAAAACACAAATCCATTCTTACGATAGATCTCTTTTAACTCAGGGTAGTATTTTGCAACATCTTCCAAAGCGGTAATCTTACTTACAAAATAAGCAGGCTTATCGATTGCTCCGTGATGCAACCAGTCGCTATTAAAACTGTTTTGATTCGCTTGAGGCTGTTTGTGCGAATAAAACAAATGCGCATAACTTTTAAAGTTGATAGTTTCAATATAACAATCTTTCCCTTGCAAGTATTCATAAAATTCGATGGCTGCACCTTGTGAAAACTTTTCAATTCTTGGAACAACCAATACGGAAGCCATGTTTACAGCGAACAAACTAAACATAAAAATTCCAATAATTCCTACTTTTACATTTCCTCGCTTAATTAAAATCAACATTGCTCCTACTCCAATTATTAAAATGATTCCTATCAACCACTCTACTCCACTCCATTCAACTGATGCTTTCAAATTTTCTACTGCAAATTTATCTTTGATTAAGTCGGCATCAATAATTTTTTGTTTGTACTTATCAATGATCGGAAGAGCTGAAATAGCAATCCCAATCAAACTTGCAAAAACAAGCAACAATATGCTTGTACTCTTTTTCCACTTGTATTCTCCGCTTGCCAATTTATACATTGCATAAGCACCTAAAAAACTTAACGGGAAATAACAAAGAGAGGAATAATGAACAATTTTTGTTTTTACTAGGCTGAATAAAATCAAAACAACCCAAAATAAAATCAACATCCACAATTTAAAATGCTTTTGATAAGGTGTATCGTAAGAGCTTCGTCTAAAACTTCTTAAAGCAACTATGGATAAAGGGAAACAGCCAATCAACAAAACTATCCAATGGTAGAAAAACGGACCACCATGTCCTGCATCCTGAGTATTTAACAAACGAATTTGATACACAAAAAACTCTTTAATGATATCTGCATGTCCAGTTAAAAACAACATCAAAAACCACAATCCACCAACCATTGCCACAGCTAAACCATACATGATGATGTGCTTAATACTCATAATGGATTGAAAACGTTTTAATGCCCAAAACACACCAACACATAATCCAAATACCAATCCGGCAACAGGGCCTTTGGTTAAAATCCCTAATCCAATAAATAAGGCTGAGAAAAATAAAAGACGAGTACTTTTATTATTTGTGAAAAGAATAAAATAATAAATACCACAAAAAATAAACAGGTTAAACCATGGATCCATGATACCTGATTTAAAATAAAAATGCGGGAGAAATGAACCTGCATAAGCCAAAACCCATAGAAGTCCGAAACGTTCATCTACTAATCTTCTACCTATATTGAACAACACAAGCAACGTAACAATTCCACAAAGAGCATTCGGCAAACGAGCAGCGAATTCGTTTATACCAAACACGCTCATAGAAAGTGCTTGCATCCAAATAAAAATGGGAGGCTTTTCCCAGAATGCTTGATAGTTTATTTTAACAGAGAAATAATCTTGTGTCACAAGCATTTCGCGAGCACATTCTGCAAAATTGATTTCATCCCAATCAAACAAATGCACCGCACCTAAAAAAGGGACAAACAAAAGCAATGCTCCTATCGCTATAACAATGTTATATTTTATGACACTAGCCTTCATTTTTGAAAAAATTTACAACAGAATTTTCCATCCAAGGATGATTTTTCCTTTGAACAAAATAGAATACAATGATGGAAGTAGATACTCCAATTATAGAACCAGCATAAACATCTTCAAAAAAATGTTGTGACAGATAGATTCGCGAATACCCCGTTAAAAGCCCTAAGATCAGAAATGACAATTTGCAAAATCTATTTTTCACAATCAATGCAAACGACATATAGAGTGCAAAGGCACAAGTAGTATGCCCCGAAGGAAAACTATTAAACATGTGATTTTCAATACCAGGAACAAAATATAAATCTTGAATACCTTCGAAGAATTTTTTTGGACGAACTACATCATCAAAAACAAAATGTTTTAGCCCTTGAGCAATAAGCGCAGAAATAAGATTTGCAAATGCAAGAATAATGAAGTAACGATACTTAACAGCTACCATCATCAAGATCAACAATGCTGCAGTAAATCCGTCACCTAAATAGGTTGTATACGTATTTAATAAATCTAGAAAAGAATTATGAAACGAATTAAAAAACAGATGTGTTTCTGCTTTTGAATTAACAAAAATGATTATTGCTCCAATTAGGAGAAACAGAAAATAAGGAAATAAAAATGAAAGATTATTTTTTAGGATGGCTTTCACATCAAAAGAATAAGATGATTAATTAGAGCCTAAAACGCCCAACAACTTATTCACTTGACTATCCCAAAGCAATTTGGATGTTTGCATATCAGCAGCTTCATCAGAAAAATCGATAATAATCAAAGAAACATCGCCTGTCAACTCATCCTTTTCTATGCGGAATTCAAAATACATTCCATCTGGTTTGTCAACCCAACTTAATCTAATATATTTTTCTTCTTTGAAGCCTAGCAATTTTGCTTTTTGCTCACTACCATCCCAAAAGAAAGTAAAGATACCGTCACGAATGTTTACATCATCTGCAAACCATTCCGACAAACCACTTGGTGTGGTAATAAATTCGTATAAAATACCAGCAGAAGTACGAATAACGTATTCCAATTCAAATTTGCCTTTAGGTTCTTTTTTGGGAATAGATCCACCTTTTTTAGCGGTGTTCTCTGGAGCAACCGTAAGTGAAGTCATTGGATTCACAAAGGTTTTTAAAATCTTTGGAACTTTCGGTCCAGATTTTTTCCTTCTAGTACTTTGTATTAATTGTTCAATTAATTCATCGTGAACAATTTCAGGTTCTCCATCATCTTCTCCGTCTTTCTTCTTTGGCTTTCTACCACCCTTTCCTCTTGGTTTCTTATCTTTTACTGGAGCAATTTTAACTTTTTCTTCTTTCTTAACTACCAATTTCACACTTTTCTCTTCTTTTAAAGGCTTACTAGGACCTTTAGATTTAACAACCTCAACTTTTGATATTGGCTTTTTAACCACCTTTAAGGGTTTTGCAATTGGCTTTACAACCTTTTTGGCAATAGCCTTTTTAACAGGTTTTGATGATTTTGTCACTTTTTTGACAACTGGTTTATTAGGCTTTTTTACAGCTTTTACTGGCTTCACCACCTTTTTAGGTGTGGATTTTTTAGCAGGTTTGGTAACCTTAGCCTTAGATGGCTTTGTTTTAGCCGATTTTATATTTTTCTTCACCTTTTTTGGTGCTATTTTCTTCTTACTCATCTGAATTGCAGATTTAACAAATCTCACGCAATATATAAAAAATTATCAATCTTCCACTATTGATGATTTGTTAAAATTATCTAAAAAGGCAATTAGATTGAAAGGTGAGGTCAATCACAACACACTATGAACCAGCTTTTTAAATAAAAAAACCCTTGATAATCAAGGGTTTCTATGTAGCGAGATCGGGAGTTGAACCCGAGACCTCAGGGTTATGAATCCTGCGCTCTAACCATCTGAGCTACCTCGCCATATGGTTTTTGAGGGCGCAAATATAGTATTTATCTTTTTATATGGATAACTTTATTAAGAATTTTAGTAAACGTAAAATTGAATTTAAATGTGTCAAAACCCATAATAAATCTAACTAATTATGGCGCATCTGCCCTACAATTAAACAAAAGCGACTATTTTTTGTTATATTTGCAACCTCAAACAAAAAGAATGCAATCTATTTTAAATACTATTGAAGAAGCTATTTCTGACTTAAAAGCCGGAAAAGTTATTATTGTTGTAGATGATGAAAGTCGCGAAAATGAAGGTGATTTTCTTACTGCTGCAAAAAATGTGACCCCGGAGATAATTAATTTTATGGCTACTCACGGTCGTGGACTCATCTGTGCAGCCATTACTGAAGAACGTTGTAGAGAATTGGGCTTAGAAATGATGGTGACGAATAATACAGCAGAACATGCTACCGCATTCACTGTCTCAGTGGATTTATTAGGATACGGCTGTACCACAGGCATCTCTGCCGCTGATCGTTCAAAAACAATACAAGCATTAATTAACCCAAATATCAAACCTGAAGAATTTGGTAAACCAGGACATATTTTCCCGTTAAAAGCAAAAAATGGAGGCGTTCTGAGAAGAGCTGGTCATACTGAAGCAACAGTTGACTTAGCTCGCCTAGCTGGATTTGAGCCTGCTGGAGCATTGGTTGAAATTATGAATGAAGATGGAACAATGGCGCGACTGCCAGAACTAATTGAGATTTCTAAAAAACACAATCTGAAGATTATTTCTATTGAAGATTTGATTGCATATCGCGTTAAAAACGAAAGTATTATTACCAAAAATGTACAAGTTAAAATGCCAACTCAATGGGGAAATTTTGATTTGGTAGCATATCGTCAAACAACCAATGACCAAGAACACCTTGCATTAATTAAAGGGCAATGGGAAAAAGATGAACCTGTTTTAGTACGAGTACACTCTTCTTGCTTGACTGGTGATATATTCGGTTCTTGCCGTTGCGATTGTGGACCACAATTGCACAAATCAATGGAGATGATCGAAAAAGAAGGAAAAGGTGTGATCGTATATATGAATCAAGAAGGCCGCGGAATTGGCTTATTGAACAAACTAAAAGCGTATAAATTACAAGAAGAAGGCAGAGACACTGTTGAAGCTAATGAAGATCTAGGATTTAAACCAGATGAACGTGATTATGGGGTTGGCGCTCAAATATTGAGAGATCTTGGCGTATCAAAAATTCGATTAATGAGTAATAATCCTAAAAAACGAGCAGGATTAATTGGATACGGATTAGAGATTGTAGAAAACGTATCTATAGAAGTAGAATCTAACGAACATAATAAAATTTATCTACAAACAAAAAGAGATAAAATGGGGCATTCGTTGAAAATTGATTAAGGAGTAGTTTCTTTTTCTTCTTTCTTGCCATTTCCAGTCCAACCTTTTACAGTTTGCAAATATTGTTTATACAATTCCCCAATTGTATTAAACTCTTCTCTATAAAAAACCCCAACACCTTGTGTATACGCACCGTTAATTGCTGTTTGACTGTTATCATTTGCTTTATTAAAAGCCTTTACTCTCACTTTCCCGTCTTCCGTTAACTTATAATCAATGTTTACATCACCAACTACACTATTCGCATTTTGAGAATTTGAATTATTACCAATGTTTCCTTCTACTGTAAGTTTATCATCAAACAATTGTGTCGACAAGGCCACTTCCAACTCATCCTTCGTAATAGCATCACCTGGGCGATAATTTACACCCACATCAAAATCATTACTTATTTTACTAAGCATATTACTCAACTGATTAGAGAGCATTTCACTTGTATTGGAACCTACTCCATCTGCAACTGTTGGTCCTCCTCCGCCTGTATTACTTAATTGGTATGGGGTAACAAAACTATTTAAAATTAGCAATGAAAAAACTTGACGATTTTCTTCTGCATCGTTGTTGATATAACTCATTACCGTTTGTCGAGTTGAAGCGTCAACAGTAGGTAAACCAATTTCAAAATCAATTTCTGGAGACAACAACTCTCCTGTCATATTCATTCCTACATCAACAGGATATCTTTTTTTATATGCTGAATTAGTTGAGTCTTCAGGGAAAAACGTTTTAATACTTGCTCTAGCTTTATAAACAGCACTAATATTTAAATCTGCTTTATAGGGAACACCACTCCACTTTATAGTTCCGCCTTTTTTAATGTCAAATTTTTTATTGATGATATTTTGAAGGGTAAATAAATAATCACCATTATCAATTAGATAATCGCCATACATTTTAAAAACGCCTTTGTCAATTTTTAAATTCAGATTCCCATTACCTCTTGCCTTAATAACATCACCAACCTTTTGATCAAATATTAACTGAATTTCCGCATCAGGTGTAACTTCTAAATCAAAATTCAACACCATTCCTCCTAATGATACTTGATAATTATCATTTACTTTTAAAGAACTATCTTTTTTAATAAATGTGATGAAATTATGCTGTTCAACTTCTGAAGTTCCTCCAAGTGGGATATAGAACTTTGTAAGTTCTGTTTTAGACAAGATGTTAACTTTATCTGATTTATCATTGGAAGTAACTTTTTCTGTCTTCACATTCGCATCTATCAATATTTCATTGTTCACAAATCCAAATATATTTACAATACCCGTTACAAATGCTTGTCCGTAATACAAGCTATTGTCTACTTCTGTAGTATTCAAGCACATAAATTTATTCGCTCGAATATCAAAATCTAATTGGAAATTTTTAAAATTATCATGGTAAATTTTTCCATTTACAATTGCTTTGTTATTATTTGGAATGTCATAAATGGACATCCCTTCAATACCAAATGAACCATTTTCAATAATTATATCATGATTAAATTTATAATAAGTATTCAAATAATTAACTCTTATTTTATTTGCATTAACATTTAACAAACCATTTACGTTTGGTTTTTTAACAGAACCTTTTATAGTCATGTTCCCCGACAATAGTCCTTCAAAGTCTGAACAAAAATTTTCAACATATGGTTTCAACAATTGCATGCGAACAGCCTGAAGATTTAGTTCCAGATCTATGTTCTCTTCTTCTTTTTTGGGATAGTAATAACCAGAAAATAAAATATTAGGTATCTCATTTTGCGTAAATGAACCATGCAAATAAAGAGCATCTTTAGTCTGGTCCCAAACACTTGAAGCGTCTCCCTTCCCTATTTCATTACCATTCACATAAAGTGATTTAAAATCAAAATTACTTGTCAAAACAATATCCTTGTAAGCGCTATTTATAATGGATTCTCCGTTAATTATCCCTTTGAAATAAACTCCAGCGGGGCTTGTAAACAAATTTAAATTGGCTAAATTAAATTCATGTAAGTTTAATTTAATTTGGTCTTTTTTATTGTCAGAAATAATACCATTTATTGAAACCGATTGATTGCTATGTTGAAACGTCAACTCATTCACTTCAATATGTGATGTGTCAATTTTTACAAAATTGTCTTTATCTACATTCCAAATGGAATCCGATAAAATAATAACTGAAGGTAAAATCTTAAATTCAATTTTATTATTCGGCATGAAAGTCAAAAAAGATTTCACATCTCCTCGGTATTCTCTTTCTGTTCTACTGTTCCAAAACAGTTCAATATTAACACTGTCAGATTTTGTCACTGAATTAATTGCAAAATCTGTTAACCCCAAACTATCTGTTAGCAATAACCGTTCACTTCCCATACTGAAATCCAAATGGTCATTAGACGTAGCAGCAATAGCCGTCCAATTTTTAAAAACTACATTCGATAGAGTAATTTTATCTGAATTACCATTGAGCGAAAATTGATTTGTTATAGAATTAAAATTCCCTTTTAGCAATGTTTTTGGAGCAATGCTTAATGTTGGTGCAAACAAACTTAAAATTGTTTCTGTTTTTTTGAACTTAAAAGAATAATCGAAATTTTCGATTGAATTTGTTGCAATCGTTTTGTAATCAAAATAAGCAGGGATATAATTACTAAGAACTTTTTTGAATGAATTTTGCAACTCTAGTATTTCAAACTGTCCTTTAATTTTTGCATCAACAAAATCTGAAGACAATTTAATAGACTTGATTCCGCTTTCATTTTCTAATGTTAATTCAAACACACTTAATTTATAAATATTATCATTTTCCGAATAAATGGTATTGTCAAAACTTACAAATCCAATTAAATTATCAATATTATTGCCCGTTACATTAATAAGCAGCTGAGTTGAAAGCTCTGTTTTTATATCCGACTTTGCAAACTTCAATGCAGATAAATTTGCTCTATTCAGAGTAGTAATGAAATCTAATTTTGGCAACTTTCCAGTAAAATCAACATCACCAATAAAATCAAAATCTATGTTCTCATCTTTTACGTTAAACTTACCTTTAAAAATTTGCTTCGCTATATTTCCTTCAATCACCACATTCTGGTAGGTGTAATTGTTAAATTCTACCGTTTTTACTGTTCCTGTTAATTTTGCTGCAACATCTTCCAAAGTAAAACCTTCACCATCAATATTCACATCCATTGTAGCTTTCCCTAATATTTTAGCATCGAAAAAAGCACCAAAATCAAAAGAACGAGATTTTAATTTTCCTTTGTAAACAGCTTTGTTTTTATCTACATCATGTCGAACTGATAAGTCAGAAGATAAATTCCCAAGTAATGAAGAAAAATCTCCGTAAGCATAAAAATCATTGTACAACCCAGTGAAAGTGCCTTTAAATTTCATGTTGCCTAGTTTTGCCAAACTAGAAGGCACACTCAATTTGTTGTGATTTTCAAAAGGTGGAATTGGAATATCTTTTAAATCGGAATAATTTGTTGTTAATTTTTCTACATTCAGATAAATTAACGTTTCATCAATCTTAGGCAATCCAGTTAATGTAACATCTCCTTTAAATTCAGTGTTTTGAGCCAGTTTCAAATCCATATCTTTTCCTTTCAAATCAGATATTTTTCCACTTATTTTCCCCGATATTGTAATATTTCTATAAATGCCCTTTAGTTGCGGTGCGAAATAAGCAATATCACTCATCTCTACTTGCGATTTATCAAATGCCGCTTTGATTCTTACTTGATTAATAAAATCTTTAAACGCACGATAACTTTTATACTTAAAACTCAAATCAGTTGCAATAGTACTTTCGGGAGTTTTAATTCTTAGCTCGTCCAGTTTAATACCAACCGGACTGACGTTCACGTAGCTGCTAAAATTTTGCAATTCAAACCCACTCTTTTCAATAGCCGACAAATAGTCAATGGTAGCAAGGATTGTATCTTGTTCAAATTGAATATCGGTTAATCTTCCATTTATTTTACTTGCTCTTAAATCAAAATAGTTTATACCTGTAGTTTCTAACGTGTCGTGTTCACTTCTGTAGGTAAAATCAGTATTCACTAATGTCACTTCATTAAATTTTATATCCCAGTGAGGCGAAGGAGTTTTTTTTGTGGAATCTTTATTCACAAACAAGTTGATGATAAACTGCAAATTCAAATCATCTTCTTTTTCGTATTTAATCAATTTCGACTTTGTATTTAAAAGCATAATACTATTCACGTACAATTGATGCTTTTCAAAATCAAGTTTATCAATATCAATCTTTATTTTTCTTGAATACAAAAGGGTGTCTTTATGCAAATCTTCAATGTAGATATCCTCCAAAACAACTTTTTTGAAAAACTCAATGTCAACAATGCCAATTTCAACTTTTGTATGCAACTTTGATGATAAATATTCAGCCGCTTTATGACCAATATAAACCTGAACACTTCTTACTTGAATAAGAAGAAAAACCAATAACAAAGTGAATATTATTAGGGACAGAAATCGGAATAATATATTTGCGAGTTTTTTAATACCTTTGAATCGTTAAAACGTTCGACAACATTGCCGTGCGAAGTTAATAATTATGAGCAAATCAATCACTATACTTGGTATCGAATCGTCATGTGACGATACATCTGCAGCTATTATTAAAGACGGCAAAATACTTGCCAATATTGTTGCGAATCAAAGCATTCATAAATTATATGGTGGTGTTGTGCCAGAACTCGCTTCTAGGGCGCATCAACAAAACATTATTCCTGTTGTAGCCATGGCGATAAAACAAGCTGGAATCGATAAAAAGGAACTTGATGCAATTGCATTTACACGCGGTCCAGGTCTAATGGGCTCCTTATTGGTTGGAACATCCTTTTCTAAAGCATTTGCACTTGGCTTAAACATTCCTTTAATTGAAATCAATCACATGCAAGGGCATATTCTTGCTCACTTTATTGAAGAAGATCAACCAAAACCAACTTTCCCATTTTTATGCTTAACCGTATCTGGAGGTCATACTCAAATTGTTTTGGTAAATGACTTTTTCGAAATGCAAATACTCGGTGAAACTATTGATGATGCTGCAGGAGAAGCATTTGACAAAGCCGCAAAAATAATGGGGCTACCCTATCCAGGCGGACCATTAATTGATAAATATGCAAAAGAAGGAGATCCGAAAGCATTCAAATTCACCAAACCTCAAATTGCAGAATTGAATTTTAGCTTTAGTGGATTAAAAACAGGTTTCATGAATTTTATAAATAATGAATCGGCTAAAAATATAAACTTTGTTACTGAAAACAGAAACGACATTTGCGCTTCAATTCAAGCAACAATTATTGATATTTTATTGAGTAAACTAAAAATGGCCGCTAAACAATGTAATATTACTCAAATTGCTATTGCTGGTGGTGTTTCCGCAAATTCTGAATTAAGAAAACAGCTTAATTCGCTCAAAGAAGAATTGGATTGGCACGTTTTTATTCCTAAATTTGAATATTGCACTGATAATGCTGCTATGATTGCCATAACGGGATATCATAAATTCTTGAAAAACGATTTTTGTAATCAAGCTGCAGTACCTTTAGCTCGTTACGAATTAAACGCAAAAACGAATGAATTTTAAAAGAATAACATTCTTTTTTATTTTATTTCTGATACTGAACAACCCCAGTATCAAAGCAAATATTTTAGGTGACACAATTAGAGTTTCTATTCCACAAAAAAAGAAAAAACCTTTTCCTCCTTTTCAACCTTTAGTTTTAAAAACGAGTATTACTGGCTTTTTGGCTGGAGGTAGCGTTCTACTATTTACATCTGAATATCGTTTGACAGCTGAAATAACAACAGGTAGAAAACAATCCGATCAAGTAAGTATTTCTTATTTAGGTAAAAATGTGCTTTATTGGGGATTTGAAAAAATTTCCAAACAAAGCTCAAGTGACATTTTAAAAGTAAGTGGATGGCGATTTCAATATGCGCATAAATTTTATTTAGTCAATCGCAGACATTATTCTCCATATGGATTTTATGTTGCTCCACATTTTTCGTATTCTAATGCAAAAATTGCATGGGGCTTAAATCGACATTACAACAACACTTACTTTGATGTTCGTCACTTCAATGCAAATGTTATCGTTGGGGTTCAAGTTGGAAAACTCAGCCGATTAACGATGGATGTATGTTTCGGAGCAGGATACAAAACGAATACGATTTATTATCATGCTACTTCATATAGGATTACAAAATTCGACACTCAAGAATTAGGAGAATATTACAATGGCCACCTTCATATTCTTTTTGATTTGAGTTTGGGGTATTCTTTTTAGAATTCAATCAATTTACCAAGGCGGCATCTCCCGATTGTGTTTACTGCTTCTAATTATTAGATCCCGTGTCGCGTCACGGGATGACGATACAACTATAATAGTTCTCCAAAAAAAAATCCCGCTAAGAATAATTCCTAGCGGGATTTACATTATAACACTCAAAAAAATAAATCCACTTTTGTCCGCTATATCAGCGTTATCAGCGTTCCATTTTATTTCATTTTCAATATCTTCACCGGTGTAGTAATTTCACCACCATTCGCAATTCTTACAAAATAAACTCCTGCGCTTAAATCAGGACTTACCATAATAGTTCCTTTAGCTTGAGTCAATCCAAATGTTGCAACTATTTTACCCGTTACATCAGTTAAAATTAAGGTTGCATTTGCTGTCAATGAATTTTTTAACTCATAAGAAATAGAAGTTTCATTTGTAAATGGATTAGGAAAAACTGAAACCGAATTGTTACTAGCAATGTTTTCGTTAATACCAACAAAATTGGTAATGTAAAACTTGTCAAATCCAGCTTCAGTAATGTGTCCTGGTCCTGCATCAGCAGTTCTTACAATGACTTTCATATTTGCAGTTGGTGCAATTAAAGTTGTGATGTCATACGATTTTTGAACCCATGTAGAATTCAATGGAGAAGTTTCCACTACTGTTTCAAATAAAACAGTTGTTAATCCATTTGTTAAATAAATATTTAACGAATCGTTTGGAGTTCCAGATCCACCACCATTGTAAAACCAACGCGTGTAATTTAAAGCAGGATTAACATAACCAGTTAAATCAAAAATTGGTGAAGTTAAAGTTGTTGCTCCTCCGTCTACATCTTGGTCAGAACCTGTTGTTCCTGTATTTCCAGTAACGTATGCCATTGTATAACAATCTGTAGCGTCATCAACTCCTGGATTTGCAAGATCCGCTCCATTTGTTGTTCCCAACGGAACTCCTCTTTCCCATGCTCCTGTACTTGCAGTTGTATTAACTGTCCAGCCAAAGTTAAATGTAAAATCATCGTAATAACCTTCATTCAACTGATAAAGCAACGTTGGTGTTGACAAATTAATTGTTTGGTTCGTAGCGCAATAAGTAGTGTATCCCCAATGTCCAGCATAAATATCATAATTTGTTCCACCAACCACATTACAGCTAGAGAAATTTCCAGTTCCATCTGTTACAAAATTATAGGTATTAGTTGGATCTGTAATTAAAACTCCAGCAGCTACTATTGGAGCTAATGTTACTGCATCCTGAACTGTTCCATTAACAGCTACAGTACTTAACGGTACTAATTGTGCATTTAAATTTGTTACTACTCCAGGAGCTAAAACAACACCTGTAAAAACTTTTGTTGTGTAGCCTGGACAAGAAATTGTAACCGTATAGGTTCCCGGTACTGGTGTTCCTGTTCTATATTGACCAACAATATCTGTCAAATCTGTAACTCCAACTGTAGATATTGAAATAGTTGCGCTGCTCAACAATGCACCACATGTTGTATCAGAAACAATTCCTTCTAAATAACATGCACGCACATAGGTAGGAGAAAAAACCCATAAGCCTTCATCAATGTTTGAAACCACAATTGTTCCTGAAGGTAAGTATGGATAAACTCCCCAATCTCCTTCAAACCCACCACCTGTTCCAGCATACGTATCGTAATTTCCAACATGCACTAGGTTGATTGGACGACCAACATCTGTAATTACAAAACCATCTTTGTACCAAGAAGTAACTGCATAATCATTTCCTGCAACGTTAATAATGTGCGTATTGTGCACAATTGAGTTAGAACCAGGATTGGATTGGATTCTATCCAATTCACTAATACTTCCTAAATTGGAAATATCATAAGATGTTAAATAAGAATCATTTGTTTCATCCGTAGTGAATAAAACTTTACTGTTTTGTGATAACCAAGTATTGTGTGTAAAGTTTGTAGGTGTATTTTGATTTGCTAATTCAACTGGAGCAGACTTATTAGTAAAATCTACTACTGAATAAAAGCCATCATAAATATGACCAGCATACAAAGTGTCATTTCTTACATAACCATCATGCACATAAGGAGAAACCGTATTTTGATAATTACCAACGTATACTGGGTTCCAAGGATCTGTTAAATCTGCCACCACTGCACCACCATTAAATAAATTACTTCCATATAAATAAACATATTGATTATCGATATGCAAAGCGTGTATAGAACCCAATGTTCCTCCGCCTGCTCCAGAAATTGTTGGTGCCCAATTATGATAAACTACACCTGCTGTATTTGGCAAACTGCTCAAGTTTACAATTTGTAAACCACCACCACCTTCTGTAGTAACATATGCATATTTGCCTCTTACTTTAATTTCTTTCCATAAGTTGTCAGGACCAGGTATCACCAATACTTCATTTGGTGCACTTGGAATAGTAACATCAACAATAGACATTCCTTGTGATGCTCCAACCAAAGCATATTCTTTACCTGTTGTATCAACATAACCGCAAATGTTTGCACATGTTTGTCCGGGATAAGTTAATTGAGCTTGAAACGTAACATTTAATTGAGCTGATGCATTTGATGCAATTGCAAAAACAGCAAAAGCTCCTACTAGTAATTTTTTAAATTTCATTTTATTGGGATAATAATTAATGGGATGATTTGTTCTACTAATTACGGGAATTTAATTGGGAAAAGCAAAAATATTTCGAACTAGTAAAAACACAATGAATAATAGGGAAATCCGCTATTTTGTTACAAATGAAAGTTTAAAAACTAATCCATTTTCATTTGTAAAAGAACAGATGCCATCAATTTGCTCAGATAATGACTTAACTAGTTCCAAACCTAAAGAAGCTTTACTAGAATCTATTTTACTTGGTAACCCCGGACCATTATCACTAACTTCAAATGTAACAGTATCCTTAATTTTATTCAGCTTAACCCTAATTACCAATTTTTCATTCTGTTTCTGTACATATTTAAATGAATTGGTAATTAATTCATTTAAAATTAAGCCGCAAGGAATAGCATTGGATAAATCTAAACTCACGTCTTCTGTTTCTAAAACAATCTCATATTTATTTACTTCTCCAAGCGATTTTGCAATTTCGCTGGTTAAATTTTTCACATAATCCTTAAAATTCAATCCAACTATACTTTTGCTATTAAATATATTTTGATGAACTAATGCCATTGAAAATACACGATTCCTACAATCCTCTAAGGCCTCTTTAACTTCAATTGAATCTGACATTTGTTTCTTTAAATTTAATAGACTTGTAACAATATTCATATTGTTCTTTACTCTATGAAAAACTTCTGCCAATAAAATTTCCTTTTCCTTCAAAGCATTTTTAATATGGTTTTCTTGTGTAATCCCTTCATTAACCATTATAATCATAAAGGCAAATGTTGTTAAGAAACTAAGAACTATATTAAAAACTATTATACTAAAAACAGAACTACTGATTTGTACTAAAGGGACGAAATGAAATTTAAATCCAACAATTATAACTATAACAGATAAAAGACAAATAATAGATAAAATAACTAAATGCTTTATCGTCTCTCGTCTACCTAATAATTGAATCATACTTATAAATACAGGGAAATAAAAAAGAAGAGCATATGATTCAATGCCCATTTTTAGATTCATTGAAATAAAAAACAGAAAACCACAAACATAGAATATGTAGGACCCAATTATATAATTTTTGTAATTATTAAATAATATTACCAAAGTTAAAGCTAGCAATGAAAATAGGCATTCAGGGACAAATTGGGTAAATCCAATTATTTAAAAAAAGGCGATTCCTAAAAGCATATTAACGCATCCAATTAATGAAATAGAATTCAATTTCCGTGTAAAATAAATTTCCCAAAGCTGGTGATGAGGCTTTATGCCACCATCGATAATTTTTTCAACAAGATTCTTCATAATTATAACAAACTCCCTATTTATATAAAAACGTATTACTATATTAAAAAAGAAAAACCACAGTTTACATCTAACTGTGGTTTCCTATTTAAATTAAAAATCCAATCTCAAATCTTTTCCTCCGCCTTTACCTTTCTTCGGTTTTTTCTTTTTCTCTTGCGATGGTAATTTTATCTGTTGATTAATCTGTTGATCAATAGAAATTAAATTTTTATCCTTTGCTGGCTCTTGTGCCTTCTTAATAGCTTCCAATGGCGACATACCACTTTCTTCAAATTCATCCAACACATCTTCATCAATTGGAACTTCAACGGCTGGCAACAAATTAATCTCTTTTACTTTTGAGTACGACAATTTATTTCCTTTCGCCTTCATTCCTTTCACTTCAATAAATTGTGTCAAATCAATTTTTTCGGATGGTACTTCTTTGTCTTTTACTTTGCTATACTTCACTACCACTACTGGCAATGGTTCTGTAGTCACAATCTCTATTCTTGAACCTTCAGCTTCTGAAATAAACAATACTTTTTTATCTGTCGGCTCAATCATAAATCGTTTTACGAAATATGTTTTGCTTTCTCCATCCAAATAAATAGCTGAAATAGGATTCTTTGGCTTGAACTTCTCAATCAAAATCATATCTGCATCAAAGTGATTAGATACATCAAAACTGCTTAGTTTATAATGACCGTTTTGAGTGATTGAAAGAATTTTATCTTCTGGTCCAAAGCTTCCTAAGAATGTTCCGCGCTTATCCGTATTGATACGTTGCACTGTATCATCAAACCAAATATCACGCGCTCCTAAAGTAGAAACACCTGCTTTGGATAATAAAATTTTACGAACTGAATATTTAGTAACAACATTCCCCATGGAGTTGCGACCTTTAACAGCCAACTCAGCAAAGTTTAAATCCCATTGCACTTTTCGTAAACCTGGCATTGGTTTTAACTGCACTTCAACTGTTTCGGCTTCTCCATTTGGATTTGCACTGAAATATAATATCTGTGATTCTTTTGTTCCTTTTGTTAAATCGTACACTTTATCACGAGTTACTCCTGTTACTGGAAAACGTTTCATAAAAACACTTCCCGCTTTACCATCACGATAAACAACATTGTAAACCGTACGCTCATCGTTTTTCTTGAACACCGCAATGTGCAGTAAATCTTTACCCACAAAAGCTTTGTCAGCAACCTTGGTAACTTTCATTGTTCCATCTTTTAGGAATGCAATAATGTCATCAATATCTGAACATTCTCCAACAAATTCATCTTTCTTTAATCCGTATCCAGCAAAGCCTTCTTCGCGATTCACATATAATTTTTCGTTTGCTACTACAACACTTGTTGCAACAATATTTTCAAACGATTTAATTTCTGTTTTTCGTTCGCGACCAACACCATATTTCTTTTTTAAATTTTTGAAATATTCAATCGCGTATTCTACCAAATTGGCTAAGTGATGATCAATTTCTTGAATGCGAGCATCCAATGCTTTCATCTTCTCATCTGCTTTCTTAGAATCGAAACGCGTAATACGAATCATTGGTATTTGTGTCAACTTCTCATAATCTTCATCTGTAATAGCACGAATAAACTGCTTTTTATATTTTGCAAATCGTCCACCTAAATATTCAAACAATGTTACTTTATCCGAATAATTTTTGAAATCGATATACATTTCATCTTTAATGAATATTTTTTCAAGTGAAGCAAACATGTATGATTCCTGCAACTCACCTTTTTCAATTTCTAATTCTCTCTTTAATAATGCTAATGTTTTATGAGTTGAAATTTTCAACATCTCATTTACACCAACAAAACGAGGCTTGTCATTTTCAATAATACAAGCATTTGGAGAAATTGATAATTCACAATCGGTAAAAGCATAAAGTGCATCAATCGTTTTATCTGGAGAAATTCCTGGAACCAAATGAATAACAATCTCCACATTTTCGGAAGTATTGTCTTCTACTTTACGGATTTTTATTTTCCCTTTATCATTGGCTGCAACAATGGTATCAATCAATGAACCTGTTGTAGTTCCAAATGGAATTTCAGTAATGACTAACGTTTTTTTATCTAATTGAGCGATTTTTGCTCTAACTCTTACTTTTCCTCCACGCAATCCATCATTGTAATTGCTAAAATCAGCCATACCCGCTGTTGCAAAGTCTGGTACGATATCCGTTTTTTTACCTTTCAATACTTGAACAGATGCGTCACACAATTCATTAAAATTATGAGGCAACATTTTACAAGCCAATCCAACAGCAATTCCTTCTACTCCTTGTGCTAATAATAATGGAAATTTTACAGGTAAGGTTTCCGGTTCTTTATTTCTTCCATCATAACTTGTTAACCAAACCGTAGTTTTAGGATTAAAAACAACCTCAGAAGCAAATTTTGACAAACGTGCTTCAATGTAACGTGGAGCTGCTGCTCTATCACCTGTTAAAATATTCCCCCAGTTTCCTTGTGTGTCAATCAATAAATCTTTTTGTCCCAACGCCACCAAAGCATCACCAATGCTCATATCTCCGTGTGGGTGATATTTCATGGTATGTCCGATAATGTTCGCCACCTTGTTGTAGCGACCATCATCTAAATCATTCATAGAATGTAAAATTCTACGTTGAACTGGTTTCAAACCATCTTCAACATAAGGAACAGCTCTCTCTAGAATTACATACGATGCATAATCCAAAAACCAATTTTGGTACATCCCGGAAACGTGAATGACATTGTGTAAGTCATCACCTCCACCTGCTAATTCTTCGTTTGTATTTTCTTCTTTACTCATATATCTATTAAAACTCTATAATCTAATCTTAAACTCCTTCAACTAAATCCTTCTCCACCACTAAATTATCAATAATGAAATCTTGTCTTTCTTGGGTGTTTTTACCCATGTAATAACCCAACATATCCACTATGCTTCTGTCTTTCCCAATAATCACAGGGTCTTTACGCATATCTTTTCCAATGAACAATTTAAATTCGTCAGGAGAAATTTCTCCTAAACCCTTAAATCGTGTAATCTCTGGTTTTGCTCCTAACTTCTCAATTGCATTTTTACGTTCTTGATCGCTGTAGCAATAAATGGTTTCCTTTTTATTTCTCACACGGAACAAGGGTGTTTGTAAAATGTATACGTGTCCGTTTTTCACTAAATCAGGGAAGAACTGTAAGAAGAACGTCATTAACAACAAACGAATGTGCATACCATCCACATCGGCATCTGTTGCTACAACAATATTGTTGTAACGCAAATTTTCAATTCCGTCTTCAATGTTTAATGCTGCTTGCAAAAGATTAAATTCTTCGTTTTCGTATACAATCTTCTTTGTTAAACCATAAGCATTTAATGGTTTTCCTTTCAGACTAAATACCGCTTGCACATTTACATCACGCGTTTTGGTAATAGAACCACTTGCCGAATCTCCCTCACAAATAAATAAGGTCGTATCCAATTTACGTTCATCGTTTGACTGCATATGAATTCTGCAATCACGTAATTTCTTGTTGTGTAAGTTTGATTTCTTAGCACGATCACGCGCCAACTTCTGAATTCCCTGCAAATCCTTACGCTCACGCTCACTCGATTGAATTTTTTGTAAAATCGCTTGTGCTGTTTCTGGATTTTTATGAAGGAAATTATCTAATTCTGTTTTTAAGAAATCACCAATGAATGACTTAACAGAAGGGCCTTTCGGACCAACATCTGTAGAACCTAATTTTGTTTTTGTTTGAGATTCAAAAACAGGCTCCTGAACTTTTATGCTTACTGCAGCAATGATGGATGTGCGAACATCCACGGCTTCAAAATCTTTCTTAAAGAAATCACGAATGGTTTTCACCAATGTTTCTCTGAATGCACCTTGGTGCGTTCCACCTTGTGTGGTATGCTGACCATTCACAAACGAATAATATTCTTCTCCGTATTGCTGATTGCTATGTGTCATGGCCACTTCAATATCGTATCCGCTCAAATGAATGGTAGGATAAAGAATAGGTCCGTTAATGTTCTGCGTCAACAAATCCAACAATCCGTTTTCCGAAAAGAATTTTTGTCCGTTGTAAACGATGGTCAAACCAGTATTCAGGTAAGCATAGTTCCACAACATCTTTTCTACATACTCATTGATGAAATGATATTTCCCGAATATTTTTTCATCGGGAATAAAATTCACCAATGTTCCCATGCGTTGATCTGAATCAACAATTTTGCTTTCCTTCGTTATTACACCTGTTGAAAAATCTGCTGATTTTGTTTTTCCTTCACGGAAAGCCTGAACGTTAAAATAACTGGAAAGTGCATTTACTGCCTTTGTACCAACACCATTCAATCCAACCGATTTCTTAAATGCTTCCGAATCGTATTTTGCTCCGGTATTAATTTTAGAAACGACATCCACGAGTTTTCCTAAAGGAATACCGCGACCATAATCTCGAACTCTTACTGTTTTATCTTTGATTGTAACTTCAATCGTCTTCCCATTCCCCATCACAAACTCATCGATACAGTTATCAAGAGTTTCTTTCAATAAAATATAAATTCCATCATCGGGCGATGAACCATCTCCCAATTTACCAATGTACATACCTGGGCGCAAACGAATATGCTCGTTCCATTCCAACGTTTTTATACTGTCTTCGGTATATTTTGATTCTTTAGCCATGTACTAATTACGAATTTTTACAAATTTACAAATTGGCAGGTGCGATTTTTTCCATCTTGCCTTGTCCATCATACATCTTCCATCTTCAGACATTGAAGCGGAAGTGCATTAAATCTCCATCATTCACAACATATTCTTTTCCTTCCACACCCATTTTTCCAGCATCTTTACATGCCGCTTCGGAGCCTAAAGTAATAAAATCATTGTACTTAATCACCTCAGCTCTAATAAATCCTTTTTCAAAGTCGGTATGAATCACTCCTGCAGCTTGCGGAGCGGTCATTCCTTTTATGATGGTCCAAGCTCTTACTTCCTTTACTCCTGCTGTAAAGTAGGTTTGTAAATTCAGAATTCTATACGCAGCTTTTATCAGGTAATTTACCCCAGGCTCCGTAAGTCCCATCTCTCCCAAAAACATCTGACGCTCATCATACGTTTCTAAACTTGCAATTTCCGCTTCCATGGCTGCTGTGATGATTAACACCTCAGCATTTTCATCTTTCACGGCTTCTCTCACTGCATCCACATATTTGTTTCCTGTTTTTACAGATTTTTCATCCACATTACAAACGTAAAGCACAGGTTTGATGGTTAACAAACAACAATCAGCAACATGAACTAAATCTTGTTCTGACAAATTTGCTGAACGAGCTGATTTCCCTTGCTCTAACAACTCCTTGATAGAAGACAAAACTTCATATGCTTTTTTTGCATCCTTATCATTGCCGGTCTTTGCCATCTTCTCTACTTTCTTCATCTTTGTTTCCACCGACTCCAAATCTTTCAATTGCAATTCAGTATCAATAATCTCTTTGTCTCTAACAGGGTTTACTGAACCATCCACGTGGATGATGTTATCATCATCGAAACAACGCAATACGTGAATAATCGCATTGGTTTCTCTGATGTTTGCAAGAAATTTATTCCCCAACCCTTCGCCTTTACTAGCTCCTTTTACCAAACCGGCAATGTCAACAATTTCCACAACGGTAGGGACAACCCTTTCAGGATTCACTATCTTTTCAAGAACGGATAAACGCTCATCCGGAACTGTAATTACACCTACGTTAGGTTCTATTGTACAAAACGGAAAGTTTGCCGCTTGTGCTTTTGCGTTTGATAAACAATTAAATAAAGTTGATTTTCCAACATTTGGTAATCCCACAATTCCACACTGTAATGCCATATTCGATTGATGATTTTAGATTTTTGATTGATGAATTATTATTAATGGAACGATAATGTTATTTGGTTAAATTTTTAAAATCAACATTCAACCATCAACACTCAACATTCTTTTATTTTAGTTTGCAAATATAAGTATATCAAAAAATTATAAAAACCCTTATTTAGCTTTATTTGCGTGAGTTTTCAACAATAATGCGATTTTTCAACAATCCCCCAAAGCCTTGTAAAAATTGATACTTTTGAACGCTAAAGTAAAAAAAACAAATTAATCAACATATTTTATGGCGTCAACAGCAGAATTAGAAAAAATTGTAACTCAAGTTCGAAGAGATATTGTACGACAAGTTCATGCAGTAAATTCGGGACATCCAGGTGGTTCTTTGGGCTGTGTAGAATACTTTGTTTCGCTCTATTTCGAAATAATGAAACACAATTCTGCTAAATTTTCGATGGACGGAATAAATGAAGATTTATTTTTCTTGTCGAATGGACACATCTCCCCTGTATTTTATAGTGTTTTAGCGCATTCAGGATATTTCCCAGTAAAAGAATTGTCAACATTTAGAAAGTTAAATACGCGTTTGCAGGGACATCCAACTACACACGAACATTTACCAGGTGTGAGAATTGCTTCTGGGTCACTCGGACAAGGTATGTCGGTTGCGATTGGTGCAGCTTTGGCTAAGAAATTAAATAAAGATAATTCGATTGTTTATACCCTTCACGGAGATGGTGAATTGCAAGAAGGACAAATTTGGGAAGCAGCAATGTATGCTTCTGGTAAAAAAGTAGACAATTTGATTTGTACGGTTGATATGAACGGACAACAAATTGATGGTTCTACTGATCAAGTATTACCAATGGGAAGTTTACGTGCGAAGTTTGAAGCATTCGGTTGGGATGTATTGGATTTGGAAAAAGGAAATGATATCGCTTCGGTTGTAGCAACAATAAAAAAAGCAAAAGAGCATACTGGCAAAGGAAAGCCTGTAATGATCTTAATGAAAACAGAAATGGGTAATGGTGTTGATTTTATGATGGGTAGCCATAAATGGCATGGTGTTGCTCCTAATGACGAACAATTGGCACAGGCTTTGAATCAGAATGCTGAAACACTTGGAGACTACTAGTATCAAGTAGTAAGACACAAGTATCAAGACCTGAAACTATGAAAAACAAAACGCATTTTCTTACAGCAAAATCTCTCTTCGCAAAACTACTTTTGTCTTGTGTCCTGATACTTACTACTTGCTACTCAACTTCAGCTCAACAAGCCAAACCCTTAACTCGTATTGAATTCGTATTCGATGCCTCTTTCAGCATGTTCGGTCAATGGCAGAACGGGATGAAGATGGATATGGCTAAAAAAATGTTGACCGATTTTTTAGACAGTATGCAAAAGGTGGACAATCCTAATTTAGAATTGGCTTTCCGTTGTTATGGACATCAGGTTCCATTACGTCCAGAGCGTAGTTGTACAGATACAAAATTAGAAGTGCCATTTGGAAAGAACAATGCCCAAGCTATCAAAAACAAATTGAAAATGTTGGTTCCCAAAGGAACAACTCCTATCGCTTATACACTAGAACAATGCGGAGGCGATTTCCCTTCAGCTTCAAATGCCAACGTTCGCAACATTATTATCCTGATTACAGATGGTATTGAAGAATGTGATGGCGACCCTTGTGCAGTTTCCTTAGCGCTTCAGAAAAAAGGAATTGTTTTAAAACCGTTTGTAATAGGAATCGGACTTGACCAAAGTTATATTAACTCTTTCGGTTGTATCGGTAAATTCTATGATGCATCCAGCGAAGCTAGTTTTAAAAATATCCTAAACATTGTTATCTCTCAAGCGCTTAACAACACTACTGTTCAGGTAAACTTAAATGATCAAATTAACCGTCCAACAGAAACGGATGTAAACATGACCTTTTACGATGAACAAACTGGCATCATTCGCTACAACTATTTACACACTATTAATACTAAAGGCGTTCCCGATACATTAATCATCGACCCAATTGGAACCTACAAAATGGTTGTACATACGATTCCTCCTATTGAAAAGAAAGGCATTGAATTGGTTCCAGGAAAACACAACACGATTGGTGTAGATGCTGCACAAGGTTATCTTAATTTAAAGATGTCAGGAAACCCTGATTTCACCAAAAATATTAGTTGCATTGTTCGTAAAAATGGGGAGATGCAAACACTTCATATTCAACACTTTAACACAACAGAAAAATTCCTTATTGGAAAGTATGATTTAGAGATTTTAACCTTGCCCCGAATCAAATTAGACAAGGTGGATGTTGGTCAAAGCAAAACCACTTACATAGAGATTCCTCAATCGGGAATAGTTACTCTCTCTAAGCCTAGTGAAGGTCCTGGGAGTTTATACTTAGAAGAAAACAACAAACTGGTTTGGGTTTGTAATTTAAACAGTTCATTGGTTCAGGAAACCATCAATTTACAACCGGGGAAATACAGGGTAGAATACCGACCAAAGAATGCAAAAGAGTCGATTTACACGATTGAAAAGCGTTTCAAAATCGATTCTGGAATGTCAACAGCTATAAGATTATATTAAACTGATTATCAAAATATTATAAATATCATCTACACAATAAATTAAATGAAAAAATACACCTTTACCGAAAAGAAAGACACTCGCTCAGGATTTGGAGCTGGATTATCAGAACTTGGAAAATCAAACCCAAATGTGGTTGCTTTGTGTGCCGACTTAACTGGTTCATTAAAGATGGATGCATTTGCAAAAGACCACCCGGAAAGATTCTTTCAAATAGGCATTGCTGAAGCAAACATGATTGGTATTGCTGCAGGTTTAACTATTGGAGGTAAAATTCCATTTACAGGAACCTTTGCGAACTTCTCTACAGGAAGAGTGTATGACCAAATTCGCCAATCAGTGGCTTACTCTGGTAAGAATGTAAAAATATGTGCATCACATGCAGGCTTAACGCTTGGAGAAGATGGAGCTACGCATCAAATATTAGAAGATTTAGGGTTAATGAAAATGCTTCCTGGAATGGTTGTTATCAATCCATGCGACTTCAATCAAACAAAAGCTGCTACAATTGCTATTGCTGCTTACGAAGGACCAGTTTATTTAAGATTCGGCCGACCAACCGTTCCTAACTTTACTCCTGCTGATCAAAAATTCGAAATTGGAAAAGCAGTAATGTTGAATGAAGGTACTGATGTTACCATCTTCGCAACAGGTCATTTGGTTTGGAAAGCGATTGAAGCAGGAGAACAATTAGCAGCACAAGGAATCAGCGCTGAAATAATAAACATCCATACGATTAAACCTTTAGATAATTCAGCTGTCATAAACTCAGCTAAAAAAACACGTTGTGTTGTTACTGCTGAAGAACACCAAATGAATGGTGGATTAGGTGACAGTATAGCTCAATTACTAGCGAGAGAGTTGCCAACTCCAATTGAAATGGTTGCAGTGAATGATAGTTTCGGAGAAAGCGGCACACCCGATCAATTAATGACTAAATATGGTTTAGATGCCGTGAACATAGTTGAAGCGGTAAACAAGGTCTTAAAACGCAAATAAAGCCTAATGGGAGGTGAAGTAAAACATACATTATCAAAAGCCTCCAATCTCGACCAAGAGATTATCGAACAGTTTCGAAACGAAGAAACACGCAACTATGCGTTTAACTTATTAGTCCGCGAATATCAAAAACGACTTTATTGGCACATCCGAAAAATCATCATCGACCATGATGATACGGATGATGTGCTTCAAAATGTGTTTATCAAAGTCTGGAGAAACCTCGAAAACTTTAAAGCAGAATCACAACTGTTCACCTGGATGTACCGCATTGCAACCAACGAATCACTTAACTTTTTAAATGCTAAGAAAAAAAGAGCTGGAATACCGTTGGATGACGTGTCTGCTTTTTTAGCAAACAACCTTGAAAGTGATAGTTATTACAAGGGTGATGAGATTCAAACAAAACTTCAAAAAGCAATACTCACGCTTCCCGACAAACAGCGCATTGTTTTTAATATGAAGTATTTTGATGAAATGAAATACGAAGAGATGAGTAAAATCTTGGAAACATCTGTTGGAGCTCTAAAAGCATCGTATCACCATGCCGTAAAAAAAATTGAACATTATCTTACTAAAGATTAAACCTTTTAAGCAGAAAAGTATCGAAGAAAAAAATGAATGACGACCACAACATATCAAACGAAGACAATGATTTAAACGGAATGGCTCCTAAGCTTTCGAAGCTAAGTAGTAATAACCCGTTTAGCCCATCTGATTCCTATTTTGATGCCTTCACATCTAAATTGCAAAACCGCATTGAGGATGAAGAAGATATAAAGGCACTAGCTCCTACTCTTTTGAGTATCGACAAATACAATCCATTTGATGTACCGAAAGATTATTTTGAAGAACTACCTACCATTATTCAAGGAAGAGTTGTTGAAAGCAAAGAAAAATCTAATGTTGTAGATTGGCTTTTCTGGTTGTTACGACCACGTTTTGCGGTTTCCATTCTTGTTGTTTTATTCATTTCAGTTATTGGAATCTACTACGTCAATAAAAACAATGTTCAAAAAATTGAATCGATGGAGGAACTTTCTTTAGAAGACAACCTCTATTACATTAATGAGAATGACATACTCGAACATCTTACTGCTGATGCGTCAATTGAAACAGAAAAAAATATGGAAGACGAAAACAGTATCGAGAATTATTTAATTGATAACAACATTGAAGAAAATAACTTAAGTAATGAATTATAATACCAAATAAATATGAAAACAGCTGCTCTAAAAACCATCCTCGCTTTTGCCTTCTTTTCATTCGTAGGAATTACCTATTCTCAACCAATGGGGCCTCCTCCAAATGGAAAAAAAGCACAACAAGAGAAGAAAGAAAATATAGAAGCCATGAAAATTGCTTATTTAACAAGCAAACTAGAACTTACGCCAGAAGAAGCTCAAAAATTTTGGCCTGTTTACAATCAGTTTAATGAAAAACTAAATGATTTGCGAAAAAAACGCAAGCAGGATGTTCGTGAGGTGAAGAAAAATATGGAAGAGCGAACAGACAAAGAAATAGAGCAAGCGATTGATAATGATTTTGCTTTTCGTCAAAAAGAACTTGACTTACAAACCGAATACAATTCAAAGTTTAAATCTGTATTGTCAATAAAAAAGGTTTCTCAACTATATCAAGCTGAAGAGCAGTTTAAACGCGTATTAATCGACAAACTAAAAAACGATAAAGCTGATAAAGGTCCGAAAGGAGAAAAGTAGCTTTATGACCTTGGGTGGAACCGAATAATGGCTTCTCTCAAATACTCTCTGTCGAGATGTGTGTATATTTCTGTAGTCGTTATCGACTCATGACCTAACATTTCCTGAACAGCCCTCAAATCAGCGCCCCCCTCAATTAAATGAGATGCAAAAGAATGTCGGAACGTATGTGGACTAATCTTCTTTTTAATACGAGCAATTAGTGCTAATTCCTTTATCGTTGTAAACACATAAATTCTCGAAATTTTACTGCCTCTATTATTTAAAAAAAGGAAATCTTCGTTATCTTTTTTAATTTCCTGATGACATCTTACTTCGTCTCTATAAATTTCAATCTGTTTAATTGCAACATTACCTATTGGAACGAGTCTTTCTTTATCTCCTTTCCCCGTAACTTTTATATAATCTTCATTAAAAAACAAGTTAGAGATTCTCAAATTCACCAACTCACTTACTCGTAATCCGCAGCTATATAAAGTTTCCAGCATCGCCTTGTTTCTTTGTCCGCCTTTTTTACTTAAATCAATTGCATCAATTAATTTATTGATGTCAGCCAAGCTCAACGTATCAGGAAGTTTCCGAGCCAAACGTGGCGCCTCTAACAGTGCCGTTGGATCAACACTCAATACATTTTCTAATAATAAATATTTATAAAACCCTTTAATTCCGCTAATAAACCTAGCTTGGGAAGTTGCCGTCATCTCCATTTCGTTTATCCACATCACAAATTCCTGCAAGTGTTGTAACTGAATATCTTTGGGAGAAAGGTCATACTTTTTGAATTCAAGAAACTCAACTAACTTATTGACATCATGCAAATACGCTTCAACAGAGTTATCTGAAAGAGACTTCTCTAATGATAAAAAGGATTTAAAGCCTTTTATGTAAACGTTCCAATTCATATTGCTAAATTAATAATCCAAATTTTGATATATCTTTACACCCAGAACAAATAACTAACAATCACCAACTAACAACTAAATGAAGCTCATCATTATAAACGGTCCTAACCTAAATTTATTAGGTACTCGTGAAACAGATGTTTACGGGAGTCAGACTTTTAAAGCTTACTTTAATGATTTAAAAAAGAAGTTCGCAACCATTGAATTGAGTTACTACCAAAGCAATGTGGAAGGCGAATTGATTAATAAATTACACGAGGTAGGCTTTTCGTATGATGGAATTCTGTTGAATGCTGGTGGTTACACGCACACGTCTGTTGCTCTCCGTGATGCGATAGCCGCTATTAAATCTCCAGTTATTGAGGTTCATATTTCTAATGTTTTTGCCCGTGAAGACTTTAGACACAATTCATTAATTGCACCAAAATGCAAAGGCTCTATTTCTGGGTTTGGAATGGATTCCTACAGATTAGCTGTGGAGAGTTTTATGTAATCCATCGATTAACGAAATACAAACACTGATTTTTTTACAAAAATCTGCTTTTCAAATCAATTTCCTTAAACGTTTTTTTGCCCCTGATATAATAATCAGCGATGATACTATGCAGATAAACAGCTGAGGTGGTATATGAAGTTATACTTTTCTTTAATGCTTTCCTTTTTCGTATTGTTTTACCAATGTTCATATAGAAATTAACATGTGCTTTTAAAACAGCAGCAAAATGAGGGAATTGACCCGACAATAAAAACTTCATCCCTGCAACTCCATCCAAGATCATTCTCCAGAACAGCTTTAAAAAGAAATATTGCGGAGGATGATTTTTAAAAAGAAGCATCAAGTTGTTTCTAAAATTTAGATATGTTTTTTTGGGGCTTGTTTTGTTGAGTGTACCTCCTCCAACATGATAAACAGTAGATTCGGGGCAATACAAAATTTTGTATCCTAAATTTTTTAATCGCCAACACAAATCAATTTCTTCCATGTGTGCAAAAAAGTCTTCATCAAAACCATTCACTTTATGAAATAACTCTGCTCTTACAAACAAACAAGCACCCGTTGCCCAGAATACCTCTCTTACATCATTATACTGATTCTTATCTTCTTCCAAAGTATCTAAAATACGACCTCTGCAAAAAGGATATCCATATTTATCGATAAAGCCACCTGCAGCACCAGCATATTCAAAGAAAGCTTTATTGTCAAAGGCTTTGATCTTCGGCTGACAAGCTGCAATGTTTTTATCTGTATCCATTAATTGAATAACTGAATCAATCCATCCAGGAGTAACTTCAACATCCGAATTGAGCAGAACATAATATTCTGCATTTACTAATTTTAAAGCATCGTTGTATCCTTTGGCAAATCCTCCATTATCAACATTTTGAATAATATTAATATGAGGGTAGGTCGTTTTTAAAAACGAGATTGAATCATCTGTTGAGGCATTATCCGCAACTATTATTTCAGCTAAGGAAGAGTTGTAAGATAAAACAGAAGGCAGAAATTTCTCAAGAAACTTTCTACCATTCCAATTTAAAATAACAACAGCAATCTTCATAAATTAATTTTGGATTTAATTATCGAGGATTACTAAAATTTTCATCCGAGTTACCGCCAAAATGATCTGGAACATTTTCATCATCCAAATTATTTGTTTGTGTATCTCGTTTATGAAGCAACAATCTCCAACGAGTATTCAGAATTTCTCCGCGAGCTTCTGAATGAATTAAGGTAAATCTATTAGTAACAAGGTCGGGATTATAAAAAACAAAATTCTTACTGGATTGCTTGTTAGCTGGATTTGTAAGCATTTGCGACTTATCATACAAAGTATAATATTCCCATATTTCATACGGAAAAGCACTAGGTTCGTTATCATAAACTGTTTTTTGATCTGGAGGACCATATTGCAAATAAACTCGACCTCTATCCGTATCAAAACCCTTTAAGCCATATGTTCCATACTCTTTGTTTACTTTTTGAACTTCTTTATAATAATCCAACCACGACATTTCTGGAGTCAATGGATATCTTGATTTCCAAAAATTATATAAATATTGTTGCATTAATTCCAAATCATTTGCCTTCACTTGATTTTCAGAAAACTGAACTTCATTTGTGCTAGAAATTGGGCGCAAACATTTAATATAATATCGAAGTGAATCTATATTTTTATAAACACTCACAAAAGTGTTATTTATAGCAATAGCTTTCAGATCATCGAAGTTAAAAGCCGCTAACTTATTTGTTCTTTGAAAAAAGACTTTCTGTTGCGCTTGAATTTTATTTTCTTTGTCTCTCACTTCTACAACCAAATTGTAGTTTCCTGATGGCAATGTTTCAACATTCAACTCCGATAAAAGAATATTTACATCGCTTGCAACTTGTTTATTAAAACCAGCAAAATCAGTAAGGCGTGTAAGCTTTTCAAACGTTTCAATATAATAGGAGATAATTAGTTTTTCATTTTCCCCTAATATCTTTTTCGACTGATACATTTCAGAATAAAATTTTATTTTGCTAGTATTTTCAGGGTAATAATTAGAAACATAAGGCATTAAATCGTATCCACTTTTTGTTATAATAGAAGGGCTTACTGATTTTGAATACGATTCCAATAATTGTATGGAAGAAATGCCAATAATAGCAGTAGGAAATTCAACTTTTACAGGCACAGTAGATACAAAAGGTTTTTCTTTTGGTTTATTTTTATCTGAAATAGAAAGCTCCATTTCATATTCGCCATTTGCCAAGGTATAACGTTGCTGATCTATGAAATTGGGAAAACCTTTAGTTGTATCTGTCGTTTCGGGACTACTTAATGAATATTTTTGAGCATTTTTTATTTCCCCTTTTTGCCAAAAAACAATAGATATATCAACTGCGCCTTGGTATTTACCACTCGCATTTTTTACAAATTTCATTGAATTACCTATTACCGAAATATATGTTTCTAGGTAGGGGCCTTTTGCAGGAGTTGAAAAAACACCATAAGTCAAATAAGCCGTGACATTTGATGCCGAAAAATTATTTGCTATAAAAACAAAAGGTAAACACAAGAGAATCAGGTACTTTTTCATAACCATACGTTTTTTGTGTACGAAACACGTGACGGGGAATAAAGCAAAGTTAATGAATTTAAGTATTTTTTGTGTTTTTTTATTAAAATAGAAAGAAAAAAATACTACTTTTGTGCCCGTTGGAGAAATGGCAGAGTGGTCGATTGCGGCAGTCTTGAAAACTGTTGACTGTAACAGGTCCTGGGGTTCGAATCCCTATTTCTCCGCCAAAACTAAATGTTCCGCTTTTTAGCGGGACATTTTTTGTTTCTAGTCTTTACCTTTCCCCCTTGCTTATGAGTATTAAGACTGGGAACAAAAAATGGCAGTATCTAAAACTTTCAAACATTTAGGTTTGAGACCCCCTCGCAGGGATCACAGCAGTTAATTCATCCAAATCAATCCCAATTATCCTTCCCAACTTCCATTATCTTTCTTATTTTTAGCATCTAAACTTATTTGTATGACTACAAAATCAGGAAACTCAAATCCTTTTAATATTGTTGTGATTGTAGCCGCACTTGGCTACTTTGTAGACATCTACGACCTTACCCTTTTCGGAATCGTTCGTGTTCCTAGTTTAAAAGCAATTGGTATTCCAGATGATCAAATTAAAGATGCAGGAGTCTATCTTTTAAACATGCAAATGATTGGAATGCTAATAGGAGGTATTGTTTGGGGGATTTTGGGAGATAAAAAAGGCCGACTTTCTACGCTTTTTATGACTATCCTATTGTATTCATTAGCAAACATTGCCAACGGATTTGTACAAAACTTAGAACAATATGCATGGCTAAGGGTGATAGCTGGTTTTGGATTGGCAGGAGAATTAGGTATTGGAATCACTTTGGTTTCAGAAGTAATGACAAAAGAAACACGTGCATGGGGAACTAGCATTGTATCGGCAATTGGAATTGCTGGTGCTGTATTGGCATTTTTAGTTGCAGAATGGGGATGGAAACAAGCGTATTGGATTGGCGGAGGTTTAGGCTTGGCTTTATTAGGACTAAGAGTTTATGTTCATGAATCAGGAATGTTTGATAAAGTAAAAGAATCTGCTGCAAAACGAGGAAATTTCTTGAGTTTATTCACAAATGGCAAACGATTCGTAAAATACCTCTGCTGCATTTTAGTAGGTGTTCCTGTTTGGTATGTTGTTGGAATATTAATCTTCTTTTCAAAAGAGTTTGCTGTTGCTTTAAATGTAACTGGGCCAATCAGTACGGGTAAATCAATTATGTATCATTATATGGGTGCAGCTATTGGAAGTATTATCACTGGATATTTAAGTCAGAAATTAAAATCTAGAAAAAAGGCATTGGCAATTGCTATTTCAATGTTAGCCATTTTTTGTGCTTGGTATTTTGTGTCCGATAGTACAACTACTACCACTTTTTACATCATCACATTTGCTTTAGGATTAGCAATGGGCTATTGGGCTGTATTTATTACGGTTGCGTCAGAACAATTTGGCACCAATATACGTTCTACAGTAACCACAACGGTTCCAAATTTTGTGAGAGGAGCTACAGTGTTAATGACAATGTGGTGGACAAGCATGTCGGGTGAAATGGGGATTTTACAATCCGCTATTATTGTTGGAATGGTTGTTATACCAATTGCGCTTGGTTCCATTTTCTTTTTGGAAGAAAGTCATGGTAAGAATTTAGATTATGTTGAAGAATATTAAATAATAGACGATGTCAAAGAAAACAGTTGTTATAGGAGCAAGTACAAATCCAGAACGATATGGGTACAAAGCTACCATAGCTTTGCAGAAACACCATCACGATACAATTCCAGTTGGAATCCGTGAAGGTGAAATCAATGGAATACAAATTCTTTTAGGAAAACCTGAAGTGAAAGATGTTGATACCGTTACATTATATGTTGGTCCACAAAACCAACCTGAATGGATGGATTACATAGTTGGTTTAAAACCAAAACGTGTTATTTTTAATCCTGGAACCGAAAATTCTGAATTTGAAAACTTACTCATCAAAAATAATATTGAACCTATTGAAGCGTGCACTTTAGTGATGCTTTCGATAGGCAACTATTAAAATCAAAAAATCCCGTCAAGTTTTGACGGGATTTTTGAAAAATTTTAATTACAAACAGATTTTATTTAGCTTCTCCGGCTTTTACAACTGGAGTCGCAGTTGCTTTTGCTTTTGTTGGATTCATTATATGCTTTTTCGGCTTTTTATTAGCTATTGTAGCTGGTGTTGTTGATTTAGCTACTACAGTTGTTTCTGTATTGGCTCTAGGAGCTTTTTCAGCTGTTGATGGTGCTACTTTTATTGGTCGCTCCATTGGTGTTACATTTACCGGTTCTTTTGTTTGTTTTGCCTTAACAGGTTCTTGTGCGTTTGCTGTGAAAGTTAATATTCCAATACATGCAAACAATAAACTTATCTTTTTCATTTTCTGAGTTTTTAGATTTGAAATAGCATAACGCAAGGTTGATGCCAAAATTTTTGATTACAAAGTTAAAGAACGTTAATACAGTCTAAAGTGCTTCTAGTATTACCTTACAAGCAAATTTAATCTCCTCCTCTGTAATAATAAGTGGCGGAGCGATGCGCATGGAATATGAATTAAACAAAAACCAATCGGTAATTACTCCTTTTTCAATGCATTTATCAATAATTGACTTATTCTCCTCGTAACTTTCAAATTCTAAAGAAAGCAATAATCCTTTTCCATGAATTGATTTTATTTTCGGATGTTTTAATAATGTTCTGAATAATTGTTCCTTCTCTTCTACTCCATCCATTAGTTTTTCTTCTAACAAAACAGTAAGTGTTGCATTAGCTGCTGCACAAGAAACAGGATGACCACCAAAAGTGGTGATGTGACCGAGTATAGGGTTGTTGGTTAAAGAATTCATTATTTCTTTCGAAGAAATAAATGCACCAATCGGCATACCTCCTCCCATTCCTTTTGCTAAACAGATAATATCAGGGACAAAATTATAATGTTCGAATGCAAATAGTTTTCCTGTTCGTCCAAACCCGCATTGAATTTCATCGGCAACTACTAATGCGCCAACCGATTTACAATGCGCACTTAATTTCTTTAGAAAATCATTTTGTGGAACAATCGCTCCGGCTTCACCTTGAATTGTTTCAACAACTACACAAGCTGTTCTTTCTGTTATCTGATAAAAATCTGCAGTGTTATTAAATTCTATTTGTTTTGTATCGGGTAACAACGGACGAAAAGCATTTTTGAATTCTTCACTTCCCATTATGCTCAAACTACCTTGCGTACTTCCGTGATATGCATTTTTGAAAGAGATGATTTCTGTTCGCCCCGTAAAACGTTTTGCCAACTTCATTGCTCCTTCAATAGCTTCACTTCCTGAATTCACAAAATAAACAGAACTTAAATTGCTTGGAAGATTATCTGCTAAATGCGTTGCGAGTTTTACTTGCGGACTCTGAATATATTCTCCATACACCATCGTGTGCATGTATTTGTCTACCTGATCTTTTATTGCAGTAACAACTTTCGGGTGACAATGACCAACATTGCTAACCGAAATTCCTGAAATTAAATCAAGGTAGCGTTTGCCGGATGTATCAAATAAATAAACACCTTCAGCCTTTTCAATTTCTAAGGCCAAAGGTGTTTCACTAGTTTGTGCTATATGATTTAAGAATAGTTGTCGTTGAGAAAGCATGAAACAAAAATAGGGAATTTCTCGACAACATCTTTAGAACCGTCATTGCGAGTCCCGTCCCGAGAATCGGGGCGGGATGTGGCAATCTTTCACGATGAGGATTCAAGTTGCGATTATGGTAGAGATTGCCACATCCCGCGAAAATGCGGTATTCGCAATGACGTTCTAAAGTTAATTAGAGGTAACATTAATCAGAGATTGCCACATCCCACTTAAAAGCTGGACTCGCAATGACGTTCTTTAAGGACTTTTTATTTACTAAGCACAACCTTCACTTTCTTCTCACCACAAACAACAAAATAAATCCCAGCTTCTAAATGCGATACATCCATTTGTGTTTCTCCATCTTGCAATACTTTAGAATAAACGTGTTGTCCGATTGTGTTGTGAACAAATACTTGTTTCTCGGCTGCATTTAAAATCGTCAAAACGCCATTGCTTGGATTCGGGAAAACTTGCAATTCGTTTACGTTATTAAATTCAGCAACACCAGTAGCCAATACAGAACCTACTTTCATTCCGTTTCCAAAACTCGTTACCCACATTTCAGAAGGAATAAAAGGATTAAAGAACACACGTTCTGGTTGTTGAAAAGGATAACTATTAACCATAGAAAAAGTTGGTGTAGCAGCATTTATGTTACTTGACATCCACAAACCTTGTCCTTCGGTTGTAATAAAAACCTGATTCGCATTGCTTGGATTGAATGTTAATGAAGTAACTCTGTCGATTGTTGTTCAAGTTAATTTTGTCCAACTTGTTCCTCTGTTTGTTGTTTTATAAACACCACCCAAACCATTTGGTGGTCCGCCCCAACCGCTGAACACACATACATACCAAGTGTTTTGTGTTGCATCATTTGGGTCAACAACAATATCTTTTGTCCAGTAATACATTCCCGGATCAGAAACATCAGTCCATGAAGTTCCATTATAAACAAACGTTCCGGAGCTTGCAGTAAAAACAGTTGTTCTTCTTCCTGAATATGTTGCAACCACATTTCCATCGTTCAACACAACGATACTCGCAGGATGTTTTTCTGTTCGTGGAGGATTTGGCAGCAGTGTCCATGTTGAACCTGCTAATAAATTCAAATTGGTTGTTTTATAAATTCCACCTAAACCTGCTCCGCCATTGTAATGAATTACACTTGCATAAGCGATATTCGGATTACTAGGATCCAAAGCAATCCAAAAAACAGGATGGTTGAATACATGCAAATTTTGCCAAGTCAAGCCATCATTTGTAGAATACATTATTTTTCCATTCAAATCTGTAGCATCTAAAATCGCATCCCCTAATCGCGTACTTTGATACATATCGTGAATGTTGGACGCACCAACAAACAATGTTCCTGTTGTTGGGTGTTCTACAACTCTATACGTTGAATTAGCTGAATTTCCTGTGTAATTAAACGACCATGAACTTCCTGCATCAGTACTTCTAATACCTCGAATATCTGAAAAACAAGCCCACATATTATTTGCATCTGCCCAATGTACTTGCCATGATGTAGTGTTTTCAATTCCACTACTTTGATAATTATCAAAAGGAGGCGTTAATGTATTTACAGGATGTTGTCCCGCTGGATTCAAATATCCTTGTTGCCAGTTTGTTCCACCATTTGCTGTTTTGTGTACAAAACCAAAATCACCAAAGATTACATTGTTTGCGTTGTTGGGAGCAACCGCTAAACCAAACGGACATTCACCATAACTCCAACCTCTGTCGCCACCTTGTCCGCTCCAACCTGTATTGATATTTAAATTGTTTGCTGTGTTGAATACATCGCTCCAAGAAGTTCCACCAGTTGTAGTTTTTAAAACGATTGGTTCCGAACTCGTATTACTTCCCGCTAAATAAGCTGTAGTAATATCATTTGTTGCCATTCCAACAAACATTGGAAAGTCTACACCTGCTGTTATTCCTGTCATACGCGGAATCCAATTTCCAACTCCGTAATCAACAGAATACACCCCTTGCATAAAAGCATAATAATCAGAACCTACTAAACCCACATAAATATCTGCTGCATTTCCTGTGATACAAAAGAAACGAGTGGTACCAGTAGATGATTTTGCACCTGCAAACGACCAAATTTGTTGTCCCGCTGGAATACCAGTTATAGTTGCCGTTGACCACGTAACACCTGAGTTGGTAGAAACCAAAACGCCATCATTTGTTCCGATATAAATATTTGCTCCATCAAAGAAAACTCCTCCGACTGTATTTCCTGAACCAGTTAAAGCTGTATGAATGCTTGTAAAGGTTGTTCCTCCATTGCTAGAGAAAAATATTTCACCGTAATAAGAAATAATCACACGATTCGGATTATTAAAATCCGCATTTATAGAAAATGTTTCTTCTGTGTTATCAGGATTACCTGGTAGTGGCGACCAAACAACTCCACCATCAGTACTTTTCATTGGTACTACTTCATTGTTTGCATAACTGATGCTATACATGGTTCCAACCGTAGAAGTAAAACACACTTTGGAATTATGTCCGCCAATTAATTCGGTGTAATGAACTTGCGTATACGTTGTTCCATAATCTGTTGTATGAAACAATTCGCCCATATCACAGGAAACAAAATACTCGTTGTTGTTGGCTGGATTTATTGAAAGAGAAAACAATGCTCCTCCTCCGCCAACTCCTCGAGAGCTGAATGATGTTGGTTGCGCTTTTGAGACACAAGACACAAGTATAAAGACACACGACAAAATTAGTTTTGAGAAATGCGATTTGAGTAATAGTAGTGAATAATAGTTTTTCATTTTGAAGGGGATTTGATGTATCTACCAAACCTATAACATATATGAATAAAAAGCAATTTTATATTAGTGATTAATTAGGTTTCGGGGCGAAATAGGTATAGTTTTTTAAGGACGTCATTGCGATCCGCACAGGCGGAGTGGCAATCTCTCATGATAATTAGACTAGTCATCATTGGGCAAGATTGCTTCACTCCGTTCGCAATGACGTTTCTTATTAGCACTCAGTAAAAAATAAAAAATCTACGAAGT
This sequence comes from Bacteroidota bacterium, assembly GCA_947504725.1. Lineage (GTDB taxonomy): Bacteria > Bacteroidota > Bacteroidia > 2-12-FULL-35-15 > 2-12-FULL-35-15 > 2-12-FULL-35-15. The sequence continues at coordinate 15,414 of CANNHN010000001.1, read as the reverse complement.
CTGCGAGCAACCTTTGGGCAATATTCCGTATTTTCGTATATGCTCTACGCCATCCTAAAAATATTAATGCGCACTACGGTAAGAATTTTCTTCCGTTCCATTACTATTCAAAACAAAAAACTGATCCCTGAAAAAGGCCCCTTGCTTGTTCTGGCAAATCACCCTAGCACATTCCTCGACCCAATTGTTGTTGCGAGTATGTTAGATCGTAAGGTTTTCTTTTTAGCAAAAGGAGAATTATTTAAGTCAGCATTTGCAAAATGGTTTTTACCAAAATTGAGCATCATTCCTGTTTACAGAAAACAAGATGATCCTTCGCAAATGAGTAAAAACCAAGAAACGTTCAAAAAATGTTATGAGCATCTGGAAAAAGGCGGAGCTATTTTAATGTTTCCAGAAGGAATCAGTATTACAGAAAGAAAATTAAGACCTATCAAAACAGGTGCTGCCCGAATTGTGATGGGTGCCGAAGCCAACAACGATTTTAAATTAGGTGCGCATGTCGTTACCATTGGATTAAATTATGTGAACCCACACCGCTTTAATAAAGATGTGTTCATGAATATTGATGAACCCATTTTGGTTGCAGACTATAAAACCGATTACGAAAAAGATGGTTTCAGAGCAGTTGAAATGCTCACGGAGAAAATAAGAATGAAGTTGGAAAGTCTTGTTATTGCTATTGAAGATGATAAAACGGATGAGCTTGTTAAAAACGTTGAGACACTCTATAAGTATAAACTTACCAAAGACAGTGGATTTTCAAAACACGATCAAGTAGCAGATTTTACAATAACTAAAAACATTCATGAATCGGTAAAATACTTTTCTATTCACAAACCCGAAATGGTGGAATCGCTCAGCGTTCGAATTGAAGATTATTTTAGCAAACTTCAATTTCTGGGATTAGCCGACATTGATATTGCAAGAAATCTAAAAAATAAAGGATTTTTCGGAAGTAATATTTTAGCATTGCTAACCATTATTATTGGTTTTCCATTTTATCTATACGGATTAATAAACAACTACCTACCCTTTCAAATTCCTGCATTAATTGCAGAGAATGCGATTAAAGCAAAAGAATTCCGCGGACCAATTGCAATGATAAGCGGCATGTTTACATTTATTATTTTTTATACTATCCAGATAATCCTAGTCAATAAATTTTTCGATAACGAATTAGTAACCATCGCATATGCAACTACACTTCCTCTATTTGGTGTGTTTACCTATTGGTATTATTATGCTGTTACGAAAATCAAAAACAAGTGGATGTTGCTAATGTTATTCTACAAGAAGAGTGTTTACATTTCTAATCTTATCTCCGAAAGGGAATTGTTGATTGCGGAGTTTGATAAAGCGAAGGAAGAGTATCAGGAGGTGATGGGGTGATTTAGATTTTATTTAGAACGTCATTGCGACCTGTCCCGATTTGATTCGGGAGTCACGACCCGAGCATCGGGACGGGATGTGGCAATCTCTCACGATGAGAAGCATAGCCATCATTAGAACATTATCACCACTCCAAAACATCAGGATTCAAATCCCTCCATTCTGGGTTCATTGAATTTATCAACTCTTCTTTTTTCTTTCTCGTACCTGCTTTGATTTGTTTTTCTCTTCCGATTGCCTCTTCAATTCTATGAAATCCTTCGTAGTAAACTAGAATAGTAAGTTTATATTTTGAGGTAAATGATTCTGGATGAATGAAATTTTTATGTTCCCAGATTCTTTTTTTTAGATCGGATGTAACTCCGACATAGAGAGTCGAATGACTCATGTTTGTAAGTATGTATACAGCTCCTCCTCTTATCATGCTGCAAATATAAATTATCTCACTGCCATTTTTAGTGTATCTTCTTTAGAACGTCATTGCGAACGAAGTGTGGCAATCTTTCACGATGAGAACTCGAGTTACGATTATGGTAGAGATTGCCACATCCAGTTCGACCCCGAGTACTCGGGGCCGAACTGGACTCGCAATGACGGTTCAATTATAATTCGATTTAACATGGTGAGAGATTGCCACATCCCGCGAAAATGCGGGACTCGCAATGACGTCAACAAAAGTGATCCGTCTATTTCTTCATCTTCCTTTTAATAAACTTCACTAAGAAATAAGCTGTCAATCCTAAGATCAACCACAACGGCCAAACGTATACCAATCCGATTAAAAACGATAAGAAACCTTTCCAACCGTTTCCAAATGCATGCCCCATTCTGCCAAAGAAACCTGGTTCATCTTGCGGTGTGTATTCAAAACTTTGTGAGAAATTTAAATTGATGGTGCTATAAGCAACTTGATCGTTTAATAATTTTAACTGTCCTTCTTTAGATTCAATTTCTTCACGTATACCTCTCAAATGCTCTTCCACTTCTAGGATATCGGTTATTTTTACAGCTTTCTGTAAAAGATCTATATAACGTTTCTCTACTTCTTTTTTTGTTTTTAAACGAGCGGTGATGTCTACAAACTCCGCTGTTACATCTTCCATATAAATGTTTTTTGAATTCACATGACTAGCAACTCCAGCAATATTAGAAACCATTGCATCAAAATCTTTGTTGGCAACACGAATGGTCATGGAGTTCGAAATGCTGTATGTTGAATTCTGTTCGTTCTCACCGCTGATATAGCCATTTCCGGTCTTTACAATTTTATCGATAGCAACACGAGCAACTTTATAATCTTCTACAGAAATATTTACATCTGCAGTCTTTTTAATTTTCTCAGCCATTTTGATGGGCGCTGATGCAACAGTTGTTGCTGAAGTTAATCCTCCGGATGCATTGTTTGCAGAACCAGCTTCTGATTTATCTTTCGTTTCCTCTGTACTTACACCATCAAAAGACTTCATTGTTTCATTAATTCCTGGAGATGCAGGCGGTGGTGGCAATGATTCATCTGATTCTCCTGAAATACTTAGCGACTCGAAACCTCCTTGTTTTGCAGATTCCATATCATAACTAGAACCATCTCTGCAAGATGCAAGAGATACAAGTGTGAAGACTAATAAAAAAGCGATTTTGTTCATGGCTGGATTTTTTAGGGTATAACGAATATAGTTTTTAATTATTACATCCTATTGATGCTAAAGATTAAACGATTCCATAAAAGAATTCTTCCTAACTTTATCTAAATTATATACTATATGAGCATTTGGTTTAAACCTTATACCATCGAAGAGATTCAATGGATGCAAAAAGACAATATGTGCGAGGCGATTGGCATTGAAATAACCGAACTTACGCCTGAGTCGATCAAAGGACGAATGCCGGTTGACAACCGAACTGTTCAACCTATGAAAATTTTACATGGAGGCGCATCTGTAGCCTTGGCCGAAACACTTGGAAGCGTTGGCTCCAATTTAATTGTCGACAATACCAAATACGCTTGTGTGGGTTTAGATATTAATGCGAATCACTTGCGACCTGGAACTTCGGGCTTTGTTTATGGTGAAGCGAAACCAATTCATATTGGTAAAAAAACACATGTCTGGGCCATTGAGATAAAAGATGAAAAAGGAAAATTGATTTGTGTGAGTAGATTGACGATTGCGGTGATACAGATTGGGAGTTAAGCAGTATGCTTTTTTAGAACGTCATTGCGAGTCACGCTTTTTTGCGTGGTGTGGCAATCTCTCGCAATGACTACTAGAATTATGATTATGAATGAGATTGCCACATCCTCCCGATGGGAGGACTCGCAATGACGTAACAAGAGAAATTATATTAAAAAACTAACAGTATGTGGAACGAAACAAACAACACCCTTACACGCACCTTTGAATTCAAAAACTTTGTGGATGCGTTTGGATTTATGACGAAAGTGGCGATTGAAGCGGAGAAGATGAACCATCATCCCAACTGGAGCAATGTGTATAATAAAGTAACGATTACTTTAAATACGCATGATGCCGGAAATACCGTAACCGATAAAGATCATAAATTAGCAAAGAAAATTGATTTGCTTTTTGATGGTGGGAATAAGTTTGATCGGTAAATCGAATTAATATTAGAACGTCATTGCGAACGAAGTGTGGCAATCTTTCATGATGATGATTAGCGTTACGATTATGGTAGAGATTGCCACATCACGCAAAAAAGCGTGACTCCCGAATTAAATCGGGACAAGTCGCAATGACGTCATACAACTAGCATTCACAATGAAAACACAATTCCTATTACTTAGTTTCATCTCCACCACCTTCAGCTTTGCACAAAAGCCAATGGCTGCTGCTATTCAAAATTTGAATAACGACAAAGCCATGCAACATGCTACCTGGAGCATCTGTGTGATGAATACAAAAAAAGATTCTGCTATCGTTGATTACAATTCGCACATCAGCGTTGTGCCTGCAAGCACCTTAAAAATTGTAACTACCGCTGCTGCGCTTTCTATCTTAGGCAGCGACTTTAAATTTGAAACAAAAATTCAATACGATGGAACGCTCGATACCATAACCGGCATCTTAAAAGGAAACGTCTACATCCTCGGTGGTGGCGACCCTACTTTGGAATCCGAATTCTTCAAAGACAAAAAAGATAGCTCCACCATCGTTCAAAAATGGGCCGCTCAACTGAAAGCGAAAGGCATCAAAAGTATTGAAGGTGCTATCGTAGGTGATGCAAGTATCTTTGAAGATAACATGACGCCCACACAATGGATCTGGGGCGACATGGGGAATTATTTCGGAGCGGGGGCTTGCGGACTTTCATACCACGATAATAAATACACCGCTAAATTTAAATCGGGAGCGGCTGGAACCGAGACGATGATTACTTCTGTTGAACCTGCAGTCGACAATATGGTTTTAGTCAATCATGTGACTTCGGGTGGTAGTGACGACAATGCCTTTATCTACGGTTCTCAATATTCCAACTATAGAACAGTACAAGGAACAATTCCTTCCAACAAAACAGATTACGAAGTAGATGGTTCTCTTCCCGACCCTGCTTATTTCTGTGCTCGACAATTTGAAATTGCGTTGCGCAAAGCGGGAATAAAAATTTCGAAACCTACTACTACTGTCCGCGCAGAAAGAGACAGCGACTTAACAGAAAAAAAAGTAGCTGACGCGAAAACAATTGAATACGATGTAAAAAAACGCACCACGCTTTTTTCCACCTTCTCTCCTACTCTTGAAAAAATTGTGTACTGGACCAACATCAAAAGTTTAAACTTATATGCTGAGCATCTCTTAAAATACATCTGCTACAAAAAAACAGGCTTTGGAAGAGAAACAGAAGGCACCATGATCATCACCAATTTCTGGAAAGCCAAAGGTGTTGACGTTAGTGGATTTTTTATGAACGATGGCTGCGGATTAGCAAGAGCCAACGCAATCACCACCAAAACAGAAACACAAATATTACGTTTGATGTCTACCGACAAAAACTTTACTGCTTTCTATAACTCATTGCCTATTGCCGGCAAATCGGGTTCGATGAGTAGTTTATGCCAAGGTACTTTTTGCGAAAACAATATGCATGCTAAAACGGGATACATTACTCGCGCGCGAGGGTATACGGGTTATGTAAAGAATAAAAAAGGGGAATTGCTTTGTTTTTCTTTATTAGCGAATAATTATGAGTGTACTCCTACGGAGATGAAGTTGAAGTTAGAGAAGTTGTTGATTGCGGTTGCGGAGTGTGAGTAGTGCTTCCAAGCTTCATCCAATGGGAACGCAGATTTTTTATGATTTTTATGATAAAAAAAGATTTTTTATTTTCTGAGTATTTTGATGGGCTATGATTATTGCCTTTGGCAATTGGATTGATTATTATTTGTCATAAGCATACATGTCGAAGACATGTCCATTAAAATCATAAAAAAATCAACACACACAGGAAAGAATCATACCTCATCATAAAAATCATAAAAGATCTGCGTTCCCATCACAAACAGCCAAAGTTTCGGAACTAAAGTAACCCTTTCTGCCAAAGGGAACACAAATCCATCGTTATAGCAACAGTATAATGAATTGCAACTCCCAACCAGATGCTTCTGCTTTTCAAACTCAATGTTCCTAGCACTACTCCTGCTATAATTGCGGCAATGGTTTCTGGAAAAGGCTTTCCGAAATGAATCATGCAATAGGGAATTGTCATGACGAATACAGAATAGAAACCAAATCTTTGTTTTGTTCCATGAACCATAAATCCTCTGAAGAAAAATTCTAAGGCGAAAAACTGGATGAAGTAAACTACTTCCCAAATAAATAAATTTGGATACATGGGCTCACCTTTTTGTAAATCATAAAAAGGATAACGCGCCTGAAAACTTTCGGTGCTGGAAAAGAATAAAACCAACGGAATCATCACCAAGAGCATGATGATGTAAATTTTATTGTCCTTGAATGCGCCTTTAAAACTTAACCCATATTCAGCAAAACTTTCTTTGAAAACGAATTTGATTAGGAGAAACGGAGGAATAACATAAAAGAAAATAACGTTTGAAGCCCAATACACCAAGCGATACAACTCCGCGTTGGGATTTATGGTTGTTAAGTTTTCGAAGGAGTTGGCTAGTGAATTCCAACCAACATTTTGTAAAAAAGTTAATAGAAACTTAGGATCACCCAAGTATTTAATCATCGAAAGTGAAAAGGCAACAGTAATACAGATGAGCATTACCTTATAATCTGGCTTCGAATCTTTTTTGATTTCTTTTTCAGCTGAATCAAAAGCTGTAGAAAATAATTTAGAAATCAAAGTTCAACGTATCTATCCAACCTCTATAAAAATCGGTTAGGTAAGTCATTTGTGAAGGACCAGTATATCCAATCTTGCCAGCCTTTTCAACCAATTGTTGTTCACTTTCGAAAGGCAAATATTCACGCGTGCGTAAATCAAATAAAATATATTCGATGGCTGCTCTTCCCTCTTTTAATAGTTCTTTGTCTAATGAATTATCACATTTTACAATTGCAAAATTTTCGTCAAACGCCATTTGAGAAATATTTTTCAAATACACACTATCACTCACTTCATTTAGTATTTCACCCGAAAAATCATTCGGACTGTAACGAATAGATAAAGGATACACAAAAGGAACGATAATTTTACCATCTACTTTTTCTGCAGGTTTATTTTCATAGAAATCAGCAGGAACTTTTCCTTCGAAAGAAGGATTTGTATATTTTTTTAAAGTATCTAAAAAATATCCACGCTCTTGCTCGTTATATGCATCGGTATCCGCATCATGCATTAATCCTTGATTATCTTGGTCTGAAAGCCATTCTACGCCAGTTTTCACTCTTTCACTTATACGTCTTACAACTTGAAAAACGCATACAATCAAAATGGTGATGGAAATCAAAAATCCTGCTCCCCAGATTGCTGCATTTTTATTTTTGCCTGTTGCTAATGAAATGATTGTAAAAATAACGGTTAACAACGTTAAGATTCCGCCTAATACGATTCCGATAATAAAAAGTGTTGTGTTCATTGTTTTAAAATTTTCACCAAAAATACATCATTATTTCCATTTGTAACACTCAATGTATTTCCGACTATTATATATGCGTTTTCTGTTTCAAACATGTTATATCCTGCATCATCTTCGTTTCCACCAAAATCTTTCTGCCATTCCATATTCCCTGCCTCATCTGTTTTTACTAAATATGCTTGTTCATAGTGATTACCAAAACTGGAAGTGCGACCAGCAAAGATATAACCACCGTCATCACTCTGTTCACCCGACTCAGCGCCATCATGAAAAGAATCTCCATAGTTTTTTTCCCAAAGAATGGTTCCAGCATCTGTAATTTTTAAAGCATACACATTGTGTTCGGGATGACCGAAACTAGCAGTATGTCCGCAAATATTAAAATTCCCATCATTTGTTTTTTCTATGCTCACCGCTTGTTCATAATCAGCACCTCCATAAAGCCAGGAGCCAATGGAATCTCCAACGCTATTCACTTTTATTACAAAACAATCACGGTTCACTGCTCCGAAATTATCAGTAAAACAAAACAGCATGATGTTTCCGCTGTTACCGTTACAAACGCTGATCCCACCATCATCCAAAGCGCCACCATACGTTTTTGTCCAGATAACCGTTCCTGAAGATGTTGTTTTTACTAAATAAACATCTCTCAAACCATTGCCAAAGCTGGACGTTATACCATTTATCAAATAATTTCCATCACTCGTAATCATAACATCTTCACCAATTTCATCACTTGTTCCACCAAATTCTTTATGCCATAGCATGGCACCAGTCGTATCTATTTTCAGGAGGTAGATATCTTTCCCACCTGCTCCGTAACTCTCAGTAGTTCCAATAATAAGGAGATTTCCATCCGAAGTTTGAATAATTTCGTTGGGTTCATCATTTCCAGTTCCACCAAATGTTTTTGTCCAAATGGTATTGCCTTGAGCATCCGTTTTAATGACATAAACATCTTTTTGTCCGGAGCCAAAACTATTGGTAGAAGCCACAGCATATAGGTCGCCATTGGTATATTCCAATCCAGCTTTTCCAAATTCATCGTTAAGGCCACCATAGTTTTTCTGAAATTCAGAAGGTTTTAATTCTAAAATAGGAGGATCTTTTTTACAGGATGTTACTAATAAAGCTAGAAGTACGATTAGAGAGTAGTGTTTCATATACTGGGTGTGATTGGAACCCCGAATTACTCGGGGCAGGCGCAGATTTTTTATGATTTTCATGATAAGGTATGATTCTTTTCTGTGTGGTGTGATTTTTTTATGATTTTGCATGTCTTCGACATGTGTTTTTGTCTCTCCTTAGCAACTAGAATCTCCATTAGAACGTCATTGCGAGTCCTCCCATCGGGAGGATGTGGCAATCTCTCGCGATGAAGAAAATAGCCATCATCGAGGAAGAGATTGCCACATCCCGCGAAAATGCGGGACTCGCAATGACGTGCTAAATTAGCACAACAGTTAACGAAAAAAGCCAACAATTATTTCCTTTTGCAGATTTTACATCATCCTAACGCGGTAATTATCAAGCCTAATAAGGAATTTTACCCTTTTTTACAGAATTTCTTTGGTTGAATGAAAAATTCAGCTATTTTTGCAGTCCAATTCTGAGGAATATCGTTCAGAATTGTACTATTTTGAGGTTTGGTAGTTCAGCTGGTTAGAATGCCTGCCTGTCACGCAGGAGGTCGCGGGTTCGAGTCCCGTCCAGACCGCTCAAAATGCAAGAGTCCTTCATAGAAATATGAAGGACTTTTTTGTTTCTCTCAGGAACAGTTAGGGGCCGTATTTAAATTTTCTATATAAAAAGTGCATTTAATTTAATGCCGAAAGACTATATTTAATGAATAAATACTCAAATCAGCTTTTCTAATGATAAAAAAATTAATCACTAATTATATTCCGATTCTATTTCGTATGAAAAAAATTATATTTCTCGTGCTAATTTCAATCTGTTTGAAATTAAATGCTCAAAATTACTTTCCGTACAGCAAGGAATTCCCGTTGGAACTTGCAAAAGGGTTTAACATATCCAATCCCCAAGAACCAAAATTGCCTTTATTTTCAAGCAATATTGGAGCATACGAAGACAACGGATCTGAAATTTCGGTAACGTATAAACTAATAGAAAATTACGAATCATTCAATAAAGAATTTGGAATGGATGCTTCGCTTAATGCACGAATTTTATTTAAAAAACTAAGTGCAAACTTTCAGATTGACGATAAATATATTTCTTCGAGCGAGTACCAAACATTAGTTTTCATTGCTAAAAGCGATTTCGGAAACAAAGGATTAACTGATTTCAAATTAAAACCCGAAGCACAAAAACTTCTAGATGAAAAGAATTATGATGATTTTATAGAACGTTACGGAACACACTTTGTACAAAAAATAAAAACAGGGATAAGTTTTTATGTTTTTTGTTCATTCAAAAAATCTTATTCTGAATCAGATGAAAGTATGGAAGGCGGCATAAATGCAAATGGTGCAATGTTAGGAGGAGAAGGAAATATGAACAAAGCAATGAGCAGAGCAAGTAAAGATGGCGAGTTGCACATGGAAATTTATTCAAATGGTTCAAAAGATGGGCTGCCTGCCTTATCAACAATATTGAATAGTTCCGAAAATCCAATCGAAAGTATTAAAGCTACAATAGGCGAATACCTAAAAACATTTACTAGAGAAAACAGTAAATCTTTAGGGTATTATTATTCTCCTATGTCTTTGCTAGGTGTTCCCAAAGACAAAGTTTTATGGACATCAAACCGAGAAGAAAATCTTGCAAAGATCAAAGACCAATATCTAAATACGATTTCGGATATCGATATTTTAAATGACTTTAAATCTGAATGCGTATATAAAAAAGCATCTCAAATAGATAAAGATAAATTTGAAAATTTACTTATTAAGTATTCATCATATAAAGACACGTTAGTCCTTTACCACAAAAAATGCCTTGATCTGAATGAAAAATATTATAATGATTTTTCTTTTAAGCCAACAATCCTTGAAAATGAAGCGGAACTATTGGTTGAACCAATGGCATTAATTGTAAAAACAAAACTTGATGACACACAAATCGAAGAAGGTTTTATAAAATATTGGACATTTACTGAAACCTGTGCTGAGGATAACGTTTTGGATGTAAAATTTAAAGGAACGCTTTGCAAGCATCCTGATTGGGCGAATTATAATATCACGGTAGAACTTGAATTCCTTATCAATGATGTACCTATTGCTACGGTTAATCAAACTAGTAAAGGGACCAATAAAATAAATATTAATGAATCAGTTCCTTTAAGCTCATTAGCTCAGATCTATGGCATTCAAACGAATACGGAAACTCTGAAATTTCAAATAAATGTTAAAAAGATAAGGTATGTAAACATTGCAACTGGTGATGCCTACAAAGGAAAACTTCCAATGAGCGATATAAATTTAAAAATTAGTATCGATTAAGTATTACATGTTTGGCGAATTATAAATCAGATTAATGCTACAATAATGTTGTTATTCTAATTTACGTGTATGTCTTCAAAGTAATTTGAAGACATACAGGGTAGGTGCTCAGCTCGATCATCTCGCTAGGCTGTGGTTCAATTTAAAGTAATGGTGCAGAATCTTTTTGAACACCTTTTTCATGTAAGCTTTTATTTTCGTACTTCTCGATCTTTATTTTTGTAATCAATAAATAAAAAGCTACATTTATTTTCGATTTGGCAAGACTTAAATCCTATTTGCTCGCAGCCGCTTTACTGCCAATTAAATGTTTATGGGGGAAAGGAATTATTTAGCAAAAGATAAAATTATAACAATGACAGAAATTGATCGTTTGACTTTTTTATTGGAGGAAGAGAAAAAGAAGAATGTGCTACTTTTAAAAGAATTACAGCAAAAAAAGGATGAACTTGAATCACTTTTAAATAATAGTGAATATCATACTTATCGCACTGTTATTGAATCGGCGAATGATATTATTTTTAAGACCGATCTGAAAGGGAATTTTACTTTCGTAAATCCTGCTGCTGAAAATAAAACAGGCTACTTGAATAACGAATTAATTGGAATGCATTTCATGACAGTTATCCGTGAGGATCACCGAAATCGTATACAACAAACATACATCGATCAGTATCAATCGCAATTAAAAACGTCATATTCCGAATTTCCATTTATTTCAAAAAGTGGAAACGAGATTTGGGTCGGACAAAATGTTCAGCCAATATTTGATGCCGAAAATAGTATTATCGGTTTTACAGCAATTGCAAGAGATATCACCGAACGGATAAAATCACAGGAGCAATTACACTTAGTTAATACTCGATTCGAATCGATTGTTAATAATCTGGATATCGGATTGGTATTGGAGAATACTAACCGCAAAACAATAATGGCTAATCAACGGTTTTGTACTCTTTTTAACTATGAAATGGATCCAAATGAAATGATCGGTTTTGATTGCTTCAAATATTTAGAAAACGCAGAAGACTTTTTTTTAAATGGAAGAAAACAGATTGAAATATTTAACAGTTTTGTTGATGAAAAAATAACGAAGCTCGCCCATCAAGTTTCCCTAAGTGATGGACGTTTTCTCGAATGCGATTATATCCCCCTTTTTGTGGATTCTATCTATTCGGGTCATTTGTGGAAATATACAGACGTGAGTGAGAGAATAAATGCTCAACGTATATTGATTCAAAACGAAGAGAAATACCGCCTGATTATTCAAAACATGAATCTAGGACTTCTTGTTGTTGATAATGACGGGATTGTGGTCGATTCAAATCCAAGTTTTTCCGATATGACAGGTTATACCAGCGAAGAGTTGATCGGAAAGTCAGCTGCTGCTATATTTATTCCCGAAAGCAAAGAAGAAACCTTGGAAAATATAATCGATCTCAGAAAAAAGGGTATTTCCAGTGCGTATGAACTGAATCTAAAAAATAAATCAGGAGAGAATATATGGATGTTAATCAGTGGCTCGCCCATTTTTGACGCTAATAATAATATCAACGGATCTATTGGTATCCATTTGGATATTACTGAACGAAAAGAACAAATGATCGGATTGATGTTAGCAAGGAAAAAAGCGGAGGAGTTGGCTTATTCAAAAGAAATATTTCTTGCAAATATGAGCCATGAAATCAGAACTCCTATGAACGCCGTTATTGGTATGGCAAGGCTTCTAGAGGAAATGCCCATGTCTGCTAAGCAAACTGCTTATATTGAGGCAATTAAAATATCTTCAGAAAATTTATTAGTCATCATTAATGATATTCTCGATTTTTCTAAAATTGATCTTGGAAAATTGGAATTGGAAGAAAGTAATTTCAACTTCTTTTCTTTTATCAGAAATATTATGATTCAATTTGAAGTGAAAGCACGAGAGAAAAATTTGTTATTTAAAAATCAGATCGATTCGGATATAAGTGAATTTTTTGTTTCTGATCCGGGAAGGCTTGCACAAATTATTTCTAATCTCATCAGCAACTCAATTAAATTTACCCACGAAGGTGGGGTTGAATTAAATTGTGTTTTGATCCGCGAATCACCAGAAAGTCAAGTGCTTCGGATTTCTGTATCGGATACGGGTATCGGTATTGAACAGGAAAACAAAGAATTAATCTTTGAAAGTTTTATGCAAGAACATTCCTCGATAAATCGAAAATATGGAGGTACCGGATTAGGACTTTCTATTTCGAGACAATTACTAAAGTTGTTCAAAAGTGATATGACAGTAATAACTGAAAAAGGAAAAGGAAGTGCTTTTAGTTTTGAGGTTGAATTGAAAAAAGGTTTCCTTAATTCGGCTATTGCAAGTTCCGAAAAAATAATTGATACATCTGTTTTGAAAGATAAGTCAGTACTCTTAGCCGAGGACAATAAAACAAATCAATTACTTGCAAGAGTTATATTGGAAAAATTTGGAATAATAGTCACTATTGCAAATAATGGGTATGAAGCCATTGAACTTCTTTTAGATAATGATTATGATATCATTCTAATGGATCTTCAAATGCCATTGATAGATGGTTTATCAGCTACTAAAATCATTAGAAGCAAATTGAGAAGCAATATTCCTGTAATTGCACTTACCGCTAATGCAATTTTAGGTGATAAGGAGAAATGTATCGCTGCGGGAATGGACGACTATATTTCAAAACCTTTTGATAGGAATGAACTTGCTCAGAAAATGTTGAGACTTATTATAAAAAAATCATCCAAATTAGAGCCAATGGCAATTACAAATAAGTACATTGTTCCGATTTATGATTTGAATAGACTGAGAGCACAGGCATCACATGATGAGGCTTTTGTTTTAAAGCTTCTCGAATTGTTTTGCGAATTGATCAATGAAACGATCCAGAATATCGATGAAGCAATTGCTTCAAAAAAATTGAATTTAGTGAAAGATTATGCACATAAAATTAAAGCTTCAATCGATCTGCTCGATATCACAGAGCTGAAAAGTAAAGTACGAGAAATTGAAGACCCGAAAAATGATACAGAAAAATCCTATCTTATGCAGATAGATTATTTTAAAGACAGTTTGAGGTATGTGCAGTTGCTCCTGAGAAAAAATGAACTTTCAAAATAAGTACTCTTTCCAGGTTGTTGTTATACATAAATAAGCTAAAATAAAAATTGATTCTTGCGTTTTTAAAAATTGAGATAAACCATTCTTTAGACAGGATGCTTTTTTTTGGTTGAACGCAATCTATTTTACTCGTATTACAGTTTCGTTTCTGGTTATCTATTCTTGTTTTACATTCTGGTTATCTATTCTGGGATCCAACGAATGTTTAATTTCATTTTTTTATTGCTTTTCTATATCAAAAACTGCAATAAATTATTATTCTCATTCAAATATTCAAATTGAAATCCTGATTCAAAAAGATTTTTTTTAAGGAGATCTAAATCTTTCGGATTCTTGATCTCCAGCCCGACCAATGCAGGGCCGTTTTCACGGTTATTTTTTTTTATATATTCAAAATGAACAATATCATCTTGCGGACCAAGCACATTGGACACAAACTCTTTTAAAGCGCCTGCCCGCTGTGGAAAACGGATCACAAAAAAATGTTTGATTCCTTCATATAACAGAGAGCGTTCCCTGATCTCTTCCGTACGCATGATATCATTATTGCTACCACTTACAATACACACAACATTTTTACCTTTTAATTTTTCACTTAACAGATCTAGAGAGGCGATGGTGAGTGCACCTGCAGGCTCCACAACGATCGCTTGTTGGTTATACAGATTTAAGATAGTGGTGCACACTTTTCCTTCCGGTAATTTGGTCCCGCAGGAGAAGTAGTTCCAGTTGATGCAGGGAATGTAACTCCAGTTGATGTACAAAAAGGTTGAGCAGTACCACAAGTTCCAGGAACAGGTGGTGGCGGTGGTGGTGGTGGTGGTGGTGTTGAACTGCAACTTATGGATGCTGCCCATCCAGCTAATGTTACTGATAAATCAGAAGTAAAGTTGAATGTTATACAACCACCTAAAGTAGAAGTAATGACACCAGGACTTCCTGTACCTGTATATGCTCCTATTAGTGGCGAGCCAGTTGTAGGACCATTATAAATATATAAATCTTCAAAATTGTTTTCTACAGTGAATGTCGTAAAAGTAAAAGTCATGTATTGACCTGCAGGAGCGCAAAAAGTAGCAGTTAAATTTTCTCCATTTGAATAAGTTCCTCCATTCCCGCCACTATCATAGAAAGTTCCCCCGCAAGCTGCTCCACCAACTGATATATTGCCCATGTTATAGGTTTGAGCACTTAGTTGCGATGTAATGCTAATGTATGTCTTCAAAGTAATTTGAACTTTTCATTAAGGAGTGTTTATTGTTAATTCAAAGCTAAGTTATTTTTTTTGTTTTTCAATTTTAATTTTTCGTATTCCATTTTTCTGCTCCTAATACAATTTTGTTTTATTCGTTCTCTTT